>CAWBEV010000006.1:0-1482252 GCA_963787935.1 uncultured Actinomycetes bacterium | reverse complement strand
TAGTTGTTGAGCTGCGAGACCAGCAGACCGAGTCCCGCACCGGCGATCACGAGCGGGACGAGGAGGTACCAGCCGGAGTCCGCTTCGGGCACGATCGGGATCAGCAGAGCCATGCCCAGGGTGCTCAGCGCGAAGCCCGTGCGGATGATCTTGGCGGGGCGCCGGTTGCCCGCCTTGCGGCCGGCGAGGATCGCGACCGCGAACATCGTCAGCGAGAGCGGCGCGAGCGATAGGCCGGTCTGCATCGCGTTGTACTCGAGCTTGATCTGCAGGAAGATCGGCAGCGCGATCATCGCGCCGCCGAGCGTGATGTTCTGCAGCATCTGCCGGATTCTGACCCCGGAAGGCGAGCGGAACAGGTCCGGGTCGAGCACCGTCACCTTGCCCTCCTGGTGACGTCGCACGAGCCAGCGGGCGAGCGCATAGAGCGCGATCGCGCCGATCGAGATCAGCAGCACGACGTAGTCGCCGCCCTCCTGCCAGACGAGGATGCCGAGCACGACGCCGCCCATGCCGATCACCGAGAGGACCGCACCGACCTGGTCGATCTGCCGCGCCTCCGTATATTGGACGTCGCGAACGAGTCTGATCTGCGACAACACGACCGCGATCACGACGACCTCGAGCCGAAACCCGACCCGCCACGACAGGTACGTCGTGACGAACCCTCCGACCAGCGGCCCGACGGCGGCTGCGATCGCGGCCGCCGCACCTATCAGCGCGTACGCCTTCTTCTGCGCGTCGCCATCGAAGTTGCCGTGGATGAGCGACTGCATCGCCGGCAGCAGGAGCGACGCACCCAGGCCGCCGATGATCGCCCAGAAGACGATGATCGCGGTCAGGCTCTGGGCGAGCGTCATCGCCAGGGCCCCGATCGGCGTACGCCATCAGGCCCAGGACGTAGGCGCGCTTGCGGCCGATGAGGTCGCCGACCTTGCTGCTGATCAGGATGAACGCAGCCGAGACCAGGGCCTCGAGCGCGATCGCCGACTGGACGCTGCTCACCGTCGTATCGAGATCATCGACCACCGCGGAGATCGAGACGTTCATCAGCGACGTGTCGACGACGAGCACGAACATCGCCATCGCCAGGAGCAGCGAGAGCCGTGGATTCGCTTCAGCCTCGACGGCGTCGGCGGTCGCGGTCGCATTCATGGCGCCGCACGGTAGAGCCATCGGCGGATAGCCCCCAACCGTAGGGACTACGGTTGTAGACGCCGCGTCAGTAGCGTTTTCTGAGTCGCCCCCGAACCGAAAGAGGACCTCATGAGCACCACGCCGTCCGAGACTCCTGTTCTGGACACCCTCGCCGCCATGACCGCCGAGTCGATCGCCCGCTGCGGCCTGGACGACAACGGCCTAGTCGCGGCGCGCATCGCGGCCCTCGCCGCCGTGGACGCACCCGCGAGCTCCTACCTCATGCACGTCGGCGCTGCCGTCGACGCCGGCGTCACGGTCGAGCAGGTGCAAGACATCCTGATCGCGGTCGCGCCGATCATCGGCACCGCGCGGACGCTGTCCGCCGCCGCGAAGATCACCGAGGCCCTCGGCGTCGTGATCGTCGCGCTCGAGGCCGAACTCGACGCCGGCGAGCAGGCCTAACCCCCGCGCGGCATGGCTCCAGGACCCAAGGCGCGCCGGTCGGGTTCCCGGCCGGCGCAGGCCGGCCGCGCGACACGGACACGGGACGCGCCGCGACAAGCGCCGAAGCGGGTTCGCCGTGCCCCCGAGGGGGCGCAGGCGGTGATCCTCGCGGCTGCGGACGACCTCCTGCGCGAGACCGACTTTCGCAGCCTCACCGTCGAGGAGGTCATGAACCGTACGGACATGCGCAGGTCGAGCTTCTACAACTATTTCGCCGACCGCAACGCGCTCGTCATGCGCCTGCTGCAGCGCATCGAGAGCGACATGATGCAGGTCACGCAACCCTGGCTGGACGCCGGGCATCCGCCGCTCCTCGGCGAGGCACTCGACGGCGTCGCCGCGATCTACGCGCAGCACGGGCACGTGCTGAGCGCCGCGCACGCAGCCTCATTCCATGACGCCGCGGTCGAGCAGTACTACCGCCACACACTGCTGCAGAACTTCATGGACGCCGTCGCGCGCCGCCTGCGGGCTGAGCAGCGCGCAGGACGAGCCACCGTCCCCGACCCGGTGCACGTCGCGCACGCCCTGCTGTTGACGAACGCGAGCGTTCTTGCCGAGCGCCTCGGCCGCCCGCCCACCGATCGGGTTGCGGCCGTCACGCGGACCCTGCGCTTCATCTGGGCGCGCACCGTCTACGGCCGCGACGCTCTCACCTAGTCAGATCCGGCCGGGACGCGGTCACCGTACGGACTACGGTTGTAGACACCGTGTCGTTAGGGTCTCATCCAGTCCTCCGCGCAACTCTTCCGAAACGAGATCGAGATGACCGTGCCGTTTGCGACCGACTACCCGTTCATGGGCATCCTGTGGTCGATGCTGATCTTCATGGCGTTCATCATGTGGATCTGGATCGCGATCGCGATCTTCTCCGACATCTTCCGCCGCCACGACATCGGCGGGTTCGCGAAGGCCCTGTGGATCATCTTCATCATCTTCATCCCGCTGCTCGGGGCGCTCGTGTACCTGATCGCCTACCACAACGGGATCGCTGAGCGAAACCAGAAGGGCCAGGAGGCCGCGCAGGCCGCCTTCGACCAGCAGGTCCGCCAGGCCGCCGGAACGGGCGGCGCCGCGAGCGAGATCGACACCGCGCAGAAGCTGCTCGACGCCGGCACGATCACCCAGGAGGACTTCGACCAGATCAAAGCAAAGGCCATCGCAGGCTGACGGCACCGATCGTGGACAAGCTGAGACCCGGTGCGATGAGCAGGACTGGCGGGCCAGAGAAGTCACAGTCGCCATGGAGGGCGTATGTCTGACCGCTGGGAGACCGGCCGGCTGGAGGCGTTCAGTGACGGTGTGATGGCGATTGCCATCACGCTGCTGGTGCTTGGAGCTCGGCGTCCCGGAGGCCGACTTCGAGCACTTGTGGCGCGGGATCGCCGATCAGTGGCCGTCCTATCTGGCCTACGTGACGAGCTTCACGACGATCGGGGCGATTTGGCTGGTGCATCACGGGATGTTCCGCCGGCTCGCCTTCGCGGACGGGGTCATCACGCGGCTGAACCTGCTCTTGCTGATGCTCACCTCCTTCCTGCCGTTCCCGACCAAGCTCGTCGCGGAGGCCGTCGACAGCGGACATGGTGAGCGCCAGGCCGTCATGTTCTACGGGCTGGTCCTGCTGTCGGTCTCGATCGTCATCACCGTAATGTGGCGTCACATCGGCGCCCACCGTGACCTGCTGAACCCGGACGTCTCGGACGCCGAAGTCGCTGCGATCACGCGGCAGTCAGCGCCCAGCATCGGCTTCTACGCAGCGATCGTCCTGCTCAGCCTCATTGCGCCGACCGTCGCCGCCTTCGGCTACCTCGCCATCGCCGTGCTCGTCGTGTTCCGCAGCCGCGGCGACTTCACGGCGGCCACGCCCACACACGGCTCCTGAAGCCTCAACCGCCGACACCTGACATCGACACCGAGAGGACACGACCATGGGACTCCTTCGCCACCACGATGACGTGCAGCAGGGGCAGCGCTTTCAGATGCACGAGAAGCTCGTGTCGATCGGCGACGACGCCTGGATCGAGGACGACCAGGGCGAGAAGGTCTACAAGGTCGACGGCAAGGCGCTGCGCGCCCGCGACACCTACAAGCTCGAAGATCGCAGTGGCAACGAGGTCGCCAAGATCCAGGAGAAGAAGCTCAGCGTGCGCGACAAGATGAAGGTCGAGCGCGACGGCAGGACGCTCGCCACCGTGCACAAGGCGCTGGTCGGGATCCGCGACCGCTTCGACATCGACATCGAGGACGGCGAGGACCTCAAGGCCAAGGGCAACGTCCTCCAGCACGAGTACGAGATCAAGAGCGGCGACAGCGTCGTCGCCTCGATCTCCAAGAAGTGGTTCCGCGTGCGCGACACCTACGGGGTCGAGATCGCCGCCGGCGAGGACGAGCCGCTGCTCTTGGCCCTGACCGTCGCCATCGACGAGATCGGCCGCCACTAGCCCGGGTCAGGGGACCCGGTGCGGACCAGTCAGTTCACCAAGCGAGCAGGAGTCGAGCATGAGTGATGCGCACGAGCAGGATGTCGTCTCCCACGAGCAGGAAGGGAGGGGTCGGCGGATCGCCCACTGGACGGTGCTGGTGCTCACGACGCTGCTGGGACCGTGGCGATCTTCGGGGTGTGGGCAAACCGTCAGTTGCTGAACACGGACAACTGGACGCAGACGAGCACCAAGCTGCTGGAGAACCCGGCGATCCGTGCGCAGACGGCGACGTTCATCACCGAGCAGATCTACGCCAACGTCGACGTGCAAGGCGAGATCCAGGGCTTCCTGCCCGAGGCGCTTCAGCCGCTCGCCGCACCCGCGGCCGGTGCCGCGCGCGGCCTGGTCAAAGATGTCTCCAACAAGGCGCTGGAAAGTCCAAAGGCCAGCAGGCGTGGACCGACGCCAACCGCGAGGCCCACCAGCGCCTGGTGAACGTCATCGAGGACAAGGGCCAGTTCACCACCACGACCGACAACACCGTCGCGCTCGACATCACGCTGATCCTCACGACGGTCGCTGCGCGCACAGGGATACCTGTGAGCGTCCAGGGCAAGATCCCGGCCAACGCCGGGCAGATCGAGATCATGAAGTCCGATCAGCTCTCGACCGCGCAGTCGGTCGCCAAGGGCCTCAAGACCGGCGACTGGCTCCTGCGCGTGCTCATCGTCCTGGGGTTCGCTCTGGCGATCTGGCTGGCGAAGGGGCGGCGCTCGCAGGCACTCGTCGCTTCAGGCCTCGGGCTCGTCGTCGCTGGCCTTACCGCGCTCACGATCCGCTCGATCGCCGGCGGATCGGTCGTCGACAGCCTCGCAGCAACTGAGGCCGTTCGTCCCGCGGCAACCGCGGCGTGGGACATCGGAACCGAAATGATCAAGACGCTGGCGTGGTCGATGATCTTCGTCGGGATCCCCGCGATCATCGTCGGACTGCTGCTCGGCCCCAGCCACTGGGCGGCCGACCTACGCCGCCGCTTAGCCCGGATCGTGCATGAAGCAGTAGCGGCCCCGGTGGTCGGGGCCGCTGGACTGTCCGCCTGAGCAGGGATTCTTCGGGTTGCTGAAGCTCGAAGATCCGACTCGGGAGGATCACCTTGAAGGTGACAGCGCGATGGGCGCCTGATTGCACGGTAGAAGTCACGGCGGACGGAGAGGGTCTGGTCTCCCACGCGGGCAGCGCGCTGCTGGCCCAGGTCGCCGACAAGACCGGGCTGACGCGGGCGCTGTCGCGCGAGCTCGGCGGGCTGCGCGAGCGCCGCGTGCGGCCATGACCCGGGCCGCGTGGTCCGTGACCTGGCGGTGATGCTCGCCGACGGCGGCGACTGCCTGGCCGACCTGCGCGCGGTGCGCGACCAGGCAGGCGCTGTTCGGGCCGGTCGCGTCGGACTCGACGGCGTTTCGGGTGATCGACCGGATCGCCTGCGACCCCGGGCGTGCTCGACGCGCTGCGCGCGCGCGCACGCGCGGGCGCGCGCGCGCGTCTGGAAGCTCGCCGGCGCGCCCGAGCGGGTCGACGATCGACCTGGACGCGACGCTGCTCACCGCGCACTCCGACAAGGAGGGCGCGGCCGGGCAACTTCAAGGGCGGCTTCGGCTTTCACCCGATGCTCGCCTACTGCGACGAGACCGGCGAGGCGCTGGCCGGCGATGCTGCGCCCCGGCAACGCCGGCGCGAACACCGCCGCCGACCAGATCGCGGTCGCCGAGCGCGGCGCTCGAGCAGATCCCGCGCGAGCACATCGAGACGATCGAGATCCTGCTGCGCGTCGACTCCGCGGGCGCCAGCCACGAGCTGCTGGACTGGGCCGCGACGGGCGACATCCGCTTCTCGGTCGGCTATGACCTGACCGAGACGGTCCGCGCCGCGATCCTCGCAGATCCCCGACGCAGGCACTGGGTCTGCGCGGTCGACCAGGACGGCAGCGAGCGCGCCAACGGCCAGGTCGCCGAGCTCACCGACCTGCTCGACCTCGCCGGCTGGCCGGACGGGGTCGCGGGTGATCGTCCGCCGCGAGCGCCCGCACCCCGGCGCGCAGCTGTCGTTCACCGACCACGACGGGCACCGCTTCCAAGCGATCCTCACCGACCAGACCGACCCCGACATCGCCGAGCATCGAGCGCCGCCACCGCGCCCGCGCCCGCGTCGAGGACCACATCCGCAACGACAAGGACACCGGCCTTGCGAACCTGCCGTTCCGCGACTTCGAGCACAACCACGTCTGGCTCGAAGCTCGTGCTGATCGCCCACGACCTGATCGCCTGGACCCAGACGCCTGCTGCTGACCGGCGAGCTCGCCACCGCCGAGCCCAAGCGGCTGCGCTACCGGCTGCTGCACATCGCCGCCCGCCTCGCGTTCACGCCCGCACCGCGACCCTGCGCCTGCAGGCCACCTGGCCCTGGGCCGACGCGCTCGCCGCCGCCTTCGCACGGCTCGCCGCGCTGCCAGCGCCGCGCGCTGACCAGCCGCACACCCCCGACGACGACCTCGCACCTCCCGCCGCCGGGCCGCTCCGCGACGCCCTCAGCGACCCCGCACAGGCCCCGACGTTCCCGCCCGAACGCCTCGACACATCCCGCGGCCCGCCGCCAGCGCCACCACTCACACAAGACCGCGGCGCCCACCCCCGCCGTCACTCACAACCGGCCTACTGCACGATCCGGGCTAGCTAGCGCCGATCGCGCAGCACCGTCCGGAACTTCTCTACGGGGCCGCCGTGCTGATCGTGCTGTTCCTGATCGTCTGGGAGCCCGTCCCCGCCACGCGGCGCATCCTGACCATCCTCGTGTTCCTGGCCGTCATCGTCGGCGGCGCCCATGCACTACGGCGACTAAGCCTCGAAGAGAACCCAGACACCGGAATCGCGCTCGCGGACGGTCCGACACCAGCCAACGAAGCGGACACCGAGGTCGCATTGCCGCCGAAGGACTCCAACGCCTGACCGACAGCTCGACGCCTGCACCTGCGCAGGACGACAAGCAGGAGCCGGAATGGAGCCGGTCGATCCGCGCACCTGTTAGTTAGGTCCTGGTGCAGTTGCGAGACGCTGCCCATCACGATCGCGATCACACGCGCGCCCCGGGCTCACGGATGGACAGGTCTCCTAGCTAGACCGCCCCACTCCCGACCCTCGACGAGAGCTCTGTCGGGTGCGGGAATCACTATCCCAAACTGTCCCAAACGAACGATCGCCGACTTGCAGTGAAGTCGGCGATCTCGTCGGCAAAGCGGAGAAGCCAGCGCTATGCAGGTAAAGCGGAGGGGGAGGGATTCGAACCCTCGGTAGAGGGGTTACCCCTACAACGGTTAGCCCGCCACCGGATGCGGCGGATCGTCGATGAACGCTGGATTCTAGCGGTGCTCGGAGGCCCTTTGGGATAGTGATTGGGATAGTCGCGCGCGTGTCCGGCAGGCACAGCGATGGTCAGTCGCCGCGGCGGCTTTCGCGCCTCGCCTTGGCGGCTGTGGGTGCTGAGGCCGCGGCCGAGTCGTCTGGCTCTGCGGTTCGTCCGTGCGGCGCGGAGCGCCGCGTGGGAACCTCGGGCGCGGGGTCCAGTTCGGGCGATCCGGGCGGGAGCGTCGCCGCCCAGGCTCCGTAACGCCTGCTGAGCGGCGCGGCGCTCAGGCCGTGCGCGACCGTGCTCAGGATCACCGTGGTCAGCGTCGTTAGGACGATCGTCTCGACGTGCGGCAGCTGGCGGTCCTCCTCGAGAACGACGAGGGCGAGCACGACCGACGCGAGCCCTCGTGGTCCGAACCAGCCGATGAAGGCGACTGTCGGCGCGCGAAGGCCGGAGCCGATGAGGGCGACGGCGACCGGAAGCATGCGAACGATCGTCAGGCTCAGCACCGCGTAGGCGACGACCTGCCAGGTGACCTGGTCGAACAGCTCGACCGCGAACAGCCCGAGCGCGAAGAAGACGAACGCGCCGACGACGGCACCCTCCTCGTCGGTGAAGCCGAGCGCGGGTGCGCGCTCGGCGCGCAGGCGCGATCCGGCCGCCAGGCCGCCCACGAACGCAGCGATGAACCCGCTGCCGCCGATTTCCTCGGTGAACACGAACAGCGCGATCGCCACGCCGGCCATCGCCAGCTGCTCCGACGCCGCGCTCGACCAGCGACGCGGCGCGGGCGCGGCGCGCCAGCTCACCGGCGACACCGCCGACCAGGACGCCGGCCAGCAGGCCGATCCCAACCTTCTCCACCAGCGTGGTGGCCCAGAAGGAGCCCGGCTCGAACCCCTCGGTCACCGTCGCTCCTGCGACGAACAACAGCAGGAACGGCACAGCGAGCCCGTCGTTGAGCCCGGCCTCGACGTTCAGCGCCTGGCGGATGCGCTGCGGCACCCGCTGATCCTCGACGACAGCAGCGCCGAGCGCCGCATCAGTGGGCACAAGAATCGCCGCGAGCGCCGCACACTCCCAGCCGTCGAGTTCTCCGAACAGCCACAGGCCGAGCACAGTGCCGAGCCCCATCGACAGCAGCATGCCGGGCCCGAGCAGCCGCGCGGGAAGCGCGGCGCGCCGACGCAGCTGCGCCAGGCTCACCCTCGAGGCGTCGGCGAACAGCACAAGCGTCAGCGCGACCTCGGCGAGACTCAACAGCAGGCCCGTCGGCCTCCCCGACGAGAGCGGGTCGACCACGCCAGTCAGCGCGACCACCGCCCCGGCCACCAACGAACACGAACGGGCGCGACAAGCCCCAGCGCTCAGCACGCGCCGCCACGAGCCCGTACACCGCGAACACCGCCGCGAAGATCCCGAGCCCGATCATCCGCCGCGAGCGTACCCGCGCAAACCCGGACCAGATCTCCAGCACGACCGTCACCGACCGGACCGCTGGGCTCGCAGAGACGGCGGCCCAGCCGGCAGGCGACGACAATCGCGACCGCTCGGACATGGGCACCACGAACTCAGTAGTGCCCAGCGACCTTGGCGCTCGAGCCGAACGGCGAGACGAGCCTCAGCGGCGGGCCGCTCCGCTCCTGGTTGTCGATGCGCTGGGCGCTGTTGATCCTGCCGGTCGCCCTCGCGTTGGTGCCGAGCACCAGCGCCGCCCCGAGGATCCAGCTGGGCATCACGGCCACTCCGGTCCCTGGACCTCTGACACACTCAGCGCGGCTCCCGCCCGAGTACCTCTCCTGAGTTGGCGGAGGCGATGTGCAGCGATCAGTCCGTTGGCATCCAAGCCGCACCGCGCGACCGACTCAGACACGACGAACAGCCTGCCGAGATGCTCCTGCCCTCCCATGCAGCAGGAGCCCGCGGCCGTGGCTCATGCGTCGTACCGGTACTTTGCCCCGTGTCTGACGAGCACGCCGGCGCGTAGGTTGTGTCTTTCCCCCAACCGAAGGGACGAGCAATGCCTGGTGGACGAGATCGACGTCAGCGTCGTCGCCGTGTCGCAGCTGTCGCAGGCGGCGCGGCCGCCGTGCACGCGCACCACGAGAACAAGCAGGCCGAGCAGGAGGCCGCGGCTGCACAGGCGCCGCCGGAGCAGGCTGCAGCTCCTGCGCAGCCTGCCGCGGCTGCGCAGGCGGGCGATCCGTACGCGCAGCTGAGCGAGCTCAAGGGTCTGCTCGACAGCGGGGTCCTGACGCAGGCCGAGTTCGACGCCGAGAAGCAGAAGATCCTCGGCGCTTGAGAAGCTGGTAGCGGGGTGGTTCGCGTTCTCCGCGGCCCGCCCGTCATTTTGCGGGGAGACCGGATGGCCGTACCAGGTCGGCGGCGCCGCGAGTGGGCTGATCGATCGGTCGTCCGTTCCACAACGAGAGAAAGGCAGGAGCCGGACATGGGTGATGACTTGCTTGAGCTCAAGGTGAAGGATCGTGTCTCGCGCGAGGAGGCCGCCGCGCGATTGCGCGCGATCGCTGACGAGCTCGCGTCGGGGAACGACGTTGTCTTCGAGCGCGGCGGAATGCGCATCGTCGCGAAGGTCCCCAGCGAAGTGGACCTCAAGGTCGAGTTCGAGATCGGTGAGCAGGAGACCGAGCTTGAGATCGAACTGACCTGGGGTCGTGCGGGCGCGTAAGTGCGCGTGATCTGATGATGAGCCCGCGGCCGGCAGCGATCCTTGCCGTCCTGCTCGCGGCAGCGACGCTCGCGGCGGTCGTCGCTTCCGTGATCGCCAGCTTCCCTCGGGGCCCGATCCTCGCGGGGCTCCTGATCGGCGCCGCTGTCGCGGGGTGGTACGGGCTGATCCGCACGGGCGCCCCGCGCATCACCGGCTTCGCCTGTGCAGCGACGCTCGTGCTCGCAGCACTGCTGGTCGTCGTCCTGGACTCCGGGCTCGCGGAGGCGATCGTGATCGGCGCGGCGGCGCTTGCGACCGTGATCGCGACGAAGGCCGCCTTCGCCGTTCATCTGCCGCTTCCGAGCGCTGCGGACCCGACCCGTCCGGTTCTGTTCTTCAATCCGAAGTCCGGCGGCGGTAAGGCGGTGGAGTTCCACCTCGCTGATGAGGCGCGGGATCGAGGAATCGAGCCGATCGAGCTGACGGCGGGCAGTGACCTCGAGCAACTGGTGCGCGACGCGGTCGCCGGCGGCGCCGACGCGCTGGCGATGGCCGGCGGCGATGGCTCACAGGCGATCGTCGCCGCGATCGCCGCCGAGCTTGCCCTCCCGTACGCCTGCATCCCCGCTGGAACGCGAAATCACTTCGCGCTCGACCTCGGAGTCGACCGTGACGATGTCGTCGGCGCCCTTGACGCATTCGTCGGCGCGTCGACCTCGCCGAGGTCAACGGGCGCGTGTTCGTGAGCACCGCCTCCCGTCCGTCCGGTACTGGAAGTTTGGTGTTGATGGGCGCGCCGGCAGTGTCATCGAGCACTCTCTCCACGGTCACACAGTGTGACCCCTGTTCTCCCGCCAGTGCTCCGTCGCCCCCGCCTGCCATCGAGCGTGGCGCACAAGTCCGTTCCTGAGCGAGAGCCCAGAAAGGCGACGTCGCCTACCCGCGCCTAACGGCGACGGCAAACTCCGAGCCCGATCTGATGTCCGGCAAAGCGGACTCGTCCGGCCGATCGATTTGTGCGACAGCCTCGACGAAGAGGCAGGAGCCGGCAACGAGCCGGTCACGATCGCGACCACACGCGCCCGAGCTCACGAGGGACAGGTCTCCTTGACCGCCCCGTCACCATTTTCGCGACCCTCGACGAGACCTGCGTGAGTCCCGAGAATCACTATCCCAAACTGTCCCAAACGAGCGATCGCCGACTTGTGGTGAAGTCGGCGAACCGCGTCGAAATCACCTGCTATGCAGGTAAAGCGGAGGGGGAGGGATTCGAACCCTCGGTAGCAGGGGTTACCCGCTACAACGGTTTTCGAGACCGCCCCGTTCAACCACTCCGGCACCCCTCCGTGAGGTCGTCGTCGAGCGACGGGGACCGAGAGGGTAGCGAGCGAGCGGGGCGCGGGCAGGGCCGCTCAGAGCGCCAGCGGAAGCACGCCGGCCTCGAGGTCGAGCAGCAGCCGCTTGCGTGCCAGCCCGCCGCCGAACCCGGTCAGCGTGCCGTCGGCCCCGATGACGCGGTGGCACGGCACGATCACCGCGATCGGGTTGCTCCCGTTCGTGAGACCGACCGCGCGCGCGGCCCCGGGGCTCCCGATGCGCGCGGCGAGCTCGCCGTAGGTCTCGGTCCGACCGTACGGGATCTCGCGCAGGGCGCGCCAGACGCGCAGCTGGAACGCCGTGC
Organism: uncultured Actinomycetes bacterium; assembly: GCA_963787935.1. Lineage (GTDB taxonomy): Bacteria > Actinomycetota > Thermoleophilia > Solirubrobacterales > Solirubrobacteraceae > F1-60-MAGs163. The sequence continues at coordinate 1,470,431 of CAWBEV010000006.1, read as the reverse complement.
CGCTCGGGTGCAGCGGCAGGTCGAAGGCGGTGCGCTCGCCGGCGAAGTAGGCGGCCAGCTGCCCGCGCGGGGCGTCGAACGCCGCGTCGTCCCGGCGTCCGGCGGGCGTGCGGCGCGGTCCCGGGCCGTCCTGCATCCACAGCCCGGTCAGCGCCTCGCCGTCGCCCGTCAGGAGGAGCTCGCCGATCGGGCTGGCGACGGTCGTGTGGACGGTGCTCATGCCGCCCTCCGCTGCATGGCGACCGGCGCCGCGTCCGCGAGGCTCGCCCAGAGATGCTGGACCGCGGTCGCGCGGTAGGGGCGCCAGCGCCCGGCGAGCTCGGTCGCCGCGGCCGGTCGCCCGTCGCGGCCGAGTGCCTCGAGCGCGCGGCGTACGCCGAGGTCGGTGGCGAGGAACACGTCGGGATCGCGCAGCGCGCGCATCGCGACGTAGTCGGCGGTCCACGGCCCGATTCCGGGCAGGGCGAGCAGGCGCTCGCGCGTGCTCGCGCGGTCCGCGCCGGGGTCGAGGGTCAGGTCGCCCGCGGCGAGCGCCGCGACGAGCCCGCCGAGCGCGCGCCGCCGAGCGCGCGTCATCGCCCAGGTCTCCGGGTCGGCCTCGACGAGCGCCGCGGGCTCGGGGAACGTGTGCGTGACGTCGCCGAACGGCCGCTGCAGCGGCGCGCCGTGCACGGCGACGAGGCGTCCGGCGAGCGTGCGCGCGCCAGCGACGGAGACCTGCTGGCCGAGCACGGCGCGCACGGCGAGCTCGGCACCGTCGACGTGGCCCGGCACCCGCCGTCCCGGGGCGGCGCGCACGAGCGGCCCGAGCACCTCGTCGGAGCCGAGCGCTGCGTCCACGGCACCGGGATCGGCATCGAGGTCGAGCAGTGCGCGGCAACGCTGCACCGCGGCGGCCAGGTCGCGCAGGTCGTCGAGCCGCAGCCGCGCGGTGACGTCGCCGTCCGCGGTCCGCAACTCGACCGTGCCGGCCCCGTGCGGCAGGCACAGGCTGCGCCGGTAGACGCCGTCGGCGCCGCTCTCGACACCGGACACCGCGCGCGCCGCGAGGAAGGCGAGCAGGCCGTGCGCGTCGAGCGGCGCGCGGTGGGGGAGGCGCAGCACGACCGCTCCGTCACCGGGGAGCGCGCCGGGCCGGCGATGGCGCGCCCGCAGCTCGCGCGGCGCCAGCGCGAAGACCTCGCGCACGGTCGCATTGAACTGACGCACGCTCTGAAATCCCGCGGCGAACGCGACGTCGATGATCGGCAGCTCGGTCGTCTCGAGCAGGATGCGCGCGGTCTGCGCGCGCTGCGCCCGCGCGAGCGCCAGCGGCCCGGCCCCGACGACCGCCGTCAGCTCGCGATGGACGTGGCGCTCGCTGTAGCCGAGCCGGCCTGCGAGACCGCCGACGCCCTCGCGGTCCACGACGCCGTCGGCGATCAGACGCATCGCGCGCCCGACGAGGTCGGCGCGATGGTCCCACTCGGGCGAGCCCGGGGAGGCGTCCGGCCGGCAGCGCTTGCAGGCGCGCAGCCCGGCAGCCTGCGCGGCTGCGGCGGTGGCGAAGAACCGGACGTTCTCGCGCTTCGGCGTGCGCGCCGGGCAGCTCGGCCGGCAGTAGATCCCGGTCGAGGTGACGCCGACGATGACCCAGCCGTCGAAGCGCGGGTCACCCGCCGCGACGGCCTGCCAGAGTCGGTCGGCGTCGATGAGCACGCCGACACGGTGGCACACAGCGGCCCGGTATTCCCGCGGGAATCGGACGCGACCATCCGGGCGCGGTCCGGGCACCGGCCGGGCGCTGTTTTGAAATCACTGCGGACCGGGCATAGTCTGGCGCGAGCCATGAGCCGCAAGCGGCCTCTCCTCCTGGCGGTCGACAGCGACGTCGACGCGCTCGAGCGCGTCGAGCGCGAGCTGGGGCGCCGTTTCGGGAGCGACTACCGCGTGCGCGGCGAGCGGACGATCGCCGGTGCGCGCGACCAGCTGAACGAGGCGCGCCGGGCCGGCGACCCCGTGGCCGTGGTCCTGGCGGCCTACGCGGTGGACGACGACGACGGCGCGGGACTGCTCGCGGCCGTGCGCACCCTGCACCCCGACGCCAAGCGCGGGCTGCTCGTCGAGTGGGGCGCGTGGGCCGATCGCGAGATCGCCGACGCGATCCTCACGGCGATGGGCCTCGGGCACATCGACTACTACGTGCTGAAGCCGTGGAAGTCGCCGGACGAGCTGTTCCACCGCACGATCGCCGAGTTCGTCCACGAGTGGACGCGCGCGACCGGCGCCGAGGAACGCGAGGTCGTCGTCGTGGGCGAGGACTGGGCGCCGCGAGCCCACGAGGTCCGCAGCGTGCTGACGCGCAACGGGGTGCCGCACCAGTTCGTGGCGCGCGGCTCGCCGGAGGGCGAGCGCCGGCTCGCTCAGGCGCATCTCGAGGACATCATGGAGCCCGTCGTGTTCCTGCGCGACGGCGGCGAGCCGCTCGTGAATCCCTCGAACGCGAGCCTCGCCCACGCGTACGGCGTCTCCACGACGCTGACCGGGCCGTCCGAGTTCGACGTCGTCGTCGTCGGTGCGGGTCCCGCCGGTCTCGCCGCGGCGGTCTACGCATCGTCCGAGGGTCTGCGCACGCTCGTCGTCGAGCGCGAGGCGATCGGCGGGCAGGCCGGGACGACGTCGCTGATCCGCAACTACCTCGGCTTCTCCCGCGGGATCAACGGCGCCGACCTCGCGCAGCGCGGTTTCCAGCAAGCGTGGGTCTTCGGCGCCGACTTCCTGTTCATGCGCCCGGTCACCGGCCTGCGCGCCGAGGACGACCGGCACGTCGTCACGATCGAGGGGGAGGGCGAGGTGACAGCGGGCGCCGTCGTGCTGGCGACCGGCGTGCACTACCGGCGCCTGGGCGTCGCGTCGCTCGAGCGCCTCACCGGTTCCGGGGTGTTCTACGGGGCGTCGGTCTCCGAGGCGCGGGCGCTCGCGGGCGGTCGCGCGTTCGTCGTCGGCGCCGGCAACTCGGGCGGCCAGGCGGCGATGCACCTCCACCGCTACGCCGCGGAGGTGACGCTCGTCGTGCGCGGAGAGCAACTTGCGAGCAGCATGTCCGACTACCTCGTGCGCGAGCTCGAGGCTGCCCCGAACATCGAGGTGCTGCTGCACACCGAGGTCGTCGGCGGCGGCGGCGACGGGCGGCTCGAGCACCTCGGCCTGCGCGACCGCGACACCGGGGCCATCCGCGCGGTCCCCGCCGACGGCCTGTTCGTGATGATCGGCGCGCGGCCGCACACCGACTGGCTCCCGGACGCGATCCGCCGTGACGATGCGGGGTACGTGCTGACCGGGCCCGAGGCGACCCCCGCGGATTCCGAGCGCTGGCCGCTCGAGCGCCCGCCGACCGCCTACGAGACGTGCATCCCGGGCGTCTATGCGGTCGGCGACGTGCGCCATCACTCGATCAAGCGCGTGGCCTCCGCGGTCGGTCAGGGATCCGTGGTCGTCCAGCAGGTGTACGAGCATCTCGAGGAGCTCGAGGAGCGGGCGGCGCACGCGCGATGACGACCCGCGCCGCCGTGCCCTCCTCGCGGATCACGGTCTTCCTCGTCGCCGCGCTCGCGCTTCCGATGCTCGGCTTCGCGCTGCTGCTCGCGCAGCCCGGTCTCGACATCACCTGGGAGCACCACCCCTCGCACTTCTGGCTCGTGCTCACGGCCGGCGGCCTCAACGCGGTGCTCGCGTACGCCACGGCGACCGCCGCCGCGCGTCGCGGCGATGCCCGGGTGCTGCTCGTCTCGCTGGCGTTCCTCTCGTCGGCCGGCTTCCTCGGGCTGCACGCGCTCGCGACGCCCGGCGTGCTGCTCGACACCTCGAACGCCGGGTTCGTCATCGCGACGCCCGTCGGTCTCCTGCTGGCGTCGGCGTTCGCCGCGGCCTCGGCGCTCGACCTCTCCGGCGACCGTGGCCGCGCGGTGATGCGCCACCAGGCGCTGCTGCGCAACGGGGTGCTCGCGGTGATGCTCGGGTTCGCGGTCTGGTCGCTCACCTCGCTCACCGACCGGCCCGATCCGCCGGAGCGCGCGTCCGGCCCGCTCCTGGTCCTCGCGATCCCGGCGATGCTCCTGTTCCTCTACGCCGTCGTCGCGTACGTGCGTCTGTACCGCGAGCGCCGCGCGGAGATGCTGCTCGGCATGGCGGCGGGGTTCGCGCTGCTCGCCGAGGCGATGTTCGCGGTCGTCTTCGCCCGCAACTGGCACGCGACCTGGTGGGAGTGGCATCTGCTGATGCTGTTCGCGTTCATCCTGATCGCCTCGAGCGCACAGCGCCAGTGGCACCAGGAGCGCTTCAGCCCGCTCTACCTCGACGACACGGCGGCCGGGCGGCGCGAGCTGAGCATCGTGTTCGCCGATCTCGAGGGATTCACGTCGTTCTCCGAGACCCACGAGCCGACCGAGGTCAGCGCGATGCTCAACGAGTACTTCGAGCGGGTCATCCCGCCGGTCGTGCAGGAGCACGGGGGCGAGATCGACAACATCATCGGCGATGCGCTGATGGTCGTCTTCAATCGCCGCGGCGACCAGCCCGACCACGCCGAGCGCGCCGCCCGCGCCGCGCTCGCCCTGCAGGAGCACACCGTCGCCGTCGCCGCGGCCCATCCGGGGTGGCCGCGCTTCCGCGCCGGGGTCAACACCGGGACCTCGCTCGTCGGCGTCCTCGGCGCCGCGGGCGGGCGGACCCACACCGCGATCGGCGACGCGGTGAACGTCGCCTCACGCCTCGAGGGTCGCGCCCCCGTCGGGGGCGTCGTGATCGGCGGCGAGACGGCGCGGCGCCTGCGCGGTGCACGGCTCGAGCCGCTCGGAGCGCTCGACGTCAAGGGCCGCGACCAGCCGGTCGACACGTTCCTGCTCGTGTCACTCGGCGCAGCCGACGGGGAGGGCGAGGGGACCGCGTAGCGACGCCGCCCGGCATCCGCACGCCATCCGTCCGCGAGCGGCGCGGGTCGTCCGTCGCGCGGGTACCGTTCGCCGCGGTCCACCGGAGGAACGCCGTGCTCGCCCATCGCCGTCTCGCCGCGCCGCTCGCGGCGCTCGTCCTCACCACACTCGCGCTGGCGGCGCCCGCTCCGGCGCCCGCGGCGAGTGCGCTGGCGCGTGGCTGCGATCCGATCGACCCGGCCGCCTGCCTGCTGCCGTGGCCGAACGACTGGTTCACGCGCCGTGACCCCGCGACCGACAGCGGCCGGCGGCTGGCGCTGCTCCCGGGATCGACGCCGAAGACGAAGACCGGGCGCGCCATCGGGGTGAGCGAGCTCAACCGCGGCGACGGCTTCAGCCCCGGGGCGCTCATCATCACGCGCGTTGCGGGCCTCGATGCCGCCGGACTGCGCCGCAGCGGGGCGGCGCCGGTCACCGACCCGCAGCGCTACAGCGCGAAGCACGCCCCGGTGCTCGTCCTCGACACCGTCACGGGCAGGCGCCACCCGGTCGCCGCCGAGATGGACGCGCAGTCGGCGAGCCCCGCGAGCGCCGCGCTGCTCGTCCGCGCGATGCGCAACTACCGCGAGGGCCGCCGCTACGTCGTCGTCCTGCGGGGGCTGCGCCGTTCCGACGGGCGGACGATCCCCGCGCCGGCGGCGTTCGCGCGGATCCGCGACGGGCGCCCGCGTGGTGCGCTCGAGCGCGAGCGCGCGGTCGCCCTGGCTCCCGTCTTCCGGGCGCTGCGCCGCGCCCGCATCGCCCGCGGCGGCGTGTACCTCGCGTGGGACTTCACCGTCGCCAGCCGCCGGTCGTTGAGCGAGCGGATGCTCGCGATCCGCGATCGCGCGTTCGGCGAGCTCGGCGACCGCGATCTCGGCGACCGGCGCGTCGCCGGGCGCTCCCCGGACTTCGCGATCACGCAGGTCACGGACTTCACCGCGCAGGAGAGCCCGGACCTCCTGCGTCGCGTGCGCGGCACGGTCACCGTGCCGTGCTTCCTGGACCGCGCGGGATGCCCGCCGGGCGCGCGCTTCCGGCTGGATCGCGGGGGCCTGCCCGCGCGGACGGCCGGCAACGTCGCGCGCGCGGCGTTCGTGTGCCTCATCCCGCGCAGCGTCGCGGCGGGCGGAACGGTGACGCCCGCCCAGCCGGTGCTCTACGGCCACGGCCTGCTCGGCGACCGTGACGAACTCGTGCGCAACACGTTCTACGCCGAGGCGGCGAACGAGCACGGGATCGTCTTCTGCGCGACCGACTGGTCCGGCATGGCATCCGACGACGTCCCGGGGATCGCAGCGGACGTCCTCACGGACCTGACGAACTTCCCGCAGCTCAGCGACCGCGTGCAGCAGGGCATGCTCCAGTTCCTGTTCCTCGGCCGCGCGATGATCCACCCGGGGGGCCTGCGGCGCGATGCGGCGTTCCAGGTCGGCGGACAGCCGCTGCTCAACACGAACCTGGCGTTCAACGGCAACAGCCAGGGCGGGATCATCGGCGGCGCCCTGACGGCCATCGCGCCGGACTTCCGGTCCGCGGCGCTGGGCGTCCCGGGAATGAACTACGCGACGCTGCTCGATCGCTCGACGCAGTTCGGCCCGTTCGCCCGGATCCTCTACGCGAACTACGCGCGCGGCGTGGAGCGCCCGCTGCAGCTCGCGCTGATCCAGCAGCTCTGGGATCGCGCGGAGGCGAACGGCTACGCGCAGCACATCACCGCGGCCCCGCTGCCGAACACCCCGCGCCACGAGGTCCTGCTCCTGATGGCCGTCGGGGACCACCAGGTGACGAATCTCGCCACCGCCGTCGAGGCTCGCACGCTCGGCGTCCGGCTGCGGACGCCGGCGCTCGACCCCGGTCGCGCCGCCCCGTTCGATCTGTTCTGGGGCCTGCGCGGGCTCCCCGCGGGGGCGCCCTTCCAGGGCAGCGCGCTGCTGGCGATGGACAGCGGGCCGCTGCGGACGCCACCGGGCGGCGGCGCGGCCGGGACGCCGCCGATGCCGGTGACGAACACGGCGCCGGACCAGGGCGTCGACCCGCATCCGCTCGGCGGGTCGTCCCCGGAGATCCGCCGGCTCGTGGCGCGCTACCTGCGCGACGGGGTGCTCGACGCCGGGTGCGACGGGCGGCCCTGCCGGATCGCGGGCTGGGCCGGGCCCTGAGCGCCCGGCCCGCGTCGCAGGGCTGCGTCAGGACTTCGGGAGGCAGATCGCGATCGCGATGATCCGGCGCGCGCCGCTGCCGCTGTCGTGTTCCGGACGGTCTGCGGCGCCTGAGACCGTGGAAACTACGACGATCGTCCAGGGCCGGGTGAGCGGCGGGCGGCGAAGAACTCTCGCAGCAGCCCGGCGCAGTCGTCGGCGAGCACGCCACCGGTGACCTGCGGACGATGGTTCAGGCGCGGATCGCCGAGTACGTCGAGCACGCTGCCGGCGGCACCGGCCTTCGGGTCGGTCGTCCCGAAGACCACGCGCGGGACGCGGGCCAGCACGATCGCCCCCGCGCACATCGCGCAGGGCTCCAGGGTCACGTAGAGCGTCGCGTCGAGCACGCGCCACGATCCGAGGGCCGCGGACGCGGCCCGCAGCGCGGTGACCTCCGCGTGCGCGGTCGGGTCGCCGAGGCGCTCGCGCTCGTTGTGCCCGCGCCCGATCACACGGCCGCCCTGGACCACGACGGCGCCGATCGGCACGTCGTCGTGGACGAGCGCCGCATGGGCCTCGTCCAGCGCCTGGCGCATCCAGCGCTCGTCGTCGTGCCGGGTCGGCGCCTCCATTGATGCGTCATCATGACGGGTGCACCCGGAACTTCGGCAGGGTTGCGGTGTTCCTGGAAGTGGTCCTCACGCCGCGCCCGCAGCGTGCCGACAGCGAATGTCAGTGCCCCGATCCGCGCTCCGACTCCTCATCGTGCTCGCCGCCGTGCTCATTCCGGTGGCGGTCCCCCCGAGCGCGCTCGCCCTCGACGTCGAGCCCGGCGAAGTCGTCGTCCAGTACGAGCCCGGGTCCGCCGCGCAGGCCGCGCAGGCCTCCGGCGGGGCGCCGACGGTCCTGCGCGTCGCGAGCGTCAACCGTGCGATCGATCGCCTGAAGACGCGCCCCGACGTCGCATACGCCGTTCCGAACGTCAAGGCGCACGCCGCCCAGGCCTCGACCTTCATCCCCGACGACGCGGGTCGCGGGGGAGCCGGCGGGTGGCAGTCCCTGCAGTGGAACTTCTCGGGGCCGTTCGGCGTGCGCGCGCCCCAGGCCTGGGCGCACGCGATCGCCGCCGGCGTCCCCGGCGGCACGGGGGTCGTCGTCGCGGTGCTCGACACCGGCGTTGCGTACTCGAACCGCCCGCCATACAGGCGCTCGCCGGACTTCACCTCGCGTGCGTTCGTGCGCGGCCACGACTTCGTGGACCGCGACTCCTACCCGGCGGACCGCAACGGGCACGGCACGCACGTCGCCTCGACGATCGCCGAGGCGACGAACAACGGGGTCGGCCTCACCGGGCTCGCCTACGGCGCGCGGATCATGCCGGTCCGGGTCCTGGACAGCGCCGGCGAGGGCAACGCCGTGGACATCGCGGCCGGCATCCGGTACGCGGCGCGACGCGGCGCGCAGGTCATCAACCTCAGCCTCGAGTTCGACAGCGACGTCACCGCCGCCGACATCCCGCAGCTGCTCTCGGCGATCTCCTACGCGAAGGCGCGCGGCGCCGTCGTCGTCGGGGCCTCCGGCAACGAGGGCAACGCGCGCGTGGCGTACCCCGCGCGCGCCGGGGGCGTCCTGTCGGTCGGCGCGACGACCGAGAACGGCTGCCTGGCCGAGTTCTCCAACGGCGGGTCGGGCCTCGATCTCGTCGCCCCCGGCGGCGGCGCCGATGCGCCGCTCCCCGGCGATGCGAACTGCCGCTCGGGGGCCAAGCTGGGGCGCAACATCTTCCAGGTGACGGTCCTGCCGCCGGATCTCACGCGCTTCGGCGTGCCCGCGAACTACGAAGGCACCTCGATGGCCGTGCCGCACGTCAGCGCGGCGGCCGCGCTCGTCATCGCCACCGGCGTCGCCGGCGAGGACCCGACGCCCGCGCGGGTCGAGCGGCGCCTGAAGCAGACCGCGCGCGACCTCGGTTCCACCGGCTACGACAGGCGCTACGGCTGGGGTCTCGTGAACGCCGCCGACGCGACCGACCCGGGCATCTGAGCCCGGCGTCGCGCCGTCAGGTCGTCCGGATGATGAGGACGCTGCACGGCGCGTGATGGCTGATCTTGTTCGGCACGGAGCCCAGCAGGAACCGCTTCGCGCCGGTCATCCCCTTGTTGCCGACCACGATCAGGTCGGCGCCCGTCTCCTCGGCGACGTCGAGGATCGCATCCGCCGGATCGCCCTGGCGCGCGTGGGTTCCGGTGGCCACGCCGGCAGCGCCGGCCTCCTCGGCGGCCTCGGCGAGCGTCGCCTCGACGTCCTCGCGCGCGGTGATCGTCCACTGCAGGTCCGTCGGAAGCTGATGGGCCTCGGCCCGCAGGCGCGACTGCGGCACGGGCTCGTAGGCGCTCACGATCTCGAGCCGCGCGTTCACGCGGGCGGCGAGTGCGATCGCCTGGCGCACCGCCTCGATCGCGGTCTGCGAGCCGTCGGTCCCCACCACGATCGCGCCGAACATGGGCGCAGCCTATCCGTGATGCACGGCGCCGGCGCGAGGCTCACGCGAGCTTCACGACCGCGATGACCATCCCGATCACGACGACCACGACGATCGCCACCTGCGTCCAGATCCAGAACGGGGACATGCTCACACCGTACGCGGCGGCGCCGCGCGGTGGCTCGCCGGGACCCGACCGGCCGCGCGACTAGCATCGCGCCGCGATGGCCTCCGAGAGCGCGCCGCCGCCCGGTCCGCCGCCGCGCGATCCGACCGCCCCCGCCCGGCTGCTCGACGCGGCGGCCGACGTCTCGCTGCGCGTGGAGCGCGCCCACCGGCGCCTCGACGAGCTCGCCGGGGCGCTCGAACGTCTCGCCGCCGCCGCCGGGGCGCGCGGACGCGAGTAGCGCCGGCTGCGCTACTCGCGCAGCTTCGTGTTGATCTCGGCGATCGTGCGGTTGACGGCGGCGCTCGTGCGCGAGGTCGACTGCGCGAGGTCGGCCTGCGCCTTCGAGATGTCCGTGACGTTGTTCGCCGCGCCGAGGCCCTTCTCGGCCTTCGCGATCGCGTCGCCATAGCCGGCGAGCTCGTCGACGAAGTCGGCGTGCAGGTTCTTGACCTCAGCGGGCGGCCTGATCGCGCGCATGTCCGCGGTCGTCGCGTCGATCGCCTTCTGGAACCCGCGCAGCGTGCGCCGGTCGTCGGCCGCGGAGCTCGTCGCCGTGATCTGGCCCGCGAGGCGCTCGAACGTCGCCGCGAACTCCTCCTGGGCCTTGTTGACCTGGCCGACGTACGTGTTCTTCGCGCCGGTGTCGTCGCCGCCGCAGCCCGCGGCGAACACGGCGACCACGAGCATGACGGCGGCTGCCGGCAGGCGCCGGCGCAGTCCTCGATCCCGCACGTTCGTCCTCATCATCAGCCGAAGAAGACCTCGGCGGTCGCGTAGAAGTCGGGGTCCAGGAGCTTCGGTTCGGCGAGCGCCGTGGCCAGCGGCACCGTCGTCACGCGCGTGCCCTGCAGCGAGACCATCATGCCGGTCTCACCGCGGCTCACGGCGTCCACCGCTTCGACCCCGTAGCGGGTGGCGAGGACGCGGTCGAATGCCGTCGGCGTTCCCCCGCGCTGAACGTGCCCGAGCACCACCATGCGTGTCTCATACCCCGTGCGGGCCTCGATCTCCTTCTCGAGCCACGCGGCGATGCCGCCGAGGCGCACGTGCCCGAACTCGTCGATGTCCTCGTCACGGGTCGAGACCGTGCCCTCCTTCGGCACCGCGCCCTCGCTCGCGACGACGATCGAGAACGAGCGCCCGCGCGCGTGGCGGGCGCGCAGATGGGCACAGACATCGTCGAGGTCGAACGGGCGCTCGGGCACGAGGATCGCGTCGGCGCCGCCGGCCATTCCCGAGTACGCGGCGATCCAGCCGGCGTGCCGGCCCATGACCTCGACGACGAGCACCCGGTTGTGGGACTCGGCGGTCGTGTGGAGACGGTCGATCGCGTCGGTGGCGATCTGGACGGCGGTGTCGAAGCCGAACGTGTAGTCCGTCCCGGCGAGGTCGTTGTCGATCGTCTTGGGCACTCCGACCACCGGCACGCCGTCGGCCGCCAGGCGCCCGGCGACGCCGAGCGTGTCCTCACCGCCGATCGGGATCAGCGCGTCGACGCCGACGCGCTCAATCCCGGCGCGGACGAGCGCGGTGCCGTCGCCCTCGCCCTTGTAGGGGTTCGTCCGCGAGGTGCCGAGGATCGTCCCGCCGCGCGGCAGGAGGCCGGAGGTCGCGTCGATGTCGAGTTCCACGGTGTTCCCTTCGAGCACGCCCGCCCAGCCGTAGCGGAACCCGATGAACTCGTGCCCGTGGACCTTTGCGCCCTTGCGGACGACCGCGCGGATGACCGCGTTGAGGCCGGGACAGTCGCCCCCGCCGGTGAGGATGCCGATGCGCGCCATGCGCGCCATGCTCGCACGCGGGTCAAGCGCCCATCCGTTAGCGTCGCGTCATGGCCGAGGTTCGGGAGCGGCACGTCGCGGTCCGGGGCATCGGGACGCCCGTCCTGGAGGCCGGTCCGGATGCCGGCGGGCCGGCCGTCGTCTTCCTTCACGGAAACCCCGGCTCGGGCGAGGACTGGCGCGCGCTGGTCGGTGCCGCGGGAGACCATGGGCGCGCGATCGCGTTCGACCTGCCGGGCTACGGCCACGCGGGCAAGCCCGCAGACTTCGACTACTCGCTGCGGGGGTTCGCCGACTGGATCGGCGCGGCGCTCGACGAGCTCGGCGTCATGCGCGCCCATCTCGTGGTCCACGACTTCGGCGGCGGCTTCGGGTTCATGCTCGCGGGCCTGCGCCCGGACCTCGCCGCGAGCTTCGTCGTGGTGAACGCCGGGCCGCTGCCCGGCTACCGCTGGCATCGCCTCGCGCGGATGTTGCGCACACCGGTGCTCGGCGAGCTCATGCAGGCCGTCACGACGCCGAAGCTCCTCGTGCGGGCGCTGCTGCGCGAGGACCCGCGCCTGCCGCGGGCCGACGCCGAGCGCATGGGCCGCAACTACGACCGCGCCACGAAGCGCGCCGCGCTGTGCCTCTATCGCGCCACCGACGATCGCGATCCGGGCATCGACTGGGCCGCGCTGCGCGCGCGGCGGCTCCCCGGACTCGTCTTCTGGGGCGCCACCGACCCGTTCACCGAGCCGCGCTTCGCGCACGTCGTGGCCGACGAGCTGCTGCCGGGAGCCCGCGTCGTGATGCTCGAGCACGCCGGGCACTGGCCGTTCCTCGACGAGCCCGCGCGCGCGGACGCGGAGATCGTGCCGTTCCTCGCTGCGCAGCTCGCCGCCGCGAGCGGCTGAGCACGCGCGGGGTCAGGCGGGGCTCGGCTCGGGGCCGCCCACGCCGGAGTCCGGCGGTGGGTCCGGCGGACCCGCGTGACCCAGCGGATCGTGCCCCGGGGGCAGCGGCTCGCCGCGGCTCATGAGCCGGTAGCGCCACCACTCCTGCACGCCGATCTGGATCGTCGCGGCGACCGGGATCGCCAGCAGCGCGCCGGGCACGCCGAACAGCGTCGCGCCGAACAGCACCGCGACGAGCACGACGAACGGCTCGAGCTCGACCGCGCGCTTCTGGATCTGCGGCTGGACGACGTAGTTCTCGAACTGCTGGTAGCCGATCGCGAAGACGATCCAGATGATCGTGTCGGTCGGGAAGTCGTTGAAGAGCGTCACGAGCCCGACGACGAACGCCGCGATCGTCGCGCCGACCATCGGGAGCAGGTCGAACAAGGCGACGAGCACCGCCAGCGCGCCCGCGAACGGCACGCCGAGGATCGTCAGCACGATGAAGCTCGTCACCCCGGCGATCGTCGCCTGGACGATCGCGCCGGCGACATAGTTGCCGACGGCGTTCGCGATGCGGTCGGCGGCGCCCTTCAGTGCGTCCACCTGTGGACCGCCCCGGAAGTCGATGAGCATGTCGATCCATTGTCGGCCCCGGGCGACCATGAAGATGCTCAGCACGAAGATCGTCAGGCCCGCGAAGATCGAGTTCACGAGCCCGCTCCCGAGGTCGCGCAGGATGCCCGCGGCCGCGCCGACGCGGTCGGGGAGGTCCCCCGCCGCCTTCGTGAGCTTGTCGGTGACGCCGAGGTCCGCGTTGAGCTTCTTCAGGCGCTGGTTCTTCTCGATCGTGTTCTGCAGGTCGTTCGCGTAACTCGGGAGGTTGTTCGCGAAGTCGACGCCCTGGCGCACGAGCGGCGGCACGATCAGCGCCGAGAGCGCCACGGGAACGAGCAGCACGGCGAGGTAGACGATCGTGATCGCCAGCCCGCGGCGCATCCGGCGGTGCAGGACGTTCACCGGCCCGGAGATCGCGATCGCCAGGAACGAGGCGATGATGATCCAGGCGATCGGCTGCCAGAGGATCCGCAGGACGAGGAGGATCCCGACGACGATCAGGACGATCGCGACGATTCGCAGCACGGTCCGCGTGGATGGCGACTCCTCCGTGGAGGGGTGCGGGAGGAGGACGAGGGGGTGATCGTCGGGAGGCGGCATCACGGCCGGGCCCGGGGGCCCGTGCCTGGGCGTTTCGACGCGCCCGCGCGCTTCCCTGCCGCTACGCGCCGCGGCCCGTGTGCCCGTCGTGCTCGATCAGCCGGGCGAACAGGGCGAGGTACTGGATCAGGTGGCGCGAGCCGAGGAAGTCCAGGCGCACGCGCTCGTGGGCCGCCGCGCCCATCGCCGTCGCGCGCTCGGGATCGGCCAGCAGGCCGGCGACGGCCGCGCCGAAGGCGCGCAGGTCCAGCGGGTCGTCCAGCAGGACGCCGCTCGTGCCGTCGACGATCTGGTCCTGGATGCCCCCGACGCGGCTCGCGACGACCGGGCGCGACTTCCACATCGCCTCGGAGACGGTCAGGCCGAATCCCTCGGCGAGGCTCTTCTGGACGACGACCGTCGCATGACGCTGGATGGCGTTCACGATCGCGGCGTTCTCGCTGCGGTCGTCCATCGGCAGGCTCGCCAGGTGCACGCGCGCGCCGACGTCGGGGGGGAGTGCGGCGCGCGCAGCGCGGACCTCCTCGAGCACCACACCCCCCTCGGGATCGTCGGTCACGCCGGCGGGCGACGGGCCGGCGAGGACGAGGTGCGCTGCGGGAACACGCGGCGCGACGTGGTCGGTGAACCCGCGCATCACGCCGACCGGGTCCTTCAGCGGGTCCCAGCGCGAGACCTGCACGACGATCGGGTCGGTGAGCGTCAGGCGCACGTCCTCATCCATCTCGGCGCGCCGCGTGACCCGGTCCTCGGCGCCGTCGTGGTGCGCGTAGTTCGGCGCAGCGGTAGCGTCGCCGTCGACGATGCCCGCGGTCACGAGGATCGCGGCCACCTGCTCGTCGCTCATGACCTGGTTCTTCTCAGCGAAGACGTCGATCGACGGCGGGATGATCGTGATGTCGCGCCGCGCGAGCTCGGGTGGCGCGTATTCGCGGCGCGTGAAGATGAACGCCTGCGCCGGGCCGAGGTACGGGAGCAGGAACTCCCACGCCTCGCGGACGTCGTCGTTGGGCTCGTCGATGCCGATGTGCGAGCGCCACACGACGTGCACGTCCTGCTCGGCGAGCATCGGCACCATCCCCGCGGTCTGCGGATCGTGCAGCAGCACGACGTCGCCCGCGTGCAGCTCGGCGGCCAAGCGCTCGGCGTTCTGCGCCGTGACGCGCTCGTAGACCTCGCGCTCGGCTGCGCCGAGCGGGCCGCCGTCACCGGGGCTGCCGTGGAGCTTGTGGTGGATCCGCTTGGTGAGCTCGAAGAACGTGAGCTCGCCGTCGATCACCGCCCAGCGCGCGTCCACGCCCGCACCGCGCGCGTAGGCGATGAGCGAGTGGAGCATCTCGGCGACGCCGCCGCCGTTCGCCGTCGAGTTGACGTTCCAGACCCGCCGCGCGCCGAAGATCTCGCGCGCATGGTTGTTCGCCGCGTCGAGGAGCTTCCACTGGTGCTCGTCCAGCACGGATTCGAAGCGCTCCGGCGGAAGCGTGTTGACGGAGACGTGCTCGAGAAGGTTCATGGGGTCCGGCGGGAGGCGCAGGGCGCAAGGAGCGGGGCGGAGCCTACCGTTTCACCGCCGCACGGCTCGGGGTATGCTCGGCCGATGGAACGCTTCGACCTGCGTGAGCGTCTGATCGAGCCGCATCACCCGGAGGTGCTGCTCTCGAGCGACGAGGGGCGCGCGGTGCTGCTGCGGCTCCCCGCGGGCGAGGAGCTCCAGGACCACGAGGTGCACGAGCGCGCCTGGCTCACGGTCGTGGACGGCGAGCTCGAGGTGGACGGCGACGGCGCGACGCACGGCGTCGGCCCCGGGACGCTGCTCGTGTTCGAGCCGAAGGAGCGCCACGCCGTGCGGGCGGTGCGCGACTCGCGGCTGCTGCTCGTCCTCTCCCCCTGGCCGGGGGCCGGGCGGCCGCCCGGCGGCTGAGCGGCCTCGGCCTCCCCGGCCGGACCGCATAGATTCCGGGCCGTGACCCACGTCCTGGCGATCGATCTCGGCACGGGCGGGCCGAAGGTCGCACTCGTGAGCACCCGCGGCGACGTGCTCGCGGCGGCGTTCGAGCCGGTCGAGACGCAGCTCGGACCCCATGGTGCGGCCGAGCAGCGTCCGCAGGACTGGTGGGCGGCGATCACGACGTGCGCGCAGCTGGTCATGGCCGAGCCGCCCGTGGCGCCGGCGTCGGTCGCCGCCGTCGCTGTCACCGGCCAGTGGGCCGGCACGGTCGCCGTCGACGCCGGCGGTGCGCCGCTCGGCCCGGCGCTGACGTGGCTCGACGCCCGCGGCGCCGGCGAGGCCCGGCGCCTGGCGCGCGGCGGCCCCCGCGTCGCCGGGTACGGGGCGGCGAAGATCGCGCGCTGGATCCGGCTCACGGGCGGCGCGCCGTCGCTCTCCGGCCGCGACCCGTTCTCGCATCTGCAGTACCTGCGCACCGAGCGGCCCGAGGTCTTCGCCGCGGCCGCCGCGTTCCTCGAGCCGGTGGACTGGCTGAACCTGCAGCTCACCGGGAAGCGCTCGGCGTCGTTCGACACGATCACGACGCACTGGGTCACGGACACGCGCGACGTCACGCGCGTCGCCTACGACGCGCGCCTGCTGCGGGCCGCGCGGCTCGAGCGCGAGCGGCTGCCGGACCTGCGCCCGAGCGCGAGCGTCCTGGGCCCGATCACCCCAAAGGCCGCACGTGCCATCGGGATCGGCCCGCAGGCCCAGGTGATCACCGCGACCGGGGACACGATGAGCGCGGCGGTCGGGTCGGGCGCGGTCGGCGACCACGCGGCGCACCTCTACGTCGGGACCTCGTCGTGGCTCTCGTGCCACGTCCCGTACAAGCGGACCGATCCGCTGCGCTCGGTCGCCTCGCTGCCGTCGGCGCTCCCGGGCCGCTACCTCGTCTCGTGCGAGCAGCAGACCGCGGGCGCCTCGCTCGCGATGCTGCGCGACGCGTGGCTCACCGGGACGCCCGAGGCCGACGCGGGGTATGAGGCGCTCGTCGCGCTCGCCGAGCAGGCGGACGCCGGGAGCGGGGGCGTGCTGTTCCTCCCGTGGCTCAACGGTGAGCGCACGCCGGTGGACGACAGCCTCGTGCGCGGCGGGTGGCTGAACCTCAGCCTCGACACGACGCGCGCGCAGCTCGTGCGCAGCGTCCTCGAGGGCGTGGCGCTCAACGCGCGCTGGATGCAGGCGGCCGTCGAGCGGTTCTGCAGGCGCCGGCTCGAGCCGATCACCTTCATCGGCGGCGGCGCGCGCTCGCCGCTGTGGTGCCAGATCTTCGCCGACGTGCTCGGGCGCGAGATCCGCGCCGCCGCCGATCCGGTGCACGCGAACGTCCGCGGCGCCGCGTTCCTCGCCGGTCTCGCGCTCGGCGAGCTGACGGTCGAGGAGATCCCGGCGCGCGTGGCGATCGCCGCGACCTACACGCCCGATCCCGCGAACGCCGGCGTCTACGACGATCTCTACGCCGCCTTCGTCAAGCTGTACAAGGCGACCAAGCCGATCTACGCGCGCCTCAATGCGCGCACGAGGAGCAGCACATGACGGATTCCCAGCCCGACCCGCTCGCGGAGCTCGACGCCGCGCTGAAGCCCTATCGCGGCACGCTCCCGACGCACGAACGGCTGCCCGAGCAGGGCGTCGACCGCGAGGAGGTGCTCGCCCAGCTGCAGACGATGGCCGATGCCGAGCGCGCCCGCTGGGAGAGCGGGCTCGTCTCGGGGGCGGTCTACGAGGGTGAGCCGGAGCACGTCGCGTTCCTGAACCGCGCCTACGCGCTGCACTCGCAGAGCAACCCGCTGCACCTCGACATCTGGCCGAGCGCCGCGAAGTTCGACGCGGAGGTGGTCGCGATGACCGCCGGGATGCTCGGCGCGGACGAGGCCGGCGAGGAGATCTGCGGCACGGTGACCTCGGGCGGGACCGAGTCGATCATGCTCGCGATGCGCGCCTACCGCGAGCGGGGCCGGGCGCAGGGGATCACGTCGCCGGAGATGGTGCTGCCCGAGAGCGCGCACGCCGCGTTCGACAAGGCCGCCGACGCGTTCGGGATCGTCCAGCGCAAGATCCCGGTCGGGGCGGACTTCGTCGCGGACGTCGCGGCGATGGAGGCGGCGATCACCGAGAACACGGTCGTGATGGTCGGCTCGGCGCCGGGATTCCCGCACGGGCTCGTGGACCCGATCGCGGAGCTCGCGGCGATCGCCCGCGAGCGCGGCATCGGATTCCACACCGACGGCTGTCTCGGCGGCTTCATCCTGCCGTGGGCGGTGAAGCTCGGCTGCACGGTCCCGCCGTTCGATTTCCGGGTGCCCGGCGTGACGTCGATGTCGGCCGACACGCACAAGTTCGGCTACGCGGCGAAGGGCACCTCGGTCGTGCTCTACCGCGGCGGCGAGCTGCGCCACCACCAGTTCTTCACGTTCACCGACTGGCCCGGCGGCCTCTACGCCACGCCGACGTTCGCGGGCTCGCGCTCGGGCGGACTGGCCGCGGCGTGCTGGGCGGCGCTCGTCTCGTTCGGCGAGTCGGGCTACCTCGAGACGACCCGGCGCGTGCTCGACGCCGCGGCCGAGATGAAGCACGGCATCCGGGCGATCGACGGCCTCGAGCTGATCGGCGATCCGCTGTACGTGCTCGCCTTCCGCAGCACCGAGGAGGACCTCGACGTCTACCGCGTGATGGACGAGATGACCGCGCGCGGCTGGAGCCTCAACGGCCTGCAGCGGCCGCCGGCCGTGCACATCTGCGTGACGCTGCGCCACACACAGCCCGAGCTCGCCGCGCGCTTCGGCGCCGATCTGCGCGCGGCGGTCGCCGCGGTGCGCGCGACGCCGCAGGCCGAGGGCGGCATGGCGCCGATCTACGGCCTCGCCGCGTCGGTGCCCGACCGCTCGCTCGTCAGCGACTTCCTGAAGGGCTACATGGACCGCTGGTACGTGCCGTGAGCGCGCTCAGCCGACGGCCACCGCGCCGTCCGGACGTCGTCGACGGCGGCCATGAAGTCCGCGAGCTGCGCGCTGTCGCGCAGCGCGAGCGCGAGCGCGACGTTCAGCTGGACGAGACGTGGTGGCCGGCCACGGCGCCGATCCTCGTGCGGCCCCGGCGCCCCGCGGCTCAGCGGCGCTTCGGCGGCAGCGGGAAGAAGCCGCTCGTGCGCCGCACGTACTCGTCGTACCCGGGACGGCGCCTGCCGATCGACTGCTCGAGCAGCCCGGCGCCGCTGACGCGGATCAGCAGGACGCTCATCAGGATCGGGCCCGCGATCGTCCACCACGCGCCCGCGCTGAGCGCGATCAGGTAGAGCCCCCACCAGACCGCGAAGTCCCCGAAATAGTTCGGATGGCGGGTGTAGCGCCACAGGCCGCCGTCCATCACCCGGCCGCGGCTCTCCGGGTCGGCCTTGAAGCGCTCGAGCTGCAGGTCGCCGACCGTCTCGAAGAACAGGCCGACCGCGTACACGGCGACGCCGAGCCAGGCGAGCGCGCCGAGGCTCGTCGGCGTCGCGGAGAACTGCCCGGCCTGGACGGGCAGCGAGACGATCCACATGAGGAGCCCCTGTCCCCAGAACACGGCCCACAGCGACCGCAGCGGCCAGCGGTCGCCGTGGCGCCGGCGCATCGCCTGATAGCGGAAGTCCTCGCCCTTGCCGAGGTTGCGCCGCGCGAGGTGGAGCGTCAGGCGCAGCCCCCAGAGTGTCGTCAGGACGGCGAGCAGCAGCCGCCGATCCTCGGCGCCGCCGGCGACTGCGAACGTCACCCAGGCGATCACGACGAAGCCCGAGCCCCAGAAGATGTCGACGATCGACGTGTCGCGCACGGCGACGCTCACGGCCCACAGGGCCGTCGTCAGGGCGAGGACCACCCCGGCGTTCAGGGCGAGGATCGCGAGGTCGCTCACGCCTGGGGTACGGGTGGGCCCTTGGCGGAGCGCAGCGACGCCCGGTCGGTCGCGGGGAGCGTGAGCTGCTCGGCGACCCAGGCGTCCGCCTCGCGCCAGGCATCGTCGAGCCAGCGCACCCGGCCCTCGGCATCGGCCGGGACCCGGTCGCGCGGAGTGCGCGCGAAGCGCACGCGGATCGTGCGCCCGACGAGCGCGCCGCGCCAGATGTCCGAGATCAGACGCAGCCCGTCGAAGCCGGCGTGCGCCATGACGACGACGTCCACGTCCGGCGCGCCGTCGAGCACGGCGATGAACCCGCCGAGCTTCGGTGGCAGCAGATGCGCGATCGCGCCGACGCGTTCGGCGCGCTGCGGATCGCGCTCGGCGATCCGCTCGATCGCCCGGGCGCGGCGCTCGTCGGTGAAGCGCGTCCCCTCGGGGTAGAGCAGCACGCCGTCCTGCGGGCCGAGGTTCTCCGCGAGCCGGCGCACGTTCTCACGCTCGATGTCCTCGCCGGTCCCGCGCCGGACGAAGTAGTTCGGCAGGCGCTTGCCGGCGACGTCCAGGCACGGGTCGCTGAGCAGCTCGCGCTTGAGGACGTAGCGCAGGCGCACGCGGTGGGCGCGCGCCACGAGCACCGAGGGCAGCAGGTTGTCCACGATGCTCGCGTGGCGTACGAGCACGATCACCGGGGTCGGCCGCACGACTGCGTCGCCGTGCACCTCGACGCGCAGACCCATGACGCGCTTCGCAGCGCCGAACAGCCAGCCGGCCCAGACCTGCTGGAAGCGCCACGTCCAGTCCGCCATCCAGGCGCGGCGCGCGCCGAACCCGGCGGCGATCCAGAGCGCGAGCAGCGCGATGAGCCCCGCGGTCTCCGCCGCCAGGTAGACCCAGAGGAACGCGAGCAGGCGCGTCGCCATGAACGGCGTGCGGCGCACGATCGCGCGCACGACGTCGGCGAGCAGCGCGACGACGAGCAGCGCCACGAACAGCACGGTCACGAGGACGAACCCGATGAGGATCGGCGGCACCGTCTTCAGGCGCCGCACGATCACGGCTCCGCGCGATTCGCCGATCCCTCCGCGTTCCACGAGCCGATCCTGCCACGAAACGTGAGCGGCGGCGCGCCGTGCGTCGGGTTCACGGCGGCCGACGCGATCACGCTGCCGTCGAACAGGCGCTGCGCGGGCAGCGGCCGGCATCACGCTCGTCCAGCGGTCGGCGGGGTCAGCTGGCGAACTCCCGGCGCCGCGCGCGTGTCCCCGCCCGAGCGCGTCGCATAGGCTCACCTCGTGTGGCCACCACAGCTCCTCAGCACACGCCCGCGCCCGCAGCGGGTGCTGATCGTCCTCCTCGGCCCGATCCTCACGGGCGCGATCGGCGGCTGGCTGCTCGGCGAGAGCGGCACGGGCTATCTCGTCTTCGTCACGGTGATGATCCTCGGCGGGATCGGCACCGGCATGGAACACGCGACGATCCGCGGCGGCGCGCTGCGCGGTGTGCTGAGCGGGGCGCTGTTCGCCACGTCGATCCTCGTGACGCACGAGCTCCTGGACGCCGGGCTCGAGGCGACGATCCTCGACCCGCCGGCCCTCATCGTCCCGCTCTACGCGCTCTTCGGGACGCTCTTCGGGATGCTCGGCGCGCGCCTGCGCCGGCGCTTCGCCCCGGCCCCCGTGTGACCGACCGCGGGCGGCCCGGAGGCCGCCCGCGTCAGGTCACGCGATGAGCCTCGGGCTCACGGCGCGAACGACATCACCTGGTGGATGCCGCTCGGCTTGTTCGTGTACTGCATGTTGAACAGCGCCACCGGCGTGTAGTTCACCATCGTCGTCGGCGCGCTCCACTTCGTGGGATCGGACCCCTGCTTGGCCGACAGCTTCTTGCCGGCCTCGGCGATCGCGGCCCACAGGTTCTTCGAGCACGTCTTCACGCTGCCCTTGGCGCAGTAGCGCGTGGAGTACGTGCCCGAGACCTTCTGGCCGAGCATCGTCCGCAGGTCCTTCCACATGTACTGGTGCCAGCCGCTGTACTGGCCGCTGGGCGGCGTGTCGTAGCGGCTGATGAGCGTCGAGCGCAGCTGCTTGCACAGCGAGTTCCCGATGCGCGCGCAGAGGCCGGCGTCCGCGATCGCATTCCAGGCGGTGTCGATGATCGGCGCGCCCGGGCTGTCGATCTTGCCGTCGAGGTTCGAGTCCACGCGGCTGCCGCCGGCGTCGTGCCACTGCTGCAGCACGGTCACCATCTGCGCCGCGAGCGCGTTCGGCGCCTTGCCCTTGTCGAGCATCGCCTTGAGCGTCGGCCAGAAGCTCACCGCGCGCACGTCCTGGGTGGCGCCCGCGTTCGCCGCCGCGAGCACGTTGGCGAGCGTCGCCTTCGGGTAGCGCGCGAGCTCGCTGGTCAGCAGCGTGTCGCGCTGGATCCCGCCCTCGTTGCCGAAGCGGTCGTCACCGGCCGGGAAGTTCTTGCCCGGCTTGTTGTTCCAGTTGACGATGTAGCCGCTGGAGGGGTTGATCACCTGCGGGTGCTTCGAGGTGGCGAGCTCGCCCTTCCACTCGTACTTGCCGGTGCCGCTGACGGGCAGGTCGTCGTTGACGCCGCTCGGGCGCACCGGCAGCGCGCCGGAGGTGTAGAAGGCCGACTCGGTCGCGCTCGCGTAGAACGAGTTGAACGTCTGCGGCGTCTTCTTCGCGGCGTTGACGAAGTCCTGCGCGCTCTTCACGCGCCCGTACGTCATCTGCTGGTTGAAGAGCTGGTCGACGGTCTCACGGCCGTAGCTCGAGCGCTTCTGGGAGAGCGCGACGGTCTTCTTCGAGCTCCGGTCGGTCGCGTAGCCGATGACCGATCCGTGGACCGTCCGATAGAAGATCGCCCGGACGGTCTTGCCGCCCTTCGTGATCTTGCCGGCGTCGACCTTCTCCATGCTCAGGCACCTGCCCTTGTAGGAGTACTTGCGCTTCGACCCGCCGCAGAGCTTCTCGGCGTACGTGTCGATGATGTCCGCGCCGGCCGAGGTCAGCGTCCAGGCGTAGCCCTCCGCGCGGCCGATGAGCATGTACCCGGGGAACGGGGCGGACGTCGCCCCGCGCACGTTGATGCTCGGGCTCTTGATCTGCATCTCGAGCGTCAGGCCGGGGTAGTTGTAGCCGATCTGCGGCCCGCCGACGAACAGCGGCGCGCCGGTCGCCGACTTGTCGCCCGAGACGATCAGGATGTTGCTCGCCAGCTGGCGCGGGCCCTGCGGGCGGGCGCCGGACACCGGGACCGCGGCGGCCTTCCCCGCGGACGCCGCCGCGGGGAGCTTCACGAACGAGTCGTCGAACGAGCCGTTCTTGAGGCGCACCATGCCGGACGGCTTGGAGACGCTCGGCGTCGGCTGCGCGAAGCTCTTGGCGGTGGTCGTGGCGGCGGCCTCGACGTCGTTGCGCGCCCGCAGGTCCTTGAACGCGCCGTCGCCGGCCTTCGCGCCGAGCTTCGAGCGCAGGCCGTCGAGGAACTGGGCGTTGCCGACCTCGCCACCGCCGCCCTGGCCGAGGAACTGCGCCTTGACGGCGTTCAGCGCGTAGATGTCGGTGCGCGTGAACTTCGTCGTGCTCGGCGAGGCCTCGGCGTAGCGCGCGTTGATGCCGTTGAGGTACGTGTCGATGTCGTCGAGCAGCTGCCTGCCCTGGGGTCCCTGCGCAAGGATGTTCTTCGTCTGCAGCGTCGTCGCCTGGTTGATGACCTTCTGGCTGGGCTCGTAGTCGTAGAGGCCGAGGATCAGGTTGATCGCCGGGACGCCGGGCATGTCGATCAGGCCGGCGACGCCGTTGTGGCGCGCCTGGTCGAGCAGCAGCGCCTGGTCGGTCGCGACGACATAGCCCGCGGCGAACGTCGCGCCGGCGTCCGTCGCGCTGAAGATGTGCGGCACGCCGTAGGGGTCGCGCTTGATCGTCGCGGTCACCGGGGTGCCGTCGGCGGACTTGCCGTTGACCGTCTGGCTCAGCACGTACGACGGGTCGTTCTCGGCGAGCAGCGCGGCGGACTTGTAGTAGCCGGTGCCGTCGCTGCTGGGCACGAGCTGCGCGTCGGTGATGTCGCGGAACAGCGGCGTGATGCGGTCGTACATCTTGGCCTGCGTGTCCGCGGGCAGGATCCCCGGCGTGCCGGCCCACGGAACACCCGGGGCGACCTGACCATGGGGGATGACGTTCAGCGTCGTGGCGGCTGAGGCGCTCGGGGCGAGCACGGCCAGCGTCAGCACGGCGACGAGCAGGGCACGTCGAAGCACAGGAACCTCCGGATGGTGGTGCGGGGACAGCCGCGACCTCCATGCCGCAGCGGAACAAACGTACCAGGGCGACTCGCTCAGGACGCCGGTCCGGAGACCTCGTGGCGCACGCCGAACGGCGTGAGGTGGTCGAGGAACGTCCCGGCGTCGAACGCGCTCGCGGGAGCATGCGCGCCGGCCATCGCCCCGTCTGCGAGCAGCAGGGCGCCGTGCACGGCGGTCACCGCGGTCAGGCCGTAGACGTCGCGGCCCTGGACGAGCCCGCGCGCCTCGCGCCCGTCCTCGCCGCGCGCGAAGCACACGATCGTCCAGCGGACCGCGCGCCGGCGGTCCTCGGGCGGGCCCTCGGGCAGCTGCCCGATCTTCGCGTCCAGCGCGTTCTTGACCGGCGTGCGCAGTGCGACACCGAGCGCGGGCGTCAGCAGCGGCGCCGCGCGCTCGAGCTCCGGCGGCACGAGCGCCCGGGTCGAGATCAGCGAGCGGACCTTGCGCGTGCGCACGTGGCGCGGCACGGTGATCTGCTCACCCGACGGGTACTTCGAGACCACGCGCCGCCCGACGGGCTCGGGGAACACGACGCTCGTGCGCGCCGGCCGGGCCGAGGCCGGAATCCACGCGCCGTCGGCGTAGACGACGTCGCCGCCCTTGAGCATCTCGAGCGAGGACCTCAGCGTCCCGCGGGTCGGCTCGAACCCCTCGACGTCGTAGGCGACGATGAGCTCGCGCAGCGGCTCGGCGCGCACCCCGACGAGGTGGCACAGCAGGTCGCCCGGGACGTAGTCGAAGCCCATCCCGGCGACGGCGGCCACGCCGCCGCGCTCGAGGTCGCCGCCGAATGTCACGAACGTGTCGCGGATCCACGGCTGCTCGCCGGTCGTGTCGACGTAGTGCACGCCGGCGGCGATCGCCGCCCGCAGCACGGGCGCGCCGGTGTACACGAACGGCCCTGCGGCGTTCACGACGGCGCCGGCGCCCGCGAACGCGGCGGCGAGCGCGGGCGCGTCATCGATGCCCGCGGGCCGCACCGCGGCGACCGTGCCGCCGGCGGCGCTCACCGCGGCCTCGGCGGCGCCGAGCTTCACCGCGTCGCGGCCGCTGAGGATCATCGGCACGCCGCGGCGCGCGAGCTCGGCGGCGACGAGCTTCCCGGTGTAGCCGGTGGCCCCGTAGACGGCGATCGGTCGGTCGGACATGGTGCGGGACCCTACGCGGCGCGCGTTCAGCCGTCGTCCTGGCTGAACGCCCAGCGGACCTCTTCGATCGACAGGCCGGAGGCCAGGCAGGCCAGGAGCTTCATGCGCGCGGCCTGCGGCGAGAGGAAGCCCGCCGGGATGACGCGCGTGAGACGCAGGTCCATCTCCGAGCCCGCGTAGCCGTACGTCGAGTTCAGGATCACGCCGCGCTCGGGACGGCAGTAGGCGATCACCGGGATCCGCTCGGCCGCGGCCGCCCACAGCTCGAGCAGCTCGGGCGTCATGTGGCCCGCGCCGAGCGTGCCGATGACGGCGCCGTCGGGCTCCGTCGCGAGTGCCGCGCGGGCGAGCGAGCCGTCGTCGCCCGATGACGTCGGGATGATGAAGACGCGCTTGTCGAGCCGCGGCGGATCGAGCGTCGGGTTGCGCGGGATCGTCGACCAGATCGTCGGGTGACCCTCGGTCACGCGGCCGAGTGGACCGATCTGGGGCGAGGAGAAGGCCGTCAGCGAGGTCGTGTCCGTCTTGCGCACGACGCGCGCGTGATGGATCTCGCCGCCGAACACGACGAGCGTTCCAAGGCCCGCCGCGTCCTCGCTTGCGGCCACGGCGACCGCGTCGACGAGGTTCGCCGGTCCGTCGGCGCCGGGCGCGGACGCGGGGCGGATCGCGCCCGTGAAGACGACGGGCGCCTCGGCGTCGCTGATGATGTCGCACAGCATCGCCGTCTCCTCGAGCGTGTCGGTGCCGTGCGTGACGACGACGCCGATCCCGCGGCGCGCGGCGTCGCGCGCCGCGCGGCAGATCTCGAGCTGCTGCTGGAGGCTCAGGTGGGCGCTCGGGAGGTTCGCCACGGTCTGCGCCGTGATGCCCTCATAGGCCCGCAGGCCGGGCACCGCGGCGACGAGCGACTCGGCGTCGAGCGCGGGCGTCGCGCCGCCGGCGCCGTTCATCCCGATCGTGCCGCCCGCGCCGATGACGCGCACGCGGCGGGCGGGGACCGGGGCAGCGCGGTTCGGCACGTGCTGAGGCTACCGCGGCGGCCGCGTCGCGCCCTGGACGCAACTGGTCCAATCAGTTACCCTGCGAGCTCATGTCGTTCGAACCCGTCCCGCGGCGGCCGGTTTCCGAAGCCGTCTTCGAGGAGCTGCGCGCCGCGATCCTCGCCGGGCGCTACGCCGCGGGCGACGCGCTGCCGGCCGAACGCCTGCTCGCCGAGAGCTTCGCGGTGAACCGTCACGCGGTCCGCGAGGCGCTCAAGCGCCTGCAGCAGTCCGGCCTCGTCGCGGTGCAGCACGGCGGCGCGACGCGCGTGCTCGACTGGCGCGCGACCGCGGGCCTCGACCTGCTCGCCCACCTGCCGTATGCGGGCGAGCACGCGCGCCGGCCCCGAGGTGCTGCGCTCGATCGTCGAGGCGCGGCGCTGGATCGGGGTGGACGTCGCCCGGCTCGCCGCCGCGCGCGCCACCGCCGAGCACGTGGCCGACCTGCGCGCCCGCGTCGGCGACGGCACCGAGCCCGGCGGCGACCTCGCCGCGCTGTCCGAGCGCTACGAGGAGCTCTGGCGCGCGCTCGTCGTCGCCGCCGACAACGTCGCCTACCTGCTCGCCTACAACAGCCTGATCGCGGCCGGCCGTGCCGCCGAGGAGGCCTCGCGTGAGCTGTTCGCCGCCGATGCCCGCGACCTGCCCGCACAGGCCGCGCTCGTCGAGGCGGTCGCCGGCGGCGACGCAGAGCGCGCCGCACGGCTCGCCGACGACCTGCTGTCCCGATCCCTGTCCCACGTCCTGGTGAGCGCCGCCTGATGCACGATCTGATCCTCCCCGCGATCCCGTTCTTCGTCCTGTTCCTGGTCCTGGAGATGGCCTCCTACCGCGTGGCCGCCAACGAGCACCACGCCGGCTACGAACGCAGGGACACGACGACGAGCCTCACGATGGGTCTCGGCAGCGTCTTCATCGGCGCGGCGTGGGGCATCGTCGTGCTGCTCCTCTACGCGGGCCTCTACGAGCTGACCCCGCTGCGCATGCCGAAGGACGCGTGGTGGACGTACGCGCTGCTGTTCCTCGCTGACGACCTCGCCTTCTACTGGTACCACCGCATCAGCCACGAGGTGCGCGTCTTCTGGGCGAGCCACGTCGTCCATCACTCCTCGCAGCACTTCAACCTCTCGACCGCGCTGCGTCAGCCGTGGGTGCCGATGACCGCGCTGCCGTTCTGGGCGCCGCTGGCGCTCGTCGGGTTCGCGCCGTGGATGATCTTCGGGATGCAGTCGGTCAGCCTCATCTACCAGTTCTTCCTGCACACCGAGCGCGTCCGGACGTTGCCGCGGCCGATCGAGTTCCTGTTCAACACGCCGTCGCACCACCGCGTCCATCACGGCAGCGACGAGCTCTACCTCGATCGCAACTACGGCGGCATCCTCATCATCTGGGATCGCCTGTTCGGCACCTTCCAGGCCGAGGAGCACCCGGTCACCTACGGGCTGACGACGAACATCGAGACGCACAACCCGGTGAAGGTCGCCGGTCACGAGTGGGTGGACATCACGCGCGACGTGCGCAGCGCGCGCACGCGGCGCGAGCGCCTCGGGTATCTCTTCGCGGGGCCGGGCTGGCGGCCCGGCACGGCGGGCCGCGGGCTCGCGCACGAGACCGGCGAGAGCCGCCGCGCGCCCGAGCCCGCCGCATCCGGCGACGCCGAGCGCGGGGCGCGCCCGCCGTCCGAGCCCGCCGTGCCCGCCGGACGCTAGCCCGCGGAGGGCCCGCCACCGTTCGCGGCGGACGTCGCGCCGGCCGCGGCGCGCGCCTCCTCGAGCGCCATCCGGCGCCGGTCGGCGGGCGTGTAGCGCGGCGCCGCGACGACGACGGTCCGGGCGACGCGATCATGGAAGCCGCGCCGGCGGTCGTTGAACAGGATCGCGATGATGCCCGCGAACAGCGGGATCGCGGCGAGGAGCAGCGCGCCGTAGCGCAGCAGTGCGCGCCGCGGCTTCAGCGGGCCGCGGTCGTCCACGTCGCGCACGCGGATCTGCAGCAGCCGGTCGCCCGGCGTCTGACCGGTCGACGACCAGAAGACGACGAAGTACCCGATGACCCAGAGGACCGCCAGAAAACCGAGCACGCCCGCCGTCGCCTTCTCGAGCTCCGACGGCAGGTTCAGGATCGAGAGGACGACGTCCGCCGAGATCAGCACGATCGCATTGACGAGCCGCGATGATCGCCGCGTCGATCGTGAAGGCGATGACCCGCGTCACGAGGCCGATGTACTCGACCTTCGGCGGCTCGAGCGCCGTCGGTCCCGA
This sequence comes from uncultured Actinomycetes bacterium, assembly GCA_963787935.1. GTDB lineage: Bacteria > Actinomycetota > Thermoleophilia > Solirubrobacterales > Solirubrobacteraceae > F1-60-MAGs163. The sequence continues at coordinate 1,442,174 of CAWBEV010000006.1, read as the reverse complement.
GAACCCGGCTCGCCGCCGCGGCCTGGGCCTGCGCGGCCGCGAGGTCGAGTCCGAGAGTCCGAGCGGGTCCGCCCGCCGGCTCATGACGCGCTCGGATCGGGAAGGTCGCCCGGCGGGCGGCGTCGTGCGATGCGCCGGGCGACGCGCTCCATCCACGCGTCCGCGTGCCGCGAGCGCGCGCGCACCTCGTCGCCGACCTGGTCGGCGAAGCCGAGGCTCTGCTGGGTGATCGCGTCCGAGACCGCCGGGCTGCGCGCGATCTCCTCGACGAGCAGCCACAGCTCCTCGCTCTCGAGCAGCCGCGTGACGGTCTCGTCGAGCAGCCGGCTGGAGACCACGGCGCTGACGAGCGGCTCGGTCGCCGGGCTGTCCACGACGCGCGCGACGAGCCGCTCCATGCCCGGGCTCTCGACGACCTTCGCGATCAGCTCCTCGGCCCCGTCGCTCTCGAGCGCCTGCGCCACGGCGGCGTGGAGGTGCCGGTTCGCGAGCGCGAGATCCACGAGGCGCTCGAGCTCGGGCCCGTCGAGCACACGCGTGACGAGCCGCTCGGCGACCCCGTCGGCGAGCAGCTGCTCGGCGAGGCGCTGCGGCACGCCCGGCCTCGTCGAGGCGCGTCATGACCTGCTCGAGCAGGTCGCCCTCCATCAGCCGGTCGAGCACACCCGCGTCGACGGCGGTCACCGCGACGCGCTCGATGACCTCGTAGCGGATGAGATCGCGCGCGACCTCGTCGACGAGCGGCCCGGACAGCGCCGTGGAGATCGTCGTCGCCGCGACCGGGCTGGCGAGCACCGTGCGCACCGCGCGGTCGGTGCGGGGCGAGGCGAGGATCGCCTCGAGCGCGCCGAGCGCCGCCTCGCCGGCCGCGTCGGTGACGACGCGGCGCGTGTGACGCTCGGCCCGGCGACCGACGTCGACGGCGCCGCCGACGACCTCGCCGGTCAGGCGCAGGCCGAGGCCGGCGAGGTCGCCGAGCGACCGCGCCAGCGACGGCCGGTGATCGTCTGCATCGGGCATGGAGTGCCTTCCAGCGGGGCACCGTTGCAGGGCGCCCGGCGCGAGCGTACTCCAGATTCGGGCGTCCGCTGGCATGCTGAGCCCTCCGACCCCGCCCCGAGGAGGCTCCTTCCCGTGTCCGTCGATCCCACCGGTGCCGACCTGCAGCGCTTCCTGGCCGAAGACGCCGGCGGCCCGGTCGTGATGCTCAACCTCCTGCGCTTCAAGCCGGGCGGGGGGCGTGAGCGCTACGCCGAGTACGGCGCCGCCGCACAGGCGTTCCTCGACGGGGTCGGAGCGGAGGTCCTCTACGCCGGCGAATGCTCCACGGCGGTCGTCGCCGCCGACGGCGAGGCCTGGGACGCGCTGCTGCTCGTGCGCTACCCGAGCCGCCAGGCGTTCCTCGACATGATCTCCACGCCCGAGTACCTCGCGATCACGCAGCTGCGCACCGAGGCGCTGAGTGCCGCGGTGCTGCAGGCGACGTCGCCGTGGCCCGGCTTCGCGGGGTCCGAGGGCTGAGCGGGAGCTCGCGCCGGGACCTCCCGCGCGGACGCGTGAGCGCCCGGCCGCTTCCCGCAGCCGTGTCGGCGCCGCCGAGCAGGCTGCAGGTCGCGCACGACGTCGTCCGCGGCGGCCGGCGACGACGCTACGCCGAGCACGCGCGCGGATGGGGTGAGCTGCGCCTTCCGGCGGGCGTCGTGCCGCACCCGGTCGCCGTGCTCCTGCACGGCGGGTCGTGGCAGGCCGGCTTCGGCCCGCAGACGATGCGCGCCGTCGCGGCCGATCTCGCGCGCCACGGCTGGGCGACCTGGACCGTCGCCTACCGGCGCATGGGCCGCGGCGAGGGCGGCGGCTGGCCCGCGACGTTCGCGGACGTCGCCGCGGCGATCGACCACCTCTCGCTCATCGACGCGCCGCTGGACCTCGGGCGCGTCGTGCTCGTCGGGCACAGCGCAGGCGGGCAGCTCGCGTTGTGGGCGGCGGGTCGCGAGGAGCTGCCGCGCGGCGCTCCCGGCGCCGATCCGCGGGTGGTCCCGGTGCATGTGATCGCTCAGGCGCCGGTCGCCGACCTCGAGCGCGCCGCCTCGCTCGTCGCACCCGGCGGGCTCGTCACACGGCTCCTGGGCGGGACCCCCGCGGAGGTCCCGGAGCGCTACGCGCTCGCCAATCCGCAGCGCCGCGTCCCGCTCGAGGTGCCGGCGACCCTCGTGCACACGCCGCAGGACCGCACCGTGTCGGCCGGCCAGAGCCGCGACTACGCGCGCGCGGCGCGCGCCGCCGGCGCGCAGGTGGCGCTGCTGGAGCCCGCGGGCGGCCATCGCGATCACGTGAACCCGCGCTCGCCGGCGTGGCGCGCGGCGCTCGGCCGGATCGCCGCGCTGCCCGATCCCGGCATAGACTCCGTGGCCCGCGGCGGGAAGGAGGCCAGATGACGGACCAGCGGCAGACGGAGGAGATGGTCACGGCGGCCGGACGCGAGCGCCCGCTGTCCGAGGTGGTCGCCGGGTACGAGCGGATGCGCGGCGAGGAGCGCAAGGCCGTCAAGAAGCGCCGCGAGGAGAACACGCTCAAGCCCTACCAGGTGGAGCTGCTGAAGCTCCAGCGCCACCTCGAGGACCATCAGACGCGGATGATCGTCCTGTTCGAGGGGCGCGACGCGGCGGGCAAGGGCGGCACGATCCGGCGCGTCACGCGCTACATGAACGAGAAGCACTATCGCGTCGTCGCGCTCGGCAAGCCGACCGAGACGCAGCGGACCCAGTGGTACTTCCAGCGCTACGTCGAGCAGTTCCCGCGCGGCGGCGAGATGGTCCTGTTCGATCGCTCCTGGTACAACCGCGCGATCGTCGAGCCGGTCTTCGGGTTCTGCAGCGAGGACGAGTACAAGGCGTTCATGCGCGGCGTGACCGGGTTCGAGAAGGACCTCGTCCGCCAGGGAACGATCCTCGTGAAGCTCTACTTCTCCGTGACGAAGGAGGAGCAGGCGAACCGGTTCGAGCGCCGGCGCACCGACCCGCTGCGCCAGTGGAAGCTCAGCGAGATCGACGTGCAGGCCCAGGAGCACTGGGACGACTTCACCGAGATGAAGTACCGGATGCTCAAGCGCTCGAGCACGGCCGACGCGCCGTGGACCGTGATCCGCTCGGAGGACAAGCACCTCGCGCGGCTCAACGCGATGCGCGTCATCCTCAACGCCGTGAACTACGAGTTCCGCGATCCCGACCTGAACTACGTCCCCGAGCCGGGCATCGTGATCCCCGGCGCGCACGAGCTCTCGCTGATGGAGGCCGAGCGGATCCGCGGCGGGAAGTTCACCGGCTGAGGACCACGGCGGTCCGGCCCATCCCGTCCCCGCACGCCGTGAGCGGGGACCTGGAAGGATCGCGGCCATGCACTTCGGCCTGGCGATCTTCCCCACTGATGAGACCCCCGGCCCCGCGGAGCTCGGGCGCCTGGCCCAGGAGCGGGGCTTCGAGTCGCTGTTCTTCCCCGAGCACACGCACATCCCCGCGAGCCGCGAGACGCCGCACCCCGCCGGCATCGAACTCCCGCGCGAGTACGCGCGCCTGTTCGACCCCTTCGTCGCGCTCGCCGCAGTCGCGGCGGTCACCACGACGCTGCGAGTCGGAACCGGGATCTGCCTCGTCGCCCAGCGCGATCCGCTGCTGACCGCGAAGGAGGTCGCCTCGCTCGACCACGTCTCCGGCGGGCGCTTCCTGTTCGGCGTGGGCGCGGGCTGGAACCGCGAGGAGATGCGCGACCACGGCACCGAACCGCGAGCGCGCTTCGACGTGATGCGCGAGCGGATCGAGGCGATGAAGGAGCTCTGGACGCAGGATGAGGCGACCTACCTCGGGAACCACGTGCGGTTCGAGCGCGCGTGGTCGTGGCCGAAGCCCGTGCAGCGCCCCCACCCGCCGGTCCTCGTCGGCGGCAACGGCGCGACCGTGCTCGACCGCGTGCTCGCCTTCGGCGACGCGTGGATGCCGAACCCCGAGCGCCACGACGACACGCTGCTGGCGCGGATCGCCGAGCTGCGCGAGCGTGCCGCCGCCGCCGGCCGCGAGATTCCGGTCACCGTGAACGCCGCGAGCACGAAGCCCGAGCGCCTCGCGCGCCTGGCCGAGGTGGGCGTGGAGCGCGCGGTCTTCTACCTGCCGTCCGGGAACGCCGCCCAGGTCGAGCAGCGTCTCGAGCGGATCGAGGCCGCCACCGCGGCACTCGGCGGCTGACGCTCAGGCGGCCCCGGTGACGCGCACGCCGACCGCGTTGCCGCCGGGCCGCCAGGCGCCATCGGGGACGAGGGCGGTGAAGCGCCGCTCGTTCCCGTAGGTGCGGGTGACCGCCGCGATCCGCCCGTTGACGACCACGGCGAGGCCGAGCCGCCCGCTGCCGGGCACGCCGATCACGCGGCCGCGCACGAGCGCGGGCTCGCGCCCGCGGCGGACGTGCGCGTAGGCCGACGCGTCCGCGAGCTCGACCCGCGCCGCCGCCGCACCCGCGGCAGCGGCGGGCCGCCCCAGCAGGCCGCGGCGCGGCCCGATCGCGAAGAACGCCGCCGTGCCGCCGCCCTCGCCGAACAGCCGCACCTTGTGGCGCAGCGCGCGTTCGCGGCCGCGCAGGTACGCGGCGAGCGGCTTGCGCGCCGGCGGGTCGCGGTCGACGTCAACGACGCGGACGCCGCGATAGGCGGGGTCGAGCATGTCGCGCCCGTCGGTGCGCCACGGGACGCGCACGCCGAGCATCGCGGCGACGGTCGGCACGACGTCCACCGTGCGCACCGGCTTGTCCGAGATCCGCCCGCGCGCCTGTGCGGGCGCTTTGACGATCATCGGGACGCCGGCGATCTGGTCGAGGCTGCAGGCGGTCACCGCGCGGCGCGCGCAGCCCGGCGTGAACGCCGCGCCGTGGTCGGAGGTGACGACGATCGCGGCGCGGTCGTAGATGCCGGCGCGCCGCATCGTGCGCACGAGCCGGCCGATGAGCCGGTCGACGTAGCCGATCTGCAGGAGCTCGCGCGCATACCCCTGCTGGACCGGCCACGGGTCGGTCGTCCAGCGGTCGTCCTCGAGGCCGGGCAGCGGCACCCCGTCGTAGTGCGTGCCCGACGGCAGGTAGGTGAACGGGCGATGGGGGAGCCCGACGTGCAGGAACGACAGCGTCGGCGCGCCCGCGCTGCGGCCGACGTCGGTGATGAAGCGCCCCGTCAACGGGCCCGGCGGCAGCTCCCCGGCGGCGCGGCCCTCGATGTCGGCCTCCTCGTTCCCGCCGGCCCCGGAGAAGTTCTGCCACCCGTCGGCGATCGACGGGACGTGGCGGCTCAGCGCGAGCGGCAGCACGACGTGCGCCGCGACGATCCCGAGGTCGGAGGTCAGCGAGCGCAGCCGCCGCGTGACGGGCTGGGTGTCGGCGGCGCAGACGGCGCGCTGGCAGAGCGTCGTCTCGGTCTCCACGACGTTCATCCGGTGGCTTCGGCGCAGGAGCGTGAAGAGGTTGCGGGCACGGTCCTGCGCGAGGAAGCCCACCACGTCGTCGCGGTGCAGGTTGCCCGTGATGATCGACGGGACCGACTGGGTCGTGAAGCCCGACGCGGTCGTGGCGCGCCGGAACCACGTCGCGTCGCGCGCGAGCGCGGCGATGTTCGGGTAGCGGCCGGCATCGATCCGCTCGCGCCCGTCCACCATCGAGATCACGGGGAACTCATCCAGCACCACGACGACGACCGGCGCGCGCGCCGCGCCCGCGGCACCCGCGTACGCGGCCGTCGTCTTCGGGCGCACGAGGTCGCCGACCGGGGAGGCGAACAGGAACAGGGCGGCGAACACGAGCGGCGCCGGCGCCAGCGCGGTCAGCATCGAGCGCAGCGCGCCGGCGCGCGCGTAGGCGACCGTCAGGCCCGCCGAGGCGAGCGCCCCGATCGCGAGCGCCACGCGCTCGCGCACGTTCACGACGTCGCCGACGACCTGGAACAGGAAGAGCCACACAAGGACGAAGACGAGCGCCAGCTGCAGCCCGTACGCGGCACGCCGGGACGCGAGGCCGACGAGCGCCTCGATCGCGGTCAGCAGCAGCGGGACGAGCAGGACCGCGAGCAGCGCGAAGGCGATGATGTCCACGGGCGGTGAGCCGCGCACGGCGAAGAACTCCGGCGCGTCCTCGACGACCCCGAACAGCGGTTGGGCGACGGCGAACGACCAGAGCACGCCGAGGTGCAGGCCGCGGATGAGCGTGTCGCGCACGGCCGCGGAGCCTAGCGACGCGGGGACCGCTAGCGTTCCGCCTCCCGCGCCGCGTCTCGCCGGCGTTCGACCGTTTCTCGTGCGGCCCGCCGGCCGCCGCCGGATGCCCAGGAGGCCCGTCATCACCGAGCCAGGTTCGTTTCGCGATCCCGACAGCCGCGTGTTTCGCAGCGACGGGCGGATCCTGCGCGCGCTCAGTCCCGAAGGGCTCGAGGACTTCGAGGCGCTGACCGCATCGAAGCTCTACGCGCAGGCCCAGGAGGACGGGCGCCTCGTGCGCACCGAGCGCCTCGAGGCCGCCGCGATCCCGGCCGGCCTGCTCACGAGCGAGCCCGCGGCGGTGCTGCGCCACGAGCTGATCCCGTTCGTGTCTTACCCGTACGAGTGGTCGTTCTCGATGCTCCAGGATGCCGCGCTGCTGCAGCTCGACCTGCTGCTCGCCGCCCTGGAGGAGCATCTGATCCTCAAGGACAGCTCCTCCTTCAACGTCCAGTTCCGCGGGACGCGCCCGCTGTTCATCGACGTCGGCTCGTTCGAGCGCCTGCGCGCCGGTGAGCCGTGGGTCGGCTACCGCCAGTTCTGCATGCTGTTCCTCTACCCGCTGCTGATCCAGGCCTACGGCGGCGTGGATTTCCACCCGCTGCTGCGCGGCGCGATCGACGGCATCACGCCCGAGCAGGCGAGCGCGATGCTGCAGGGCGGCGCCGGGCGCCACAAGGGCGTCCTCACCCACGTGCGCATGCACGCGCGGCTCGAGCGCCGCAACGCCGACCGCAAGGGCGACGTCTCGGGGGAGCTCAAGGACGCGGGCTTCAAGCCCGAGCTCATCAAGGCGAACGTCCAGGGCCTGCGCAAGCTCGTCTCGCGCCTGGAATGGAAGCCGGGGCTCACGCAGTTCGCGGACTACACCGAGACGAAGACCTACACCGATGCCGAGACCGTCGCCAAGCAGTCGTTCGTGCGCGATGCGGTCGCCCAGGCCCGGCCGGCGCTCGTCTGGGACCTCGGCTGCAACGACGGCCTGTACTCGCGCGCGGCGCTCGAGGCCGGCGCCGGGTACGTGGTCGCGCTGGACTCCGAGCACGAGCTCACCGATCGCCTGTACCGCACGCTGCGCTCCGAGGAGGGCGAGCGGATCCTGCCGCTGACGATGAACCTCGCGGACCCCTCGCCGGGGCTCGGCTGGCGCGGGCGCGAGCGCACGCGGCTCGAGGATCGCGGGCGGCCGGGCGTCGTGCTCGCGTTGGCGCTCCTGCACCACCTCGTGATCTCGGCGAACATCCCGGTCGCGGAGGTCCTCGACTGGTTCGCGGCGCTCGACTGCGCGCTCGTCGTGGAGTTCGTCGACCGCGACGACGAGATGTCGCGCACACTGCTCGCGCGCAAGCGCCCGAACGCGAACCCCGACTACCGCACGGACACGTTCGAGCGCCTGCTCGCCGAGCGGTTCGCCGTCGCGCGCACCGAGCAGGTGACCGCCACGCGGCGGCTCTACCACGCGCTGCCCAAGGGGTAGCCGCGTGGAGCACCCCGAGATCTCGGTCCTCGTTCCCGCCTTCCAGGAGGCGGGGACGATCGAGCGCGTGCTGCGGCGCGTGCACGGGCTGGGGCTCGACGCCGAGATCCTCGTCGTGGACGACGGCTCGGCGGACGGCACCGCGGAGCTCGTCGAGCGGCTGTCGGGCGAGCTGCCGGCGGTGCGCCTGCTGCGCCACGAGCGCAACCGCGGCAAGGGCGCCGCGGTGCGCACGGGCATCGCCGCATCGCGCGGGCGGATCGTGCTGATCCAGGACGCCGACCTCGAGTACGACCCCTCCGACATCCCGCGGCTGCTGCGCCCGATCCAGTCGGGCGTCGCCGACGTGGTCTACGGCTCGCGCCTGCGCGGCGGCGAGCCCCAGCGGGCGCACTTGTTCTGGCACTACCTCGGCAACCGCGGTCTGTCGCTCCTGACGAACGTCCTGTTCAACACGACGATCAGCGACATGGAGGTCGGCTACAAGGCCTTCGATGGCGATCTCGTGCGCGGCTTCCGGCTCGTCAGCGACGACTTCACGATCGAGCCCGAGCTCACGGCGCGCACGCTGCGCACCCCGGGCGTCCGCCTCTACGAGGTCCCGATCTCCTACTACGGGCGCACGTACGCCGAGGGCAAGAAGATCACCTGGCGCGACGGCTTCCGGGCCGTCGGTGCACTGCTGCGCTTCCGCGTGGCGCCGTAGGCGTCAGCTCCTCGCCGTCGCCGTCGCGGGCTGTGGGCCGCGGCGCCCGCGCGCCCAGCGGCGCACCGGCTCCTCGACGAACCGGAACGAGGCGGCGCCGAGCGCCGCGGACAGCGGGGCGGCGACGGCGACCATGACGACCCAGGCGCGGGTCGTCCCGTCGCGCGAGAGGTCGAGCGTCGTCAGGCAGAAGAGGATCAGGGGGAAGTGCACGAGATAGATCCCGTAGCTCCAGCGGCCCGAGGCGCGCACCGGCCGCGACGCGAGCGCGCGCGAGAGCCCGTGCTCCGGGGCGGCGACGAGGCCGGCGCAGAGCGCACCCACGGCGAGCGGCACGATCGCGTTCAGGGGGATCGAGCGCGCGAGGTCGAAGCGCACGTCCGAGGCGTCGGCGCCGCCCGCGACGACGGCCGCGAGCACGAGCACGACGAGCGCCGGGACGACGAGCGCGGCCAGCCGTGCGCCGTCCGGACCGCGCCGGCCGAGCCGCGCCCAGACGAGCACGGCGCCCATCCCGACGCCGAAGTCGCTCAGCAGCGGCGGGCCGAGCGAGAGCAGGCGGTCCTCGCTGACCCGTGTGAGATCGGCCCCGGGCAGCGTGATCGCCCAGCGCAGGGCGAGCCCGGCGAGGACCGCGCCGCCGAGCAGCAGCACGGGCCGCCGCGCGCACGCGACGGCGACGAACGGGAGGATCAGCGCGAACAGGGCCTCGACCGTCAGCGTCCACAGCACGGGGTTGGCGGTGAACCCGATCGCGCCCTCGTAGCCGGGGATCAGGCGCGCGAGCCCGGGCATGAGCGTCAGATGCGCGAGCAGCGACTCGGGGGTGATGCGCTCGAACACGCGCTCGGGGTCGTTCACGATCAGCGGGGCCGCGGCGATCACGAGCGCCAGCACGACCCAGTAGGCCGGGAGCAGGCGCGCGCCGCGACGCAGCCAGAAGGCGATCGTCGGCCCGAGCGACCCGCCGAGCGCGACCGGCAGGAACAGGACGAATCCCGAGAGCACGAAGAACACGTCCACGCCGAGGAACCCGGCGCTCACGAGATCGCGGAACGGGCCGCCGCCGAGCGGGGCCTGCCCGGTCAGCACCCAGCAGTGGTAGACGACGACCGACAGCGCGGCGATCCCGCGCATCCCCTCGAGCGGGGGCAGGAACGGCGTCGGCGTGCGGTCGCCGTCAGCAGCGGACATACGCGGCGATCGCCCCGCTGTGGGCGGCGAGGGCGAACCCGGGCGGCGGGCCGATGATCGTCGCCGGATCGTCCTTCTGGTCGAACGGCGTGTAGGCCGGATGCTCGAGCACCGCGGGGGAGGCGATCACGAGCGCGACGCCCCGCCGCGCGCGCCGGCGGCTGTCCGCCGACGGATCGCTGCGCGCCAGCACCTCGCTGGCCCGCGCGCCTCCGAGCGCCAGCCGGGTCTCCGGGAGGAGCTTCTGGTTCGGCACCGTGACCGGACCGCACCGGCGCGCGGCGACGACCGCCGGATCGTCGAGCACGTGGTCGAGCCCGCGCGTGACGCTCAGGCGCACGTCCATGTCGTGGGTGATCGAGCCGGGGTTGACGTGCAGCGCGGTCCACCCGACGCCCAGGGCGACGGCGACGGCGGCGACCGACAGCCACGCCGTGCGCGCCCGGCCGCGCTGCAGCACGGTCCAGCCGGCGATCGCGAAGCCCGCGAACACGAGCAGCATGAGGCCGGACACGGCGAGGTAGCGGGCGATCGCGGCGAGCCCCGCTGCGACGATCGCCGCGAAGCCCGCGATCCCCGAGGCGAACAGCAGCGCCGGCAGCGCGGCGCGCCGCGGGACGAACCACACGGCGAGCGCGAACCCGAGCGCCCCGGCGGCCAGCCCGGGGGCGTGCACGATCGACCCGAGGAAGTGGACGGTGAGGTACGGGATCCGGGAGATCGGCTCCTGATGATCGAGCTCGGCGGCCGAGCCGGACGTGTACGTCAGCGAGAAGACCGGGTTCCCGGTGAGCAGCAGATCGGTGATGCACCAGATGACCGGCGCCGTCGCCGCCCACGCGACCGGGCGCACCCACGCGCGCCACGAACGGCGCGCCGGGTCGCCCCAGATGATCCAGAGCGCATAGACGCCGGCCAGCAGCCACGCCTCGGGCCGCAGCAGGCCGGCGAACAGCAACAGCCACCAGACGGCGCCGCCGCGGCGCGGGCGCTGCGCCTCGAGCGCGGCCGCCCAGACGAGCGCGGCGAGATACGGCACGTCGATGTACGAGCGGATCGCCAGCGACGCGTAGTCCAGCCGGCTCACGACGAGCAGCGCGACCGCCCAGCCGACGAGCCGCGAGAACGACGCGCGCGCGAACACGAACGCGCCGGTGACGAGGAACACGTAGGCGGCGAGCACGAGCGCCACCGAGATGCGCGAGCCGACCTCGCCGAGCGGCCCGAGGACCAGGCCGAGCAGCAGCGTCAGCGGGTGCTGCGTCGGTGCGCGGAACGCCTCGAGCTCGGGCAGGCGCCCCGACGCGAGGTCGCGTCCCCACAGGAGCTGGTGCGCGAGGTCGTAGGTGGGGAGCACCGGCCACGCGACGAACGCGATCACGCAGGCGAGGGTGAGCGCGCCCACGGCGAGCAGCTCGAGCGTGTGCGGCGCCGGCGACCGATCCTGCACCGTGACCGCGGGCGCGGTCTCCGCGGCGGTGGCGCTCATGCGCGCCGGTCCCCGGACGGCGCCCGGAAGATCAGGCCGTCCACGGCGCAGATGGTCGCATCTCCGGAGCCGACATGCGCGCGCACTAGGTTCCACCGCGCGTGATCAAGTACCTGGGATCCAAGCGCACGCTCGTTCCGCGGATCAGCGCGCTCGCGCGCGAGCTGCCGGTGCGGCGGGCGTGTGACCTGTTCGCGGGGACGACGCGCGTCGGTCAGGCGCTGCGCGCCGCCGGCGTCGAGGTGCACTCGAACGACCTCGCGTCCTACTCCGAGGCGCTGGGGTACGCGTACGTCGTCGCGGGCGCTCGCGAGCGGGCCGCGGCGTCGTGCGTGCTCGACGAGCTCGCGGCGCTGCCCGGCCGCCGCGGGTACGTGACCGAGACGTTCTGCGAGCGCGCGCGCTACTTCCGGCCGCGCAACGGCGAGCGCATCGACGCGATCCGCGACGCGGTCGAGCGCTACGACCTCGATCCCGTCGTGCGCGGGCTCGTCCTGACGGCGCTGCTCGAGGCGGCCGACCGCGTGGACAGCACGACCGGCCTGCAGATGGCGTACCTCAAGGCATGGGCGCCGCGCGCCGAGCGCGACCTCGAGCTGCGCGTGCCGCACGCGGTCGCGGGCCCGCGGGGAAGCGTGAGCCGCCTCGACGCGAACCTGCTCGCGCCGCGGCTCGACGTGGACCTCGTCTACCTCGACCCGCCCTACAACCAGCACTCCTACTTCTCGAACTACCACGTGTGGGAGACGCTCGTGCGCTGGGACGCGCCGGAGCCCTACGGCGTCGCGATGAAGCGCAGCGACTGCCGCACGACGAAGTCGCCGTACAACTCGAAGGTCCGCGCCGCTGCGGCGCTCGAGGACCTGCTCGTCGCGCTCGAGGTCCCGTGGGTCATCGCGTCGGTGAGCGACGAGGGCTTTCACGATCCCGGCCGGCTGGCCGAGCTGCTCGGGGCCCGCCGGTACGTCGCCGCGGTCGAGGTCCCCTTCAAGCGCTACGTCGGGGCCCAGATCGGGATCCACGACCCGCGCGGGGCGAAGGTCGGCACCGTCTCGCACCTGCGCAACCGCGAGCTGCTGTTCGTCGCGGGCCCGGACCGCGCGCGCGTGGAGGCGGCGGCCCGAGGAGGGACGGCCGCCGCCTGACGAGCGGGCCCGGCGCCCGGTGGCGGCGCCCGGCCCTGAGACCCCACGGGTCGACGGATCAACGGCGAAGCGGGTGCTCATGCCCGCCAGGATGTGGTCGTTCACGTGGCAGTGGTAGAACCACGTGCCCGGGTTGCCGGGCTGCATGTCGGCGGTCTGCATCGTCCCCGGCAGCAGCGCGGCCACGTCGGTCCGCGTCCCCATTGTCGACACGGTCTGCCCGTGCCAGTGCGGGGTGCGCAGGTCCACCTCGCACGGTCGTCGTGCTCAGCGGGGTCACCGCTGCCCGGCGGGCTCGACCACACCGAGCTGCTCGAAGTCCCGCTGATGGCCTGCAGCTTCGTCGGCATGGTCTGGCACGTCCGCAGCCGCCGGCATGCCGTGGACGAACTGCGCCGTGCGCAGGAGCGCGAGCACGCGTTCGTGAGCGAAGCCGCGCACGGCCTGCGCACGCCGTTGACCGTCGCCCAGGGTCACGCCGAGCTGCTCGCATCTCCGGGACCCGCTGCTCGCACCCCGGGCAGCATCGAGCGCGCACCTCGCCCCGGACGACGGGCGGCCTCGTCGGCGCTCGACGAGCTGCGGCGGCTGACCCGCACTCCGAGGACCGCTGCTGCGCGGCACCGCTCGCGGTGCCGGACTAGAGAATCCCCACGATCGCGGCGCAGTCCCAGTTGCGCGCGCCGCGCCCGCCGTCCCAGAGCTGTGCCGCCAGGCGGTCCTGCTCGGCCTTGCTCGCAAGGTAGGCGTGGGGTGTGCTCCCGCCCAATCCGCGCCAGGTCGCGGGCATGAACTGGTAGTAGCCCGAGGCGCCCATGGAGTTCGGCGGCAGGTTCTGCCCACCGGACTCGCACTGCACGATCGCCCACGGGATCGCCCATGGCCCGCCGGGGCCGATGTTGCTCACCGCACGCTGCCGTTCGGCGCGCTCGAGGGTCCGCAGCTCGCGCTCGGCGCGGCGGCGGCCGGACCGTGCGCTGGAGAGCGCCGCCTGGCGCGCGGCCCGCGCGCGGGCGAGGGTCGCCTCGCGCTCGCGCAGCGCGGCGGTCTGCTGGCTCAGCGCGTCGCGCTCGCGCCGCACGGATGCGGCGGCGCGGGCCTGGCGCGGCGCGAGCACGGCGAGCCGCGCGGCCTCGCGGCGGGTGCGCCGGCGGGCGCTGCGGACCGCCTCGATCACCGATGCGTTCCGGCGCTGCACGCGCTTGTAGAACGCGCCGCGATCGATGAGCTCGGCGAAGTCGCTCGAGGTCAGCACGACGCTCACGAGATCGGGGTGCGTGCTCATGTACGAGGCGCGCAGCACCTCGGCCAGCGTGGCGCGGTCGCGCGCCAGGCGCGCGCGCAGCGCGATCACGTGGCGGCGGGCTGCCGCAAGCTCTCGACGTGTGCGCGCGAGCTCCGCCTCACGGCGGTCGAGGTCACGCTGGGCCTCGTCGAGGCGGCCCTGGATCAGCGCGACCGCGTTCGCCGCGCGCCGCTCGAGCGCCGCGAGTCGCTCGGCGGCCGAGGCCAGCGAGCGCTCGCTGGAGCGCCGGCGTTCGATCTCCCGTTGGAGCGTCCCCGTGTCGGCCGACTGCGCGCGCAGGGGCATACCGCCCCAGAGCAGGAGGGGAACGAGCAGCACGGCGACGAGCACCGCGATGCGGCGATTGATCGATTGGATGGGGCGCATCACGCCGCCGAACGGTGTCCCCCGTGTGGCGGCTCGGCCACCGTAGCCGCGTGCCGCCCGGCGGCCTGCAAGAGCCATTGCCGCCGCACCGTCTGCACGAGATCCTGCATGGGATCACCCCCGCTCCTTGGGGGTTTCCCCCGATGGCGCGGCCGCGACCCGGGCGTACCGTGGGAGGTTCCCGCAAACGAAGGAGGGTCCATGTATGCCGTGATCCGCCGCTTCCACGTGGGGCGGGACGACATGGACGATACGCTGCAGCAGGTCGACGTCGCGTACGCCTCTGCCGTGGAGCGTCAGATGGGGTTCGCCGACTACCAGCTCGTGCGCACCGGACCCGACGAGGTCTTCAGCGTGATGCTCTTCGAGGACCGCGACCAGGTCGAGCGCAACCGGTCCTTCACCGAGGCGTTCCTCGAGGTCGGGCTCGCCGCCTACGATGTGCGCGTCCTGGACAAGTGGGCCGGCGACGTCGCCGTGAGCCGCGCGAACAAGGTCGTCCTCGCGGCGGTCCCGAGCGAGCAGAGCCCGCTCGCCTGACGGCGCCGCACTCGGCGGCCCCAACCGCCGGAGGCCCGCCGCAGTGCGACGGGCCTCCAGCCTGCGCGGTCCCGATCCGCGCCTTTCGGGGGACTTCCTTGAGGGACTGCTTGCCACCTCCCTGGGCCGAGTCAGTTGGTTGTCGCGAACGGACCCGCGACCCCTCCGGCGCTCGAGAACGCGCAGACCCTCCCGTTCGGCGGGCCGAGCGTGTTCGCGACCGCGTTGTTGCGGATGCGGACGTCGACGACGCCGAGTGCCACGGTCGTGACGCCGAGCGACGTCGCGGTCGGCGAGCAGCCGGTCGCGGTCCCCACGCGGATCGTCACGGTCGCACCGTTCAGCGAGCCGGTGCCGATGACGCGCAGGTCATTCGTCTTCCAGCGGGCCGAGGTGATCGTGATCCGGTCGGTGACCGGGGTCGGGATCGCGGGCGGGTCCGACATCGCCGACTCCGCGCCGTAGCCGACGGCGTTCTTCGCCTTCACCGTGAAGGTGTAGGACGCGCCGACCGTCAGGCCGCTGATCGTGAGGTTCCGCGCGGTCGTTTCACGCAGCGCGCCGTCCGCGATGCCGTTCTTGTACAGCTGCACGCCGTAGCCGGTGATCGTGCTGTCCGGGGCGGCCAGGCCCCACTGCAGGATCACGGACGCCTGCCCGGCGGTGGCGACGAGGTTGACCGGGGCCGCGGGCACCGGATCGGCGGCGGCCTTCTTGTAGTAGCCGCTGATCAGGGCGCTGTGGTTGCCTGCCGCATCGAGCGCCACCGCGTGGATCTCGATCGGGTTGACGGGGTCGGTCACCGGGATCGGGCCCGCGTAGCGGACCGCCGTGTCGGACGGCAGGTCGCCGCCGGCGCCCAGGACGGCCGAGCCGTCCGTCGTGTAGTAGATCTGGGGGGTGCCGCTGGTGTCCGTGGCGTTCAGGGTCACGCCACTGCTCGCGGGCGCAGGGTTCGCCTGCGTCCCCGGGTTCGGCGTCGCCGTCAGGGTCGGGGCGGTGGTGTCACCGGACACCGGGACCTGCAGCGGGAACGCGGCGCTGAGCCTCGTCGAGCCGTCGGTGAGCGTCGAGATCGACCGGACCTCGACGGTGTAGTGCTCGGCCGCGGTCAGGCCGTGGATCGTCGAGCGGGTCAGGTTCGGACCGACGACCGTGCCGCTCTGTGGCCGCTCGCCCGCCGTGTTCGCCGTCTGGCCGATCGCGGCGATGCTGTAGCCCGTCACCGGCGCGGCGCCGGGCGCGGCAGTGACCGGCGCCCAGTCGACCGTCACCTGATCCTTCGTCGCGTCGGCCGTGTCGGCCTTGCGGACCGCGAACGCGGAGCCGGCGACCGGGGACCCGAGGTCGTTCGGGCCGGCCGGGCAGCCGCCCATGCCGGGGCCGCCGGGCTCGCCGAACTCGGCGATCGTCAGGCCCTGGCGGTTGCCGGCGGGGTCCTGCTCCTGCCAGGACATCGCCCGCTCCCCGAGGAACGAGTTCGCTGCGACCTGGGCGGTGGCCGTGTCGAGGAACTCGTAGGTCGCCTCGAACGTGCTCGCGTTCGTGTCGACCGTCAGGCCCGAGGAGTACGTGCCGCGCGGATCCGGGGTCAGCGGGCCGGGGATCGCGCTGATGCTGCGCCGCGCGATCGGCGTGTCCACGAGGTCCGGGTTGACGATGCGCTGCTCGATGAAGTCGGGGTTGACGCTCGGCCCGATGTGGCCGAGGACGGTCAGGGTGGTGCCGTTGACGATGGCATCCTGGGTCACGAACGCGTCGCCGACCGTCGTGTCGGCGACGACCGTCGCCTCGGACGCCGGCGTGCCGTCGAGGAACTTGATCGACACGACGTCGCCCGGGCGGATGTCCGGGGTGACCTGGAGACTTGTGCCGGCGCCCCAGCAGACGCCGCCGGGGTGGTTCACCTCGAACGCGATGCCGCCGCCGTCGACGAGGGCCTTCGTCGAGCCGATGACGCTCGTGCCGCGCGTGACCTCGAGCAGCGCCGTCTCGCCGGCGTGCTGCTCGAAGCCCTCGACGGACACGAAGTCGCGGTCGGGGAAGACCACGAGGTTGTCCGGGAAACTGGGAACCGCCGCCGAGGCGATGAGGCCTCCGACGGTTGCGAGGCAGGCGATGATGCCTGCGAAGAGCACGGCGAGCGTACGCCGGCTGCGAACGACCTTGCGCATGATGCCTCCTTGCCGCCTGGAACGGACTCGGGACCGGCGGCCGATGGTTTCCCCGCTCGGGAAGGCGGGTCGGAGCAGCGTGCCAGTCGGTGCTCACCCGGCGTAGGGGTGAACCTGCACGGATCGTTCCGGACCCGGCAGGTTCACCTGCGAGGGGGTCCTAGGACTCCCGGGCACGTCGTTCAGGCGCCGCCGTCAGCCGATCGCGGCGGCGATCTCGCCCAGCGGCTTGCGGATGCCGGTGAGGAACGGGAGCTCCTCGCGCGTGTGCGCACGGGCGCGGGCTCCGCGCAGGTGACGCATGACGTCCACGATGCGCTCGAGCTCGTCGGCCTCGAACGCGAGCAGCCACTCGTAGTCGCCGAGCGCGAACGAGCTCACGGTGTTCGCGCGCACGTCCGGGTAGTCACGGCCCATGCGCCCATGCTCGGCGAGCATCTCGCGGCGCTCCTCGGGTTCGAGCAGGTACCACTCGAGCGAGCGCACGTACGGGTACACGCACACGTACCGGTGCGGCGGCTCGCCGGCGAGGAACGCCGGGATGTGCGCGCGGTTGAACTCCGCGTCGCGGTGCACGCCGATCGCGCTCCAGTACGGCGCGAGGCTGCGTCCGAACGCGGTGCGCCGGAAGGTCGCGATCGCGTCCTGCATCGCGTCGGCGGTCGGCCCGGTGATCCACAGCAGGAGATCGGCCTCGGCGCGGAAGCCCGTCAGGTGGTAGGCGCCGCGCAGCGCGACGCCGTCGATCGCCGCGAGCTCGGCCTCCGCCGCGCCGGCCGCCGCGGCGTCCCCCGCGGGCGTGCCCGCGTCGCCCGGCGCACGGTAGGCGGCGTAGACCGTGTAGGGGTGGCCTTCGCTCGAGGGCGCCGAGGTGCTCATGGCGAGAGCTTGGCACGACGGACGGGTGGCGGGCGCTCCGGGTCGCGGGGTAGGTTGCGCACCATGCCACCGCACCGCCGCCCGCCCGCGACCTCGTGCTGCCGCCGCGCAAGAAGCTCGACCTGCCGAACGTCCGGCCCACGAGGACGCGGGTAGTCGTGGACCCGCCGCCGGCCGCGGTGCGATGACCGACTGGCCGCCGATCGACGAACCCGAGCTCGTCGCCCGGCTCGGTCTGGACGAGCCGGCCTTCCGCGCGACGATCCAGGGGTTCATCGCGTCCGTCGGTCCGCGGCCGTTCGACGACGCGGCCTACATGCTCGCGCTCGGCTACCCGTGGCCGCGTCCGCCGCGCTCGTTCCGGCTCACCGGTACGGAGGTCGTGCCTCTCGAGGCGTTCCCGGAGCCCGAGGACGCGCCGCGCTGGCCGCTGCTCGCGTTCGGCTCGAACGGGTCGCCCGAGACCCTGATGCGCAAGTTCGCACACCTCCCTGAGCCCGCCCGCTCGCTGCCGGTCGTCGCGGGCGATCTGCACGACTTCGACGTCGTGGCGGCCGCCCACCCGACCGCCTACGGGTCGTTCCCGGCGACGCTGTTCCCGAGCCCCGGGGCCCACCTGCGCGCCGCCGTGCTGTGGGTCACGGGCGCGCAGCTCACCGCCCTCTGCTGGACCGAGGTGAGCTACCTGCTCGGGCGCCTGGACGGCGTGTGCTTCGTGCCCGACATCCCGGGCGCCGTGCCGGTGGCGAGCCTGCTGGCGTTCGCCTCGCGCTGGGGCGCGCACGCCGTGGACGGCGAGGTCGCGGCGCTCGCGGCGCTCTCCGCCCGGGGACGCACGCTGCCGGAGCACACGCAGGAGGAGCTGCTCGGGCGCCTGGCCCTCGAGGTGCTCGGTGCCGGCGCGAGCGCGCGCGACCTCGTCGCCTGGATCTATGAGGACTTCGGCGCGGCGGTGAAGGTCATCGCGCCGCTGACCGTGACGGGTGCGCGCCCGTTCGACTGCCGGCACTGGACGCGCTACCCGCCGGCCTGAGCGCGGCGCAGCCGGAACTCGAGCAGCCCGACGCCGTCGTTCTCGGGCGCGATGACGAGGTCGGCGTAGCGACGCCCGAGCTCGGCGGCGTCGGCGCTGCCGAGCAGCAGCGAGCGCGTGAGCGTGTCGACGAACCCCGACAGCTCGCTCTCGGGCTCGTCCGGCGCGCGTCGCAGCCGGCGGCGCAGGCCGCCGTTGCCGTTGCGACTCGGCATCGCGCCGTCGACGAGGCGCCCGGGCGCCTCGAACTGCTGGGCGACGTTCACGGCGATGACGGGCCCCTCGTCGGTCTGCGCCATCACGTCGACGGGCATGTTGTTCAGCACGCCGCCGTCGAAGAGCATCCGCTCGCCGTGGATCTGCGGTGGCCCCAGCCCGGGCAGCGCCATGCTGGCGCAGACCGCGTCCGCCAGGGACCCGCGCCGCTGCACGACGAGCTCGCCGCTGACGAGATCCCCCGCGACGCAGAAGAAGTCGTGCTCGAGCTCCTCGATCAGCCCGGGCAGATTGCGCGTGACCATCGTGTGGACCTTGTCGCCCTTGATGAGTGAATGGCGCGGCACGCGGTAGTCGGTCAGCGGACGGCGCTTGACCCACTCCTCGTAGCAGCGCGCGTCGATTTCGTCGGGCTCCATGCCGATCGCCGCCATCCCGCGATGAACGCCCCCATGCTGCATCCATCCGCAGCAGCGCGAGGTCGATCATCGGCGAGCCGTGCCAGCGGCAGCGAGCGAGGACGATCGCGGCCATCGCGAGCCCACCGGCGATGCAGCCGATCGTCGCCGCGCTGGCCCAGCCCCAGGTGTCGCCTTCGACGATGCCGAGCGTGAAGAGCGACATCGCGGTGGCGAGCTGCAGGGCGCCGACGAGGTCCGGGACCGTGCGGCGCCCCGGAGCTCGGCTCTCGGTGAGGGTGCGCTTCGAGGCCAGCAGCGCCAGGATCCCGATCGGGAGGTTCACGAGGAACGCGAGCCGCCAGCTGCTGATGTCGACGAGCACGCCGCCGAGCGACGGTCCGAGCCCGGCGGCGAGCGCCGCCGAGGCGCTCCACAGGGCGACGCCGTGTGTGCGCTCGGGGCCCGGGAACGCCTGCAGCACGAGCGCGAGCGACGCCGGTACGAGAATCGCGGCGCCGAGGGCCTGGAGCACGCGCGCGGCGATCAGGAACGCGACGCTCGGCGCGGCCGAGCACAGCACCGAGGCGAGCGTGAACAGCACGATGCCCCACTCGAACAGCCGCTTGCGGCCGAGCAGACGCTCCGTCGCGTGAGCACCGTGCGCTGCGGCCGCTCGGCCCGGACCGCGCTCATGTGGCCAACGCGACGAGCACGGCGAGCAGCGACAGCGCGAGGATGTGGAACGTCTGATCGACCATCACGGCGACGGCGGCGGGCGTCGCCCTGATGTCCGTGTGCTTGACGTTCGCCATCCACCAGGCGATGACGCGGCCGTCGTCCTGGATCAGGTGCGGGATGAAGATCAGCACCGCGACGCCGAGCGCCCAGGCGACGCCGAGCGCGTCGCCGATCCAGATCAGGGCCGGGATGAAGGCGAGCGTGTACGTCGTGACGTGCGTGACGAGCGCCCGCCGCGAGACCGGATCACGGCCCAGGCCGCCGCGCTTGTGCAGTGCCTGCCAGTTCGTCTGCAGCAGGAAGTCGCCGACGAGGTGCAGCACGACGAACGCGACGAAGACCTCAACCCACAGCACGTGTCACACCCGCACCCGCATTCACGACTCCCGGTCGGACCGCCTCCCTCGAGCGGCGTGGAGTATCCCCGATCGGCGTGCCGCTCGCGTGCGAGGGCTCACGCGGCCGTCTCAGCGCCCGACGGTGCGCATGAGGTTCTGCGCGCGCGGGGGGACCGTGCTCAGCAGCCGGCGCACCTCGGAGAGCCCGGCGCGGAGCTCGGGGTCCCCGACCTCGACCGGCTTCAGCGAGTCCTGGAGCGTCGCCAGCTCCTCGTCGGCCGTCGCGGCGGCCTCGCCGGCGAGTTCGAGCAGCTCGGCGACGCTGCGCGTCAGCGTCTGCGCGGGCGCCGGGGCGAACGTGCGCGTCGGCAGCCCGTAACGGACGGCGAACGTCGCGTGCGTGCGCTGCGCGCGGCCGTAGGCCGTCTGGACCGGGCCGAAGAGCTCCGTCTCGAGCCGGTCGGCGGCGTTCTCGTCGAGCAGCTCGTACGCGGCGGTCAGGGATGCGAGCGAGCGGCCGATCGCCCCGATCGCCACGGCGACCGCGTCGAGCAGCTCCTGGCGCGCCTCGGCGGTGACATAGGTCATGGTGCCAGCGTAGTCCGCCGGGCGCGCCCCGGCGATCCGCTGGGCATCAGCGAGCCGCACCCGGACGGTGCCGGCGGCGGCGACCGGCGCTCAGCCGGGAACGCCGACCTCGCCGAGCCGGCCGAGCACCTCGACCGGCGTGCCCTTCGTCGTCTTGCCGCGCCAGCGGTAGGTGACGTAGTGCCCGCCCGGACGCTCGAGGCGGATCCGCGCATCGACGTCGTAGCAGCGCTTGCGGCCCTTCACGATGTCCTCGCGGAAGGTCGCTGCGCTCCCGTCGCGCGTCGCCTGGCTCACGGTCAGCCGGCCCTCGCAGTTGAACTTCGGGTAGGTGCTCGTGCCGCCGTCCTGGCCGATCGTCGTCGAGGTGACCTCGACCTGCGTCGTGTAGCGCGAACGCTGCGAGCCCGGTCCGTACTGGGTCACGACGCCGCGCCAGCTGCCGAGGACCGAGGTCGCGTCCGCGGCGGTTCCGCCGGTCCCTTCCTCGGTCGTCACCGCGTTGACCGGCGGCGTGTAGCCGCTGCGCTTCAGGGCGACGAGATACGCCGGGCTCGCCGGGACCGGCGGGCATTCCGTCGAGTGGGCCCGGGTGGCGTACTTCAGCGCGACCTCGTATGCGCGCACGACCCGCGGTGCGACGTCGGTGAACCCCGCGATGCTCGTGGTGGCGCCGACCGCGGCGTCGAATGCGGCGATCGCGCCGACGGTGTCGGTCAGGTTCTTGAACGTCGCGCGCTCGGCCGGCGCGACGTTCAGCGCCTTGAGCTCCTCGTAGGCCGCCCGGGCGCGCCGCTGGTCGGCGATGTACGGCGCCTTGAGCTCCGCGACCGTGTCGAAGGGAACCGTCGTCTTCTTCGCCGGATCCGGGGCCGCGTGCTTCACGCAGATGGCGTCGGCCGCCCGCGAGAGCGCGACGCCCGACAGCGGCGGCTTCTCCGTCGTCGCGTCCCCGCCATCGTCACCGCCGCAGCCCGAGGCGACGACCAGCGACCCGGCCGCAATGCACGCTGCCACTCCCCCTCGGACGAGACCCCGCATCCTCTGCCGACCGTATCCGCATGCTCCCCCGTCCGCAATGCGGGTTCACGCAGAGTTCGTGCGGCACGTGCATCGCCACGGCGCTCGGGCGCAGGCGCTCGATGCGCACGCGCGTGCGTGCGAGGTCCCGGCGGGCGACGTGCACCGTCTGCTGCGCCCGTCGTCCAGGCGCGGGCGCAGGCACTCCTCCGAGCGCGCCGGCGCGAAGCGGCTCACGGGTGGCCCGCGCCGCCGCGCAGGCGCTCCTCGACCGCGAGGCGGCCGTCGTCGAGGTGGCGCCGCAGGGCGGCGGGGCCCTCGCGCTCGAGCCCGCGCACGAGGTCGCGATGGTGCGTGATCATCCGCTCGGGCCCGAAGACCGGCTGCAGCGCGACGACGAACAGCCGCAGCTCGCCGGCGAGCTGGTCGTAGGCCGCGCCGATTCGCGGGCTCCCGCCGGCGGTGACGATCGCGGTGTGCACGGCGTCGTGGGCGTCGACGATCGCGCGCCACGCAGGCGTGCGCCGGCCGCAGACCGTCGCGAGTCGGTCGACGGCCCGCGTCATCGCGGGCGCGACGCGCCCGCCGTGACGCTCGAGCATCCGGTGGGCGGACTCGAGCTCGAGCGCCGCACGCAGGTCGAACAGGCCGCGCAGCGCCGCTGCGTCGAGGCTCGCGACGCGCGCGCCGCGGTGACGCTCGAGCGTCACGAGGCCCTCGGCGGTCAGCTCGCGCAGCGCGACCCGCAGCGTGTGCCGCGCGACGCCGTACTGCTCGGTGATCTCGCGCTCGACGAGCCGGGTTCCGGGCGCGAGGTCCCCGTCGAGGATCCGCTCGCGCAGTGCGGCGGTGAGCGCATCGACGGCGGTGACGGCGTGGAGCGGGCGCGTGGTCATGCGGCGCCCGCCATCATCCCCTCCGGCTCGGACTCGAAGCGGCGCGCGGCGATCGCGGCCGCTGCAAGCCAGGCGATCCCGCCGAGCGCGAGGACGCTGCGCCAGCCGGGCAGCAGCGAGGCGACGCCGCCGCCGACCGCGGCCCCGAGCCACATCGCGCTGTAGAGGCCGGCAAGGGCCGTCGCGCGCAGCTCGGCGGGTGCGCTGCGCGCGACCTGGACGCTGACCGCGGGGAGGTAGCTCCAGTACAGCGCGAGCAGCACGAGCAGCCCGGCGACCGCGAACGCGGCGGGCGCGGTGGCGGCCACGACCAGGCCGGCGCCGCCGGTCGTGAGCACGACGAGCATCGGCGCCCGGGGTCCGTGCCGGTCGGTCGCGCGCGCGGCGAGCGTCACGAGGGCGAGCCCGGCAGCCCCCGCGAGCAACGTCAGCGCGTGGGCGGCGCCCGAGCCGAGCGACGCCCCACCAGCCCCGAGGAGGTCGTCGACGCGCGTCAGCAGCGTCCAGTAGGCGCTGAGCACGAGCGCGCTCACCGCCCAGCCGGCGAGCAGGCCGGGCGTCGCGTGCAGGTGCGCGGGCCCGCGCCGCGTGACGGCGGGCGCGCGCGCGCCGGCGGGCCGGTGCGGTGACGAGCGCGAACGTCAGTGGGGCGAGGACGCCGAGCAGCCACAGTGCGGCGCTGGTCCCGAGCCCGAGC
Source organism: uncultured Actinomycetes bacterium (assembly GCA_963787935.1). Lineage (GTDB taxonomy): Bacteria > Actinomycetota > Thermoleophilia > Solirubrobacterales > Solirubrobacteraceae > F1-60-MAGs163. Next base: position 1,418,690 of record CAWBEV010000006.1, on the reverse strand, counting down.
GCCAGCAGCGGCGCGCCGAGCGTGCCGCATCCGACGCCGATCATCATCGCGCCGACCGCCCGGCCTGCGCCGGCGGTGGACGTGCGCGTCAGGAGCGCCTGCGCGGCCGGCGGGAACCCGGCGGCGAGCGCACCCTGCAGGCCGCGCGCGACGACGACGGTCCCGGGATCGCCGGCGATCGCGAGCAGCACGCCCGCCAGGCCGAGCCCGGCGGTCGAGGCGACGAGCACGCGCTCGGCGCCGATGCGGTCGGCCAGGTGCCCCCACGGGAGGAACGCGAGCGCGAACGCCGCGCAGAACGGGACGACGAGCAGCGCGACGTCGGGCCCGCCGGCCAGCCGGCCGGCGAGCGCGCTGGGGAAGGCGGCGACGCCGTAGACGATCGCGGCTCCGACGGGGATCAGCCTGCGCATGAGCCGAAGTAGACAATTGTTGGACAATCTTGTCAAGACCTGGGGGTCGCCGTTCATCCTGATCGGCGGCGAGCCGACCTCACAGCGCGTCGACGGTGGCTGCGGCGCGACGCCCACGGAATTCTCGTGACCGGCGCCGACGTCGTCGCCGGCGACCGCGCGCGCGTGGTGGAGCCTGGACCGCGATCCGTTCCCGCTCGAGGCGAGCCAGCCCGGAGTCGTCATCGCAGGCGACGCGCGCGGCGGCTCGCCCACGATGGCGGTGCAGCTCGCGCACCGCTACCTCACGACGACCCAGGTGCGGCCCGCGGCGGCTCGCGCCGCGCGCTCGAGCAGCAGCTCGCGCTCGCGCTCGTTCGCGGTCAGCGCGGCGGCGCGCTCGAACTCGGCGCGCGCCTCGGCGGCGCGCCCGAGCCGCGCGAGCAGGTCGCCGCGCACGCTCGGCAACAGGTGATAGCCGGCGAGCGACGGCTCGTCGCGCAGCGCGTCCACGACCGGCAGACCAGCCTCGGCGCCGAACGCCATCGCCAGCGCGACGGCGCGGTTGACCTCGACGACCGGCGAGGGCGCCACGCGCGCCAGCGCCTCGTAGAGCGCGGCGATGCGCACCCACTCGGTCTCCTCGGCCGTCCGGGCCCGCGCGTGATGGGCGGCGATCGACGCCTGCAGCGCGTACGGGCCGAGCGGCCGGCCGAGCGCCTCGGCCCGCGCGAGCGCCGCGAGCCCGCGCGCGGCCAGCAGCCGGTCCCAGCGCGAGCGGTCCTGATCGAGCAGCAGGATCGGCTCGCCACCGGCGCCGGTGCGCGCCGGCATGCGCGAGGCCTGCAGCTCCATGAGCGCCGCGAGGCCGTGGACCTCGGGCTCGTCCGGCGCGAGCTCGGCGAGCACACGACCGAGGCGCAGCGCCTCCTCGGTGAGCGCGGGGCGCATCCAGTCCGCTCCGGCGGTCGCCGCGTAGCCCTCGTTGAAGATGAGGTACAGCACCTCCAGGACCGAGCCCAGCCGCTCGTGGCGCTCGGCGCCGTCCGGGACCTCGAACGGGACGCGCGCAGCGCTGAGCGACCGCTTGGCGCGCACGATGCGCTGCGCCAGCGTCGCCTCGGGCACGAGGAACGCGCGCGCGATCTCGGGCGTCGAAAGCCCGCCGAGCAGCCGCAGGGTGAGCGCCACGCGCGCGGGCGTGGGGAGGACCGGGTGGCAGCACAGGAAGATCAGACCGAGCAGGTCGTCGCCGACGTCGTCCTCCCGCGCCGCGACGAGGTCCGCCGCATCGAGCGCGACCCGCATCCCCAGATCGCGCGCGATGAGCTCCTGCTTGCCGGCGAGTCGCGCGTTGCGCCGCGCGAGGTCGATCGCGCGGTGCTTGGCCGTGGTCCGCAGCCAGGCTCCCGGGTGCTCCGGGATGCCCGACTCCGGCCAGGTCTCCAGCGCGGCGACGAACGCCTCCTGGGCGAGGTCCTCGGCGAGGCCGACGTCGCCGGTCAGGCGTGCGAGGCCGGCGATCAGCCGCGGGGACTCGATCCGCCAGACGACCTCGACCGCGCGCCCCGTCTCGGTCATGCGGTGCCTACCGCTCCACGGTCTGCTCGGGCGGCGCGGCCGAGAGCTCGCCGGCGGCCTCCTGGACCTCCGGCGGGAAGTCCGACAGCTCGAAGACGCGCCGCACCTCGATCCACGAGTCGCCGCCGGCCGGGCAGCGCGATGCCCACTCGACGGCCTCCTCCTTCGAACCGGCCTGGATGATCCAGTAGCCGCCGACGACCTCCTTGGTCTCGGCGAACGGCCCGTCGGTGACGCTCGCCTCCCCGCCGGGGAAGGTGACGCGCGCGCCCTGCGACGGCGGATGCAGCCCGTCGAGCGCCAGCAGCACGCCCGCCTTCGTGAGCTCCTCGTTGTAGGCGGTCATCGCGGCGACGTCCTCGGGTGTCGGGTTCCAGTCGAGCTCGTCCGAGATGCCGGGGTAGATGAACATCATGAAACGCATGGGTGCCTCCTGGGCGGTTCGCGTTCGGCAGGTGGTCGTGACCGACCATCTCATGCCGCTCTACCCGGGAGACGAACATCGCCACGCGAAATCGACATGGCGGCGCTCGCGGCGCGCGACGGTCGCCGCTGCTCGCTGCGGGTAGCATCGCGTCATGGGTGCCGCCTCGCCCGACGGCCGGGTCCCGGTCCCGCGCAGCCGCGACGACGACTACACGCCCGCGGCCGCCCGGACGCGCGTCGAATTCCTGCGCGAGCGCAGCGGCGCGCCGCTCGACCACGTCGGGCACTACTCCTTCGACCCGGCGATCCTGACCGGCAACGTCGAGCAGTTCATCGGCGTGGCGCAGGTCCCGATCGGCGTCGCCGGCCCGCTGCTCGTCAACGGCGAGCACGCCCAGGGCGAGTTCTACGTCCCGCTCGCGACCGCCGAGGGCACGCTCGTCGCGAGCTACAACCGCGGCATGCGCCTGCTGCACGAGGCGGGCGGCGTCACGACGACGATCGTCGACGACCGCATGCAGCGCGCGCCGGCGTTCCTGTTCCCGAGCGCGCGCGAGGCGCGGGCCTTCGGCGCATGGCTCACCGAGCGCTTCGACGACATCCGGGAGGTCGCGGAGTCGACGACGCACACCGGGCGCCTGCAGGACATCGAGCAGTACTCCGCGGGCCGAATCCTGTTCGCGCGCTTCAACTACACGACCGGCGACGCGGCAGGGCAGAACCTCACGGGCAAGGCGACGTTCGCCGCCTGCCGGTGGATCGCCGCGAACCACCCCGGCATCGAGCGCTACTTCCTCGAGTCGAACTTCGCGACCGACAAGAAGAGCTCGCAGGTCAACATCCTGCACACGCGCGGCAAGCGCGTCGTGGCCGAGGCGACGATCCCGGACGAGCTCTTCCGGCGGATCATGCGCTCGGACACCGAGCTCATGTTCCGCGCGCGCGAGGTCTCGAACCTCGGCGGGTTCATGGCCGGCGTCAACAACAACGGCGCGCACTCGGCGAACGGCATCACCGCGATGTTCATCGCGACCGGCCAGGACGCGGCGAACGTCGCGGAGTCCTCGGCGGCGCTCGTCTACGCCGAGCGCCGCGACAACGGCGACTACTACTACTCGGTCACGATCCCGTCGCTGATCGTCGCGACCTACGGCGGCGGGACGGGCCTCGCCACGCAGCGCGAGTGCCTTGAGCTCCTGGGCTGCTACGGGACGGGCAAGGTCCGCAAGTTCGCCGAGATCGTGGCGGCGACGGTGCTCTGCGGCGAGCTCTCGCTCGGCTCGGCGATCGTCGCCGAGGAATGGGTCGAGGCCCACGACCTGTATGGGCGCAACCGGCCCTGACGTGTACTTCACGACGCCGCACGACGGACGCCTGGCGACTGCAGTCGCCGAAGCGCGTCGTCGCCGGCCACGACAACGACCAGGGAGCGATTCCATGACCGCAACGACCCCGATCACCGGTACCGATTTCGTCACCGTGGCGACGCAGGACATCAGCGCCGCCTCCGCGTTCTACGCGGAGGTGCTCGGCCTGCCGCTGCTCAAGCGCTGGGGGGACATGCCCGCGGCCGAGTTCGAGACGGGCAACCTGACGCTCGCCGTGATGCAGACGGACGCCTTCGGCATCGAGTTCCGCGCGAACAACGTCCCGATCGAGCTGCGCGTCGACGACTTCGACGCGGCACAGGCGACGCTCGAATCGCGCGGCGTCACGTTCAAGGGCGAGACGATCGACTCGGGCTTCTGCAAGCAGGCGTTCTTCGATGACCCCGACGGCAACCTGCTGGCGATCCACCACCGCTACGCCTAGCGTTCAAGGCCCTGCGCGAGCTCGCGCAGGTTGAGCAGCTGGCGGCGCATCATCACGAGGTCGCCCGCCGGGAGCACGGCCGAGGCGACGGCTCCGCGGACGCCGCGCGGGTAGCGCACGAGCAGCCGCACGAGCAGGCGGCTCGTCGCGTCGCCTGCGGGCGTGACGGCGTACGTCGCCGCGACGCGCCCGAACAGCGGCCCGTCGTGCACGACCGTGATCGAACGTCCCGGTTCGAACTCGGCGAGGCGGAAGATCGTCATGACGCGCTGGCCCGCCTCGAGCTGCTCGAGACCCGGGGTCAGCGTGCGCGGGCTGCGGCGCCCGCGGTTGTCGAGTCGGTCGTAGCTGTACGGCGCGGCGCGCAGCTGGCAGAGCCAGCGGAAGACGACGGCGGCCGGAGCCGCGACGTCGATCGCGCGCACGAGCCGCTGGTCGGGCGCGTCGATGTGGTCGTCGCAGGGCAGGGCCGCGTCGAGCTCGCCGGGATGCGCACCCCACGCGCCGAACGGGCCGGTCCAGGCGAGCGGGCCCAGCGTGCGGCTCATGCGGACAGCATGCCACCGCACGCCGGCAAGCTCGCGAGCTCAGCCCTTGATGACGCCGATCGTGTGGCCCTGCGGGTCGGTGAACAGTCCGATCTCGACGCCCTCCATGACCTGCTCGGGGCCCATCATCCGCGTACCGCCGAGCTGCTCGGCCTTCTGCAGCGAGGCCTCGACGTCGGGCACCTCGACGTAGAACGTCACGTGGCCCGGGTAGCCCTCGGGGCCCTGCGAGATGCCGCCGCCGATCCCGACCCCGTCGGCGTTCTGGTTCTCGTCCTTCGAGACGATCCCGTAGTTCATCGGGTTCTCGGCGTCGATCCGCCACTCGAAGAGCTCGGCGTAGTAGTCGCGGAGCGCCGCGCCGTCCGTCCCGGCGATCTCGAAGTGCACGACCGGATATCCCATGTCCTCATTCTCCTTGGCGCTCTCGGCGAGCGCGTCGTGGTGACCCCCGTACGCCCTTCGACCCTAGAACGCGCGCAAATTCATCGCGAGCGCCTCCCGCGAGCCTGGGAGCGCACGTCGGGCTCGCAGCGCATATGGGTCACGCCGATGTGGTCGGAGCCGATGTGGCTGCGCGCGGCCGAGTCCTCGACCTCCTTTGTGTTCGTGATCGTGTAGGCCGCGCGGATTGCGAAGCCGTACGATCCATGTATGACGCGGTCACGGACGATCGGGTGGGCGATCTTCTTCTTGCTCGCGCTCACCGCTGCGCTGCCGGCCGTTGCGGCGGGCGCAGCCGCGAGGTGGCACCTCGATGAGGGTGTCGGGCAGACCGTCGCCGACGCGTCCGGCAACGGCAACGCCGGTGTGCTCGGACCCACGTCGGCGGCCGAGTCGGAGGATCCGTCGTGGATCCCCGGACGCCTCGGACGCGCACTGAGGTTCATGGGCGACCGCAACCAGTTCGTCACGGTGCAGCCGGGCCCGGAGCTGCGCCCCCAGCGTCTCACCGTCCAGGCGGCGGTACGTCGCGACGGCTCACCCGGGCAGTATCGGTACGTCGTGTCGCTGGGCGGCATCGCCTGCGACCGCAGCTCCTATGGCATCTACTCCGGCGCCGACGGCGGCGTCGCGTTCTACGTGTCCGACAGCACGCGCTTCGTGCTGTCACCGGCGGTCGATGCGGCAGCGGTCTGGGATGGTCAGTGGCATCTCGTCACGGGGACCTTCGACGGCGCCCGCGTGCGCCTCTATCTCGACGGACGCCCGGTCGGAGCCGGCACTCCGACCTCGCTGCAGGTCTTCTACGCGTTCCCCGCGCAGGACCTCTTCATCGGCTCCTACCGCGCGGGATGCGACCTGCCGTTCACCGGCGACATCGACGAGGTCGGCGTGTGGTCCGGTGCGCTGACGCCGGACCAGATCGAGGAGGCGAATCGTGCGCTCAGCGCGGCGCCGGCGCCGGCGGACGCCGTGCCTCCGGTGAGCAGCGCGCCTCCCGGGCCCGGCCGGTCGGGCACCCCGGCGCTCGTGACATGCCTGGCCGTGGCGGTCAACGCGAAGACGATCCGCGTGGGGCGGCGCGCGCGCATCACGGTCCGTGTGGGACAGCGCAAGCGCCCGGCGGCGCGCGCGCTCGTGCGCTTCAGGGGCCCCGGGGTCCGGATCTCGCGCCGCACGGACCGCACGGGGAAGGTCCGCGTCGTGCTGCGTCTGCGCAGGCGCGCCACGGTTCGCGTCACCGTCGGCGGCCAGCCGGCACGCTGCACCGGGGCCACCGTCACAGCGCGCTGAGCGGCGCGACATGGCACAGCTGATCTATTCGGCGCTGACCTCGCTCGACGGCTACGTCGCGGACGCGGACGGCAGCTTTGCCTGGGCGCGTCCCGGGCGAGGAGGTCCACGCGTTCGTCAACGACCTCGAGCGGCCGGTCGGCACGTACCTCTACGGGCGCCGGATGTACGAGGTGATGGTCGCCTGGGAGACCGTGCTCACGGGCCCGGACCAGCCGCTCGTGATCCGGGACTTCGCGGCGATCTGGCGAGCGGCCGAGAAGGTCGTGTACTCCGCGACGCTCGAGACCGCGTCAAGCACGCGCACGCGGATCGAGCGCGAGTTCGACCCGGAGGCGATCCGGCGGATGAAGGCGACGGCGGACCGCGACATCACCGTCGGCGGACCGGGCCTCGCGGGCCACGCGATCAGGGCGGGGCTCGTCGACGAGCTCCACCTGTTCCTCATGCCGGTCGTGGTCGGAGGCGGCACGCGATCGCTGCCGGACGACGTCCGTCTGCAGCTCGAGCTGCTCGACGAACGCCGGTTCGGCAACGGCGTGGTGCACCTGCACTACCGCGCCCCGGCGGGCGCCGGTCCGACGGAGCGCGCCGCCGCAGTCCGCGTCGAGCAGCACACCGGCTCGAGGGCGAATCTGCGATCGCTGTTCGAACTCGCCGAGGACTCCCCGGCGCGCCTCGATTCCTACCTGGACCGCGGCCGGGTCCTGGTCGCCGTTCAGGGCGAGCGGATCGTCGGCCACCTCCAGCTCACCGAGACGGACGTGACGAGCGAGGTCGAGATCACGAACATGGCGGTTCTCGCCTCGCACCGTCGTCGCGGCATCGGACGGACACTGGTCGCGGCGGCACTCCAGGTGGCACGGGAGGAGTCGCGCCGCAGCGTGCGCGTCGCCACGGCGGCCGCCGATGTCGGCAACCTGCGCTTCCATCAGCGGCTCGGGTTCCGGATGCGCTCGATCGAGCGCGACGCGTTCACGACGGCGACCGGCCACGAGCCGACGATCGGCGTGGATGGCATCGAGCTTCGCGATCGCGTCTGGCTCGACCTGCGCCTCGACCCGTGACGCCGGCGACGCGCGATCTGCGCGACCGCCGCCTCAGCGCACGATCGTGAACCGCGCGGTCCGCACCGCGGATGTCCCGCCCGCCCGGTCGACCGCGACCACCAGCAGCCGGTACGACCCCGCGGGAAGCCGCCGCCCGGACAGGCGCCCGCTGAAGCGCAGGCTCACGGTCGTCTTCACCGACGCCGACGGCGTCACGTGCAGCGTTCGCCCGCGCATCATCCAGCGCGAGCCGGACCGCCGCTCCACGCGGAACCGCAGCGCTGCAGGCCGTGCGCCCACGCGCACCATCACCCGCGTGCCGCCCCGCCCTGCGCCGAACGTCGCGCCGCGCGACGCCGCTCGGAAGCGTGTCGGGTTCAGCGTCAGCCGCCGGATCGCCACGGTGCCCGGGGCGTCCGGCCCGCCGCCGTCGCCGGACCCGTGATCGCTCCCGGCCGGCGGGCCGCCGGCCAGCCGCTCGCCGACCGGATCCCAGCGCTCGAGCAGCGACTCGGCCCACGGTGACCAACCGTTCGCGTTGTGCGCCCGCACCGCGACCTGCGGCCACGCGCCGGCGTCCGGGGCACCCAGCACGTACGTGCGCGAGGTCGCTCCGGGGATGCCGGAGACCTCGCACTGCTCGCCGTCCTCCCCGCCCTGGCAGCGCTCCCAGCGGTACTCGAGGCGGTCGGCGGGTGGTGTCCAGGTTCCCGGCGTGGCGGTGAGCGTCGAACCGACGCGCCACGTTCCGTTCACCGAAGGCAGCGTCGTCCAGCGCGGGACGAGCTGCGGCGGTGCGGGACCGGGTGTCACGTACGGGCTGGCACCCTGCGGCATCTCGTCGTCGCCGGGAGCGTTCGAGGTGAACCACCCCGACCACCCGGTCGCGTCGTGCGCGCGCTCGGCCGCGTAGACCGTCGCGCCGATGTCAGCCGCCGTGATCACGTACGTCGCGGCCGTCTCGCCCGCGATGTCCTGCGGGCGGCAGCCGCCGGTGACCGGCGAGCGGACGCACCGGATCCAGCGGCGCTCGACCACGTCGGCCGCCACGCGCCAGCGCGCCGCGGTCAGCGTCACGACCTCGCCGGTGAACGGGCGGCCCGCGGCGGCCGGGCGCGTCAGCAACCCCGGCCCGACGGCGCTCGCCGCGGCCGGGCCCTCCGTAAGGGCGGCGATCGCCACGGTCACGGTGAGGACGAGGCTGCGGAGGGTATGCGAAGCACGCATCGGCGATCGACTCCGATCATCGCGCCGCGCTGTCGCGCCGGCATCGGTTGCAGGCCGCGGGGTCCTTCGGGAAAGGTGCAGCGGACGGCTACGCGCCGGAAGCCGGCACGGCCGGCGACGTCGCGAGGACCCGCCCCGAAGCGCCCAGCGCCTGCACGGCGGCGAGCGGGGCGTCCGAGGCGACCTGGAGCGTCGTCTCGAAGTCCGTCCGCGCGACGGGGGCGCCGACGGCGCTTCAGGGTCGTCGCATCGGCGCCCGCGAGCGCCTGCCAGCGCGCGACGGCCGTCGCGCCGTTCCAGCTCGCGAACAGCGTGAGCGTCCCGGGCCCGGTCCGCCGGGCCGCGAGCTTCGGCTGCGTCGTCGGCGTCGCGCTCCACGGCACGTGGTAGGCGCGGTAGCTGCCGTCGTCCCGTGGGAGGCTTGCGTCGTACACGAGCCGGCCGTTCGCCGCGAACTCCGAGAAGAACGGCTCGGCGCCGAAGCCGGCGAAGACGTTCCCGTTCGGGAGCGTCTGGAGGCTCCCCTCGCTCTGCGCGGACGTGTCGGGCGCGCGGCGGTAGGAGCGCACGACGGTCGCGGTCCGCCGCCGGCGGTCGAGCTTCAGGACGAGCCCGCGCGAGGCCGGGGCGTGCTGCGGCGGGCCGGCCTGGTCGTCGAACATGCTCACGCGGTCGCCGGGCAGGAGCTGCGCGTCGTGCTGGAACCAGAAGCGCGCGCCCTTGCCGAGGCGGAACGTGCTGCGCTTGCCGCCGAGCGTCCAGAGGATCCGGCCGCTGGCGCGGTCGACCTGGTAGATCGCGGACGTGTCCCGCGCCGACAGGAGGACCCGGCCGCCGCCGAGCGCCTGGATCGCGTTGATGTGGAAGGCGTCGAAGAAGGCGCTGTTGGCGGGCGTCGCGTAGGACTCGGACACGGGGATGTGACCGAGCGCGTGCCACTCCCACGTGACGAGCCCGGTCCGCACGTCGACCGCCTGGACGATCGCGTCGAGGATCGGCGTCAGCGTGCCCGCGGGCGTGCCGGGCAAGTGGACCTTGACGTAGGAGTAGACCGGGAAGAGCGCGTCGCCCTCGGGCGTGAGCGTGAACTCGTGGATGTCCATCCGGTAGCCGTTCCCGGCCTTGACGGTGGCCAGCGTCCGGTAGGAGCCGTCGGCGATCACGGCCTCGCCGAGGCCGTAGGCGGCGGCCGTGACCGGGCCCTGCCACCAGGTCAGCACGCGCCGCCCGCGCCAGCGCTGCACGCGGAGGTTCGCGGCGACGTTCGGCGTCGCGAGCTGCCGGAACCAGACGAGCGTGCCCGCGCGTGTCGATGATCATCGGCCCGCCCGGGCCGACGGGCTTGATCGACACGGTCTGCGTGCTGCCGGGGTGCACGACCGGCGACGGCAGCGGGGTCAGGAGGATCGCGCCGCCCATCCCCGCGGGCCGCCGGTGCACGGTGATCCGCGGCGGCTGGAGTCCCGGCTCGGAGACGAAGGACTGCAGCTTCCCGGGCTGGGTCGCCGGCAGGCGCAGGATCGCCGGCGCCGGCGCCGGCTGTGCGACGGTGAACGAGAAGCGGCGAACCGGCACGCCGCGCACGCGCACGACGGCGCGGACCCGTTCACCGGCCGTGAACGGTGCGGCCGGGACGAAGCTCGCCCCGCGCGCGCCCGCGTAGGCGCGCAGCCGGCCCGGGTGCGCCCCGCTGCTCGCGCCGGTCACCTGGACGGAGAGGATCCGGTTCGGCGGGACGCCGAGCACGCTGATCTGCGCCTGCGCGGAGACGTCGGGCGTGCCCGGGGCCGGCGAGATCGTGAGCGGCGCCGCCGCGGCCGGTGCGGCGGCGATCGTGGCGAGCGTCACGCCGAGCGCCAGTGCGCGGATCGGTCGGCGGGCGGTTGCGCAAGACATGCGCAGAGCAGTAAACAGCCCCGCGCGCTTCCGGGCGCTGCTCCGCCGGCGCGCGGAGCGTCTTTCACATGGGGTGCGTGATGATGGGCGTCTACCGGCCGCGGGTGGCGTGCGCTGCCGCGAGGTCGAGGGCGACGACCAGGATCAGCGTCCCCATCCACGCGTTGACGGGGTCGGTGAGGAGTGGCTCGTGGCCTCCGATGGTGTTGGCGATGAGCCAGATCACGAACCAGATGAGGGTCACGATGAGGTCCTCCGGGTCGCTCAGTGCTTCTCGTGCTTGATGTCGATCCCACCGAAGAGCGCGAGTGCGTCGACGTGGAGCGTGGGGGCGTCCGGCGGGAGCTCCGCACTCGAGTCGGTCTTGTCCTCGACGCCTGCGAAGAGCGGAGTGCTGCTCGTGGTGATGCGCCAGCCGCGGGGAACGAGGATGTCGATGCCCCCGAACGCCGCGGTCGCCGTGATCGCGGCGCCGCCGGGGGCGGGCCGCGCACGTCGCAGGTCGAGTGTCACGCCACCGAAGATCGCCGTGAGCGACGCTCCGCTGAACTGCTGGGAGGCACTGGCGACGCTCGGACCGCCGAAGATGCCCGTGGCCACGACGGTGTCGTCGCGATCGATGTCAGCCGGGAGGCTGCGAGCGCCTCTCCAATGGGTCAGCACGGCGATCCCGACCGCGATCACGGCGACCGGCCAGACGTAGTTCCAAACATCGCCCTCGACGGTGTCGGTGGTGAAGAGCAGCAGGCCGGCGCCGGCAGCGATCAACACCAGCGGGCCCACGACCGAGGTGGGCCGCTGCGCGAGCTGCAGTGCGCCGAGAACGACGATGACGACCGGCCACCAGTGGTCGATGGTCGTTCCGGCGTCGAGGACGCCGGCGCTGTCGAGCAGGAACAGGCTCCCCAGGGCGATCACCACGAGTCCGAGCAGGATCCGGCCGATGTTCCCTGCAGGACGACGTCGGTCGACGGGATGGCCGGCGGGCGAGGACACGTTCATGGCTCCTCCAAGCGGCTCGGGCGCGGCGTGCCGACGGCACGCCGCCTGCACCCAGATGATGCGCCGCGACGGTTGCGCGGGCATCGGTGATGGGCCGTACCGGGTTGCGGTCCATCACGCACCGCGAGCGGCGCCGGCGACGTCTGCCCTCGCGCCGGCTGCGGCTCTCTCATCGGCCCGATGTTCCGGTCGGGTGATGGCGGTCCGTACTGTCCCCGGACACGCTCGTCGGATCGCCGCCGATGGCGGCGATGGTCCTCGGGCGTACCGTCGGACCGTGAGCCTGACTGACGCCCAACCGGTCGTGCGCGCTGCATCGGCGGGGGACGTGCTGATCCGCCTGGAGGGCGTCGGGCGGCGCTACCGCCTGGGCGGCAGCGAGGTCGTCGCGCTCGCCGATGTGTCGTTCGAGGTGCGGGCCGAGGAGTTCATCGTCGTGCTCGGCCCGTCGGGGTCGGGCAAGACGACGCTGCTTGAACATGATCGGCGCGCTGGACTCGCCGACCGAAGGCCGAGTCGTGGTGGCGGGCCGGGACATCACGCACGCCTCGCGCAAGGAGCTCTTCGAGTTCCGCCGCCATGGCGTGAGCTTCGTGTTCCAGACCTTCAACCTGTTCCCCGCCCTGACGGCGCTGGAGAACGCCGAGTTCGGCGCGGACGTGGCCGGCCGCCCCGACCCGACCGGGGTCGCGGTGCAGATGCTCGAGCGCGTCGGACTCGGCGGATCGGCTCGGGCACTTCCCGCATGAGCTGTCGGGCGGCGAGCAGCAGCGTGTCGGGATCGCCCGGGCGCTGGCGTCCGGCAACCCCACACTGCTGGCCGACGAGCCGACAGGCGAGCTCGACTTCCAGACCGGCGTCCAGATCCTCGAGTTGCTGCACGCCCAGGCGCATACGGGCCGCGCCGTCCTGGTCGTCACGCACAACCGCGAGATCGCCCGGGTCGCGGACCGCGTCGTCGAGCTCTCCAGCGGGCGCGTCGTGCGGCTGGGTCCGCCCGAGGGCGGCCAGGTCGAGATCTCCGACCTGCGCTGGTGAGCGATGGGCCGCTGGCGCCGCGAACGGCTGTGGATCCGCTGGGCGGTGCGCGATGCCCGCCAGCATCGCTTCCAGGTCTTGTCGATCGCGCTGCTGCTCGCCCTCGGCGTCGGGATGTACACCGCCATGAGCAGCATGGCGATCTGGCGTGTGGACTCCGCGGACAGCAGCTTCGCCGCACTGCGCATGCACGACCTGCGCTTCTCGCTCGTGGAGGGCGGCACGGCGCCCGAGGGCACGCTGCGCTCGGCGCTCGCCCGCAGCGGGGCGCGCGGCGACGTTGCGGCGGCCGCTGAGCGGCTCGTCGTCTCCACCCAGGTCGACGCGTCCACCAACGGCCGCACGATCATCGTGCCGGGCCGCATCGTCGGTACGCCGGCGGGCGCCACGGTCGACACGCTCGACGTGCGCCGCGGACGCCTGCCCGCCGCCGGCGCGACGGGCCGTCCGTCCGTCGCACTGGAGTACCACTTCGGGCGCTCGCATTCCCTGCCGTCGGCGGGCGCGCTCACGCTGGCCGGCGGGCAGCGGGTCTCCTACACGGGCCAGGTGCTCGCGCCGGAGTACTTCGTCGTCACGGCGCAGGGCGCGGACTTCGGCGCCGAGTCGGCGTTCGCGGTCGTCTTCGCGCCGCTGCCCACGGCCCAGGCGCTCGCCGGCCAGCCCGGGCGGGTCAACCAGCTGGTGCTGCGGCTGCGACCCGGCGCCGACGCCGTGACCGTGCGGGCACGAGTCGCGCGCGCGCTGCGCACGGACGTGCCGGCGACGGGCTTCACCGTCACCACCCGCGACGACGAACCGGCGCACCGGATGATCTACAAGGACGCCGAGGGCGATCAGGAGATGCTCGACATCTTCGCGTTCCTGATGCTGGCCGCGGCGACGTTCGCCGCGTTCAACCTGATCAGCCGCACGGTCGAGGCGCAGCGTCGCGAGATCGGGATCGGCATGGCGCTCGGTGTCCCGCCACGGGCGCTGGCGCGCCGCCCGCTTCTGCTCGGCGCGCAGGTCGCGCTCGGCGGCGTGGTGCTCGGTGTCCCTGTCGGCCTCGCCGCCGATGCATGGCTCGCCGGGATCATGGATGAGTTCTTCCCGCTGCCGGTCGTGGCGGCCGACTTCCAGCCCGGCGTGTTCGTCACGGGCGCGGTGCTGGGGCTCGTGCTGCCGCTCGTCGCCGCCGCCGTCCCCGTCTGGCGCGCCGTGCGCGTCGCTCCGATCGACGCGATCCGGATCGGCGCGCGCGCCGCGCGCAGCAGCGGACTGGCCTGGCTCGCCAAGGGCGTGCACGTGCCGGGCGGCGCCCTGTCCAACCTCCCCCTGCGCAACGTCCTGCGCACCCCGCGGCGCACGATCATGACGCTGCTCGGGATCGCAGCGGTCGTGACGATCGTCATTGCGATGGCGGGCACGCTCGACTCGTTCGACGCCACACTCGCGGCGAGCCGCAAGGAGGCGCTCGCCGGCTCGACCGCAGCGCCTGACCGCCGATCTCACCACCGTGCAGCGCAGCGACAGCGCGACGGTGCGAACGCGTCACCGGAGCCGCGAGCGTCGGTGCCGACCAGCCGTCGCTGCGCCTGGCCTCCACCGTCCTTGCGGGCCGCCGACGACTCGACGTGGCCTTGGAGACGGTCGCCGATCGGCGACCGATCTGGCAGCCGACGATCGAGACCGGGGCGCTGCGCTCCGGCCGACCGGGCCTGCTCATCGCGCAACGCGCCGCCGACACGCTCCATGTCGACGTCGGCGACCGCGTGCGGGTGATCCACCCCGTACCGACCGGCCCGCGAACGTTCCGGCTGGTCAGCACGGCGCTGCCCGTGACCGGTATCCACACGAGCCCGTTGCGCTTCCTGGCCTACACCAACAGCGCGGGAGCGACGGCCCTCCGGGTCCCGGGCCTGGTCAACCGCGTCTCGGTCGTCCCGACGGCGGGGCGATCCGCCGACGACGTCAAGGCCGAGCTCCTGCGCCTGCCCGAGATCACCGCGGTGCAGGGCGCGGCGGCGACCACCGACGCCGTGGACCAGAGCATGGCGCAGTTCAACGAGATCCTGCTCGTCACCGTCGCGATCGCGGCCGCGATGGCGCTGCTCATCGCGTTCAACGCCACCGCGATCAACGCCGACGAGCGCACGCGCGAGCACGCGACGATGTTCGCGCACGGCGTCCCGGTCGCACGGGCCATGCGGGGCGAGATCGTCGAGGCGCTCCTCATCGGCACCCTCGGCACCGCCCTCGGGGTGGCCGCCGGTCACGCGGTGCTCTCGTGGATTCTCACCACCAACGTGCCCGAGACGATGCCCGACATCGGCATCGTCAGCGCGGTGACGCCGGCGACGTACGTGCTGGCCGTCGTCACCGGGGTGGTCGTGGTCGGTGTCGCCCCACTGCTGACGCTGGGCCGCCTGCGGCGCACGGACCTCTCGGGCTCGCTGCGCGTCGTCGAGTGAGCCGCGCCGGCCGCCGGCGCCGACATCGACCGCGATTCACGCACTGCTCTGGGCGCGAACTGCGGAAGAGAGAGGCACCTCAACAGCGAGGCTTCTCGGTCCTGCTCAAGCAACGACTGACGTCGTCGGGTTTCCGGGAAGTTTCGTCGAGTCCGACCCGGTTGGGTGGGGTCAGAATTGCCGACTCGGGGACATATTTCGGGACACGGTTTTCGAGGCGTTCCCGAAGTCAGCCGCGGAGGTCTTCGAGGCCGCATGGGGCGTCGCCGATCTGGAGGATCTCGGGATCTCCGGTGAGCAGCGCGAGTCCATGTGCTGCGGCGGTCGCCAGTGCGAAGCACTCCCCGAGGGCGATCGACGCGACGGCCTTCAGGCGCGCGGCTTCGATCATCCGGGCGGTGCCCGGGAGATCGGGCGCAAGGCTCGCCCGCAGCGAGGCGAGGACCTCGTCGGCGGCGCTGCGGCCATGATCGCATTCGACGCGGCAGTACACCTCGACGAGGTTGACCCAGCTGACGACGGGACGTGAGGCGAGGACGTCTTCCACGCGAGACAGCGCGGGTTCCTCACCGTCGAGCCACGCGAGGACCGCCCAGGAGTCCAGACAGACGCTCACCGCTGCTCGCGCGCGCGATCCTCGAGCAGGCGTGCCGCCATCCCGCTCTTGGAGAAGCGCCCACCGAGTGCAACCGGCCGGCGGCGCGCGACGAGGACGACCTCCCCGTCTCGCAGCTCGAAGTCGACCTCATCGCCTGGATGCAGGTGTGCCCGATCGCGGACGTCCTTCGGGATCACGACCTGGCCCTTCGCGCCTATGCGCCTGGTCATACTCATCGAGTATAACCATAGGTGGGACGCGGTGCATGCTCCGGTCAGAACATTGCGAGCGCCACCCAGTTCGGGTGAGGAGTTGCGCGCTCAAAGCCGAGACGATGCGGGGCCTCATGGGTCAAGGGATCAGCGAAGTCCTCGTGTACGCGGTCGGGGTGGCGATCACCCTGAGTGCGATCATCGCCGTGATCCTGATGCTGTTCTCGGAGCGGGCACGGGTGAACGGTCCGGTGTTCCTGCTGGGGTGGGTGCTCGGACTAGCGGTCGTCAGTGGACTGGCCTACGTCCTGGCCGACCAGGGCAACGCCTCCACGAGCACGTCCGCGTCGGACTCGATCGCGTGGGGGAAGATCGTCTTCGGCGTGCTGCTCCTCGTGCTCGCCGTGCGCACCTGGCGCAACCGCCCGCCTGCTGGTACCCCATCGGAGATGCCCAAGTGGATGGTCGGGATCGATGCCCTGACGCCGGGGAAGGCGCTCGGCCTCGCCGTGCTGCTTGCGGGCGTCAATCCGAAGAACCTCCTGCTGTCCGTCGCCGCCGGGGTCGGCCTTGCACAACTCGGGCTTTCCACCGGCGACGTGGTCGTGTCCCTGATCGTGTTCGTGATCGTGGGCAGCCTCACGATCGCTGCGCCGGTCGTCTACTACTTCGTGGGCGGCGATGACGCCAAGGCCCGGCTGAACGAGATGAAGGCTTGGCTGGCACTGCACAACGACGCGGTCACGGCCGTGGTGTTCCTCATCTTCGGCGTCGACCTCATCGCCAAGGGGCTCCCGCCGCTGACGTAGTCCCCGGGGGCCGAACGCCAAGCTCCGACCGACCGCTCTACACGCCGCTCTGCACGGCGATGCGCTGCGCGTCGGCGGCCTGGGTGAACGCCGCGTAGTCGCTGTCGTTCTGGTCGGCGTATGCCACGGCGAACTCGTCCAGTGCGCGCTCGAACGTGTCGTCCTCACCCAGGTAGCCGGCGATCTTCGCGGCATCGCCGGTTCGGGCGTGCGCGCGGGCGAGTACGCCGCCGCAGAGCTCGCCGTAACGCGCCAGGCGCTCAGGTGGCATGAGCTCGATCGCCGCTGAGCCCTTCATGTCGCGCAGCTGACGCACGTAGAACTCGCGGTGGGCCTCACCCCTGCCGGTGACCCATCCCAGGAACGCGTCGCTCGCGGCCTGCGTGATCCGCTGGCCCTGCACGACACGCTCACCCTGGTGGACGTACTCGCTGGCGCCGGCGTAGGGCGCGAGCACTGAGGTCGTCGCCTCCTTGACCTGGAGGAACAGCGGGTCGTCAGCGAGGTCGCCCATCAGCAGCACCATGAACGCCTCGGTTCCCACCGATCCCACGCCGACGACCTTTCGTGCGAAGTCCTCGTAGTGGTAGTGGTCGAGCACCAGGCGCCGGTCGGGGGTCAGCGTCGTTGCGTAGTCCGTGAGCCCGTCCCGGACGAGCTGCTCGGCCTCGGCGTGCATGAACTCCGGCGGGCGCACGATCACCGGCGGCTGCTGCTTGATCCGCCATCCGCCGTCGACGTTGGTGGCGAACTTGTCCAGTGAGCCCAGGCTCGTCTTCCTGCGCGCCTTCGCAAGCCCCTTCTGCGCGGCCTTGACCGTCGCCTTGTCCGTCGTCGCGGTGAGCTCGGCGAGCAACTGCTCAGCGTCGATCCGGGCATACCAGACGTCCAAGAAGCGCGTCGTCGCCGCAGCGGCCATCGTCTTGCGGTAGGCCGCGGCGGCCGCGCGCGCCGCTGCGCGCTGGTCCTTGGGGCGGTGGCCATTGTCGCGCGCCGCTACGACGAAGCTCGCGACCAGCCGTTTGACGTCCCATTCGAACGGCGCAGGGAGCGTCTCGTCGAAGTCGTTGAGATCGAACACCACACGCCGGTCCGGGGCGGCGAACACGCCGAAGTTCGACAGGTGCGCATCACCGCAGCACTGCACCCGCAGGCCGGTCGTCGGTGTGCGCGAGAGGTCCCACGCCATGATCGCGGCGCCGCCGCGGTAGAAGGTGAACGGCGAGACGATCATCCGCCCGTGGCGGATCGGGACGAGCTCAGGCACCCGCGTCGCGTCCTGCTCCTCAAGGACGCCGACCGGGTCGGGACGATCAGCGGGCGCCGCCCACTCGCCATGCGCCTGCAGCGGGACCGCCTCACGCTCGGCGCGACCCTCAGCCAGACGCTCTTCGATCGCCTTGGGAAGATCCAGGACACCACGAGCGCCCGTCCCGGCCTTCTTCTTGGCCTTCCCGTGTTTCGGCTCGCGCTTCGCCATGGTCCTTGCTCCTCTTCCCTGCTCGCCTACGCGCGCATGACAGCCGTTTGACCCGGTTCGCCTCGATGATCCGGGCCCACGCCCGACCACCGCATCGCCCACATCGGGTGACCCGGGGAGGAGTTACTCGGCAGGAGTGGCCAGCCTTCCGAGTTCCCGGCGCAGAGCCGGGACGAAGCACGAGGCCGGGTCGCTCGCTTCGATCATCAGGACCGATTCGCGATAGTGCCCGGCCATCGCAGCGATCGTCGTGCCGATCCGCGCTTCGATCGTCTCCCGCGAGGTGGCGATCCCACGTTGCAGGCCGCGGATGTCGGAGAGCTTGTCCGCGGCGAAGACGGCGATGGCTCGCGGGCCTGCCGCGCTGACCTGATCGCGCAGTGCCTGCTTGCGCTGGGCGAACGACTCGAGCGAGCGGTCCTCGGTGAGCGCCATCACCAGTGAGGAGATGCTGTCGCCCATCTCGGCGCGCAGGCCAGTCTCGGTCGCGGTGCCCCGCTCGACAGCGTCGTGCAACAGGCCGGCGGCGGTTAGTTCCTCGTCGAAGCCGGCATCGTGAAGCAGGGTCGCGACCTCGACCACGTGCTCGAGAAACAGCCGCTGGTCGGTGGCTCGGCGCTGCGGCCCATGAGCCTCCGCCGCGAGGGTGTGCGCCCGCTTGAGCAGCGCCGACTCCATCAACCAGGCCGGGGAGTGCGGCGATCCCAACGCGGCCGAGTCACGTGGTCGGGGGAGCGGCCGCGGCGACTGCCTCGAGTGCCTCGTCGTCGACGGTGTGGGCCTCCGAGACGCCGCCGGCGTCCGTCAGCATCGACTGGATGGAGTCCGCTTCGTCGACCCTGCTCAGGACGCCGACTGCTGCCTTGCCGTTCGCGAGTTCGGCGCTGATGCGTTCGCGATCGCTGTCATGCAGCCCGAGACCCTTGTGGTGCAGGAGCCCGAGGACGGCGCCTGTGGTCGCTCCCATGCCGACTCCGAGGCCGATCCCGACGCCGACCGGCCCGAGCAGCCCCAGGACGAGGCCGATGCCGGCGCCCTTTCCGGCGCTGTGCGAGCCGACCTTGTGGGTCTTGATCTCGCCGTTCTCGTCAAGGACGAGGACGCCGATGGCGTCCACGTTCGCGACACCCGCATCCTTCAGCGAGACGACGGCAGCGTCGGCGGCTTCCTCGTTCGCGAAGATCGAAATCACAACCGTCTTGTCGGCCATGCTGCTTCTCCTTTGAACTGGTGGTGCGCGGGGTCCGGCACGCACTGCACTGGTTCGCGCCGATCAAGGATCCATCGGTGGCTCTGGCACCGCCTCACCCATGTCGGGTGAGGGATGCGGCCCGCTGGAGCACCGTGTCGATCGGGCGCAGCGCGCGGACACGACCAGTGGGAGTGATGCGCCTACTCAGGATCCGGGAGCCCGACCTCTCTCGCGATCGCCCAGTCCTCGATGCGATCCGTTGTCGTGCGCGCCAGGGCGGCCGCCTCCTTCGCGCCCTTGCCGGCGAGGTACCGCGACTTCGGCTTGTCGGACATCAGCGCCTCCCCGATCGTCGTGGCGAGGACGAGCGCCGGAGCGGGATCCGCAGCAGTCTTCTCGACGACCTTCCTGATCGCGGCGATCTGCTCGGCATACAGGCGGTGGCCGTCTTCTCCCAGCGTCGCTTCGAGCGCGTCGATCTCGGCAAGCGTCTTGCCGAAGATCGCGGTGTCGGTCGCCCCCGGATCCACGAGGCTCACAGGGATCCGCCACTGTCGGAGTTCCAGCCGCAGGGCATCGCTGAGCGCCTCCATCCCGAACTTCGAGGCGCTGTAGGCGCCGTGCACGGGGAGGACGAGGAGCCCTCCGATCGACCCGACATTGACGATGCGCCCGCGGCCGAGCCGGATGAGTGGCAGGAACGACTGGGTGACGGCGACGTGCCCGACCAGGTTGACTTCGAGTTGTTCGCGGAAGTCGTCGAGCGGCTGGAACTCGATCGGCGCCGGCTTGACGATCCCGGCGTTGTTGACGAGGCCCGCGAGGCCGCGCTCGCCGACGGCCGCTGCGACCGTCTCCGCCGCGGTCGCAATCGTGTCGCCGTCCGTGATGTCGATGATCAGCGGCGTCACGCCGCGCCCGGCTCGCGTCCTGAGCGCGTCACCGTCGGCGTCGCGACGGACGCCGGCAAAGACGTGGAAGCCCTGCTTCGCGAGGTGGATCGCGGTCGCGTGGCCGATGCCGCTGGACGTCCCGGTGACGACGACCGAGCCGCGGTCCGGGGGCGTCGATGATCCGCTCATGCCGCGGCCGCGGCCCGCTCGCGCGACGTCCGGTCGACGACACCATTGATGAAGTGCTGGGCCTGGAGTTCAAAGTCCGGCTTGAGGTTGGGAGGCGGCATCTTGATCCCCAGCACGCGCTCCCTGGCCTCGCCGTGCTTCATGTAGGCGAGCCACGCCAACATCGACGTCACCTGGTTGCCGGCGACAACGAAGTGCGTCGCGTCGACCCACGTCCCGCCGCATTCCTCACCCAGAGCCCTGATGGTCTTGAGATTGCCCTTGTAGTAGCGCCGGGAGACCGAGGCGGCCGCGAACGGCTTGCCGGCAAGCGTCGCCCCGGCCCCTGGCGACTGGAGGTAGGAGCGGATCGGCATGTTCGTCGTCAGCCACCAGGTCGGGGAGCCGAAGACGACGAGATCGTGATCGCCCGTCTCCGCCTCTGGCGGGATGCGGATCTCGCCGGTCCGGCGGCGCAGCTGGGCCGGGAGCATGCCGACGATCTCGAGCAACGGCCGGTGCATCGGCACCTTGGAGAACCGGCTCGCGTAGCGCGGGTCGGTGAACTCGATCTCGGCCGTCGTCGCATCCCAGCCGCGTGCCCGCGCCGCGTCCACCATCGCCTCGACGGTCCTGCGCGTCTGCTCGCTGAACGAGTAGTAGATGAACAGGACTCGCGGTGTTCTCTCAGCGTCGACCGTCATCTTCCTCCGACTCGAACTCGACGGGGGACTCTCTTGATCGACGGCCGGCCGGACATCACCCCTATGGGGTGACCTGCATGCGGGCGTGGTCGCATCGCCGCTCTGCGGCCGCCGGGGAGTGGAGGCTGCTGGCCGCGTCAGACGGGTCGGAGTCCTCGACGGATCCCCGCCCGGGAGCGTCACGCGCTGGTACTGCAAATCCCTCTGAACCGGCCGGGCCCGGGGCTCACTCGAGGAGCCCCACCTCGCGGCCGCGGGCGACCGCCGCCGAGCGGGAGCTCACGCCGAGCTTGCGATAGATCGCGATCGTGTGCGTCTTGACGGTGTTGCGCGTGATGTGCAGGCGTTCGCCGATCTCGCGCAGCGACAGGTGCGTCGGCAGGTACTGCAGCGTGCGCAGCTCCGCGGTCGTGAGGTCGGGGCCGCCAGGGCCCTCGGCCGCGGCTTCGATCTCGGTTTCCACGCGGGTCAGCCAGCGGACCAGGAGCGGGCCCGGGTCGCGGACGTCGAGCGCCCCGCCCTCGCGCACGAGGCTGCGCGCGCGCCCCCCGTCGCCGAACTTGGCGTAGGCACACGCGAGGACGAGCCGGGTCTCCAGCGCGAGCCATGGGAGCAGGACTCGCTGAAGGGCCATATTGCGGACGGCCTGGTCGGCTTCATCGCGTGCCTGGTCGCGAGCTCCTCGCCGTGCCAACGTCAGCGCTCGCACCGCGGGCACGAGGCCCTGCGTGGCGTAGTCCCGGGTGCCCGCCGCGCGCTGCTGAGCGGCGGCCCGGCTCGAGAACGTCTCGGCCTGCTCCCAGTGATCGACGTCGATCGCCAGCAGCGCCTGCTGGGCGAGGATCAGGCCGTACACGGTCGGAAGCTGGCCGGCCGCGCGCTGCTCGGCGTGCTCGAGCAACGTGCGTGCCCGCTCGCGGTCATCGCCGAGCATCGCCAGCGAGCCGAGTACGTACAGCGACACGGCACGGAGCGGGTGCTCGGCCGGGAGACCGGCATCCGCCCGCTCCATGTCCTCGACCGACTTCGAGCGCCCGCGGAGGCCCGTCGCTCCGCGCAGGAGCAGTCCCAGCGGCTGGAGTGTCGCGCCGTCCGGCAGGATGCGCTTCGGATCGCCGGCGAGGGCGAGCGTCGCACAGTGCTCGGCATCCTCGGCGTCGCCCGCTTCGAAGGCTGCCCAGCCGCGGGCCAGCGCTGCGGCCGGGTGGGCGGCAAGATCCTCGGCGCTCAGGAGGGAGCACCAGTTCGTGACCGTGGCGCTCCGCCCGTGCGTGACGTACTCGGGTGCGAAGCGCCAGATGAGATC
This sequence comes from uncultured Actinomycetes bacterium, assembly GCA_963787935.1. Lineage (GTDB taxonomy): Bacteria > Actinomycetota > Thermoleophilia > Solirubrobacterales > Solirubrobacteraceae > F1-60-MAGs163. The sequence continues at coordinate 1,396,167 of CAWBEV010000006.1, read as the reverse complement.
GGCGGCGGCCTCGACGTCGCCCGCTGCGACTGCGTGGCGCACTGCGCGCTCGCCGTCCCCGCGGTCCCGGTAGGCGACGGAGGCCCGCAGTTGCAGGCCCGACTCACGGCCGCGAGTGCCGGTGCGCAGCTCAGCCTGAAGCATGTCCCGGAAGAGGCTGTGGACACGGTAGAGCTCGCCCTGCCGGTCGGATCTGGTCACGAACAGGTCAGCGTCGGCGAGCGCACGCAGACGCTCATCGGAGTCCCGCCGCTCGAGCACGACATCGCAGATGTCCGGGCGAAGCACGTCGAGGATCGACGAGCGGACCAGGAAGTCCGCGTCCTCGGGAGCCGCGCCCGCCAGGATCTCCTCGCGCGCGTACTCGGCGAGCTCGTCGTCGGTGGTCTCGAGCACCACCTCGCGGCGAACCTCGCCGTCCTCGCGCAGGATCAATGCGGCGAGGTAGATCGCGGCGGCCCATCCCTCCGTGCGCTGGACGACGAGGGCACCGTCCTGGTCGTCCACGTCGACGCCGGCGGCCCGCAGCATGGCGACGCCCTCCGCGTTGGTCATTCGAAGATCCGCGGCCTTGAGCTCCCAGAGCCGGCCGGACGCACGCAGCCGGCCGAGCGGCAGATGCGGGCGCCGGCGGCCGCTGAGCACGATCGCGCAATTCGGCGGAGCGTTGTCACAGAGCGTTCGGACCACGTCCAGCGCCGCCGGGTTGCGGAGCAGGTGCACGTCGTCGAGCACGATGACGTGCGCCCCGCTGCGCTCGCCGAGCATCGCGATGAGCCGCGGCAGCGCGAGCGGGACGATGGTCGCCGACCCCGCCCGCAGGCGTCCGAGCAGGTCCTCGTCCACCGCGCCGACGGTGCCGAGCGCGTGCGCCAGCTCGTAGAGCAGGACGACTGGATCGTCGTCATGACGGTCGAGCGTCAGCCACGCGAGCGGACGTGGATCGGAGGCGGCGAACTGCGAGAGAAGCGTCGACTTGCCGTATCCCGCGGGGGCGTGGATGACGACGATCGGCGCCTCCCCCTGGGGCGCCAGGCGCTCCAGCAACCGCTCACGGGACACCGGAGCCGCACGGGTGAGCGGTGGCGCGAGCCGGCTGCTGAGGGGCGGGGGAAGGACCGGCGGACCGATCGGCGCCTCGGGCACAGGGACGCTATGTGCGGTGTGCATGCCTCACCCCAATAGGTCGATGTGCGGGCTCGGCCGGTCCGGTCGAATCTGCTGGTCCGCTGATTCCCATGCCCAGCTCCGGTAGCCCTGACCCCTCGCCCCTCCGGCCGACTCGCGACGTCGCAAGCGCTGACTGGCTGGCGACCCGCGCCGCATCGCTGGTGCACGTGCTGCGCGTCCTGCGCGGCGCTCGCGACGCGGGAGCGATCACCGACGAGCAGTACGCGACCGCGGTCGCGGCGATCGCGTCGGATCCCGAGCCACCGTCGGAGCAGTGAGCGATCGGAGCCCTGGGCGCGAGTCGCGCGCTGACTCGCCGTTCGATGCTGCCCGCGATCATGCAGCCAAGTATCACCCCATCGGGGTGAGCCGCGTCGAGTGGGGGTCTCGTGGCGTGGCGGAATCGGTGCGTGCTGCACCGATTCCGTTCCGCAACGTGAGGAGGAGGTAGACATGAGCAAAGACGCTTCCAGGGTGACCGGCTGGTGGGTCTTCGCCGGAATCCTGCTGCTCATCGCCGGAACCCTGAACATCATCTGGGGCATCGGCGCGATCAGCGACGCGAAATTCTTCATCGACGATCAGAAGTACATCATCAGCAGCCTGCACACCTGGGGCTGGGCGACGCTGATCCTCGGGATCCTCGAGCTGGTCGCGGCGTTCTCGCTGTTCTCGGGGGGCGGCTTCGGCCGCTGGGTCGGCATCTTCGCCGCATCGCTCAGCGCCATCAGCGCGCTGCTGTCGATCCCCGCCTACCCGTTCTGGGCGCTGTGCATCTTCGCGCTGGCGATCATCATCATCTACGAGCTCGCCAAGGGCCCGGAGCGCACGGCCGGCGTCTGAGACGGCTGCCGTCACGGTGATGGTGACGAGCGACGGTACCGCTCAGAACACGGTCACAACGAGAGCCAACCGGCGCGGTACCGTCGCGCCGAGCGCAGGTGCCGTCGGATGAGCTCACGGGCAGCGACGTGCCGTTGCCCGACCCAGGCATTGCGCACAGCGCTCGACGCGAACGGGGCTGAGCGGCACATCACCGGGATCCTGCTCGAGGTCGTCGCTGATCCACGCGACCGCCTCGTGCCGCTCGGCGTTCGAGAACAGCCGCATCTCGCCGGGTGCTGACCAGCCGCCCGCGCGCACGAGCGCTCGCACGGAATCGAGGTCCGTCACGACCGCGATCCGCTCGACAGGAGGTCCGTGCGCGAGCCCGAGCTTCCCGTCCGAGGAGCCCGCCGGCGTGACTCCCACGTCGAGCGTTCGCCCCAGCACGGGAGAGTCTGATCTTCATCCCGTGTTGGGAGCGCGCGCTCGATCACGGGATTCACGCCGGCGTAGCTCCTGCCGGACGTGACGCTTCCCGACGGCCTCGAGCCACGACCCCGTCCGGAAGGTTCTGCACGAGCTCGATCATCGGTCTCGGCTTTCCGGCCCGGGGCGACCGGTCTGCGATCGCCCCGGGGCTCGGTGGATCTGCGCTCGTCAGGCGCTGACGCCGTGCGCGACGGCGTGGATGCTCTCGTGCTCGTGAAGCGCCTTCTCGTCGTCGTGGGTCGTCGCCGGCTTGAGGTCGAAGACCACCTTCTTGACCGTTCCGGTGAACTCGTACGGTGCCTTGTCCTCGTATGCGAGGTCGACGACCAGCCCGTTGTCGCGGCTGACGTCCATGCCGGCGTACGACGTCGCGAGCATCGGGATGGTCTTGTCGATCCGTCCCTCGCCGATCTGCTCGCCGTTGGCCCACAGGGTCACGTTCCCGCCGGAGCCGGGCTTGGCCTCGTCGGGCTCGAACAGCATCTTGACGCTGACGTCGCCCGTGGGGATCGGCTTGGTCGAGACCTGCTTGTACTGCTCGACGCCGAGGAACGAGTACGTGTGGTTGAGCAGCCCCTTGTCGTCGACCCAGAGCCCCCACCCGCCGATGAAGTCGGCGTTCGCGACGATGACGCCCTCCGCGCCCCCCTGCGGCACCTCGAGCTCCGCCTCGATCGCGTACGAGCGCCCCGCGATGCGCGGGACGAGGCCCTTCTGGATGTTCTGCACGTCACCGGCGAACGTGTAGCGGGTGACGGTCGGCAGCGGCGGCAGGATCCCGAAGAACACGCAGATCGAGCCGAGCAGCGGCAGCACGCGGTTGCGCTCCGCCTCCTGCCAGAACAGCTCCTTCAGCTCGGCGAGCTTCTCGGGATTGTCCGCGGCGATGTTCTTCGCCTGCGAGAAGTCATCGGGCAGGTAGTAGAGCTCCCAGTCGTCCTCGTTGGGGTCCCAGCCGGAGTCCGGGCCCCACTTGGCGAGCGTCGCGGGCGAGAAGTCCCACGGCGCCTTGTCGAGCTTCGCGCAGGCCCACCAGCCGTCCTTGTACATCGCGCGCGCGCCGATCACCTCGAAGTACTGCACCGTGTGCCGCTCGGCCGCGTCGGCGTCGTCGAAGGTGTACAGGAAGCTCGTGCCGTCCATGGGCTCCTGCTCGATCCCGTCGACGACCTTCGGCTCCGGGATGCCGGCCGCCTCCAGGATCGTCGGGGCGAGGTCGTTGCAGTGGGTGAACTGTGAGCGCAGGTCGCCCGTCCCCTTGATCTTCTCGGGCCAGGCGACGACCATCGGGTTGCGCGTCCCGCCCAGATGGCTCGCCATCTGCTTGCCCCATTGGAACGGCGTGTTCCCGGCCCACGCCCACGCGGCCGCGCAGTGCGGCGCCGTGTGGTCGGAGCCCAGCGCGTCGATGCCGCCGTACTTGTCGATCAGCTCGAGCTGCGCCTTGGGATCGAGGTTGACGCCGTTGAGGAACGTCATCTCGTTGAACGAGCCGGTCGTCGTGCCCTCGAGACTCGCGCCGTTGTCGCCCCAGATGTAGAAGATCAGCGTGTTGTCGAGGTCGCCCATGTCCTCGACGGCGTCGAGCAGGCGGCCGACGTTCCAATCCGCGTTGTCCATGAAGCCCGCGTAGACCTCCATCTGCCGCGTGTACAGCTTCTTCGAGTCCTCGTCGAGCGAGTCCCACGCGGGGAAGATGTCGGGCCGCTCCGTGAGCTCCGCGTCCTGCGGGATCACGCCGAGCTTCTTCTGGCGCTCGAAGATCTCCTCGCGCAGCTTGTCCCACCCCTGGTCGAACTTCCCCTTGTACTTGTCCGCCCACTCCTTGCCCACGTGGTGTGGCGCGTGAGCGCAACCGGTGGAGTAGTAGAGGAACCACGGCTTCTCGGCGTCCTGCGCGCGGACGGCGTGCAACCACTCGACCGACTTGTCGGTGAGGTCGTCGGGGAAGTAGTACGGCTTCCCGTCCTTCCCCTCCGGCACGCCGATGTTCGTGTTGTCCTGGGTCACGATCGGGTCCCACTGACCGGCCGCCCCGCTCAGGAAGCCCCAGTAGTGGTCGAACCCCCAGGCCAGGGGCCAGTGCGAGAACGGGCCGGCCGCGCCCTGCTCGCGGTCCGGGGTCATGTGCCACTTGCCGAAGCCGCCGGTGGCGTAGCCGTTCTCCTTCAGCGTCTTCGGGAACGGTGCGCAGCTTCGCGGCACGGCGCCGGTGTAACCCGGGAACGGGCCGGGGAACTCCGCGACCGATCCCATGCCGACGCGATGCTGATTGCGCCCCGTGAGCGTCGCGGCCCTGGTCGGCGAGCAGAGCGCCACCACGTGGAACCGGTTGTAGTAGAGGCCCATCTGCCCGACGCGGGTCATGTTGGGCGTGGGGACCGGGCCCCCGAAGGTGTCGGGCTGGCCGAAGCCCGCATCGTCGATGAGGATCAGCAGGACGTTCGGCGCGTCCTGCGGCGCCTTCGGGCCCGGGATGATCGTCCAATCGGGGACCGACTCGCCGATCGTCCTCCCCATCGTGCCGCCGAAGTTCTTGTCGGGGATCGGCAGCACGGTGCGGTCGGGGACGAACTTCCCCATCGCCTCCGCCAGGCCGTCCTTGAGCGCGTTCAGCCCCTTCTTGTCCGTCTGGACGATCGACTTGGCGAGCGCGCCCGGCAGCGCCTGCTCGACATCGAGCCGCTGCTCGTCGTCGAAGACCGTGATGATGCCCGCCGTCCCGGGCGGGAGATTCTCGCCGATCTTGTCGTGCATCTGCGTCTCGGTGCGCTTGTCGACGAACTTGCCGACGAGGCCGCCCACGACGGCGCCCGCGGCGGTGGTCGCGAGCAGGGGAGGCGCGGCGAGACCCACGAGAACGCCGACGCCGCCGCCCCACGCGACGCCCTTACGGCCGCGATGGTCCGCCGTCTGCTTCACGTTCACCGTGCCGTCCTCGGCATGCGTGATCAGGATCGCCGCCTCGATCTCGACCTTCTTGTCCTCGACGAGCTTGGCGAGCGCGTCGAAATCCTTCGACGCCGCGTCGATGTCCGGGTAGCCCCCCACCAGGACGTCAGTCGGTGTGTCAGGCATTGCTTCTTCCTTTCATTGAGAGCCTGCCCCTGAAGCGCGCTCGCGCGCGTGGGCGGCTCTCCCGTCAGCAGTTGACGCGGTCACCTTCGCATGGTGGATCGTGACGCGGGGGATTTTCGCCGTCCTCACCCTGAACGGATGAACTGTCGACGTGGATCGGATCCCGCGCGAACCGGTCGCCCGACTCCTGCGCTTCGCCCTCCCCGGCCGGCTCCTCGTTGATGAACAGCGCCGCACGCGCACGCGCTCAGCCGCCGTGGCAGGCCTTCCGCTTGCGCCCGCTGCCGCACGGGCACGGGTCGTTGCGCCCGCGGCGCGCGTCCTGCGCCGCGTACTCGGCTCGGATCTCGGACGGGGCGCGGTCGGCGCGCAGAAGCTCGCTCATGCGGCGCATCGGCGCGTCGACGTGCCCGAAGAACGCCTTGTAGCCGTCGCACAGGTAGTTCAGCCCGGGCTCGCCGTCGGGCGTGGAGATGAAACGGTCCTTCGGGCAGCCGCCGTGGCAGGCGAAGCGCACGTCGCAGTCGCGGCAGCACTGCGGAAGGGTGTCGCGCTTGGCCAGGCCGAAGCTCTGCTGCTCGGGCGAGGTGACCATCTCGGCGAGCGTGCGCTCCGCGATGTTGCCCAGCCGGTAGGCCGGTTCGACGAAGTGGTCGCAGGAGTACAGGTCGCCGGTGTGCTCGAGTGTGAGCGCGCGCCCGCAGATCTCCGAGTGGATGCACAGCGACGGCGGCTCGCCGTGCCAGTTGGCGAGCGCGACGTCGAACATCTGCACGAAGACGTCGCCGACATCGCGGCGCACCCAGTCCTCGAAGACGTCGATGAGGAAGCGGCCGTACTGCTCGCCGGTCACCGAGCGACCGGTCACGGCGTCGCCCTGCTGCAGGTACAGCGGGCGGTCGCGCCACGAGGACCACGGCACGGTGCCGTCCGCGCTCGTCTCCGCCGCGCGTTCGATGATCGGGATGAACTGCATGAAGCGCGCTCCGCACTCGTCGCGCAGGAAGCGGTAGACCTCGAGGCCGCGGCCGGCGTTCGCGGCGTGGATCGTCGTCAGCGCGTTCCACTCCACGCCCGCCTCGCACAGGTGCGCGAGCCCGCCCATCACCTTGTCGAAGCTCCCGCGGCGACCCTTCGTCACGCGGTAGGTGTCGTGGATCTCGCGCGGGCCGTCGATCGAGATCCCGACGAGGAACTCGTGCTCGGCGAAGAACGCCGCCCACCCGGCGTCGAGCAGCGTGCCATTCGTCTGGATCGTGTGTTCGATGCGCTGGCCGGGCTCGGCCAGCTCGCGAGCAAGCTGCACCGAGCGGCGGAAGAATTCCAGGCCCATGAGCGTCGGCTCGCCGCCCTGCCAGGCGACCGTGACCTCGGGCTGGCCGGCGTGCGCCTCGATGAGCTGGCGCAGGTACGCCTCGAGCACCTCCTCGCTCATCCGGAAACGGCTGCCCGGGTAGAGCATCTCCTTGGAGAGGAAGAAGCAGTACTCGCAGTCGAGGTTGCACACCGCGCCCGTCGGCTTGGCGAGCAGGTGGAACGGCATGCCCACAGGCCGCGAGGCCCCGGGCGGCTGCGGATCGGCCATCCAGCGGCTCATGGGAGCACCTGTCCCGTCCGGGATTCGTCGGGCACGTCTGCATCTTGGCGTAACCAGGCCGTCACCGCATCGTCGGCCTCGAGCGTTGAGGCGCCGAGCTCGACCTCGGCGGTCACGGTCACCTGTTCGCCGAAGTCGACCCAGCCCGCGCTGCTCGGCCGTGACCGGCCGCCGCGCACAGCAGGTTCCACCGGCGCTAGTCAGCCCACCAGTCGCGCCGGCCCTCCACGTCTGCGCGTGGATCCTCGCCGAGACTGGGCGCGCCGAAGACGAGGATCTCGAGGCCCTCCGTCCCGCCCTCGTAGCCTCGCCACGTGCCGGGCGGGACGCGCACCACGTCCCATTCCTTGACGTCGACGATCTCGTCGTCGAGTTTCATCCGCCCGCTCCCGCGCACGACCACGTACACCTCCTCCTGCTCCTTGTGCGTGTGGCCGTACGGGAAGCGGTAGCCGGGCGGGATGCGCTGGTAGCTCAGGCCGGACTGCTCGAGCTCGAGCCCCTTGGTTGCGAGGCGGAACTCCAGGTCCGGCGCGCCGTCGAAGTTGGACCCGAAATCCTCCAGATCCACCTTGAGGTTCCTGAGCGTGAACGGCACGGCCGCGATCCTACTGTCGAGTCTGGGCCCTGCCGGGTCTCTGTGCGACGCGCCCGAGAGGATTCGAACCTCTGACCTTCGGTTCCGTAGACCGACGCTCTATCCAGCTGAGCTACGGGCGCAGCGCGAGTCAGTGTAGCCGCGGTGCCGGAGCCGCGGCCGCGGGCCAGCGGAGAGGGAGGGATTCGAACCCTCGAACGAGGTTGACCCCCGTTACTCCCTTAGCAGGGGAGCGCCTTCAGCCGCTCGGCCACCTCTCCGGGAGGGGCAGTGTAGCCCGCGCACGGCGGCCGGCGGCCGTTCCCCGCGCGCGTCCATGCGGGCAACTACGGACGTCGCTCACACCGGTTCCCCGATTCGTGAGGAGCGCTACGGGCGTAGCGTCCACGGAGCCCCCAAACACCGCGAGTGGCCCAGGAGCGTGCGACGTGTCGGACTGGACGTATGACCCCGTCAAGGACTTCATCGACACGCAGGACTACACGCAGGGAGAGCTCACCGAGGTGCTCGATCTGATCGCGCTGCTGAAGGACGCCGACTACGACGGCGCCTGCCCGGAGCTGCTGAAGGACGTCTCGCTCGGGATGATCTTCGAGGAGCCCTCGACCCGCACGCGCGTCTCGTTCGAGGTCGCGATGGTGAAGCTCGGCGGGCACGCGCTGTACCTCAAGCCGGGCGAGATCCACCTCGGCTCGCGCGAGTCGCTCTACGACACGGCGAAGGTCCTCTCGAGCATGTGCGACGTGCTCGAGGCGCGCACGCTCAAGCACGAGACGTGCACCGAGCTCGCGCACTGGTCCGACGTCCCGGTGATCAACGGGCTCACGGACTACAACCACCCGACGCAGGCGATCTGCGACATCTTCACGATGCGCGAGCATCTCGGCGAGCTCGCCGGGAAGACCTGCGTGTTCGTCGGCGACCGCACGAACGTCTGCAGCTCGACGATGCACATCACCACGATGTTCGGGATGCACGTCGTCCACGCTGCGCCGGCGCAGTACCAGGCGCCGCAGGCGTGGGTGGACGGGGCCGAGCGCAACGTCGCGCGCTACGGCGGCTCGGTCACCGTCACCGAGGACGTCCAGGACGCCGTGCGCGGCGCCGACGTGATCTACACGGACCTCTGGTGGTGGGTCGACCAGGAGGACGAGATCCCCGAGCGCCGCGCCGCGTTCATGCCGACCTACCAGGTCAGCAAGGAGCTGTTCGCGCTTGCCCCGGAGCACAGCATCTTCATGCACTGCCTGCCCGCCTCGCGCGGCGTCGAGGTCACCGACGACGTCATCGACTCGCCGCGCTCGGTCGTCTTCGCCCAGGCCGAGAATCGCCTGCACGCCGAGAAGGGCCTGCTCGTCTGGAAGACGTACCCGCGCGTCGCGCACGTCTCCGCCGAGCTGCGCGCCTACCACAAGGGCAACATCGAGTCGTTCATCAACACGGCGCACTGGGACCGCCTGCACCAGCGGCCCGCGCCGACACAACCGTCGCCGATCGACCACTGAACCGGCGGCGGACGAGGAGGTCCGCCATGAGCAGCGCCATCGCCCCCGATCCGAGCACCACGACGGCTGCACCCGCGGCGAAGGCGACGGCCGCACCGGCGGCACCCGCCCGCCGGCGCGTCCTCGGCCTGCGTGACGCGACGCTGTTCACCGTCTCGGCGATCGTCGTCGTGGACACGCTGACCGCGTCCGCCGCGATCGGCGTGCAGACCATCGGCTGGTGGATCCTCGCGCTGGTCTTCTTCCTCGTCCCGAGCGCGATGATCACCGCCGAGCTCGGCACCACCTACCCCGACCAGGGCGGGATCTACTCCTGGGTGAAGCGCGCCTACGGCGAGCGCTGGGCCGCGCGCACGACCTACTGGTACTACATCAACGTCGCGCTCTGGATGCCGGCCGTGTTCCTCCTGTTCAGCGGCATCTTCTGCCAGCTGTTCGTCAGCGACTGGGCCGACTGGGCCCAGGGCAAGTGGTGGCAGGTCAGCCTCGCGATCGCCGCGACCTGGCTCGTCGTGCTCGTCGGCTCGATCACGCTCGACGTCGGCAAGTGGGTCAACAACCTCGGCGCGGTCCTGAAGGCCGTGATCATCCTCGCGCTCGGCATCGGCGGCATCGTCGTCGCGGCCGGCGACGGCGCTGCGAACACGATCACGCTCTCCGGCGCGCTCCCCTCGCTGGGCGACGCGAAGACCTACCTGCCGGTGATCATCTTCATGCTGCTGGGCTTCGAGCTCATCTCCTCGCTGTCCGAGGAGATCAAGGAGCCGCAGAGGATCATCCCGCGCACGCTCTTCACCGCCGGCGGGATCCTCGCGTTCCTGTACCTGTTCGCGACGATCGGGATCCTGCTCGCGCTGCCGCTCGAGGACCTCGGCCTCGTCGAGGGGCTCGTCGACACGTTCAAGCAGATCTTCGGCACGGGCGCGTTCGGCGACGTCCTCGTCTACGCGCTCGGCATCGCCGCCATGTACACGTTCTTCGCGAACATGACGACGTGGAGCATGGGCGCGAACCGCTCGGCCCAGGAGGCCGGGCAGTCCGGTGAGCTGCCCGCACTGCTCGCGCGCGAGCACCCGAAGCACCGCACGCCGGTCGGCGCGTACGTCGTCAGCGGGCTCGTGGCGACCGCCGTGCTGCTGTTCGCGGCGATCTTCATCAACGAGCAGGACGACCTCTTCTACGCGATCTTCTCGGCCTCGGCGGTCGTGTTCCTCATGCCGTACCTGCTCATGTTCCCGTGCATCGTCACGCTGCGGCGCAAGGACCCGGACGCAGCACGGCCCTACCGCGTGCCGGGTGGTGCCTGGGTCGTGACGGCGATGTCGGCGCTCACCACGGCGATCATCGCCGCGACGTTCGTGCTGTTCCTGTGGCCGGAGATCCCGCACGCTCCCGCGGCGTGGTCGTTCACCGGGCCGCTGCTCGCGATCGTCGGCGTCACGCTCGCGGTCGGTGAGATCATCGTGTTCCGGCAGATGCGCAGGCTGCGTGCGGCCGGAAGCGACGATCCCGACCGAGAGGCAGCGACGTGAGCCGGACGCACGAGACCACTCCCGCCGCCGACGGCTTCCACATGCCCGCCGAGTGGGAGCCGCACGACGGGTGCTGGATGATCTGGCCCGAGCGTCCCGACAACTGGCGCCTGGGCGGCAAGCCCGCCCAGGCCGAGTTCGCGGCCGTCGCGACGGCGATCGCCGAGGGTGGCGACGCCGTGACGATGGCCGTCTCGCCGGGCCAGTTCGAGCATGCGCGCAGCGTGCTGCCGGCCGCGGTGCGGGTCGTCGAGCTCAGCACCGACGATTCGTGGATGCGCGACGTCGGTCCGTCGTTCGTCGTCGGCGGCGCCCGTGAGCGCCGCGGCGTGGACTGGGTGTTCAACGCCTGGGGCGGGACCGAGGGCGGCCTGTACTGGCCATGGGCGCAGGACGAGATGGTCGCCCGCAAGGTCCTCGACCTCGAGCGCAGCGGGCGCTACCGCGCGCCGATGGTGCTCGAGGGCGGCTCGATCCACGTGGACGGCGAGGGCACCGTCCTGACGACCGAGGAGTGCCTGCTGAACCCGAACCGCAACCCGTCCCTGTCCCGTGAGCAGATCGAGGCCAACCTGCGGGCGTACCTCGGGATCGAGACGGTCCTGTGGCTCGGCGACGGCACCTTCAACGACGAGACCGACGGCCACGTCGACAACATCTGCTGCTTCGTGCGCCCGGGCGTCGTCGCGCTGCACTGGACCGACGACGAGTCCGATCCGCAGCACGCGATCTCGGCCGCCGCGCTCGAGCGCCTGGAGCAGATGACCGACGCGCGCGGCCGCCGGATCGAGGTGCACAAGCTCCCGATGCCGGGGCCGCTGCACACGACCGACGAGGAGGCCGCGGGCGTCGATCGCATCGCCGGCTCGGTGCCGCGCGTCGGCGGCGACCGGCTCGCCGGCTCGTACGTGAACTTCTACATCGCCAATGACCGCGTCGTGATGCCGCTCCTCGACGAGCGCAGCGACGGGGAGGCGCAGACGATCCTCGCGGGATTGTTCCCCGACCGCGAGGTCGTCGGCGTCCCCACGCGCGAGGTCCTGCTCGGCGGGGGCAACATCCACTGCATCACCCAGCAGGTGCCGCGGGTCTAGGATCGCGCGGCGATGCCCGCCGTGACCAGCCGCACCGTCCCGCCGCTCGCGCGCGCAGGACGGTTCTTCACCGATCCGCTCGGCCGCGTCGTGGTCCTGCACGGCGTGAACATGGTGCACAAGCAGCCGCCCTATCACCCGGCGGCGCTCGGCTTCGGCGCGCGCGACGCCGCGTTCCTGGCTGCCCAGGGGTTCAACACGGTGCGCCTCGGGATGATCTGGAAGGCGCTCGAGCCCGAGCCCGGCGTCTACGACGAGCGCTACCTCGACGCGCTCGCCCGGACCGCGGCCGTGCTCGGCGAGCACGGCCAGCACGTGCTGCTGGACCTCCATCAGGACATGGTCCACGAGCGCTACGGCGGCGAGGGGTTCCCCGACTGGGCGCTCCCGCGGCGCGGCCTGCCCGCCTGGCCGGACGTCGGCTTCCCGGGCAACTACGCGCTCATGCCGGCGCTCTGGCGCGCGTACGACCACTTCTGGCGCAACGCCGCCGGGCCGGGCGGCGTCGGCGTGCAGGACCGGCTCGCGGCCGCCTGGGGTCACGTCGCCGCGCGGATGCGCGAGGTGCCGGGGGTCTTCGGCTACGACCTCCTCAACGAGCCCTTCCCGGGCTCGTGGATCACCCTCTCGCTGCTTCCCCGCGGACTGCCGCGGTTCGACCGCGGGCGCCTGGCCGGCCTCACGCGGCGCTGCCTGCAGGCGATCCGCCCGCATGACCCGGAGCGCTTCGTCTTCCACGAGCCCGGGGTGATGTTCAACACCGGGGTGCGCACGCACCACCCGCCGACCGGCGATCCGCGGATGGGGTTCTCGTTCCACGTCTATGCGCCGGCCACGACGCCGGGGCTCCCGCGCCTGCGCGGCGCGCTGCAGGATCGCGTCAGCGCGCCGTTCGAGCGGCGCGTGTTCGCGAACGCCAACGCGCACGCGGCGCGGATCGACGCGATCCCGCTCGTCACCGAGTTCGGCGCGATCGACGACGCGCGCGCGATCCGCCGCGTCTGCGACATCGCCGACGCCGCGCAGACCGGCTGGCAGTTCTGGGCCTACTGGAACGCCGACCCCTCGGCCGCGCGCCCGGAGGAGTGCCTCGTGCGCGACCTGCGCTCGGGCCCGGTGGAGGGCAACGTGGACACGGGCAAGCTCGACGCGCTCGTGCGGCCGTTCCCGCGGGCGATCGCCGGGGTGCCGCGGTCCTGGAAGGTGGACCACGAGCACGCGGTCTTCACGCTCGAGTACGGGACCGGACCGGACGCGCTCAGCGAGGTCTGGATCCCCGACCGCTGGGCACCCGACGGGTACCGCGTGCACGTCGACGGGGCGCAGGTCGTCTCGGGCCCCGGCGTCCAGGCGCTCACGCTCCGCGCCGACCCCGGCGCCGCGCGGGTCCGGCTCGAGGTCGCGGGGCGATGACCGCCGACGAGCTGCTCGAGCGGGTCGTCGCGCACGCCGGCGGGGCCGAGCGCTGGGCGTCCCTGCAGACGCTCGTCGTCCGCACGCGCGCGAGCGGGCTGGCGTTCCGGACCGCCGGGCAGCAGGAGCCGGTCGCCGACCTCGAGATGCGGATCTCCGTGCACGAGCCGCGCAACGAGCTCGTCTCGGCCTCGAAACCCGGCTGGCGTGGCGTCTTCGAGGCGGGCGAGGCCCGTCTCACCGACGCCGACGGGCGGCCGACCGCCGCGCGGCCCGGAGCGCTGACGGTCCGGCGCCTCCCGTGGCCCGGGCGCTGGGACGATCTCGACGTCGTGACGTTCTGCGGCTACGCGGGCTGGCACTACATGACCTTCCCGGTGCGCCTGCGCTCGCCCGGGGTGGAGGTGGAGGCGCTCGGGGAGCGCGCGGTCGACGGCGAGCGCCTCCACGGACTGCGCGTGCGCTTCCCGCCCGCGACGCCCGCGCATTCGCCCGAGCAGGTGTTCTGGTTCACCCGCGAAGGGGCGCTGCGGCGCAACGACTACCTCGCGCGGATGGTCTCGCCGTTCGCGCACGCCGCGAACCGCGTGCTTCACGAGCGGACCGTGGACGGGCTCACGCTGCCGGACCGCCGGCGCGTCACGCCGCAGCTCCCCGCGCGGCGCAGCGCCCCGGGGCCGGTGCTCGTCGCGCTCGAGCTCGAGCTGCTCGCAGCGCGCCCGGGTGCCTAGCTCTGCGTCTGCGCCGAGGCCGACAGCTCCTTCTCGAGCCGCTCGCGCGGCCTGCGGATCTCGTCGGAGTCCGCCAGCAGCTTGACCGTGCCGGCCTTCGCCGCCGCCGCGTTGTTGGCCTTCGCGGCGCTGGCGATCGAGTTCAGGTCGCGCGCGCCCTGGTTCAGCGCCGTGATCAGCGCGTCGACGTCGGGCTTGACGTCCGCCGGTGGCTTGGTCTTCTGCAGGCTGCTCGCCGCGGCCTGTGTCTGCTCGGCGAGCCCGTCGAACGCCCGCTCGAGCTCGAGGTCGGTCTTGCCCTTGGCATTGGCGATCGTGTCGCCGACCTGCTGGCCGATCGTCTTGATCTGCTCGTTGATCGGCTGGAACTCCTTCTGGTATTCGGCGTTCGTCGGCGCGCTGTCGCCGCCGCAGGCGGAGAGTGCGAGCACGGCGGCGAGCACGGCGATCAGGGCGAACGGCAGGCGGCGCATGCGGGCTCCCGAGATGGTGCGGTGGACCGCGCGGACCCTACCGGGGCTGTCAGGATGCCGCGCGGAGGGGTGGCAGAGTGGTCGAATGCACCGGTCTTGAAAACCGGAGACGGGGAGACTCGTCCGCGGGTTCGAATCCCGCCCCCTCCGTCGGCATCCCGGAGGAACGTCTGCGCGCCAGGTCGTCGTCCGCTCGCGCTGGAAGGATGCGTGGATGACGACTGAAGCCGCCGTACCCGCCCCCGCGGCCGTCGCGGGCAGCCCCGCCGTGATCCGCAGCGTGGGCAAGTGCATCCTGCTGACCCTCGTGAGCTTCGGGCTCTGGAGCTTCGCGTGGATCTACCACACGGCCAAGGAGGTATCGCCGGCCGCCGGTGAGGAGTCCTCGCCGGCGCTGCGCACGTTCGGCTGGGTGATCCCGATCGTGAACTACTTCGTGCTGTGGCTCTCGTGGCGCGACGTGGAGAACTTCCTGAAGAAGAACGACTCGCGGGACTTCCCGCTCGTCGTCTACTTCATCCTCACGATCCTGATCCCGTTCGTCGCGATCTTCACGTACATCAGCGTGCAGGGCCGTCTGAACGACGGCTGGCGGAAGGCGACCGGCGGTCAGGCGACCGACGCCCCGCTCGAGGGCATCGACTGGGTGTTCATCCTGCTCGGCTGGGTGTTCCTGGCGCTGGTGCTGATCGTCGGCGTCTTCAGCTGAGTCCGAGCCGTGCCGCGCCCCGTCCGCACCGGCGGGCGGGGCGCACCGGTAGGCTCGCACCATGAGCGAGCATCGAGGATTCACGGCAGAGCAGGCCCGCGAGACCGGCGAGCGGATCGGCGTCGACTGGGGGACCTCGCCGTTCGACGTCGAGCAGTTCCGGATGGGCATGGAGGTCGAGCTCGAGCACGGAACGCGCGACCCGCAGACGAACGTCACCGGTGACGACGTCCTGACGACGGGCAAGATCGCGCTGGCCCACCTGCGTGAGTTCCCGGACTACTACACGCGCCTGGCGAAGATGGAGACCGAGGCGGACGCCCACTGGGCCGCGCAGGACGGCTGACGCTCAGGCCGGCGCGGCGACCGCGAGGATCGTGTCGAGCGCGTCGACCTGCCGCCGCAGCCCGCCGCAGACCTCGTCGCAGAGGCCGAAGACGCTTGCGTCGGCGATCGCGTAGCGCACGCGCGTGCCCTCCTTCTCGCGGCTCAGGATGCCGGCCTGGTGCAGGACGCCGAGGTGCTTGCTGACGTTCTGCTGGCTCGCGCCGAGGTCGGCGGTGAGCTCCTGGACGGTCGCGCCGCCGTCGCGCAGGCGGTCGAGCAGCTTGATGCGCATCGGCTCGCCGAGCACGCGGAAGCGCTGGGCGATGAGGTCGACGAGCTCGTCGGGCAGCGGGCTGGGCATCTCGGAACGCGGCACGAGGTCCTCCGGTTGTATCTACAACCGTGAAGTTGTAGAGTAGCGCACCCGTCAGGCGGGACGCAGCGCGGCGGGCGCGCCGAACGCCGTGAGCACCTCGGGGAGCGCGACGGTGCCGTCCTCACGCTGGCCGTTCTCGAGCAGCGCGATGATCGTGCGCCCGACCGCGACCGCGGTCCCGTTGAGCGTGTGCAGCGTCTCGGGCCGCCCGCCGCCGGCGGGGCGCGTGCGGATCTCCAGACGCCGAGCCTGGTAGTCGGTCGTGTTCGAACACGAGGTCAGCTCGCGGTAGCGCTCCTGGCTGGGCAGCCACGCCTCGCAGTCGAACTTGCGTGCCGCGGAGGCCCCGAGGTCGCCGACCGCGATGTCCACGACCCGGTAGGGCAGCCCGAGCGCTTCGAGCAGCTCCTCCTCGATCGCGAGCAGGCGCTCGTGCTCCTCGCGTGAGCGGTCCGGCGCCACGAAGCTGAACATCTCGACCTTGTCGAACTGGTGCACGCGGAAGATCCCGCGCGTGTCACGCCCCGCGGCGCCCGCCTCGCGCCGGAAGCACGAGGAGAAGCCGGCGTAGCGGCGCGGGAGGTCCTCGCCACCGAGGATCTCGCCGGCGTGCAGCGAGGCGAGCGCGACCTCGCTCGTGCCGACGAGGTAGAGCTCGTCGTCGGCGAGGCGATAGATCTGCTGCTCGGTGTCCGGCAGAAAGCCGGTGCCGTAGAGCGCCTCCTCGCGCACGAGGACCGGCGGGATCACCGGCACGTGCCCGTGGTTCGAGAGCACCTCGAGGGCCCAGCGCACGAGCGCGAACTCGAGGAACACGAGGTCGCCCTTGAGGTAGGCGAAGCGCGAGCCCGAGAGCGTCGCCGCGTGCTCCATGTCGATGCGCTCGCCGGCGAGCTCGAGGTGATCGCGCACCGGATGGTCGGGCATCCAGCGCTCGCCGACCTCGCGGACGGTCGTGTCCTGCAGCGGAGCCTCGCCATCGGGCAGGTTCGGCAGCTGCGCGAGGGCGGTGCGCAGCTCGTCCTCGACGCCCTGGAGCTCCTCGCCGAGCGCCTTTGCGCGGGCGGCGACCGCGCGCATGCGCCCGAGCTCGGCGCTCGCGTCGGTGCCGGCCTGCTTGGCCGCGGCGATCGCCTGCCCGACGTCGTTCTGCTCGGCCCGCAGCCCCTCGAGGTCGGGCAGCAGCGCGCGCCGGCGCTCGTCGAGGGCCAGCACCGTCTCGAGCCCGGCCTCCTCGCCGCGCCGCGCGAGCGCCGCGCGGGCGGCGTCCGGGTCGCTGCGCAGCAGCTTCAGGTCGAGCATCGCGCGAGCGGCGGCGCGCGCCGGGCGCTAGCCCCGGTCCGGGGGCAGCGGCGGGCACTGCACCGCCGGGCCGGTCGGCGAGGCGGTCTCTTGCGCATCCACGCCGGAATACTCGGCGACATAGCGCGCGACAGCGTCGGCCTCCTGGCCCACGACGATGTTCGCCGGCATGATCGCGCCGGAGTAGCCGCCGTTGCGCAGCGCGTAGAGCACGTTGCGGTAACAGACCTTGCGCACGTCGAAGTTCGGCCCGTCCACGCGCTCGCGGTCGGAGACCTTCGTCGCCGAGCCCTGCGCGCCGGCCGAGCTGAACGTGTGGCAGCCCGAGCAGCGTTCGCTGAACAGCTGCGCGCCCTCCTGGACGGACGCCGAGGCGCCCGGAACGTCGACGCTCTCGGACCCGCAGGCGGCGAGGCCGCCGAGCGAGCAGACGGCGAGCAGCAGAGCGGGCAGGACGAGACGGCGCTTCATGACGGCGCGGATCATACGAGACCAGCCCGCCGGGCTGCGCACCGGTCGGGCGAGACGGCGGCGAAGGCCCGGCGCCGGCCGGTTGCCGCCGTGTCATGAAACGATCGCGCCTGTCACCTCTGCGACCGCTGAACTGCCGGCGCCGGGCTGCCGCGTCGAGATTCGCCGGGTGGCGCCCGGCTCCTGCCGGCGACCGGTTCGCGATGCCGGCCCGGATAGCCTTCGCGCGGTGCCTGATCCTGAGCGCTATCGCGAGGTCGTCGGCCACTTCGCCACCGGCGTCGCGGTCGTCACGTGCGCCGGGCCCGCCGGTCCGGCCGGTCTGACGACGAACGCCGTCGCGTCGGTCTCGCTCGAACCCCTGCTGCTGCTCGTGTGCTTCGACAACGCCTCGCGCACGCTGCCCGCGGTCGAGGCGACCGGCCGCTTCGCCGTGAACGTGCTGCGCGAGGGCCAGGAGGACCTCGCCAGGGTCTTCGCGTCCAAGAAGGTCGGGGATCAGAAGTTCGCGGCCGTGACGCACACCGTCGCCCACGGGGTCCCGGTGCTCGACGATGCGCTCGCCTGGCTCGCCTGCGACCTGCGCGAGCTGCTCCCCGGCGGGGACCACACGATCGGGATCGGCGAGGTCACGCATCTCGACGCCGATCCCGCGGGCCGCCCGCTGCTCTTCTACCAGGGCGCCTTCGCCGGCCTGCACTACGGCGCGTAGGTGCCGGCCGGCGGCAACGGCGCGGCGGCCGGTCGTTCCCGCGCAGCGTCACACCGGCCACCCCGGGGCCGGGCCCTGCCAGGCGCCCTACAGCATCCGCGCCTCGAGCAGCCGCCGCAGGAAGCGCTGTGTCTCCGGGCGCTCGGGGGCGCTGAAGATCCGCTCGGGGTCGCCGCGCTCGATGATCAGGCCGTCGTGCAGGAAGCAGATCTCGTCGGCGACCTCGCGCGCGAAGCCCATCTCGTGGGTCGCGATGATCATCGTCATGCCCTCCGCCTTCAGGTCGCGCACGACGTTCAGCACCTCGCCGACGAGCTCGGGGTCGAGCGCGCTCGTGACCTCGTCGAGCAGCAGAGCGCGCGGCTGCGTCGCGAGCGCGCGCACGATCGCCACGCGCTGCTGCTGGCCGCCTGAGAGCCGATCGGGGTAGTCCTCCTCGCGCCCCTCGAGCCCGAAGTGGGCGAGCAGCTCGCGGGCGCGCGCGGTCGCCTCCGCGCGGCCGACGCCGTGCGCGCGCGTCGGCGCGAGCACGATGTTCTCGAGGATCGTCATGTGCGGGAACAGGTTGAACGCCTGGAAGACCATCCCCAGCCGCCGGCGCACCTGCACCGGATCGCACGACGGGTCGGTGATGACCTCGCCGTCGAGCAGGACGTCGCCGTCGTCGATCTCCTCGAGCAGGTCGATGCAGCGCAGGAGCGTCGACTTCCCCGAGCCGGAGGCGCCGATCAGCGCGATCGCGCGGTGCTCGTGGACGACGAGGTCGATGCCCTTGAGCACCTGCGTCTCGCCGTAGGCCTTCGTCACAGCGGTGACCTCGAGCACGGGCCTCGCGCTCATCGCCCGGCCTCCGAGCCGCGACGCCGCGCGCTGCGCTCCTGCATCTTGTCGACGATCCGCGCGAGCGGCACCGTGACGCACAGGTACAGGAACGCCGCGGCGATCAGGGGCGTGTAGTTGAAGTCCGAGGCGGCCGAGATCTGCGCCACGCGGAAGGCCTCGAGCGGGCCGAGGATCGAGACGAGCGCGACGTCCTTCTGCAGCGAGATGAAGTCGTTGAGCAGCGGCGGAACGACGCGCCGCACCGCCTGCGGGAGCACGACGTGGCGCATCGACTGCGTGCGCGTCAGCCCGACCGCGAACGCGGCGGCGCGCTGGCTGGGGTGCACCGACTGGATCCCCGCGCGATAGACCTCGGCGACATACGCCGAGTAGCAGAGCGCGAGCGCCAGGCCGCCGAGCACGATCGGGTCGGTCGGCAGGCCGGCGATCGCCAGCGCGGGGACGCCGAAGCCGATGAGGTACACGACGAGGATCGTCGGGACGCCGCGCATCACGTCGACGAACACCGCGGCCAGCAGGCGCAGCGGATAGAGCGCCGGCGCGGTCGTCGTGCGCCCCAGAGCGATCACCAGGCCGGCGATCAGGACGATCACCTCGACGACGCAGAAGAGCTTCACGTCGAGCCAGAAGCCGCGCAGCACATCCGGGAACGACGTCTTGAACGCATCCCAGCTGAAGAACGTCTCGCGCACGTCCGGCCAGCCCGGGCTCGTGAGCACGAGCGCCAGCAGCAGCCCGAGGACGACGACCGTCGAGACGATCGAGATCGCGGTTCCGCGCCGCGCCCGTCGCCGGCGCGCCGCTTCGCGGGCCGCGCGGCGGCCTGAGGGGATCGTCGTCATGCGGCGGCAGGCCGCGGCGCGCACCGGCGCCGCGGCGGGAGGGGCGGGCCTACTGGAGCTTCGGGGCGTCGGCCGACGAGCTCATCCACTGCTCGGTGATCTTGGCGAGCTCACCCGACGACTCGAGCTTCGTGATCGCCTGATCGACGCACGGGGTGAGCTTCGAGCCCTTCGCCAGCACGACGCCCCACTGGTCGCCGCCCGGCGCGTCGAACTGCCCGACGACCTTCGAGTCCTTGACCTCGGCGTCGCGCAGGAAGATCGCGGTCGGCAGGTCCACGACGATCGCGTCGATGCGCTTGCTCTTCAGCGCGCGCACGACGTCATTGGAGTCGTTGAACACCTGCGGCGGCTGGTTCGGCTTGATGACCTCGTTCACCGCATCGAGGCTCGTCGTGCCGACCTGCACGCCGAGCGCCACGTCGGAGAGGTCCGACAGCGACGTCGCGTTCGCGGGTGCGGTGCCGTTGAGCGCGAGCACCGCCTGCGGGGCCGTGTAGTACGGCTTCGAGAAGTCCACGCGCTTCTGCGCGCGGCGGCGTGATCGAGATCTGGTTGATGTCGAAGTCGAACTTCTTCTCGCCCGGGGCGTACGACGAGTTGAACGGGACGACCGTCCACGTGACGTCGGTGTTCGCGAACCCGAGCTGCTTGGCGATCGCGTACGCGACCGCGCTCTCGAAGCCCTTGCCGTTCGACGGGTCGTCGTCGACGAAGTACGGCGGGAACGCCGGCTTGTCCGTCCCGACCGTGAGCGTCCCCGGGGCGAACGTCGCGAGCTGGTCCTTCGTGCAGTTCTGGGCGGTCGTCGCGGCGGCCTGGGTGCTGCCGGAGCCGTTGTCGTCGCTGCCGCCGCACGCGGCGATCGCGAACAGCGCGGCAACGAGCAGCAGGGCGAGCAGGTGACGCATGGCGGGCACGGGAGATCTCCTGGGCGAGTCGAGAATCACGCGAAAGACGATCGCCTTTCGGGTGAGAAGCCTACACGGAACCGGCCCGGCCTCGGCGGCCGATCAGGTGGTGACGAGCACGCGCAGTGCGAGCACCACGATCACGAGCGCGGCGAGCGCGGCGATGCCGGTCTCGCGCCGCATGATCGCGCGGACCAATGCGAGCTGCTCGGCCTCGGGCAGCAGCTCGACCGCCTGCGCGTCCTCGAGGTCGTTCGCGTCGAGGACGCTCTGCGCGGCCGCCAGGCGCAGTTGCTCGGCGACGATCGCCACGGCGATCGGCAGCAGCATGTAGAGCCAGAACAGGTCGTCCGACGGATCGAACCCGGTGAGGAACGCCACGCCGGCGACCGCGGCGAGCGCCGTCGTGCCGAGCTGCCCGGCGCGGGCGAGCACCCAGAAGCCGCGCGGCGTCTCCTCGCGCCGCCACGCCCACGCGCCGACGCACCCCGCCACGAGGTTGATCGCCGCGACGAGTGCGGCCGCGATGTCCGCTGCCTGTGCCAATTCGAGCCCTTTGTCACGAAGTCCGGGCCGCCGGTTGCGGACCGTTGGTAGGTGATACAAACCTCTCTGTGCTGAGCACGTATGCCCCCGCGATCGTCTTCGTCCTGCTCGGAACCGCGATCGGGGTCCTGTTCACGTGGCTGAACTACGTGCTGGGTCCCAGTCGCGCGATCGAGCACAAGCACGACCCCTACGAGTCCGGCATGCCGTCGGAGATCAAGCAGGGGTTCCGGTTCGGGATCAGCTTCTACCTCATCGCGATGCTCTTCCTGCTGTTCGACATCGAAGTCCTGTTCCTCTACCCGATCGCCGTGGAACTCCGCGCGTTCGGCACGTTCGCCCTGGTCGAGACGGCGGTCTTCATCGGACTGCTGCTCGTCGCGTTCGTCTACGTGTGGAGACGAGGAGCGCTCACATGGAAGTGATCCGCGAGCAGGCGCCCGAGGACTTCCGCGCGCGCCAGCTCAAGGCGCGCGACATGCTGCGCGGCGACCTCGAGGGCGACGCGCTCGACGAGTACGTGCAGGAGCGGGTCATCACGACGACGCTCGAGCACGCCTTCGACTGGGCCCGCGGGAACTCGCTCTTCCCGCTGACCTTCGGCCTCGCGTGCTGCGCGATCGAGATGATGTCGATCGTCGGCGCGCGCCTGGACATCGCC
This sequence comes from uncultured Actinomycetes bacterium, assembly GCA_963787935.1. Taxonomy (GTDB): domain Bacteria; phylum Actinomycetota; class Thermoleophilia; order Solirubrobacterales; family Solirubrobacteraceae; genus F1-60-MAGs163. The sequence goes on along the minus strand of CAWBEV010000006.1, from coordinate 1,373,962 downwards.
CGTTTCGGTTTCGAGGCGTTCCGCGCATCGCCGCGCCAGGCGGACCTGCTGATCCTCTCGGGCCGCGTCTCGATCAAGATGGCCCCCGTCGTCCGGCGCATCTACGACCAGATGCTCGAGCCGAAGTACGCGATCGCGATGGGCGCCTGCTCGAGCTCGATGGGCGTCTTCAACAACTACGCGATCGTGCCGGCGGACAAGTTCATGCCCGTCGACGTCCACGTGCCCGGCTGCCCGCCGCGCCCAGAGGCTCTGATGCACGGGATCATCCAGCTGCGCTCGATGGTGCAGGACGATCCGAGCCTCGGCTGGCGCACGCGCTACGGCGGGTTCGGCACCGAGGAGGTCCTGCCCGAGCCCACGCGCGAATCCACCGGCGTGAACGTCTTCGGCGGCGGCGGCACGGAGGACCAGGGTGCCTGACGCGACCGGTCTGGAGCTCCTCGCGCGCGAGCTGCGCGAGGGCGATCCCTCGAGCGTCGAGTCCACCGTCCACTTCCGCGGGAAGGGCACGCTCGTCGTCGCACCGGCGACGATCCGCGCGACGCTGCAGGCACTGCGTGCGAAGGGCTACGCGTTCCTGGCGAGCGTCCACGGCGTCGACTACTACCCGGACGAGCCGCGGCTGGGCGTCTGGTACGAGCTGCTCGACATGTCGGCGCTCGATCGCGTCTCGGTGAAGGTGCGCGTCACGACGGACGATCCGCACGTTCCCTCGGTGACGCCCGACTGGCCGACCGCAAACCACCAGGAGCGCGAGGTCTACGACATGTTCGGCGTCCTCTTCGACGGCCATCCGGACCTGCGCCGCATCCTCATGCCCGAGGACTACGAGGGCTTCCCGCAGCGCCGCGACTTCCCGATCGGCGGGGAGCCGATCCTCTTCACGCACAACGAGGGCGGCGTGCCGAGGTGGTTCGCGTGAGCACCACCGACCCCGCGGCGGCGCCCCCCGCGCACGACTACCGCCGCCTCGAGGAGAGCATCACGCTCGCCGAGGAGACGATCGTCGAGGGCGGCCGTGAGCTGCTCTCGCTGAACATCGGCCCGCACCATCCCGCGACGCACGGCGTGCTGCGGCTGCTCGTGACACTCGACGGGGAGATCCTGCGCGACGTCAAGCCGATCATCGGCTACGTCCACACCGGCATCGAGAAGACCGCCGAGCAGAAGAGCTACTGGAAGGCCATCCCCGTCGTCGAACGGATGGACTACCTCGCCTACTACTTCAACGCGATGGCGTTCTGCGGCGCCGTCGAGACGCTGCTCGAGATCGAGGTCCCCAAGCGCGGCCAGTACCTGCGCGTCATCCACATGGAGCTCAACCGGATCATGAGCCACCTCGTGTGGCTCGGGACGAGCGCGCTCGACCTCGGTGCGATCTCGGTCTGGTGGTACTGCTTCCGCGAGCGCGAGCAGCTCCTGGACCTCTTCGAGATGTCCTCCGGCCAGCGGATGCACACGCGCTACTTCCAGGTCGGCGGCGTCATCGAGGACATTCCCGCGGGCTGGATCGAGATGGTCCGGAAGTTCACGAGGTCGATGCCCGACCGCGCCGACGAGTACGGCGACCTGCTGAACAAGAACGAGATCTTCCTGCACCGCCTGCGCGGCGTCTGCCCGCTGCCCGAGGCCGACCTGCTCGCGCTCGGCGTGACCGGCCCGCTGCTGCGCGCCACGGGCAACCCGTGGGACCTGCGCAAGGCGATGCCCTACAGCTCCTACGAGGACTTCGACTTCAAGATCCCCGTCGGTTCGCAGGGCGACAACTACGACCGCTACGCGGTGCGGCTGGCGGAGATCCATGAGTCCTGCAAGATCATCGACCAGGCGCTCGACGCGCTGCCCGATGGCCCGTTCATCACCGAGGACCGCAAGGTCGCGCTCCCGCCGCGGCACGAGCTGGCGACCTCGATGGAGGCGCTGATCCACCACTTCAAGCTCGTGACCGAGGGCTTCCGCGTCCCGCCCGGCGAGGTCTACCACCCGATCGAGGCGCCGCGCGGCGAGCTCGGCTGTTTCGTGCGCGCGGACGGCTCGAGCAAGCCCGCGCGCGTGCACATGCGCGACCCGAGCTTCGTGAACCTCCAGGCCACCGCGCCGATGGTCGAGGGCCACCTGATCGCCGACATGATCGCGACGCTCGCGATGCTCGACCCGGTGCTCGGCGGGGTGGACCGGTGAGCATCGATCCCGCGAGCATCCCGCGCTACGAGGGCGGCTCGCGCATCCCCGGGTGGGACGACGCGGCCGATCTCGACAAGGACCCGGCGGTCGTCCCCGACCCCGCGACGACGCCGGTGCCGGACGATCTGCGCGCCGAGATCGAGCAGGCGATGGCGAACTACCCACCGCAGGAGCGCCAGTCGGCGTCCATCTCGGCGCTCTACGCCGTCCAGCGGCGCTACGGCTGGTGCACGCCCGAGGGCATCGTGCAGGCGGCCGCCGTGCTGCGCATCACGCCCGCCGAGCTCAGCGCCGTCGCGACCTTCTACGACATGTTCGAGACGCGGCCCGCCGGGACGAAGACGGTCTACGTCTGCACGAACATCTCGTGCTCGCTCTGCGGCGCGGACGAGCTGCTCGCCGCGCTGCGCGGCGAGCTCGGTGACGACCCGGACGTGAACCTGCGCGGCTTCGAGTGCCTGGGCGCCTGCGACATGGCGCCGATGGCGTCGGTGAACGGCGTCTACGTCGGGCCGATCGGGCTCGACGAGGTGCCGACGCTCGCCGGCCAGGTCCGCGCCGGCGAGGACCCGCTCCCGGCGCGCCAGCTCATCAGGCGCAGGAGCGTCGACCCGAACGTCCGCCAGACCCCATGACCGACATCCTCCTCTTCAAGGACATCGACGAGCCGGGTCTGAACACGGTCGCCGTGTACGAGCGCCGCGGCGGCTACCACGCACTGCGCAGCGCGCTCGGCATGCCGCGCGACGGGCTCGTCGAGCAGCTCAAGGGCTCGGGTCTGCGCGGGCGCGGCGGGGCCGGGTTCTCGATGGGCCTCAAGGCGTCGTTCCTGCCCCAGGGCGACATGCAGAAGTACGTCGTGGTGAACGCGGACGAGTCCGAGCCGGGCACGTTCAAGGACCGCGACCTGATGCTGAAGAACCCGCATCAGCTGATCGAGGGCATCGTCATCGCGGCCTACGCGGTGAACGCGACGAAGAGCTTCATCTACATCCGCGGCGAGTACGTGGAGCCCGCCGACATCCTCGACGCGGCGATCGCCGAGGCCTACGAGCACGGGTACCTCGGCGAGAACGTGCTCGGCTCGGGCTTCTCGCTCGAGCTGCACCTGCAGCGCGGCGCGGGAGCCTACATCTGCGGCGAGGAGACGGGCCTGCTCGACTCGCTCGAGGGCAAGCGCGGCAACCCGCGCCTGAAGCCGCCGTTCCCGGCCAACCAGGGACTCTTCCAGGGGCCGACGCTCATCAACAACGTCGAGACGCTCTCGACGGTGCCGCACATCATCGAGCTCGGCGCCGAGCGCTACGCCGAGATCGGCGTGCAGAACTCGAGCGGCACGAAGGTCGTCTCGGTCAGCGGCAACGTCCAGCGCCCCGGGAACTTCGAGATCGAGCTCGGCATGCGCAGCCGGGACATCATCCACGGGCTGGCCGGCGGCCCGCCGCCGGGGCGTGAGATCAAGCTCTGGTTCCCGGGCGGCTCGTCGTCGCCCGTGCTGACGCCGGACGACCTCGACCTCAGCTATGACTTCGACACGCTCGCGAAGGCCGGCTCGATGCTCGGCTCCGGGGCGATCATCGTCGTGGACGACTCGCAGTCGGTCGTGGACGTCGCGCTGAAGCTCGCCCACTTCTACGCGCACGAGTCGTGCGGGAAGTGCACCCCGTGCCGCGAGGGCACGAACTGGACCGAGAAGATGCTGCGCCGCGTCAAGGACGGCACGGCGACGCCGATGGACCTCGAGATCATGGCGTCGGTCCAGGAGCGGATCATCGGTCACTGCCTCTGCGTGCTCGGCGACGCGATGGCGATGCCGATCGGCTCGATGATCGCGAAGTTCCGCCCCGAATTCGAGGCGCACATCGAGGCCGCCCGCGCCGCGCGCGAGCAGGAGCTGCTCGCGGGGGTCTCCGCGTAGATGCCGCGGCCGCCGCAGGACCTCGTGACGTTCACGCTCGACGGGCGCGAGGTCACCGCCCCGCAGAACACGATGCTCGTCGACGCCGCGCTCGAGTTCGGCGACGTCGAGATCCCGGTCTTCTGTTACGAGCCGAAGATCGGGCCGCCGGTCGGCGCATGCCGCATGTGCCTCGTGGAGATCGAGGGCGTGCCGAAGCTCCAGGCCGGCTGCTCGGTGCCGGTCAAGGACGGCATGGTCGTCCACACGAACACGCCGCGGGTCAAGGACGCCCAGGAGGCGGTCCTCGAGTTCATCCTCATCAACCACCCGCTCGACTGCCCGGTCTGCGACAAGGGCGGCGAGTGCCCGCTGCAGGACAAGTCGTTCGGCTGGGGCGGCGGGATCTCGCGGATGATCGAGCCCAAGCGCCACTTCGAGAAGCCGCTCGCGCTCTCGCCGCTGATCGCGATCGACCGTGAGCGCTGCATCCTCTGCTACCGCTGCGTGCGCTACAGCCAGGAGGTCAGCGAGGACTACCAGCTGATCCTCCAGGAGCGCGGCGCCGGGACGTTCGTCGCGACGTTCGACGGGCACCCGTACGTCGCGCCGTTCAGCGGCAACATCATCGAGCTGTGTCCTGTCGGCGCGCTCACCTCGCGCCCGTACCGCTTCCGCGCGCGTCCGTGGGACATCGAGCAGGCCGGCTCGATCTGCACGCTCTGCCCGGCGCAGTGCAACGTGAGCTTCACCGTCCGCGACGAGCGCGTCCTGCGCGTCCTGCAGCGCGATCACGCGGGCGTGGACGACGGCTGGCTCTGCGACAAGGGGCGCTTCGCCTACCAGGCGATCCATGTCGACGAGCGCATCACCGCGCCGCTGATCCGCGACGGCGGCGAGCTGCGCGAGACGAGCTGGGACGTCGCGCTGCAGACCGCCGCGACAGCGCTCGCGAAGGCCGGCGCGCAGACGGCCGCGCTCGCCGGCGGCGAGACGACGAACGAGGAGGGCTGGCTCCTGCAGACCCTCCTGCGCGACACGCTCGGCAGCGCCGACCTGGACTCGCGCGCGGCGGGGACCGGCGTGCTCCCACTTGAGCTGCACCGCGCCCTCGGGGCGCCGGCGCGGCAGGCCTCGGTGCCCGACCTGCAGTATGCGCACGCCGTGCTCGTGCTCGACACCGAGCCGGTCGACGACGCGCCGATCCTCGACCTGCGCCTGCGCAAGGGCGTGCGCCGGCACGGCGTGCGGCTGTTCGTCGCGACGAGCCGCCCGAGCGCGCTCGACGAGCGCGCCGTGCAGTCGGTGCGCTTCGCTCCCGGAGCGGGCGGCGCCTTCGCCGCGGCGCTGGATGCCGCGCTCGCGGGCAGGCCCGCCGCCGACGTGGACGCGCTGAGCGACGCTGCCGGGGCCGCCGGCGACGAGGTCCGCCGGCTCGCCGAGGGCCTGCGCGCGAGCGGCGAGGAGCGCGTCGTCCTGTGGGGCGAGCGCCTCACCCACGGCGAGCACGGCGCCGACGGTGCGCGCGCGCTGCTGGCGCTCGCCGCCGACCTGGAGATCGACGACCGCGAGGCGGCGGGCCTGCTCGAGATCCCATCCGGGGCGAACGGGCGCGGCCTGCGCGAGGCCGGCGTCCTGCCGAACGCCGCGCCCGGGCTGGCCGCGGCGCCCGTCACGGGGCGCGACGCCGCCGGCATCGCCGATGCGCTGGCCGCGGGCGAGCTCACCGCGCTCTACCTCCTGCACACCGACCCGCTGCTCGACCAGCCGGATGCGACCGTCTGGGCCGCGGCGCTCGAGCAGGCGACAACGGTCGTCGCGCACGCCGGGTTCCTCACCGAAGGCATCCGCGAGCACGCGACCGTGGTCTTCCCGGCCGAGTCCTACGCCGAGAAGGAGGGCACGGTCGTGCACCCGGACGGGCGCATCCAGCGCCTGCGCCGCGCGATCGGCCGCCAGGGCCGGGGCCGCGCCGAGTGGCAGGTGCTCGTCGACATCGCGGGGCGCCTGGGGACCGACCTCGGGCTGCTCACCGGATCGATGATCAGCCGGCGCCTGTTCGAGACCGTGCCGTTCTACGCCGGGCTGAGCCTCGACGAGATCGGCGGGCGCGGCGTGCGCTGGGTCGAGCGCGCCGAGGCCGCCGCCCACCCGGCGGGCGACCAGGGCCCGTTCACGCCGTCCGCGCCGCCCGCGCCCGTCGCGTCGGCGAACGGGAAGCTGCGCCTCGGCACGTTCCGCTCGATCTGGGCGGCGCCCGAGGTCGAGGTCTCGCCGGCGCTGAAGTTCCTGCACCCGCGCCAGCGCGTCGAGCTCGCCCCGGGCGACGCCGAGCGCCTCGGCGTGCGGCACGGCGACCAGGTCGTCGTCGGCTCGAACGGGCACGGTGTGCGCGGCGTCGCGCACGTGCGCGCCGCAGCACCCGAGGGCAGCGTCTTCCTCGAGTCCGCACTGGCGAGCGACAGCGCGAGCCGCCTGCACGGCCCGCTCGTCGAGGTGCGCCGGGCCGGCGCGGAGGATCAGGCGTGATCCCGTCGCTCGCGGACCGGCTGACCACGCCGCTCGCGGTCGTCGGCTACGCCGAGCCCTGGTACGCCTGGCTGCTCACCTCGCTGGTGATCTTCCTCGTCTGCCTGCAGCTCGTGCCGGTCGTCCTGATGATGGAGCGCAAGATCCTCGGGCGCTTCCAGAACCGCTACGGCCCGAACCGCGTCGGCCCGTACGGCATCCTCACGCCGATCGCCGACATCCTGAAGCTCCTGACGAAGGAGGAGTTCCGCCCGCGCACCGCGGTCGGCTGGCTGTTCACGATCGCGCCGATCCTCTCGATCACCGCCGCGGTCGCCGCGCTGGCGCTGATCCCGTTCGGGAACGTCCAGGACATCTTCGGGACGCCGGTCGGGCTCTACGGCATCGACGTCAGCATCGGCCCGCTGTACGTGTTCGCGTTCGGCGCGATCGCCTTCTACGGGATCATGCTCGGCGGCTGGTCCTCGGGCTCGAAGTACTCGTTCCTGGGATCGATGCGCGCCGCCGCGCAGCTCATCTCCTATGAGGTCGCCCAGGGGATGGCGCTGATCGGCGTGATCATCACGGCGCAGACGATGTCGATGACCGAGATCGTCGAGGCCCAGGCGGGCATGTGGTACTTCATCCCGCAGATCGCCGGCTTCCTGATCTTCATGGTCGCCTCGTTCGCGGAGACGAACCGGCCGCCGTTCGACCTCGTCGAGGCGGATGCCGAGCTCGTCGGTGGCTACATGACGGAGTACGGCGGCGGGCGCTTCGCCCTCTACTACTTCGCCGAGTACCTGAACGTCATCGTCATCTCGGGCCTCGCGACGACGCTGTTCCTCGGCGGGTGGCTGCTGCCGTTCGGCATCGACGCGCCCGGCTGGGTGGACCCGTTCGTCGTCATCGCGAAGATGATGCTGTTCGTCATCGTCTTCATCTGGATCCGGGCGACGCTCCCGCGCCTGCGCTACGACCAGCTCATGAACTTCGGGTGGAAGATCCTGCTCCCGCTCGCGACCCTCAACACCCTCGTCACGGCGATCGTGGTCGTCGTCGCCGACTAGGAGTCCGCGCATGCCCTGGAATCCCGAAGCCGACGTCGTCGAGGTCGTGCGCGGCCCGCGCCGGGCCGGCGGCCCCGCCGGCTTCTACCGCGCGTTCGGCGAGACTCTGCGCGGGCTGAAGACGACGTTCGGCGAGCTGACCTCGGGCGTCACGACGATCCAGTACCCCGAGCAGAAGGTCCCCGTCTACCCGCGCTTCCGGGGCCGGCACCGCCTGCACCGCTTCGAGGACACGGGCCTGGAGAAGTGCGTCGGCTGCTCGCTGTGCGCCGCGGCGTGCCCCGCGGACTGCATCCGTGTCGTCGCCGCCGAGAACACGCCCGAGAACCGCGTCTCGGCGGGCGAGCGCTACGCGGCGGTCTACGAGATCAACCTCTCGCGCTGCATCTTCTGCGGCTACTGCGAGGTCGCCTGCCCGTTCGACGCGATCACGATGGGCCACGATTTCGAGATGTCCGACTACAACCGGTCGGACCTCATCTTCACGAAGGAGATGCTGCTCGCCGAGCCGCCCGAGCGCACGCCGCTGCGGAGGGAGGGCGAGTAGCCTCCGGGCGCGCCAGATGGAGTTCTTCTTCTTCCTGTTCGCGATCGTCGCGATCGCCGGCGCGGTGGGCGTCGTCACGCTCCGCAACCCGTTCTACTGCGTGCTCGCGCTCGTCGTGCACCTCATCGCGCTGGCGCTCCTGTTCCTGCTGCTCGAGGCGCAGTTCGTCGCGGCCGCCCAGATCATCGTCTACGCCGGCGCGGTGATGGTCCTCTACGTGTTCGTCGTCGCCTACGTCGGCGGTGGCGACCACCCGACGCCGCTCTGGCGTGCGAACGCCAAGCAGCGCGCGCTGGCGATCGTCTTCGGGGCGGCGCTGTTCATCGAGCTCTCGATCGCGCTGCTCGGGACGGCGCTCAAGGCGCTCGACACCGACGGCGCGAAGCTCTCCGGGACCTACGGCTCGCCGGGGCAGATCGGCGACCTGCTGCTGGGCGACTTCCTGCTGCCGTTCGAGCTCGCATCGTTCCTGCTGCTCGTCGCCGCGATCGGCGCGATCGCGCTCGCCGGGCGCCGCGGCGGCCTCGAGGCCGACGTGTTCCCCGACCCCGAGCTGCTCGACGTGCCGCGCGCGACCGCGACGGGCACGATGGCCGAGGCCGTCGCCGGGTACGGCATCACGACGCCGATGCCCGACCCGCAGGCCGGCGGGCGCACGCTCGAGGAGGGCTCGGGCGACGCCGCCGCGGCCGGGGACCGGCGTCCATGACGATCTCCTGGTACCTCGTCGTCTCGGCGCTGATGTTCTCGCTCGGCGCCGTCGGCGTGCTGATCCGGCGCAACCCGCTCGTCGTGCTGCTGTGCCTCGAGCTCATGCTCAACGGCGGCAACCTCGCGCTGATCGGCTTCGCCCGGATGTACGGCACCGGCGAGGGGCAGATCTTCGCGATCGTCGTGATGGTCGTCGCGGCCTGCGAGGTCGCGATCGGCCTGGGCCTCGTCGTCGCGCTCTATCGCCGGCGGCTCCCGATCGACGTGGACGAGCTGCGGGAGCTCCAGGGCTGATGCCGATCGCCACGAGCGCCTGGCTCGTGCTCGCCCTGCCGCTGGCCGGCACGCTCGTCATCGCGCTCGGCGGCAAGGTCTGGGCGCCGAAGCTCGCCGGCTGGATCGGCACCCTCGCGATCGCGGGCGCATTCGCCTTCGCGATCCTCACGTTCCTGAAGCTCCAGGACCGCGGCGAGGAGCAGAAGGTCGTCACCTCGAAGCTCTGGGACCTCGCGAACGCCGGCGGCGTGCGGATCGAACTCGGGATCTACGTCGACCCGCTGTCGGTGTTCATGATCCTCGTCGTCAGCGGCGTCTCGATGCTCATCCACCTGTACTCGGTGGGATACATGAGCTCGGACCGCGGCTACACGCGGTTCTTCGCGTACCTGAACTTCTTCGTCTTCTCGATGCTGCTGCTCGTCCTGGCGGGCAACCTCGTGCTGCTGATCGTCGGCTGGGCGTTCGTCGGCGCGGCGAGCTACATGCTCATCTCGTACTGGTACCGGCGCTCGACGGCGACCGCGGCGGGCATCAAGGCGTTCGTGGTGAACGTCGTCGGCGACGTCGGGCTCGTGCTCGGCACGTTCTTCCTGTTCAAGACGATGGGCGTGCTCGACTACGGCGCGCTGTTCGACGGCGTCCAGCAGGACTTCGCCAAGAACGAGACGGAGCTCGTCGTCGCGATGGTCCTGATCCTCGTCGGTGCGTTCGCGAAGTCCGCGCAGATCCCGCTGCACACGTGGCTCCCGGACGCGATGGAGGGCCCGACCCCCGTCTCCTCGCTGATCCACGCGGCGACGATGGTCACCGCGGGCGTCTACCTCATCGGCCGCCTGCACCCGCTGTTCGAGTGGGCCCCGACGGCGGCGGACGTCGGCGCGATCATCGGCGCGCTGACGCTGCTGATCGCCGGCACGATCGGCCTGGCGGTGACCGATCTCAAGCGCGTCATCGCCTACTCGACGATGTCCCAGATCGGCTACATGATCATGGGCGTCTCCGCCGCCGCGTACGTCGGCGGGTTCTTCCACCTCATGACGCACGCCTTCTTCAAGGCGCTGCTCTTCATGGCGGCCGGCTCGATCATCGCGGCGATGGGCAACGAGCAGTCGCTCGACAGGATGCGCGGCTTCCGCAAGGCGATGCCGTTCACCTTCGCGTGCTTCCTCGCGGGCGGCCTGGCGCTCAGCGCGTTCCCGCTGACCTCGGGCTTCTTCTCGAAGGATGCGCTGCTGTTCGAGATCGGCCAGCGTGGCGGCTGGTACTACGCGCTCTACGCGATCGGCTACATCGGGGCGGCGTTCACGGTCCTCTACACGTGGCGCATGATCTTCCGCGCGTTCTGGGGTGAGCCGGTGGAGGAGGCCGCCGAGCTCGAGCAGGGCCACCTGTACCACGCGCCGCACCCGTTCAACCCGGCCAACGGCGAGGTCGAGGACACCGACGTCGGCTTCCCGGGCGAGGACCACCACATCGCCGAGCGCACCTGGCAGATGAAGCTGCCGATGGGCATCCTTGCGATCCTGGCGCTCGTCGCCGGCGTCGTGATGCTGCCGTACGACCTGCTCGGCGATCCGCTCGCGACGTTCCTCGAGCCGACGTTCGCGGACTCGATCATCGCCCACCCGGCGAACGACGGGCTCGAGACGTTCGGCCTCGTCCTCAGCACGGTGATCGTGCTGGTGTTCCTCGTCGTCGCCTACCGCGTCTGGGTCCCCGCCGCGGGCCGCGCCGCGTGGTGGCAGAACCGGTTCGCCACCCTGCACCGGCTGTTCGTGAACAAGTGGTACTTCGACGAGCTGATCGGCCTGGTGATCGTGCGGCCGTCCGCGTGGCTCGGCCGCTGGTGCCGCGACACCTTCGAGCGGATCTTCGTCGACGGCGCGCTCGTCGGCGGGACCTCGGGCATCGTGCGCGCGGGCTCGGCCGCGGTGCGTGCGCTGCAGACCGGTCTCCTGCGCAGCTACGCCGCCCTCGTGGTCTTCGGGCTGGCGGCCGTCCTCCTGTACTTCCTGATCCGGAGCGCATGACGATCCACCTCTCCATCGTCATGTGGCTGCCGCTCGCGGCGGGCGTGCTGGCGCTCATCGGCCCGCGCGTGCTGGCGCGCTGGATCGCGCTGCTCGGTGCGCTCGCGACGCTCGCCTACGCGGTCCTGCTCGTGGTCGACTACGACACGGCCGCCGGTGGCCTGCAGTACGTCACCGACGAGACCTGGATCCGCTCCCTCGGGATCCACTACAAGCTCGGGGTCAGCGGGCTGAACCTCGTGCTCGTGCTGACGACGACGATCGTGTTCTTCGCCTCGGCGCTGTGGACCGCGGTGCGCGCCGACGTCGAGCGGCCGGGGCTCTACGCGCTGCTCATGGGCCTCGCCGAGACCGGAGTGCTCGGCGCATTCCTCGCCCAGGACCTCGCGCTGTTCGTCGTCTTCTTCGACCTGATGCTCGTGCCGTTCTACTTCCTGACGCTCATCTGGGGGATGGACCGCGAGCAGCGCGGGCCGGCGGTCCTGAAGCTCTTCATCTACACGCTGGTGGGCTCGCTGCTGATGCTCGTCGGGGCGATCGCGACCGGCGTGCTCGCCGCCGACGGCGGGCACCTGACGTTCGTGCTCAGCGACCTGCAGCGCAACCTCGTCAGCAGCGGGTCGCAGAAGTGGATCTTCCTGGCGTTCGCGCTGGCGTTCCTCATCAAGATGCCCGCGTTCCCCTTCCACGGCTGGATGCCGGACGGCTACACGCAGATGCCGATCGCGCCGCTGGCGGTCTTCACCGCGATCCTCTCGAAGGTCGCCGCCTACGGGTTCCTGGCGATCGCGCTGCCGCTGTTCCCCGACGCGGTCGTGACCTTCCAGGAGCTGCTGCTGATCGTCGCGCTCGCCTCGATCCTCTACGGCTCGGCGATGGCCTTCACGACGACCAAGGCGCGGCTCGTCCTCGGCTACTCGTCGGTCGCCCAGCTCGGCTTCATCGTCCTGGGGATCTTCGCGCTCGACCTGCGCGGCGGCGACGGGGCGCTGCTGCAGTCGGTGAACCACGCGCTCGTTGCGGGCGCGATGATCTTCATCGTCGCGCTGCTCGCGGCGCGCGCCGGCGGCAGTGAGGACGTGCGCGACATGGGCGGGCTCGCGAAGGGCGCCCCGGCGTTCGCGGCCGTGTTCCTCGTGCTGACGTTCGCCCTGCTGGCGATGCCCGGTTCGTCGAACTTCATCGGCGAGTTCTTCATCCTGCTCGGTGTCTTCCAGAGCAAGCTCGCGATCGCGATCGTCGCGTCGGTCGGTGTCGTGCTGGCCGCCGTCTACGCGCTGCGCTTCTACATCCGCGCGATGCACAACCGCGTCGGCCCGGAGGCCGAGCCGCGTGAGCTCGCGCTGCGCGATGCGCTCGTGCTCGTCCCGATGCTGCTCGTCGTGCTCGCGCTGTCGCTCTACCCGCAGTTCGCGCTGAAGCGCGGAACCGGTGCAGTGAAGCAGTCGCTGGCGGCGAGCCGGACGGCCCAGCAGCAGGACGTCGTCGCCGCCGTCCCGCCGGCGCGGGAGGGCAGGCGATGAGCCTGCCGCTGGCCGCCGCGCAGGCACCGGACATCGACTGGGCGGCGATGTCGCCGCTGCTGGCGCTGCTCGGCGGGGCGCTCGTCGTCCTGCTCGTCGGCCTGCTGCGCTCGCGCTTCGTGCGCCACCAGGTCGTCCCGTTCCTGACGCTCGTCGCGTTCGGCACCGCGATCGGCACGCTCGTCTGGCAGTGGAACACGAAGGCGACGCTCATCGAGGGCGCGCTGCGCCTCGACGCGCTGACGGTGCTCATCACGCTGCTCGTCTGCGTCGCCGGCGCCGTCACGACGCTGCTCGCCTGGCGCTCGCTCGAGGCGCGCGAGATCGCGCACGCCGAGTTCTTCTCGCTGCTGCTGACCGTCGCGGCCGGGATGTTCGTGCTGGCCGCGGGCGTCAACCTCGTCACGACGTTCGTCGGGCTCGAGCTGCTGTCGCTCCCGCTCTACATCCTGTGCGCCTCGCGCGTGCGCAGCGAGCACTCGCTCGAGGCGGGCCTGAAGTACCTCATCATCGGCTCGGTCGGCTCGGCGACGCTGCTCTACGGGTTCGCGCTGCTCTACGGCGCGACCGGCGAGATGGGGTATGCCGGGATCGCCGAGCAGGTCGCGGCCAAGGACCTCGCCGGCGACCCGCTGTTCCTCACCGCCGTCGCGATGGCGGTCGTCGGGTTCGCCTTCAAGGCGTCGATGGCGCCGTTCCACCAGTGGACGCCCGACGTCTACGAGGGCGCCCCGACGTCGGTGACCGCGTTCATGTCCGTCGCGACGAAGGCCGCTGCGTTCGGCGCCATCCTGCGCCTGTTCGACACCGCGCTGCAGCCCGCCGTCGACGACTGGCGCCCCGTCTGGATCGCGATCGCGGTGATCTCGATCATCGTCGGGAACGTCGGCGCGCTCGGCCAGACCTCGATGAAGCGGATGCTCGCGTTCTCGTCGATCGCGCAGGCCGGCTACATCCTCGTCGGAGTCGTCGTGGTCACCGACCTCGGCGCCCAGGCGGTGCTCTTCTACCTCGCGGTCTACCTGATCGCGAACCTCGCCGCGTTCGCCGTCGTCATCGCGCGTGAGCGCGAGACCGGCCTCGGCGACGACCTCGCGGCGCTGCGCGGCCTCGGCGCCGAGCGCCCGATGCTGGCGGGCGTCATGACGCTCGCGATGCTGAGCCTCGCGGGAATCCCGGCGACCGCCGGCTTCATCGGGAAGTTCCGCCTCATCGAGGCCGCCGCCGACGGCGGCGACACGTGGCTCGGCGTCGTGATCGTGATCGGCTCGATGATCTCGCTGGCGTACTACCTGCCGGTCCTCGCGACCGTCTGGCGCGGTGAGGCGGACCGGCCCGAGCCGGGCCTCGACACGGCGACGGGACGCCCGGCGCTCGCCGGCGGGGCACCTGAGGCCGCCGGTGCCGAACAGGGCGCCCGCGGCCGCACGTGGGAGGTCGGGCTCGTGGCGCTCGTGCTCGGGGTCGCGATCCTGTTCTTCGGGATCGTCCCGCAGCCCCTGTTCGATCTCGTCGACGGCGCGGGCCGAGCGCTCGGGCTCTCCTAGCGCGGCGCGTGCGCCTCTCCGCGAAAGCCGACTACGCGGTGCGCGCCGCCGTCGAGCTCGCGGCGGCCGGCGAGGGCCCGGTGAAGGGCGAGGCGATCGCCGCAGCCCAGGGCATCTCGCTGAAGTTCCTCGAGAACATCCTCACCGAGCTGCGGCACGCGGGGATCGTCGCGAGCCGGCGCGGTGCCGAGGGCGGCTACTGGCTCGCGCGGCCCGCCGACGAGGTGACGATCGCCGACGTGCTGCGCGCGGTCGAGGGGCCGCTCGCCTCGGTGCGCGGCGAGCCGCCCGAGCGGATCACGGGCGAGGGCGCCGCGGGGACGCTGCCGCGCGTGTGGATCGCCGTGCGCGCGAGCCTGCGCTCGGTCGTCGAGCACGTGACGCTCGCGGACGTCGCCGCCGGGAGGCTCCCGGCGGAGATCGAGCGGCTCGCGGACGACCCCGAGGCGTGGCTCACGCGCTGACGCGCGGCCAGGCCGGCTCGGCGGTGGGGAGGACTTCGCCCGCGCTCACGGCCGCGCCCGCGCGCGGGCGGTCCGGTGCGACCCAGACGATGTCCCCGCTCGCGAGCTCGAGCGCCTCCGCCTCGCCGCGCGTGACCTGCACGGCGATGCCGGCGTCGTCGGGGAGCACGAGCTCGACGCGCACCTCGAACCCCAGATGCACGACGCGCGCGACCATCGCCTCGCGCGCCCGATCGCGCGGGTCGGCGGTGATCCGCAGGTCGTGCGGGCGCACGAGGTCCTCGCCGAGGCGCGAGACCGGCCCGAGGAAGCCCATGACGAAGTCGTTCGCCGGACGGTCGTAGAGCTCGCGCGGCGGCCCGACCTGCTCGATCCGGCCGGTGCTCATCACGGCGATCGAGTCGGTGATCTCCATCGCCTCCTCCTGGTCGTGCGTGACGAACACGGTCGTCACGGGGACCTCGTCGTGGAGGTTGCGCAGCCAGGCGCGCAGCTCGGCGCGGACGTTCGCGTCGAGCGCGCCGAACGGCTCGTCGAGCAGCAGGACGCGCGGCTCGACGGCGAGCGCGCGCGCGAGCGCCATCCGCTGACGCTGCCCGCCCGAGAGCTGCGACGGGTAGCGGTCCTGGTAGCCGGCGAGCCCCACGATCCCGAGCAGCTCGCCGACGCGCGCGGTGATCTCGGCCTTCGGGCGCTTGCGCACGGTGAGGCCGAAGGCGACGTTGTCGCGCACGGTCATGTGCTTGAACGCCGCATAGTGCTGGAAGACGAATCCGATCTCGCGGCGCTGCGGCGCGACGTGCGTCTGGTCGACGCCGTCGATGACGACCGACCCGCGGTCCGGGATCTCGAGGCCCGCGACGATCCGCAGCAGGGTGGACTTGCCGGAGCCGCTCGGGCCGAGCAGCGCGGTGAGCGAGCCCTCAGGCACGCTCAGCGAGACGTCGTCGAGTGCCTGGAAGTCGCCGAAGCGCTTGCTCACGCCGGTGACGGTGATCATTCGTGTTCCTTGCGAGGCTGGATGAGGGTCATCGCCAGCAGCGTCACGAGCGCGATCACGGCCAGCAGCGCGGACGCCGCGTAGGCGCCCGCCAGGTCGAAGTTCTGGTAGCGCTTCTCGACGAGCAGCGTCAGCGTCTCGGTCTCGCCGGCGATCTTGCCGCTGACGACGCTGACCGCCCCGAACTCGCCGATCGCGCGCGCCGTCGAGAGCACGACGCCGTAGGCGACGCCCCAGCGGATCGCCGGAAGCGTGATGCGCCGCAGGGTCTGCCAGCGCGAGGCGCCGAGCGTCGCGGCGGCCTGCTCCTGCTCGTCGCCGACCTCGCGCAGCACGGGGATCACCTCGCGCGCGACGAACGGGACGGTCACGAAGATCGTCGCCAGGACGATCCCGGGCACCGAGAAGATCACCTGGATGCCGAGCCGGGCGAGGTCGTCGCCGAGCCAGCCGGTCGTGCCGTAGACGAGCACGAGCGAGAGCCCGACGACGATCGGCGAGATCGCGAACGGCAGGTCGATGATCGAGTCCAGCAGCGCACGCCCGCGGAAGCGCCCGCGGACGACGACGAGCGCCGCGAGGATGCCGAAGATCGTGTTCAGCGGGACGGCGATCGCCGCGACGAGCAGCGTCAGCGAGAACGCCGCCTGCGCCGCCGGCGTCGTGACGGACGCCCAGACCGCGCCGAGGCCCGGCTCGAACGTCCGGTACAGGACGATGCCGAGCGGGATGAACAGCAGCGCGCCGAGGTAGCCGAGCGCCAGCGTGCGCAGACCGTGGCGTGCGACGCGCTCACCGCTCATGGCGCGTTCCCCAGCGGCTCAGGGCGCGGATGCCGAGCAGCACGACGAGCGAGAGCACGAGCAGCACGACCGACACCGCCGCGGCCGAGACCGGCGCGTCGCTCTCGAGCTGCTTGAACACGTAGACCGATGCGACCTGCGTGTCGAACGGGACGTTGCCCGAGATCAGGACGATCGAGCCGAACTCGCCGACCGCACGCGCGAAGGCCAGCGCCGCGCCGCTGAGGATCGCGGGGGCGAGGTTCGGCAGGACGATGCGCCGGAAGGTGACCCACGCGGAGGCGCCGAGCGAGTGCGCGGCCTCCTCCATCTCGGTGTCGAGCTCGATCAGCACGGGCTGGACCGAGCGCACGACGAACGGCAGCGTCACGAACAGGAGCGCCAGCGCGACCGCGGTCTTCGTGAACGCGACGTCGATGCCGAGCGGACTCGAGCGCCCGTAGAGCGCGAGCAGCACGATGCCGGCGACGATCGTCGGCAGCGCGAACGGCAGGTCGATGAGGGCGTTCACCGGGCGCTTGCCGGGGAACTCGTCGCGCACGAGCACCCAGGCGATCAGCGTGCCCATGACCGCGTTGATCGCGGCCACGACGAGCGAGACGACGAGCGTGAAGCGCAGCGCGTCGACCGCCTGGCGGTCCGAGACGGCATCCCAGAAGGCGCCGAGGCCGAGGTCGAACGAGCGCACGACGACCGCCGCCAGCGGCAGCAGCACGATGATGCTGAGCCACAGCGTCACGAGGCCGATCGAGAGCGGTCCCGGGCGCACGGCCGCCGCCGCACCCGCGGTCGAGCGGCGACGGCGACGGCGGCCTGACGTGGCGACGCGGTCGCCGGCGGTGACGGCCTCGGTGGTCACTTCTCGGTCGAGACCCCCGCCTGCTCCTCGAGCTTCGCGATCGACCCCTGCTCGACGTCGAACAGCTCGTCGTTGACCGCAGGCCAGCCGCCCAGATCGGCGATCGTGAAGAGGCCCGAGGGCTTGGGGAACTTCGCGGCGTTCGCGGCGAGCACCTCGGCGTTGACGGGCCGGTAGCCCCACGAGGCGAAGATCTCCTGGGCGGGCTTGGAGAGCGCGTAGTCGACGAACGCCTGCGCCTGCGCGGCGTGCTTCGTGGTCTTCGTGACGGCGATCGGGATCTCGATCTTGATCGTGTCGTCCGGGACGACGTAGTCGACGTCCTCGCCCTTCCTCTGCGCGGTCGTCGCCTCGTACTCGTAGGAGAGGAGCACGTCGCCGTTGCCCGAGACGAAGTTCTGCAGCGCCTCGCGCCCGGACTTGTCCTGCACCTTGACGTTCCCGGTGAGGAGCTTCTCGACGTAGCCGAGCCCGGCCTGCGGGTTCGCGCCGCCGCCTGAGGCCTGGCCGTAGGCGGCGAGCAGGTTCCACTTCGCGGCGCCGGACGTGAACGGGTTCGGCGTGAGCACCTCGACGCCCGGCTTGAGGAGGTCGTCCCAGGTCCTGATCGACTTGGGGTTGCCCTTGCGCACGATGAACGAGACGACCGACGTCGTGACGAGGCCCTTCGCGGGCGTGTCGGCCCAGTCGGGCGCGACGATGCCGGCGTCGACCAGGCGCGTGACGTCCGGCTCGATCGAGAACGACACGACGTCGGCGGGCAGGCCCGCCTCGACGGCACGGCTCTGGTCGCCGGACGCGCCGAACGACGTCTTGAACCCGACGCCGGCGCCCGGGCCGGTCTTCGCAAAGGCCGGGATCAGCTCGTCGTAGACGACCTGCGGGGTCGAGTAGGCGACGAGCGACAGCGTCGTCTTCGCCTCGCCGGCGGCCTGCGCGTCGCCGTCGCCGGTCGAGTCGCTGGCGCCGCCGCAGCCTGCGAGCAGCAGGCCGGCGATGGCGGTCGCCGCGAGCGCGGCGGGGCGGAAGCGTGTGCGGGACATCGGCGGGAAGGACCTCCTGGGGCAAAACTACTAATTCCGGATCGAGTTTTCTACATTACCATCTCTCCATTGATCCGGTCGAGAAAGTGGGGAAGCCCCGCGGCCGGCCCGCCGGGAGGCGCGCTACGGTTCGCCGCCCGTGCGCTACCCCGTCGAGACGTTCACCGCGGCCGAGCAGGCGCGCCTCGCACCCCACGTGACGACGCTCGAAGGCCCCGTGTTCGCGCTCGTGAACCTGCCCGAGACCGTCAAGGGCGCGCTGTTCGCGCGCTACTCGCGCTACCCGGGAACGCTGCGGCGGCTGTTCCTCGACGAGTTCGCGGACTCGCTCCCGGAGATCGGCGCCGGCGTGTACGACGGCGACGAGGGCGAGCGCGCCGCACAGCTCTACGAGCGGATCTTCGTCGGCTACGGCGACGACTCGGTCGCCCAGCTCGGCGGGGCGCACCTCGCATGCGAGTGGGTCTCGAACGTCCTGACGAAGGTTCTCCAGCGCCCCCGCCTGGGCGCCTACCTCGAGCAGTCCACGCGCTACATCGCCTACGACGCGCCGATGCCGGGCGGCGGCCACCGCTACTACCGTGACCCCGAGCTCGGCCCCGCCTACGAGCGTGCGATGAACGAGGTGTTCGGCATCTACGCCGCGGCGCTTCCGCGCGTGACGGCGTGGGCGCAGGAGCGTTTCCCGCCGGCCGCCGGCGAGTCACCGGCCGCGCACGCTCGCGCGTGCCAGGCCAAGGCGCTCGATCTCCTGCGCGGCCTGCTCCCCGCGGCCTCGCTCTCGCACATGGGGATCTTCGCGACGGGCCAGACCTACGAGCAGCTCGTCCTGCACCTGCTCGCGCACCCGCTTCCCGAGGCGCGCCGGTACGGGCGGATGATCCTCGAGCAGCTGCAGGCGGTCATCCCGAGCTTCGTCGCACGCGTCGAGCGCCCCGATCGGGGCGGCGAATGGGTCGGCTTCCTCGAGCAGCGCGAGGCCGCCGCGCGGCGCGCCGTCGCGCGCCTCGGGCTCGACCGTGAGCCCGGCGGGGACGGTGAGGGCGTGCCGTCGGTGCGGCTGTTGCACGTCGACGGGGACGAGGAGGCGCTGCTCGCCTCGCTCCTGTTCGAGGCCGCCGGCGCCTCCGAGGAGGTCACGCGCACGAGGCTCAGCGCGCTCACCGCCGAGGAGCGCGCGGTGCTGCTCGGCGACCTCGTCGGGCTGCGCGCGAACCGCCGCCACCGGCCAGGGCGCGGGTTCGAGGCGCTGCGCTACCGGTTCGAGATCGTCAGCGACTACGGCGCGTTCCGTGACCTGCAGCGCCATCGGATGCTGACCGTCCAGTGGCAGCGACTCGCGCCGCACCTCGGGGCCGGCGTGCCCGAGGAGCTCGAGACGGCGGGCGTCGCCGACGACTACCGGCGGGCGCTCGAGGTCTCCGCGGGAGAGTGGCAGCGCCTCGTGGACGCAGGGCACGACGGCGAGGCGCTCTACGCGCTGTGCCTCGGGTACCGGATCCGGTACGTGCTCGACTGCAACGCCCGCGAGGCGATGCAGCTCATCGAACTGCGCTCGGGGCGCGAGGGCCATCCGAGCTATCGCGCGGTCGCGCACGAGATGCACCGTCTGATCGGCGAGATCCATCCCGCCGTCGCCGGCGCGATGACGCACGTGGACCGCGAGACCGAGCCGCGCCTGGAGCGCATCCTCAGCGAGATGCGCACTCAGCGGAAGCTCGACTCGCTCAGCGCACCCTGAGCGCGAGCGGCTTCGAGGTCTTCGAGGCGTTGCCCGCAGCGTCGCGGGCAGACAGCGTGATCGCGTAGGACCCGCGGCGCAGGCGCAGCCTCTTCCGGGTCAGCGTCACCGTGTTGGCGCCCTGCCTGGCCTGGACCGTGACCCGCCGGCGGGCGACGACCTTGCGCCCGCTGCGGCGGCCGACCGTGATCTGCACGCGTGCCGCCTCCGAGAGGCGGAACGTCAGCTTGAACCGCGCCGCGCCGCGCCGCAGGCTCTTCGTGCCGAGCTTCAGGCGCGAGAGGACCGGTCGCGTGTGATCCTGCGCCGCCGTCGCGCCGGGCGCGGCGGTGACCGCGAGTGCGGCGCTCGCGGAGCAGTTCGACGCGCGGTCGGTGACCGCGAGCCGCACGGACGAGGCGCCGACGGCGAACGCGTGGCTCGTCGTCGCCCCGGCGCCGCCGGAGGCGCCGTCGGCGAACGTCCAGGCGTACGCCGGGTCGAGCGCGGTCGTGCTCGCGGCGAACGTCGCCGTCGCGCCCGCTGCGACGGCCGCCGGGCCCGCGATCGCGACCGTGGGCGTCGGGCGATAGCGCTCGAAGGCGCCCTTGTCGCGCACGCCGGGCCCGGCGTCGCAGCGGTCGTCGCTCGCGGCGGCGCGCTGCCGTCCGAGCCGGTCCGCGGCCGACTCGCCGGCCGCGAGGCCCGCGGGGTTGCCGCTGTCGATCGCCGGCGAACCGGCGCCGGGGGTGAGCCCACCGTCGAGCAGCAGCTCGGCGGCCGTGAGCTTCGTGTTCTTCGCGGTCGCGTTCGCGGCGCCGGTGGTCGGGCAGTTCGGCGCGCCGCTCGCACCCGTGGCCGGGAGGTTCGTGAACGTGCAGGTGGCCTTCGTCCCGTTCACGATCCGCACCGAGCGATTCAGGAGGATCGAGCTGTCGATCGTCGCGAGCGCCGTCGAGCCCGCGACGCTCGAGCTGAGCTCGACCGCGTAGCGGGTCGCGGCCGCCGCCGGGACGAGCGTGCTGCCGCGCACGGCGAGCTGCGCGGCCGGCAGCCCGACGTCGAGGCGCAGCGCGCCGGTGCCGCCCTGCAGGACCGAGCTGTCGACGGCGACGGCCAGGGCGTCAGCCGCGTTCACGACCCGCACCGGGTAGCCGGCGTCGGCCTCGCCGTGGGTGATCGTCGAGCGCTGGATCGTCGTCGGCCCGCGCGCGTAGAGGGCGGCCGAGGCGCCGGTCGCGGTGTGGGCGATCGTGCTGTCGCGCACGACGAGCGACCCGCCGGTGTTCACGGCACCGACCGCGGCGTCGGCGGTCTGCGTGTCGGCGAGGACCGCGACGCGGTCGAGCGTGAGCTCGGCGTCGGCGGCGTCCGCGTCGATCGCCGGGGCGAGCTTCGGCGTCCCGGGCGCAGCCCCGGTCTGCACGATCCGCACCCGCCGCACGGCGAGCCGCGTCAGGCGGCTGCGCAGCGCCGGCGAGAGGGGGCTCGCGCGCCCGCCGTCGATCGTCAGGTCCTCGACGGTCATCGTCCCGCCGCCCGAGCCGAGCTGGACCACCGGCTCGTCGGCAGCGCCGCCCGCGAGCACGGTCGCGCCGATCCCGGCGCCGCTGAGCGTCAGATCGGTGTCCGCCTCGTTCGCGGCGCTGAGCACCTCCGGATACGTGCCGGCTGCGAGATGCACGGTGTCCGCGCCCGTGCTGCGCCGCGCCGCGAGCAGGGCGGCCTTCACGGTGCACGGCGTGGCCGGGTTCGTGCACGCCGGGCCGGCGCCGCCGGCGGGCGCGGCGTGGAGCTCGGCGGCACCCGCGGCGGGCGGCGCGACGGCGACGAGGAGGGCCGGGAGGGTGGCGAGCAGGCGGGGGCGGGAGAGCATGGCTCGCCCGGAGCATCGGCGCGTGCCCCGGGCACTCTCGCGCGCCGATGCGCCTCTGTGCAGGTTTCGGGTGCCGGGCGTCGCGAACCGCGCGAACCGCGATCTACTCGTCATCGGCGCCCGAGGCGACGCTCTGGGCGATCTGCTCCATCACCGCCGGATCGCGCAGCGTCGTCACGTCGCCGAGCTCACGGCCCTCGGCGATGTCGCGCAGCAGCCGGCGCATGATCTTGCCGGAGCGCGTCTTCGGCAGGTCGCCGGCCCAGATGACGCGCCGCGGGCGGGCGAGCTTGCCGATGCGCTGCGCGACGTGGCCGCGCAGCTCCTCGATCAGCGCGTCGTCGCCCTCGAGATCGCCGCGCAGCGTCACGAATGCGCAGATCGCCTGGCCGGTGTCCTCGTCGTTCTGGCCGATGACGGCGGCCTCGGCGACCTTCGGATGGCTGACGATCGCCGACTCGACCTCGGCGGTGCTCATGCGATGCCCGGAGACGTTGATGACGTCGTCGACGCGACCGATGACCCAGAAGTAGCCGTCGTGGTCCTGGCGGCTCGCGTCGCCGACGAAGTAGTTCGGCGCGCCGAAGCGCTCCCAGTAGCCCGAGCGGAAGCGATCGGGCTCGCGGTACAGCGTGCGCAGCATCCCGGGCCACGGGTGGCGCAGCGTGAGCAGGCCCTGCACGTCGCGCTGGACCTCGCGGCCCTCGGCGTCGACGACCGTCGCGCGCACGCCCGGCAGCGGCGTGCCGGCGGATCCGGGCTTCATGTCCTGCGCGCCGGGGAGCGTCGTGATCATGATCTGGCCGGTCTCGGTCTGCCACCACGTGTCGACGATCGGGCAGCGGCCCTCGCCGACGACGCGCCAGTACCAGACCCAGGCCTTCGGGTTGATCGGCTCGCCGACGGTCCCGAGCAGGCGCAGCTTCGAGCGATCGAAGCGCTCGACCTGCTCGGCGCCCCACTTCATGCACGTGCGGATCGCGGTCGGTGCGGTGTAGAAGATCGTCACGCCGTACTCCTGGCAGAGCTCCCACCAGATCCCCTTGTGCGGGTGGTCCGGCGCGCCCTCGAACATCACCGAGGTCGCAGCGTTCGCGAGCGCCCCGTAGACGATGTAGCTGTGGCCGGTGATCCAGCCGACGTCCGCGGTGCACCAGTAGACGTCGGTCTCGGGCTTGAGGTCGAAGACGTACTTGAACGTCCAGCTCACGCCGGTGAGGTAGCCGCCGGTCGTGTGCTGGATGCCCTTCGGCTTGGCCGTCGAGCCCGACGAGTAGAGGATGAACAGCGGGTGCTCGGCGTCGAGCGGTTCGGCCGGGCAGACGGGATCGGCCGCCGCGAGCGCCTCGTGCCACCACACGTCGCGACCGTCCTGCATGTCCACGGGCGTGCCGGTGTGGCGCACGACCATGATCGTCTCGAGGTGGCTCAGGTCGCCCATCACCGCGTCCACCGCCGGCTTGACGGGGGCGGTCTTGCCCTTGCGGCGCGCGCCGTCCACGGTGATCAGCGCGCTCGCGTTGCTGAATGCCATCCGCTCGTGCACGGACTCCGCGCTGAAGCCGCCGAAGACCACGTTGTGCGGCGCGCCGATCCGCGTGCAGGCGAGCATCGCGACGACGACCTCGGGGATCATCGGCAGGTAGATCCCGACGACGTCGCCCGGGCCGATGCCGCGCGCCCGCAGCGCGTTCGCGCAGCGCTGCACCTCGGCGAGCAGGTCGGCGTAGGTGATCGTGCGCCGTTCGCCCTCCTCGCCGTGCCAGTGGAAGGCCACGCGGTCGCCGAGGCCGGCCTCCACGTGACGGTCGAGGCAGTTGTGGGAGACGTTGAGCCTGCCGCCGGCGAACCAGCGGTAGAAGGGCGCGTCCGCGTCCTCGAGCCCCTGCTCGAAGGGCTGTGAACCAGTCGAGCTCGCGGGCCTGCTCCTCCCACCAGCCGACCGGGTCGCGCTCGGCGCGCTCGTGGACGCTCTGGTCGGTGATCAGCGCGTCTGCGCGGAACTCCGGGGACGGCTCGAACCACTCCTGCTGCAGGAGCGCATCGAGGTCGGCGTCGAGCTTGCGGTCGTCGGCCATGCGGGAATCCGTATCACGGCGCGTGGCCTCGCGCAGGACGCGCCGGAACGTTGCGAGCTCAGAGCCAGCCGAGAATGACGCCGAAGACGAGCGCCATCGCGACGTCGATCGCCGCGAGGCCGCCGACGCGCCGCCAGCGCGTGCGCGCCGTCGGCGCGTCGAAGACCCACGCGGCGAACAGGTAGAACCACAGGTAGCCGAAGACGAGGATCACCGGGAACGTCGCGAGTTCCACCACCAGTACTCCCAGTGGAACGTGCCGGTCTCGTGCAGGAACAGCTCGACGGCGACGCTCAGCAGCGACAGACCGAGCGCCACGGCGAGCCGGTTCGGCATCCCGAGGATCCGCTCGGCGCGGTCGGCGGGCAGGAGCTTCGCGTAGATCGACGCCGGCGAGTGCGAACATGAACGAGATCTCGACGTTCAGCCCGACGAGGAACTGATAGGCGGTCGGGCCGGTCGTCGCCCACAGCGGGGCGCGATCGGTCAGCTCGAGGATCACCGCGTTGACGATCTCGTTGAACCAGTCGGCGAACCACACCGCCAGCCCGGCGGCGACGATGTCCCAGCGGCCCCGCTCGGCCTCGTTCGCGTAGGCGTAGAAGACGAGCGCCAGCAGCGCGACGGCGTACCACTTGAACAGCGACGGGTCGCGGACGAGGCGCTGGGCCTCGAGCGTCACCTCGGTGGGCGTCGCGAAGGTCACTTCTTCTTGCGCTTCTTGCGACGCTGGCCGGCCGTCAGGCCGTCCGGGGACGGCGGCGCGGGGGCGGGTGCCGCCGGCGGCACCGACGGGCCCTCGGCGGCGGCGCGCTGCTCGCGCACGACGGCGGCGCTCGGCCACGGCTCGGCCTCGCCGGAGTCCCACGCCGGCGGCACCCCGCGCGGCCACTTCCTCGCGATCAGGAACCCGATCGCCCCGACCCAGAACGACCGGATGATGCCCTGCTGGTCGAGCGGCAGCACGAACGTCGCGCCGACGATCACGCCGAGCACGCCCATGAAGCGTGTCAGCAGCCCGACGCGCATCGCGTTCAGGCCGATGATCACGAACGTGAACCCGAGCGCGAGCGATCCGAGGAGCTGCAGCACGGTCGCGATCGCGATCGGTCCCGATGCCACCGCGTCGAGCGCATCGGAGTTCGTGGCTCCCGGCGCGAGGTCCCGCGCCTCGATGACCCGCAGGATCCCGACGAGGGCCGAGCCGACGGCGTAGCTCACCGCGCCGATCGCGGCGGAGATGATCGCGACCTTCGAGAACTCCGGCTTGCGCGCCTTCACGGCGCGGAACAGGAACGCGAAGACGACGTAGAGGAACAGCGCGCCGAACGCGCTGAGCAGCGGGCCGGCGATGAACGGGCCCGGATGGTCGGCGATGTACTGCAGCTGCAGGACTGCGCGGCCGGCGGGGATCGGCGCGCCGGTGGCGAGGTCGCGGAGCGCGTCGCCGATCGTGACGACCTTGTCGTCATAGTCCGGCAGGTTGTTGAACGCCACGCCGGTCAGGACCGCGCCGCCGAGCGTCAGCGCGGCGGCGCACCAGGCGGCGGTCGACGCCTTGCCCCGGTTCGCGTCCTCCCAGGCGAGGGTCTCGGCGGGGGTCGGCAGGGGCGTCTCGGCAGTGGCCATGTGGGGTCCGGGTCGGGGGAGGTCAGTCGTCCGCAGGGCCCGGCCCGACCGCGCGCTGCGGTGCGAGGGGTCCGGGGTGCAGCGGCTCGGCGATCGGGGGCTCGCGGTCCAGGACGCGCGACAGGCGGTCGCCGGCGGCGAGCACGAGGTCCAGCAGCGGGCCCGCCACGACGAGTCCGCGTTCGATGCGCGAACGCCAGGCGAGCTGCGAGGGGGTCGGCGGGGCCACGGGCGCGGATTCTACGGAGCGCGGCGCCGCTGAGCGGGTAAGGTCCGCGGGACGATGGTGATCCGGGACGTCATGACCGAAGCGGTCGTCACCGCGCCGCCCGAGACGCCGGTCCGCGAGGTGGCCGAGATCATGCGCGAGCGCAACGTCGGCGCCGTGCTCCTGACCGCGCGCCGACGGCGCGCTCGCGGGGTTCATCACCGATCGCGACGTGACCGTCGCCGTCGTCGCCGAGGGGCGCTCGATCGACGGGCCCGCCGCCGAGCACGCCTCGACGCCGGTCGTGACCGGCACCTCCGAGATGCCGCTCGAGGAGGCCGCCGAGCTCATGGCGCGCTTCGGCATCCGGCGCCTGCCGGTCGTCGACGAGGCCCGCCTCACCGGCATCGTCACGCTCGACGACATCGCGGTCCGCACGAGCGACCGCGAGCTCCGCGGAGCGCTCGCGAAGACGATCACGCGCAGCGCGCTGCCCGGCTTCTACTTCCACCAGCGCGGCGGCTGACGCGGATCGG
Organism: uncultured Actinomycetes bacterium; assembly: GCA_963787935.1. GTDB lineage: Bacteria > Actinomycetota > Thermoleophilia > Solirubrobacterales > Solirubrobacteraceae > F1-60-MAGs163. Next base: position 1,347,447 of record CAWBEV010000006.1, on the reverse strand, counting down.
CGAGCACGACGCGACGCTCACGATCGGTTGCGACGACCCCGTCACGCTGAGCACAGCCACGTGTGTGCCTGGGGTCACAGGGTGCGTCGGCACATCGTCGAGTGTCACCTGGTGCGCGCCCGGCGGACGGGCCGACCCCTCAGCGCCGAGCACCCGGCGCGCGGACCGCGGCGACCGCTCAGCCGAGCAGCCCGCGCGCCGCGCTCGCGAGGTCGCCGTCGGTCGTGCGCACCACATCGGGCACGAGGCCGGCGATCGCGTCGGCCGCCTCGCGGACGGCGGCCGAGGACGACGGCGAGGTGACGACCGCGAGCGGCACGTCGATCGCGCGCAGCTCGCCGCGGGTCAGCGGGAGCGTCGCGAGGCCCGCATAGTCGGCGAAGAACGCCTGGTGGGCCGCGCACGCGCGCTCGAGCTCGGTGGCGTCGGCGCGCCCGGCCAGCCAGGCCGCGACGCCGGCCTGCGGGCCGTGCGCGAAGACCGCCTCCTCGATGCGCCCGCGCTGCTCTGCGAGCTCACGCGTGGCGTCCGGCGCGAACGCGAACAGCGGCGGATCACCGAGCACCGCGGCCCGGACGAGGTCGCCGTGGCGGCGCAGGAGGTCGATCGCGATCAGCGCACCGAAGCCGTCACCGACGAGCACGACGTCGCGTGCCCGGAGCCCTCGGAGCAGTGCCGCGGCGTCCTCGGCCTGCTCCTGCACGGTCGTTCCCGCATACGGCTCGGGCGCCTGACTGCCGCCGTACCCGCGCCGTGCGTAGGCGATCACGTGCGCCCCGGCCGCCAGCTCCTCGGCGAGCGGGGCGAGCGTGCGGTGGTCGGCGGCCATGTCGTGCAGCAGCAGCACGACGGGGCCGCTGCCGCGCTCCTCGAACACGAGCTCGACGCCTGCGCCGCTGACGGTGCCGCTCATGGCGGCAGTCTCGCACGGCGGCGCGCGCCGTTACCGGCGCTTCATCCGCACGGCTAGCATGCCTGGAATGGAAGGCATGGGTGGTTTCGGCGATCTGTTCGGTGACCCCGAGGAGCTGCAGAAGCGCATGGCGGAGTTCGCCGAGCAGCTTTCGAGCCAGCAGTCGCTCGCGTGGGCCGACAACGCCATCAAGCTCGCCGTCGACATGACGGTCGCGGCGGTCAACCGCGTGAACATCCAGGGCACGACCGCCGAGCAGGCCGAGCAGATCCGCGCCGTGATGGCGACGATCTTCCCGGAGGCCGTCACGCTCGTGCGCGAGGCCCGGCAGGGTCTGCGCTAGGGCCGCGGCGCCGCGCCGGCGGCCCGGTCGCGTTCGGCCCGCTCGGCCGCGCGGTGCTCGCGCCCGGCGTGGATCACGTCGCCGAACGAGCGGAACCCGAAGACCGTGACGAGCGCGCCGAACCCGACGGCGAGCGCCACGGTCGCGATCGCGATCTGCTGGCCGACGGAGTAGGCCGCCACCACCGAGGCGCCGGCCGTCCCGCCGAACACCTGCACGAGCAGCGCCTGCTGCACCCCGGCGCCGCCGGGGGTGAACGGCACGATCGCGGCGACGGCGTTCACGCCGAGCACGAGCAGCACGTTCCGGACCGACCCGCCGACGCCGAACGCCTCGAGCAGGAGCCAGAACGCGGTGCAGCGCAGCAGCCAGCCGCCGAACTGCACGAGCCACACCTCGCGCACGTACCGCCGGCGGTCGCGCAGGATCGTGAACCCCTGGCGCACGCGCGCCCAGAACGCGACGACGCGCCGTGAGACGTAGGCGAACAGCGCGAGCACGACGACGGCCGTCGTCGTGATGAGGAACAGCGTGAACTGCGGGTGCCCGGCGAAGTACGAGAGGTCGAACGCCTCGAGGTCCGAGAAGTCCGGAGGCTTCGGGAAGACGCCCTGGGTGAACGCGAACAGGAGCACCGGGATCGCCATCGTCAGGTCGAAGATCTGCTCGACGACGAACGCCGCGCCGACCGCCGGATACGTCGAGTTCGGCACCGAGGTCTTCACGAGGAAGAACTTGATGACGTCGCCGCCGCGCGCGGGCACGATGTTGTTGAACCCGTAGGCCGCGATGTACGCGCCCCAGATGCGCTTGTACGGCACGCGTTCGTCCGGGTAGGCGGCGCGCAGCGTGTTGTACAGGGCGACGGCGCGCAGCGAGAGGTACCCGATGAACACCGTCATGCCCAGCAGGAGCTCGACGACGTTCACGCGCGCCAGGCTGTCGAAGAAGCTCTGGACCGCGTCGAAGAAGCTGCTCGCTCCGTCGAGGATGGACGCCGTCGGCACGCGGCAAGCGTAGACCCGCCCGGCGCCCGCGCTCGCCTATCCTCCGGCGCCGCATGAGCATCGTCATCGGAACGCCGGGAACGTCGAGTGCCGTCCGCCTGGTCCTGCTCGGCTCGGGAGAGCTCGGGCGCGAGGTCGTGATCGAGGCCAAGCGCCTGGGCTGCGAGGTCCTCGCCGTCGACCGGTACGCGGGCGCCCCGGCGATGCAGGTCACCGACCGCAGCGCCGTGATCGACATGAGCGACCCCGTCGCCCTGCGGGAGCTCCTCGAGGCCGAGCGCGCGCGTCCATGCGCCGAGCTCCTCGTCGTCCCCGAGATCGAGGCGATCGCGACCCCGGAGCTCGAGCGCCTCGAGCAGCAGGGTCTGCGCGTCATTCCGACGGCCCGCGCAGCGCGCCTGACGATGGACCGCGAGGGCATCCGCCGGCTCGCCGCCGAGGAGCTCGGCCTGCCCACCTCTCCCTACCGGTTCTGCGACACGCTGGAGGAGCTCGAGGCGGCGGTCGCAGCGCTCGGCACGCCGTGCGTCGTGAAGCCGGTGATGTCCTCGAGCGGCAAGGGCCAGTCCGTCGTCCGTGAGCCGGACGGCGCGCGGGCCGCCTGGGAGTACGCACAGGCCGGCGGGCGCGTCGGCGCCGGCCGCGTGATCGCCGAGGGGTTCGTGGACTTCGACTACGAGATCACGCTGCTGACCGTGCGCCACGCGGCCGGCACGTCGTTCTGCGCGCCGATCGGTCACGTGCAGGTGGACGGCGACTACCGCGAGAGCTGGCAGCCGCAGCCCATGTCGGCCGCCGCGCGCGAGCGTGCCGTCGCCGTCGCGACGGCGGTCACGGACGCCCTCGGCGGGCTCGGCATCTTCGGCGTGGAGCTCTTCGTCCGCGGCGACGAGGTGCTCTTCAGCGAGGTCTCGCCGCGCCCGCACGACACCGGGATGGTCACGATGGCGACGCAGGCGCTCTCGGAGTTCGCGCTGCACGTGCGCGCGATCCTCGGCCTCCCGGTGCCCGCCGGCGAGATCCCGTTGCTGGCGCCCGGGGCGAGCGCGGTCGTGCTCGCCGGCGAGCGGCTCGACGCGCCGCGCCATGAGGGTCTCGCCGAGGCGCTCGCCGTCGCCGACGACGTGCAGGTGCGCGTGTTCGGCAAGCCGGACGCGCGGCCGGGGCGGCGCATGGGCGTCGCGCTCGCCGGAGGCGGGGACGTCGAGGCCGCGCGCGAGCGCGCCCGCGCGGCCGCCGCCGCGGTGCGCGTCGCCGAAGGCTGACCGGGCGCGCCGTCGCGTGGGCTACCGTCGGGAGGTGCCCGTACCGCGCCATGAGAGCGCTCCCCTGCTCACCGACGAGGAGCTGAGGCGCGAGGCCCAGCTCGAGGAGGAGCGGTTCGCCGCCGCCGAGGCGCGCGCCGCCGGTCGCACGCGCCGCCAGGTCGTCCGTTGGGTCCTGCTGCTGGTCCTCGTCCTGCTGACGCTCTACGTCCTGGGCCCCGGGCTCGTCGAGGTGTTCTCGTCGGCGCCGCGGCTGCGCACGATCGAGTGGTGGTGGTTCGCCGCGATGTTCGTGCTCGAAGTCGGGAGCTTCGCCTGCCTGTGGGCGGTCATGTGGATCGCGATCCGCCGCGCCCAGTGGTGGGAGACGATCATGTCCCAGCTCGCGAGCAACGCGTTCGGGCGCATCGTGCCGGGCGGCGGGGCGGCCGCCGGAGCGTTCCAGTACCGCATGCTCGTGGACTCGGGCACGCCGCCGGCCTCGACGGCCACCGGCCTGACCGCGACGAACCTCCTGACGTTCGGGACGCTGCTCGGCCTGCCGCTGCTCGCGATTCCGGCGATCCTCGACGGTGCGGTCGCCGACTCGATCCGCTCGATCATCGTGTGGACGCTGATGCTGCTCGTCGCGCTCGTCGCCGGCGGCATCGTGCTCGTCGTCACCGACACCCCGCTGCGCTGGCTCGGCGATCGCGCGCAGCGGATCCGCAACCGGCTGCGCCGCAGCCGGCCGCCGCTGACCGGCCTGCCCGACCGGCTCGTACGCGAGCGCGACCTCATCGTGAAGGTCGTCGGCGAGCGCTGGAAGCGCGCGCTGCTCGCGTCGGTCGGCAAGTGGCTCCTCGATTTCGCGGTGCTCGTCGTGGCGCTCGAGGCGGTCGGCGCCGACCCGCGGCTCTCGCTCGTGCTGCTCTCGTACTTCGTCGCCGGGCTGCTGACCCAGATCCCGATCACGCCGGGTGGCCTCGGGTTCGTCGAGGCGGGCCTCACCGGCACGCTCGCGCTGGCCGGGGTCTCGCCCGGTGACGCCGTCCTGGCGACGCTCGCCTACCGCCTGTTCGCCTACTGGGTGCCGATCCCGGCCGGCGGCGTCGCCTGGGTGATCTTCCGCCGGCGGCACTCTGCCGCATAGGCTTGCGCCGCGCGGCGTCCGCCGGCTGCGCGTGTCCATCAACGACCGGAGAACCACCCATGGCCATCCACCGCCGCGTGACCGCCGATCAGCTCGAGGCGAGGCTCGACATCAACCCGCTCTACGCCCGGGAGTCCGAGGTCCCCAAGCACCGGCTCCCCGACGGCCCGATGCTGCCCGAGACGGCCTACCAGATCGTCCGCGACGAATCGATGCTCGACGGCAACGCGCGCTTCAACCTCGCGACGTTCGTCACGACGTACATGAACGAGCACGCCGACAAGCTCTACGCCGACGCGTACGACAAGAACATGATCGACCGCGACGAGTATCCGCAGACGGCGGAGATCGAGTCGCGCTGCGTGAACATGATCGCCGAGCTCTGGCACGCGCCCGGTCAGACGATCGGGACGTCCACGACGGGCTCCTCGGAGGCGGCGATGCTCGGCGGCCTGGCGCTCAAGCGCCGCTGGCAGCAGCGCCGCACGGCCGCGGGCAAGCCGGCGGACACGCCGAACATCGTCTTCGGGCAGAACGTCCAGGTCGTCTGGGAGAAGTTCGCGAACTACTTCGAGGTCGAGCCGCGCTACGTCCCGCTCGACGCCGACCACCTGTTCATGACCGCCGACCGGATGCTGCCGTTCGTCGACGAGAACACGATCGGCGTCGTCCCGGTCCTCGGCTCGACGTTCACCGGCGACTACGAGTCGGTCGAGGAGGTCTGCGCGGCGCTCGACGATCTCCAGGCGCGAACGGGCCTCGACATCCCGGTGCACGTCGACGCCGCTTCGGGCGGCTTCGTCGCGCCGTTCGTGGACCCGGATCTCGCGTGGGACTTCCAGCTCGAGCGCGTCGCGTCGATCAACGCCTCCGGGCACAAGTACGGCCTCGTGTACCCCGGGATCGGCTGGGTCGTCTGGCGTGAGACGGACCTGCTGCCGGCGGATCTCGTCTTCAACGTGAACTACCTCGGCGGGAACATGCCGACGTTCGCGCTGAACTTCTCGCGCCCGGGGGCGCAGGTGCTGCTGCAGTACTTCGTCTTCCTGCGGCTCGGGCGCGAGGGGTTCACGAAGATCCAGGAGGCGTGCCGGAGCGTCGCGATGACGCTGTCGGGGCGCATCGGCGCGATGGACGCCTTCGACCTCGTCAGCGACGGCTCGCACCTCCCGGTGTTCGCGTTCAAGGTCGCCGCCGACGTGACGAAGTTCACCGCCTACGACGTCTCACGCAAGCTGCGCGAGTTCGGCTGGCTCGTGCCCGCCTACTCGATGCCGCCGAACCGCGAGGAGCTCGTCGTCCTGCGCGTCGTCGTGCGCAACGGGCTCGGCCACGACCTCGCCGAGCTGTTCGCCGGCGACCTCGAGCGGGCCGTCGAGTGGCTCAGCAACCTGTCCGGCCCGCTGCCCGAGGAGGAGCAGCCCGGAAGCTTCGCGCACTAGCGTGGACGCAGCGGCCCGCCCGAGCGCGCGTCAGGGCTCCCGGGCGCCGGGCGCTCGAGCCCGAGCGCGTGCCAGAGGCCGGGCTCCTCGAGGCTGCCGAAGACCGCGTCCACCCCGTCGGCGAGGTCCACGCCGGGGACGGACGGCACCCCGATCACCCAGAGGCCTGCCGCGCGCGCGCTGCGCGCGCCGGTCGGCGAGTCCTCCAGTGCGATGCAGGTCTCGGGCGCGGCCCCGAGCAGCGCGGCGGCCGCGAGGTAGGGGTCGGGTGCGGGCTTGCCCTGCTGGACTTCGTCGCCCGCGACGCTCGCGTCGAACGCGTCCGCCAGCCCGCCGCTGCGCAGTGCCGCGTCCAGGAGCCGCCGCGGCGAGTTCGAGCAGATCGCCAGCGGGAACCCGGCGGCGCGCACGGCGCCGACGAGCAGGGCGGCGCCCGGCATCGGCTCGCAGCCCCGTTCCAGCTCGTCGGCGACGATGTCGTTCAGCTCGTCGAGGATCGCGAGCCCGGTGCCCGCGGGGGCGTCGAGCATCCGCTCGAGCTTGGCGGCCGCGCGCGAACCGGCGCTCCCGACGAGGTCGAGCTTGTGCTCGTGCGTGAAGACCCGCCCGCGCCGCGCGAAGAGCAGCTCCTCGGCGCGCGTCCACACGACCTCGCTGTCGAGCGTCAGGCCGTCGTTGTCGAAGACCACCCCGCCGAGCGGCCGCGGCGGCGGCGTGCTCACGGCCGCGCCGCGCTCGCGAGCGCCGCGTCGCCTGGGGCACCGCGCAGCAGCCGGCGCAGGATCGGCGGGACGAGGAGCGTGGTGAGCACGGCCATCCCGACGATCACGGCGAACAGCTCGTCATCGATCACGCCGTTCGCGGCGCCGATGCTCGCCACGATGATCCCGACCTCTCCGCGCGGCACCATCCCGAAGCCCACGACGAGCGCCTCGCGCCGCTCGAGCCGGCGCGCGCCGAGCCAGCCGCCGACGAACTTCGTCGCGAACGCGAGCGCCGTGACGCCGGCGAGCAGCAGCAGCGTGCCGGGGTCGGCGAGCGAGGCGAGGTCGAGCTGGATGCCGATCGAGACGAAGAAGAACGGCGCGAAGAACGCGTTCAGGGGCGCCACCTCCTGCTCGACCGGCTCGCGCTCACGCGATTCGGCGATCACCATGCCCGCCAGAAACGCGCCGATGATCCCCGCCAGGCCGATCTCGCCGGCGACGACCGCGAGCCCGAGGCAGAGGATGATCGCCGGCATGATCGGCGACTCGGCGAACCGCGGCGCCGTGAGGATCTGCGGGCGGCGGTAGAGCAGCGCGGTCCCGCCGAGCGCGACGAACGCGACGAACGCGAGCGCCAGCGCCGCGGTGAGCGCCAGCCCGAGCACGTCGACGCTGCCCTCCTCGGCGATCCCGACCGCCACGGCCAGCACGAGGATCGCCAGGATGTCGTCGACGATCGCCGCGCCGAGGATCGTGCGGCCCGGTCGCGTGCGGACCGCGCCGAGCTGGATCAGGACCGCCGAGGTGATGCCGACGCTCGTGGCGACGAGCGCCGCTGCCAGGAACACGGTGGTCGCCGTGTCCTTGTCGAGCGCGAAGCCGAGCCCGATCCCTGCGAGGAACGGGAGGACGACGCCGAGGACGGCGACGATCGTCGCCACGCCGCCGACCTGGCGCAGGTCGGAGAGCCGCGTCTCGAGCCCGACGCTGAAGAGCAGCAGGATGACGCCGACCTCGGCGAACACCTCGAGCACCTCCGAGGGCCCGACGAGCGCCAGCACCGACGGGCCGATCAGCACGCCGGCGAGGATCTCGCCGACGACGGTCGGCTGGCGCAGGCGCTTGAAGGCCTCGTCGCCGAGCTTCGCGGCGAGCAGCACGACGAACAGGTCGACGAGCGCACCGGCCGCCTCGGTCGCGGCGGCGAGCGGGGGAAGCGGGACGCCCGACAGCATGTCCCCACCTTATGGGCCGTGCCGCGCGATGAGCGACCGGCCGCAGGGATCACATGCCGATCCGCAGCCCGCGATGGCCGGCGGACGCCATCGTCAGGGCTGACGGTCGTCGGTACCGGCCATTCGGTGGACGACGGCGTCGATGTCGGCGCCCTCGCGCTCGACTTCGTCGACGTAGAGACGCCCCCACGTGATGCGGTCGTCGCGGATGCCCACGATCAGGACACCACGCTCCTCGAGCGGCGTGCCGTCCGCCTTGGTCCCCGTCCAGTGGATCTCCACGAAGCCGGTGTCGCCATCGACCGCCGACCGGAGGATCTCTGCGTGAAAGTCGGGGATGCCTTCGAGCAGTGCCGACCAGTTGGCGCGCACCTGGGCGATTCCCTGGAAGGTCCGCGCCGGAAACAGCGGTTGCTCGCTGCGGTAGTCCTCGTGGAAGCAGGCGAGCATCGCTTCCAGGTCGTGCGCGTTCTGCGCAGCGGTCAGCCGGTCCATCAATGCCCGCGGGTCGCCCACCGGGCGAGCATACGCCGGGGCGCAGACCGCGGCAACGGCGCGTCGGCGCTGCTCCGTGAGCGCCTTCAGATCACGCAACGGACGCGACGCAGGAGCGGCCCCGTCCGGCGTGCAGGACCCGCGGGGAGCAGCCGGCGCGTGACTCAGTTGCACACGATGCAGCGCCCGGCCGGGCACGAGCACGCCGGCAGGGTCGCCGCGGACCTGGCGGGACGCCAGCGACGGACCCAGCCCAGGGCGCCGGGTTCGCTGCGGTCGGCGCCTCCCGGCCAACAGGCATCGAGGATGCGCGAGGTCAGGTCACTGGTCTCGGCTGCAGTGCGCGCTGAGCACGCCTCGATGTGCGAGCGGATCGAATCGTCGGCCATGGGCTGCGAGCGGCCAGGGTATGAGCCGCTCCGGATCCCATCGGCATGACGTGTGCTCCGCTCGACCCTGCCGCGGCGCCGGATCCCGACCGGGGAGACCGACGCCGCCGAGCAAACAGGCGCTAGGCGCGCTGGGGCACGCGGCTGACGGCCTCCTGGTAGAGGGTCATCTGCTGGGCCACGCCCTCGTTGGTGTAGCCCTCGATGTGACGGAGGCCGTCGACGATCAACGACGCGTCGACCGTGTTGCGCTGCCACTCCGGATCCTCGCGCACCGCCGCGATCTGCTCCGCGCTGCCCTGCACCGAGATGAATCCGGCGAGATCGCTGTTGGGCGCCAGCAGCGCCACGTCGAACTTCTCGATCTTGCCGTCCTGCTGCATCCGGCCGAGCAGGCCGAGCGCCTCGTTGAAGACCTCGATCCCGCGCTCTTCAGCGCCGCGCACCGACTCGCCCCACCCGATGAACAGCATCCGGTCAGCCATGGTGGCTCCTTCCGCTCACGGCCCGGCCCCGAAGCCGGGCCAGACCGACCGACCCTCTCACCCGCGCCCCGTCCGCGCAAGGCGGCGGCGAACACGTCGCTGACCCCGGCGCGGGCGGTTCACCCGAGGCGCCGGACTACGCGGCGGCGCTGAGCTCCCTGAGGGCTGCGAGCACCTCCTGATCGTGGGTCTTCGGGCTGACCTTCGGGATCACATGCCGCACGACGCCTTCGCCGTCGAGGATGTACGTCGCGCGCTGCGCGCCCCAGTAGGTCCTGCCGTACATCGACTTCTCGACCCACACGCCGTAGGCGCCGCAGACCGCGTGGTCCTCGTCGGCGAGCAGCGGGAAGGTCAGGTCGAACTTGTCGTGGAACTTCTTGACCTTCTTCACCGGATCGGGCGAGATGCCGAGCACGACGGCTCCGGCGCCCTCGTAGTCCGGCAGGTGATCGCGGACGCCGCAGGCCTGCGTCGTGCAGCCCGGCGTGTCGGCCTTCGGATAGAAGTACAGGACGACGGTCCGGCCGCGCAGGCTCGACAGCGCTGACGTCCTCGCCATCCTGGTTCGGCAGGGCGAAATCGGGTGCCACGGTCACCGGTCTCGAGCATCTCGGGTCCTTTCGGTCGGGGTCCTCGCCGACGATACGCGCGGCTCGGCCTGAGCGGCCACCGGAACGCGTGATTCGCGGAGCCGGGAGCGTCGCGCTGCGGCAGACCACGCGAGCGACGCCTCACTTCAGCAGCCGCGAGAGCCGGCGGTCCTTCAGCACCCGCCCGCCCGTCTGCTCCGGCGGGCAGTAGCAGAGCACGTAGTCCTCGTAGTGGATCGCCTCGATCCGCGCGCCGCAGCGCGGACACGGCTCACCGTGCCGCCGATGCACCTCGAGCGGCATGCGGGAGCTTGTCCGGGATCGGCAGCTCGACCTCGCGCTCGTAGTGCTCGATCGCGCCGCCCAGGCACCCGACGACGGCGGTCCGCAGCGCGGAGGCCTGCGCGGGCTCGAGCGCGGCGGCCCGCTCGAACGGCGAGAGGTGCGCGGTCCAGAGGATCTCGTCGACCCATGAGCGGCCGATGCCCGTGATGACGCGCTGGTCGCGGAGCACTGCGTGGAGCGGCCGCTGGCCCTCGGGTCCGAGGAGCGTCAGGAGGTCCGGAGGGTCGGGCCACGCCTCCGGGCCGAGATGGGCGATCGCGTCGTCCGCCTCGATCGCGTCCGCCGGCAGGAGCTTCACCCAGGCGCGCTGCTTCGTGCCGAACTCGCGCAGGCGCAGCTCGCGGCCGTCCTCGATCCGCACGAGCAGCCGCGACGTGCGGTCGCGGGGCCCTGCGTGCGTGTCGAAGAGCTGCAGGCGACCGGCGGACATGAGGTGCAGGAGCAGTGCGAGGTCCCCGTCCACGTCGACGACGAGGTGCTTCCCGCGGCGGCGCACGCCGGTGATCGAGCGGCCGGCGAGCGTGTCGAGCGGCGGGTCGAAGGTCTTCAGCGCGTTGAGCCCCGGCGCGCGGACCGACGTGATCGGCGCGCCGCGCAATGCGGCGTCGAGCCGCCGGGCGGTGATCTCGACCTCGGGCAGTTCCGGCACTGGGCGAGAGTGTGACGCGTCGGCTCGCGCCTCGGTATCCTGGTGCGCGGTCGCGACGCCGCCGCGACCGCCGACCCGCCCGGGGGGAAACTGGGAGGGCTCGGCACCTAGAGGGTTCGGATGCCCTTGGTCCCGCCCCGGCGGGCAGACACGAAAGTCAGAGATGCCTCCTGTCCAGCTTCGCCGCGCGCTCGGCCGCGCGATCGTTCTCTCCACCGTCGCGCTCGCAGCGCTCTGCGCCGCACCCGCCGCCCGCGCCGGCACCTATCAGGTGCGCGCCTGCGACGAGACCGGCGTGAACCGCGCGTTCAGCCCGGCCGGTGACTCCCGGCTCATCGCCGCGGACGCGTCGTGCGCGGCCGACCGCTTCCTCGGGATGAAGGTCCGCAACAGCGTCCAGGCACCCGGCGAGAGCCTCTCGGGAACGCCGTTCCTGTTCGGCGGGCTCGAGGCGCGTGCGCCCGCCGGGACCGTCATCACGGGCGTCCACGCCGACGCGACCGCCTTCGATGACGTCGGCTCCACCGGTGTGCCCGGCTGGCGCGCCGGGATCGCCGACGACCAGGGCTACATCTGGTGCGGGACGACCGCATCGTGCGCCTGGGGCGGTCCTCCGGCGCTGCGCGTGGACGTCGCGGCGCGTGCCTCGCAGACCCTGCGCCTGCTCGTCATCTGCGGCGCCGGGGCCTGCCTGCGCGATCGGGTGCGAGCGGCCGCGACGCTGAAGAACGTCGTGGTCGATGTGCGCGATGACGCCGCGCCGGACGTTCGCGTCGTCGGCGGAACGCTCTGGGGCGCCGCCGGCTGGGTGTCCGGCACCGGGACGGTCGTCTACGAGGCGAGCGACGGGGCGGGCATCCGGCGCGCGAGCGCCGAGGCCGCCGGGCTCGCGTTCGACACGGTCGAGAACCCGTGCGACGCCTACGCGATGGCCCCGTGCCCGGGGTCGGCGTCCGTCGGCGCGACGATCGACACGCACCGGCTCGGCGACGGCGTGCACACGCTCGCGCTGCGCGCCACCGACGCGGGCGGCAACGTCACCGCGCGCACCCAGCAGCTCTCGGTCGACAACACGCCGCCGACCGTGTCGACGCCCGAGGTCCGGGGCGGATCGGCGTGGCGGTCGGTCAACGCCTTCGACCTGCAGGTGAACGCGGCTGATGGTGCGGGTGGTTCGGGGGTGCGGGAGGTCCGCGTGGGAGGTGTGCCGGCTGGACGGCACGGACTGCGTCGCCGAGTTCACGCTCGGGCGCATCGAGCGCGCTCGCCGTCAGCGTTCCGGGCGACGGCGAGTGGAAGGCCCGCGCGTGGGCCGCCGATGCCATCCATACGGGTCCGAAGAGCGCGTGGTCGGAACCCTTGCGCTTCGATGACACGGTGCCGGGCCGCACGCGGGTCCCGGCTGACGGCTGGACGAATGCCGCCTCCGTCAACCGCCTCGCGGTCGAGCTGCCGGACGGCCAATCCCGCGGCCCCTCCGGCATCGGTGGCTACGCCATCACCCGCGACGGCACCGTTCCCGGCACGACCGTCACGCATGCCGGCGAGCGCGTGGTGCTCGACCTCGGCGCGCTTGCGGAGGGCGTCACGCCGGTGCGCGCTCGTGCGATCAGCGGCGCGGGCGTCCCCTCGGGAGACGTGACGGACGCCTTCGTGCGCGTCGACCGCACCGCGCCGGAGGTCACGCTCACGGCGGAGGGCTCGCGTGGCGGCGACCAGGGCACCTGGCTGCGGCGCAACGTCGTGCTGCGGGCGACCGGTCGCGACCAGCCGGGCCTGTCCGGGATGGACGGCGCCGGACCCGACCTGCCCGTCACGCGCGGGGGCCACATCGAGTACCAGGTCGACGGCGGCCCGGTGCAGCGCGAGCGCGGGGCGGCGGCGCAGATCGACCTCGCGGAGGACGGCGTCCACGTCGTCTCGGCGCGCGCGATCGACGTCGCCGGAAATGCGAGTGCGCCCGAGCGTGCGACCTTCCGCGTCGACCGCCACGTGCCCGCCGGTGTCATCGAGACGCCGCCGAACATCCTCAGCCCGCGCCGGCTGCGCGCGCGCGTGCCGGGCGAGGAGTGCCTCGCCTCCGCGACGCTCGAGTTGCGCCCCGCAGGCGAGCACGACTGGATGCAGATCGACGCGAGCACCGAGCACCACGCGGTCACCGCGGACGTGCCCGACGACAAGCTGCCCGCCGGGACCTACGACGTGCGCTTCCGGGTGACCGACTGCGCGGGCAACTCGGCGACGATCGACCGCTTCGAGAACGGCTCGTCGCGCGTTCGCCTGCCGCTGCGCGACGCGCTCGACCTCAGTGCGGGAATCGCGGCCGCGGGCCACTCCGGCCTGGCGCGGGCGACCGTGCGCATGGGTACCCCCGTGCTCGTGCGCGGGCGACTGCTCACGATCGACGGTCGCTCGGTCGCCGGCCGCCGGGTCGAGGTGCAGGAGCGCGTCGGCCCCGGGGACTGGCGGGTGCGGCTCGTGCGCGTCACCGACGATCTCGGACGCGTCGCGGCGCGACTGCGGCCCGGCCCGAGCCGGCGCCTGCGGCTCGTCGTGGCCCCGAACGACGCAGACGGTCGGCGCCGTCAGCCGCACGCTGCGCGTCTCGGTGCCCGCGCGGGCGACGATCCACGTGAGCCGCACGAGCCTGCGCAACGGGCAGGCGCTGCGCTTCTTCGGCCGCGTCCTCGGCGGGCACCTGCCGCGCGGCGGGCGCGAGCTCGAGCTTCAGGGGTTCAACCCGCTCAAGGGCCGCTGGCAGCCGGTGCGGACCGAGGGCCTGCGCAGCGACGGCCGCGGGCGCTGGCACGCTTCCTACCGCTTCACCGCGACCGTCGGAACGACGGTGACCTACCGGTTCCGTCTGCGCGTCCCGCCACGTCCGGACCACCCGTTCGCGGAGGGACACAGCCGGTCGGTGGCGGTGACGGTGCGGGGCTAGAACGAGAACGGCCCCGGCAATGCCGGGGCCGTTCTGGTACTCGAGAGGAGCGCCTCTCGTGGGTGACGAGAGAGAACCTCTCTCGGGTGCGCTTTGCGCACCCGAGCCAGGAGAACCGCTCTCGGGTGCGCTTTGCGCACCCGAGCCAGGAGAACCGCTCTCGGGTGCGCTTTGCGCACCCGAGCCAGGAGAACCGCTCTCGGGTGCGCTTTGCGCACCCGAGCCCTTTCGAGGGCGATGTCTGCTAGGCGGCTTCGCGCAGTGCCGCCACCCGGTCGAGCCGGGCGAGGCGGTCGAGTGCGCGCTGCTCGAGGCGCTGGGCCTCTGCGGTGCTGACGCCGAGCTTGCGGCCGGCCTGGGCGACCGTGTGCGGCTCCTCGCCGCGGCGGCCGAAGCGCAGCTCGATGACCTGACGCTCCTCGGCCGGGAGCTCCTCGAGCGCCCTGTCGAGCTGATCGGCGACGTCGTCGTCACCGACCTCCTCCTCGGGCGTCGGGGCGTGGCTGTCGAGCAGCTCGCCGAGCGTCGCCGAGTCGTCCTCGCCGACGCGGGCGTCAAGACTCGCCGGACGCGAGTCCAGCTTGCGCAGGCGCTCGACGTCGTCGGGCTCGAAGCCGGTCTCGGCCGCGATCTCCTCGGGGGTCGGGTCGCGCTCGAGCTTCGCTGCGAGGTCGGCCGCGACGCGGTCCACCTTGCGGGTCTGCTGGGCGACGTTCGCCGGCAGGCGGACGGTGCGGGCCGTGTTGTCGAGCCCGCGCTGGATCGCCTGGCGGATCCACAGCGTCGCGTAGGTCGAGAAGCGGAACCCCTTGCGGTAGTCGAACTTCTCCGCGGCGCGGATCAGCCCGATCATGCCCTCCTGGACGAGGTCGGACATGCCGAGGCCGAGCCCCTGGTAGCGGCGGGCGATCGACACGACCAGGCGCAGGTTCGAGTTGATGAGCAGCTCCTTCGCGCGCAGGTCGCCGCGCTCGATGCGCTTGGCGAGGTTGAGTTCCTCGTTCGGGCGCAGCAGGCGGTACTGCGCCGCGCGGCGCAGGAGCTGATCGACGGGGTCGGCGACCGTGGTGGGTTCACGGACCTCGTCGGGAAGGTTCTTGGCGATGTTGAGCGTGGGTTCCATATCCGATATCTCTGGTCGGATTTTAGCGCAAGATGGTTGCTCGCGCAACAGCTATCGTCCCGAAGGCCGCGACGCCGAGGAGGTTCTCCAGGGGCACGACAGGCGAGGCGAGGTTGGGGGCCGACGCGGGTCCGGCAGCCCGCAGATGCTTCCGTGCGGTCGTTAAGCCCCCCTCAACTCGGATGAGGAGAGCGGGAGGACGGCATGAGGACCTACTCCGCGAGTCCGAGAAGGATACGCGAACTACGGAAAATCCGCAACACGACCTCCCTGGGGCGGGGTAGTCTCGAGCGCAGGAGCGACAGCGCCGATTCCGGCGCCCGGAGGGACCATGAGACAGCTCACGAGCCTCGATGTGCAGTTCCTGGCGCTCGAGAACGAGCGCACGCACGGGCACGTGGGGAGCATCGCGATCTACGACCCGAGCACGGCGCCCGGAGGCGTGGTGACGCTCGACGACGTCAAGCGGGTGCTGCGCGAACGCATGCATCTGCTCGCCCCGTTCCGCTGGAAGCTCGTGCACGTCCCGTTCAGCCTCGATCACCCCTACTGGACGGACGACCCGAACCTCGACCTCGATTACCACGTGCGCGAGCTCGCGCTGCCCGCGCCCGGAGATCGCCGGCAGCTCGCCGAGCAGACGGCGCGCATCTTCGAGCGCCGCCTCGATCGCGACCACCCACTCTGGGAGATCTACCTCATCCACGGGGTCGACGGCGGCGAGCGGATCGGTCTCCTCACGAAGATCCACCACGCCGCCCTCGACGGGCTCTCGGGCGCCGAGATCCTCGTGACCCTGCTCGACCTCGAGCCCACCGGCCGCGAGATCCCGCCGCCTGAGTCGCGCGAGCCCGAGGAGAACATCCCCGGGCGCTTCGAGCTGTTCGCCCGGGGCCTCACCGCGACGCCGCGGCGGTCCCTGCGTGCGCTGCGCTCGATGCCGAGCACGCTGCCGAACCTCGACCTCGTGCCGACGCTGCGCAGCGTCCCCGGCGTCAACACGATCGCCGGCGCCGCACGCACCGTCTCCGGTCTGGTCCCCGGGCACGCGGCCGACCCGGCCGTGGGCAAACTGCTCGCCCCGAAGACCAGCCTGAACAGGAGGATCTCCGCGCACCGTCGGATCGCGCTCACGACGATCTCGCTCACCGACGTCAAGCGGATCAAGAATCACTTCGGCGTGACGGTCAACGACGTGATCATCGCGATCACCGCCGGCGCCGTCCGCGAATGGCTGCTCGAACACGACGACCTGCCGGCGGAGCCGCTGCTGGCGATGGTGCCGGTGTCCGTGCGGCTGCCCGAGGAGTTCGGCACGTTCGGCAACCGGGTCTCGACGTTCACCGTGCCGATCCCCACGAACGAGCACGACCCCGCGCGGCGTGTGCAGTGCGCGCACGAGGACATGCTGCAGGCGAAGGAGCGCCACAAGCTGACTCCGCGGATGCTCATGGAGCAGGCGAACGAGGGCATCCCGCCGGTGCTGCTCGCGCGGACCGCCAAGACGCTGCTCAGCCTCTCGGGCTCCGGCCAGATCAACCCGCCGCTGAACGTCGTGATCTCGAACATCCCCGGCTCGCCGGTGCCGCTGTACTGCGCGGGCGCGCGCCTGGAGGCGAACTTCCCGCTGTCGGTCATCACCGACGGCATGGGCCTGAACCTCACGATCATCAGCTACCTGGACGGGATCGACTTCGGGATCATCGCCGACCGCGAGGAGGTCCCGGACGTCTGGTTCCTCGCCGAGGAGGTCGAGCGCGCCTTCGAAGAGCTCCTCGAGCTGCTCCCCGCGGAGGAGGCGCCCGGCGCGCGGGCCGCGCCGAAGACCGCCGCAGCCGAGAACGGCGCGGGGAAGAAGGCGAAGGCGAAGGCCAAGACGAAGGGCAAGAGCAAGCACAAGCGCGCCGCCGCCTGAGCGCGGCGCTCAGCGCTCGTGCCCGATCGCCGGCACCGGTGCCTCGAGGGGACCGGCGCCGGCCACCGTCATCACGAACCCGTCAGCGGCCCGCCACCAGGCGGGGGTCCGCGCGCCCTCCGGCCAGGCGACCACCAGGCGCACCCAGCCGTCCTCGCCGCCGGGGTCCGGCACGGCGACCGCGGCCCGCACGTCGAGGCGCAGGCCGGCGCGCCGGACCTTCGCGGCCGCCTCCTTCGCCGTCCAGGCGAGGTTCGCGATGAGCGCGGCGTCGCTCGGGTGTGGTGGCGGCGGCCACGCGCTGCTGCTCGGCGGGCGCGAGCCACTCGCGCACGAACGCCGGGCTGCGCGGCTCGACGAGCTCGAGGTCGCAGCCGAGCGCGAACCCCGGAGGGCCTGTGACCGCGAGCGCGCGTCCCGCGCGATGGCTCAGCGACAGCGAGGCCGGAGCGCGCTCGCTGCCGAGCCACGCCTCGGGGGCGCCGTCGTCGGCCGCGAGCACTTCGACCTCTGCGGGATCGGCGGCGAGCCGCGCGGCGAGCACGGCCTTCGCCGTCCAGCGTCCCAGGCGCCAGGCCTCGCGCCGCGGAGCGATCCGCGAGCTGCGCCTGGTGTGCCCGCTCGCGCGGGCCGAGCCACGCATCGCCGGCGGGGACCTCAGCCTGCGAGCGGACGAGATAGCGGGGCGCCGTCATCGGCCGAGGCTTCCGGGGAACCGTCGGCGGCGCGGCGCATCCCGCGCTCGATCGCATCGATGAGGTAGGGCCGCAGCGCCTCGGGCTCGATGATCCGGTCGACCGAGCCGACGCGCACGGCGCGCTCGACGCTGTGCGTCGCGTCGAAGCGCGTCGGCGAGCTCCCCGAGCTTCTCGGAGCGCACCTGCGCCCAGCGCTCCTCGCGCTCGCGCCGCAGGCGCTGGCGCTCGGCGCCGTCCGCCGCGGCGAGCCGCTCGTCGAGCTCGGCGATCCGCGGATCGCTGCGGGCGGCGAGATCGACGTCGCGGGCGAACACGACCGCGGCCGCCGGAGCGCCGCCGATCACCGACGCGCGCGTGCCCTCCAGGGCGATCGCCTCGAGCCGGTCGTTGAGCGCCCGCGAGAACACGACGAATGCGCCGCCGTGGTAGCGCGAGACGACGCAGAAGACGATCGGGCCGTCGAAGTTCACGACGGCGCGCCCGATCTCCGCTCCGAACTCGAGCTGCCATTCGCGCATCGACTCGGGCGAGCCGTCGAAGCCCGAGAGGTTCGCCAGCACGACGAGTGGCCGGCGGCCGGCGATGGCGTTGACGGCGCGCGCGACCTTCTTCGACGAGCGCGGGAACAGCGTGCCCGACGTCCAGCGCTCCGGCCCGTCCGCGGGCACCTCGCCGTAAGCGCGGGAGCGGTCGCGACTCGATCCCGAGGACGCGCGACGGGCCAGCCGCCGAGGTGCGCGTCCCACACGACCGCGCTCTCCGCGTCGGCCATGCCGGCCCAGCGCTCGAGCGGCGGGCGGTCGGCGTCGATCGCGGCGCGCATCACCGAGCGGATGTCGAACGGCTTCTTGCGGGCGGGATTCGCGGTGCTCGACAGGACGTCGCCGACGGTCGCGAGCTCGGAGTCCGGCGCCGCGTGCGGCGCGCTGCGCACGTCGCGCTCGCGCGGGTCGGTCGAGTCGGCGCGCCGCGGGAAGCGCTCGCCGGGAACCACGTAGGCGTGCTCGTAGTAGCGCAGCAGCACGTCACAGGCGCCCGCGAGGTCCGTCGCCCAGTACTGCGCCTGGCCGTTGGGGCCCATGATCCGCTCGTAGCCGCCGATCCCGAAGTTGTCGTCGGCCGAGACCCCGCCCGAGTAGTCGAGCGCCTGCTTCCCCGTGAGCACCATCGCGCTCTCCGGGGTCATCACGAGGATCCCGCGCGTGTGCATGAGCATCGTCGCCTCGGCGTTCCAGTAGGGCTGGGCACCGACGTTGATGCCGGTGACGACGACGTTCAGCTCCCCGCCGGCCTGGGTGAACTCGATGATCCGCCGCAGGACGGCCGCGATCCAATCCATGTTCTCGGTGCCGCTGTCCATCGCGATTCGCGCGCCGGCCGACAGGGCGAACCACTCGAGTGGCACGCCGAGCCGCTCGGCCAGGTCCAGCGCGGCATTGATGCGCCGGCACTCGGGCTCGGCGAGCGAGCCGAGCGCCTTCGTCGGATCGCCCAGCAGCGCGACGCGCAGCATCCCCTCGGGGTGGCGCTCGGTGACGTTCCGGACCAGGCCCACGACGATGCCCGCCTCGTTCGTCGCGACCGGTCGGTCGACCGGCACGAGCGTGCCGTCGTCGCCGAGATCGTGCTCCTCGAACGTGCCGCCGAGGAGCTTCAGCACCTCCGCCGGGTGCGGCGTGCCGCGGCGGCGTGCGGAGATGATGCGGCGGGTCCCCTCGTCCATCGGCTTCAGCGGTGCGGTCGGCGGCTCATCGACCTCGACGACGATCCCGGTCCCGGCCGGGGAGAACAGCCGCACGACGCGTTCGCTCACCGACCCGTCCGCGTCGCGCATGCGCCCGCGCACGAGGACCATCTCGATGCCGAGCCCGGCGCTGCTCGGCGCGAGCCGCGCCACGATCCGTGCGAGCTCCTCGGGGGCGAGCTCGATCGTGGGCCACACGTAGAGCAGCACGCGGTTCCACTGCAGGCGACGGCTGACGCCGCGGTGGGCCTGGAAGCGACGCAGGCCCTCGAGCGCCTCGGTGTACATGCGCTCGAACTCGGGCAGTGCCGCGATCCGGCCGTCGGCGTCCTCGACGGGCGTCAGGTCGCGCACCTCGGCGATCGCGAACAGGCGCTCGTCCTTCGGGTTCTCGCGGGCTCCGCCGTGGAAGAGGTAGAGGTCCTCGGCCGAGGGGAGGCGCTCGAGGTCGAAGTTCACCAGGCGCGAGAACTGCAGGCGGTGGGCGATCATCGGGTGCACGTTGCGCAGCAGCACGTCCTCGGCGAGCGGTGCCGGACTCGGGGCGGAACGTGTAGATCTCGACGGCGCCCAGGCCGCGGCCGCGATGCGGCACCGCGATCGTCACGACGACGCGGTGGAGGTTCGCGGGCAGCGGCACCGTCCGCGATCGCCGTGCGCAGGGCCTCGGCGGTCTCGTCCTGGGACGGTGCGGGCCCGCGCCGCTCGGCGTAGAAGTCGGCCGAGACCTCGGCGCCTTCGGGCAGGTCCGCGGCGTAGGCGGCCAGCGCGGCGACGTCCTCGCTGAGCCCGTCGAGCTCGGTGAAGTTCGTCACGAGCCGCCGGTCGGCGCCCTCGAAGCGGTACCCGGCGGTCAGGAATCCGCCGGCCGTACCGAACGCCGTCAGCGACGGCATCCGGTAGAAGCGCCGGGTCATGACCTCGAGCAGCACCCGCCGCAGTGCCGGGGACGCATCGTGCAGGCGCTCGGTGATCGTCGTCACGAGGGGCCGCGTGCATCGCACGAGCGCCTCCACGACCGCTTCGCGCCCGGAGCCCTCGGGGTCGGCGGCCAGGCGGTCGAGCCCCGCCTCGGCCTCGGCGTAGATCGTCGCCCGCACGGCGTCGACGAGCGGCTCGTCGAAGAACCGCCAGCGGCACTCGCGCGCGATGTCGGCGAGCACCGGGTCGCGCCGTGAGGCGACGCGCACGAGCCGGTCGAGCGCGTCCCGGAAGCTCTCGCTCGGGGCGCTGCCGGCAGCCGCGAAGCGCGCGAGGCACCCGTCGAGCAGCGCGACGATCGCCGCGCGCGCGCCGTCCGCGCGCTGCTCGGCGAGGAACAGCCGGTAGGCGGCGTCCTCCAGGGCGGGCGTCCGGTCGAGCCCGTCGACCCCGTAGTGGGCGAGCGCGCGCTCGAGCAGCGCGACGAACCCCGGCGGGAGCCCCTCGGCCGCGGCGTCGAGCGAGCGCAGCCATGCGTGGAAGTGCTCCTGGGGGCTGCGCAGCAGGTCCTCGCCGTCCTCGTCGTCGTGGCGCGGCCGCGTGAGTGCCTGCAGGTCCGTGTAGAGCTCGATGAAGCGCCGCTCGCCGGAGCCCGGCTCGGACGCGGTGGCGAGCTCCTCGACGATCCGCTGTGCCTCGCGGGGCGGCACGTCGAAGCCGAGCGCCAGCCACTCGAGCTCGCGCAGCTCGTCGCGCTGGTGCACGAGCGGATACGGGTCCGGCTGCGTGGGGGCGAAGCGGACGCGCTCGCCGCCCTGGCCGGGGGGGTCACCGTCGAGCGTGTCGAGCTGCACGAGCGGCGCGCCCGGGCCGACCTGCATGTTCGGCGTCGTGTGGATCGCCCGGATGCGCCCGTGGAACGGCGCGACGAACGAGCTCTCCATCTTCATGCTCTCGACGACCGCCACGACGTCGCCCTCGGCGACCTCCTCGCCGACTGCGACCGGGATCGCCACGACGACCGCCGGCGCCGTGTTGCGCACGATCCCGCCGTCGTCGCGCGCGATGCGGTGGGGCACGCCGTCGACCTCGACCACGATGTCCGTGCCCTGCATCGACGTCAGCGTGCGCCGCCGCTCGCCGCCGATGGTGAGCCGGCGCTCGTAGACGCCGCGGCGCTCGACGTCGACGTCGACGACGCTGCCATCGACCGCCAGCCGGTAGCGCGAAGGCCCGAGCTGGGAGACGGCGAAGCGGTAGCGCTCGCCGCGGTGGCGCAGCTCGACGGTCCGGGCCACCGGTGCGCCCGCGGACGGCCGGCCGCGGCGCGCGAACGCGTAGAAGCGCCTGCGGTCGAGCGCGGTCTCGGCGTCGGCGATCTCGATCGCCGCCTGCAGCAGGGCGACGTCCGCGTCACCCGCCGGCGCGAGGCCGCCGTCGACGTGCAGCCGGTCGAGCCACGTGACGTCGACGGCTCCCGCCCGGACCTCGGGGCGACGCAGCAGCTCGAGCAGGAAGCCCTGGTCGGTCGCGCCGCCGTCGACGACGATCATCGTCTCGGCCACGGCGCGCCGCAGGCGGGCGAGCGCCTCCGCGCGGTCGCGGCCCCACGCGGCGAGCGTCGCGATCAGGCCGTCTCCGCCGGCAGAGACCGTGTCGCCCTCGCCGAGGCCGGTGTCGATGCGCAGGAACGGCCCGGTCGGCAGGCGCAGGAGGTCCAGGCGCCCGGGTGCGAGCGCGAACCCGGCGGCCGGGTCGAGGGCCGCGATCCGTGTCTGGATCGCGTGGCCGGACGCGGGGGGCGGTTCGCCCTCCAGCCGGTCGCCGGCGGCGATCGCGAGCTGGAGCTTCACGAGGTCGAGGCCGGTCGTCATCTCGGTCACCGGATGCGCAGCCTGCAGGCGGGGATCCACCCCGAGCAGCGCGCACGGGCCATCGCCGGGGGCGCAGAGGAACTTCACGGTGCCCGCCCCGCGGTACCCGGCGCGCTCGAAGAGCGCGACCGCGGCGGTGCGGAGCTCGTGCTCGCGAGCGGACGCGAGGCCGGGGCTCGCGGACTCCTCCAGGAGCTTGCGCCCCTGGCGCCGGCAGCTGCAGTCGCGCGCGCCGAGCGTCCAGGTCGTGCCCAGCCCGTCGGCGAGCACCTGCACCTCGATCGTGCGCGCGTCCTCGAGCGCGGCCTCGAGGAAGACGCGCGCGTCGCCGGAGGCCTCGAGCGCCTCGGCCCGCGCCGCCTCGAACGCGGCGGGCAGCTGGTCCGGCGCCGTGACGCGGCGCAGCCCGCGCCCGCCGGTGGCCGCGGCGGCCTTGACCATCAGCGGAAAGCCGATCTCGGCGGCGCGGCGCATCGCCTCCTCGACGGTGTCCACCGCGCCGCGGCTCCACGGGGCCGACGGCGCGCCCACCTCCTCGGCCAACAGCTTCGCGGAGATCTTGTCGTCCAGCAGACGCATCGTCTCGGCGCCCGGACCGACGAACACGATCCCGCGCTGCTCGCACAGCTCCGCGAACGCGGGCAGCGCGGCGACCGCGCCCCAGCCGACCCACGCGGCGTCCGCCGCGCACGCGATGAGCGCCGCCTCGACGGCGTCGAGGTCGTGGTAGCCCGGCTGGGCGGGGCCGATCTCCACCGACTCGTCGGCGAGCCGCACGGCCATCGCCTGGCGGTCGGCGGCCGTGTGCACGGCGATCAGCCGGATCGGGTCCGCGCCGGTCTCGTTCAGCTCGCGCACCGCGTGCACGACCCGCATCGCGGCTTCGCCGCGGTTCACGACCGCCAGACGCCGGAACGGCCGCTGCATCAGTCCATCGCCGCCCGGATCGGCGCGAGCCGCTCCGCGTCCGGGCTGTCCGGCAACTCGATCGTGCGGTAGCCCTCGAGGCGCACGCGCACACGCCCGTCGGCGTCGACGACGTCGGCATCGGCGCCGCCGTCCGCTCCCGGGGTGACGACCGCCCAGAGCGTGCCGGGGGACGCGGGCCCGAACCGCTGCACCCGATCGACGTGGGTCGGGAGCGCCATGCGGCCGGCGGTCCCGAGCTCCCAAACGCCCGCCGTCTGGAAGCACAGCTCGATGAGTCGCGGCTCGATCGTCAGTGGTGCCTGCGCCGGGTCGCGGTCGTCCGGCAGGCCTGCGGCGAGACGCCCGATCACGTGGCCGTCCTCACGCCAGGCGCGATCGAGCACCTGGTAGGCCGGTCCGTGGAAGTAGACCTCGTAGAGCGCCTCGTGCGCGACGCCGTCCCCGCTGTCGGCGGGCGCGCTGCGCTCGGGCGCCGGCGGCTCCTCGCGTCCCAGTCGCACGCGGCCGGTGAAGTGCACGGTCGCCTGGTCGTCCTGTCCCGGGAGCATCCGGTGCCCGATGAGCCGGCAGTGCGCGACGATCGTGCCGTCGCCCGCGTCCACCGGCAGCGCCCACAGCTCCAGGCGGCGCGGCTCGTCGCGGTAGAACTTGAACGGCGCGAGAAGGTCCACGTCCTCGAGGCCGAGGACGGTCCAGCCGGGAAGCAGCGCAGCGGCCGCCTCGGCGAAGCCCTCCATGCCCATCACGCCGGGGAGCACCGGGGTGCCGTCGATCCGGTGGTCGTCGAGGAACGCCTGGCGCGCCGGGTCGAGCTCGGTCTCGAGCAGCAGCCCGCCGCTCACCGTGAAAGCCGTCAGGCGGCCGCTCATCGGTCCCGCGGCAGGCGCCGCGACCGGCTCGAGCCCACCGGCCGGATGGCGCTCCTCGAGCAGCACGCCGAGGCGCCCGGCGACGACGATCTCGCGACCGTCGCCCGATGCCGTCAGCTCGCGCCGCACGATCGGCACGCCGATCTCGGGCGGGAGCATGTCGATGCCCGCGAGCTCCATCATCTTCGGGATCGAGCCGCGGGTGGCCATGCCGATCCCCGCCCAGGCCGTCCAGTCGATCGCGATGCCGCGCACGCCCTCGCGCCGCAGCGCGCTGATGCTCTTGGCGAGCAGGTCGTTGGCCGCCGCGTAGTCGGTCTGGCCCGCGTTGCCGAAGCGCCCGGCGATCGAGCTGAAGACGACGGCGGCTCCGGGCCGGTGCTCGCCGAGCGCGTCGAGCAGGTGGAACCAGCCGTCGGCCTTGACGTCGAAGACGAGGTCGTACTCGGCCTGCGGCTTGTCCGGCAGGTAGTGGCTGATCTCGAGCCCGGCGCAGTGCAGGAGCACGTCCACGCCGCCGCTCGTCGCCAGGGCGCGCTCGACGGCCGCCCGCACCTGCGCGCCGTCGCGCAGGTCGCACTGGTGCCAGTGCGCGGTGCCGCCGGCCGCCTCGATCGCCGCGAGGGCGTCGCGCGCCGCGGCGGCCCGCTCGAGGCGGGCGAGCTCGCGCTCGATGAGCTTCGGCGTGGGCTTCTCGCCCTGCTCGCGCAGCCGGTCGGCGAGCGTGCGCTTCAGGCCGTCGCGGTCGGCGTCGAACGCGATCAGGTCCCGATCCGCGGGATCGGGAGCCGGCACGAGGTCGAGCAGGTGGAACGTGCCGCCGGAGGCGGCGGCGAGGTCTGCCGTGATCGCCGCGACGATGCTCCCCGCCGCGCCGGTCACGAGGAACGTCGTGTCCGCGCTCAGCGCATGCGCCGGGTCGGACTCGGCCTCCTCCTCGACGAGCGTGACCGTCCAGCGCAGGCCGTCGGCGTGGCCGACCTCGACCGCGCCGGGATCGCGCAGCGTCTCCTCGATGAGCAGGTCGGCGAGGGCCGCGGTCTTGCGGCTGCGCCCGAGATCGACGACCTTCACGAGCGTCTGCTCGCGCTCGCGCGCCAGGGCCTTCGTGAAGCCGCTGACCGCACCGCCGAGGACGGTCTCGGCGCCCGCACCGTCGTAGCCGAAGCGCCCGCCCAGGCGGGTGGCGCTGACGAGGAAGGCCTCGGGCCCGAGCACGCGCATCGTGCCGGCGAGGAGCTTCACGCGACGGCGCAGGCCCTCGTGCCAGGCGGCGGCGTCGAGCTCGGCGAGCGGGCCCTCGTCGTCGAGCGCCGCGAGCCAGTAGACCCCGCTGACGGGGCCCGCCGCCGCCCAGCTCGCGAGCTGCGCCTCGAGCGCGTCCGCTGCGGGGGCGTCGTCGATCGTCAGGACCTCGGCCCCGAGCTTCTCGAGCCGCGCTGCGAGCGCCGCACCGACGCCGCCGGCGTCCGGCATGAGCAGGACGCGCGAGCCGGCGCCGAGCACGACGCCGGTCGGCACGCAGGCGTCGAGCGCCGGGCGCACGCCGGGGACCGGGATCCGCCGCGGGAACCCGACGTCCTCGCCGGTCGCCGCGGGCGTTGTGGGTTCGGTGGGCTGGGGGTGCGGTCGGGTTCGGTGGGTGTGGGGGTGTCGGTGTGGTCGCGGACGAAGCCGATCGACGTGGGTGAGCGTCGGGTAGTCGCGGAGTTTGAGGTCGTCGTTGCGGGGGATGTCGTAGGCCTCGCGGATGCCGGCGAAGACTTCGGCCTGCTTGACGGTGTCGATGCCGAGGTCGGCTTCGAGGTCGAGTTCGGGGTCGAGCAGGTCGGTGGGGTAGCCGGTCTGCTCGGCGACGATCTGCAGCACGCGCGCGGTGATCGCGTCCTCGCCGCTCGCCGCGGGCGTTGTGGGTTCGGGGGCTGTGGGTGCGGTCGGTTCGGTGGGTGTGGGGCTGTCGGTGTGGTCGCGGACGAAGCCGATCACGTGGGTGAGCGTCGGGTAGTCGCGGAGTTTGAGGTCGTCGTTGCGGGGGATGTCGTAGGCCTCGCGGATGCCGGCGAAGACTTCGGCCTGCTTGACGGTGTCGATGCCGAGGTCGGCTTCGAGGTCGAGTTCGGGGTCGAGCAGGTCGGTGGGGTAGCCGGTCTGCTCGGCGACGATCTGCAGCACGCGCGCGGTGATCGCGTCCTCGCCGCTCGCCGCGGGCGTTGTGGGTTCGGGGGCTGTGGGTGCGGTCGGTTCGGTGGGTGTGGGGCTGTCGGTGTGGTCGCGGACGAAGCCGATCACGTGGGTGAGCGTCGGGTAGTCGCGGAGTTTGAGGTCGTCGTTGCGGGGGATGTCGTAGGCCTCGCGGATGCCGGCGAAGACTTCGGCCTGCTTGACGGTGTCGATGCCGAGGTCGGCTTCGAGGTCGAGTTCGGGGTCGAGCAGGTCGGTGGGGTAGCCGGTCTGCTCGGCGACGATCTGCAGCACGCGCGCGGTGATCGCGTCCTCGCCGCTCGCCGCGGGCGTTGTGGGTTCGGGGGCTGGGGGTGCGGTCGGTTCGGTGGGTGTGGGGCTGTCGGTGTGGTCGCGGACGAAGCCGATCGACGTGGGTGAGCGTCGGGTAGTCGCGGAGTTTGAGGTCGTCGTTGCGGGGGATGTCGTAGGCCTCGCGGATGCCGGCGAAGACTTCGGCCTGCTTGACGGTGTCGATGCCGAGGTCGGCTTCGAGGTCGAGTTCGGGGTCGAGCAGGTCGGTGGGGTAGCCGGTCTGCTCGGCGACGATCTGCAGCACGCGCGCGGTGATCGCGTCCTCGCCGCTCGCCGCGGGCGGCTCAGGCTCGGGTGCCGGCGCCGGAGCCGGAGTCGCCACAGGCGCAGGCGCGGGCACGACCGCGACCGGGGCGGGAGCAGGCTCGGGCGCGGCCGGGGCGGGGGCGCTCGCGGGTGCCCCCGGGCCGCGGTCGACGACGCGCAGGCGGTGCTGGACGACCTCGAGCTCCGCGGCGTCGTGGCCGCTGATCTGCGCAAGCCACGACGACCACGCGGCCGGATCCGTCACGCGGTAGGCGTAGCCGAGCTCCTCGGGGTTGCGCCGGCGGCCGTCGGCGACGGGCGTCCAGCGCAGCAGCATCATCGAGATCTGCGAGCCGAACCCGGCCGCGAGCCGCAGCGCGTAGCGGATCGGGTAGGCGCCGCCCTTCGACAGGTTGAGCGATCCGAGCGTGGGATCCACGTCGCGGAAGTTCGGGACGGCCGGGACGAGCCCGGTCTCGAGCGCTTTCACCGCGACGACGTCCTCGATGCCGACGCCCATCGGGTGCCCGGTGTAGCCCTTCGTGTTCGCGATGACGATGTCGTCGGCGGCCTCGCCGAAGACCCGGCGCAGCGCGTGGATCTCCGCCGCGGCGCTCCCGCCGCGGGCAGGCGTGTAGGTCTCGTGCGAGACGAACACGGTCTCGGGGGCGATCACGCCGCGCGCGACGCCGCGCGCCTCGGCCTGGGCGACGACCTGCTCCATCACCTGGCCGATGTGCTCGACGTCGAGCCGCGTGCCGTGGAACGCGCTGTTCGCGGTGACCGTGCCGAGCACCTCGCAGATCGGCGTGATCCCGCGCTCGCGGGCGGCGCTCGCCGCCTCGACGACGAACGCGGCGGCGCCCATCCCGAGCAGCATGCCGTGGCGGCGCTCGTCGAACGGGAGCGCAGCCTCCTCGACGATCTCGTCGGTGGCCGCGGCCCCGGAGGCGAGGAAGCCCGAGCCGATCCAAGGCAGCATCTCGTCGGAGGTCGCGTCGTCGGCGGCGATCACGATCACCCGCGAGCAACGGCCCGCGCGGATCCAGTCCTCGGCGAGGGCGATCGCCTGCGTCGTGCTCGCGCACGCCGAGTTGATCTGCGTGTTCGGGCCGCGGGCGCCGATGAGCTCGGCGAACTGCGAGTGCCCCATCGAGAGGACGCGGAACAGGAAGCGCCGGTCGAACGTGTACTCGTGCTCGGCGAGCTCGAGCCCCAGGTCGTGGATCCGGCGCTCGATCTCGACGCGCGCGACCGCGTCGCTCTCCGGGACGCGCGCGAGGACCTCCTCGAGCTCGCGCAGCTGCTCGCGCCGGGTGCGGTCGCCCCAGAACCGGTTGAGCTCGTCGGCGAACTCGTCGTAGCCCGGGAACGCCGAGCCGAACACGATCCCGGTGTCGTCGCGCAGCGACGCGGGCAGGGTCCAGCGGTCCGGGAGCTGCGAGCCGGTGGTCGTCGTCTTGTAGTGCTGGACGAGCGGGACGCCCGCGTCGCGCAGCGCGTCGATGCCCGCGCCGATCGCGAGCTGCGTCGCGCGGCCGAGCGCCGCGAGCCGCCCGGCGTCGATGCCGAAGTCGTGCTCGAGGTCCATCTTCCCGGCGCGCGCCGCGAGCTTGATGACGTCGGCGACGTCGTCGATCGTCTCGAAGTTCGCCTCGCCGTTCTCGCCCTTCACGAGGCGGGTGATGTGGCGGTCGGCGATCTGGTGGCGCACGCGCGGAGGGGATGACGTCGATGAACTGCTCGCCGTGGAGGATCCGCGCGAGGTTGTGCTCGTCGAAGACCTGCTCGGTTCCCGGCAGGCCGAGCGCGGCGCCCGTGATCACGACGGGCTCGCGGTCGGCGGGGCTCTCAGCGGGGCCGCCGCCGTCGCCCAGGAGCTCGCGGCCCCGCTCGAGCGCGTCGGCGAAGACGCGGCCGAGCGCGAGGAGGGTGGCGTCCGTCGCGCCCGCGGCGCTCGCCGGCGCGGCTTCGAGCACCGGGACGGCCGGCGGCGGGGCGGCGGGGGCCGCCGGCGCGGTGGCGGTCTCGGGCGCCGCGGCCGGCGCGCCGAGGCCGGCGGCGTAGAGGCCGCAGAGCGCGACGTTGAACGACGGCAGGTCGCCGCTCTTCGGATGGTTCGTGTGGAGGTTCAGCGCCTCATCGTCGCCGAGCACGTCGCTCGCGAAGCCCTGCAGCGCGCGCTTGGGGCCCGTCTCGACGAACACGCGGGCGCCCTGGTCCCAGAGCGTGTGCAGGCCGGCGACGAACTGCACCGGCGAGGCGACCTGCCGGCCGAGGAGGTCCACGATGCGCTCGACGGCGTCCGGGCCCGTCGGGTAGAGGCCACCGTCGACGTTGGCGACAACCGGGATCCGCGGCGCCGCGAGCTGCAGCCGGCGCAGCGTGGCGCGCAGCGGCTCGCTCGCGGGGGCGACGATCTCCGTGTGGAACGCGTGGCTGACGGGCAGCAGCGTCGCCTGGTGGCCGTCGGCCTGCAGGCGCTCGACCACGGCGTGCACGGGCTCGCTCGCACCGCCGAGGACGACCTGCTTCGACGAGTTGACGTTCGCCAGCACGACGTACCCGTCGGTCTCGGCGATGATCGCCTCGACGACCTCGGGCGGGGCGGAGACCGCGGCCATCGCACCCGCGTCGCCGAGCGTCGAGGCTCGCCATCTCGTGCCCGCGCGCGCTGACCGCCTCAAGCGCCTCGCCGAACGGCATGACGCCCGCGGCGACGAGCGCCCCGTACTCGCCGAGGCTGTGGCCCATGACGAGGTCCGGCTCGATCCCGTACGCGGCGAGCAGCCGCGTCAGGGCGATGTCCGCCGTGAGCACCGCCGGCTGGGTGATCTCCGTTCGCATGAGCTCGGCGGTCGCCTGCGCCATCGCGTCCGAGTCGTCGGGGTCGACGAAGATCACGTCGCTCAGCGCGCGGCCGTCGAGCAGCGGGCGCATGATCTCGTCGGCCTCCGCGAACGTCGCGGCGACGACCGGCTCGCGCTCGCGCAGCTCGGCGAGCATGTTCGCGTACTGCGAGCCCTGGCCGGTGTACAGGAACGCGACCTTCGCCGCGGGGCCCGAGCCGCGGAAGATCCCGCGGGCGCGCAGCGCCTTCCAGGCGGCCGTGCACGCCGCCTTCGAGCGCCTTCAGCGCGAGCGCCGCCTTCGCGGCGAGCTCTTCGGCATCGCCGTAGTCGATCGTGATCCGCTCGGGGGCGCGCAGCGCCTGCGGGTCGGGCGGCGCCGGAGCCGGCGCGCGGCCGTCGAGCGCGCGCAGCTGTGCCGCCAAGCCGGCCTCGTCCGTGGCGCCGAGCACGAGCGCGCCGCGCAGCGGCGCCTTCGCGCTCGCTCCGGCGGGCGCCGTGGCGGCACGGCGGTTGGGCCGCTCGGGGTCGGCGGGCACGGAGATCGAGCGTGCGCTCGGCGCTCGCGAAGCGCCCGGGCACATGCTCCTCGAGCACCGCGTGGAAGTTCGTCCCGCCGAAGCCGAACGCGCTGACCGCGGCCGCGCGCGGGTTCTCGCCCGGCTCCCACTCACGCAGCGTGTCGCTGATCCGCAGCGGTGAGGCCGACCAGTCGAGGTTCGGATTCGGGGGCTCGTCCCCGAGGCTCGGGGGCAGCACCTTGTGGTGCAGCGCGAGCGTCGCCTTCAGCAGGCCGGCGGCGCCGGCGGCGCCCTTCAGGTGGCCGATGTTCGACTTCACCGAGCCGATCGGAATCGAGCCGGGCGGCAGATCGGCGCCCGCGAAGGCCTCCATGAGGCTCGTGAGCTCGACGACGTCGCCGACACGCGTGGACGTGCCGTGCCCCTCGACGAGACCGCAGGCCTCGGGCGAGAGGCCCGACTTCGCCCACGCCCGCTCGATCGCGAGCCGCTGGCCGATCGGGTTCGGCGCCGTGATGCCCTTGCCCTTGCCGTCGCTCGACCCGGCGATGCCGCGCACGACCGCGTAGATCCGGTCGCCGTCGCGCTCGGCGTCGGTGAGGCGCTTCAGGACGAACAACGCCGAGCCCTCGCCCATGACGAACCCGTCGGCGCCGTCGCGGTAGGGCCGCGTGCCGGTCCCGGACAGCGCGCCGATCGCGCAGAACTTGATGAACGTCGCGGCGCTCATGTTGCGGTCGATGCCGCCGGTGACGACCGCGTCGAACTCGCCCTCGACGAGCCCCTCGATCGAGGCGTCCATCGCCGCCAGCGCCGACGCGCACGCCGCATCGACGACGAAGTTCGGCCCGCGCAGGTTGAAGAGGTTCGCGACGCGCCCGGCGAGGCAGTTGCCGAGCTCTCCGGGCATCGTGTCCTCGGTCGTCGCCGGAAGCAGGTCGTCGAGGCCGGCGTGCAGCTCGGCGGCGATCGCCGCACGGGCGTCCGCGGGCAGCGCGGCATAGCTCCGGGATGCGACGAGCTCGCGCTCGACCTCGGGGAACGACAGGCGCATCGACGTGCGGTAGTGATGCTCGCCCGCCATCGCGTTGCCGAGCACGACCGCCGTGCGCTCCAGGTCGAGCGGGCGCTCAGGCCAGCCGTAGTCGCGCAGCGCCATCCGCGTGCAGGCGACCGCCCACTTCTGGGCCTCGTCGATCGCGTCGGAGACCTTCGGGGGCACGGGCAGGTGCCACGCGAGCGGGTCCCACTCCCAGTCGCGGACCCAGCCGCCGATCTTCGAGTACGTGCGCTCGGGCGCCTCGTGGTCGGGATCCCAGTAGAGCGCCGGATCCCAGCGCGCGGGGTCGACCTCGCTGATCGAGTACCGGCCCTCGGTGATGTTCGCCCAGAAGGCGTCCGCGTCAGGGGCGTCGGGGAGGATGGCGCTCACGCCGACGATCGCGATGGCGTGCTCTGCGTGTGTGCTCATGGGTGATCAGGTCCGGCGGTAGACGACATCGGCGAGGTGGTCCAGGTCGGCGACGAGGCCGATCTGGGCAGCATGGACCGCCGGCAGGCGCGCGGCAAGGGCGGCGGTGTCCCCGCCGTCGGCTCCGCCGACCCAGCGCATGCCCTCCGTGAGGATCGCGAGCGCGGCGTCGCGCCCTGCGACACGGCTCAGCGCCGCGAGCGCATCGGCATCGAAGCGGTGCGAGCCCTTCTCGGGCAGGCCCGCGGCGACCTGGGCGGTGGCGGCGCGGCGGGCGATCGCCGCCGCGCCCTCGGCCTGGGCGGCGAGACCGCCGAGGCGGAAGAGGATGTGCTGGTGGCGCGTCAGCCGCCCGACGCGGCAGGCCTCCAGCACGTCGGCGAGCGTGTCGTGCGCGAGCGCCGCGAGGTCGCCGCCGGTGCCGGCCGGCAGCTGCTCGAGCTCGCGGGCGCTGTGGTGGTAGTGCTCGCCGTGGGTCTTGAGGTGCTGCTGCCAGCGGTCGCGCGCAACCGTCATCTCCATGATCTCCGAGGTGCCCTCGTAGATCGTCGTGATGCGCACGTCGCGCTTGATCTTCTCGACGACGTACTCGTGCGTGTACCCGTAGCCGCCGAGCGCCTGGATCGCGGCGTCCGCCGCGGCGTTGCCGGCCTCGGTGGCGAGGTACTTCGCGATCGCGCCCTCGGTGTTCAGCGCGCCCTCGCCCGCGTCGATGCGCTGGGCGGTCTCCTCGATCGCCGCGCGCGCGGTCTCGAGCCGCACGACGTGCGGCACGATGAGCTTGTGGGTGTAGCCCTGCTTCTCGGAAAGCGGGCCGCCCGCCTGCAGCCGCTCCTGGGAGTACGGGATCGCCCGGTCGAGCGCGGCCCAGCCGGCGCCCAGCCCGAAGGCCGCGACCATCAGCCGCGTGTAGCCGAAGACCTCGAGCGCCTGCTGGAGGCCCTGGCCCTCGACTCCGCCGACGAGCGCCTCCGGCGCGACCTCGACGTCGTCGAGGAACAGTGCGGCGGTGTTCGAGAGGCGGATGCCGTGCTTGTCCTCGGGGTCTCCGTGCGTGAACCCCGCGGCGCCGCGCTCGACGACGAACCACGTGGGCCCGCCGGGTGCCAGGGCGAGGATCGTCGCCAGCTCGGCCACGCCGCCGTTGGAGATCCACTGCTTTGCGCCGGTGATCCGGTAGCCGGTCACCGTGCCGTCGTCGCCGACCGGGTGGGCGACGGTCTTCAGCGCCGCGAGATCGCTGCCGGCGTCCGGCTCCGTCGCGCCGTAGGCGAACAGGATGCCCTCCTCGGCGATCCGGCCCATCCAGAGCGCCTTCTGCTCGGGTGTCCCGCCGACGGTGATCGGATCGCTGCCGAGGAACGTCGCGAGCACCGAGGTCGCGATCCCCAGGTCGATCGACGCCATGCGCTCGCACACGCGATACACGTCCATCGCGTCGCCACCCATCCCGCCGTACTCCTCAGGGACGAACACGAGCTGGATCCCCAGCTCCTCGCCGCACATGCGGCGCACGAGCTCCTCGGGGAACTCATCGCGCTCGTCGAGCTCCTGGAGCACGCGGTCCGGCAGTTCACGATGTGCGAATTCCGAGATCGACTCGAGCGTGAACTCGAGTGCCTCCCCGTCAAGGCCCCTCATGCCGCAACCTTGGCGGTGGCGCCCACCGTGGGCATCGGACCGTTCCCTCAGGCGCCATGTGGTGAACTACGGACGACGGTGGGGCGCTCGTGCGGATGTCCCTCAGCCGCCGGACCGCGAGTGTGCCCCGGACGGTCACGGTCCTGACCGAGAGAGGAACCCGAATGGCAGCTTCGACGAGCTCACCGCCGATCACCAAGTTCGTCTACGACTTCTCCGAGGGCTCACGCGAGATGCGCGAGCTGCTCGGGGGCAAGGGCGCGAACGTCGCCGAGATGACGCGCGTGCTCGGCCCCGACCTCGTCCCCGCCGGCTTCACGATCACCACCGAGGCGTGCGTCGCGTACATGCGCGCGGACCGCACGCGTCCCCGCGGGCCTCGAGGCCCAGGTGGACGAGGCGCTCGCGCGCCTCGAGGAGCGGGCCGGGCGCCGGCTCGACGATCCGGACGAACCGCTGCTCGTCTCGGTGCGCAGCGGCGCGCGCGACTCGATGCCCGGGATGCTCGACACGATCCTGAACCTCGGGCTCAACGACGGCGCCGTCGAGGGCCTCGCGGCGAGCACGGGCAACGAACGCTTCGCCTGGGACTCCTACCGGCGCCTCGTGCAGATGTTCGGCAACGTCGTGTGCGGCGTTCCCGGCGAGCGCTTCGAGGATGCGATCGCCGCGGCCAAGGAGGCCCGCGGGGTCACCCTCGACACCGAGCTCGACGCGGATGCGCTGCGGGGGCTCGTCGCGACCTTCCGCTCCTTCTACGACTTCCCGACCGACCCGCGCGCGCAACTCGAGCAGGCGATCCGCGCGGTCTTCGACTCCTGGATGGGCGCGCGGGCGATCGAGTACCGCCGCCAGAACCGCATCCCCGAGGACTGGGGCACCGCGGTGAACATCCAGCAGATGGTGTTCGGCAACAAGGGCGAGACGAGCGGCTCGGGCGTCGCGTTCAGCCGCGACGAGGTCACCGGTGCGCCGCAGCCGAGCGGCGACTTCCTGCAGAACGCGCAGGGCGAGGACGTCGTCTCGGGTGTGCGCACCCCGCGCGACCTGAGCGAGCTCGAAGGCTGGATGCCCGAGGCGTACGCGAAGCTGCTCGAGATCCTGCGTGCGCTCGAGCGCCACTATGGCGACCTGCAGGACACGGAGTTCACGATCGAGGACGGGCGTCTCTACATGCTGCAGACGCGCAGTGCGAAGCGCCCCGCCCAGGCGGCCGTGCGCTTCGCCGTGGACGCCGCGCAGGAGGGACTGCTGACGAAGGCGCAGGCGATCTCGACCATCCACGCCGAGCGGCTCGACGCGCTGCTGCACCCGACATTCGACCCCGCCGCCGACTACGCGGTGATCGCGCGCGGGGTCGCCGCCTCGCCCGGCGCCGCCAAGGGGCGGATCGTCTTCAGCGCGGAGGCGGCCGTCGCCGCCGCGAGTGAGGGGCAGGCCGTCATCCTCGTGCGCCCGTTCACCGAGGCCGAGGACGTCGGCGGCTTCGCGGCGGCCGCGGGGATCCTCACGAGCGAGGGCGGCAAGGCCTCGCACGCCGCGCTCGTCGCGCGCGGCATGGGCCGCCCCGCGGTCACCGGTGCGGCGGCGCTCGACATCAACCTGCACGAGCACGAGGTGCGCATCGGCGACCTGGTCCTGCACGCCGGCGACCTGATCGCGATCGATGGCTCGACCGGCACCGTGACGACCGACGACGTGCCGCTCGTGCGCCCCGAGGTCGACGAGCGCTTCGCGACGCTGCTCGGCTGGTGCGACGAGCTGCGGCGCCTCGGCGTGCGCACGAACGCGGACACGCCCGAGGACGCGGCGCGCGCGCGGCGCTTCGGGGCCGAGGGCATCGGCCTGTGCCGCACCGAGCACATGTTCATGGCCGCCGACCGCCAGCCGAAGGTGCGCCGGATGATCATGGCGATCGAGGACGAGGCCACGCGCCGCAAGGCGCTCGACGAGCTGCTGCCGCTGCAGCAGGCCGACTTCGAGGGGCTGTTCGAGGCGATGGGGCGGCGGCCGGTGACGATCCGCCTGCTCGATCCGCCGCTGCACGAGTTCCTGCCCGACCGCTACGAGGCCCGCGAGGAGCTCAAGCGCGCCGAGCTCGAGTCCACCTGGGACCTGCCCGAGCTCCAGCACCAGGTGGCGGTCATGCGCGCGCTCGAGGAGTCCAACCCGATGCTCGGTACGCGCGGCGTGCGCCTCGGGATCCTCTACGAGGACATCTACGCGATGCAGGTGCGCGCGATCGTGCGCGCCGAGCGCGCCGTCGACGAGCGCACCGGGGTGCGGCCCGACATCGAGATCATGGTGCCGCTCGTCGCGTTCGAGCGCGAGCTCGAGATCGTGGCCGAGATGGTCGTACGGGTCGCGGCCGAGGAGGGCATGGGCGAGGGCGACTACCGGATCGGCACGATGATCGAGCTGCCGCGCGCCTGTCTCGTCGCCGGCGCGATCGCGCGCCATGCGCAGTTCTTCTCGTTCGGCACGAACGACCTCACCCAGACCGGCCTGGGTTTCTCGCGTGACGACATCGAGGGACGCATCCTCCCGACGTACATCGAGCAGAAGATCGTCGACGTCTCGCCGTTCGAGTCGATCGACGAGGAGGGCCTCGGTCAGCTCGTGCGGATGGCCTGCGAGCAGGGTCGCGCGGCGCGGCCCGACCTGCACCTCGGCGTCTGCGGCGAGCATGGCGGCGACCCGTCGTCGATCGACTTCTTCCACAGGGCCGGGCTCGACTACGTGAGCTGCTCTCCCTTCCGTGTGCCGATCGCGCGGGTGGCGGCGGCTCAGGCGGCGATCGCGGCTTCGTCGGCGTCGTCGTAGGCGTCATGCCGCCGGCCGGAAAGCGCCGGCGCCCGAAGCCCAAACGGGGCGCGGGCGGGTGCTCTCGTTTCGCCTGGAGGGACTGACCCGGCTGGGCGCCGGTGGAGGTCCGCCGTGGGCGCTTGTCGGGGCGCCGCCGGGTCCGGCGGCGGAACTCGCGGTGATCGGCGGGAGGCCGATCACCGCCCGCCGACGGATCCCGGCCGGGCGCCCATCCACCGCGCGTCCCGGCAGCAGCCGAACCACAGCGGACTACAACGGCTCAGGCACCATCCGGATCGAGCCGCAAGGGCACTCGGCCGCGCAGATCCCGCAGCCCTTGCAGTAGTCGAAATCGAACTTGTAGCCGTCGGCCTCGTCGACCTTCATGACGGCGTTGTCCGGGCAGACGCCGAAGCAGTTGTCGCAGCCGAAGCAGTTCCCGCAGGACAGGCAGCGGCGCGCCTCGAACAGCGCGGTGTCCTCGTCGAGCCCGAGCGTCACCTCGTCGAACGTCGAGCTGCGGCGCACGAGGTCGAGCTGCGGGGCGATCGTCTTCGCGGCGTCCGCGTAGTACCAGGGATTGAGCGTGTCGAACGTCGCGAGCTCCGGGCGCGGCGGGTGCTCGAAGGCCTCGCCGCGCAGCCATGCGTCGATGCAGCGCGCCGCCTGCTTGCCGTGACCGATCCCGACGGTGACCGTGCGCTCGGCGGGCACCATGTCCCCGCCCGCGAAGATCCCGGGGTGCCCGGTCATCATGTCGGGCCCGACCTGGACGACGCCGTCCTCGACCGTCAGCCCGGGAACGCCGTCGAGGAGCGACAGGTCGGCCTCCTGGCCGAGCGCGAGCACGACGGCGTCGGCCTCGAGCTCCTCGGTCTCGCCGGTCGGCTGCGGGAAGCCGCTCTCGTCGAGCTCCATGCGCTCGAGCACGAGCGTGCCCGCGTCGGCCTGCTTGATCGTCGAGAGCCACTTCATCAGCACGCCCTCCTCGGCGGCCTCCTCGACCTCGAAGTCGTGGGCCGGCATCCGCTCGCGCGTGCGGCGGTAGACGATGATCGCCTCCTCGGCGCCCAGGCGCTTGGCGGTGCGCGCCGCGTCGATCGCGGTGTTGCCGCCGCCGTAGACGACGACCCGGCGACCGAGCAGCGGGCGCTCCTCGCCCTCCATGCTGCGCAGCATGCTCACGGCGTCGAGGATGTGGGCGGCCTCGCCGGCCGGGATGTAGGCACGCTTGCCGATGTGCGCGCCGACCGCGAGGAACGCCGCGTCGAAGTCGCCGGCCTGCATGCTCTCGAGGATGTTCTCGACCTTCGTCTCGAGCGACAGCTCGACCCCGAGGTCGAGGATCCGCTGGACCTCGGCGTCGAGGATGTCGCGCGGGAGGCGGTAGCGCGGGATGCCGAAGCGCATCATGCCGCCGGCCATCGGGCCCGCCTCATGGATCGCGACCGCGTGCCCGCGCAGGCGCAGCTGGTAGGCGGCCGAGAGCCCGGAGGGCCCGGCGCCGACGACGAGCACGCGCTTGCCGGTCGCCGCGGCCGCCGCCGGTGGCGCCCAGCCCTGCTTGATCGCCTCGTCGCCGAGGAAGCGCTCGACGGCGTTGATGCCGACGGCCTCGTCGAGCTGCCCGCGGTTGCAGGCGGTCTCGCACGGGTGGTAGCAGACGCGCCCCATGACGGCCGGCATCGGGTTGTCGCGGACGAGCTCGCGCCAGGCGAGCTCGTACTCGCCGGCCTCGGCGTGGTAGAGCCAGCCCTGGATGTTCTCGCCGGCCGGGCACGCGTCGTTGCACGGTGGCAGCCGGTGCACGTACTCGGGGCGCTCGTCGCGCCACGAGCCGGTCTTGTTCGCGCGGCTCGAGCCGACGTCGAGCGTGATCGCGAAGGGCTTCTCCATCACGCCCCGTCCTCGTCGCCGATCAGGCCGAAGCGGCGGATGTTGCGATCGGCGCCGGCCTGGATGCGCTCGACGACATCCGGGCGGCCCGGGTCGCCGAACAGGTGGGCGAAGCGCCGCTGCGGGCGCAGGTACTCCTCGACGGGCACCTGGCGGCGGATCTTCGAGACCGCGGTGACCTCGCCGTCGCGCGCCTCGAAGACCGGGAACAGGCCCGATTCCTTGGCGAGCCGCGCGAGGCGGATCGTGTCCTTCGACGCGCTGCCCCAGCCGAGCGGGCAGGGGACGAACACGTGCAGGTAGCGCGCGCCGCGCAGCTCCATGGCAGCTTCGACCTTCGCCTCGAGGTCGCGCAGCTCGGCGACGGTCGCGGTCGCGACGTACGGGATCTCGTGCGCCATCGCGATCAGCGGGGCGCTCTTGCCCTGCCCGAAGACGTTGCCCGGCTCAGGCCCGACGGCCTGGGTCGTGGCCGTGCG
Organism: uncultured Actinomycetes bacterium; assembly: GCA_963787935.1. GTDB lineage: Bacteria > Actinomycetota > Thermoleophilia > Solirubrobacterales > Solirubrobacteraceae > F1-60-MAGs163. The sequence goes on along the minus strand of CAWBEV010000006.1, from coordinate 1,308,989 downwards.
CGCCGCCGCGGGGGTGGCCCCCGAGCGCTGCACGCCGGTGTTCATGTACCCCTCGTTGTCGTAACAGATGTAGAGCACGTCATCGCCGCGCTCGAACATGCCCGACAGGCACCCGAAGCCGATGTCCACGGTCCCGCCGTCACCGCCCTGGCCGACGACGCGGATGTCCTCGCGGCCCTTGGCCTTGAGCGCGGCCGCGATGCCGGTCGCCACCGCCGGCGCGTTGCCGAACAGCGAGTGCAGCCACGGGATCTGCCACGAGGTCTCGGGGTACGGGGTCGAGAAGACCTCGAGGCAGCCGGTCGCGTTCGCCGCGACGAGCCGGCCCTCGGTCGCCCGGACCGCGGCGTCGAGCGCGTAGCGCGCGCCGAGCGCCTCGCCGCAGCCCTGGCAGGCGCGATGGCCGCAGGTGATCGCGTTCGTGCGCGCCGCCTCGGACTGGACCGAGCGCTGGTCGGCGTCGAGCAGCCGCCCGCCGACGGCGAACGACCCCGTCTGGTAGAAGCGGATGCGGGTCTTGTCGGGCGCGGCCATCAGCTCACGTGGCCTTGTGGGCGACCGCGCCGACGTCGCGCAGGATGTTCTCGGCGTGCGGGCCCGAGCGGCGCAGCTCGCGCATGCGCAGCAGCTCGCGCTCGACGAGCGGCCAGTCGAGGTCGAGGAACGTCAGCGGGTCGAGCGTGCCGGCGTGCGCCTCGAGCAGCATCGTCCGGACCGACGCCTGCGTGATCGGGCGCCCGCCGAGCCCCGCGATCACCGTCGAGCCCCGGAGCTGGATGCCGCTGAGCGCCGTGCGGATGTTCGCGCTGACGATGCCGCCGACGCCGACCGCGAGCGCCTTCTCGAGCACGACGACGTGCGCGGCGTGCCCGAGCGCCGCACGGACGTCGTCGAGGGGGAACGGGCGGAACGACGTGATCCCGAGTGCCCCGACGCGCACGCCGTCCTCGCGCAGCTCGTCAACGGCCTCCGCGATCGTCCCGAGGACCGAGCCGAGCGCGACGACGATCGTCTCGGCGTCCTCGGTGCGGTAGGGCCGCACGAGGCCGCCCGAGCGCCGGCCGAACGCCTGCTCGAAGTCGTCGGCGATCGCCGGGATCCGGTCGAGCGCGACCATCTGCTTGAAGTGTTGCAGGGCCTTGACCTCCATGAACGCCTCCGGCCCGACCATCGCGCCGATCGAGACCGGCTCGTCGGGGTCGAGGACCTGGCGCGGCTCGAACGGCGGGAGCCACGCGTCGACCTGCTCCTGGCTCGGGAGGTCGACCTCCTCGTAGGCGTGCGTGAGGATGAAGCCGTCCATGCAGACCATCACCGGCGTCGAGAGCTCCTCGGCCAGTCGGAAGGCCTGGATGTGCAGGTCGGCGGCCTCCTGGTTCGTCTCCGCGTAGAGCTGGATCCAGCCGCTGTCGCGCTGGCTCATCGAGTCGGAGTGGTCGTTCCAGATGTTGATCGGCGCGCCGATCGCGCGGTTGGCGATCGTCATGACGATCGGCAGGCCCAGGCCGGCGGCGTTGTAGACGGCCTCGCACATGAACAGCAGCCCCTGGCTCGCGGTCGCCGTGTAGGTGCGCGCGCCCATCGCGCTCGAGCCGATGCAGGCCGACATCGCGGCGAACTCCGACTCGACGTTCACGTACTCGCACGGCGCGAGCGCGCCGGTCTTCACGAGCTGCGAGAGGGCCTCGACGATGTGCGTCTGCGGCGAGATCGGGTAGGCGCAGACGACCTCGGGGCGGGCGAGGGCGATCGCCTCGGCGACCGCGCGCGACCCTTCGAGCTGCCTAAGCACCGGCGAGCTCCCGCAGCTCGCCCGCGACCCACGCGTGCGCGGCCTCGGCGGCGGCGACGTTCCCGTCGACGACGCGCGCAGGCAGCTTCTCGGCGATCGCGTCGATCACCGAGCGCAGCGAGATGACGCCGCTGAGCGCGGCGAAGCCGGCGAGCAGCGCCGCGTTCGGCATCGGGCGCCCGAAGTGCTCGCGCGCGAGCTCGCCGGCGGGGACCGTCATCAGGCGTTCGCGGCGGAAGTCCCGGACGAAGTCCCCGAGGCCGAGTTCGTCGAAGCTGCGCGCCGAGTTGATGAGGATGTACCCGTCCGGGCGCTGAGCCCGGAGAACACGTCGACCTGGTGCAGCAGCGTTGCGTCCTGGATCAGCAGCGCGTCCGGTTCGCTGACCGGCTCGCGTGAGCGGATCGGCTGGTCGTCGATGCGGCAGAAGGAGACGACCGGCGCGCCGTTGCGCTCCGAGCCGAAGCTCGGGAACGCCTGCGCGTGGCGGCCCTCGTCGAAGGCGGCAAGCGAGAGGAGCTCGGCGGCGGTCACGACGCCCTGGCCCCCTCGGCCGTGGATGCGTACCTGGAACACCGCCAGCGATGGTCGCGGCTCGGGGTCCTCATGGGATCGGCGGATTCCCTGACGCGCCTGCGGAGAACTACCGATAGACGGCGCAGGGCCCTTGGGCGCTGTGGAAGACTCGCCGCCATGCACCGGGGGGACGACAGGGGCGCCGACCTCACGCGCCGTGATCTGCTGCAGCGCGGCGCCGGCGGGGCCGCGGCCGTCGCGCTGAGCGGCGGCCTGGCGGGAGCATTGGGAGCCGGCGCCGCGCGTGCGGCGACGCAGCGCGCGCCGTACGCACTCGGCTTCACGAGCCTCGAGCGCGAGGTGCGCCTCCCGAGCCTCCCGATCGAGGGCCGCGTGCCGCGCTGGCTCTCGGGCGCGCTGCTGCGCAACGGCCCCGCGAAGTTCGAGGTCGGCGCCGAGCGGTTCAACCACTGGTTCGACGGTCTCGCGATGCTGCACGCGTTCTCGTTCCGCGGCGGGCGCGTGTCCTACGCGAACCGGTTCCTGCGCTCCAGCGCGTACGAGGCGTGGAAGACCGAGGGGCGGATCCGGTACTCGGAGTTCGGCACGGATCCGTGCCGGAAGATCTTCTCCGGCGTCGCCTCGATCCCGATCCTCGCGGACATCCCGAACGCGAACGTGAGCCTCGAGCGCTGGGCGAACTCGTTCCGCGCCCACACGGAGATCCCGGTCCCGGTGCGCTTCGACCGCGCGACGCTCGAGACGCTCGGCGTCGATCCCGGGACGGCGAGCCAGATGGGGACCGCCCACCCGCACCACGATGCCGCAACGGGCGAGCGCTTCTCCTACGAGACCGTCCTCATCGGAGCCACGAGCGGGGTGGCGGTGTTCGTCGAGCGCGCGGGCGCGGCGAAGCGCCGGCTCGCGTTCATCGAGCAGGCCCAGCCGCGCTACATGCACTCGTTCGCGCTCACGCGCAGGTTCGTCGTCCTCTTCACGCAGCCGTTCCAGGTGGACCCGGCGAGCTTCGTCACCGGACCGGCCAAGCCGATCGTCGAGCACTTCTCGTGGAAGCGCACGGAGGCCTCGCACGCGATCGTCATCGACCGCGTGAAGGGCGGCGTCGTCGCGGACGCCGAGCTCGACCCGTTCTTCGTCTTTCATCACATCAACGCGTACGAGCGCGGCGACCGGATCGAGATGGACGTCAGCGGCCATCGCGACTCGCGGATCGTCGACGCGCTCTACCTCAAGCGGCTGCGCGCCGCCGACCAGCGGATGCCCGCGGTGACCGTCAGGCGCGTCACCGTGAACCTGCGCACGAAGAAGGCCACGACGCGGCCGCTCGCGGATGCGAGCCTCGAGCTGCCCCGCATCAACTACGGTGCGGTGAGCCGGCGTGCCTACCGGTACGCGTACGGGATCGGTCAGCGCGGCGCCGCGAGCGGGTTCGTCGATCAGCTCGCGAAGCTCGACGTGCGCACGGGGCGCGCGCGCTTCTGGCGCGATCGCGGCTGCTACCCGGGCGAGCCCGTGTTCGTCCCGCGGCCGAAGGCCACGCGCGAGGACGACGGCGTCGTGCTCTCGGTCGTGCTCGACGTCGCGCGGAAGACGTCGTTCCTGCTCGTGCTCGAGGGCGGCTCGTTCCAAGAGCGCGCGCGGGCGGCCGTGCCGCACCACATCCCGTTCGGGTTCCACGGAATCCACACCGGCGCCTGACCGGCGCGGGCGCCACGCGTCGCCCGCGCCCGGCGGTCAGTCCGTACCGCGCAGCGCAAACCAGAAGCGCGCGGAGCCCTTCGTGCCCAGGACGCGGAAGCGGGCGGGGCTCGTGATCCGGAACCCCGCGACCGGGCTGCGCGGGCGCGTGAGCCACGAGCGGATCACGGGCTTCGCCGCACCGCATGTCATGCCGCGCACGCGGATGTCGACGGCGGCCGTGCCGAGCGGTCCGCTCACCTCGCCGGCGCAGGCCCGGCTCGTGTAGTCCGGGCGTCCGTCGCAGTCGCTCGCGCAGGCCCAGCGCTCGAGCGAGCGCGAGTAGCGCCAGCGCTCGGTGTGGGCGCGTCCGTCGACGGCGTGGACGGCCTTCACCGTCGCCACAACCACGGCCGGCCCGGTGCGCGGACGGGACACGACGACCGTGTCCCCCGCGATCAGCTGCAGGCGCCTGAAGCGCAGGCCGTGCCGCGCGCGCTGGCGGACGATCACGAGCTCCTCGCCGGCCGAAGCGGTCACGAGATTGCGTGCGGCCACTTCGACGCGCCCGTCGCTGCGGTCGAGGTCACCGGTCCAGGCGCGGCGAAGCCCGCTGTCGGCGGACCCCGGTCCCGGGCCCCAGATCGTCTGAACACCCACGCGCACGAGGCCGCCGCCCCTGCGCCGGCAGACCATGAGCCCGGTCTCGGGCGTCGGGCCCGCCTGATCCCAGTTGAAGACGTCGACGGTCTCGCGTACGCCGTCACCGGTGAGGTCGATCGCCGTCGTCTGGTGCCGGCTCGTCTCGGCGAGCAGGCAGGGGAGCGTCGCGGCCGGCGCGGCCGCAACCGGAAGCGCGAGCAGCACCACCGCCGCGGTCAGGATCGCGCTGGTTGCGAATCGGCGGGTGGTCATGGCGGCACCTCCACGTGGTCGGGCTTCGGTCACCGACGCTACGCGTCGCGCGCACCCGCGCCATCCGGACGCTCTGCGGGTGGCCTGCCTGTTTCCCGCAGGGAATCATCACTTGGAACCCTTGACGCAAGTATTTACTTAGCTATACTTGTTCCTGTACAGAAGAAAGGAACCCCATATGTCGCATGACGACACCACTCCGGACACGGAGCACACCCCCACCGACACGGTCCAGGTGACCGTCGAGGTCCCGGCGCATCGCGCCGAGCAGTTCCACCGCTTCCACCGCCGCTTCCTCGACATGGCCGCTCACTGGGACGCCCAGGTCGGCAACGAGGACCTGCGCGGGCGACGTGGCCGGCGCGGGCGTGGCCCGCACGGGCACGGTCGCTGCGGCGGCCGGCGCTCGCAGGATCAGGAGTCCGCCGAGGCCTGATGGCCGACAAGCGGATCACCGTCGACGTTCCCGAGGAGCGCGTCCCGGAGTTCTATCTCTGGTTCGGCGCGTTCCTCGCATCGCCGCCGGGATCCGGGCCGCCGCGCGGCGGCCACCGGGGCGGCATGGGCCGCCGCGGCGGCCCGCCGTGGGCGCACGGTGATCGTCACGCGTGGACCGGGGACGACCTCGAGTCCGCGCGCTGGCTCTACGGCCGGCTCTCCGAGCCCGCCCGGGAGCTCTTCGACCTGCTGATCGACCAGCCGGGCGAGCGGTTCGCCGGCAACGACGTCGCCTCGCGCCTGCAGCTCGACAAGGGCGCGCACGGCGTCGCGGGGATCCTCGCGTGGCCCGGTCGCTGGTGCCGCAAGCTCGGGCGCGAGTTCCCGATCACGGCCGAGGCCCGCGAGGACGGTGGCACCGACTACTCGATGACCCCGGAGCTCGCCGTGCTCTTCGCTCGCGCACGCACGCACGCGAGCGCGGACATCTGAACACCTGCGAGCATCCCGCGCATGCGGGAGCTGCGGGACATCAGGGCGGCGGTCATCGGCACCGGCTTCGTCGGCGTCGTGCACGTCGACGCGCTGCGGCGCCTCGGCGTCGAAGTCGTCGGCGTCGCCGGCTCGAACTCCGAGCGCGCAGCGGCGAAGGCCGCGGCCGCCGGGCTGCCGCCGGCGTACGACAGCGTTGAGGCGCTGCTCGCCGACGAGCGCGTGGACGTCGTCCACGTCACCTCCCCGAACCGCTTCCATGCCGAGCAGGCACTCGCCGCGCTCGCGGCCGGCAAGCACGTCGTCTGCGAGAAGCCGTTGGCGATGGACGCGGAGCAGACGGCGCGGCTCGTCGCGGCCGCCGAGGCGAGCGGACTCGTCCACGCGGTGAACTTCAACCTGCGCTTCTACCCGCAGGTGCAGGAGGCGCGTGCCCGCGTGCTGGCGGGCGAGCTCGGCGAGGTGCGGCTCATCAGCGGCGGCTACCTCCAGGACTGGCTGCTCTTCGACACGGACTGGAACTGGCGCCTGGATCCCGCCGAGGGCGGGCGCCTGCGCGCGATCGGGGACATCGGCTCGCACTGGCTCGACCTCGTGACGTTCGTGACCGGCCAGCCGGTGCAGAGCGTCTTGGCCGACCTCGCGACGTTCATCGGGGTGCGCCGGGTGCCGGTCGGCCCGGTCGAGACGTTCAGCGGCAAGGCCGGCCCGGCCGGTGAGACCGTGCCGCGCGAGATCACGACCGAGGACGCCGCCGGCGTGCTCGTGCGCTACGCGAACGGCGCACGCGGCGTGGCGACGATGTCGCAGGTCAGCGCCGGCCGCCGCAACCGGATCCACCTCGAGGTCGACGGTGCGGCCGCCGCGCTCGCGTGGGACGGGGAGCGCCCCGAGGAGCTGTGGCTCGGGCACCGCGAGCGCCCGAACGAGCTGCTGCTGCGCGACCCGGTCCTGTTCTCCGCCGCCGCGGCCGCCACCACGGCGCTCCCGGCCGGCCATGCCGAGGGGTACGCCGACACCTTTCGCGAGCTCTACCGCGCGGTCTACCGCGCGGTCGCGGCCGGCGGCCCGCCGGCCGCGCCGGACTATCCGACGTTCGCCGACGGGCACGTCTCCGCGCTGATCGGTGAGGCGATCGCGCGCAGCGATGCCGAGCGCGCCTGGGTCGACGTGCCCTGAGCGCCGGGTTGAAGGGGAGCGGCCCGGGTGATATAGTTGCACGTACAACTACTGCCATCGAGGAACGAACCCATGACGAGCCCCGCCCACGAGACCGCCGCAGCCACCACTCCCACGCTCCCCGACGCGACCGCGCTCGGCGCGATTCGCCTGACCGTCGCCGACCTCGACACGATGCGCGACTTCTACGCGCGCGCGATCGGCCTGGAGGTCCTCGCCGAGGAGGACGGGCTCGTCCGGCTCGGCGCCGGCGGCCACGCGCTCGTCGAGCTCCAGGGCGACCCCGCCGCAGCGCCGCGCGCGCCGCGGACGACCGGGCTCTTCCACCTCGCGCTGCTCGTCCCGTCGCGGGCCGCGCTCGCCGCGGCGGTGCGCCGCGTCGTCGAGGGCGGCGGGCGCCTTGGCGGCGCCTCGGACCATCTCGTCAGCGAGGCGCTGTACCTGCGCGATCCCGAGGGGAACGGGATCGAGCTCTACCGCGACCGCCCGCGGTCCGAGTGGGCCTACACGGGCGACGAGGTTCAGATGGCGACGATCGCGCTCGACCTCGACGCGGTGATGGCCGAGCTCCCCGAGGAGCGCGCGCCGATGCCGGCGGGCACGCGGCTCGGCCACGTCCACCTGAACGTCGGCGACCTGCGCGCCGCCGAGGACTTCTACTCCGGCGTCCTGGGCTTCGACGTGATGGTCCGCGGCTATCCCGGAGCGCTGTTCGTCGCGGCGGGCGGCTACCACCACCACATCGGCCTGAACACCTGGAACGGGGAGGGGGTCCCGGCGCCCGCGCCCGGCAGCCGCGGCCTCGCCTGGTTCGAGCTCGCGCTGCCGCCGGAGGCCGTCGCGGCGCTCGTCGCGCGCGCTCGTTCCGCCGGCGTCCCGGTCGAGGAGCGGCCCGGCGGCCCACTCCTGCGCGATCCGTTCGGCACTGGCGTGCTGGTGACAAAAGCCCCCGACTGATCCGTTGCGCCGGGCGGCGGAGTACCGTCGCACGATGCTCGCAGCGCGCTCGTCCGTCAGGCGCGGGGCCGGCGTCGCCGCCCTGCTGCTCATCGCACTCGGAGCCGCCGAACCGGCCGGGGCCCAGACCGCGAACTCGGGCCTGAAGGTCACGATCGCGGCGCGCGTCTGCGACCGGTACACCGACATCTTCGGGAACCGCGCGCGCAACAACATCATGGAGAGCCTGAAGGACCTGGGCCCGGACACGCCCTACCAGTCCGGCCAGCCGGTCGGTCCGGACAAGGAGGACCTCTCGCCGCAGAGCCGCTGCAACCCGCTGCCGAACTGGCGGTTCACGCTCGGGACGGGCTACCAGTCGCGCGCGGTCACGGGACCGTGGGGCGCGCTGTCGATCGTGACGGGCGCATTCTCGACGAGCATCGTGACCCAGACCTCGGTGCCCGAGCTGAATCTCGCCGGCCAGCCGACCGGCGGCACGATCGCCGGCGCGACGACGATCGAGCTGACCCAGCAGCAGGCGAACCTCGCCGCCCAGGCCAATCGCCTCTGGATCCAGGGCGGCACGACGACCGACCCCGTGCTGAACGGCCAGTTCCCCGGCGAGTACGGCTTCGGTGCGCTGCGCTGCGCGATCGACAACCTCAACGGCGACAACGTCGAATGGATCTCGTACCCCTCGGGTGGCAAGCACGTCTTCTGCTACGCGTACTACGTCAAGCCGCCGCCGACGAGCGGCACGATCATCGTCCGCAAGCAGATCGACGCGCCTGCCGGCACGGCCCGCCAGGACTTCCGCTTCACGGGCAACATCTCGTTCGCAAGCGACGAGTCGTTCACGCTGAACGCCGGCCCGGGGTCCCCGGCCTCGACGACGTTCTATCGCGCCGAGGTCACCGGGCTGACGCCGGAGTGGTCGTTCGCCGAGCAGGTGCCACAAGGCTGGACGCTCACGGGGATCTCGTGCACGTCACAGACCGGCGGGAGTACGACGACGACGGATCTCGCCAGCGCGCGAACGTCGGTGCGCCTCGCCGCCTCGGACACGGTGACGTGCACGTACACCGATCGGCTCACGCCGCCGCCCGCCGGACTCCAGCTCAGCAAGGTCACGCTCGGCGCGGTCGGGACGTTCAGCTGGGACGTGACACCCGCGGCCGGCGGGGCCGCGAAGCGCGTGAGCGCGACGACCACCGCCGAAGACGTCACGACACCGGGCACGCCGAACCTCACGCTGGACCCCGGGACCTACAGGATCCAGGAGGACCTGCCCGACCGTGCCGGCGGTCGCTGGAAGCTCGACGAGGCGCGCTGCAACGGCCGGATCGTTCCGGACGTGCAGCCGGTCACGATCGGCCTGACGGCCGGGCAGGGCGCGTTCTGCACGTTCACGAACGAGTTCGTCCCGAACGGCACGATCCGCCTGCGCAAGCGGACGGTGGGAGCCACCGGCACCGTCGGGTTCGTCATCTCGCCGGACGCCGACGCGTCGATCAGCTTCGAGCAGTCGGCGACGACGACCGAGGCGGGGGAGACGGTGCTCGCCAAGGGCGACGACACGAGCTCGATCGCGCTCGGGCGTTATGTCATCCAGGAGACGACGCCGAGCGAGCCGACGAACGGGTTCTGGGTGCTCGAGTCGGTCACGTGCAACGGCGTGCCGGAGGGGAGCTCGCAGGGGCGGATCATCGTCACGCTGACCGCCGCGCACCCCGACGCGGACTGCACGTTCACGAACCGCTTCACGAAGGGCCCCGAGCCGCCGACCCCGAACCCGGACGACGGCAGCGGAGGCGACATCGATCCCGCCGAGCGCCCGCAGGCGGACCTCGTGCTCACCAAGCGCGCAACACCGCGACGCACGCGGGTCGGCGCGGCGGTCCGCTACACCCTGACGCTCACGAACAGGGGCCCCGACACCGCCGAGGACGTGACCGGGGTCGAGGTCAGCACGAAGTACACGACCCCGCTGAAGGTGCGTCCGAGCCGCGGCACGTGCACCTCGGCCCGGCCGATCGTCTGCAACGTCGGCTCGCTGAAGCAGGGCGAGCGCGTGGTCTTCCGCGTCACGACGCGCTTCAAGCAGGCCGGGACCTACCCGAACACCGCGAGCGTCAACACGTCGACGTTCGAGGCGCACCTGCGCGACAACGCCGCGACCACGACCGTGCGCGTGCGGCCCCGGCCGCGGTTCGTGGGGTAGCGCCCACGGCAGTGCGTCGTCCCTCGTGCACCGGCGGCGAGTAGGCTCGCGGCGTGCGGGTCGTCCTCTGGCACATCGAACTCTCGCACTACAGCGAGAAGGCCCGCTGGGCGCTCGACTACAAGGGCATCCCGTACGAGGTGCGGGTGCCGATGCCCGGGCTGCATCGCGCGCGTGCGCTCGTCCTGACCCGCGGCGCCCAGGCGCGGATGCCGGTGCTGGAGCTCAACGGGCGCCGCATCGGGGACTCGACGGCGATCATCGCGGCGCTCGAGGAGGCCGTTCCCGAGCCGCCGCTGTATCCGGCGCCCGGCGCGGACCGCGCCCGCGCGCTCGACCTCGAGGACTGGTTCGACGAGCGGCTCGCGCCGTCGCTGCGGCGGTTCGTGTGGTTCCACACGCTCCCCGACACCGACGCGACGGTCGCGGCGCTGTTCACCACCCCGAGCCCGGCGCGCGAGCGGCTGCTGCGGCTGAGCGCGCCGGTCAGCCGCCGGGCCGTGCGCCACGACTACGACGTCAACGCCGAGAGCGCCGCCGCGGCGCGCGGCGACGTCGTCGCCGGGATGGATCGCCTCGAGGCCGAGCTCCAGCCGTCGGGGTACCTCGTCGGCGACGGCTTCAGCGTCGCCGACCTCGCCGCCGCCGCGCTGTTCACGCCGCTGCTTGCACCGCCCCAGCGGCCGTACGCCCCGCGGACGTTCGCGCCCGGCGTCCTCGAACTGCGTGAGGAGCTCGAGGCGCGGCCCGGGGGCGCCTGGGTGCACGAGATGTACGCGCGCCACCGGCGCGGTGCGACCGGCATCAGCGCGGCGGCGCCCCCGCCATCGCGCGCGCCATCCGCACCGCTGCGCTGAGCGTCGCCGCGTCGTAGACGCCCTGGTGGCGGCGCCCGTTGATGAAGAACGACGGTGTGCCCGAGACGCCGCTCGCGTCGGCGCTCGAGACGTCGGCGCTCACGCGCGGCGCGTAGGTCCGCCGGCGCAGCTCGTCGTCGAAGCGCTCGGTGTCGAGCCCGAGCTCGGCGGCGTGGTCGTGCAGGTCCTCGGGGGTCAGCGCGTCCTGGTGCTCGAACAGCAGGTCGTGCATCTCCCAGAACGCGCCCTGGGCGCCGGCCGCCTCGGCGGCCTCCGCGGCCAGCTGTGCGTGCGGGTGCACGTCGTTCAGCGGGAGGTGGCGGAAGACGTAGCGCAGGTCCTCGCCGAACGTCCCGAGCAGCTCGCGGATGACCGGCTCGGCCTGCCCGCAGTACGGGCACTCGAAGTCCGCGTACTCGACGAGCGTCACGGGCGCGTGGCCTGAGCCGCGCACGTGGTCGCGCTCGGGATCGACGTCGTCCGACAGGTCGATCAGCTGGTCGGCGGTGGCGCCGAGCTGTCGCGCGCGCCGCGCCGCCGGGATCCGCCGGATCGCCGCGAACACGCTCAGCGAGACGAGCGGCGAGAGGATCGCCGTGGCGAGGATCCCCACCTTCGCGAGATCGAGGAGCCGGTCGTCGAACGCGAGCCCGGCGATCAGCAGCGACACCGTGAACCCCACGCCGGCGGCGGCGCCGGTCCCGGCGAGTCCCGGCCACGTGACGGGCAGCCGCGCTCCGCCGAACGCGCGCCGCGTGCCGACCCACGAGGCCGCGAGGATGCCGAGCGGCTTCCCGACGACGTAGGCGAGCACGATCCCGAGCGTGACCGGCGAGCGCAGCGCGTCGCCGAGCAGCCCGCCGCCGAGCTCGATGCCGGCGTTCGCGAGCGCGAACAACGGGACGATCACATAGCTCGTCCACGGATGCAGCCGGTGCTGCAGGCGCTCGTTCGGGGAGATCGCCGATGCGAGGCTGCGCTGGGCCGAGTAGGCGAGCGCCGGCGTCGGCTGCTCACGGAACGAGCGCGTGCTCTCGGTCGCCTGCTCGAGCGCGTCGCGAGGCGGCGGGTAGGCGGTCGTGACGAGGCCGATCGCCAGCCCGGCGACGACACCGTCGATCCCCGACTCGAAGACCGCGAGCCAGATCCCGAACCCGACGACGACGGCGGCGGGCGTGCGCCAGCGCCCGGCGAACCGCAGCAGGATCAGGACCACGAACAGCCCCACCGCGATCGCCAGCGCCGTGAGCGAGACCGTCTCGGTGTACACGAGCGCGATCACCGCAAGCGCGACGAGGTCGTCGATCACGACGAGCGTCAGCAGGAAGACGCGCAGGCGCGTGGCGCCCGCGGGCGCGGCGATCGCGAGCGCGCCGAGCGCCAGAGCCGTGTCGGTCGAGATCGCGGCGCCCCAGCCGGCGCCGCCGGCGCCGCCGGCGTTCAACGCGAGGTAGAGGCCCGCGGCGAGCGCCATGCCACCGAGCGCCGCGAGGACCGGAAGCGCGAGCCGCGAGCGCTCGCGCAGCTCGCCGAGGTCGAGCTCGCGCTTGGCCTCGAGGCCGATGACGAGGAAGAACAGGGTCATCAGCCCCTCGTTGACCCACTCGCGCAGCTCGGCCGAGAAGACGTGGTCGCCGAGGCTGATGGCGAGCGTCGTCGACCACGCTGAGTCGTAGCTGCTCGGGGAGACGTTCGCCCAGACGAGCGCGGCGAGCGCGGCGGCGACGAGGGCCGCCGCTCCGCCCGTCTCGGTGCGCAGGAACTCACGGACCGGCGTTCCGAGGCTGCGCGCCCACGCCGTGCGCGCCGAGGTGGAAGCGACGGTCGCGGACGCCATCTCGTCGCAGTATCGCGGGTCGCGGTCGCGTGCCGTCCGCGCTCCCGGCATGATCAGCGCATCGCCCCCGCCGCCCGGACCCCGCATGATCGTTGACCGCGCCATCTACCGTGACGGCAGGCGCGTCCCCGCTCCGGAGAGCCTCGCCGAGCTCAACGACGCCTGCCGGAACGGCGCCGGCGTCGCGTGGATCGGGCTCTACCGGCCGGACGCGGCCGAGTTCGCCGAGGTGGCCGAGCAGTTCCACCTGCACGAGCTCGCCGTCGAGGATGCCGTCAAGGCCCACCAGCGGCCGAAGCTCGAGCACTACGGCGACATGCAGTTCCTCGTCCTGCGCCCGGCACGCTACGTGGACGAGACCGAGACCGTGGAGTTCGGCGAGGTCCACATCTTCGCCGGCCCGCAGTTCGTCATCACCGTGCGCCACAGCGAGGCGCCCGACCTGGGCGTCATCCGCCAGCGCCTCGAGCGGCGGCCCGAGCTCCTGCGCCGCGGCTCGGTCGCGATCGTCCACGCGATCATCGACGAGGTCGTCGACGACTACGGCCCGGTCGTCGACGGGTTGCAGAACGACATCGACGAGATCGAGAACGACGTCTTCGACGGCAGCTCGCAGGTCTCGCGGCGCATCTACGAGCTCACGCGCGAGGTCATCGAGTTCCAGCGCGCGACGCGGCCGCTGGATCCGATCCTCCAGGGGCTGATGCGCGCGCCCGGGGTGGACGACGAGGAGCGACGGCACCTGCGCGACGTCGAGGACCACGCGCTGCGGATCGACGAGCGGGTCACCGGGTTCCGCGAACTGCTGCAGAACATCCTCAGCGTGAACCTCACGCTCGAGACGAAGGCGCTGAGCGAGGCCGCGAACACGACCAACGAGGAGGTCAAGAAGATCTCGGCGTGGGCGGCGATCTTCTTCGCCCCGACGCTCGTCGGGACGATCTACGGCATGAACTTCGACCACATGCCCGAGCTCGGGTGGGCGTTCGGCTATCCGCTGGCGCTCGCGCTGATGGCGGCGATCTGCCTCGGCCTCTACCTCATGTTCAAGCGCCGTGGCTGGATCTGATCGCGGAGGCGGCTGTGGCCCGGTCTGGTAGACAGCGTTGATGCTGACCCGTCTGCGCCGCCGTGCCGCCCAGGTCCTCGACCGCCGGTTCGCGGCGCTCTCCCGGGATCTCGCCGCGGCGCACGCGCAGACGGCCCGCGAGCTCGCCGCGATCCGCGAGGAGCAGCGCGCGATGCACGAGGAGCTCGCGGCGCTGCGCGCCGAGGTCGCGGCCGGGCAGCTTGAGGCGTCCGGCGTCCTGCGCGCCGTCGCGAGCGAGGAGCCGCGCAACCGCCGGCGCCTCGAGCGCGCACGCCGGCAGCCGTCGTACGCGAAGGCGTTCACCGCCCGGCGGCCGCTCGTGTCGGTGTGCATCCCGACCGTGGATCGCGTCGACCTGCTCGTGAGCCGGGCGCTCCCGTCGGTGCTGAACCAGTCCTACGAGCGCCTCGAGGTGCTCGTCGTCGGGGACGCCGCGCCGCCGCAGGTCGGCGAGGCCGTGCGTGCGATCGGGGATCCGCGCATCCGGTACCTCAACCTCACCCACCGCGTCGACCACGGTGATGGCGAGCGCCACCGGCTCGCCGGAAGCGTGCAGGCGCGCAACCTCGCCTATGCCGAGGCGCGTGGCGCGTGGCTCTCGGACTTCGACGACGACGACGAGCTGCGCCCGCAGGCGATCGAGCACGCCGTCGCCTTCGCGCGTGCGGAGCGGTTCGAGGCGGTGTACGGCGGGCTGCGCGTCGTCGGGCCTGACGGGGAGACGACGATCGGCGAGGTGTTCCCGCCGCGGCTCGGGCAGTTCGGCTGGCAGGGCGGGCTCGTGCATCGCGGTCTGCGGTTCTTCGCGCGGGAGCACGTGTCGGCGGCCTACGGGCTGCCGAACGACTGGGAGCGCGCCGAGCGGATGCTGCGCGCGGGCGTGCGGTTCGGAAGGCTCGACGAGGTCGTCGCCGACCTCTACCCGAGCCGGCTCTGGCGCCGGCCGCCGCTCTGACCAGAACCTCGTAGTTTTCCGCAGCCATTGCGGCGATCCCGCAATTCCCGCAAGGAGCACTGCGAGAACTGCGCTGTATACGAAATCCGTGTCCGGTCAAAGTCGCTCCCAATCGAGCTTTCGAGCTTTCGAGCCTTGAGGGGGGCTGCGAGATGAGTGCCAGCACGTTCGGTATCCGGCGCGATCAGATCACCGGTGGACGCATGAGGGGCGTCACACCCGCACGAGGGCGCTGGGCCCGGATGGCGATCGCCGCGTGTCTCGCGGTGATCGCCGGCTGCCTCATGCTGTGGGCACCCGCTGCGAAGGCCGCCCCTCCGGGGCAGGGCTTCACGGTGAGCCCCGCGGACCTGGAGTTCATCCTCAAGCAGATCAAGATCGCCGAGGCGCACGTCGCCAACACGACGTCGGCGACCGGCCCGTGCGGCGCGCTCGTCGGCACCGGCCCGAACCAGATCCCGAGCCCGCTGCTCTCGATCGGCCTGCGCACCGTCGACGGGACGTGCAACAACCTGCAGCCCGGCCAGGAGAAGTTCGGCGCGGCCGACGAGATCTTCCCGCGCCTGACCGACCCGGTCTTCAAGACGGCCGAGACGATGCCGGCCAACCTGTTCGGCCCGGGCAGCCCGGCCGGCAGCCGGTGACCTCCTACGCGCAGAAGAAGGGCCTCGTCTTCGACTCCGAGCCGCGCACGATCAGCAACCTGATCGTCGACCAGACGTCGACAACCCGGCCGCGGTCGCCGCCGCCGGGCATCCCGGTGCGCACGCCAGGGCCCAACGGCGGGGTCGTCCCGTGCGACGCCGAACAACCTGCCGGCCGGCTGCGTCCCCGCAGCACGAGACGCTCTTCATCCCGAACGTGACGACCGACGTCGGCCTCTCGCCGCCGTTCAACTCGCTGTTCACGATCTTCGGCCAGTTCTTCGACCACGGCCTCGACAAGATCACCAACGGCGGCAACGGCGACCGTCTTCGTGCCCGCTGAAGGCCGACGACCCGCTGATCGCCGGCCACGACCACGTCGTCGGCAACGCCGACGACCTGCCCGCAGGGCCTGCGGTTCATGGTCGTCACGCGCGCCCAGAACCGGCCCGGCAGCGACGGCGTGAGCTGCGACGACCCGGCGACGCCGCAGGACGAGAGCGCCGACGACGTCCAGAACGCGATCAACACGGACACGCCCGTGGGTCGACCAGAGCCAGACCTACACCTCGCACTCCGTCGCACCAGGTGTTCCTGCGCGAGTACGCGCTCAACGCGCGCGGGCCGGCCCGTCGCGACCGGCAAGTTCCTGCTGCGCTCGACCGACGGCGGCATGGCCACCTGGGGCGAGGTCAAGGCGCAGGCCGCGACCGATGCTCGGCCTCGAGCTCGTCGACACCGACGTCACCAACATCCCGATGATCGCCGCCGACGCGTACGGCAACTTCATCCCCGGCCCGCTGCGCGGGCTGCCCCAGTACGTGACCACGACGGGCCTCGTCGAGGGCAACCTCGCCGACCCGGCGTTCCGGTTCCGGCGAACGCGCGTGCGCATCGACACCGCGTTCCTGAACGACATCGCGCACAGCGCCGGCCCGACGGCCGATCGGCCCCGACCCGGACAACGTCGCGGGCAACAGCCTCGACACCATGACGCGGCAGCACTGCGACCCGCTCGCCGCCGGCGTGCTACGACGACGAGCTGCTCGACCTGCACTTCATCTGCGGTGACGGCCGCTGCAACGAGAACATCGCGCTGACCGCCGTCCACCAGATCTTCCACTCCGAGCACGACCGCCTGGTCGGCGACGATCGACAGAACGCTCGCTGACGAGGCCGCCGCCTCGCCGGCCGGCATCGCCGTCCTCACCGACTGGAAGACCGCCTGGGCGCCGACGGCTGGCAACGGCGAGCGCCTGTTCCAGGCCGCCCGCTTCGTCACCGAGATGGAGTACCAGCACCTCGTGTTCGAGGAGTTCGCGCGCAAGGTGCAGCCGGCGATCAACCCGTTCCAGCCGTTCGCCTTCAACCAGACGGACGTCAACCCGGCGATCACGGCCGAGTTCGCCCACGCCGTCTACCGCTTCGGCCACTCGATGCTCGACCGAGACGATCCCGCGCGCATCAACGCACGGACGGGATCCGACACAACGACATCCCGCTGCTCGACGGGTTCCTGAACCCGGCGGCGTACACCGACGGCGGCGCGGCCCACCGGCCACGCTGACCTCGAAGGAGGCGGCCGGCTCCATCATCATGGGCCTGTCCGACCAGATCGGCAACGAGATCGACGAGTTCGTCACCGAGACGCTGCGCAACAACCTGCTCGGCCTGCCGCTCGACCTGCCGGCGATCAACATGACCCGCGCCCGCAGCGAGGGCATCCCGTCGCTGAACAACGTGCGCCAGCAGATCTTCGCCGCCACGAACGACGGCCAGCTGACGCCGTACACGCAACTGGGTCGACTTCGGCCAGGCCTCAAGCACCCCGAGTCGCTGGTCAACTTCGTGGCCGCCTACGGCACGCACCCGACGATCACTCGCGGAGACCGACGCTGGCCAGGACAAGCGCACGCGGCCGGCCGAGGTCGATCGTCGATCCCGCTCACGGGCGTCGGTCTGCCCGCGATCGACGAGGCGCCGGCTCGACGCGCGCGCGACTTCATGTTCAGCACCGGTGCCTGGGCGAACGACGCCGGCAACGTGTCCATCACCGGTCTCGACGACGTCGACCTGTGGGTCGGCGGCCTCGCCGAGAACACGAACCTGTTCGGCGGCCTGCTGGGCAGCACGTTCAACTACGTCTTCGAGAACCAGCTGACGCAACCTGCAGAACGGCGACCGCTTCTACTACCTGGCCCGCACGCCGGGCATGAACCTGCGCACGCAGCTCGAGGGCAACTCGTTCGCCGAGCTGGTCATGCGCAACACCGAACGCACACACCCTGAAGGCCGACGCGTTCGCGCACGGCCGACTGCAAGTTCGAGCTCGCAGCAACCTGGCAGGGCACTCCGCCGGCTTCGTCACTCGGGGCACGGTCGCCGACGACCCGGCGTCCGACTGCGACGAGAACGGCCCTGCTGCTCCGGATGGCCCGACGGCACGATCCGCTACCGCGCGATCAACACCGTCGACCCGTCCGGCATCAACGGCCAGACCGTCTACAACGGCACGACGCCGGCCCGGTCAACGAGACCGCATCTACGGCGGCAACGACAACGACACCTTCTGGGGCGGCGCCGGCAACGACATCATCGAGGGCGGCGGCGGCGACGACGTCGCCCTCGGCGGCGAGGGCAACGACATCATCACCGACCTCGCCGGCGACGACGTGCCCAAGGGCGGCCCCGGCAACGACGCCATCGACGGCGGCCTCGGCGTCGACATCGTCATGGGTGGCGACGGCAACGACTTCACCAACGGTGGCGCCAACACCAACGAGACGTTCGCCGGCGCCGGCGACGACTTCGCCATCGCCGGTCAGGGCGCGGACGCCGTCTTCGGCGACAGCGGCGACGACTGGGAGGAGGGCGGCGACAGCCCGACCTGCTCCAGGGCGACAGCGGCACGCTGTTCTTCGACGACCACAACAGGCCCGGGCACGACATCCTGATCGGTCAGGGCGGCGACGACGACTACGACATGGAGGGTGGCGACGACATCGGTGTCGCCGGTCCGGGCATCGAGAAGAACGCCGGCGCGGCGGGCTACGACTGGTCGATCGGCCAGGACGATCCCCAGCCGCAGGACGCCGACCTGGCGCTGCCGCTGCTCGGCGTGCCGCTTCCGATCAACGGCGTGCGCGACCGCTTCAACGAGGTCGAGGCGCTGTCCGGTTGGAAGCTCAACGACACCCTCCGCGGCGACGACGTGATCCCGTCCCAGCTGGCCGGGGGCGGGTTCATCGGCTGCGACGCGCTCGACCAGAAGGGCCTGGACCGCATCGCCGGGCTCGACCCGCTCGTGCCGCCGCTGACGGTGCCGCTCGGCACCGATCGTGGCCGCCTCGGACACGAACTTCTGCCTGACCTGACGGGCAACGTCTGGGGCGAGGGCAACATCCTCCTCGGCGGCGCCGGCAGCGACATCATCGAGGGCCGTGGCGCCGACGACATCATCGACGGCGACCAGTACCTGAACGTGCGGCTCAGCGTCCGCACCGAACCCGGCGGACCCGGCGACGGAGATCGGGCAGCACCGACCTCATGGAGAACAAGGCCGTCAGCGGCGACTTCGGTGCCGGGACGACCGGGATGACGCTGCAGCAGGCCGTGTTCGCCGGCCTCGTCGACCCGGGCAACATCGTCGCCGTGCGTGAGATCCTCACGCCGACGACCGACCCGGGCGCCTGTGACACCGCGGTGTTCAACGACGTCCGCGGGAACTTCACCGTGACGACGAACGCCGGGACGACGACGGTCGCGCAGACGACGGTCGCCGGCGGTGGCGGCGGCGGTGGCCTCGGCGGCGGCCTGACGATCAACGACGGCATCGACACCGTCCGCAACGTCGAGCGCCTGCAGTTCACCGATCGCGTCACGGACGTCAACGGCGCGACCGCGGCCCCGTGCGGGACCCCCGCCGGTGGTGGCGGTGGTGGCGGCGGCGGTGGCGGCGGCGGCGGCGCGGCGGCGGCGGCCCTGACGCTCCCGGCGGCGCCGACGGACTTCGGGACCCGTACCCTCGGCACGACCCGCGTCCGGACGGTGCTCGTCACGAACGAGGGCCCCGGGACCCTGACGGTGACCGGTGCATCGGTGACCGGCGCCGGCAGCGCGCAGTTCACCGTGGACCTGGGCACGTGCAACGTGTCGATCGCGGCCACGCGGACCTGCAAGCTGAACGTCACGTTCGTGCCGACGCTGATCGGGACGTTCAACCCGACGCTGAGGGTCACGAGCAACGCGACCAACAGCCCGACGACGACGCAGCTGACCGCGGTCGGCAGGGCGGGTGGCGGCGGGGCCGCCGCCGCAGCGCCGCCGGTCGTGGTCGTGGCCGCGGCCCTGTCGCCGGCGGCTCTGACCCAGGGCATCCAGGTGACGGTGACGACCCCGGTCGGCCAGCCGGTCGCCCTGGTGCGGGTGCTCAGCTCGAGCGGTCGCGTGCTGGGCTCGACGTTCAAGTCGGTCCGGGCCGGGAAGGCCACGAAGTTCTGGCTCCGCGGCAAGAGTCTTCGGCGCAAGCTGCGCCGGGGAGGCACGTACGTGCTCGAGGGTCGATCGGGATCGACCAAGAAGACCCTCGGTACGCCCGCCCAGCGGCGGTTCAAGATTCGCCGCCGCTGAAGACCCACCCCCACGGGTCGCGATTGGCGTCAGCTGCGCGCGCCCGGAGGTTCAGCTCGGACGGTGGCCGAGCGCCATGGACCCCGGGTCGCGCGCAGCGCGTGCGTGAGGGACGGCAGAGCCCGGCGGCCGCCGGGCTTTGCCATCTCTTGGACCGCGTCGTCGTACGGTGCGACGGCCGTGACCGCCGGCCCGTGAGCGTCACACCCATGCCCGCACCCGAGCCCTCGCCGCCACTGCCCCGCCGTCCGTCCCCGGCGGTCCGCGCGGCACGGCGCCGTGCCGACCGCGCGAAGCTCGTCGTCGTCGCGCTGGCGACCGTCGTGTTCGCCGCGGGCCTCGGTCTCGCCCGGAGCTCGTATGCGAGTCATCCGAAGCACCGGTCGCAGCCGCTCGCCGCCCCGCCGCGCTTCGAGTCGATCGTCCAGGCGGGGACGACCGGCGTTGTGGCACCGCCGCGAGCCCCCGAGGCCGTGCAGAGCGCGACGTCGTGAGGCGACACGGGTGCATCTGACGTCGAGCCCGATCGACTGGTACGCGGCGCGCGCCGGCGGCGTCGTCGCGTACGTCCTGCTGACGCTCGTCGTCGTACTCGGCACGATGCTCTCCAGTCGCGCGCGCAACGAGCGCTGGCCGCGGTTCGCGGTGCAGGACGTGCACCGGTTCATCGGCCTGCTGACGGGCTGCTTCATCGCCGTGCACGTGGTCGCGATCGCGATCGACGCGTACCTCCCGTTCTCGCTCGTCTCGATCCTCGTCCCGTTCACGGGCGGCTACCGGCCGGCGTTCGTCGGTCTCGGCGTCGTGGGAGCCGAGCTGCTCGTGGCGCTCGCGATCACGAACCGGATGCGCGACCGGCTGGCGTACGCGACGTGGCGACGCGTCCACTACCTGAACTTCGCGGTGTGGGGGGCGGCGACGGTGCACGGCCTCGGCACGGGCACCGACCGGAGCACCGCGTGGCTGCTCGGGATCGATGCGGCGGCGATCTTCGCGGTCCTGACCGCCGTCGGCTGGCGCGTCCTGCGGGTTCGCGGCGCGGTCGAGCCCGGGCGCCTCGGTGCGGTCGGCGCCGGCGCCGCGACGGTCAGCGCGGCCGCGGTCGCGCTTGCGCTCGGTCCGCTCGCGTTTCA
The DNA here is from genome assembly GCA_963787935.1 of uncultured Actinomycetes bacterium. GTDB lineage: Bacteria > Actinomycetota > Thermoleophilia > Solirubrobacterales > Solirubrobacteraceae > F1-60-MAGs163. The sequence continues at coordinate 1,287,654 of CAWBEV010000006.1, read as the reverse complement.
CCCGCCGGCATGGAACGCCGGGACGTTCACCGAGCCGCTCGACGGCCAGATCCTCCGGCAGGTCGGCGGCACGCGCGGCATCGTCTCGATGGCCGGCGAGGGCCACGGTCCGCAGCGGGTGCTCGTGCGCGCCGACCTGCTCGAGGGCGCGCAGCTGCTCGACACGGCGTTCCAGATGGAGTACGTGCCGAGCGGGGCGGCGTGTCGCGGGCGCGTGGACCGGATCGATCCGGGCGGACTGGGATTCCGCGCGCGCTGCCGCATGGCGGACGGGCGCGTCCGGTGGGTCCACGCGCGCTGGGACTCCGCTGAGATCGGAACGCTCAGCGGCGGCGTGATCAGCTCGACGGCCGCCCGCACCTAGATCGCGGACCCGGGTGCGGCAGGGCGCCGATACGGTCGCGCGGGAGGGCGCGACGTCAAACGGCGGCGCGCCACGCTCCGCAGCCTTCCGGCCATGGGCGCGGCTGGTTTCGAACCAGCGACCTCTCGCGTGTGAATAGCGATTCAGAGGGCGTCGCGGAGGGCTCAGAAACCGCCCAATTGCAGCTCTTTTCGGATCCTCTGGAGCCTGAGTAGGCCGGCCGGGGATTCCCGCATATTGCGGACGCTGATCGGCTGATTGGGCACGGTGCCCAATCAGGACGGCCGATGGCACGGTGTCGAGTGGCCGCGGCGGACCTCAGGATCGACGGGACGGCGGTCGATGGTTAGGCTGTGTCGATGAGCGATCTGCGCCTGCATCTGCAGTTCGAAGAGGGTGACGACGGCTGGATCACGGTCCACGTGGTCGAGATCCCGCAGGCGATCAGTCAGGGACGCACGCGCGAAGAGGCACGCAGCAACGTCCTCGACGCGCTGCGCGAGCTCGCCGCCGTTTATGACATGCACGGTGCGGGCGCATCCGACATCGAGGCGCTCGAGCTCACGCCCGCGTGAAACGCAGCGCGCTCGAACGGTTCCTCACCGACCACGGCTGCAAGCTCGCCCGGCACGGAGCAAGCCATGACGTCTGGATGTCTGCGCGGGGTGTTGCGACCGTGCCGCGCCACAAGGACATCGCGACCGGCACGGCGCTCGCGATCTGCAAGCAGCTCGGAGTTCCGAAGCCGCCGTTTCGCTGAGGCGTAGGTGGCGCACGCCACGTCCAGGTCGTCCATGCCTTTCCGGTCAGTTGGCTCGTGGGCCCTTGCCGTTCGCGCAGCGATCCTCACGAGACCGAGTCCGGCCTCGGTCTCAGCGCGGCGTCGAGTGCCTTGACGCTCCTATCGCGCGTAAGCGGTCGGAGACGTCGTTGCCGGAGTCGCTCCGCACGGGCAAGGTGAATCCGTACCACGCGCGGTCATGCCCGGCACGTCGCGTGCGGGCACGGTTGCGGCACGTGCGGCTCAGCGCTCCCGCACGACGATCGTCACTTTGCGCTTGCCGGCGTGGAGGGTGCAGTTCCCCTCGTAGGTTCCTCCGCGTGCGAGCCGGCTCTCGACGCGCTGACCGGGGCCGACGAGGAACGGCCCGATCGTGTGGGAGCGGGTGTCGTGGTTGACCAGGCGCAGCGTGTCGCCGACGCGGGCAGTGATGCGGTCGGGGACGAGGTTCAGCTGTTCCCCGCGCGCGATCTCCGCGGCTGCGCCGCGTGGAACATCGATGACGATCGCGCGGCCCGACGACGCGCCCCCGCCGCCGCACCCGTGAAGGGCGACGGCGGCAGCGAAGACGGCGAGGGCGGCGAGCCGCCGATCAGCTCTCGCGGGCGACGGCATTGACCGTCACCTTGCCTGCCTTCTGGAACGTCAGGGTGACCGGGATGGTCGCTCCGGCCTTGATCGGCCCGGCGAGCTTCATGAGCATGATGTGGTAGCCGCCGGGCTTGAGCTGCACGCTCTGGCCAGCGACCTGATCGCTCGAAACCCGGTGCGCGTCAACACGCGCAACCGCAAGCTCAAGGCGAGCCGCCCGCGGCCGGTCTACCTCGACACCGCAGAGCCGATCCTCGCGCTGCTCGACGCGGCCACCGACCTGGACGCCAAGCCAGAAGCACGAACCGCAGGCCGGCGCGCCCTGATCGCGACGCTCGTCTTCGCCGGGCTGCGCATCGGCGAGGCGTGCTCGCTGCGCTGGAGCGACATCGACCTCGCCGTCGGCCAGATCAGCGTCGGCGCGTCGAAGACCGACGCCGGCGTGCGAGACGTTCGGATCGTTCCGGTGCTCCGCGAAGAGCTCACCACGCACAAGATGAGCGTGCGCTCCGCGGGGCCCGACGCCCTCGTCTTCCCGACCTCGACCGGCAGCCGGCGCGACAAGGACAACGCCCGCGAACGCGTGATCCGCCCGGTCGTCAAACGCGCCGGCGAGCTGCTCGCCGAGCGCGGACAGGAGCCGCTGCCCGACGGCATCAGCGCCCACAAGCTGCGCCACACGTTCGCGTCGCTGCTCGTCGCCTGCGGCGAGGATCCCGCCTACGTCATGGCGCAGATGGGGCACACCGATCCGGCCTTCACGCTGCGCGTCTACGCCCACGCGATGCGCCGCGACGACGAGGCCCGCAAACGCCTCAAAGCCCTCCTTGAAGGCGCTGATTGGGCACCATTGGGCACAGACGAGCGCCAACGCGCCACAAACCGCCGTCGGCGCGCCCGCCCCCGAAACGACGAACGCCCCGCAGGTGCAGGGCGTTCGTCCGATGGGCGCGGCTGGTTTCGAACCAGCGACCTCTCGCGTGTGAAGCGAGCGCTCTCCCGCTGAGCTACGCGCCCGAGCACGCGAAGCGTAGCGCCCGCTGCGCGCCGGCCGCTGCGTGGTCGCCCGCCGTCCGCAGGGCGTTCTAGGGTCCTCGCATGTCCGCCCAGCCGCCACCGCAGGATCCGAACCAGCCGCCACCGCAGCAGTACGGCCAGCAGCCCGGGTACCCCCAGCAGGGCTACGGCCAGCAGCAGGGCGGCGGAGGCGGCGGGAAGAGCCCGTGGCCGTGGGTCATGGGCGGTGTCGCGGTCATCGTCGCGGGCGTCATCGCGGCCCTGCTCATCACGGGCAACGATGACAAGAAGCCCACGACGGTCGAGAACAAGACGACGGTGAATCGCACCGTGACGACCCCGACCCAGACCCAGACGGTCACGATCACGACTGACCGCACGGTCACCACGCCGACGGTCACCGATGACAACGGAGGCGTCACGGCGCCGTAAGATTCCGAAGACGTGGCGCGGGCCGGCACGACGCCGTCCTGCGCTTCGACCCGGCGCGGCGCGCCGTCACGTCCCCCCGGCGGCGCGTCGTGTCATCTTCCTGGGCCCCCGGGGCGCGTCGCCCGTCTACACTCACCGTGGACCGTGCTAGGCGGGGAGGTAGCGGTGCCCTGTCGCTCGCAATCCGCTCTAGCGAGGCCGAATCCCCTCTCGAGGGGTGTGGCCCGTGGTGTCCTCGTCCCGAGCGCGACGTTGATGGCCCGGGTCCCGTACGACGTCGTCCCGTGAACCAGGTCAGGTCCGGAAGGAAGCAGCCTTAAGCGGACCGCGGCGGGCGTGGCGGGAGCCCCCGAGCCGGAGTCGCGCCTCGGAGGCCGGGATCCGCGGGCGCGCCTCGATTGAGGGTGCACGGTCCGCTCATTCCGTCTCGGAGGAGAAGACCGACGCGGGAGCACAGCGCTGGTAGACCGTCCACGAGCGGTTCCCGCCCGCGCGCGTGAAGCCGGGCGGCGGGGGCGCGATCGCCCGATCGCGGTCGCGCGGGTCGAGGATGTAGTCCCGCGCGACGCCGGCGGTCGCCGGGCGGACGTACTCGCCGAGCGCGATCGTGCGCTCCTGCAGGCTGACGATGCGGCCCGGCGACACGTCGAGCCACAGCGCCAGCAGCGGGATCGGCCGGTGGTTCGGGACGCCGACCGGGGCGCAGCCGCCGCGCACGAGCGCGGGCGGATCGTGCACGAGCGCCCGCAGGTCGTCCTGGATCTGGTCCTGGCGCTCGAGCGCGTCGCGCAGGTCGCCGATGCGCGCGACCTGTGCGGGCGTGAATCCGAGCAACAGCACGAGCGTCACGAGCCCGAACCACGCCCACGGGCGCCGGCGGCGATCTCCCTCCGGCAGCGCGCGCCAGCCGAATGCGCCTGCGCCGCAGAGGATCGCGCCGATCGCCGCGGGCAGCAGGAGGTAGCGCCCGAGGATCGGGAGGCCGGCGGCCGCCAGGACGCAGAACGCGGCGAGCGCGACGGCGGCGGTCGCCAGCGCGAGCGTCACGCGGGGGCGCAGCCACAGCCATGCGAACACGAGCCCGCCGGCCGCTCCGACGAGCACCGGTTCGCGCAGGATCTCGCCGATCCGCCGCGGGACCGTCCCGGGCACGTGCTGCAGGCCGGTGATCCGCCCGAGCTCGGCCGCGGTGTCGCGCGTTCCGGTGAGCGAGTGCAGCGGGCTCCCGGCGACGATCCAATCGCTCAGCGCCCAGAGCAGCGGTCCGCTCGCCGCGACCGCGCAGAGCGCCGCGAGCCGTCGCGGATCGCGCTCGCCGCGCACGACGAGGTACACCACGTACGCGGCCGAGAAGAGCCACGCCTCGGGCCGGATCAGCCCGGCGACGGCGAGCAGCGCGAGCACCGGCAGCCCGGCGCGCGGCCGGCGCGTCTCGACGAGCAGCGCGCCGAGCACGAGCGCGACGTATGGGATGTCGACGTAGGCGCGCGCGCCGAAGTCGAGCACCGGGCGGCGCGTCAGCACGATCGCCGCGGCGAGCACGCCGGCCCATGGGTCGAACCACGCGGCGCCGAGCCGGTAGACGACCCACCCGAGGACCGCCAGCGCGAGGAACGCCAGGATGAGGGTCGCGGTCTGTGCGGCCTCGCCGTGGACCGCCGCGTCGCTCGCGATGCTCAGCGGGCTCAGCAGGATCCCGAGCAGCGTGCCCAGCGGGTGCGGGGTCGGGGCGAGCGGGACCTCGACATCGGGTGTGCGGCCCTGCACGAGCTCGCGGCCCCAGACGAGCGAGTAGAGCGTGTCGTAGTTCACGAGGCCCGTGCCGACGAGCAGCCAGAGTGCCGCGCCGAGCGCGCCGAGCCCGGCGGCGAGTCGCGCGCCGTGCCTCACCGGCCGCGCCCGCTGCCGCGCGGGAGCGCGGCCAGCCCCAGGAGCAGCTCCCGGCCGGCGCGGGCGCAGAGCTCGATGCTCTCGAGCCGGAAGGACTCGTTCGGCGCGTGGATGTCGTCCTCGGCGAGCGCGAACCCGCTGACGATCACCGGGATCCCGCGGCCGGCGAACTCGGCGACCACCGGGATCGACCCGCCCGAGCGCACGAGCGCGCACGACATCCCGGTCGCGCGCTCGATCGCCGCGCGCGCCAGGCGCACGGCGGGCAGGTCGCTGTCGAACAGCGCCGGCTCGGCCGTCGCCCAGTCGAGCTCGAGCTCGGCGCCGGCGGGCAGCGCCGCGCGCAGCAGGCGCTCGAGCGTCGCCCGGATGCGCTCCGGCTCCTGGCGCGGCGCGAGGCGCAGCGTCAGGAACGCGTGCGCCCGCGCGGGCACGATCGTGCGCGTCGCGCCGGACTCGACCCAGTTGACGTCGAGCGACGCATCGGCGCCGTTACGCAGCCGGAATGCCTCCGCCGCGCCGGGGTGCACGGGCGTCGCACCGATCTCCTCGAGCGCCATCCGGCCGGGCCGCAGGCTCGCCCACGAGGCCAGCTCGTCGTCCGACGGCGGCACGATCCCCTCGCGCAGCTCCTCGCGCAGGACGCCGTCCGGGCCCGGCAGCACCGCGCCGAGGACCGCGTGCAGCGCGTGGATCGCGTTCAGCGTGCTCCCGCCGTAGAGGCCGGAGTGCAGGTCGCGCGGCTGGGCGGTCACCGTGAGCGTGGTGGCGACCATGCCGCGCAGGCCGAGCGTGATCGCCGGCGTGCGCGCGTCCTCCATGCCGCTGTCGAAGACGATCGCCACGTCGGCCCCGCGCTCGTCGGCGCGCACCCACCGCGCCACGGCCTCGCCGCCGGCCTCCTCCTCGCCCTCGACGAGCACCCGTACGTGGACGGGCAGCTCGCCGGCGCGCGCGAGCGTGCAGGCGGCGTGCAGCAGCGGCAGGAAGTTCCCCTTGTCGTCGGAGGCGCCGCGGGCGTAGAGGCGCCCGCCACGGATCTCGGGCTCGAACGGGGGCGACGTCCACGCCTCGGGGTCCCCGATCCCCTGCACGTCGTAATGGCCGTAGATGAGCACCGTCGGCGCGTTCGCGTCGGTCGCGCGCAGCTCGCCGACCGCGAGCGGGTTGCCGTCCCCGATCGTCACGAGATCGGCCTCGCCGCGGGCGCCGCGGACCTGGGCGACGACGAACTCGGCGGCCGCCCGAACCGCCTCCGGGTCGCCGCCGCCGGTCGAGATCGAGGGAATCCGCAGCCAGTCCAGCAGGTTCTCGAGCAGCGCCTCGTCCATGGCCGGGGACCCTACTTCCGGTGCCCGCGGGCTGCCGCCGGGGCGGCCGGGGACGGGGGTACACTCGCCGTCCCGTGTCCGCCGGACCCTCGCTCTATCGTCGCCACCGCCCCCGCACGTTCGCGGACGTCGTCGGCCAGGAGCACGTCGTGCGCACGCTCAGCAACGCGGTGCGCCAGGGCAAGGTCCACCACGCGTACCTGTTCGTCGGCTCGCGCGGGACGGGCAAGACGTCGATGGCGAAGATCCTCGCCGCCTGCATGAACTGCGAGCACGGGCCCGACGACCGAGCCGTGCGGCGTCGTGCGCTTCGTGCGTGGCGATCCAGCAGGCGACCTCGCTCGACGTCATCGAGATGGACGCCGCCTCACACAACTCGGTCGACGACATCCGCGAGCTGCGCGACAAGGTCGCCTTCGCCCCGGTCTCCGGGCGCTCGAAGGTCTACATCCTCGACGAGGCGCACATGCTCTCGCCGGCGGCCTGGAACGCGTTCCTCAAGACGCTCGAGGAGCCGCCGCCGGACACGATCTTCGTGCTGGCGACGACCGAGTCGCAGAAGGTCCTCGCGACCGTCGCCGACCGCTGCCACCGCTTCGACTTCACGCGGCCGACCGTCGAGCAGCTCTCCGGCGTGCTGCGGCGCGTCGCCGAGCAGGAGCAGATCGAGATCAGCCCGGACGCGGTCGCGCTGCTCGCCCGGCACGCGACCGGCTCGTTCCGCGACGCGCTCGGGACGCTCGAGCAGCTCGTCACCTACACCGGGACGAACATCGCGACCGAGGACGTGCTCGCGGTGCTCGGGGCGGTCGACGACGATCTGCTCTTCGGCGCGCTCGACGCGGTCGCGGCCCACGACGCGCGCGGGGCGCTGCTCGCCGCGCAGGCGCTGGCGAACAGCGGGCGCGACCTGCAGGTCGGAACGCGCGACCTCGAGCACCACACGCGCGAGCTGCTCGTCGTGCGCACGCTCGGCGACGTGCCCGCGGAGCTGCGCGTCACACCGGATCGCGACCGGCGCCTGGCCGAGCAGGCCCAGCGGATCCCCGAGGGGGATGTCGTGCGCCTGCTCGACCTGCTCGGCGGCGCGCAGCGCGCGATGAAGGACGGCGCGGACCCGCGCACGCAGCTCGAGCTCGCGCTCGCGAAGGCCGCCACGCCGGAGATCGACGCCTCGACGAAGGCGCTGCTGGCCCGGATCGGGCGCCTCGAGGCGACGCTCGCGGGCGCGCCGACGGTGCCGGCACCGGCGGACGCCGCGCCGCCGACCGCGCCCGCGCCGCCCGCCGTCGCGCCGGTGCCCGAGCCCGTCGCCACGGAGCCCGAACCGGCCCCGGCCGCGCCGCCGACACCTCCGCCCGCGACCCCCGCGGCGCGCGTGTCGGCTGCTCCGGCGGCGGCAGCCGCTGCGGCTCCCGTTCCCGTCGCGCCGGCCGCCCCGCGCGCCGACGTGACGCTCGCCGCGGTCGCACGAGGTCTGGCCGGCCGCGATCGAGACGGTGGGGGCGGACTACTCGCTGCTCGCCGCCGCGCTCGCGAACGCGCAGCCGGTGGCGATCGACGACGGCGCGCTGGTCGTCGCGTTCGCGCCGGGAGACTCGTTCAACCGGCGCATCGCCGCCGACAACCCGGATCACCGCCGGGCGCTCGGCGAGGCGCTGCGCGCGCTCACGGGAGGCGCGCTGCGCCTGGCGTTCGAGCTCCGCGACCTCGAACCCGTCGCCGGGGCCGGCGCCGCTCGCGGACGAGGAACTGGTCGCGCGCATCGTGCAAGAGTTCGACGCGGAGGAGATCGTCCCCGAACCCGATCCGGAAGGACCCGCCTGATGCCGCCCCAGCCGAACATGCAGCAGATGCTCAAGCAGGTCCAGAAGATGCAGGCCGACATGATGGCCGCCCAGGAGCAGCTCAAGCACGAGGAGGTCTCGGCGTCGGCGGGCGGCGGGATGGTCACCGTGACGGTCACCGGCGACCTCGTCGTCAAGGCGATCGCGATCGACCCCGAGGCGATCGACCCCGAGGACGCCGAACTCCTGCAGGACATGGTCATCGCGGCGACGAACGAGGCGATCCGCGCCGCCCAGCAGCTGGCAGCCGACCGCATGGGCGGGCTCGCGGGCGGCCTCGGCGGGCTCGGCCTGCCGGGGATGTAGTGCACGCAGCGCCCGTCCAGCGGCTCATCACCGAGCTCGGGAAGCTGCCCGGCATCGGCCCGCGCACCGCGCAGCGGCTCGCCTTCCACATCCTGCGCAGCGACCCGCAGGATGCCCTCGGCCTCGCCGAGGCGATCCGCGAGGTCAAGGAGAAGATCGGGTTCTGCGAGATCTGCTTCAACCTCGCCGAGGGCCCGCGCTGCACGATCTGCCTCGACGAGCGCCGCGACCCGTCGGTGATCTGCGTCGTCGAGGAGCCCGGTGACGTCATCCCGATCGAGCGCACGCACGAATACCGCGGGCGCTACCACGTGCTCGGCGGCGCGCTCTCGCCGATCGACGGCGTGGATCCCGAGCACCTGCGCATCGACGAGCTCTACGCGCGCGTCCGAAGCGCCGATCCGCCCGTGCGCGAGGTCGTGCTGGCGACGAACCCGACGACGACCGGTGAGGCGACGGCCCTGCACGTCGCGCGCGGGCTGCACGAGCTGAGCACCGACATCTCGGTGACGCGGCTGGCGAGCGGGCTGCCGGTCGGCGCGGACCTCGAGTACGCCGACGAGGTGACACTCGGCCGCGCGTACATGGGGCGCCGGGCGGTCTAGGCACCGGCCGGCCCGAACCGGGCCGTCGTCCTTCGTATCCTTCGCTGCTCGATGAGCCAGGGCACGATCGTCATGAAGTTCGGCGGCACGTCCGTCGCCGACGCCGAGCGGCTCAAGCGCGCCGCCGGCCGCATCGTGCGCAGGCGCGAGGAGGGCTACGACGTCGTCGCCGTCCTCTCGGCCCGCGGCCAGGAGACCGACCGCCTGATCGCCGACGCCCACGAGGTCTCCGAAGCGCCGGACCCGCGCGAGATGGACATGCTCCTCTCGACCGGCGAGCGCGTCTCGTGCGCCCTCTGCGCGATGGCGATCAACGACCTCGGCCATCACGCGATCTCGCTCACCGGGTCGCAGGCCGGCATCGTCACCGACACCTCGCACACGAAGGCGCGGATCCTCGACGTGCGCGCCGACCGGATCACCGAGGCGCTCGGCAAGGGCGACATCGTGCTCGTCGCGGGCTTCCAGGGCGTCTCGACGTCGAAGGACGTCACGACGCTCGGGCGCGGAGGCTCGGACACGACCGCCGTCGCGCTCGCCGCCGCCGTCGGCGCCGAGGTCTGCGAGATCTACACCGACGTCCCCGGGGTCTTCAGCGCCGACCCGCGGATCGTCCCGGACGCGCGCAAGCTCAGCGTCGTCTCGTTCGAGGAGATGCTCGAGATGTCCGCCTCGGGCGCCGGCGTCCTGCAGTTGCGCAGCCTCGAGTACGCGCGCAACCACGGCGTGCGGATCCACTGTCGATCGAGCTTCGACGACGGCCCCGGTACCGTTGTCCTCTCGGAGCAGGAGTCCATGGAACATCCCCTGATCACCGCCGTCACCCACTCCACCGGCGAGGCCCGGGTCACCCTGCAGGGCGTGCCGGACACGCCGGGCGCCGCCGGGCGGATCGCGACCGCACTCGCCGACGCGAACGTCAACATCGACATGATCATCCAGAACGAGCCGGTCTCCGAGGGCCAGCGCGCGGACATGTCGTTCACGATCCCGCGTGACGACCTGCGTGCCGCGGGCGTCGCACTCGAGCCGCTGAAGGCCGAGCTCGGCATCTCCGGGATCGCCACGGACGAGACGATGGGCAAGGTCTCGATCGTGGGCGCGGGCATGAAGACGCATCCCGGCGTCGCGGCGAAGGTCTTCTCGACGCTCGGCGCGCACGGGATCAACATCGAGATGATCTCGACCTCGCCGATCAAGATCTCCTGCGTCATTCCCGGCGAGCAGGTGCCCGAGGCGGTGCGCGCCCTGCACGGCGCGTTCGAGCTCAGCGGCGACGACACCATGCTCCGCGAGCAGCCCTTCGGGCAGTTCGCATCATGAGGGTCGCGGTCGTCGGGGCCACCGGTGCGGTCGGCCAGATCATGCTGCGCACGCTCGACCGGCGCAGCTTCGCGGCCGACGCGATCGTCCCGTTCGCCAGCGAGCGCTCGGCGGGCAAGGAGCTCCCGGGCTACGGCACGATCCAGCCGCTGAGCGACGAGACGGTCACGGGCTACGACCTCGCGCTGTTCTCGGCCGGCGGCTCGACGTCGAAGGCGTGGGCCGAGAAGTTCGTCGCCGGCGGCGCGGTCGTCGTGGACAACTCGTCGGCATGGCGCATGGATCCCGACGTGCCGCTCGTCGTCTCCGAGGTGAACCCCGAGGCGATGGACGACGCGCGCAAGGGCATCGTCGCGAACCCGAACTGCACGACGATGGTCGTCATGCTGCCCGCGAAGGCGCTGCACGACGCCTTCGGCCTGACCGAGATGGTGGCGACGAGCTACCAGGCGGCCGGCGGGGCGGGGCAGAAGGGCATCGACGAGCTCGCCTCCCAGGTGCCGGTCCTGCACGAGGACCGCGAGCTGCTGATCAGCGACGGACGCAGCGCGGCGCGCCTCGTCCAGTCGAGCGTCCACGCGAACACGCTCGCCTACAACGTCGTGCCGCTGCTCGGCACGCTCGGCGAGAACGGCTACACCGACGAGGAGATGAAGCTCCGCAACGAGAGCCGCAAGATCCTCGGGCTGCCGGACCTGCGGGTCTCACCGACCTGCGTGCGCGTGCCGGTCATGGTCGGCCACGCCGTCCAGGTGCGCGCGACGTTCGCGCGCGAGGTGGACCTCGCCGAGGCCGAGGCGGCGCTCGCCGCGTTCCCGAACCTCGCACTCGAGGAGGCGCCGACCCCGCTCGAATGGGCCGGCCACGACGACACCGCGGTCGGCCGCGTGCGCGTCGACCTCGGCGATCCGCACGCGCTGAACTTCTTCGTCGTGGGGGACAACCTGCTCAAGGGCGCGGCGCTGAACACCGTGCAGCTCGCGGAGCTGGCGGTCGAGCGCGGCCTGGCCCAGGCCCCTGCCGGGACGGGATCGCCCGAGTAACGGTGCCCTGCCGGGACGACGGGCGATCCTGATGACGCTCCCCTCGAGCCGAGCGACGAGTCGAGCTCCTGCTCGTGGACGGGCCCGCGAGCTGCTGCGACATCCGCGTCGGCGTCGCCGTGAATCGCGGCGGCCGTCAGATGCCGGCCACCACGGCCTCGGTCCAGTCCACCACCGCCGTCGGCTTCACGACATGCTGGTGGAGCCCGAGCTCCTTCGGCGTGAGGCCGAGCGCGAGCCCGACGAGCTGGGGGAGGTGCAGGACCGGCATGCCGAGGTCGCGGCCGACCTCCTTGGCCGCCAGCGGCTGCTGGAGGTCGAGGTTCAGGTGGCACAGCGGGCACGGCGTGACGAGGCAGTCGGCCTCGGCGTCGATCGCGTCGCCGAGGTGACGGCCTGCCTGCTTGAGCGACGCGGCCTTGTTCATCGTGATGATCGGGAAGCCGCAGCACTTGTGTGAGCCCGCGTAGTCGATGACCGTGCCGCCGAGCGTCTCGATGACCTGCCCGAGGTAGCGGTCGCGCGGCGTGTCCGCGTCGATCCCGAGGCGGTCGGTCGGGCGCACGATGTAGCAGCCGTAGAACGGGCCGACCCTCAGGTCGGTGAGCGGGCGCTTGACCATGCCCTTGGAGCGTGTCGAGGCCGATGTCCTCGACGAGCACCCAGAGGAAGTTCTTGTTGACGATGCCCTCGTCGTACTCGAGCCCCTCGGCGGCCTGCAGCGTCTCGTTGACGTGCGCGCGGTACTCGGCGTTCGCGTCGAGGCGCTCCTGGCACTCGCTCTGCGCGCCCTGGCACGTCGAGCAGATGTTCATCATGAGGTCGGCACCCTCGACCTGCTGGGCGAGCGCGAACGTCCGCGCGTTGAGCGTGTCGGCGAGCTCCTGGCTGTGCTCGGCGATGACGCCGGCGCCGCAGCAGTTCGCACGGTCGAGCTCGACGAGCTCGATGTCGAGCATCGGGGCGATCTTCGACATCGATCCGTGCAGCTCGGGGGTGAAGCCGCGACTCACGCAGCCGGGCCAGTAGGCGACCTTCATGGTGTGTCCTTCCGTTGCTCGCCGAGCTAGACGCCCGTGCCGGCTCCGCCGCCATCGGCCTCGGCGGTGTTCGCGGTCGCGACGTCGGGCGTCGTCACGGGGGTCGGGTGCTCGGCGTTCTCCTCGTCCGTGCCGGTGATGTACAGGTTCAGCTCGACGCGCTCGTCGCGACCCTCGACGATGTCGTAGATCCGCTTCACGCCGTCCGGCGCCTTGTGCTGGTGCAGCAGCGCCTTCGCGGGCGTCACCTTGCGGCGCAGCAGGGCGGTCGTGATGACGGGCAGCGAGCCGAGCAGCTCGGGGACCGCGCGCGGGTGGAACTTTCCGCCGTAGGAGTCCGGCAGGAGGTCGGCCTCGTGGAGCAGGCCGTTCTTGTGGATGTTCTTCACGAACGCCATCTCGTGACGCTCGCCGTTGTTGCGGTCCTCGATGTGGAAGTCGTTTCCGGCGATCCGCCGCAGGCGCATGATCTGGCTCATCGGCGCGACGCCCTTCGGGCAGGCCTCGATGCACTTGAAGCAGTGGGTGCAGTCGTAGATCCCGTGCGGGTCCTCGCTGAGGTCCTTCAGGCGCTGCTCGTGCTCGGCGTCGCGCGGGTCGCCGACGAAGCGGTAGGCCTTGGCGAGTGCCGCCGGGCCGACGAACAGCGGGTCGACCTCCATCGACAGGCAGTCCGAGACACAGGCGCCGCACTGGATGCACGCCGCGGTCTGGGTCACGTCGATCATCGACTCGCGCGCGACGATGTACTCGCGCTCGGGGATCGGCTGCTTGTTGATGAGCCACGGCGTGACGCGCTGGATCTTCTTCCAGTGGACCGCGTCCATGTCCACGATCAGGTCCTTGATGACGGGCATGTTGCCCATCGGCTCGACCTCGATCACGCCGTCCTGGGCGCTCGCCGCGGCGGCGTCGAGGTGCGTGTGGCACGCCAGCCCCGGCCGGCCGTTGATGCGCACGCCGCACGAGCCGCAGATCGCCGCCCGGCACGAGCAGCGGATGCCGATCGAACCGTCGTCCTTGGCCTTCGCCTGCAGGATGCCCTCGAGCACCGAGCGGTGCGGCTCGAGGTCGATGGTGTGGTCGTCCCAATAGGGCGCCTCACCGGATGCCGGGTCGTACCGGCGGATTCTGAGCTTGAACTCGGCCATGGTTCTCGATCGGCTCCTGGGGCTAGTACTTGCGCTCCTCCGGCTGCCATTGCGTGATGGTCACCGGGGAGTAGGAGATGTGCGGGGCGTCGTCGCCGTTGCGCGCGACGTCGATGTGCTTGAGCCACTCGTCGTCGTTGCGCTCGGGGAAGTCGGTGCGGAACTGGGCGCCACGCGACTCCTTGCGCTCGATCGCCGCGACGACGATCGCCTCCGCGCAGTCGAGCATGTAGCCGAGCTCGACGGCGCCGAGGACGTCCTGGTTGAAGACGGTGCCCTTGTCGTCGACGTAGGCGGTCTGCGCCTCCTCCTTCAGCCGGCGGACGATCTCGTGCGCGGACTGCAGGCCCGCCTCGTCGCGGAAGACCGCGACGTAGCGGTTCATCGTGACGCCGAGCTCCTCCTTGATCTCAGCGACGCGCCGGCCGGTCTTCGGGCGCTCGACGATCTCGGAGATCATCGCCTGGTCGGCTCGCAGCCGCTCGCCCGAGGGCGTCGGCATCGGCATGGTCGCGGCGCGCTCGGCGGCGTGCTCACCGGAGCGCCGGCCGAAGATGAGCGTGTCGAGCAGCGAGTTCGCGCCGAGGCGGTTGCCGCCGTGGACGGAGACGCACGCGACCTCGCCGGCGGCGTACAGGCCCGGGATCGGCGTGGCGCCGTTCACGTCGGTCTTCACGCCGCCCATGATGTAGTGCATGCCCGGCTGGATCATGATCGGCTCGGCGGTGATGTCCACGCCCGCGAAATCCTTGCCGATGTTCACGATCTCGCGCAGCGCCTCGAGCGTGCGCTTCTTCGGCACGACGGTGATGTCGAGGTAGATGCCGGTGCCCTCCGGGCCGACGCCGCGGCCCTCGAGGATCTCGGTCTGCTCGGCGCGCGAGACGACGTCGCGCGAGGCGAGCTCCATCTTGTTCGGCGCGTACTTCTCCATGAAGCGGTCGCCGTCGGAATTCAGGAGGTGCGCGCCCTCGCCGCGGGCGCCCTCGGTGATGAGGAAGCCGTTCTCGGCGAGCGTCGTCGGGTGGTACTGGATCATCTCCATGTCCATGAGCGGCGCGCCGGCCTGGTAGGCCTGCGCGATGCCGTCACCGGTGCAGATGAGCGCGTTCGTCGTGGGCTTGAAGCACTGCCCGGCGCCGCCGGAGGCGAGGATCACGTTCTTGGCGGCGAACGTCTCCATGTGGCCGTCGCGGATGTCGCGCGCGACCGCGCCGACGCACGCGCCCTGCTCGTCGAGCACGACCGAGGTCACGAACCACTCCTCGTAGCGGTCGATGACCTCGTGGTACTTCATGAGCTGCTCATAGAGCACGTGCAGCAGCGCCTGGCCGGTGATGTCGGCGACGTAGGCGGTGCGCTTCATCGAGGCGCCGCCGAACGCGCGCAGGTCGATCTCGCCCTTCTCGTTGCGGTGGAACGTCACGCCGATGTGCTCGAGATGCATGACCTCGCCCGGCGCCTCGCGGCACATGACCTCGATCGCGTCCTGGTCGCCGAGGAAGTCCGAGCCCTTGACGGTGTCGTAGGCGTGCGAGCGCCAGTCGTCGTCCGGGTTCACCGCGGCGTTGATCCCGCCGGCGGCCGCGACGGAGTGCGAGCGCACGGGATGGACCTTGCTGAGAATCGCGACCGACGCGCCGGTCTGGGCCGCGGCGAGGGCTGCGCGCTGGCCGGCGAGACCGGCGCCGATGATGAGGACGTCGTGTGCTGGCATGAAGCTCTTCCGAGGGAGTGGCGAGGGCGCGGAGCGGCGACGCTCCGGCCTGTGGACTCTATACGGCGGGGGGCGGCCGGCGGCCTGCGCCCCAGGGGGGCTCGGCACAGCGGAATTCCAAGCGCAGGGGTCGGATTCGCGGGCCCTGCGCGGTCAGCGCTGGGGCGCGGCCGCGGCCGTCAGAGCGCGGCGCAGCTGCTCGGCGGTGACGACGCCGCACAGGCGGTCGTCGGTGTCGACGACCATCACGGCGCCCAGGCGCCGCAGCGGCTCGATGCCGAGCATCGACTCGACCGGCGTGTCCCGCAGGACCGCGGATTCGGCATCCTCGTTCGCGATGACGTCGCCGATCTCCAGGGCCGGGCGCCCCTCGGCGATCGAGCGGTTCACGGCCTCCTCGCTGAGGATGCCGCGGAAGCGCCCGAGGTCGTCGATCACCGGGAACCACGGCCAGCGGTACCGGGCGAAGAAGTCGTCCTGGGCCGAGAGGATCGGCGTGGATGCGGGGATCGCGATCGGGTTCTCGTCCATGAGGTCGCCCGCCGTGACGCCCTCGAGGCGCTCGGAGAAGCGCGTCCCGGCGACCGCGCTGCGCGCCGCCGAGCCCAGGAACCAGCCGAGCAGGCCGAACCACAGGCCGCTGACGATGTCGCCGCGGACCGCGACGAAGACGCCGAGGCCGATCATGATCCACGAGAAGCCCTCGCCGAGACGGGCCGAGAAGCGCGTGCCGCGGTTGCGGTCCCCGGTGGCGCGCCAGGCGACCGCGCGGGCGAGCCGGCCGCCGTCGAGCGGGAAGGCCGGGATCAGGTTGAACACGAGCAGCACGATGTTGATCAGCGCGAGCCAGCCGATCAGCGCGACGAGCGGCGTCGTGCTGACGTCCTGGAAGGACGCGGTGTCCACGACGGGGGTCAGGTGGGAGGCGAGCGCCCCGGCGCCGATGCACAGGCCGACGATGATCGCCGTGACCGCCGGCCCGGCCGCCGCGACCTTGAACTCCTCGCCCGGCGTCTGCGAGTCGCGCGTGAGCTTCGCCACGCCGCCGAACAGCCACAGGTCGATGCCCGCGGTCCCGATGCCCAGCCGCCGCGCGACGAGCGCGTGCCCGAGCTCGTGGAGCAGCAGCGAGAGGAAGAAGAGGACCGTCGCGGCCACCGCCGTGAGGAACGCGACGCTGTTCGACGAGTCGCTCAGGACCTCGGAGAAATACCCCGAGAGCCAGTAGATCATCAGGAACAGGACGACGAACCAGCTCGGGCTCGCGCCGATGCGGATCCCGAAGATGCGAAACAGCTGGAAGGAGCGGTCCGCGAACACGTCCGATGAGAGTACCCCGCGGCGCTCAGGCCGCGGGGGTATGGCGCGCGAGGATCGCCGCGGTGTCGGTGCCCTTCGGCAGCGTGCCGTAGTTCAGGCCGGCGTCGCCGGCCAGGCGCGCGGCGCAGAACGCGTCGGCGACGGCGGGCGGGGCGTTGCGCACGAGCAGCGAGCCCTGCAGCGCGAGCGCCATCTGCTCGACGACGCGGCGCGCACGCAGCTCGATCGCCTCGAGGTCGGCGAACGCGCCGCGCAGCGTGCCGGTGAAGGCGTCCAGGCGCGGGTCGGCGCCGGCGGCGAGATCGACCTCGCCGAGGAACGCCTCGAGCGCCTCGGGCGTGCGCGAGAGCGCGCGCAGGACGTCGAGCGCCATGACGTTGCCCGAGCCCTCCCAGATCGAGTTCAGCGGCGCCTCGCGATACAGGCGCGGCATCCCGGACTCCTCCACGAAGCCGACGCCGCCGAAGACCTCGAGCGCCTCGTAGGCGTGCCCCGGGGCGCGCTTGCACACGTGGTACTTGCCGACCGCGGTCGCCAGGCGCTTCATGTGCGCCTCCGCGGGGTCATCGTCCGCCCGGTCGTAGGCGCGCGCCAGGCGCAGTGCGAGCGCGGTCGCGGCCTCCGCCTCGATCGCGAGGTCGGCGAGCACGTTCTGCATCAGCGGCTGGTCGGCGAGCAGCTTCCCGAACGCCGCGCGGTGGGCGGCGTGCCAGGTCGCCTGGTTCACGGCGGCGCGCATCCCGGCGGCCGCACCGAGCGTGCAGTCGAGCCGCGTGTGGCCGACCATCTCGATGATCGTCGGCACGCCCCGGCCGGGCTCGCCGACCATCCGGGCGAGCGCGCCGTGGTACTCGACCTCGCTCGAGGCGTTCGAGCGATTGCCGAGCTTGTCCTTCAGGCGCTGGATGCGGATCGCGTTGCGCGCGCCGTCCGGCAGGACATTCGGCAGCGCGAAGCACGAGAGGCCCTCGGGCGTCTGGGCGAGGATCAGGAACAGGTCGCTCATCGGCGCCGAGCAGAACCACTTGTGGCCGGTGATCTCGTACTCGGCACCGGGGCCGCCGCCGTTCAGCGGCCGGGCGACGGTCGTGTTCGCGCGCACGTCCGAGCCGCCCTGCTTCTCGGTCATCGCCATGCCGCAGATCGCCGAGCCCTTCTCGGCGGCCGGCCGCAGCTCGGGGTCGTAGGAGCGCGCGGTGAGCAGCGGCTCCCACTCTGCTGCGATCTCCGGCGTTGCGCGCAGCGCGGGCACGGCGGCGAACGTCATCGTCGTCGGGCACAGGAACCCGGCCTCGGCCTGCCCGGCGAGGATGAAGTGCGCGCCGCGCGCGACGTGCGCGCCCGGGCGCGCGTCCGTCCACGGCAGGGCCTGGATCCCGCGCCCGAACCCGGCGGCCATCAGGTGGTGCCAGGACGCGTCGAACTCGACCTCGTCGACACGCCGGCCGTAGCGGTCGTGCGTGCGCAGCACGGGCGGGCGCTCGTTCGCGAGCACGCCCCAGCGCTGCGGGTCGGCTGAGCCCCAGAACGCGCCGGCTTCGCGCAGGTCCGCGAGCGCCCAGTCGGCTCCCTCGCGGATGAGCGCGTCCTGCAGCGGCGCGTCGTCCTCGAGCAGGTTGCGGCCGGCGAGCGGCGGCGGCTGGTTGGCCACCTCGTGCGTGACGAGGGGGGCCGCGGGCGGGGTCGTGGTGCTCATGCGCGGAAGGCTACGCTCCCGGCTTCCTCAACCCCAAGGTGACGCGCGCATGACGAAGATCAAGGTCGAGAACCCGATCGTCGAGCTCGACGGCGACGAGATGACCCGGATCATCTGGTCGTTCATCAAGGACCAGCTGATCCTGCCGTACCTCGACGTCGACCTGAAGTACTACGACCTCGGGATCGAGAGCCGCGACGCGACCGACGACCAGATCACCGTCGACGCCGCGAACGCGATCAAGGAGCACGGGGTCGGGGTCAAGTGCGCGACGATCACGCCCGACGAGGCGCGCGTCGAGGAGTTCGGCCTCAAGCAGATGTGGCGTTCGCCGAACGGCACGATCCGCAACATCCTCGGCGGCGTCATCTTCCGCGAGCCGATCGTGATCAGCAACGTCCCGCGGCTCGTGCCCGGCTGGACGAAGCCGATCGTCATCGGCCGTCACGCGTTCGGCGACCAGTACCGCGCCACCGACCTCGTGGTCCCCGGCGCGGGCGCGCTGACGCTGACGTTCACGCCGAGGAACGGCGACGCGCCGATCGAGCTCGACGTCTACGACTTCCCCGGCGGCGGCGTCGCGCTGGCGATGTACAACCTCGACGACTCGATCCGCGACTTCGCCCGCGCCTCGATGCGCTACGGGCTCGACCGCGGCTACCCCGTCTACCTCTCGACGAAGAACACGATCCTCAAGCGCTATGACGGGCGCTTCAAGGACCTCTTCGCCGAGGTCTACGACGCGGAGTTCAAGGCCGACTTCGAGGCGGCCGGCATCACCTACGAGCATCGCCTGATCGACGACATGGTCGCCGCGGCGCTGAAGTGGGAGGGCGGCTACGTCTGGGCCTGCAAGAACTACGACGGCGACGTGCAGTCCGACACCGTCGCGCAGGGTTTCGGGTCGCTCGGCCTCATGACGAGCGTGCTCATGACGCCCGACGGCAGGACCGTCGAGGCCGAGGCCGCGCACGGCACGGTGACCCGCCATTACCGCCAGCACCAGCAGGGCAACCCGACGTCCACGAACCCGATCGCCTCGATCTTCGCGTGGACGCGCGGACTCGCGGCACGCGGGCGCATGGACGGAACGCCGGCCGTCTCGGAGTTCGGCGCGACGCTCGAGCGCGTGTGCATCGAGACGGTCGAGAGCGGCAGGATGACGAAGGACCTCGCGCTGCTGATCGGGCCCGACGAGCCGTTTCAGACGACGCAGGAGTTCCTGGCGTCGATCGACGAGAACCTGCAACGGGCGATGGCCTGAGCGCCGTCGCCCGGGCCGGGGCGATAGCGTCCGGTCACCCCTTCAAGCCGTCATCGAGGAGATGATTCCGTGAGCACCCCCACCAAGGTGACCGTCACCGGCGCGGCCGGACAGATCGGCTACGCGATCCTCTTCCGGATCGCCTCCGGCCAGCTCTTGGGCCCCGACCGCCCGGTCGAGCTGCGGCTGCTGGAGATCCCGCAGGCGGTGAAGGCCGCCGAGGGCACCGCGATGGAGCTCGTGGACTGCGCGTTCCCGCTGCTCGCCGGGATCGAGATCAGCGACGATCCGAACGCCGCGTTCGACGGCACGAACATCGGCCTGCTCGTCGGCGCGCGCCCGCGCGGCCCCGGCATGGAGCGCGGCGACCTGCTCGAGGCCAACGGCGGCATCTTCCGTCCGCAGGGCGAGGCGATCAATGCGCATGCAGCGGACGACGTCCGCGTCCTCGTCGTCGGCAACCCGGCGAACACGAACGCGCTGATCGCGATGCACAACGCGCCCGACGTCCCGCGCGAGCGCTTCACCGCGATGACCCGCCTGGACCACAACCGCGCGCTCGCCCAGCTGTCCTCGAAGACCGCGCAGCCGGTCACGGCGATCGAGCGCGTGGTGATCTGGGGCAACCACTCCGCCACGCAGTACCCGGACATCACGCACGCGTCGATCGGCGGCGCGCCCGCGCAGTCCGCGATCGACGATGACGCCTGGGTCGTCGACGAGTTCATCCCGCGCGTGCAGAAGCGCGGCGCCGAGGTCATCGAGGCGCGCGGCGCATCGTCGGCCGCCTCAGCGGCGAACGCGGCGATCGACCACATGCACGACTGGGTGCTCGGGTCCGCCGAGGGCGACTACGTCTCGATGGCGATCCCGTCCGACGGCTCCTACGGCGTCCAGGAGGGGCTCATCTCCTCGTTCCCGTGCGTCTGCCGCGACGGCGGCTACGAGATCGTGCAGGGCCTCGAAATCGACGAGTTCTCGCGCGCGCGCATCGACACGAGCGTCGCGGAGCTCACCGAAGAGCGCGACGCGGTGGCCGGCCTCGGGCTGGTCTAGGCCCGCGGTTCTTCCGGACACGGCTGCGGGCGGCCACGCACCACCCGCAGATCGCCTACGCAGCGTCCTTCGGGTACCAGCCCTTCCCCTTCTTGCTGACCAGCCCATCCTGCTGCAGCCCGGGGAGCACGCGGTAGAGGTAGTTCTGCTTGATCGCCATCCGCTCGGCGATCTCGGGGATCGTGATGCCGGGCTGCGCACGGACGATCTCGAGCGCCTGCTTGCCGCGCTGGCCGCTCCCCTTCGGCCGCCCGCGCCGGCGCGTCCCGCTCGCGGAGGCCGAGCCGCCGCGCCGGCGGGTCGTCGTGGTGCGCGGTGCGCGTGTGGCCTTCGGTGCGGCCGCGGCGGCGGGCGTGCCGACGCTCGCCAGCGCGCTGACGGCGGCCTCCAATCGGCCGTACTCGTCCACGAGCGGCCGCAGCTCCTTCATGCGCGCCTCCATCTCGCGGCGCTTTTCGTCAACGAAGTCGGCCATGGTGGCGGGATCCTTTCGTGGTGAGCGGAAGCTGACCGGACTGTTCAGCGGGAGTCACTGTACGCGAAAATGTGTTGCGTCATTCCCGCAAGTCACCGGAAGTGGCACCCCGGTCGAAACGGTCAGTCTGATGCGCCGGATTCCAGGAGGGCCTTGAGGCGCCGCAGCGAGGCGCGGGCCTCCGTCTCCGGAATGTCGCCGGCCACCGCATTCTGCGCGATGCGACCGAGAACCCCGAGTGGCGGGAAGAACTCGTTGCGATATTCGAAACGCGTTCCGCCGGCCTGTGGGCGCAGACGGTATTCGGTGAGTGCCTTCGACCCGGCGGGCCCGCGCCCGTGCCACGTGGCGTCGGTCGGCTCCGCACACGTGACGAGCTCCCAGCGGACGCGGAACGGTGCGCCGCGCAGGGTCAGCGTCTGGGTCATCCGGTAGCCGGGCCGGGCCGGCCCGCCGTCGTGGGCGCCGAGGCTGCGGTGGATCGTCACCCAGTCGGCGAGCCGCTCTGGGTCCAGCGCGACGGCCCAGACCGCCTCCGGCGGTGCCGCGATGTCGATGCTGACGACGACCTCGCCCATCCGGATCCGGGCGTCAGCGCGCCGCGAGCTCCTCGACGGATTCCCAGTCGCGCAGCGCGCGCTCGACGGCCGCCGCGAGTCGGTGCCGGCGCACGCCGAACAGCTCCTGCGCACGATCGTCCCGCGGGAGCAGATCGCCGCTCAGCCCGGCCATGAGCGGGCCGATGAGCTCGGGGTCCTCGCCGGCGATCGCCGCGGCGACGACGCTCGCCACGGGCGTCAGCGAGAACGGAAGCTCGATCGGCGGGCGACCCACCAGCATGGCCTCGCGAATTCGCTCGATCAGCTGCCCGTAGCTCACGACGTCGGGACCGGCGATGTCGAGCGAGAGCGGCCCGTCCACGCGCGGCGAGGTGCCTGCCGCCACGAGGTAGGCGATGACGTCGCGCCCGTCGATCGGCTGCGTGCGGTGCTCGCGCCAGGACGGCAGCGGCAGGATCGGGGTGCGCTCGACGAGGCGCACGAGGAAGCGGAATGAGCGCGACGCGGCGCTGATGACGATCGACGCGCGCAGCGCGGCCGCCTCGGGGGCGGCCGCGAGCAGCTGCTCCTCGACCGCCAGGCGGCTGCGCAGGTGCTCGGACGGCGGCCGCTCGGATGGGACGAGCCCGCCGAGGTAGACGACGCGGCGCACGCCGGCGTGCTCGCACGCGGTCCGGAACTGCGTGGCGGCGGCGCGCTCGCGCTCCGGGAACGAGCCGGACTCCGCGGCCACCGTCTCCATCGAATGGATGAGGTAGTAGGCGACCTCGACGTCCTCGAGCGCCGCATCGAGGCCGGCGCCCGTCAGCGCGTCGCCCACGACGATGTCCTCGACGCCGTCGCACGTGATCCGGGCGGCATCCCGGGCGAACGCGCGCACGCGGTGGCCGTCCGCCGCGAGCACGGGGACGAGCGCTGCGCCGATCGCGCCGCTGGCGCCGGTGACGAGGATCCGCATGGCCACGTCAAGGCTACGGGCGCGGCGCCGCCCGGGACCTACGGCCCGAGCGCGTCCACGCGGTCGGCGATCTCCGCGGCGATCGCCGGCGACGAGGTCGCCGCGGGCGACGGGGCGTTGCGCACGTGCAGCACGCGGCCCTCCGCGGCGAACACGAAGTCGTCCACGAGCGCGCCGGAGCGGCTCAGCGCCTGGGCGCGCACGCCCGCGAACGCGGGCAGCAGGTCGTCCGCTCGCAGCCCTGGAACGAGCCGGCGTCCCTCGCGGGCGTAGGCCGTGCGGCTCATGGCGTAGCCGAGCTCGCGGCGCGCCTGGTGGCGCCAGCGCCAGGCCATCCGATACGTGCCCGGCCAGCGCAGCGTGTCCGCGACGTCACGCAGACGCACGCGGCGGCGCTCGTCGCGCGCCAGGGCCGGCAGCGCCGTCGGCCCGACGAGGACCTCGCCGTCGGGGCGGCGCGTGAAGTGCACGCCGAGGAACGGCAGCGCCGGGTCGGGGACGGGATAGATGAGCGCGCGGACGAGCGCCGGGCGCGCGAGGCGGAAGTACGCGCCGCGGAACGGCACGATCCGCGGATCGGGCCCCGCCCCGCTGCGCACCGCCAGGCGATCGGCCTCGGCGCCGGCACACGCGATCGCCGTCCGCGCCCGGGTGACGCCGTCGGCGTGCTCGACGCGCACCCCGCCGGGCTCGGCGCGCAGGGCGACGACCGCGCAGTCGGTCACGACGACGCCGCCGCGGCGTTCGACGTCGGCGCGCAGCGCGCGGGCGAGCGCGCCGAAGTCCACGATGCCCGTGTCCGGCACGTGCAGCGCGGCCACGCCGCGTGCGTGCGGCTCGACGCCGACGATCTGGCCGGCCTCGAGGCGCTCGATGCGCACGCCGTTCGCCTGTGCGCGGCGCTCGAGCTCCGCGAGCGGCCCCAGCTCGGCGGCCGACCCCGCGACGATGAGCTTGCCGCAGCGCTCTGCGGGCACACCGAGCTCGGCGCACAGGGCGTAGACGCGCCGCGCGCCCTCGACGCACAGCCGCGCCTTCGCCGAGCCGGGCGCGTAGTAGACCCCGGCGTGGATCACGCCGCTGTTGTGCGCGGTCTGGCGGCCGGCGACCTCGGCGTCGCGCTCGAGCAGGACGACCGCGGTCCCGGGGTGCCGCACGAGCATCTCGTGTGCGGTCGCCAGGCCGAGGATCCCGCCGCCGACGATGAGCGTCGTGCATGCGGACGGCGGCCTCGGCATGCTCACCGCGGACACGTTTCCCGCAGGTTGCGAGGACACCCGGAGCCGCGGGGGAGGAGTCCACGGTGAGCGGTTCCTCGGGTCATCGCCACCCGAACCCCGGCGTTTGCGACATCGGCCCCGCGGGCCTCCCGACGAAAAACGTGCGCTGTGCGGAAAGCGGCGTTGCGGCGTGCCGCGCCGCTGTGCTTCGCTGCGCTCGCAAGGTTCGGGAAGGGTGACAGGGGGAAGTCGGGGCGAGATGGCGAACGGGCGGAATGGCGCGAAGGTGTCCTGCGAGGACTGCTTCTTCCACTGCAACATGCTGTGCGCGCTGAACCTCGATGAGCCGTGCCCGACGTTCCGCCCGGACCACCCGGACGGGCTGCGACCGCCGCGCCAGATGCGGCTCGTGTTCCGCCAGGAGCGCCGCACGCGCGCCACGTGGGCGTTCCCGACGGCCGCCGAGCAGGCGGCGCTGCACCGCGCGTAGCGCGCCCGCACTCATGCGCCGGCACCGGCGCTCGCGGCGGCCTGCGCAGCCCGGCGGGCCTCGACGTGCTCGGCATGGCGCGCCATCCACTCCGAGCCCGGCGTGTCCGTCAGTCCGTGGGCGATGATCGAGGTCACGACGCAGAGCGCCGCGAGGTTCGTGATCTCAGCGGCGCCGGGAATGCCCTGGCCGAGGATCAGCAGCGAGTAGGTCATCGTCGCGACGCCCTTGGGACCGAACCAGGCCATGAACGCCTTCGTCTGGCGGTCCAGCGGCGTGGTCGTTCCGATCAGCGCGAGCCAGATCGCCGCGGGCCGCGCGACGAGCAGCGTCACGAGCACGAGTGCCACCGCGGCCCAGCCGTCCTGGAAGAGTCCGTCGAGCGTCAGGATCGCGCCGAACACGACGAACACGCCGAGCTTCACGATCTCGACGATCTCGGCGGCGCCGCTCTCGACGTAGCGGCGCAGCTCGGGCCGGCGGATGCCGAGCGTGATCGCGCAGACGAACACCGCGATGAACGGGTTGCCGTGCTCGGCATAGGCCAGCACGCCGTAGGTGAACGCGGCCACGCCGAGCGTGAACAGGACCTTCTGATGGTCGGGCATGCCCTCGTCGAGCGAGCGCCTGCGCGGCAGCAGCCGGGCGGCGAGGAAGCCGATCGCGATGCCCGCCGCGAAGCCGATCGTCAGGTCCTCGAGGATGAAGCGCCACCAGACGAAGTCACTCTGGCCGACGGCGAGCGCGGCGCTGAAGGCGAGCACCGGCGGCAGCGCGAGCCCGTCGTTGAGCCCCGACTCGAGGTTCAGCGAGTGCCGCACGAGCCGCGGCACGCGCGCGTTCGTGACGACGCTCGAGGAGAGCACCGGGTCCGTCGGCGAGAGCAGCGCGCCGAGCAGGCACGCCTCGAGCCAGCCGAGGCCGACGATCCAATGCGCGGCGAGCGCGATGATCCCCGCGGTGATCGGCATCGCCAGGACGAGCTTGCGCAGCGGCAGCCGCCACTCGCGCTGGAGCATCTCGCCGTCGACCTCGAGGCCGTCGCGGAACAGGATCACGACGAGCGCGATGACCGCGAGGTCCTCGACGAAGCCCTCGCGCGCGGTGAAGTCGAGCACGTCGAGCCCGCCCTGGCCGAGCACGAAGCCGGCCAGCACGTAGAGCGCCGTCAGCGAGAGGAAGCTGCGCTGCGTCAGGCCCGACACGAGGGCGCCGAGCACGAGCAGGCCGCCGAGTGCGATCATCGCGATCTGGAACTCGTCCACGCGGATAGAGTCCCAGACCGTCACGCGAGAGGGTTCGAGGCAGGGTGAAGATCACAGTCCTGGGGAAGTCCCCGGCCTGGCAGGACGCCGGCGGGGCGTGCAGCGGATACCTCGTCTCCGAGGGTTCCACGACGCTGCTCGTCGACTGTGGCAACGGCGTGTTCGCGAAGCTGCGCGACCAGCTGGACTACTGCGACCTCACCGCGGTCGTCCTCAGCCACATGCACGCCGACCACTGCCTCGACCTGATTCCGTTCTCCTACGCGCTGACCTACGCCCCGCGCCAACAGCCGGTCCCGGTCGGGGGGTTCCCCGGCACGGACACGCCGGCGCGGCCTGAGCTGCACGTCCCGGCAGCGGGTGGCGTCGAGACGCTCCGCCATCTCGGCGCGCTCTGGAGCGCCGAGCGGCTCGTCGAGGAGGCGTTCGCCGTGAGCGAGTACGTCGAAGAGGACGTCATCGAGATCGGCGACCTGCGGCTGCGCTTCGGCGCCGTGCCGCACTACGTCCCGACGTTCGCGATCGAGATCACGCCGGTCGCCGGCGGGCCCCGCTTCACCTTCGGCGCGGACTGCTCGCCGAACGATGCACTCGTCGCGTTCGCGCGTGACACGGACCTGCTGTTCATCGAGGCGACGCTGCCGCGGCCCGAGCGCGGCGGCATGCGCGGGCACCTGACCTCCGAGGAGGCCGGCGACCACGGCCGCCGCGCGGGCGCCCGGCGCCTGGTGCTCACGCACATCTCCGACGAGCTCGACGTCGACGACGCGCGCGAGGCCGCAGCCCAGGCCTTCGGCGCGCCCGTCGAGGTCGCGACGGCCGGCGCGGTCTTCGAGCTCTAGGGCCTCCGGGTCCCCCTCGCGGCCGCCCTCACCCCTGCTCGAGGTTGCGGCGCAGCCGGCGGTGATACCCGGCGAACTGCCGGGCCATCAGTCGCCGCACGACGGGCTCGAGGAGTCGGGGAAACCCGCTCAGCTCTCCCTCGGCGACGAAGTCGACGCGCGTCCCGTCGCGCTCGCGCGCGAAGCACCACGTGCCGTCGACGAGCTGCGGGCCCTCGACGACGTGGACGTGCAGGCGCCGGGGCCGGTCGAACTCCGTGAACTCGACCAGCTGCTCGAACTCCCGGGCGCCGGGCGGCTTCGTACGCTCGCGCACGCGGGTGCCCTCGCGGGGCGGGCCGTCCGTCAGCGGCTCGACGAGGGTCTTCGACGTCTGCCACGCCGCGAGGTTCGCGGGGTCCGTGACGTAGTCGAACACGTCCTGCGGTGTGCGGTGCACGTGGAATCGCTCCTCGATGCGCATGCCTCAGGGTCCCAGGATCGCGCGGCGCGGGCAACCGCCTCGGTCGCGGCGATGGTGCGGTCTGCGGCACGCCGCAGGACTCCGGGCGCCCGCGCCGCGCCGGTAGCATCGCGCCCATGTCCGAGCGCGATCTGTTCGCGAACTTCGAGCGCATGCGCCGCGAGATGGACGAGCTGTTCGGCGACGTGTTCGACCGCACCGGGTTCACCGCCCGCCGGCGCGGCGGGTTCTCGCCGGCCGTGGACCTCTTCTACGAGGGCGACCCGCCGCGTGCCGTCGTCCACGCGGAGCTTGCCGGCATCGATCCCACCGAGATCGTCCTCGAGGTCGAGGGGCGCGATCTCGTGATCGCCGGCCACCGGCGCCCCGCGGACGCCGAGGGGCGCGTCTACCAGCAGCTCGAGATCGACTTCGGGCCGTTCCGGCGCGTGATCCCGCTCGGCGTGGACGTCGCCGCCGAGGATGCACGCGCGACCTACCGCGACGGGATCCTGCGCGTCGAGCTGCCGCTGACGCGGCCCGGCCGGCGCTCGCGCAGCGTGCCGATCGACGTGCCCGACGATCCGCCCGGGATCGAGAGCGGCTCGTGATCGACGTCGCCGAAGACGACGCCGAACGGGTCGTCCCGGTCGGCGCCCAGCGGGCCGTGCCCGAGACGCTGCCGGTCCTGCCGCTGCGCGAGAGCGTCGCGCTGCCCGACACGCTGATCCCGCTCGCCGTCGGCCAGGAGCGCTCGGTCCAGCTCGTCAACGACGTGCTCGCCGGCGACCGGATGCTCGTGATGGTCGCCTCGCGCGATCCGGAGCTCGAGGCGCCCGGGCCCGGAGACCTCTACGACATCGGGGTCGTCGGCTCGATCGCGCGGATGATGAAGATCCCGGACGGGACGCTGCGGATCCTCGTGCAGGGGGCCCAGCGCGTGCGCGTCACGCGCTGGGTGCGCGAGACGCCGTACCTCGTCGCCGAGATCCGCGAGGTGCCCGACCGCGCGCGCGAGACGCCGGAGCTCACCGCGCTCACGCGCAACGTCCAGGAGACGTTCTCGGACATCGTCGAGCAGGTCGCCTACCTGCCCGAGGAGCTCCAGATCGCGCTCGCGAACATCGACGACCCCGCGGCGATGGCGAACCTCATCGCGGGCTCGCTGCGGCTGAAGACCGAGGAGAAGCAGGAGCTGCTCGAGGAGGCGGACGTCGCCCGGCGCCTGCGCCTGCTCGTGGACATCCTCGCGCGCGAGCTCGAGGTCATCTCGATCGGCTCGAAGATCCAGTCGCAGGTCCAGTCCGAGCTCGACAAGACCCAGCGCGAGTTCGTGCTGCGCCAGCAGCTCAAGGCGATCCAGGAGGAGCTCGGCGAGTTCGACGAGTCGGCCGCCGAGGCGGCGACGCTGCGCGAGCAGCTCGACGCGGCCGGGATGCCCGAGGACGTGCGCGTGCAGGCCGACCGCGAGCTCGGTCGCCTCGCGGCGCTCCCGCCGCAGGCCGCCGAGCACGGCGTGATCCGCACGTATCTCGAATGGCTCGTCTCGCTCCCGTGGGCGGCCTCCACGAAGGACGACCTCGACCTCGATCACGCGCGCCGCGTGCTCGACGAGGACCACTACGACATCGAGCAGGTCAAGGAGCGCATCATCGAGTTCCTCGCCGTGCGCCGCCTCACCGATGGCGGTGCCGAGCAGCACCGCGGCTCGATCCTGGCGTTCGTCGGCCCGCCCGGGGTCGGCAAGACCTCGCTCGGGAAGTCCATCGCCCGCGCCCTCGGTCGCGAGTTCGAGCGCATCAGCGCCGGCGGCGTGCGCGACGAGTCCGAGATCCGCGGCCACCGGCGCACGTACATCGGCGCGATGCCCGGAACGATCATCCGGGCGCTGCGCGACGCAGGCTCGAAGAACCCGGTCTTCATGATCGACGAGATCGACAAGATGGGCAGCGACTGGCGCGGCGATCCGTCGAGCGCGATGCTCGAGGTGCTCGATCCCGAGCAGAACGGGACCTTCCGCGACCACTACCTCGACGTGCCGTTCGACCTCTCGGAGGTCATGTTCATCACGACGGCGAACACGCTCGACACGATCCCGCGGGCGCTGCTCGACCGCATGGAGGTGCTGCAGCTCGCCGGGTACACGGCCGACGAGAAGCTCCAGATCGCGCGGCGCTATCTCGTACCGCGCCAGATCGCCCGCAACGGGCTGAAGAAGAGCTGGATCTCGGTCACCGACGGCGCGCTGCGTGCGGTGATCGCCGACTACACGCGCGAGGCGGGGGTACGCAACCTCGAGCGTGAGATCGGCACGCTCTGCCGCAAGGTCGCGACCGAGATCGCGCGCTCGGGCGCCGCGCGCCCAAAGAAGCGGATCTCGATCGGCGAGGCCCGCGCGCGCGAGCTGCTCGGCAAGCGCCGCTTCCCGGCGGACGCCCGCCGGCGCACGCGCGAGCCGGGTGTCGCGACCGGGCTCGCGTGGACGCCGGTCGGCGGCGACGTCCTGTTCGTCGAGGCCTCGTCGATGCCCGGGCGCGGGCGGCTGACGATCACCGGTCAGCTCGGCGACGTCATGAAGGAGTCCGCGCAGGCGGCGCTGAGCTACGTGCGCGGCCACGTCGAGGCGCTGGCACCGGGGCTCGGCGGCGACTGGTTCGCCGAGCACGACATCCACGTCCACGTCCCGGCGGGGGCGATCCCGAAAGATGGCCCGAGCGCGGGCGTCACGATGACCACCGCGCTCGTCTCGATGCTCAGCGGGCGCGCGGTCCGCGACGACGTGGCGATGACCGGCGAGGTGACGCTCACCGGGCAGGTGCTGCCGATCGGCGGCCTCAAGGAGAAGGCGCTCGCGGCACAGCGCAACGGCATCGCGACGGTCATCGCCCCCACCCTCAACGAGGTCGACATCGACGACATCCCCGAGCACCTGCGGCGCCGCCTGAGCTTCGTGTTCGTCGACGACGTGCGGCACGTGCTCGACGCCGCGCTCGAGCCCCCGCGCACGCCCGCGCGCCAGTCGGGGTAGACTCGCGACACCCGAGCCATCGTCGAGGGAGAAGATCGAATGGCAGTTCCAAGCGGGGCGGGCAGAGCCGCCCAGACGGTCCAGGAGCTCATGGCGCACCCGTACGTCCGCCGCGCCCTGGAGGACCCCGAGATCCGCGACAACGCGCGCGTCGCCTACCAATCCGCGCGTCAGGCGATCGACCGCGCCAGGGGCTCGGACAACCTCGCGTCCGCGATCTTCGACGACCGCAAGCTCCAGCGGGAGCTCGCGGCGGTCGGCAGGAGCGTCGCCGGTGCCCGCGAGCGCATGATCACCAAGCCGAAGAAGAAGCACCGCCTGCTGAAGGGCTTCGTGCTCGTGGTCGTTGGCGCCGCCCTGGCGATCGCGTTGAGCGAGGGCCTGCGCAACCGCGTGCTCGACATGCTCTTCGGCGCCGAGGAGGAGTTCGACTACGTCTCCACCACGGCGCCCCCGGCGCCTCCCGCGCCCGCCACCGCGGCGGCGGCGGACGCCGCGCCTGCGGCGGACGCCGCGCCTGCGGCCGACGCCGGGGCCGCGGCCGAGGAGGCCGTCGAGGAGACCGACAAGGCCTGAGGCGCTCTCGCGCCCGCCAGTTCGTGCCGAGGGCGCCCCGCGGGGCGCCCTCGTCGTTCCCGGCTGGTGCGCGACGCGCTCAGAGCATCGGCGCGCCCTCGTCGAGGACGGCGACGGCCGCCGGGATCCCGGCGCGCGAGTCCGGGTACTCCGGGACCCAGCCGAGGTCCGCCTTGAGCTTCGCGTTCGACGTGCGCGCCGAACGCACGAGCGCGTCCACCGGCCCGTCGCCGGCGACGCGCCGAGCGAGCCATACGGGCAGGTGCCGCGGGCGGCCGACGCCGAGCGCCTCGGCCGTGCGCTCCATGAACTGCGCGTAGGTCGTGGGCACGTCGTCGGCGCAGTGGTAGACCTCGCCGGGAGCGCCGCGCTCGAGCGCCAGGGCGCAGGCGCTCGCGACGTCGTCCACGTGCACGACGTCCCAGTCGTTCTCGCCCTTCCCGATGATCGCGAAGCGCCCCGGCTGGCGCAGCCGGGGGACCATCTCGGTCGCGAACCAGCCGCCGGGCCCGTAGACGTGGCAGGGCCGCACGATCACGACGGGCAGCCGCGAGCCGAGCAGCAGCCGCTCGCCCTCCTGCTTCGAGCGCCCGTAGTCGGTCTGGACGGGCAGCGGGCGCTCCTCGGTGAGCAGCGCGCCGCGCGGGTCGCCGGTGACGACGGTCGAGGTGAACACGATCTTCGGCGCCGGCTCGAGCGTGGCGCACGCGCTGATCAGGTGGTTCAGGCCGTCCACGTTCGCCGCCGCGAGCTTCGCCGGGTCGCGCTGGGCCCCGGTCTCGGCGGCGCAGTGCAGGACCGCCTCGGGCCCGGCGTGCTGGATCGCCGTGCGCAGCCCGGCGGCGTCGGTCAGGTCGGCGAGCACGGGCGTCGTGCCGTCCGGGGCCGAGCCCGGGCGCCGGACGAGCGCCAGGACGTCGTGCCCGCGCTCGCGCAGCGTCGCGCACGCGACCCCGCCGATGAATCCGCCGGCACCCGTCACGAGGATCCGCATGCGCGGATCCTCGCACGCGTCAGGCCGGGAAGATCTTCGCCATCTTCAGGAACAGGCGCGGGTCGCCCTTGGGGCGCAGCCGGCGGGAGAGCAGCAGCCGGTGGCCGTCGGCGCGGCCGGCGAACATGTCGGCCCAGTCGTCGAAGCCGACGACGAGGCGCAGGTCGGCGCGCACCGGGCGGCCCTGCGTCGCGCTCGCCTCGCCGTTCCCGAGCGTGATGTACCAGGGCTCGGCGTCGGTGAAGTCCCAGAGGATCGTCGTGCCGGGGCGCACGACGCTCGGGTCGGCCGCGCGGCGCAGTACGTCGAACATCACCGCGATCGCCTGCGGGTCGCGCACCGCCGGGCGGTCGGGGCCGCCGAGATTCGCCTCGAGCAGGATCCGCCCGCGGCGCGAGCGCTCCTCGAGCGGCAGGTCCATCGCGATCGGGAAGCGCGGGATCGACTCGAGGTCCAGGCCGATCGCCTTGAGCCGGAACTCGAGCGAGCGCGTTCCCTCGATGCCGAGCTCGTCGTAGGTGAAGCCGAACGCCGTGTAGTACGTCTCGTCCCAGTTCGGCGGCTTGGCGATCGCCGAGGTGTACGGACCGACCTCGCGGATCGTCTGGACGATCGCGTCCTGGATCTCCGCGGGGTTCTCGGCGTGGAGGTCGGCCAGGAGCTTCACGCCGAAGGCGATGTGCCGCTGCTCGTCGAGCGCGACGTTGCGGATGCCCTCGCGGAAGCCCGGGAGGATGTCGAGCTCCTCGATGTAGCGCTCCATGAAGTGCTGGCCCGGCTGGGCGAGCGTGCCCTCGATGATCACGTGGTAGAGCGTCACGGCAGCCGCGAGCTGGCGCGGGCTGCGATCGTGGCGCAGGCGCTCGCACATCTCCTCGAGGTAGCCGAACACCTTGCGATGCCCCCAGGTCAGCAGGTGGTCGGTGGCCTGCATCCCGCCGGCCATCGTGCCGTCGCCGAGGCCGGCGACCTCCTGCATGAACCGTTTGAAGAAGACGCTGTGACGCGCCTCGTCGACCTGCTGGGTGGCGATGAAGTACTTCTGTTCCTCGAGCGGCGCGGCGTCGAGGTATGGCGAGAGGCCGTCGGTGACGGCGTCCTCGCCGTGGAAGAAGAGCGTGTAGAACCAGAGCGCAGCGCGGCGCTGCTCGTCGGTCAGCTTCTCCTGCCAATCGATCCTGTCCTGCGTGAAGTCGATCGACGTCGCCGACCAGTTGCCGCGCTCCCAGCGCTCGTACAGGTCGGCGTAGCTGATGTCGGCGGTGACGTTCGCCGACGCCCTCGGGGCGGTGGTGGCCATGCCGGGAATGCTACTGACCGGATGGTCAGTAGCGGGCCGCGGGTCAGGCGGCTGCGAGCTTCGGGCTCGTCCAGTCGGCGGCCAGGCGTCCACCGAGCAGCGCGGGCAACGCCTCGATCGTGACGCGCTCCTGCGCCAGCGAGTCGCGGTCGCGCACCGTCACCGTGCGGTCCTCGAGCGTCTGGTGGTCGACCGTGACGCACCAGGGAGTGCCGATCTCGTCCTGGCGGCGGTAGCGCTTGCCGACCGATCCGCCCTCGTCGTACTCGGCCTGCATGCGCGTGCGCAGCGTGTCGAAGATCTCGCGCGCGATCTCGGGCTGGCCGTCCTTGCGCACGAGCGGGAGCACGGCGACCTTCACGGGCGCGAGACGCGGGTGGAGTTTCAGGACCGTGCGCGTATCGCCCTCGACCTCCTCCTCGTCGTAGGCGTCCACGAGGAACGCGAGCGTCGCGCGGTCGGCGCCGGCCGCCGGCTCGATGACGTGCGGCACGTAACGCTCTCCGGTCCCCTGGTCGAAGTACTCGAGCTTCTCCCCGGAATGCTCGGCGTGTGCGTTGAGGTCGAAGTTCCCGCGGTTGGCGATCCCCTCGAGCTCCGACCATCCGATCGGGAACAGGTACTCGACGTCGCTCGTCCCCGTGGAGTAGTGGCTGAGCTCGTCGGCCGCATGCGGGCGGATCATCAGGTGATCGGGACGCAGCCCGAGGTCGACGTACCAGCGCTCGCGCTCGGCGATCCAGTAGCGGTACCACTCGTCCGCCTCGGCCGGCGGGACGAAGAACTCCATCTCCATCTGCTCGAACTCGCGCGTGCGGAAGACGAAGTTCCCCGGCGTGATCTCATTGCGGAACGACTTGCCGACCTGCGCGATCCCGAACGGCGGCTTCTTGCGCGCGAACTGCAGGACGTTCTTGAAGTTGATGAAGATCCCCTGGGCGGTCTCCGGGCGCAGGTAGGCGACCGAGCCCGAGTCCTTCACCGGGCCGACCGTCGTCTCGAACATGAGGTTGAACTCGCGCGCCTCGGTGAGGTCGCAGTCGGGTCCCTCGCCCGGGTGCCTGGAGGGCTTCTGCGGGCACTGGAGCTCCGCGAGGTGGTCGGCGCGGAAGCGCGCCTTGCACGTGCGGCAGTCCACCATCGGGTCGCTGAACCCGCCGACGTGACCGCTCGCCTCCCAGACCCGCGGGTGCTGGAGGATCGCCGAGTCCAGGGCCACGATGTCGTCGCGGCTGAGCATCGCCTGCCACCAGGCGTTCTTCACGTTCGTCTTCAGCAGGACGCCGTAGTGGCCGTAGTCGTACGTCGAACCGAGGCCCCCGTAGATCTCGGAGGCGGGGAAGATGAAGCCGCGGCGCTTGCAGAGCGCCACGATCTTGTCCATGGTCACGACGTCTTCGGGCATGCGCCCACTGTATGCATCGGGTCCCAGCGGGGGTCCGGCCCCGGCTGCTGGCACTCCTATACTGGGAGTGCCATGCCGATCTACGAGTACCGCCGTCCGGACGGCTCGACCTTCGAGGTCATCCAGAAGATGACCGATGACGCACTGACGAAGGACCCCGAGACCGGCGTGCCCGTCGAGCGCGTGTTCCACCCGGTCGCCGTGCACTTCAAGGGCAAGGGCTTTCACAACACCGACTACGGCACGCGGCGGCGCAACCGCGAGCTCGAGCGCTCTGCGAAGGACGGCGCCGACAAGCACGACGCCAAGAGCGCCGAGAAGACCAAGGCGAAGGACACCGCCAAGACCGACGCCAAGCCGGCGGCCAAGGCCGACGCGAAGCCCAAGGCCTCGTAGTCCGGGCCGGGCGCCCGTCGCGCTGAACTGCGACTCAGCCGGTGTGCCGGGCGAGCCGCAGGCCGCCGCGCTGCACGTGCGCTGAGCTCGCGCGGTACGCCGGGACCATCTCACTGGTCACCAGGCCCGTCTCGTCGGTCAGCTCATCGACGATGGCGAACCACTCGCCGATCCGCTCGGGCGTGTCGATGACGACGGTCACGACCGGCACACGGCGACGGAGCTGCCAGAACGAGTCGCCGTGCGGCAGATGATCGCCGTGGTAGCCCCAGGTCCCGCGCAGGCTCGTCGCGCCCGGCGCGCGCGCCTCCCGCAGGCGGCGCAGCAACTCGCTGCTCAGCGGACGGCCGCGATGGCGCGACTGCTCGCCCGCGTAGACCATCAGCTTCTGCCAGATGCCGAGGCCGGACGAGTCGGTCGCGGGCAGTTCGCGCGGCGTGGCGAGCAGCTCACCGTCGCGCTTGCAGAGGCGAACCCGCTCCAGCGTCAGGAGCGGCCGGTGCAGGAGCGCGCCGAGCTCCGGCAGCAGCTCGCCGATATGCCGGCCCGCACCGATCGCAATGATCATCAGCGGCACGTCGGCGTTGCGGCTGAAGAACCCCGCGCGCTCACGCTCCCCGTGCGCGGTCCCGTCGACGCCCAGCAGCACGGTCGCCCCTGCGACGCCGCGCGCGTGGAGCAGCTCGACGACGGCGCGGTAGGCCAGGAGCCCCCGCGTCGTGCGCTCCTGGCGACCGACGTAGACCGTCAGCTTGGCGGTCTCCTGCAGGTCCGGCGGCAGCTGAATCGGTTCGATCCGGCCGGTCAGCATCCGCGCCCGCTCCAGCGTCACCAGGCCGCTGAAGCGCAGCGCGCCCAGATCGCGGACGACCGCCTCGATCCGGGCGCGGGTGTCGACGGCGATCGACACGAGCGGCAGATCCTCCGAGAGCGTCAGCAGCCGGTCGGTTCGCAGCTGGTGCTCGGCGCCGAAGCCGGCGGTCCCGCGCAGGAGGAGGCTCGTCCGCAGGTCGTGGCGGGCGTAGATGTCGGTGAGACCGTCGGCCAGGTAGCCGCCGTTCGCGCGGTCGCGTTCACCGAGGTACGCGGTGAGCTTCAGGCAGTCCTCGTTCACAGCTGCGCTCCGATCCTGCGCCCGAGCCACGCGATGCACACGCCGAGCACCAGGCTGACGAGGAAGTTGCCCGCCCCGAGACGACCCTCACCGTCCTCGCTGAGCCGGTGGCTCTCCAGCGCCCAGGTGCTGAACGTCGTGTACGCCCCGAGCAGGCCGACGCCGAGCAGCCGGTTCGCGCCGGTGCTGAGCGTCGCGCCGACCAGGATCCCGAGCACGAACGCGCCGCTGAGGTTCACGGCGAGCGTCCCGAACGGGAACGAGCGCCCCACCCGTCGAGCGACCGCGCCATCGAGCAGGAATCGTGAGACCGCGCCGACGCCTCCGAGCAGCCCGACGGCGGTCGCCATCGCAATGCTCATCCGGTCACCGAGGCCCGTCGCACGAGGTTCGTCGCCGCGGCCACGCCCAGGAATCCGGCGGCGATGCTCACCCCGGCGTACGCCCCGGCCAGTCCCAGCCGTCCCCGGTCGAGCATCTCCAAGATCTCGATCTGCATCGTCGAGAACGTCGTGAGCGCGCCGCAGATCCCTGTGCCGAGGAACGGTCGGCGATACGCCGACAGCGGCAGGCGCTCCTGCAACCGGGTCACGAAGTAGCCGAGCAGGAACGCCCCGACGACGTTCACGACGAACGTCGACCACGGCCACGCCCCATCGGCGTGCGGGAACGCGATGCCCAGCTCCGCGCGGGTCACCGCGCCGAGAAACCCGCCCGCGAAGATCGCCGCGATCTCGCGGCGGTCAGCCTGCATCGCGCAGCCCGCCGCTGGCCCCGCCTGCCCGCACGACGCCCACGACCGGCATCACCGCGGCCATGGCCGCCGCCGGTGGCGCACGTCCGGTTCGCGGTCTCTCGGATCAGGATCCATCGCTGCGCCGGGCCTTCCTAGCCGTCGAGGAACCGGCGCACCTGGCGCCGGCGCGAGTCCTCGCTCACCGTCAGTCCTGCGCCGCCGTCCGGCAGCGTGAGCGCTCCGTCCGGCCGCAGCAGCCGCGTCGGCGCGTCGCCCGAGGTGGCGACCGTCGCCATCAGGCCGGTCAGCCCGAGGGCGCCCATGTCCGAGCTGATCGTCTGCGGCGTGCGCCAGGCGACGAACGGCCAGCGCAGGAACCCGGCGGGCGAGAGGACGCGCGACTTCATCGCCGCGACGACCTTCTGCTGGCGACGCTCGCGCGTGAAGTCGTTCTCGCTCGGGTTGCACTCGTTCTTGCGCGTGCGCGCGAGCGCGAGCGCCTGGCGGCCGTCCAGGTGCGAGGTCCCGGCCTTCAGGCGCAGGGTGTAGCCGCCGTTGGCGAAGCCCCCGTTGATGCGTGAGACGACGCAGCCGCCGGTGTAGCTGATGCCGCCCATCGCGTCGACGAGCCCGGGGAACTGCTCGAAGTTCACGACGATCACGTGGTCGATGTCGATGCCGAGGTACTGCCTGAGCGTCTTGACGGTCAGCGCCGAGCCGCCGAACGCGAACGCGGCGTTCACCTTGTTCAGGCCGTGCCCGGGGATGTCGACGATCGTGTCACGCGGGATCGAGAGCTTCGCGCTGTGGCCGCCCCCGACGCGCAGGAGCTGGATCGAGTCCGAGCGGCTCGGTCCCGACGTCGCCGCGCCGGGCTCCTTCGTGCCCTTGGCGCGCAGGTCGCTTCCGAGGATCAGCACCGTCGTGGGCGAGACGATCGGGAGCCCGGGGGCTGACAGCTCGGCCTTGGTCTCCCCGCTGACGCGGTCCTGGAGGAACTGCGCGCTGAACACGAAGAGGACGATCGACAGCGCGACCCAGCCGGCGAGGCCGAGCGCGATCCACGTCAGGATCCGGCGTGCGCCGACCCGCGGGCGCCGGGTGCGCGGTGAGCGGCTCCCCGGGCCCCGCCGGGCCGGCCGGCGGCGTCGCACCGGTCGGCCGCAGGCCGTCGAGGCTCGGGCCGCCCTTCGGCAGGAACTTGGGCCGCGTGCGGTAGACGCGGTAGGGCGGTCGGTCCGGCGCCACGCGGGATATGGTGGCGGCCGTGGCGGCACCATGCGTCATCGGCGTGGACCTCGGGGGCACGAAGGCGCTCGCGGGAGCCGTCGACGCCGACCTGCGGGTGCACCACCGCAGCCAGCGTCCGAGTGGCGGACTCGACACGGTCGAACTCCTCGACACGCTCGCCGACATGGTGCGCGAGACCATCGAGGCGGCGCCCGGCGAGGTGGTCGGGGTGGGCTTCGGCATCCCCGCCGTGCTCGACTCGCGCAGCGGGGTCGTCGCGGCCTGTCCGCATCTGCCGCTCGAGGCCGTGCGCTTCGAGGCGCTGATGGCCGAGCGCGTCGGCCTGCCCGTGTTCCTCGACAACGACGCGAACTGCGCGATGCTCGCCGAGTGGCGCCACGGTGCCGCGCAGGGCGCGGCCGACGCCGTGATGCTCACCGTGGGCACCGGGATCGGCGGCGGGCTCGTCGTCAACGACCGCCTCGTGCGCGGCGCGACGGGCGGCGGGGCGGAGCTCGGCCACATGGTCGTCGAGCTCGACGGTCCCGCGTGCGGCGGCCGCTGCCCCGGCCACGGGCACTACGAGTGGTACGCGTCCGGCAACGCGATCGGGCGGGCAGGCCTCGAGGCCGCCGAGCAGGACCCCGGCTCGGCCCTCGGTCGCCAGCTCGCCTCCGGCCGTGAGATCACCGGCGCGCTCGTGACGGAGCTCGCCCACGACGGCGACCCCGCCGCGCGGGCCGCGGTCGAGCTCGTGGGCCGGCGCCTGGGGGCCGGCATGGTCACGCTCGTGAACGTCTTCAATCCCGAGCTCATCGTCGTCGGCGGGGGCGCGATCGCCGCAGGCGAGCTGCTGCTCGAGCCGGCGCGCGAGGTCGTCGCGCGGGAGGCGTTCCCCTCGATGCGCGACGTCGCGGGAATCGTCCCGGCGCACTTCGGCGCGGAGGCCGGGCTGCTCGGCGCCGCGACACTCGCGTTCGAGGAGCACGCAGGGTGAGCGGCGCGGGCGAGGCGGCCGGCCCGGCGCGCGGGCGGCTCGTCGTCTGCCCGACGCCGATCGGCAACCTCGAGGACATCACGCTGCGCACGCTCGCGGCGCTGCAGGCGGCGGACGTGATCGCCTGCGAGGACACGCGCACGACGAAGGTCCTGCTCGACCGGCACGGGATCGGCGGCGAGCGCGTGCGCTACGACGCGCACGCCGAGCGCCGCGCGGCGCCGCGGCTCGTGGCGCGGATCGAGGCCGGTGAGACGGTCGCGCTCGTCAGCGACGCGGGGATGCCGCTCGTGAGCGACCCGGGCGCGGTCATCGTGCGCGCCGCGATCGACGCGGGCGTCCCGGTCGAGGTCCTGCCGGGCCCGAGCGCGGTGCCGGTCGCGCTCGCGCTGAGCGGCATCGAGGCCCCGACGTGGCGCTTCGCCGGCTTCCTGCCGCGCCGGCGCGGCGAGCTCGAGGCGGTGCTGCGCGGCGAGGAGACGCTCGTGGCCTTCGAATCGCCGCGACGCGTCGCCGCGACGCTCGCCGTGCTCGCGGAGCTCGACCCGGAGCGGCCCGTCGCGCTCTGCCGCGAGCTGACGAAGCTCCATGAGGAGGTCGTGCGCGGGCCGGCCGGGGAGCTCGCCGAGCACTGCGCCGGAACCGAGGTGCGCGGCGAGGTCGTGCTCGTCGTCGGCGCGGCGGCGCCGGGGGCGGCCGACGCCGTCGCCGCCGCCGCTGCGGTCCGCCGGCTCGTGGCGGACGGGGCCCGTCCGCGCGCGGCCGCGGGTGTCGTCGCCGAGCTCACGGGGTGCTCGGCGAACGCGCTCTACCGCGCGGCGCTCGAACCGGAATCGTGACGGCACGGGCGTGGTCTGCGGCGGCGGGCGCGCGCTCGTGTGACGGCCGGGACGATCTCGCGCGATGCGCGGCGGCGGCGCCATAGCCTCGCCCGCATGCTCCTGCCGTTCGCGACCGTCGCCCTCGTCCTGCTGTTCGGAGCGCTTGACGCGCGCGGCCGATCCGCCGCCCTGGCGCTGGCCGCTGGCCGCGCACGACGTCGTCGCGCCGTTCCGCTTCGAGGTGCGGCGCCCGTACGCCGCGGGCGCCCGGCGCGGCGCTGTCCTGGCGGGGCCCGCGGGCGCGCACGTCGGCTCGGCCTGCGCAGGCCACGTCACGTTCGCGGGCCGGCTCCCGGGTGCGGGCGCGGGCGCGGGCGGAGCATTCGGCGTCAGCGTGCGCTGCGGCGGTCTCGTCGCGACGCATCTCGGGCTCGGCGCGCTGCGGGTTCGCAGCGGGCGCCGGGTCCGGGCCGGCCGGCTGCTCGGCACGCTCGGCGCGAGCGGCCGGCTCAGGCTCGGCGCCCGCGCCGCCGGCCGGCGCCACGGCTACCGCGACCCGATCGCGCTGCTCGGCGGTGCGGGTGGCGTCCCGCGCCTCGGCCCGGCGCCGCGTCCGCTCCGCCCGCCGGGTCCGCGTCGGGCTGCGCGGCGCGTCCTGCCGCGCCCGCGCGGCGCTCCGGCCCGCCACGTCGGCAGTGCGCCCGTCACGGCGTGGCTCGGGTTGGCGGCGCTCGGTGCCGGTGTCGGGTCCGGCACCGTCCTGCGCGTGCGTCGCCGCCGGGCGCGCGCCGGGCACGCCCACGCGACCCACTAGCGTTCGGGCCTCATGGCCCGAACCTCCTTCTACGTCACGACGCCGATCTACTATGTGAACGC
The DNA here is from genome assembly GCA_963787935.1 of uncultured Actinomycetes bacterium. Classification (GTDB taxonomy): domain Bacteria; phylum Actinomycetota; class Thermoleophilia; order Solirubrobacterales; family Solirubrobacteraceae; genus F1-60-MAGs163. Next base: position 1,247,155 of record CAWBEV010000006.1, on the reverse strand, counting down.
CGCACCCCATCTCGGGCACGCCTACACGACCATCGCCGCGGACGTCATGGCCCGTCACCACCGCCAGCGCGGCGAGGATGTCTTCTTCCTCACGGGCACCGACGAGCACGGCGAGCCCGTCGTGCTCGCGGCCGAACGCGAGGGCATCGGGCCCGAGGAGCTCGCGGACCGCAACTACGCGCGCTTCCAGGCGCTCGCCCCGCAGCTCGGCGCGACGAACGACTTCTTCATCCGCACGAGCGATCCCGCCCACAAGGCGAAGGTCCAGGAGGTCCTCACGCAGGTGAAGGACAACGGGTACGCCTACGAGGGCACCTACGAGGGCTGGTACTGCCCGCGCTGTGCGGACTTCAAGACCGACCGCGAGATCGCCGAGGGCAACACGTGCCCGATCCACAAGATCCCGCTCACGCGCGAGCACGAGCACAACTGGTTCTTCCGGCTGTCGGCCTTCCAGGAGCCGCTCGAGCGGCTGTTCGCCGAGCGCCCCGACTTCGTGCAGCCCAGGGTTCGCTACAACGAGGCGCTGGCGTTCGTGCGCGGCGGGCTGCAGGACGTGTCGCTGACGCGCCGCAAGGTCGACTGGGGCGTCAGCGTGCCGTGGGACCCCGACCAGGTCTTCTACGTCTGGTGGGACGCGCTCCTGAACTACTACACCGCGCTGTCGTTCGCGCGGCCCGGGGAGGATCTGACCGACGCCTTCTGGCCCGCGAGCTACCACCTGATCGGCAAGGACATCCTGAAGTTCCACACGGTCTACTGGCCGGCACTGCTGATGGCCGCGGGGATCGAGGTGCCCGAGCACGTCTTCGTCCACGGGTTCCTGCTGCTCGACGGCGAGAAGATGAGCAAGTCGCTCGGCAACGTGCTCGACCCGTTCGAGGTCATCGAGCGGTTCGGCTCCGACGCGCTGCGCTTCTACCTGCTGCGCGACGTGCCGTTCGGCACCGACGGCTCGGTCTCCACGGCGGCCTTCGAGGAGCGCTACGAGCGCGAGCTCGCCAACGACTACGGCAACCTCGCGAGCCGCACGATCGCGATGCTCGGGCGCTACCGCGACGGCCTCGTGCCCGACGTGGCGCTCGACCCCGTGCTCGCCGAGGACTTCGCCGGGCTGCCCGAGCGCGTCGCCGAGCTGCTCGACCGCGCCGAGATCACGCAGGCGCTCGAGGAGATCTGGAAGCGGGTGCGGCGCCTGAACCGCTACGTCGAGGAGCGCGCGCCGTGGCAGCTCGCCAAGGACGAGGCCGTCGCGGGCGAACTCGACCTCGTGCTCGCGACGCTCGCCGAGGGCCTGCGGTCGCTGACGGTGCTCCTGCACCCGTGGGTCCCGGCCTCGGCCGAGACGCTCCTGGACGCGCTCGGGTCACCCGACCTGGCCTACGACGCAGCGTCGCTCGGGGCCCGGCGGGTCGTTCGGGCCGAGCAGCTCGAGCCGTTGTTCCCCAAGCACGCCTGAGCCGCACCCATGATCGACAGCCACACGCACCTGGACTCCTGCTCGCCCCCGAACGACGAGCTCGTCGCGGCCGCGGAGGACGCGGGCGTGCGGCGGATCCTCACGGTCGGGATGGACGCCGAGAGCTGCCGCAGCGCGCTGCGCGCCGCCGAGACGTTCGCGCCGGTCTGGGCCGCGGTCGGCCGCCACCCGAATGCGGCGAGCGGGTTCGACGACGACGCGCTCGAGGACCTCCGCACGCTCGCCGCCCACGAGCGCTGCGCGGCGATCGGCGAGACGGGGCTGGACTTCTACCGCGACACCGCAACGCGCGCCGATCAGGAGCGCGCGTTCCACGCGCAGATCGACCTCGCGCGCGAGACCGGCAAGCCGCTCGTGATCCACACGCGCGCCGCAGAGGACGACACGATCCGCACCCTGCGCGAGCGCGCCGGCGGGCTCGAAGTCGTGCTGCACTGCTTCTCGATGCCCGATCGCCTCGACGCGTGCGTCACCGAAGGCTGGTGGATCTCGTTCGCCGGCAACGTCAGCTACCCGAGCGCCCAGGAGCTCGCGGAGGCCGCCGCGCGGGTGCCCGCCGAGCGGCTGCTCGTGGAGACCGACGCGCCGTATCTCACACCGCAGCCGGTGCGCAAGGAGCGCAACCAGCCGGCGTTCGTCGCGTACACCGCGCGTTTCGTCGCCGAGCGTCGCGGCGTGCCCTACGAGGAGCTCGAGCGGCTCGTCGACGACAACGCCGCCCGGCTGTTCGGCTGGTGAGCGGCGGCGGCAAGGCATGCCGGTGACCGATCGCCCGCCGCCCACCCAGCCGAGCCTGCGCCGCATGCGCGAGCACGGCGTTCGACCGAAGCGCGACCTCGGGCAGAACTTCCTCGTGGACTCGAACATCCTCGGCGTGATCGATCGCCTGGCCGCGCTCGAGCCGAGCGACGTCGTGCTCGAGATCGGCGGCGGACTCGGCGTGCTCAGCGAGCACCTGGCGCCGCGCAGCGCCCACGTGCACGTCGTCGAGATCGACCGTGCGCTCGTGCCCGCGCTCGAGGAGGCGCTCGCCCCGCTCCCGAACGCGACGCTGCACGTCGCCGACGCGATGGACCTCGACCTGCGGGCGCTCGACCCGGCGCCGACGACCGTCGTCGCGAACCTGCCCTACGGCATTGCGGCGACCGCGATCCTGCGCACGATCGAGGAGCTCCCCGGCGTGACCCGCTGGGTGGCGATGGTGCAGAAGGAGGTCGGGCACCGCCTCGCCGCGCGCGTCGGCGACGACCTCTACGGCGTGCCGTCGGTGATCGCGCAGCTCGCCTGCGAGGTCGAGGTCGCGCGCGCCGTCTCGCGCACCGTGTTCTTCCCCGTGCCGAACGTCGACTCGGTGCTCGTGCGGCTGCGACGCACCGGCCCGGCGCCCGAGCTGCGGCTGCGGCGCCTCGTGCAGGGCGCGTTCGCGCACCGCCGCAAGGCGCTGCCCCGCTCGCTCGACCTCGCCGGCGGCTTCGGGCCGGACGCGCGACCGAGGGCGCGCGCCGCGCTCGAGACGCTCGGCCATCCGCCCGACGAGCGCGCCGAACGGCTCGCCCCGGAGGAGTTCCGCACGCTCCTGGAGCTGCTCGACGCATGACCGCGCTGACCGATCGCGCCCCGGCGAAGGTGAACCTCGGGCTCACGCTCGGGCCCGCGCGCGGCTCCGACGGCCGCCACGAGCTCGTGACCGTCATGCAGCCGGTGGATCTCGTCGACACGGTGCGCCTGACGCCCGCCGGGCTCGGCGCAACCGCCGACGCGGTCATCTGCCCGGGCGTCAGCGGCGAGAACCTCGCGCTGCGCGCGCTCGCGGCGTTCCGCGCCGCGAGCGGCTGGACGGGCGCGCCGGTGACGCTCGAGATCGAGAAGCGCATCCCGCTCGCGGCGGGCATGGCCGGCGGCTCGGCCGACGCGGCGGCGGCGCTGCGGCTCGCGGCGCGCGCGGCGGGCCTGCGTGACGATCGCCTGCTGCGCGAGATCGCCGCCGGGCTCGGTGCGGACGTCCCCGCGCAGGTGCGCCCGCGGCGCTACCTGGCGACGGGGGCGGGCGAGACGCTGCGCGCGCTCCCGGACCCGGCGCCGTTCGGCATCCTCGTCGTGCGCTCGCGTCATCAGCTCCCGACCGGCGACGTGTTCCGCGAGGCCGACCGCCTGCGCCTGCCGCGCAGCGGCGCGGCGCTCGAAGCGCGGCGCGCAGACCTCGCCGGAGCGCTCGCCGCGGGAACGCCGATGCCGCCGGGCGACCTGCTCCTGAACGACCTCGAGCCCGCGGCGGTCTCGCTGCTCCCGGAACTGCAGTGGACACTCGACGACGTGCGCGGCGCGGGTGCCGAGCACGCGCTCGTCTGCGGTTCCGGCCCGACCGTCATCGGGCTGTTCGCCGACCTCGAGCGTGCGCGCGCGGCCGCCGTCGCGCTGAGCGGCCGCGACCCGCGCCCGGTCGCGGTCGAGCCGTGGTACCCGAGCGCGCTGCCGCCCGCGGAGGTGGGCGCATGAAGTTCTGGCCGTTCGCCGTGTCGCTCGTGATCATCGTCGTGCTGATCCGCCGCCGACGAGAGCTCGAGGTTCCGATGCTCATCGGCGCGGTGCTCGTGGCGATCGGGTTCGCGGTCTACGGCTCGGGGCTCGTCGAGCTGCCCGATCTCGAGCAGGTGCTGCTCGACATCGGCTCCACGCTCGGCACGTGGACCTACCTGCTGGTCGGTGGGCTGGCGTTCCTGGAGACCGGTGCGTTCATCGGGCTGCTCGCGCCGGGCGAGACGGCGATGATCGTCGGCGGCGTCGTCGCGGGCCAGGGCGAGATCTCGGTCATCACGCTGATCGCGATCGTCTGGGTCGCCGCGATCGCCGGCGACTGCCTGAGCTACTACCTCGGCCACCGCCTCGGACGCGACTTCCTCGTGCGCCACGGCCCGCGGTTTCAGATCACGCCCGAGCGCCTGGCCCAGGTCGAGGCGTTCTTCGGCAAGCACGGCGGGAAGGCGATCTTCCTCGGGCGGTTCGTCGGCATCGTGCGCGCCGTCGCCCCGTTCCTGGCGGGGTCCGGAGGCATGCCCTTCCGGCGTTTCCTGCCGTTCGACGTGCTCGGCGCCGGTCTCTGGGCGACGACGTTCATCATGCTCGGCTACCTCTTCTGGCAGAGCCTCGGGACGGTCCTGAAGGTCGCCAAGCAGGGGGCGCTCGGACTCGGCATCGCGATCAGCGTCGTCGTCGGGCTCATCTGGCTCGTGCGGCACTTCCGCGTCGAGGAGCATCGCGCGCGGTTCGACGCGAACATCATGGCGGCGCTCGACCGGCCCGGGCTGCGCGTGCTCCGGCCGCTCGTCACCTGGGCGCGGGGCCCCGCGCGGTTCTTCCTCGCGCGCCTGACACCCGGCCAGCTCGGCCTCGAGCTGACGACGCTCCTGGCGGTCGCCGCCGTCGGCTCGTTCGCGTACTTCGGCTACTGGATCACGATCGAGCAGAACGGTTCGGGCGCGCTCGACGACACGGTCTACCGCTGGGCGCTCGACGCGGCAAACCCGACGCTGATCGACGCCGCCCGCGTTCTCACCGTGCTCGGGTCGCCGGCACTCATGGAGACGCTCGCGGTGGTCGTCGGGATCGTCCTGGTGCTGAACCGCAGGCTGCTCGAGGGCCTGACGCTCATGCTCGGCATGGCACTGACGGTCGCCGCGGTCCAGGTCGCCAAGCACATGGTGGACCGCCCGCGCCCGCCCGACGAGGCCGTCGACGCGGTCGGCCCCGCCTACCCGTCGGGGCACACGGCCTACGCGGTCGCGTGGGTGGCGCTGGCGATCATCGGGGTGCGCGTCGTGCCGGCGCTCAAGGGCCGCTGGTGGCTCGCGGGCGCCGCCGTCGGCGTCGTGGCGGTCGTCGGCCTGACGCGCATCTACCTGCGTGTCCACTGGCTCTCGGACGTGCTCGGCGGGGCGGGCGCGGGGGCGATGAGCTTCGCGGTCGTCGCGATCCTGGCGCTCGTCGTCGCGTTCGTGCGCCACAATGCCGCCGAGCAGCCTGCATGAGCAACGAGTCGATCATCGTCCTCATCGCCGCGTGCAGCGGCGTCTTCGGCGTCGCCGCGTGGGTCGGCCTGATCGCGCTGCCCGCCTGGCAGTCGTACTCGCACCTGTGGGAGCGGGTCGCGGCGGTGTTCCTCTCGCTCTACGCCGTCGCCGCGTTCGTGCTCGTCGGCGTCGGGCTCGGCGGGCTCGTCGTGTGGTTCTGGGACCGCATCACGCTGTAGTTTCCGCCGCGCGGGTGAAGAACGGGCGCTGCGCGCCGGGGCGCGGATCGGTCTCCCGCCTACAATCACCCGCATGTCCACGCCGGCGCAGGGCGCGCCGGCGCGGGTCGGCCTCGAGGCGCTGGAGGCGGTCACCGACGCAGTCGAGTCGGGTGCCGGCCTCCCGGAGGTCATCCGCGCCGCGTCCCGGGCTCTCGACGCGAGCCTCGTGCTCAGCGATCGCGCGGGCCACGTGCTCGCGGTCGCCGCGCGGTCGACCGCCGACGAGCAGGCGCTGCTCGCCGACCGTGCCGGCGTCGAGGCGCTCGAGCTGCGCGTCGCCGACGCAGTGGTCGGGACGCTGCGCCTGCGGGCGCGCTCGGAGCCCGATCCGGTCGTGCTGCGACTCATCACGACGCTCGTGGCCTCCGAGGTCGAGCGCGTGCACGCCCCCGACCGCGCGTCCGCGCAGGCCGCCGAGAGCTTCCTGCGGGCGCTCCTGGCGCGCGAGCTCAGCGGCGCGCACGTCGTGATCGAGCGGGCGGCGGAGCTCGGCGTCGACCTCGAGGCCGGGGCGAGCGTGCTCGTCGTGCGCGCCCACGCGCACGTGCCCGGCGAGGACGGTCGCCGGCTGCGCGTCCTGGCGCTCACCGAGCGCGGCGCGCGCGGCGCCGTGCCGGCGGCGATCGCCGCGCTGACCGAGCGCCACGAGCTCCCCGGCGACGAGGTCCTCGTCCTGCTCCCCGGCGGCGCCGAGGCGCCCGCCGAGCGGGCGGCGGAGAGCATCCGCCGCGAGCTCCAGGCGGGGCTCAGCGGTCACACGTTCACCATCGGCCGCAGCCGCGCGTGCCCGGACCCCGGCGAGCTGAGCCGCGCGGCGAGCGAGGCGCTGCTGGCCGCGAACGTCGCCGAGGGCGACACCGCACGCCCGGTGCTCGCGTTCGAGGAGACCGGCGCCTACCGCCTGCTGCTCTCGGCGATGGCCGAGGACCCCGCCGAGCTGCAGCGCTTCTACGCCGAGACCGTCGAGCCGCTCGTGGCCTATGACGAGCAGTACGAGACGGGGCTCGTCGCGACGGTCGAGACGTTCCTCGAGGCGGACGGCAACGTCGCCGGCACGGCCCAGCGGCTGTTCACCCACCGGCACACGATCCGCTACCGCCTCGAGCGCGTGCGCGAGCTCTCGGGGCTCGACGTGGGGTCCACGGACGGGCGCGAGAAGCTCAGCCTCGGCCTCAAGGCGATGCGCGTGCTCGGGATCGCCCACCGCGGCGGGCCCGCCTCGGAAGCCGGCGCGGCGGCCGGGCGCGTGCCGAAACCGCGCTGAGAGGCGAGAAATTCGTGCAAATTGGGCATTTCGGAGCCTGACTTGAGCGATCTTCGTGTGACTGGACGGATGATCGATTCAAGTTCCGGGTCAAAGCTGCCGAATGCGCACATATGCCTCGTTCCCCCCACAAGGCTTCGACCACCGACCCCGGACGGCGCCGCGCGCGGATCGCCGCCGCCTCCGGCGTCTTCGTGGGCTGCCTGCTCGTGTGGGGCAGCCTCGCCGCGCTGAACCGCTTCGTGCTCGGCTTCCACGCCTGGCCGACGAACGAGACCGTCGCCACGCAGCGCCTCGTCCTGCCCGACGAGCCCCGGGCGCAGACGGTCGGCGGCGTCGCCGCCGGGCGCCTCGAGCTGCCCGCCGGCACCATCGTGGCGGCGGCACTGCTCGGCGCGCCGGGTGCCGGAGCGACCCTGCCCGTCGCGGCGACGCCCGGTGCTCCGACGCCCCGGACGATCGGCGACGGCGGCAACCAGGGCACCGGTCTGGGATCCCCCGACGCGGTCCCGGGACCGGAGAACGCGCAGACCGACTCGGACGCTGACGGCATCCCCGATGTCGTCGAGCAGCGCATCGGCACGAACCCGGTCAGCGCCGACACCGACGGGGACGGCATCCCGGACAAGTGGGAGCAGGACAACGGCCTGGACCCGACGGACCAGGCCGATGCGCAGGCCGACGGCGACGGCGACGGTGTCCCGAACGCCATCGAATTCCGCCTGCGTGACAACCCGCAGAACCCCGACAGCAGCGGCGACGGCACGCCGGACGGCCTGGTCGACACCGACGGCGACGGGATCCCGGACGCCCAGGAGGTCGTGAACGGCACCGACCCTGCGACGCCCGAGCCCACGCCGGAGCCCACGCCGGAGCCCACGCCGGAGCCGCCTGCGCCGGCGCCTGACCCTGCGCCGACTCCCGCCGCGCCGCCCGAGCCTGCGCCCGTCGTCGAGCCGACGCCCGACCCGACGCCGCCGACGCCCGACCCGACGCCGCCGGCGCCCGACCCGACGCCGCCGGCGCCCGACCCGACGCCGCCGGCGCCGACGCCGGCGCCCGCCCCGACGCCGGAGCCTTCGGACACCGGGGACTGCGGCGACCACGGCACGGCCGAGGAGCACGCTCCGGAGCCCGCCGCGCCGGTCGAGACGCCCGCACCGGTCGAGACGCCCGCACCGGTTGCCCCGGAGCCCGCCGCCGCGCCGGCCGCCCCGTAGGCGCAAGGTCCGCGCGCGCCATACGATCCGCGCGATGCGGATCGGGATGCTCACCGGCTCTGGGACGTACGCGCTGCCGGGCCTCGAGGTGCTCGAGCAGCACCAGGTCGTCACGCCGTTCGGCGAGTCGCTCGTGACCCAGGGCTGGCTCGGGGGCGTCGAGGTCCTGCACGTCAGCCGCCACGGGGAGGGTCACCGGCGCGTCTCCCATCAGGTCGAGCACCGCGCGAACATCGCGGCGCTGCGTGACCGGGGCGCCGACGCGATCCTCGCGGTGACCGTCTGCGGCGCCGTCGACCCGGCGCTCGCGCTGCGCGACCTGATCGTCTTCGACGACCTGTGGTTCCTCGCCAACCGGCTTCCCGGCGGGGAGCTGTGCACGTTCCACACGCAGCCCGGTGGGCCGGGGCGCGGGCACTGGGTCTTCGAGCGGCCGTTCCACGAACACCTGCGCGCGGCGCTGCTCTCGACGGCGCGCGATCTCGCCTACCCGGTCCATGACGGTGGGTGCTACGGGCACGTGGACGGCCCGCGCTTCAACTCGCGCACGGAGATCCGGATGCTCGCACAGGCCGGCGTCGGCGCGGTGAGCCAGACCGCGGGACCCGAGACCGTGCTCGCCGGCGAGGTCGCGATCCCGTACGCGCTGCTCGGATTCGTCACGGACCACGCGAACGGCGTGGCAGGCGAGGTGACGCCGGTCGAGGAGCTCACAGCGAACATCGCCGTGAGCAGCGAGCGCTTCGCGGCGACGCTCGCCGGCGCGCTCTCGCGGGTCTCGGCCGACGCGCTGGGGCCCGTCGGCTCGAACCTCAGCTGGGACTGACCGGGGGCGAGCGGTGGACGACGACGCGCCGATCGCCGCCGTCGTCGTCGATGCGCTCGGCGCCCCGCTCGACGGGTCGCTCGATCGGGCCGTCGGCGCCGGCGGCGCGCAGCGCCTGCGGCGCGAGCTGCGGGCGAACGCACGGCGCTGGGTCGCGCAGCTGGCGCCCGGCCGGGCGTTCGAGGCGACGTCGGTCGCGGCGGCCGCGGCCGCGCTCGAGGGGCATCACGGCCCGGTCGTGCTCGTCGCACCGGACGTCCCGTCGCTCGGCCGCGAGCACGCGGCGGGTGTGCGCGCGGACCTCGCCGCGGGAGCGGGTCTCATCGTCGCCTCGGCCCACGATGCGAGCTCCTACCTCGTCGCACTGGCGGCGAACGATCGTGAGCTCATCGTGCTCGCGGACGCCGGGCTGGGAGCCGCTGATGCGGGCCGCGGCCGAGCGCGGACTCGCGCCCGCGATGCTGCGCCACGAGCGCCGGCTGGCCGGCGGCGCCGACGCCCGCGCGCTCGCGCTCGACCCGCTGGCCCCCGCGGCGCTCAGCGCCGAGCTCGGGCGGCTGCGGGCGCCCCGCAGTCCGGGTCCGTAGCCCGACGCGCTGCGGCCGCGACCGGAATGATGGACACTGCTGACATGACCGATTGGATGCAGAAGCGACGCGACGCGAAGCGCCCGGTCGACGAGGCCGGCGGCGGCGAGTCCGAGGGCTTCGAGATGGCCGAGGAGCAGCTCGTCGAGCAGGCCGAGAACTTCGACGAGGGCCGCTCTCCCGAGCGCGACGCGTTCGCGCCCGAGGACAGCGCGGGCACCGCCGACGTCACGTACGGCGAGGCCGACGAGGAGCACAACGAGGAGTAGCGCCCCGCGCCGCCTTATCCTCCGCCGGGTGCGCCCGTTGCGGGGTGGTGTAATGGCAGCACGACGGCCTTTGGAGCCGTGAGGTCGGGGTTCGAATCCCCGCCCCGCAGTCGCTGACGTGCGTGGCAGGCGCAGGTGCTCGCAGAGCTCTGCCGGCTCAAGGCGGATCCCGCGCCCGAACAGGAGGCTGCCCGAGGCCGGCGCCCGGCGACCGCCGCCAGGACCGGGCGCTCGCCCCCGGCGCGGCTCTGCGCTCTACGATGGTCTCGTGAACGCTCCCACCGTCGTCATCCTGGCCGCCGGTCAGGGGACGCGCATGCGCTCGCGCACGCCGAAGGTCCTGCACGACCTCTGCGGGCGCCCGATGATCGCCTGGCCCATCGCCGCCGCGCGCGCGGCGGGCGCGAGCCGCATCGTCGTCGTGGACGCGCCCGCCCGTCCGCTCGAGGGGCATCTCGGCGACGACGTGGAGATCGCCGTCCAGGCCGAGCCGAACGGCACCGGGGGCGCGATCGCCGCCGCCGCCGACCTGCTCTCGTCCGACAAGCCGGTCGTCGTGCTCAGCGGCGACGTGCCGCTGATCTCCGCCGAGGCGATCCGCGAGCTCGTCGGCGCCCACGCGTACGCGCGCGCCGCCGCGACCGTCGCGACGACCGTGCTCGACGGAGCCGGCCGGCTACGGCCGGATCGTGCGCGGTGAGGACGGCGGCGTCGAGCGCATCGTCGAGACGAAGGCACCCGGCGACGCGAGCGCCGAAGAGCTCGCGATCCGCGAGGTGAACACCGGCGATCTACGTCTTCGACGGCGGCGCGCTGCTCGGCACGCTCCCGCGGCTCGAGCCGGAGAACGCCCAGGGCGAGCTCTACCTCCCGGACGTCCTCACGCTGCTGCGCGAGCGCGGCGCGACGATCGCCGCCCATGCGGTGGACGATCCGGCGATCGTCCTCGGGGTCAACGACCGGGTGCATCTCTCCCAGGTCCGCGAGCTCGCCCGCCGGCGGATCATCGAGGGCCATCAGCGCGCGGGCGTGGACGTCGTCGATCCCGGATCCACGCACGATCGATGCGGACGTCGAGCTCGGCCAGGACACGGTGATCGAGCCGTTCACGGTGCTGCGCGGGGCCACGCGCGCAGGCACCGGCTGCCGCATCGGGCCCGGTGCGACGCTCACGAACGTGACGCTCGGCGACGACGTGACGGTCCTGCACAGCTACCTCGTCGACTGCGAGCTCGCGCGCGGCGCGTCACGGTCGGGCCGTTCGCCTACCTGCGTCCGGGGACCCTGCTGCGCGAGCGCAGCGAAGGTCGGCACGTTCGTCGAGGTCAAGAACTCCGACGTCGGCGAGGGGACGAAGGTGCCGCACCTCTCGTACCTCGGCGACGCCGACGTCGGCGCCGGCTCGAACCTCGGCGCCGGGACGATCACCGCGAACTACGACGGCGTGCACAAGCACCGCACGACGATCGGCGACGGCGTCAAGGGCGGGGTCGACGTGTCGCTACGTCGCGCCCGTCACGCTCGGCGACCGGGCCTGGACCGCGGCGGGCAGCATCATCACCGAGGACGTGCCCGCCGGGGCGCTCGGCGTCGCCCGTGAGCGCCAGCGCAACGTGGACGGCTACGACGAGCGGCGGCCGCGCGCCGCAGGAGGAGTCATGACCGGCGTCACGCCTACACTCCCCGGCGCTGACGGGCCCGCACCGCATCGGGTCCGGACCGCACCCGATTCGCGCATGGCACACGAGCCTCCCGATCGACTACGACAAGCGGCTGATGCTCTTCTCCGGGCGCGCGAACCCGGAGCTCGCCGCGAAGATCGCGGACCGCCTCGGGGTGGACCTCGGGCCGGTGACGCTCAAGACGTTCTCCAACGGCGAGGTCTACTGCCGGTTCGAGGAGTCGATCCGCGGCGCCGACGTGTTCATCGTCCAGCCGACCTGCGGCAACCCCGACGACCGGCATCACCGCGAACGACGCGCTGATGGAGCTGCTCGTGATGATCGACGCGGCCGTCGGCGCCTCGGCGCACCGCGTCATCGCCGTCACGCCGTGGTTCGGCTACTCGCGACAGGACAAGAAGTCCGCGCCGCGCGAGCCGATCAGCGCGCGCCTGGTCGCGCGCATGCTCGAGGCGGCGGGCGCCGACCGCGTGCTGACGATGGACCTCCACGCCGGCCAGGTCCAGGGCTTCTTCGAGATCCCGGTGGACCACATGACCGCGCTGTTCATGCTCACGCAGTACTTCGACGACCTCGGGCTCCAGGACCTCGTCGTCGTCTCGCCGGACGCCGGCCGCGTGAAGCTCAACAAGAAGTTCGCCTCGAAGATCGGCGCCGAGCTCGCGATCCTCGACAAGGAGCGGCCCGCGCAGCAGGTCGCCGAGATCGGCTACGTCATCGGTGACGTCAAGGGCAAGACGGCGGTGATCGTCGACGACATGATCGACACCGCGGGCACCCTGAAGGCCGCCGGCCAGACGGTGCTCGACGCCGGCGCGACGCGCGTCTACGCCGCGGCGACCCACCCGGTGCTCAGCGGTCCGCGCGTACGAGAACCTCGCCGCGTCGGGCTTCGAGCAGATCGTCGTCACGGACACGATCCCGCTGCGCGCCGGGCGCGCCCGACAACATCCGCGTGCTGACGCTGCGCCGACCTGCTCACCGACTCGGTCCGCCGGATCTTCACCGACGACTCGGTGAGCGAGGTCTTCGGCGGCGAGAACCAGCTGTTCTAGCTCGCGCCCTCCGGCACGCGCGGCGCGTAGCGGTGGTGAAGCATCAGGGCGTTCCCGTCCGGGTCGGCGAAGAACCCCATGTGGCAGACGCCGGTGTCGAACGTGTCGCCCGCGAAGGTGACGCCGCGCTCCTCGAGCGCGGCACGTGCAGCCGCGACGTCGTCCACGTGCAGGGCGATCGCGTTGCGGCTGACGTGGTGCTCGAGGCCCATCTTCGCCGGCTCGATGATGCTCAGCGTCACGGTCCCGGTCTCGAACTCGGCGAAGCCGCGCTCCGGGCGGTAGGCGGAGCGCGGCAGGCCGAGCGTCTCGCCGTAGAAGCGCACGGCGGCGTCGAGGTCGGCGGTCGGGAGCGAGACGAAGTCGACGCCGGTGACGAGGGATGGTGCGGTGCTCATGATGGTGCCTCCTGGGTGGGGTCGGTGGTCCCGCCGATCACGAGCCCGCGTTCGGCGAGCGTCGTGACGGCGGCCTCGAAGGCGGCGAAGTCGCGGGCGAGCAGGTGGTCGAGCGGCCGGCCGGCGGGACCGGTCGTGCGCACCCAGCGCTGCAGGACGCTCACGCCGACGGTGTCCTCGGCGTCCTGGGTCAGGTCGAGCAGGATGCCGAGCTCGGGCCGGTGATCGAGCTCGCCGGTGATCACGGCGATCGGGTCGACCGCGAGGATCGTGCAGAGCTCCTCATCGCTGAGACCCAGGCGCTCCATCAGGCGGACGGCCGGGGAGTCCATGGCGGCGGCGCCCGCGGTCAGTCACCGCGCGCCTGGACGCGCTTGGCCGGCGGCGGCTCCTGCTCGCCGGGCCAGAAGCCGGTGATGTAGCGGAACGACTTCGCGGCCGTGCGGTCTGAACGTCGCAGCCGTCACGGCGATGATCGTGCCGCTTGCAGCGCTGCGGCGCCGACGACCTGGGCCCAGGTCGCCTCCTCGGTCGTGCGCCGTCGGCGCGCCCTGCCCGTAGCGCGCCTTCCCAGGTCGATTCGAACGCCTTGTTCGCCGACCTTCCTGGCCGGACGACGCCGAGCAGAATGCCGAACGGCTTGAAGAGCAGCTTCGCGAGCACGCGCCGCAGCCTATCGCCGACCGGCGCGGTCCGGCGCGTGAGGGTTCTACCCTCGAGGTCGTGTCGCTGCGCCGTGCGCTTGCCATCGCCTTCGTGGTCGCCGCCTTCCTCGTCGTCTCCTTCTTCGCTGGCCCGCTGGCTCACGAGCGAGAACCGCGAGCGCGACGCCGGTGACCGACCTGCTGCGGCCCAGGCCGCCGGTGACGCGGACGCGATGCTCGCGCTGCTCGACGGCTGCGACGCCGACCGCGCGTGTCGCGACCAGGTGCGGGAGCAACGCGCGCACGGCTGCGGGCCGCGGGGAGCGTCGAGATCCTGAACTATCGCCTCGGCGCACCTCGTACGCGTCTCGGCGGCGAGAGCGGCCCGACGCGCGTCGCGTGGAGACGTCGGCGGCATGAGCCTGCCGGTCGTGCAGTGCGTCGAGGTCGAGCGGCGCGGCGTGCCGATCCTCGGCGGCGACGATCGTGCTGACGTCGATCGGCCCGAAGATCGCGGGGACGGCGGCATGCCGGCGCTGACGCCTGCGGCTCGCGCTGGGCGCCGCGACCGGCCTGCTCGCCGTGGGCGCGGCGGCGCCCGCGCTCGCGCAGACGCCTGCGGACGCCGGCCCCGACGGCCGGGCCCCCGGCCTCGTCGATCGTCTCGACCCCGACGACGCGCACGCTCTACCGCGACGGCCCGTCCGGGCGCTTCCTCGTCGACGGTCCCTGGCTGTCCGCGCCTGACCCGGCGCGCAACGGCGACCGGCTCGGGCTGGCAGCGCGAGCGCGTCGACCGACGGCTGGACGGCGACGACCGTGCCGAACGCCTGGAACGCGACGGACGAGAGCCTCGCCTCGTACGTCGGCGGCGTCGGCTGGTATCGCAAGGACTTCCGCCTGCCGACGGCGGGCGAGCGGCCGCATGTGGATCGTGCGCTTCGAGTCCGTGAACTACCGCGCGCGGATCTGGCTCAACGGCCAGCTCCGTCGGCACGCACGACGGCGCCTACCTGCCGTTCGAGCTGCGCCTCCCGCGCGGCTTCCTCGAGCGGCACGGGCGTGTAACCGGCTGGTCCTGCGCGTCGACAGCCGCCGCACCGCGAGCGACTTCCCGCCCGCGAAGTTCGACGCGCGCGGGCGTCCGCTCGGCGGCTGGTGGAACTACGGCGGGATCCTGCGCGAGGTCTACCTGCGCACGATCGACGACATCGACATGACGACCGTCGACGTGCGGCCGCGACCTGCCGTGCGCCACGTGCGCGGCGACGCGTGCGCTGGACGGTCCGCGTCCGCAACGCCGGGACCCGAGCTCGCGGCGGGTCACCGTCGTCGGGCGCTTCGGCGCGCCGTCGCGTGCAGCTCGGCACGTGTCGCGCTCGGGCCCGAAGGCGATCGGCGACGCTCACGCGCACGGCTGAGCGTCGCGCGGGCCGCGGCTGTGGTCGCCGGACCGCCCGTACCTCTACAACGCGCGCTGCGGGCGATCGCCGGGACGCGCACGCTGCAGACCTTCACGCGCCGGGTCGGCGTGCGCTCGATCCGCGTCGCGTCCGACGGGCGCCTGCGTGCTCAACGGGCGCGCGCTGAACGTGCGCGGCGTCGGGCTGCAGGAGGACTCGCGCGACCGCGGATTCGCGATCGACAACGCCACGCGTGACCAGCAGCTCGGGCTGGGTGCGCGAGCTCGGCGCCGACGCTGATCCGCGCGCACTACCCGCTGCACCCGTACACGCTCGAGCAGGCCGACGAGCTCGGGCTGCTCGTCTGGTCGGAGGTGCCCGTCTACCAGGTCGAGACCGAGGAGCTCGCGAAGGCCGCGGTACGCGACGCGGCCGTGCAGCGTCCTCGAGGCGAACGTCATCGCCGACCGCGACCACCCGTCCGTGCTCCTGTGGTCGATCGGCAACGAGCTGAGCGCGCGACCCGGGCCCGTCGCAGGCCGCGTACATCAAGCGCGCGGCCGAGACGGCGAAGGCGCTCGATCCCGACGCGCCCGGTCGGGCTCGCGTTCGCGCGCGGCGCCGACCGTCGGCTGCCAGGCCGAGTACGGCCGCTCGACGTCATCGGCATGAACGACTACTTCGGCTGGTACCCGGGCACGCAACGGCTCGATCGCCGACCGCGACCTGCTCTCGGAGTACCTCGACACGCGTGCGCGCGTGCTATCCGAACAAGGCGATCATGATCAGCGAGTTCGGCGCGGAGGCCAACCGTGACGGACCGGTCGAGGAGCGCGGCACGTTCAGCCTTCCAGCAGGACTTCGTCACTTCCACCTCGGCGTCTACGCGCACGAAGCCCTGGCTCGTCGGGTGCGATCTACTGGGCGCTGCAGGAGTTCCGCGTGCGGCCGGAGTGGGACGGCGGCAATCCGCGACCGACGCCCGCCGATCCACCAGAAGGGCGTCGTGACCTTCGACGGCGCGCGCAAGCCCGCGTTCGCCGACGCTGCAGCGCCTCCGCTCGACGGCCAGATCGCGCCCGCCGGGCGCTGACGGGCCGCGGGCGCCGCGCACGGCCGAGTCCCGCTACCATCGATCGCCGCTCATGGCCCACGTCGAAGAACCACCACCCTCACCATCTCGCCCCGCGACGTCGAGGGCTCGCGCGCGACGCGCCGCCTGCGCCGCGAGGGCCTCGTCCCCGGCATCCTCTACGGCGGCGACGGCGAGCCGCTCACGTTCGCCGTCGACGCGCGCGAACTGCGCACACGCGCTGCAGGCGTCCGGCGCCGTCGTCGAGCTGACGCTCGACGGCGCAGAGCACCCCGGCGGTCCTCAAGGACTCCCAGCACCATCCGGTGCGCGGTGAGACGACGCACGTCGACTTCGTGCGCGTGAACCTCAACGTCGCGATCGAGGCGGTCGTCACGATCGAGCTGATCGGCGTCGACGACTCGCCGGGCGTCAAGGAGGGCGGCATCATCGACCAGCCGCTGCGCGAGGTCAACGTCGAGGCGCTGCCGACCGACGATCCCCGAGACGCATCCAGGTCGACGTCTCCGGCGCTGTCGATCGGCGACATGCTGACGCTCGAGGCCGCCGTCGCATCCCCGCCGGGCGTGAAGCTGCTCGACGATCTCGAGACCGCCATCGCCACCGTTCTCGCTCCGCGCCTGCGGTCGAGGACGAGGAGGAGGAGGGCATCGAGGAGGAGACCGAGCTCGTCGGCGAGGCCGCCGCGGCGAGGCCTGCCGACGCCGGCGAGTCCGGCGACGACGCCGGCGACTAGCCCCGTCGCGTGCGCCAGCCGTTCGGCGGATCCGCGCCGGTCGACTGGCTCGTCGTCGGCCTGGGCAATCCCGGCGCCGCAGTACGAGCGCACGCCGCACAACGTCGGGTTCCAGGTGATCGCCGAGCTCGCGCGCCGCTGGGATCTCGGCAAGCCGAAGAAGACGTTCGGCGGCCTGCTGGCCGAGGGGCGCGCCGGCACGGCGGGCCGCCGCGTCGGCGCTGCTGCAGCCGCTGACGTACATGAACGAGTCCGGCACGTCGGCGGGCCCGGCGCGCGGCGCGCTGAAGGTCGACCTCGACCACGTGCTCGTCGTGCACGACGAGATCGACCTGCCGTTCGGTGACATCCGCCCGCGCCTCGGCGGCGGCCTGGCCGGGCCACAACGGCCTGAAGTCGCTGCAGCGCGGCTTCGGGTCGCCGGACTTCGGCCGCGTGCGGGTCGGCGTCGGGCGTCCCGACTCGACCGACCCGGAGATCGTCTCCGCGCTACGTGCTCGGTCGCTGGCGCGAGCCCGCCGCCGAGGTCGAGGCCCTCGTCGGCGCGGCGGCCGACGTCGGTCGAGCGCATCGTCCGCGGCGACCTCGAGCTGCAGGCGCGCTGAGGCCCTCGACCGACCGGATGCGTCGGCGAAACCGACAGACAAACGTATGTGATAACGTACAGACCATGACGATCGCTCGCG
This sequence comes from uncultured Actinomycetes bacterium, assembly GCA_963787935.1. GTDB lineage: Bacteria > Actinomycetota > Thermoleophilia > Solirubrobacterales > Solirubrobacteraceae > F1-60-MAGs163. The sequence goes on along the minus strand of CAWBEV010000006.1, from coordinate 1,229,524 downwards.
ACTGGAACGGGTCGGACTACGACCGCCTCTCGGCGCCGATGGAGGCGATGGGGCGCGCGGTGCTCGAGCGCCTGCCGCTCGCGCGGGGACGAGACCGTCCTCGACGCCGGCTGCGGTTCCGGCCGGGTCACCGAGGCGCTGCTCGAGCGCCTGCCGCGCGGGCGCGTGATCGGCGTCGACGGCTCGGCGTCGATGATCGCCGCGGCGCGTGAGCGCCTCGGCGCGCGGCCCGACCTCGAGCTCGTCGTCGCCGACCTCACGACCCTCGACCTCGGCGGGCGGACCGTCGACGCGATCCTCTCGACGGCGACGTTCCACTGGATCGCCGACCACGCGACGCTGTTCGCGCGCCTGCGCGCCGCGCTGCGCGACGGCGGCCGGCTCGTCGCCCAGTGCGGCGGGGTCGGGAACATCGCCGCGGTCCACGCCGCAGCCGCGCCGCCGGTCGGCGCAGCGCCGCCGTTCGCCCCGTACCTCGCCGGCTGGGCGGGCCCGTGGCGCTTCGCCGGGCCCGAGGAGACCGAGGAGCTGCTGCGCGCCGCAGGCTTCGCGAGGCGCGCGCCTGGCTCGAGGAGCGGCCCGGTCACGCCGCGACGACCCGCACGCCTACCTGCGCGAGATCAACCTCGGCGCGCACCTGCAGCAGCTGCCCGAGGACCTGCGCGAGCCGTTCGTCAGCGCCGTGCTCGAGCGCCTCGAGCAGCCGCTCACGATCGACTACGTGCGGCTGAACATCGACGCGACCGCGTTGACCGCGCGCGCTATCGTCGGAGGGCAGCCCGGCCGCGCATCTCGCGCGGCCGTTCGGCGTGCCCGGTCATGTCGCTCCGCCCCCTTCTCCGACAGCTCGCCCACGACGCCGACGGCGTTCGCCTCGCCCGCGAGGGCGGCCGCGCGTTCGTCTCGCTGTCGCTGCGCCCGTACCTCGTCGCGGCGCTGCTCGACGGCGGTCGACGACGCGCTCGGCGAGCGGGTCGCCCGGCGATCGTCGTCGCCGGGGACGACCGCCAGGCGCAGGACCTCGCCGCCGACCTGCGCGCGTGGCTGCACCCGCGGCCGGTGCGCTTCTACCCGAGCCGCGGCGTCGCCTACGAGTCCCACCTCGCGCCGCCGCCGCACCTCGTCGGCCTGCGCGTCGCCGCGCTCGACGCGCTGCTCGACCTGGCGCGAGAGCGGGCCGGACGCCGAGCCGCCGGTCGTCGTCGTCTCGGCGGTCGCGCTGAGCGAGAAGGTCCCCGACCCGGCGCTGCGCCCGCGCGCCTTCACGCTGCGCAAGCGGCGACCTCATCGACCTCGACGAGATCGCCGCCGCAGCTCGTCGGCGCGGGCTACGAGCGCGTCGACCAGGTCGACGACCGCGGCCAGTTCGCGATCCGCGGCGGCATCCTCGACGTCTTCCCGGCGACCGAGGACCACGCGGTGCGCGTCGACCTCTTCGACATCGAGATCGAGTCGCTGCGCCACTTCTCGACGTTCACCCAGCGCTCGCTCGGCGATCTCGACGCGGTCGAGATCGCGCCCGCCGCCGAGCTCGCGCCCGAGCACCGCGAGCTCGCCGAGATCGCCGCGATCAGCGACGCCGACGAGCGCCCGGACATCGCCGAGCTGCTGCCGATCGACCGCTTCCACGCGCTGCTCGACCTCGCGCCCGGCCGACGCCGCGGTGCTCATCGCCGCCGAGGAGGAGATCGCGCCCGCGCTCGCCGACCACTGGCAGGACGTCTGCGCCGCGTTCCACGACGAGGACGCCCACCAGCCTCTACGTCGCGCCCCGGCGACGTCCGCGCCGCGCTCGACGAGCGCGCGCGCATCCGCCTGTCGTCGATGTCCGTCGGACCAGCCGCTCGAGTTCCGCGCGCAGTCCGCGGACGTCGGCGCCCGCTCGATGCGCGAGGCCGAGCCCGAGCTCGAGCAGCTGGTGCGCTCGGGCTACCGCACGGTCGTCGCGTTCGCGCGCCGCGGCGAGGGCGAGCGCGCCGCCTACAACCTCGCCCGGCTGCGCGCGCCCGTGGCTCGACGACGATCCGGGCCCGCCGACCGCGACGCCGGCGCCGACGACGCCGAAGGCTCGCTGCACTTCGCGCACGCGACGCTGCGCGACGGGTTCATCGCCGCCGGGCTGCGCCTCGCGGTCATCCCCGAGCACCGGCTGTTCCGCCGCCGACGCGCCGAGCGCACCGGCGGCCAGAGCGCCGGCCAGCGCCGGCGCGGGCGGCTGGCGTCGTTCACCGAGCTGCGCACCGGCGACATCGTCGTCCACGAGGACCACGGCGTCGCGCGCTTCGCCGGCTTCGAGACGAAGACCGTCGCCGGCATCACGCGCGACTACCTCGAGCTCGAGTACGCGGGCACGGACAAGGTCTTCATGCCGGTCGACCAGCTCGCGAAGATCACGCGCTACGTCGGCGCGGCGGCGGCGGCCGACGGCGGCGATCCGCTCTCGCAAGCTCGGCGGCAAGTCGTGGGAGACGCTCAAGGCGCGCGCGCGCCGCGCCGCCCAGGAGCTCGCCGGCGAGCTGCTCAACCTCTACGCCGAGCGCCGGCGGCGCGCGGGCCACGCCTTCCCGGAGGACACGGCCTGGCAGATCGAGTTCGAGGGCCGGTTCCCCTGGACCGCGAGACCGCCGACCAGGCCGAGGCGATCGAGGCCGTCAAGGCCGACATGGAGCGCCCGCAGCCGATGGACCGCCTGATCTGCGGCGACGTCGGCTACGGGAAGACCGAGGTCGCGCTGCGCGCGGCGTTCAAGGCGGCGAACGACGGCAAGCAGGTGCTCGTCCTCGCGCCGACGACGATCCTCGCCCAGCAGCACCACGGAACGTTCGCCGAGCGGCTGAAGGACTACCCGTTCACGATCGACGTCGTCAGCCGCTTCCGCTCGGCCGAAGGAGCAGCGCGAGGTCGTCGCCGCGTTCAACGAGGGCACGGTCGACATCCTGATCGGCACGCACCGGCTGCTCGGCCGCGACATGCGCCCGAAGGACCTCGGGCTGCTGATCGTCGACGAGGAGCAGCGCTTCGGCGTCAAGCAGAAGGAGCTGCTGCGCCAGCTGAAGCTCACGGTCGACGTGATCGCGATGAGCGCGACGCCGATCCCGCGCACGCTCCAGATGTCGCTCGCGGGAATGCGCGACATCAGCGTGATCGAGACGCCGCCCGAGGGCCGCCGCCCGGTCAAGACGTACGTCGGCGACTACGACGAGCAGCTCGTGCGCCAGGCGCTCGAGCGCGAGCACGCGCGCGGCGGGCCAGGCGTTCTTCCTGCACAACCGCGTCGAGACGATCGACGAGACGGCCGAGCGCCTGCGCGGCCTGTGCCCGCGGGATGCGCTTCGAGGTCGCCCACGGCCAGCTCGACGAGCACGAGCTCGAGCAGCGGATGATGCGCTTCCTGCGCGGCGAGGCGGACGTGCTCGTCGCCACGAGCATCATCGAGTCGGGCATCGACATCCCGCAGGCGAACACGCTGATCATCGAGCGCGCCGACATGCTTCGGCCTCGCCCAGCTCTACCAGATCCGCGGGCGCGTCGGCCGCAGCCGCGAGCGCGCCTACGCCTACCTCCTCTACCCGAGCGCTGCGGCGCTGACCGAGGAGGCGACGAAGCGCCTCAGCGCGCTGTCGCGACTACACCGAGCTCGGGCGCGGGCTTCAAGATCGCGATGCGCGATCTCGAGATCCGCGGCGCCGGCAACCTGCTCGGCGACGAGCAGTCCGGGCACGTCGCCGCGCTCGGGTTCGAGCTCTACCTCTCGATGCTCGACGAGGCCGTGCGCGCCGCCGGCCCGGCGCCGAAGGCGGGCGACGAGGCCGAGCCGGTGCGCCTCGACGTGAACGTCGACGCCTACGTCCCGGCCGACTACATCCCGTACGAGGCGGCGAAGATCGACGTGCACCGGCGGATCGCCGGCGCGCGCGAGGTCGCCGACCTCGCGCGCGCTGCGCGACGAGCTCGAGGATCGCTTCGGCCCGGTTCCCGAGCCGCTCGCGAACCTCCTCGTCGCTGCAGCAGGCGCGGATCAAGCTCGGGCAGGCCGGGGCGCGCGCGGTGAGCTTCACGCGCCGGGCGCCTGGCGGTCACGCCGATCGACCTCGACGAGGCGCGCCAGGAGCGGCTGCGCGAGGAGCTGCCCGGATGCGCGCTACGAGCCGGGCCGCGAGCAGGTCTCGCTGCAGGTGCCCGATGAGCCCGGGGAGCGCTTCCCGGCCGTCGTGCGGGCCGCCGACGCGCTGCTCGCGGCTGACGCGCGCGCGGCCTGAGCGCTGCACCGTGCGTGGTGGCGCGTCGCCGCGCCCATCCCCCTACACTGCCAAGCGATGAATAAGACTCTGCAGCTCCCTGGCGCTCGGCGCCGTTTTTTTCGCCCTCGCCCTCGCTCGCCGCATGCGGCGGAACTCCGTGCCCAGTGGTGACGTGATGAACGTCGACGGACTCGACCGTCTCGAAGACGACGTTCGACCGCTGGATGACGATCGCGGCGGCCTCGACGGCCTGCCCAGAGCGGCGCGAAGGTCGTCGTGCCGGACCCGCCGGACTTCACGAAGTGCATCGCCGACCGCAAGGCGCACCGCGCCGAAGCCGGTCAAGGGCCAGCCGAAGCCGACGGACGCGCAGTACAAGAAGCAGCCTGCAAGACGGCAGTACAACCAGCTCAAGGACCAGGTCATGTCGTTCCTGATCCGCGCCCAGTGGCTCGAGGCGAGGCCAAGCAGGCCGGACATCAAGGTCTCCGACAACGAGGTCAAGGCCGCGTTCGACAAGGCGCGCAAGCAGGCGTTCCCGAACGCCAAGGACTACGCGAAGTTCCTCAAGCCTCCGGGCAGACCGAGGCCGACCTGCTCTTCCGCCAGCGCACGCAGCTGATCGAGCAGAAGATCACCGAGAAGATCACGAAGGCCCAGCGCAAGGTCGACGACGCGGACATCAAGGCCTACTACGACAAGAACAAGGCCAAGCAGTTCACGCAGCCCGCCTCGCGCGACCTGAACGGTCGTCCTGACGCAAGACAGAGGCGAAGGCCGAAGAGGCCAAGAAGGCGCTCGACTCCGGCAGTCCGTGCGCGATGCCGTCGTGAAGAAGTACTCGACCGACCCGACCTCGAAGGACAACGGCGGCGTGCTCGCCAACGTGCAGAAGGGCCAGGGCGAGAAGGTCGTTCGAGCGACGCGGTGTTCTCCGCGAAGCTGGGCGAGGTCATCGGGCCCCGTCAAGACGACCGACGGCTACTACGTCTTCGAGGTCACGAAGGCCACGCCGGAGAAGGTCCAGCCGCTGACACGCCAGCTCAAGGAGTCGATCCGCCAGATCGTCATGTCCGAGAACGAGCGCACGGCGCTGACGAAGTTCGGCAAGGAGTACCAGGACCGCTGGCGCGGGCAAGACCGAGTGCCAGAAGGGCTACATCGTCCCGGACTGCGCGAACTCCAAGACGAAGCCGACCTCGACCGTCCCGCCGGGCGCCGTCCCGCAGCAGACCAGCAGCAGGCCCCGCAGCAGACGACCCGACGGCCTGCGGGCTGACGACGCGCGAGCACGGCCCCCGGGTACCGTCTCCGCGCGGTGAGCCGCGCGGAGATCCCTGAGGCCCTCGGCCGTCTGGACGACCTGACGCGCCGCCTGCGGCGCGAGTGTCCGTGGGACCGCGAGCAGGACGAGCGCTCGATCGTCCCGCACACCGTCGAGGAGGCCTACGAGCTCGCCGACGCGGCGAACGCCGGCGACGACGCGAAGCTCCTCGACGAGCTCGGCGACGTCCTCTTCCAGGTGCACTTCCTGTCGCTGCTGCTCGAGGAGCGCGGCGCCGGCGACCTCGCGCGCGGTCGCCGAGCACTGCCGCGACGAAGCTCATCCGCCGCCACCCGCACGTCTTCTCGCCCGAGGAGATCGAGGCCGCGGGCCTGCGCGAGGCGCGCGAACCGCCGGCGACGTGCTGCGCAACTGGGACGCGATCAAGCAGACCGGAGCCCGGCCGCGAGGCGCGGCATCTTCGGCGAGGTGCCCGAGAACCTCCCGGCGCCGCTGCTGGCGCGCAAGGTCCAGCGGCGTGCCGCCTCCTCGGGCTTCGACGTCGAGGGCGCCGAGGCCCGCTCGAGGCCGCACGCGCACGGCTCGAGGCGCTCGAGGCGACGACGCGCCGGCGGCGACCGCGACGAGCTGTTCGCCGGCGTGGGCGACGTCGCTCTTCGCGACGGTGAACGTCGCGCGCAAGCTGCAAGGTGGATCCCGAGCTCGCGCTGCGGGCCTGCGCCGGCCCGCTTCCGCGGCCGCGTCGAGGCGGCCGAGGCGGCTCGCCGAGCGCGCCGGCGAGCGCTGGGCCGACCTGCCGCTTCGACGAACAACTCGCCTTCTACGCCCAGGCCCGCTAATGGAGACTCCATGAGCCAGATCGATCGCGTTCACGCCCGCCAGATCCTCGACAGCCGCGGCAACCCGACCGTCGAGGTCGAGCTCGTCCTGCGCTCCGGCGCCGCCGGCCGCGCGGCCGTGCCGTCGGGCGCCTCGACGGGCGAGTTCGAGGCGACCGAGCTGCGCGACGGCGGCGAGGCCTGGCGCGGCAAGGGCGTCACGCAGGCGGTCGCGAACGTCAACGGCGAGATCGCCGCGGCGGTCACCGGCCTCGACGCCGACGACCAGCGCGGCCTCGACGCGGCGCTCATCGCGCTCGACGGCACGCCGAACAAGTCGCGCCTGGGCGCGAACGCGATCCTCGGCGTCTCGCTGGCCGCCGCGCACGCGGCCGCCGCCGAGGAGGGGCTGCCGCTGTGGCGCTACCTCGGCGGCGACGGCGCGCACATCCTTCCGGTGCCGATGATGAACGTCCTCAACGGCGGGCGCGCACGCGGACAACAAGGTCGACTTCCAGGAGTTCATGGTCGATGCCGGTCGGCGCGGCGTCGCTTCTCCGAGGGCGCTGCGGATGTGCGTCGAGACCTACCACGCGCTGAAGACAGACGCTCCACGACCGTGGCCTCGCCACGACCGTCGGCGACGAGGGCGGCTTCGCCCCGGACCTCGGCTCCAACGAGGAGGCGATCCAGGTGCTGCTCGCGGGCGTCGAGGCGGCCGGCTACACGCCCGACACCGACCTCGCGATCGCGCTCGACCCGGCGGTCAGCGAGATCTTCGAGGACGGGCGCTACGTGCTCGAGCACGAGGGCCGCACGCTCGCCCCGCGGACGAGCTGGCCGCCTACTGGGCCGAGATGGCCGGCCGCTACCCGATCGTCTCGCTCGAGGACGGGATGGCCGAGGAGGACTGGGACGGCTGGAAGGCGCTCACCGAGCGGATCGGGCGACCGCGTGCAGCTCGTCGGCGACGACCTGTTCGTCACGAACACCGAGCGGCTGAAGCGCGGCATCGAGCTGGGTGTCGCCAACTCGATCCTCATCAAGGTCAACCAGATCGGCACGCTGACCGAGACGCTCGACGCGATCGCGATGGCGCGCGAGGCCGGCTACACCGCGGTCATGTCGCACCGCTCGGGCGAGACCGAGGACACGACGATCGCCGACCTCGCGGTCGCGACCGGCTGCGGCCAGATCAAGACCGGCGCCCCGTCGCGCTCGGACCGCGTCGCGAAGTACAACCAGCTCCTGCGGATCGAGGAGGCGCTCGGCGCCGACGCGACCTACCCGGGGCGCAGCGTCTTCCGGCGCGAGCCCGGCCGAACCGGCGCCGCCTGAACGGGATCCTGCGCCGCGCCGGCAGGATTCCGCCCCCGTGCGAAGAACGGAGGCCCGATGGCCTCCGCCCGCACGCCGCTCGCGCGCCCAGTCGCCGCCCGGCCGACCGCCGGCGCGCCGGCGCGCCCGCGGGCCGTTCCCGCGGCCGGCCGCGCGAGCGGCGATCCGCTGGGACCGGGTCGGGCGCGCGATGCTCATGGCGGTCGTCGTCGGCGTGGCGCTGCTCTACGTGCATCCCGCTGTGGTCCGATCTGGTCCACGCGCGGCGAGGCGGCGCAGCAGCGCGCCGACGTCGCCGCGGCTGCAGACCGAGCAGCGACGCGCCTGACAACGGCGCGTGCGGCGCTGCAGAGCCCGAAGCGCCTCGAGCGCGAGGCGCGGCGCCTCGGCATGGTCCGGCCGGGTGAGCGGGCCTACGTCGTCAAGGGCCTGCCCGCCGGCCCCTGACGATCGCGGCGCGGCGCTACCCTGCGCGCCGTGTCCTACGAGACGGCGATCCAGCAGTGGCGGCAGGGCGAGCGCTACGTCGCCGATGCGCCGCCCGAGCAGCTCCCGGCGCTGGTCCGCGTCGAGGAGGCGCTCGTCGCCGAGCTGCGGCGCCGGCTCGGCGGGCGCGTTCAGCGTCGACGAGCTCGTCGAGCTCTACGACGCGGGCACCGGCTGGTGCCTGGATCTCGCCCACCGCATCGCGCCGGGAGCGCCGTGGTCGTGGGATGCGCGCGTCGCCGACGCGGCGTTCGCGCGGTACGTGCGCGGCGCGAGCGACTACGCCGGCGGGCGCCGCGTGGAGCGCGAGCCGCGCTAGTCCTCGTCGTCGGCGCCGGGCTCGTCGCCGGCGCGGCGGATCACGATCTGGTCCTCGTCGATCGTGACGGTCACCGGGCGATGGCCGGCCCAGTGCTCGGCGTAGACCGGCGTTCGTCGGCGACGGCCGGGTCGAGCCACAGCCCGTAGCCCTCCTCGCCGTGGTCGAAGGTGCCCTCGAGCTCCCGCGGGGCGCTGCGCCGGCCGCGGCCGCGGCCGCCGCGACGCCCGCGGCGGCGCGGCTTCGCCTCGCCGTCGCCGTCGGGCTCGTCGCCGTCCTCGTCGTCGTCGCCGGCCGCGAGCGCGCGCTCAGCGTCCTCCTCGGCGCGGCGCGCCTCCTCCTCGGCCTTGGCGGCCTGCTCGGCCTCGAGCTCGGCGGCGATCAGCGCGTCGTCCTCGGCGCGCAGATCGATCTCGTCGTCGAAGTCGGCGACGGTCTCCGGATCGGCGTCGGGCGCGAGGTCGTGCTCCTTCTTGAACGCCTCGACCTGCTGGACGGTCGTCTCCAGCTGGTGGGCGATCCACGCGTCGGTGCGACCTTGGCGAACCCAGGTGCGGATCTGGTTGAGCTGCGGCTTCAGTGAGCGTCGTGCCATGCGGCGCGCGAGACTAGCGGAGCGGGGCGGCAGAGGGCCTGCGCCTGCGTGAGAACGCGCATATTCCGCCGGCGACCACGAGTCGTCCTTGCGTCGGCGCACCGTGCGATTGGTACGTTTGGCCGCCGGTGCCCCGAGGGAGCGCCGCTGGAGGCGGTGCTGCATGCTGGTCCTGACCCGGAAGTCGAATCAGAGCATCATGATCGGCGACGACATCGAGGTGTCCGTCCTCTCGATCATGGGCGAGAAGGTCCGCATCGGGATCCAGGCGCCGCGGGACATCCCCGTGTTCCGCAAAGAGGTCTACCTCGAGATCCAGCAGGAGCGCGCGTCGCGACGCTCGCGCGACCGTCGTCGCCGGACCCGACGACCGCGAGCCTGAGCCTCAGCCCATCACGTAGTAGAGCGTCTCGAACATCGCGACGGTCACGACGACCGCGACCGCGACGAGCAGCAGCACGAGCATGCGCGAAGCGCAGCGTCGCGTGCTTGTGCTGGCGCTCCAGGCGCCGGGTGTGGGTCCGCACGTGAGCCCGACGGGCCAGCTCGTCGCGACGCTGGCGGTCGGCCTCGGTCTCTTCGTGGAACTGGCGCCTCGAAGTCGCGCAGGCTCTGTCGAAGGCGCGTGGCCATCAGCGATCAGTCTACCGGGACGGGCAGGCGCTCCAGAGCCCGGCACCCGCGGCACGGGCGCGCGCCTCGGCGCGCTGCAGGGCGCCGACGTAGCGCTGGTTCGGCGTGCGCACGAAGCGCTCGGCGAACCCGTCGCGGATCAGGGCCTCGTTCACGAACAGCCCGTCCGGCTCGCGGAAGACGTACGCGAGCCGGCGCCCGTAGTCGTCGGCCGGCTCGACATCGGACACGAGGCGCACGGTGCGGCCCTCGAGCAGCCGCCTGTTCTCGGCGCTCGCCTGCGGCCCGAAGCACTCGACCGGGGAGTTCGGCTTCACCGACTCCGGCGCGTCCACGCCGATGTAGCGCACGCGCTCGCCGCCGGCGACGACGATCGTGTCGCCGTCGACGACGCGCTCGACGCGCACCGTCTCGTCCGCCGCCGTGTCGCCGCCCGCTCCGCGTCCGGCGCCGGACGCGGCGCAGCCCGTCGCGAGCGCGGCCGCCGCGAGCGCGGCGGCCGTCGCCACGACGCGCATCAGGCGATCGTGACCTCGGGCGAGAGGTAGACGTCCTGGATCGCGTTCAGCAGCGCGGCGCCCTCGTCCATCGGCCGCTGGAACGCCTTGCGGCCCGAGATCAGGCCCATGCCGCCGGCGCGCTTGTTCACGACCGCGGTCTTCACCGCCTCGGCGAGGTCGGTCGCGCCGGAGGAGGCGCCGCCCGAGTTGATGAGGCCCGCGCGGCCCATGTAGCAGTTGGCCACCTGGTAGCGGGTGAGGTCGATCGGATGGTCGGTCGTCAGCTCGTCGTAGACGAGCTTGCTCGTCTTGCCGAAGGACGACGCCGTCCTTGTTCAGCGCGAGGTAGCCGCCGTTGTTCTCGGGCGCCTTCTGCTTGATGATGTCCGCCTCGATCGTCACGCCGAGGTGGTTCGCCTGGCCGGTCAGGTCGGCCGCCACGTGGTAGTCGACGCCGTCGACCTTGAACGCGGGGTTGCGCAGGTAGCACCACAGCACGGTGATCATCCCGAGCTCGTGCGCGCGCTCGAACGCCTGCGCGATCTCGACGATCTGGCGGTGTGAGCCGGAGGAGCCGAAGTAGATCGTCGCGCCGACGCCCGCGGCGCCGAGCTCGAAGGCGCGCTCGACCGAGGCGAACTCGATCTGGTCGAACTCGTTCGGGTACGTGAGCAGCTCGTTGTGGTTGAGCTTCACGATGAACGGGATCCGGTGGGCGTAGCGCCGCGCGACCGCGCCGAGCACGCCGACCGTCGAGGCGACGCCGTTGCAGCCGCCCTCGATCGCGAGCTTGACGATGTTCTCCGGGTCGAAGTACAGCGGGTTCGGGGCGAAGCTCGCGCCCGCGGAGTGCTCGATGCCCTGGTCCACCGGCAGGAGCGACATGTAGCCGGTGCCGGCCAGGCGGCCGTGGTCGATAGAACGCACTGCAGGTTGCGCAGGACCTGCGGCGAGCGGTCGCTGCCGGCGACGACGCGGTCGACGAAGTCGGGCCCCGGCAGGTGCAGCAGGCTCGAGTCGATCGTCGTCGCAGCGGTGGTTCAGCAGGCGTGTCGGCGTCGTCTCCCGAGGAGCTCCTCGAGGCGGGTCGTCGTCATCTCGGCGGTGGCCACTGGGTCGTGCCTCCAAGGTCGTGTCAGTGGGCGATTGGCTGACGGTACCCCCCAACCGGTCGCGGCGCGTGCGGGAAAGCACGGATTGCGCCTCCGCGCACCGCGGGTACGCTCCCGCGCATGGAGCACCGCTTCACCGGCCCGAGCTACACGATCGGCATCGAGGAGGAGCTGATGATCGTCGACAGCGAGGGCTATGACCTCGTGAACGCGATCGAGGCGCCTGCTCGAGGACGCCCCCGACGGGGACATCAAGCCCGAGCTCATGGAGTCGGTGCTCGAGATCTCGACCGACCCGTGCCACGAGCACCGCCGAGGCCGGCGCGCCAGCTGCGCGCGCTGCGCGCGCAGGTGCGCGAGACCGCCGGGCGCCGCGGCCTGACGATCGGCTCGGCCGGGACGCACCCGTTCGCGATGTGGGAGGACCAGCGGATCGTCGGGCGCGACCGCTACCGCGACATCGTCTCGGCGCTGCGCTTCGTCGCCCGCCAGGAGCTCCTCTTCGGCATGCACGTGCACGTCGGGGTCGACGACCCCGACAAGGCGATCCACGTCGCCAACGGCATGCGCGTGCACATTCCGGTCCTGCTCGCGCTGTCGGCGAACTCGCCGTTCTGGCGCGCCGACGCCTCCGGGCTGCACTCCACGCGCACGCCGATCTTCCGCGCCTTCCCGCGCGTCGGAATCCCGCCGACCTACCGCGACTGGGAGCGACTTCTGCCGGCAGATCGACTTCATGGTCCGCAGCGGGGTGATCGAGGACTACACCTACCTCTGGTACGACGTGCGCCCGCACCCGCAGTTCGGCACCGTCGAGATGCGCGATGTGCGACGCCAGACCCGGATCGAACACACGCTCGGCCTCGCGGCGCTCATCCAGGCGATGGTCAAGGAGCTCTGCGAGCACTACGAGGCCGGGATGCCGCTGTCGGAGTACCCGTGGCAGATGCTCGACGAGAACAAGTGGCTCGCCGCCCGGCACGGCCTGCGACGGGCTCGCTCGTCGACCTGCCGAGCTCCGACCGGGTGCGCGCCGCGGGATCTCGCCCAGCGCCTCCTGGACCGGCTGCGCGAGCACGCGCAGGACCTCGGGTCGCTCGACGACCTCGCAGGGCGTCGACGACCTGCTGGCGCGCGGCACGGGATCCGAGCGCCAGCTCAAGGTCTACAAGGCCAACCACGACCTGCGCGAGGTCATGCACGAGATCGTCGACGCGACCGGGGCGGGCCTGACCCCTGCGTGACCCACCTTCCCGGGGCCGCGCGCGGAGGGGTAGCATCAGCAGCGTCGATGCCCCAGGCGCCCGATCTCTTCGTCGTCTGCAAGAACTGCGGTTCCGAGGTCTCGAGCTTCGTCACCGAGTGCCCGTACTGCGGCACCCGCCTGCGCAAGCGCGCCCCGAAGCTCGAGGGGACCGAGCTCGGCGAGGGCCGCCGCTCCACGGCGACCCGTCAGCGCGTTCCGCGCCTGCCGAAGCTGCAAGCCCGGGGAGATCCCCGGCATCCGCCCCGACGCGAGCCACCGGCCGGTCCGACGATCGCGCTCGTCGTCGCGCTCGTCGCCGGCGCGATCGCGCTGGCGATCGTCCCGATCACCGACGTCGGGGTCGTCGGACCGCTCGACGGCGAATGGTGGCGCGTGGCGACCGCGCCGTTCTTCGCCGACGACCTCTGGTACGTCGCCGCCTGCGCGTCGCCGTCGGGCTGTTCGGCGCGGCTGCTCGAGCAGCGCCACGGAGCGCTCGTCGTGCTGCTGCTGTTCGTCGTGTGCGCGATGGGCGGGATCGCCGCGGCTGCGGCGCTCGAGACGGTCCCGCTCGCGCTCGGCGCGAACGGCGCGGCGCTCGGCTTCACCGCGGCGTGGGCGATGCGTCCCGACGCTCGAGCTGCGGCGTGGCGAGGAGCCGGACGTCGACCTGCTCGGCGCCGGGGTGATCGCCGCGGTGCTGCTGCTCATGCCGCTGGCCGTCACCGAGGCGAGCCCGACGGCGGGGGCCGTCGGCCTGGTCCTCGGGCTGCTCGCGGGGCTCGCGCTCGCCCGGCGATAGGCTGCGGCGCGATGGCCGAGGCCCGCTACAGCGCCGAGCAGGTGGACGTCGCCGTCGCTGCGCTGGCCGGCGGCGAGCGCTTCGCCCACGCCCAGGAGATCGTCACGCACGCCGCGCCCGGGCTGCAGCGGATCCTCGCCGAGGCGCTGCAGGCCGGCGGCTTCTTCGACGGCGCGCACGAGGGCGAGGCGGCGCGCGTCGCCGGCCTGCCCGACGAGGCCGAGCGCCTGTCGGCGCTGCGGCTGCTGCTCACCGAGGAGACCCGCATCGGGATGCTCGTCGGCGTCGCGGTCGGGCTCGAGCTCGGCGAGCAGCTGCGGCGCGCGCGCGGCACGACCCCGAATCACGACCTGGAGGATCAGACCGATGAGCACCGTCACCGTCCGGTACCTCGGCCACTCGGCCGTCGCCCTGGAGCACGAGGGCACGACCGTCCTCATCGACCCATTCCTGACCGGCAATCCGAAGGCCGCGGTGAGCGCGGACGAGCTGACGCCCGACACGATCCTCCTGACCCACGGGCACGCCGACCACATCGGCGACACCGTCCCGATCGCGGCGCGCACCGGTGCGACGGTGGCGGCGATCGTCGAGCTCGCCGGGGAGCTCGCGGGCGACCTGCCGTCCGGGCACGACGTGCGCGATCCGAACCTCGGCGGCACGGTGGAGTTCGACTGGGGCTGGGCGCGCTGGGTCCCGGCCTGGCACACGTCCACGACCCCGAAGGGCACGATCAACACGCCCGCCGGGATCGTCGTGCGGATCGGCGGGAAGACGATCTACCACCTCGGCGACACCGCGCTGTTCAGCGACCTGGCGCTGCCGGGACGACGCGATCAGCTGGACCTCGCGCTCGTGCCGATCGGCGGCCATTACACGATGGATCGCTTCGATGCGGTCGTCGCGGCCGAGCTGCTCGGCGCGCCGCAGATCGTCCCGATCCACTTCAACACCTTTCCGCCGATCGAGACGGACGCGGCGGCGTTCGCCGCCGACGTCGAGGGGACCGGGCAGGCCTCGGTCGTCGTTCTCGATCCGGGCGGCACCCTGGAGCTCCGGTGATCACGGCGATCGTCCTGATCGAGGCCGAACGCGACGCGCTCTCAACGCTCGGCGGCACGCTCGCCGAGAGTCGCGGGCGTCGCCGAGGCCTACTCGGTGACCGGCGAGTGGGACTTCGTCGCGCTCGTGCGGGTGCCGCGCCACGACGAGCTCGCCGAGGTGATCTCCGGGGGGATCGCGAAGCTCCCGGGGATCAGCCGCACGCAGACGATGGTGGCATTCGAGGCGTTCTCGCGGCATGACCTCGAGGCGATGTTCGATCTCGGCAACTAGGGCGCGCGGCAGCGCAACATTCGCCTGCGGGCGGGGTTGTCATTGGTGATGAAACGTCTCGCGCTGATCGGTGTGTCCGTGGCGCTCGCGGCCGCCGCGGCGGCGCCCGCGCAGGGCGCCGGCTGGTCCGAGACCCCGGTGCCGCAGAGCACCGGCGCCATCGGCCTGCAGTCCTGGGCCTTCGGCGCCGACGGCCGCGGACTGCTGCTCTGGGAGGGCTTTCGCCAGCCCTCCGGCCCGCGCTTCACCGGCGTCGCGACGCTCGCACCTGCGAGTTCCGACTGGACTCGCGCCTCCGACCTGAGCGGCATCGGCTGGGGCAACGCACAGGCCGTGCCCTATGGCACCTCGCGTGTGCTGCTCGCCTCGGCGCAGGTCACCGGCTTCGGGCGGTTCCATCGCGCGAACTTCCGGCTCGTCTCGATCGTCGGGCGCACGGACGGCACGCTCGCTGCGCCGCGTGCGATCGCCCCGAGCACGGGTGCCTTCGCGCTCGCCGCGAACGGCACCGGCCGCGCGCTCGTCGCGTTCACGAGCCAGCGCGGCACGGTCGTGCAGGTCGCCGAGCGGGCGCCCGGCAAGGTGTTCGGCACGCCCGTATCGCGCTCGGCCACGTCCGCCGGCACGCCGGCGGCCGCGATCAACGCCCGCGGGGACCGTGTCGTGGCCTGGGTCCGCAGGGGCCGGATCGAGGCGCGCGTGCGCCCGGCGGGCGGCGCGTGGGGACCGGTGCAGCGCGCCGGCAGCGCGCCGCGGGTCCCGAACGTCGGCCTGCGAGCGCTCGTCACCGCATCGGGGGACGCCGTGCTCGCCTGGGGCGGCGCGGACGTCCGCGAGGACCGCACACCGCGGGTGACGTACGCCGCGGCGGTGCGCTCGTCGCGCGCGACGCACTGGTCCGCCACAACGCTCGAGCGGGGCACCGTGCCGACCGCCGGCGGGGAGCCGCCGCTCATCGAGCCGCTCGAGGACGCGAAGGGTCTGGTCACCGTCGCCTGGGCCGGGCGCAGCGGCTCGGGCATGGCCATCAAGCTCGCCGGCCGGCAGGGCCGCACGTTCGCCGCCGGGACCGCGGTCGCGCGCGCCGACCGGGCGCTCGAGCTCGCCGACGCGGCCTCCGGCCCGGACGGGCGGCTCGCACTGCTGTGGTCGGAGAACCCGCCGGGCGGACCGGCGACGGCCGTCGTCCTGCTGCGCGCGCCGAATGGGACCCGCGCGGCACCGGAGCGGCTCGGCACCGGCATCCAGGGTGGGCTCGTGGCCTTCCGGGCGCCGAACGGCCGGCCCGTCGTGATCCGGCCGGTCAGTACCGGAACGAGCTCGTCGCTCGTCGCCGATCTCGGCCCCGCCTGAGCCTCCGGCGCGCGGATCCCTAGGCTGTGCGGGCGATGTCCTCGCTCGTGAAGCCCGAGTACGGCCCGACGCTCCCGGAGCTCGTCGGGCCGCGGCTGTCCGCGTGGCCGCGCTGGGCGAAGGCGGCGCTCGTCGTGCTCGGCCTGCTCGTGATCGTGGGCGCGCTGCTCGTGTACCGCGACCGCGCGAACGACCGCAGGTCGCTCGTCGTGCGCGAGCCGATCGCCTTCAACCTCGCCTATCCCGTCGGCAAGCTCCAGCGGGTCGCGCCGCGCGCGGGCGAGGTGCTGCGCCTGCAGACCCCGCCGGGCACGGCCGCGCCGGCCGCGATGACGGTGCGCGTGGTGACGCTGTCCCCCTACCGCGGTGACATCGCGGGCACGCTTCCCGTGTTCGCCAGCGGGCTCATCGACGACATGGCCGGCGGCTACCCGGGGTTCGTGCTGCGCGGCGAGGGCCGCGCCCGCATCAACGAGCCGACCGGCTACCAGATCCAGTTCCAGTTCACGCGGGACGGCCGCACGTTCTACGGCCGTCGGACGCTGCTGTTCAAGGACGAGCCGGGTCGTGCGCGACGGGGGCCGACATCACGCTCGTCGCGGCCCGCTCGCCGACTCGATCCCGAGCGCTGACGACCGTCGGCTCCAACGGCGCGACGAAGCTGCCCTATCGCTCGTTCCGTTTCGGCACGGAGCCCCGTGAGCGAGCCGGCGGCTCCCGAGATCACGTTCGAGGACTTCGCGAAGGTCGACATTCGCGTCGGGCGGATCGTCGAGGTCGAGGACTTCCCCGAGGCCCGCAGCCCGGCCTGGAAGCTGCGCGTGGACTTCGGTCCGCAGATCGGGGTCAGGCGCTCGTCCGCCCAGATCACGAACTATCCGCGCGAGGCGCTGCGTCGACCGGCTCGTGCTCGGTGTCGTGAACTTCCCGCCGCGTCAGATCGGCCCGGTGCGCTCCGAGGTGCTCGATCCTCGGCACCTACAGCGCCGAGGGCGTGCTGCTGCTGGCGCCCGAGCCGCAGGCCGAGCTCGGCGACCGCGTCGGCTGACGCCGCGGCGCGGCTGCTAGGGGGCGACGCCGGTGCCCGCGGGCGGCGCGGGCGGGGCCGGTGGGGTCGTGACCGGCGGGGGCGTCTCGGTGACCGGCGGCGTGACCGGCGGGACCGGCTCGATCGGCGCGATCGTGTCCGGTGGCTCGACGGGCTCGGCGGGGGCACCGGTGTTCGGCGGCGTCGTGGCCGGCGGAAGCTCGACGTCGTCGACATGCTCCTGCGGGCCCTCGTCGGCCGGGGCCGGGGCCGGGGCGCGGCGCCGGGGTTTGGGTGGCGGGCGCCGGCGCGGGGGTCGGGGCGGGCGTCGGGCGGCCGGCGCGGCCGGCGTCTCGGTCGCGGCCCGGCTCGGCGGGCTTCACGGTGGCCTCGGCCTTTGCGGGCGCCTGCGGAGCGGCAGGCTCGGGCTTCGGGGCGGGGGCGGGATTCGCGGCCGCAACCGGGGCCGCTGGGCGACGACCGACGCCGGCTGCGCGGACGGGGGCGCCGCTCGTGGCGTGGTCGACCTCGACGGCGCCGGCGGTGACGATCGCGGCGGCCGCCACGGTGGCGGCGGCCTTCGAGGCGATCGCGCTGACGCCGGCGGAGATCGCGCCCCGCCGGTGGCGGTGCCCGCGGCGGTCGTCGTGACGCCCGCGGCGGCGGAGCCGCCGGCGCTCGCGGTCGTGCCGGCTGGGCGAGCAGGAGCTTCTTGAGCATCAGCAGCGGGCCGATCGGAAGCATCAGCGCCAGCGCCTTGTTCGTGTCCTTCAGCGACTTGCGGAACGCCGAGCAGCGATCGCACTCGCGCAGGTGGCGGCGGACCGGCGGCGACAGGCGCGTCAGGCCCTCGGCGACGAGGCCGAGCTCCTCGCGGACCTCCTCGCAGGTGAGCCGGCGGGCCTCGGCGGCCTCCGCGAGACCGACGCGCGCGCGCACGAGCAGCGACTTCACGCTCGGGATCGTCGTCTCCATCGCCTCGGCGATCTGGTCGTAGGAGAGCGCGTCGATCTCACGCAGCAGGAGGGCGGTGCGCTGCGTCTCGGGCAGCTCCTGCACGTCCGCCATGAGCTGGCGGAACTCCTCGCGGTGGTGGACCTTGTCGGCGGTGCGTCTGGCCGTGGTCGGCGACGTGGTGGTCGAAGGTGTCGACGCCGATCGCCGTCTGCTGGCGCATGTGGTTCAGCGAGCGGTTGCGCGCGATGCGGTAGAGCCACGGCTTGACGTTCAGCGGCCGCTCGTCGGCGATCATCGCGTTGTAGGCCGCGGCGAAGGACTCCTGGACGACGTCCTCGGCGTCCTCCTTCGAACCGAGCATGTGGCGGCAGAAGGCGATCAGGCGCGCGTCGTAGCGCGAGACGAGTGCCTCGTATGCGGCCTGGTTGCCGCGGCGCGTCAGGCTGACGAGCTTCTCGTCCGACTGCAACCGCAGGAACGGGCTCGGCCCGCGCATGCCGACGGTGCCGGCGTGGGGTATGGCAGCGCTTTCCACAGGGGATCCATCTGCAACAACACCGGGGCCCTCGGAAGGTTGCGCTCTTCGGCTTGAGCGCCGACGCTGCATCGGGACAGGCTATCCGGCGTTCGAAGGGGTCTGCGGCGGTCGGCCGGGGTCCGCCGCGCGCGATGCCCGGGGAGGGTCTCGAACCCCCACGTCCCTTGCGGGACAGCCGGGTTTAAGCCGGCCGCGTCTGCCAGTTCCGCCACCCGGGCTCCGGGCCGCACGCCGGGGACGCTACCGGTGGGGCTCAGGACCAGCGGTCGAGCCGCTTCATGAGCGGCAGCGAGTCGTAGGCGTCGCCGCCCTGGTACCACCCGGGCGCGGTCCACAGCTCGATGTGCAGGTGGCAGCCCTCGGCATGACCGGTGTCGCCGACGTAGCCGAGGCGCTGGCCCGCGAAGACCTTCTGGCCCTTGTTCACGAGCGCCCGGTCGCGCAGGTGCATGTACACGTACGACTCGCCGTTCGGGAGGTTCACGACGACGTAGTTCCCGGCGGCGCTCTGCGAGCCGACGACGTGCACGACGCCCTTGGACAACGCGGCGAGCGGGGTCCCGCAGGCAGCGAAATTGTCGCTGCCCTGATGGCCGCGGCCGCCGCCGAAGCGCTGCATGGGCGAGCTCGCGAGCGTGTGTCGCCCGCGGATCGGGAAGAAGCCCTCGATGAGGTCGAACTCGCTGTCCGAGCCGGCGTTGACGTCGGCGACGGCATCGGCGGCGTCGTTGAGTCGCAGGACGTACGTGCCGGTCGGGGCCGGCTCGTCGCCGACGAACCCGTCCCAGCGGACCTCGCCATCGGGCTCGAGCCGCCAGGACCGGACGACGTCGCCCACGCCGGCGCGCACGGCTTCGACGCGCGCGCCCTCGGGTGGCTCGCCCGTCAGCCTGTACTGCAGGACCGCGCTGCGGCGGCCGCCGGCGATGAGCTTCGTCAGGTGGCCGGCGTCGTCGGTGGCGGGAAGCTCGGCGAGGACCTTCAGCGGCTTCGGGGAGATCACCTTCGCCCCGACATAGCTCACGATTCGCAGCGGGCCGCTCTTGGCCCGTGCCGGCACGACGGTCAGCAGGTCGCCCGAGCGCGCGGCGCGAGCGGCGACCGTCAGGCGCACGTCGTCGCGCGGGCCGCGGCCGCCGAGGAAGACGATCGCCCGCGCGCCCGCGAGGTCCTCGCCGCGCAGCGTCAGAACCTGGCCGCGCGCGCAGGTCCACGGCTGCTGCTTGGCGCACGTGGCCGCGCTGAGCGTCGGCGTGCCGGGCATGCTGAGGCCGCCGGTGGGCGTCGCGTCCCCACCCGCGGCGCGCGCCGCGGCCGGGGTCGCAGCGAGCGCGAGGCCGGCGACGGCCGTCGCGAGGACGGCACGCCGGCGCGCATGGGTACGGGTACGAGTCATGGGGGATGACGTCATTCGGACCGATTGCTCTTTGCGGTGCCTACGGGGTGAGCTGACGGGCTCGCGCTCAAGAGCGTGCGCGGCGCCTCCGGGTGAAGACGCTTCGCCCCAACATCTGGTTCCCCCGCTCCCGCGCGGCAGGGCCGCGACGGGACTCGGCAGGTCTTGTACGCCACGGACCCTAGCGGGGTCGCGGTCGGAATCGCGCCGTGCGGCGCCGAGCGGTGCGCAGAACCCGCTCGCAGCGGGCGTTTTCGGCCCGGCTCGCCGGGCGACGATGATCTAGGCTCGCCGCCATGTCGCGCCTCGCCCGCCTGAAGGACGGCTCGGTGGTCGAGTTGCGGCCGCTCGAGCCGAGCGACGCCGAACTCCTCACGAGCGGGTTCGAGACGCTCAGCGAGGCGACGCGCTACGAGCGCTTCTTCACGGCGGTTCCGACGCTGCCGAAGCACTGGGTCAACGACCTGCTGGACATCGACCACCGCGACCGCGAGGCGCTCGGCGCCACGATCCCCGGGACGACCCGGGGCATCGGCGTCGCCCGCTACGTCCGCCTCGACGACGACCCGGACGAAGCGGACTTCGCCGTGACCATCACGGACGCCTGGCAGGGCCGTGGGCTCGGGCGCGTCCTCATGGAGGAGCTCGTCGCCGCGGCGCGGGCGAACGGTCTGCGGCGCCTGTCCGCCGACATCCTCGCGGAGAACGAGCCGATGATCGGGCTCGCGCGCACGCTCGGGCGGAGCGCCGAGATCAGCCTCCCCGACGAGGGGGTCGTCCACGCGGTGATCGAGCTGTGAGCCCGTCGGCGGACCTGCGCGTGCGCCTGACGCCCCGCGCCGGGCGCGAGGACGTGCGAATGCGCGAGGACGGCATGCTCGCCGTCCGCGTCACGGCGCCGCCGGTGGACGGACAGGCGAACGCGGCGCTCGAACGCGTGCTGGCCAAGGCGCTCGGGGTGCCGCGCACGAGCGTCGCCGTCGTCCGCGGCGCGCGCTCGCGCGAGAAGACCGTCCGCGTCGAGGGGCTCGATGCGGACGCGGTGCGCGCGCGGCTCGCCGCCTAGCGCGTCGCCGCGCCGGCCAGCAGGTCGAGCACGGCGACGGCCGCGACGGCGTCCCCGCGCACCTGCAGCTCGGTGCGCGAGCCGGCCGGCCCGAGCGCCTCGATCCACGCGCGCTCGGGGCCCTGGATCGCGGCGACCACCTCGGCCCCCGGCGCGTCCTCGTGGTAGGCGAGGCGGCCGTCGGCGGCGTGCAGGGCGTAGCGGAGCTCTCCGCGCTCGGGGTGCAGCACGACGATCTCCGTCGTGCCCCCGAGGCCGTCGGGCGCGCGCAGGCCGCTGGCGGCGCGCAGCAGCGCACCGATGTCCACGCGCTCCTTCGGGCGCGGCGGGCCCCAGGCCCAGCGCCGCCCCCAGCGCGCGAGCTCGCCGATCACCGGCAGCAGGTCACGCGAGCGCTCGGTGAGTTCGTAGTCCACGCGCGGCGGCACCTCGCGGTAGCGCCTGCGCGTGAGCAGGTCGTCGGCGACCATCCGGTTCAGCCGTGAGCGCAGCTGCTCGGTGGAGATCCCCGGGAGGGTTCGCTGGAGCTCCACGAACCGCCGAGGGCCGCCGGCGAGGTCGCGGATGATGAGCAGTGTCCACTTGTCGCCGACGAGGTCCAGCGCCCGCGCGTCGGGCGACCACTGGTCGTAGGGATGACGCTTGATTGGTGGGGCGGCGGGGGGGATGGCGGGCTCCTTTCCGCGCGCGGGACCGTGGTGTCGAGTCGGGTCCCGAAGGTGTACCACGTCTACCCGGAAAGTGGTGGACCCGAAGCACCGACCGCCGCCCCACAGTGGGTCAGGCGCTCGAGGCGCCGAGCGCGAGATCCGCGGGCAGCATCCCGGGCGGGCCCAGCAGGTCGATGCCGTGCTCGGCGGCGACGCGCGCCAGGCGCTCGGCGTCGGGCGGGCCGTCGAGCACCGGCAGCGCGTCACGCTCGGCCGGCGTGCCGAAGGCCTCGACGAAGCGCTCGAAGCCGGCGGGCGTCGAGGTGACGAGGAATCGCGCCGCTCCGGGGCTCGTCACCGCGAACGTGTGCGGCACGCCGCGCACGGCGAACGCGCTCTCGCCGGGGCCGACGACGATCGCGTCGGTCGGGGTGTGGACGGTCAGCTCGCCCTCGAGCACGAAGAACGTCTCGTCCTCGTGGTGGTGGACGTGGGGCGGTGGCTGGTGGCCGGACGGGGCGATGCTCTCGAGCAGCGCCGAGCGGTCGCCGGTCTGTTCGCCGTCGCTGTGGATGCGGACGAGCGTGTCGAGGAACCAGATCGAGCGGGGCATTGGTGCGCACCTCCAGGGTCGCGTCGTGTAAACTCCGGTTCGGACCTTATATACTCTGATTCGGAGTTTGTCAACCGATGCCCCGAACGCCGAAGCTCACGCCGTTCTCGTACGCGATCCTGACGCTCGTCGGCGAGAGCGGCGCCGGCGCCCACGACCTCGTGCGCATGATGCGCCAGGGGACCTGGGTCTGGACCGCCGCCGACAGCCAGTACTACGCCGAGCCCAAGCGGCTCGAGGCCATGGGGCTGCTCAGCGCCCGCAGGGAACCCGGCCGCACGCGCGAGCGCACGGTCTACGAGCTGACCGCCGCCGGGCGCCGCGCGCTGCGTGCCTGGCTCGCGACGCCGACCGGCCCTGTGCGCATCCAGGACGAGCCGGCCGTGCGCCTGCTGGCAGCGGAATTCGTGGCGCCCGAGGTGACGCTCGCGAGCCTCGGCGCGCTGCGCGAGGCGCTCGACGCGGCCGATCGGGCGGCCGACGTCAATGAGCGCCAGGCGGCGGGTCTGCCGCATCGCGAGCGCGTCCTGCTCATCAACCACCGGCTCGTGCGCCGGTTGATCGCAGCGCACCGCGCATGGCTCGCGGAGGTCGAGGAGGAGCTGGGGGACGCGGCCGAGAGCTAGCAGTACGTCTGTACCGCTGAGGGATCCGAATCGCTATGGTGCCGCGCATGAGCACCGAGACCGAGCCCACCACCCAGCTCCATGGCGGCCGCCTGATCGCCCGCCGGCTGCAGGAGCACGGCGTCACGAAGCTGTTCACCCTCTCCGGCGGGCACCTGTTCTCGATCTACGACGGCTGCCGCGAGGAGGGCATCGACCTCGTCGACACGCGCCACGAGCAGACCGCCGCGTTCGCCGCCGAGGGCTGGGCGAAGCTCACCCGCACCCCAGGCGTCGCGGCGCTCACCGCGGGTCCGGGCGTCACGAACGGCATGAGTGCGATCGGCTCCGCCCAGATGAACCACTCACCGCTCGTCGTGCTCGGCGGGCGCGCCCCGGCGATGCGCTGGGGCATGGGCTCGCTCCAGGAGATCGACCATGTGCCGTTCGTGCGGCCGCTGACGAAGCTCGCGGCGACCGCCGGCTCGCCCGACGAGATCCCCGGGCTCGTCGACGAGGCGCTCGACCGACCGCGCTCACGCCCGCACTCCGGCCCGACGTTCGTCGACTTCCCGCTCGACGTACGTCTTCCAGGAGGCCCCGAGCCGCCCGCCGGCGACGGCGCTCCCCGACGCGGCCGCCGAGCCGGTCGCCGACCGAGAACCTCGACCGGGCGATCGCGCTGCTGCGCGACGCCGAGCGGCCCGTGATCATGGCCGGGACCGACCTCTGGTGGGGGCACGGCGAGGGCGCGCTGCTGCGGCTCGTGCGCGAGCGGCGCATCCCGGTGTTCCTCAACGGCATGGCGCGCGGCTGCGTGCCGGCGGACGACGAGCTGTTCTTCGCGCGCGCCCGCGGCGCCGGCGCTGACGAACGCGGACGTCGCGCTCGTCGTCGGCGTGCCGATGGACTTCCGCCTCGGGCTTCGGCGCGTCGTTCGGCGAGGAGACCGAGATCATCGTGCTCGACCGCGCCGAGCCGCTGCGCGACCACCCGCGGCGCCGTCGCCGCCGAGCTGTACGGCGGCATCGGCGCGACGCTCGACGCGCTGCGCGAGGGCACCGCCGGGCCTCGAGACGGCGACCGGCGCGTGGGTCGAGCAGCTGCGCGGCGTCGAGAACGAGAAGCTCGCGCCGCCGAGGCCGCCGAGCTGCGCCGACGACCGCTCCCCGCTGCACCCGATGCGGATCTACGCCGAGCTCGACGAGGTCCTCGACCGCGACGCGATCGTCATCGGCGACGGCGGCGACTTCGTCTCGTACGCCGGGCGCGTCATCAGCTCCTACGAGCCCGGCTGCTGGGTCGACCCGGGCCCGTTCGGCTGCCTGGGCTCCGGTGCCGGCTACGCGCTCGCGGCGAAGCTCGCGCACCCCGGCCGGCAGGTCGTGCTGCTCGTCGGCGACGGTGCGTTCGGCTTCAGCGGGATGGAGTACGACACGCTCGCACGGCACGGCGTGAACGTCGTCGGCGTCATGGGCAACAACGGCATCTGGGCGCTCGAGAAGCACCCGATGGAGTTCCTCTACGGGTACTCGGTCGTCGCCGACCTGCGCCCCGAGACGCGCTACGACCAGCTCGTGCGAGGCGCTCGGCTGCCACGGCGAGCTCGTCCGCACGCCGGCCGAGCTGCGCCCCGCGCTCGAGCGCGCGTTCGTCGGCCGACGTCCCGACGCTCGTGAACGTGCTCCAGGATCCCGACGTCGTCTACCCGCGCAAGTCGAACCTGGCCTGAGCGACGCGCTCGGCGATCCGCGAGCTTGACCGCGGCGCGTGAGCGGCGGGGATACTCGCCGCACGGGCCCGCGGACACGTACCCCTGCCCGTTCTGTGGACTCGACTTCAGGAAGCCGCCTCCGGGCGGCTTCCGACTTCGTGCGCTACGGGTCCCGGCGTCCGTGCCGGCCGCGTCGATCGCGACGCCGTAGAGGATGTCGTGCTCGGAGACCTCGGCCTGCGTCGAGGCCGAAGGCGCGCATCGCCTCGGTGATGAAGATCGCGCCGGCGACGATCTCGGCGCGCGGTCGGGGTGCAGGCCCGGCGTGCGGCGGCGCTCGTCCTCGGGGATCGCGGCGAGCCGCGCGCCGATCGCGCGGCAGGCCGCGAGCGTCACGTGGTAGCCGTGAACGCGCGCGGGGTCGTAAGGCGTCGCAGCGCCTGGTCGATCGCGGCCATCGACGTCGCCGTCCCGGCGACCGCGATCATCGCGTCGACCTCGTTGCGCAGCTCCTGCGGGATCGCCGCCGCGAACGTCTCGCGGACGTCGGCGCGCGAGCGCGGCGAGCTCGTCCGGGTGCGGCGGGTCGTGGTGCAGGTGCCGCTCGCTCTGGCGCACGACGCCCGCCTGCGTGGAGACGTGGAAGCGCACGCTCGTGCCCGCGGCCGACGATGAACTCCGTCGAGCCGCCGCCGATGTCGAGCACGACGATCGTGCGCGGGTCGTGCGGGTCGCGCCCGCTCGTCGCGCCGAGGTACGAGAGCCGGGCCTCCTCGCTCACCCGGGATCGTGCGCGCGTCGAGGCCGTAGTCGCTCGCGGACGCGCGCGGTGAACGCGGGACCGTTGGCGGCGTCGCGCGTCGCGCTCGTGAGCACCGCGATGCGCGCGTCGACGCCCGATGCGCCTCGATGCAGCGCGGCGTACTCGTCGAGCGCAGCGAAGACGCGCGCCATCGCCCTCCTCGGACAAGAGCCCCGTCGCCCTCGACGCCGCGCCGAGGCGCGTCACGCGTGCTCGCGGCGCTCGAGCTCGGTCACGGCGCCGGTCGCGCCGTCGACGTCGGCGACGCAGCAGGCGCGTCGAGTTCGTTCCGATGTCGACGACGGCGACGCGCACGCTGGCAGCCTAGATGGTCGCGGCGGACGGGCGGCTCACGGTGCCGGCGCCGGAAACGGCATCGGCGCGCCGGCGAGCGCCGCGAGCAGGTTGTCGACGGCGCGCTCGGTCATCCGCTCACGCGCGGCGTGCGTCGCCGAGCCGACGTGCGGCAGGACGAGGAGGTTCGGCGCGCCGAGCAGCGGGTCGCCGGGCGGGAGCGGCTCCGGGTCGGTGACGTCGAGCGCCGCGCCGGCGATCGTCCCGTCGCGCAGCGCGCGCGGTCAGCGCCGCCTGGTCGACGATCGGCGCCGCGGGCGGTGTTCACGAGCAGCGCCGTCGGCCGCATCGCGGCGAGCGCGTCCGCGTCGATCAGATGGTGCGTCGCGTCCGTCAGCGGGCAGTGCAGCGTCACGATGTCCGCGCGGGTGAGCGCCGCGTGCAGGTCGTCGTCGCGGCCGACCGGCTCGATCGTCATGCCGAAGGCCGCCGCGCGCTCGGCGACCGCGCGGCCGATCCGCCCGAAGCCGACGACGGCCAGGCGCGCCTCGCGCAGCTCGAGGCCGAGCCAGCCCTGCGGGTCCCAGGTGACCCAGGCGCCGTCGCGGACCGCCTGCGCGGCCTGCGGCAGGTGCCGCGCGGCCGCGAGCAGCAACGCGAGCGTGAGGTCCGCGGTCGCGTCGGTGAGGACGTCGGGCGTGACGCCGACCGGGATCCCGCGCGCGGCCGCCGCGGCCAGGTCGATGTTGTCGCAGCCGACCGCATAGTTCGCGATCGCGCGCAGCCGCGGGGCGCCGGCCAGCACCTCGGCGTCGATGGTCTCGGTCAGCAGGCTCAGCAGCCCATCGGCTGTGGCCACGCCGGCGAGCAGCTCGGCCCGCGTCGGCGGGAGGTCGCCGGCGTGGACGCTCACGTCGTGGCCGGCGGCGCGCAGGCGCTCCAGCGCCGGGCCCGGGCAGGCGGCGGGTGACGTAGACCGCGGCCACCGGCTCAGCCCGCGGGCTCGAGCACCATCACCGGGATGCGGCGCCCGCCGGTCCGCGCCTGGTAGACGTCGTAGCCGCCGTAGACGGCCGTCGCGGCCTTCCAGAGGCGCTCGCGCTCCTCGCCCTCGGCCTCGTGGGCGACGTAGCGCCCCGAGCGGTCCTTCGCGACGACCTCGACATCCGGGTGGGCCTTCAGGTTGTGGTACCAGGCGGGATGCGACGGGGCGCCGCCCTTCGAGGCGATCAGGACGATGCGCGCACCGTCGGTGGCGTAGACCAGCGGGGTCTCGCGCGCCTGCCCCGACTTCGCCCCGGTGTGCCGGAGCAGCAGCACCGGCTGGCCGGGGATCGAGCTCAAGCGCCCGTTCGTGCGCTTGAGGATCCACGGATCGATCCGCGAGGTGACGTTCACGAAGTACCAGGCGCCCGCCTTCGAGGAGGCGAGCCGCTCGGCGGCGCGCTGGACGGGAGAGGGAGTGGGGGCTGCCATGGGTGCCAGCGTACCGGCGCCGGGAGCCCCGGCCCGCCCGTACGATTCGGGGATGCTCCGTGCCCCGGTCCTCGCGGCGTTCGCGGCCGTGCTCTCGCTCGCCGTGCCCGCCGTCGCCGGCGCGCAGGACTTCGGCGCGACGCCCGGGCAGCAGCGCGCGTCGGGCGTCGAGCTCGGGCGCCTGGCCTACACCTACGGATTCCCGCTCATGGACCTCCTGCGCATCCGTGCGGAGAACACGAGCGTCAACGTCCCGACCGGGTCCGGTAACGCGCCCGTGAACCAGTTCAGCCATGCGCGCCGCTTCGCGCGCCCGCAGGACCGCACGGTCGTCGCGCCGAACGTCGACACGCTCTACTCGATCGCGCACCTCGACCTCGCCAGGGAGCCGGTCGTCCTGACGGTTCCGCGGACCGGCTCGCGCTACTGGACGTTCGAGTTCGTCGACCCGTACACGAACGTCATCGGGTACCTCGGCAGGCGCCTGAACGGCGGGCGGGGCGGCCGCTGGGCGATCACGTGGAGCGGTGCGAGGCGCGCCCACCTGCCGAAGGGCATCAAGACGCTGCGCTCGCGCTACCGGCGCGTCTGGGTCATCGGCCGAACACTCGTCAGCGGCGGGCGCGACATGGCGGCGGCGCGGCGCGTGCAGGACGGTTACGGGCTCGCGCCGCTCTCGCGCTGGCGCACGGGCAGGCCCGCGCCGCGCCCGAAGCGGCGCGTGACGACCGTCGACAGGCAGGCGGTGCCGAAGGGCCTCGCGTTCCTCGACGGTCTCAGCGCCGCGCTCGCGGAGAACCCGCCGCCGGCGCGCGACGCGGCGATCCTCGGGCGCCTGAAGACGATCGGCGTGGGACCCGGTCTGCGGACGAGCAGCGCGGGGCTCCCGCAGCCGGTCCTCGACGGGCTCGCGGCCGGCGTGGACGCCGAGGCCGCCGAGCTCGGCCCGCGCACGCGGATCGAGACCCTGCAGAAGGCGATCGCCAACGGCGGCTGGTACAGCGCCGCGCCGAACATCGGCGACTTCGGCACCGACTACGTCTTCCGGGCGCAGATCGCGGCGGTCGGGATCGGTGCGAACACGCCGGTCGAGTCCACCTACCCGATCGCCCTGGCCGACTCGGCCGGGCGGCTCTTCGATGGCAGGCACCGCTACCGGATGGTCTTCCCCAAGGGGCAGCTGCCGCCGACGCGCGCATTCTGGTCGCTCACGATGTACGACCTCGAGGGCTTCCTCGTCGCGACCCCGACGCAGACCTACGCGATCGGCGACAGCCACCCGCCGCTGCACCGGCGCGCAGACGGCTCGGTCGTCGTGCTCCTGCAGCGCACGAAGCCGGCCGAGAAGGACGTCAACTGGCTGCCGACGCCGACCGCCGGGTTCCGCCTGAACCTGCGGCTCTACATGCCGACGAAGGCGATCCTCGACGGCACCTGGAGGCCGCCGGCCGTCGAGCGCCTGGACTGAGCCGCCGCATAGGATCGCGCCATGGCCGCGACCGCGAAGCTCCGCGAGCGCCGTGAGGCGATCGTGCCGAGCACATGGCGTCCGAGAACCGCCATGAGTTCGACGTGACGCTCGGGACATTCGATCACCCGCGCTACGAGATCGTCGCGACGGGCGACGTGTACGACGGCGCCGCGGAGGTCGGCGCTACTACGACGAGACGCGCACCGCGTTCCCCGACCAGCGCAACGAGCTGATCGCGCTGCACCACGCGGACGACGCGGTGCTCGTCGAGTTCGACCTCAACGGCACCCACGACGGCGTCTACCGCGGCATCCCGCCGACCGGGCGCGCGTTCACGTGCCGGATGCTCGCGATCTTCGAGTTCGCGCCCGGGAGCGAGCGGATCGTCTGCGAGCGCGTCTACTTCGACGCCGCGACGATCCTGCGCCAGCGCGGCCTCGCGCACGACCCGCTGACGCCCTGGGGCCGTGCCGCGACGCTCCTGAACCATCCCGTGACGATCGGCGGGGCGTTCCTCGCCGAGGCCCGGCGGCGCCTGCCGGGTTGAGTGATTCGGCCCCGAATTGCGTAGACTCCGTCGTGCGTCGCGGGGTGGAGCAGTCTGGTAGCTCGTCGGGCTCATAACCCGAAGGTCGCGGGTTCGAATCCCGCCCCCGCTACTGCGGAAGCCCCCTCTCGCCAGGGGGCTTTCGTGTTTCTCCTCGGCCGTCTCAGGCGTCGGCCAGGATCTTCGCCTTCTGCTCGGCGAACTCCTCGTCGCTCAGCGCGCCGGCCTCGCGCAGCGCCTGGAGCTTCGTCAGGCGCTCGATCGGGTCGGCGGGCGCGGCCGCAGCCGGAGCCGCGACGGCGACCTGGCCGACGCCGGAGCCGTCGGGCGCGAACGCGTCGCCGAACATCGCGACGATGCTCGCCCGCTTCTTGTCGGCCTCGAACGGCGCCGAGCCGTCGAGCGGCTCGATCCCCAAGCGCAGCGCGACGCGCACGTTCACGTCGTTGATCGTCACGCCGGTGTCCTGCACGTTGACGATCGTCCCGACCGCCTTCGTGCCGTTCTCGGCGAGGTCCATCGCCTTCTGCTTCTTGCTGGAGCCGGAACAGGCCGAACATGTGATGCCCCCCTTCGCGTTTGCGCGCGCGAGCGTTCCACGCGAGGGAGCACGGGTAAGGCCCAGAGCGGCGGGAGCCGGTCACGGTTCGCGCCGAGGTCAACAGCCTGCGGCGCCTGCTCGGCGGCTGGTTCGCGGCGCGTCCCTACCGCCTGCTGGCGGACGTGCGCGCCGACTTCCTCGAGCCCGGCGGCCCGGAGCGCGGGCCGCTGCTGCCCGGCTCAGGCGCGCCGGCGATCGTCGCCGAGCGCGCGCGGCTCGCGCGCGCCGCACAGGTCCTCAGCCGAGCGGCCGAGCGTCGCCCAGATCGCCGCGGCGAGGCCGTGGCGAGCCCGCAATCGCGTGCCTGCTCCTCGGTGGCCACGTGCTGGGCGATGAGCGCGAGCCCCGACCCGGCGTGCGGCGTGAACGCCTTCTGGAGGATCAGCCGGTACTGCGTGTGCCGGGGCGGATCCATGCAGCGCAGCAGGTTGCGTGCGAGGTCGAGCGGGACGACCTGGTCGGGGTGCAGGAAGACGCCGCGCTCGTGCGAGGAGAAGGTCCCGTAGTCGCGGCTGACCTGTGCGAGATCGGCGTGCGAGTGCAGGTCGAACAGGTCGACCTCGGCGAGGTCGACGCTCTCGATCATGCTCGCGACATCGGTGATCTACTGCCGCACATGACGCTCACCGACATCCAGGTCCTGCACGGACCCGAGGACCTCACGACGGCATGGCTCGAGGAGGCGCTCGGGAGCGGCGCCGTCGCCGGGTTCCGCGCCGAGCCGATCGGCACCGGACAGATGAGCGACAGCCTGCGGATCACGATCGACTACGCCCCGGGCCCCGATGCCGGGCCGGCGAGCGTCGTGGCGAAGTTCGCCTCGAGCGACCCGAACAGCCGCGCGGTCGGCGTCGGCCTCGGGGTCTACGACCGCGAGGTCCGCTTCTACCGCGAGCTCGCCCCGCGGGTGCGCGGCCCGATCCCGGAGTGCCACGTCGCGGTCATCGATCCGGACGCGGGCTGGTTCACGCTCGTGCTCGAGGACGTCGCGCCCGCCGAGCAGGGCGACCAGATCGCCGGGTGCGACGTCGAGCAGGCGCGGCTCGCGATCCGCGAGCTCGCGAAGATCCACGCGCCCGTCTTCGCCGACTCCCAGCTCGGCGCGACACCGTGGCTCAACCAGGAGATGCCGCTGAACCAGGCGCTCGTGAGCCAGCTGCTCCCGGGCTTCCTCGAGCGCTACGGCGACCGTGTCGCGCCCGAGCACGTCGCGGTCTGCGAGCGGTTCGTCGCGAGCCTCGACGGCTGGGCCGCCGACCGCCGACCGCCGCTCGGCCTCGTCCATGCCGACTACCGGCTCGACAACATGCTGTTCGGCGCCCCCGAGGCGCCGCGGCGGTTCGTCGTCGTCGACTGGCAGACCGTCGGCTGGGGTCCGGTGATGACCGACGCCGCGTACTTCCTCGGCGGCGCGCTGTCGGTCGAGGACCGCCGCGCGCACGAGCAGACGCTCGTCCGCGAGTACCACGAGGCGCTCCACGCCCACGGCGTGCGCGGCTTCGGCTGGGAGGACTGCTGGAACGACTACCGGCGCCAGTGCTTCCTCGGGATCCTCATGACCGTCGCCCCGGCGATGCTCGTCGAGCGCACCGAGCGCGGCGACGAGATGTTCATGACGAGCCTCGCCCGCTACGCGCAGCAGGTCCTCGACCTCGGTGCGCTCGAGCTGCTCCCGGAGCCGGGCTCCGGCCGGCCGGAGCCATTGCGCCCGGACCCCGCCGACGAGCACCCGCACGTCGCCGGCCCCGAGAAGCTCTGGAACGAGAGCTGGTACCTCGATGCGGTCTCCGATGACGGGAGCACCGGCGTCTGGCTGCGCCTCGGCCTCTACCCGAACCTCGGTGTGTCCTGGGTCAACGCGTTCGTCTGCGGGCCGGGCCGCCCGACGGTGGGTGTCATCGACTTCGCGGCGCCGCTGCCCGAGGGCGAGGCACTCACGGTCGCGCGCGATGGCCTGCGCGCCGGCTTCGATACCGAGCGCGAGCTCGAGCGGTTCCGCGTTGCGATCGAGGCGACCGGCGAGGCGCACGACGACGCCGCCGCGATCCTGCGCGGGGAGCCCGGGCGCCCGGTGCCCGTCGCGCTCGATCTCCGCTGGGAGACGCACGGCGAGCCGTATGCCTACCGCGTCGCCACCCGCTACGAGATCCCGTGCCGGGTCACCGGGACCGTTCGGATCGGCGACGAGGAGCTCGAGCTGCGCGCGGTCGGCCAGCGCGACCACTCGTGGGGCACGCGCGACTGGTGGTCGGCCGAGTGGGTCTGGTGCGCGGGCCATCTCGACGACGGAACGCGCTTCCACGGCGTCGAGTTCCGGATCCCGGACGCGCCGGCGATCGGGGTCGGCTACCTCCAGCCGCCCGCGGGCGGGGTCGTCGAGCTCGACGGATTCCGGGCCTCGGAGGAGGCCCGGCCCGACGGGCTCATCACGGCCGCGCGGATCGACCTCTCCGGGGACCTGTCACTCGACGTCGCGCCGCTCGCCTTCGGGCCGCTGCGCCTCGTCGCCCCGGACGGTCGCGTCTCGCAGTTCCCGCGCGCGATGTGCCGCGTCAGCGCCGCCGACGGGCGGACCGGCGTGGGGTGGTTCGAGTGGAATCGCAACCGGTCGCTCGCCTGAAACGCCTGACCCGGCGCGCCGAGCGGGGGTGCGCCATTACCCTGAGCCGCATGCGTCTTCGCCTCCTCCTGCCGCTCGCGGCCCTCCTCGCCCTGCTCATCACGGTTCCCGCCCAGGCCGCCACGAAGAACCCGTGGCGCCAGGCGCGTCCCTGGAACATCGCCCATCAGGGTGGCGAGGACGAGTTTCCGTCGAACACGATGTACGCGTTCAAGCGCGCCGTGAAGGCGGGCGCGGACATGATCGAGCTCGACATCGGCGTCACGAAGGACGGCCACGTCGTCGTGCGCCACGACACGACGCTCGACAAGACGACGAATGCGACCGGCGAGGTCGCCTCGAAGACGCTGCGCCAGATCCAGAAGCTCGACGCCGCGTACTGGTTCTCCCAGTCGGCGCCGCACTACGACCACGGCAAGGCGGCGAGCGCCTACCGCTTCCGCGGCGTCGCCACCGGCAAGCGCCGCCCGCCGAAGGGCTACAAGGCCTCGGACTTCCGCGTGGCGACGCTCAAGGAGGTCATGCGCGCGTTCCCGAAGACCCCGATCAACATCGAGATCAAGGGCCGCACGAAGCAGGAGGACGTCTCCGAGTACCTCACGAACGCCCGCGCCCTCGCTCGCGAGCTCAAGGGCACGAAGCGGCGCGACCTCATCGTCGTCTCGTTCAAGCAGCAGGCCGTCGACCTCTTCCACACGCTCCGGCCGGCGCTGCCGCTGGCCCCCGGGATCGACGGCTCCGCGGCGTTCCTGCTCGGCGGCGGCTCGCCCGGCGCGGGCGTCGTCGCCTTCCAGCTGCCGATCACGTTCGTCTTCGGCGGCAGCCTCCTGAACGTCACGACCGCCGAGAACGTCGCCAAGGCGCACGCCGCCGGCTACGCGTGGCAGAACTGGTTCGGCGACGGCGATCCCGACGCGCCGAGCTCGTGGACGAACCTCGTCGCCTGGTGCGTGGACGGCATCATGACCTCGAAGCCGGTGGCGCTGGAGAAGACGCTGCGCGCGACGTCGTCGCCGGCGGCCTGCAGGCCCTGACCCCACACGCGTCGCTACCGTTCGGCCGATGGCTGCCCCGGGCAGGACGACCGACGACGTCGGCGAGTTCTTCGGCTTTCGGTACGGGGCTCCGGGCGAGCTGTGGATCACGATCCGCCCGGAGCTCCTGAACCGCGCCGGCCTGCTCTCCGGTGCGGTCGCCTACACGATGGTGGACTACGCGATGGGCTCGGCGCTCTGGGCTCAGCGCGCGCCCGAGGAGGCGATCGCGACGCTCTCGATCTCGATCAACTACCTGCAGACCGCGCGCGCGGGCGACATCGTCTGCCGGGCCCGGGTCGACCGGCGCAACCGGACGGCGGCGACCCTGCGCGCGACCGTCGAAACCGCGGACGGCCGGCTGCTGGCGACGGCGATCGGGTCCTACTCGATCTTCCCGCGCGAGCGGCTGCGCGCCGCCGGCTGACGCCGACACCGGGGGCAGGCCATCTGCGTCGTGGCGAGCGGCCCGAGGCGGAGCGTCGCACCGTCCTGCCGGTAGGGGCCCCATGAACCGGTAGCAGCCGGGGCTTCACGTCGCGTGCGCGTTCTGCACCGGGGCACGCCACGACCTCCGACGCCGGTCAGCGGCTGCTCACCACGCGCGGTCTGAGCGCCACGCTGAAGCGCGTACGACGCCGCGCCCGACGCGGCTCCTGAAGCTGCCGAAGGTGCCGAAGGCGCTGCGCGGGCGCTGACGGGCGCGCTCGGGCGCGCGTGCCGCCGCCGATCGGAGTACGGTGGGCCGCGATGCGACCGCGTCGGGCGTCGATCGCCCTGAGCGTCGCCTTCGCGGTGCTCGTCGCCGGTCCGGCAGCGGCGCACGCAGCGTCGACGGGCGTCGTCGCCGGCAAGCTGACCGGCACGACCATTCCGGCCAAGAGCCGGGGTGTGGGTTTCGTGCGCGCGCTGGGTCTCGGCTCGGGTGTGATCGCGGGCTCCGTCCGCAGCGGCTCGAAGGGCGCCTACCGGATGAAGCTCGCGCCGGGCGCCTACGCCGTCCTCGGCGCGGTCCTCGACCGCCGGTCGAAGTCGCTCGCCACGCGCGCGGGCCCGCTCGTGAGCCTGCGCGCCGGGCAGCGGCGCAGCGTCCCCGTCGCGGTGCGCAAGGTGCGCAAGCGGAAGACGCGCCGGCGCGCGGCGAAGCGCAGCGCTCACGCAGCGTACGTCCAGGAGAGCGGGAAGGACACCCCGGGCGTCATCGCCTATCAGGTGGACGACATCACCGGGCTCAAGGGCGACGTCGCCTACCTCAACAGCGGGATCTGGTGGATGGTCGCGGGCGACATGACCGCCGGGGGATCCTGCCCGACGGCGCAGATCGCCAACGCGCGTGAGCGCAGGATCATCGAGGGCGAGCTCGACCTGCAGAAGTCGAAGTACTTCGATCCCGCGACGCGCGTCAAGCGCGACTTCATCATCGCCGACATCCGCGTCCGCGGACGCCTGCGCAACACGCCCGGCGGCGCCGCCTACGTGTTCGAGATCCGCAACGCGCGCACGGGCGGCCTGATCGCGACGAAGACCGGTGAGGTCCGCTTCGACAGCGGGTTCTTCAGCCAGGTCGAGGCGATCGGCCCGGCGCTGATCGAGCTCATCTGCCACCCCCCGAAGGCGCCCGCGCCCGCGCCGGTCCCACCGGCGACCGATCCCGACGGGCTGACCGGCACGTTCACCGGCGACGTGGATCTGGCGACCGGGCCGGCGCCGGTGCCGATCAGGATCAGCTGGACCGGGACGCTCGATCTCGAGCGCCAGCCGTACGGCATCAACCCGTCCGTCGTGTACGTCCTGCGCGCCGGCTCGCTCACGGCGACGATCACGGGCACAATCGGCGACTGCGCGGTCAACGGCAGCACCCCGATCGACCTCGTCGCCTCGAGTCTCGGGCAGACGCCGCCGGTGGTGATCGTCGAGCTGGGTGCGGCGCCGAGCTACCGCGTGGCGCTCCAGGGCCAGCTCGGCAACGTCATCGGCATCAAGTCGGGTGTCGGCTGCAGCTCCCCCGGCGAACAGGTTCCCTGGCCGCTGCTCGGCATCGGGTTCATCTACAACCCGACGCCGCAGACCTCGGGGTCGCGCTTCGCCTTCAACGGGACGCTGAGCGGGCCTGTCACCCCCGGCGACGTCGTCTACCACTGGACCTGGGCGCTCAGCGGACCGCGGCCCGGCTGATCCCCGGCATCAGGCGGCCGCGACCTCGTCGATCGCCGTCGCGACCTGGCGGCAGGACCAGCGGTGCAGGTCGGGCTCCATCGTGAGCGCCGGCTGCATCCGGTAGAGCCACTTGTCGTCCTCGCTGATCGCGAAGACCCCGCGGCGCACCGCGGCCTGGTGGACGGCGGCCTGGAAGGCGGCGTTCGGGGCGATCGTCGCGCGGTCGGTGACGAACTCGATCGCGGCCCACGCCCCCAGCGCGCGCACGTCGCCGACCTGCTCGTAGCGCTCCGCGAGCGGCTCGAGCTCCTCGCGCGAGACCGCCTCGAGCGCCGCGACGTTCTCGAGCACGCCGCCGTCGCGCAGCAGGTCGAGCCCGGCGAGCGCGGCGGCGCAGGCGGCCGGCTCCCACGCGTACGTGCCGCCGAGGTGGGTCTCGGAGTCGGCGAGGATCGCCTCGCTCGCCATGATCGCGGCGAGCGGCTGCCCGCCGGCGGCGATCGACTTGCCGAGCAGCAGGATGTCGGGCTCCAGGCCGAAGAGGTCGCCGGCCCAGACGGGGCCGCAGCGGCCCAGGCACGTCTGCACCTCGTCGCTGATCAGCAGCCAGCCGTGCTCGCGGCAGAGGCGCGTGAGCCCGTCCCAGAACGGCTGCGCCGGGGCGAGGATCCCCGCCTCGCCCGCGACCGGCTCGATCAGCACGGCGGCGATCTGCTCGGGCTCGACCTGGTAGCGCAGCAGCCACTCCTCGAGGAACTCGACGTACAGCGCCTCGTCGTACGGGCCGGGGCCGCGGTGGAACGGTGCGCGGAAGCGGTTCGGGTACGGAGCGAAGACGAAGCCCGAGACGTACTGCGCGTTCGACGAGGTGTTCCCCGGCTTGTCGGTCGAGTTCGCCGCCGTGAGATACGTGGACTCGCCGTGGTACTGCCCGAGGAACGACAGGATCATCGGCCGGCCCGTCGCCTCGCGCGCGAGCTTCACGGCGCCCTCGACCGCCTCGGTGCCGGTGACGGCCGGCGCGACGCGCGTGATCCTCGGCGGGGCGAGTTCGACGAGCCGCTCGGCGAGCTCGGCGACCGGCTCGCTCTGCAGGTAGTTCGTGATCTCCATGCCGTAGCGGTCCCAGGCGCCGTCCATCGCCTCGCGGACCGCCGGCGGATGGGCGCCGTACGGCGTCGCGCCCCAGGCCGAGACGTGGTCGGCGAACGTGTTGCCGTCCACGTCCTCGAGCAGGTGGCCGGACTTGCGCCCGAGCACGAACGGGATGTGCCCGGCGTCGCGCAGAGGGCCGTTCAGCACCCGGCCGAGCCGGTCGAGCAGCTCGCGCGAGCGCGGACCGGGGAGCTCGGTGCGGACCTGCGGGAGCTGCGGGGCGACATCGGTCATCGCCGAGCAGCGTAGGTCGGCGGCCCGCGCGCCGCAATCCGGGCGCGCGCGGCCCACTAGACTCGCCGCGCCGTGCCGGACGAGCGCCAGCGGACCGCCCCGATCGTCGAGACGGTCGTCACGACCACGGGCGCGGACGGCGCCGTGAACTGCGCGGCGATGGGCGTCGAGTGGGGCGAGGACGCGGTCGTCGTCAAGCCGTGGCACGGCACGCGCACGCTGCGCAACCTGCGCGAGCGCCCGGCGGCGGTCCTGCATCTGACCGACGACATCCTGCTCTTCTGCGAGGCCGCGCTCGGCGACCCGCGACCGCCGGTGCACCCGGCGCGGGCGGTCGACGGGTTCGTGCTCGACGACGCGTGCTCGTGGCGCGAGCTGCGCGTGCGCTCGCTCGACGCGGAGGGCGAACGTGCACGGGTCGTGATGGACGTCGTGGCGCGCGGAAGCGGGCGCGAGTACGTCGGCTTCAGCCGCGCCGCCGCGGCGGCGCTCGAGGCATCGATCGTCGCCTCGCGGCTGCGGCTGCTCCCGGCCGCGCAGGTGCACGCCGAGCTCGACCGGCTGCAGGACATCGTGGATCGCACGGCCGGCCCGCGCGAGCGCGCGGCGATGGACCTCGTGCGCGCGCACGTCGTCGCGCGGATCGGCGCCCGATGAGGCGCGTGCGCGTGCACGCCCCGGCGCGGCTGCACCTCGGGATGCTCGACGTCGCCGGCGGCGGGCCGCGGCGCTTCGGCGGCATCGGCGTCGCCGTCGACGGACCGGTGTTCGTCGTCGAGGCCGAGCGCGCCGCGGCGTTCGGCGCCGAAGGGCCGGACGCCGAGCGCGCGCTGGCGTTCGCGCGGCGCAGCGCGGAGGGCCTCGGCCTCGCGGGTGCGGTCCACGTGTGCGTGCAGGAGGCGATCCCGGCCCATCATGGGCTCGGCTCGGGCACGAAGCTCGGGCTCGCGGTCGCCGCGGCCGTCGCCGCGCTCGCCGGGCGCGAGGTCGCGCCCGAGCAGCTCGCGGCGGCGAGCGGGCGCGGGGCGCGCTCGGCCGTCGGGCTGTGGACGTTCGCGCTCGGCGGGCTCGTCGTGGAGGGCGGGGTGCGCGCGGGCTCGCAGGCGCCGAGCCCGCTGCTCGTGCGCCGGGCGATGCCCGCTGCGTGGCGCTGCGTGCTGGTCGTCCCCGACGCCGATCCCGGCATCTCCGGCCATGCCGAGCAGGCCGCCTTCCGGCGCCTTGAGCCGCGCCGCGAGGAGGCTGCGCGCGTCTCGCAGCTCGTGCTGACGTCGCTGCTTCCGGCGCTCGTGGACGGCGATCTCGAGGAGTTCGGTGCGACGCTGACCAGCGTCCAGCAGCTCGTCGGCGACGCGTTCTCCGAGGTCCAGGGCGGGCGCTTCCATCCGCTGGCCGCGCCACTCGTCGCGGCGCTGCTCGACGCAGGGGCGGCGGGCGCCGGTCAGACGTCCTGGGGACCGGCGGTCTACGGCCTGTGCGGCCACGCGGAGGCCGCCGCAACGCTGGCGGAGCGGATGCGGGCGCTCGTCGGCGACGCGGGCGACGTGCGCGTCGCCGGGTTCCCCGACCACGGCGCGTGCGTCGAGGTCGAGCCGTGAGGCTGCTCGTGAGCGTCGTGGACGCGGCCGAGGCGCGGACGGCGGCGGCGGGCGGCGCGGACATCGTGGACGTCAAGGATCCGGCGGAGGGGTCGCTCGGGGCGCCGCTGCCCGCGACGGTGACGGCCGTGCGGGCGCGGGTGCCGGCGGAGGTGCCCGTCAGCGTCGCGCTCGGCGATCTCCCGCACCTGCCCGGCACCGCGGCGCTCGCGGCGGCGGGCGCCGCGGCGGCGGGCGCGCGCTACGTGAAGGCCGGGCTGCGCGGCTCAGGGACGCCGGGCCAGGCGACGGCATTGCTGCGCGCCGTCCGCGAGGCGCTCGCAGACCATCCGGGGACGCTCGTCGTCGGCTGCGCCTACGCCGACGCGGCGCGCATCACGGGCACGCCGCTGCCGCCGCTCGCACTGCCGGCGGCCGCCGCGGCCGCCGGGATCGCCGGCTGCCTGCTCGACACCGCCGTGAAGGACGGGCGCGGGCTGTTCGAGCACACGGGCGAGGAGGTGCTCGCCGCGTTCGTCGCCGAGGCGCATGCCGCGGGCCTCGAGGTCGCGCTCGCGGGCGCGCTGCGCGCCGCCGACCTGCCGCGCGTCGCGGCGCTCGGCGCCGACGTCGCCGGAGTGCGCTCGGCCGCCTGCCGCGACGGCGTGCGCACGGGTGCGCTCGACGCCGAACGCGTCGCGGAGCTCGTCGCGCTCGCGCGGGCGTAGTCAGCCCGTGAGGATCCGCGTGCCGACGGCCGCGCCCGCCAGCAGCGCCGTGAGCGCGGCAGCGGCATCCGCGCCGCCGACGACGCGCACGTCGAGCGCGGCTCCGCGCAGGACCAGCGGGAGGTGCGCATCGACGCCACCGGCCGCGCCCGAGGCCAGCTCGTCGAGCGTCACGGTCGCGAGCGGCGCGCCGGACGCCGGCCACGAGGCGTGGAGGCCCGGCGCGGCCTTCACGAGCACGAGGCGCGCAGCGCCGAGCCCACGTGCGAGCCACGCCGCGATCGCGTCGGACGTGACGTCCCAGCTCGCCGGCAGCGGATCGCGCGCGCCGATCAGCGCGGCCGGGCGCAGCACCGCGACCCGTCCGTGGCAGGCGATCCGGCGGGCCTCGCCGGAGTCGGCGGTGCTCGCGGCTCCGGGGATCGCGCCGGTCAGGTCCTCCCCGAACCGGTCCATCGCGGCGATCGCGAGGTCGTGCGCCTCCTGCGCCGTCAGGCCCTCGCGGGCGTCGCGCTCGCGCACGGCATCGGCGAACCGGCCGCCGCCGGGGACGACGACGATCGGGTGCCGTACGGCGAGATCGCTCAGCGCCGTGCAGGCCCCGGTGTGCACGCCGGCCCCGCAGGCGGCCGCCAGCCCGCCGCCGAGCTTCACGACCGTCAGGCTCACGCCGGCGGCTCGTGCGCCAGCAGGGTCGCGAGCGCGGCCGCCGGCGCCACGGCTTCGCCGTCGGCGCCCCAGGCGGCCGGCGGCGCTGCGAGCGTCAGCCCGGCGCGCTCGGCCGCAGCGCGGGCGAGGAACGCCCCGGACCCCAGGGCGACGACGGGCACCGTCGCCGGCCGCCGCGCGCCGACGCGGGCGAGCGCCGCGGCGACCCGCTCGACCTGGCGCTCGGCGAGGAACGCGGCGATCGCGTCGATCTCGTCGTCGGTCAGCAGCTCGCGGTCGCCGCAGACGAGCCGCGCGAGGCGCTCGCGTGCGAACTCTGCGGTCGCGGGGCGCTCGTCGGCGGTCGGCGCGTCGATCTGCTCCGCACGCAGCGCGCCGGTGAGCAGGTGCACGTCGGCCGCGGTCGCGAACAGCTCCGCGGCGACCGGGCACCACGTCCCGCGCAGCGGCACGGCCGGCGCGAGCGTCGCCGCGTTCGTCCGCAGCACGCCGGTGTAGACGAGTTCGCCGGCGAGCAGCCGTTCGACGTCGGTGCGGCCCTGCGCCGCGATCCGCCCGCCTGCGACCGGGATGACGTCGGTCGTCGTCCCGCCGACGTCGAGCACGACCGCGGTCCCGGCGGCCTCGGCGACGACCCGCGCCGTCGCTGCCCAGTTCGCCGCCGCGACCTCGAGCGGGCACTCGCGCGCCGCCGCGAGCGGCACGAGCTCGCCGGCGCTCGTGATCACCGACACACAGGCGCCGCGGGCGGCCCTCTCGACCGCGTCGAGGACGACCGCCACGCCCTCGCGCTTCGTGCGGAAGCAGTCGGCGAGCTCCGCGGTCGTCGTCAGCGCGATCGCCGTCGCGCCCTCCGGGGCGACCTGCGCCAGGACGGCGGCGATGACCGCCTCGAGCGTCTCGCTCGCGCGCCAGATCTCGTGGACGTGCGACGCGGTGTGCAGCGTCGGCGGGCTGCCGGTGATCCGGGCGGCCTTCGTGTTCGCCCCGCCGACGTCGAGCCCGACGAGCGCCGTCACGACCCCGCTCCGACGAGCGTCTCGATCCGCGCGACGAGCGCCGCTGCGACGTCCACGCCCGTCGCGTCCTCGACCCCGGTCCAGCCGGGGATGCCGTTGACCTCGAGGATCACGTCGTGGCCGTCCGGGCCGCGCACGAGGTCCACGCCGGCGATCTCGGCGCCGGCCACTGCGGCGGCGCGCACGCACAGCGCCTCGTACTCGGTGCCGAGCGTCGTCGCGCTCGCGCTCGCACCGCGAGCGAGGTTCGTCCGCCAGTCCGAGCCGCGGCGCTCGATCGCCGCGATGACGCGCCCGCCGAGCACGAGCGCGCGCACATCCGAGCCGTCGTGCGGGACGGTCTCCTGGAGGTAGAAGACGGCGCGCTCGACGTCGAGCGCCGCGAACACGCGATGGGCCACGTCCGGGTCGTCCACGCGCACCAGGCCGCGGCCCATCGAGCCGAACAGCGGCTTGACGACGACGTCGCCGCCGAGCTCGGCGAACGCGGCGATTGCGTCCTCGCGGCGCTCGCAGGCGATCGTGCGCGGCGTCGGGACACCGGCCTGCACGAGCAGCGCAGACGTCAGGAGCTTGTCCACCGTGCGCTCGATCGCCGCGGGCGCGTTCACGACGAGCACGCCCTGGGCCTCGAGCGCCCGCAGCGCATCGAGGCGGAACACCACCTGCTCGAGCGACCCGCGCGGGATCCCGCGCACGATCACCGCGTCGCAGCCGGCGAGGTCCGTCTCGGCGCTGCGCAGTGCGAGCCCGCCGGGACACGCGGTCGCGGCCATGCGCGTGACGGCGGCGAACACGCAGGCGTGGCCGCGCGCGGTGAGCGCACGCTCCAGGCGTGCGGCGTGCACGCCGCCGGTCGAGCCGAGCACCGCGACCCGCAGGGCGCTCATCCGGCGAACGAGCGCTCGAGGACCGCGAGATCGATGCCGCCCGCCCGGAAGCTGCGGCCGCTGACGGCGTTCGTGACGAGCACCTCCGCGGGGCTGAAGAGCAGCGGGTCGATCGCGTAGAAGTCCCAGCCGGCACGCTCGAGCACGTCGCCGAACGGCTCGCCGTGGGCGTCGGAGGCCGAGGAGGGGAGCCGCGGGACGAGCGCCTCGAGCGCGGCGTCGTCCGCGGCGCGAACCGTGAGCTGGACCTGGCCGCCGTAGAGCACCGCGTCGTTCGTGCGCCCGATCGCGGCCGTGTCCTTGCGCGCGAGCGGAGGCACGGGACACGTCCCGAAACCGCCGACGACCTGGCCGACGTCGAAGCCGAGCTCGTGAAGCTTGTGGAGCGCGGTCTCGACGACGCGCGCGGCGACCTGCACGCCCCCCGCGACGCTCGCGGTCGGGGCGAGCAGCAGCGTGAGCGCCTCCGGCGCCACGCCGGCGCGCTCGGCGAGGCGCGCGGCGACCGGCTCGGGCGGCGGTGTGCGGGTCTCCAGGCAGAGCACCGCGACGTCGGCCCGCTCATCCACGTCGAGGTCGTCGAACAGCGGCTCGCCGCGGATCAGCGCGCGTCCCGGGCCGCTGGCCATCGCGAAGTAGCCCGCGTCGTCGTCGACCTTGCGCCCGGCGTACTGCGCGGCCAGGCACGCGAGTGCCGGATGGTCGGTGGCGACCGCGACCCCCGGGAACCACGTGCCGTCGAGGATCAGCGCCGCCGGCGAGACCCGCCCGAGACCGCCCATCGTGATCTCCGCGAAGCGCAGACCGGCCTCGAGGCCTCCCGGCGCGTCGATGCCGCAGTCCACGAGCCGCACGCCGTTCGCAAGGCGCGTCTCGGCCACGCCGTGCGCGCCGGCGTCGGCGAGCAGGGCGTCGGCGAGCGCGGTGGCGCGCACGTTCAGCGAGGCGCTCACCTGCCGGGCTCCAGGACGAGCAGCTCGCCGCGTCCGAGCTCGAGCCCGTCGCCCGCCCAGCGCGCGTAGCGCCCGCCGAGCTGCGCGTCGCTCACCGGCAGGCCGAGGGCGCGCAGGCGACGCAGCACGAGGCCCAGGAACGGCGGTCGGTAGGTCGTGGCGTAGGCGAACGTCGGCAGCGGGGTCACGGGGGCCATCGTGACGATCGTCCCACGGCGCAGCCCTCCGCCTGCGTGCGCGCCGCAGCCGCCGAGCGCGACGAGCGTCCCGGCGAGCATGCGCCAGCCCGCCGCATCGCCGGCGCGCCCGCCGACGCCGATCAGCCCGCGCCGCAGGCCGGCGCCGGCCTCGTCCCCGGCATCGCCGCGCACGACGATCTCGCCGCCGGTCATCCCGGCGCGCTCACCGGGGTGCGCGGCCCCGAGCCGGTCGCCCGCGCGGCCCGTGACCTCGATGCGCCCGCCGCGCATCGCGCTGCCGACCCCGTCGCCGGCGTCGCCGTCGAGCACGAGGACACCACCGGTCATGTCGGCGCCGAGCCCGTCGAGCGGCCGCAGGTCGCCGGCGATCCGCAGCTCCGCTCCCGGTGTCCCGGTCACGGCGAACAGCTCGCCGAGTGCCACGGTCCCGCGCCCGAGGCGCAGCGTGATGCGCTCGACCTCCGCCGTGCCGAGACCCGCGAGCGCGTCGGGCCGCAGCGCCCGTGCGTCGAGGACGACCGCCGGCGGCTCGCGGAGGGTCAGCGTCAGGCTCACGGCAGGAGCTCACGCAGGTGGAAGTGGTGCGGGCCGAGCTTCCCGCCGTAGTTCCCGGCGCTGACGTGGCTCGCCCCGCCCTCGGCGGCGGCCGCGAGGCCCGTGCGCATCGCCGCACGGACGGCGTCCGCGTCGAGGCCGTCGATGACGATCTCGAACACCGCGCCGACGCCGGGCGGGACCTGCGTCGCGGGCACCTGGGTGCGCAGCGTGGGGCAGAGCGCCTCGTTCGTCGAGGCCGCGAGCCCGGAGTAGCGCGAGCCGACCTTGCTGCCGCTGCGCACGATCCCGCCGGGGAACGGCAGGATCACGCCCGGCACCGCGCGCATCGCCGCCACGGCCGCCTCGGTCGCCGCCAGCGCGCGTTCATCGTCCTGCGCCAGGATGATGAGGTTCCCGCCGCCGACGCCCGTGGCGACCCCGAAGCGCTCCTCGACGAGGAACTCGCCCTCCATCACGGGAATCCGCCAGTAGCGGCGCCCGTCCACGACCTTGCTCGCCTGGAACCCGTCGCCGAAGAACCGCACGCGCCCGCCGACGTCGACCTCGTCCTCGGCGTCGAGCCCGTTGAAGCACGCGGTCGTCGGGCACGTGAGCACGCGACTGCCCGACGCGCTCGACGAGCCGCCTTCCGACGCCGTCCTGATCCATCGCGAACAGCAGGACGGCGACGCCGTGGCGCCCGTCGGGCGTCGCGCCGGCGGCGAGCTCGCGCTCGATCCCCGCCTCGCACTTGCAGCCGATGACCGACGTCGCGAAGCCCGTCATCGAACGCGCGGCCTCCATGGCCCAGCGCGGCGTCGCCGCGGTCACGACGACGCGCGCGCACGCCATGTCGAACGCCTCAGCGAACGTGTCGGCGACGAGCGTGTCGCCGAGCCGCAACATGTCGCTCATGCGCCGCGCTCCGCGGCGATCGTGCGCGCCGGCTCGAGCAGCCACGGCTCGCACACCGGGTAGTTCGAGAAGCGCAGGCTCCAGCGCTCGTCGAACAGCGGCGCGAGCACCTGCTCGATCGCCGGGTCGAACGCGGCGCCGACCCGCAGCAGGGCGCCGGGAACCGCCGCGCGCAGCTCGCCGTCCTCGACGACGACGTGGCCGGCCTTGATGACGACGCGCGGCGTGGCGAACATCGCCTCGCGATCCTCGCACTCGTCGTAGATCGTGACGTCGGCGTCGGCCCCGACGCCGAGGTGG
Source organism: uncultured Actinomycetes bacterium (assembly GCA_963787935.1). Taxonomy (GTDB): domain Bacteria; phylum Actinomycetota; class Thermoleophilia; order Solirubrobacterales; family Solirubrobacteraceae; genus F1-60-MAGs163. The sequence goes on along the minus strand of CAWBEV010000006.1, from coordinate 1,184,716 downwards.
CCCTTGTCGCGCAGGCCGAGCAGCCGGGCCGGCCCGGCGCGCGTGATGATCGCGATCTCGGCGAGCGTGTACTCGCGCTCGAGATCGTCGAGCAGCACCGTGCTCCGGACCGCACGGCGGTTCGCCAGGCCGAGCTGCTCGTTGCGATGGTCGCGGTCCATGAGCAGCCGGATGAGCTTCGGGTAGCTCAGGAACGAGCCGCCGTTCGGATGGTCGGTCGAGAGCACGATCCGCCACGGGTCGGCGCTCAGCAGGAAGAGCTCGAGGCCGATCGCCCACTGCAGCGCGTGGACGTAGTTCCCGGCCCTGTAGGTGTAGGGCACGATCCCGCAGCCGGTCTCGACCTCGGCGTCCGCGTTGACCCAGGTGCCGCCGCTCAGGTCGGCGAGCCGCGCCGAGAGCTCGGCGTCGGCCGTCATCGTCGTGGCCGGGCCGAACATCACCTGACCGACGTCGGCGCTGAACTCCGGATGGGCGTTCAGGTATTCGGCGATCGCGGGCGCCTTCGAGCGCGGGCGCCCGCCGCGGCGCCCGCCGTAGGCGTGGAACTGGACGTGCGCGACGTGCGCGCGCCGCCCTTCGAGCCCGCGCAGCGTGTCGAGCGTCGTGCGCCAGTTGCCGGCGACGCCGAGGTCGTGGCAGTGCAGGTGCACGGGGTGGGGGAGGCCGAGCACGTCCACCGCGGTGGCCAGCGCTTCGGTGACCTCGCGCGAGCTGACGCCGAACCCGGGGATCTCCGCGTCCAGCCCGGTGAGGGCCCCGGCGCCCTGCTTCCACGCCTCGACGGCGCCGGGGTTCACGAGCTTCACGCCGTAGCCCCCGGTCGCCGCGAGCCACCACGCGACCGCCTCGGCGACCTGCGCGTCGCCCGAGCGCTTCGCGCGGCGCACGAGGTCGAAGATCGCCGTGTTGTTCCCGAGCAGCACGAGGAACGCCGCGTCGATCAGCGGCGTGTCGCGCAGTTCGCCGAGCGTGTGGCGGGCGGCCAGCGGCGGCGTCGCGGCCTCGACGACCGTCGTGTAGCCGAGCAGCGCGTAGCGCTGACCGGTCGTGAACGTCGACGGGACCGTGCCGCCCGAACCCGCGCGCAGCACCTCGGTCCGCGCGACGGGGTCCTCGCGGTGCTCGCGCGGGAGCATCCGCCGCGCGCTGTTGACCTTCGGCCCGGCGATGTGCGCGTGGATGTCCACGCCGCCCGGCATGACGACCCTCCCCGCAGCGCTGATCGTGCGCGCGTCCGCCGGGACATCGGCGACGACCTTCCCGTCGTCGAGGCACAGGTCGCGCAGCGCGCCGTCCACGCCGTTGGCCGGGTCGTAGATCCGGCCGCCGGTGATCCGCAGCGCGCTCATCGACGGGCGCTCGCGATCCGCGCGGCGAGTCCGGCGAGCACCTCGTCGTCGCCGGGGCGCTCGTCGGCGACGAGCGCGTGGAGCGGCACGGGCAGGCCGTCGAGCCGGTGGGCGGTGCCCGCCCGCTGGACGCCGGCGGCGGCCGGTCTGATCGCGACCCGCGCGAGCGCGGCGGTCGCCGTCTCGCAGGCGGCGATCGAGACGACCGGGATCGCGCGCAGGTGGGCCGCGGCCGCGTCATCCAGCAGGCCGAGCGGGTCGGAGGCGACGACGAGCGCCGCGTCCACGGCGCCGCGCGCGAGCAGCGCCTGCGTGCCGGACGCGCCCGGGTCGAAGCGCGGCGCGCCGCTCGCGTACGAGACCGCGGTGGGGTACCCGGACTGCCACGTCAGCACGTCCTCGGCGCCCGCGGCGTTCCCGGCGGTGCGCAGCTGCACCGTGACGGGGTGGGTGATCGCGAACAGCTCGCGCACGAGCGCGGCGAGCGCCGTGACCGCCCGCGGCCCGCCGCGGCCGCGCGCCAGGCCGCCGTCGTGAAGGACCGCCGCCACGCGCACGTCGGCCAGGCTCCGTGCAAGGTCGCCGAGCGCGGCCATGGGCAGCGCGGGATCGGTGGTGAGCGGCGCCTCGCGGACGAGCGCCCGCAACGTCCAGAGTGCCTCGAGGTCGCGGCCGGGATCGAGCGCGATCACGACGTCCGCGACGGCCGCCGTCGCGCTCGCCGGGTCGCCGACGACCACGAGCGTTCGCGCGCCGCGTGCGCCGGGCTCGAGCCGCAGCCGCTCGAGCAGCCGCGGGTGCGTCGTCAGCGGGTCCGCACGCCAGCAGACGACGAGCTCGGCGCGGTCGCGCAGGTCGCCGAGCAGTGCGGTGCTCGCACCCACCGACTGCAGCGCCGCCGACGTGCCGCCGTCGGCGAGCGGCCCGGACGGGTCGATCACGGCGCCGAGCGCCTCGGCGAGCGCGACGGCCTCGCGCTGGGCCTCGCAGCTCGTGTCGCCGAGGCCGTGGACGAGCGGCAGGCGCGCCTCCGTGAGGATCTCCGCCGCGGCGTCGAGCGCCACGTCGAGGCGGCACTCGCGGCCGTCGACGCGTGCGAGCGGCGAGCGGTCGTCCGTGCGGGCCGTGAACCAGGCCGCGCCCTTCGGGCAGGCGCGGTCGAGCGGCGCGAGTCGCCCGTCCTCGACGTGCGCGACGAGGTCGTCGCAGAGCAGGCCGCAGCCCCCGCACGTGGCGGCGAGCTCAGGCATGGGCGCCCACGTCGCGGCGCACCTCGGCGCGCACGTCGTCCGCGCGCTTCTGGAGCGCGCCCAGCACGGCGCCGGGGCTCGGGCCGCGCGCGGCGAGCGTGCACACCGGGTGCCGCGCGAGGATCCGCTCGCCGGGATGCGGGACGTCGTGGATGCCGCGGTCCGGCCAGGTCGTCGAGTTCCCCACGACGACATCCTCGCGGGCGAACAGGACCGCCTTCCCGGCGGCCGGCGTGCGCCACCCGGCTGCGACGTCGACGTCCGGCATCTCCCCGGCCAGCGCGGCGAGGTGCAGCGCGACGCTGCGCGTGCCGTGGACCGCGTCGATCGCCTCGAGCGACGCGCTCGGCCGGGGGTTCACCTCGACGACGTGCGCGCGCTCCCCGTCCCAGACGAGGTCGACCCCGAAGAGCCCGCGCAGGTCGAATGCCGCGGCGAGCGCCGTGGCGATCGCGCGCGCCCCGTCCAGGAGCGCGCGGCGACCCGGGTCGTCCAGCCGCGGGGGGACGAGGTTGCCGCACCAGCCGTAGCCGTCCGAGCCGAACGCGCGCTCGCCGATGAGCTGCTCGCTGCACCCGAGCACGGCGGCCTCCCCGTGCGCGGCCACCGCGGCGAACGAGCACGGGCGCCCGTCCACGCGGCGCTGGAGCAGCGTGTCCTCGCCGAGCGGCTCGCCCGCCCAGGCGCGCACGTTGCGACCCGCGCCGCCGCGCAGCGGCTTGCGCAGCCACCCGTCGCGCGGGTCGGCGGCGCTGCGCGCGGGGCCTGCGAGCGTCGCCGGCATCCGGTGGCCGGCGTCCGCGAGGCACGTCGCGAGCCGCTGCGGGTCGCGCACCGCGCGCAGCGCGTCCGGGGGCGTTCCGAGGAGCTCGCGGCCGGCCGCGAGCTCGGCGACGAGGTCGGGCCGGTTCTCGAACCCCGCGCCGACGAGCACCGCGCCGGCCTCCACGCGGCGCGCGGCGGCCACGAGCGCCGACAGGTCGCTCTCGCCGTCGCCGTCACCGGGACCGGGGGTGACGACCGGGCAGCGGGCGCGCAGGTCGAGGTCGCCGAACCCGTCCACCGCGACGACCTCGCAGCCGGCGTCGAGGGCGAGCTCGGCGAGCATCCGCGCGCTCACGGCGATCACGAGGACGCGCTCGCTCACAGCAGCCCCTCGAGGAACGCGACGAACAGCGCCGCCGCGACGAGGTCGGCGGTCGTCCCGGGGTTCAGCGTGTGATCGGGCCCGCGCAGCTCGGCGTCGAACGCGCCGAGCGCCGCACGACCCGCCGGGCTGCGCACGCCGCCCGCCGCGAGGACCTCGCCGGCGCGCGCGGCGACCGCCGTGGCGGCTGCGAGCCCGCGCTTGCGGGCGATCAGCGTGTCGGGCGCGGCGGCCAGCACCATGAGGTGCGTCTCGACGGCGGCCGCGCGCGGATCGAGGCCCGCATCGAGCGCGTCGCCGAGTGCGGGCACCGCGACGTCGAACGTCGTGCGGAACTCCGAGGCGTACTCGGCCGCGATCGCGTCGCGGCCGGCGGCGAGCGCCATCGCCTCGCGCAACCCGACCGCCGGCTCCCCCGCGACGTCCTGCTCGTCGGCCGCGCCCAGGCCGCCGGGCGCCGCGAGCCGGATCGCGGCGTAGGCGGCCCGCGCGTCCTCGCGGTCGAGCGCGGCGAGCACGAGCGCGACGCGCTCGCGCAGCGTCGCGCCCGCGGCGCTCGGTGCGAGCTCGGCGCGCGCCAGCGGCGCGAACAGCAGCACGATTCCGAGGTTCGTGTTCGCCGCCGTGACCGCGCGCGTGGCCTGCACCCCCGCCAGGACGCTCGCGCCGACCCCCCGCTCGCCGGCGCCGGCGAGGACCGGGCCGAGCGCGACGGCGCTGCGCGCGAGGTCCTCGAACGTCATGTCTGCGAACGCGTGCGAGGGCGTCACGTTGCCGGGCTTCTCGGCGGCGGCCTCGAGCAGCGCGGCGAGCGTCGCGGCGGCGGCGACGGCGCCCGGATCGCGGCGCGGGCGTTGACCTGCTCGCGACCGGCGGGATATGGTCGCCGCGTCCTCGGGGGTCGCGGCGTCGTCGACCCCATGGGACGTCTCCGTCACGACGCGACACACTAGAGAGGACACACCATGGCCCGCACGCTGTTGGTCGGCGAATCGCTCGTCGGAGAGGGCAACGAGGTCGCCCACATCGATCTCATCATCGGCTCGAAGGACGGCCCGGTCGGCCACGCGTTCGCGACCGCGCTGGTCAACGAGAACGAGGGCCACACGAACCTCCTGGCGGTCGTCACGCCGAACCTCCGCGTGAAGCCCGAGACGATCATCTCGAACAAGGTCACGATCAAGGGCGCCAAGCAGGTCGTCCAGATGTTCGGGCCGGGGCAGGCGGCCGTCGCCCGCGCGGTCACCGACGCGGTCTCCGAGGGGATCATCCCGCGCGACGAGGTCGACGACCTCGTGATCGTCGTGAGCGTCTTCATCCACTGGGAGGCCGAGGACGACCAGAAGATCTTCGACTGGAACTACCAGGCGACGAAGGAGTCGATCGCGCGCGCCTTCAGCGGCGATCCGGGCGTCGACCAGGTGATCGCCGAGGCCGCCGAGGCGCGCCATCCGTTCGCCGGCGGGGTCGAGGCCTGAGGACGTCATGACCGGGGGCGCGCGGCTCGCCGGGCTGCGCGTCGTCGTCACCGGCGCGAGCAGCGGGATCGGCCGCGCGATCGCGCTGGCGTGCGCGGCGCACGGCGCGGCCGTGCTGCTCACCCATCGCGATTCGCCGGGGCCGGCCGACGAGGTCGTGGCGGCGATCGAGGCCGCCGGCGGCACCGCGCACCTCGCCCGCGCCGACCTCGCGACGCGCGCGGCCTGCGAGGCGCTCGTCGACGACGCCTGGCTCGTGCTCGGCGGGGTGGACGTGTGGGTGAACAACGCCGGCGCGGACGTCCTGACCGGCGAGGCCGCGGGCTGGGACTGGGAGCGCAAGCTCGACCGCCTGCTCGCGGTGGACCTCAAGGGGACGATCGCCTGCTCGGCCGCGGCCGCGAGGCGGATGCGCGCGGCCGGCTCGGGGACGATCGTGAACATGAGCTGGGACCACGTGAGCACCGGGATGGCCGGCGAGAACCCGGAGCTCTTCAGCGCGGTGAAGGGCGGGGTGCTCGCCTACAGCCGCAGCCTCGCCCGCAGCCTCGCGCCGCAGGTGCGGGTGAACGTGCTGAGCCCGGGGTGGATCGAGACGCGGTTCGCCGAGCAGTCGGACCCCGCGTTCCACGCGCAGGTCGCCCGCGACACGCCGCTCGGGCGCTGGGGGAGGCCGGAGGACGTCGCGGCCGCCGCGGTGTACCTCGCCTCGCCCGACGCGGCGTTCGTGACCGGGCAGGAGCTGCGTGTCGGCGGCGGCGTCGTGTGATGGACTGACCGAAGGAGCTGGAGCGATGACCGAGGACAAGCTGCCCACCTACGCCGAGGACGAGATCCCCGCGAAGCTCGCCGAGCTCGGGCTCGCCGACTGGTACTACGAGGACGGCTGGATCCGGCGCAAGTTCAACACCGACGGCTGGCCGTCGACGCTCATGGCGGTGAACCTCGTCGGCTACCTCTGCGAGGCCGCCTGGCACCACGCCGACCTGAACGTCACCTGGGGCAAGCTCTGGGTGAAGCTCTGCACCCACTCCAGCGGCGGGATCACCGACAAGGACCTCGCGCTCGCCCGGCGGATCGAGGACGCGGTGCTCTGGCGCCCGGACCCGGACGGCCCGCTCGGCGAGGGGTCGCCGAACCGCTTCGTCTTCAGCAAGGGCGGGCGGTAGCGCCGCACCGGCGCGGAGGCGGCGTGGCGGGGACGAGAGACGAGCGGTACCTGTTCGTCACCGGGAAGCTCGCCGCGCCGGCGCTGCGCGAGACGCTCGAGCGCGCCGCGCTGCCGTTCGAGCACGACGTCGCGGTGCTGAAGATCACGGTCGCGGCGCTCATGACGACGGCGTGGATCGCGAAGTTCCTCGAGGTCCCGGCGGACGTCACGCGGATCATGATCCCGGGGATGTGCGAGGGGGACCCGCAGGTGCTCACCGAGCGCTTCGGTGTGCCGGCCGAGAAGGGGCCGAAGGACCTGCGCGAGCTGCCGCGGCACTTCGGCCGCGCAGGCGAGCGGGCCGCCTACGGGCCGCGCGACATCCGCGTGTTCGCCGAGATCAACGACGTGCCGTCGCTGGCGCTCGCGGAGGTCGTCGCGCTCGCCGAACGCCACCGGGCCGCGGGCGCGGACGTCATCGACCTCGGGCTCGGGCTCGACCACGGCTGGCTCACCGACGGGCCGGCGGTCATCGGCGAGCTGCGGGCGCGCGGGTTCGCGCTGAGCATCGACACGCTCGACCCCGAGGCGATCCGGATGGCCGACGCTGCCGGGGTGGACTACGTGCTGAGCCTCAACGGCTCGAACCGCGAGCTCGCCGCCGAGCTGCGCGCGACGCCGGTGCTGATCCCCGACACGCCCGACGACCTCGAGAGTCTCGACGCGACGATCGCGCACGTCGCCGCGGCCGGCCGGCCGTTCCTCGTCGATCCGATCATCGAGCCGATCGGCTTCGGCTTCGCCGCGAGCCTCGGGCGCTACCTCGAGGTGCGCCGTCGTCACCCGGACGCGGAGCTGCTGATGGGCATCGGGAACCTCACGGAGCTCACCGAGGCCGATACGACGGGGGTGAACGCGCTGCTGATCGGGTTCTGCCAGGAGCTCGCAATCCGCAACGTCCTGACGACAGAGGTCATCGGCTGGGCGCGCGGTGCGGTCCGCGAGACGGTGCTCGCGGCGCAGCTCATGCACCACGCCGTCAGCGCGGGCATCCCGCCGAAGCACATCGACGGGCGGCTCGTCACCCTGCGCGACGAGGGCCTCGAGCCGTTCGGCGAGGCCGAGCTGCGCGACCTCCACGCACAGGTGCGCGACCCGAACTTCCGCATCTTCGCCGACGCCGAGTGGATCTACGTCTTCAACGACGAGCTGTTCGTCAAGGGCACCGACCTCTACGCGATCTACGACCGGCTCGGCGTCGACGAGCACACGCACGCCTTCTATCTCGGCAAGGAGCTCATGAAGGCCACGATCGCGCGCGAGCTGCGGAAGACCTACCGCCAGGAGGCGCCGCTCGACTGGGGCTACCTCACGTTCGAGGAGCCCCGGCGCGGCCGCGTGAGGACGACCGCCGGCGGGCGCCGCCGCCGCGTCGAGCCGACCCCCGACGAGGAGTCCCCGTGAAGCAGATCCTGATCCAGCTCGACACCGACCCGCACCCGAGCCCGTTCGACCAGATCGTCGCCTACGACGCGGGCGTCGACGCGATCCTCGCCTACGGGGGCGTCGGCCCGGACGACGTGCCGGACCTCGTCCAGGGCGCGTTCTTCACGCGCGGCCCGAAGGACCTCGCGTCGCTCGCGATCTGGGTCGGCGGCTCGAACGTCAGCCTCGGCGAGGAGCTGCTCGCGGCCGTCGAGCGCACGTTCTTCGGACCGTTCCGCGTCTCGGCGATGCTCGACTGCGACGGGTGCAACACGACCGCCGCCGCGGGCGTCGCGCGGCTCACGACGGCGCTCGACCTCGCGGGGCGCCGCGCGGTGATCGTCGGCGCGGGGCCCGTCGGCCTGCGCTCGGCGGTGCTGCTGCGGCGGCTCGGCGCGGACGTCGCCGTCTGCGGGCTGCCGGCGGACCTGTTCGGCGACCGGCCCCACCGCCGCGCGCGCGGCCTCGGGATCGCCGAGGGGCTCGACCTGCCGGTCCTCGAGCCGGCGGACGGCGCCGCGCTCGCCGCGGCGCTCGACGGCGCCGCGGTCGTCCTCGCGGCGGCCCCGGCGGGCCTGCAGGTCCTCCCGCAGGCGGCCTGGTCGGCGATCGCGTCGATCGAGGTGCTCGCGGACTACAGCGCCACCGAGCCGGCCGGGATCGAGGGGATCGCGCCGACCGCCGACCTCGACGAGCAGGACGGCAGGCGGGTGCTCGGCGCGCTGGCGATCGGCGGCCCGAAGATGAAGGTTCACCGGGCGTGCGTGCGGCGGCTCTTCGAGCAGAACGACCTCGTGCTCGACGTGGACGGCGTCTACGCCGTCGCCGCCGAGCTGCTCTGAGGCGCGGTGCTGCGCGTCGCCGGCATCGATCCGGGAACCGTGTCGTTCGACCTCTGCGTGCTCGAGGACGGCGAGCCGGCGGCCGGCGGGACGCTCGCGACCGGCGACCTCGCGGCCGACCCGGGGGCGCTCGTCGAGCTCCTGCTGGGCCACGGCCGGTTCGATCTCGTGCTCGGCCCCGCCGGGTACGGGCTCCCGCTCGTGCCGGCCGAGCGCGTCGGCGAGCGCGAGCTCGCGGAGATGGTGCTCGTCCGCGCAGGCTCCGGCGCGGGCGGGATCGCCGGGATGCGAGGGATCGTGCGGGCCTGCGTGGCGGCGGGGCTCCCGCTCGTCTTCGGCCCCGGCGTCGTGCACCTGCCGACGGTCCCGGCGCATCGCAAGTGGAACCGGATCGACCTCGGCACGGCCGACAAGGTCGCGAGCGCCGCGCTCGGGATCGCCGACCAGGCGCGGCGGCTCGGTGCCGGGCCCGAGGCGACGTCGTTCGTCCTCCTCGAGCTCGGCGGGGCGTTCAGCGCCGCGCTCGCGGTGGACGGCGGACGGATCGTGGACGGCGCCGGCGGCTCGTCCGGGCCGATCGGCGCGCGGGCTCCCGGGGCGCTCGACGGCGAGGTCGCCCAGCTGCTCGGCGCCGCGCTGACGAAGGCGACGCTGTTCAGCGGCGGCGCACTCGACCCGGACGGCATGCTCGACCTGGCCGCGCCGGGAGCGCTCGCGGCGCTGCGCGCCGACCCCGCGCGCGCCGACGGATGGACGGCGCTCGAGGAGGGCGCGGCGAAGGCCGTGCTCGCGCTGAGCGCCGTCGTCCCGGCGCCGCGCGAGATCCTCGTCGCGGGACGGCTCGCGGCGGCACCGGGGGTGCTCGACGCGCTCGCGGCGCGGCTCGGGCAGCTCGCGCCCGTGCGGGTGCTCAGCGGGCTCGGCTCCCCCGCCGGAGCCGCCGCACAGGGCGCCGCGCTGCTCGCCGACGGGCTCGCCGGGGGGCGCCACGCGCCGCTCGTCGAGCGGCTGGGCCTGCGCGAGGCCGCGGGCGGCGCGCTCGACCATCTGCGGCTCGCCGGTGCCGAGCGGATCGTGCTCGGCTAGGCCCTACTCGAACGCCCAGCTGTCGTCGTCGGGCTGGTAGTACATGTGGCGCGGCCGGCTGCGGTCCTCGGCCAGCAGCTCCTGCACCGTCGGATGCCCGGCCAGCGCCCGGGCGATCGCATCCTTCATCGCCGTGCGGTTGTTGCGGTAGAGCTCGTTGAAGTCGATGTCGTCGGAGGCGGAGTTCGCGGGATCCACCCAGCACAGGGCGATGATCCCGATGTCGTCGGCCTGCTCGATCGGGATGATGCCCTCCTCGACCGCGTCGAGGACACCGTCGGCGATGCCGGCCTGCACGGGGCCGCCGAAGACCTCGACGTCGCGCAGCTTCTTCAGCTGGACCTTCGGGACCATGAGCGTCGTCGGCTTCACCATCCGGCCGCCGTCCACGAGGCAGAAGAAGCGCGAGAAGCCCGCGGTCTGCCCGAGGAGGTTCGCGATCGCCTGCCCGACGGGCCCGTCGAGCTCGCCGATCGCGATCTCCGGCTCGGTCCAGAGGTGGTCCTCGCTGCCCTCGCCCATCGCCTCGGCGAAGCGGATCCCGATGCGGTCACTCATGCCCGTGCTCTCCTTGGTGCCCCTGTGGCGGCGCGCTCGCGCCGGAGGTCGGCGGCATCCTAGATGGTGCGCGCAGTGCCTGCGCGATCCGTGCGATGCGCGGGTCGGGGCCGGCCGGCTCGGCGCCGAGCAGCCGCGCCGGGACCGCGAGCCGCAGCGCCGACGTGAGGAACAGGCCCGGCGCGCGCGCGAGCTCGTCGAGGTCGAGCCTCGTCGTCGCCGGCCGCAGGCCGAGCTCCGGCGCGAGCTCGAGCAGGCGCGCACGCGTCACCCCCGGCAGGATCCGCCCGTCGGCGGGCGGCGTCAGCAGGCGCGCACCGTCGAGCAGGAAGACGCTCGCCCACGCCGCCTCGAGCACGGCGCCGTCGCCGTCGACGAGCAGCGGCACGCACCCGTCGGCCTCGGCGAGCGCGTCCACCAGGCGCCGGTCGAGCCACTTGTGCGGTCCGAGCCCTCCGGGGAGGAGCCAGGGCGACAGCGTGAGCGCGGGCGCCGCGGGGTCGGGCGGCTCGTACGGGGTCAGGACGGCGCTCGGCGTCGCGCCGCCGTGGCGGTCCGGCGCGACGGAGATCCGCAGGCGCTGGGGAGCATCCGTTGCCGCGGCCTCCAGCACGGCGGGAAGTGCCGTCAGCGTCTCGGCGGCGACGTGGGCCCCGAACGCCGCGCGGACGCTGTCGCGCAGCCGCTCGAGGTGGCGCTCGAGATCGCGCGGGACGCCGCCCTCGACGCGGACGGTCTCGAAGATCCCGGGCCCGGGCACCGGGCGCTCGCGGCCGGCGGCCAGCGCACGCGGGACCGCGGCGGGAGCGGGCGCCCCGACGGCGGGCTCCTCGAGCGTCGTGTCCGCCGCGAGCGCGAGCGGGCGCGCCTTCACGAAGCACTCCTCGACCTCGGCGTCGGGGTCCGATCCGAACGTGATCCCGCCGCCGGCGCCGAGCCAGATGCGCTCGCCGCGCAGCTCGAACGTGCGGATCACGACGCTCAGCTCGAGCCCGGCGATCGGGCTCGCGAACCCGATCGCCCCGGTGTAGACCTCGCGCGCCGTGCTCTCGAGCTCGGCGATCACGCGCATCGCCTGGACCTTCGGGGCGCCGGTGACCGAGCCGGGCGGGAACGTCGCGCGGACGAGGTCGGCATCGGTCGCCTCCGCGCGCAATGTGCCGCTGACCTCCGAGACGAGGTGGCGGACGCCGGCCCCGGGGCGCGGCTCGGCGAGCGCGGGGACCGTGATCGAGCCGTACGCGCAGACGCGCCCGAGGTCGTTGCGCATCAGGTCGACGATCATGACGTTCTCGGCGCGGTCCTTGGCCGAGGTCGCGAGCGCCGCGCCGTCGCGCTCGAGCGGCGCGGTGCCCTTGATCGGCGCGGTCCGGACCGTGCGGCCCACGCGGCGCAGGAAGCGCTCCGGCGAGGCGCTCACGACGGCCCCCCACGGACCCGCGAGGTACGCGCCGTGGTCGGGCTCCAGGCGCTCGGCGAGCCGCACGGCGAGGCCCGCCGGATCGCCGTCGCACGCCGCCTCCAGGCACAGCGCGAGGTTCGCCTGGAAGAGCTCGCCGGCGGCGATGCGCTCACGGCACTCGGCGACCGCCGCGCGCTGGCCGGCGGCGGAGGGCGGCCGCACGCGCAGCGGCCCGGCGTGGAACGGCGGCGGGGCTCCGGGGTCGCTGAGCCGCTCGGCGAGGACGCGCAGGCGGTCCTGCAGGATGCGCGCGCGGGCCGGCGTCCACAGCGCCTCGAACCACCAGGTCCCCTCGCGGTCGCAGACGACGACGTGGTCGTAGAAGCCGAGGACCGCGTCCGGCAGCGCGTCGGGCGCCGGCGGCGGCGTCGGGACCGGCTCGAGGCGCCGGCCGATGCCGTAGCTCAGGAACCCGAACCAGCCGCCGGCGATCGCTCCGCCGGGCGGGTCGATCACGACCGGCTGGCGCGCGAGCAGTTCGATCGGGTCCTCGCGTGGGCCGGCGAGGTGCACCGGGTCGCCGCCGGCGATCGCGGCGACCGCGCCCCACGCCCCGGTGAATGCGAACGGCGCCTCGTCGGCGCGCACGAGCAGCGCCGCGCGCGCGGGTGCGAGGGCGCCCGCGAGCGGGACGCGGACGACGCGTGCCTCGGCAGGGATCACCGGCGCAGGGTACCCCCGCGACCACGCGCGCCGGGCGCGGGCGCCGGGCGGTACATTCTCGGCCGTGACGGTCTCCTCCGCCGGCGTCTCCGCCCCGGTCGGCGTGCGCGGGCGGCTCGCGCCGCTCGTGCGCCACATCCCGCTGATCCTCTTCGCGCTCCTGTGCGCCGTCGCGCTGACCGGCCTGCTCCTGTATCGCACGGATGCGGCCTACGACACGCTGACCTCGCTCATCTGGTCGCGCGAGATCGCGCACGGGCACCTGCCCGACTACGACTTCTACCGCGCGCCGACGCCGCACCCGCTGCTGATCCTCATCGGCCTGCCGCTGCTCGTGCTCGGCACCGGCGCCTCGACCGCGACGGTCGTGCTGAGCGTCGCGGGTCTCATGGCGCTCGTCGCGGGGACCTACCGGCTCGGGCGGCTCGGCGCCGGGATGCTCGGCGGCCTCGCGGCGGCGGCGATCGTCGCGACGCGGCTGGACTTCTGGTGGCTCTCGTCGGTCGCCTACCTCGACATCCCGTACGCCGCGATGATCGTCTGGGCGGCGGCACTCGAGGCCGAGCGCCCGCGCCGCGGCGGCGGCGTCTGGGTGCTGCTCGTCCTCGCCGGGCTGCTGCGCCCGGAGGCCTGGCTGCTGATCGTCCTCTACGCGGTCTGGCTCGGGTGGCGCGCCGACGCCCGCACGCGCCTGCGCTACGCCGCGTACGCGGCGATCGGCCCGGTGATCTGGTGCATCACCGACTTCATCGTCACCGGGAACCCGGTGTTCTCGCTCTTCTACACCGACTCGCTCGCCGCCGAGCTCGAACGCGGCAAGCCGCTGTGGAAGCTGCCCTTCCTGATGGTCTACTACTCGTACGTCCTGCTGAAGGCGCCGGTGTTCCTGCTCGCGGCCTGCGGCGTGGCGCTCGCGGTCGTGCGGCGCCGGCGCGCGTTCCTGATGCCGGCCGTGCTCGTGCTCGCGACGTGGTTCTCCTACCTCGTGATCGCCTCGGGCGGGCTGGCGACGGTGTGGCGCTATCTCCTGCTCGCCGCCGTCGGCCTGGCCGTGTTCGCCGCCTACGCGCTGACCGGCTGGACGACGCTCGCGCGGGCGAACCGCTGGCGCATGCGCTGGGCGGCGACCGCGGGGGCGGCCGTCGCGCTCGGCATCGGGTGGACGGCGATCCACGTCAGCCCGGGCTGGATCGACGACGAGCTCGTCGAGCGCGCCGCGGTGCGCACCGACCTCGAGGCGCTGTTCGCCCGTCCCGACGTGCGGGCGGCGCGGCGCTGCGGCCCGGTGAGCGTGCCGAACCACAAGCTCGTGCCCGCGCTGCGCTGGTACCTCGACGCCGGCGCGAATGACGTGATCGCCCGCTCGGACGTGCGCCGCGGCGTCCAGCAGGGCGGCGTTGCGATCGTCATCGACCGGCGCGTCGAGGAGCGGCCCGACCTCAACGTGCGCGAGGCGCCGGTCGACGAGCCGAAGAACATCCAGGTCCCGCCGCCGGGCTTCCGGCTGGCGGGCGGCAACGCCTCCTACGGCGTCTACCTGCGCTGTCCCTGAGCCCCGATCGGCTCGCGCTCGCCGGCGGCGTCCGCAGCGACGCCCGGGGCGTCGCGCATGCGCAGCCCCAGCACGCCGACGAAGAAGCTCGCCCCGAGCGTCTCGAAGCCGAGCGCGGTGAGCAGCAGGCCCGGGACCGCGAGCCGCATCGTGTCGGCATAGACGAGGTCGCCGAAGTCGTTGCGCGCCCAGGCCAGAACGGTGAGCGCGAGCAGCACGAGCCCCCCGGCGAACATCGCGAGGCCCGCGAGGAGCCCGCGGTCGATCGAGACGACGCCGGCGAGGCGGTCGATCCGCGGGTCGGGTGGGAGCAGGCCTTCGGTGGTCGCGAACACCTTCGTGAAGACCGCGAGCAGCACCGACTGGTAGCCGCAGATGATCGCGACGGTCGCGAACACGAGCGTGTGCGCGTCGAACGCCAGGCCGAGCACCATGGCGTGCGGCAGCGCGAGCGCGTAGCCGACGAGGCCGAGCGCGATCAGCACGATGCCCGGGACGAGGAACAGCCAGCGCGGGCTGTAGACCAGGAAGAAGCGCAGCGTGCGCCAGCCGTCGCGGAACGTGTTGAGGTGCGGCGGATGGGACGTGCGGCCGTCCGGGTGCAGCGTGATCGGCACCTCGGCGATCCGGCCACCGCGCAGGCTCGACTTGAGGATCATCTCGGTCGCGAACTCCATGCCCGTGCAGCGCAGCTCGAGCTGCTCGTACCAGGCCTTCGTGAAGCCGCGCATGCCGCAGTAGACGTCGTGGATCGGCGCGCCGAACCAGCGCTGGGCGAGCGCCGAGAAGACCGGGTTCCCGATCCGCCGGTGCAGCCAGGGCATCGCGCCCGGGAGCACCGTGCCGCCGCCGCGCTCGAGCCGGCAGCCCTGCACGAGGTCGAAGCCCTCGCGCAGTTCGTTGACGAAGCGCGGCAGGTCGAGGAAGTCGTAGCTGTCGTCGGCGTCACCCATGATCACGTAGCGCCCGCGGGCCGCCTCGATCCCGCCCATCAGGGCGCTGCCGTACCCGGGCTCGGCGACGTGCACGACGCGCGCCCCGAGACGCTCGGCGATCTCCGGCGAGCCGTCGGTGCTGCCGTTGTCGGCGACGACGACCTCGCCCTCGATCCCGTGCTCGTCCATGGCCCGCCGGGCCTTGCGCACGCAGGTCTCGAGGGTGTCCGCCTCGTCGAGACAGGGGATGACGACCGAGACCTCCACGCCCGGGGGAGTCTAGTTCAGCGCCGCGCCGGTCCCGTGCGGGACTGCCCTACCCTCGTCGGCGTCCCGATCCCTGAGGAGCCCCCATGACGTACTGCCTCGCCCTGCGCCTGGACGAGGGCCTGGTGTTTCTGGCCGACACCCGCACGAACGCGGGCCTCGACAACGTGAACACGTTCCGCAAGCTCCACGTCCTGCACCCGGCGCCGGACCGGCTGTTCGTGCTCGAGTCCGCCGGGAGCCTCGCCACGACCCACGAGGTGCTCGACCGCATCGACCGCGACCTCGCCGCGCAGGATGGTCGCGAGAGCCTCGCGACGGTGGCGCATCTCTTCGAGGCCGCGCTCTACGTCGGGCGCCTCGGGCAGGAGGTGGCCGCGGGCCACCGCGAGGCCCTCGGAGCCGACGGGTCGGCGACGTTCATCCTCGGCGGCCAGATCGCCGGGGAGCGCCCGGACATCCTGCTCGTCTACGCCGAGGGCAACTACATCCGCGCCTCCGACGAGCGCCCGTTCCTGCAGATCGGCGAGAGCAAGTACGGCAAGTTCATGCTCGAGCTGGCGGTCGCGGCGGACGTCGAGCTCGAGCCGGCCGCGAAGATCGCGCTGACCTCGATGATCATGACCGCGCGTGCGAACCTCTCGGTCGGGCCGCCCTACGACCTCGCCGTGTACCGCAACGGGGCGCTCGAGCTCGACGAGGTGCGGATCGCGAGCGACGCGCCGTTCCTGCAGGAGCTCGACGCGTTCTGGACGACGCACATGCTCGACGCGATCGCCGAGCTGCCCGCGGTCCCGCCGCACGTGCGCGCGGGCTGACCCGTCCGGCCGATGGGCCGCGGCCCGCACGGTTGACCGGCTCGCGAGCGTCCATCATGCTCAGGTTCGACGGGTGCCCCATGACCTCCACCGAGGCTCGCATCGCCCCATCCGCATCGCTCGACGGCGTGCTGCACGCGCTGACCGAACGGGCCGTGCCCGGGCTCGCGGTGGTCGCGCTCGCGGATGGGGAGATCGCCGGCGAGCGGGCGGTCGGCACGGCCGACCTGGCCACCGGGCGGCCGACCACGGCGGACACCGTCCATCTGTGGTTCTCGATGACGAAGATCGTGACCACCACCGCGGCGCTGCAGCTCGTCGAGCGCGGGATGCTCGGTCTCGACGATCCGGTCCGCGAGCATCTCCCGGAGTTCCCGGAGTCGCGCGCCGGCTGGCCGGTCGTCCGGGTCCGCCATCTGCTGAGCCACAGCTCCGGCCTGGGCAACCCGATGCCGGTGCGCTGGGTCCATCCGGCCGCGCAGCCCGCCCGCGAACCGCGTGCGTTCACGCTCGAGCTGCTGGGCCGTCACCGGCGGCTGCGCTTTCCCGCCGGGTCGCGGGCGAGCTACAGCAACCTCGGCTACCTCGCGCTCGGCGAGGTCATCACGGCCGCCGCCGGGAAGCGCTACGAGGACCACGTCCGCGAGCGCATCCTGCGGCCGCTCGGCATGACACGCACGGACTTCGCCTACCGCGCGGACATGACCGAGCGATGCCGCAACCGGCTACCAGTCCCGCCGCAGCCCGATGACGCCGCTCTATCGCCTGCTGCTGCCCGCCGGGATCGTCGCGGGGAACCAGGGGCGCTTCCTCGCCTTCCACCGGTTCTGCGTGGACGGCCCGGCCTACGGCGGGCTCGTCGGTTCCGTGCGCGACGCGGCGCGCTTTCTGGCGGTCCACCTCGGCGGCGGGTCCGCGGGCGACGTCCGGCTGCTCTCGCCGGACGCCGTCGCCGCGATGCAGACGATCCAGGCCACGGGCCGCCGGATGGACGTCGGGTTCGGGTGGTTTCGCCGCGACGCCGACCCGCCAGGCGCACCGCGCCACCTCGAGCACCTCGGCGGCGGCGGCGGGTTCTTCAACATGATGCGGATCCAGCCGGCACGCGGCACGGGCGTCGTCGCGATGGGCAACGCGACGAGCTGGGACCACCGGCGCCTGGCTGCGGCGGTCCTCGGCGATGACGGGCGCTGAACGACGAAGGCTCCGCGGTCGCGGAGCCTTCGGAGACGGCTCGATCGGTCTGCGATCGTGACGGTCAGGTGCGCTCGGGCGCCTTCGCGAGCTCGTACAGGATGATGAGCGCCAGCGCGAAGATGCACAGCGACCAGAACGGGTAGGCGGGGATCGACAGCAGCGCGGCGATGGCGCTGACGGATGCTGCGAAGATGCCGATCCAGCGGCCGAAGCCGCCGCCCTGGAACAGCGAGAACGCCGCGATCAGCTGAACGACGCCGATGAGCAGCGTGACCCAGCCCCAGGTGTGCAGGGAGCTGATGATGAACTTCGTGTCGTTCACCAGGAACTTCGCATCGCCGATCGCGCCGATGCCCCAGATGATGTTCAGGACTCCGGCGACGAGCAGCAGGATCCCCGCGAACAGCCACCAGCCGGTGACGCGGTCCTCATTGACGGCCATGTGCGACCTCCTCAGGTCAATTCGGGCGGCCCGACCCTCGGTTCCGCCATGTGGGCGCCTCTTCGATGCCGGCCCGCCGATTCCTGCCGTGCGACGTGCCCGGCGGCGCCGCGGCTGAATGCGCCGGGTCCTCATCGCCGCGATCGCCGGCGGCGCGCTGCTGATCGTGGTGATCGCCGTCGGCGGGCTCCTGAGTGGGTCCCAGACGCTCGTGTTCTCCGGCGAGTACTTCATCGACCGCGCGCAGTACCGGCATGTGCGCGTGGGTCGCACGCGCCGCGCGGTCGAGGCGCGCCTCGACCACAAGCCGGGCAGCCCGGCGAGCGAGCTTCCGAAGGGCACGCGATTCGGCCCGGCGCCGGCGGGCGCGACGTGCGTGTACTACGCGATCGGCCCGCCGGGCCCGCGCGTGCGCCTCTGCTACGACGCGCGCGACCGGCTCGTCTCGAAGGTGCGCCAGCTCAACGCCGCAGCGTGACCCGGGTGCTGGTCGCCGTGCCGCCGCCGGAGGTGAACGTCACCCGCGCGGTGACCGCCGCCCGCTTGCGCTTGCGCAGCAGCGCGCGTCCCACACGGTTGAGCTTCACGCGGACCTTCGCCGTCGCGCCGGCCTTCACGCTGAAGCGCGCCGAGCCGTACGAGACCGGCTTCTTCGCCGCGCTGCGCGCGGCCGCTCCGGAGGCGCGCAGCAACGTCACGAGGCCGGCGCAGTCGGCGCCGCTGCAGCACAGCGGGATCGTCGCGGCGCCCTTGCGGACCGGGATGCTCGTCTTCGGGAGCGCGATCACCGGCACGCCGCCGCCAGCACCGCCGCCACCACCGCCGCCCGCGGCGGTGAAGTCGGCGTTCATGAGGACGCCGTAGCCGAACGTCGTGTACGAGGTCAGCGCGTTCGGGCTCGGGGCCGGGATCCCCTGACCGGTCGGGCCGGGGCAGACCGGGTAGGCGAGCGCCGTGCCGCCCTTGTAGACGGGGATCGGGACGTTCGGCGCGAGGACCTCGAGCGCGAGCGCGTCGATCACCTGGATCGTCTGCAGGTCCGTCGGCGGGGGCGTTGCGGCGACCTGTACGGGCAGGTTCACGGGGACCGTCGTGATCGCGTTCGCCTGCGGGGTGAACTGCGGGCCGTAGGCCTCGAGGAACGGCCCGGCGCTCATCGGCTGGGCGGGGTTCCCGGTCTGCCGGAACAGGAAGCGGATGACGTTCACGCGCATCGGGCCGGTCGTCGAGCCGATCTTCACGCGCACGTTCGTCACGGTCCCGGTCCCGGGCGCCGTCAGCGAGTTCGCCGAACCGGCGTCCGAGTGCGACCACATGCACGACGGCGAGTTGAACGGGCCGAGGATGCGATCCGGGGGGCCGCCGCACACATGGCGCCCGCGACGCTGTTGGCCGGGAAGGCGTTGAGGTCAGGGCCGAACGTCGCCGCCGGCGCGCTCGCGGCGCCCGCGGCGGGCGCGAGTGAGCAGCGGGGTGCGCCGGAGCCGGCGCGGTCGTGCATGGCGTACGTCGGTCCTGGCCATCTGCCCCCCGAGGGTGTCGTCCGGGCCGGGGCGGTGCGTTCGACGCCCCGATCGAGGCGCGACCCTATCGCGCACCGCCGCCGGGACGCTATGGTCCGCTTGACACCCCGTCACGTTCGTAGGGAGCGCGCATGCCCACCGACTCGACCAACCCGCTGGAGCAGCAGCTCGTCTTCGAGCGCGAGCGCTGGATCGACGGGCCGCCGCACGAGCTGTTCCGCGAGCTGCGCGAGGGGTGCCCGGTGCACTGGTCCTCGCGGATGCCCGAGTTCCCCGACGAGGACGGGTACTGGTCGGTGACGACGGCCGACGACGTCTATGAGGTCAGCCGCGACTGGCGGACCTACAGCTCCGAGCGCGGTGGCATCACGGCGGCGACCGATTCGGCGCTGCCGCTCGAGCTCGTGCGCGCGATGTTCATCGGGATGGATCCGCCGAAGCACGATCGGATCAAGGCGCTGTTCCAGCGCGGCTTCACGCCGAAGCGGATCGCCGAGCACGAGGACGCGATCCGGGCGATCACGGTCGACGTCCTGGATCAGCTCGAGGGTCGCGAGACGTGCGACCTCGTCGACGACGTGGCGCAGCCGGTCGTGGCGCGCGTGATCGGGAGCTTCATGGGGCTGCCGCCCGAGGACGACGTCGTCTGGGCGCGGCTCATGAACTCGATCCTCGGGGCGAACGACCCGGACGTGAACCCGGCCGGCGTCACGTCCGTCATGGAGCGCGACGTGCCCGAGGTGTTCCGGCGCTGCACCGAGCTGATCGCCGACCGGCGGGCGAACCCGACCGATGACCTGACGAGCGTGCTCGTCCACGCCGAGGTCGACGGCCACCAGCTCGAGGAGCACGAGATCGTCATGGGCTTCTTCCTGCTGATGGCGGCCGGCAACGACTCGACCAAGGCGACCTACTGCAGCGCGATGCGCGCGCTGCTCGAGGATCCCGAGCAGCGCGCGCAGCTGCTCGAGGACCCGGCGCTGATCCCGAGCGCGGTCGAGGAGGCGCTGCGGATGTTCCCCGCCTTCGCCCACTTCCGGCGCACGGCCACGAAGGACACGGTCCTCCACGGGCGCGAGATCAAGGAGGGCGACAAGGTCGTCATGTGGTACGTCTCGTCGAATCGCGACGAGACGCGCTACGAGGACCCCGACCGCTTCGACGTGACGCGCGATCCCGAGCATCAGGCGTTCGGTGCGGGCGGGCGGCACTTCTGCCTCGGCACCGCGCTCGCGCGCCTCGAGCTGCGGATCCTGCTCGAGGAGACGCTGAAGCGCCACCCGCGGATGACGCTCGACGGCGAGCCGCGCTACGTCGTCTCGGGGTTCGTCAACCAGCTGCGCACGCTGCCGGTGCGCCTGGACGCCGGCTGAGCCTCAGCCGCCCGCGACGTCGCGGCGCAGGAAGACGAGCAGCCCGGCGACCAGCGCGGGGATCGCGTAGAGCGCGCACACCCACGCGGCGCGCACGATCGGCTCCCAGTCGACCGGCGTGCGCAGGAAGCCCTGCCAGGCGTTGAACTGCGTGCTCAGCAGGTACGGCGTGCAGGCCGTCGAGGCCGGGGACGATCGTCAGCGAGCTGCAGCAGCAGCGAGAACATGAGCGTCCCGACGATCGCCGCGGCGCTGTTGCGAAAGATCGTCGAGAACAGCAGGCCGATCGCACGCGACCGCGATGATCGGCATCAGGTAGACGAGCGAGGCTCGCGCCGACGAGCGCCGAGCCCGCGCCGCGGCGGACGACCTCGGTGCCGGAGAGGCTCGTGATCGGGTTGAAGCCCGAGACGATGATCCCGGCGACCGTCGCGACGGTGCCCGTGATGAGGATCGCGAGCGCCGCGTAGCTGCAGCGCGGCGAGCGACCTTGGCGAGGTAGACCTGGCCGCGCTCGACCGAGCGCGTGAGGATCGTCTTGAGCGTGCCGTTGTGGTCCTCGGCGGCGACGATGTCGCCCGGCGACGAGCGCGGTGATCAGCGGGAACAGCCAGATCGAGCCGAAGAGCAGCAGGACCAGCGGGATCGCCAGGCCCGTCGTCGTGGATGTAGCGCCCGAACGGCACGTCCTCGG
The DNA here is from genome assembly GCA_963787935.1 of uncultured Actinomycetes bacterium. GTDB lineage: Bacteria > Actinomycetota > Thermoleophilia > Solirubrobacterales > Solirubrobacteraceae > F1-60-MAGs163. The sequence continues at coordinate 1,163,442 of CAWBEV010000006.1, read as the reverse complement.
GCCCGCCGGGCTGCGAGCGCGACGGCGACGGCGAAGATGATCGGGACGAGCGCCGCGGCACCGAGCCCGAGGTACGTGCGCTTCTGGGAGCGCAGCTTGCGCAGCTCCCAGCGGTAGATCGTCGCGATGCCCGGAGCCCCGGAGCGGCTCATGGCGTGCGCTCCTCGGCGAGCTCGGCCGCGTGCGCGACGCGCTCGGCGCCCGCGCCGGCGTCGTCCTCGCCCTCGGTGAGCTCGAAGAACAGCTCCTCGAGCGTCGCCATGCGCGGCGCGAGCTCGAGGATCAGCGCGCCGGCCTCGGTCAGCGCCAGCGACAGCGGCGCCGATCGCGCCTCGTCGCCGTCGGGCGGAACGTGATCGCGCCGTCCGCGCTGCGCGTCGACGTCCGCGATGCCCGGCTGGGCGGCGCACACCGCGGCGCGCGCGCTCGTCGTCGGTCGTGCGCAGGCGGTAGGCGCGCGCCGGCGGTGCGCCGCAGGTCCTCGAGCCGCGCCCTCGTAGACGATGCGCCCGCTGCGCACGATCGCGACGCGGTTGCAGAGCTCCTCGACCTCGGCGAGCAGGTGGCTCGAGAGCAGCACCGTGATCCCGTCGTCGGCGAGCCGGCGGATCAGGCGGCGCATGTCGCGCATGCCGCCGGGATCCAGGCCGGTGGCGGGCTCGTCGAGCAGCAGCAGGCGCGGGCGGCGCAGCAGCGCGGCGGCGATGCCCGAGCCGCTGGCGCATGCCGTGCGAGTAGCCGCCGACCTTGTCCTTCGCGCGGCCGCGTGAGCTCGACGACGTCGAGCGCCTCCTCGATCCGGGCGCGTCGCGCCGTCGCCGTCGAGCGCGGCGAGCAGGCGCAGGTTCGTGCGCCCGTCGAGGTAGGGGTAGAAGCGCGGCGCCTCGACGAAGCCCGCGACGCCCTCGAGCGCGCGCACCGACACCCAGGGGTCGCGGCCGAAGACGCGCACGTCGCCCGCGGTCGGCCGGATCAGCCCGAGCATCATCCGCAGCGACGTCGTCTTCCCGGCGCCGTTCGGGCCGAGGTACCCGAAGACGTCGCCGCGCTCGACCGTGAGGTCGACGTCGTCGACGGCGACGAGATCGCCGTAGCGCTTGACGAGCCCGCGGACCTCGACGGGCGGCGCGCCGTCGGTCACGGCTGGAGGCCGCGCGCCGCCGCGAGCGGCCGACGTCGCCGGGCACCGAGCCGAGGACGACGTAGCGCACGTCGCCGCGGGTGAACGTCACGGCGCGTCCCGAGCGCCGTCTCGAGCGTCGTCGCCCGCGCGCCGTCGCCGATCGGCGGTCGGGAGCTCGATGTCGCCGTGCTGGCGGGCCGGCCGATCGGCCGGCGCCCGCGCGGGCTCGCGCGTCTGCAGGACCGCGATCCCGCCGAGTCCCTCGCCGTAGGTCACGAGCGCGCCGCGCTCGCTCGTCGCCGCGGATCAGCCGCGACCTCGCGAGCGCTCGCATGCCGGCGAGCGTCGCCGGAGCGGTGATCTCGAACGGGACGCGGGCCTGGACGGCGGCCAGGCCGGTGACGGCGTGACGGCCGCGCGCCCGGGTGCCGTGCGGGCTCCGCCGGCGCGACGTCGACGACGCGTCGCGCCGGCCGGGGGCGTGATGTCGAACGCCGACGTCGGGGACGGGGCCGAAGTCGACGTCCGTCGCCTCGAGCTCGAGGACCGGCTTCGTGCGGCCCGCGGCGTAGATCGCCGCGCGCAGCGGCGCGCCGTTCGCGGCGTCCCAGGCGATCTCGGCGGCGCCGAGCAGGCCGCCGTCGCGGCGCGGCCGGAGGCGCACGCTGTAGGCCGGGCGCCCGGCGATGTTCGCCGGCGTGGCCCCGGACAGCGCTGCGCCGCGCGCGACGTGGCGCAGCGCGCGCTCGATCTTCGCGAGCGACGGCGGGCCCGCGTCGTGGCCGGCCGTCCCGCGGGCGTCCTCGGCGGCGGGCAGCCGTGCCGCGGTAGACGGTGTTCGCGGCGGCGTGGTAGACGCTGAAGCGCTCGCCGCTGACGCAGGATCTGCGCGTCGCCGCCGCCGCCGTCGGACTGCAGCTCGAGCCGCAGGTCGCCGCTGTCCGAGGCCCAGATCCGGCCGGTGCGCGCCCGCGAGCAGCGGGTCGGTCCCGCGGGTGAGGCCGGAGGCTGTCGATCGAGCTCGTTCGTGAAGCGCACGCGCGCGCTGACGCCGGCGACCGGCGGCGCGCCGAGCGCGTCGCGCACGCGCCTGCGCCAGCGGCTTGGGCGGCGGCGTGGCGCCGCCGAGCCCGGTCGCGACGGCGATCGCCGTGCCGGCCGCCATCACGGCGACGAGTGCGCCACAGAGCGCGAGCAGCCGGCGGGTCGAGATGCGGCGCAGATACGACACGCCTGACAGGCTACTCCCGGCCGGCACGCGCCCCGCCGGGTTGGCGCGGCGCCACATCCGGCGCCCGCCGCGCGATTGTGCGCGCTGCGCGCCTGTGGGAACCTGACCCATGGCCGGCGGACGCGACCTCCCCGAGGGCGTGATCACGTTCGTGTTCACGGACATCGAGGGGTCCACCCGGCTGCTGCGGGAGCTCGGCGACCGGTACGCGGGCGTGCTCGACCTGCATCACGAGGTGCTGCGCGAGGTGTGGGCCGCATACGGCGGTCACGAGGTCAGCACCGATGGCGACGCCTTCTTCGTCGCCTTCGACGAGCCGGATCGCGCGGTCGCCGCGGCGGTCGCCGCGCAGCGCGCCCTGGCCGCGGCGCCGTGGCCCCGGGACGCGGTGGTCCGCGTGCGGATGGGACTGCACACCGGGTTCGCCCGGCCGCGCAACGGCGACTATGCGGCGCTCGCGGTGCATCAGGCGGCGCGGATCGTGGACGCCGCCCACGGCGGCCAGGTGTTGCTGTCGGGCGACACCGCGGCGCGGGTCGGGCGGTTGCCGGACGGCGTCGCGCTCGAGCGGCTCGGGCGTTTCCGGGTCCGCGATTTCGAGGATCCGCCTGAGCTCCATCGCGTGCGCGCCGCCGGCCTCGAGGCGCGCGACGCGGCGCCGCGCGTGCGGCCCGACGACGGGCACAACCTCGTGCGGCCGGTCACCTCGCTCGTCGGCCGCGACGCCGACCTCGAGGCCGTCGCGGCGCTCGTGCGCCCTGGGACGCTCGACGACGGTCGTCGGTCCCGGCGGGGTGGGGAAGACCCGGATCGCCGTCGAGCACGCGCTGGCGGCCGGCAGCGGCTGGGCCGACGGCGCCTGGTTCGTGCACCTCGCGCCGGTGACCTCCCCGGAGCTCGTCCCGGCGGCCGTCGCCGACGCGCTGGGGGCGAAGGCGGCGCCCGGCGTCGACGCCGTGGGAGGAGGTCTGCGAGCACCTGCGCGAGCGCTCGGCGCTCGTGATCCTCGACAACTGCGAGCAGCTCACGGAGGCGATCGGTGCTCGTGCGGCCGACCTGCTGGAGCGCTGCCCGCAGGTCGGCGTCCTGGCCACGAGCCGCGCGCCGCTCGGCCTGCGCGCCGAGCACGTGCACCGGCTCGCGCCGCTGCCGACCGGTGACCCCGACGGCCCCGCCGAGCGGCTGTTCCGCGACCGGGCCGCCGGCGCAGCCGAGGCCGACCCGCAGGTCATCGCGGCGCTCTGCGGCGAGCTCGACGGGCTGCCGCTGGCGATCGAGCTCGCGGCCGCGCGGACGACGGCACTCGCACCGGGCGAGATCCTGCGGCTGCTGCGCGGCTCGCACGCCGTGCTGCGCAGCCGCGACCCGACGCTTCCCGAACGCCAGCGCACGCTCGAGCGCCTGCTCGACTGGAGCTACGACGGGCTCGACCCGTCCGCGCGCGCCGTGCTGCGGCGGCTCGCGGTGTTCGCCGACGGGTTCGACGTCGAGACCGCCGTGCTCGTGTGCGCGGCCGACGACGTCGGCGAGACGCGAGGTCGCCGATCGCTGCTGTGGGACCTCGTGGACTCCTCGCTCGTCGTCGCGGAGCGCCGCGGCCGGAGCGACCCGCTATCGCCTGCTGACCACCGTGCGCGCCTACGCCGCGAGCCGCCTCGAGCCGCAGGAGCGGGCCGCGGCGCTGCGGCGCCTCGCGGCGCACCTGCTGGAGCGCGCTCGGCCCGTGCGACCGTCACGGACCGCCGCTGGGTCGGCGCGATGACGCGTCGAGCTCGAACAACCTGCGCGCACGTCATCGCCGAGCTCGACGACGCCCGCGCAGGCGCAGGCGCTCGCCTGGTCCGATCGGGCACTACCACGACGTCACCGACGCGTTCCGGACCGGCATCGACGAGCTCGTCGCGCTGGGCCGCCGAGCTGCCCCGCCGCGACGCCCGAACGCGTCGGCGCTGCTCACGCTGCTCGCCGACCTGCACCTGCGCGTCGGCGAGCTGGAGCGCGCCGCCGCGTCGCTCGAGGACGGCCGTCGCGGTCCACGCGCGGGCCGGCGCGCCGACGTGGGACGACGCCGGCCTCGGCCCGCACGCGCGGCGAGCTCGCGCTGCGCCGCGGCGGATCCCGCAGGCCGCGGCGGCCGACGCCGAGCGGGCGCTCGCCGTGCCGCACTGCGTCCGCGGTGCAGGTGCGCCTGTGGAACCTGCTGGGCATCGCCCGCACGTCGCTCGGGCGACCTCGCCGGCGCGGCCGCGGCGTTCGAGCAGGAGCTCGCCGCCGCGTCCGCCTCGGGCACCGAGACGCTGCTCGCCACGTCGCACGGGAACCTCGCCGAGGTCGCGGCTGCAGCTCGGCGACGAGCGTGCCGCCGCCCACCACCAGGGCCTCTGCCTCGAGCTCGCCCGGGCGCAGCGACAGCCGGTCCTGATCGCCTTCTCGATGATGGTCGCGCGCGCGACTGGCCGCGGCGCGGGCGAGCCCGTCGCGCGGCGGTCACGCTGCAGGCAGCGGCCGACGAGGTCCTGCGAGCGGGCCTCGTACGTCACTCTACGCCGAGGACGTGGAGCTCCGCGGCGGGCTGCTGCGCGCGCCGCGCGCGCGGAGCTGGGCGAGACGTCGTACGCGGCGCGCGCTGGCCGACGGTGCGCGCGCTCGACGCCGACGCGGCGGCGGATCTGGCGGCGACGCGTGCTGGCGGGAGTAGAGTCGGCGCTGTCCGACGAGGAGGCGCTGCGATGACGTCCGAGCCCAGCGATCCGCACGGCACGGGCCGGCCCACATGGGCCGACCGGGTGGCGGTGTCGACGCCGGCCCCGGGTTCGCCTACGTCCCGGGCACCGTGCTCTTCCGCGTGGACGCCGACCGCGGGCGCGGCGACGCGCAGATCGCGCGCGCCGAGCAACTCGTGAACGTGAACCCGGAGCGGCTCGCGAATGACGGGGCACGGGTGGAGGCGAGGCGTCTCGGCGAGCCCGCCACCGCGCGCCCGGAGGACCCGGGGAGCTGGGCCGCCTTCAGCGATCTCCCCGAGCTGCTCGATCCGCTCGCGGTCATCGACGTCCTCCGCGCGGACGGGCCTCGACGCGCAGCCCGACCACGTCTTCTTCGCCCATGGGTGCGGGCCGTGCGAGGGCGCGCCGCACCCGTCGCTCGCCTACGAGCTCGCGTTCGGCGCCGACCCGTTCCGCGCGAATCCCTTCCGTGCGAACCCGTTCCGGGCGCCAATCCGTTCCGCGCGCAACCCGTTCCGCGCGAACCCGTTCCGCGGCGAACCCGTTCCGCGCGAACGAGGCTCCGATGAGCACCGCCGAGCCAGCGCGCGGCGCGGCCTTCCCGAAGCGCACGCTGCAGGGCCCGGGCACCCACCCGCGGATCGTCGTGCTCGACACGGGCCTCGCCGGCGGCACCGAGAGCGGCGGCGGTCAACCTCGACTCCCAGCGGCCCGCGCTGCTCGCGCCGTCGGCGGCCGCGCCCGCGGCGACCGACCGCATCAGCGGCGCCTGCGAGCGTGCCGACACGCCGTCCGACGGCTACCTCGACCCCGTCGCCGGGCACGGCACGTTCATCGCGGGGCTCATCGAGCAGCTCGCCCCCGGCTGCGACATCCGGGTCGAGCACGTCATCGGCCCGATGGGGGACGGGGCGGAGTCCGCGATCGCCGCGGCCATCAGCGCCGAGGCGCTGCGCCCGCCCGACGAGCGCCCGGAGATCATCTCGATGTCGTTCGGCGGGCAGGTGCTCGAGGAGCCGTTCCACCTGCGTGCGGCCGTCGCGGCCGCGCACCTCGCCGGGATCGTGCTCGTCGCCTCGGCGGGCAACGAGGGCGTCTGCACGCCGCAGTTCCCGGCTGCGCTCGACCACGGTCGTCGCGGTCGGCGCCGTCGGGCCCGACGGCCCGCCGCCGTGGACGAACTACGGCGACTGGGTCGACGCGTGCGCGCCGGGCGTCGAGCTCGTGAGCGCGTTCTTCGCGTCGTTCAACGGGAAGTTCCCGTCGATGAACCTCGTCGACGTCGACGCGTTCGCCGAGTGGGCCGCGTGGAGCGGCACATCGTTCTCGGGGCCGGTCGTCGTCGCGGCGCTGGCGCGCGAGATGGTGATGGGGCACTGCGACGCGCAGGAGGCCGTGGACCGCGTCGTGCACGCCCCGCACCTGCTGCGCATCCCGTGCCTGGGCACGGTCGTGAACATCTGAGCCGGGCAATGTAGGGTCGGCGCTCCGCCCCCGAAGGCCGCGAGGTCCGAATGTCGACCGACCCGCTCCCGACGAGCACGAACGACGCCGCCACCCCGCTCGACGAGATCCTCGTCGCCGATCGCGAGCGCTGGGAGGACGGCCCGCCGTACGCGCTGTTCGAGCGCCTGCGCGGCGAGTGCCCGGTCCACTGGACCTCGCAGATCAGCGAGTTCCCGGACGAGGACGGGTTCTGGTCGGTGACGACGGCCGACGACGTGTACGAGGTCAGCCGCGACTGGCGGACCTACAGCTCCGAGCGCGGCGGGTTCACGGCGCTGAAGAACGCGATCCTCTCGCTCGAGCTCCAGCAGGCGATGTTCATCGGGATGGATCCGCCGAAGCACGATCGGATCAAGGCGCTGTTCCAGCGCGGCTTCACGCCGAAGCGGATCGCCGAGCACGAGGACGCGATCCGGGCGATCACGGTCGACGTCCTGGATCAGCTCGAGGGTCGTGAGACGTGCGACCTCGTCGACGACGTCGCGCAGCCGGTGGTGGCGCGTGTGATCGGGAGCTTCATGGGACTCCCGCCCGAGGACGACGCCCTGTGGGCGAACCTCATGAACACGATCCTCGGCGCCGGCGACCCCGACCGCACGCCGGAGGGCGCCGAGGTCGTCATGGAGCGCGACGTGCCCGAGATCTTCCGGCGCTGCGGCGAGCTGATCGCCGAGCGGCGCGCGGCGCCGACGGACGACCTGACGAGCGTGCTCGTGCACGCGGAGGTGGACGGTCAGCAGCTCGAGGAGCACGAGATCGTGATGGGGTTCTTCCTGCTGATGGCGGCCGGCAACGACTCGACGAAGGCGACCTACTGCAGCGGCATGCGCGCGCTGCTCGAGGACGCCGAGCAGCGGCGCCTGGTGCTCGAGGACCCCGAGCTGATCCCGGACGCGGTCGAGGAGGCGCTGCGGATGTTCCCGGCGTTCGCCCACTTCGCCCGCACGGCGACCGAGGACACCGAGCTGCGCGGCCAGGAGATCAAGGAGGGCGACAAGCTCGTCATGTGGTACGTCTCCTCGAACCGCGACGCCGAGCGCTTCGAGGACCCGGACACCTTCGACCTGCGGCGCCGCGCCGAGCACCAGGCGTTCGGCGCGGGCGGGCGGCACTTCTGCCTCGGCACCGCGCTCGCGCGCCTCGAGCTGCGGATCCTCATGGAGGAGACGCTGCGGCGCTACCCGCGGATGGAGATCGCCGGCACGCCGCAGTACGTCGCCTCGCCGTTCGCGAACCAGCTCAAGACGCTCCCGGTGCGGCTCGCGCCGTAGCCCCGCGCGGTGGGGCGCAGGACGGCTCGCAGCCCGCGTTCGGAAGAATGGGGGCATGAGCGCCGTGCGCATCGCCATCGTCGGGGCCGGTCCCGCCGGGTTCTATGCGGCCGACAAGCTGCTGCGCAGCGCGGACGTCGACGTGGAGGTCGAGCTGTTCGACCGGCTCCCGACGCCGTGGGGGCTCGTGCGCGCCGGCGTCGCGCCCGACCACCCGAAGATCAAGTCGGTCACGCGCGTCTTCGAGAAGACCGCGCGTCTGGAGGGCTTTCGCTTCCACGGGAACGTCGAGGTCGGCAGCGACATCACCCACGAGGAGCTGCTCTCGTTCCATCATGCGGTGATCTACACGTACGGCGCGGCCGTCGACCGCCGGCTCGGGATCCCCGGCGAGGAACTGCCCGGGAGCGTCCCGGCCACGGAGTTCGTCGCCTGGTACAACGGCCACCCGGACGCCGTCCACCACGAGTTCGACCTGCAGGGTCATCGCGCGGTCGTGATCGGCAACGGGAACGTCGCGATCGACGTCGCCCGGATGCTCGTCCTCGGCCGTGACGAGCTCGCGATCACCGACATCGCGGACCCGGCGCTCGAGGCGATCGCCGCGAGCTCGATCGAGGAGGTCGTGATCCTCGGGCGCCGCGGCCCGGCGCAGGCCGCGTACACGACCCCCGAGCTGCGCGAGCTCGGCGAGCTGCTCCACGCCGACGTCGTCGTGGACCCGGCCGACGTCGAGCTCGACGCCGCGAGCCGCGCGTGGCTCGAGAGCGACGCCGCCGACCGCACCGCCCGCGACAACGTCGCCGTCGTCACCGAGTACGCCCGGCGCCCCCCGAGCGGGAAGCCCAAGCGGATCGTCCTGCGCTACCTCGCCTCGCCGGTCGAGATCCTCGGCGACGAGCGCGTCGAGGGCGTGCGGGTGGTGCGCAACGAACTGCTCGCCGACGAGACCGGCCACATCCGCGCGCATCGCACGGACGCCGAGGAGACGATCTCGTGCGAGCTCGTCCTGCGCTCGATCGGCTACCGCGGCGTCGGGCTCGAGGGGCTGCCGTTCGACGAGGCGAGCGCGACGATCCTGAACGCCGACGGGCGCGTGCTGTCCGCGCCGGGCGGCGCGCCGCTGGCGGGCGTCTACACCGCGGGCTGGATCAAGCGCGGGCCCTCAGGCGTGATCGGCACGAACAAGAAGTGCGCGCACGAGACGGTCGACCACCTGCTCGCCGACCTCGCGGCGGGAGGACTGCCCGATCCGACGGGCGACGCCGCGGGGCTCGACGCGCTGCTCGAGGCGCGCGGCGCCACGCGGATCGACTACGCCGGCTGGGAGCGCATCGACGAGCACGAGCGTGCGGCCGGCGATCAGTCCCACCCGCCCCGCCCGCGCGTGAAGGTGCTGCACCGCGACGAGCTGCTCTCGCACGGCCGCGGCGAGCGCTGAGGGCTCAGCGCTCGCGCTGATAGGTGTTCTGCAGCTCGTCCTGGATGACGGTCGTGCGCCCGTAGGTCGTCAGCGCGAGGTCGCGCCTCAGCGTGCGCGTGCGGTAGCGCCAGCCGGCCGGGAGCTTCAGGCGCGCGCCGAGCCCGCGGAGCTTGGACCGCGTGAGCCCGCGGTCTACGATCTGCGCGTAGGCCTGCATGACGTAGGCGCGTCCGTTCGGCGCGAGCAGCTCGTGCACCGGGCGCGCCGCGCTTCCAGGTGAACGTCGTGCGGCGGTTGACGGTGACCTCGGCGTACGGCACCTGCCCGGGAACCCCGTTCACGAGCGGGACGTCGATCGTCGTCAGCTCGCGCATGCGCAGGCCGTGGAAGTCGCGGACGGCGCCCGGGTTGAAGATCCGCGCGCGCTCGATGAGCCAGAAGCGCGGCCCGTTGAGGACGACCGACAGCGCGCCGAGCTCGGCCTTCAGCGCCGGGACATCGGAGGCCTTCCACTGCGCCTCGGGGCAGTCGTTCAGTCCGTAGGTGTTCCAGATCGTTCCGGTGAGCTTCGGCAGCGCGCCCTTGATCACGAGGTACTCGCAGTAGCGGTCCCCGTACATGTGGGTCGCCGTGGCGATCCGGTCGCGCGCGGCGGCCGGGCCGGCGGCCGCCAGGGCGGCGAACAGCATGGCGATCAGCAGGGCGGGCAGGGCGCGGCGGCGGGGCATCGTGGGCGGAGAACCTACCAAGTGACAAGAACGTTGCGTGTCACACACTGTCACAGTCGGTATGCTGGGCCGTGTGAGCACCGCCGCCGCCCGCCGCGATCAGGTTCGCCAGACCCGCGCGGCGAGCCGCGCGCGGATCGTCGCCGCGGCCCGCGACCTGTTGCGCACGCGGTCCTTCGCCGAGCTCACGGTGGACGAGGTGATGCGCGAGGCGGGGCAGGGGCGCACGCTCTTCTACCGCCACTTCGACGATCTCGCCGACCTGCTCGTGCGGGCCAGCCGCGAGGCGATCGAGGAGCTCTACGCGGCGCAGCGCGGGTTCGCGGACGCCCGCCCCGACGACGGCCCGGACGCCGTGCGGCGCGCGCTCGCCCCGGCGGTCGCCGTCTACCACCGGCACGGGCCGCTCCTGCGCGCCGTCGTCGAGGCGGCGGCGGCCGATCCCGCGCTCGCCGCCCAGCACGAGACGCTGCGCCGGCGCTTCGACGAGCTCGCCGAGCAGGCGCTGCGCGGCGTCGCCCCGCCGGCCGGCCCGCGGCTCGCCGACGTCGCGCAGACCGCGCACGCACTGAACGTCCTGAACGAGGCCTACCTGCTCGATGCCTTCGGCGGCAGCCCGCGCGTCGAGGAGGCCGCCGCCGCCGAGACCCTGACCGAGATCTGGACCGCGGTGATCCGCCGCTGACGAAAGGCAACGACCTGATGGACGTCTTCCGCACGCCCGATGCGCGCTTCGCCGACCTGCCGGGCTATCCGTACGAGCCGCACTACGTCGAGGTCGGGGGGCTGCGCCTGCACCACATCGACGAGGGCACCGGCCCGACCGTCCTGTGCTTCCACGGCGAGCCGAGCTGGAGCTACCTCTACCGGCGCATGCTCGACGCGCTCGTCGCCGGCGACCATCGCGTCGTCTGCCCGGACCTCGCGGGTTTCGGGCGCTCCGACAAGCCGACCGATCGCGGCTGGTACACGTACGAGCGCCACGTCGAGACGGTCACCGCGCACCTCGATCAGGTGGCGCTCCGCGACGTCACGGTCGTCGTCCAGGACTGGGGTGGGGCGATCGGCCTGCGCTGGGCCGTCGAGCACGCCGATCAGGTCGCGCGGCTCGTCGTGTTGAACACCGGCCTCTTCACCGGGCGCGTGAGCAAGGGCTTCCGGGCCTGGCGCGACTTCGCCGAGCGCACGCCGGACCTCCCGATCGGGCGCATCATCCAGGGCGCCACGACGACCGACCTCGCGCCGGAGGTCGTCGCCGCCTACGACGCGCCGTTCCCGAACCCCGAGAGCAAGGCGGGGGCGCAGATGTTCCCGTTGCTCGTGCCGATGAGCGCCGACGATCCGGGCGTGCCCGAGATGCTCGCGGTCCGCGACGCACTGAGCCGCTGGGACAAGCCGGCGCTCGTGGCGTTCTCCGACAGCGACCCCGTGTTCCCCTACCCGCGCGCCGGCGAGGTGTTCACCGAGCTGATCCCGACCGCCGGCGAGCAGGTGCGCATCGCGGGTGCCGCGCACTTCCTGCAGGAGGATCGCGGGCCCGAGATCGTCGCCGCGATGCGCGCGGCGTTCGCTACCCCGTGATCGCGCCGCGGTTGGCGAGTGTCACGATCCAGGCGAGCGCGCCGAACACCGCGAGCGCCGCCAGCGGTCGCCGGGCGGGGGCGCGCGCGGCGAGGCGCGGGCCCCAGCGCGGTTGCAGCGCGACGAGCAGCCCGCCGGCCAGCGCGAGCACCACGACGAGCGCCACGACGGCGTTCAGCCGCAGGAACCCGGGGTCGAGCTCGGTCACGAGCGCGAGCGCCCGCGTCGAGCCGCAGAGCGGGCACGGCAGACCGGTCAGCGCGCGGAACGGGCACGCCAGCGGGCCGCCGCCGTCCTGAGCGCCGCCGAGCAGCGTCACCTCGGCGCGCGCGCTCGCGAGCAGGCCGGCGGCGCCCAGGGCGACGAGCGACCCGGTCCGTCTGGCTGTGCGGGAGCCCCCGGCCGGCGTCGGCATGCGGGCAGTCTCCCGCAGCCTGCGGCCGGAGGCGAGAGGGGAACGCGGTGCCGCGGGCCGCGATGAGTCACCATGGGTGCATGGAAGGCGATCCCGGTGTGCGCAGCGTCAAGATCCCCGAGGACGAGCGGGGCGGCTGGTCCTCGGACCGCCCGCGCCGCACGAGCGGGCCGCCGCGGCCCGCCGACCTCACCGTTCGCTGCCGCGTCCTGCGCCCGTCGGACCGGATGCGCTACAGCCCGGGCAGCCTGCTCGTCGTCGTCAGCGCATCGGCGCCCGAGCGCGAGCAGTTCGTCGAGCGCGTCATCGAGGATCGCGACAAGGGCGCGGTGCTCTCGCCGGCGAAGGTCCGCGGGCTGATCGCCGGCCGTGTCCCGGAGGACCAGATCGCGGCGCAGGCCGACAAGGTGCTCGAGGCAGCGCTGCTGAAGCGCCTCGAGGCGGGCGAGACCGTCGTCATCGCCGCGGACGGCCTCGAGGCCGCCGAGCGCGAGCGCTACGTGCGGCCCGCGGCGGCGTTGCGGCGCCCGCGCCACCTGATCCTGATCGAGGTCGGCAAGGACCGGGTGGCCGGCGAGGACCGCTCGGCGCTCAACGAGCTGCGGCGGGCGCTCGACGCCGGCGAACTCGGCGAGGAGGGCTTCCAGACGGCGATGCGCGTCGGCGGCGCGTCGGTGTCCGAGCTCAAGCGCATCGTCTTTCGCCCGCCGCCGCGCGAGGACTGAGATGAGCGAAGCGCCCGCCGGTGGGCGGGCGCTTGGCCGGGTACCGCGCTCGGGCGCGCGGCGCTCGCGAGGGGTCGCGAGGATCAGATCGATGCGCGGGCGGTGCAGACCTCGCCCGACGGGCTCGTGGCCCGTGCGGTCACGGTGTCGCGGCCGGCACGGTTGGCGAGCATCCGGCGGACGGTGAACGAGCCGCTGGCGCCGCGCGTCGTGGCCTTCGTCGAGGCGGCGAGCGAGCCGTTGCGGCGCAGCGTGACCTTCCAGCGCACACCGCTGCGGTTCTGGTCGACCTCGAACTCGGTCTCGATGCGGCCGTTGTCGGGGCTGAGCTTGAGCTTCGCCGACGAGGACTTCGAGCAGCTGCCGCTCACGCGGACGTCGCCGTTCTTCTTGGCGAGCGCCGCCGCGGGGGCGAGGGCCGCCACGGTCGTTGCGAGGACGGGGATGAGGATGCGGGACGTGCGGGTCATGGGAGTCTCCGGGGACGTTGGGGGGATCGTCACGACCATGGTGCGGGGCACGCGGTCCGGGTCGCAATGAGACTTCCGTCGCAGCGGTGCTGCGCGCTCTCGCCGTGACGGGCAAGATGGCGTCCGTGGCCGGAGGGACGATCAGACGCGGCGCGGATCATGCAGGCGCGCCGCCGAGCATCGGCTCGGCGGTCGCGCGGTTCATGCTGGGCAGCCTCGCCGCGATCGCGGTCGTGCTCGTCGGCGGGTTCTTCGCGCTGCGGTCGATCACGATCAGCGAGGCCGAGCGCGACAGCCGTGCGCGGGTGGCCGTCGAGGGCCGGCTCGTCGAGTCGGCCGGGCTCACCGACGGGCTGCTGCGACGCGACCCGAAGGCGCTTGCGCGCGTCGACGACGTCGTGCTCGGTCAGGTCCTCGCCGGGTCGATCGTGCGCGTCAAGATCTGGTCGCCCGATGGCACGATCCTCTACTCGGACGAACCGTCGCTGATCGGCAAGCGCTACCGCCTCGGCGAGGAGGAGCGGCAGCTGCTGCGCACCGGCGGCGCCGAGGCCGAGCTCAGTGACCTGAGCAAGCCCGAGAACCGGCTCGAGCGACCCGCCGGCAAGCTGCTCGAGGCGCACACGCCGATCCGCACGCCCGACGGTTCCCCGGTGCTGTTCGAGATCTACGAGCGCTTCAGCTCGGTGAGCGCGAGCGCCGAGCGGCTGCTGCGCGCGCTCGCGCCGCCGCTGCTCGCCGGGCTGCTCGTCCTGCTGCTCTTCCAGGTCCCGCTCGCCTGGTCGATGGCGCGGCGCCTGCAGCGCGGCCACACCGAGCGCGAGGTGCTGCTCGCGAGCGCCGTCGAGGCCTCGAGCCTCGAGCGCCGCCGGATCGCCTCGGACCTCCACGACGGGGTCGTCCAGGATCTCGCCGGCGTCGCGTTCGGGCTCGCGCCGGTCGCCGAGGACGCCGAGCGGCGCGGCGACCGCGAGGAGGCCGGGGTCCTGCACCAGGCGATCGCGCGGCTGCGCCAGGGCGTGCGCGACCTGCGCACGCTGCTCGTCGAGCTCCATCCGCCGAACCTCGCGTCGGCCGGACTCGAGGTCGCGCTGAGCGACCTGCTGAGCCCGCTCGCGGCCGCGGGCCTGCGGACCGAGCTCGAGGTCGCGCCGGACGTGGCCGACGGCACCGACGCCGACGCGCTCGTCTACCGCGTGGCCCGCGAGGCCCTGCGCAACGTCCAGGCACACGCGGGGGCGAGCTCCGTGCGCATCGTCGTGACGCGTCCCGATCCGTCGCTCACGCGGCTCGTCGTCGAGGACGACGGCCGCGGTTTCGCCCCCGCCGACGTCGCCGCCGGCACCGCGGACGGGCACGTCGGCCTGCAGCTGCTCGAGAGCCTCGTCGCGCAGGCCGGCGGCCGGCTCGGCGTACGCTCCGAGCCCGGAGGCGGCACGACCGTCGAACTGGAGGTTCCCACCGCATGATTCGCGTCCTCATCGCCGACGACCACGGCGTCGTCCGCGACGGCCTCGGCCGGCTGATCTCGGCACTCGAGGACATGGAGGTCGTCGGGCTCGCCGCCGACGGCGCCGAGGCGCTCGAGCTCGCGCAGTCCGCCGCGCCCGACGTCGTCCTCATGGACCTCGAGATGCCCGGCATGGACGGGATCGAGGCGACGCGCCGGCTGCTCGCCGATCGCCCGGGGACCGCTGTGCTCGTGCTGACCTCGTTCTCGGACCGCCCGCGGATCCTCGGCGCGCTCGAGGCCGGGGCGTGCGGGTACCTGCTGAAGGACGTCGCCGCGGACCAGGTCGCCGACGGGATCCGCGCCGCCGCTCGCGGCGAGTCGCCGCTCGATCCGCGCGCGGCGCGCACGGTCCTCGCGGCGCGCAGCGAGCCCGACCCGGCCGGCGCGCTCTCCGAGCGCGAGCGCGAGGTGCTCGGCCTGCTGGTCGAGGGCCTACCGAACAAGCTCATCGCGCGGCGGCTGGAGATCAGCGAGAAGACCGTCAAGTCCCACCTGACGAACGTCTTCCGCGCGATCGGCGTCACCGACCGCACGCAGGCGGCGCTCTGGGCCGAGCGCAACGGCTTCAAGGCCCCAGACGCCTGATCGCGGGCACTGCGACGAAGGTCTGATTGCGACTCGGACCTCGCCCGGGCCATCATCGGTCGCGTCCCGATGCCTCGTTCTCGCCTCCGCCACGTCCCCCCGCGCCTGCTGATCGCCTCGCTCGCGATGCTGGCGGTCGTTCTTCCCGCCGCGCCACCGGCACAGGCGCGTGGCGGCGGCGGGAGCGAGGTGCGCGTGGCCGGCCACTGCGGCAAGGGCGCGACGTCGAAGCTCCGGCTGCGTTCCAAGGGCGGCGGCATCCGCGCGAACTTCGAGGTCGATCACAACCGCTCCGGCAGATGGCGCATCGCGCTCATCCAGGAGCGGCGCGTCGTCTGGCGCGGCGCCCGCCGGACCGCCGGATCGAGCGACTCCTTCGAGGTCGAGCGCAGCCTGCGCGACTTCGCCGGTTCCGATCACGTGACCGCCCGCGCCTGGGGTCCCGGTGGCCTCACGTGCGAGGCCTCGGCGACGCTCTCGGGCTGACCCCCCGGCCGCCATCGCGATCTCGACCGCGGCGCGTGCGCTCCGTGCTGCGCTGTGACAGGCTGCTCCCGCGAACCCACACGGCGCAGGAGAGCGAGCATGGCGAAGGGCAAGAAGGCGAAGCGCAGGAAGGCTCCGACCAAGGGCGCGAAGAAGCGCGGCAAGCCGAAGCACGACCGCGGCGTCATGGACCTCCCGGTCGCGACCGCGACCCGGCTGGACCGCGGCCGTGCGGCGCAGGCCGACGTGCCGCTCGAGGACCACGCCGTCTGGACCGCCCCCGAGGATCGCCCGGACCCGGTCGCGGTCCTGGAGGCGCAGGGTGCGACCCGCGTGCCCGAGCTCGTCCCGATCCGCTACGGCCGGATGCTCGTCTCGCCGTTCACGTTCTACCGCGGCGCCGCGGCGATCATGGCGTGGGACCTCGCGCACACGCCGACGACCGGGCTGCGGGTGCAGGCCTGCGGCGACGCGCACCTCATGAACTTCGGCGTCTTCGCCGCTCCCGACCGGCGGATGGTCTTCGACCTCAACGACTTCGACGAGACGCTCCCGGCCCCGTTCGAGTGGGATCTCAAGCGGCTCGTCGCGAGCTTCCAGATCGCCGCCCGCGACAACGGCTTCGACGACCAGGACGGTCGTGCCGCGGTGCATGCCTGCGTTCGCGAGTACCAGAAGGTCATGGAGCAGTTCACGCACATGCGGTTCCTCGACATCTGGTACGCGCGGATCGACGTGGACGAGATCGTCGACCTGCTCGGCCAGAAGGTCGACAAGAAGACGCAGGCCCGCGCGCGCAAGAACCTCGCCAAGGCCCAGCGCAAGACGAGCCTCGGCGCGCTGACGCGGTTCGCCGCGAAGGTCGACGGCACGTACCGCATCATGGACGACCCGCCGGTGATCACGCACGTCCCGGACCAGCTGATGCCGCTGGTCGAGCCGATCGTCCGCCAGGCGTTCGCGGACTACGACGCGACGCTCGATCCCGACCGCCGGGTCGTGCTGCATCGCTACCACTTCGTCGACTTCGCCCGCAAGGTCGTCGGCGTCGGGTCCGTGGGCACCGAGGCGTTCATGGTGCTGCTGATGGGCGACCGCGAGGACGACCCGCTGTTCCTGCAGATGAAGCAGGCCGAGGAGTCCGTCCTCGCCCCGTACGCGGGCGCCAGCGAGTACGAGCAGCACGGCGAGCGGGTCGTCCAGGGCCAGCGCGTCATGCAGGCCGCGAGCGACTCGTTCCTCGGCTGGTTCGTCGGCTCGGGCGAGGACCACAAGCACATGTACGTGCGCCAGCTGCGCGACATGAAGGGCTCGGCCGAGGTGGCGACGATGGCCCCGGCCACGCTCGCCGGCTACGGGCGCATCTGCGGCGCGGCGCTCGCGCGCGCCCACGCGCGCTCGGGCGACGTCGCCGAGCTCACCGGGTACATGGGGTCGGGCAAGGGCTTGGCGCGCGCGCTCGAGGACTTCGCCGTCGCCTACGCCGATCAGAACGAGCGCGACTACCAGGCGCTGCTGGCGGCCGAGGCCGACGGGCGGATCGTCGTCGAGCGCGGCGTCTGAGCGCGGAGCGCGCCGGCGCCGGTTCAGGCGCCGGGGCAGGCCGCCGGGAGCGGGCCGAACGCGGCCGGGGCGAGGCGCACGCCCAGCGGCGCGGCGCGCACCGCAAGCCGGCGCGTGCGGCGCGTGCGCGGCGCGTACGTGAAGTAGCGGTAGGTGGGGGCTGCGCAGCCCGCGCGCGTCCCGGTGAACCAGGTCAGCGTCGCCCCGCTGAACGTCAGCGCGCCGGCGACGACCTGGGTGCGGCGCGTCGTCGGCAGGTCCTGCACGACCCGCGCGCGGCCGCCGCTCAGCGCGAGCACCGCGAGCTGCGTGCGGGTGCGCCCGCGCGGCAGGCGCGCGCTGTAGGCCTCGGCGAGATGGGCCGGGCCGAGCTCGAGCTCGCTCACGCCGCCGCGGTCAACGCGTCGCGGGGCGCCGCCGGCGAGCGAGCCGAGCACGACGTCCGTGCCGCGCAGGAACGCGAGGCGCCCGCCCCAGGTCGTCGGGCGCTGCTCGGAGACGGCCGCGCTCGAGGCGCCCGGCACCGGCCGCTCGGCGCCCGCGGCGAAGTCGAAGGCGTAGACGTCGCACGAGCCGCCCGCGCAGCGGCTGTACACGGCGATCGTCCCGGCGCCGCCCGGGCCGGGGCCGAGGTCGAGGTCGGTGAGCCCGGCGGCGATCGGCAGCACCGTCGTGCGGCCGGCCGAGCGGTCGAGCACGACGTCGACGCTCGGGCCGCCCGCCGGATCCTCGAGCGTCGCCGTCCAGACGAGGTGGTCGCCGTGCTGGGCGATCTGCTCCGGCAGCGCCGGCGCGAGGTCCGGGCTCACCGTGATGTCCTCTGCCGCGGCCGTCGCGCCGAACACCGTGCTGAGCACGAGGATCACGGTGACCGGCGCGACGGCGTCTCGCAGCATGGACCGGACCATGGCGCATGACGCTACGGCGTGCGCCACACCGTCTGGGTGGTGTCCGTCACAGAGGTTTACGCTTGCGCGCATGAGCGAGGAACGGGTCGTCATCGAGATCGCCGAGCACGTGGCCGAGGTGCGGCTCGTGCGTGCGGGCAAGCACAACGCGCTGGACGCCGCGATGTTCCTGGGCATCGCCGACGCGGCCGCGCGCCTGCGCGACGAGCCGGGCGTCCGCGCCGTCGTCCTGCACGGCGAGGGGCCGAGCTTCTGCTCGGGGCTCGACGTCGCGAGCTTCATGTCCGGCCCGATGTCGACGAACGACCTGATCGCGCGTGAGGAGGGGGAGATCGCGAACCTCGCCCAGCGCGTGGCCCACGACTGGTCGCTCGTGCCGGTGCCGGTGATCGCGGCGCTGCACGGCGTCTGCTTCGGCGGCGGGCTGCAGATCGCCCTGGGCGCCGACCTGCGGATCGCGGCGCCGGACGCGCGTCTCTCGGTCATGGAGATCAAGTGGGGCCTGATCCCCGACATGGGCATCACCGCGGTGCTCCCGCGGCTGCTGCGCGCCGACGTCGCAAAGGAGCTGACGTTCACGGGGCGGATCGTCTCCGGCGCGGAGGCGGCGGCGCTCGGGCTCGTCACGCGCGTCGCGGACGACCCGCTCGCGACTGCCCGCGCGCTCGCGGCGGAGATCGCCAGCAAGTCACCGGACGCGATCCGCTTCGGCAAGCGCCTCATCGACGAGACCTGGGAGGCGCCGGACGCCGAGCGGCTCATGCTCGAATCCGAGCTGCAGACCGCGCTGCTCGGCTCAGCGAACCAGATCGCGGCCGTGACCGCCGGGCTCACGAAGGAGCCCGCCGTCTTCGCCGACCCGGCCTGAGCGGCGTCGCGGGTGCCCGCGCGCGCCTCCGGCATCCGCGCCTACTTCAGGCGCGCCTTGAGGAACGCCGTCGCGTCGGCGTTCGCCGCCTGCACGATGCCGCCGTGCGTGACGCCCGGGTAGGTCTTGTAGGTGACGGCGTCGCCCTTCGCGACGAGCTCCTTGTCGAGGTCGTTCGTGAAGTTCGGGAAGACGGTCGTGTCGGCCAGGCCCTGGAGCATGAGCACCGGGACCCTGATCCTCAGTGCGGGGTTCATCTCGCCGAATGCGCGGCCGAGGTCGGTGAGGTCGGCGCCGGTGCGCAGCAGCGTGGACGGCGCGAGCCCGCCGAGCGAGTCCGCGAGACCGAGCCTGTCGAGGCACTTCGTGTCGACCTGCGGGTAGCGCGCCAGCGCGGCGTCCGAGAGCAGCCTGCCGGGATCGAGCTTCGTCGTCGTGGACGATGCGCCCTCGATGATCAGCGCCGCGAGGCCGCTGAGCGCGCTCGGCGTCGTGAGCGCGGGCAGCAGTGCGGCCTGCTCCTTGAGGTGCGAGGCGGGCGCGTACGAGGCGACGCCCCTGAGCTGCAGCTCCGGCGTCCACGAGCGCAGGCCGCCGGCGAACAGCGCGGCGTGGCCGCCCTGCGAGTGTCCGGCGATCGCGAAGGTCCTGCTGATCCGCGTGTCGAGCCCGCGCGCGGCGCGCACGACGTCGAGGACGCTGCGACCCTCGGAGCCGCCGACGAGATACGGGTGCGCGCCGGGGACGCCGAGTCCCTCGTAGTCCGCCCGGGCGATCGCGTAGCCGGCCTTCAGCCAGCCGTTGAGCTGCGGATTGACGTAGTCGACGTACGGCTTGATCGAGTCGGCGTTCGTCACGCGCGAGGGCGCGCAGACGTCGGCCGTGCCCGTGGTCCCGTGGGCCCAGGTGATCGTCTTCCAGCCGCCCCTGGGCGCCTTGCCCTTCGGGAGGCTCACGAGACCCGAGGCGCCGACGCGCTTGCCGCCGAGCGTCTCGGTGGTGAACAGCACGCGGTAGGTCGCGGAGGCCGAGCTCAGGTACGCGGGGCCGGAGCTGATCCGCTGCGCCCAGATGAGCGTCCCGTGCTTGCCCTTCGGCAGCTTCGGCGGCGTGTAGAACGCCGCGCCCTTGGGCGCCTTGCGCAGCGCGGCGGCGTGGGCGGTGGCGGGCAGGACGGCGACGAGCAGGGCGACGACGAGGACGGCCAGGCGCGCGGCCATCCGGACGGAACGGGACATCGGACTCCTTCGGGAGCGGCGAGGGCTTCTGCGTGCAGTGTGGCGGATCGGGTGCGGCGGTGGGCCGGTCCTAGAGCCCGAGCGTCTTGCTGACGATCTCGCGCTGCACCTCGTTCGTGCCGCCGTAGATCGACGAGACGAGCGCCGTGCGCACGAAGCCCTCCATGTCGTACTCGCTCGCGTACCCGTACCCGCCCATCATCTGCATGCCCTCGAGCGTCACCTGCTTGGCGACCTCGCTGGCCTTGATCTTCGCCATCGAGGCCTCGCGCGGGAACAGCGCCGCCGGGTCGGCGTCGACGCGCCGCGCGACGTCGTAGGTCAGCAGGCGCGCGCACTCGAGCTCGGTGCGCGAGGTCGGCGATCCGGTGGCGCAGCACCTGGAAGCTCCCGATCGGGCGGCCGAACTGCTTGCGCTCCTTGACGTAGGCGAGCAGGTCGTCGAACGCGCGCCCGGCGAGCCCGAGCATGTTCGCCGCGATGATCAGGCGCTCGACGTTCAGGCCGGCCATGAGCTGCAGCCAGCCGCCGCCCTCCTGGCCCAGCAGGTTGCCCGCGGGGACGACGACGTCGTCGAACCAGACGTCGTTGACCTCCTTGCCGCCCATCGTCTCGATGCTGCGGATCTCGATCCCGTCGGCGCTCGTGGGCACCTCGATCATCGAGATCCCCTCGTGCTTGGAGCCGCTCGCGTCGGTGCGGCAGATGAGCAGGATGCGCTCGGCGACGTGCGCGGCGCTGATCCAGGTCTTGTGCCCCGTGAGGCGGTACGTGTCGCCCTCGCGCACGGCCTTGCACTTCAGCGCGCCGACGTCCGAACCGGCCTCCGGCTCGCTCATCGCGATCGCCATGACATCGCCGCGCGCGATCGCGCCGAGCATGTCGCGCTTCTGCTCCTCGGTGCCGAAGCGCTCGTACGCGCCGGCGACGATCAGGCTGACGCTCATCCCGGCGATCGGCAGCAGCCCGTGGGTGGACTCGTCGAGCAGCAGGCAGAGGTCCACGACGCCGTTGCCCGCGCCGCCGTACTGCTCGGGGATCGCCGTCCCGGCGTAGCCGAGCTCGGCGAAGCGCCGGTAGAGGTCCCGGTTGTGCAGCTCGGTTCCGTGCTCGGTGAGGGCGTCGCGCTGCTCGCGCGTGCCGGCCTCGCGGGCGCTGAAGTCGCGGATCGCCTCGACGAACTGCTGCTGCTCGTCGGTGAGCGTCAGGGTGCTGGGGATCGTGGCGGCGGTCGTCATGGTCGCCCAAACTACCAGGCAAGGTGACGGGGGCGTCAGGTTCATCGTGCGCGGAGCGCGCGGCCCGCGGCGAACGGCGGGTTACGGTGTGCGCGATGCCCGGGCTCCACGAGGCGTACCGCGCAAGCGGCGCGGACCTGCCGTACGGTGACCCGCTGCCCTATCACGGGGTCGCCATGGAGGGCTACTTCTGGCGCTTCACACAGGTGCAGACCGGGCGCGTCGTGATCGCGCTGATCGGGGTCAACCGGGCGGCCGACGGCCACTGGGCGACCGTCGGCCTCGCCGGGCACCCGAACGGCTTCCTGCGCACGTCGGCGCATCCGGCGGCGAGCGCCGACCGCGCGCGGCTCGGCGCATTCGCCGGCGCGGCGTTCCGCGGCGATCCCGACCGGCTGGCCGTCGATCTCGGGCCGGACGCGCGGCTCGACGTGCGGATCACGCGGCCGGTCCCGTGGCCGCGGCGCAGCCTCGGCGGGTCGAGCGTCTTCCACGTGGTGCCCGCGCTCAACCAGTACTGGCATCCGTGGCTGCTCGGCGGGCGCGCCGAGGGCCGCGCGATCCTCGGCGGGGACGAGTGGGTGCTCGACGGCGCCCAGATCTACGCCGAGAAGAACTGGGGCCGGGGCGGCTTCCCGCCCGGGTGGTGGTGGGGGCAGGCGCAGGGCTTCGAGGATCCCGGCGTCTGCGTGGCGTTCGCCGGCGGGATCGTCGAGGCGGGCCCGGTCCGGCGCGAGATCACGGCGATCGTCGTGCTGCTGCCCGACGGGACGCTGATCCGCCTGGGCGATCCGCTCGTCTCGCCCGTGAACGCCGTCGTCACCGACGAGACGTGGTCGATGCGCGGGCGGGGTGCCCGCTGGAGCGTCGAGCTCGAGGGCCGCTCGCCGCTGAGCTCGGCGCACGTGCTGCCGGTGCCGCTGCCGGCCGAGCGACGCAACGTCCCCGGAGCGCTCGAGCACCTCGGCGGGACGCTGCGCGCGGTCGTGCGCCGGCGCGGGCGCGTCGTCTGGCATGGCGAGTCGCGCCTCGCCGCACTCGAGCACGGCGGGATCGCCCGCGCCCGCGCCGAGGCCGACCGGCGCGGCGCCCACCCGGATGCGGCGGACGCCCCGCCGGTCCGCGCCGGCTGACGATGCGCCGCGGGACGGCGACCGCGCTCGTCGTCGTGGCCGCCGCCGCGCTGCCCGCGGTGCTGCTCGGCACCGCGCTCTGGGTGCTGCTGAATCCATGGCTCGTGCACGCCCAGTACGCGCTGCCGGGCTTCCCGGCCGCGCGCATCGCGCTGAGCGATGCGCAGCGCGCGGACCTCGCGATCCTCGGGGTGCGCGCGGTGCGCCCGCAGACCGCCGAGGGTGTGGACCTGCTGCGCCGCGCGCGGCTGCCTGGCGGCCGGCCGGCGTTCGATGCGCGCGAGATCCGGCACATGGCCGACGTGCGGCGGATCGTGCGCGGCTTCCTCATCGCCTGGGCCGTGGGCGTGCTCGCGCTGCTCGCCGCGGGCCTGGCGCTGCGACGCGCCGGCCCGCCGGGCGCGCTCGCGCGGGCGCTCGTGCTCGGGAGCCTCCTGACGCTCGGAGGCCTCCTCGCGCTCGCCCTCCTGATGCTGGCGAGCTTCGATGCGTTCTTCGACGGCTTCCACGGCGTGTTCTTCACCGGCGACACGTGGCGCTTCGCCCCCGACGACACCCTGCGCAGCCTCTATCCGGACGCGTTCTGGGCGATCGGCGCCGGCGTGACGGCCACCCTGGTCCTCGGACAGGCGCTGCTCGTCTGGGTGCTCGCCCGCAGGAGCATGTCCGGATGACGTCCGCGGCGGCGTCTAGGCCGTCTTCCACTTGAGCTCGATCTCGAACTCGACCTCGTCGTCCTCGACCTCGAGCTCGACCTTCAGCGTGATGTCGTCGGGGACCTTCGTGACGTACCGCATGCCGTCACGCTCGATGACGATGTCGTTCCCGGACGCGAGCTCGTCGGCGATCTCGCGCAGCCGGGCCGCGGCCTCCTCACGGCGCAGGTGGTCGGTCTCCTTGAGCTTCAGCAGGTCCATCGGTGCTCCTCTCGGGACGGGCGGCCGATGCTATCCGCCGCGCGGGTGAGACTTCGGCGCGATGGATGAGCACCCCCACGAGCCGGGCGAGCGGGCCCAGAAGATGATGGCGCGCGTGGAGCGCAGCCGCGGCATCCGCCCGCGCGACGCCGCCTACCTCATCGTCATCTGCTGGCTCATCGCGGTGATCGTCTGGGGGATCGTCGAGCACCTGCTCGACAAGGAGACGTTCCCGACCGTGTGGCTCGGGATGTGGTGGGCGCTGCAGACGGTGACGACCGTCGGGTACGGCGACGTCGTGCCGCAGGACACCACCGGCCGCATGGTCGCCTCCTTCCTGCTGCTCGGCGGGCTGGCGTTCCTGTCGGTCGTCACCGCGACGATCACGAGCGGGTTCGTCGCACGCCTGCAGAATCAGCACAACGCCGAGCGCCAGGAGCAGCTGCGCGGGCAGTTCTCGGAGATGGGCGAGCGGCTCGCGCGGATGGAGCGCAAGCTCGACCAGCTCGGCAAGGGTTGAGACGGCCGCTCAGGCGGCAGCGGCAGGGCTCGGCGCCGCGGCGGGCGCCTCGGAGTCCTCGGCGTGGTAGGCGGCGAGCAGCTCGCGCTCGGCGTCGCGCTTCGGGAACAGGGTCGCGACGATCACGCCGCCGAGGAGGATCGCGACGATCCCGGCCGTGTAGGCCCATCTGTCGCCCTTGAGGAACGACTCCTTCGCCGCGGCGATGATCTGGTCGGCGTACTGGGGGTACTGCTGGGCGGTCGTCTCGGCGCTCGCGAACGACTTCGTCAGCTCGGACTGCACCTGGTCGCTGACCTTGCTGCTCTGCGGCGAGGCGGCGATCGCCGCGCTGAACGCCGTCGCGTACCCCGCGGTCAGCATCGCGCCGAGGATCGACTGCATGATCGCGCCGCCGAGGTCGCGCTGGAGATCCGCGGTGCCCGACGCCATCCCGGCGCGGCGCACGGGCACCGAGCCCGTCAGCGAGTGCGAGGCGGGCGTGCCCGCGAAGCCGACGCCCGCGCCGACGAGCGCGTAGCCGAGGCCGACCTTCCAATAGGGGATGCCCTCCTTCCAGAGCAGCAGCATCACGAGGAAGCCGAGCAGGCAGAACACGTAGCCGGTGAGCAGCGTGAAGCGTGCGCCGCGCGCGTCCACGAGCTTCGCCGAGCGCGGGGCGATGAGCACCATGAACACGGCCGCCGGCAGGATCGCGAGGCCCGAGTCGAAGGTCGAGTAGCCGAGCACGTTCTGCAGGAACTGCTGGCCGATGAACATCGCGCCCATGAGCGTCCCGAACACGATGATCCCGGCGATCGCGGCGACCCAGAAGACGCGGCGCCCGGCGACATGCAGGTCGTAGAGCGGATTGGCCGCGCGCCGCTGGCGCAGGAAGAACGCGATGCCCGCCGCGAGCGCGATCACCAGCAGACCGATCGCCGCCGCGGTGGCGCCCGGCACCGGCGCGAAGTTGATCCCGAGCACGAGCGCGGCGACGAGCAGCACCGACAGGATCCCGCCGAGGTTGTCCACCGGCTCGGTGGTCTCGTTCACGTGTGCGGGAACGAGCCGCCAGGCCATCAGCAGCGCGATGCCGGCGAGCGGGAGCGTGACGAGGAACACCGAGCCCCAGTCGAACTGCTCGAGCAGCGCGCCGGAGATCAGCGGGCCGAGCGACGAGATCGCCCCGCCGATGCCCGACCACAGCGCGATCGAGCGCGTGCGTGCGGGCCCCGCCCAGAGCGCCGTGATCAGCGCGAGCGTCGTCGGGTAGGCCATGCCCGCCGACAGCCCGCCGAGCAGGCGCGCGCCGAACAGCACGCCGATCGACGGCGCGAACGCGGCGAGCAGGCAGGCCGGGATCGACAGCGCCATGCCGAGGATCAGCAGCAGCTTGCGCCCGTGGCGGTCGCCGACCGCCCCGAGGTAGAGGACCGAGCCGGCGAGGCCGAGCGAGTACCCGACCGCCACGAGGTTCAGCGCGGTCTGCGAGGCGTCGAACGCCTTGCCGATGTCCGGCAGCGCGACGTTCGCGACCGCGAGGTTGAGGTTCGCGACCGCGGCGACGAGGATCAGCGCGGCGAGCACCCAGCCGGCGTGCGCGGGCGACTCGGACGCGGGCAGCACCGGCGCGTCCGCCTGCCCTGCACCGCCGCCGTCCTGGACCGCGTCGCCTCCTCGCATCGCCGCGCAAGCCTCGCACGTCGGCCGCCGGGCGCGCTCCGACGGGGGGCGGTGGTTGACTTGCGCCCGACATGGGCGCCGGGCTCGCCATCCTCTCCGCCGTCTTGTTCGCGCTCGCCGCGGCGCTCCAGCAGACGGGCGAGTTCCATCTCGCCCGGAGGGGGCGGCCGGTCACCGGGATCGCCTCGCTGCTGCGGCTCGTCGCCGTCCCGGTGTGGCTGCTCGGCACGGCCATCCTGCTGACCGGCTACCTCACGCAGGGCGCGGCGCTCGACCGCGGCCGCCTCGTCGTGATCCAGCCGCTCATGGTGCTGACGATCGTGTTCGCGCTCCCGCTGGGCCACTGGCTCACCGGCCAGCACGTCTCGCGCAGGCAGGTCTGGGGTGCGCTGGCCGTCGTGGTGGGCCTGGCGCTGTTCACGCTGCTCGGCGATCCCGACGAGGGGCGCGACGCGGCGACGCCCGAATGGGAGTACCTCGTCGCGGCGGTCGGCGTGAGTGCGCTCGCCGTCGTCGCGCTGCTCGTCGGCCGGCGCGCGCGGCCGTCGCTGAAGGCGGCGGCGCTCGGCGTCGCGGCCGGGCTCTGGTTCGGCCTCTCCGCGACGTTCACGAAGCCGACCGTCGAGGAGCTGCACGACGGGATCTCCGACGTCCTCTCCCACCCCGAGGTCTACGGCCTGCTCGGCTTCGGGCTGCTGGCGTTCGTCGTGCAGCAGCTCTCGCTGGCGACCGGCCAGCTCGCGCCCGCGATGGCCGGTGTCTCGGTCGCGAACCCCGCGATCAGCGTGATCCTCGGCGTGGTGCTGTTCGACGAGCGCCTCACGCGGCCGTTCTGGCACGTGATCGCCGCGACGCTCGCGCTCCTGTTCGCGCTCTACGGCGCCGTGCTGATCACGATGGGCAACCGCGAGCAGCCGATGCCGGGCGCTGCAGGGCCCACCGCGGCACCGGCCGGCGCCGCGGGCTCACGATCGTGATGCGGCAGGCCGAGCGGGACGTCTGAGCGACGCCCCGCGGAACGTCGTCGCGTCTAGATCTCGTCCGCTTCGGCCTCGGCGACCGCGTCCGCCACGATCTCCTCGGCGAGCGCGTCCTCGGCGTCGGCCACGAGCTCGGCCTCCTCGAGCAACTCGTCCTCGGCGGCGGCGACCACCACGGCGTCGTCCACGAGCTGGTCCTCCAGCGCGCCGACGACGATCGCGTCGTCGATGAGCTCGTCGTCGGTGACGAGCGGATCGGCGGCCTCGTCGATCAGCGCGTCCTCGGCGCCGGCGACGAACGCGGCCTCCTCGGCGAGGCCCTCCTCGGCGGCGGCCACGAGCTCCGCGTCGGCGGCGAGCTGCTCCTCGGCGCCGGCGACGGCGTCGATGTCCTCGTTGAGCTGGTCGTCGTTGCGCTCCATCGAACGTCCTCTCTGCAGATCGGCGGGAACGCGCGCACCTTATGCCAGATCGGGCCGGGCCGCGAGTCGCGCCGGCACACCCCGCGGCGGGCGCGGCGCCCATAGGATGCGGCGCATGAGCGGATACGACGTGATCGTGGTGGGAGCCGGCTCCGCCGGCTGCGTTCTGGCGAACCGCCTCAGCGAGGATGCCCGAACGCGGGTGCTGCTGCTCGAGGCCGGCGGAAGCGACCGCCATCCGAGCGTCATGATCCCGGCGGCGTTCGCCCAGCAGTTCCGCACGAAGCGCGACTGGGCGCTCTCGACCGAGCCCGAGCCGCACTGCGACGGGCGCTCCCTGTTCGTGCCGCGCGGCAAGGGCCTCGGCGGATCGAGCGCCATGAACGCGATGCTCTACGTGCGCGGGCGCCCGCTCGACTACGACCTCTGGGAGGCCGACGGCGCCACCGGCTGGGGCTGGAACGACGTCAAGCCGTACTTCCTCAAGGGCGAGGACAACGCCCGCGGCGCATCGGAGGATCACGGCGTCGGCGGGCCGCTGCGCGTCGAGGACGAGCGCTCGCCGCGCCCGCTCACGCGCTCCTTTCTCGCCGGGGCCGAGGCCGCGGGCATCCCGTACATCGCCGACTACAACGGCCCCGAGCAGGACGGCGCCGCACTCGTGCAGGTCACCCAGCGCCGCGGCCGGCGCTGGAGCACCGCGGACGGGTACCTGCGGCCCGTGATGAAGCGCGCCGAACCTCGAGGTCGTGACCGGTGCCCAGGTGCTGCGCGTCGAGCTCGAGGGTGCCCGCGCGACCGGCGTGCGCTACCGCGACCGCCGCGGCAACACGCAGATCGCGCGCACCGGCGGCGAGGTCGTCCTGGCCGCGGGGGCGATCGGGTCGCCGCAGCTCCTGATGCTCTCCGGGATCGGCCCCGGCGAGCAGCTGCACGGCCTGGGCATCGACGTCGCGGTGGACCTTGCGGGCGTCGGGGAGAACCTCCAGGACCACCCCTACCAGGTGTGCATCTGGGACGTCCCCGGCGGGGGCTCGCTCGCCGACGCCGAGAAGCCCAAGGCGATGCTCGAGTGGGTCACGCGCCGCACCGGCCCGCTGACCTCATCGGTCGCCGAGGGGTTCGCGTTCGTGCGCAGCCGTCCCGGCCTGCCCGCCGCCGACCTGCAGTTCCACTTCGCGCCCGCGTACTTCGTCGACCACGGCGTAGGCGTCTACGACGGCCACGCGATGACGCTCGCGCCGGTGCTCGTCACCCCGAAGAGCCGCGGGCACGTGCGCCTGCGCTCGTCGGACCCGGCGGCGGCGCCGGCGCATCCTCACGAACACGCTCGCCGAGCCCGAGGACGTCGCCTCGCTCATCGCCGGCGTGCGCCTGGCGCGCGAGATCATGGACACCGCGCCGCTGCGCGCCGTGCGCGGGCGCGAGCTGTTCCCGGGCGACGGTGCCGAGACCGACGAGGATCTGCACGCCGACCTCCGCAAGCGGATCGAGCTGCTCTACCACCCGGTCGGCACCTGCCGGATCGGGGCGGGCGACGAGGCGGTCGTGGACCCGGAGCTGCGCGTGCACGGCGTCGAGGGCCTGCGCGTCGCCGACGCCTCGGTGATGCCGCTGATCCCGGGCGGCAACACGAACGCGCCGACGATCATGATCGGCGAGCGGGCCGCGGACCTCATCCGCGGGCGGGTCGGCATGCCGGCCTGAGCGCGCTCAGGCGACCGGCTGCAGGTGGCGGAAGGGCTCGCCGCCGCGCAGCTCCTGGATGACCGACGCGACGAGGCCGTCGCTGCCCACGGTGCGCCCGTCGGTGACGGCGCTGACCGTCGCGCGCTTGCGCTGGATCAGGCGCGCCATCGTCTCGTCGATGGTCTCGGCGGCGAGCAGGTACCAGGCGGTGACCGCGTCGCGCTGGCCGATGCGGTGGCAGCGGTCCTCGGCCTGGTCGTGCATCGCGGGCGTCCACTCGAGCTCGAGGAACGCGACGTTCGAGGCGCGCGTCAGCGTGATCCCCTGGGCGGCGACGCGCGTGGCGCAGACGATCAGCGCCGGGCCGTCCGGCTCCTGGAACGCCGCGATCGCCGCGTCGCGGCGCTGGGCGTCGTCGGCGCCGAGCAGGTGCAGCGCGTGCGGGAAGCGCTCGAGCACGGCGTCCTGCACCTCGCGGTGGCGTGCGAAGACGACGAGCGGCTCCCCCGAGGCCAGGAAGTCGTGGATCCACGCGAGCGCGCCATGGAGCTTGCCGCGCGCGGCGAGGCGCTGGAGCGTGCCGAGCTGCGCGAGCCGCTGCGCGCGCAGCGTCGCCGCGATCTTCGCGTTGAGCTCGCTGAGGTCGAGCGGCTGCTCGCGCAGCCAGGCGATCACGTCCTTCTCGGCGAGGCGGTACTCGCGGCTGTTGTCGAGCGCGATCGGGACGACGACCTGGCGCTTCTCGGGGAGCTGGGGGAGCACGTCGGCCTTCAGCCGGCGCACGAAGCATCGCCGGCGCAGGTGCCAGTGCAGCCGCTCCTCGCTGAGTTCGCCCGAGAACTGCCGCGCGAAGCGCGCTCCCGACCCGAAGTCCTCGAGGCGCCCGATGACCCGCAGCTGGGCGATCAGCTCCTCGGCGTGATTCAGCACCGGCGTGCCCGTCAGCGCGAGTCGCAGGCCGTCGTCGGGCACCGCGGCCGCCAGGCGGCGCACCGCCTGCGTGCGCTTGGCCTTCGGGTTCTTGCAGTAGTGGGACTCGTCGACGACGAGCGCCCGCGGGCGCCGGCGTGCGAGCTCGTCGCGGTGCGCGGCGACGATCTCGTAGTTCAGGATCGTGATGTCGCCGCGCGGCGGAACAGCGCTGCGGCCCTCGAGCATCGCGACGCTCCGGTGCGGCAGCCAGCGGGCGGTCTCGCGCTGCCAGTTGAGCTTCAGCGCCGCGGGGCAGACGACGACGGCCGGGAAGGCGAGGTCGGCCTCGAGCGCGGCGAGCGCCTCGACCGTCTTGCCGAGGCCCTGCTCGTCGGCGAGGAACGCCCGCCGCGCCTCCAGGACGTAGCGCACGCCCGCCCACTGGAACGGCTCGAGCTCGCCGCCGAGCTGGTCGGCGACCTCGGCGATCGGCTCGCCCTCGGTCGCGCGCGAGCGGCGGATCGTCGTCATCGCCGTGTCGTGCTCGGCGCGCAGCCCGTCGAGCGCCGTGCGCGCGGTCCCGCGGACCTCGACGTCGTGGCGCGCGACGAACGCGTCGAGCGCTTCGACCACCCACGGGTCGAGCGGGAGCGTGCGCTCGTCCTCGGCGCCCGGCAGGCGCTCGAACGCCTCGCCGACCTCCGGATCCCACAGCACCTCGAGCTTCAGGCGCATCCCGTGGACGCGGTCCGCGAGCGCGAGCCGCGCCGGCGGCGGATCGTGGCCGAGCTCGACCTCCGTGACGCAGCGGTCGGCGCCGGCGTCCAGGCGTGCCGAGCGCAGCTCGCGCAGCGCCTCGGCGTGCGCCTCGCGTCAGCGGGACGAGCAGCGCGTCGTCGTGCTCGACCGCGCCCTCGGCGAGCGCGTCGGGCACGGTGCCGGCGCGCGTGTGCAGCGCCCACCAGCCGCGGCCGTCGTGGCGGCGGGTCGTGACGCGCCCGACCCAGCGGCGATCGATCCCGCGCAGCCAGTCGTCGACCTCCGGGCTCGTCGTGAGCTCCGGGAAGCGCTCGAGCACCGACGCGACGTGCACGCCGCACCAATCGTCCACCGGCGCCCACCATTCACGTTCGTCCCAGTCGAAGCGCCGGTGGGGGATGCCGCGCACCGCGTCCACGATCCGCGCGTCGTACGGGAAGGCCAGGACGACGATCCGGCCCTGGTCGGCGGTCGTGCGCAGCTCGACGTTCGGGCGGTCCTGGGCGAGCTGCATCGGCGTCCAACGCTAGTGGACGCGCGCGGCCGCGCTCGGCGTTCGTGACGGAAAGCACTAGTCTCGGTGTATGCCCGCTTCTGAGAGTCGCCTTCGTGATCGTGTCCGCCAGGCGAAGATCGCGGCGGTGAAGCGGGAGCTGCGCGAGGCTCCGCCCGCGCCCTCGCGCGAGCCGGAGTTCTTCGTCCCGGGCGTCGCCTCGGGGGATGCGCGCGCGCTGGAGACCGAGTACGAGCGTCTGCGCGCCATCGCGTCGGCCGCCGACACCGAGTCGCGGCTGCGCGGCCGGCGGATCTTCCGCATCGAGCTGCGTCTCGGCGGCACCGATCACGTCATCGAGGTCGGGCGGCCCTACCCGACCGGCGGCGGCGAGGTGCTCGCGATCTTCGACATCGGCGGCGCCGAGCCCTACGTCGTCTGCACGGACGGCGACGGCGGGACGACCGCGCGGCTCGGCCGCCACGTCTACACGGTCGGCGAGTTCGCCTGATCCGGCGCGCCGTAGATGGCGCGCAGCCAGATCTCGATGAGGACCTCCGTCGCCGCGCCGGCGGGCAGCGCGGTCGCCGAGCCGAGCGCCTCGGCGGAGTAGGTCCGCTCGTTCAGCAGCACGAGCGCGGTCGCGAGCGCCTCGGGCGCCGGGCCGTCGGGTGCGGCGCCGCGCTCGCGCTCGGCGCGGATGACGGCCGCGTTCACGACGACGAAGCGGTGCAGCACCGCATCCCAGACCGCGCGCACGTCGGGATTCACCGCCGAGGTCTCGACGACCGCGCGCACGACCGCCGTGTGCTCGCGCCAGAGGCGCTCGGTCGCGGTGATGCCCGCGGCGACCGCGGCCCGCGGATCGTCGGCGACGCCCGCCGCGGCCGCCTCGACGCTTTGCTGCAGGTCGCCGAGCAGCCCGTCGACGAGCGTCAGCAGCACGTCCTCCTTCGAGGCGAAGTAGAAGTAGAAGCTCGAGCGCGAGATCCCGGCGCCGGTCGCGATCGCCTCGACCGAGATCTCGCCGAGCGGGGTCTCGGCGAGCAGCCGCTCGAGGGTCTCGAGGATCGCCTGCTCGTTCGCGTCCCCCTTGCGCCGCGAGGTCGTGCGGCGGCTGCGCTGGGTCGTCGTCATGGCCTCACCGTACGCGCTTCGGCGGCCAGAATCAACATATGTTGACTTTTCTCGACACACTGTCTACTCTCCTGCTCGTTCCAGTCCGAAGTCCCGGAGGAGACCGCTGCCGATGACCACGACGACCCGCACCCCCGCGACGCAGGCCCCCGAGGCCGTCGCCGCGCAGTCCCCCCAGCGGCACGTCGCCGTGGCGATCATCGGCAGCGGCTTCACCGGCCTGGCCATGGTTCACGCGCTGCGCGCCGCCGGCCGCGAGGACTTCGTCGTCCTCGAGCGCGGCCACGACGTCGGCGGCGTCTGGCGCGACAACACCTACCCGGGCATCGCGTGCGACGTCCCGAGCCATCTCTACTCGTTCTCGTTCGCGCCGAACCCCGACTGGGAGCGCACGTTCTCGACCGGCGGCCAGATCCAGGAGTACGCGCGGCGCGTCGGACGCGACCTGCGCATGGACGAGTGCACGGTCTTCGGCGCCGAGCTCGAGGACGCCTCCTGGGACGCCGGCCGCGCCCGCTGGGTCATTCGCACGAGCGCACTCGACCTGACCGCCGACCTGCTCGTCGACGGCACCGGGGTGCTCGCGGATCCGACGTTCCCGCAGATCCCCGGGCTCGAGCGCTTCCGGGGCGCGCTGTTCCACTCTGCGCGATGGGATCACACGCACGACGTCGCCGGTGAGCGCGTCGCGGTCATCGGCACCGGCGCGTCGGCGATCCAGATCGTCCCCGCGCTGCAGCCGCGCGCGCGGTCGCTGACCGTCTTCCAGCGCACCGCCGGCTGGGTCATCCCGCGAATGGACCGCGACGTCACGCGGCTCGAACGGCGCCTGCTGCACGCGATCCCCGCGCTGCAGCGGGCGATGCGCACGCAGCAGTTCGTCTATCGCGACGCGCTCCTGCTGAAGGTGATGCACCACCGCAGCGTGCGCCGGCTCTTCCAGGCGGTCTCGCGCGCGTACCTGCGCCGCACGATCGACGATCCGCAGCTGCGCGAGCGGCTCACGCCGGACTTCGAGATCGGCTGCAAGCGCATCCTCATCACGAGCGCCTGGTACCCGGCGCTGAACCGGCCGAACGTCGCGCTCGAGACGTCCGGCATCCGCGAGATCCGCGCGCACTCGATCGTCACCGACGACGGCGCCGAGCACGAGGTCGACGCGATCGTCTGCGCGACCGGGTTCCACGTCAGCGATCCGCCCATCGCCCAGCGCCTCCACGGGCGCGACGGGCGCTCGCTCGCCGAGGCCTGGGGCGATCGCCCGCGCGCCTACCGCGGCCTGACGACGGCCGGCTTCCCGAACCTGTTCCGCATCGGCGGGATCGGGACCGGGACCGGGCACATGTCGCAGATCATGCAGATCGAGTCCGGCGTCGCCTACGTCATGGACGCGCTGCGCGTCATGGACGAGCAGCGGCTGGCGAGCGTCGAGGTCGCCGAGGACGCGCAGGAGGCCTATGCGCGCACGCTCGCCGCAATGGCGGCCGAGACCGTCTGGGTCACCGGCGGCTGCAACAGCTGGTACCTGGACCCGACCGGCTCCCCCGCGGCGCTCTGGCCGTCGTCGGCCTGGCACTACCGCAAGTGGACGCGCCGGTTCGACGTCGAGGCCTACCGCGTCAGCACCCGCACGACGGTGCGCGCGGCCGCATAGGCTGCGCTCGCGCCGACCCTTTCGAAGACGACCCGGAGGATTCCCCCGCATGCGCGGTCTCATGTCCGACACGCCCCTCACGCTGAGCCACGTCTTCGGGCGCGCCGAGCGGCTGTTCCCGAGCAAGACGATCACGACGGCCACGGCCGCCGGTCTCGAGCGCACGACCTACGGCGCCTGGGCGGAGCGCACCCGCCGGCTCGCCGGGGTCTTCGACGACCTCGGGCTGACCGCGGACGCGCGCGTCGCGACGTTCGCCTGGAACACGGCGCGCCACCTCGAGCTCTACTACGCGGCGCCGTGCAGCGGTCGCGTCCTGCACACGCTGAACATCCGCCTGTTCCCCGAGCAGGTCACGTACGCGGTGAACCACGCCGAGGACGCGGTGATCTTCGTCGACCGCTCGCTGCTCGCGCTCTTCTGGCCGCTCGTGCCGACGTTCGAGACGGTCGAGCACATCGTCGTGATGGACGACGGATCCGACGCGGAGATTCCCGACGACGCGCGGATCCGCGACTACGAGGAGCTGCTCGCCGCCGCTGCGCCCGCGAGCTTCCACATCGACGACGAGAACCGCGCCGCCGCCATGTGTTACACGAGCGGCACGACCGGCAACCCGAAGGGCGTCGTCTACTCGCACCGCTCGATGGTGCTGCACGGGCTCGGCTCGATGGTCGCCGACTCGCTCGCCGTCAGCGAGCGCGACACGATCCTCCCGGTCGTCCCGATGTTCCACGCGAACGCCTGGGGCCTCGCGCACTCGGCGGTCATGGCCGGGGCGAACCTCGTCATGCCCGGTCCGGACCTGTCGGCGCCGGCGATCGCCGCGCTCATGGAGGGCGAGCGCGTGACGCTCGCCGCCGGCGTGCCGACGATCTGGAACGGCGTCATCGGCGAGCTCGACGGGCGCGACGTCAGCGCGCTGGACCGGATCGTGTGCGGCGGCTCGGCGGTCCCGAAGGCGCTGTCGGAGGCCTATCGCGAGCGGACCGGCCTCGCGATCCTGCAGGCGTGGGGGATGACCGAGACG
Organism: uncultured Actinomycetes bacterium; assembly: GCA_963787935.1. Classification (GTDB taxonomy): domain Bacteria; phylum Actinomycetota; class Thermoleophilia; order Solirubrobacterales; family Solirubrobacteraceae; genus F1-60-MAGs163. The sequence continues at coordinate 1,128,533 of CAWBEV010000006.1, read as the reverse complement.
AGCCCGCTCGGCTCGGTCGCGCGGATCAAGAGCTCGCTCGGCGGCCAGCACGATCCGCAGCTCGCCGACCTGCGCGCGACCGCGGGGCTGCCGCAGCCGCTCGTCGACGTGCGGATCGTCGAGCCCGACGACCGGCAACGAGCTGCCCTGGGACGGCGAGGCGCGCGGCGAGCTGCAGGTGAACGGCCCGTGGATCGCGGCCGGCTACTACAACGACGAGCGCTCCGGCGAGTCGTTCACCGAGGACGGCTGGCTGAAGACCGGGGATGTCGCGACGATCGACCCCGAGGGCTACATCCGGCTCGTGGACCGCACGAAGGACCTCATCAAGTCCGGCGGCGAATGGATCAGCTCGGTCGAGCTCGAGAACGAGATCATGGCCCACCCGCGGGTGCGCGAGGCCGCCGTCGTCGGCGTGCCGGACGAGCGCTGGGGCGAGCGCCCGCTCGCGTGCGTCGTGCCGGACGGCGAGGGCGCGGTGACGCCCGACGAGATCCGCGCGTTCCTCACCGACCGCGTGCCGAAGTGGTGGCTGCCCGAGCGGATCGAGCTCATCGACGAGGTGCCGAAGACCTCGGTCGGCAAGTTCTCCAAGAAGGACCTGCGCGCGCGGTTCGGGGCGAGCTGATGCGCGAGACGCGGATCGTCATCGTCGGCAGCGGGTTCGGCGGGCTCGGCACCGCGATCCGCCTGCGGCAGGAGGGCATCGAGGACTTCGTCGTGCTCGAGAAGGCCGACGAGGTCGGCGGGACCTGGCGTGAGAACACCTACCCGGGCATCGCCTGCGACGTGCCGTCCCACCTCTATTCGTTCTCGTTCGCCCCGAACCCCGGCTGGTCGCGGATGTTCTCGCCCGGCGGCGAGATCCAGGACTACCTCGTCGCGCTGCGCGGACCGCGCACGGCGTGCGCTCGAAGATCCGCTTCCGGCACGAGATGACCGGGGCGAGCTGGGATCCCGACGCCCGGCGCTGGACCGTCGAGACGAACCAGGACACGTTCCGCGCCCAGGTCCTCGTCGTCGCCCCCGGTCCGCTGCACGAGCCGTCGATCCCCGACGTTCCCGGCATCGACACGTTCGAGGGCGCGATGTTCCACTCTGCGCGCTGGGACCACGGACACGACCTCGCCGGCGAGCGCGTCGCGGTCGTCGGCACCGGCGCCTCGGCGATCCAGTTCGTCCCCGAGATCCAGCCCGAGGTCGAGCGCCTGACGGTCTTCCAGCGCACCGCCCCATGGGTCGTGCCGCGCCTGGACCACCCGATCTCCGAGCGCGCGCGCGGGATCTACCGCGCGCTGCCTGCCGCCCAGGCGGCGATGCGCGGCTGGATCTACGCCACGCGCGAGGCGGCGGTCGTCGCCTTCATGCACCCGCGGATGCTCGGTCTCCCGCAGCGCCTCGCGATGCGGCACCTCGAGCGGCAGGTCGCCGATCCGCAGCTGCGCGCGAAGCTCGTGCCCGACTACACGATCGGATGCAAGCGGGTGCTGATCTCGAACGACTGGTATCCGGCGATCACGCAGCCGAACGTCGACGTCGTCAGCGGCGGCCTCGCCGAGGTGCGCCCGCGATCGGTCGTCGGCGCCGACGGGGTCGAGCGCGAGGTGGACGCGATCATCTTCGGGACCGGATTCCACGTGAGCGACCTGCCGGTCGGCGACCACATCCGGGACGCCGACGGCCGCACGCTCGCCGAGCACTGGAACGGCTCGCCGCGCGCCTACCTCGGGACGAACGTCTGCCGGGTTCCCGAACCTCTTCCTGCTCGTCGGCCCGAACACGGGGCTCGGGCACAACTCGATCATCTACATGATCGAGTCGCAGGTCGCGTACCTGCTCGACGCGCTGCGCATCATGGATGCGGGCGGCGTCGAGGCGGTCGACGTGCGCGCCGACGTGCAGGACGCCTTCAACCGCGAGGTCGACGACGAGCTCTCCGGCAGCGTCTGGAACGCCGGCGGATGCGCGAGCTACTACCTCGACGCCTCGGGGCGCAACGCGACGATCTGGCCCGGCTTCACCTGGCGCTACCGCCGGCGCACGCGCCACTTCGATCCCGCGGACTTCGAGCTCCGGTTCGCGGCACCGGTCCGCGAGCCGGCCGCGGTATAGACCGGCGCAGGCGCGCGCCGCACGCGCGAGGATCCCCGGGATGCCCCGGCGCCTGCTCCCGCTCGCAGTCCTGGCCGTGCTCGCCGCCTGGGCGCCGGGCGCCTGGGCGCGTCCCGCGCCCGCCGGCCCGGTCGCGCGCGACGCGCTCGCCGGGCTGAGCCTGCGCCGGCTCGCCGGGCAGCGGATCATCGTCGGCTGGGCCGGGCCGCGGGTCCCGGCGTGGCTCCTGGCCCGCGTGCGGCGCGGCGAGGTCGGCGGCGTCATCGCCTTCACGCGCAACATCCGCTCGCGGCCGGCGCTCGCGGCCCAGATGCGCCGCCTCCAGCGCGCCACGCGCCCCGTCCGGGCACCGCTGCTGACGATGGTCGACCAGGAGGGGGGTCTCGTCGCGCGGCTGCCGGGCGCGCCCGCCGGCTCGCCGGCGCAGATGGGACGCCGCGGCAGCGCGTACGTGGCCGGGCAGGGCCGTGCGACCGGTGCGAACCTGCGCGCCGCCGGGATGAACGTGAACCTCGCGCCGGTGCTCGACCTCGGGCGCCCCGGCAGCTACCAGCGCCGCACCGGGCGGGCGTTCGCGCGCACGCCGGCCGCGGTGGCGAGGCTCGGCACCGCGTTCGCCACCGGGCTGCAGCGCGGCGGCGCCGCGGCGACGCTGAAGCACTTCCCGGGCCTCGGCGCGGTCGCCCGCGACGAGGACGCGCTGATCCAGACGGTCGGCCTGTCGGCGCGTGCGCTGCGCGCCGCTGACGAGGTCCCGTTCCGCGCGGCGATCGCCGCAGGGACGCGGCTCGTCATGACGAGCACCGCGCGCTACCCGGCGCTCGACGCGCGCCGCCCGGCCCTGCTCTCCCGCACGATCACGACGACCGAGCTGCGCGGCCGGCTGGGCTTCCGCGGCGTGGCGATCACCGACGACCTCGACGTCCCGGCGCTGCGGCGCCTCGGCGGCGCGGGCGCGCTCGGCGTGGGCGCGACACGCGCGGGCAACGACCTGCTGCTGTTCGCCCAGGATCCGGGACGCGCGCAGCTTGCGCTCGACGCGGTCGTGCGCGCGGTCCGCAGCGGGCGGCTCTCGCGCTCGGAGCTCGAGGCCGGCGTGCGGCGCGTCCTCGACCTGCGCGCCGCGCTCGGGTGACGGGCGCCGTGACGACGATCAGCGCGAGGCTCAGGGTGCCCGTCCATGGTGCGCCGGTTCAGGGCTTCCCGCAGGCGCTCCGACCGGACCGTGCGCGCCGAGGCGCTCCGCGCCGCCGGCGCGCGTGCGACGTCATGGCGTAGCCTCGCGAGGCATGCCGCTCGATCCCGGTCCCGATGCCGACCTGCTCGCCGAGGCGCTCACCGCCGAGGCCCCGGCACAGCGTGCGCTGCTCGCCGGCGAGCCCGCTGCCACCGCGGGGTTCCGGGACGCGGCCGCGGCCTACCGCGCCTCGTGGGAGGCCGCGACGCCGACGAGCTACGGGCGACTCGTCGGCCTGATGAAGGCGGCGATCATCGCCGGCGACGGCGCGAGCGCCGGCGCCTACGTGCGCGTGCAGCTCGGCGATGCGGCGGGCTCGCCGACCTCCTCGTACGCGCTCGCGCTCGCCGCGCTGGCGACCGGGGATGACGCGCTCGCTTCGGCCGCCGCGCCCGGGATGCGCGGCGGATCGGACGCGTTCGATCGCACGGCGGACGCGATCGCCGCGCTCGCCGCGGGCGACGGCCCCGCGTACGCGGCGGCGCTCGGCGGCATCGTGCGGTCGTTCGAGACGCGCCCCGAGCATCTGACGGGCGTCCCGATCGCCGACACCGCCGTGATGCTCGAGCGCCTGGCCGAGCAGCGGGGGGTGGCGGCCCGCCCGGGTCCCTCGCCCGTACTGCCGCCCGGATGACGTCCGCACCGTGCGACGTGTCTTCGGTCGGTGAACGCGAACCGCGGCCACCAGCGGCGCCGCGGCGCGAGCACCACGACGACGACCTCAAGACCGTCGTTCGGATCAGCGACTGAGGAACGCGCGCGCGGGCGCGCCGTCGCTCCCGGCGATGCGCAGCGCGGTGCAGATCAGCTCGTAGGCGCCCGGTGCGACGCCGCGCAGGTCGAGCCCCTCGAGCGGCACCACGCCGCTGCCGAGCAGCAGCCGGTGCGCGGCCTCGTCGCCGATCGAGAGGTAGTCGATCCCGATCAGCCAGACGCCGAGATCGAGCACGGCCTGCGCTCCCGAGGCGTCCAGGCGCAGGTGGTCGGCGACGAACGTGTCGCGCGCCCAGAGCTCGGAGTTGCGCGTCCTGAGGAGCAGCCGCTCGCACCCCTCCGGCACCCCGAGCGCCTCGATGACGCCGGCGTCGAGCCGGTCGGCGGCGGTGGCATCCGCGACGAACGCCGGGCCGATCAGCGCCTCGGGCGCGATCGCCTCCGTCGTGCTCCCGTCGGGGAGGAAGTGCCTCGGCGCGTCCACGTGGGTTCCCGTGTGGGCGCCGAGGTGCAGGCCGGTGACGTTCGCCACGTCGCCGCGCGCGATCGCCTCGCGGAGCTCGAGCCGCACCCCGAGGTTCCCCGGCCAGATCGCCATCTCCGGGCGGATCGGGACGCTGATGTCGATGAGGGCCACGCGTCAACCCTCCCAGAGCCGCCGCGCGGCGTCGAGATGGTCTCGCCGCGCTCGACGCTCAGGATCCGAGACGGCGATCGACCGCGCGGGCCGTCAACTGGGCGATCGCGCCGCCGAGGAGCGCGCCGGCGACGACGTCTCCGGGATAATGGACGCCGGTGTGCACCCGCGAGTAGCCGACAAGCGCAGCGAGCGCTCGCAGCGGGAGCGCCGCCTGCGGATGGACGTGGCCGACGCCGGTCGCGAAGGCGAAGGCCGCCGCCGTGTGCCCGGACGGGAACGAACTCGAGATCGGCATCGGGATGTGCCGTGCGATCGGCACCTCCTGGGCGACGCGATCGGGACGCCGGCGGCTCCCGACCGGTTTGACGGCGACGTTCACGACGGTCGCCGTCGTCCCGAGCGCCGCGAGGCCCACGACCGCGGCGCGGCGCCCGCGCCGGCCGCCGGTCAGCCCCAGCAGCGCCGCAGCGCCGAGCGAGAGCTTCGAGTAGTCGGCGGCGCGCGACAGGCGGCTCATCGCGCGGTCGAGCGTCGGGGTCGGCGTGCGGGCGATCGCCGCGTACACCGCGACGTCCACGCGCTCGGCGTCCTCGCCGACGCTGCTCGGGTGCGCGCTGGGCGGGAGGGTGTCGGTTTCGGCGTCGGTCACGAGAGCGTGATCCTATGACCACCCGGCGGTTCGCGGCGATCACCGCCCTCGTCCTCGGTGCGGCGACGTTCGTCCTGCTCGTGATCGTGATCGCCCGCGGATTCCCGCCGAACGTCGTCGTGCTCGTCGCGATCGTGCTGATTCCCCCGGCGCTCTGGTACGGCGTGCGCCGCCGCGGTGTCGGGCGCGTGCTCGGACTGTTCGCCGCCGGCCTGCTGCTGCTGATCGCGATCCTGTTCTTCACGAACGAGGACCGCGCGCTCGCGGACCTCGTGCTGATCGGCTGCGCGGCGCTGACGCTCGGCGCCGCGCGGGCCGCATTCTCGATCCACGTCGCGCTGCCGCACGCCGCGCCGCCGCAGCGCGCGGTGCTGTTCTGGAACCCGCGCTCGGGCGGCGGGAAGGCGACGCAGTTCGACCTGCCGGCCGAGGCGGCCGCGCGCGGCATCGAGGCCGTCGAGCTGCGCCCCGGGGAGGACCTCGAGTCGCTCGTGCGCGACGCCGTGGCCCGCGGCGCCGACGGCCTGGCGATGGCGGGCGGCGACGGCTCCCAGGCGCTCGTCGCCGCCGTCGCGGCGGAGCAGGACCTGCCCTACGCGTGCATCCCGGCGGGCACCCGCAACCACTTCGCGCTCGACCTCGGCGTCGATCGCGACGACGTCGTCGGCGCGCTCGACGCGTTCGTGGACGGCGGTGAGCGGCGCGTGGACCTCGGCGTCGTGAACGGCCGCGTGTTCGTGAACAACGTCTCGCTGGGCCTCTACGCCGAGGCCGTGCGCCAGAAGGGCTATCGCGAGGCGAAGATCCGCACGATCCTGAACACGGTGCCCGACGTCCTGGGCCCGGGGGACGACCAGACGCTCGACCTGCGCTGGACGGGTCCCGACGGCGACGAGCACCGGTCCGCCGCCGTGATCCTCGTCTCGAACAACGTCTACCGGCTCGGGCGCGTGTTCGACTCCGGAACGCGCCCGCGCATCGACGACGGCCTGCTCGGGATCACGGTGCTCGGCAAGCCGCGCGGGCGCGGGCGCCGCGGTCGCAGTGCGCAGCGCCCCTGGCGCGACTGGTCGGCCGCGAGCTTCGACGTGCGCTCGGCCAAGCCGGTCCCCGCCGGTGTGGACGGGGAGTCGTTGCTGCTCGACGCGCCGCTGCGCTTCGAGATCCGCCCGCTCGCGCTGCGCGTGCGCATCGCGCCCCAGCACCCGGGCGCATCGCCCTCCGCGATCGATCCCGACGGGCTCGTCGAGGCCGCGCGCGCGCTCGTGGCGATCGCGCTCGGCCGCCCGCGCTACGCGCTGCCCGGCGTCAGCGCGTCGCGACCGGGATCGTCCGCCACTGGTTGAGGAACGTCGAGGCGAGCCGGTCCCCGGGGCCGTCGAGCGCGAGGTCCGGGAAGCGGCGCAGCGACTCCTCGAGCCAGAGCTGCATCTCCAGGCGGGCGAGGCCGGCCCCGAGGCAGAAGTGGCGCCCGCCGCCGCCGAACGCCTGGTGGGCGTTCGGGTCGCGGCGCACGTCGAACCGGTGCGGGTCCTCGAAGACCGCCTCGTCGCGGTTGCCCGACACGTACCAGAGCAGGACCTTGTCGCCCTCGGCGATCGGCTGACCGGCGATCTCGGTGTCGGTCGTCGCCGTGCGGCGCATGTAGGCGAACGCGGGGTGGCAGCGCAGGAACTCCTCGACCGCCTGCTCGGTGCTCACGGCGCCCGAGCGCACGAGCTCGAGCTGCTCGGGGTCCTCGAGCAGGCTCTTGAGGCCGGAGCAGAACGTCGCGCGCGTCGAGTCGTTGCCCGCCACCATGAGCAGGAACCACGTGAGCACGACCTCCTCGTGCGTCAGGCGCTCACCATCGACCTCGGCCTGGACGAACGCGGTCGTCAGGTCGTCCTGCGGGTGCTGCTCGCGGTCGCGCACGATCCCGTCCACATAGCCGAAGACCTCCATGAGCGCGGTCCACGTGTCCTCCATGTCCGGAACGACGCGCGGGTCCTCGAACGCCGTCGTGCGGTTCGTCCAGTCGACGAGCTTCTCGGCGTCCTCGCGCGGGACGCCGAGCATGTCGCCGATGACCATCGCCGGCACGTAGATGCCGACGTCCTGGACGAGGTCGAAGCAGCCGTCGGTCGCCGCGCTCGAGCGCACGGTCGTAGACGAGGTTGATGATCTCGCGCATCCGGTCGACGTGGTCGAGGGCGCGCTTCGGCGTGAACGCCCGCTGCGAGAGCGCCTTCATGCGGTCGTGGCGCGGCGGGTCCTGCGCGATGAACATCATGCGCTGCATCGCCAGCGGATCCTCGGGGGCGCCCTCCGGCGGCGTCTCCATGAACCGGTTGACGGCGAGGATGCCGCCACGCTCGCTCGAGAACGTCGAGAAGTCCCGCCCGACGCGCGCGATGTCCTCGTAGCGCACGACCGACCAGAACCCGTCCTCCCACGGGAACCCGCCGAGCGCGCTGCGGTGGCAGGGGGCCTCGCGGCGCAGGCGCTCGAAGATCTCGTGCGGCGGGCCGTCCTCCCAGAGGCTGAGGTCGCTCAGATCGAGTGCGGCGAGGTCGGCGGCGGTCGTGGTCACGTGATCCTCCGTTGCTGGTCGCGCGACGGTAAAGGACGACTTGACACCCTGTCAAGTCGGCCGGCGATAGCGTCGCCGCATGAGCGGCCCGGCGCACCTCGTGGTCCTGCTGCGCCACGGCGAGACCGAGTGGTCGCGGGCGCTGCGCCACACCGGGCGCAGCGACGTCCCGCTCACGGACGACGGGCGCGCCGAGGCTCGCGCGGCCGGCGCGCGACTCGCCGGGCTGCAGGTCGGGGACGTATTCACGAGCCCGCTGCAGCGCGCCGTCGAGACCTGCAAGCTGGCCGGCTTCGGCGCGGACGCGCAGCGCACTGACGCGCTGCTCGAGTGGGACTACGGCGCGTACGAGGGCCGCACGAGCGTCGAGATCCGCGCGGAGCGACCCGCCTGGAGCCTGTGGCACGACGGCTGTCCGGGCGGTGAGCGCGCCGCGGACGTCGCCGCGCGCGTGGCCCCGCTCGTCGCTGCCTGCGCGGCCGCGCCGGGAACGCGGCTGCTCGTGGCCCACGGGCACGTGCTGCGGGTCTTCGCCGCGCGCTGGTGCGGGCTGCCGCCCGAGGCGGGCGCGCTGCTCCAGCTCGGCACCGGCGCCGTGAGCCTCCTGGGGTTCGAGCACGGCGTTCCAGGGCTGCGACGCTGGAACGTCAGCGGCGAGCTGCGCTGATGGGCGCCGCGATCGCCGACGTCCTGCCGCTCGCGCTCGGCGTGGCGATCAGCGCTCGGCGCCGGCTCGGGCGCGTCCTCGCGCGGGTTCGGGATCGTCCAGCTGGCGCTCGCGGCGCTCGTGCTCGGGTTCTCGGTGCGCGAGTGGCACGGGCGCCCGCGCCGCGGCTTGGAACATGCGCCGCCGCGCTGGATGCGCATGCTGCACACCGTCGGGCCGCCCGCGGCGCTCGGCCTGGCGGTTGCGCTCGTCGTCCTGAACGCCAAGGACATGGTGCTGACGCTGAAGGCCGCCGAGAAGCTCGTCGACGCCGACCTGCCGACCGTCGCGAGCCTCGTCGTGATCGCGCTCTACGCCGCCGTCGCGAGCACGACCGTCGCGATCCCGGTGTTCGCGGCGGCGGTGCTCGGCGACCGCGCGACGCCCACGCTGCACCGCTGGCGCGGCCGGCTCGAGCGCCACGGCCCGTCGGTGGTCGCGGTCGTCGGGCTGCTCGTCGCGCTGTACCTCATCGTCTCGGCCGCGCGCGCGCTGCTGTAGCGCGCGACACGCCGGCGAGCGCCCGCAGCTCGTCGAGCGAGGTCGCCAGGCCCTCGACCGCGACGTCGAGATCGGGCACCGCGCGCGCGTCGGCGTTCAGGCCGAAGACGAGGCCGCCGTCGTAGCTCACGATCGCCACCCCGAGCGTGTGGTCGCTGAACAGCGGGACGAGCGGGAGCACCTCGCGCATCCGCGAGCCGAACGCGAACAGCGGGATCTGCGGCCCCGGGACGTTCGTGATCGTGACGTTGAAGAGCCGCGGCGAGAACAGCGACCGGGCGGCGACCGCGTGGAGCGCCGGGGGCGCATGGGAGAGCGCATCCATGACCGTGCTCCCGCCGACCCCGGCGCTGCCCGACTTCAGCGCCAGGGCGTGGCGCGAGACCGCCGCGAAGCGCTCGGCGGGGTCGTCGACGTCCACCGGCAGCTCGACGAACAGCGAGGTGATCTTGTTGCCGAGCTCGAGGTGCTCGCTCGCCTGGCGCACGTTCACCGGCACCATCGCGCGCATGCCGTGCGGCGGGCGCTCGCCGCGCGAGAGCAGCAGCCGGCGCAGCGCCCCGGTGCAGGCTGCGAGCACGACGTCGTTCACGGTCCCGCCGAGCGCGCGCTTCGTCGCCTTGACCTCCGGCGAGCGACGCGCGCACGACGGCGAATCGCCGCGTCGCGCCGAGCTCGGTGTTCAGCGACGTGTGGGGGGCGGGCAGCAGCTCGTCGCGCACGAGCACCTCGACCGCCGCGCGCGAGCGGTTCGAGAGCTCCACGAGGCGAGCCGGGTGCGTGGCGAGGCCCGCGCCGCCGCGGGCGCCGCGCAGCAGCAGCGACGGCGGCAGCTTCAGCAGGCGCACGAGCGCCGGGTCCTCGTGGTCCTCGGGCTCGGTGCCCGGCTCCGGCTGCGGCGCGGGCTCCGGCGCGTCGCCGGCTCGGGCTCGGCGTCGAGCAGGACGTGGCCGATGTCCACCGAGCCGACCCCGTCGACCATCGCGTGATGGGTCTTGTTCACGAGCGCCCAGCGACCGCCCTCGAGCCCGTCGAGCAGCACGAGCTCCCAGAGCGGGCGGTGGCGGTCCAGGCGATGGGACCAGTAGTCGCCGAGCCAGTCGAGCAGCTCGGGCTCGCCGCCGGGTTCCGGAAGCGTCGCGTGGCGCACGTGATCGCGGAGCCCCTCCTCGCCCGGCCCGTCCTCCCAGGACGGCCAGCGCAGGCCGCCGGTCTGGGGCTCGGACAGCCGCTTCTCGAAGAGGTCCATGCGCCCTGGGCGGCGCCGGCCCACGAGGTCGCGCAGCTGCTCGAGCGTCGGCGGGCGGCCGCCCGCGGGCGGGTCGAAGATCGCGGCACCGCCGATGTGCATGTGCGAGCCGTCGTCGAGCTCCTCGAGCTCGAGGAAGATCGCGTCGAGCGGATCGAGGTGCGCGGCCATGGCGCGAAGCTACGCCGCCGCGCCCGCTCGGACGTCCGGCCGAACTACGGAACGGGGCTCAGGGCACGCGGTTCGTGCGCGCGGCGGTGCGCAGCAGGCGAACGCTCGCACTGCGCGGCGTGCGCTTGAGCGTCCGCCGGTCCACGGCGTAGAGGCCGAACTTCGGCGTGTAGCCGGCGACCCACTCGAAGTTGTCGGTCAGCGACCAGTGGATGTAGCCGTGCACGTCCGCCGTCCGATCGGTGATCGCCTGGCGCATGACGCGCAGGTGGTCGCGCAGGAAGCCCGGGCGCGTGCGGTCGCCGGCGTCGGCGATCCCGTTCTCGGTGACGAACACCGGCAGGCCGTACGAGCCGGCGGTCTGCAGGGCGCGGGCGAAGCCCTCGGCGTAGAGCTCGTTGCCGAAGTCGCTGCACGTGGACGGGCACGCGGGGGCCTGCGGGGCGAGCGCCCAGCGGTAGGTCGTCGCGGGCAGGAAGTCGAGCACCGGGATCCGGGGCGTGACCGGCGCGCCGAGCCCCGTGACGCGGCCGCGGAAGTAGTAGTTCACGCCGACGAAGTCGGCCTTGCGCCCGTGCCGGGCGCGCTCGCCCGGCTGGATCGTGCCGTCGGCGTTCTCGTCGATGTCGCCGCGGACCGCGGCGGTGACGAACAGGCGATTGAAGAGGTACTCGGCGTGCTCGGCGCCGGCAACGTCGCGCGGGGCGCCCGGGTCGGCGGGAGTGAACCCGACCATGTTCTGGACGAGCCCGACGCGCGATGCGCCGCCGTCGCGGTCGGCGTCCGCGCGGTCCAGGCGCTTCACCGCGTCGTAGGCGACGGCGTTCGCCCGCTCGAGGTTGCGCACCGCCGTGATCGCTCCCGTGAAGGTGAACGCGCCCGGCGGGAAGTTCCCGGCGAGCACGCCCGGGATGTTGGCGTAGCCGTTCGCGGCGACGACCATCGGCTCGTTGACCGGCGCCCAGAGGTCCACGAGGTCGCCGAGCTTCCAGGCGAGGTACCCGGCGTACTTGCCGAACTCGTCCACCGTCGCGCCGTCGAGCCAGCCGGCGCGCTTGAACGCCGGGATGTCGTCGTTCGGCCCGAGCGCCGCCAGGCGCCTGCGCGCGGCGATCGGGTCGTGGATCCAGCGCGGCAGCGTGAAGTGCTGGATCGTCGCGAACGGGCGCATCCCGTGACGGCGGATGTCCTGCAGCAGCGCGCGGTAGTGGCGGATCGCGGCCGGATCGGCGAGCCGGTCGAGCCGCCGCAGGTCGGCCGTCGTGAGGCGCGCGCCCGTCCGCACGACGGCCGTCGAGTGCGGGAACACGCGGCTCCACTCGATCCCGAAGCGGAACAGGTTCGCCCCGGTGCCGCGGCGGGCCAGGCGCACGTCCGCGCGGTAGCGGGCCCAGAAGCCGGGCCCGTCCTCCGGCAGGTCGCCGCTCGTCACCCTGCCCGTGCGGTTCGCGGCGTCGTGGGTCCAGGCCCACCAGTCGCTGCCGCGGTCGAGGTCGCGCCCACGGCCCATGTCGGCCTGGAAGCCGGCGAGCGCCTGGCCCCAGAGGAAGCCCTTCGGAAGCGCGCCGCCGGCGCTCGGGACGCCGGCGGACGCGGGTGCGGCGAGCAGGAGGACGCCGAGGACGGCGGCCGCGAGGACGGCTGCGAGCGGGGCGCGGGACACCTCGGACAGGGTAGAGACGCCCGTCCGGTAGCGTCGCGCCTCATGCCAGCCCCGCGGCGACCGAACCTCGTGCTGCTCATCACCGACGAGCAGCGGGCTCCGATGCACTGGCCGCAGGACCCGGGCTGGCTCGACGCGCTGACGCCGAACGACGCGGAGCTGCGCCGGACCGGCGTGCATTTCACGCGCGCGTTCTGCGCGAGCGCGATGTGCTCGCGCAGCCGCGCGAGCTTCCTGACGGGCACGTACCCGGCGCGCCACGGCGTCACGCTCACGCTGACGATGGGCGATCTGTGGCCGAGCGCGACTACGGCTTCGCCGAGTGGCAGCCGCCGGACGCGGGCGAGAACGCGAAGGCCGAGCACTTCGGCGGCGGCGACGCCGGGCGCACGGCGAGGGCTGGGACGAGGACTCACCCGCCAGGTGGAGGGCACAGCGCTCCAGGAGGCTCCGGGCCAGCCCAACCGGATCCGCTGCGTGCGCGACGCGCGCTGGAAGTACGCGGTCTACCTCGACCCGACCGGGCGCGCGGCGCCGGAGTTCGAGCTCTACGACCTCGAGAGCGATCCCGACGAGGTGCAGAACCTCGCGGACGTGCAGACCGGGGCCGGGCGCACCGCCGAGGCCGAGCGCGAGCGCGTGCGGCTCGCGGACCTGCTCGCCCGCGCCTGCATCGCCACGGGCACGCACCACCCCCCGCTGCCGGCGGCCTGAGACGCGGCGCTACGCCGCCGCGTCGCCCGCGTCGCTCGGCCCTGCGGAGGCGGCCGGTGTCGCGCTGACCGACGCGATGAGCGACTGCTCCTCGGCGCTCGTGAGGGTGCGCCGCACGACCTCGCCCTTGGACTCGCCGAGCACGTCGAGCATCGCGTCCACGTGGCCGGCATCGGCGAGCAGCACGATCGCCGACGAGCCCTTCGGCACCGCCTCGCGCAGCTCGCGTCATCAGGCTGTCGGGCTCGGGCTCGAGCTCGTCGGGCTTGCCCATCTCCGCGCCGACCGCCCCGCCGAGCACGAGGCCCGGAGCCAGGCCGACGGGCCCGCCGAGGAACACGATGCCCAGGAAGCCGCCCGTGAGCGCGCCGACCGCGGCGCCCGGCTGCGAGAGGTGGTCCTCCTCGTTGACGTCCACATAGTGGCCGGCGAACGTGCCGCGCAGCGCGATGCGGCTGTTGCGGTGGTGTTCGACGAGCGCGACCTCGTGGGTCCACGGCGCGTCGCCCGCCCGCGCCCGCATGGCGCCGAACGCCGACTCCGCGGCCGTCTGGCCGTGGAATCGGACGAGCGCGAGATCGAGTGCCATGGACGTGCTCCTTCCGGACGGGTGCTCTCCCGGCGTGATCCTCCCACCGGCGCCGCCCCCGCGTCTACCCTTGCTCGCCGTGCCGGAACCCCTCGAAGGCGCGCCGCTCGCGCCGCTGACGACGCTGCGCCTGGGCGGCCCGGCCACGCGCCTGCAGACGGCGGCGACCGCTGACGCAGCTCGTCGCGCTCGTGCGCGCGGCGGACGCGGAGGGAACGCCGCTCCTGCTGCTCGCCGGCGGCAGCAACGTCGTGATCGCCGACGCGGGCTTCGAGGGGACCGTGGTCCGCATCGCCACGCGCGGGATCGAGCGACGGGAGCTCGCGGGCGGGCGCGTGCGCGTCACGGTGCAGGCCGGCGAGCCGTGGGACGAGCTCGTGACGGCGCTCGTCGCCGACGGACTCGCCGGCGTCGAGTGCCTGGCGGGCATCCCCGGCTCGGCGGGCGCCACGCCGATCCAGAACGTCGGCGCCTACGGCCAGGAGGTCGCGAGCACGATCGCCGCGGTGCGCGTGCTCGATCGCTCGGGCGGCGAGGTCCGCGAGCTCGCCCCCGCCGACTGCGGCTTCCACTACCGCACGAGCGCCTTCAAGGGCTCGGCGCGCCACGCGGTGCTCGCGGTGACCTTCGACCTGCGTTCCGGCGATCGCTCGGAGCCGCTGCGCTACCCCGAGCTCGCGCGCTCGCTCGGTGCCGAGCCCGGGACCCGGGTGCCGCTCGCCGAGGCGCGCGAGGCCGTGCTCGCGCTGCGGCGCAGCAAGGGCATGGTGCTCGACCCGGCCGACCACGACACCTGGAGCGCGGGGTCGTTCTTCACGAACCCCGTGCTCGAGCCGGCGGCGTTCGAGGCGCTGCGGGCGCGCGCCGCCGAGCGGCTGGGGCCCGACGTGGCGCCCCCGCAGTTCCCGGGCGACGACGGCGCGGTGAAGACCTCGGCGGCGTGGCTCATCGAGCGCGCCGGCTTCCGGCGCGGCGACGCGCGCGGCGCCGTCGCCCTGTCGGGCAAGCACGCGCTCGCGCTGACGAACCGCGGCGGCGCGAGCAGCGCGGAGCTCGTCGCGTTCGCCCACGAGATCGCCGCTCGCGTGCACGAGGTCTTCGGCGTCGCGCTGCGCCCGGAGCCCGTGTTCGTCGGTCTCGCCTGGGACCCGCCGGCGGGCAGATGAGACCCAACCGATACTGACAGCGCGCCCCGCCCGGGCCATCATCACGGCGATGGGACTGTTCAAGGGCATGCGGGACCTCAAGGACCTGCACGACATGTCGAAGGAGATGCCGCGAGCCTCCATCGGCGAGGGCATCGCGCAGGCCAAGGACGCACTGCAGGGCGTGCAGGACATGCAGCGCGTCGGCGCCACGGGCGTTCCGGGCACGGCGCGGATCGTGCGCGTGCAGGACACCGGAGCGGCGCTCAACGACCATCCGCTGGTCGAGCTCGAGCTCGAGCTCGAGGTCGCGACCGCCGGCCACGCGCCGTACACCACCGTCGTGCGCCAGGCCGTGCCGCGCCTGCAGGTGGGCCTTCTGAGCCCGGGGGCGACGATGCCGGTGAAGATCGATCCGGCCGACGCGACGAAGGTCCTCATCGACTGGTCCGCGCTCGCGGGGCGGGGAGCGGCGATCGGGGCGCAGGCGGTGGCCGCGCCGCGGCGGCCGCGCAGGTGCCTCAGGACCCGGTCGAGCGCCTCGAGCGCCTGCGGGCGCTGCGCGACAACGGCCTGCTCACCGACGCCGAGTTCGAGGCGCAGAAACAGCGGATCCTCGGCGCCCTCTGAGCGGCCGGTGCCGGTCACACATCCACGAGGAGGGGCAGGTCGATGGCGCTGTTCAAGAACATGAAGGACACGATGGACCAGGCTCGCGCGATGCAGGAGCAGGCGATGGCACAGGCCGGCCAGCCCGGCGCGGGGTCCCCGGGGCTCGGTGACCCGGCGAGCGCGTCGCTGATGGCCGACGCGAACCAGCTCAACGCGAGCGGCGCCGAGATGCGCCGCCTGTGGGCCGAGGGCCTCGACGGCACGGCCGTCATCAAGGATTTCCGCGACACCGGCGAGCGCGTCGCGGGAAACACGGTTCTGGACCTGGACCTCATCGTCACGGTCGCCGGCGGCCCGAAGCTCCGTGCCGCCGGCGTCGTCACCGATGCCGAGTTCGAGCGCCTGAAGCGAAGCTCCTCGCGGGCTGAGCGGCGCGCCGGCGCACCGCGATCAGGTCGCGGCGTCGCCGTCCTCGCGGCGCGTGACGCGCGCGATCGAGACCTCCTGGCCCTCGCGCGTGTCGGGGAAGACGACATAGGCCATCGGCGCACCGCCGAACCAGGTCGCCTGATCGGCATCGCCGACGAAGATCCCGGGGCGCAGCTGCCCGCCCTCCTCCTCGACCCAGATCTTGTCGCCTTCGCGGAACATCGCCATGCACGCATCCTCACCGATCGCGGCCTGCGATGCGGCCCGCCTCGCGCCGTCGCCGGGCGCCCGCGGCGCGCCGGTCCGACTACCATCGAGCGCCGGCGATGGGGCAGACGACGAACACGGGTGACGGCGACGTGGCCCGCGCGCGCCGCAGGCGCCGCGCGGGGACCGCGGCGATCGTCTGTCTCGGCCTCGCCTGGGCGTTCGTCATGCAGTCCCTCGGCTGGGCCCAGACCTCGTACTTCGCGATGATCAAGGCGCTCGGCGACGGCACGGCGCAGATCGACGCCTACCACTGGGAGACGCGCGACAAGTCGTACACGAACGGTCACTTCTACTCCGTGAAGGCGCCCGGCCTCCCGGTGCTCATGGTGCCGGTCTGGAAGGCTGCGCAGGCCGTCGGCGGCGAGGACGCCGCGCGCGCCGCCGCGGACCGCGCGCGCCGCAGCGGTGCCCGCCAGTGGACCTACCGCGGGCTGAACGTCGCGAGCTACGGCTACGACTTCGAGCGCTCGAAGGTCATCAAGCGCCGCCTCGAGGTGCAGGCGCCGCTGATCTGGCTGCTCGGTCTGTTCGCGACGGTCCTGCCGGCGGTCGGCCTGCTGTTCCTCGTGCGCGGGCTCGCCGATCGCCTGCAACCCGGGCTCGGGACCATCACCGCGCTCGCGCTGGGGATCGGGACGCTCGTGATGCCGTTCGCCGTGCAGTTCTTCGGACACGTCCTCGCCGCGCTGATCGCGTTCGCGGCGTTCGCCCTCCTCTGGCGTGAGCGTGACGGGCCGCCGCGGCTCGGGCTGCTCGCGCTCGCCGGCCTGCTGTCGGGCCTCGCGGTCGTCACCGAGTACCCGCTCGCGCTCGCGGGCGCCGTCGTCGGGCTCTACGGCATGCTCAGGCCCGAGGCGATCGCGGGCGGCCTGCGCCCGCTGCTCGCGCGCGGCGGGGCGTACGCGGTCGGCGTCGTGGCCGGAGTCCTGCCGCTGGCGCTCTACAACCGCTGGGCGTTCGGGTCGGTCTCGACGACGTCCTACGACAACGCGGTCAACCGCCAGGGGTTCAGCGGGCACGACACGCTCGGGCTGAACGACGGAGGGTTCTTCGGCATCGGCTGGCCGGACGGGCGTACGGCGCTCGAGCTCCTGATCGCGCCGCGCGGCCTGCTCGTGCTGACGCCGGTCGTGCTGCTCGGCATCGTCGGGACGGTGCTCATGTACCGCCGCGGACGCCGCGCCGAGGCGCTCACGATCGCGGGGGTGGCGCTCGCGTTCTTCGTCTACGACACGGGCTACTGGCTGCCGTTCGGCGGCGGGACGCCGGGCCCGCGGTTCCTCGTCCCGGTGCTCCCGTTCCTCGCGCTCGGCCTCGCCGAGACCTGGCGGCGCCTGCCGGCGACGACGCTGGTGCTGACCGTCTGCGGCGCGGGCGTCATCACGACCGCGACGCTGACGTACCCGCTCGTCGGCACGGGCAACACCTTCCAGTGGTGGGACCGGCTGACCGAGAACGAGTTCCAGCACACGATCGTCGCCGTGCTCGGCGGCGGGAACGGCTGGCCCGCGCTGCTGCCGGTGCTCGCGCTGCTCGGCGCCGCGGCGGCCTTCGGGGCGCGGTCGGCCGGCATCCTCGCGGTGCGCGCCGATCTGCGGCTCGCGGTCGGCGCGCTCGCCGCGTGGCTGCTGCTCGCGCTCGTCGTCTCGCCCGCGTTCGGCGAGGCCCAGATCAACGGCCCGCTGCGCCTGCGCGGCGTCGTGAGCCACAGCGGGCTGCCGTGGCAGATCGTCGTCGGTTCGGCGGCCCTCGCCGCGCTCGCGCTGGGCCTCGCGGCCCGGGCCGAGCGGCGCGCCGCGCGCGCGCCGGCCGCGTCAGGGACCGAGCGCGTAGACGATGAGCGGTCCGCGCCGCTCGCGGCGCACACCTAGCCCGGCGACCGGCCGGCGCGCCCAGCCCGCCCACGGCGAGCCGCGCGCGCGGTCCGCGTGGATCACGACCGTCCGCACCCCGATCCGCCGCAGGAGGTCCACTGAGGCGCGGTCCGGGAACCCCTCGACCGCGCGCGTCGTGCGGCCGAAGAACGCGGGCTCGAAGCTCGTGCGCCCGTTGAGCATCTTCGGGAACCCGTCCGTGGACCACTGCAGGTACCGGCGGTTGTCCTGCGGGCGCACCGGCAGCTGCAGCAGCGGCGCCGGGAGCCCCGCGAGCCCGGCCGGCGCGCGCGGCGCGCGCGGGTGCGGGTAGACGAGGCCCGTCCCCTCGACGAGCACGGCGAGCACGAGCACCACGGCCGCCGCGGTGCCGAGCGCCGCGGAGCGCCGCGCCGTCACCCACGCGGCGACCCGCGCCGCGCCGCCCGCGGCGAGCAGCGCGAGCGCGAGCGTCGTGAGCGTGTGCAGGCGCCCCGGGACGCGGATCCCCTGCCACCCCGGCAGCACCTCGTAGAGCAGGCGGTAGGGCAGCAGGCGCCCGATCCCCGACTCCTGGAAGCCGAGCGAGAGCACCGCGAGGACCAGTGCGGCGATGCCCAGCCCGCGGCGCACGGCGCGCGGGTACCCGCTCCAGCCGAGCCCGGCGACCGCGAGCGCGAGGATCGCGAGGCCCGGGAACAGCGTCTGCTCGGGCACCGCGCTCAGACCCTCGCGCACCCGCGCGGTCGCGCCGCCCCAGACGAGACTCGTCTCGGGCGCCGCGACGAAGCTCTGCAGCGGCCCCGAGTAGCGCGCGACGAGCCGCGCGGAGCGCTCGGCCTCTGGGTGGTCGGCGAGCACCTGCGTGTAGGGGAGGGCGAGCACGATCGCGACGGCCGCAAGCAGCGCGCCGCCCGCGAGCGTCGCGACGATCAGCCGCCGCGGCGGCGCCGGCCGGTCCGCCCGCCACCAGGCGATGCCCGCGATCAGCGCGAGCGCGACGAGCAGGTACCCGAGCTGCAGGCCGAGCGTGAAGCCGAGCGAGAACTGCCAGGCGCAGACGGCCCAGCCGGCGAAGACGGCCACCGGGCGCTCGCGCCGGTAGCCGCGCAGCAGGAGGAACAGCGCGAGCGGGATCCCGCCGCTGGAGATGACGTGCAGGTGCCCGCCCTGCTCGAGTCGCCAGGGCGCGTACGCGAACGCCGCGCCGGCGACCGCGGCCGCCCACGGCGATGCGCCGAGCTCACGCGCGAGGAGATACGCGCCGGCGAACGCGAGCGCGAATGCGAGCAGGAACAGGACGTCGTAGCGCGCGACGGCGGCCTCGGGGCCGCGGCCGACGAGCCCGAACGGCGTGTACCCGATCAGCGCGTCGGAGAACGCCAGCGAGTTGCGCAGCGGCCAGAACTGGTTGCTCTGGAAGAACTCGAGCGGCTGGTGGGCGAGCGCGTGGCCGTCCCAGGCGACCTGCCAGCTCTGCGGGAGCGGGTCGCCGAGGTCGAGCGGCATGTCGCGACCGAGGTGCAGCGGAAGCGGCCAGAACATCAGCAGGGCGAGCAGCACGGCGGCGGCCGCGACGAGCGCGACCTCCCGAGCCCCGATCTGCGGGGAGTCCCGCCACCAACCCGCCATCTGCGACGCGCACGGTACCGCGCACGGTACGGTTCGCGGCGCATGCCGCTTCGCCACACGATCCTCGTCGCCGCGCTGCTCGCGCCCGCGCTGCTCGCCTCCTCCGCCGTCGCCCAGATCGAGGATCCGGCCCCCGACGTGCGCGACCTCAAGGTCACGCCGCGGGCGTTTCGCGCGCTGCCGACCGGGAACTCGATCGTGACCGCGGGCGGCGCGCGCGTCACGTACTCGCTCGACACGGGATCGAACGTCGAGTTCCACGTGCAGTCGCTGCGCAGCGGCCGGCGCGTCGCGGGACGCTGCGTGCCGGGCAAGCCGACGAAGAAGCGCAGGCGCTGCACGATCCGCACCGAGCTTCCCGGCTCGTTCGTGATCATCGGGATCCCCGGGACGAACGACCTGCGGTTCTCCGGGCGCCTCGCGGGCGCGGCACTGAAGCCCGGCGACTACCGCCTCACCGCGCGCGCCACCGGGCTCGCGCCGCGCACCTCCGCGGCGCGCTTCACGATCCGGCGCTGAGGGCGGCGCCCGCGCGTGACCTCGCGGTCGCGTACGGTCTGCGCAGGCCCCGTTCCCAAGGAGACCCTCTCGCATGCGCCGCCCGACCCAGTTCCCGCTGCTGCTCGTCCTCGGCGTCGTCGTGTTCGGCGCCGCGGCCTGCGGCGGCGGCGGGGGTGACACGATCGCCACGACCCAGACGGTGTCGGGTGAGCAGGTCACGCTCACCGGGG
The DNA here is from genome assembly GCA_963787935.1 of uncultured Actinomycetes bacterium. Classification (GTDB taxonomy): domain Bacteria; phylum Actinomycetota; class Thermoleophilia; order Solirubrobacterales; family Solirubrobacteraceae; genus F1-60-MAGs163. The sequence goes on along the minus strand of CAWBEV010000006.1, from coordinate 1,108,344 downwards.
TCGCGACGACGCTGACGTTCGACAACCAGACGTTCGGCGTCCTGGAGAACAACCGGGTGCGGCTCGGCGCGGTGAAGCCCGCGACCGCGGTCGCCGGGTCGGTGCGCTTCCCGATCACCGGCGGGACGATCGACGACGCCTCGCTCGCCGGAACGATCCGGCACGCCGGCGGCATCGCGTTCAGCCACGGCGCGAAGACCGTGCGCCTGACCGGGCTCGTCATCGACACGCGCACCGGGCAGCTCAGCGCGCAGGCCGCCGGCGGGCGGATCGCCGTCCTGGACCTCGGGCTCGACAAGGCGCTGCGCGAGGACGCCGGCGGGGAGATCGTGCTGCGACGGATCCGCACGACCCTCACCGCGCAGGCGGCCAACGCGCTGAACACGGCGCTCGGCACGGCGGTGCTCGAGGCGGGGCTGATCATCGGCGAGGCGGAGATCCGCGCCGGCGGCTCGTAGTGCCGGGCCCCGAGTTCCGCACGCTGCGCGTGCAGGGCGGTGGTCCGGTCGGCGAGCTCGTGCTCGACCGCCCGTCGCGCCTGAACGCGCTCAGCCCGCTCACGCTCCACGAGCTCGCGCTGGCGGCGGCCTGGTTCGACGAGCAGGCGCAGGTGCGGGTCGTGCTCGTGCGCGCCGAAGGGCGGGCGTTCTGCGCCGGCTTCGATCTCGCGGGGCTCGAGGAGGCCGACGCCACGGCCTCGCCGGCTGCGGCCGCGGACCGGGGACGGGCGATGGCCGAGGCGCTCGCCGGGATGCGTGCGACGACCGTCGCCGCGCTGCAGGGGCACTGCATCGGGGGTGGGATGGTGCTCGCGCTCGCGTGCGACATGCGCGTCGCCGCGGACGACGCGCGCTTCGCGCTGCCCGAGGTCGATCTCGGCATCCCGCTCGGCTGGGGCGGCGTCCCGCGGCTCGTGCGCGCGGTCGGCCCGGCGGTCGCCCACGAGCTGATCGTCACGTGCCGCCCGATCGAGGCCCCCGAGGCGCTGGCGCTGCGGCTCGTGAACGCCGTCGTCCCGCTGCCCGAGCTCGCGTCCGCGGCGCGGGCGCTCGCCGAGCGGATCGCACGGCAGGCGCCATACCTGCTCGAGACGACGAAGCGCCAGGTCGCCGCCGCCGCCGAGGCGCTCGTGCCGGCGGGCGGGGCGAGCGCCGATGCCGCGCTGCTCGTCGCCGCCCTCGAGGACCCCGCGTGCCTCGAGCAGCTCGCCGCGTACCTCGCTGCTCGGTGATCCGGGCGATCTAGCGTCTAGCGGATCTGGACCGGGGTGCCCGCGCCTGCGACGCGTGCGAGGTAGCGCACGTTCGCGTTCGCCGCGCGCACGCAGCCGTGCGAGCGCGCCGTGCCGAGCGGGTCGAGCACGCTCGCTCCGCCGCGCCCGTGGACGGCGACGCGCCCCGGGCCGCGGCCGAAGTCGTCGAGCGCCTGCGAGTGGGCGGTGAGGTGCAGCGCCCACGGGCCGAAGAAGCCTCCGGCGTGCGCCTGGCGCACGACGTCGTAGACCGCGAACAGGCCGCGCGGGGTCGGCGTTCCTCGTCGCCCGACGACCACCGGGAAGCGGCGCACGAGGCGCCCGGCGAGCGTGATCCGGGCGACGCGCTTGCGCACGTCGACGATCACCCGCCAGGGCGTCCTCCTCGAGCCGTGCGGCGGCTGCCGGGATCCAGCCGTGGGCGTCGTTCGGACGCACCGGCAGGCGCACGTCGAGCCAGGCGCGCCCGTCGGGCGCGCGGGCCGCCCCGAGGACCAGCAGGCGCACCGGCCCGTGTCCCCAGCCGGTCTGCGGAGCGCTGCTCGCGGATGACCGGCCCCCCGGGCGTCGCGTGCACCGTCGTCGCGACGACGAGCTGGGCGACCGCGGCGCGTTCCGGCGTGGGCGCCGGCGGGAGCGCCGCGGCCGGCGGCGCGGTCACCAGCGCGGCTGCCGCGGCGATTGTGGCGAGGACGCTGGAGCACATCGGCCCGGCAGCCTACGAGCAGCATCGGAGGGTTCCCGGACGCCACGGCCGCGGCTCGGGGACCCGATAGGGTCCGGCGCGGATGATCGTCGCCATCGGCGTGGACCACGCGGGAGTACCGCTGCGCGATGCCGTCGCGCAGACGCTGGTCGAGCACGGTCACGTGGTGCTCGACCTCGGCGCGCGCGAGGACTACCCGGACATCGCGCTCGCCGTCGGCCGCGCGATCGTCGAGGGCGAGGCCGAGCGCGGCGTGCTCGTCTGCGGCTCGGGCGCCGGGGTCGGCGTCGCGGCCTCGAAGATCCCGGGCATCCGCGCGCAGACGATCCACGACGGCTACACCGCCCACCAGGGCGTCGAGCATGACGCCGTGAACGTCCTGTGCCTCGGGGCACGCGTCGTCGGTGAGGAGGTCGCCCGCGAGGTCGTGGCGACGTTCGCAGGCGCGACCGTCAGCGACGCGCCGCGCCACGTCCGGCGGCGCGCGAAGGTGGACGGCATCGAACGAGACGGGCTCGGCGCCCGGGAGGAGTGACGCGATGCAGCTCGGGATGATCGGCCTCGGCCGGATGGGCGCGAACATGGTGCGCCGGCTCATGAGCGAGGGCCACGAGCTCGTCGTCTGGGATCCCGACGCCGCCGCGGTCGAGCAGCTCGCCGGCGAGGGCGCGACCGGCGCGTCCTCCGCGGAGGACCTCGTCTCGAAGCTCGACGCGCCGCGCTCCGTCTGGCTCATGGTGCCCGCCGGCGTCGTGGACGGCGCGCTCGGCGGGCTCGTCCCGCACCTGCAGGCGGGCGACATGGTCGTCGACGGCGGCAACAGCTACTACATCGACGATCTGCGCCGCTCGGCCGCGCTCGGCGAGCGCGGCCTGCACTACGTGGACTGCGGCGTCAGCGGCGGCGTCTGGGGGCGCACCGAGGGCTATGGCCTGATGGCCGGCGGCGACGACGAGGCGATCGCGCGGCTGACGCCGATCCTGCGCAGCCTCGCTCCCGGCGCGGACTGCGCCCCCCGGACCCCAGGGCGCACCGGCGACCCGGCGCCCGAGGAGGAGGGCTGGATCCACTGCGGCCCCTCCGGCGCGGGGCACTTCGTGAAGATGGTCCACAACGGGATCGAATACGGGATCATGGCCGCCTACGCCGAGGGCCTGAACCTCCTGCACCACGCGAACGCCGGCAGCGAGCAGGACCGCGAGGTCGACGCCGAGACGACCCCGCTGCGCGAGCCCGGGCACTACCGCTACGACCTCGACCTGCCGAAGATCGCCGAGGCCTGGCGGCGCGGCACCGTCGTCCGCTCATGGCTCCTGGATCTCACGGCCTCCGCGCTGCGCGCCGACCCGCAGCTCGGGCATCTCGCGGGGCGCGTCTCGGACTCGGGCGAGGGGCGCTGGACCGCACTGGCCTCGATCGACACGGGCACCCCGACGCCCGTCCTCACGACCGCGCTCTACGCGCGCTTCAGCTCGCGCGGCGAAGCGGACTTCGCCGACAGGCTCCTGTCGGCGATGCGCGAGCAGTTCGGCGGCCACCACGAGAAGCCGGCCGGGGAGGCGGCATGAACCGCTTCGACCAGGGCGACGCGCTGACGATCTTCGGGATGACGGGCGACCTCGCGTTCAAGCAGATCTTCCCGGCGCTCCAGAGAATGATCCAGGCCGGCGAGCTCGACGTGCCGATCGTCGGCGTCGCTCGCGAGCACTGGAACCTCGACAAGCTGCGCCAGCGCGCGCGCGAGAGCCTCGCGGCGAGTCCCGACGGCATCGACGAGGATGCGTTCGCGAAGCTCAGCGGCCTGATGCGGTACGCGGGCGGGACCTACGACGACCCGAAGACCTTCCAGGAGCTGCAGGTCGCGCTCAAGGGATGCCGGCGTCCCGTGCACTACCTCGCGATCCCGCCCTCGCTGTTCGCGAGCGTCGTGGACCACCTCGGCAACGCGGGGCTCAGCGAGGCCGGGCGCGTCGTGCTCGAGAAGCCGTTCGGCCGCGACCTGGCGTCCGCGAAGGCCCTGAACTACGCGCTGCACCGCGTGTTCCCCGAGGACCGCGTGTTCCGCATCGATCACTTCCTCGGCAAGTCGCCCGTCGAGAACATCCTGTTCTTCCGCTTCGCGAACGCGTTCCTCGAGCCGGTCTGGAACCGCGACCACGTGCGCCAGATCCAGATCACGATGGCCGAGGACTTCGACGTCGCCACGCGCGGGGGGTTCTACGACGGCGTCGGGGCGATCCGCGACGTGATCGAGAACCACCTGTTCCAGGTGCTGACGCTGCTGGCGATGGACCCGTTCCCCGGAGGCCAGGACACGCTGCGCCCCGAGAAGGCGCGGTTCCTGCGCGGCGTGCGCGCGCTGCGCCCGCGCGACGTCGTGCGCGGCCAGTACCGGGGCTACCGCGAGACCGACGGCGTCGCCGAGCACTCGAACGTCGAGACGTACGCCGCGATGCGCCTGCACGTGGACTCCTGGCGCTGGGCGGACGTCCCGATCCTGCTGCGCGCCGGCAAGTGCCTGCCGGTGACCGCCACGGAGATCGTCGTCGAGCTGAAGAAGCCGCCGGAGCGCATGTTCCCCAAGCAGCACCCGCACGGGAACCGGATGCGCTTCCAGATCAATCCCCAGGTCATCATCGCGATCGAGGTCCAGGCCCGTCGGCCCGGCGTCGAGGAGTTCGCCGTCGAGGACATCGAGCTCATGGCGATGCGCCACGCGGCGCACACGATCCCGCCCTACCAGCGGCTGCTCGCCGCGGCGCTGCGCGGCGAGCACGATCTGTTCGCCGACCAGGACACGATCGAGGAGGCCTGGCGGATCGTCGACCCGATCCTCGGCGACGCGACCCCGGTGCACGCGTACGAGCGCGGGTCCTGGGGCCCGGCCGAGGCCGACGCGCTCACGCCGTCGGGCGGCTGGTACCCGCCGACCGTTCCCGGCATCGACAACAGCCATCCCCACGACTCCGGAGGCCACGCATGAAGCCCACCGCCGCCCTGAACGCCGCCGGCCAGAGCCTGTGGCTCGACAACATCACCCGCACGATGCTCGACGACGCGACGCTCGCCGGGTACATCGGCGAGCTCTCCGTCACCGGGCTCACCTCGAACCCGTCGATCTTCGACAAGGCGATCGAGGCGGGCGACGCCTACGACGACCAGATCGCGGAGGTCGGCCGCGACGGCGCACGCAGCGACGAGGAGGTCTTCTTCGACCTCGCGATGGACGACCTGGGCCGCGCGGCCGACGAGTTCGCCGAGGTGCACGAGCGCACGGCGCACCTCGACGGGTTCGTCTCGCTCGAGGTCTCGCCCGAGCTCGCGTTCGACACGCAGGCGACGATCGCGCAGGCGCGCGACCTCCACGACCGCATGGAGCGCCCGAACGTCTACATCAAGATCCCGGGCACGACCGAGGGCCTCCCGGCGGTCGCCGCGTCGATCCATGCGGGCATCCCCGTGAACGTCACGCTGCTGTTCGACAGCGCCCAGCACCTGGCGGCCGCGGACGCGTTCATGACGGGTCTCGAGCGCCGGCTGGCGGACGGGCTGCCGCCCGACGTGCCGTCGGTCGCCTCGCTGTTCATGAGCCGCTGGGACGTGAAGGCCAATCCGAACCTCCCGGCCGAGCTGAAGGACCGTCTCGCGCTGGCGATCGGCGGGCGCGCCTACCGCGGCTACGTCGAGCTGCTCGCCTCGCCGCGCATGCAGGCGCTCATGAACGCCGGCGCGCGGCCCCAGCGTCTGCTCTGGGCGAGCACCGGCACGAAGGACCCGGACGCCTCCGACACGCTCTACGTCGACGGCCTCGCCTCGCCGTACACCGTCAACACGATGCCCGACAGCACGCTCCTGGCGTACGCCGACCACGGCGCCGCGCCGCCCGATCTGATCGCGCCCGACGGCGGCGACGCCGAGGACGTACTCGCGCAGGTCGCCGCGGCCGGCGTGGACGTCGCCGCGTACGCCGCCGAGCTGCAGCGCGACGGCGCCGCGGCGTTCGTCACGAGCTGGAAGTCGCTGCTGGAGAGCATCGCGGAGAAGCGCGCGGCGGTCGCGGCGGGGAGCTGAGCCGTATGGCGACCGAGGCCCGGGCGCTCGACGGCCTGCCGTCATGGCAGGCGCTGCGCGCGCACGCCCGCGAGTTCGCGCCGCAGCGGATCGCGGACCTGTTCGCCGCCGACCCGGGCCGTGCGGGGGCGCTGACCTTCGAGGCCGACGGCCTGCTCCTGGACGCGAGCCGCCAGCGGCTGACCCCCGAGACGCTCGGGCTGCTCACGGCGCTCGCGCGCGAAGCCGGTCTCGAGGAACGGATCGCGGCGCTGTTCGCGGGGCGCCATGTGAACGTCTCCGAGGACCGCGCGGCCTTCCACGTCGCGCTGCGCGCGCCGCGCGGCGCGCAGCTCGTGACGGACGGCGCGGACGTCGTTCCGGAGGTTCACGAGGTCCTCGGCCGGATGGCCGCGTTCGCCGAGCGGGTGCGCTCCGGCGCGTGGACCGGGGCGACCGGGAAGCCGATCCGCACGGTCGTGAACATCGGGATCGGCGGCTCGTACCTCGGGCCCGAGATGGCGGCGATCGCGCTCGCGGCGCTGGTCCCGGCGGACCTCGAGCTGCGGTTCCTCTCGAACGTCGACGGCAGCGACTGCTGGCGCGTCACGCACGACCTGGACCCCGCCGAGACGCTCGTGATCGTCGCCTCGAAGACGTTCACGACGCTCGAGACGATGACGAACGCGCACACGATGCGCGACTGGATCGTCGACGCGCTCGGCGCCGGCGCGATCCCCAAGCACGTCGTGGCGGTGTCGACCGCCGAGGACCGCGTGCGCGCGTTCGGCTGCGACCCGGACACCATGTTCGGCTTCTGGGACTGGGTCGGCGGGCGCTACTCGATGGACTCGGCGATCGGCCTGTCCACGATGATCGGCATCGGGCCCGAGGCGTTCGGGGAGCTGCTCGCGGGCTTCCACGCGATGGACGAGCACCTGCGGACGACGCCGCTGGAACGCAACCTGCCGGTGCTCCTCGGCCTGCTGAGCGTCTGGAACCGCAACCTCATGGGCCTGCCGACCGTCGCGGTGCTCCCGTACGCGCAGGAGCTCGCGCGGTTCCCCGCGTACCTCCAGCAGCTCGAGATGGAGAGCAACGGCAAACACGTGATGCTCGACGGATCACCGGTCCGCTGGGAGACCTCGCCGGTGCTGTGGGGGGAGCCCGGGACGAACGGCCAGCACAGCTTCCATCAGCTCCTGCACCAGGGGACGGAGATCGTCCCGGCCGAGCTGATCGCGTTCACGCGTCCGCTGCACGACATCCCGCCGCACCACGACCTGCTGCTCGCAAACCTCCTCGGCCAGGCCGAGGCGCTCGCGTTCGGGCGCGACGCCGAGCAGCTGCGCGCGGCCGGGAGCCCCGAGGACCAGATCCCGCACCGTGTCTGCGAGGGGAACCGGCCGAGCACGATCATCCTCGTGGACGGCGCGCTCACTCCGCGTGCGCTCGGGCAGCTCGTCGCGCTCTACGAGCACCGCGTGCTCACCGAGGGCGTCCTCTGGGGGATCGACTCGTTCGACCAGTGGGGCGTCGAGCTCGGCAAGGTGCTGGCCGGGACGATCGCCGACGAGCTGCTGGCTGATGCGCCGCCGGAGCTCGGCCACGACCCGGCGACGAACGCGCTCGTGCGGCGCCTGCGCGAGGCGCGGGGGCGACCGGCCTAGACCCGGGCCCGCCGCGCGGCCTTCGTGCGCCCGACCTTGTCGAGCACCGCCTTGCGCAGGCGGATCGACTCGGGGGTCACCTCGACGCACTCGTCCTCGCGCAGGAACTCGAGTGCCTGGTCGAGCGACAGGCGCTTGGCCGGCACGAGCCGCTCGAGCACGTCGCCGGTCGCCGAGCGCATGTTCGTCAGGTGCTTCTCCCGCACGGCATTGACGTCGAGGTCCTCCGCGCGGCTGTTCTCGCCGACGATCATCCCCTCGTAGAGCTCGTCACCGGGGGAGACGAACATCGTGCCGCGCTCCTGCAGCGAGGAGAGCGCGAAGCCCGTCGCCCTGCCGGTGCGGTCGGCGACGAGCGAACCGCTGGGGCGCGTGCGCAGCTCGCCGAACCACGGCTCCCAGCCGTCGAAGACGTGGTGGATGAGGCCGGTGCCGCGTGTCTCGGTGAGGAACTCCGTGCGAAAGCCGATCAGGCCGCGCGCGGGCACGCGGTACTCCATGCGCACCCAGCCCTGGCCGTGGTTGACCATCTGCTCGAGCTTGCCCTTGCGCAGCGCGAGCAGCTGGGTGACGACGCCGACGTAGTCCTCGGGCACGTCGATCGACATCCGCTCGACCGGCTCGTGGCGGCGCCCGTCGATCTCGCGCTCGAGCACGCGCGGCTGGCCGACGGTCAGCTCGAAGCCCTCGCGGCGCATGAGCTCGACGAGCACCGCGAGCTGCAGCTCGCCGCGGCCCTGGACCTCCCATGCGTCGGGGCGCTCGGTGTCGCGCACGCGGATCGAGACGTTGCCGATCGTCTCGCGGTCGAGCCGCGCCTTGATGAGGCGCGCGGTGACCTTGTCGCCCTCGCGGCCGGACATCGGGCTCGTGTTGACGCCGAGCGTCACCGAGAGCGACGGCTCGTCGACGGTGATGACCGGGAGCGGCCGCGGGTCGTCCGGGTCGGCGAGCGTCTCGCCGATCGTGACGTCCTCGAGCCCGGCGACGGCGATGATCTCGCCCGGCCCGGCTTCCTCGGCGGGCACGCGGTCGAGCGCCTCGGTGATGAACAGCTCGCCGAGCGTGCCGGCCACGACCTCGCCGTCGGCGCGGCACCAGCCGATGCGCTGGCCCTTGCGGATCGTCCCGTGGCGCACGCGGCAGATCGCCAGGCGCCCGAGGTACGGGGAGGCGTCGAGGTTCGTGACCATCGCCTGCAGCGGATGGTCCGGGTCATACGTCGGCGGCGGAACGTGCTCGAGCAGCAGGTCGAACAGCGGCTTCAGATCGGTCCCGCGCTGCGACGGGTCGAGCGAGGCCCAGCCGCGCTTGGCGTCGGTGTAGACGACCGGGAAGCCGAGCTGGTCCTCGTGCGCGTCGAGGTCGAGGAACAGGTCCTCGACCATGTGCAGCACCTCGCCGACGCGGGCGTCGGGGCGGTCGACCTTGTTGATGTCGAGGATCACCGGCAGCCGCGCCTCGAGCGCCTTGCGCAGCACGAAGCGCGTCTGGGGCAGCGGGCCCTCGGCGGCGTCGACGAGCAGCAGGACGGCATCGACCATCGCGAGGCTGCGCTCGACCTCGCCGCCGAAGTCGGCGTGGCCGGGCGTGTCGACGATGTTGATCTTCACGCCCTTCCAGTCGACCGCGGTGTTCTTCGCGAGGATCGTGATCCCGCGCTCGCGCTCGAGGTCCATCGAGTCCATGACGCGCGTCTCGACCTCCTCGTGCGCGCCGAACGCGCCGCTCTGGTGCAGCAGCGCGTCCACGAGGGTCGTCTTGCCGTGATCGACGTGGGCGACGATCGCGACGTTGCGCAGATCCGTCCGCTCGGCCGGCGGCGAGCCGGCCCCGGGGGTCACTCGCCGCGCAGCTCCTTGATCTTGCGGAGCTCCTCGTCGAGGTCGATCGCGCGCATGTCGTGCTCGCTGGGAAGCTTCTCCAGGATCGCACGCACGAGCTGGTGGATCTCCTGCTCCTCGTGGCCGAAGTCGTCGAAGTAGGCCTTCAGGGCCGTGAACGTGACCTTCATCTCCGCTGCGGTCAGGCGCAGGTCGAAGACCGGCTCGTCGGCGGGGATGAGGTTCGAGGAGTCAGTGTCGGACATGGGGAAAACACTAGTCGGACCGGGGAGGATGGCGCGCTGCGGATGAAATCCCCATTAAACTGATCGAGAATGTGCTAAATATGTGGGCCGATGCCCGGCCTCGATCTCCATCAGCACCTGTGGCCCGAGTCGTTCACCGCGCTTCTGGCGCGGCGGACGGCGCCTCCGAGCCTCGAGCGTGATGGGCGCGGCTGGCGTGTGATGCTCTCCGGTGAGCCGGACGCGCCCTTCGAACCGGGCGCCCATGACGCGGGAGCGCGGGTGCGCGGGCTCACCGAGCGCGGCCTCGACCGCGCCCTGCTCGCGATGTCGAGCCCGCTGGGGGTCGAGGCGCTGCCGCGGCCCGAGGCGGAGCCGTTGCTCGCGGCCTGGCACGACGGGGTCCTGGGGATCGACGAGCGGCTCGGCGCGTGGGGCGCCGTGCCGCTCGACGACCCCGACCCCGCGGACGTGGACGCCCTGCTCGACCGCGGCGTCGCCGGCATCTCGCTCCCGGCCGGCGCGCTCGGCTCGCCGGAGGCGCTCGACCGGCTCGGCGCGGTCCTCGAGGCACTCGAGCGCCGCGACGCGCCGCTGTTCGTGCACCCGGGCCCGGATGCTGCGGGGCGGACGGCGCCGCCGGGCGGCCCCGCTCCGTGGTTCGCGGCGCTCACGACCTACCTCGCACAGCTGCACGCGGCATGGCTGACGTTCGCCGCCTGGGGCCGTCCGGCGCACCCGCGCCTGCGCGTCCTGTTCGCGGCGCTCGCCGGCGGCGCACCGCTGCATGCCGAGCGCATCGCCGCGCGCGGCGGCCCGGCGCTCGCGCTCCACGACCCGCTCGTCTTCCACGACACCTCCTCGTACGGGGCGCGCGCGGTCGACGCGGCGATCCGCGCCGTCGGGGTGGACGTGCTCGTCCACGGGTCGGACGCCCCCGTCGTCGCGGGGGCGCCCGATCCGGGTCACAACCTGGGCCCCGGCGTCACGGCGGCGCTGACGATCACGAATCCGCGACGTCTGCTCGGCGTCCCGGTGGGTGCGCCGAACGGCAACGTCCTGCAGGCGGCGGCATGATCCCCCGCCCGGGCGATCGCGACCTGAGCTCGGCCGAGCTCCAGGCGTACGTCCACGAGCTCGCGGCGCGGCCCGAGCTGTGGGAGGAGCTCGTCGCGCACGATCCCGCGGCGCGCCGGTACGAGGAGCTGCTCCGCGACGAGCACCTCGCCGTCTGGGTGATCAGCTGGATGCGCACGCACGACACCGGGTTCCACGACCACGACATGTCGGCGGGTGCGGTGGCCGTCGTCCGCGGGGCCGTGCGCGAGGACCGCCTGAACCTCGGCGGCCCGCCCGCGACCCGCGTCGTCGAGGCCGGAGGCGTGTTCGGTTTCGACGCCGTGGACATCCACCGCGTGACGCACGCGGGCGCGGAGCCGTCGGTCACGATTCACGCCTACTCGCCGCCGCTGTGGCGCATGGGGGCATACGAGGTGCGTCCGGACGGCGGCCTCGCGCGCCACTCGATCTCCTACGCCGAGGAACTGCGCCCGATCGCCGGCCCCGTCGCCCTCGCCTGAGGCCGCGCTCCCGATAGCCTGCGGCCATGCCCGATCGTCGCGTCGATGTCCTGCTCATCGGGGGAGGCGTCGCCTCCGTCAGCGCCGCGCAGGCCCTGCGCGAGGAGGGGTTCGGCGGCTCGGTGCTGCTCGTCGGGCGGGAGCTCGACCACCCCTACGACCGCCCCCCGCTGACGAAGCAGTACCTCGCCGGGTCCATGTCGCGCGCCGACACCGCGCTGCAGCCGCCAGCGTGGTACGAGGAGCAGCGGATCGAGCTGCTGACGCGCACGAGCGTCACCGCCCTCGACCTCGCCGCCCGCGAGGCGACGCTCTCCACGAAGGAGACGGTCGGCTTCGACCGCGCGCTGCTCGCCACCGGCGCAATGGTGCGCCGGCTGAACGTCGAGGGCGCTCAGCTCGAGGGGATCCACTACGTGCGCGCGCTGGCCAACAGCGACCAGATCCGAGCCGACGTCCACGAGGGCACCGACGTCGTCTGCGTCGGCGGCTCCTACATCTCGATCGAGACGGCGGCGACGCTCACGACGCTCGGCTGCCGCGTCACGGTCGTGATGCTCGAGCAGCAGCCGTTCGAGCGCACGTTCGGCGAGCGCGTCGGCGCGTGGTACCGCGCGCTGCTCGAGGGGCACGGCATCCGCGTCATCGGCGGCGCCGAGCTCGCGGCGTTCGCCGGGCCGGGGGAGCGCGTCGAGGAGGTCGTCACCGCGTCGGGCGAGCGGATCGCGGCGCAGGCGGTCGTCGTCGGCGCCGGCGTGACCCCGGACGTCCTGCTCGCCAGGCGCGCCGGCCTCGCGATCGGCGGGCTCGGCGGGGTGCTGTGCGACGCGAACCTGCGCACCTCCGGCGAGGGCGTCTGGGCGGCGGGCGACATCTGCGAGTACGAGAGCGTCGTCCACAGGCGGCCGCTGCGCGTCGAGCACGTCGACCACGCGGGGAACCAGGGCGCGTTCGCCGGGCGCGCACTCGCCGGCGCCACGGGCGACTACGACGTCGTCCCGTACTTCTTCAGCGACCTGGCGGACTGGACCTCGATGGAGTACGTCGGCCCGGCCGAGCGCTGGGACGATGAGGTCGTGCGCGGCTCGTTCGAGGACGGGGCGTTCGGCGTCTGGTACCTCGAGGGCGGGTACGTGCGCGGCGCGCTGAGCGTCGGCGGCGGCCTCGACCTCGACGCGGCACGCGAGCTGCTGCGCGCCGGGGAGACCGTCGCCCCCGAGGACCTGCCCTGACCGAGCGCGAGAAGATGCTCGCCGGCGAGCTCTACCGGGCGAGCGACCCGGAGCTCGTCGCCGCGCGGGCGCGCTGCCGGCAGCGGCTGCGCGCGTTCGAGGCCGCGGCGGATCCGCAGGCCGCCCGCGCCGTCCTGGCCGGCCTGTTCGCCGAGCTCGGCGACGGGGCGTTCGCCGAGACCGGGCTGCGCTGCGACTACGGCTGGAACGTCCGGCTCGGCGCCGGGGCGTTCCTGAACCACGGCGTCGTGATCCTCGACTGCGCGCCGGTGACGATCGGCGACGGCGCCCAGATCGGCCCGAACGTCCAGCTCCTGGCCGCCGACCACCCGCGTGCGCCGGCCGAGCGCCGCGCCGGGCTCGAGCTCGCCGCGCCGGTCACGATCGGGGCGCACGCGTGGCTCGGCGGCGGGGCGATCGTCTGCCCGGGCGTCGGCGTCGGCGCGGACAGCATCGTCGGGGCTGGCGCGGTCCTCACGCGTGACGTCCCGCCGGGCGTCGTCGCCGCCGGGAACCCCGCGCGCATCGTGCGCGAGCTGTAGCCGCGTCGCTCAGCTGCGCTTCCACCGCTCGGAGGCGAGGATGGTCTGGGCCACCGTGTCGGGACGACACCCCGGCGTCACCGTCGTGCAGCGCAGCGTGTCGCCGTCGAGCTTTCCACGTGCAGGCGCTCGTGACGATGCTGTCCCCGCCGGTCGCCTGCGCACACTCCTCGTCGCTCAGGCGTCGTCTCCGGGGCGGCGGCGGTCGACAGGCTCGCGGCCGCGTCGAAGTCGTCCGCCTACGTGCGCGCCGCGTCCGGCGCGGGCGCGCCCGCCTCGTGCAGGTCGTGGTGCACGTGGTGGGCGGCGGCCCGGTGGGCGGGTGAGGACGGGCGGAAGGCGGCGTCGAAATCCCCCATCGCGGCCACGCGCTCGGCGGTCGTCGCGTCCACGTGCTCGGCGATCGCCGCCATGTCGCGCTCGGCCAGGCGCCCCAGGAACCCGCGCAGGCGGTAGACGAGGCTCACCCACTTCGGCGCGACGACGCGCCGCGCGCGGGTGTGGATCCCGGCGACGATCGCCTCGGCGGCCTCGCTCACCGGGATCACCTGCGCGAGCGGCCCCGGCATGTCCTTGCGCAGCGAGCCCAGCTCGCCCATCTCGCGCTCGGCGCCGTCGACCATGTCCGTGTGGATGAACCCGAAGTACGAGACGCCGACGTCCACGCCGAGGTGTGCGACCTCGACGCGCAGGACGTTCATGAGCTGCTCGAGGCCGGCCTTGCTCGATGCGTAGGCGCCGATCCCGAGCGCGGGCATGAGCGCCGCGGCCGACGCGTTCGCCAGCACGTACCCGCGGCGCTCGATGACGTGCGGCAGGCAGGCGTGGATGACGCGCCAGTTCCCGATGAGGTTCACGTCGATGATCGCCTCCAGGACGTCGGGGTCCAGGCGGCGCAGCGCGCCCCCGGCCCCGATCCCGGCGTTCGAGAACAGCACGTCGATGCCGCCGGTCTGCGCGACGACGTCGGCGATCGCCGCGGTGACCTGCTCCTGTTCGGCGATGTCGCAGACGACGCTCACGGCGTCCGGCCCGCAGTCGCGGGCGGCCTCCGCGAGCTTCTCGGCGTTCAGGTCGAGCAGCGCGATGCGATGCGTGGCGACCAGGCGCCGGGCGGTCTCGAAGCCGATGCCCTGGGCACCGCCGGTGATGAGGGCGACGGGGCGGATCATGCCGCGACCCTACCGCCGCCGCGCCGAGCGCGGACCGGACTCAGATGTCCGTGCCGGGAATGCGGTGCTCTTCGAGGTACTTCGTGTTCTCACGGCGCTCGGCGGCGGCCTGCGCGCCCGCGAAGCCGATCAGGCCGTTCACGAGGAGCGGGAACCCGACGAAGAACACGCCGATGAGGCCGATGTCCACCTTTGCGGCCTGCGAGAGAGCCAGCAGCGTCATGGCGCGAGCGTATCGCACGCGCGCGCCTGCACGGCGCCCGGTAGCGTCCCGCCCGATGAACCGCCTGAGCGCCTTCTTCTACGACCGCGCGCTGGGCCGCGCGCAGGAGGCGGGCCTCGCCGACATCCGCCGCGAGGTGCTCTCCGGCGCGCGCGGCGCCGTCCTCGAGATCGGCGCCGGCACGGGCCTGAACCTCGCCTCCTACCCGCGCGAGGGCATCACGCGGATCGTCGTCACCGAGCCGAACCACGCGATGGCCAAGCGCATCGCCGCGAAGATCCCGCTGGCGCCCGCACCGGTCGAGGTCGTCGAGGCTCCGGGCGAGCGCCTGCCGTTCGACGACGCGACCTTCGACACGGTCGTCGGCACGCTCGTCCTCTGCGAGCCGCCCGATCCCGCGGCCGTCGTGGCCGAGGTCGCGCGCGTCCTGAAGCCCGGCGGGCACTACCTGTTCCTCGAGCACGTCCGCAGCGACGACCCCGGCCTCGCCCGCACCCAGGACCGGCTCGCGCCGCTCTGGCGCACGGTCAGCGGCGGCTGCAGCTGCAACCGCACGACGCTCGCGACGATCGAGTCCTCCGGGCTCGACGTCGAGCGCCGCCGCTTCGGCTCGTTCCCGAAGGCGCCGAAGATCACGAAGCCGCTGGTCAGTGGCGTCGCGGTCCGCGGCGACGTGCTGTGAGGAGGCGGGCAGTGCGCACCGCCCCACGACCCGCCCGCTGACGGGGACGGCGGCGTCCGGGCTCCTACTTGCGCCCCAGGTCCGCGACCACCGTCAGCCCGCCTCCGCCGTCCGGCGCGGGGGCGCCGCGTGCGACGCCGACGCCGATGTCGCGCAGCCGGGACTCGAGCAGGATGCGCCGGTGCGGCGGGGAGGCCATCCAGCGCGCGACGGTGCTCGCCGGCGTGCCGTAGGAGCCACTGCCCCACGCGATCGTCTCGCCGAGTGAGCGGAAGGCGTACCCGGCGCTGCGCACGCGCCGCTCCGGGGTGGACCCGCCGGGGCCCGTGTGGTCGAAGTAGTCGCGGCGCACCATGTCGCGCGCGTGCGCTGCGGCGGCATCGGCGAGGTGGCCGTCGGCGCGCAGGCGCGGGAGGTGACGCCGGACGCGCTCGGCGTTCACGAGGCAGCGCACGGCGCGCGCGTGCTGGGCGGCGTCGGCCGCGCGCGCGTCCGCGGCGGCGCAGGACCCGCCGCCGGCGAGCGCCGGCGCGAGCGCGACCGTGGCGAGGAGCGCGGCGAGCATGCCCTTCCAGGATGCTGGGCCGCGCGATCGCGCTGGACGGGTGTTCGCTCAAGGGTTCGCGCGGGTGCGCGAAACGCTGCAGAAGTCCCCGTCAGCGCCCGCCGAAGTCGGCCGTGACCGTCGTGCCCCGCCGGCCGCCGGTCGGGGCACCGGACGCGACGCCGACGCCGAGGTCGCGCATGTGCCCGTCGAGGATCACGGCGCGATGGCCCGTGGAACCCATCCACTGCGCGACGGTGCTCGCAGCGCTCGACGCGCGGCCCGATGCATAGGCGATCGTCTCGCCGACGTAGCGGCTCCGGTAGCCCGCGCGGCGTGCGCGTGCAGCCGGCGTGTCGCCACCGGGACTCGTGTGATCGAAGAAGTCGCGCCGCACCATGTCGCGCGAGTGCTCGCGCGCGGCCCGCCCGAGCGGTGTGTTCGGATGCAGGCGCGGCAGGCCGCGCGCGGTGCGCTCGGCGTTCAGCAGGCAGCGGATCGCGTGCTCGCGCCGCTTCGATCCCGCGCGGGCGCGCGCGCTCGAGCACCTGCTCAGGCCTGCGAGCGAGGAGACGGCGACGGGGGCGGGGGGAGCGCCCGGGGACGCGGCGACGAGCGCCGCGGCTGCGAGTGCTGCGAGCACGACGGCCGTAGTGGTAGCAGCCCGGTCGGCCGGCTCGCCGCGCGCCCCGCCGCGCCCGGGCTTCTCCGACCTCGCTGGTAGGATTACTCAATGATCTTCACGACGAAGGCGGAGTACGGCGTGCGCCTCCTCGTCGAGCTCGGCCGCCAGGAGCAGGAGGCGCCCGTCTCGCTGAAGGCGATCTCGGAGGCCGAGGGCCTGCCGCTCGCCTACCTCGAGCGGATCGTCGCGCTGCTCAAGCGCTCGGGCCTCGTCGAGAGCACCCGCGGGGCTCACGGCGGCTATCGCCTCGCCCGGCCCGCCGCGCAGATCACGATGGACGACGCCGTGCTCGCGCTCGAGGGCGCCGTCGCGCCGATGTCCTGCTTCGTCGACGACAGCGAGGACGGCCGCGTGCTGTGCTCGCACGTCGGCGACGACCACCAGGGCTGCGCGACCCGCCTGCTCTGGACCCGCGTCCAGGGCGGCGTGATCCGCGCGCTGCAGCAGACGACGCTCCAGGAGCTCGTGGACTTCGCCGGCCGCGGCGCGGTGCCTCCGGCGCCGGAGCCCGCGGGCGATCCGCTCCCGGTCCACACCGCCGCCTGACCCTCAGACCGAAGAGAGACACCGAAACCGCATGGCCGACCTCGAGATCAAGAACCTGCACGTCCAGGCCGGGGAGCAGGAGATCCTCAAGGGCCTGGACCTCGCCGTCAACCAGGGCGAGATCCACGCGCTGATGGGCCCGAACGGGTCCGGCAAGTCGACACTCGCCAACGCGATCATGGGCAATCCCGCGTTCGAGGTGACCGAAGGCCGGATCCTGTTCCGCGGCGAGGACATCACCGAGGCCTCCCCGGACGAGCGCTCGCGCATGGGGCTCTTCATGGCCTTCCAGTACCCCGTCGCGATCCCCGGCGTGACCGTCACGAAGTACCTGCGGATGGTCATGAACGCCCACCGCGAGGCGCGCGGGGAGTCCGAGATCTCGCTGAAGGAGTTCCGCCGCACGGTCGAGGAGGCGATGGAGCTCACGCACGTCAAGCGCGAGTTCTCCCAGCGCTACCTCAACGACGGGTTCTCCGGCGGTGAGAAGAAGCGCCTGGAGATCCTCCAGCTCGCGCTGCAGCGCCCATCGGTCGCCGTGCTCGACGAGACCGACTCGGGCCTCGACATCGACGCGCTGAACATCGTCGCCGAGGGCGTGAACACCGTCGCGCGCGGCAGCGAGATGGGCGTCCTGATCATCACCCACTACCAGCGCATCCTCCACCTCGTCCAGCCGACCCGCGTCTCGATCCTGTTCGACGGGCGGATCGTCAAGGAGGGCGGCCCCGAGCTCGTCGACCAGCTCGAGAGCGAGGGCTACGGCTGGATCACCGGCGAGGCGGCTCCGGCCGCCGCCTGATGGCGCTCATCGCGGCCAGCGCGCTCGCCGGCGAGTTCCCGATCCTCGGGCGCGAGGATCTGGTCTACCTCGACAGCGCCGCGACCGCGCAGAAGCCGCGCGCGGTCATCGAGGCGGTCGAGGACTTCAGCGCGCGGCACAACGCGAGCGTCCATCGCGGGGTCTACCCGCTCGCCGTCGAGGCCACCGAGCGCTACGAGGGCGCGCGCGAGCGGATCGCGGCGTTCACCGGCTCGACGGCCGGGGAGACGGTCTTCACGAAGAACGCGACCGAGGCGATCAACCTCGTCATGTACTCCTGGGGCACCGAGCACGTCGGCGCCGGCGAGGCGATCGTGCTCACGCAGATGGAGCACCACTCGAACCTCGTGCCGTGGCAGATGCTCGCCGCGCGCGTCGGGGCCGAGCTGCGCTACCTCGAGGTGGACGCGGCCGGCGCCGTCGACCCAACCCAGCTCGACGTGCTGTGCGCCGACGGGTGCGTGCGGCTCGTCGCGATCACGCACGTCTCGAACGTCCTCGGGACGATCGTCCCGGTCGAGGAGATCGTCGCCCGTGCGCGCGCGGCAGGCGCTGCGACGCTCGTCGACGGCTCACAGGCGGTGCCCCAGCTCCCGGTGGACGTCGGCGCGATCGGCGCGGACTTCTACGCGTGGACCGGGCACAAGGCCTACGGCCCGACCGGCGTCGGCGTGCTGCACGCGCGCCGCGAGCTGCTCGAGGCGATGCCGCCGTTCCTCGGCGGGGGCTCGATGATCCGTCAGGTCGGCTTCCACGAGTTCACGCCGGCCGAGCCGCCCGCGAAGTTCGAGGCCGGCACGCCGCCGATCGCCGAGGTCATCGGTCTCGGCGCCGCCGTCGACATGCTCGCCGAGCTCGGCATGGCCGCGGTCCGCGAGCACGAGCGCGAGCTGACGGGCTACGCGCTCGAGCGCCTCGCCGGCGTGCCCGGCCTGCGCGTCTACGGGCCGCGCGAGGCCGACGGCCGCGGCGGGCTCGTGAGCTTCGCGCTGGACTGCGCACACCCGCATGACGTCGCCGAGATCGTCGGGCGCGACGGCGTGTGCATCCGCGCCGGCCATCACTGCGCACAGCCGCTGATGCGGCTGCTCGGCGTGGGCGCCACCTCGCGCGCGTCGCTGGCGATCCACAACACCCGCGAGGACGTGGACCGGCTCGTCGCGAGCCTCGAGCGCGTCATCGAGATCTTCGGGGACTAGGCTGGACGGAGCGATGGACGACGCCCTGTATCGCGAGGAGATCCTCGAGCACTACAAGCGGCCCCACAACTGGGGCCCGATGGAGCACCCGGATCGCGAGTTCGAGGACACGAACCCGCTCTGCGGCGACGAGCTGAAGGTCATGCTCAAGGTCTCCGACGACGGGATCGTCGAGGACGTGCGCTTCGACGGGCACGGCTGCGCGATCAGCCAGGCGGCGGCGTCGATGATCTCCGACGAGGTCAAGGGCATGGCGCTCGACGACCTCGCCCGCATGGACCGCGAGGCGGTCCTCGAGCTGCTCGGCATCCAGATCTCGGCCACGCGCATGAAGTGCGCGCTGCTCTCGCTGAAGGTCCTCAAGAGCGCCGCGGTCGGCGCTCCGGCCGAGTGGGAGCCCGCGACGCCCGAGTCCTCGACGCCCGGCGGCGCCCCGGGCCGCTAGGCCTCCGGGCTCGCCTCCGCAGGCGATCGCCCGCGCGCAGACCGCCCGCCGTTCGGCGCCGATTCCTGCGCGCTCGGCGTGCCGAGCCTCCAGGAAGGCTCCATATCTCGTCCAGATTGGACGAATGTCCGATGCCCGGGACTTGCGCGTGCGTCGAAACGGCGCAGTGCACGTGGTCAGCGCCCGGTGGGTCCGGGGGCACCGTCCCGAAGCAGCACAGGTGGGGCGGAAGGGGGTTCCTGCCACGCGCATCCGGAGGTGTTTCCAGTGCTCTCCCGCATCAACGTGCTCGCCGCCCGACCGCGGCACACGATCGCCGCTCTCGCGGTGGTCCTCGCAGCCGTCGGCGTCGCCGTCGGTTCCGGCGCGAACTTCACCGCGAGCGTCGCCACTCCCAGCAACGTCTTCAGCACCGGCACGCTGACGGCGTCCGGGCCGACCTCGGCCATCCTCGGTGCCACGAACATGTCGCCCGGCGACACGCGCGTGGGCTGGCCGACATCAAGAACACCGGCTCGGTGCAGGGCGCGCTTCAGCCTGCGCGCCACGAACCCGCCAGCGACACGGCGCTGCTCGGCGTCCTGGACGTCGTGATCGACGACTGCCACGTGGCCCCGCAGGCCGTGCCTGCGCCGGTCCCGGCATGCCCGTCGCCGACGCCGATCTACACCGGCCCGGTCGACGGCATCCCGTCGTCGGTCGCCTCGCCGGCGCCGCTCGGCATCTACCAGGCCGGCGACCTGCATCGCTACCGGTTCACGGTCAGCCTGCCGCGTTCTGTCGACAACACGTTCCAGGGGAAGAGCGCCACGCTCGACTTCAACTGGGACGCCGTCGCGGCCCCCGTAGGCGGACCGCTCCGGACATGAACCCCGCGGGGCGGCGCCGAGTGCGCCGCCCCGCCCCCGGTCCAGCCCCACATGACCCCCACCCCTCCGATCCCCGTCACGATCCCCGCGCCACGCCGGCGCGGGGTTCCGCTGCGCGCGGCATTCGCGTGGGCGGCGACCGGGCTCGCCGTGGTGCTCGGCGGGGTCATGCTGCTGCCGGCCGCACTCGGCCTGCAGCGCTACGTCATCACGAGCGGCTCGATGACCGGCACGTACGACAAGGGGTCCGTCGTCTTCGCCGGTGAGGTGCCGCCCGCCGACCTGCGCCCCGGCGACGTCATCACGTACGACCCGCCGCCCGGCTCGGGCCCCGCGGGGCTCGTCACGCACCGCATCCAGCAGATCCGCACCGAGCGCGGGCAGCGCATCTACCGCACGAAGGGCGACGCGAACGCCGTCCCAGATCCATGGGAGTTCCGCCTGACCCAGCCGACCCAGGCGCGCGTGCAGTTCGGCGTGCCGTACGTCGGCTACCTCGTCTCGGCACTCAGCGATCGCGGCGCGCGCATGATCGTCATCGGGCTTCCGGCGCTGCTGATCGCGTTCGCGATGCTCGCCGGGCTCTGGCGCGAGGCGGGCGCGGAAGCCCGCCGTGAGCGCGAGCCCGCACCGGAGGTCGTCGCCGGATGAGCGCCAAGGCCTCCCTGCGCCGCCTGCTGCTGCTCGTCGCCGTGGCCGCGCTGGCCGTCGGCGGCATCGCGACGTCCGGCGCGAGCTTCGTCGCCGGGACCTCGCACACCGAGACCTTCAGCACCGGCGACTGGACACCGCCGGTCCTCAGCATCAGCGCCCCGTCCGACGGCGCGCTCACGAACGTGCGCGCCACCCCGATCGCCGGCGTCGCGGGCACGCTCGCCGGCGACCAGGCGACCGTCACGGTCCGGCTCTACGCGGGCCCGCTCGCCAGCGGGAGCCCGCTGCAGACGCTCAGCACCTCGCGCAACGCCGGGACCGGCGCCTGGAGCGTCACCGCGGCGGCGCTCCCCGACGGCGTCTACACCGTGCGCGCCGCCCAGGACGATGCCGCCGGCAACACGGGCCTCAGCAGCTCCGTCACCTTCACCGTGGACGGCACCGCTCCGGCGCCGACGATCACCGCGCCGACCGCCGGACAGCGCACCGACGGCACGCCGCAGCTCTCCGGCGCCGCCGGGAACGCGAGCGGGGACGCCGGCGACGTGATCGTGCGCATCTACACGGGCGGCACGGCGACCGGCACGCCGGTCCGCACCCTCACCGTGCCGCGCACCGGGGCCGCATGGACGGCCGAGGCGCTTCCGGCGCTCACGAGCGGCACCTACACCGCCCGCGCGACCCAGGCCGACGCGGCCGGGAACAGCGGTCAGTCGGCGGCCGTCAGCTTCGTCGTCGACGCGACCGCGCCGAGCCCGACGATCCGGGTGCCCGCCGCGAACGCCTCGCTGGCGACGGGGTCACCGGTGATCTCAGGCCGTGCGAGCACCGGCGCGACGGACTCGACGACGATCACCGTGAAGCTCTACGGCGGGGCGAGCGCGACCGGCGCGCCGGTCCGCACCCTGACCACGACGCGCACCGGCAACGCCTGGACGCTCACGACGGCGCCGCCGCTGCCGGACGGGCAGTACACCGCCCAGGCCGAGCAGGCCGACAGCGTGGGGAACGTCGGCCTCAGCGCGACCCGGACCTTCCGGATCGACACCGCCGCCCCGTCGCTCGTCATCAGCGCGCCGACCGACGGCCAGCGGGTCGGAGCGCGCCCGGCGTTCAGCGGCACCGCCGGCATCGCACTCGGCGACAGCGCCACCGTCACGGTCCGCGTGTACAGCGGCGCCGTCGTCAGCGGTCCGGTCGTGCGGACGCTCACCGCGACGCGCAACGCGACGACCGGCGCATGGGCGGTCACGACGCCCGCGCCCGGGTTCGCCGACGGCCAGTACACGGCGCGCGCCACGCAGCTCGACGCGGCCGGCAACAGCGGCACCTCGCCCGACATCACCTTCACGGTGGACGCGGTCGCGCCCGCGCCGACGATCACCGCCCCCGCGGCCGGGGCGCTGGTCGGCGCGACGCCGATCATCTCGGGCGCCGCGGGTGACGCACTCGGCGACGCCGCGACGCTCACCGTCCGCATCTACGCGGGCGCCACCGCGACCGGCACGGCGGTCCGCACCCTGACGGCGACGCGCACCGGCGCCCCGTGGGCGGTCACCGTCACGCCGGCGCTCACGAGCGGCACGTACACGGCGACCGCCGCGCAGGCCGACGGCGTCGGGAACACCGGCACGTCGCCCCCGGTGACGTTCACCGTCGACGCGACCCCGCCCGCGGGCCTCACGATCGCCGTGCCCGCGGCGAGCGCGTGGCTCGCGACCGACCGCCCGACGTTCTCCGGCCAGGCCGGGAACGCGGCGAACGACCAGACGACCGTCGTCCTGAAGGTCTACGCGGGTGCGACGGCGACCGGCACGCCGGTGCAGGTCCTGTCGGCCGACCGCACGGGGACCGCGTGGACGCTCACGCCCGCGCCGATGGCGGCGCTCGCCGACGGCCAGTACACCGCGCAGCTCGAGCAGCTCGACACCGTCGGCAACCTCGGGCGCAGCGCCGCGCGCACCTTCCGCGTCGACACCACCGCTCCGGTGCCCGTGATCTCGACCCCGGTGAACGGTGCCCGGGTCGTCGCGCGCCCGCCGACGACCGGGACCGCCGGCATCGCGCTCGGCGACGGGACGACCGTGGCCCTGCGCATCTACGCCGGCGCGACCGCGACCGGGACGCCGGTGCAGACCGTCAACGCGACGCGCAACGCCGCAGGCGCCTGGAGCGTCACCCCGGCGACGCTCGCGGCCGGGACGTACACGCTGCGCGCCTTCCAGGTCGACAGCGCCGGCAACACCGGCGGCTCGGCGCCCGTCACGGTCACCGTCGACACCGTCCGGCCGACCGCCCAGGCGATCGCGGCGACGAACGGCGGCGGCGTCGCCGGCCGTCTCGACGCGGGTGATGCGATCACGTTCACCTACAGCGAGGCGCTCGACCCCGCGACGATCCTTGCGGGCTGGAACGGCACCTCGATCGCGATGCGCGTGCGGTTCTTCAGCGGCGGGGCGAACGACACGTTCTCGCTGCTGGACGCGGCCGGCGCGGCGACCGTCCGGATCGCCGGCGGCGGGACGACCTCCGGCGGCGTGAGCACCGGCGCCGACCTCGTCAGCGCGCAGGTGACCTTCGCAGCCACGATGCAGCTCTCGGCCGACGGCCGCACGGTGACCGTGACGCTCGGCACGCCCGACACGCCCTCCGCGGTGCGCGCCGGACCGGCGCCCGCCCGCAACATGGCGTGGAGCGTCAACACCGCGGCCCGCGACCTCGCGGGCAATCAGGTGAACGGCGGCACCGTCACCGAGACCGACAACGACCGGGACTTCTGATGCGCGCCCGTGGACAGAGCCGTCGCCTGCGCCGCACGGTCCACGTGACCGCGGTGCTGCTGGCCGCGATGTGCGCCGTGCTCACGGCCGCCTATGCCGCCACCGGCCACCTGCCGCTGCGCGGGCTCGGTGGTCCCGACGGGGCGCCGCATGCGATGGCCACGTCGCTGCGCGGGCCGGTCCAGCTCGCCGGCGACGCGTCGGTCCTGTTCGACGTCGCGAACCTCACGCCCGGCACGGTGAAGGTCGCCGAGATCCGGATCGCGAACACCGGCACGTTCCCGGGCGACTTCACGGTCACCCCGCAGGGACTGCAGGATCAGCCCGCGGGCCTGCCCGAGCCGCTCTCGACGGTGCTCGACCTCACCGTGCAGGACGCGACGCTCAACCGCTTCGCGCCCACGACGATCTACCAGGGCAAGCTCGCCGCGTTCAGCGCGCTCGCGCTCGGCCGCACGCAGCCGGGCGCCTCGAAGCTCTACCGCTTCACGGTGCGCTTCCCGACGGGCCGCACGGACGCGCAGGACAATCCGCTGCAGGGAGCCGTGACGACGGTCGTCTTCGCCTGGGATGCGGTCTTCGACGAGAGCGTCGTTCCGACCGTCCAGCCGCCGACCACCCCGCCTGCGACGCCCGCCGTGACCACCCCGAAGCCGCCCGCGCCCACGCCGCAGCCGCCCGCACCGACGACCGAACCCGCGGCCCCCGCGGCACAGCCGGCGGCGGGCGTCCCGGCGAGCCTGAGCGTCTCCTGGCGCAGGCAGCGCCTGGGCGGCGGCCTGCTCGCCCGCGTGCGCTGCCTGCAGGCCTGCCGCGGCCGGGTGCGGGGCACCGTCGGCCTCGGGTCGGCGAGCCGCGCGGTCGCGCTGAAGGCCACGCGCGTGCGGCTCGGCGCGGGGCGCTCGCGGACCTACGTCCTGCGGATCCCCAAGCGCCGGGCGCGCGCCGTCAGCGCCGCGCTGCGCCGCGGGCGCAAGGTCGTCGGGCGCGCGACGCTCGAGGTCACGACGCCCAGCGGGAAGCACCGCGTGACGAGCGTCGCGGCCCTGCGCGCCAAGCGCTGACGGGCGCCGGCGGGCCTTCGGCGAGCGCGGCCCGTACTCGATGCGGGGTGGACGGTACAATCCCGTCCATCAAGGTTGGATTTCCCCGCATGAGCCCCACGATCATCGACGTCTGCCCGCTCGACGAGCTGCCGCCCGGCGCCAGCCGCGTCGTCATGTGGGAGGACCTCGAGATCGGCGTGTTCAACTGCAACGGGGAGCTCCTGGCCATGGAGGACCGCTGCTCGCACGACGACGGCGTGCTCGTCGACGGCCCGTTCGACGCCGCGCGCTGCACCGTCGAGTGCCCGCGTCACGGCTCGCTCTTCGACCTGCGGACCGGCGCCCCGCTGACGCTGCCCGCCTACCAGCCCGTTGAGACCTATCCCGTCCTCGTCGAGGACGGGCACATCAAGCTCGAGGTGGACTGACCAGATGGCGACTCCCGACACGACCCGCACGACGCTCACCGACGAGGAGACCTCGCTCAAGGACCTCAACGCCGACTACACCGAGCGCTACGGCTTCCACGACGCCGAGAACTATCTCTACAAGGCGCCGAAGGGCCTCACGCGCGAGCTCGTCGCGAAGATCTCCGAGTTCAAGAGCGAGCCGCAGTGGATGCGCGAGTTCCGCCTCAAGGCGCTCGACCACTTCCTCGCGCGCCCGATGCCGACCTGGGGCTCTCCGAAGCTCGACGAGGTCGACTTCGACGACATCCACTACTTCGTGCGCGCCTCCGAACGCGCCGAGCGCTCGTGGGACGAGGTCCCCGACGACGTGAAGAAGACGTTCGACCGGCTCGGGATCCCCGAGGCCGAGCGCAAGTTCCTGGCCGGCGTCGGCGCCCAGTACGAGTCCGAGGTCGTCTACCACCAGGTGAACAAGGACCTCGAGGACCAGGGCGTGATCTTCCTCGACATGGACACCGCCCTGCGCGAGCACGAGGACATCGTGCGCGAGTACTTCGCGACGATCATCCCGCCGAACGACAACAAGCTCGCCGCGCTGAACAGCGCCGTGTGGTCCGGTGGGTCGTTCGTCTACGTGCCGCCCGGCGTCGAGGTCGAGATGCCGCTGCAGGCCTACTTCCGCATCAACACCGAGAACATGGGCCAGTTCGAACGCACGCTGATCATCGCCGACGAGGGCAGCTACGTGCACTACGTCGAGGGCTGCACCGCCCCGACGTACTCGAGCGACTCGCTGCACTCCGCGGTCGTCGAGCTGATCGCCAAGCCGGGCGCGCGCATCCGCTACACGACCGTGCAGAACTGGTCGCAGAACGTCTTCAACCTCGTCACGAAGCGCGCGGTCGCCGAGCGCGATGCGACCGTCGAGTGGGTCGACTGCAACCTCGGCTCGAAGCTCACGATGAAGTACCCGAGCGTCTACCTCATGGGCGAGCACGCCCACGGCGAGATCCTCTCGATCGCATTCGCCGGCAAGGGCCAGCACCAGGACGCCGGCGGCAAGATCATCCACGCCGCGCCGAACACGACCTCGAACATCTTCGCCAAGTCGATCTCCAAGGACGGCGGGCGCTCGAGCTACCGCGGGCTGCTCGAGGTCGCGAAGGGCGCGCACGGCTCGAAGTCGAAGGTCGTCTGTGACGCGCTGCTGCTCGACGAGGACAGTCGCTCGGACACGTATCCCACGATCCGGATCGGCGAGGACGACGTCGACGTCGGCCACGAGGCGACCGTCTCGAAGGTCGGCGACGAGCAGCTCTTCTACCTCATGTCCCACGGCATCTCCGAGGAGGAGGCCGGGAAGCTCATCGTCAACGGCTTCATCGAGCCGATCGTCAAGGAGCTCCCGATGGAGTACGCGGTGGAGATGAATCGGCTCATCGAGCTGCAGATGGAGGGCTCGATCGGGTGATCCGGGACGGCTTCGGGCCGGCCGCGGATCGCGCGACCTCTGCGGTGGTGGCCGCTGCCGATCCTCCTTCGTCGCCTGCGCGCTGCACCTGAGCGGTATCGACCCCGTCCGACCTTCCTCGTTCCCACGACACCCGAGATCACATGACCCCCACCCAGACCGCTGAGCCCGAGTTCCTTTCGACGCGTCGTGCGGCGGCCGCCGCTGCGCTCGCCGAGCTCGAGCTGCCGGCGTTCCGGGGGGTCGCCGGGTGGGAGTTCACGCCGATCGACAAGCTCGACCTCGATGCGTTCCCGGCGGCCGAGGGCGGGGCGGAGGATGCGGCGACGCACGTCCTGGACCTCGACCTCGATGCCGCCGTGCGCCCGTCCGCGGGTGAGGCGACGTCGGAGGGGCCGGTCGTGCTGCCGCTCGCGCTGGCGGCCGAGCGTCACCCGGACATCGTCGCCCGGCACCTCGGCAGCCTCGTGCCGAGCGACGACCCGCTCGTCGCCCGCAACGACGCGCAGTGGACCGACGGCGCGTTCGTCTACGTCCCGCGCGGCGTCCACGTCGAGGCGCCGATCGTCCTGACGAGCGTCCACGCGCAGCCGGGCACGACGCTCCATCACCGCACGCTCGTCGTGCTCGAGGAGGGCGCGCAGGCCGAGGTCTGGCACCAGGCGCTCTCCGCCGACTCCGACGCCGAGGGCGTCGTGAACGGCGTCGTCGAGCTCGTCGTCGGGCAGAACGCGCACCTGCGGTTCGTCGACGCGCAGGACCTCGCCGAGCGCACGTGGGTCTTCGGCGCCCAGCGCGCGGTCGTCGCCCGCGACGGCGGTCTCGACTGGATCACGCTCGGCTTCGGCTCGGGCAACGGCAAGGTGTTCCTCACGACGAAGCTCGACGGGCCCGGAGCGCACGCGAACGTCACCGGCGCCTACGCGACCGGCGGGCGCCAGCACCTGGACTTCGACACGCTCCAGGAGCACGCCGCCCCCGACACGACCTCCGACCTCGCCTTCCGCGGCATCCTCAACGGTCGCTCGAGCGCGGTCTGGCGCGGGATGATCCAGGTGGACGAGGGCGCCCAGCGCACGGACGCCTTCCAGGAGTCGCGCAACCTCCTGCTGTCGAAGAAGGCGCACGCGGACGCGATCCCGGGCCTCGAGATCCTCGCGAACGACGTGCGCTGCACGCACGCGGCGGCGATCGCCCAGATCGACCCCGAGCAGCTCTTCTACCTGCGCTCGCACGGCCTGCCGGCCGCCGACGCGCACCGGCTCGTCATCGAGGGCTTCCTCCAGGCGCTCGTCGAGCGCTTCGAGGAGGGTCCCGTGCGCGACGCGGTCGCCGGCGCGATCGAGCGCCGGCTCGCGCACGTCCTCGGCTCCTGAGCGCGCCGCCGTGCCCGGCGGGCCGCTGCTCCTGTTCTACGACGCGGACTGCGGCTGGTGTCGCTGGTCGGTCGCGCGCGTGATCGCACTCGACCGCCGCGCACGCGTGCGACCCGAGCCGATCCAGGGGCAGGCCGGCGCCCGGCTGCTCTCGGATCTTCCGCCGGACGCACGGCTCGCGAGCGCCCACCTCGTCACGCCGGACGGGCGCCGGCACTCCGGCGGCGACGCCGCCGCGCCGCTGGCGGCCGCGCTGCCGCTCGTGGCGCCGCTGGCGCCGCTCCTGCGCGCGGCCCCCGGGGCGGCACGCGCGGCCTACCGGCTGATCGCCGAGCGCCGCGCGCGTCTCGGGCGCCTGGTGTCGTCCGGAGCGCGCGAGCGCGCGGACGCCGCGATCGCCCGCCAGCGGGCGCGCGTGCCGGCGGCATAGGCTCAGAAGCGTGGAAGCGGACGTCGTCATCGGCGGGGGGATCGGTGGGCTCAGCACGGCGATCGCGCTGCGCCTCGCCGGGCGCGAGGCGATCGTCCACGAGCGCGCGCCGGAGCCCGAGGACGTCGGCGCCGGGCTCTCGCTGTGGCCGAACGCCGTCCGGGCGCTGCGCACGCTCGGTCTCGGCGAGCGGCTCGCGGAGATCGGGCGCGAGCCCACCGGCGGCGCGCTGCGGCTCGCCTCGGGCCGGCGGCTCGCGGCGCTTCCGGCCGCCGGGCTCGCCGAGCGCTACGGCGCTCCGCTGCTGCTCGTCCATCGCGCAGACCTCATCGGGCTGCTGCGCGGCGCGCTGCCGGCGTCGGCGCTGCGCGACGCGGCCGAGGTCACGGCCGTGGAGGTCGCCGACGGCCGCGCCGCCGCGTCCGTGCGGCTCGCCGGTGGGGAGGAGCGCAGCCCCGAGCTGCTCGTCGGCGCCGACGGTGTGCGCTCGATCGTGCGCCGGGCGCTCTGGGGCGACGCTCCCGCGCGTCCGAGCGGGTACGTCGCCTGGCGCGCCGTCGTGGGGGCGGGGGACGAGCTCGAACGGCTCGAGGGCGAGACGTGGGGGCGCGGCACCCTGTTCGGCGCGGTGTCGCTGAGCGCCGATCGGATGTACTGGTTCGCCGCGGCGCGGGCCCCGCAGGAGGGCCGCGAGGATTCCGCGGCCGAGCGCGAGGCGCTGCTCGCGCGGCTGCGCGGCTGGCGGGTCCCGGCGGCGGACGTCGTCGCGCGCACGCCGCCCGAGCGGATCATCCGGTCGTCGCTGTTCGAGCGCCCGGTCGCGAGCCCGATGGCCCGCGGGCGCGTCGCGCTCGTCGGTGACGCGGCGCATCCGATGCTCCCGAACGCCGGCCAGGGCGGCTGTCAGGCGATCGAGGACGCGGTCGCGCTCGCGGACGCGCTCGGCGCTGCCGAGGACGTCCCGAGTGCCCTGACGCGCTACGACGCGGCGCGGCGCAGACGCGCGCAGCTCGCCGTGAACCGCTCACGCGACAACGCGCGCGCCGCGCTGACGACCGTGCCGGGGGTCGTCGCGATGCGCAATGTCCTGCTCGCGGCGCTCCCGGCGTCGGCGGCGCTGCGGCGGATCGATCCGCTGCTGCGCGGTCCGGACGCCTGAGCGCCGGGTCGCCTCGACGGGCGGAGCCCGGCCGGTCAGTACCCGAGCTCGTCGAGGACGCTGCCGCGCTTCTTCGGCGGCTCGTCCTTGGGCTTCTTGCGCCGGTCGCGCTTGTCGCCGTCGGTCACGATGCGGATCGTCGCGCCGACACTGCCGTCGCGCGCCTTCTCCATGTCCTCGCGGCTCACGCGGTCGGCGCGGTTCTCGCGCTCCTTCGCGCGCTCGGCCTTGCGCTGGTCGCGTTGCTTGGCGGCGCGGATGCGCCCGAGCTTCTGCGCGGCCTGCTCCTTGTCGAGCGTCACGCTCCACAGGTCCTCGAGCTGCGCCATCGAGATGATCGTCGCGGCCATCGCCTTGTCGATCCGCCCGGCGCCGAGCGACCCGTTGGCGATGTTGCGCGCGCGCGGGCGGTGATCGTCGTCCTGGGAGATCAGGTTCGAGATGTCCTGGCGCTCGCGCGGGGCGAGGATGACGAACGCGTCGCGGACGCCCTGGCGGCCGAACAGTTCGAGCGTCGAGCGCGACGCGTCGCGCAGCTCATCGAGCGGCAGCGGCGCGCGGGTCTTCGGCAGATCCGGGACCGGTGGCCGGCGGTCGCGGCGGCGGCGCGGCTTCGCCTTGCCCTTGGGCTTCGGCGCCTTCGCGTCGGCGGTGGGAGCGGCGTCGCCCTCGGCGGGCGCCTCGGCCACCGGTGTCTCAGCGACGGGACCGGGCTCGGTGGGCGCGGGCGGCCTCTCAGGCTCCGGCGCGCCGGGCGCCGGCGCCTCAGTCGCGATGACGGGCTCCGGCGCGGACTCCTGGCCGGGCGCCTCGGCCTCAGCCGGCGGTGCCTCGGCGGCCGGCGTCTCGGGCGCGCCCTCGGGACGCGCCGGGGCGGCGTCGGTGTCGAGCTGGCGCTCGTCGGCGTCGGTCGTCATCGCACGGGCAGGCTACCGCGCGCACGCCCGCTAGGGTCGCGCCCATGACGACCCGCGAGCCCGCGCACGATCCGCGCACGCCCGACGAGGAGCTGCTCGGAGCACAGGCGCCGATCGTCGCCACCGAGCTCAGCGACGCGCAGCGCGTCGCCGACATCGACCGCGAGCTCGAGGAGGCGTTCCGCGCGCTCAGCGGGATCGCCAGCGGCGTGACGATCTTCGGCTCCGCGCGCGTGCCCGAGCACCATCCCGCGTATGACGCTCGCGCGTGAGACCGCCCGGCGCCTGGGCGAGGCGGGCTTCTCGGTCATCACCGGCGGCGGGCCCGGGATCATGGAGGCCGGCAACCGCGGCGCGTGGGACGCCGGGGCGCTGTCGGTCGGGCTGAACATCGAGCTGCCGCGCGAGCAGGCGCCGAACCCCTACCAGGACGTCTCGATCACCTTCGAGCACTTCTTCACCCGCAAGGTGATGTTCGTGCGCTACGCGATCGGGTTCGTCGTGTTCCCGGGCGGCTTCGGCACGCTCGACGAGCTGTTCGAGGCGCTGAACCTGATCATCACCGAGAAGGTCCAGCAACTTCCCGGTCGTGCTCGTCGGCCGACGAGCACTGGGCCGGTCTCGCTGGACTGGATGCGCGAGCGCGTCGTCGGCGAGGGGATGCTGAGGACCGCGAGCTCGACCTGCTGCACGTCTGGGACGACGTCGAGCGAGATCGTCCGGCTGTGCGTCCTCGGCGCCCGTGCTGCAGGGCCGGCTCGACGGCGCGCGTCGCGTAGCGCGCGCGCAGCGTCGTCGATCCACGCCGCGACGCGGTCGGCGAGCGCCGCGGTCCTCGATCTCGAGCACGTTCTCGGCGTTGTCCTCGCCCGAGCGCGAGAGGTTGTAGGAGCCGACGAACACGACGTCGTCAACGACGCTGATCTTCGCGTGCATGAAGTCGTGGGGGGTGTCCGGCGCGTACGGGGTCGAGTGCTTGCCCGCGAAGCGCAGGCCGTCGAGGACCCGCTCGAGCACCGGTGCCTTCCAGCGCACCTGGTCGTTCGCCGTCCACTGTGCGAGCGCCTGTCGGGTCTGGGTGATGTCGACGACGCCGGTGGCGTCGACGCGCCGCTCGTCGAGCACCTCGGCGAGCGCCGCGAGCACCGGGGCGCTCGTCAGCACCGGCGAGCGATCCGGATGCGCCGCTCGGCGCGGTCGATCCGCGCGCGCGATCCGGTGCGCGAGCTCGCGCCCGCGGCCCGGGCAGAACCAGGGGCGCACGCGCGCGGCCCCGATCGCGACGACCGGCGTGTCGAAGCGCCCGTGCCGTCGAGGTGGCGCCGGCGCCAGAGCTCCTCGAAGTTGCGCGTCGTAGGCGAGCGCGAGCGGCGCCGAGTCCACCGTGACGATGACGTTCTCCTGCGAGCTCCACGAGTCGGAGGTCCAGTTCGTCGAGCCGGCCCAGAGCGCTGCGCCGTCGCGCACGCCGTACTTGTGGTGCATGAGCTCGCCGTCCCCGTCGATCCGGCGGATCGTCGGCGCCGGTCGCCGCGAGGATGTCCGGCCGCGTGCGCGGCGGCGCGCTCGTGTGCCCGCCGGGGCGCCGCTCGGGGTCGTGGATCGCGATGCGCATGCGCACCCCGCGCTCGCCGGCCGCACGCAGCGCCCCCGCCACCTCGTCGCCGACGGGCACCCGGGATGCGCACGTCGTAGAGCGCGAGGTCGAGGCTCCGGCGCGCCTCGGCGATCCAGGCCAGGAGCTCGCCGGCGACCTCCTCCGCGCGCTGGCCGCCCTGCGTGAGCGTGCGCAGGCCGAGGCCGGGGCCGGGGCCGGGGCGTCCACGGTCACGCGAGCGTCCCGTTGATCACCGGATAGCGCCCGCGCAACGCGTCGACGTACGCGGCGAGCCGCTCGGCGGTCGGGGCGTCGTCGATCTCGAGCACGTTCTCGGCGTTCTCCTCGCCCGAGCGCGAGAGGTTGAACGAGCCCGTGAACACCGTGTCGTCCACGACGACGACCTTCGCGTGCATGTAGTCGCGCAGCGAGTCGGGGCGCCCGTCGTAGGGCGTCGAGGCCTTGCCGGCGAAAACGCTCGCCGCAGAGCAGCTCGCGCAGCACGGGCGCCTTCCACGAATGGCGCTGCGCACCCCACTGGCCGAGCACCATCCGGGTCTGGGTGAGATCCACGATCCCCGCGACATCGGCGCCCTCGCGCACGGCGCTCGCGTGGAGCGCGCTGAGCACCGGGCCGGCGGTGATCACCGGCGAGGCGACCCGCACGCGGCGCGTCGCGCCGGAGACGCGCTCGGCGATCCGCTGCGAGAGCGCCCGCCCGCGCCCGGGGCAGAACCACGGCTGCACGCGCGCGTCGCCGACGCCCGCGCGCGGGTGGTCGACGGCGCCGGTCTCCTCGACGGTGCCGAGTTCCCAGAGCTCCTCGAACGTCGCAGCGAACGCGGCCGCGACGGCCGGTGAGCGCAGCCGGACGATGACGTTCTCCTCGTGCTCCCAGTCGTCGACGGTCCAGTTCGCCGAGCCCGTCCAGACGTCGGTCCCGTCGCGAACGACGAACTTGTGGTGCATGAGGTCGCGGCCCGGGACGACCGCGCGCATCTCGACGCCGAGCGCCCGCAGCAGCTCCAGGCGCGTGCGCGGCGGCGGGCTCGCGTGGTGGGGGAGGTGCGGCACGTCGGGGTGATGCACGAGCGACCCGCACGGCGACGCCCCGCGCCGCCGCGTCGCGCACGACCGCCGCGAGACGCCCGCCGGGACGGCCGGGGACGCGCACGTTGTAGAGCGCCAGGTCGAGGGTGTGGCGGGCCTCGCCGAGCCACGTGCCGAGCCCGCCGGCGACGTCCACGACGCGCTGGCAGCCCTGCGTGAGGGTCTCGATCTGGAGCGGGGCCGGGCTCATCGCGCGCCGAGCCTCCCCCGCACCGGGCGGCAGGTCAAGCCGCGCTGCCGGAGCGCGGCGGCAGCGCGGCGAGCGCGGCGCGCAGGTCGTCGGCGTCCTCGTAGTCGACGCCGAGCGTGTGGACGTGGCGGTGGCGGACGACGCCGTGCTCGTCGACGATCAGTGCCGCGCGGCGCGTGCCGAGCACCGGCGCGGCGACGCCGTAGGCCTTCGCGACCGCCTTGTCGACGTCCGCGAGCAGCGGCACCGTCAGGTC
The DNA here is from genome assembly GCA_963787935.1 of uncultured Actinomycetes bacterium. Classification (GTDB taxonomy): domain Bacteria; phylum Actinomycetota; class Thermoleophilia; order Solirubrobacterales; family Solirubrobacteraceae; genus F1-60-MAGs163. The sequence goes on along the minus strand of CAWBEV010000006.1, from coordinate 1,074,660 downwards.
GTGCTTGGCGCTGAACGCCGCGTGCGAGGCGACGTCCTGGTCCGAGATCCCGACGACGACGCGCGTCGAGGTCCGACATGTCGTCCGCGCGGTCGCGGTAGGAGCAGAACTGCCGCGTGCAGACCGGCGTGTCGTCGCCCGGATAGAAGAGCAGCACGACCCGCCGGCCGCGCTGTTCGGAGAGCCGGAACGGCCCGTCGGTGCCCTGCAGCTCGAAATCGGGGGCCGGTTCGCCGACCTGCGGTCCCTTGGCCATAGCTGCAAGGGTACGGGCGTGACCGACGGCTGGATCGAGGAGCACGCGCGCCGTGCCTCGCCGCGCGCGCCGAGCGCGACCTCGAGGCGCTCGTCGCCGTGTCCTCGCCGTCGGGCGACGTCGAGGGCGGCCGAGGAGGCCGTCGCGGTCGCCACGGCGCTCGCCCCGGACGCCGCCGAGGCGGTGCGGATCCCGTGCTCCTCGCCCGAGCATGCGCCCGATCTGCTGCTGCGCGTCCGCGGAGCCGGCGCACGCCGGCTGCTGCTCGTCGGCCACCTCGACACCGTCGTCGCGCACGACGCGCACGTCGCGCCGCGGCGCATCGGGCACCGGATGCTCGGGTCGGGGACGATCGACATGAAGTCCGGCGTCGCGCTCGCGCTCGGCGTGCTGCGTGCGCTCGCCGCGCGCCCGGAGCTCGGCGAGGCGGTGCTGCTGCTCGTCAACGACGAGGAGTGGCGGATCGGCCCGTTCGGCCACGTCGAGCGCTTCGCCGGGTTCGACGCCTGCCTGTGCTTCGAGGCCGGCGAGCGCAACCCCGCGGGTGACGAGGCGGTCGTCGTGCGCCGCAAGGCGGCCGGCACGATCCGCGTGCACGCGCACCGGGCGCGCCGCGCACTCGGGCTCAGCGCCGGACAAGGGGGTCAACGCGCTGCTGGCGCTCGCCGACGTCGCCCAGCGGGTCGCCGCATGCCACGACCCGGCGGGAGCCGACCGCCTGACCGCCGTGCCGACGATCCTGCACAGCGGCGAGGCGCTGAACGTCGTCCCCGCGGTCGGGCGAGCTCGTCTGCGACGTGCGCGCCGATCGGCTCGAGGCGCTGCGCAGGGTCCTCGACGCGATCCCCGAGCGCGTGGGCGAGGCGACGCTCGCGACGGCGATGCAGCGCGAGTGGCCGGGGATGGACGCGCGCGCGGCCGCGGCGCCCGTCCTGACCGCGGCGAGCACGGCGCTCGGGCGCCCGATCGTCCCCGCCCAGCGCGGTGGGGCGAGCGATGCAAGCCACTTCGCGGCCACGATCCCCGTGACGATCGACGGCCTCGGGGCCCGCGGCGGGCACGCCCACAACCCCGATGAATTCGTGGATCTGGACTCCCTGGAGCCGCGCTCGGCGGTCGCGCTGGCGGTCGCCGACGCGACCCTGCGGGCCGGGTTGACGTAACCCTGCACAAGGATTCCGCTACTGTCTGGCGAACGTTGTGACCAGCCGAGTCCCCGGGGAGCCCAATCCCGGGGAGCGGGGGATCCACTGGCCACCGATGTGGCCTGGGGCGAATCGTCGCCATCGAGCGTGATGTAGCGCGGCCCTTTTCGCGCGAGCCCGTCAGCTAACCCCGTAGGCGCCCGAAAAAGGGGGTTCGCTGTGCCACGTACCAGACACATCGTCATACCCGTACTCGCCGCCGCCGCGGCGATCGTGCCGTGCACCACCGGCGCCGTCGCGATCTCGCAGGCATCCACCACGGCGAGCACGCAGTCCGCCGCGACCACGCCGGCCGTCCCGCGCATCAGCGCGAAGGTCCTGCGTCCCGGCTCGAAGGGCCGCCAGGTCAAGACGCTCCAGCAGCTCTTGAACCGCGTCGGCGTGAAGGTCGCCGTCACCGGCAACTACCTCTCCGAGACCTCGAAGGCCGTCCAGCACTTCCAGGTCGCCGCGAGCCTGTCGGCCAACGGGATCGCCGGCCAGTCCACGATCGCCGCGCTGCGCCTCGCCGCGCGCGGCCCGCGCTCGGCCGGTTCGAGCGGTGGCGTGAGCTTCGGCGACGACCAGCGCAGCGCCGCGCCGCCTCGGCCAGCGCATCCCGCTCGCGGTCGGCATGAGCGGCCGTGACGTACGCCAGCTCGAGAGCTACCTGCGCCGCGCGGACGTCGCGCGCGCCCCGCGCCCCGACGGCGAGTTCGACCACGCCACCGTCGCCGCCGTCAGGCGCTTCGAGCGCAGCACCGGCCGCGAGGTCGACGGCATCGTCGACGCCGGCGACATCTATCGCATCTACGTCGAGGCCGGCGTGGACCTCACGCCCAGCACCGACACGAGCGATCCCTCGCAGGATCTCCCGGCGCCCCCGCTGGCGCCCGGCGACAAGGCGAAGGTCGCCTCGAACGGCATGGCGATCGCGCCGGAGGGCGCGCCCGAGGCCGTCAAGCAGATCATCGCCGCGGGCAACAAGATCGCAACGACCCCGTACAAGTGGGGCGGCGGCCATGGTCGCTGGGAGGATTCGGGCTACGACTGCTCGGGTTCGGTCTCCTATGCACTGCGCGGTGCCAACCTCCTGAAGAGCCCGCGTGCCTCGTATGACTTCTTCGGCTGGGGTGCCGCCGGCAGGGGCCAGTGGGTCACGATCTACACGAACTCCGGCCACATGTTCATGGTCGTCGCCGGAATCCGGTTCGATACGAGCGGTCGCGGCCCGAAGGGCTCGCGCTGGCAGATCGCGATGCGCGACACGGGGGCCTTCCGCGTGCGCCATCCGGTCGGCCTCTGATCTGACGCCTTCCCGAGGCGGGCGACCCGGCGAATCCCCCCGCGCCATCGCCCGCCATTCTCCGACCGGCGCGCCGTCCCGCACTGCCTGCGGGGCGGCGCTTCGGCGTTCCGGGGCCGAGCCGTCAGTCCTCGGCGCTCGGGCGCCGGCGGCCGCGCTTGTGCTCGGAGCGCACGCGCTTGGCCTTCAGCCGCTGCTCGCGCGCACCGCGCGAGGGCTTCGTCGCGTGGCGCGTGCGGCGCACGTGCAGCGCGCGCTCCAGCCGGTCGCGCAGGCGCTCCAGCGCGAGCTCGCGGTTGCGCGCCTGACTGCGCGCGTCCTGGGCCACGGCCCGCACGACCGGGCCGCAGCGCGCGGTCACGCGCGCCTTCTGTGCCTCAGTGAGCGCGCCCGATGCCGCGACGTCGAAGACGGCCTCGACGCGTGAGGCGGTGACGTTCGCATGCTGACCGCCCGGGCCGGACGAGCGGCTCGTGCGCAGCTCGATCTCGCGCAGCGGGATCGCGACGTCGCGGGTGACGGGCATCGGGTCCTGCACCGCCACAGTGTCGCCGACCGGCGCGCCGGCGGGCGGGCGGTACGGTGCGCGCCATGCCCGCGCGCTACGACGTCGTCGTCGCCGGCCTGGGATCGGCCGGCATCCTCGCCGTGGAGCTCGCCCACGAGCTCGGCCTGCGTGTCGCGGGCGTCGAGCGCTCCCGGGTCGGCGGGGACTGCCTGTGGACCGGCTGCGTCCCGAGCAAGGCGCTGATCGCCTCCGCCGCGGTCGCCCACGAGATCCGCAACGCCGATCGCTGGGGGATCGAGCCCACCGAGCCGCGGATCGACCTCGCCGCGGTCTGGGCGCGCATCCACGCGATCCAGGATGAGATCGCCGCAACCGACGACAGCCCCGGGCGCCTGCGGGCAGCGGGGATCGACGTCCATGAGGGTGCCGCGCGGCTCGGGGCGGCGAACGTCGTTCAGGTCGGCGACGGCGGGCCCGAGCTGCGCACGCGGTTCGCGCTGCTCTGCACCGGCAGCCGCCCGGCGGTCCCGCCGATCCCGGGTCTGGCGGAGACCGGGTTCCTGACGGCGGAGACGCTCTGGGAGCGCGAGCGGCCGCCCGCCAGCGTCGCGATCATCGGCGGCGGCCCCGCCGGGTGCGAACTCGGGCAGGCGCTCACGCGGCTCGGTGTGCCGGCGATCGTGCTCGAGCGGGGATCGCGCCTGCTTCCGCGCGAGGAGCCCGAGCACGCCGAGCTCCTCGCCGGCGTGCTGCGCTCGGAGGGTGTCACGGTCGCCACCGGCGTTCGCCTCGAGCGCGTCGAGCGGGCCGGCGCCGCGAAGCGCCTGCACGGCAGCGACGCGGCGGGTGCCGCTGCGACGTGGGAGGCCGACGAGCTGCTCGTGGCCGCCGGGCGCGCGCCGAACGTCGAGGGCCTCGGGCTGGCGGGGCACGGCATCCGCGTCGGGCCGCGCGGGATCGTCGCCGACGGCGGCGGCCGCACCGCCGCGCCGTGGGTCTACGCGGTCGGCGACCTCGTCGGCCGCGAGCTCTACACGCACGCCGCGGCCGCGCAGGCCTCGCTCGCGCTGCGCACGATGTTCTTCCCCGGCGCCGCCCGGGGTCCGATGGTCGTTCCGCGCTGCACGTTCACCGATCCCGAGCTCGCCCAGGTCGGTCTCACCGAGGCGCAGGCGCGCGCCGAGCACGGCGCACGACGCGTGCGCGTCTGGCGGCGCCCGCTCGAACGCGTCGATCGCGCGCGCACCGCATCGCGGACGAGCGGGGGCATCCGCATCGTCACGGCCCGCGGCCGCGTCGTGGGGGCGAGCATCCTCGCCCCGGCGGCCTCCGAGCTCATCGGCGAGCTCACGCTCGCGGTCGAGCGGCGCACGAAACTCGCCGCGCTGGCCTCCACGGTGCACGTGTACCCGGCGATCGCGACGGGCATCCAGCAGCTGGCGGGTGAGGCGGCGATCGCCGGCGCGCGGGCGCTCACCCCGATCGCCCGCCTGCGCAGCCGGGCGAGCCGCGTCTGACGGGCGCGAAATCTCCGGCAGCGCGCCTGCGCGGCTGGTACGGTGCCGCCGTTCGGCCGGGAGCATCCCGGCGAGATGCGCAGTTCGAGGAGGACGTTCACGACATGCCCACCGGAACGGTGAAGTGGTTCAGCGACGAGAAGGGCTTCGGCTTCATCACGCCCGACGAAGGCAGCCGGGACCTGTTCGTGCACCACAGCGCGATCAACGGCGAGGGGTACAAGACGCTCGCCGAGGGCGCTCGCGTCACCTACGAGGAAGAGCCCAGCGACAAGGGCCCCAAGGCGGTCGACGTCAACAAGCTCTAGGGGGTCTGGAGGCCCAGCGCGGCCGGGCGTGCCGGGTAGGGTTCGGTGATGGGCAATCCGCTGGAGGACCACGCGATCGAGGTCTCGTGCGAGCAGGCTGCGGCGGCGCTCGCCGACGACTCCGCAACCGTGATCGACGTGCGCGAGCCCTACGAATGGGACGCCGGACGGATGCCCGGGGTGCGGCACATCGTGCTCGACCGGCTGGCCTCGCAGGCCGAGACCGTCGACCAGTCCAGGCCCGTGATCTTCCAGTGCCGCGCCGGGGTGCGCTCGCTGATGGCGGCCCAGGCGTTCCGCCGCGCGGGGTTCACGGCGTACTCGATGGCCGGCGGGATCGAGGCGTGGGCCGCCGAGGGGCGCCCGCTGGAGCCCGAGGGCGGCACGGTCGCCGACCACTGAGCGGCCGTCACGGCCGGGTGCCGCGCGCGACGGGTCCGGACGGGGCGTCGAGCGCGACGAGCTCGTGGGCGCGCGCGGCCCAGTCGCACAGGAGCGGGCGCGATTCGCGGGGTCGACGATCTCCTCGACGGAGAAGCGCTCCGCCGTGCGGAACGGCGAGAGCACGCGGCTGAGGCGCTCCTCGATCTGCGCGCGCAGCGCGACGGGGTCCTCGGCGGCCTCGAGCTCGCGGCGGTAGGCGGCCTCCAGGCCGCCCGCGATCGGCAGCGAGCCCCACTGGCCCGAGGGCCAGGCGAAGCGCAGGTTCAGCCGCGAGCCGTCGCCGTGACCGGCACCGGCGACGCCGTAGACCTTGCGCACGAGGATCGTAGCACCATGGGACCCGTGCCTGCATCACGGCGCTCAGCGCGCGACTGCCGCGGCGGATCGTGCCGCGCTTCTCGGACTCGGTGCCGATGACGAACCCCGGCTGGTCCACGAGGTGGGCGACCGGCAGGCGGAACGCATCGCAGAGGTCCACGAAGCGCGCCATCTTGTCCGAGGCCTCGGCGGTCAGCCCGCCGCCGTAGTGCTTGGGGTCCGATGCGAGCACGCCGACCGGCCGGCCGTCGAGCCGCGCGAGCGCAGTGATCAGCGAGCGTCCGTGGCGCGGCGCGATCTCGAACAGCGAGCCGCGATCGACGATCAGCTCGGCGGCGCGTCGCATGTCGTAGGGCTGCCGCGGGTCGCGCGGCACGATCCCGCGCAGCTCGTGCTCGCGGCGCTCGGGGTCGTCGAGTCGCGGCGGCGACCGGCGGTGCCTCCCAGGCGCTCCCGGGCAGGTACGAGAGGAACCGGCGCAGCTGGTCGAGCGCGTCGTCCTCGTCGGCGGCCTCGTTGTCCACGGCGCCCGCGCGGGTCTGGGCGCGCGAGCCGCCGAGCGTCTCCTTGTCCGGGGACTCGCCCATCGCCGCCGCGACGACCGGTGGCCCCGCGACGAACAGCTGCGCGCTGCCGCGCACGATCACCGAGAAGTGCGACAGCGTCACCCGCACGGCGCCGAGGCCCGCGCACGGCCCGAGCGCCGCCGCGACGACCGGAACGCGCGAGAGGTTCTCGACGGCGAACTCGAACCCGGGCAGCGGCGGGACGTAGGAGAAGCCCATCGTCTCGAGCGTCTTGACGCTGCCGCCGCCGCCGGTGCCGTCGACGAGCCGCACGAGCGGCACGCGCAGCTCGTGCGCGGCCTGCTCGGCCCAGACGAGCTTCTGCCAGATGGCCGCGTCGGCCGCGCCGCCGCGGACGGTGAAGTCGTCGGCCTGGACGACCGCGCGGCGGCCCTCGATCCGGCCCTGGCCGACGACCATGTTCGCGGGCAGGAAGTCGTCGAGCTCGCCGTCCTCGGCGTACGTCGCCGACGCCCGCGAGCTCGCCCGTCTCGTGGAACGAGCCCTCGTCGAGCAGGCGGTCGACGCGCTCGCGCACGGTGAGCTTGCCCTGGGCGTGCTGGCGGGCCACGCGCTCCTCGCCGCCCATCCGGTGCGCGAGCGCGCGCCGGCGGCGCAGCTCCTCCAGCTCGGGCTCCCAGGTCATGCCGGCGGATCCTATGCCGCGCCGCGGTCCGTACCCTTGTTCGCCATGTCCGCCATCGCCACCGACGCCTACACGATCCCGCAGGAGCACCTCGACTTCCGCGACACGATCCGCCAGATCGCCCAGGAGCGGATCGCGCCGCGCGCGCACGACATCGACGCGAGCGCCGAGTACCCGTGGGACATCCGCGAGCTGCTGGCCGAGAACGACATCCTCGGACTGCCGTTCGGGGAGGAGCACGGCGGCACCGGCACCGGCACGCTGATGCTGTCGATCGCGATCGAGGAGATCGCCAAGGCGTGCGCGTCGCTCGTCGCTGATCCTGATGGTCCAGGACCTCGGCACGCTGCCGATCCAGCTGTTCGGCTCCGACGAGCAGAAGGCAGCGCTTCCTGCCGAGGTGCGCGACGCGGCGAGTGGTCGCCGGCGTTCTGCCTCTCCGAGCCCGAGGCCGGCTCGGATCCCGCCGTCGATGCGCACGAGCGCCAAGCGCGACGGCGACGAGTGGGTCATCAACGGCACGAAGAACTGGATCACGAACGCGGGGATCGCCGACTTCTACGTCGTGATGGCGAGCACCGACCGCGAGAACCGCCGCACGACGGCGTTCGTCGTCGAGAAGGACCGCGAGGGCTTCTCGATCGGCGGCTACGAGCACAAGATGGGCATCAAGGGCTCGCCGACCGGCTCGCCGGTGCTCGAGGACGTGCGCGTCCCGCAGGAGAACGTGATCGGCGAGGTCGACAAGGGCCTGGCGGTCGCGCTCGGCACGCTCGAGCGCACGCGCCTCGGCGCCGCCGCGCAGGCCGTCGGCATCGCGCAGGGCGCGACCGACTACGCCACGCAGTACGCCAAGGAGCGCGTGACGTTCGGCAAGCCGATCTTCGAGCACCAGGCGATCGCCTTCAAGCTCGCCGAGATGGAGGCGCGCACCGCCGCCGCGCGCGAGCTGACCTACCGCGCCAGCGCCGCCGCCGACCGCAGACGAGCCGGGGCTCGGCAAGTGGACCTCGATGGCGAAGCTCGATCGCCTCGGACACCGCGATGTGGGTGACGACCGAGGCCGTCCAGGTGCTCGGCGGATACGGCTACGTCAGCGACTATCCCGTCGAGCGCATGATGCGCGACGCGAAGATCACCCAGATCTACGAGGGCACGAACGAGATCCAGCGGCTCGTCATCTCGCGCGTCGATGCGATAGTACGCGGGATGCCGATGCCGCCCGCACGCCGGATCGCCTTCGCCGCCGTCATCGCGCTCTGCGCGGGGCTGTCGGTCGCCGCGCTGCTCGGCGGGTTCAGCATCGAACCCGATCGTGCGCGCGATCGAGACGCTCGGCGTCATCGGGCTCGTCGCCGCGGTCGATCTTCGGCGGCGCGATCGCGATCGGGCTGCGGCTCGCCGGCTGGCGCGAGCCCGAGGCCGAGGAGGATTTCGAGCAGGTCGTGCTGCGCAGCGAGCGGCTCGCCGCGATCCGGGCCTCGCCGCCGAGCCGAGCGAGGGCGAGTTCCTCGACCTCGACCCGCTGGAACGACGAGGACTTCGAGGAGCTCGTGCGCGACGCGATCGACGACCTGCCCGACCTGCTGCGCGTCGCGCTCGAGCGCAACGTCGCCGTCGTCATCTCCGACCAGGGCCGGCGCCACCGCGCCTACGGGCTCTACCAGGGCGACGGCGCCCACCGCGACAACTACCCCGACCGGATCATCATCTTCCGCGACACGCTGCGCCGCGACTTCGGGCACGACGCCGACCTGCTGCGCGAGCAGGTCACGATCACCGTGCGCCACGAGCTCGCCCACCACATCGGGTTCGACGAGCTCGGCGTGCGCGACCTCGGGCTGTAGGCCCCGACCCGCTCAGCGCAGCGCCGCGGCGAGCAGGTCCGCGGTGCGCTTCGTGTGCGAGCCGTCGGGGTCCTTCTCGGGGTTCAGGCAGCCGAGGCTCACGCCGATCAGCGCGTCCGAGGCGCCGAGCGGGGCGAGCAGCTCGGCGAGCTCGGCCCACTGCAGACCGCCGGGCATGAGGTAGTCGGTCGCCGGCATGGCCTCCTCGTCGAGCACGTCGAGGTCCAGGTGCAGCCAGAAGCGGCCGACCTCGTCGCCGAGGCGCTCAGCGGTGTCGGCGCCGGTGGCGCGCAGGCCGACGGCGCGCAGCACATCCGGCCCGAGGACGTCGAGGTCGTCGAGGTCGCCCATGAGCAGCGGCCCGATGTCGGCCGCCTCGCCGCGATCGCGCGCACCGAGCACGACGACGGCGGCGGGCCCGATCGATGCCCCGCCGGCGGCGGCGGTCCAGGCCGCGGGCTCCCGGCCCAGCGCGACGCCGACCGGCATGTCCGCGGCCTCGCCGGTGGGGGACGTGTCGCCGTCGTAGATGTCCACGTGGCCGTCGACGTAGGCCAGTCCGAGCGGCTGGGCGGGCGCGTGGTCGCGCGCGCCGGCCAGCGCCCCGGGCAGCAGCGAGCAGCAGCCGCCGAGGAGCAGCGGGCGCTCGCCGTTGTCGAGGAGCGCGCGCACGGCGGTGCGCACGGTGGCGGTCATCTCGAGGACGTCGTCGGCGCCGACGATGCCGGTCTCCGGGTCGCGTTCCTCGCCGTGGACGCGGACGTCGAGGTCGCCCGCGTCGCGCGCGCCGAGCGCGCCGACGAGGCCCGTCTCGCGCAGGGCGTTCGGCGCCTCCTCGGTTCCGCCGCCGCGTCCGACGGAGTCGATCGGCACGCCGAGCACGGTCCAGGTGGGCGCGCGGGTCATCGCGTCACCGTAGCGCGCGAACCGCGTACGGTTGGCGGCCATGATGATCGTGATGATCCCGCAGGCCGGTGAGCCGGAGATCCAGGCGGTCGTCGGCCGTCTCGAGACGACCGGCGTCCACGTGGTGGTGATGCCGGGCGAGCTGACGACCGCGATCGGCGCGATCGGCGACCCCGAGGGCGTCGCCGAGCTCGGCCTCGAGGGCATGCCCGGCGTGGACCGCGTCGTGCCGATCTCGCGCCCCTACAAGCTCGCCTCGAGCGAGCTCAGCCACCACGAGCCCTCGAGCTTCGACATCGGCGGGCGCACGGTCGGCGGGGGCGAGACGTTCTGCCTCATCGCCGGGCCGTGCACCGTCGAATCGGGTCCGCAGACGCTCGAGGTCGCCGCGGCGGTCGCCGCCGCGGGTGCGTCGATGCTGCGCGGCGGGGCGTTCAAGCCGCGCACCTCGCCGTTCGCGTTCAAGGGCCTCGGCGAGCCGGCACTCGAGATCCTCGCGCAGGCGCGTGAGGCGACCGGGCTGCCGGTCGTCACCGAACTGCTCGACGTCCAGCACGCCGACGCGATCGGCCGCTACGCCGACGTCGTGCAGATCGGCGCGCGCAACATGCAGAACTACGCCCTGCTCGAGGTCGCCGGGAAGCTCGGCAAGCCCGTGCTGCTCAAGCGCGGGCTCTCCTCGAGCCTCGACGAGCTCCTGCAGGCCGCCGACTACGTCCTGAAGGAGGGCAACGAGGCGGTGATCCTCTGCGAGCGCGGGATCCGCACGTTCGAGACCGCGACGCGCTTCACGCTCGACCTCGGGGCGATCCCGTGGCTGAAGCTCCACACGCACCTGCCGGTGATCGTGGACCCGAGCCACGCCGCCGGCGACCGGCGGCTCGTCGAGCCGCTCTCGCGCGCGGCGGCGGCGGTCGGGGCGGACGGGCTGATCGTCGAGGTCCACCAGGACCCCGAGCACGCGCTCTGCGACGGCCCGCAGGCGCTGCAGGCCTCGCACTTCGACGCGTTCGCGCGCGACGTCGCCGCCCACGCGCAGCTCATGGGCAAGCGGCTCGCCTAGCGGCGCGGAGCGCGATACTCGCGCGCATGCGCCGGGTTCTCCCGTTTCCACTGCTCGCGGCGCTCGTCGCCGCGGCGCCGGCCGCCGCGCAGACGCCGCCGCCCGACACCGTCGCGCCGGTGCTGTCGGCGCCCTCGGTCACGCCGAAGGTCGCGCGGGCCGGCGTCGGTGTGACGCTGCGCTTCACGCTCTCGGAGGCTGCGGTCGTCGGCGGCGCGATCGCGCGTCGCAGCCGCGGCGTGCGGACCCGCGGCGGGCGCTGCCTGCCGCGCCGCGCCGGGCGCCGCGGCGCGCGCTGCACGCGCCGCACGCCGGCGGGCACGTTCACGGCGCCGAACGCCGCCGCGGGGGCGAACAGCGCGAAGCTCCGCCTGCAGGGCCTGCGGATCGGCACGTACACGCTGACGCTCACGCCCACCGACGCCGCCGGGAATCCCGGGGCGCCGCGAGCGCTCGCGTTCCGCGTGGACCTCTAGCTCGCGCCGCTCAGCGCGGCGCCATCCGGATCGCGCCGTCCAGGCGGATCGTCTCGCCGTTGAGCATCGCGTTCTCGACGATGTGCGCGGCGAGGTCGGCGTACTCGTCCGGGCGGCCCAGGCGGCTCGGGAACGGCACCTGCGCGCCGAGCTCCCGGCGCTGGGGCTCGGGCAGCGCCCCGAGCAGCGGCGTGTCGAACAGGCCCGGGGCGATCGTGCAGACGCGGATGCCCTTGTCGGCGAGGTCGCGCGCGGCCGGCAGCGTCATGCCGACGACGCCGCCCTTCGTGGCCGAGTAGGCGATCTGGCCGACCTGGCCCTCGAACGCCGCCACCGAGGCGGTGTTGATGAGCACGCCGCGCTCGCCCTCGTCGTTCGGCTCGTTCGCGCTGAGCATCGAGAACGCCGCGAGCCGCATGAGGTTGAACGTTCCGACGAGGTTGATGTCCACGAGCACCTTGAAGGCCTCGAGCGGGTGCGGGCCCTTGCTCGAGGCGACCTTGATCGGAATGCCGGTCCCGGCGCAGGAGACGGCGATCCGCAGGCCACCGTCGGCCTGCGCCGCGGCGTCCACGGCGGCCTGCACCTGGGCCTCCTCGCGCACGTCGCAGGCGACGAACGGGATGCCGAGCTCGGCGGCGAGCGCCTCGCCCTTCGCGGCGTTCACGTCAGCGACGACGACCTGCGCGCCGCCGGCGTGAAGCCGCCGCACGGTGGCCTCGCCGAGGCCGGAGGCGCCGCCCGAGACGACTGCGCCTGCTCCTTCGATCTGCATGCTGTTCGTTGCTCCTTGGTGGGATCCGCGCGTGATCCTACGGGCCCGGTGACGCGCGCTTCACCGTTGCGCCGGGACGCCGGCCCGTCGATGGCGGCGCTCAGGCGTTCAGATCGCCGCGCCCGCGCACAACAGCGCTCGCAGGCCTGCTGCATCCGCGCTCGCCGGCTCGGTCTCGGCCATGAAGCGGTTGAGCACCGCGACGAACCGCGTGGGGTCGTCGCGGAACGGGAAGTGCCCGGCGTCCTCGAAGACCTCGAGCCGGCTGTGCGGCATCAGCTCGTGCGCGGCACGGCCGTGCTCGACGGGGATCAGCGGGTCGCGTTCGCCCCAGACGATGAGCGTCGGCATGCCCGCGGCGAGGTAGAGCCGGTCGCTCGCGCTCACGCGCTGGCCGGACGGTTCGATGATCGAGCGCGCCGTGTGCAGGAACGCCCGGCAGGCCTCGGGGTCCTCGAGCGTGGCGAAGCCGTCGGCGATGCCGCTCACGTCCGGGCTCGGCCGCAGGCCGAACCGGCCGAGGAGGCGCCCGGCCGCGGCGCCCGCGCCGAGTGCGCCGGTCTTCGCCAGCGCCGGGAGCACCCAGTCCGAACCGGGCAGCGTCGCGGCGCGCAGCAGCGGGTGGACCTCGCGCCCGAGGCCGCCGCTCGAGACGAGCACGAGGCGTTCGACGCGCTCGGGGAACTGGTAGGAGAACTGCATCGCGACGCCGCCGCCGAGCGAGTGCCCGACGACGCTCGCGCGGTCGTGCCCGAGGGCGACCATCAGGTCCCGCACGCCGCTGGCGAACGCGCCGAGCGAGTAGTCGCCCTGCGGCTTGCCCGACAACCCGTGGCCGAGCAGGTCCGGGGCGATCACCGTGTGGCGCTCGGCGAGACCGGGCAGCACGTCGCTCCAGCTCTCCGAACTCGCCGTGATGCCGTGGATGAGGAGCAGCGGCGGGCCGTCGCCGAGGATGCGGTAGCTGACGGGGTGGCCGTGCAGCTCGATCTCGCGCGGCTCACCGCCGAGAGGGGAAGTTGACGCCATCGAGCCATGATACATCGATCGGCGTCACGTACCGAGGAACCGGTACCATCCGCCGCGTCCGGCCGTTCTCGCCGGATACAAAGGCCCCGTGGTGTGCGACCGCCGGGGAGAACGCCCGTGGTGTGCGACCGCCGGGCTCACGATCGAAAGGACCCACCAATGCCCGAGGCCGTCATCGTCGACGCCGTCCGCACGCCCGGTCGGCCGCGCCTTCAAGGGATCGCTCGCGACGCTGCGCCCGGATGAGACGCTCGCGTTCGTCATCGACCAGCTCCTCGAGCGCAACCCGGGCGTCGACCCGGCGAGTGTCGAGGAGGTCGTCGCCGGCTGCGGCCTGCCGCAGGGCCTGCAGGCGAACAACATCGCCCGCATCGCGGTGCTGCTGAGCGAGAAGCTCGGCCAGGAGACCAACGGGGTCACCGTCTCGCGCTACTGCGCGTCCGGCCTCGACGCGATCCGCGCCGCTGCGAACAACGTCGTCGCCGGTCAGGGCGACGTCTACATCGCCGCCGGCGTCGAGTTCGTCTCGCGCTACAACGCCGCCCAGGAGGCCGCGCACCCCGAGGACCAGAACGAGCAGCTCCAGGGCCGCGAGCCCGGGCAGCCGACGCATACATCGCGATGGGCCTCACCGCGGAGAACGTCGCCGACAAGTGGGGCGTCACGCGCGCGGACCAGGACGCGTACGCGCAGCGCTCGCAGGAGCGTGCGGTCGCCGCGCAGAACGACGGGTTCTTCGCGCGCGAGATCGTCCCGGTCACGCTGGCGGACGGCACCGTGGTGGACAAGGACGACGGCCCGCGCGCGGACTCGACGGTCGAGAAGCTCGCGTCGCTGAAGCCCGCCTTCCGCGAGGACGGCACGGTCACCGCGGGCAACGCCTGCCCGCTGAACGACGGCGCGGCCGCCGCGCTCATCATGAGCGACACGAAGGCGGCCGAGCTCGGCCTGACGCCGCGCGCCCGGATCATCACCGCGGCGACGTGGGGCAACGAGCCCGAGCTCATGGGCGTCGCGCCGATCGGCGCGATCCGCAAGGCGCTCGACCGCGCCGGGCTGACGATCGAGGACATCGACGTCGTCGAGCTCAACGAGGCGTTCGCGGCGCAGGTGCTGCCGATCGCCGAGGAGGTCGGGATCGACCTCGACAAGCTCAACCCGCACGGCGGCGCGATCGCGCTCGGTCATCCGTTCGGGATGACCGGCGTGCGCATCATGACGACGCTCCTGAACGACCTCGAGACGATCGGCGGCCGCTACGGCATCGAGACGATGTGCGTCGCCCAGGGTCAGGGCGAGGCGATGATCATCGAGCGCGTCGGCGCGTAGCGCGCGACTCGATCCGACGCCGGCGAGGGCCCGGCACGATGCCGGGCCCTCGGTCGTTCCCGGGCGCGAAACAGCAGCGGCTTCGCGCGCTCACCCGGCGTCGGCCGCTCAGCCGCCCGGCCCGGCCCAATCGGGCGTGCGGCACGGCGCGGTCCCGCAGACCTCGACGATCCGACCGTTCGGCCGCAGGAACTCGGCGATCTGCCGGCGCAGCGCGGGCGAGTTCTCGATGACGTAGTCGTGCGGGTCCTGCCCGTCGCGCGGCGGCACGTTCGTCGTCGGCGGCGGGTTCGTCCCGAGCGTGCGCCCGGCGACCGTGCGGATCGGGCCGATGTCCCAGACGACGAAGCCGGGGCCGTTGGCGGGGAGCGAACCGATCGCGGGGATGCCCCAGTGCGCGGTGCGGTCCGTGCTGCGCCCCGGGTCGAGCCCCGGCCGGCGCATCCGGGCACCGATCGTGCGCGCCTCGGTCTCGGCTGCGACGTTCGCGACCTGATGGTCGCCGAACGCCATCTCGATCAGCACGTCGTGCTTCGGGGTGTTCGCCAGCGGGTCGGAGGTCATGTGCTGGGCGTACCCGTTCGGCTCGCCGCGGTCCCAGAGCATCTGGGCGAG
This sequence comes from uncultured Actinomycetes bacterium, assembly GCA_963787935.1. Lineage (GTDB taxonomy): Bacteria > Actinomycetota > Thermoleophilia > Solirubrobacterales > Solirubrobacteraceae > F1-60-MAGs163. The sequence goes on along the minus strand of CAWBEV010000006.1, from coordinate 1,059,567 downwards.
GGCGAGCACGAGCAGCCGCTCGCCGGGCTTCGGGTAGCCGAGCGCGAGCAGCCCGGCGAAGTCCCCCGTCGTGCCCGGCTCGTCGAAGTCCACCGACCGATCGAGCAGCGTCGAGTAGTTCATCGCGGGCACGTACAGCACCGAGCGCACGACGTCGGGAGCGAGCGCGGTGAACGAGCCCCCGAGGATGCCACCCTGGCTGTTGCCGTAGTAGACGACGCTCGAGGTGTCCACGACGCTCTGCCCGCCGATCCGGAACGCCTCGCTCGCGGCGAGCCCGGTCGGCACGCGCAGCAGGCGCGCGAGGAAGTCCATGCTCACGTACCCCTGCTGGAGCCGGTCGGCGATCGCCGGGAACAGCGACATGTCCTGCAGCGCGGCCGCGCCCGACGGCACGTCCTCGTCGGCCATCCCGCTGAAGTCGGTCGCGCAGACGAGCACGCCGTTCTCGTTGCCGAGCTGGTGGACGTTCTTCGAGCGTCGCGCCTCGCCGATGTCGCCGAACAGGCCGTGGCCGTAGAGGCTCGGCAGCACCGGCCGCCCGACGCCGTCGACGACGGCCGCGCGCGGGATGTTGCACACGAACCGCGCCGTCTGGACGTTCCCGGGGGAGCGCTTCGGGAGCCCGCGCGCGTCGAGGGCGAACGTCGCGCCGGGCGGGCACCCCGGCCTGTCCAGGTAGCACGGCACCTCGTAGGTGCCCTCGACCTGGCGCGCGAGCTCGTCGTCCTGGCCGTCCGCGCACGTCCCGGCGACGCACGGGGCGAAGTCGGTGACCTTCGTGATCGCGAACGCCGGCGCGCGGCCGTCGGGCCGCCCGTCGGCGAGGTTCGTGTCGCCGAGCGTCCGGAACGCGTCGTCGCGGATCGCGAGCGCGCGGCCGCTGAGGCTGCGTTCGCTGGCGACGGTGAAGTCCCAGGCGAGATAGAGCCCCGAGCGCGCGATCCCGGCGCGTCGCAGGGTCGAGAAGATCCGCTCCATCGCGGGCCGGCGTCGCTCGAGCGCCGCGCGACCGGTGCGTCGCCCGTCGCGATACGTGCGGAATGCACGCGGCGCCGGCAGCAGCCGGCCGCGCGCATCGCGCAGGTTCCGCAGCGCGACGATGTAGCGGTGGCCCTCGAGGAAGTTCTTCGACGGGCGGATCACGAGGTCGCGGTCGGCGGCCCGCTTGGCCTGCACGTCGAGCTCGGCCCAGATCGGCCAGCGCCGCCCGGTCTTCGCGTCGACCACGACGGCGCCCGCGGCGGCCTCGGTGTAGCGCGCCAGGTCGGTGACCGGGGTCAGGCGCGAGCGCTGCAGCGCCGCGGGCGTGCTGAGGCCGGGAACCTTCACGAGGATCGACGCGCCGGGGCTGAAGCCGTCCGCGCGGTTCCACTCGGCGACCCGGATGCGCCTGCCCTTCGCGTTCGCCGGCATGCCGGACGCGGGGATCGCGACGCGCCGGCCCGTCGCGGTCGAGCGGTCGGCGACCGTGTAGGCATCACTGGGGAACGGCATCAGGCAGCCGGACTGCCCGAGGCTCTCGCACGCACCGCGTGCGGCGCGTGCGCCCGACGGCGCTGCCGCGCACAGGACGACGAGCTGGAGCGCACCCGCGATGACGACGGCGCGCCGGACCGTGGCGAACGACATGACCCTCCTGCGGTGGACGCACGCGAGCCTACGCCACCACGCGGGCGCCGTGGGCCGGTTCGCGCGGCCCCGGGTCGCCGCCTACCCCGCAGGCGTCGCCAGCGCGAGCGTGAACAGCCCGTGGTCGTCGGTGAGCAGGCGCTCGAGCTCGAGGCCGGCGGCGGCGAGGTCGGTCGCCAGGCGCTCCCGCGTGAACTTCGCGCTGATCTCGGTCCGCAGCTCCTCGCGCGCGGCGAACGCCACGTCGAGCTCGACCGCCGGAATCCGGACGTGCATCCGGCGCGTCGCGCGCAGGCGCATCTCGATCCACTCGTGCTCACGGTCGAAGAACGCGACGTGCTCGAAGGCCTGCGGCTCGAAGTCGGCGCCGAGCCGGCGGTTGAGGACCTCGAGCACGTTGCGGTTGAACTGCGCGGTGATCCCGTCGGCGTCGTTGTAGGCGGCCTCGATGATGGCCGGTTCCTTGACGAGGTCGGCGCCCAGCAGCAGGTGATCGATTCCCGGGCGCAGCAGCCGGGCGATCCCGCGCAGGAAGCGCCGGCGCGCGCCGGGCGGGAAGTTCCCGATCGTCCCGCCGAGGAACGCGACGAGGCGCGGGCCGTCGCTCGCCGGCGGCAGCGCGCCGAGGTGGCGCTCGAAGTCGCCGACGATCCCGTGGACCTCGAGCCCGCTGAACAGCCCGGTGAGCTCGTCCGCACAGCGCACGACCATCGCCTCGGTGACGTCCATCGGCACGTAGCGCTCGAGCGTCCCGGCAGCCGACAGCGCGGCGAGCAGGATCCGTGTCTTCTCGGCGGTCCCCGAGCCGAGCTCGACGACCTCGGCGGCCTGCGGTCGCCTGCGCGATCTCGGCGGCGCGCGCGACGAGGATCGAGCGCTCGGTGCGGGTCGGGTAGTACTCGGGCAGCTCGCAGATCCGGTCGAACAGCTCCGCCCCGCGCGCGTCGTAGAAGTGCTTCGGCGGCAGCTCCTTGAACGGCCGGGTCAGGCCGTCGAGCACGTCCTCGGCGAGCGTGCGCTCATCCTCCGGGCGCAGGAACGAGCGGATCGTGATCGGGGCGGTCGCGAGGGCGACTGCGGTCTCGGCGGGGGGCTTCATGCGGACTCCTCGTCCATCGCGAGCCGCACGCCGGCGAAGATCTGACGGCGCTGCGGCAGGTCCCAATTGCGGAAGGTCGGGGTGGCGACGCGCGCCTGGGTGGCCCACGCACCGCCGCGCAGGACGCGGTACCCCCGGTCGAAGAAGACCTCGGAGTACTCGCGGTAGGGGTGGGGCGCGAATCCCGGGTAGCCGCCGAACGCCGTGGCGGTCCACTCCCAGAGGTTCCCGAGCAGGTCGAGTGCGCCGCAGTCGGCGGCGCCGCGCGGATCGGCTCCGACGGGCGCCGTGTCGTAGCCGATCTGACCCAGGTGCGCGTGCTCGCGCGCGTCCTCCCAGCCCTGGCTCCAGGTCGCCGCCGTCTCCCACTCCGCCTCTGTGGGGAGCCGCGCATCGTGCGCGCGGGCGAAGGCGGCGGCCTCGAACCAGCTCACGTGGGCGACCGGGCGCTCGGGGTCGAGATCTCGCGGTCCGCACAGCGTGTGCTCGACCCACGACCCGTCCGGTCGCCGCGCCCAGGCGCCCGGGTGGGTGATGTCGTACTCCTCCTTCCACGCCCAGGCCTCGTCGCTCCACCACTCGCGGCGCACGTAGCCGCCGCCCTCGGTGAAGCGCAGCCAGGTCGCGTTCGTCACGAGCGTGCGCCCGATGCGGAACGCGGCGACGTGCGCGGGGTGGCGCGGGCGCTCGTTGTCGTAGGAGAAGCGTGTGTCGGGCGCGCCGAGCGCGGTGTCCCCGCCGGGTACCACGACGAACTCGAGGCCGCTGTGCCCGCGATCCGGGAGCCGCTCGGGCGCCCGGCGCTCGGCGGGGTCGAACCCCGTGAGCCGTGCGAGGCCGAGCGTCTGGAGCATCGTCTCGGTGTGCTGCTGCTCGTGGCGGAGCACCATCTCGTGGATCACCGGGTCGACGCCGTGCGAGGCGACCGCGCGCAGCGTGCGCGCGCGCACGTCCTCGAGGTAGCGGCGTGAGCCGGCCGCGTCGAGCAGCTCGATCGCGCCGCGCGCCGCGCGCGGGGTCTCGAACGCGTCGTACGTGGCCGCGAGCCCCGGGTGCAGCAACGGCAGCCCCGCGTGGCGGTGCACGAGCCACAGATCCTCGTAGGCGGCGATGTGCGCGAGGTCCCATGCGAGCGGCGACATGATCGGATCGATCTGACGCTCGAGGTCGGCGTCTCCGAGCGCGGCGGCGAGCTGCAGCGTGCGCGCGCGGGCCGCCTCGAGGTCGGTCAGGAAGGCGTCGGAGACTGCCGGCGGTGGGGGCGTCCGGGTCGTCATGATCGCGGTCCGGTCTCGCGGACCGCCGAAACGCTACAGCGGTCGGGACGCCGGCCCGGGAACACCGCGCTCGAGCATCCTCCGTACGATGCCCGCGTGGGCACGATCCTCTATCTCGTCGGCATCGTCGTCATCGCGCTGGTCGTCGGCGGGCTGGCCCGGCTCCTGCTGCCGGGGAAGGACCCGATCGGCTGGATCGGAACGTTCATGCTCGGCCTCGTCGGGAGCTTCACCGGCGGCATGCTCGCGTGGATCCTGTTCGGCGACACCGAGGGCGTCGGCCTCATCGGATCGGTGCTCGCCGCGATGGTCCTGCTGTACGTCGTGCGCAAGCTCAACGGCGGCGGCCTGCTCGATCCCGGCGACGGCTGAGGGCTGACCGTCCCACGCGGACGGGGGATATCCCCACCCGCAGAGGCCCGTCTGCGCCATTGGCGCAACCGCGCCTGCGCGACAGGCTTCCTCGTGACGGTCCGGCCGTCATCAAGTTCGCTGAGGAGCACATCGTGCAAACGCAGAAGACCACGTTCGCCGCGCGCGCCGGCAGTTGGAGCGCGCATCACCGAAAGACCGCGATCGGCCTGTGGCTCGCCTTCGTCGTGACGGCCGTCTTCGTCGGCCAGGGCGTCGGCCTCGTCACGAAGAGCGACGACGCCGGCGCCGGCGACTCCGGCCGCGCGGAGCGCATCATGAACGACGCGTTCCCGCAGGACACCGCCGAGGAGCGGGTCCTCGTCCAGGGCCCGAAGGGCTCGACGGTCCGGGACGCCGACGTGCGCGCCGCCGTGCGCGACGTCGCCACGGCCGTCGCGGCGCAGCCGAAGGTCCAGGACGTCCGCTCACCGCTCACCGCCGAGGGCGCCGAGCTCGTCTCCCAGGACCGGCGTTCGGCGCTCGTCACGTTCTCGATCGCCGGGAACGAGGAGCAGACCGACGCGGCCGTCGTCCCGGTCGAGACGGCCGTCGCCAAGGCGGCGCGGGCCAACCCCGGCGTGTTCGTCGGGCAGTTCGGCGACGCGAGCGCCAACCGCGCGCTCTCGCAGGCCTTCGACGACGACTTCCAGCAGGCCGAGACGCTCTCGCTGCCGATCACGCTGCTGATCCTGTTCTTCGCGTTCGGCTCGCTCGTCGCGGCCGGCGTCCCGCTGCTGCTCGGGATCACCGCGGTCCTGTCGGCGCTCGGGCTCGTGAACATCGTCAGCCACGTGTTCCCGATGGACGAGTCGATCAACTCGGTCGTGCTGCTCATCGGCCTGGCGGTCGGCGTGGACTACACGCTGTTCTACCTGCGTCGCGAGCGTGAGGAGCGCCGTCGCGGGTCATCCACGATGGAGTCCGTGAAGACCGCCTCGGCGACGTCCGGGCGCGCGGTCCTCATCTCCGGCCTGACCGTGATGGTCGCGATGGCCGGCATGTTCATCGCGGGCGACAGCACCTTCACCTCGCTCGGGCTCGGCTCGATCATCGTCGTCGCCGTCGCCATGATCGGCTCGATCACGGTCGTCCCGGCCGTGCTCGCGTCGCTCGGCGACAAGGTCGAGCGTGGCCGACTGCCGTTCATCGGCAAGCGCCTGGCCACCCGTCAGGGCGGCGGACGCGGCTGGCGCGCGGTCGTGAACCTGTCGCTGCGCCGTCCGCTCGTGAGCGCGATCCTCGCCGCCGGCCTGCTGATCGTGCTCGCCGTCCCGGCGTTCTCGATGCACACGGCGCTGACCGGCACCGACGACCTGCCGCGCGACCTCGCGGTCATGCGGACCTACGACCGCATGCAGGCGGCGTTCCCCGGCGGCCAGATCCCGGCCGACGTGGTCGTGCGCGCCGACGACGTCCGCTCGCCGCAGGTGACCGCAGCCCTCGCCGACCTCGAGCGCCGCGCGTTGGCGTCCGGGAAGTTCGAGGGCCCGGTGGACACCGCGATCTCCGCGGACGGCCGCGTCGCGTCCGTGCACATCCCGATGGACGGCGACGGGACCGATGCCGCTTCGGGCCGCGCGCTGGCGTTGCTGCGGGGGGACCTGATCCCGCGGACGATCGGGCAGGTGGACGGCGCCGAGACCTACGTGACCGGTATGGCCGCGGGCACGAAGGACTTCAACGACCTCATGAAGAGCCGGGCGCCGTTCGTCTTCCTCTTCGTGCTGTCGCTGGCGTTCATCCTGCTGCTCGTGACGTTCCGCTCGATCGTCGTGCCGATCAAGGCGATCGTGCTGAACCTCCTGTCGGTCGGCGCCGCCTACGGCGTGCTCGTCTGGGTCTTCCAGGACGGGCACCTGGAGAACGCGCTCGGCTTCCAGAGCAACGGCGCGATCGTCAGCTGGCTGCCGATGTTCCTGTTCGTCGTCCTCTTCGGCCTGAGCATGGACTACCACGTGTTCATCCTCAGCCGGGTGCGCGAGGCCGTTGATCGCGGCAAGCGCACCGAGGACGCCGTCCGCGACGGGATCCTCTCGACGGCCGGCACGGTCACGAGCGCAGCGTTCGTGATGGTCGCGGTGTTCGCGATCTTCGCGACCCTGAGCTACGCCGACTTCAAGCAGATGGGCGTCGGCCTCGCGGTCGCGATCCTCATCGACGCCACGATCGTGCGCGCCGTGCTGCTGCCGTCGGCGATGAAGCTCCTGGGCGAGCGCAACTGGTACCTGCCGTCGTGGCTCGAGTGGCTCCCGCGCATCTCGTGGGAGGGCACGCCGGCCGCTGAGCCCCAGCCGGTCGCCGCTCCGGGGGCCGCTCCGGAGCCCGCCCGCCGCGCGCGCGAGGCCCGGCCGGAGCCCGCACGCGCCTAGCGCGGCGCGGACACGACGACCGGCCACGGGGCCGCGGCATCTGCCGCGGCCCCGGCGCGTGCGGCAGACTCCCGCCATGCAGACCGAGATCCTCGTCTACGACGGCTTCGACGAGCTCGACGCGGTCGGGCCCTACGAGGTGCTGGGTGCCGCCGGGTTCGACGTGACGCTCGTCAGCGACGGGCCGGCTGAGCGGATCGTCGCCGGCCACGGCCTCGTCGTCGTTCCCGACCGCGCGCTCGGCGAGCGCCCGGAGCTCCTGATCGTCCCGGGCGGCAACTGGGCGACGCGTGGGCCGCGCGGCACCTGGGCCGAGGTCGAGCGCGGCGCGCTGGCCCCCCAGATCGCGCGGCGCCACGCCACGGGCACCACCGTCGCCTCGGTCTGCACCGGCGCGATGCTCCTCGCCGCCGGCGGCCTGCTCGACGGGCGCCCGGCGACGACCCACCACGTGGCCTTCGACGAGCTCGAGGCGACCGGCGCGCAGGTGGACCGCACGGCGCGCGTCGTCGACGACGGCGACATCCTCTCCTGCGGGGGCGTCACGTCCGGTCTGGATCTCGCGCTGTGGCTCGTCGAGCGCGAGCTCGGGCCCGAGGCGGCCGCCCGCGGCGCCGAGCGCACTCGAGCACGACCGCGCGGGCGCGATCCGCCGGCGCGCTGTCTAGGCGAGGCCGAAGACGCGGTCGGCGTTCCCGGCGAGGTAGAGCGCGGTCGTCTCGGCGTCGAGCTCGAGCGTGCCGAGGTCCTCGAGCGCGTGCGCCGGGGCGATCATCGGGTGGTTCGAGCCGAACAGCACCTTGCGGCGCCCGCCGCCGGTGCGCAGGTAGGCGACGAGCTCGGCCGGCAGCCGCGCGCTGGTGTACGCGGACGTGTCGATGTACACGTGCTCGTGCTTGCGCGCGACCGCGACCATCTCCTCGGTCCACGGGTAGCCGACGTGCCCGCAGACGATCACGAGCTCGGGGAAGTCGAGCGCGACCTGGTCGATGTAGGGGATCGGCCGGCCGGTCTCCGATGGGCGCAGCGGGCCGGTGTGCCCGACCTGCGTGCAGAACGGCACGCCGAGCTCGACGCACGCGGCGAACAGCGGGTAGAAGCGCCGGTCGGTCGGCGGCGCCTCCCACAGCCAGGGGATCACGCGCAGGCCGACGAACCCGAGCTCGCCGACGCAGCGGCGCAGCTCGCGGACGGCGTCCATCGGCCGCGCGAGGTCCACGGCGGCGAGGGCGGCGAAGCGCTCGGGGTGCGCCTGCACCCAGCCGGCGACCTCGTCGTTGGAGATCAGCGCGCCCTCGCGCGGGGCGTGCCAGGCGCTCAGCACCCCGACGTCCACGCCGGCGGCGTCCATCGCCGCGAGCGTCACGGCGATCGGGGGCTCCGCGTCCGGGACCTGCCGGCCGGTCCAGCGCCACAGCGACTCGAACATGTCGTGACGCAGGAACCGCAGCGTCGGGTGCTGCATCCAGGCGTCGACGATCCTCATGATCCGAGTGCCTCCCGGTCGGCGATCACGGTGAGCCCGGCGCCGTCGAGCAGCGAAGACGGGACGTCGGGCGTCGGATCGCCGAGCGCGGCGGCGAGCGCCGCGGCCTTGCCGGGACCCGTGGCGAGCAGGATCCTCCGGCGCGCGCGGTCGATCGTCGTGCGCGTCAGCGTCACGCGGTCGGCCGGCGGCTTCGGCGCATCGTGGACCGGCGCGACGCGGGTGCGCGGCCCGGCGTCGAGCGCAGCGTTCGCGGGGAACAGCGAGGCGGTGTGGCCGTCCTCGCCGAGCCCGAGCAGCACCACGTCGAGGACGATCTCCCCGAGCTCGCGCTCGTAGGCGGCGGCCGCCGCCTCGGCGCCGAGCTCGCCCGCGATCCGGTGCACCTTCGCACCGGGGGCGACGAGCGTCTCGCGCAGGAGCCGTGCGTTGGACTGCGGGTCCTCTGGCGCGACGCAGCGCTCGTCGGCGAACCAGATGTGAACGGCGCTCCAGTCGGGAACGAGCGCGCCGAGCAGCGCGTAGGCGCGGTCCGGCGTGCGCCCGCCGCTGACCGCGAGATGGGCGGCCCCGCGGCTCGCCAGCGCCTCGCCGATCAGCGCGGCGAGCTCGGTGGCGGTGCGCTGCGCCGCAGCCTCCGCATCGGGCTCGCGGACGACGAGCTCGGGGATCACTCCGCGCTCACGATGCGCGTGCGCACCGGCTGCTCCTCCGCGGGCCGGTGGGCGTCGAGGTCCTGGTGGGCCGCCACGAACTCCTCCTCGGCGGCGATGAGCTTCATGACCGCGTTGATGAGCGCGAGGTGCGTGAACGCCTGCGGGAAGTTCCCGAGGTGGCGGCCGGTCGTCGCGTCGATCTCCTCCGCGTAGAGCGCGAGCGGGCTGGCGAACGACAGGAGCTTCTCGCAGAGCTGGCGCGCGCGGTCGAGCTCGCCGACCTCGACGAGCGCGGAGACGAGCCAGAACGAGCAGATCGCGAACGTGCCCTCCTCGCACGAGAGCCCGTCGTCGGTCTCCTCGACGCGGTAGCGCAGCACGAGCCCGTCGTTCGTGAGCTCCTCGGCGATGCCGTCGACCGTCTTGGTGACGCGCTCGTCGTCGGCGGGCAGGAAGCGCACGAGCGGGATCAGCAGCAGGGCGGCGTCGAGCGCCTCGGTGCCGTAGTACTGGACGAACCGGTTCGTCTTCGGGTCCACGCCGTTCTCGAGCACGTCGGCCTTGATCTCGTCGGCGACGGCCCGCCAGCGTTCGGCGAGCTCGGTCTCGTTGCGCAGGCGCGCGAGCCGCACGCCGCGATCGCACGCGACCCAGCAGAAGACCTTCGAGGAGACGAAGTGCCGCGGCTCCCCGCGCACCTCCCAGATGCCGCGGTCGGGCTCGTTCCAGCGCGAGATCGCCGCCTCGACCTGCTTGGAGAGGATCGGCCACGCGGATTCCGGGAGCTGGTCACGGTTCTTCGTGTGGATGTAGAACGAGTCCAGGAGTGCGCCCCACACGTCGTGCTGGTCCTGGTTGTAGGCGGCGTTGCCGATCCGCACGGGCCGCGAGTGCTCGTAGCCCTCGAGGTAGTCGAGCACCTCCTCCTCGATCTCGCGCTCGCCGCCGATCCCGTACAGGACCTGCAGGTCGCGGTCGCCGGAGGCGACGTCCTCGATGAAGTAGTAGTAGTCGCCGGCCTCCTGCGCGAACCCCAGCGAGTACAGCCCCCACAGCATGAACGTCGAGTCGCGGATCCAGGAGTAGCGGTAGTCCCAGTTGCGTCCGCCGCCCGGGGACTCCGGCAGCGACGTCGTGGCGGCCGCGCACATCGCGCCGGTCGGTGCGTACGTCAGGCCCTTGAGCGTCAGTGCGCTGCGCTGCAGGTACGTGCGCCACGGGTGGTCCGGGAAGCTTCCGTGCGAGAGCCACTCGTGCCAGTAGTCGGCGGTGAAGTTCATCCGCCGGTAGGCGTCGTCGTAGCTCGTCGGGGCGCCGTGCTCGGTCCACGTGAGCGCGACATACGCCGTGTCGCCCTCGTGCAGCGTCGTGCGGGCGCGGGCGCGGCCGCCCTCGAACCCGAGTCGCAGGTCGGTCGTGAGCGTCAGCTCGACGGTGTGGCCGTCGGCGCGCCCGACGCCGACGCCGTAGCCCTCGCCGCCGTAGGTCCAGGTCACCGGCTCGCGCCCGTAGTCGAACTTCGGCTCGCACTCCACGTGCATCTCGACGTTCCCGTTGATGCAGCGCATCATCCGCAGCAGGACATGGTCGGCGTCCGTGTCCGTGGGGGAGCGCCGGTGGGTCGTCGAGCGCTCGGCGTCGTGGTGCCAGGGCCCGATCAGCAGGACGTCGTGGACGACGACCCAGCCGGTGCGGGTCGCCCACGTCGTCTCGAGGATCATCGTGCCCGGGAGGTAGCGCCGGCCGGCGGGCACGCGCGTGTCGGCCGGTGAGACGCGGAACCCGCCCGCGTCGCGGTCCAGGAGCGAGCCGAAGACCGACGGGCCGTCCATGCGCGGCAGGCACATCCACTCCACGCGCCCGCTCGGCGCGATCAGCGCGTTGACCTCGCAGTCGGAGAGGAATGCGTACTCCGCGATCGGCGGGTACGGGCTGCCCGCCATCGTGCCGTCGTGCGAGATCGCCTGCATCGCGGGGAAGATACGGGTCCGCGGTCGCTCAGAGCCCGAGCGCGCGCGACATGAGACGGTCCACGGCGCGCGCCGGCAGGACGGTCTGGAGGGTGTTGAACACGAGCGCGTCGCGCCCGACGAGGTAGTACGCGCGGGGGCGTGGCGCCGTCAGCGCGTGCTCGATCCGCTCGGCCACGACGTCCGGCCGGGTCGCTCCGCGCGTCTGGCGGGCGACGACGGCGCGCATCTTCGCCATCCGGGCGCCGTAGAGCACGCGGCCCTCCGGCGTGAGGCCGTCGAGCACCTGGTCCGCGGACTCCTGGCCCTTGCGCCAGATCTCGGTGTCGATCGCGCCGGGTTCGACGCACGCGACCCAGATGCCCCATGGCATGAGCTCGCGGCGCAGCGACGCGCTCATCAGGTGCAGCGCCCCCTTGGAGCCGCAGTAGGCGCCGACGTACGGCTGCCCGACGCGCCCGCCGACCGAGCCGATGTTCACGATCCGTCCGCGGGCCAGGCGCAGCGCCGGCAGGGCCGCCTGGAGGACGGCGACCTGGGCGATGACGTTCACGTCGAACTGGCGGCGCAGGTCGTCGAGCGGCAGCGCCTCGAGCGGCCCGGGAACGGCGATCCCCGCGTTGTTCACGAGGCCGCGCAGCCCGGAGCCCTCCAGCCGCTCGCCGAGCGCGGCGAGGTCCGCGGTGCTCGTGACGTCGAGGGTGATCGCCTCGACGCCGCCGAGCGCGCCGAGCGCGGCGGCAGCGCTCGCGCTGCGCACGCCGGCCAGCACCGGGATGCCCGACCCGGCGAGGCGTTCGACGGTCGCGCGCCCGATGCCGGTCGACGCGCCGGTGACGAGGACCGGGGCGCTCATCCGTCCTGTCCCGGCGCGAGGCCCGCGATCACGGCCTCGAGCTGGTCGGGTCCGCACATCGGCGTGAGGATGAGCGTCGTCACGCCCCCGTCCACGTACTCGCGCAGCCGGGCGCGCTGCTCGGGGAACGAGCCGAACACGAAGATCTCGCGCACGAGCTCGTCGGGCACGAGCTCGAGCGCCGCCTTGCGGTCGCCCTCCTGCCAGGCGGCGATCATCGGGTCGATCCGCTCGCCCCACCCGAGCCAGCGGAAGAAGTCGCTGTAGACCGGGACGGTCGCATAGGCGGCGAACAGGAAGCGCGCCGTCGCCAATCCCTCGTCGGCCGGCTGCGGGATGCAGAAGAACCGGCAGACGAGCTCGACCGTTCCGGGCGCCTTGCCGGCGGTCGCCTCGCCGGCGCGCACCTCCTCGACGATCCGCGGCAGGCCGCTGAGCGGCAGGAAGTTCGTGAACGCGCCGTCGCCGAGCTCCGCGGCGAGCCGCAGCATCTTTCCGCGCAACCCGGCGATCACGATCGGCACGGGCTCGGCCGGCGGGGACTCGAGCTTGAACCCGCCGGTGCCGCGCTCGCCCGCCAGCACCGGACGCAGGTACTCGACGCTCTCACGCACCTTCGACAGCGGCTTCTCGAACGGGATGCCGTTCCAGCGCTCGACGATGACGTTCGAGGACGAGCCCAGGCCGAGCACGAAGCGCCCGCGTGAGGCGTCCGCGAGTGCTGCGGCCTGCTGGGCGAGGATCGCCGGCCCGCGCGTGAACGGGTTGACGATCCCGGTCGCCAGGCGGATGCGCTCGGTGACGGCGGCGGCCAGCGCGAGCGGTGTGAAGCCGTCGGGGCCGGCGGTCTCCCCGGTCCACAGGTCGTCGTAGCCGAGCTCCTCGGCAAGGCGGAAGTACGGGGCGTGGTCGGCGAGCGAGACGCCCGGGAACGGCAGCGTCAGGCCCCAGCGCGTCTCAGGCACGGGCGGGCTCCAGGTTCGGGGGATCGGCGGGCATCAGGCGTCGTGCTGCACGAGCCACTCGGAGATGCCCAGGCCCTCGTGCCCGAGCCACTCCAGGCGCGTGAGGCCCTCGTTGACGATCGTCAGGCGCCCGTCGCGCCGCTGGCGCAGCGGGGCGATGCTCTGCGCGGCGCCGCGCAGCGTCGCCGTACGCCCGAGCGCGTCGGTCGCATGCGCGACGAAGTCCCGCTGGGTGCCCTCGGTGCGGCCGGCGACGACCGGCGACAGCTCGCCGCCGAGCATCAGGCAGCCGCCGACGACCTCGGTCCGGGCGGGTGTGCCGACGTTGTGGACGAGCAGGAAGTGGTCGGGGTCCACGAGCATCCCCATCCAGCGCCAATACGGCACTCCCTGCCAGTCGCGCACGCCCCAGGAGTGGTCACGCAGGCCCGCGCCGGCCACGGCGAAGCGCTCCTCGCCGACGGTGAGCACGCCGCTGACCGAGCCCGGCTGCTCGTAGTGGCGTGCCGCGACGCTCTCGGTCAGCCCGGAGGCGAACGCGAACGGTGCCGTCCAGGCGGCGAAGCGCAGCTCGCCGCTGACGTGCAGGCGTTGATGGGCGTCCGGATGCTCGCCGAGGTCCTCGGCGCGGGCCCACAGCCGGGCCTCGCCGTCGACGCGGATCCGCCAGTGCTCGAAGGGGACCGCGCAGTCGTACGTCAGCGGGCCCGCGGCGATCGGAGCGCCGGCCGGCTCGGCGGGTGCGTCCCCGCGGGCGAAGGCCAGCAGGAACCGCGGCGGGAGCCCGGGGCGCTGGGCGGGCAGCCAGACGCCGAGCGCCGACTCGATGCGGCCCTCGTTCGGGCGCAGCCCGATGCGGCTGTAGAACGCCAGGCCACTGCGCGCGTCGCCGCCGCCGAAGTACAGCGAGTCCGACCACTGCTCCTCGGGCCCGGGGACGTGGAAGCCTTCGTCGGCGGGCTCCGGCGGCTCGGGGTCGGCGGCCATGGGCCGCACCCTACCGGCGTGTTCGCAGCGTGCGATGATCGCGCCGCGTGGACCCGCTGGACGGCATCGCCGACGCGGACGCCCTGCTCGGGCGCCCGTTCCCGCTGCCCGCGGCGGCGCTGCCGCTGGCGCGCTGGGTGGACGTCGTTCCGGTCGGGACGGGCGTCGAGGTCGTGTGGAACCTCGACGACTCGCGGCCGGGCAGCCCCGGCCGCCTGGCGCTCTACGCCGGGCCCGAGCCCGGGCCCGAGCGTGACGCGCTGAACGGCGCGCGGGTCGCCGAGGCGCGCGTGGGCGACGCGCCTGCGCGCCTGCGCAGCGCCTCGCTCGACGAGGCCCAGCCGTCGCTGCGGCCGGTGCGCGAGCTGTCGTGGGCGGCCGGGGGCGTGCACCTGCGCCTCACCGCGCAGGGCCCGTGGGACGTCGAGGCACTGCTCGAGATCGCCGCGTCCGTGCGGGCTTGAACGCAGCACCGCCCGGGTCGCCTCCGTAGTTGCCCCGTACGCGCCCGCAGATTCGATCATCTAGGGTCGGCCCGGTTCAGCGACCGGGAGTCCCGATGTCCGCCACCACGCCAGATCGCAACCTCGCCCTCGAGCTCGTCCGCGTCACCGAGGCCGCCGCGCTCGCGGCCGCCCGGCTCGTCGGCCGCGGCGACAAGATCGCCGCCGACCAGGCCGCCGTCGACGCCATGCGCCACGTCCTGGAGACCGTGTCCATGGACGGCCTCGTCGTCATCGGCGAGGGCGAGAAGGACGAGGCGCCGATGCTCTACAACGGCGAGCACGTCGGCGACGGCACGCCGCCCGAGGTCGACATCGCCGTCGACCCGCTCGAGGGCACGACGCTGACCGCGAAGGGCATGCCGAGCGCGCTCGCGGTCATCGCGATCTCGCCGCGCGGCACGATGTTCGACCCGGGGCCGTGCGTCTACATGGAGAAGCTCGCGGGCGGCACCGACCTCGCCGACCTGCTCGACCTCGACCGGCCGATCGGCGAGACCTGCGGGCTCGTCGCCGAGCGCCGCGGCGTCGAGCATCGGCGACGTCATGGTCGTCGTCCTCGACCGCCCGCGCCACGAGGAGGGCATCGACGCGATCCGCAGCTGCCGGGGCCCGCGTGCGCCTGATCAGCGACGGCGACGTGAGCGCCGCGCTGCTGGCCGTCAGCACCCGCTCGCCCGTCGACCTCCTGTGGGGCGTCGGCGGCACGCCCGAGGGCGTCATCTCCGCCGCGGCGATCAAGTCGATCGGCGGCGGGCTCGTCGGCCGCCTGTGGCCGCGCGACGACGCCGAGCGCCAGGCCGCGCTCGACGCCGGCTACGACCTCGAGCGCCAGCTCACCCAGGACGACCTCGTCAGCGGTGACGACTGCTTCTTCTCGGCGACCGGCGTCACCGACGGCGACGTCCTGCAGGGCGTGCGCTACGAGGGCTCGGGCGTCGCGACGACCGAGTCGCTCGTCATGCGCTCGCGCTCGGGGACCGTCCGGCGCGTCCGCGCGCGCCACAACCGCGACGAAGCTGCGCGCGCTGACCGGCGAGCGCTACGGCTGACCGGCGGCGGGCCGGTCGCGCTCGGCACGCGATTCGCGGTCGCGGCCGGCCGAGCGCTCGCTCGGCGCCGGGCCGCTCGGGTCCGGGACCTCGTCGATGTCGGCGAAGCGCCCGATCTTCGACTCCTCGAGGTCGAGCTTGGCGAGCGAGCGCAGGAACCCGTAGGTCACGAGCACGTGGATGCGCGACTGCGTGACCGCGTAGGCCCACTGGGTGAACGTCGAGGCGATCGCGCGGGTAGTAGTTGGCGACCTCGACCTCGACGTGCAGGTCGACCCAGTGCGCGGGTCGCCGGTCGGCGTACGGCGCACGTCGATCTCCAGGTAGCCGTCGGCGCCGATGCCGGGCGGCGCGACGAGCACGCCGCGCTCGATGCCGCCAGCGCACGATGCCGCGGTCGCTCGTCCATCTCGTACTCCGGCGCCTGGAACGCGAGCAGGACGAACGGGCGTCGCAGGAAGACGACGAACCGCTCGGCGTCGGTGTACTCGACGCGGACGAGGCCCAGCGTGCAGCGGCTGAGGAAGCGCCAGTACGTGCGCGCGAGGCGCTCGAGGTGCGTCGGCGACCAGATCGCCGCGAGCGCTGCGATCGGCATCTCGACGTCGGCGGACTGCACCGAGCGGCACGGCGCCCGTGCCGATCGATCGGCGTGTCGTCGTGAAGCGGCCCGATCGTCGACGGGACCGATCGTCGTCGGGCGGGCGAGCATGCGCTGTGCCGCGCGCGAGGCGATCGTGTAGATCAGGGCGAGGACGCCCAGCGGCTCTCAACGCGGCGGGAGGCGGCTCATCGGCTCGCCGATGGTACGGCGCCCGGCTCCGCCAGCGCCTCGCGGACGGCCGCGTCGAACCCGAGCGGATGGTCGTTGATGCCCGCCGGCGGGGGGTCGCGCACGATGAGTTCCTCGCTGAGCCCGTCGACGAGCGGGCGCGCGAGCGCCGGCTCGACGGACGTGACGAAGCCGACCCAGTACGACGACAGCCGCGGCGAGAGCACCGGGACGGGGACGATCAGCGGCTCGCGGCGCCCATCGGCCCGGGCGAAGCGCCGCATCATCTCGCGGTAGGTGATGACGTCCGCGCCGCCGAGCTCGACGTCGGCGGGCGGGGCCGGGAACGTCGCGAGCACGGTGAGCGCCGCGACGACGTCGCGCTCGGCGATCGGCTGGGTGCGCGTGTCGATCCACTTCGGGCCGACCATGGCGGGCAGGCGCTGCACGAGCTGGCGGAGCATGAGGAACGACGCGCTGCGCGCGCCGATGACCATCGCGGCGCGGGCGTGGACGGGCTCGGGCACGGCGCTCGCGAGGATCCGCGCGACCTCGTCGCGGCTGCGCAGGTGCGCCGACCCCGCGCCGTGCGCGGGCAGGCCGCCCAGGTAGATCATGCGCCGCAGGCCTGCACGCTGCGCGGCGGCGGCGAACGTTCGCCGCGCCGCGCCGGTCGTTCGCGGCGAAGTCCCCGCTCGCGCCGCGCCCCATCGAATGGATGAGGTAGTAGGCGACGTCCACACCGTCGAGCGCGGCCTCGAGGCCCGCCGGGGCCAGGACGTCGCCGCGCACGACCGCGGCCTCGGGCGGCAGCCGCGCCCGCGCGGGGTCGCGCACGAGGCAGCGCACGTCGTGGCCGGCGTCGAGCAGCGCCGGGAGCAGGCGCTCGCCGATCGCTCCGGTCGCGCCGGTCAGGAGGATGCGCTGGCTCGAGGAGTCCACAGCACGGGTACGCGCGGCGGTGGGCCGCCGATGACCCGCGCGGGGCTCAGGCCCGTATGCGTAGCGTCGCGGGACGGCAGGGAACCTCAACGTCCTGTTGAATGAACCCTCCGGGAGACGCATGACCGAGCTGGCCATCAAGGACATCGCCGAGCAGACCGGCATCGCGCCGGGGACGATCCGCATGTGGGAGCAGCGCTACGGGTTCCCGTGCCCGGAGCGCACGGCGAGCGGCTACCGCCGCTACGCGCCCGCGGACGTCGAGGCGCTGCGCCGCGTGCAGGCCTACCGCCACCGCGGCCTGTCGGTGCCGGCGGCGATCGAGCGCGCGCAGGAGACCGGCGAGGACAGCGACCGTCCGTCGATCTACGCGGCGGTCGCCGCCGCGAACCGTGACCGCGTCCGCAGGTCCTGTGCAAGTCGACGCTCATCGCGCTGAGCCGCGCGATCGAGCACGAGGCGATCGCGCGCGCCGCCGCCCCGGTGCTCATCGGCGCCTTCCAGCACGAGGCGTTCTACCGCGCGGTCGAGCCACGCTACCGGCGGCTCGCACGCTGCGCCGACGCCGCCGTCGTGTTCGCCGACTTCGCCGCCGAGGCGCAGCCCGAGGGCGGGCCGGTCGAGATCCCGATCGCGCCCGAGGACGCGCTCGGCAACGAGTGGGCCGTCGTCATCGACGCGCCGGGCTACGCGGCCTGCCTGCTGGCGTGGGAGCAGCCCGGCGTGACCGAGCCGGGCGGTGCCGACGACCTGACCCGGCGCTTCGAGGCGATCTGGACCATCGATCCGGTCGCGACGCGGCGCGCGGCGACTCGTCGGCGCGCGCCTGGCCGGTCGCGCGGACGCCGCGACTACGGGCGGCACCTGGAGGCGCTGCTGACCGACCGGCCGATGGCGCTCGAGGAGCCCGCGCCGGCGCTGACGGCGCTCACCAACCGCGTCGTCGCCTACCTCGAAGCGGCCTAGATCGAGAGCAACTCGACCTCGGTGCCCGCCGCCAGGGCGACGCCTGCGCCGCGCGGGACGACGACGAGACCGTCGGCCAGCGTCATCGAGCGCAGGACGTGTGAGCCCTGCGGACCCGTCGCGTAGGCGACGCCGTCCTCGAGCCGCACCCGCACGCACTCGTCGCGATCGGGGTGGCACATCAGCCGCTCGCCGAGCACCGCGCGCCCGGCGGCCGGGGGCTCCGCCCACTGGAGCGCCGCGAGTGCGGGCCGCGCGAACAGCAGGAACGTGACCATCGCCGAAACCGGGTTACCGGGGAGCCCGAGCACGAGCGTGCGCCCGTGCACCCCGAACCACGTCGGCTTGCCGGGCCGCAGCGCGACCCGCCAGAAGCGCTCGTCGACGCCGAGCGCCCGCAGCGCGGGCTTCACGTGATCGTGCGGGCCGACCGAGACGCCGCCGGAGAGCACGACGAGATCGGCGGCGGCGAGTGCAGCCCCGAGCGCCGCGCGGGTCGCCGCGTCGTCGTCGGGGACGTGCCGCGCGACGACGACGTCGGCGCCCTCGCGGGCCGCGAGCGCCGCGAGCATCGTGCGGTTCGAATCGTGGACCTGTCCCGGGCCGAGCGGCGCACCGCGGCGCCACGAGCTCGTCGCCGGTCGCCAGCACCGCGACGCGCGGGCGCCGCGCGCAGCACACCGTCGCGCGCCCCGCGCCGACCGCCACGCCGAGCTCCGCGGGTCCCAGCCGGGTGCCCGGGCCGAGGACGAGCGCGCCGGCGCGCTGGTCCTCGCCGGCCTCGCGCAGGTTGCGCCCCGGGGCCACCGCGTCGCGCAGCGTGACGCGCGCTCCGCGGTCCTCGACGAGCTCCTGCTGCAGGACGGCGTCCGCGCCGTCGGGCACCGCCGCCCCCGTCGAGATGCGCACGGCGTCGCCGTCCCCGACCGCGACGCCGGCCGGGTGTCCCGCGCGCGACTCGCCGACGACGAGCAGGTCGCGGCCGGCCGCGCCCGAGCGGACCGCGAACCCGTCCATCGCGCTGAATTGCGGAAGCCCGGCACGTCCGCCGCGGCGCGGACCTCCTCGGCGAGCACGCGGCCGAGGGCCGCGTCGACGGCGACCTCCTCGGTGGGCAGCGGGGCGGCGGCCTGCAGCACGCGCTCGCGTGCCGCGGTGATGCTGAGCAGCGTTTCGGCCATCGCGCGGGCAGCATGACGCACGCGCGCGCCGTCCGGGCGCGCTGGTATTCACCGCGCATGCTCGGGGGCCCGATTCCCGCTCGACCGGCGCGGCCCGTGGCCGATGCGCCGCTGTCCGCGCTCGCGGGCTCCGACGTGCTCGCCAAGGGCTGGCTGCTGACCCTGATCGCCCAGGCGCCGCTGGCAGCCGCGGCCGCGCTGCCCGCCGGGGAACTCGCCCAGGACGCCCCGGCGCTGTGTGCCGCGATGACGGGGGCGCTCGCCGCCGATGCGGACCTCGATCGCCTGCGCCCGGGCGGGGATCTCGAGCGGCTGGCGTCGCGGGCGGGGCGCCTGGCGGGTGCCGCCGACGCGGCCGGCGCAGCGGGGGCGATCGGCGCGCTGCGCGCGGTGCTCTGGGGCGAGCTGCTGGAGGCCCTGCGCCGGCCGGACCCCGAGGTCGTCGCCGCGCTCGCCGCGCGGCTCGGCCTCGTCTGTGACGTCGTGGCCGCCGCGGCGCTCAGCGGCGCCCGGCAGCCCGCTCCGGCCACCGGCGCGCCCGCGGCCGAGGCGCTCGAGCCCCGCCCCGCCCCCGGCGCCCGAGCCCGAGCCCGAGCCCAGCCCGCGCCTCGCGCCGGTCCCCGACCTGCCTGCGCCCGTCGGCCTCGCCCCGGCCCCGGTTCCCGCGGACGTCTTCCCGTCGGTCGCGTCGACGGAGGACCGCTATGAGCCGTGGGCGACCGCGGTCGTCCGGCGGCTCGGGCGCCTCGCGGACGACGGCGTGCCGTGCGCGGTGCTCGCCGTGGACGTCGACGACGCCGAGCGCCTGCTCGTGGCCGACGAGCGCGGTGAGGCGCGCCTGGCGCTCGAGCGTGCCGAGCGCCGCGTGCGCGGGGAGCTGCGCCCCGGTGACGCAGCGGTCCGTGAACGCGACGGGCGCCTGTGGATCATCGCCGGTCACACCGGCCTCGAGGGCGCGCGGGCGCTCGGCCGGCGGCTCGCCGACGTCGTGAGCGCCGGCGGCACGCTGCACGACGCACCGCTGCGCGCGTCCATCGGGATCGGCGTCTGCCCGGACGACGGCACCGACGCCGCGTCGCTCGTGGCGCACGCGGACGAGGGCGTCTTCGCCGCGCGCGCGGCCGGCGTCCCGATCGCCTAGCAGCGACCGGGCAGCCCGCGTGGCGGGCCGATCGCCGTGCGGCGACCGGCCCGTTCGCGAGTGGACTAGGCCGCTGCGCGGAGGATCTTGACCTTCTTGAACGCAGCCGGGGCGACGCCCTCGGCGAGCTCGGCCTCGTGGACCTTCGCCCCGGCGCTCAGCGCGGCGGTCGTGCAGGACGGGTCGGCGACGCCGTCGTCGGATCCGCCGTCGTGGCTGGTCCTGGCGGCGGTGGTCCGGCAGACCAGGCGGGTCGTCGCGGTGACCATGCCGCTGACGGTGGACCCGTCCGCACGCTTGATCGTGAGCGTTCCGCCCTCGAACGAGACGATCTCGCCGGAGACCTCGTCGGCGTCGTCGACGCCGTCGTCGTCGGAGTCGCGATCGCACGGGTTCGTGCCACGGTGGATCTCGTCGCCGTTGCGCACGCCGTCGTGATCGCGATCCTCGTTCGCATCGCGAACGCCGTCGTCGTCGCTGTCCGCGTCGCGCGGGTCGGTCTTCGAGCGGAACTCGCCGAGGTTCGTGAGACCGTCGCGGTCGAGGTCCTGCCTCGCGCTCTTGGCCTTCGTGGAGATGTGGTGGCGCTTCTCCCAGCGATCGGGGAGCCGATCGCCGTCGCGGTCGCCGCTGCGGGCGGACGCCGTCGAGGCGAACGCCGCGAACGCGAGGATCGCGAGCATCGAAAGGGTCAGCAGTCTGCGCATGGTCTGGTCCTCGATTCGGTGGGGGAGGGGTTCGACAGCGATGCAGACAACCATTCCCGCCGCATGTGACGGACGAACGGACGAACGGACGAGCGTCGCGGGCGCTCAGGCGCCGGGGACGGCGGCGCCGCCGCCGACGCTCGCGGGGGCGACGGCGCTCAGCGGGGTCTTCGGCGTGCGCTCGGTCGCCGGCAGGACGCCGACGCGCACGCGGCCGGCGCTGACCATCCTCAGGCTGCGGGCGACGGCGATCGTCAGGTCGTAGCTCACGCCGCGGCTGTAAGGCCCGCGATCGACGACCGGGGCCTGGACCGTGTGCCCGCGGTAGGTGATCTCGACGATCGTGCCGCACGGCAGCGTCTTGTGAGCGACCCCGAGCGTGCGCCTGCGCAGGCGCACGCCGCAGGCGCCGCGCGAGCCCGACTGGTCGTACCACGTGGCCGTCGCGCGGCGGTAGACGACCGCGACGGCGGTCGGCGGCTGCGCTGCCTGGGCGGCGACCGCGCCGCCGCCCGGCACGGCGCGCACGACGTACTGGCCGGTCTGCGCGGCCTGCCAGGTCGTCGTGAAGCTCCCGTCGCCGCCGCCCTGGACGGTCGCGACGCGGGTCCACGGGCCGCCTGCGGACTGCAGCTGGATCTCGATCAGGCGGTTCGCGCCGGCCGGCCCGAGCGTCCCGGTGAACCGCATCGGGGCCCCGACGAGTGCCGGGCTGGCCGTGATCAGCGACTCGCCGGCCTCGAGCCCGCCCGTCGCGGCCGGCGCGGATGGGGCGCTCGCGGCGAGCGCCACGATGGCGGCGCCGAGCACGGGCAGAAGCTGTCGGCGTACGGGTGCGGATGAGTGGGTCCGGACGATCGTTCGACGCCTGCGGGGTGAGCTGACGGGCTCGCGCCGAACGACTGGCGCTACGCGGATCTCCGCGATTCGCCCCAGCGAGCCTTGCGGCCCGCAGTGGGTCCCCCGTCCCTCGCGCGGACTGACCCGCGAAGGTTCGGCAGTGCCGGAGAGCCTACTGGAACGGCAGGCGCTTCAGCAGGCCGCTGATCAGACCCGCCAGCGCGGCGCCAGGATCGGCGGTCCCGTGATCGCCCTTCGAGCGGGGCGTCGCGTACCCGGCGGGCGGGATCGTCCGCTTCGGCGCGGCGGTCCGCCTGGACGTCGCCGCCGGGGCGGCCGCCTTCGCGCGGGGGGCGGTCTTCGCGCCGCGCTTCGCCTTGCCCCCGCTCGCGGCGGCGGCCTTCGCGCGCGGCTCGGCGGCGGGCTTCTGACGGGCCTTCGGCTTCGCCTTGGGCCTTGCCTTGGCCGTCGCCTTCGGGCGGGCCTTCGGCGATGCGGGAGCGCGCTCGCGCTTGGCGCGAGCGGCCTCGCGACGCGCCGTCGGGCGCTGCCGGCGGCTGCGCGGCAGGCTCGAGAGCACGTCCCGGTCGTCGTCGGGACCGGGCGGACCGGGGGTGGACATGCGGCCATTCTGCCACCCCGTGGCTTGCGAGCGGCGGTGCAGGCGCCGAAACCGTGAAACCCCAGGGCGAATTCGACGTAGTGACGGGTAGACGCCGGGTCTCCCGGTCGTCTTTGACGGACAACTTCAGACGGCAGTACCCTGGGAGTGTTCGCTCGACGATGATGATGGGGCGCAGTGCGGCCTGGTTTCTTCGGCGAGCCGTCCACCTTCGCAAGCTGGCCGGGTCTCCTTGGTCCCGGCGGACGAACGGACCTTCATGTCAGTCACCGAACTCCAGGAACTCGAAGAGATCAAGGCGCTCGTCGCGCGCGGGCAGCAGACCGGCGTGCTGTCGCACAGCGACATCACGAGCGCCACCTCCGAGCTCGACCTGGACGAGTCCGACCGCGAGGAGCTCACGACCTGGCTCGAGGGCCAGGAGATCGAGCTCATCGAGGACGATCCGAACGCGCCGGCGGCCGCCGTCGAGCGTGCTCCGGACAAGCGCTCGCGCCGCAAGGCGAAGACCGGGCTCGACCTGCGCCCGGACATGACGACGGATTCGCTCCAGCTGTTCCTGAAGGACATCGGCAAGGTCCGCCTGCTCACCGCTCAGGAGGAGGTCGAGCTCGCCAAGCGCATCGAGCGCGGCGACCTCGACGCCAAGCAGAAGATGGTCGAGTCGAACCTGCGCCTCGTGGTCTCGATCGCCAAGAACTACCGCAACCAGGGCCTGCCGTTCCTCGACCTGATCCAGGAGGGCACGCTCGGCCTCGTGCGCGCCGCGGAGAAGTTCGACTACCGCAAGGGCTTCAAGTTCTCGACCTACGCCACCTGGTGGATCCGCCAGGCGATCGCCCGCGCTCTCGCCGACAAGGCGCGCACGATCCGCATCCCGGTGCACGTCGTCGAGAAGCTCAACAAGATCGGCCGCGCCGAGCGCAAGCTCGTCACGGAGCTCGGCCGCGAGCCGACCGCCGACGAGATCGCCGAGGTCACCGGCATCGACCCCGACGAGGTCGAGTCGATCAAGCGCTCCGCGCAGGCCCCGGTCTCGCTGGAGAAGCCGGTCGGCGACGAGGAGGAGTCGGAGTTCGGCCAGTTCATCGCCGACGAGCGCGCGGAGTCTCCGTACGAGCGCGCCGCCGAGATCCTCACGAAGGAGGCGCTGCGCGAGGCGCTCGAGAACCTGAGCTACCGCGAGCGCCGCGTGCTCGAGCTGCGCTACGGCCTCGGCGGCGAGCATCCCCGCACGCTCGACGAGGTCGGCAAGACCTTCAACGTCACGCGCGAGCGGATCCGCCAGATCGAGAACCAGTCGCTGAAGAAGCTGCAGTCGCTCGCGGAGGCCCAGAAGCTCCGCGACGTCGCGTAGGCACGCTCAAGGGGTTCGGTGCCGCCGCCGATACGGGCGGTGATGGCACTTCATCTCGATGCTGCATTGACCCACCTGGTGCACGCCGGCGGGTCGGACCTCCACCTGAAGGTCGGCGCTCGGCCGATCACGCGCGTCGACGGCGTGATGCGCGCGATCGACGGCACCGACGTCCTCGCGCCCCGGGACACCGAGGAGGCCGTCCACCAGATGCTCCACGACCCGACGAAGCTCCGCGAGTTCGCCGAGGAGCACGAGGTCGACTTCTCCCACGCGATCGAGGGCCTCGCCCGCTTCCGCGTCAACGCGTTCCGCCAGCGCGGCAACGTCTCGGTCGTGATGCGCGCGATCCCCGTCTCGATCCGCACGGTCGAGGACCTCGCGCTCCCGGACGTCGTGCGCGAGCTCGCCGAGGAGGAGCGCGGGATCGTGCTGCTCACCGGCACCACCGGCTCGGGCAAGTCCACGACGCTCGCGGCGATGATCGATCACATCAACAACACCCGCGCGCGGCACGTCGTGACGATCGAGGATCCGATCGAGTTCCTGCACCAGGACAAGCGCTCGCTCATCAACCAGCGCGAGGTCGGGCAGGACACGGCCTCGTTCCGGCGCGCGCTGCGCCGCGTGCTGCGCCAGGACCCGGACGTCATCCTGATCGGCGAGATGCGCGACGAGGAGACCGTCCAGACGGCGCTCTCGGCCGCCGAGACCGGTCACCTCGTGTTCTCGACCGTCCACACCGTGGACGCCGCCGAAACCGTGAACCGCCTGATCGACTTCTTCCCGCCCCACATGCACCAGCAGGTCCGCGCGATGATCGCCGGCACGCTGAAGGGCGTCGTCTCGCAGCGCCTCGTCCCGGCGGCCAACGGCGGCCGCGTCGCCGCCTGCGAGATCCTGCGGATGACCGGCCGGGTGCGCGACATGGTCATGGACCCCACGCAGACCGGGCGCCTGCCCGAGGTCATCTCGGACGGCGGCTACTACGGGATGCAGACCTTCGACCAGGCCCTGTTCGGCCACCTGAAGGCCGGGCGGATCACGATGGAGCAGGCGGTCGCCGCCGCCAGCTCGCCGCACGACTTCAAGCTCCTGGTCGCCGCGGACGGCAAGCGCGGCACCACGATGGACGACCTCGCCGACGCCGAGTCGCGCCGCGAGAGTCCTGTCGCCGCTTGACGGCCGCCCGCCGGGCGGGCAGGGTGCGGGCGACGTCCGGACGCCGATCACGATCCTGGGGACCGCGCCTTGAGCATCAAGACCGACCTGACGCAGTACGTCGAGACGACCGCGACCGATGCGTTCACGCTGCAGAACTCGAAGCTCCTGAAGGTCCACCTCCGGGACGGCGAGATCCAGGCCAAGCGCGGCTCGATGGTCGCCTACCAGGGCGAGGTGAAGTTCGAGCACGCCGGGTCGGGCGGCATGGGGCGGATGCTGAAGAAGGCCGTCAGCGGCGAGGGCACGACGCTCATGAAGATGAGCGGCAGCGGCGAGGTCTTCCTGGCCGACACCGCGCAGGACATCCACCTGCTCCACCTCGACGACGACTCCATCACGGTCAACGGCCCGAACCTCCTGGCGTTCGACTCCGACATCGACTGGGACATCAACAAGCTGCTCGGGCGGCGCGGCCGCAGCGATGTCGGGCGGCCTGTTCAACATGACGCTCAAGGGGACCGGCTTCGTCGCGCTGCTGAGCGACGGGCCGCCGATCCTGCTCGACGTGACCTCCGCGCCGACGTTCGCCGACGCCCAGGCGGCGGTCACGTGGTCCTCGGGGGTCTCGGCGTCGCTGAAGACCGACATCAGCGCCAAGACGCTGATCGGGCGGTCGTCCGGCGAATCGCTGCAGATGGCGTTCAGCGGCCAGGGCTGGGTCCTCGTGCAGCCGTCGGAGGGGCGCGTGGCGTTCCCGTCGGGCGGCGGTGGCAGCGGCGGGCTCGGCAGCCTGCTCGGCGGCTGACCCGCGGCCACCACAGGGCGCGGCCAACACTTCACTTGGTAAAGTGAGGGGGTGGCCATGGATCCCACCTGCCCGGTCTGCCGCACGGCTGACATCGTCTGCGCCAAGTGGACGCTGCTGATCGTGCGCGATCTCGCCGAGGGCCGCTCGCGGTTCTGCGAGCTCGAGCGCTCGCTCAGCGGCATCAGCCCGCGGACGCTGTCGCTGCGCCTGCGCGACCTCGAGCAGGAGGGGGTCGTCGAACGCCAGACGTTCCCCGAGGTGCCGCCGCGCGTCGAGTACGCGCTGACGGACAAGGGGCGCGCGCTGCTGCCGCTGATCGCCGACATGCGCGCCTTCGGCGAGCAGTGGCTCGGCGGAGCGTGCGCCGCCGACGAGCTGGAAGTGCCCGCCGGCGCCGGCGTCGCCTGACGCGCACCCGCTGCAGGATCGCGTTCGCCGGGACCGCACCTTCGCCGCCCGCGAGGCGGTTCTTGCCACCATGGGAGCGGTGCCCAGCTCGCGCGCCGACGGCAGATCGATGGACCGACGCCATGAACAGCACGGCCGCCTGACGCGCCGCCGCGCCCTTGCCCTCGGCGGCGCCGCCGCGGCGACGGCGCTCGGGCGCCGCGCGCTCGAACCCGTGGATGCGCTCGCCGCGCCGCACGGTCTGGGACTCACGGTCGCACCGGATGCGTTCGGCCGCGGCGGCCGGACCGCGGCGCTGCGGGCTCCATCGCGCTTCGTGCTCGCCGGCGTGCGCGAGCCGCGTGCGCTCGGCACGCACGTCGAGCTGCGCACGCGCCGCGGCGGCGGCCCGTGGTCGCGCTGGGTCACGCTGCGCTCTCACGGCGACCACGCCCCCGATCGCGACGCGGCGCCGCGCGCGAGCGACCCGATCTGGACCGGCCCGGCGGACGAGCTGCAGCTGCGTGCCGCCGGCCGTCCGCGCCGCCCGGTGCGCCTCGCGCTCGTGGCGCTCCCCACGGGAGCGCGCGCCGCGCTGGCCGCACGCGCCGCCGCCGATCTGCGGACCGCGCAGTTCGGCGGGCGCCCGCCGATCGTCTCGCGCGCCGCCTGGGGCGGCAACCGCGTCCTGCCGCGCTCGGCCCCGTCCTATGGCATCGTGGAGCTCGCGTTCGTGCACCACACCGAGAGCTCGAACGCCTACGGCCCCGGCGACTCGGCGGCGATCGTGCTCTCGGTGGCGAAGTTCCACCGCGACACCCGCGGCTGGAGCGACATCGGCTACAACTTCCTCGTCGACCGCTACGGCACGATCTTCGAGGGCCGCGCGGGGGGTGTGGACCAGCCCGTGATCGGCGCCCACGCGCAGGGTTTCAACCGCTTCTCGACCGGGATCTCCGTGATCGGCTCGTTCATGGGGGAGCCGGCCCCGAGCGCCGCGGTGGACGCCGTCGCGCGCCTCATCGGCTGGAAACTCCCGCTCCACGGCGCCCCGGTGAGCGGCACGCACACGGTCGTCTCCGGTGGCGGCAGCCTCAGCCGCTACCCGTACGGCACGCGCGTGCGCCTGCCGCGCATCAGCGGTCACCGCGATGCCGGCAGCACCGACTGCCCGGGCGACCAGTTCTACCGTCAGCTCCCCGATCTGCGCGGGCGCGCGGCGGGCGTCTCGGCGACGCCGTTCGTCACGCCGGAGGTCACGCTCGCCGCGCGCGCCGCCGTCCGCTACGGGGCGACCGCGCGCTTCAGCGGCACGGTCCTGAAACCCGACAAGACCCCGCAGGCCGGCGTGCCGGTCCGCCTCGAGCGCCAGGCGGCGAACGGCAGCTGGGTGACGCTCGCGACGGTCGTCAGCGGCGCGGACGGGACGTTCTCCGCGAGGGCCCCGTGGAAGCGCGGCGGCCTCGTGCGGGCGGTGGCGCTGCAGACGATCTCGCTGCCGGTGAGCGTCGGCGTCGTGCCGGCGATCGAGGCGCGCTCCGACGTCACCGTCCTGGCCGCAGGCGGCGTCCTGACCGTCAGCGGCACCGTGCGGCCGGCCGCACGCGTGCAGGTCGTCGCCGAGCGCCGCGTCCGCGGTCGCTGGCGCCGCGCCGCGGCGCGCACGATTCGCGCGAACGGCGCGTACGCCGCCCGGCTGAAGCTCGCCCGGGCGGGGCAGTACCGCGTCACCGTTCGCGCGACCGTCGCGGGCCGCTCGACCCGCACGCCCGCGATCAGCGTGCGGGTGGACCCGCAGGCCGCCGGCTCGGCTCCCGCAGCCTGATCAGCCGCTCGCCGTGGCACGCTCGCGCGAGCGCTGTACGCCGAACAGAATGAGAACGATTCTCATTCTCCTGCTACGGTGAGCGGCTCGTGCTCGACCCGTTCTCGCTGCCGTTCTTCCAGCGCGGTCTCGCGGAGATCCTGCTGCTCGCGCTCGCGTGCGGGCTGCTCGGCACCTGGATCGTGCTGCGCGGCCTGGCGTTCTTCGCGCACGCGGTCGGGACGGCGACGTTCCCCGGCCTCGTGCTGGCCGACGGCCTGGGCTTCTCCGCCGCGCTCGGGGCGTTCGGTACGGCGTTCGTCGTCGCGGGGCTCGTCGGCATCCTCGCGCGCCGCCGCGCGACCGGGACGGACAGCGCCACGGCGCTCGTGCTCGCGGGCGCGCTCGCGCTCGGCGTGATCCTCGCCAGCGACGTCTTCGGATCCCGGGCGAGCGTCGACCGCCTGCTGTTCGGCAGCCTGCTGACGATCGACGCGGCGGACATGCGCCTCGCCGCCGTCGCCGCGGCGCTCGTGCTCATCGCGGTGCTCGCGCTCGGGCCGCGCTGGCTCGCGACCGGCTTCACCGGCGAGCGCGGCGACGACGCGCGCGCGGCCGGGGCGGACGGCGTACTCGTGCTGCTCGTGGCCGTCGTCGCGGTCGCGGCGCTCGCCGCGGCCGGATCGCTGCTCGCCACCGCGATCCTCGTCGTCCCGGCGGCCACGACGCGCCTCCTCACCGCGCGCATGGGCACCTGGCAGCTCGCGAGCACCGGGCTCGCCGCCGCCGAGGGCGTGCTCGGCATGTGGCTGGCCTTCCAGCTCGACGTGCCCCCGGGCGCGGCGATCGCCGTGCTCGCCGGCGCGGTGTTCGCGCTGACGGCGCTCGTCGCCGTCGCGCGGGCGCGCCGCATCCCGCTCGCTCCGGCGGTCGCCGTGCTGCTCGCGCTCGCCGGATTCGCGCTCGCCGGCTGCGGATCCGCGGCGGGGGGCGACGACGGGCGCCTGCGCGTGGCTGCGACGACGACGCAGCTCGGCGACCTCGCGCGCCAGGTCGGCGGCGACGAGGCCGCCGTCACGCAGATCCTCAGCGCGAGCACCGACCCGCACGAGTACGAGCCGCGGCCGTCCGACGTGCAGGCGGTCGCCGACGCACAGGTCGTGCTGGCGAGCGGGCTCGGCCTCGACGCGTGGGCGGCCGACGTGCTCGGGGACTCCGGGAGCGACGCCACGCGTCGTGGACGTCGGCGCCGGCGTGCCGATCCGCCGCCCGGCCGGGAACGGCGAGTCGGGGAGCGACCCGCACTGGTGGCACGACCCGCGCAACGTCGCTGCGCCGTGACGAGGCGCGATCGAGCGCGCGTTCATCGCGGCGGACCCGGCGCACGCGGCGATCGATCGCCGCGAACGCCCGCGCCTACCGCCGGCGCGTCGTGCGGCTGGACCGGGCGATCCGCGCGTGCCTGGACCGGGTCCCCGCGGCGAGCGCGGCTGATCGTCACCGACCACGATGCGCTCGGGTACTTCACGGACCGCTACGGCGTCGCGCGTCGTCGGCGCGGTGATCCCCTCGCAGACGACGCAGGCGCAGGCCTCGGCCGGCGACCTCGCGGCGCCTCGAGCGCACGATCCGCCGCGAGGGCGTGCGCGCGGTGTTCCCGGAGAGCTCGGTCAATCCGAAGCTCGCCGAGCGGATCGCGCAGGACACCGGCGCCTCGGCGCGCGAGCGGCTCTACGGCGACACGCTCGGCGACGCGGACTCGCCGGCAGGCACGTATCTCGGCATGGAGGCCGCGAACGCCGCCGCGCTCGTGCGCGGCATGACCGGCAGGACGCGCGACGTGCGTGATCCGTCCATGAGCCGCGCCCTGCTCGTCGCCGCCGACGACGTTGCGGCGACCTACCCGGGCGCGAGCGTGCCCGCGATCGCGAGCGTCACGTTCGGCGTGCGAGCGGGCGAGCGCGTCAGCGTGCTGGGGCCCAACGGCGGCGGCAAGTCGACGCTGTTCCGGGTGCTCACCGGAGAGCTGCGCGCTCGGCGGCGGGACGCTCGAGCTGCGCGCCGGCCGGGTCGCGCTCGTGCCGCAGACCGAGCGCTCGCGCCTGGACTTCCCGGTCAGCGCGCTCGACGTGGCGCTGATGGGCGCGCTCTCGCGGCTGCCGTGGTGGCGACGCCCCGCGCGGGCCGACCGTGCCGCGGCGCTCGAGGCGCTGACCCGCGTCGGGCTCGGCGAGCTCGCCCAGGCGACGTTCGGCGACCTCTCGGGCGGCCAGCGCCAACGCGTCCTCGTCGCGCGGGCGCTCGTGCAGGACGCGCCCGTGCTGCTGCTCGACGAGCCGTTCTCGGGCCTCGACGTGGCGAGCGGCGAGCAGCTCGAGCGGCTCCTCGCGCGAGCTCGCGGGCGAGGGGCGCGGCCTGCTCATGGCCACGCACGACATGGACCAGGCGCGCGCCGCGGACGCGGTGCTGTGCCTGAACCGCGTCCAGATCGCCTTCGGGCCGCCCGCGTCCGCGCTGACCGGCGAGGTCGTCGAGCGCACGTACGGGACCGAGCTCGTCGCGCTGCCGGGCGCCGGCGGCGCGACGCTCGCGACCGTCCACCATCACCACCACGGGGAGCGGCCGTGAT
The DNA here is from genome assembly GCA_963787935.1 of uncultured Actinomycetes bacterium. Taxonomy (GTDB): domain Bacteria; phylum Actinomycetota; class Thermoleophilia; order Solirubrobacterales; family Solirubrobacteraceae; genus F1-60-MAGs163. Next base: position 1,028,981 of record CAWBEV010000006.1, on the reverse strand, counting down.
CGACTGGCTGCAGCGAGCCGCTCGGCCAGTCGATCGTCGTGCGCAGCGCGCTCGAGCTGACGCTGCTCGGCATCGTCTCCGGCGGGCTCGGGTGCTGGATCGTGCTCTGGGGGCTCTCCTACGGCGCCGAGTCGCTCGCGCACGCGATGCTCCCGGGTCTCATCGGGGCGGCGCTCCTCGGCCTGCCGCTGCTCCTGGGCGGGGCGGCGGGGCTGCTCGTCGCGGCGCTCGCGATCGCCGCCGTCGGCAGGGTGCCGCGGCTGGGGAGCGAGGTCGCGGTGTCGGTCGTGATCACGACGCTCTTCGGCCTCGGCGTCCTGCTCGGCCTGGCGCCGCGGACCCCGGCCGGGCTCGAACGGCCTGCTGTTCGGCGACGTGCTCGGCGTCAGCGACCTCGACCTCCGGCCTCGCGGCCGGCCTCGCCGTCGCGATGCTCGCCGCGCTTGCGGTCCTGCATCCGAGCCTGCTGCTGACCGGGTTCGATCGCGACGACGCGCGCGCGCTCGGGCGCTCGCCCGGCGCCGCTCGACGTCGTGCTCGCGCTGCTCCTGGCGCTCGCGACGCTCGTCGCCGTCCAGGCGCTCGGCACGCTGCTCGTCGTCGCGATGCTCGTCGGGCCGGCGCGCGACGGCGCGGCTGCGTCGCCCGCCGGATGGTGCCGATGATGGCGCTCGCCACCGCGGTCGCGGTCGGCGCGTCGGTCGCCGGCCTCTAGCGAGCTACTACGCGAGCATCGCCGCGGGCGCCGCGTGACCGCGGCGCTGACGCTGGCGTTCCTCGTCGCGCTCGCGGGGCGGGCGCTCGGCGGGGTGCTGCGGCGCCCGGCGCTCGGAGCCGGGGTCCGGAGGGTCTCGGCATGACCGCGCGCGCTCGCGACTGGGCCGAGCGCGCCCACCGCGAGCTCGCCGCGCGCGGGCATCGCAGCGGCGAGGCGCGCAGCGGCGGTCATCGAGCGGCTCGCGCGCGACGAGGGCTGCTGCACCGCCGCCGAGCTCGCCGGGCAGCTGCGGGCCGACGGGCGACGCACGGGCACGGCCAGCGTCTATCGCGCGCTCACCGCGCTCCAGGAGGCCGGGCTCGTGCGGCCGCTCGACCTCGGCGAGGGCGAGCGCCGCTGGGAGCTCGTCCACGCGGACGGCACGCATCACCACCACGTCGTCTGCGAGCGCTGCGGGCGCACGACCGCGTTCCATGACGGGGCGCTCGAAGCGGCGATCGCCGCGGTCGCCGAGCGCCTCGAGTGGCGCGTGGACGCGCACGACGTCGTGCTGCACGGCACCTGCCGGCAGTGCGCGGGGCGCTCCTGAACCGTCAGGCGACGACGACCGCGCCGTGGTCGTCGCAGTGGTCGTCGTGCTGATGGTGCAGGTGGCCGTCGACGAGGTAGTCGATGTGGTCACCGTGGGGAACGGCCTCGTGGCCGCAGCCGGGACCGTGGACGTGGACGGGCTCGTGCGCGGTGCACGGCGTGGCTGCCGCCGTCGCAGGCGGCGGGGTGCTCGGCGTCGACCGCGATCACGTGGTCGTCCACATGGTCGCCGTGCGGGTGATGCAGGTGCCCGTCGTGGAGGAAGTCGATGTGGCCCTCGTGCACGATGCCGACGTGGCCGCAGCCGGGCCCGTGGACGTGCTGGTGGGCGGCGTGTTCGGTGCAGTCCTTGCCCATGCCCGGAACGGTAGACCTCGTGGCGCGCGCGTGTCGCGCGGGCATCTAGAGGCCGGCGGGGTGACGGACCTTGAAGCCCCGGTTCGAGCGCTGCGGCGCCTGCCAGCGGGTGCCCGCCCGGCTCTGGCCGGACGTGTCGAACCGCAGGCCGGCGATCGTCATGTAGACGTGGTTCGCGTTCGCGTAGATCGTCACCCACGATCCGGCGCCGCGGTCGCCCCAGCGCGCGAGGTCACCCGAGACGAGCGACTCGCCGAGCAGCCCGGCGCCGTGCAGCACGTAGCTCACCGAGCCCGAGCAGTCGTATCCGCGGTCCTCCCAGCGTGCGTGCCCGCCACCCCACACGTACTTCGTGCGGGCGATGCGGTTCCCTGAGGCGATCATCTGCTGGACGATCACGGGCGCGCCGGCGGGCGCCACGGCGCGTCCGTTGGAGAGGACCCGTGCCACCTGCGCGCGCGTCGGCGGAGCGGGCGGTGCGAGCGGGCTCGGCATCGGGTCCGGCAGCGGCACGCTCGGGTCGGTTCCGCCCGGCGGCGGGGCCTGGCTCGTCTGCCCGTACCCGACGCCGCCGTTCGAGGCGCCCGCAGCCGGTCCGGCGCCCAGCGCACCCAGCGCGAGGAGCGCGAGCACGAGCGTGGCGAGAGACCTGGAGCGCAGCGCCATCGCGTGAGGATCGGCGCGGGCGGGGCTGCGCCGTCGCGCCCGGGGCGGCTGCACGGGTTCCGGGCGGCGAACCTGCAGCCGATCGGCGCGCCTGCGGGGCCTGCAAGGCTCCCTGCGCCCGGCAGGAGGGCGGGCCGCGCCGCCGAACCGCCCCGTATGCGCCTTCGCCAGCTTCGGTCCGCGCTGCACGGCTTCTGCGAGGAGGCGGCGTGGCAGCTCGCCTCGGACACCCACGACGGCTACGAGGTCCCGTTCGAGATCGTCGAACAGGGTCGCCGCGACTCGCCGCTCTACTGCTACCGACCGCTGACGGCGGACTTCATCCGCGAGCGCACGAGTGCGCTCGCGCAGCTTCCCGGCTACCTGCCCGCCGCGCATGCGCTCGTCGCGGTCGGTGGTCTGGAGGAGTACCTCGACGCCCAGGACGTGCACGCCCCCGGCGCCGGCCGCGACCGCGCCGACGCCGCGCTCCACTGCTTCCTGGCGCGGGTCTTCCGCGACTCGACCGAGTTCGTCCTGCAGGAGGAGCGCTTCGAGGCCGCCTTCGCGGAGCTGCGCTCGGTCATCGCCGACGACCGGACCGAGACGGTCGTGGTGGTCCCGGTGCTCGGGGTCGAGCTCGGCTCGGACGAGGTGGCGGTCGGCGAGGGTCTGACGCTCGTGCGCGGCGACGCCTGCGCCGAGGCGCCCGACGAGGCGCGCTGGGCGCGCGGCGACGGACGGCCGCAGACGCTCGCACTGCTGCGCTGGGAGCCGGCGGCCGGCGATGCGTCCCCGCTGCAGCACGCCCGCGTGCGCCTGCGCCGCCTGCTCGTCGGCCTGCGGCTCTATGAGACGACCGCGGTGGCGCTCGCGCCGGTCGCCTGGACGCGCACCGGGGTCGGGCCGTGGCAGCCGCTGCCGCTCGGGGCGAGCGCCGCGCCGGACGGCGAGCTCGTCATCGCACCCGAGCAGGAGGACGAGCTGCGCGCGTTCCTGAGCCTCATCGCGCGCCGCACGCCGCGCTCCGGTGAGGTCGCCTGGGCGCTGCGGCGCTTCGAGCTGGCCTGTGAGCGGCCCGTGCCCGCCGAGGCGCTCAGCGACCTGCTGCTCGCGCTGCGCGCGTTGCTGGAGCCCGAGGGAACGGCCTCCGGGCGCCTCGCCGGCCGCCTGGCCGCGCTCTGCGCCGAGCCCGCCGACCGCCCGCGCCTGGCCGAGCGCGTCGCCCACACCGTCTCGCTCGAGCGCGGCGTGATCGCCGGGCTCGCGGTGGACCCGCAGCTCGAGCGGCTCACCGGCGAACTCGGGGCGCACCTGCGCGCGCTCCTGCGCGACGTCCTCTGCGGGCACCTCGACCCGGACCTGCGCGGGCTCGCCGACTCGATCCTCGCCCAGGACGCGCCGGTCGAGCCCGCGCCCGCGCCCGCCTGGACGCCGCCGCAGGCGACCCCCGCGCACGGCACCGAGCCCCGGCCCGCCGCGCCGGCGCCGGCGCCGGCGCCGGTCGAGCAGGACACGTTCTTCTAGTCCTCGAGCGCGAACAGGTGCCCGCGCACCGCGACGAGCCCGGCGACGTCGTGGACGTCCCCGCCGAGCTCGGGAACGATGATCGGGTGGCGCTCGCCGGTCTCGCGGCCCAGGCGCTCGATCGCGGCGGCGTCGCGCTCGGCGATCGCGAGCGACTCGCCGTACGTGCGGGCGACCTTCGCGGCGAGCCGCGGGCCGAGCTCCGGGCCGAGCTCCGCGGCGACGGACTCCGGGTCGGGCAGCGGGTCGCCGGCGCCGTCGAGCTCGTGGACGCGGTTGACGATCAGCGCGCCGAACGGCATCCCCGCCTCCTCGCAGCTTGCGGCGGAAGAAGATCGCCTCCTCGACGGGCTCGCGCTCCGGCGAGGTCACGACGAGGAACGTCGTCGCCGGGGTCGCTCAGCAGGCGCTTGACCCCCTCGGCGCGCTCGCGGAAGCCGTCGATGAGCCCCCCGAGCGCGCGGAAGAACACGCTCAGGTCCTCGAGCAGGTCCACGCCGGTCAGGCGCCGCATGACCCCGAACACGACGCTCGTGCCGCGGCCCATCGCCCGCGCCGCCAGGCCGGTCGGCGCGAGGAAGACCTTCAGCGCGCGGCCCTCGAAGAACCCGGTGAGCCGGTCGGGCGCATCGAGGAAGTCCAGCGCGTTGCGCGAGGGCGGCGTGTCGAGCACGAGCACGTCGAAGCGCCCGGACGCGTGCAGATCGTAGAGCTTCGCGACCGCCGTGAACTCCTGCGAGCCGGCGACCGCCCCGGAGAGCTGCTGGTAGATCCGGTTCTCGAGGATCTCGTCGCGCGTCTTCGCGTCGGGGGCGAGGTTCTCGATGAGCTCGTCGAACGTGCGCTTGGCATCGAGCGTCATCGCCCACAGCTCGCCGGTGATCTCGACGCCCGAGCGCGCGAACCGTGCGGGATCGACGAGCGCCGGGTCATTGCCGAGCTCGTCGAGGCCGAGCGCGTCGGCCAGGCGCTTGGCCGGGTCGATCGTGACGACCGCGACCCGCCGGCCCTGCGCGGCGAGGCCCATCGCGATCGCGGCCGAGGTCGTCGTCTTGCCGACGCCGCCGGAGCCCGCGCAGATGACGACCGAGCGCCCGGCGAGACGCCGGTCGAGCACGCTCACAGCACGCGCTCCAGTTCGACGGCCAGCACGCGCATCGCCTCGGCATCGAGCGCCGGGTGGAAGAGGTCGTGGAGCGTGACGACCGGGCAGTCCATGCCGCCGGCGCAGGCGCCGCACCTGCGCCTTCTGGGCGCGCGCACGGGCGTGGCGCTCGAGCGCCACGCGGACCGCCGGCCCGTCGCCGTCGGCGAGCGCCCGCGCCTCCGGCGTCGTGAAGCGGTCGGGCACGACGCGGTTGACGACCGCGAACGACAGTGGCGAGCTGCAGGTCCGCGCGCAGCGCGTCGCGCAGCTGCACGGTCTCGTTGACCGGCATCTCCTCGGGGCGCGCGACCGCGACGACCGCGGTGCGCACCGGATCGGACACGAGCTCGTCGATGATCCGGGCCTGGCGCGCGATCCGCCCGACGCGGGCGGCGCGGGCGAACGAGCGCGGGGCGGTCAGGACGGCGACGCCGTGCCCGGTGGCGGGAGCGTCGAGGATCACGAGATCGTACGGCCGGTCCCTCGAGCTGCGGCGCGTCTCCTGCGCGAGCTCCCAGACCTTGCCGATCGTCAGCAGCTCGCGCAGCCCCGGAGTCGCCGCCGCGAGGTAGGTGAACGTGCGGCTGTCGATCAGGACGCTCGCGAGCGTTCGCGACGGGAGCTGGTCGACGAGGTACTCGCGCATCGCGGCCTCGGGATCGATCGAGGTGTGGTGGACGCCCCAGGCGAGCTCGACCTCGCGATAGCGGCGCTCCTCCTCGCCGCCGAGCGCGCGCGAGACGTCGTCGCGCGCGCTGACCTCGGCGACGATCGTCGCGCAGCCCGCGCTTGCGAGGCCGCGACGCCGAGCGCGGCCGCGACGGTCGACTTGCCGACGCCGCCCTTGCCGGTGACGACGAGCAGCTCGTGGCCGAAGAGCGCAGCGACGCGCGGGGTCACGCCTCCCCGTCCCAGTAGTCCGCGACCGGCTCGACCCGCACGAGCGTCCTCCCGATCCACGCCTTGCGCGAGCGCGGGTAGAAGACGATCTCGTTCGGGTCGCGCGTGCCGTACGCGAGGTAGCTCATGCCTGCGTCACCGGCACGCAGCGCGTGGGCGACGCCGGTGCCCGCGGGGCGCGAGACGATCGAGCCCGCCCGCAGCGGATGCTCGTCGGTGACCGCCCCACGCTGGTCGTGCAGCAGCAGCACGCCGTCGCCGTCGAGGACGAGGAACAGCTCGTGCTCGCCGGAGTGGTGGTGCGGCGGGCAGCTCAACTGGCCGGCATCGAGGCGCACGTCACGCAGGCCGGTGCGCACCGCCCCGGCGGCGGCCGCGACCGCGCGGTCCTCCCCGCGGTAGCCCGCGCGCTCCTCGCACTCGGGTGCCACGTCGCCCGTCGCCACGACGCACGCCGGGCGCGGGGCGAGGGCAGGCGGCTCGAACGGCCCGGCCTGGGCGTCGCGCGTGATCGCGTCGGGCGGCCCGGCCTCGACCATCGTGAACGAGGCGCGGCGCACGACCCCGGCGCGCGGCAATCGCACGAGCGGCGGGTCGATGTTCTCGCCGAACGCGAGGACGTCGAGGCCCGTCGCGCCGGCCACGAAGGTGTGCAGCGGCCCGAGTGCGCGGCAGACGATCACGTCGCCCGGGCCGACCTCGTGGGCGGCGTCGTCGAGGACGACGAGGCCCGTGCCCGCGAGGACCGCGAAGATCTCCTCCTCGGCGCCATGGACGTGCAGCGGCCCCGGGCGGCCGCCGGGGTCGATCTCGATCCGCTGGACGCCGATCGCCGTCGCTCCGGCGGCGTCGCCGAGATCCCGCCAGGTCGAGCGGATGTCGCCCACGTCGCGGCGGGTCCGGGGCACGCCGTCCCAGTGCGCGAGGCCGCCGGTCACTCCTCGCCGTCCCAGTACTCGACGCGCTGGATCTGGAACCGCACCTTGAGCCCGCGGATGCTGACCTTCCCGGAGCGCGGGTAGAAGCACATGTCCGAGGGATCGCGCTGCCCGTAGGCGAGCAGCGCAAGACCGCCGTCACCGGCCCCGAACGCGTGCGCGACGCCGGTCCCCGCGGGGCGCGAGACGACATGCCCGGCGTGGACGGGGTGCGACTCGGCGGTCCCGTCGGGGTGCACGAGCTCGAGCGCTCCGTCGCCCTCGAGCACGACGAACAGCTCCTCCTCGGCGCTGTGGCAGTGCAGTGGGTTCGACAGGCGACCGGGGTCGACGTCGATGCGGTTCAGGCCGCTGCGCGTCGCATCCGAGCGCGGCGCCGAGGTCGCGCACGAGCGTTCCGACGTCGCCGCGGCGGCGCTCCTCGGCCGCGACGTCCTCGATGCGCGCGATCGTCGGCGGGCGCTCGGCGATCGGCTCGGTGGCTCGAGCGGGCCGGCGGCCGCCTCCGCGCGCGAACGGGCTCGGGCCCGTCGAGCGGGAGCCAGCGCGGGCCGGCCCACATCGCGTTCGGCCGCGGGAGCCAGGTGAGCGAGGAGTCCGAGCCCGAGCCGAAGACGAGGACGACGAGGCCGTCGTCGCCGGCGACGACGGTGTGCGGCCGCCGCGCGCCGGGTAGCAGGATCACGTCGCCGGCGGCGATCGGGTGCGCGGCGCGGCGCGTACGCTCAGCCCGCCGCCGCCGAGCACGACGAAGAACTCCTCCTCGTCGCCGTGGACGTGCACGCGGCATCGGTCCGGCTCGCCCGGCGGGGTCGTCCCAGCGACTCAGGCCGAGGCGCTCGGTGCCCGCCGGCGGCCCCAGGCGCCGGCGCCGGCCCGCAGCGAGGTCCCGCGTCGAGTCGATGGCGGGCTCGACCTCGTCCCAGTGGCAGAGCATGGCCGAGACCCTACCCGCGACCGTGAGCCGATGACCGCCGATCCCGATGGATGAAGGAATCCGCGGTCGCCATGCGAATACCCCACACAGAGTACGGGACCCACCGAACGACCGGAGCGACCCCGTGGACCACGCAGGAGCACCAGACAACAGGCCAAGGTCATCGCCTTCGCCAACCAGAAGGGCGGCGTCGCCAAGACGACGACGACCCTCAACCTCGCCGTCGCCTTCCGCGAGACGGGGCATCGCGTGCTCTGCGTCGACATGGACCCGCAGGGCAACCTGACGATGTCCCAGGGCATCGACCCGGACAACCTCCAGGAGTCGATGTACGACGTCCTGGTGCACCGCATGCCGATCCGCCAGGTGATCCGCAAGCGCGAGATCGACATCGCCTGCGCCTCGATCGACCTCGCCGGCGCGGAGATCGCGATGTCCACGATGATCGGCCGCGAGCGCGCGCTGCAGAAGGCGCTGGCCGAGGTCGCCGACGACTACGACTTCGTCTGCATCGACACGCCGCCGAGCCTCGGACTGCTCACGATCAACGCCCTGACGGCCGCCCACAAGGTGATCGTCCCCGTGCAGTGCGAGTATCTGTCGATGCGTGGGCTGATCCAGCTCCAGAACACGCTGCAGATGATTCGCGAGAACCTGAATCCCGACGTCGACGATCGAGGGCATCCTCCCGACGCTCATGGACGCCCGCACCGTTCACGCGAAGGAGGCGATCGAGATCCTCGAGGAGAACTTCGGGGACCGCGTGTTCGCGTCGCGCATCCGCAAGACGATCCGGTTCGCCGAGGCGCCCGTGAAGGGCATGTCGGTGCTGAAGTACGATCCGGACGGTGTTGCCGCGCAGTCCTACCGCGACCTCGCCAAGGAGGTTCGTCGCTGAACAGGAGGTCAAGGTCGATGGCTAGCTCAAGCGCGACCGCGCGAGCATGCGCGAGGGTCCGCTGTCGGAGCTGTTCCGGCGCACCGAGCAGCCGCGGACGCCGAGCCGAGCCAGGCGCCCGAGCCCGAGCCCGAGGTGCGCGCGAGCGAGCCGCCGCGCGAGCCGGACGAGGCCCAGCCCGCCGTTCCCGCGGCGACGCCCGCCGGGCGCGAGAGCGCCTACCCGCATCCGTCACTCGGCGCGCCCGAGCCGCCCGCGGAGCCGAGCGTCCGCGTGCCGACGCCGCAGGAGCGTCTGCGCAGCGCGTTCAGCTCCGACCTCCCGGAGAACATCCTCGAGCGCGAGGAGCGCCCTACGCCGGTCACCCCGCCCGCCCGCGAGAGCGCCGGCACCCGCGTACACGCGAGAACCCGTGGTCCGCCGAGCGCCGGACCGGCTCGCCGGTCGATCCGCGTCGTCGGCGTCGGCGGTGCCGGCGTCAACGCGGTCAACCGCATGGTCGAGGCCGGCGTCGCCGGCGTCGAGTTCGTCGCCGTCAACACGGACATGCAGTCGCTGCAGCAATCCGACGCGGACATGACGATCCACATCGGCGAGGCGCTCACCCGCGGCCTCGGTGCCGGTGCCAACCCGGAGCTCGGGCGCGCCGCGGCGATGGAGGACTACGACCGCATCAAGCACCTGCTCAAGGGCTCGGACATGGTGTTCATCACCGCCGGCGCCGGCGGCGGCACCGGAACGGGCGCCGCCCCGATCGTCGCGCGGATCGCGCGCGAGATCGGTGCGCTGACCGTCGGCATCATCACGAAGCCGTTCGGCTTCGAGGGCACCCGCCGCGCGGCCGCCGCGGCAGAGTCGGCATCGACGCGCTCGCCGACGAGGTGGACACGCTCATCGTCGTGCCGAACAACCAGCTCCTCCAGGTGCTCGACCAGCGCACCTCGATGGTCGAGGCGTTCCGCGTCGCCGACGACGTGCTGCGCCAGGGCGTGCAGGGCGTCAGCGACCTCGTGACGCTCCCGGGCATCATCAACCTCGACTTCGCCGACGTGCGCACGATCATGTCCGACGCGGGCTCGGCGCTGCTCGGGATCGGCATGGGCAGCGGCGACAACCGCGCGCTCGAGGCCGCCGTCGCAGGCCGTCTCCTCGCCGCTCCTCGACACGAGCATGGACGGCGCCAAGTCGATCCTGCTGTCGATCACCGGTGGCACCGACCTCTCGCTGTGGGAGGTCAACGAGGCGGCCAAGGCGGTCGCGGAGGCCGCGCACCCCGAGGCGAACATCATCTTCGGAGCGATGGTCGACGACACGCTCGAGGACCAGGTCTGGGTCACGGTCGTGGCCACGCGCTACGGCGAGCGCGTCCAAGCGCCCCCGGCGGCGGCTCGAGGAGCCGGCCGGCGAGCCGCGCGTCGAGCGCCGCGAGCGCGGCGCCGCGACCCGGCGCACCGGCACCGGGGTCTCGCAGCTCGACGTGCCCGAATTCGTCCCGCGCGGCTGACCGCAGGCGCACGCGCGGTGCCCGTCGCGGCGCCGGTCCGCCCGGGCCCGCGCGGCGTGCGGGCCGCGCCGCGCCGGTGACGACTACCGTGCGACGCGATGAGCTCACGGGGCATGGTGGCGGCGGGCCATCCGCTGACGGCGGAGGTCGGGGCGGACGTCCTGCGCGACGGCGGGAACGCGGTCGACGCCGCGATCGCCGCGATGCTCGCCTCGTGGGTCTGCGAGCCCTTGCTCACCGGGCCGGGCGCCGGCGGCTACCTGCTCGTCGCGGGGGCCGGGGAGGAGCCGGTGCTGCTCGACTTCTTCGTCGCCGCTCCCGGGCGCGGCGGCGACGGCGAGCATGCGCCGCTGGTGCCGGTGAGCGTCTCGTTCGGGGAAGCCGATCAGCGCTTCAACTGCGGCGCTGCGTCGTGCGGCGTGCCCGGCAGCCCTTCCGGCCTCGCGGCCGCCGCGAGGCGCTGGGGCTCGATCCCGCTCGCCGAGCTCGCCGCGCCGGCGGCGCGCCTGGCGCGCGACGGGGTCCCGCTGAACGCCGAGCAGGCGTTCGTCTTCGAGATTCTCAAGCCGATCCTCTGCTCGGCGCCGGAGGCGCGGGCCGCGTTCGCGCCCGGTGGCCGGCCACTGCGCGAGGGCGAGACGTTCCGCAGCCCGGAGCTGGCCGAGACGATCGAGCGCCTCGGTGCGCACGGGAGCGCGCCGTTCCACGACGGCGACCTCGCCGCCGCGATCGTCGAGTGCGTCGCGGCGCGTGGCGGCCTGCTCGGCGCCGCGGACCTCCCGGCGTATGAGGCCGTCGCGCGCGTCCCGGCGCGCGCGACCTACCGCGGGCGCACCGTGCTCACGAACCCGCCTCCGTCAGCCGGGGGGGTGCTGCTCGCGCTCGCGTTCGCCCGGCTCGAGCACCGCCTGCCCGACGGCGCACCGGACACGGCGACGATCGTCTCGGTCATGGAGGACGATGCAGGAGCTGCGCACGACCGAGTTCATCGCCGGGCTCGGCGAGCCGGGATTCCTCGAGCGCTTCCTGGCGGCGAACCTCGGCTCGACGACGCACATCGCCGTGCTCGACGGCGAGGGCCGCGCCGCCTCGGTGACGTGCACGAACGGCGAGGGCTCGGGAGTCGTCGTGCCGGGCACCGGCATCCACCTGAACAACATCATGGGCGAGGAGGACCTCAACCCGCTCGGGTTCTTCCGCGACCCACCCGGCCTGCGGATGCCCTCGATGATGGCGCCGACGGTCGTGCTCGGCCCGGACGGCGCGATCGAGCTCGTGCTCGGGAGCGCGGGCTCGAACCGCATCCGCTCGGCGATCCTCCAGGTCGTCGTGAACGTCGTCGATCGCGGGCAGAGCGCTGACGCGGCGATCAGCGCGCCCCGCGTGCACGTCGAGGACGGCATCCTCTTCGCCGAGCCCGCGGTGGACCTGTCCGGCCTCGAGGAACAGGGCCGCGAGATCGTCCGGTTCCGCGCCCACAACCTCTTCTTCGGCGGCACGCAGGCGGTCGAGTGCGACCCGCGAACCGGCGCGCTCTGCGGCGGCGGCGACCCGCGGCGCGGAGGCGTCGCGGTGCCGGCATGAGGCGCGGCGGGCGTCTCGTCGCCGGGGCGCTCGCGGCGGCGCTGCTCGCCGGCTGCGGCGCGCCGTCCCCGGACCTGTTCGTCGTCGAGCGCAGCGGCGGGATCCCGGGCGCGCGGCTGACGATGGTCGTCGACGACGGCGGCATCGTGACGCTGCAACCGCGGGTCCTCGCACGAGATCACGAGCGCGCAGCTGATCGAGGCGCGCGAGATCGCGCGGGCACTGAACGGCGAGCAGGAGAAGCCGGGCCCCGCGCGCGAGGGCCTCACGCTGCCGACCGGACCGGGCTCGATCCTGCGCTACGACGTGCGCACCGAGGGCGGCTCGGTCACCTTCAGCGACACGTCGAAGGGGCAGCCGCAGGTCCTCTTCCGCGTCGCGAAGCTCACGCGCGACCTGGCCAAGGGTGCCTGCGGCCTGCCACGCTGCCGAGCGGCGATCATCTCCGGGCCATGGTCCACGACGTCGCCGACTTCCTCGAACGCCACCCGCCGTTCGACGGGCTCGACCGCGAGGAGCTCGCCGTCGTCGCGGAGGCGACCGAGATCGAGTTCCACGCGGCGGGTGAGGTCGATCCTCGCCCAGGGCGCGGCGCCGGTGCGCTACGTCTGGGTCGTGCGCACCGGAACGGTCGAGCTCGTCGACCGCGATCGCGTGCTCGACGTGCTCGGCGTCGGGCGAGATGTTCGGCCACCCGTCGATGCTGTCGGGCCTGCCCGCGGCGTTCGAGGTGCGGGCCGGCGAGGACGTGCTCCTCTACCGCCTGCCGTGCGCGCCGTCGTCGCGCCGGTGCTCGCGGGGCCGGCGGGCGTGCGCTTCGTCGCCCGCTCGCTGCTCGAGCGCTCCGAGCGCGCTCGTCCCGGAGCCCGGGCGCACGGGCGCTCGCCGACCCCGCGCACCGGCCGGTCGAGACGCTCGCTGCGCCGCGAGCCGCTCGTCTGCACCCCGGACACCCCGATCCGCGAGGCGGCCGCGGCGCATGAGCGACACGGGCACGACGGCGGTCGTCGTGGACGCTCGGCGGCGGCCGGCTCGGCATCGTCACCGACCGCGACCTGCGCTCGCGCGTGGCGACCGGGCGAGGTCCCGGTCGACGCCCCGGTCGAGCGCGGTCATGAGCGCCGACGCCTTCACCGTCGACGCCGGACCGGCTCGGCAGCGACGTGCTGATCGACCTGCTCGACCGCGGCGTGCGCCACGCGCCGGTCGTCGACCTCGCCGGGCGGGTCGTCGGCGTGCTCGACGACCTCGACCTGCTCGCGACCGAGTCGCGCGCGCCGTTCCGCGCTGCGCCGCGCGATCGCCGAGGCCGGCGACGTCGAGGCGCTCGTCGTGGCGGCCGCGCGAGCTGCCGGCCGACGATCGTCGCGCTCGTTCGACGCGCGGCTCGCGCCGACGCGGATCAGCACGTGGCGGCGATCATCGGCGACGCGCTGACCCGGCGGCTGATCGAGCTCGTGGTCGAGGGCACCGGGGCGCCGCCGGTGCCGGTCTCGTGGCTCATGCTCGGGAGCTTCGGGCGCCGCGAGGCGTGCCGTCCTCCGACGCCGACACCGGGCTCGTCTGGCACGGCGACGACGCCGACCGCGAGCTGCGCGCTGGACGAAGCGACTTCGCCGCGCGCGTCATGGAGGGCCTGGACCGCTGTGGGCTCGACGGCCGACGAGCACGGCGTGCGCGCCGATCGCGCGCTGTTCGCGCGCTCGGCCGACGCGTGGCGCGCCGCGGTCGCCGAGCTGGGTCGAGCGACCCGGGGCAGGAGAACGTGCTCGATCGCGGTCTCCGTGCTGTTCGACGGGCGCGTCGTGTGCGGGCGAGGGCGCGGGCGTGCCGATCCTCTGCCTCGTACGCGGCGGCCGCACAGCGCCCGCTGCTCGTGCGCCTGCTCGCGCGGCTGGCGCTCACGCACCGCCCGCCGACCGGGTTCCGGCGCGACGTCGTCGTCGAGCACTCCGGCGAGCACCGCGGCACGTTCGACATCAAGCGCGGCGGCGATGCTGCCGATCGTCGACCTCGCGCGCTGGGCCGGGCTCGCGGCCGGCTCGCCCGCCACCGCGACGCCCGAGCGGCTCGCCGCCGCGGCCGCGGCGGGCGTGCTCGACCGAGGAGCACGCGCGAACGCTCGACCGAGGCCTGGGACCTCGTCGTCGAGCTGCGGCTCGAGCACCAGGTCGAGCAGCTGCGGGCGGGGCGCCCGGCGGACGACCACCTCGATCCCGGCGAGCTGAACCCGCTCACGCGCCGCTACCTGCGCGAGGCGTTCCGCGCGGTCGCCGCCGTCCAGCGCGCCGTGTCGAACGAGGTCGCGCCCGGGCGTGCGCTCGGTGACCGAGGCTGCTGCGCCGCCCGGCGCCCGGTGCGGCCGCGCGGCGTACGCGCGCGCGCCGCTGCCGCGCGGCACCACGCGACTGGCGCGCGGCGCCCTGGGCCGTCGTCGACCTCGAGACGACCGGCCTGGACCCGTCGAGCGACGAGATCATCTCGTTCGGCGTCGTGCCGATCGACGGCGGGCGGATCGTGACGGGTCGCGCGGTCTACCGGATCGTGCGCCCGCAGCACCCCCCGCGCGCCGACATCGATCCGCATCCACGGGATCCGGCCGGCCGATCTCGAGACGGCGCCGTCGCTCGACGACGTGCTCGACGAGCTGCTCGAGGCGCTCACCGGACGGCTGCTCGTCGCCCACGCGGCGTTCGTCGAGCGCGGCTTCCTGGGACCCGTGCTGCGCACGCGCGGGGTGTCGCTGCGCGGCGACGTCGCCGACACGCAGCTCCTCGCGCGCGTGTGGCTCGAGGAGCGCACCGGCACGCGGCCGCCGCGGCTCGCGCTCGAGGACCTCGCGCGCTCGCTGAGGCTCCCGATCCACCGCTCGCACCACGCGCTCGGAGACGCGCTGACCACCGCGCAGGTGTTCCTCGCGCTCGCGACGCACCTCGAGCGCGACGGGCGCCTCGACGTGCGCACGCTGATGGCCGAGCAGGCGCGCGCCCGCCGGCACGCGATGTAAGCGGCGCTGCTGACCGGCATCAGCGATTGCCGCGGGAACCGCCTCACGAATCTGCGACCCTGGCCGTTCCACGTCATGACTCGCCGCTCCTGGATCCTCATGGGCCTGCTCGCCGCGCTCTGGGGCGCCTCCTACATGTTCATCAAGATCGCGCTCGACGACGGCGTGCGCGGCGCCGTCGATCGTCCTTCGTGCGGATCGCGCTCGGCGCGGCGGTCCTCGTGCCGCTCGCGCTGCGGCGCTCGGCGTTCGCCGGACTGCGCGGCCGCTGGCACTGGGTGGTCGCGGTCGCGGTCTTGCGCAGGTCGCGGTGCCGTTCCTGCTGATCACGTACGGCGAGCGCTGGATCCCCTCGTCGCTCGCCGGGATCCTCGTCGCCTCGACGCCGATCTTCGTCGTGCTGCTCAGCCCGTGGCTCGCACGGACCGACGTCGCGAGCGGCTGGGCATGCGGTCGGCGATCACGGTCGGGATCGTCGGCGTCGTCCTGCTGTTCGGCGTCGACCTCTCGGGTGACGGCAAGCTCGCGCTCGGCGGCGCGATGGTGCTGCTCGCGAGCGTCGGGTACGCGTTCGCGTCGATCTGGGTGCGCACGAAGCTCGGCGGGGCGCATGCCGATCGGGATCGCCGCGGCGACGCTGATCGTCGGCGCGCTGCTGAGCGTTCCCGGGGCGATCGCCGTGCCCTCCGATGGCGGCGGCGTCTCCTTCGGCACGCTCGCCGCGCTCGTCGCGCTCGGCGCCGGCGGCACGGGCATCGCCTTCCTCCTCTACTACACGCTGATCGCCGACGTCGGACGAGCCGCGCGGCGGTCGTCGCCTACCTCGCCCCGGGCTTCGCGGTGCTCTACGGCTCGCTGTTCCTCGACGAGCCGATCACCGCCGCGACGATCGCGGGCCTGGGCCTGATCCTCATCGGCTCGTGGATCGCCGCCGAGGGCCGCGCGCCGTGGCAGCGGCGCGGCGCACCGCAGGCCGAGGCGCGCGCCGCGGCCGCCGAGGTCGCGCAGGAGCCGCTCGCCGAGGACCTGGCGTGCGACGAGCCGTTGACCGCACCGCGCGCCTGACGGCGATCAGCCGAAGTGCACGCGGCCGTTCGAGCGCGCGCGGACCTGCGCGCGCTCGATGAAGTCCAGGCGCTTCATCGCGGCGCGCAGCAGGCGTGTGACGAGTCGCAGCCGCGCGTTCTCCGAGCGCAGGTCGAGCAGCCCCTGCTTGGCGTCGAGCCCGAAGTCGACGGTGGCGGCCATCTCGTAGGCGCCCAGCGCCGCCAGCTCGTCCGGCTCGAGCTCACGATCGGTCGCCTCCTCGACGAGCCGCGCGTAGGCCTCGTGCGCGGCGTCCACGGTCGCGCGGTCCGGCGTCTCATCCTTGTCCGTGAAGAACGCGACCGTCGCCGCGGGGTACGGGAGGTGATGGACCTCCTCGATCACGCGGAAGCGGCGAGTGCCCTGCGTGAGGATGTTCAGCCGTCCGTCCTCCATGCGCTCGAGCACCTCGGTGACCGCCATCGCACAGCCGACCGCACGCGTGCCCTCCTCGCCGGCCCACACGATCCCGAACTCGCGCTCGCGCTCGAGGCACTCGCCGATCATCACCCGGTAGCGGTCCTCGAAGATGTGCAGCGGCACGATCTCGGTGGGGAGCGCGACCAGGCCGAGGGGGAAGAGCGGGAAGTCGCGGACGACGCGATCGGCCATCGTCCGAGTGTACGGGCGGCCCGTACCCGTGGGTGATGCCTTCGACCGCGATCGTGTGGTTCCGCCGCGACCTGCGCGTCCACGACCACCCCGCGCTCGCCGCGGCCGCGCGTGATCACGAGCGGGTCGTCCCGCTGTTCGTCGCCGACGACCGGCTGCTCGAAGGCCGGTTCGCGAGCGGGCCGCGCGCGGCGTTCCTGCGCGGCTGCCTCGCGGCGCTCGACGCTGCGCTGCGCGAGCGCGGGGCCGCGCTCGTCACGCGCCGCGGGCGGCCGGAGACGCTCGTGCCCGCGCTCGCCGCGGAGCTCGGGGCCGACGCCGTCCTGTGGACGAGTGACGTCTCGCCGTTCGCCCGGGCGCGCGACGACGCGGTCACCGACGCGCTGCGCAGCGCGGGCGCGGCGGCCCGCCCGCAGCCCGGGAACTACTGCGCCGACGTCTCGCGCCCGCGGACGAAGACCGGGAAGCCGCTGACGGTGTTCACGCCGTTCTGGAAGCTCCAGCGCGAGCTCGAGCGCCGTCCACCGCTGCCGGCACCGGCGGCGCTCGTGCTGCCCGACGGGCTCGATCCGGGGCCCCCGCTCGGCGGGCCCGCGCTCGCCGACGAGCTTCCCGCGCCGTTCTGCGTGCCGGGCGAGCCCGCTGCGCGCGCGGCGATGGACGCCTGGCTCGACGGCCCGGTCGACGACTACGGCACGCGCCACGACGACCTGACGGGCGGGACGAGCGGCCTGTCCCCGTACCTGCGCTGGGGCTGCCTGTCCGCGCGCGAGCTCGAGCAGCGTGCGCAGGACCGCGGCGGAGCCGGCGCGGACGCGTTCGTGCGCCAGCTCGCCTGGCGCGACTTCTACGCGCACGTCCTGCTGCTGTTCCCGGGCAGCGCGCGCCTGGAGTTCCAGGAGCGCTTCCGGGCGCTCGAGTGGGACGAGGATCCGGAGCTGCTGGAGGCCTGGCGGGCGGGTCGCACCGGCTACCCGCTCGTGGACGCCGGGATGCGCCAGCTCGCGGCCACCGGCTGGATGCACAACCGCGCGCGGATGGTCGTCGGCTCGTTCCTCACGAAGGACCTGCACCTCGATTGGCGCCATGGCGAGGCGTGGTTCGAGCGCCTGCTGCTCGACGGCGAGCCGGCCCAGAACGCCGGGAACTGGCAGTGGATCGCCTCGACCGGCGTCGATCCGGCGCCGTACTTCCGGCGGCTCTTCAACCCGGTGCTCCAGCAGCGCAGGTTCGATCCCGACGGCGCGTACGTGCGCCGCTGGGTGCCGGAGCTCGCGGACGTCCCCGACGCGCGGCTCGCCGAGCCGTGGACGATGAGCCCGGAGGAGCAGGAGGCCGCCGGCTGCCGGCTCGGGACCGACTACCCGCTGCCGGTCGTCGACCACGCCGAGGAGCGCCGGCGCGCGCTGGAGCGCTACCGCACGGCCTCCCGGGGCGCCTAGGCCGGCTTGCGGGCGCTCAGCAGCAGGTTGTAGAAGATCGCCGCGGGCAGGCGCCCCTCGAGCAGCCTCCGGTCGACCTCCTGCAATGCGAGGTAGCCGCGGAACGCGTACTGCTTCCAGGCCATCGGGATCTCCTCGGTGACCGCGGTCGCCTCGAGCGCGCGGTTCGTCCAGCCGAACCAGTTCGCGAGCAGCTCCTCGCCGCGCACGCGGACGTCCGTGAAGCCTGCGCCGCGCGCGACGGCCTCGAGGTCGCCGGGCACGAACGCGTGCACGTCGACGTGGCGCTCGAGCTCGTGGTTGGTCTCGCCCCCGTCGCTGTGGCCGCTCGGCGCGGGGGAGGCGCCGAGCGCCCGGCGCCACAGCGGCGCGACGGCCGTCGCGGCGCGCTTGGGCAGACTTGCGAGCCGGTCGCCGTAGCGCGAGGGCTCGCCCGCGAACACGACGACCCCGCCGGGGCGCAGCACGCGCAGGAACTCCGCGAACGCGCGGTCGAGGTCCGGGAGGTGGTGCAGGACCGCGTGCCCGAGCACGAGGTCGAAGCTCGCGTCCGCGAACGGGAGCGCCTCGGCATCGGCGACCCGGGCGTCGACGGCGATCCCGAGCCGTTCGGCGTTCGTGCGCAGCGTGTCGATCATGCCCGGCGAGATGTCGGTGCACGTCGCCTCGTCGACGACGCCGGCCATCAGCAGGTGCAGCGAGAAGTAGCCGGTGCCGGCGCCGACCTCGAGCGAGCGCTCGAGCTGCGGCAGCGCGCGCACGCCGAGCGCCTTCTCGACCTTCCCGAGCACCTGGTCGCGCCCGATCGGGCCCCAGTCGATGCCCCACTTGGCGTCGTAGCCGGCCGCCGCGCCGTCGTGGTAGCGCGTGTTGACGTCGCGGATGTCCTCTGGTGTGCTGGGCGCGGGCATCGGGCGCAGGAGCGTAGCGCTCGCGAGGCCGCCGGAGGCCTCGCGCGGGCGGCCCTGACCGCTCGGTCAGCAGGCACCGCGAACGTGCCAGAATGCGCAGACCGTGCCCGACGCCCTCGACCTGCCGCCCGGGCCGCGCCAGCCGCCGACCGCTCAGGCCCTGCAGTGGATCGCACGCCCGCGGGAGTTCGCCGCGCG
This sequence comes from uncultured Actinomycetes bacterium, assembly GCA_963787935.1. Taxonomy (GTDB): domain Bacteria; phylum Actinomycetota; class Thermoleophilia; order Solirubrobacterales; family Solirubrobacteraceae; genus F1-60-MAGs163. Next base: position 1,009,979 of record CAWBEV010000006.1, on the reverse strand, counting down.
CCAGCGCGAGCGCTTCGGCGACGTCTTCTCGATCAACTTCGACGGTGAGCCGCTCGTGTTCCTCGCCGACCCCGAGGACGTGCGCACGATCTTCACCGGCGGCGCCGAGGTCATGCACGCGGGTGAGGCGAACGCCCCGCTCGAGCCCGTGCTCGGCGCGCATTCGATCCTGCTGCTCGACGAGCGCGAGCACCTGCGCGAGCGGCGCCTGATGCTGCCGCCGTTCCACGGCGAGCGGATGCGCCGCTACGCGCAGATCATGGCCGAGGCCGCCGACCGCGAGATCGCGACCTGGGCCGACGGCGAGGAGCTCGCGCTGCACCCGCGGATGCAGGCGATCACGCTCGAGGTCATCACCCGCGCGATCTTCGGCGTCGAGGAGGGCCTGCAGCTCGAGCGCCTGCGCCGCCTGATCCCGCGGATGCTGCGGCTGCTCACCGACTACAGCCAGTTCGTCATCAGCCTCGCGCTCGGCCCGGAGTCCCCGCGCCTGGAGGCCCGGCTGCGCGCGGCGCTCGACCCGCTCGACGACGAGCTCTACGCGATCATCGCCGAGCACCGCGAGGCGCCCGACCTCGCGGAGCGCGAGGACATCCTCTCGATGCTCCTGCTGGCGCGCGACGAGGACGGGCAGCCGATGACGGACGTCGAGCTGCGCGACGAGCTCATGACGCTCCTGCTCGCCGGGCACGAGACGACCGCGAACACGCTCTCGTGGGCGTTCGAGCGCCTCACGCGCACGCCGGACGCGCTCGCGCGCGTGACCGCGGAGGTCCGCGCGGGCGGCGAGCTGCCGTACACCGAGGCCGTGATCCAGGAGACGCTGCGGATGCGGCCGGTGCTGCCGCTCGTCGTGCGCAAGATCACGCGGCCGGTGACCGTCGGCCAGGGCCGCTTCCGGCTGCCCGCGGGCACGCGCGTGGCGCCGGCGATCATCCTCATCCACTTCCGCGAGGACCTCTATCCCGAGGCCGACGCGTTCCGTCCCGAGCGCTTCCTCGATCAGCCGCCCGGCACGTACACGTGGATCCCGTTCGGCGGCGGCATGCGACGCTGCGTCGGCGCGACGTTCGCGCAGTTCGAGATGCGCGTCGTGCTCGAGCGCGTGCTCGCGCAGGTCGAGCTCGCACCCGTCGGCGCGGCCGAGCGCGTCGGGCGCCGCGGCTTCACGCTCGTCCCGAACAAGGGCGCGCGGGTGCGCGTCACCCGGCTGCGGGACGCGACACCTGACGCCGCCGAACGCGCGGCCTGACCGCGATATGTGAGGATTCCGGCATGCCGCCCGCCAGCGCCCTTCCACCCGGCCCGCGCGCGCCGCGCATGGTGCAGCTCGCGCAGGTGATGCGCGACGAGCGCGCGCTGCTGCACGCCGCGCAGGCGCGCTACGGCGACGCCTTCCGGCTGCACTTCGAGCGCCGGCCGTGGTTCTACCTCACGCATCCCGACGCGATCCGCGAGGTCTTCCAGGCGCCGCCGTCGGTCGTCCATGCCGGCGACGCGAACGAGATCCTGCGCACGTCGCTCGGCAGCCACTCGGTGCTGCTCCTCGACGAGGACGAGCACCTGCGCCAGCGCAAGCTCCTGCTCCCGGCCTTCCACGGCGAGCGCCTGCGGGCCCAGCGCGAGCGGATGGTGCGGGTCGCCGAGGCCCAGGTCGCGCGGATGCCGCCGGGACGGCCGTTCGCGCTGCGCGCCCACACGCAGGCGATCGCGCTCGAGGTGATCCTGCAGGTCGTGCTCGGCGTCGCGCCGGACGACCCCGAGCACGCGCGCCTCCAGGCACCGTTCCTGCGCTTCCTCGACTGGTTCGCCGACACGAAGCATCTGCTGCTGCCGACGGTCCTGGGACCCGACCACCCGATCGTGCGGCGGATGCAGGCCCGCGTCTCGCGCGCCCGTCGATCGTGAGCTCTACGCGCTGATCCGCGAGCGCCGCGGATCCGCCGGGCTCGAGGAGCGTGAGGACGTCCTCTCGCTGCTGCTGCTCGCGCACGACGAGGACGGGCGGCCGATGGCCGACGAGGAGATCCGCGACGAGCTCGTGACGCTGCTCGTCGCCGGCCACGAGACGACGGCGACGGCGCTCGCCTGGGCCTTCGAGCGCCTCACGCGCGACCCTCGGCGGTCTGCGGCGCCTGGAGGCCGAGGCGGCCGACCCGGACGGCGGCACGGCGTACGCCGAGGCCGTCGCGAAGGAGGCGCTGCGCCTGCGGCCCGTGCTCATGAACGTGCTGCGCACGCTCTACGAGCCGCTCGCGGTCGCCGGCTGGAGCTTCCCGGTCGGCACGGTGCTCGCGCCGAGCATCTACCTCGTCCAGCGCCGGCCCGAGCTCTGGGGCGCCGACGCGAAGGTCTTCCGCCCCGAGCGCTGGCTCGAGGAGGACGTCCCCTCGTACGCGTGGATCCCGTTCGGCGGTGGCGTGCGCCGCTGCATCGGGGCGTCGTTCGCACTGATGGAGCTCGAGGTCGTGCTGCAGGCGATCGCGCGCGGCGTGCATCTCGAGCCCGTGGGGGACGACGGAGCGGGCGGTCGCGCGCTTCATCACGATGTCGCCCGAGCGCGGCGGGCAGGTGCGGGTCGCGGGGGCGCCGCAGCGGGCGGCGGCGGGGTCCGAGCCGCTCGTCGTGGCGCGCTGACTCAGCAGATCACGGCGCCCGAGGTCGCCGCGTTGTTCGTCTCGTCGGTCTCGGCGACCTGGTCGAGGTCGTCGGCGTTCGCGGTGTAGTTCCCGAAGCACGACAGGCCGAGCGCGCGCGTCTCGGACGCGCTCGCGGCGAGCCCGGTGAACGTCGGGAACAGCGTGCCGGAGCGGACGCGGAACGGCCCCGCCTGCGCCGGCGCCCTGATTCTTCACGGTGATGGTGCCGGGGAAGAACTCCGTGATCACGAGGTCCGGCTTCCCGGTCGATGGCGGCGTCTCCGGGGGCGCCTTCGGGTCGGCGGCCTTCGGCGGCGCCGGCGGGATCGGGTCGGGCTTGATCGTCTCGAGGCGGAAGCGGAGCTTCGCGCGGTCGCCGTCGCCGAGCCGGCCGCCGAGCTGCGAGCCGCCGGTCGGGAACTGGACGACCGTGGCGTCGCCGGGCGCGTAGCCGATGCTGATCCGCCGCCGGCGGTCGAACGGGTTGATGTCGCCGGTGTCGTCGCCGCCGTAGAGCGAGTCCTCCTCCATCAGCTCGATCCAGACCGGCACCTTCGCGCCGCGCGGCGCCTGCGGGGTGAAGTTCGGCGCGCGCCACGTCCGCTTGGCGTCCTCGAGCCAGCGGTTGACCGCGCTGTTCGTGTAGAGCACGCGCCCGTTGACCTTCAGCGACACGCCTGCGAGCCGCCACCCGCCCGCCACGCCGTCGCGCGACTTCTCGATCTGGACCTGCCGGATGTCACCGACGCGCAGCCCCGCGCGGGTCGCCTCGTCGATCGGGACGCTGTAGGTGTCGCGATCGCCGCGCTCGAAGTCGTCGTACAGCCGCTTGTCGAGCGCGAAGCGCAGGTTCGGCCCCACACGCAGGTAGACGTCGTCGTCCGTGCCGGCGAAGCGCACGTCCGCGGTCCTGATCTCGACCTCCATGGACTCGACCGGCTCACCCTCGTTCGGCACGGCCGGCACGGCCTTGAGGAACGTGTGCGGGTAGTTCGGCAGCAGGAACGAGAACGCGTCCTCACCCTCGATGTTCGCCGAGCGGTACGCCTGGCCGGCGATGTGCACCCGCAGGTAGGTGTCGGCCTCGTCGGGACCGGGGTCGCCGAGGCCGAGGGTCTTGATGTAGTTCACCTGCAGCCGGATCAGGCGCTCGGACTTCTGCAGGTCCTGGCTCGAGGGGACCGGGCCGATCTCCCCCACAGGGTCGGGGGCGGCCATGCGGCGGATCAGCTGCTCGAAGCGCCTGCGGAAGAACGTCGGCCCGCTCTCGAAGCCCGTGACGCCGCCGACCTGGAAGTAGTTCTTGATCGCCGAGCGCAGGTCGAGCAGGCTGCCGCCCGGCCCGCGCTCGCCGCCGAGCGGCTCGCCCTGGCCGTTCCAGTGCCCGCTGTAGAGCGAGATCTCGAGCGCGCCGCGCAGATCGTGTGCGAGCTGCGCGCGCTTGGACCGGTCGGCGGCGTAGCGCTGCGCGCGGGCCCAGAACGCGTCGTCGCCGACCCACGAGCGCACCGCGCGGATCCACTGGCGCGAGGCGAAGTACGCCGCGGTCACCGACTCGGTGTAGCGCGGGCGGCCGGCCCAGTCCTTCGCCATCGTCGTCTTCAGGGACTTGTTGCCGTCGTCGTTCCAGTCGCCGTGCTGTCGCGGATGGTCCTTGGTGTTCGCGGTGTAGATCGTGACCGCGTCGCGCGCGGCGGCCGGCACGTCGAACCACGTCGGCGTCGTGCCGTAGCCGCGCGTCTTCCAGTCCGGGCCGTCGAACGACTCGACGCCGCCCGCCGGCTCGACCCAGTTCGTGTGCGTGTAGAAGTCCTGGACCTGGTGCAGGCTCATCCCGAGCACCGCGAGCAGCTCCGCCGGGTCGTTGCGGGTGCGCGCCTCGCGCACGAGCGTCCAGACGGCCCGGCGCAGGCGGTTCCACTCGTTCGTGACGCCCGCGGAGTTGAAGAGCGTCGAGGTGGAGCTGTCGAAGTGGCTTCGGCCGGCGGCGGCGACGAGCTCGTCGGGCCAGTGTTCGGTCCGGACGGCCCCGGAGAGGAGCCGCTTCCAGAAGCCCCCGTGGCCGGTGAACGGGTTGCTGTCCGCCTGCTCGTAGATGTCGACGAACCAGTTGTTCACGCGCGCCACGCCGACCGCGGTGCGGCCGAAGCCCTCGGTCGTCAGCGCGTCGTCGGTGAGCTCGGCGTGCGGGCCGCTGTCGTACGCATGGGCGGGCGCGGCCGCGACGAGCAGCGTCACCAGCAGGACCGTGATCGCGGCGCCCCCCTTGCGGATCACCGGCCCATCAAGCCATGCGGCGGGCCTCGTGTCAAGCGCCCTGCGCGCTACCGTCAGCCGCGCATGACCGATCTCGCCCCGGAGCGCACCGACAACACCGCGCCGCGCATCTTCCAGCGCGATCAGCCGGACGGCGTCCCGCCGCTCGAGCTCACCGGCGAGCGCACGCTCCCGGACGTGCCCGAGGAGAACTACTGGTTCCGGCGCCACCTCGTCGTCTACGAGTGGATCCGGGCGCGCGTCGGCGGGCTGCGCGTCGTGGACATGGCCTGTGGCGAGGGCTACGGCTCGGACGTCCTGGCGCGGACCGCGGCGGAGGTCGTCGGCGTCGACGCGAACGCCGAGGCGTTCGCGCACGCGCAGGCGAGGTACGGGCGCGACGGAGTCCGGTTCGCCCGGACGCTGCTCGGCGTCTACGACGAGCCGTGCGACGTGGTCGTGTTCCTGCAGACGATCGAGCACGTCACGAACCCCGGCGAGATCCTCGAGCACTTCGGCGGTCTCGTCGCGGCGAGCGCGGCGCCGGCCGTCTACGTCTCGACGCCGAACGTCCTGAAGCTCGCGCCGCGAGGGCGCCGAGCGCAGCGGCAACCCCTGGCACGTCCACGAGTACCGCGCCGCCGAGTTCCGCGCGCTCTGCGAGACGCGCTTCGCGCGCGTCGAGCTGTTCGGGCTCTTCCACGCGGGCAAGCTCGCCGCCCACCAGGTCGCGATCGAGCGCTTCGGGTGGGACGCGATCCACGCGCGGCTCGGCCTGACCGAGCGCTTCTACGAGCGGTTCACGCCCGCGATCTCCACGCGCGACTTCGTGCTCGCCGCCGACGGCACGCGCGACCTCGACGGCGCGCTGGACTTCCTCGCGGTCTGCCGCCCCTGATCCCGTGCCCGCGCCCGGTCGCGTCAGCCTCGTCCTGCACACGCACATGCCCTACGTCGAGGGCTTCGGGACCTGGCCGTTCGGCGAGGAGTGGCTCTGGGAGGCGGTCGCGACCTCATACCTGCCGCTGCTCGCGCTGCTCGACGCCGGCGCCCCGCTGACGCTCTCGCTGACGCCGGTGCTCTGCGACCAGCTCGAGGCGCCCGGGGCGCTCGAGCGCTGCGCGGCGTTCCTGCGTGACGTGCGGCCCGCCTCGCACGCCCTCGACGCGACCGCCTGCCGCGAGGCCGGGCGCGAGGACCTCGCCGACGAGCTCGAGCGCGCCGCCGGCGAGTACGCGTGCGCGCTCGAGGACCTCGAGGCGCTCGGCGGCGACCTGCTCGGGCGCCTGGCCCCGCACGCCGCGTGGACGAGCAGCGCGACGCACGCGATCCTCCCGCTGCTGGCGACCGACGCCGGCGTGCGGCTGCAGGTCGAGACCGGCGTCGCGAGCCACCGCGCGCGCTTCGGCGACGGCTGGCGCGGCGGCTTCTGGCTGCCGGAGTGCGCGCACGAGCCGTGGGTCGACGTGTTCCTCGAAGAGGCCGGCGTCCACGCCGCGTGCGTCGAGCTCACGAGTGTCTTCGGCGCCGGCGATCCGCGGCACCTGAGGCCGCTGCGCAGCCCCGCGGGCCCACTGCTCGTCCCGATCGACCGCGAGCTCATCGACCTCGTCTGGGGCTCGGGGGGCTATCCGAGCCGCGCGGCCTATCGCGACCATCATCACCGCACGGCACGCGACCACCATCCGTGGGCGAACGACGGCGCCGTGTACGACCCCGGGCGCGCGCTCGAGCAGGCACGCGCCGATGCCGACGCGTTCGCCCGGGCGTGCGCCGAGCGCGTGCAGGGCGGCGGGCTCTGCACGCTCGCCTTCGACACCGAGCTGTTCGGGCACTGGTGGCACGAGGGCCCCGCGTTCCTGACGGCGTTCGCCGAGGCCTGCGAGCGCCGGGACGTCCCGCTCACGCCGCTCGACGATGCGCTGCTCGAGGTCGAGTCGGCGGCCTGGCCCGCCGGGCTCGACCGACCGACGAGCTGGGGCGAGCGGCGTGACCTCATGACGTGGTCCGGGCCGCAGGTCGCCGAGCTCGCCCACGACCTGCGCGCCGCCGAGCTCGCGGTCGTCGCGGCGGGCCGCGGCGTTCCCGAGCGCGCGGTGCGCGAACTGCTGGCGCTGCAGTCGAGCGACTGGGCCTTTCTCGAGACGCGCAGGCTCGCCGGGCCCTACGCGCTCGAGCGCGCCGCGGGGCACCGGGCGGCGCTCGACGGCGCGCTGCACGCCGCATCCGCCGGGGAGCCTGCACTGCGCCACCTCGCCCCGCGCCTGCGCGTCGCGCCCCTGCTCGAGCCGTGAGCCGCGTTCTGCTCCTCACCCGGGAGTACCCGCCGATCGTCGAGGGCGGATCACCGACCTCCGCGTCGTGCCGAGCCTCTACGAGCCGTTCGGGCTCCTCGCGCGGCCGCAACGCGCGCCTGACCTGCGCCTCCCGGTTGACGAACCGCCGTTCGGCGCGCACAATCCACCGTTCATCCAAGGACGGACGCACGGGGGACCCATGATCGCTGCACCGCTTCGCCCTGCTGTGCTGGCCGCGGCAGCCCTGTTCCTGCTGCTCGCGGTGGCGCTCGGACGCGTCGCCGACGCGCGGGCCGCCGACTGCGCCACGACCCGGATCACGGCGCCGCCGGCCGCTGCGGTGCCCGCCGACGGGCGGATCGTGCACGGCACCGTCCCGGTCTCGGTCGACGTCACGAACACGTCGTGCGCCGGGACCATCGCGCTGACGCTCCAGCTGAAGAACCTCGGCACGCTCGTCCCGAGCCCGGGACCGGCGCTCACGTCGCCGCCGCCCGCCGGAGCGCCCGAGGTGCTCACGTTCAGCGGCCTGCTCGACACGACCGGGTTCGCCGATGGCCTCTACGACCTGCAGGCCGCGCCGAGCGGCGACCTCGTCACGGCGGCCGCGCCCGTGAGGCTCCTGATCGACAACACCGCGCCGGTGATCACGCTCAGCGGTCCCGCCGAGAACGAGCTGGTCCCGGCCGGGACGTCGATCACCTTCGCGGCGAACACCGAACCCGACCTCTCGGGGATCGCGTCGCTGCGCTGCGCCTACGACGCCGCGCCGCTCGTGAGCCCGTGCTCGAGCGCCGGCTCGCCGAGCGCGCTCACCGCCGGCACCCACAGCTTCCGCGTGGAGGCGCAGGACGGGGCCGGGAACGTCGGGAGCCTCGTACGCTACACTACCGCGTCGCCGCGCCGCCCACCACCACGCCGACCTCCGACGCGGTCGTCACCCCCTCGACCTCGACGCAGGACGAGCCGGCGCCGAAGCCGGCCTGCAGGGTGCCGAGCCTGCGCGGGCTCTCGCTCACCGCGGCCAAGCGCAGGCTCGCCAAGGCGCACTGCCGCCTGGGGAAGGTCGCGCGGCCGCCCCGCCGCGTGCTGAAGCTGCGCATCAACCGCGGTCAGCCGCTGCGCGTCCAGCGGCAGTCGCCGTCGTCCGGCGCACGCCGCGCGAACAACTTCCCGGTCAGCCTGGCGCTCGTGCCGCGCCGGGACCTGAAGCCGCGCTAGTGGGGGTTCCACGCGGGCGGCGCTGCGCCGCCCGCGTGGGACGCGTCGCGCGACGTCCGTCCGGCGCGCGCAGCGCGGCGCCGCTCAGCCCCTGCGACGGCCGACGCGTCGGCCGTCACACGGCGGCGCGCTCGGTGCCGCCCATGCGCTCGCGCGCGGTGGACGCCGACCCCAGGCCGCGGTGCCCGGCCGCGGCGGCCAGCCCGAAGCGCGGCATGTTGCCGTAGACGCTCTCGTACTCGCCGGCGCGGACCTTGAACGTCTCGTGCCAGATCCCGACGTCGCCGCCCAGGCCGACGACTTTGAAGAACCGCTTCCACGGTTCGCTGTGGAGCATGTCGTCCTTCGCGTAGCGCTCGAGCGACTCGAAGTCCCGCCAGAACTGGATCACGAGCGGCGCGATCGGGGAGAACAGCGCCTGGCGCGTGCCGAGGCAGCCCTTCTCCGGGTGCTCCTCGAGGTCCTTGATGATCGGCGGCATCGCGCGGGCGACCGCGAGCGTCTTGCGCACCTTCCAGGGCCGGTTCGCGCGCATCCCGATGAGGAACACGACGAAGTCGCCCTCGATGTCGGCCGTCCAGCGGCCGTCGAAGATCCTGGGCATGGCGTGACGCTACGCGGTCGGCCCGCGTGCGGCAACCGTCGTGGTGCTCACGACCAGCGCAGCGTCCGCGGCGTGCCGCGCATTCGCAGCACGCGGGCCGGGATCCCACCGACGACGGCGTCGTCCGGGACGTCCTTCGTCACGACGGCGTTCGTGCCGACGACGCAGTTGTCGCCGACCGTCACGCCGCGCAGGAGGCAGGCGCCGTAGCCGATCCACACGTTGTTGGCGATCCGCACGTCGCGCTTGTAGATGCCCTGCTGCCGGATCGGCGCCTCGACGTCGACGACCCCGTGGTCGAAGTCGATGAACATCGCGCGGTCGGCGACGATGCACTCGCGCCCGATCGAGACGTGCTGGAAGGCCGAGATCGTGCACTCCTGCCCGAGGACGGTCTTCGCGCCGATCCGCACCTCGCCCTCGTGCGCGCGGATCTTGCACCCGTGGCCGATCCACGACCAGCGGCCGAGGTGCACGACGGCATCGGGCCCGATCTCGAACGACACGCCCGGCCCGACGAACGCGATCCCGTCGGTCTTCAGGCGCCCGCGCCAGCGCAGCTTCAGCCAGGCCCAGCGGACGATGAGCCGGGCGTACTTCGCGTTCAGCATCCCGTGCGCGCGGGCGAAGCGCAGGAACGCGAGCGGGCCGCCGTGGAGCGGCGCGGGTGCGCCGCGCGGCGGCGCGGTCGGCGCGTCGGTGCCGGTGGACGAGCGCGCGGGCTCCACGACCCGCATGGTAGATCGCTCAGTCGCCGGCGCAGCCCGGCCGCGAACGCTCGCAGGCGATCCGGATCGCGCAGCGGCGGGCCGTGCCCGAAGCACACGACCGCCGGATCGAGCGCCGCGAGGCGCCGGATCGCGCGCCGGTTCGCGGCCGGATCGAGCGTGAACATGCGCGGTGGCTCGTGCAGCCCGGGCCGTCCGGAGGCGGTCGCGGCCGAACAGCGCGTCGCCCGCGATCAGCGTGCGGTCGGCGGCGCGCCACAGCGAGATGTGGCCCGGGCTGTGCCCGGGGGTGTCGAGCACCGTGAAGCCGCCGACCTCGTCGTCCTCTCGCAGGCGGCGCGCGACCGGGTGGGCGGGCCCGGCCCACCAGCGCAGCTGGCGCGCGTGACGGGGTTCAGCGGGGCGCGGTCGCGCAGGTCGCCCGAGGCCATCGCGTCGGCGTCGCCCGCCGGGCACCAGAGCTCGACGCCGAGCGCGTCGCAGAGCGCGGCGCTCGCCCCCTGATGGTCGGCGTGGGCGTGCGTGACCGCGTGGGCCGCCGGCCGACGTGCCGGCGAGCGCGCGCAGGATCCGCCGGCGGGCGTGGCGCGTGCCGGCGTCGACCAGCACGTCGCCCATCGAGGTACGACGTTGAACGCGTGGCGCGGGCGGCTGGGCAGGAGCGTGGAGGTCCTGCGCGATCTGTTCCATACAGGGGTGTACGGTACACCATCGCCGTACAGGGCTGTATGGTGCGCCGCGTGACTGCCCGCCGGCTCGACCGCGACGACTGGGTCGCAGCGGGCCTCGCCGCGCTGGAGCGCGGCGGCGTCGAGGCCGTGGCGATCGTGCCGCTCGCGCGCGAGCTGGGGGTCACGCGCGGCAGCTTCTACTGGCACTTCGCCTCGCGCGACGAGCTGCTCGGGGCGGTGCTCGAGCGCTGGGAGCACGAGCACTGCGACGCGGTCCTCGACGCGCTCGCGCGGATCGCCGACCCGCGCGCGCGCCTGTCGGCGATGCTCGAGCGCGCGGTCCGAAGCCGCCGTCGTTCTTCGTCCGGCTGCTCGACGCCGCCGATCGCGAGCCGCTCGTCGCGCGCGGTGCTCGAGCGCTCGCCGAGCGGCGGATCGCGGCGATCGCCGCCGACTGCCGTGCCCTCGGGATGACGGCGGCCGATGCCCGGCGCCGGGCGCTGCTGAGCTACGCGGCCTACGTCGGGCTCGCGCGGCTGCGACGCGGAGGCCGGCCAGCCGCCGTCCGCGCGCGAACGCGCCGCCTTCGCCCGGCACGTCATCGCGGCGCTCGTGCCGTGAGGGCGGGCGCGCTCGCTACCCTGCGCCACCCGTGCCGACACCGTCGACCGAGCAGACCCTCTCCGAGCGCCTCCTGGCCGGCGATCGCCGCGCGCTGGCGCGCGCGATCACGCTCGTGGAGTCCGACGACCCACGCGGCTGGGAGCTCGTGCGCGAGGTCTACCCGTACACGGGGCGGGCCGCGATCGTCGGCCTGACGGGCGCTCCCGGTGCCGGCAAGTCGACGCTGATCAGCGCGCTCACGACCCTGCGCCGTGATCAGGGCCGCACGCATCGCCGTCCTCTCGATCGACCCGTCCTCGCCGTTCACTCACGGCGCGCTGCTCGGCGACCGCATCCGGCTGAGCGAGCACTTCCTCGATCCGGCCGTCTTCATCCGCTCGATGGCCAACCGCGGAGCGCTCGGCGGCCTCAGCGAGGCGGCGCTCCAGGCCGCGCTGCTCATGGACGCCGCGGGACGTCAGGACATCTTCCTGGAGACCGTCGGCGTCGGGCAGGCGGAGGTCGACATCATCGACCACGCCGACACCGTCGTGCTCGTCCTGATGCCGGGCTCCGGGGACTCGATCCAGGCGCTGAAGGCCGGCATCATGGAGATCCCGGACATCATCGTCGTCAACAAGGCCGACCATCCGCTGACCGACACGATGGTCCGCGAGATCCGCGGCGTGCTGAGCCTCGGTGGCGCGTCCGACGGCTGGCGGGTGCCGATCATCAAGACCGAGGCCGGGCGCGGCGAGGGCGTCCCCGAGCTCGTCGAGCAGCTCGATGCCCACCGGGCGTTCATCGAGGGCGAGGGGACCCTGTCGGAGCGCCGCCGGCGCAACCTGCGCAACGAGGTGCTCTCGCTCTGCACCCACCGCCTGCGGCGCCGTCTCGAGGCCCGGCTCGGCGAGGACGCGCAGTTCCAGGAGCTGCTCGACGAGGTCGTCGAACGGCGCCTGGACCCCTCGAGCGCGGCGACCGAGATCCTCGCCCGCTTCGACAGCTGACCGGCGGCCGGCCCGGCTCAGCGCAGGAGGCCCCACGGGACGTCGCCGCGCACCGGTGAGACCCCCGCGTCGTCGTCGAGGCGCGCGGCGACGAGCACCCAGATCGTCAGCGCGAGGCCGATGAGGCTCAGCGCGATCCCGACGGTCCGGTGGCGGCGCATGCCCCATGCGGCGAGCGCGCCGGCGCACGGGAGCGCGACCGCGAGCGGCTCGCCGGGCCCGCGCCCGTCGAAGGATGCGAGCAGCAGGACCGCGGTGGCGAGCGCTGCGCCGCAGATCGCGGCGAGGAACCCGGCGGTGACCTCGACGTCGATCTCAGCGGGGAACGCCTGCGCGAGCCGGTCGCGGCGCGAGCGCCAGAGCAGCCACAGCGAGACGAACACGAGGCCCGCGACCGGCGCGTAGAGGAGCAGGCCGACGTCCGGATCGAACCAGACGGTCGCCAGGCGCGGCAGTCGCCCGAGGTAGTCGCCCACCGATCCCGCGCCCGTCGGCGCGTCCGGGAACGTCGCCGCCGCATACGGCGTCAGCCCGCCGAACAGGCGCCCGTTGACGGTCACGAACACGACGAGCGACAAGAGCGGGATCTCGAGCGCCGCAAGGCCCGTCCAGGCGCGCCGGCGGCGGCGCAGCCAGCGGAACAGCGCGGCCATCACGACGGCGGCGGGGAGCAGCGCGACGGGGCCGATCCACGGCACGAGCGCGAGCAGCACGCCGGCCGCGATCGCGCCGCGGCTCGTCGGCTCGTCGCGCACGCGCAGCGCGAGCAGCGCTGCGACCGCGATGAGCGTCGCGCAGGTCATGAGCGGCGCGATCGTCGTCGCGGCCAGCACGGCGGGCGGCGAGACGCCGACGGCGAGCGCCGCGCCGCTCGCCCACGGGTCCGGGACGAGCCGGCGGCCGAGCGCGGCCGCGGCGGCGAACCCGGCCGCCGCCAGCATGGCGAGCAGCAGCTCGACGGCGATGCGCCCGCCGACCGCGTAGGCGGGGACGACCAGCGCCGGGAACCCGAGGCCCTGCGGCTCGATGAGCCGCCCATCCACGCGCAGCGCCGTCGGGCGCAGCTCGCCGTCGTAGAAGCCGGTCCAGTCGCGCCCGGCGTACTGGTTCGTGAGCTCGAAGTCGCCGTCGTGCGTGATCGACTCGGTCGTCAGCAGCACGTGCGCCTCGCTGACGCGCAGGTCCGAGCCCGGCGTGCCCGGGAGGCCGAGCGCCAGCGCGTAGACCGCCAGCAGCGTGAGGAAGAGGAGCGCGGTCGCGCGCCGCGCGCCGCGCCGCCGCGGGCGCTCGAGGCGGCGCGCGTCGAGCTCGGACGCCGAGGCCGGCGCGTGCGCGTCGGGGGCGGAGGCGGGCCGGTCGTTCACCCGCACTCCCCGCGATCCCGGCTACGCGCCGAGCGCGCGGGCGATGACCATCTGCTGGACCTCATCGGTGCCCTCGCCGATCGTGAGGATCTTCGCGTCGCGGTAGAAGCGGCAGACGGGGTACTCCTCGATGTAGCCGTACCCGCCGTGGATCTGGACGGCCTCCTCCGCGCAGCGCACCGCCAGCCGGCCGGTCTTGAGCTTCGCCTGGGCCGCGGTCAGCGAGAACGTAGCGGCCCTCGTCCTTCTCCCAGGCGGCCTTGTACGTGAGCAGCCGCGCGGCCTCGATCTCCGTCGCCATGTCGGCGAGCTTCGCCTGGATCGCCTGGAACTTCGAGATCGGCTGGCCGAACGCGCGGCGCTCCTTCGCGTAGGCCAGCGCCTCGTCGAGGGCGCCCTGGGCGAGCCCGACGCCCATCGCCGCCACGCCGATCCGGCCGATGTCGAGGATGTGCAGGAACTGCTTGAACCCCGCGCCCCGTGGGCCGAGCAGGTTCTCCTCGGGCACGCGGCAGTCGGTGAACGTCAGCGGGCGCGTGTCCGAGGCGTTCCAGCCCATCTTGCGATACGGGGTGCCCGGCTCGTAGCCGGGCGTGCCGTTCTCGACGATGAGGTTCGAGATCTCCGGCCGCCCGCCGCTCTCGCCGGTGACGGCCGTGATCGCGACATGACCGGAGATGTCCGTCCCCGCGTTCGTGATGAACTGCTTGGCGCCGTCGATCACCCATTCGCCGTCCTGGAACGCGGCGCGGGTCTTCGTGTTGCCCGCATCCGACCCCGCCTCGGGCTCGGTCAGGCCGAACGCGCCGAGCCGGCGGCCCGCGCAGAGGTCCGGCAGCAGACGCGCCTTCTGCTCCTCGGAGCCGAACAGGTAGACCGGCTGGGTTCCGAGCGACGTGTGGGCGCAGAGCGTGATCGCGACGCTCGAGTCCGCGCGCGTGAGCTCCTCGACGGCGATCGCGTACTGCAGCGTCGTGCCGCCGGCGCCGCCGACGTCCTCGGGGAACGGGATGCCCATCCACCCGAGCTCGCCCATCTTCGCGACGAGCTCGTACGGGAAGGTCTTCGTCGCGTCGAGCTCCTCGGCGACCGGGGCGACCTCGCCGGCGGCGAAGTCGCGGACGGTCTGCTGCAGCAGCGCGCGTGTCGTCGGGCAGGTCGAAGAACATCGGCCGAACCCTACGACGCGCCGGCGGCGGTCGACTGGGCGAGCTCCACGAGCAGCCGCACGCCCCAGCCGGCGCCGCCCGTGCCGGTGTAGGCGAGGTCGTTGTCGTTCGCGACGCCCGCGATGTCGAGGTGCGCCCACGGGACGTCGCCCGCGAACCGGTGCAGGAACTCGGCGCCCATGATCGGGTGCGCCTTGCGGTCGCGACCGGTGTTCGTCAGGTCGGCGTAGCGGCCCTTGACCGCATCGGCGTAGCGGCGGTGCAGCGGCAGCCGCCAGACCTCCTCGCCGGCGCGCGCGCCGGCCGCGGCGACCGCCGCGTACCAGGCGTCGTCGTTCGCGAACGCGCCGGCGTAGACCGCCCCGAGCGCCGTGACGACGCCGCCGGTGAGCGTCGCGAGGTCGACGATCCGCTCGGCGCCGAGCTCGCGCGCATAGGTGATGCAGTCGGCGAGCACCATGCGCCCCTCGGCGTCGGTGTTGTTCACCTCGATCGTCGTGCCGTCCATCGCCGTGACGATGTCGCCGGGCTTGACCGCCGTCCCGGACGGCATGTTCTCCGTGGCCCCGACGACGCCGATCACGTGCACCGCGAGCTCGAGCCGCGCGATCGCGCCGATCGCCTCGATCACCGCTGCGCCGCCGGACATGTCGAACTTCATGTCCGGCATGCCCGCGGCGGCCTTGATCGAGATGCCGCCGGAGTCGAACGTCACCGCCTTGCCGACGAAGCCGAGCGTCGGGGTCTGCGGACCGGCGCCGTCCGGGGCGTAGCGCAGCGATGATCAGCGCGGGCTCCTCGTCGCTGCCCTGGGCGACGGCGGCGAACGCGCCCATGCCGCGTGAGCGGATGCCCGCGCCGTCCTCGATCTCGAAGCTCAGCCCGGGGGTCTCGGCGACGAGCTGGGCGACCCGGTCGCCGAGCGCGGTGGGGGTCAGGTCGTTCGCCGGGCGGTTCTGCAGGTCGCGCGCGGCGTTCTGGGCCTCGGCGAGCACACGCGCGCGCTCGGCGGCACCGGACACGTCGTGATGGGCGCTCAGGATCAGCTCGCCGAGCGTCGCGCCGTCGTCCTCGTCGTCCGCGCGATCGCGCTTGAACCGCTCGAAGCGGTAGGCGCCGAGCAGCGTGCCCTCGACGAGCCCGCCGACGACGGTCGTCGTCCACGTCGTGGGGGACCTCCCAGCAGAGGGTCGTCGTGGCGAGCTCGGCGGCGCGGCGCTGGGCCGCGTGGGCGACGACCCGCGCGCGCTCGGCGTCGAAGGACTCGCGTTCGCCGAGCCCGACGAGGATCCAGCGACGGCCGGCGGCATGCGCCACGGTGACGTGCCGGAAGCGCGTGCGCGCCTCGCCCGAGGCGAGCACGCGCCGAGCGCCCCGCCCTCGACGTCGTGCGCGACGCCCTCGTCGTCGAAGACGCCGACGACGATCGTGTCGGCCCCGGTATCGGCCGGAGCCGCGGTCGTGGAGGTCACTCGCATGGCCCCAACCCTATGATTCGCGGCCCCCAGGACGCCGCACACCGACCGCACGGAGCCCGACACCATGCCCAAGACCGTCATCCTCGGCACCGCCCGCACCCCGATCGGCAAGATGGGCGGCGGCCTGTCCGCGCTCGACGCGACGGATCTCGGCGGCACCGCGATCCAGGCCGCCCTCGAGCGCGCCGACGTCGCGCCCGACCAGGTCGACCACGTCGTCATGGGCCAGGTGCTGCAGGCCGGCCAGGGCCAGATCCCCTCGCGCCAGGCGCAGATCAAGGCCGGAATCCCCAAGGAGGTCTCCTCGGAGACCGTCAACAAGGTCTGCGCCTCGGGCGTGCGCGCGACGGTGATCCTCGACCAGGCGATCCGCGCCGGTGACGTCGAGGTCGGCGTCGGTGGCGGCATGGAGTCGATGTCGAGCGCGCCGTACCTGCTGCCGGACGCGCGCTTCGGCTACCGCATGGGCGACGCGAAGGCGCTCGACGCGATGGTCCACGACGGCCTGACGAATCCGTTCTCCGGGCGCCAGATGTTCGACGAGGCGACCGAGATCGGCGACGAGCTCGAGCTCACCCGCCCGGACCTCGACCGCTGGGCGCTGCGCTCGCACGAGCGCGCGCTGAAGGCGACCGACGACGGCCTGATGGCCGAGGAGATCGTCGCGGTGACGATCAAGGGGCGCAAGGGCGACACGGTCGTCGAGGTGGACGAGGGCCCGCGACGCGAGACCTCGCTCGAGGCGCTCGCCAAGCTCCCCGGCCTCACCGGCAAGGAGGGCAGCCACACCGCGGGCAACTCACCGGGCGTCAACGACGGCGCCGGCGCCCTCGTGCTCGCCTCCGACGAGTGGGCCGCCGCCAACGGCAAGCAGGCGCTGGCCGAGATCGTCGCCCACGCCCAGACCGCGAACGACTTCGCCTACCTCGCCACGACCCCGGCGAGCGCCGCGGAGAAGGCGCTCGCGAAGGCCGGTCTCAGCGCTGAGGAGATCGACCTCTGGGAGATCAACGAGGCGTTCGCCTCGGTCACGCTGAACTCGATCCGGCTGCTCGGCATCGACGAGGACAAGGTGAACGTCAACGGCGGCGCCGTGGCGCTCGGTCATCCGATCGGCGCCTCGGGCGCGCGGATCATCGGGGCGCTCGTGCACGAGCTGCGCCGGCGCGGTGGCGGGCTCGGCTGCGCCGCGATCTGCTCGGGCGGCGGGCAGGGCGACGCGATCATCATCCGCGTGCCCGCCTCGTAGGCAGCGGGGCACGGCATGACCGCGGCGGCGTTCTTCGACCTCGACCGCACGCTCGTGGCGGGCTCGTCCGGCTTCTTCTGGGCGCGCGCCGCGATGGACGCGGGGATGATCTCGCGCCGTCACCTGGGGAAGATCGTCTGGGAGAACGCGAAGCTTCCGCCTGCACGGCTCGACCGACGAGTCCACGGACCGCGTGCGCGCGCAGATCGCCGACATCGATGCGCGACCAGCGGGCGATCGACCTGCGCCGGATGATGCCCGAGGTGCTCGCCGGCGTCCTGCCGCGCGTCTACCCGCAGATGCTGCGGCTCGCCTACGAGCATCAGGACGCCGGGCGCCGCGTCTACATCGCGACGGCCTCCTCGCAGGAGATGGCCGACATGCTCAGTCACGTGCTCGGGTTCGACGGCGGGATCGGCGCGCGCTCGGAGATCGTCGACGGCCGCTTCACCGGGCGCGACGCGGACGTCTTCACCTACCGCGACGGCAAGGCCGAGCGCATCCGCCGTGCTGGCCGACGCGGAGGGCCTGGACCTGACGGCGTCCTACGCGTACTCGGACTCGGAGTCCGACCTGCCGATGCTGCGGCTCGTCGGTCACCCGGTCGCCGTGAACCCCGACGCCGAGCTCGAGCGCGTCGCGCGCGAGGCCGGGTGGGAGGTGCTGCGCTTCGAGCGGCTCGGCCGCCGGCTCAAGGCGCTCGCCGCGCTCGCGGCGATGGGCCTCGTCGGGACGGCCGGCCGCGCGGCGGTGCGGCGCGGCGGCGGGATCCCGCCCGCGGCCCCGCGTGCGCGCTGGTCGCCGCCGGCGCGGAGGGGCACGTGAGCCTGCGCGAGCTGACCGACGAGCAGCGCGACATCCGCGAGCTCGCCGTCCGGTTCGCCGACGAGGTCGTGGCGCCCCAGGCGGCGGCCTGGGACCGCGAGCACACGTTCCCGAAGGACGTCCTCACGCAGCTCGGCGAGCTCGGGCTGCTCGGCGTCTGCCTGCCGGAGGACCTCGGCGGCGCGGGCGCGGACTTCGTCACCTACGCGCTCGTCATGGAGCAGCTCTCGCGCGCGGACGCGGGTCTCGGCACGACGTTCGGCGTGCACGTCAGCGCCGCGACGATGCCGATCGTCGCGCACGGCACGCGCGACCAGGCCGAGCGGCTCGTGCCGCCGCTCGCGCAGGGCTTCGAGCTCGGCGCCTTCGCGCTGACCGAGGCCGGGCTCCGGCAGCGACGCCGGCGCGATGCTGACGCGCGCCGTCGTCGACGGCGACGGCGCGCGGCTCACCGGGACGAAGCAGTGGATCACGAACGGCTCGCACGCCCACACGTTCCTCGTCTTCGCGCAGGACCCGGCGGCCGGCGGGCGCCCGAGCGCGTTCATCGTGCGCCGCGGCGCGGCGGGCTTCGGGGTGCTGCGCGAGGAGGAGAAGCTCGGCCAGCACTCCTCATCGACCGCGGACCTCGGGTTCGAGGACACGCCCGCCGAGCGCCTCGGCGAACCGGGCGCCGGGATGCGGATCGCGCTGGCGACGCTCGACGGCGGGCGCATCGGGATCGCCGCCCAGGCGACCGGCATCGCGCAGGCGGCGCTCGACCTGGCCGCCTCCTACGCGCAGGAGCGCCGGGCGTTCGGGCAGCCGATCGGCGGCTTCCAGGCGATCCAGCAGAAGCTCGCCGACATGCAGACCGAGATCGAGGCGGCGCGCGCCCTCACGCTGCGCGCCGCGCGCCTGAAGGCGGCGGGCCTGCCGCACACGGTCGAGGGCGCACAGGCGAAGCTCTTCGCGAGCCGCGTCGCGCGTCACTGGACCGGTGAGGCGATCCAGGTGCTCGGCGGCTACGGGTACACGAAGGACTTCCCGGCCGAGCGCTACTTCCGCGATGCGAAGGTCACCGAGATCTACGAGGGCACGAGCGAGATCCAGCGGCTCGTGATCGCCCGCGCGCTGCTCGGCGACGCGGCACGCTGACGGTCGCGCGGCCGCAGGATGCCTGCGGGCGCCGTCGAATGACGCGTGGATGACCCTCGCCGCTCGCCGGACCACCGCCCTCGCGCTCGCCGCCCTCTGCGTCGCGGCATGGTTCCCGGCAGCGCCCGCCGTCGGAGCCGCAGGGTCCTCGACGGTCATCTTCGCCTGCAAGGCCCGCGTCAGCGGGCTCGTGCGGATCGTGCAGCGGCGCAACGCCTGCTACCGCTACGAGCGTCTGATCGTCTGGAACGTGCGCGGCACCCGCGGCGGCAACGGCGCGCGCGGGCCGGTCGGCTCCCGAGGCGCGACCGGATCGCAGGGCCCGCAGGGGGCCACCGGATCGCAGGGCCCGCAGGGTGCGAGCGGGCCGCAGGGAGCCGCGGGCGCGCCCGGCGGCCAGGGGCCATCGGGACCGGCGGGAGTGCAGGGCCCTGCAGGGTTGCAGGGACCGCAGGGCGCGATGGGCCTGCCCGGGCCCGTCGGCGCGCCGGGGACCCCGGGAACGCCGGGTGCCCAGGGCCTGCCGGGTGATCCCGGTGCCCCCGGAGCCGCAGGTCAGCAGGGCCCGCAGGGCGATCCGGGGGCGCCCGGGTCGCAGGGCCCGCAGGGCGATCCGGGCCCGCCCGGTCCGCCCGGAGCACAGGGCGTCCCGGGCCCCATCGGACCTCCGGGCGCACCGGGACCGCCGGGTGCCACCGGCGGACCCGGACCGGCCGGGCCGACCGGGCCGACCGGCGCCACGGGTCCGACTGGGGCTCCGGGTGCAACGGGCGCGACCGGCGCGACGGGCCCAGCCGGGTCGTCACGCCTGCTCGCGAGCTTCCGCGCGAACACCAACTCGCCGGCCGTCTGGACGAACCAGCCGGCCGCCATCACCGAGTTCCTCGGCACCCAGAACTACCGCCAGCCGCTCGACCTCGCCGGCGCGCAGTCCGGTCGGCTCGTCACCCGGATCAATGCGGTCGGCTCCGCCGGGGCGGCGCTGCGGCTCCAGTACTCCACCGACGGCGGGACCGTCTGGACCGATGCGGGGCCCGCGGTCGTGTACGGCAACAGCGCCGGCCTGAAGGTCGGCAGCTGGACGTCGCTCGTCGCGGGAGCCAAGGCCGACGTCCTGCTCAGGCTCGCCGGCTCCGGCGGCAACGGCACCGCCGATCCGTCGTTCTACTTCGCGAACCTCGAGACCCGGTGACCGCCCCGGCGGCGCGGCGAGCGGCATCGATCATCCGTCCAGCGGCGGTCTCCTGCGCTGTACGGACGGCCCGCAGCCGACGACGTGAGAGCATGACCCGCACGCTCTCCGTCCTCGGCGTCGCCGCCTGCGCAATCGCCGGTCTCGTTCCGGCCGCGGCCCGGGCCGCCGGGTCCGGCACCGTGACCGCCTGTGCCAACAAGAAGACCGGCGCGCTCGTCATCAAGAAGAAGTGCCGGAAGGGCCAGAAGCGTTTCCTGCTGACGGTCGGCGGTGGCACTGCGCCATCCGGTGCCGGCGTGAAGGGCGACACCGGCGCTCCGGGAGTGAAGGGCGACGTGGGCGCACCGGGTGCTGACGGTGTCGTGGGTCCGAAGGGCGCTACGGGGGCTGCCGGCGCGAAGGGCGACAAGGGCGACGCCGGCGCGACAGGTGCGGCGGGCGCTGACGGCGTCGGAGGTCCGAAGGGCGACACGGGTGCGAAGGGCGACACGGGTGCGAAGGGCGACACGGGTGCGAAGGGCGACGACGGCGCGAAGGGCGACGCGGGCGCTCCCGGTGCTCCCGGCGCGAAGGGTGACACCGGTGCGGCGGGTGCGATGGGTGACACGGGTGCTCCCGGTGCTCCCGGCGCGAACGGCGCCCCGGGCGCTGACGGCAGGTCGGTGCTGAGCGGCAGCGGGCCCCCGAGCGGCCTCCTCGACGGCAGCGACGGCGACTTCTACATCGACACGGCCGCGAACGAGATCTACGGTCCCAAGACGCTCGGTCTGTGGGGCCCCGGAACGAGCCTCGTCGGTCCGAAGGGCGACCAGGGGATCCCGGGTGCCGACGGCGCGAAGGGCGACAAGGGTGACCAGGGGATCCCGGGCGCCGACGGCGCGAAGGGCGACAAGGGCGACAAGGGCGACGCCGGAGCGGCGGGCGCCGACGGCACGTCGATCCTGAACGGCGTCGGCACGCCCGACGACGCGCTCGACGGCGACGACGGCGACTTCTACATCGACACGCTCGCCGAGTCGATCTACGGCCCCAAGACGCTGGGCGCGTGGGGCCCCGCGAGGAGCCTCGTCGGCCCGAAGGGCGACAAGGGCGACGAAGGGCGACACCGGCGCTCCCGGTGCGAACGGCGCTGCAGGTCCCCAGGGTCCGAAGGGCGACACGGGCGCCACCGGAGCCGCAGGCGCCACCGGGCCCGTCGGACCCGCGGGCCCGACGGGTCCCGCCGGTGCGACCGGCGCGCTCGCGAACGGGTACCAGCGGGTCACCGTCACCTCCGCCAGCACCAGCGCCAACAAGTCCGTCGCGGCCCCGTGCCCGGCCGGCAAGGTCGTCGTCGGCGGCGGGTACAGCTTCACGAACGCGAACATCGTCGTGCAGCAGAGCCAGGCCACCGACAACCAGACCTGGACCGTCGGGGCGATCGAGTTCAACGGTACCGGCGGCAGCTGGACGGTCACGGCCTATGCGATCTGCGTGAACCAGTAGCGACGTCGTCGCGTCACGCCGACCGAGTGGCCCGCACCGATGCGGGCTTCTCGGCGTCGCGCGCGGGCGCGGGTCACGACGCGATCGGGGCGTCCGTAGAATGGCGCTCATGGCGACGACCCCCGGAACGCCCGCCACGCCGCAGAACGAGGCGCAGTGGCGCGAGGCCTATGGCCTCGGCGCCGAGCGCGACGCGTCGTTCTCGACGTTGTCGGGGGTGCCGGTCGAGCCGCTCTACACCGAGGCCGACGTGCCGGACGGCGCGCAGATCGGGTTGCCGGGTGCATACCCGTTCACGCGCGGGGTGTACCCGTCGATGTACCGCGGGCGGCTGTGGACGATGCGGCAGTTCGCCGGGTTCGGCGGCGCGGCGGAGACCAACGAGCGCTTCCGCTACCTGCTCGATCATGGGCAGACGGGCCTGTCGACGGCGTTCGACATGCCGTCGCTCATGGGCCATGACTCCGATTCGCCGCGGTCACTCGGCGAGGTGGGGCGTGAGGGGGTGGCGGTCGACACCCTCGATGACATGCGCACCCTGTTCCAGGGCATCGACCTGGGCGCCGTCAGCGTGTCGATGACGATCAACGCGCCGGCGGCGATCATGCTCGCGTACTACGTCGTGGCGGCCGAGGAGGCCGGCGTTCCCGCAGACCGGCTCGCGGGGACGATCCAGGCGGACATCCTGAAGGAGTACATCGCGCAGAAGGAGTGGTGCTTCCCGATCGATCCGGCGATGCGCGTGCTCGGGGACATGATCGAGTGGTGCTCGGAGCACATGCCGCGCTGGCATCCGGTGAGCATCTCCGGCTACCACATCCGCGAGGCGGGCTCGACGGCCGCGCAGGAGCTGGCGTTCACGCTGAAGGACGGGCTGACGTACGTCGAGCAGGCCGTCGAGCGCGGGCTCGACGTCGACGACTTCGCGCCGCGGCTCTCGTTCTTCTTCAACGCGCAGATCGACTTCTTCGAGGAGATCGCGAAGTACCGCGCGGCCCGGCGGATCTGGGCGCGGGAGCTGCGCGAGACGTTCGGCGCGAAGGACCAGCGCAGCTGGCTGATGCGCTTTCACACGCAGACCGCCGGGGTCAGCCTGACCGCGCAGCAGCCGCTGAACAACATCACCCGCACCGCGATCGAGGCGCTCGCCGGGGTGCTCGGCGGCACGCAGTCGCTGCACACGAACTCCTACGACGAGGCCCTGGCGCTGCCGACCGAGGACGCGGTGCGGATCGCGCTCCGCACGCAGCAGGTGATCGCGCACGAGACCGGCGTGACGAACACGATCGACCCCCTGGGCGGCTCGTACTTCGTCGAGGCGCTGACCGATGAGCTCGAGCGGCAGGCCTACGAGTACTTCCGCCGCATCGACGAGCTCGGCGGCATGGTCGACGCGGTGAAGCCGAACTTCTGCCAGCGCGAGATCGCCGATGCCTGCTACGAGCTCCAGCAGCGCATCGACGCCGGCGAGCGCATCGTCGTGGGTGTCAACGCGTTCACCGAGGGCGGCGACGAGGAGACCCCGATCCTGCGGATCGACCCGACGCTCGAACGAAGCCAGATCGACCGCCTGCGCTCGGTGAAGGCCGGCCGCGACGCCGGCGCCGTTGCGGCGAGCCTGGCCGCGCTGAAGCAGGACGCGGCCGACGACCGGCGAAATCTGATGCCCGGTCTGCTGGAGTGTGCTCGTGCGTACGCCACGGAGGGCGAGATCATCGACGCCCTCCAGGAGGTCTTCGGAAGGTACACCGAGACGCCGGTGTTCTGAGACCCTGTGCGACCGATCTCGATTCTCGATTCCGTTCACGGAGGAACCCATCCGCATGAAGCGCACACTCGCACTCGTCGCCGGTGCGGCCCTCCTGGCCGTCGCCGCGTTCGCGGTGCCCGCCGGGGCCGACCCGGACCAGGCCGCCATGGCGGCCGCCGCCACCATTCGCCTGAAGGACTCGTACATGAGCCCCAGCAGCAGGACCGTCGCCCGCGGCGGCACCGTCAGGTTCCTGTGGGCCGGCGAGCGTCCGCACAACCTCACGGTCCGGGTGTCCCACGCTCCTACGGCACGCCGCGGGTTCGCGCGAAGTCGCTCACGCGTCCGCTTCACGCGCAGGGCAGGTACTCCTACAAGTGCTCGATCCACCCGGGGATGAATGCGTCCGCGAAGGTGCGCTAGCCCGGCGCAAGACTCCGGGTCCGTATTACGGGACCGAGCCCGGAGGGCTCTGTCCGGGCGGCCGTCGTGCCGCCCGGGCGGGCTTCCTCCGCAGGATGGGTGACGCAGACGTCACGATCGCGCCGTTCGGACTACCCTTCGTGGCCCGTCGGACCCCCGGCGAGCACCCATGTCCGCCACCACCAGCCCGAACAAGATCCGCGTCGTCGTCGCCAAGCCCGGCCTCGACGGGCATGATCGCGGCGCGAAGATCATCGCGCGCGCGCTGCGTGATGCCGGCATGGAGGTCATCTACACCGGCCTGCACCAGACGCCGGAGCAGATCGTGGAGACCGTGATCCAGGAGGACGCCGACGCAGTCGGCCTGTCGATCCTCTCGGGCGCGCACATGACGCTCGTCCCGCGCGTGGTCGAGCTGCTGCGGCGCAGGGGGTCGACGACGTGCTCGTGACGGTCGGCGGGACGATCCCCGCCGACGACATTCCCGAGCTCAAGGGACTCGGCGTCGCCGCGGTGTTCACGCCCGGGCGCGCCGACGCAGGACATCATCGACTTCATCCAGGGCGCCGTAGACCAGCGGGAACCCCGCTGAGCTTCCGCCCATTTCCCCATGGGTACGGGAATCCGACGTCGCCAACGTACCCGATTGACTAGTCAGTCAACATCGCAGGTACACTCCGAAACCCCAGTTGCCACAGGAGGCCTGAAGTGAAGATCTGCGTCCTGGTCAAAGAGGTGCCAGACGCCGCCGTCCAGAAGCGCATCGACCCGTCCACGGGGCGCATGGACCGCAGCGGCGAGAAGAACCTCAACCCGTACGACACCCACGCCATCGAGGCGGCGATGCAGCTCAAGGAGAGCGGCGCCCTTCCGGTCGAGGAGATCGTCGCCGTGACGATGGGCCCCGAGTCCGCCGTGCGCGCGCTGCACAAGGCCGTCTCGCTCGGCGCCGACCGCTCGGTTCACCTGTCGACGCGGCGCTCGCCGGCTCCGACGTCGCGGCCACCGGGTACGCCCTCGCGCAGACGCTCAAGCGCGAGAGCCCCGACCTCGTCCTGCTCGGCCAGCAGTCCGACGACGGCGAGTGCTACACGATCGGCGCCGTCGTGGCCGACCACCTCGCGATGCCGTCGCTGACCCAGGTCATCAAGATCGAGGTCGAGGGCGGCACCCAGCTGAAGGCCGAGCGCCAGGCCGAGTACGGCTACGACACCGTCAAGGTGGCGCTCCCCGCCGTCATCGCCGTCGGTGACGCGATCAACGAGCCGCGCTACCCCTCGCTCAAGGCGATCATGGGCGCCAAGAAGAAGCAGCTCGACACGCTCGGCGCCACCGACGTCGAGATCGACGCCGCGAAGGTCGGCGGCGACAACTCGGCCGCCCAGTGGGTCGGCTCGAAGCTCCCGCCCAAGAAGGAGCCGGGGCAGATCATCGAGGACGAGGACACGGCGGAGACGGTCGAGAAGATCGTCGCCTGGCTGGACGAGAGGAAGCTGATCTAGATGGCGAACATCCTGGTCTACGCGCTCCACTACGACGGGGCGATCAACAAGAACTCGCTCGGCGCGGTCTCCGAGGGCGCGAAGCTCGCCTCGCAGACGGGCGGCGAGTGCCACGCGATCGTGGTCGGCCAGGGCGTCGGCGACGAGCTCGCGGGCTCGCTCGGCGCCTACGGTGCGACGAAGGTGCTGCGCGCCGAGGGCCCCGAGGGCCTCGCGCAGCATGTGGTCGACGCGATGGCCGCGGCGGTCGCCCAGGGCGGCTACGACTTCGCCCTGTTCGGCGGCGGCCTGCTCGGTTTCGAGGTCGGCGCCGGCCTCGCCGCGCGGCTCGACGCCGGTGTGGCGATGGAGGTCACGGCCGTGCACGTCGCCGACGGGCAGCTCGTCGCCGAACGCCCGATCCTCGGCGACTCGGCGATCAGCGAGATCCGCTTCCGTCGCTCGCCGGGGATCATCATCGGGCGCCTCAACGCGTTCGAGCTCGGCGAGCCCTCGGGCGGTCCCGCGCCGGTCGAGGACCTCGCGGTCGAGTACTCCCCGTTCTCCGCTCAGGCCGAGATGCTCGTCCGCGGGGAGCAGCGCGGCGAGCAGGTCGACATCGAGGGCGCCGACGTCCTCATCGCCGGCGGCCGCGGCCTCGGTGCCGCGGAGGGCTTCCAGCTCTGCGACGAGCTCGCCGCCGCGTTCGGCTCCGGCGCCGCCGTCGCCGCGACCCGCGCGGTCGTGGACGCCGGCTGGTTCCCGTACGCCGGCCAGATCGGCCAGACGGGCAAGACCGTCGCGCCGAAGCTCTACCTCGCGGCCGGCATCTCGGGCGCGATCCAGCACAAGGTCGGCATGCAGAACTCCGAGAACATCGTGGCGATCAACAAGGACTCGAACGCTCCGATCTTCGAGTTCTCCGATCTGGGCATCGTCGGGGACCTGAACAAGATCCTCCCGAAGCTCACGCGAGGCCGTGAAGGCCAAGAAGGGCAGCTGATCGCGATGGCGGGTTCGAACGGCAACGGAAAGGTCGTCCCGGCGGCGTACCCGCCGCCGGTCGACTCGCCCGCGGAGTTCATCAAGCGCGGGCTGGATCCCGAGGACGAGATCATCGAGGTCGGCGTCGCCATCGTCGGCGGCGGGACCGCCGGGCTGGCGTGCGCCAACCGGATCCTGCAGCTGCTGGCCGACGACCCCGAGACGCTCGAGCGCCTCGGGGAGGTCCCCGTCGCGGTGATCGAGAAGGCCAAGACCTGCGGCGGGCACAACCTGTCCGGCGCGGTCGTGCGGCCCGGCCCGCTCGAGGAGCTCTTCCCCGACATGTCCCGCGAGGACTGGCGCACGGAGGGCTTCGCGTTCGGCGAGGTCACGAAGGAGTCCGTCTACATGCTGCCCAGCGGCAAGGCGAAGCTCCGGATCCCGACCCCGCCGCCGTTCAAGAACCACGGCAACGAGGTCATGTCGGTCTCGGCGCTCGCGCGCTTCCAGCAGCGGGTCGCCGAGGAGGCGGGCGCGTACGTCCTCACCGAGACCTCGGCGACGCAGCTGATCGTCGAGGAGGGCCGCGTCGTCGGCGTGCGCTCCGGCGACAAGGGCCGCGGCAAGGACGGCGAGGAGCTCGGCAATTTCGAGCCCGGCACGGACATCAAGGCGCAGGTCGTGGTGCTCGCCGACGGCTGCTGGGGCAGCCTGACCGGCGCCGCGATCCGCGAGTTCGGGCTCGGCGAGAACCGCGAGCCGCAGGTCTGGGAGCTCGGCGTCAAGGAGGTCTGGAAGGTCGCCAAGCCGCTCGACCGGATCATCCACACGATCGGCCCGTGGCCGCTGAAGCTCTCGGCGAAGTACGGCCAGATCGGCGGCACCTGGATCTACCCGATGAAGGATGAGAAGACCGGGGACGACCTCGTGTCGATCGGGTTCGTCGTCGATCTCGAGTACGCCGACGCGACGACCTCCGCCCACGACCTGCTGCAGCTCTTCAAGACGCACCCGCTCGTCCGCAAGATCCTCGAGGGCGGCGAGCGCGTCGGCTGGGGCGCCAAGGCGCTCCCGGGCGGCGGCTACTGGTCGATGCCGAAGCTCACGATGCCGGGGGCGCTGCTCGTCGGCGACTCCGCGGGCATGGTGGACACCGTCGCGCTCAAGGGCGTGCACCACTCGGTGCTCGCCGGGAAGCTCGCCGGCGAGGCGATCCACCAGGCGCTCTCGCGCGGCGAGACGAGCCTCGAGTCCTACGAGGACGCGATCGAGGACTCGCAGACCGGTCGTGAGCTCTACGAGGTGCGCAACACGCGCCAGCCGTTCCAGAAGGGCTTCATCAAGGGCGGGCCGATCGTGAACCTCGCGATCGCCACGAAGGGCAGGCTGCCGGGCGGCCGCCTGGCCTGGCACCGCAACGACGAGCAGCCGATGTTCGTCGGGAACACCGCCGAGAAGTACCCGAAGCCCGACGGCACCTACACGTTCGACAAGCTCTCGAGCGTCTTCATCACCGGCAACCAGACGCGCGACGACGCGCCGAATCACATCCGCGTGCAGAAGGACGTCCCGCGCGAGCTCGCCGAGACGTGGCGCTGGATGTGCCCGGCTGGGGTCTACGAGATCCCGGACGACGCCCCGGAGCACGGGAACGTCGACGTGATCGTGAACTACACGAACTGCGTGCAGTGCGGCGCGATCACCGCGAAGGGCGGCCGGCTGACGGCGCCCGAGGGCGGCGACGGCCCGCTGTACCAGCTGACCTAGGGGCGCTGCGCCCTTGTGCTGGACGTCCAGGGGGCGCAACCATTGCGCCCGCTGTGTGTTCCAGTGATCACATGCGACCCGCACGGATGCTCCTGACCCTCACCGCGCTCGCGGCCCTCGCCGTGCCGGCCGCCGCGTCCGCGGCGCCGATCGCGGACGGTACGACGACCGCGTCCGCCGCGCGGATCCCGGTCTCGGCGAAGCTCAAGGCCTGCTCGACCGCGACGCTCGATCGCTCGGCGACGTTCGAGGGCGCGATGCCCACGATCGGCCAGCGCGGGCGCATGGAGATGCGCTTCGACCTCTATCAGCGCCCGAAGGGCTCGGGCTGGAGCCGCGTCGACGGCGTCGACGGCTTCGGCGAGTGGGACCTCTCGGACGTCGGCGTCTCCGGCTTCATCGTCAAGAAGCGCGTGAAGAACCTGCAGCCGGCCACCGCCTACCGCACGGTCGTCCGCTATCGCTGGCGCAGCGGCTCGCTCAAGGTCGTGCGTCTGCACGAAGCGCACCAGCGCGGCCTGTGTGCAGCCCGACACCCGCGCCGACCTCGTCGTCGGGCGCATCACCGCCGCGCGTGGCGGTGCCCAGCCACGGCTTCGTCGTCTACCGCGCGACGGTCACGAACACGGGCACGGCGAGCGCCGGGGTCTTCGCCGTCGTCCTGACGGTCGATGGCGTGGACCAGCCCGCGCAGCGGATCGGCCCGCTCACCCCGGGTGCCCGCTCGACGGTCAGCTTCCAGGCCAAGCGCTGCACGCCCGGCACGATGGTGCGCGTGCGTGCGGATGCCGCGGGCGAGGTCCCGGAGGCGCGCGAGGGCAACAACGCGCGCCAGGGCATCTGCCCGGCCGCCGGCTGAGTGGCCCGCTTGAGCGCCCGGCTAGAATCGAGCGAACGATGAAGACCGATATCCATCCCGCCTACGTCGAGTCGCACGTGCGCTGCACCTGCGGGAACGAGTTCACGACCCGTTCCACCGAACCCGAGATCCACGTCGAGATCTGCTCGAACTGCCACCCGTTCTACACGGGCAAGCAGAAGCTCGTGGACACCGGCGGCCGCGTCGAGCGGTTCCGCCGCCGCGCCGCACGCCGTTCCGCGGCCGGCTCGAACAGCTAACCCACGGCCATGGCGACCGCCGAGCGCCTGCCCGACTCCAGCGGCGCTCCGGCGCCGGCGGTCGACGCCGAGCCCGGCGAGTGGGTCGCCACGCGCGACGCGCCCGTCGGGGGCCAGGCGGTCCTCGAGGGCGTGATGATGCGCGGCGTCGGCACGTGGGCCGTCGCCTGCCGCAAGCCGGCGGCCGAGCAGCTCGACGAGCAGGGCGAGCGCATCGACATGAACGACCCGCCGCGCGGGGACATCGCCGTCGAGACGACCCTCGTCGAGTCGGTGATGAAGCGTCACCGCGTGCTGCGCCTGCCGATCGTGCGCGGCGTCGTCGCGCTCGGCGAGTCGCTCGTGATCGGCTTCAAGGCGCTCGGCATCTCGGCGAACGCCCAGATGCCCGAGGAGGAGGAGCCGATCTCGGGGTTCCTCTGGGGCGCGACGATCGTCTTCTCGCTCGTCCTCGCCGTCGGCCTGTTCTTCATCGTCCCGGTCACGCTGACGAACCTCATCAAGGACCAGCTCGGGTCCGCGGTGCTGTTCTGGATCGTCGAGGGCGTACTGCGGACCGCGATCTTCCTCGGGTATCTCGTGCTCATCTCACGCCTGCGCGACCTGCGCCGCGTGTTCGAGTACCACGGCGCCGAGCACAAGACGATCTCCTGCTACGAGGCCGAGCTGCCGCTGACGCCGGAGAACGCGCAGCGCTTCTCGCGGCTGCACCCCCGCTGCGGCACGAGCTTCCTGCTGATCGTCATGATCGTCGCGATCTTCGTCTTCTCGCCGCTCGGGCTGCTGCCCTGGTGGGCGCTCGTCCTGAGCCGCATCGTCGGCGTGCCGCTGATCGCGGGCATCTCCTTCGAGATCATCAAGTTCGCCGGCAAGCACCGGCGCAGGCGCTGGGTCCAGATCGTGATGCTGCCGGGCCTGAAGCTCCAGCTGCTCACCACGCGCGAGCCCGACCTCACCCAGCTCGCCGTCGCGATCGCCGCGATGGAGGCCGTGCTCGCGCACGAGACGCCGGGTGAGCAGGCCGGCGGCTTCGCGGGCGTCGAGATCGCGGCGTAGCGGGCGAGCGCTACTCGCAGACCGCGACGAACGGGATCCCGATCGCCGTCACGCGCTTCTTGCCGCTCGTCGAGACGGTGAACATCAGGCGCCCGCCGCCCGGGCGCGGGACGTTCACGAACGTCGCGAGGAACGTCGCGTCGGTGCTGTGGTCGAACGTCGCGCGCGGGTAGGCGCGCCGGATCTTCGCCCCGCGGTCGCCGACCCGCACCCCGCGCGCCGCGGCCCCGCCGGTCACCGTGATGCTCGCGACCCGGCGCGGATGGCCGAACGTCAGCTGCACCGAACCCTTCAGCGGCGCCTTGAGCGGCGCCGACCGCGTGTTCGGCCCGCCGAGCTCGCAGCCGGGCTGCACGTGCCCGATGAGGCCGGCCTTGAACAGCGAGCGGTATGTCTTGCCGAGCTTCACGCCCCCGACGCCGCGACGGCTGATCACGGCGCTCGCCGTGGTCGGCAGTGCCGCGGTTCCGACGAGGGCGACGAGCACGGTTGCGAGGAGAGCACGCGGTCGCATGGCGCCACGGTACTCCTGCCGCCGCAGATCGCAAGCGGCCGCCCGGTACCCTCGACCCACTGATGATCGAATCCCTCGTGGAGCAGATCGAGACCCGGTTCGCCGAGGTCTCACGCCGGATCGTCGATCCCGAGGTGATCGGGGACCGCAACCGCCATGCCGAGGCCGGGCGCGAGTACCGCCGCCTGGAGCCCGCGGCGCGGCTCGCCGAGGACTGGCGGCGGGCGACCGACGACGCGGCCGGCGCTCAGGAGATGATCGACGAGGGCGAGGACGACCCGGAGCTGCGCGAGATGCTCGCCGTCGCCCGCGCGCGGATCGAGGAGATCGAGGAGGAGATCCGCCTCGCGATGGTCGAGACCGACCCGAACGACGACAAGAACGTCATCGTCGAGATCCAGGGCGGCGCGGGCGGCGAGGAGGCCGGCCTGTGGGCGGGCGACCTCTACCGGATGCTCACGAAGTACGCCGACCGCCGCGGCTTCACGACCGAGCCGATCGAGGTCGGCGAGGGGAAGTACACGTTCGCGATCAAGGGCGACGGCGCGTTCTCGGTGTTCAAGTACGAGGGCGGCACGCACCGCGTCCAGCGCGTGCCGGTCACGGAGTCCCAGGGTCGCATCCACACGAGCACCGCGACCGTCGCCGTGCTCCCGGAGGCCGAGGACGTGGACGTCCACGTCGACCAGAACGACCTGCAGATCGACGTCTACCGCTCGTCGGGCCCGGGCGGCCAGTCGGTCAACACGACCGACTCGGCGGTGCGGATCACCCACAGGCCGACCGGGGTCGTGGTCGCGATGCAGGACGAGAAGAGCCAGCTGCAGAACCGCGAGAAGGCGCTGCGGGTGCTGCGCGCACGCCTCTACGAGCGCGCCCTCGCCGAGCAGCAGGCCGAGCTCGCCGCCGACCGCCGCTCGCAGGTCGGAACCGGCGACCGCGCCGAGAAGATCCGCACGTACAACTTCCCCGAGCGGCGCGTCACCGACCACCGCGTGAAGGTCACCGTGCACGACCTCGACGCGGTGCTCGAGGGCGATCTCGCGGAGTTCACCTCCGCGCTCGAGGCCGACGAGAAGCGCCGGCGGCTCGAGGCGCAGGCCGCGAGCACGTGAGCGCGCCGGCGGCGTTCTCCGGGGTCAGCGTGCGCGACGCGCTCGACGGGGCGACCACCGCGATCGCGGCGTCCGGGAGCCAGACGCCGCGCCTGGACGCCGAGCTCCTGCTGGCGCGGGCGCTCGGCGTCGATCGCACCGCGCTGTACCTCGACCCCTCGCGCGAGGTCGAGGGACCGGCCGTCCGTGTCTTCCAGGACCTCGTGCGGCGGCGCTCGGTCGGCGGCGAGCCGGTGGCCTACCTGCTCGGGACGAAGGGCTTCCGGCACATCGACCTGCTCGTGGACCCGCGCGTACTCGTGCCGCGCCCGGAGACCGAATCGCTCGTCGAGGCCGCGCTGCAGCTCGACGACGGGGCCCGCGTGCTGGACGTCGGCACCGGGAGCGGCGCGGTCGCGCTGGCCGTCAAGAGCGAGCGCCCGGCGCTGCACGTCACCGGCAGCGACCTCAGCCAGGACGCACTCGACGTGGCCCGCGCGAACCGCGACCGGCTGGGGCTCGACGTCGCGCTCGTGCAGGCCGACCTCCTCGACGGGCTCGGCGTGGACTGGGACGCGGTCCTCTCGAACCCGCCGTACATCGCCGAGTCCGACCGCGCGAGCCTCCCGCGCGACGTTCTGGCCCACGAGCCCGCAGGCGCGCTGTTCGCGGGCGACGACGGGCTCGACGTCGTGCGCCGCCTCGTCCCCGCGGTCGCCGCGACGCGGGCGCGCCTGCTGGCGCTCGAGATCGGTGCGGGCCAGGCGCGCGAGGTGCGCGAGATCGTGCGCGACGCCGGGTTCCGTGACGTCCAGGCGCGCCGCGATCTCGCCGGGGTCGAACGGGTCGTCGTGGGCCGCCGTTGAGCGTCCCGGTCGTCAGCGCCGGACAGGCGGACACGTTCGCCCGCTGCGTGACCGCCGGCGGCCTGGCCGTCTTTCCGGCGGACACCGTCTACGGCATCGCGTGCGATCCCGGGCGTCGCGAGGCGGTCGAGCGCCTCTACGCGCTGAAGGGCCGCGCGCCGACGATGCCGTCGGCGGTGATGTTCTTCTCGCTCGAGCTCGCGCTCGCCGGCCTGCCCGAGCTGGGCCCGCGCACGCGCGCGGCGCTCGAGGCGCTGCTCCCGAGCGCGATCCTGGTCCTGCTGGCGAACCCGGCCCACCGCCATCCGCTCGCCTGCGTGACCGACCCGGACACGCTCGGCGTGCGCGTCCCGGCGCTCGGACCGGCGCTCGCGGCGCTCGGCGGGGTGCGGGTGCCGGTGCTGCAGACGAGCGCGAACCTTGCGGGAGGGCCCGACGCCCGGCGCCTGGCGGACGTCCCGGCGGCGCTGCGCGAGGGCGCCGATCTCGTGATCGACGGCGGCGAGCTCCCGGGAACGCCCTCGACCGTCCTCGACCTGCGCGACTACGAGCACGCCGGGGGCTGGGCGATCCGGCGCGAGGGCGCGGTCGCCGCGGCCGCGATCTCCGAGCGACTCGGACCCGTTCACTAGGGTCACCCCGTGCAGCGCACCGCATTCGTCACGGGCGGCTCGGGCTTCATCGGCGGAGCCCTGACCCGCCGGCTCGTCGGGGAGGGCTGGCGCGTGCGTGCGCTGGCGCGCAGCGACGCCGCTGCACACACCGTCGCCGACCGCGGTGCCGAGGCCGTGCGCGGCGATCTCGCCGACGCCGGCGCGATCGCCGACGGCGCGCGCGGCTGCGAGGTCGTCTTCCACGCGGCCGCGATGCTCGGCGACTGGGGGCGACCCGAGGACTTCGATCGCGCCAACGTCGCGGGCACGCAGACCGTGCTCGACGCCGCCCGGCTCGCCGGCGTCCGCCGCTTCGTGCACGTCGGGACCGAGGCGGCGCTGCTCGACGGGGCGCCGCTCGTGGACGTCGACGAGACCGCGCGGCTGCGGCCGGACTCTCCCGCGCTGTACTCGGCGACGAAGGCGCGCGCGGAGGCGGCCGTGCTCGCCGCCTCGAGCGAGGGCTTCGGGACCGTCGTGCTGCGCCCGCGGCTCGTCTGGGGTGCGGGCGACACGACGATCCTGCCCGAGCTCGCCGAGGCGGTGCGTTCGGGGCGCTTCGCATGGATCGGGGGCGGGCGCCACCTGACGTCCACGACGCACGTCGACAACGTCGTCGAGGGCCTGCTGCTCGCCGCCGAGCGCGGGACCGGCGGCGAGGCGTACTTCGTCACGGACGGCGATCCGATCGTCTTCCGGGACTTCGTCACGCGCCTGCTCGCGACGCAGGGCATCGAGCCCCCGACGCGCAACGTCCCGCCACGCCGTCGCCCGCGCCGCCGCCGCGACCGGCGAGACGCTCTGGCGGCGGCTGCCGCTGCGCGGCCGCCCGCCGGTGACGCGCCTGGCGGTGTGGCTGTCCTCCCTGGAGACGACCATCGACATCTCCAAGGCGCGCGCGGAACTCGGGTACGTCCCGGTGCGCACGATCGACGACGGCATGCGGGAGCTGGAGGAGCAGGCGGCATGAGGATCGCTGTGGGGTCGGATCACGCGGGGTACGCGCTGAAGGAGCACGTCAAGGCGCGGCTCGTCGCCGGCGGGCACGACGTGCTCGACGTCGGGACGACCTCGCCGGACTCCGTCGACTACCCGGGCTTCGCCGCCGAGGCCGCGCGGCTCGTCGCCGCGGGCGCGGCCGAGCGGGGCGTGCTCGCCTGCGGCTCGGGGAACGGCGTGGCGATCGTCGCGAACAAGGTCGCCGGTGTGCGCGCCGTGAACGCGCACGACGCCGCAGAGGCCGGGATGGCGCGCCGTCACAACGATGCGAACGTGATCACGCTCTCAGGCGCGCGGCTGGCACCGGAGTCCGCCGACGCGATCGTCGAGGCGTTCCTGCTCACCGGCTTCGAGGGTGGGCGCCACGCCCGCCGCGTCGGCCAGATCGGCGAGCTCGAGCACCGTTGAGCGCCCCGGAGGCCCGCCACCGCGATCGGTACCATCGGCCGACCATGGCCGAGCTCCCCGCCGACTACTTCAACCGCCCGCTCGCCGACGTCGATCCGGAGGTCGCGGACGCCGTCGCGAAGGAGCTCGACCGCCAGCAGCGCACGCTCGAGATGATCGCCTCGGAGAACTTCGTGCCGCAGGCGATCCTCGAGTGCCAGGGCAGCGTGCTGACGAACAAGTACGCCGAGGGCTACCCGGGCCGGCGCTACTACGGCGGCTGCGAGTACGTCGACATCATCGAGAATCTCGCGATCGATCGCGCCAAGGCGCTGTTCGGCGCCGAGCACGCGAACGTCCAGCCGCATGCCGGCGCGCAGACGAACGCCGCCGTCTACCACGCACTGCTGCAACCCGGGGACACGCTCATGGGCCTGTCGCTTGCGCACGGGGGGCACCTGACCCACGGCATGAAGCTCAACCTCTCGGGGCGGCTCTACGAGATCGTCGCCTACGAGGTCAGCCCCGAGACCTACCTGCTCGACATGGACGAGGTCGAGCGGATCGCGAAGGAGCACCGCCCGAAGATGATCGTCGCGGGCTGGTCGGCCTACCCGCGCCACCAGGACTTCGCGCGCTTCCGCGAGATCGCCGACGAGGTCGGCGCGTACCTGCTCGTGGACATGGCCCACTTCGCCGGGCTCGTCGCCGCCGGGCTGCACCCGAACCCGGTGCCGCACGCCGACGTCGTGACGACGACCATCCACAAGACGCTGGGCGGCGCACGCGGCGGCATGATCCTCTGCCGCGAGGAGCATGCGAAGGCGATCAACTCGGCGGTCTTCCCGGGGCAGCAGGGCGGCCCGCTCGAACACGTGATCGCCGGCAAGGCGGTCGCGCTGCGGATCGCCGCGACCGAGAGCTTCCGCGAGCGCCAGCAGCGCACGATCGACGGCGCCGTCGCCGTCGCCGCGGCGCTGATGGAGGCCGGTCACGGCGTGAACGTCCTCACCGGGGGCACCGACGTGCATCTCGCGCTCGTGGACCTGCGCGACTCGGAGATCGACGGCCGGCAGTCCGAGGATCGCCTGCACGAGATCGGGATCACCGTCAACCGCAACGCGGTCCCGTTCGACCCGCGTCCGCCGATGGTCACGAGCGGTCTGCGCGTCGGCACGAGCGCGCTGGCGACCCGCGGCCTGCAGGCCGACGACTTCGCCGAGGTCGGGCAGATCATCGCCGTCGCACTGACACCGGACTACGAGGCCCGCAAGGGCGAGCTCGCCGAGCGCGTCTCGGCGATCGTCGACCGCCACCCCCTGTACGAGCAGCTCGCCGCCTCAGCGGCGGTCTGAGCCATCGGGCACCGCGCAGAGCGGGGCGAAGCCCCGCGGTGGAGAGCGACCGGAGCGAGCGGCCGGTCTCCGAGGGCGGGCAGGGATGCCCGCCGCGCATTCTCCTAGGCTTCGCCGTCAATGACGGAGCGTGACGCGATCCTGGCGTTCGCGGTCGCCTTCGCGGTCGCGGCGCTGCTCACGCCCGTCGCGGCGCGGTTCGCCCGCCGCGTCGGCGCCGTGGATCACCCGCGCGATCGCGGCCTGTCGACGAGCGACACGCCGCTGCTCGGCGGGCTCGCGATCCTCGCGGCGGTGCTCGTCTCCAGCGCGCTGTTCCTGAACCTCGACAGCGTCATCGTCGGCGACCGGATGCGCGGGATCCTCGCGGGCGCCGTCGTGATCGCGCTCGTCGGCGCCATGGACGATCGCTTCGACCTGCCGCCGGTCGTGAAGTTCATCGGACAGATCGTCGCGGCGACGATCCCGGTGGCCGCCGGCGTCGAGGTCACGAACATCACGCTCCCGTTCATCGGTCCGGTGGACCTCGGCGGCGCGGGCGGCCCGATCACCGTGCTGGGCCTCGTGTTCGTGATGAACGTCGTGAACTTCTCCGACGGGATCGACGGCCTTGCTGCGGGGGTCTGCGCGATCAGCGCGATCGCGTTCGCGATCATCGCGTTCGACCTCGAGCGCGCCACCGCCGGCACGCTCGCGGCGATCACCGCCGGCGCCGCATCCGGATTCCTCGTCCACAACTTCCCGCCGGCGAAGGTCTTCATGGGGGACACCGGGGCGATGCTCCTGGGGTTGCTGCTCGGCTGCATCGCGGTCGAGGGCGCGGTGAAGACCCAGGCCGTGCTCGCGCTCGTCTTCCCGCTGATCGTGCTCGCCGTCCCGTTCCTGGACACGGCGTTCGTCGTGCTCAAGCGCCTGAAGTACCGCCGGCCGGTGTACGAGGCCGACCAGAGCCACTTCCACCACCGGATGAGCCGGATCGGTTTCAGCCAGCGGCGAACCGTGCTGTACCTGTACGCGTGGACCGTGTGCGTCGCGGGGTTCGCGGTGCTGCTGCGGTTCGTGCCGTACTCGGACGCGGCCGGAACGCTGAACCCGGGCTGGGCGCTCGTGGTCATCGCGTGCGGGCTGATCGTGCTCGCGGCGAGCGTCTACCTCGTCTATGTCCTCGAGATCCTGAAGTTCAAGCGCCTGAACGCCATGCGCATGCGCCGGTCGGCGCCCGGGCTCAGCGACGTCGAGATCGACGAGGACGTCGAGCGGCGCCTGGAGACCGGCCAGTTCGACGCGGTGAGCCTCCCGCCGGACGCGCAGGCCGACGGCGGCGGGCGGCCGCGGGAGCGCCCGCGCGGCTAGCGTGCGCGGTGCAGGCCGGCCTGCTCGGGGCCTGCTCGTGCAGCTGTGATCGCGGTCCCGGCTCCGCAGCGCTACGCGCCGCCGTAGACCGACCGGACCCAGATCCCGGTGAGCGATGCGACGAGGTCCTCGCGCGGGACGTCCAGGTGCTGCACGAGCTGCTGGTAGAGCGTGCGCTCGGTCATCCAGGTCAGTGCGAAGGCGGTCGGGCGGGCGTGCTCGCAGACGGCGGTGCCGCGCTCGCGCTCGGCCTCGATGCGCCGCTCGGTCGCGTCGACGAAGCGCCCGAGCGTCGCGCGCCAGAACCGCGCGACCTCCTCGTCGTAGGTGGCGACCTCGACGATCGCGCGCAGCAGCACGGCGTGTTCGTCGTAGAGGTCGGCGATGTTCGCGAGCGCGGTCTGCATCTCCTCGGCGGGATCGCCCTCACCGGAGAACCAGATGTCGGCCTGCTCGAACAGCAGCGCGTTGACCTCCTCGGTGAGCCGCATGAGGAGCTCGCGCTTGTCGGCGAAGTAGAAGTAGAACGCCGTGCGCGAGATGCCGGCCCGCGTGGCGATCCGCTCGATCCCGAGGTCGGCGAACGAGGCGCCCTCGGCGAGCAGCTCCTCGGTCGCCGCGAGCACGGCGGCCTGGATCGCCGCGCGCTTGGCGGTCGTCGTCCCTTCGCGGCGGCTCTCGGTCGTCACCCGGCCAGCGTACCAGCGGCCGCGAACGGACTTGACACCCTGTCAAACATCCGTAGCATGCGCGGACCCGATCCCGCCACCGGTGTCCGGGTCACGCGAAAGGGGCGTCATGGCCAACCTCCTCGACCTCACGAGCCAGGGCGACGTCGGCACGATCACCGACGAGGCCCAGCTGCCGAACATCAGGCTCATGGATCCCCAGCAGCTCTACGAGCTCTGGGAGCGCCAGAACTGGGTCTCGCACACGATCGACCTCACGCAGGACCGAGCCGACTGGGCGGCGATGAGCGACGAGGACAAGGCGCACCTGGCCTGGAACCTCTCGTCGTTCTTCATCGGCGAGGAGCGCGTGACGACGCAATTCGGCGGGCTCGTCGGCGCCTACGAGGACCAGAGCGAGGAGGCGTTCCTGACGACCCAGCAGGTGGACGAGGCGCGCCACGCCCAGCACTTCAACCGCTTCTTCGAGCAGGTGATCGGCCTCGACGGATCCTTCGAGGAGCGCCTGGAGTGGGCGCGCGGGCACCTGAACGAGCCGTTCGAGAGGTGATCGGGATCAACCTCGGCGCCGCGAGCACGGCCTGACGCGTGCGCGGGGTTGAGCGGGCGGCTGCCTGCTGGTACGGTGCCCTCCGCCCTCCGACGTGGAGGAGATG
The DNA here is from genome assembly GCA_963787935.1 of uncultured Actinomycetes bacterium. GTDB lineage: Bacteria > Actinomycetota > Thermoleophilia > Solirubrobacterales > Solirubrobacteraceae > F1-60-MAGs163. The sequence goes on along the minus strand of CAWBEV010000006.1, from coordinate 970,902 downwards.
TCCTATGGCTCTCGCGACCGCAGACAAGCGCATCACGCCCGCCGGCTCGATCGGCGCGGCCGCCGTGCGCCGCCGCGAGCTCGCCTCCTAGGTCGTCGTACACGCCGGGACGCGGGCCACGCCGCCCGTGACCCGCGTGTCATGCCGCAGTGGCGGACGTGCGCCGTCCCGGGCGGTGGTTTCCACACCACCACCGACCCCTGGAGGTCAGCACACCATGCATTCCCTGATCCATGAGCACCTGGCCCACGCGAGCGGGCCGCGCGAGGACCGCGGGGCCCACGCGCGCGCCGCGCATCGCGGGCCTCCGCCCGGTCGCCTGCGAACGCAGGCGGCCCGGGCGCTCGCCGCGCTGGCGGGCCGCCTGGACAAGGAGCGGGCGCGCCGCGCCGTCGCGTGAGCCGCTCCGCGCGCGACCACCGTCGGGATCCGCCCGCCCACACGGGCGGATCCCGACGCAGCGCCATGCACGTCTCGAACTACGGCGGCCTCGAGCCCTTCATCACCGCCGACGGGTCCACGATCCGCGAGTGGGCGGGCCCGTCCACTTCGCCGGCCGTGAACCAGAGCCTCGCCGAGGCGACGATCGCCGTCGGCGGCGCCACGGCGAAGCACTACCACCCGCAGGCCGAGGAGTTCTACCTCCTGACGGGCGGGACCGGGCGCATGCGCCTGGTCGCCTGCCGCTCGGCGCCCTGATGGCGCCTGCGCGCCCGATTTCGCATCGCTCCGCCGCTGAATTCGTTAGTTTCCAGGCAACGTCTGAGGAGGCGACGCGGGTGATCCTGGGAGAAGCGCGCATGGGCGGCGAAGCCGCGGCGCTGATGACGAGTGGGGTGTGGCGTGGTCGCGGTGTGCGCGACGGCGGCGAGCAGCCCGTCCTGCTGATTCCCGGGTTCCTGGCGGGCGACGGCAGCCTCGGCCTCATGGCCCAGTGGCTGCGGCGCGTCGGCTACCGCACCCATGGCTCGGGGATCACGAGCAACGTCGCGTGTTCGCAGAAGACCGTGGCGGGCCTCGAGCGCCGCCTCGTGCGGCTCGCCGAGCGCTACGAGCGCCCGGTGTCGATCATCGGGCACAGCCGCGGCGGCATGATCGGCCGCGTCCTCGCGGTGCGCCATCCCGAGCACGTGCGCGCGGTCGTCGCGCTCGGCTCGCCGCTCGTCGCGAACCTCGACGACATCCATCCGCTGCTGCGCCTGCAGATCCGCGGGCTGCAGCGCGTGCAGCGCGCCGGCGGGGGTGGCCTCATCGGCCGCTCGTGCGAGCAGTCGTGGGAGGCCTACAAGTTCGGCTACGAGCCGGTCGGGTGCTGCACGAGCTTCTGGGAGGACCTCGACGACGACATACCGCCCGGGGTCGCGTTCACGTCGATCTACTCGCGCAGCGACGGCGTGCTGCACTGGCGCTCGTGTCTGGACCCGCAGGCCCGCCACGTCGAGGTGCGCAGTTCGCACTGCGGCATGGCGGTCAACCCGCGCGTCTTCGAGGCGGTCGGCGACCTGCTCGCGGCAAGCCCCGCGGTCGCTCGCAGGGCGCCCGCGCCGCTGGCGGCCGTCGCATCGGCCTGAGGTTCCTCCGGCGGGGCCGTTCTCCGGGGGAGCGGATCGAGCGCCCGGCCGTCGCCGCGCCGGCCGGCGCGGCCGACGGCCGCGCGCCGGTCAGCGCCGGGGAACGAACGTCCCCGTCAGCCGCCAGACGCCCGTGAAGCCGTTGAACGGGCCGCCGCTGATCCGGCTCGTCCAGGTCATGACGTAGCGCCGGTTCTTCGGGTTGTAGGCGCCGAGAGCGATCGCGCGCGAGGCCCCCGGCTTCGGCGAGCCCTGGTTGAAGTACAGCTTGTTCCAGGTCGCCGTCAGCGCGGTCGTCTGGCCGAAGATCCGCCGTCCGGAGACGCTGAACGTCGGCCGCGGAGTGTTCCGGCGCGACTGCGGGTCGCGGCTGAACGTCGCCAGGCCGAACCGGACGCCCGCGAACTTCTGCGGCCGGATGATCGACCCGGCGCGCGAGTTGCCGCGGCGGTCGAACCCGGGGCTCGGCTGACCCTGGTAGGCGCCGGTGACGAGCCCGCCCGCCGAGCCGCCGCGAATCGACGTGTAGGTCTTGTCGCGCGCGGGCGAGTCCGGGTTCTTGAAGTACGCCCTGCCGCTCGGGAAGGCCATCCGGAAGTACGACCCCGGCTCGATGCGCAGCGTCCCGTTGAGCGCCGCGGCCGACGCCGGGCCGGCGGCCACCCCGGCCACCGCCGCTGTCGCGGTCAGTGCGATCAGGCCGATCGTGGGACGGCGGGCGCTCACTTGATCTTCCCCTTGAACGCGCCCTCGAGGTGCCAGATGCCGGTGAAGCCGTTGAACGGGCCACCGGAGATCGTGCTGCGCCAGTCGAGCTTGTAGGCCTTCGTCTTCTTGTTGTAGGTGCCCGTGGCGAGCGGCGTCCTGCTGCCCGGCTTCGGCGAGCCCTGGTTGAAGTAGAGCTTGTTCCAGGTCGCGGTCAGCGCCGAGAGCTTCGCCGTGAGCTTCGAGCCCTTCAGCGAGACGCTGGGCACCGCGCTCGACGCCGGCGACGATGACGCCTCCGCCTTGAGCGTCGCGAGGCCGAACCGGATGTTGGCGAAGCCCGTGGGCTGGATGATCGCTCCGGCGTTCGAGTTGCCAGTGGCGTCGAACTTCTCCGCCGGCTCGCCCTGATAGCGGCCGGTGATCAGCCCGCCGTCGGTGCCCGCCGTCACGAGCGTGAAGGTCTTGTCGCTCGCCGTCGAGCTCGGGTTCTCGAAGAAGTTGGCGCCGCCCGGGAAGCCCATGCGGAAGTACGAGCCGCCGGCCTTGCCGCCGGAGAACGAGCCGGCCTTGATCTTGAACGTCCCGACGAGGCTCTTGGCCTTGGCGGCGTGGGCGGGAGTCGTCGGGACGGCCGCGAGCAGTGCGGCGGGGACGAGGATGCCGAGCGACGCTCGGCGGATGGAGACGCTCATGATGCTCTTTCTGGATGAGTACCGGTGGTCGGGGTGGGTGCGGTGGAACGCTGCTCCTCGAGCCGCCGTCGGCGGCGCGGCTCTGCCGCGACCGCCAGTGCGATCGCGATCAGGCCGGGGAGCACGAAGAACCAGGGGAAGAGGGGGAACGGCGGGAGCGCGGCGACTGCCTGGTAGTTCACGACGTTGTCGCTCATCGCGCCGATCATCGGCGTGAGGTTCTGCAGGATCGGGACCCAGCGGCGGTCGAGCGTCTCGACGGCGGGGTAGCGCTCGGCGATCTGCGCGTCGCTCAGGCCCGAGCGCCTGAGGGCGGGGATGAGGTCCAGGCGCACGGAGCCCTGGCCGGCGGCGATCGTGCCGAAGTACCCCTGGATCGTCTCGACCTTCTGGCGGGTCTCGATGTCGGTGAAGGCGGTGATCATGTCGCCGCCCTTCGGCGCCCGGTCGAACATCTGGAAGGCGAAGGGCGCGAGCACGAGGCCGACCCCGAGCAGCGCGAGCGCCCAGCGCAGCCCCGGCCACCAACGCGGCGCGAGCAGCCCCAGGAGGCTCAGGAGCGCGAGCATCACGCCCGGGATCACGAAGAACCACGGGAACAGCGTGAACTTCGGCAGCGCCGCGACGGCCTCGTAGTTCGGGATCTGGGCCTGGATCCGCGTGAGCATGTCGCTCATGTCCGCGCGGATCGGCTTCCACGCCGTGGCGAAGCTCGCGAACTCCGGGTAGGCCTTGTCGAACCGCGCCTTCGCGCCGGGGCCCTGGCCCTCGAGATACTGCGCGACGGTCGAATCTCCCTGCTCGACCCCGGCCTGGATCTGCCCGATGTCGCGCGTGAAACTGTTCATGCGCGCGTCGGTCATGAACGGCTTGAAGTCCTCGATCATCGTGGCGCCCTTGGGCGCGCGGTCGAACATCTGGAAGATCGCGGGGGCGGCCACGAGTCCCAGGCCGAGCACGACCAGCGCGATCAGCGCCCAGCGCTTCGGCGCCGGGCGACCGGCGTTCGGGGCCGTGCTCACGCGCGCTCGCCGGCCGGGGCCCGCCCGAGCGTGATGTCGTTGCAGCGCTCGCAGACCTCCTGGGGGACCACGCCGACGCGCATGAGCAGCGCGAACACCCTGCAGCCGACGCAGAGCCCGAAGACCGACTCGAGGGTGGCGAAGAAGACGAGGACGCCGAGCACGACGTAGGCCGCCGTCGTCGCGCCGAAGCCGACCGCGAGCACCGCAGCGCTGGCCGAGAACACGACGCCGATCCCCTGGGCGAAGCGCTTCGGCGGGCCGGCGACCGGCCGCTCGTCGAGCGGAAGCCGCGGCGTGATGACCCGGGTGACCAGCTGGCCGAGCGGGCTGAGCGTCGGGCCCGCGAGGACGCGGGCGAGGAACCCGTAGGCGAGCACGAGAGTCAGCCAGGGCTGATCGAGGGCGATCGTCGCCAGCCCGAGCAGCACGACCCCGCCGGCGACGAGCCGCGCGGAGACCTCGTTGACGGGGTTCGGGAACGAGAACACGCGCGCGGCCCAGGTTCCGCCCGCGCCGTGGTCACCCGTGCTCGTCGTCGTCGCCATGTGGTGCCCTTTCCGCGGCTCATCACCCGCAAATCCCAATAACCCGATCAACAATACAGGTTTATAGGAGAGGCACGCCGATCTGGTGCCCGCGGGACCCGGCACACGCTTCGGCGCCGCCGCCCGGCGCTCAGCGGCGCAGGCGCAGCGTGCCGGCGAGCGTCGTCCGCGTGCCCGACGGCGCCGTCACTGCGATCTTGAGTTTCAGCTTCAGCTTCAGCGCACGCGCGCGCCTCAGCGCGGACCGGCCGGTCCGGTTGAGCGGCACCGTGAGCTTCAGCGTTCCGGCCCGTGTACCGCGCTTTGTCGTGGAGCCGAGCAGGCGCCCCGACGTCGTGGTCAGCCGCGCGGCGACCGTCGAGCCGGCCGTCAGCACGGTGAGCTTCGCGTGGACGTGGCGCCCACGCTGCTCGCCGGCGATCTGCAGTCCGCGTGCCGCCGCGCCGCCGCCCGTTGCGTCCGCCGGGCCGCCCCAGGTCGGTGTCTGCGCGCCGCCCCCGACGAGCAGCCGCTCGCCGGCGCCGTCGGCTGAGACGACGTAGAGCGCGGTCGCCGTCCCGCCGCCGCGCTGGAAGACGATGCGCGCCGAGTCCGGGGACCAGCTCGGGAGCGCGTCGACCGGTCCCGCGGTCACGAAGCGCACGAACGTATGCGAGGCGTAGTCGTACAGCGCGATCCGCCCGCCGGAGTCGTTGCGCGAGCCGACGACGACCGCCAGCGTGCGGCCGTCCGGAGAGACCGCGGGGTAGTTGAGGTCGTTCGTCGCGTCCTGGGCCACGCGCGTCACGCACATCCAGCCGCCCTGCGGGTCCGGCGCGGCGGTGCAGATGCCGATCTTCGAGCTCGCCGCGTCGGCCCAGGGGAGCAGCACCTCGTTGGACGGACCCCACCCGAGCGAGTAGTTCGCAGGCTCAGGGCCGCTGAACACCGTCTCGCCGGCGGCGTCGTAGGCGTAGTAGTACGCGCCGTGGAACACGTACGACATGACGAGCGCTCCGACCTGCGCGCCGTCCGGGCGGATCACGTCGTAGATCGCCGAGCGCACGACCGGCCCCGTCGCAGCCTGAGCACCGGCGTCGCCGAGGAACAGGTCGCCGTTGCGGATCCAGGCCATCCGCGTGCCGTCGCGCGAGAGCGACGGCCACGTGTACGGACGCACGCTCGTGCCGTCGGTCGTCACCTGGGCCTGCCCGGACCCGTCGGGGGCGATGCGGCAGAGGTTCAGGCCGCACTGGTAGACGATCGAGGATCCGATCGCGGCCGACGGGAGCGCGGCGCCCGCCAGTGCGATTGCGGCCACGGTGGCGACACGCAGGCGGGACAGCATGGGAGACCTCCTCGTCGGGTGGTCCCCATATCGTCCCGTCGGCGCGGATGCGCCGCATCGGGGTTCGCCCACGGCCAGCGGCCGGCCGGCTGCGCGTTCACGCGGCCGGCGTCCGCGCGATGTACGGAGCCCTGCGGGTTCGCGGCTCAGATCCCGCGGCTGCGCTCGGTCGCGTAGCTGATGACCTCGCAGTTGCGCACGCGCTTCCAGCCCCTACGGCGCTTGTGGCTCAGGAACACGACGTCGCGGCCGGAGCCGCAGTCGATGCGACCGCGGCCGAAGTGCGCGTGCACGACGTCCCGGCCCGATCCGGCGTGGATGAAGTTCAGGCCATGGCTGGCGTAGATGAAGTCGCGGCCGTCACCGCCGATCAGGTGGTCGACCTGGCCGCCGGGCTGGCAGCAGGGCTTGTAGTCGCCCCAGATCACGTCCGAGGCACCGCGGCCGTGGAGCCGGTCCGAGCCGTGGCCGCCGAGCAGCTCGTCGCTGCGCCGGGTGCCATGCCAGACGACCTTGCGGTCGGTCTTGTTGATCCGGAGCTTGCCGTTGATCGTCGGCCAGCCCTCATGGCTGGCCTTCGCTCCGGCGTTCGCGGTGATCCCGGCGCTGCATGCGAGCAGCGCCAGTACGGCGAGAGCTGATCTCATCGCCGTGATGGTAGGAGGGTGTCCTTGCGGCGGCGCCGGCGCGGCAGCGTCGTCGTGCGCTCGCGCCCCGCCCCGCGGGCCGAGAGATGCACGAGGGTCCTGCGAGTCTCGGCCCGGCACGTGCGCCCCGACGCACGGGCCGAGAGATGCATGACGGTCCTGCGATACGCGGCCCACGCGGACCGCGTGGCCCGCGCCGCCCGGCGCGCGCGGCGTCGTCGACGTCGCGGTGCCGTTCAGGCCCCGGTGAAACGGATCTCGTCGGCGAAGTCGGCGACGAGCCCGGCGAAGAACGCGGCGCCGTCCTCGTCGCCGGGCCCGGCGTAGAGACGCTCGAAGAACTCGGCGGTGCGCAGCGCAGGACGGATCTCCCAGCGCACGCGCGCCGGGCCGTCCCCGGTCATCTGATGGCGCGTCCCGGCCGGGACCTCGAACGTCTCGCCGGTCTCGTAGCGGCGCTCGGTCCCGGCGACGATCGTGCGGACGGCGCCCTCGAGCACCGTGAAGCGCTCGGTCTGCTGCGGGTGCAGGTGCTCGGGCGGGAGCGACCCCGCGCCGCCGTAGGTCGCCTCCATCTCCAGGAGCTCACCGCCGCTCTCGGCCGCGGTCGTGATGAGCAGCAGCCGGAAGCCGTCGGGACCGTGGAGCTCCTGACGGGCGCGAGCCATGGCGCGAGCCGTTCTCCGCGCTAGGGCGAGGGCTTCAGCGAGAACGGCGGGTAGCGGTCGGTGGTGAGCAGGAACGCGTAGGCCGACACGCGCACGGCCCAGCGCCCGACGCCGACGACGAAGTCGAACAGGCCGTGTGGGTAGCGCCCGGTGAACAGGATCGCGAACCACGCGATCACGACGCAGACGAACGCGGCGATGCCGAGGAACGCCAGGACGATGTAGTGCGGGATCGCCAGCAGCCACTTGATCAGCGGCATCCAGCGGCTGAGGTCCTCCTCGACGTCGGGGTAGGCGATGTCGAGCCGCAGTGACTGCTGCTCGTCGGTCGACGGGTAGTGGTCGTCGAGCAGCGCCCCGTACAGCGCCACCCGCGAGGAGAATCGCGTCAGCTCGAGGTTCCAGTCGAACCACCAGCGCGGATACTTCTCACGGAACAGGATCATCAGGAGCGGCCCGGCGAACAGCACGCCGCCCGCGGCCACCACGACGGTCGTCGTGCTCGAGCCGGCGCCGCCGGAGTAGGTCTGGGTCCCGCCGGACACGGTGGCCAGCACGATCGCGATCGGGATGATGACGAACATCCGGAACAACGTCGTCAGGCGGTTCAGCGGCCGGTCCGGGTACTCGACGTCGAGCTGGACCGGGTAGTCCGAGACCGGCGTCGCGGGGTTCGGGGTTGCGGCTTCCATGGTCCGTCCTTCCTGCTGAGGTGGCCGTCGGCGCACCATCGCGCCGGCGCGGTGTCCCGGCATCCGGGGTTTTCACGGTCCTCCCGAAGGAAAGCGGTCGCCGCGCGACCGGATCCCGACCTCGTGGCACGCGCCACGAAGTGTCACAAAGGCGTCACAAAGTCCGGCGATGCGATAGGGTGGAACCGCCGTCGGCGAGCGCCACGAGACAGGGCTCTCGCTCCCCCCGGCCCGCGTTCCCTGCGCGGGCCGCGTCGTCCGGTCACCGGTCCGGCGCAACTGCCCCGCATGAAGACCCTCCCCCATCACGATCGCCGTGAGCGACCCCGGATTTCCGCCATCGCGCGGACCGCATCCGGACAGCCGCGGCGGGGAGGGGCTCCGCGGTGAGCGTCCTGCGCCACCTCGACCTCGTCGTGCTCGGGCTCGCACTGCCCGTGTTCGTCCTCGCCGGCTGGCCGCTGCTCGGCTATGCGGCCGGGGCGCTCGCCTGGCTCGTCCAGCGCGCGATCCAGGCCTGGACGAACGCGAAGGCAGCCGCCACGGACGACCCGAAGCGGGTCGCCGGCTGGGTCACCGGCTCGATGATCGGACGCGGATGGCTCGTAGCCCTTACGATCTTCGCCGCCGGCATGGTGGAGAACGACGCCGGCCTCTCGGCCGCCATCCTGTTCGTCGTCGTCTTCACCGTGTACTTCGCCGTCTCCATGTCCCTGCGCCCCTTCTCGCCGACTCCCACGGAGCCGTCCCACTGATGCGTGCCCGCCTCCTCGCACTCGCCACGCCGTTCGTGCTCGCGCTCGCGTCGCCGTCCGGGGCGTTCGCGCTGAACATCAACGAGGAGTACAAGCCGCAGAACGAGTTCAAGCTCGATCCCTGGATCGAGCTGAAGATCGGCCCGATCGACATGTCGATCAACAAGGCCGTCTTCTACGTGGCGGTCGCGTGCATCCTGACGATCATCACGATGCTCTACGTCGCGCGGCGCATGGACACGATCGGCCGCCCGAGCCGGTTCCAGACGGTCGTCGAGGGCTACTACGGGCTGATCGAGAACATCACGCGCGGCAACCTCACCGGCGCGATGGTGCGCAAGTGGTTCCCGTTCCTCGCCGCGGTGTTCCTCTTCATCTGGTTCTCGAACATGCTCGGCTACCTGCCGCTGCCGACGAACACCGAGCACAAGGTGGACATCCTCGGCCTCGAGATCCCGTCGCTCGCGCTCTACGCGGCCACGGCGAACATCTCGGTCCCGCTGATCCTGACCTTCATCGTGGTGATCAGCTACCACGTCGAGGGCGTCCGCGCGAAGGGCTTCATCGCCTACATGAAGGGCTGGATCCCCGCCGGCGTCGAGGGCCCCGCCCGCATCCCGATCTTCCTCATCGAGGCGATCTCGCACTTCGTGCGCATCGTCTCGCTCTCCGTACGACTGTTCGCCAACATCCTGGCGGGCCACCTGCTGATCCTGTTCATGGGCGGCGGCCTGGTGGTCCTCCTGAACCTCGCGATCGTCGGCTCCGTCGTCCTCGGCCTCCTCACGGGGGTCATGGCGGTCGCCTTCTTCATCTTCGAGGTCGGCCTGGTGGCCACCCTCCAGGCGTTCATCTTCACCACCCTTGCAGCGATCTATCTCGGCGGCGCGGTCGCCGAAGAACACTAAGGAGCACCAGCACCGTGGACCTGCACCTCATCAGCGAGATCGCCCAGTCGGGCGTGACCTCCGAAGTGGCCCAGGAGTATGGGCGCAAGGCCGGCAAGGCCATCGCGCTCGGCATCGGCGCCGGCCTGGGCACGATCGGCCCGGGCATCGGCGTGGGCTACATCTTCGGCAAGGTCATCGAGTCGGTCACCCGTCAGCCCGAGATGAAGGACGAGATCACGTCGATCCAGTGGCTGGGGTTCGCCCTGACCGAGGCGATCGTCTTCTACGCCTTCATCTTCGGCCTCATCGCGTTCTTCCTCGGCTAGACCGGGGAGGCCCTGACGATGCTCGCCACCGTCCTGCCGCTCGCCGCCGACGCGGCCAAGCAGGAGAGCAGCAACTTCCTCGTGAGCCCGAACGTCGGGCTCATGATCTGGACGCTGCTCGCCTTCCTGGTCACGCTCTGGGTCCTCAACAGGCTGGCGTTCCCGCGGATCAAGGAGGCGCTCGACAAGCGCGCCCAGGCGATCGAGGACTCGATCACCAGCGCGGAGACCATGAAGGCAGAGTCCGAGGCCGTGCTCGCGGAGTACCGCGAGCGGCTGAAGGAGGCCCGCACCCAGGCCGACGAGATCGTCCTGCGCGCGCGCAAGAACGCCGAGGTCTACGAGAAGGAGTCCGCCGACCAGGCCCGCGCCAAGCGCGAGGAGCTGCTCGAGCAGACCCGCAGGGACGTCGACGCCGAGACCCGCCGGGCGATCGAGGAGATCCGCACGGAGGTCGCCGACCTCACGATCCAGGCGACCGAGAAGGTCACCGGCCGCGTGCTGACCGCCGACGACCAGCGGCGCCTCGTCGACGAGGCGCTCGCCGAGCTCGACTTCTCGGCGCTCAGCGGCGAGCGGCGCAACTAGGAATCACGCATGGAAGAGATCGCCAAGGTCTACGCGCGTTCCCTGTTCCAGGTCGCCCAGGAGCAGGACCGGCTCGATCTCGTCCGCGAGCAGATCGGCCAGTTCGCCGACGCGCTCGACGCGACCCCCGATCTGCGCCTCTTCTTCTTCTCGCCCTACTTCTCGACCGAGGAGAAGAAGAACGGCCTGCGCGCCTCCGTGGAGGGCGCCGACCCGATCGTGGAGAACACGCTCGAGCTGCTGCTGGAGAACCACCGCATGCCGGTGATCTTCCGCCTGCGCAAGGAGTACGACCAGCTCTGGGACCGGGCGAACGACCTCCTGCCCGTGACGATCACCAGCGCCGTGGAGCTCGACCCCGCGGTCGTGCAGCGCATCGGTGACGAGATCGGCCGGCAGACCGGCAAGAACATCGAGCTCACCAAGACGATCGACCCCTCGATCCTCGGCGGGTTCGTCGTGCGCGTGGGCAACGCGATCCTCGACTCGTCCATCCGCAACCGCCTCGAACAACTGCGCAAAGAGGTCGCGAAGGCCTAGCGCCCGCGACCGCCAAGGAGTCCGAAACAGACATGCAGATCAAGCCCGACGAGATCACGAGCATCCTCAAGTCCCGCATCCAGGGTCTCGAGGCCGGGAGCACGGAGCTGACCGAGGTCGGCACCGTCCTGTCGCTCGGCGACGGCATCGCCCGCATCCACGGCCTGGAGAACTGCCAGGCGCTCGAGATGCTCGAGCTGCCCCATGACGTCATCGGCCTGGCGCTGAACCTCGAGTCCGACAACGTCGGTGCCGTGCTGTTCGGCGACTGGCAGAAGGTCGTCGAGGGCGACACCGTCAAGCGCACGGGCCGCCTGCTCGAGATCCCGGTCGGCGACGCCCTGCTCGGGCGGATCGTCGATCCGCTCGGCAACCCGCTCGACGGCAAGGGCGCCGTCGTCACGACCGAGCTGCGCCCGGCCGAGTTCAAGGCCCCCGGCGTCGTCCAGCGCCAGCCGGTCACCGAGCCGATGCAGACCGGCCTGAAGGCGATCGACTCGATGATCCCGATCGGCCGCGGCCAGCGCGAGCTCATCATCGGCGACCGCCAGACCGGCAAGACGTCGATCGCGATCGACACGATCATCAACAACAAGGACGGGGACCTCGTCTTCGTCTACGTCGCGATCGGCCAGCGCATGGCGACGGTCGTGCAGCTCGCCGAGACGCTCGCCGAGAACGGCGCGCTCGAGAAGACGATCATCGTCGCCGCCTCCGCCGACGAGGCCGCGCCGATCAAGTACATGGCGCCGTACGCCGGTGCGGCGATGGGCGAGTACTTCCTCTACAAGGGCGGGCATGTCGTCGCGATCTACGACGACCTCACGAAGCACGCGTTCGCCTACCGCCAGATGTCGCTCCTGTTGCGCCGCCCGCCGGGTCGCGAGGCATACCCAGGCGACGTGTTCTACCTCCACAGTCGCCTGCTCGAGCGCGCGGTGAAGCTCAACGACGAGCTCGGCGGCGGGTCGCTCACCGCGCTGCCGATCATCGAGACGCAGGCGGGCGACGTGTCGGCCTACATCCCGACGAACGTCATCTCGATCACCGACGGGCAGATCTTCCTCGAGCCGAAGCTCTTCTACTCGGGCGTGCGCCCGGCCATCAACGTCGGCATCTCGGTGTCGCGCGTCGGCGGAAACGCGCAGATCTCCCCGATGAAGAAGATCGCGGGCCGCCTGAAGATCGAGCTCTCGCAGTTCCGCGACCTCGAGGCCTTCGCGCAGTTCGGCTCCGACCTCGACGCGGACACGCAGCGGACGCTCGCTCGCGGCGAGCGGCTGGTGGCCACGCTGAACCAGGCCGAGCGCAACCCGCTCCCCGTCGAGGTCCAGGTCGCCCAGATCTTCTCGGCGACCAACGGCTACCTCGACCGCATCAACGTGGACCGCATCCCGGACTTCCTCGACGGGCTCACGCAGCGCGTGCGCAACGAGGCGGCCGCGACGCTCGTGAAGATCAAGGACGGAGACTGGTCGGACGGCACCCAGGCCGAGCTCGACAGGGCCGTCGCCGGCTTCGCCGACGACTTCGGCTACGACCTCGACGAGGAGGGCCAGCCGATCCTGGAGTCCGGCGTCGGCGAGACGACGCGCGCGGAGGAGGGCATCCGTGCCCCCGACAGGGTCACCGAGGAGGCTGCGGCCACCGCCTAGCGGCGGCGCTCAGACACCATGGCGCAACGGGACGTCAAGCAGCGGATCGACGCGGTCAAGAACATCCGCAAGATCACGAGCGCGATGCAGATGGTCGCCGCGGCGCGCCTGCGCCGCGCCGAGCAGCGCATCGCGGCGCTGCGCCCGTACGCGGGCGCGATCCGGCGGATGACCCGCCAGGCCGCCGAGGCCGCCGGCGGCGAGGTCGCCGGCAATCCGCTGCTCCAGGAGCACGAGACCGAGAACACGGTCGCGATCCTGCTCGTCACGGGCGATCGCGGCCTCGCCGGGGCGTTCAACTCGCAGATCATCCGCGCGGGCCTGCGGGCCGCCGCAGAGCTCGAGGCCGAGGGCAAAAGCGTGCGCTTCTACGCCTCGGGCCGGCGCGGCGTCTCGTCACTGGTCTTCCGCCAGATCGAGCCCGCCGGCTCGTACATCGGCTTCTCCGACCGCCCGGCGTACGCGAACGCGCGTGAGATCGCCGAGGCGCTGATGGCCGGGTACGTCGACGGCAAGGTCGACCGGGTCGAGATCCTCTACAACGGCTACGTCTCCCCGCTCACGCAGGAGGTCCGCCGCGAGGTGCTGCTCCCGCTGCAGCGCGCGACGATCGACGAGGCGATCGCCGAGGCCGCCGACGAGCCCGCACACCCCGGCCACGAGCATCATGCCCTCGTCGAGTACGAGCCGGACCCCGACATGATCCTCCAGCGCCTGATCCCGGACTACGTCGAGATGTCGGTCTTCCGCGCGCTGCTCGAGTCCACCGCCTCCGAGCACGGCGCGCGCATGACCGCCATGCGCAGCGCCTCGGAGAACGCCGGCGAGGTGATCGAGGACCTGACCCTCGAGATGAACCGCGCCCGCCAGGCGGAGATCACGCAGGAGATCATGGAAGTCGTCGCAGGAGCGGAGTCGCTCACGTGAGTGATGTCGCCGATCGTCGTCGCCAGCGACGACGACCGGCGACGCCGATTTCCGAACCCTTCACAAGCCACAAGCCAAGAGCCAAGCCAAGGAAACCCATGGAAGCCGCCACCGCCATCACGAACGTCGGTCGCATCGAGGAGATCAAGGGCGTCGTCATCGAGGCCTCGTTCCCGAACGGCCTGCCCGAGATCAACAACGCCCTGATCGTCGAGCTCGGGGCGAACCCCGAGGACGACGCCGCGGTCAGCGGCGACGACACCGCGCAGCTCGTCTGCGAGGTGCAGCAGCTCCTCGGCGACGATCGCGTGCGCGCGGTCGCGATGGACACGACCGACGGCCTGGCGCGCGGTCAGCAGATCATCGACACCGGGGCGCCGATCTCGGTGCCGGTCGGCGAGATGACGCTCGGTCGCATCTTCAACGTGCTCGGCGACCTCATCGACCAGGGCGAGCCGATCGAGGTCAAGGAGCGCTGGCCGATCCATCGTCCCGCGCCGTCGGTCGAGAACCTCACTCCGACGACCGAGATGTTCGAGACCGGCATCAAGGTCGTCGACCTCCTGGCCCCGTACGCCAAGGGCGGCAAGGTCGGCCTGTTCGGCGGCGCCGGCGTCGGCAAGACGGTCCTCATCCAGGAGCTCATCCACAACCTCGCCAAGGAGCACGGCGGCCTGTCGGCGTTCTGCGGCGTCGGCGAGCGCTCGCGCGAGGGGAACGACCTCTGGCTCGAGATGAAGGAGTCGGGCGTCATCGACAAGACGATGCTCGTCTTCGGCCAGATGAACGAGCCGCCCGGCGCCCGCATGCGCGTCGCGCTCTCCGGCCTGACGATGGCCGAGTACTTCCGCGAGCAGGGCCAGGACGTGCTCCTGTTCATCGACAACATCTTCCGCTTCGTCCAGGCGGGCTCCGAGGTCTCGGCGCTCCTGGGCCGCATGCCCTCGCAGGTCGGCTACCAGCCGACGCTCGAGTCCGAGATGGGGCAGCTGCAGGAGCGGATCACGTCGACCCGCCAGGGCTCGGTCACCTCGGTGCAGGCGATCTACGTGCCGGCCGACGACCTCACCGACCCGGCGCCGGCATCGGTGTTCGCCCACCTCAACGCGACGACCGTGCTCTCGCGTGCGATCTCCGAGAAGGGCATCTACCCGGCCGTCGACCCGCTCGGCTCGACCTCGACGATCCTCAAGGCCGACGTCGTCGGCCAGGAGCACTACGAGGTCGCCACGCGCGTCAAGGAGATCCTCCAGCGCTACCAGGAGCTGCAGGACATCATCGCGATCCTCGGCATCGACGAGCTCTCCGAGGAGGACAAGATCACCGTCCAGCGCGCCCGCAAGGTCGAGCGCTTCCTCTCGCAGCCGTTCCACGTCGCCGAGCAGTTCACCGGCACGCCGGGCGAGTACGTCCCGATCGGCGAGACGGTGCGCTCGTTCCGCGAGCTCATCGACGGCGAGCACGACGACGTGCCCGAGTCGGTCTTCCTGCTGAAGGGCTCGATCGACCAGGTCGTGGCCGCGGCGAAGGGCTGAGGACGATGGCGCGCACGACGTTCCAGGTCGAGGTCCTCACCCCGGAGGGGGAGGTCTTCAACGAGTCGGTCGAGATGCTCTCGACGCGGACGACGATGGGGTCGCTCGGCGTGCTCGCCAACCACACGCCGCTGCTCGGCATGCTCGAGCCGACGGAGCTGCGGCTCTACCGCAGCGAGAGCGACGTCGTGCGCTTCGCCCAGGGCGAGGGGTACATCCAGGTCGGTGAGAACAAGGCGCTCGTGCTGGTCGAGGACGCGCTGCGTCCCGAGGAGCTCGACGTCGCCGAGCTGCGCGACAAGCTGCGCACCGCCGAGGCCGAGGCCGAGGCGGCCGAGCCGCAGTCCGAGGCCCAGCGGGTGGCTCTGCGCGACAAGCGCCGCTGGGAGGCGTTCCTCGGCGTCGCCGAGGGCCGCGCCGGGCACTAGCGCGGCCGGCCCGCGGGCTCGCGGTCTCCGCCACGCTGAGCCTGGGACGCGCCGCCGTGGGGGACCATCGGCGGCGCGCCCGTGGGCTCAGCGCCTCCGCGACGCGCGGACCGTGACGGTCCTGCTGCTCGCGGGGCCGAGATGGGTGCTGTTCGTGCCGGCGCGCACCTCGATCACGTAACGGCCGGGCGTCAGCCGGCGCAGCTTGCGCTCGGTGAGCCGGAAGGTGTAGCGCCTGGCCGTCGGCGTCCGGCGGTACACGGTGGCGACGAGCCGCCCGCGCGCCGCGGCGGCGCGTGCTCCCGCGGCGCGGCCGAGCCGGAAGACCCGGATCCGCACGACGCGCGCGCCCGCGGGGACGTTCGCGGTGACGGCGATCGCCTGTGCCGACGGGGTCAGGACCGGAGCGATGCGCAGCGCGGTGACGCGGCCGAGGACGGCGGCGTTGGGCGCGGCGGCCGGGGGCGGGACCGCGCCGGGCCCCTGGCCACCGCCGCCCGCCGGCGGCGTGCCGATCGTGAAGGCCCGCACGATCTCCGTGGTGTTGCCGAACAGGTCGGTTGCCACGAGCCGGAACGTGTGGGCGCCGGCCTTCAGGCCGCCCTCGCGCGCGGGCGAGCGGCACGGGTCGCGCAGCTGCCCTGCATCGAAGCGGCACGTGAACGTCGCGGCCTCGTCGGCGGCGAACGCGAACTGCGGTGCGTCCGGGACGAACGCCCCGTCAGGCGGGGTGCCGGCCGCGAACGTCACGGCCGGACCGGTCGCGTCCGACGTCCAGCTGACCGAGGCCGCCGGGCCCGCATTCCCGAGGTCGTCGGTGGCCCGCACGAGCAGCGTGTGGCTCGCGCTGCCCAGGCCGCTGAGCGTGAGGCCGCTCGCGCACGGCGTGAACGCCGCCGCACCGTCGAGCCTGCACGTGAAGGCCGAGCTGGGCTCGCCCTCGTCCACCGTGTCCGAGTCGGCGTGGAAGACCACGTCGCTGCCGGCGCCCGTGACGCCGCCGCCGGACGGGGCGTCGATGATCGTCGTCGGGCCGCGCTGATCGATCGCGAGGCGCCGGGTCGCGGTCGCGCTGACGTTGCCGGCCGCGTCGCGGGCGTGCACCTGGAAGCGGTGCGTGGTCACCGCGAGACCCGTGTACGTGACGGTGATCGCTCCGGCGGGCCCCGCAGCGATCGACGCAGGCTCGCCCGCGCCGCCGGTGTGGCCGCCGGCCGCGCAACTCTGGAAGTGCGCCCCGTCGAGGCGGCACTGCCAGTCGTGCGCTCCGGCGTCGGTCGTCGAGAACGTGAACGCCGCGGTCGCGGACACCTGGCGCCCGTCGGCGGACGGGGCGCTGATCGCCACCACGGGGACGGTGAGGTCGGCGCTGAACGTGCGCACGGCCGACAGCGGGCTCGCGTTCCCGGCTTCGTCGATCACGCCGATCCGGATCGTGTTCGAGCCCTGCTGGAGCCCGGTCACGTGACCGCGCCCCGGGCGGCACCGGACCGCGTTCGCGCCGTTCACGACGCACACGTACGTCGGGTTGGCCACGCCTCCGTCGGTGAAGGCGAAGTACGGGGTGGCGACGGTCGCCTCGCCCTCGTCGGGGCGGGTCACCTCGGGCTGCGCGGGTGCGACCGTGTCGACCGTGAACCGGACGGTGTGCGCTGTGTTGTCCGCCGGCGTGCCGGCCGCCGAGCGGACGCTGAGCCTGTAGTCCCCGTCGGCCAGGGCGGGCGCCGGCGTGAACGCCGCCGGGCACGGACCGTATGCGGGCGGGTCGCCACCGCCCGCCGGACGCAGCCAGCACTCGAACGCGCCGGCGACCGCCTCGCCGGCGATCGTGAACTCCGGCGTGGGGTCGTTCGTGAACGCCGGGATCGCGACCGGCGCGCCGTTCAGCGCCGTGACCCGCGCGGCGGGGCGGCCGATCTCGTGCATGGTGCCGGTGCCGAGCGGCTCGCCGGGCGTCACGATCGCGACGTCATCGAGCACGAGGACGCGACCGTCGGGGCGCAGCCCCAGTCCGCCGATGACCGTGTAGGACCCGATGCCGGAGCCGACGATCGCCTCCGGACCGCTCGTGCTGACGCGGAACACGCGGTCGCTGCCCGCGTCGGCCGGAACCGCGGCGCTCGCGGTGCCGATGAACAGCTCGTGACGCTGCTGGTCGAGTGCGATGCTGCCGATCGCGACGGTCGCCGGATCGAGCGCCGGGCCGAGCGGAACCGGCTGGGCGGCCGGGCCGTTGGCGTTCTGCCCGATGTCGCCGCTGCCCGGCGGCAGCTGGAGCTTCGTGAGGCCCGCCGCCGCCTCGCCGACGTAGACCGTCACGCCGCCGCCCGTGCGCGGCCCGACGGCGATCGCCGCGGCGCCGCGGCCGTCGCTCGTGACGCCGACGATCTCGGCCTGCGGGAGTGCCGACGCGGGGTTCTTGATCCGCACGATCCACGGCTCGCGCTTGGAGACGTAGTAGACCGCGCCGTCGGGACCGGTGGCCGCGGCCTGCGGCCGGATGCGGTCGCCGGGGCCCGTGAACACGTCGAGCGGGTCGAAGCGCCTGGTCGCCGGGTTCCACTTCGCGCGCGGGAGGTCGGAGCTCGGCGACGCCCCGTCGGGCACGAGGACGATCTCGTCGCCGTTGCCGCGCCGGTCGGGCGTCGGGTCGACGAACGCGGGTGTGCCGGCCGCGTCCGCGCCGGCCCGGGCCTCCGGCAGCAGCCCGCCGAGGCACGTGCGCGGGCCCGGGCCGCCCGGAACCTGCGGATGGTCGATCGTCCCGGCGCCGTCGTCGGAGGCGGCGGTCACGCGGCAGAAGCCGCCGTTGTGATCGGCGATCCACAGGCGCCCGAGCGGGTCCTCGATCGCACCGGTGGAGATGTGCAGCCCGTCGGCGATCAGCGCGGACGAGGCCGGGGCCTGCAGCGGGTCGTTCGAGACGACCACCGGCGGGTCGCCCGCCGGGTTCGCCGCGACCGTGAACGTGACGCTCGTCTGCGCGGCGCCCGCGTTGCCGGCCGCATCCACGGTCCGGACGCTCAGGGTGTGCGGGCCCTCGGCCAGCGACGCGTCCTGGCGGCCCTGCAGGCAGGTGGTGAAGGACGCCTGCGCGTCGAGCCGGCACTCGAACGACACCGGTGCCCCCTCGCCGGGCGCGGTGAACTCGTACCAGGCGTGCAGCCCGGATTCGACCGTGGCCGAGGGGCTGTCGATCACGGGCGCGCC
The DNA here is from genome assembly GCA_963787935.1 of uncultured Actinomycetes bacterium. Classification (GTDB taxonomy): domain Bacteria; phylum Actinomycetota; class Thermoleophilia; order Solirubrobacterales; family Solirubrobacteraceae; genus F1-60-MAGs163. The sequence goes on along the minus strand of CAWBEV010000006.1, from coordinate 952,173 downwards.
GGGGCCGGTCGTGTCGATGCTGAAGAAGAACGTGTCGACGGGCCCCGTCGCGCCGACCCGGACGGCGAACCGGAAGTCGCCCTCGGGCAGCGCGCCGGACGTGTAGGGGCTCGTGCAGGGCTGCCAGCTCGACGGAGCGCCGGCCGGGGTCAGCGAGCACTGCGCCGGGCCTTCCGTGGAGAACGTGAACGCCGGCGTCGTGTCACTCGTCGCGTGTCCCGGCGCCGTGAGGATCGCGGCCGCCGGAGCGACGATCTGGAACAGGCGGCCGGTGCCGATCGGCTCGCCCGGCGTGACGATCGCGGGGTCATCGAGCACGAACGCGCGCCCGCTGGCCGGTTCGACGCCGAGCCCGCCGACGGTGCTGAAGCCGTGGGCGACCTCGGTCGCGGGGATCGCGCCCGCGGCGTTGTGCGCCGCGTCGAAGCGCTGGAGCGTGTCGAGCGCGTCACCCGGGAGCACCGAGTCCGCGGTGCCGGCGAACAGCTCGCCGTCGCCCTGGAGCGGGTCGGTCGTGTGGAAGGCGAGTGCGCTGACGAACACGGGGGTCCCGGGAACGCCGGGAGCGTCGGGCAGCACGAACGGCGAGGCGCTCGTGCGGCGCTGGGGCGCGTTGTTCGCGGCGCTTCCGGGATTCGTCGGCGTGCCCGGCAGCTGCGCGATGCGCGTCGTCTCGGCGACGTAGACGGTCGGCGGCCCGAGCGGCCCGAGCGGCCCGTAGGCGGCGGCGACCGCGGACGCGCCGCGGTCGTCGCTCGTGCGGCCGATGACGTCGACGCTCCACTGCTCGGACGCCGGGTTGACGATCCGCTGGATCGTCGCCGAGCGCTGGAACGACACGTAGGCGTTGCCGTCTGGGCCGACCGTGACGGCGACGGGCCGCGGGCGCGCGGGCTCCTGCGGATCGGCGTCGGTGATGATCAGGTCGGAGGGCCGGTGTTCGTCCCAGCCGAAGAGGCCGGTCTCGGGCTCCCAGCGCGCGCGGTAGACGAGGTTCGACGCGGCGAAACCGTCGGGAATCAGGACGAACTCGTCGCCGCTGCCCGGGAACCCCGGGCTCGGATCGACGAAGGCGGGGGCGCCGGCTGCGTCCGGCCCGGGCGCCGCATGCGGCAGCAGGCCGCCGAGGCACGTGCGCGGGCCCGGGTCGGCCGCGAGCCGCGGGTGGTCGATCCGTCCCGTCGTCGTCTCGGTCGGGTCGGTGACGCGGCAGAAGCCGCCGTTGTGGTCGGAGATCCAGACGCGTCCCGCCGGGTCGACGATCGCGCCGGTCGAGATGTGGAGCTCGTCGGCGTACAGCGACGGGCCGGCCGCGAGCGCGGGCCCCGCGGCGAGCGCGCCGACGTAGGCCCACAGGCATGCGAGAACGACGACCGGAACGGTGATCCGTCGCGGTCTCGTCCGCGACACCTCGTACCTCATCGAAACCGACTCCCCCACTTCGAGCGCCGGGAACCCTCATGACCCCCGTGCACCTCACCACGCGATAGAGCACGGAATCGTGGCGGGCGCCGGCACGCCGGACCAGCGTAGGTCCCGCGTTCCGGCGTGCGGAATCTCGCAACCGGCCCGGGCTGCGCCTCAGGCGCGGACGAGGCCGTACTCGGCCGCGCCGGCCTCGAGCGCGTCGAGCCCGAACCCATCGACCGGACCGAGCGCACCGGCCGCCCGCAGCTCGCCGGCCGCGGCGCGTCCAGCGCCCCAGGCGAGGAACGCGGCCGTCAGGTCGTACCCGTTGGGCCCCTCGAGGCGCACGGCGGCGAGCTCGCGCCCGCCCGCGTCGTATGCCTGCGCGAGGACGAGCGAGCGCGAGCCTGCTCGCGCCTGCGCGTCGGGGCCGCCGGACGAGCCGGTGACGAGGCGCCCGATCAGCGCCTCGGAGCCCGCCTTCACGCCGGGGATCCGCGCCGTCAGGGACCCGATCGCCGAGAAGGCCTGCAGCGGCCGCGAGGCCGGGCCGAACCACCCGAGGTAGACGTCCACGTCACGCAGGCCCGGGGCCAGGCGCGGGAGCGCGAACTGCTCGGAGGCGCCGATCGAGACCCCTGCGGCCGAGCGGTCCGGGCCGACCTCGAAGCCCTTCATGCGCTTGGCGCCGCGCTCGGTGACGATCGTGCCGCCGTGGAACGTGTACGCGGGCTCGAGCATGATCCCGGCGGCGCTCGCGCGGGTGCCGCCGCTCATGCCCCCGCCGGTGCTCCCGCCCGCGAGGAAGTAGCCGACCTCCAGCCGCGCGACGTCGGGGCCGGCCTCGCGCAGCGCGATCCCACCGGCGAGATTGCCCGGGACGTAGTCGTAGCCCATCGCGGTCAGCAGCCCGACGCCCGCGGCCTGCGCGCGCGGGCCGGCGTGCTCGAAGACGCGGCGGATGAACGGCCCCTCGCCGGTCGAGTCCAGGTAGTGCGCGCCGCGGGCGATCGCCGCCTCGAGCGCCGGCGCGCCCCAGCGCATGAACGGCCCGACCGTGGTCACGAGCACGTCACCGGGGGAGACGAGCGCGCGGACGCTCGACGGGTCGCCGACGTCCGCGACCCGCGTCTCGAGCTCGCCGCCGAGCTCGTCGGCGAGCCCGGCGAGCCGCTCGCCGCTGCGCGCCGCGAGGACGGGTGCGAGCCCGCGGTCCACCATCGCGCGGGCGGTCAGCGCGCCGGTGTAGCCGGTGGCTCCGAAGAGGACGATGCGCGGTGTCATGGCGACACCCTACGGCGCCGCAAGTAGGCTTGGGGGGTGGACGAACGCGCGCTCGCCGAACGCCTGATCGCGTACGACACCTCACGGCACGAGGGGTTGCGCGTCGCCGCCGAGTTCGTGAAGGGCTGGCTCGAGACGCGCGACGTCGTCGTCTCGAGCATCGATCACAACGGGCTGCCCGTCGTGCTCGCCGAGGTCGGGCCGCAGGACGGGCCCGTCGTCGTGTTCCACGGGCACCTCGACGTCGTGCCCGCGTTCGACGAGCAGTTCGTCCCGCGGATCGAGGGCGACCGCCTGATCGGGCGCGGCGCCTACGACATGAAGGGCGGGCTCGCGGCGATGATCTGCGCGGTCCACGATGCGACCGAGCAGGACCGGATCGGGGTGCGGTTCGTCTGCGTGCCCGACGAGGAGTCCGAGGACGTCGACGACCGCTCGACCGAGGCGCTCGTGCGCGACGGCCGCGCCCGCGCGGACTTCGCGATCACCGGCGAGCCGACCGACCTGCACATCGGCGTCCAGGCGAAGGGCGTCCTGGCGATCCGCGTCGAGGTCAGCGGCACGGCCGCACACGGCTCGACCCCGTGGCTCGGCGACAACGCGATCCTCAAGGCCCACGACGTCTTCCGGCGCATCGAGACGCTGCCGTTCAGCCGCCAGTCCTCGGACCTGTTCGACCGTCCGTCGATCAACCTCGCGCGGATCGTCGGCGGGGACGCGTTCAACAAGGTCCCCGACCGCTGCGGCATGGACGTGGACATCCGCTTCCTGCCCGGTCAGGAGCCCGACGAGATCCTCGCCCAGGTCCGCGCGATCCCCGACGTCGAGATCGTGCGCTCGTTCCAGCGCGCCCCCGCGATCGTCGCGCGCGACAACCCGCACGTGCTGGCGCTGCGCGAGGCCGTCGGGCGCGGCGCCGGCGGCGAGGCGCTCTCGATCGGCCGCGACGGGGCCTCCGACGCGATCTCGTTCCTCGAGGCCGGCATCCCCGCGGTCGAGTTCGGGCCGGTCGGCGGCGGGCACCACGGCCCGCACGAGTGGGTCTCGATCTCCTCGCTGTCGCGCTATCGGCGGGCGCTCGGGGACTTCGTCGCCGAGCTGCCGCGCTGGCTGGCGGGCGACGGCGAGGCGCCGAGCCCGCCGCTGCGCGTCGTCGAGGGCTGAGAGCCCCGAGCCGGCGTCTCCAGCGGGTGCTCCCGCTACCCTGAACAGCGCGGGATCCGCCTCCGCAAGCGCCCGGCGCAACCTGTGCCACGACCGCGCGTCCTCCTCTCGTGAGCCCCGATCCGGACAAACCTCCGCGCCCAGGCCTGGGCCTCGTGAAGAGGGCGGCCCTCGCCGGGGCGCTGATCATCGCGCTGACCGCGGCGACCGTCTCGTCCGCCGCGCTGCTCGAGGTCGACCAGCTCGTGGACATCGTCCGCGCCAAGAGCGAGGTCATCCCGGGCGTCGAGAACGTCCTCGACGAGGTCGACGGCGGCGGGCCCCAGACGATCCTCGTCATGGGCTCCGACAAGCGCTACCAGGACAAGAAGGAGGGCAATCCGGCACGCTCGGACACGCTGATCCTCGTGCGCCTGGACCCCAACAAGGGCGCCACCGCCGTGCTCTCGATCCCGCGCGACCTGCTCGTCGAGATCCCGACGGACCGCGGTGTCGTGAAGGACAAGATCAACACGGCCTATTCGACGGGCGGGCCGAAGCTCACGCTGAAGACCGTCCGGCGCCTGCTCGGCATCCCGATCAACCACATCGTCGAGGTCGAGTTCGGGAGCTTCCGCCGCGCGGTCGACCGCCTGGACTGCGTCTACGCCGACATCGACCGGCGCTACTACCACTCGAACGTCGGCCTGGCCCCCTCCGCGCAGTACTCGGAGATCAACATCAAGCCCGGCTACCAGAAGCTCTGCGGGACGCGCGCGCTGGAGTTCGTGCGCTACCGCCACACGGACTCCGACTTCGTGCGCGCCGCACGCCAGCAGGACTTCCTGCGCCAGGCCAAGGGGCAGTTCGGCCTCAGCGAGATCCTCGGGGACCGCAAGAAGCTCGTCGAGATCTTCTCGACCTACACGCGCACCGACATCCGCTCCAACGAGGCCATCCTGCGCCTGCTGAAGCTCGCGTTCCTCTCCTCGAAGAACCCGATCCGCGAAGTGAAGTTCGAGGGCGCCGCCGACGTCCCGGGCACGTCGAACCTGCAGATCTCCCAGCAGAGCCTCGACCGGATCTCCGACCAGTTCCGCAACGCGAAGGCCTCGGAGGGCGCGAAGGCCACCGGCGACACGAGCACCAAGGCGAAGCAGGCGCGCAAGAAGACCGCGAAGAAGCAGGCGGTCGGACTGCCGCCGGGGATCATCCCCGCCAAGCAGGAGGGCGAGGACATCGCGGTGCGCGCGGCGTCCAAGCAGGCGATCGGGCGCCTGCCCGTCTACTACCCGGCCGCCCGCCTGGCCAGCGGCGGATACAGCTCGGGCGAGCCCGACTACCCGCCCGAGCGCGTCTACGTCATCCGCGACCGGGCCAAGGCGAAGTACCCGGCCTACCGGCTCGTGCTGTCGACCGGCGTCGCGGGGCAGTACTACGGCGTCCAGGGCACCGCCTGGAAGTCGCCGCCGATCCTCGACAGCCCGAGTGACACGATGCGCCTGCGCGGGCGCACCTACGAGCTCTTCTACGACGGCTCGCGCCTGCGGCTCGTCGCCTGGCGCACGCCGAACGGCGTCTACTGGATCTCGAACACGCTGTCGCTGCAGCTCACGAACAAGCAGATGCTCGCGATCGCGCGGTCGCTCACGCGCGTGGGCTCCTAGCGCCGGCGCGCCGCGAGGGACGCGGGTCCCGGCGCTAGCCTTCCCCGCCTCACCATGACCCAGAATCCCCGTGAACCCATCGGCGTGATCGGCACCGGCTACGTCGGTCTCGTCACCGCCGCGGGCTTCGCCGAGCTCGGCAGCGACGCCTTCTGCATCGACATCGACGCCGACAAGATCGCGCGGCTCAGGCGCGGCGAGGTGCCGATCTACGAGCCCGGGCTCGAGGAGTGCCTCGCGCGCAACCGCGAGCGCCTGCACTTCTCGACCGACCTCGCCGAGGCGCTCGAGCACGCGCGGCTGCTGTTCGTCGCCGTCGGCACGCCGCCGACGTACTCGGGGGACGCCGACCTCAGCGCGGTGAACGCGGTCGTCGCCGCGATGCCGCCCTCCGACCGTCACGCGCTCGTCATGAAGTCGACCGTCCCGGTCGGAACCGGCGAGGCCGTGCGCCGCATGTTCGATGTGCAGGGCAAGAGCGGCTTCCGCTACGTCTCGTGCCCGGAGTTCCTCAAGGAGGGCACGGCGCTCGCCGACTTCCTGGAGCCCGACCGCGTCGTCGTCGGCGACACGGGGGACTGGGCCGGCGACGCGGTCGTGGACCTCTACCGCCCGCTGCTGACGTCCGAGCACGGGGGGGCGGGGCCGGGCGAGCTCGTGCGCACGGACGTCGCGAGCGCGGAGATGGTGAAGCTCGCCGCCAACGCCTTCCTCGCCACGAAGATCAGCTTCATCAACGAGATCGCGAACGTCTGCGAGGAGACCGGCGCGGACGTCCTCGAGGTCGCGCGCGGCATGGGCCTCGACCAGCGGATCGGCCCGAAGTTCCTGCAGCCGGGGATCGGCTTCGGTGGTTCCTGTTTCCCGAAGGACGTCTCGGCGCTCAAGCAGCTCGCGGGCAACAGCGGCTACCACTTCCAGCTGCTGAACGCCGTCATCGAGGTCAACGAACTGCAGAAGCGGCGCGTGATCGGGAAGCTCGAGAAGCACCTCGGCTCGCTCGTCGGCCAGCGCATCGCACTGCTCGGCCTGGCGTTCAAGCCGAACACCGACGACATGCGCGAGGCCTCCTCGCTCGTGCTCGCCGCGCGGCTGCAGGCCGCCGGGGCGCACGTCGTCGCCTACGACCCGGTGGCCGAGGACGAGGCGCGCCATCTCATGCAGGGCGTCGAGTTCGCCACGGGGCCGCTCGACGCGGCCCGCGGGGCGAATGCGGTCGTGCTCGTCACCGAGTGGGACGAGTTCCGCGGCCTCGACCTCGGGGAGATCGCGGGCGCCATGGCCGGCGACGTGCTGATCGACGGCCGCAACGTGTTCGAACCGGGGGCTGCGCGCGCCGCCGGGCTGGCGTACGAGGGCGTCGGCCGCTCCTGACGGGCCGCGCGCCCGTCGGCGGCTGGAAGTCATGCGCGCGGTCATCCTCGTCGGGGGCGAAGGCACGCGGCTGCGGCCGCTGACCTCGACCCTCCCGAAGCCGGTCGTGCCGCTCGTGGATCGGCCGTTCCTCGCCTACATGCTCGAGTGGCTCGCCCGGCACGGCGTCGACGACGTCGTCCTCGCCTGCGGCTTCCTGACGACGAAGCTCCGCGAGGCGCTCGGCGACGGGCGCCGCCACGGCGTGCGGCTGACGTACGTCGAGGAGCCCGAGCCGCGCGGGACCGGCGGTGCGCTGCGCTACGTCGACGAGCAGCTCCCGGGCGGCCTCGGCGAGCGCTTCCTGATGCTCAACGGCGACGTCCTCACCGACCTCGATCTGCGCGCCCAGCTCGATCAGCACGAGGCGACCGGCGCCGGCGCGACGCTCGCGCTCGTTCCGGTCGAGGATCCGACGGCCTACGGGCTCGTGCGGATCGGTGCCGATCGCGCCGTCGGCGGCTTCCTCGAGAAGCCGCGGCCCGAGGAGATCGATACGGATCTCATCAGCGCCGGCGCGTACGTGCTCGAGCGCAGCGTCCTCGAGCTCATCGCGCCGGGCCGGCCCGTCTCGATCGAGCGCGAGGGCTGGCCGGCGCTCGTCGGCGCGGGCCTCTACGGCTGCGTGCACGCCGGCGCGTACTGGCTCGACATCGGGACGCCCGAGCGCTACCTGCAGGGGTCGGCGGACATCCTCGCCGGGCGCGTGCGCACGGCGGTCCGCGAGCGCCTCGATGCGCACGCGATCGCCCGCGGCGAGGGCTGCCGCATCGACGGGCACGTCCACGGGCCGACCGTCCTCGGTGCCGGCTGCGTCGTGCACGAGGGCGCGGTCGTCGGCCCGGAGACCGTCCTCGGCAACCGCGTCGTGATCGAGCCGGGGGCGACCGTGGAGCGCGCCGTCGTGCTCGACGACGTCGTCGTCGGGCGCGCGACCCAGGTCCGTGAGGCGATCCTCGCGCCGGGTGCGAGCGTCGGACCCGACTGCCTGGTGACCGGCGGGGCCGTGCTCGGACCCGGCGTGCGGATCGGCGCCGGCAACGTCCTCGATCGCGGCGTGCGCCTGTTCCCCGGCGTCACGCTGCCCGATGGTGCCGTCGCGTTCTGAGCGCGTGCGCCATGCTGTGCCCTGATGGAACCGGAGAACGCCGCCATGACCACCGCCACGCCGCAGGGACCGCTCGACCGTGACGAGCTTGCGCGCGCCGATCCGAGCGACCTGCTGACGGACGTCCTCGCGATCCCGGAGCACCTGCGCGACGCGCTCTGGAAGGTCGAGTCCGCGGGGCTGACGCGCTGGGACAGCCCGGGCGGTCTGATCGTCGCCGGCATGGGCGGCTCCGGCGTCGGCGGGCGGCTGGCGCGCGCGATCCTCGGCGATCAGGCCTCGCGCCCGGTGCTGAGCGTCCAGGAGTACGCGCTGCCGCCGTGGACGACGCAGGACGTGACCGTGCTCTGCTCGAGCTACTCGGGCGACACCGAGGAGACCCTCGGGTGCTTCGAGGCCGCGGGCGTCCTCGGCGCGCGCCGCGTCGTGGTGACCTCCGGCGGGCGCCTGGCGGAGCTCGCGCGGGCCGAAGGCGTTCCGGTGCTGCCGGTCGCGGGCGGCCTGCAGCCGCGCGCGGCCGTCGCCTACATGACCGTCGCGGCGCTCGAGGTCGCGGCCCTCTGCGGCTCCGGGCCGCGCGTCTCGACGGAGATCGACGTCGCCGCGGACCACCTCGAGCAGCTGGCGATGGCGTGGGGGCCGGATGCCGGCGAGGAGTCCGAGGCCAAGGCGCTCGCCCGCGCGCTGCACGGCACGGTGCCGGTGATCGCCGGCGCCGGGCTCACGAGCCCGATCGCCTACCGCTGGAAGTCCCAGATCAACGAGAACGCCAAGCAGCCCGCGTTCGCGAGCGTCCTGCCGGAGCTCGACCACAACGAACTCGTCGGCTGGAGCAGCGCGGCGAGTCACGGGCGCTTCAGCGCCGTGTTCCTCGACGACTGCGACGACACGCCGCGGGTCGAGCAGCGCATCGGGCTCACGCGCGAGCTGATCGGCGGCCAGGCCGCCGGCACGCACGTCGTGCCGACTCGCGGCCAGACGACGGTCGAGCGCGCCTTCTCGCTCGTGCTGCTCGGCGACCTCCTGTCGGTCTACCTGGCGGCGCTGAACGGCGAGGATCCCGCCACGGTCGAGCCGATCACGCGGCTCAAGGAGCGCCTCGGCGACGGGGACTAATCCCCGGAAAGGCTATTCCGACTTCCGCAGGCGGACTTTGTTAGGGTGCCCTAACAATGCTCGACTCCGCCGCTCCGGCCCGCAACACCCGTCTCGTGAGGCTCGCCTGGTGGGCCGTGGCGCTCGCGCTCGTCGCGGGTCTCGTCGTCCTGATGGCCACGGCCGACACGGGCCCCACCGACCCGACCGAGGCCACGCGCGGCGAGCTCAGCCGCGGGACCGTCGTCTTCAACGCGTCGATGATCGTCTTCCGCGAGGGGCTCGAGGCCGTCCTGATCCTCGCCGCCGTCACGGCGAGCCTGCTCGGGGCCAACCGCATCCACCGGCGGCCCGTGTTCGTCGGCGCGCTCGGCGCCCTCGGGGCGGCCGTCGTGACGTGGGCGGTGGCGGGCGCGGTGCTCCACCGGCTCGGCGGCCTGGGCATGCGCCTCGAGGCGATCACCGGGTTCCTCGCGATCCTCGTGCTGCTCGTCGTCCTGAACTGGTTCGTGCACAAGGTCTACTGGACGGGCTGGATCAGCCGGCACCACCGCCGCCGCCGCGAGCTGCTCGCCGGCGCGGGCGGCGGCGTGGTCCTGGGGCTCGTCGCGCTCGGGTTCACGAGCGTCTACCGCGAGGGCTTCGAGACCGTCCTGTTCCTGCAGAACCTCCGCGTGACCGCAGGCTCCGGCGTCGTGCTCGAGGGCGTCGCGATCGGGCTCGCATTGACGCTGCTCGTCGGCGCATTCGTGTTCGTGCTTCAGCAGCGCCTGCCCTACAGGCGGATGCTGATCGCGACCGGCGTGATGATCGCGCTCGTCCTGGTCGTCATGATCGGCGGCACGGCGGCGACCTTCCAGGATCTCGGCTGGCTGCCGCGCCATGACCTCGGCGTGGGGGTCATCCCCACATGGATGGGGGCCTGGTTCGAGGTCTACCCGACCTGGGAGACGATCGGCGCTCAGGTGCTGGCCGCATCGTTCGTGGTCGGCAGCTACTACCTCGCCGAGTACCTCAAGGTCCGGCGGCCCGCCGGGCGGGGGCGGCCGGTCGCAGTGCCCGCGTCCGCTCCGCCGCCGCCGGCCGCGGAGACGGCCGCCTGACGGGGTCCGGGTGAGCCCGGGAACCTTGACACACTTGTGGTAAGGTTCATCGCCGATGGACGCGTTGACGATCCACGAGGCCGCGGAGACCACCGGTTGGTCCCCGCGAATGCTCCGCTACATCGAGCGCATCGGGCTGATCGAGCCCCCGCGCTCCGACGCCGGCTACCGCATGTACGGGGCCGGCGAGCTGCAGCGGCTGCGCACCCTGCGCGAGCTGCTGGCCGAGCAGGACCTGGGCCTCGGTGACGTCGCATTCGCGCTGCGCCTGCGGCGCGAGGATGCGCTGCGCCGCGACGTGGACGCCTGGTTCGAGACCGAGCCGCGGCGACCCGAGGCCGTGTCCGCCGATGACTGGCTGCGCTGGGAGCAGGAGAAGCACGCCCGCCTGCTCGCCGCCGTGACCGCCCCGACCCCGACGATGGAGACCACCACATGACGACGACGACCGCCGTCCTGACCGAGAACGACTACAAGGTCGCCGACCTCTCGCTGGCCGCCTTCGGCCGCAAGGAGATCGAGCTCGCCGAGCACGAGATGCCCGGGCTGATGCAGACCCGCGCGGAGTTCGCCGCGGCCCAGCCGCTGAAGGGCGCCCGCATCACCGGCTCGCTGCACATGACGATCCAGACCGCCGTCCTGATCGAGACGCTCGTCGCCCTCGGCGCCGAGGTCCGCTGGGCGAGCTGCAACATCTTCTCGACGCAGGACCATGCGGCGGCCGCCGTGGCCGTCGGCCCGACCGGTACGCCCGAGGAGCCCCAGGGCATCCCGGTGTTCGCCTGGAAGGGCGAGACGCTCGAGGAGTACTGGTGGTGCACGGACCGCGCGCTCACGTGGCCGGACGGCGGTCCGAACATGATCCTCGACGACGGCGGCGACGCGACGCTGCTCGTGCACCAGGGCCGCGAGTACGAGCTCGCCGGCGCCGTGCCGGACCCGGCGAGCGCCGAGGCCGAGGAGTTCCGCGTCGTCCTGCAGCTCCTGCAGGACTCGCTGGCCAAGGATCCGCACAAGTGGACCCTGATCTCCGACGGCATCAAGGGTGTCACCGAGGAGACCACGACCGGCGTCAACCGTCTGTACCAGATGCAGGAGACCGGGGCCCTGCTCTTCCCGGCGATCAACGTCAACGACTCGGTCACGAAGTCGAAGTTCGACAACCTCTACGGCTGCCGCCACTCGCTCGTGGACGGCATCAACCGCGCGGTCGACGTCATGCTCGCCGGCAAGCTCTGCGTCGTCGCCGGGTTCGGCGACGTCGGCAAGGGCTCGGCCGAGTCGCTGCGCGTCCAGGGCGCGCGCGTCGTCGTCACCGAGATCGACCCGATCTGCGCGCTCCAGGCGTCGATGCAGGGCTACACGGTCGACACGCTCGAGAACGTGCTGGAGCAGGCCGACGTGTTCATCACGACGACGGGGAACAAGGACATCATCACCGTCGAGCACATGCAGCGGATGAAGCACCACGCGATCGTCGGCAACATCGGCCACTTCGACAACGAGATCGACATGGCCGGTCTCGAGAAGCTCCCGGGCGCCAAGCGCGTGAACATCAAGCCGCAGGTGGACGAGTGGGTCCTGCCGAACGGCCGCTCGATCATCGTGCTCTCCGAGGGGCGCCTGCTGAACCTCGGCAACGCGACCGGTCACCCGTCGTTCGTGATGTCGAACTCGTTCACGAACCAGACGATCGCCCAGATCGAGCTGTTCACGAAGAACGACGAGTACGAGAAGCGCGTCTACGTGCTGCCCAAGCACCTCGACGAGAAGGTCGCGCGCCTGCACCTCGACGCGGTCGGCGCGACGCTCACGACGCTGCGCCCCGACCAGGCCGCCTATATCGGCGTCCCTGTCGAGGGGCCCTACAAGCCCGACCACTACCGGTATTGATCCGGCGGCGTCCGGGCGCGCCTGCCGGCGTCCGCGGGGTCGGGATGGCCACCGGGCCGATCCCGGCCCCTGCGTCCTCGGCATCCCGCACGGTCGCTCGCCGGCTCAATCCCGGGACCGTCCGCTGACTTCATGCCCAAGCCCTCCGAGCAGCCCCCGCACGACGTCGCCGATCTCGCTCTGGCCGGTGACGGCGAGGCGCGGATCTCGTGGGCCGCAGGCCAGATGCCGGTGCTCGCGCGGATCGGCCGGCGGTTCGCCGCCGACCGGCCGCTCGAGCGCGTCACCGTCGCGATGTGCCTGCACGTCACGGCCGAGACCGCGAATCTCGCGCGCGTCCTGAGCGCCGGCGGGGCGCACGTCGCGCTCTGCGCCGCGAACCCGCTCTCCACGCAGGACGACGTCGCGGCGGCGCTCGTGACGCGTGACGGTCTCGAGGTGCACGCGGTGCACGGGGAGGACCTCGAGCGCTACGCCGCGCACGTCGCGGCGCTCGTCGCGCGCGAGCCGGACGTCACGCTCGACGATGGCGCCGACCTCATCGGCGTCATCCACGAGGCCCGGCCGGACGTGGCATCCGCGATGATCGGCGCCACCGAGGAGACGACGACGGGCCTCGTGCGCCTGCGCGCGATGGAGGTGCAGGGACGTCTCGCGTGTCCCGTGATCGCCGTCAACGAGGCGCGCACCGAGCGCGCGTTCAACGACCGCTACGGCACGGGACAGTCGACGGTCGACGGCATCCTGCGCGCGACCAACGTGCTGCTCGCCGGTGCGGTCGTCGTGGTGCTCGGCTACGGCTGGACGGGCAAGGGCATCGCGCTGCGCGCGCACGGGCTGGGGGCGAGCGTCATCGTCTGCGAGGTCGACCCGATCCGCGCGCTCGAGGCGCGCATGGAGGGCTTCCAGGTGATGCCCGCGCTGCAGGCCGCCGAGCACGGGGACATCTTCATCACCGTGACGGGCGGCACCGCCGTGCTCGGGGCGCCGCACTTCGAGCGCATGAAGGACGGCGCGATCCTCGCGAACGCCGGGCACTTCGACGTCGAGATCGACCTCGTCGCGCTCGAGCGGGTCGCCGACGCGCGCCGCGAGCTGCGTCCGCTCGTCGAGGAGTTCGACCTCGGCGGCAGGCGCCTGAACCTGCTGGCGCGCGGGCGCGTGGTGAACCTCGCCTCGGCAGAGGGCCATCCGGCGGCCGTCATGGACCTCTCGTTCGCGACCCAGGCGCTCGCCGTCGAGGATCTCGTGCGCGGCGAGGGTGGTCTCGGGCCCGGGGTGCACCCGTTTCCCGCCGCGCTCGACCGCGAGGTCGCACGGCTGAAGCTCGACGCGCTCGGCGTCGCCATCGACGAGCTCACCGACGACCAGGCCGCGTACGCGCGGGCCTGGGTGCCGGCTCCGCACGAGGACTGAGTGCCCCGGCTCAGGCGCCGAGCCGCGCCGCGACGCGCGCGGCGTCGGCGGCGTCGTGCGCCGTGGCGATCCGCGCCGTCAGGCGCCGCAGATGGACGTGCTCGTGGGCGGCGACCCGCACGGCGAGCGTCGGGCCCGGGCGCGGCGCGTAGCGCTGGGGATGCGTGGCGAGTGCCCGCAGGCCCGCGGCCTTCGGCGAGCGTGCGGTGAAGACGACGACGTACCCGCCGTCCTGACCGTGGAGGTGGGCCCAGGCGACCTTCGCGAGGTCGATCGCCGGCTGCCCGGGAACGAGCGTCACGTGGCGCCCGTCGTGCAGGACGAGCTCGACCACGGCGGCGGCGGTCCAGGACGGGAACAGCACGTCGATGCTCTGGCGCGCGCGCCCGGCGCCGGTCACCGTCCAGGCGGTCTCGAGATCCGCAGCGCGGAAGGTGTGGGTCGTGCGGATCGCGATGCCATGGTCGCGGACGGTGCTCGTCGCCTTCAGCCGCTCGAACGGCCCCGCGTACGCGTGACGCGGATAGGCGACGAGCCGCCCCGTCCCGCGCGGCGCGTCGATCAGGCGCAGCGGCGGCCGCGTCATGCTGGCGTGCTTGTGGCAGACCTGCGAGGCGAGCACCGTCCGCCCGGCGTCGTCGCGCACCACGACGCCGAACGCCGCGGGCGGGCGGCCCCCGATCGTCCCGACGGGATGTCCCTGGCCGTCATAGAGCCGGGCGAGCTCCTGGCCGCCGTAGTCGATCGCGCGCTTGTTCGCGACGAGCACGGCCGCCGCGTACGTCGGGGTCGAAACCGACAGCCGCCCGATGTCGGGGTCGAAGCTGTAGAACGGCGGCGGCACCTGCGCGGGCCGGTCCGCGAGGCCCATGACGATCGCACGCGCAGTGTTGGCGGCCATGCGCGAGCCGAAGACGGTCGTGCTGTCGGCGCCGACGTCCTGCGTCGGGACGACGCCGTGGAACCAGCGCGGGGCGAACGGTGCGTTGCCGCCTGCGCGCGCCCACTCGCGATAGAGGTCGAGGCTGCGGTCGAACATGTACTTCGCCCAGGCCGCCATCTCCGGCCGCGTGTGGAAGTCGGTCGCGAACGCGAGCGCGAGCAGGCCGTGCTGGCCCCACGCGAAGTACTTGCCGACCATCCAGCGCTCGAGGCCCATGCCGGTGTCCCAGCTCATGAACCCGGAGTGCGTCCAGTAGCCGTAGAGCAGGCGCTCGACCCAGGCGCGCAGCAGCCGCATGTCCGCCGCCGGCAGCGGCGTCATGCCCGCCAGCCGGGCGCGCCGGTACCAGAGCAGCGCGTGTGCGGTGACGTTCGCGTATTCGGCCGAGTCGAGGTTCTGCCGGGCAGAGGGGTAGGCCGTGTTCTCGCGGTTGAAGCGGTAGCCCGGGCCGAGGTTGCGCGAGTGGTAGGTGAACGGGTGGTGGCCGTGCTGCGGTCGCCAGGGCTTGCGGATCCCGTTCACGAAGTGCCGCAGATGGCGGCGGTACTCGCCGACCAGCAGCGCGTTGGTCCCGGTGACCGTCGCATCGTGGGCGAACATCTCGGCGTTCCAGTTGATCTGGTTCAGGCGCGTGTTCGGGTAGGCCCAGAACTCGTCCCGTGCGCAGAGGTCGACGAGCTTCACGAGCCGGTCGGCGGCGTCGCCCGAGAGCTCGAGCTCCTTGCGCGCCGACCATGCCATCGCCAGCGCCTCGGCGATCTTCGGATCGTTGGACTTCTCCATGCGCGCGCTGGGGTTCGTCATGCTGAGACCCCAGCCCCGGTGGTGGAACATCTTGTCGGTGGCGACCACGTGCTTGCGGTCGCGCCACGGCGGCGCCTGGCAGAGCCGCACGGTGAGCGTCCGCGCGCGCGCGTCGTCGCGCGCGGGGCCATGGTGGTCCTTGAGCGCGGCGACCGCGTGCACGGTGAGCATCGCCGCGTTGGTCTGCGTCTCGCCCATCGGGGCCGTGTACATGCGGGCGCCCGGGTCCCAGCGGCGGTCCATCGCCTCCGCGATCGGATCGATGAACGCCCAGTAGTCCGCGTCGCCGTAGCCGGACGGCGCCGGGGTGGGCGCCGCGGCGTGCGCGAGGTCGTCGAGCGTGTGCAGGACGCCGCTCTCGGCGATCAGGCCGGCGGCGGTGAGGGCGGCGGCGTCGGAAAGGAGCCGGCGCCGCGTGATCCGCGCGAAACCGTTCACATACATGAAACATTCGGGGATGCGAGGAGTTGCGACAACCGGTCGAAGTACGGGCTCGCGTGCCGACTCCCCGCAGCGCCTGCGGCCACCGCCTGCCGGGAGCGGCCCGCCGGTAGCCTGCCCGCCATGAACCCCACCGGACTCGACGACGCGATCGCGAAGCTGTCCGCCGACGGCGCCGGCGATGCGACGATCGCGGGGTTCCGGCGCAACCTCGGGCGGCTCGCGGCCGGGGATCAGGGTCTGCTCGCCGAGGCGGACATCGTGCCGCTCGAGACCCTCCCGGATGCGGGCGCACTGCCGCCCGCCCCGCCGGCGACCGGCGCGCTGCTGGACCGCACGGTCGTCCTGAAGCTCAACGGCGGCCTCGGCACGAGCATGGGCATGACGCAGGCCAAGTCGCTGCTCGAGGTCAAGGCAGGCCAGCGGTTCCTCGACCTCATCGCGCGGCAGCTGCTCGCCCTGCGCGCCGCATACGCGGCCGCCGCGCCGCGCCTGCCGCTCGTCCTCATGGACAGCTTCCGCACGCGCGCGGACTCGCTGGCCGCGCTGGCCGAGCACGGCTCGATGTCGGCCGATCTCCCCGCCGACTTCCTGCAGGGGCGCGTGCCGAAGCTCGTGGACGACGGTTCGCTCGCGCCGGTCGCCTGGCCCGCCGACCCCGACCTCGAATGGGCGCCGCCCGGGCACGGCGACCTCTACGCCGCGCTCGCCGGCTCGGGCCTGCTCGCCACACTGCTGGAGCGCGGCTACCGCTGGGCGTTCGTCTCGAACGCGGACAACCTCGGCGCGGTCCTGGATCCCCGGATCCTCGCGTGGATCGCCGCCGAGGAGATCCCGTTCCTGATGGAGGTCGCCGAGCGCACGCCGGCCGACCGCAAGGGCGGGCACCTCGCGGGGCGCGCGGACGGCTCGCTCGTGCTGCGCGAGGTCGCCCAGACGGCGCCGGCGGACCTCGAGGCCTTCCAGGACATCGCGCGCCACCGGTTCTTCAACACGAACACGATCTGGCTCGACCTCGAGGTCCTCGCGGCCGTGCTCGAACGCGACGGGATGGTCGACCTGCCGATGATCGTCAACCGCAAGACGGTCGACCCGGCCGACCCCGCCTCGCCGGCGGTCATCCAGCTCGAGACGGCGATGGGGGCGGCGATCTCGGCCTTCGAGGGCGCACGCGCGCTGTGCGTCCCGCGCACGCGCTTTCTGCCCGTCAAGACGACCGACGACCTGCTCGTCCTGCGCTCGGACGCCTACGAGCTCGACGCCGGCGCCAACGTCGTGCTCGCAGCGGCGCGCGACGGACGCGCCCCGCTCGTCGAGCTCGACCCTGCCCACTACCGGCTGCTGGCGGACTTCGAGGCACGGTTTCCGTCCGGCGCGCCATCGCTCGTCGGCTGCGAGCGCCTTGCCGTGCAGGGCGACGTCGTCTTCGGCGCCGGCGTCGTCGTGCGTGGCACGGTGACCGTCGCGCAGGCCGGCGAGGCGCCGCTGACGGTCCCCGACGGCGACGTGCTCGAGGGCTGAGCGCTAGGAGATCTCGCCCGCCTCGCGCAGATCCTCGAGGCGCTCCTGGCGCTGCTGCTCGCGCTCGGACTCCTCGAGTGCGCGGAACAGGAGGATCGCGAGCGCGACGCCCATGACGATCATCTGCTCGAGCACCATGAGCTCGCCGCCGAGCTGCTGATCGGTCGCCGCCGTCAGGCCGAGGATCGGCTCGCGGTTCTCGTAGTACGGGTAGAGCGGATTCGGTGCGAAGGTCAGGACGATCCCGAGGATCCCGACGCCGAGCTTCGTCGAGAGCATGTAGACGATCGGGCCCATGACCGTCGTGTGGAACCGCGAGCGGATCGGCGAGAGCAGGATCCACCAGTAGAGGAAGCCGACGCTGAGGAACGTCACGTGCTCGAGGACGTGCACGGTGGCGGACTCGAGCGCCGAGTCGTAGACCGCCGGGACGTGCCACGCGCACATCGCGACGATGTACAGCACGACCGCGACGGCCGGGTGCACGAGTGGGCCGAGCGCCCGTTCGAGCGCGACGAGCCGGCGCGTCGCCGGTCGCAGCAGGACCTTCGTGAAGCCGGCGATGATGCCGATCGGGACGAGATCCAGCAGCAGCAGGTGCTGGACCATGTGGAACGTGAACGATTGCTCAGCGAGCCGGTCGATCGGCGAGATCAGCGCGATCACCAGGCAGGTCAGGCCCGCGAGGAACGCGAGCAGGCGCCAGACGGGCGCGTCCTTCGGGGCGTGGTCGCGGCGCACGCGCACCCAGCGCGGGACGTAGAGACCGCCGAGCACGAGCACGACGAGCAGCGGCCCGGGGTTCGGCGTCCAGGAGAGGTCCGCCGCGGCGCCCGCGGGAATCGCCGGGGCGCTCGCCGCGAGCCATGAGGCGAGCGCGGTCACGTCGCAGGATCGTCGCAGACGCGCCGTTTCGCCGTGCGCGGCGCGGCGCGAGGCTCGGACGGTGCGCTCACCGCTCGATCTGCTCGTTCCGCCGACCTGCTGGTCGTGCCGTGCGCCGGCGCGAGCCGGCGCCGCACTGTGCCATGCGTGCGCCGCGGAGCTGCCGTGGCTCCCGCCTCAGCCGGCGCCGTGCGGTCCGGCCTCGGCGCTGGAGCTCGCATGGGCCCCGCTGGCCTTCAGCGGGCCGGCCCGCGAACTCGTGCACGCGCTGAAGTTCCGCGGCGCCGTCGGTGTCGCCGCGGTCCTGGCCGAGCTCGTCGCCGATGCGCTGCCCGAGCCGCTGCTGGCCCCCGGGACGGCGCTCGTGCCGGTGCCCGCGCATCCCTGGCGCCGGTGGGCGCGCGGCTTCGACCACGCCGAGGCGCTCACCACAGCGCTGGGAGCCCGGACCGGCCAGCCGGTGGTCGCCTGCCTGCGTCGCGGCGGCGCGCCGGGGTCGCGCCAGCGTGGGCGCACGCGCTCCGAGCGCCTCGCCGGGACCGCCCTGCACGTCGGGGCGACCGGACCCGTCCCCGCGCGGGCGGTGCTCGTCGACGACGTGCGCACGACCGGCGCGACGGCCGAGGCGTGTGCGCGTGCGCTGCGCGGCGCGGGCGCGACGTGGGTCGCGGCGGTGAGCTGCGTACGCGTGCCATGAGCGGCTGCGGGTATGCGGCAGCGCGGTGCGGCGGGATACGCACGCCCGTCGCGGGTCGCGCGGGATAGCATCGACGTACCGCAACCGATTGGAGTGGACGATGCGGATCGAGATCACCGGCACGAACATCGCCGTCACGGACGAGATGCGCGAGCAGATCAACAAGCGCTTCGAGAAGATCGCGCGGCTGGTCAGCGAGCTTGCGACATGCGACGTGACCCTCTCGGAGGCGCGCAACCCGGCGATCGCCGCCTCGCAGCGCGCCGAGGCCCATCTGCACGTGAAGGGCACGACGCTCAACGCGAAGGCGCAGGAGCGCGAGATGCGCCTGGCGATCTCCGAGACCGCCGATGAGCTCGAGCGCCAGGTCCGCAAGCGCCGCGAGAAGATCAAGGGCCGCGGGCGCCCGGGCGCCGAGTCGATCCGCTTCGCCGAGACGGTCGTCGACGGCGGAGAAATCCCCGAGAACTAGGCGTTCCGCACCCGTTCGGCGACGGCGGGCGCAGCGCCCGCCGTCGCTATCCTCCGGCGCATGGGTCTTCTCGACAAAGCGCTGAACATCGGCGAGGGCAAGCAGTTCCGCCAGTACGAGAAGCGCGTCGCCGGAATCGCCGCCTTCGAGCCCGAGCTTGAGGACCTCTCCGACGAGGACCTCAAGGGCCGGATGGACGCCCTGCGCGTGCGCGTGCAGGAGGACGACGAGAGCCTCGACAGCGTGCTCGAGGAGTGCTTCGCGATCGTCCGCGAGGCCGGCCGGCGGTACATGAACATGCGCCACTTCGACGTGCAGCTGATCGGCGGCATGGTGCTGCACGGCGGCAGCATCGCCGAGATGAAGACCGGTGAGGGCAAGACGCTCACGGCGACGCTCGCGGTCTGCCTGAACGCGTTGTCGGGCAAGGGCGTCCACCTCGTCACGGTCAACGACTACCTGGCTCGCCGCGACGCCGAGTGGATGAGCCCGATCTACGACGGGCTCGGATTCACCTGGGGCGTGCTGCAGAACATGCAGGACCCCGAGGTGAAGATCGCCGCCTACAACTCGGACATCACGTACGGCACGAACTCGGAGTTCGGCTTCGACTACCTGCGCGACAACATGGCCCAGTCGCTCGAGGAGAAGGTCCAGCACGGCGGGCGCATCGGCGAGGACGGCCGCCCGCTGGCGATGCACAACTTCGCGATCGTCGACGAGGTCGACAACATCCTCATCGACGAGGCGCGCACGCCGCTGATCATCTCGGGCCAGCCCGAGCAGGCGGCCGAGCTCTACGTGACGTTCTCGCGCCTCGCGCGCCAGCTCGAGGCCGGCAAGACGCCGGAGGGCATGGACCCGCGGATGAAGAAGGAGTTCGTCGCCGAATTCGACTTCGAGTTCGACGAGAAGCACAAGACGGTCTCGGTGACCGAGCGCGGCGTCGCGAAGGCCGAGAAGTTCCTCGGCATCGACCACCTCTACCGGGCCGAGAACGGCCACCTCGTGAACCACCTGATCCAGTCGCTGAAGGCGGAGTCGCTCTACAAGCGCGACGTCGACTACGCGGTGGTCGACGACGAGGTGATGATCATCGACGAGTTCACGGGCCGCATCCTCGAGGGGCGGCGCTGGTCGGAGGGCCTGCACCAGGCCGTCGAGGCGAAGGAGGGGGTGCGCGTCCAGGAGGAGAACCAGACGCTCGCCACCATCACGCTCCAGAATTACTTCCGCCTCTACGACAAGCTCGCCGGCATGACCGGCACCGCACTCACCGAGGCGACCGAGTTCATGAAGATCTACGAGCTCGGCGTCGTGCAGGTCCCGACGAACCAGCCGATGGTCCGCGACGATCGCAACGATCAGGTCTACAAGACCCGCGACGGCAAGTGGCACGCGGTCGTCAGCGAGATCGCCGAACGCCACGAGAAGGGCCAGCCGATCCTCGTCGGCACGATCTCGGTCGAGGTCTCCGAGATGCTCGGCGAGCAGCTCAAGCGCCGCGGCATCCCGCACTCGGTGCTCAACGCGAAGCCCGAGTACGCCGAGCAGGAGGGCGAGGTCATCGCCGAGGCCGGCCGTCCCGGGGCCGTCACGATCGCCACGAACATGGCCGGCCGCGGCGTCGACATCAAGCTCGGCGGCAGCCCCGAGCACCTGGCCCGCCACGAGCTCGCGAAGCTCGGCCTCAAGCAGGGCGACCCGGACTTCCAGGAGCGCCTCGCGGACGTCATCCCGTCCATGGAGGACAAGGTCGCCGGCGACCGCGAGCTCGTCGTCGACGCGGGCGGCCTGTTCATCTGCGGCACCGAGCGCCACGAGTCGCGCCGGATCGACAACCAGCTGCGCGGCCGCGCCGGCCGCCAGGGCGACCCGGGCGAGTCGCGGTTCTTCCTGAGCGCCGAGGACGACCTCGTGCGCCTGTTCGCGGGCGACCGGATCTACAAGATCCTCGACCGCCTCGGCTCGGTCGACGAGGAGGGCCACGAGGAGCCGATCGAGGCCGGGATGCTCTCCAAGCAGATCGAGAAGGCCCAGAAGAAGGTCGAGGAGCAGAACTTCCTCATCCGCAAGCGCGTCCTCGAGTACGACGACGTGATGAACGAGCAGCGCCGCGTCGTCTACGCCTACCGCGACGACGTCCTCGAGGGCAAGGACCTCGGCGTGCAGGCGCGCGAGGAGGTCACGGGCGTCGTGCAGCGGCTCGTCGACGAGTACACCCCCGGCGACTACCTCGAGGACTGGGACATGCAGGGCCTGTTCGTCGCGGTGAACGACATCCTCCCCGGTGACGGGATCCCCGACGCGCTCGACGCGGCCAAGGTGAGTTCCGAGCAGCTCGACCGCGAGGGGCTCGTGGACCGGCTCGTCAGCGAGGCGATGACGCTCTACGACCGGCGCGAGGAGGAATTCGGCGACGAGCTCATGCGCGCGCTCGAGCGCTACCTGCTCCTGCAGATCATCGACCAGCGCTGGCGTGAGCACCTCTACGACATGGACTACCTGCGCGAGGGCATCCACCTGCGCGGGTTCGCCCAGATCGATCCGCTCGTCGCCTACAAGAACGAGGCGTTCGACCTGTTCGCCGACCTCATGAACTCGATCTGGTCGGACTTCGCCCGGATGGTCTTCCACGTCGAGGTCGAGATCGAGTCCGACGACGCGCAGGCCGCCCAGGCGTTCGGCATGACCGCGGGTGGCAGTGCGACGCGGGCCGGCTCGGTCTCCTACTCGGGCGGCAGCGGCGGCGAGACCGCGGGCGCGCTCGCGGCGGCGACCGCCGCGGGCGGCATGCCGCTCGTCTCCGGCGACGGCGAGGGCGGCGAGGAGTTCGCTCCGGCGCCCGTCGTCGAGCAGCGCCGCGTCGCCGCGGACGAGCAGATCGGCCGCAACGACCCGTGCTGGTGCGGGTCGGGCAAGAAGTACAAGAAGTGCCACGGCGCGTGACGCGGCCCGGCTGACGCGCTTCGCGCCCTGGGCCCCGGCCCGCGCCGGATCGCCGACCGGCGAGCACCGCGTGACGCTGTCGATCAGCGCTTGCGCGAGGTCCGCTTCGGCGCGGGCTCCGGTTCCGGGATCTTCGCCCCGGACCGTCCCCCTGGGAGGCGGTCGACGATCCAGGCGACGCGGTCGACGGCGCCCTCGAGCGGCTCGGCGATCTCGACGGCGCGGGCGAGCGTGGGGAGGACCTTCGCGACCTCGGCGGCCTCGTGGGCGATCGCGTCGGCGGAGGCGCCGACGACGGTCGCCTGCGCCATCAGCCCGTGGACGAGGTCCTCGATCCGGTCGGAGAGGTGCCCGAGCTCCTGGGCGCGGTGGCCGAGCTCGACGGCGCGGCGATCGAGGTCGTCGAGCCGCTGGAGCACCGCGTCGGTGCGGTCCAGGACGGCGTCCGTGCGCTCGATCAGCACGTCGGCGCGCTCGAGCATCCGATCGCCGGTCCGGGCCAGGCGCGTGAGCAGCCGCACGATCTCGCGGGCGCGCCGGTCCATCGCGCGCAGCTCGTCCGGAGCGCCCGCGACGACGCCGGCGACTGACCCGAGGTCATCGATCGCCCGCTGGGCCAGTCGCGGCGGCACGAGCAGGGGGTTCACGCCCGCGACGATACCGGCCGCGGTGCTAGCGTCGGAGCCCTCGTGCCCGCGGTGCCGAACACCGAGCCCACGCCCCAGCGCCTCGCGGCGATCCGCGTGCAGCTCGCCGACCTCGAGGGGTTCCTCGATCCCGAAGGACTCGTGCGTCGCGTCGCCGACCTCGAGGGCCGGATGGGCGCCCAGGGCTTCTGGGACGACCAGGAGGAGGCCGCGAGGGTCAGCGCCGAGCACGCGCGCGCCTCGCGCAAGCTCGATACCTGGCAGGAGCTCCAGCGCGACGTCGACGATCTCGACGCGATGGTCGAGCTCGCCGACGAGGATCCGACGCTCGCCGACGAGGTCGACCAGCAGCTCGCGAGCGCCGAGGAGCGGCTCGGCGCACTCGAGGAGGAGCGCCTCTTCTCCGGGCGCTACGACGCGGGCGACGCGCTCGTCACGGTGAACGCCGGCGCGGGCGGCACCGACGCGCAGGACTGGGCCGAGATCGTGCTGCGGATGCTCATGCGCTGGGCCGAGCGCCGCGGCTTCAGCGTCGAGCTGCTCGAGGTGAGCGCCGGCGAGGAGGCCGGCATCAAGTCCGCCACGTTCCGCGCCGAGGGTGAGAACGCGTACGGGCTGTTCGGGGCCGAGCGCGGGGTCCACCGGCTCGTGCGCCTGTCGCCGTTCGACTCGGCCAACCGGCGCCAGACGTCGTTCGCCGGGGTCGAGGTCGCGCCCGTCGTGGACGAGGTCGGCGACATCGAGATCGACGACGACGATCTGCAGATCGACACCTACCGCGCCTCGGGTGCGGGCGGCCAGCACGTCAACAAGACCGACTCGGCCGTGCGGATCACCCACCGGCCGAGCGGGATCGTCGTGCAATGCCAGAACGAGCGCTCGCAGTCGGCGAACAAGGACACCGCGATGAAGATGCTGCGCGCGAAGCTCCTCGAGCTTCAGGAGCGCCGCCGCGCGGAGGAGATCGCCAAGGAGAAGGGCGAGGCCCAGGACGTGAACTTCGGCTCGCAGATCCGCTCGTACGTCCTGCACCCGTACACGATGGTCAAGGACCACCGCACGAGCTTCGAGATGGGCGACGCACAGCGCGTACTCGACGGCGACCTCGACGGGTTCGTCCGCGCCGAGCTGCTGCGCAGCGCGGGGCAGACGGCGTGAGCGACAAGCAGCCGATCAGCGAGCAGCCGACCGCGCCGTACCTCGACGCCGTCGTCGGCTACGGCTTCCGCGGGCCGGGGCGCTTCCACGTCCCGGGGCACAAGGGTGGCCCGGGCGCCGACCCCGGCCTGCGCCACGCGCTCGGCGACGATGCGCTGATGCTCGACGTGCCGCAGGACATCCGCGGCATCGACGTCGGCCCCTCGCCGACGCCCTACGAACGCGCCGAGCGCCTCGCGGCACAGGCCTACGGCGCGCGGCGCTCGTGGTTCCTGACGAACGGCGCGACGCAGGGCAACCATGCGTTGTGCCTGGCGCTCGCGCCGCTCGGTGCTCCGGTCGTCGCGCAGCGCAACTCGCACGCGTCGGTCGTGGACGGCCTCGTGCTCAGCGGCGGCGTCCCGACGTTCGTCGCACCGGTGTACGACGCCGAGCTCGGCATGGCGCACGGCGTCACGCCCGAGGCGCTCGCGGAGGCGCTGGCGCGAACCGCCGCGGCGCGCGCGGCGTTCATCGTCTCGCCGACGTACTACGGCATGGCGGCCGACGTCGCCGGCTGCGCGCAGGTCGCGCACGATGCCGGCGTCCCGCTGGTCGTCGACCAGTCGCTGGGGGCCGCACTTCGGATTCCACGCCGGGCTGCCGCCGAGCGCGCTCGCGCTCGGCGCCGACGCCGTGCTGACGAGCACGCACAAGCTCGCCGGCTCACTGACGCAGAGCGCGATCCTGCACCTCGGCGACACCGGCCGGATCGACGAGGACCGCGTCGTGCGGGCGATCCGGATCGTGCGCTCGACGAGCCCGAGCTCGCTGCTGATGGCCTCGCTCGACGCCGCCCGCCGCCAGCTCGCCGTGCACGGCGAGCAGCTCCTGCACGAGACGATCGTGGCGATCGGCGGGGCGCGCGCGAACCTGCGCGCGATCGAGGGCATCGAGCTCCTCGACCAGG
This sequence comes from uncultured Actinomycetes bacterium, assembly GCA_963787935.1. Taxonomy (GTDB): domain Bacteria; phylum Actinomycetota; class Thermoleophilia; order Solirubrobacterales; family Solirubrobacteraceae; genus F1-60-MAGs163. The sequence continues at coordinate 927,178 of CAWBEV010000006.1, read as the reverse complement.
AGCTCGTCGGCCGCCCCGGGATCGCCGCCTACGACCCGCTGCGGATCGTGCTCGACGTGCGCGGCACCGGCTGCACCGGCATGGAGCTCTCGGACGCCCTGCGCCAGAGCTACGACGTGCACGCCGAGCTCGCCACGCAGTCCACGATCGTGTTCGTCGTCGGGCTCGGCGAGCGTCCCGAGACGCTGCTGCGCCTCGCCGGCGACGTCGACGAGGCCGTCAAGCGGATCCGCCGTCCGGGGCGTGAGACCGAGCCGATCTTCCAGCCGGCCGAGCTCCCGGAGCTCGCCGTGCCCCCACGCGAGGCGTTCCTCGGCGAGGCGCAGTGCGTGCCGGTGGCCGAGGCGATCGGGCGGATCTCGTGCGAATCGATCGCCGGCTACCCGCCGGGCATCCCGGCGCTGCTGCCGGGTGAGCGGATCAGCGACGAGATCGTGCGCTACCTGCGTGAGACGGTCGCCTCCGGCGGGCGCCTGCACGGCGCGAGCGACCCGTCGTTCGCGACGGTCTACGTGCTCAGCTGATCAGCAGGACCGGCTTGCCGGTGACGCGCCGCGCGGCGAAGTCCTCGAGCGCGCGGGCGCCCTCGGCGAGCGGATAGACCGTTCCCGGGATCGGGCGCAGCCGGCCCTCGGCCCACCACGTCATGAGCTCGCGGTGCGCGGCGTGCTGGAACTCCTGGTCGTGGGCGAGGAACCCACCGAAGTTCACCCCGACGACGTCGAGGCTGCGCAGCAGCAGCCGGTTCGCGGGCGCCGACGGGATCGTGCCGCTCGCGAAGCCGATCACGAGCAGCCGTCCCTCGGGCGCCAGGCAGCGCAGGCTCTGGTCGAACGCAGCGCCCCCGACCGGGTCCACGGAGATGTCCGCGCCGCGCCCGCCGGTGGCCTCCCGCACGTGCGCCACCCAGTCGCCCGCCGGATCGAAGGCGAGGTCGGCGCCGAGGTCGAGCGCCGCGGCGCGGCGATCGTCGGTCGAGGCGATCGCGATGACCTTGCCCGCGCCCAGCGCCCGCGCGACCTGGATCGAGGCGCTGCCGACGCCCCCGGCGGCGCCGTGCACGAGCACCGTCTCGCCGGCGCGCAGGCGCCCGCGCCGTTTCAGGGCCAGATGGGCGGTCTGGTGGTTGACCACGAACCCGGCCGCCACGATGTCGGGCATGTCGTCCGGGATCGGGAAGGTCATCATCGCCGGGGCCCGCGCGACCTCGGCGAATGCGCCGGCGAGGGTCGTCGCCGCCACGCGCTGTCCCGCGACGAGCCCTGAGCCCTGCGGGGCGCTGCGCACCGTGCCGGCGAGCTCGGTGCCCGGGACGAACGGCAAGTCGGGGCGGATCTGGTACTCGCCCTTCGTCATCAGCATGTCCACGAAGCCGACGCCCGCGGCGCCGACGTCGATGACCACGAGGCCGTCGCTCGCCGGTGGTTCGGGGGCGTCGTCCTCGAGCCGCAGCGCGGCCGGGCCGCCGAACTCCCGGAGCATCAGGGCCTGCATGCTCGGGACGCTAGCGGCCACGTATGCTCGGCGCATGGACGAGGCCACCCGGCGCGAGCTCGAGGACGTCGTCGCGCGGGCGCTCGCCGAGGACGTCGGTGCCGGCGACCTCACGTCGATCGCGACCGTGCCCGCGGACGACCACGCGCGCGCGACGATGCTCCAGAAGCAGCCGGGGGTCGTCTTCGGCCTGGAGGCCGCGGAGGCCGTGTTCCGCACGCTCGACCCCGGTGTGCGGATCGAGCGCCCGGCGCCCGAGGGCGTCTGGCGCGACGAGGTCCCCGCCCCGGTGCTGCGCGTCGAGGGGCTCGCGCGGGCGGTGCTCTCGGCCGAGCGCACCGCGCTGAACCTCGTCCAGCAGCTCAGCGGGGTCGCCACGCAGACGGCGCGCTTCGCGCGGGAGCTCGAGGGGACCGGGGCGCGCGTGCTCGACACGCGCAAGACGACGCCGGGCCTGCGGCTGCTCGAGAAGGCGGCGGTGCGCGCGGGCGGCGGCGAGAACCATCGCATCGGGCTGTGGGACCAGATGCTCGTGAAGAACAACCACATCGCCGCGGCGGGCGGCGTCGGGCCGGCGACGCGGCGCGCGATCGAGGCCTACCCGGACGTGCCGCTCGAGGTCGAGTGCCGGACGATCGCCGAGATCGACGCGGCGCTCGCGGCCGGGGCGACCCGGCTCCTGCTCGACAACATGAGCCCCGGCGAACTGCGGGCGGCCGTGGCGCACGTCGGCGGGCGCGCGACGCTCGAGGCCAGCGGGGGCGTGACTCTCGCGACGGTCCGGGCCGTCGCGCAGAGCGGCGTACAATTCGTCTCGGTCGGCGCGCTCACGCATTCGGCGCCGGCCCTGGACCTGTCCCTTCTCCTGGAGCCACCGACATGAAGCCCATGACGCTCCCGATGGCCGGTGTGGACGAGCAGCCCGCCGACATCCCCGCGATGCAGGAGGAGGTCCGCGAGCTCGCCCGGCGGCGCGACGCGGTGATCCTCGCGCACAACTACCAGGTGCCCGAGATCCAGGACGTGGCCGACTACGTCGGCGACTCGCTCGGCCTCTCGCAGCGCGCGGCCGCCGTCGAGCAGCCCGTGATCGCCTTCTGCGGCGTGCACTTCATGGCCGAGACGGCGTCGATCCTGTGCCCCGAGAAGACGGTCCTGCTGCCCGACCACGACGCGGGCTGCTCGCTGGCCGACTCGATCACGCCGGCCGAGCTCAGCGCGTGGCAGGCCCAGCACCCGGGCGCGCTGACCGTCATGTACGTCAACACGACCGCGGCGATCAAGGCACTGACCGACTATTGCTGCACGTCGGGCAACGCGGTGAACGTCGTGCGCCACATCCTGCGCGAGCACGGCGAGGACACCGAGATCCTGTTCGGGCCGGACATGTTCCTCGGGGCGTTCGTCGAGAAGACGACCGGCCATCCGATGCACGTCTGGAACGGCGAGTGCCACGTCCACGCGGGCATCCGCCCGAAGGACATCAGCGACGTGCGCGCCGAGCACCCCGGGGCCGACTTCCTGATCCACCCGGAGTGCGGCTGCGTCACCTCGGTGATGGAGTACGTCGCCGCCGGGGATGTCGACGCCGAGGGCGTCCACATGCTCTCGACCGGCGGCATGCTCACCTACGCGCAGAACGCCGAGCGCGAGCACGCCGGCGCAGAGGTCATCGTCGCGACCGAGACCGGGATGCTCTATCCGATGCGGCAGGCGGCCCCGGACGTCACGTTCATCGCGGCCAACCCGGCCGCGACCTGCCGCTACATGAAGATGATCACGCTGCCGAAGCTCCGGGACGCGCTGCGCGATCTCAGCGGCGAGGTCAAGGTTCCCGAGGACGTGGCGGCCAAGGCGCGCATCCCGATCGAGCGGATGGTCGCGATCAACGCGTAGGCCGCCGGGCGCGGGAAAGGTCGCGGGAGTCGGTGGGGGCGGCATCCTGCCGCCCCCACCGACTCCCGCGACTGGTCCAACGGGAGTCCGAACGGTGCCCGCTCGAGCGGGGGGGAAGGCATCGTGCGGGCCCGTTCTGCGCGTTGAGACCGGCGGCGCGGGAAAAGGTCACGCTCAGGGTGAAGCTGGCGCGTCGGCGCTCGTCTGCGGCGCGGCCGGAGCACCGCCGTCGACGGGCTCGGCGTCGTCGGCCGGCTCGGCGTCGTCGGCCGGCTCGGGCTCGTCCGGGAGGTCCACCTGCACGTCGCTGTCGTCGGGCAGGCCCTCGGGTGGGATCGGGCGCTCACCGGCGGCGATGTCCGGCGGATCCTCCTCGACGTCGATGAGGTCGTCGTCCTCGGCCGCGGGAGTGAGGAACTCGGTGTCGGGGGCATCCGGCAGGCGGGTGTCCTCGCTGCGCTCGGTGACACCGCTCGCGGGTGGCCCGGCCGGCACCGGGACCGGCGCCTGCGGGGCGGGCGTGAGCGTCGTGTCGTCCCCGACGAGCGTCGGCGCGCGCCGGTCGGGCTCGGCGCGGCCCTGCGGCGCACCGGCGTGCCGCGTCGGGGTGACGGTGGCGACCGGTGCCACCGGAAGGGCGCCCGGGGCCGCGGCGGCCGGCAGCGCCGCGCGGGCGCTCGCGGCCGGAGCGGTTCCGCCGCCGCCGCCGCCTCACCTGGCGCAGGGCCGGGGGCCCGGCCGTCACGAGCGCGCTCGCCGTGACGAGCACGGCCGCCGTCTTCACCGCAGGCCGCTGAGCAGCGCCGTCGCGGCGCCGGCGCCGCCCTCGGCCGCGCGCCCGCCCGCGAGCCAGGCGACCAGCGGCCACGGGGTGAGCGCGGTCGCCGCCGCGCGGACGTTCGTGCGCGCGCGGTGGATCAGCATCTTCACGGCGCCCTCGCTGACGCCGAGCTCGCGGCCGATGTCGCGATGCCGGCGTCCCTGGACCGCAACCGCCAGCAGCGCCGCACGCTGCTGCTCGGGCAGCGCGGCGATCCCGTCGAGCGCGCTGCGGACGCGCTCGCGGCGCTCGACGTCGAGCTCGAGGTCCGAGGCGTGCGCGGTGTCGTCGAGCAGCGGGAGGTCCGCGGCGTGCGCGCCCGCGACCGCGTTCAGGGCGCCGTTGTGGACGATCCGGTAGAGCCAGGGCCGCAGGTCGTGCACCTCGCAGCCCTCGGCGAGCCGCGCCCACGCCCCGACGAACGCGGACTGGACGATGTCCTCCGCCCGTGACTCGCCGGCGATCCGCCGCGCGTATGCGAGCAGCTGGCGCCGGTAGCGCTCGACGATCGCCTCGAATGCACGCTCGGAGCCGCAGGCGGCCAGGCGCGCGAGGCGCTCGTCGCTCTGGGCGCGAAGCAGGACGGTGGGGAATTGCGGGCTCACGAGGTCGTACCTGGAGAGGACAAACCTAACGCGAAACGGTCGCATATTGCGAGCCGACCGCTGCGAGCGGCCCGGGAACGACCGAGGCGCCCCGGTGGGGCGCCTCGGCTGTCCAGCGACACAGCGGCGGGGGGACTGTCCGCTGTATCAGTCGTCAGGCCCTAGGGCGCGGGGGGTGTCGCCGCCGGTGCCTGCGGAATGAGCTCGATCTCGTGCCAGACGGGTCCGACGTTCGCGACGATCTCCAGCTCGGCCTCGTGGACCTTCGCCCCGGGGACGAGGTTCGCGACCGTGCACGTCGGGGCCGGCGTCGCGGGCGGGGTGCCCGGGACCATCGGCAGCGCGGGGCCGTTGTCGTCGTCGTTGTCGTCGCCGCCACCGTTGTGCGAGGAGTGCGCGTCGTCCTCGGCGTGGTCGCGGCCGCGGTCGCCGTGGTCGCCACCGTGGTGACCGTGCTCACCCTCGTCGTCGCCGTCGTTCTCGCACTCGATCTCGGTCGACGCGTCGACCTTGCCGGTCACATCGGTCCCGTTCGTGCCGAACGTCGTGATCACGAGCGTTCCGGTCGTGGTGCTGCCGGTGTCGAGCGTGAACGACTTGACGGTGCCGGCCTGCTCGCTGGCATCGTTGATGCCGTCGTCGTCGGAATCCTTGTCGCGCGGGTTCGTGTCGGCGAGCCACTCGGCCTTGTTGCGCATCCCGTCGCGATCCTGATCGCGGCCGGACTGGTTGACCTTCAGGCTGAGCGAGTACTTCTTCTCCCACTTGTCGGGGAGGCCGTCACGGTTGCGGTCGGCCTTGCGGCTGAGCTTGCTCTTGGACTTCGAGTGCTTCTTCGCGATCGCGGAGCTCGGCAGGGCGAGCAGCAGCATGGCGATCAGGGCGAAGAAGACGATGCGGGCGGTGCGGGACATGGTCGGGAAGACACTCCTTGTCCGTAGGGGTCACAGGCTGTGACAACGGGGCCCCGCGAACGTGACGCGCGCGCCGGAGAAAAGTCTCCGGCGCGATTCAGCGTCCTATGGCGCGGGCGCCGGGTCCGGCGCTGGTGCCGGTTCGATCGCGGGCGACGACGCCGGCGGGGGCGGGGTCGTCTCGCTCGTGCGCGTCTCGTCGCGGTGCGAGGCGTCGTCGCCGGCGGACGTGTCGTCGGGCGTGCCCGACCCGGCGCCGTCCTTGCCGCTGGAATCGTCCCCGGAGCCGTCGCCGCCCTTGGACTCGTGGTGCTCGCCGGAGCCGGAGCCGGAGTCGGAGGTCTGCTCGTCGCCGCTCTTGCCGTCGCCGTCACCCTCCCCTTGCCGTCCTTGCCCCGGCGGTGGCGGCTCTTGTGCTCGCCGCGGTCGTCGCCGCCGCTGCGACCTGAGCCGCTGTGGTCGTCCTCGGAGTCGTCCACGACGGTCGCGGTGCGCTGGCGCGCGCCGCCCGTTCCGCGGCGGTCCTTCCCGGACGGGCCGCTGTTCGCGGACGAGTCGCGGCGCTCGCTGTGGTCCGAGCGCGGAGCGTCGCCGGCGTTCGAGTTCGTGGAGCGATCGCGGTCGTCGCTCGTGCCGACCGCGACGGCCGGTGTCGCGCCGCCGGGCTCGGGGGCGCGGAGCGAGGATCGATCGCCATCTTGGCCGCGGCCGGAGGTGCCCGCGGCGCTCGCGCCCGGCAGCTCGTGGTGGCGCACGACCTGGGCGACCTTCGGCGTGCCCACGGCGATCGCGCCGACCGTCGCGATGACCGCGCCCGTCTTCAGCATCACGCCGCCTGCGAGCGAGCCGGAGGCGGCGCCGGCGCCGACGAGCTCCGCGACGCGCGCGGAGGCGTCCTCGTGCCACGGCGCGCCCCCGCCCGCGAGCCATGTGGCGAGCGGCAGCGGGGTCACGGCGGTGGCCGCGGCCCGCAGCGTCAAGCGCGCGCGGCGCACGAGCTGGCGCACGGCGGTGTCGTTCAGCCCGAGCTCGGCGCCGATGTCGGCGTGCGATCGGCCGTCGACGGCGACGGCGAGCAGCGCCGCGCGCTGGCGATCGGGGAGTGAGGCGATGCCGTCGAGCGTGCGGCGCATCTCCTCGCGCTGCTCCACTTCGGCCTCGGGACCGGCGAGGGTGGCGGAGGTCTCGACGAGCTGTGCGTCGTCAGATCCGGCCTTCTTCATGGCGTTCAGGGCTCCGTTATGGACGATCCGGTAGAGCCACGGCCGCAGATCGCGGACCTCGATGCCGTCGCGGAGGGCCGCCCAGGCGCTGACGAACGCGGCCTGGACGATGTCCTCGGCGCGCGGCTCGGCGAGGAAGCGCTTGGCGTAGCGCATCATCGGGCGGCGATAGCGATCGACGATCGCCTCGAACGCGCGGTCGTGCCCAGCGGTCGCCAACAGGACGAGCCGCTCGTCAGTCTGCGTGCGCAGAAGCGTGGTCGAGACGTGTGGTGTCACCGGTGTTCTGAACCCTCGGACAAGGCTAGAGGCCGAACGTGACGCGAAGACCGCGGGAAGCCGCACAAAGCTCCCGCAGATCCCGCACATGATGACACCGTCCGGAGCCTGCCGGACTGGATTCTGGACACTTACGCCAGGAGGTCCACGCCGCGCTCGGCGGCCCAGCGCACCACGGCGAGCGACTGGAGCTTGCGCTCGAACTCGGCGGGCGTGTAGCAGTGGACCTCGGCGGGCGCGCCCATCTCGGCGGCGTCCCACAGGCTCGCGGCCTGGTAGACCCGCTCGAGCCACGGGATTCCGTCGAAGCCGCCCGAGACGAGCAGGACGACGTACTCGGGACCGCGCTCGCGCTGGGGCATCACGCGGCGGCTGTCGTCCACGCGCGCGCCGCCGACGATCGCGGCGTCGAGCCGCCAGCGATCCCCCACGCGCTGGGCGTAGCGCGCGAGCTCGCGCTCGTTCAGGCCCTCGGCGACGGGCACGGCCTCATCATGACGCACGGCGCGGCGTGCGTGGGGCGAATCGCGGCGAGCTCAGGGCGCGAAGTCGTCCGCGGTGTGCGGCCCGACGCAGGCGACCGAGAACGCCGCGGGATCCACGAGCCGCGCGACGTCGGCGACCTCGTCATAGGTCACCGCGTCGAGCTGGGCGATCGCGTCGTCGGGGTCGATCCCCTCGCCGTGGACGATCGCGCGCCGCGCCGCGTAGCTCGCGACGGCGTTCGTGTTCTCGAACGCGAGCACCCGCCGGCCGCCGGCATAGGCCCGCGCGCGCTCGACCTCGGCCTCGGTCGGTCCGTCCGCGGCCAGCTCGGCGACGATCTCGGTCATCCGTTCGTAGGCCTCGATGCACTTCGAGGAGTCCAGGCCCGCGCCGATGAGCAGCGCGCCGACGTCGGCGGCGACGTGGTTCATCGCGAAGACCGAATAGGCCAGCCCGCGCTGCTCGCGGATCTCGTCGAACAGCCGCGAACCCATCGAGCCGCCCAGCAGCGTCGAGTAGACGTCGAACGCCGCGCGCGCGGCAGGGTCGGCGGGGTCGATCGGCGGGCGGTAGAGCATCCGCAGGTGGGACTGGTTCGTCTCGCGCTCCTCGACGAGGACCTCCGGCTCGAACGCGGCGGCCGGCTCGGCCGCGGCGGGCTCCGGCAGGTCCGGGAACCGCGCGAGGAGCTCGTCGACCGCGCCGTTCTGCGGCACGTGCTCGAGGTTTCCCACGACGAAGACGCCGCCGCTGCGCCCGCTCCAGCGGCGCTCGCGGAAGGCGACGATCGCCTCGCGGGTGAACGTCCGCAGGTGCTCCTCGGGGCCCAGCACGGTGCGCCCGAGCGGGTGGTCGCCGAAGCCCGCGCGCTCGATGAGCTCCCCGGCGACCGCGGCGGGCTGATCCTTGTAGCGCTGGATCTCCTGGATCACGACGCCGCGCTCGCGGTCGAGCTCCTCGGCGTCCAGCCGCGGGCGCCCCGCGAAGTCCGTCAGCAGGTCCATCGCGGGCATCGCCGACTCGGCGCGCACGGTGACGTGGAAGGCGACGAGGTCGTGGCTCGTGTACGCGTTCAGCGAGCCGCCCATCCGCTCGGCGGTCTCGTTGACCTTGCGGTAGTCGTCGTACTTCTCGCCGCCCTTGAAGACGAGATGCTCCAGGAAGTGGGCCATCCCGTTCTCCTCGGGATGCTCGGTGCGCGCGCCGGCGTCGAACGCGGCGAGAATCGTCGTCGCGCGGGTGCCCGGGATCGCGATCCGGTGGACCGGAAGGCCGTTGGAAGCGGTGTTCGTGGTGATCTGCGCCATCGCTCCCGACGATACCGGGCGCTCTGCAACGGGCCGTGCAACCGGCAGGAGAAGCACCGCTGCGCGGCTAACCTCGGATGAAGGTATGGCTGCCACCGAGGAAGAGCTCCGCGTTCGCGACAGCGAGCGCGCCCAGCGCGATGCGGATCCCCGCGCGCCGATCGCCCGGCCCGGCGACCCGGCGAACGCCGTCGAGTTCCGCGGCGTCTCGAAGACCTACGACGTCTCCAACGCCGGGCTGCAGAGCGCGACGTTCGCGGTGCGCCGCGGGGAGTTCGTGTTCCTCGTGGGCCCGACCGGCTCGGGCAAGTCGACGCTCATGCGCCTGCTGATCAAGGAGATCGAGCCCGACGCGGGCCGCATCCTCGTCGCCGGCCGCGACATCGCCGAGCTGACGCACAAGCAGGTGCCGTACTACCGGCGCAATCTCGGCGTCGTCTTCCAGGACTTCAAGCTGCTGCCGAACCGCACGGTGCACGACAACGTCGCGTACGCGCTGCAGGTCACCGGCAACTCGCGCAGGGAGATCCGCGCGAAGGTGCCGGACGTCCTGCGGCTCACCGGCCTCTCGACGAAGCTCCACCACTATCCGGACCAGCTCTCCGGCGGCGAGCAGCAGCGCGTCTCGATCGCGCGGGCCTTCGTGAGCCACCCGCCGCTGCTGCTGGCGGACGAGCCGACCGGCAACCTCGATCCCGAGACGTCCGTCGGGATCATGCAGCTCCTCTACCGGATCAACCGCACCGGTACGACCGTGCTCGTCGCCACGCACGACTCGGCGATGGTGGACCGGATGCGCCGCCGCGTCATCGAGCTCGAGGCCGGCCGCATCGTCCGCGACGAGCTCGCGGGCCGCTACGCGCCGGCGGACATGAGCACGGCCGAGTTCGGTGCGCTGCTGCGCGAACCAGCGCCCGAGCCGCAGCGGCCGTCGCCGCGCGAGGCCGGCGACGACTTCGACGAGGCGTTCCGGGACTGACATGAAGATCGGCTTCTTCTTCCGCGAGGCGCTGCGCTCGATCTCGCGCAACGCCGTCCCGAGCTTCGCGGCGCTCGCCTCCGTGCTCGTCACCCTGCTCGTGCTCGGCGTGTTCATCCCGATCGTGCAGGCGACGACCGGCGCCGCCAACGAGGTCCGCGGGCGCGTGCTCGTGAACGTCTACCTCGGCAAGGACGCGACGAACGCCGACGCCACGCGCGTGCGCGAGCAGCTCCAGGGCACCGAGCACGTGAAGTCGGTGCAGTACGTGAGCAAGGAGCAGGCGCTCCGCGAGGAGAAGCGCAAGAACCCCGAGGCCTACGAGCTGCTCGGCTCGAACCCGCTGCCGGACACCTTCCGCATCACGCCCGACGATCCGGACAACGCGCTGAAGCTCGTCTCCGCGCTGCAGCCCGCGACGCCGGGCGGCGGCACGACGACCGTGGATCCTGCGATCGAGGCCGTGAAGTCCTCGAAGGACGACACGCAGAAGATCCTCACCGCGACGAACGTCGTGAAGCTCACCACCGGGCTGCTCGCGGTGCTGCTCGTCATCGCCTCGATCCTGCTGATCTCGAACACGATCCGCCTCTCGGTGTTCTCCCGCCGCCGCGAGGTCCAGGTGATGAAGCTCGTCGGCGCGACCGACGGGTTCATCCGCTGGCCGTTCGTGCTCGAGGCGATCATCCTCGGCGCCTGTGGCGCGACGCTCGCCGTGCTGCTGCTCGGCGTGATGAAGATCGCGCTCGTGGACCCGCTCGTCAGCGACTTCGCGCTGCTCGCCTCGCCCGACACGGTCGGCTTCGGCGTGCTGATCGCGATCCTGCTGGCTGCCGGGATCGGCGTGAGCGCGGTGGGCTCGGCGATCTCGCTGCGGCGCTTCCTGCAGGTCTAGCCGCCGGCCCCGGCGGAGCCGGGCGCGGTGCTCGGTTCGGGCACCGGGAACGCGGTGAAGCCGATCGGCGCGAGCGTCGCGAGGCGGCTCGACGCGATGCCGCGATCCGACAGCGTCAGCAGGCGGTCGCCGACGACCATCGAGCGGCGCACGGGCGGCGACCAGCCGTCCTCGGCGCGCGCGTGCGTGACGCGCCCCAGCTCCTCGATGCCCTGGGCGCGACGCACCCGCAGCCCGACGGCGCCGGTGAACGCGGCCCCGCCGTCACCGGCGGACCACGAATCGAGCGGCAGCACCACCGTCTGCGCGGGGTTCCACCACAGGAACGCGTGGTGGTCGAACTCGGCCGACGACGAGGAGCCCGGGCCGCCGAGCGCGTGCCGCTGCAGGCGTCTCGGGGTGCGCAGGTCCGCGACGTCGAAGAGCGACACCTGCGCCCCGAGACGCCGGCCCGCGGTGGTGGCCTCCTGGCCGACGCCGAGCAGCAGGTCGCCGCCGAGCGGGTGCAGGTAGGCCGAGTAGCCGGTGAGCTTCAGCTCGCCGCGCACGCGCGGACGCTCCGGATCGGCCAGGTCGAGCGTGTAGAGCGGGTCCGTCTGGCGGAAGGTGACGACGTAGCCGGCGTCGCCGAGGAAGCGCACGGCGTAGATCCGCTCGCCGGTGCCGAGCCCGTCCACGCGGGCGAGCGTCTCCAGGCGCGTGCCGCGCTCTCGCAGCACGCTGACGCCGCTCTGGCCCTCGCGGCCCGGCAGCCCGGCGCCCGCGTTCGGGTCGGTCATCCACTGCGGCTCCTCGGTGCTCGCGACGCGCAGGTCGCCACGGTACTCCGACAGCGCGAACTGGTTGAGGACGAAGCCCGGAACGCTGCCGGTCGCGCGATAGGTCGTGACATCCGGCTTCGTCGTGTCGAAGCGGTGGATCTCGGTCGTCATCCGCGGCGGGATCTCGTCCGGCCGGTCGAGGCCGCGGACGTAGCGCTGGCTGGCGACGTAGAGGCTCGTGTCCGAGGCGTAGACCGTCTGGGCGCCCGCCAGCACGCCGTCGCGGTCGACCTTGAACAGGCCGCGGTCGAGGTCCACGGTGAGGATCGTGAGCAGGTCGAGGCCCGAGAAGCGCGCCGGGTGACGCACCGCGTCGCACGGAACGAGCGTGCGGCGGAACGTGCGGTTCGTGATCCGGCTGCGCAGCACGGTCTGCGGGACGAACTCGCGCACGCCGTCCTGCGCGGCGACCTGTGAGGGCGAGTTCAGCACCACGCGCGCCGAGCCGCCGGCGAGCCGGGCACTGACGTACGAGCCGGGCACGCTCATCGTCCGCGCGATCGTCATCGCGGCCGGGTCCGAGATGTCCACCTCGGTGAGCGTCGTCTCGGCGCCCTGCGGGCCGCTGACCGGCGCGCTCGTCGCCACCGGCCCGCCGCCGACCGGCACGGCTCCGGCGCCCGAGGAGCCGATGACGAGCAGGCGATCGCGGCGCAGCAGCAGCTCGGACGGGGCACCGTCGAGCTGCAGGGCGCCGATCGCGCGCGGCTGTCTGACCGGTGATGTCGTACGCGCGCAGCGTCGCTGCGACGATCGTGTAGAGACGCCGGCCGTCGGACTTCAGCAGGTCCGGCTCGTCCACGCCGGACTCCTGGACGTTCGTGCCGGAGAAGTCGGTGCCGGCCTCGAGCCCGCCGTCGGCCGTCGGGGCCGCCGCGACCGGCGCGGGGATCCCCGTCGGCGTGCCCGGGCCGGGCAGCGTGACGGCCACCGGGTTGAACGGCGCCTCGGCCGATCCCCCGGCGCGCACGGTCACCCCGCCGCCACCGCCCGTGCGGCGCGCCATCGTGCTCCCGTAGGCCAGGAGGTCGCGGCACGAGTCGAACGCCGCGAGACGCGCCTTCGCCGGCCGGGCGGGCCGTCTGGCGCTCGCGGTCGGCGCAACGCTCAGGAGCGCTGTCAGGAGCGCGAACACGAGGACCGGACGGCGCATGCGGGCGACGGTAGCGGATGATCGCGACGGCCGAGCCCGTACTCTTGATCGGCGGCCTCGGCCGTATCCCGCTGAGATGCCGCACCGCCGCCGCTCCACCGTCGTCGCCGTGCTCGCGCTTGTCGCGTGCGCGGTCGTCGCTGCTCTTCGGTGGCATCTGGTTCGGTGGCAACCACCCGGACGCGCTCCCCGGACCGCTGCAGTCGCTGCTCGGGCCCGACGAGAGCGACCTCGTCGTCAAGGAGGCGCTCGACGACATCGAGGACACGTACTACCGGCGGATCCCGCGCGACCAGCTCGCCGACGATGCGATCGGCGGGGTCGTCAAGAAGCTCGGCGACCGGTTCTCGAACTACTTCACGCCCGCCGAGTACCAGCGTTTCAAGGAGTCCCAGGACAGTCGCTTCACCGGGATCGGGGTGACGGTCTCGCAGGATCCGCGCGGCCTGCGGGTCGAGCGGGTCTTCGACGGATCACCCGCCAAGCGCGCGGGGATCGTCGCCGGCGACGTCATCACAGCGGCGCGCGGGACGTCGCTGAAGGGCAAGAGCAGCGAGGCCTCGACGGCACTCATCAAGGGCCCGTCGGGCACCGACGTGCAGATCACCGTCGCCCACGGGGGCCGCGAGAAGGATCTGCGCGTCACGCGCAGCGCGATCTCGGTGCCCGTCGTCGCCTCGACGCTCAAGGAGGTCTGCGGGAAGAAGGTCGGCGTCGTCGCGCTCGGCCAGTTCAGCTCCGGTGCCCACGCCGAGGTCTACGCGGCGCTCCAGAAGCTCGAGAAGCGGGGGGCCGAGGCGTTCGTCTTCGACCTGCGCGGCAACGGCGGCGGGCTCGTTGACGAGGCGCAGCTCGTGGCCAGCGCCTTCATCCCCGAGGGCCCGATCGTCACGACGCGCGGGCGCAACGTCCGCGAGCGCACGCTCGAGGCCACCGGTGACCCGGTGATCTCGCCGAAGACCCCGGTCGTCGTGCTCGTCAACCGCGGCTCGGCGTCCGCCTCGGAGATCGTCGCGGGCGCCCTGCAGGACAGCGGGCGCGCGAAGCTCGTCGGCACGCGAACATTCGGCAAGGGCGTCTTCCAGGAGGTCATCGAGCTCTCAAACGGCGGCGCGCTCGACATCACCGCCGGCCAGTACTTCACGCCGAAGGGCCGCAACCTCGGGGGGCGCGGGACCAGCACCGGGACCGGGCTGCAGCCCGACGTCAAGGCGCAGGACGACCCGAAGACGCCCGGCGACGAGCAGCTGCGCACGGCGCTCGACACGGTCGCCGCGAAGGCCGGCTGCCCGCGCCCGGCAGCGTCCGCGTGAGCCGCCGGGAGCGTGACCCGGGGCAGCCCGTCGTCGTCCTGCTCGAGGGACGCGGGAAGTTCCTCGTCGGCGAGCCGTTCTTCGAGCGCGGGAAACGCGTCACCGTCGGCAAGGGCCCGCGTGAGGCGCAGGCGGGGCGGCTCGCGCTGATCGCTCCGCAGACCCGCGGCGGCCGCGCGAAGGTCCTGCGCGTGCTGGGGCGACCGAACGTCGCGCGCGACGTGCTCGAGGCGCTGATGCTCGACCGCGGCCTGCGCCGTCGCTTCCCGGCGGCCGTCGAGCGCGCCGCCGCCGAGGCCGCCGAGCACCCCGGCGCCGCGGACGGCCGGCGCGACCTGCGCGAGCTTCCGACGTTCACGATCGACCCGGTCACCGCGAAGGACTTCGACGACGCGATCTCCGCCGAGGACCTCGGGAACGGGTGCGTGCGCGTCTGGGTGCACATCGCCGACGTGAGCGCGTTCGTGCGCCCCGGCGAGGCGATCGACCGCGAGGCCTACCGCCGCGCGACGAGCGTCTACGTCCCCGGTGCGGTCGAGCCGATGCTGCCCGAGGCGCTCTCGAACGACGTCTGCTCGCTCGTCCCCGGGCAGGACCGGCTCGTCGTGACGGCGATCCTCGACCTCGACGGCGCCGAGGTCGTGAAGGCGGAGTTCACGCGCGCCGTGATCCGCTCGGACGAGCGCCTGGACTACGACCGCGTGGACCGGATCTTCGCGGGCGAGGAGGAGGCACGCGCGCCGTGGGCCGCGTCGCTCGGCGCCGCGCGCGCCGTCGCCGCGCGGCTCGAGGCGGCGCGCCGTGCGGCCGGGCACGCGCTGGCGATCGAGTCCGTCGAGCCCGAGTTCGCCTTCGATCGCGGCGGGCACGTCACGGACGCCGCGCAGAGCGTGCAGACCGAGTCCCACCGGCTGATCGAGCACCTCATGATCGCCGCGAACGAGGCCGTCGCCCGGTTGCTGGCGGACCGCGGCGTGCCGACGCTCTACCGCGTGCACGAGCGCCCCGACCCCGAGAGCGCCGAGCGGCTGCTCGACCAGCTCGATTCGCTCGGCGTGCCGACGCCGCCGGCGCCGGAACGGATGTCGCCCGCGCAGGCGGCCGAGATCATCGCCCAGGCCTCGCTGCTCGTGGACGCCCACGTGCGGCGCACCGGGCACGGCCGCCGCGGTCTGACGTTCCTCGTGCTGCGGTCGCTCAAGCAGGCGCACTACACGCCGCAGAACCTCGGCCACACCGGGCTCGGGCTCACGCACTACTGCCACTTCACCTCGCCGATCCGCCGCTACCCCGACCTCGTGTGCCATCGCGCGCTGCTGTCGGCGATCGGGGCCGGGGAGACCGCGCCGCAGGCCGGGGGTCTCGAGGAGGCCGGCTCGTGGTGCAGCGAGCGCGAGCGCGGTGCGATGGTCATCGAGCGCGACGCCGACGACATCGCGCGCTGCTTCCTGCTCGAGCGCGAGCTGCACGAGGCGGGCTGGGACCACGAGTGGGGCGGCGAGGTGACCGGGCTCGTCGGCTCGGGCGCGTTCGTGACGTTCGGCGACCCGTCCTCGGGGGCCGGCGCCTACGAGGGGTTCCTGCCCGTCCGGCGGATCGAGGGCGACTGGTGGGAGCTGAACGCCGAGGGCACGATCCTCGTCGGAACGCGGACCGGCGGCGCCATGCGGCTCGGCGACCCGGTGCGCGTGCGGGTCGAGCGCGTCGAGACCGGCCGCGGCCGCGTCGATCTCCGTCTCGCGCAGTGACGCATCGGGTATACGCGCAGGACACCGCGCGGCAGAACGGAGTGGTGCTGGAGCTCACGTCGAGCCGGGTGCTCGAGACCGGCGTCGTCGTCATCAGTACCGCCCGGCGCGCTGACGCTCGGAAACCGGGGGAGCGGCGCACGACGACCCCGCGCGCTGCGACCATGCGCGATGGTGCGTCGCGTCCTGATCCCGGTGCTGTTCTGCGTGCTCGCGTTCCCTGCGGGAGCGCAGGCGGCCGTGCGGTACGCGGCTCCCGGAGGGGGCGGTGCCGAGCCGTGCGCTCAGGCCGCTCCGTGTGCGCTGACGACCGCGATGAGCGGCGTCGCGGCGAATGACGAGGTGCGGCTGGCGGGTGGGACGTACCCGGTGTCGGCGACGCTGACCGTCACCGCCGCCGGCGTGACCGTGCGGGGCGAGGCGGGCGCGGCGCGCCGACGTTGGCGTTCGTGGCGGGTTCGGCGCTGTTGCTCAACGGTGCGGGGATCACGCTCTCGAACGTCGAGGTCGACGGTTCCACGTCGACGGACGAATCCGCTCATCCGCGCCGACGGCCCCGACGGAGTCTTCGACCGGATCGTCGTGCGGCAGGCCGAATGCAGGGCAGGCGCTGGTCGCCGAGCAGGCGACACTCCGCGATTCCGTCGTCGCCTCGTCGACGATGCTCGAGGGCGTGCTCATGTCCGGCTCGGTGACCGGCAGCACGATCGTCACGGACGCCACTCCGGGAACGCGCTGGGACTCCGGGCCGCCCTCTTCTTCTCCGGGCCGGAGTCGCTCGCCGTCCGCAACACGATCCTGCGCGGCGGATCCTCAGGCCACGAGCTCCTCCTCGACAATGGCGCCGTGTCCCGACGAACCCGTTCACCATCGACGTCGACACCTCCACCCTGCGGGCGACCAACCCCGTGTTCAAGCCGAACGGCGGCACCGTCACGCTCGGTGCGAACAACATCGACGCCGCCGCTCCGGCGCTCGCCGACCCGCTGCCCGGCAGTCTCGACGTCCACCAGCTCAGCACGTCGGCGACGATCAACGCCGGCAGCGCCGCCGCGGCACGGGACGCGGGCAGCGCGGGCGACTTCGAGGGCGAGCCGCGCATCATCGGCCCGGCGCCCGACATCGGCGCCGACGAGATCCCGCTCGCCCCGACGGTCGCCACGGCGGTGCCGAGCGTGCTGAACGAGACGACGGTGACGCTCACCGGGACGGTGAACCCGAATGCGCTCGCCACCGCGGCCCGCTTCCAGTGGGGCCCGACGACCGCCTACGGGAACGTCACCGCGGACAGGCAGGCCGGCTCCGGCGCCGCATCGCAGTCGGCCGCCGCGACGCTGACCGGCCTGGCTCCGGGGACGATGTACCACGCCCGCCTCGTCGCCGAGAACGCCAAGGGCACGGTGAACGGCGCCGACGTCACGTTCACGACGCCGTCCGCGCGGGCGGACGCCATCGCGCCGCGGATCGGCAACCCCGCGCTCAGCCGGCCGAAGGTGAGACGCGGCCAGGGGACGGTGCTGCGGTTCTCGCTCTCGGAGAACGCGACCGTGCGCCTGCGCATGGACCGGCTCGTCACGGGGCGCCTCGTCAAGGGCAAGTGCACCGCCGGTGCGCGGCGTGGCCGGCGCTGTTCGCGCGTGGTCGCGGTGACGACGAAGGCGAAGCTGCTCGCCGGCGGATCGCAGGCCGAGTTCGCCGTCCCGATCCGCGTGCGGGCCAGGCCGCTCGCCCGCGGTCGCTATCGGCTGACGGTCACCGCGTTCGACGCCGCGGGCAACGCGAGCTCGCCGCGGCGGATCACGCTCACCGTGCGCTGAGCGCTCGCCGCTAGGCTCGATCCCCCATGGCGAAGGCGAAGAAGCGCAAGGTCGCGCCCGGCGACGTGGCCTCCAACCGGCAGGCCGCGCACCGCTACGAGTTCCTCGACCGGCTCGAGTGCGGCATGGTGCTCCAGGGCACCGAGGTCAAGGCACTGCGCGAGAGCGGGGCCCAGCTCAAGGACGCCTACGCCCAGGTGCGCGACGGAGAGCTGTGGCTCCAGAACGTGCACATCCCGCCCTACGGCCCGGCCGCGCGCGAGAACCACGATCCCGAGCGCCCGCGCAAGCTCCTGCTGCACCGCCGCGAGATCGAGCGCCTCGTCGTCAAGCAGCACGAGCGCGGCCTGACGATCGTGCCGCTGCGGATCTACTTCAAGGACGGGCGCGCGAAGGTCGAGGTCGCGCTCGCCCGCGGCAAGGACCGCTTCGACAAGCGCCAGTCGATCAAGGAGCGCGAGACGAAGCGCGACATGCAGCGCGCACTGCGCGAGGTCAACCGCTAGCCCACGCGCCTACTGCGCTTCGAGCAGCCGCGTGAGCGCCGCCTCGCGCACGGCCTGCGGCGCGCGATCGGCGTTCCCGGCGTCGAACGGCGGCGCGGGGTCGTACTCGATGCCGAGCTGGATCGCCTCGGCCGTCTCGCGGTCCGAGAGCCTCTCGGCGAGCACGAGCGCCAGGTCGATGCCGGCCGAGACGCCCGCGGCGGTCGCGATCTTCCCGGCGATGACGACGCGCTCGGCGGTCGGCACTGCGCCGTACTGGGTCAGGGCGTCGCGGACCGCCCAGTGGCTCGTCGCCGGCACGCCCTCGAGCAGGCCCGCCTGGGCGAGCGCCAGCGAGCCCGAGCAGACCGACGTCGTCCAGATCGTCGCCTCGTGAGCGCTCGCGATCCACTCGAGCAGCTCGGGATCCTCCTCGCGGCTCGGAAACCGCATCCCTCCGGGCACGAGCAGCACCTCGGGCGTCGGCACATCTTCGAAGGATGCCTCGGCCACCACGACGAGCCCGGCGTCGGCCCGTACCGGCCCCGGCTCCGCGGCGAGCCAGCGCACGCGCGCGCCCGGAAGGCGGCTGAGCACGTCGTACGGGCCCACGCAGTCGAGTGCGGTGAACTTGTCGTAGAGCGCGATCGCGATCTCCATGCGCGCAGTCAATCAGGTGCGCCAGCGGCGCCGGGTCGGTGCGTCGCGTGAGCCGCTCAGCCGAGCGGGTGCGTGCCGCAGCGCGCGAACCACGGCAGCGCGTCGAGCGGTGCGGGGGCGGTGACGGTGCGCCCGCCGGCCAGCCGCGGGCCGCGCCCCTCGCGCCGCCAGCAGCCGGGCGGGAGGAGCACGGGGCGCCGGGCGGCGCCCTCGACGAGCACGGGCGCCGCGAGCAGATCCTCGCCGACGAGCCACTCGTCGTTCGCTCGCGGGCTGCCGGCGGCGCTCGGCAGCGCGAGCCACAGCGGACGGGTGGGCGGCACGCCGCTCACCAGGGCGGCACGCCACGCGCGCCGCAGCAGCGGGATCGTGCGCGCATGCAGCCGCGCGGCGGCGGCCCAGCGGCGCTCGGTCGCCGCGTCGAACGACCACGGGAACTTCACGCCGAAGAGCTGCGAGTTGTGCACGCGGAAGTGCGTCGTGAAGACCGCCGCCTGCGACCAGCGCACGAACAGCTCCGCCGTCAGCTGTGCGGCGCCCCTGGCGAAGTCGTAGTCCGAGTAGCCGCCGATGTCCATCGTGAAGCCATAGCCGCCGCCGACTGCGCGGTTCAGCATGTCGGGCACGACCGATGGCAGGCCGGTGCCACGCGTCCAGTCGACCGTCTCGTCGCCGGGGAACATCGCGTCCACGGAGTCGTAGGAGCCGCGCGAGCCCGCGCGCGCGAACACGTACACGTCGCGGCCCCGATGGCGCCGCTCCCAGGCCCGCACGGCCGCGCGCGTGACGCGCATCTGGAGCGCCGGGTAGGCGTTGTGCACCCGCTCGCCCGTGGTCCCGTCGGCGAAGCGCATCGCCGGCACGACCTGCTCGCCGAAGTCGCACATGAAGCCCTCGGCGCCGGTGTCGAGGAGCTCGGTGACCTGCCGGCGCCAGGCGCTGCGGGTCGCCGCGCGCGTGAAGTCGAGCACCGCGGCCTGTGCACCCGGAAACGGGGACGGCACGAGGTACGGCGAGCCGTCGGCACGCCGCGCGACGAGGCCGTCCGCGACGGCCCGCTCGAAGCTGCCGGCCGGCTCGGTCCCGGCGATGTCGTTGCTCGTGAACGAGCGCAGGTAGAGGATCGCGCGGATCCCCTTCGCACGCAGGCGGCGGATCTGCTCGCGGACGAACGCGCGCGGCAGCCGGGCCCAGCCCTCGAACGCGTAGGCGCGCACCTCGGGGCGCGCGCCGCGCACGAGCCGCTCGACGTCGTCGCGCACGTGCGCCTCGTAGACCCCCGGCTTCGTGTCCTCGCCGACCCGGATCGTGCGCGAGAGCGTCGCGCCCATGCTCCATGCGGGAGCGATCGGCATCCGGCCGGTCCGCGCGGTCAGCCGCCCGACGACCTGCGCGGCCGTGCCGGCGGCGAGCACGAGCCGCAGGTCGCCGCCGCGCACCGCGACACGCCAGGCGGAGGTGTCGGAGGCCATGCGCCAGCGGGCGAGCTCCGGCTGCTCGAGGATCGCCCCGTACCCGCGCGAGCTCAGGAACGCCTGCTGGACGTCGTAGTACGAGGTGGAGGGGTTCGGGAAGCGGTAGTCGAGCACCCAGCCCGTGAACGCGCGGCCGCGCAGGTTCGTGGCCTCACGGCGGCCGCCGAAACCGTGGAAGGCCTCACCAGGCGGGGCGGCGAACGCCGCGCTGAGGCTGCTCACGCCGTCGGCGCGCGCCGCGAGCGCGAACGTCCCGTCGCGGCCGGGGGCGACCGTCATCGTGATCCTGCGCCCGCTCGGCTCGTCGGTCGCGAGCGTCAGCCGCGCTCCGGCCCCCGCCCGCGCCGCGCGAACGATGCGCGTCGCACGCGCGCGACGGGGAGCGGCCGGGTTCGCCGGGTTCGGATCCTCCTCGCCGGCGAGCACGGGGACGCGCAGCTCGGGCTCCTCGCCGATCGAGAGCGCCAGCGGCGCGTACGGCACGCCGCCGACCGTCCGGGCGCCTGCGACGCTGCGCAGGACGGTGCGCCCGCGCGCGTCGCGCACGGCGATCCGCAACGGGCTGCGTTCGACGACGAGGCTCCCGGCTCCACCCGCGCCGCCGACGGTCACGGCGCGCGCGTCGATCCGCACCGACGCGGAC
This sequence comes from uncultured Actinomycetes bacterium, assembly GCA_963787935.1. Taxonomy (GTDB): domain Bacteria; phylum Actinomycetota; class Thermoleophilia; order Solirubrobacterales; family Solirubrobacteraceae; genus F1-60-MAGs163. Next base: position 906,165 of record CAWBEV010000006.1, on the reverse strand, counting down.
GCGGACACGGGAACGAGCGCGGCGACCAGCAGCGCGGCGCCGAGGAGCTGGACCGTGCGACGAACCACACCCGGGACGATAATCACCGCGCGTCCACGCGGCGCCGCCCGCGCGGTCAGCCCTTGATCTCCTGGACGAGGTTGCCGCCGTCGACCACCCACGACTGGCCGGTGACGTAGCTTGCCGCGTCCGAGGCCAGGAATGCCAGCACCTCGGCGACCTCGCCCGGTCGCCCGCAACGCTCGAGCGGCGTGTGCGCACCGGCGTCGACGCTCGCCTGCGACAGCGAGCCGGTCGCGATCCAGCCGGGGGCCACGCTGTTCGCCGTGATCCCGGACGGGCCGAGCTCGACCGCCAGCGCGCGCGTGAGGCCCTCGATTGCGGCCTTCGCCGCCCCGTACGCCGAGGAGCCCGGGTACGCCGCGTAGGGCCCGGTCACACTGCTGACGTTCACGATCCGCCCGCGGCGCGCGGCCTGCATGAGCGGCACGACGAGCCGGATCATGCGCACCGTGATCGTGAGCGTGCGCTCGAGCTCGGCGTCCCAGTGCTCGGCACGCATGTCGGCGAACGCCGGCTCGGGCACCGACTCGCCGACCTGGGCCATCCCGGCGTTGTTCACGAGCACGTCCACGCCGCCCCAGGCGTCGCGCACCGTGTCCACGACGCCAGAGGCCTCACCGGGGTCGCGCAGGTCCGCGACGAGGCCGAGCGCGACACCGCCCTCGTCCTCGATCTCCGCGGCCCGCGCGCGGATCCGGTCGGTCGTCGCGCAGAGCGCGACGCGCGCGCCGCGGCGGGCGAGCAGCATCGCGGTCGAGAAGCCGATGCCGTCGGGTGCGCCCGCCCCGGTGACGATCGCGACCCGGTGGTCGAGGTCGAGTGCGTCGAACGCGTACGGGAGCGGCTTCACGCGTGCGCCTCGCGCTCGGCGAGCACGAGTGCGGCGGCCTCCTCGGCCTCCTCGAGCTCGGCGCGCACGAGCGCCAGGCCGGAGGTCCAGAACCCCGGGTCCGCGAGGTCGAGTCCCGCGATCCGTGCGAGATCCTCGGGGCTCTGCGAGCCGCCTGCGGCGAGCATCTCGAGATAGGCCGGCACGAACGCCTCGCCCTCCTCGAGGTAGCGCGCGTAGACCGAGAGCGCCAGCAGCTGCCCGTAGGCGTAGGCGTAGACGTAGCCGGGCGTCCCGATGAAGTGCGGGACGTACGACCACCACGAGCGGTATCCGGGGGTGAGCTCGACGGCGTCGCCGAGCAGGTCGTGCTGGGTCCCCTCCCAGAGGTCGCCGAAGCGCTCGACCGACAGCTCGCCCTCCTCGCGGCGCGCGGTGTGGACGGCGTCCTCGAAGCGGTTCATCGCGGTCTGGCGGAAGACCGTCGCGATCGAGTTCTCGATGTTCTCGGCCAGCAGCGTCAGCCGTGAGGCCGGCGTCTGCGCGGCGTCGAGCAGGCGCCGGAAGACGAGCGTCTCGCCGAACACCGACGCGGTCTCGCAGACGGTCAGCGGCGTGTGCTGTTCGAAGATCCCACGCGGGATCGCGAGCGCCGCGTGCACGCCGTGCCCGAGCTCGTGCGCGAGCGTCATGACGTCGCGGCGCCTGGCGGTCCAGTTCAGCATCACGTACGGGTGCACGCTCGGCGTCGTGTAGGCGCAGAACGCACCGCCGCGCTTGCCGGGTCGTGCCGGTGCGTCGATCCAGCGCTCGTCGAAGAACCGGTGGACGAGGCCGCCGAGCTCCGGCGAGAAATCGGTGAACGACTCGAGCACCATCGCGCGGCCCTCGTCCCAGCCGATCTCCTCCTGGTCGTCGGCGATCGCCGCGGCGCGGTCGTAGTCGGCGATCCGCTCGAGCCCGAGCAGCCGGGCCTTCAGCCGGTACCAGCGGCGCGGCAGGTCGTAACTGTCCTGGACGGCGTCGAGCAGCGCCTGAACGGACGCGTCGCTCGCCTCGTTCGAGAGGTTGCGGCTCGAGACCCAGGTGTCGTAGTGGCGCAGGCGATCGTCGGTCGCCTTGTCCTGCAGCAGCGTGTTGAAGACGTAGGCGCGCGTGCGCAGGCCCGGCTCGAGCGCGGCGGTGACCGCCGCGGCGGCGGTCCGGCGGGCCTCGCGGTCGGGGGAGTGCAGGCGGCTGAGCGCCGCATCGAGCGGCACCGCGTCGTCGGCGTCGGGGAGCTCGACCCGCAGCGCGCTCGTCAGCTCGCTGAAGAGGCGCGACCACGCGTCGCGGCCGGTGACCGACTTCTCGGCCAGCAGCTTCTCCTCCGGCTCGCTGAGCAGGTGCGGGCGGTAGCGGCGCACGGTGCGCAGGTAGTGGCGCACCTCGTCGAGCCCGTCGGTCGCGAGCAGCTCCTCGGCGCGCGCGTCGTCGACGTCGGCCCACTCGAGGTCGAAGAACACGAGCTGGGTCTCGATGCCGGTCGCCAGCTCGCCGACCTTCGCCACGAGCGCGCCGTTCACCGGGTCCTCGGTGTCGGCGGCGAACCGCAGGTGCGCGTAGCTGCCGGCCCGCGCGACGAGGTCGGCGATCGCGGCGAGCTCCCCCATCGCGGTTGCGAGCTCGGCGCCGTCGAGCGCGCCGACGCGTCCCGCGTAGCGGTCGGCGAACGCGGCCGAGCGCTCACCGGCCTCGGCGAGCAGGCGGTCGCACGCCTCGGGGCCCCCTCCGCCGACGAGGTCCTCGAGGTTCCAGGTGACGTCCTGCACGGCGGTGTCGGTCATGGCCGGATCGTAGCCACCGCCGCCGCGGGCCCCCCGAATCGCAAAACCGCGGAGAATGCGGGCTCAACGTCCGGGCCGGTCTTGACCCTCGCGACCGGGCGCCGATACGGTCGTTTCAGACGCGGCGCCGAGTCGCAAAGAGCGAAGGCCAGGGGTGTAGGGCCATGCCTCCCTCCCCGGAGTGCCCTGGTGACAGGAGCGCATCGGGTCGAGGGGTCCCCGCAGTGGCTCGGCCCGCGTCGCTGTATTTCCGGGTACGCCAAAATCCCCCCGAACACACGGCGGTCCGGTCGTCACGACGCGCCCCTTCCGCCGAAGGGGCGCGTCGTCGTCGTGGGCCCGGTCAGGCCGCGTCCGGTTCCGGAGGGCCGTGCAGGCGAGCGCCGATCACCTCGCCGGCGGCCTGGAACGAGCGCAGGTTGCCGGTGACCGAGGCGACGAACTCCTCGCTCTCGAGCGCGTAGAGCAGGCCGGTGCCGAGCGCGCGCACCGTCGCCGTGCGCGGGCTGTCCTGGAGGAGGGCGATCTCGCCGAAGTAGTCGCCGCTCGTCTGGGTGCGCACGCGCCGGCCGTCGACGAGGATCTCGACCTCCCCCTCTCCGATGACGTAGAACCGGTCCCCGGTCTCGCCCTGGACGATGATCTCCTCTCCCGCGCTCACGGCGACCGCATCGAGGCGCAGTGCGAGGTTCTCGACCGAGGCGACCGGCAGCGGCGCGAACAGCGGGACGCCGCGCAGCAGCGCGAACGGGCGCTCGGGGATCGCCGTCCCCGACTCGTAGCGCGCGAGCGTGCGCCAGCGCACGACCGCCAGCAGCGGCAGCGAGAGTCCCACGATCAGCAGCGCCCCGCGGATCCCGGCGGCCGCCGCCAGTGGCGGGGCGAGCGCCGCCCCGATGCCCATCGACGCGGTGTAGGTGGTCTCCAGCACACCGAAGACGCGCGCGAGCACCTCGTCGGGCGCCAGGCGCTGCATGAGCGTCTCGCCGGCGATCTCGACGAGCGCGTACCCGACGCCGAGCACGAACAGCGCCGCGACGGCCATCGCGGCGGTCGCCAGACCGGCGAGTGCCACGAGCGGCAGGCCGATCGCCAGGCACCCGACGCCGAGGCCTGAGGCGAGGTTCCCGCGGTGCAGCAGCCCGAGGGTCACCGCCATCCCGATGATGCCGCCGATCCCCCAGGCCGCGTTGAGGTACCCGACAGCCGCATCGCCGAGGCCGAGCAGGTCGAGTGCGACGAGGACGACGAGCGTGTCCACGGCGCCCTCGACGAGCTTCGAGGCGGTGAGCAGGCCGATCAGGGTGCGCAGCTGCGGCTCGCGCAGGACCGCGCGGTAGCCGCGCAGCGCCTCGTCGCGCACGCGCGAGCCCCGGATCGGCGCGCTGTATGCCGGCCGGGGGTCGCGCGGGATGCCGGTGAGCAGCGCCGCGGAGACCGCGAACGGCAGCGCGATCAGCGCGAACGCGAGCGCGGGGGCGAGCGCGGCGATCGCCCAGCCCCCGACGAGCGCCCCGACGACGAACCCGACGCTCTCGATGCCGTGCCAGACGGCGTTCGCCGCGGCCATCTGCTGCGGCGTGCTCGCGAGCTGCGGCAGCAGCGCGGCCTGGGCGGGGCGGTACGGCGTGGTGGCGACGCCCTGCACGACCGCGAAGGCCACGACGGCCGCCAGCGGCAGGCCGCCGAGCACCGCCGCCGCGATCGCGAACCCGGACGCGGCGCGCAGGACGGCCGAGGTGACGAGCACGTCACGGCGCGGGAAGCGGTCCGCGAGCATCGTCGTGAACGGCGCCAGCAGCGCGGCCGGGAGCATCCACGCGAGCGCGACGAGCCCGACGGCGGACGGGCCGGAGACGTTGTAGGCGTAGACCGACAGGACGACGATCCCCGCCCAGCGCGCCAGCGAGGCGCCGGCGAACGCGAACTGCAGGCGGCGCAGGGCGGGGGTTCCGAACGCGCCCTGCATGACCTGTGCGATCGACCGCAGTGCCTCGTTCATCTGCGGTGCACGCTACCCGCGGGGTGCATCGGCGGTGCTCAGAGCGCCGCGACGAGTGCCGCGAACGCACCGCCGCGCGCGAGCAGCGCGGCGTGCGTTCCGCGCTCGGCCACGCGACCGCCGTCGAGGACGACGATCTCGTCGAACGCTTCGAGCCCCTCGACGGTGTGGGAGATCACGAGCATGCCGCGCGTGTCGCTGCGGTCCGCGCCGAGGTCGGCGAGCAGCTCGCGCGCGCCGCGCGGGTCGAGGTGCGCGGTCGGCTCGTCGATGACGAGGAAGCGCGCATCGGAGAGGAACGCCCGCGCGAGTGCGATCCGCCGGCGCTGGCCGCCCGAGACCTGGGTGCCCTCCTCGCCGACGTTCGTCTCGAGGCCGAGCGGGAGGGCTGCGATCCACGGACCGAGACCGGCTCGCTCGAGCGCGGCCAGGACGGCGGCGTCGTCCGCGTCCGGGTTGGCGAGCAGCACGTTCTGGCGGACGGTCGTCGTGAAGAGGTGCGCCTCCTGGCTCGCGAGGCGCACGGCGTGACGCAGTTCGTCCTGGCCGGTGCGCCGCAGGTCGAGCCCGCCGAGCTCGACGGCGCCCGCGTCGGGGTCGCGGAAGCGCACGAGCAGGCGCGCGAGCGTCGTCTTGCCGGCGCCGCTGCGCCCGACGACCGCGACGCGCGCGCCGGGGGCGACGCGCAGCGTGACGTCCTCGAGCGCCGCATCGCCGCGCCCGGTGAACCGCACCGAGACGCCGACGGCGACGAGGTCGCCACCGGCCGGCAGCGGTGCGGGGTCCGGCGGGTCGACGACCGGCACGGGGGCGTCGCTGATCTCCTCCAGGCGCTGCGCCGCGGCGGCGCACGCGTTGAGCCGCTGGGCGGCGTCCGGCAGCGGCGTCACCGCCTCGAACGCGCCGAGCGCGACGAACACCGCGGCGGCGAGCAGGACGCCGTCGAGGGTGCCGCCGCTCGTGGCGCCGACGCCCGCGATCGTGACGCCGAGCAGCGCCACGCCGGCGATCAGCCCGCCGAGGCCCATCGCGAGGCCCGCGACGATCGCATCGCGACGCTGGGTGCGCATCAGCCGTGCGTCGGCGGCGCGCACGCGCGCGGCCCAGTCGTCCTCGCGGCCGGCGAGCGCGAGCTCGGGGGCGCCCTGGACGACCTCGACGAGCTCGGCCGTGAGGTCGGCGCGCGCCGGCGCCTGGCGGCGGCCCGAGGCGCGCGTCGCGGCGCCCGCGAGCGCCGGGACGACGAGCGCCGCGGCGACGAGTGCGCAGACGAGCACGACGGCGCCGACCGGCAGCACGATCGCCATCGCCACGCCGACCACGGCGATCACGACGGCGGCGATCAGCGGTGGACCGAGCGCGCGCAGGTAGAGGTCCTGGAGCGCGTCCACGTCCGCGACGAAGCGGCTCAGGACGTCGCCGCCGCGCAGCCCGGCGAGGCCTTCGGGCACGAGCGGGGCGAGCCGCGCGAAGAACCGCACCCGCAGGTCGGCCAGCACGCGGAAGGCGAGGTCGTGCGAGACGAGGCGCTCGAGGTAGCGCAGCAGCGCGCGCGTGATCGCCAGCGCGCGCACGCTGACGGTCCAGACCGTGAGGCTCAGGATCTCCGGGCGCAGGGCGGCCTTGCTGATGAGCACCCCGGCGACCGCCAGCAGCGTGACCGCGGCGAGGATCGCGCCGGCGCCGAGCAGGATCGAGAGCGCCAGGCGCCCACGCCGCGGGTGCACGAGCGCGGCGGCGCGCCGCAGGGCGCCCCAGCGGGTCGGAGCGGGCGCGGCGGCCGGCCGGGCGCTCACGCCGGCACCTCGCGGTCGGCCGGCAGCTCCTCGAGGCGCCCGCCCGCGAGCCGCAGCACGCGATCGGTGCGCCGCGCGAGCGCCGCTCGGTGGACGATCACGAGCGTCGTGCGCCCGGCGGCCAGCCGCTCGACGGCCGCGCCGACCGCGGCGGCCGAATCGGCGTCGAGGTGCGCGGTCGGCTCGTCGAGGACGACGAGCGGTGCGTCGCGCAGGAACGCGCGGGCGATCGCCACGCGCTGGGCCTCGCCGGCGGAGAGGCGCCGTCCGCTCTCGCCGACACGCGTCTCGAGCCCGTCCGGCAGGGTCGCGAGCACCGCCTCGAGCCCGGCTGCGCGGACCGCTGCGGCGACCGCCTCCTCGCCGGCCCCGGGGGCGCCGAGGCGCACGTTGTCGGCGAGCGTCCCGGCGAACAGCGTCGGGCGCTGCGGGACCCACGCGACCTCGCGCCGCCAGGCCTCGGGTGCCGTCGCGCGCAGGTCCACGCCATCGCAGGTGACGCGCCCGGAGTCCGGGTCCAAGAGGCGCAGCAGCAGCGCGGCGATCGTGCTCTTCCCCTCGCCGCTCGGGCCGACGAGCGCCACGAGCTCGCCGGGGCGCAGCTCGAGCGAGACCCCCGTCGAGCACCGGCGCGCCGCGACCGGGGTAGGCGTAGGTCACGTCCTCGAGCGCGACCGGCGCGCTGCGCGGGTCGGGCGCCGGGAGCGGACGCTCGGGCGCGCTCACCGCGGCCGGCGTGTCGAGCACGTCGAAGAGGCGCTCGGCGGCGGCGAGCCCGTCGGCGCTCGCGTGGAACTGCTGGCCGACCATGCGCACCGGGAGGTAGAGCTCGGGGGCCAGGAGCAGGACGGCGAGGCCGACCTCGAAGCTGATGTTCCCGTCGATCGAGCTGCACGGCGACCGCAGCGGCGACGAGCGCGACGCCGATCATCGCCAGCAGCTCGAGCACGAGCGCCGAGAGGAACGCGATCCGCAGCGTCTGCATCGTCTGGCGCCGGTAGGCCTCACCGGCCTGCTCGAGCGTGCGCTGCTGCGCGTGGTCGCGATCGTTCGCGCGCAGCGTCTCGAGGCCGCGCACGACGTCGAGGAAGTGCGCGCTGAGCAGCGCGAGCGTCTGCCAGCGCTTCTCGGTCGACGTGCGCGCGGCGAGCCCGATGAGGATCATGAACAGCGGGATCATCGGGACGGTCAGCAGCAGGATGAACCCGGCCGCGAGGTCGTTCGGGAAGACGTACGCGAGGATCACGATCGGAACGAGGACCCCGAGCACGACCTGGGGGAGGTAGCGGGCGAAGTACGCCTCGAGCGCGTCAACGCCCTGGACGGCGGTCGCGACGAGGTCGCCCGTACGCTGCTCGCGCAGCCCGCTCGGGCGCGCGCGCAGGACATGGTCGGTCAGGCGGGCGCGCAGCTCGGACATGACGCGCCCGGCGCCAAGGCGCCCTGATGTCTCGAAGCCCGCGCTGCACAGTGCGCGCGCCGCGACGACGATCGCCAGCGCGAACAGCGCCCCCTGCAGGTCGGCGACGCCCTGGTCCTCGAGGAACGCGCGCGCGACGATGCGCCCGAGCAGCACTGCCTGGGCGACGACGAGCCCGGCCGTCAGGACGCCGAGCGCGATGGCGCCCGCGAGCGGGATCCGGGCCGAGCGCGTCGCGCCGAGCAGTCGCCGGTCGACGCGCCCGGCGCCGCGCTCGGCGCCGTCGGCCACGTGCTCAGCCGGCGGGCGAGGGCCCCGCCTCGCCGGTGCCCGACGTGCCCTTCATCAGGTCGATCGGGTTCTTCGTCTCGAGGTCGAACTCCTCGGGCGAGACCCGCTTGCGGAAGACCCAGTACGCCCAGGCCGTGTAGGCCAGGACGATCGGGACCATCACCGCCGCGACGATCGCCATCAGCGTGAGCGTCGTGTCCGACGAGGAGCTGTTCGCGACCGTCAGGTCGAACGCGGGGTTCGTCGAGGACGGCATGACGTTCGGGAACAGGTCCACGAACAGCGTGATGAACAGCGTCGCGATCGCGAGCGTGCTGAAGACGAACGACAGGCCCGGTCGCCGCACGAGCGAGGCGACCGCGGCCGTCGCCAGCAGCAGGGCGGCGATCCCGGCGAGGACGGCGACGCCGACCTCGACGCCGCTGCGGTCGGACATGTTGATCACGGTCCAGACGAGGAACGCGATCCCGGCGATCGCCGAGGCGGGGGAGGCCCACGTCGCGACGGCGCGTGCGCGCTCGGGCAGGTCGCCGGCCGTGCGCAGGTTCAGGAAGTTCGCGCCGTGGGCGAGGAACAGCAGCACGAGCGTGATGCCCCCGAGCAGCGCATACGGGTTCAGGAGCGTGAACAGGTCGCCCGTGAAGTTCTGCTCGGCGTTGATCGGCACGCCGCGGACGATGTTCGCCCAGGCGACGCCGAACAGCAGCGGCGCGAGGAACGAGCTGATGACGCAGGCCCACTCCCAGGTCGCGCGCCACTGCGGGCGCTCGTCCTTGCCCCAGAACTCGAACGACACGCCGCGGATGATCAGCGCGAACAGCACGAGGAACAGGGCGAGGTAGAAGCCCGAGAACATCGTCGCGTACCAGAACGGGAACGCGGCGAAGGTCGCGCCGCCGGCGGTCAGGAGCCAGACCTCGTTCGCGTCCCACATCGGGCCGATCGTGTGCAGCACCGCGCGGCGGTCGCGCTCGTTTCTCCCGACCGTGCGCAGGAGCATGCCGACGCCGAAATCGAAGCCCTCGAGCACGAAGAACCCGATCCAGAGGACCCCGATGAGGATGAACCAGAGGGCCTGCAGGAAGCTGTAGTCGACATCCATGATGGGCGCCTCCTAGTACGCGAGGGTCAGGTCGGGGGCGTTCTCGGTCCGGGCCGTGACGGGCTCGGGGGCGCCCTTGCGGACGTACTTCAGGAAGAGCCACAGGGCGACGCCGCCGAGCAGGGTGAAGATGAGCGTGAAGCCGATCAGCGTCCCGGCCACCTGGGCGGCGCTCACGAGCGGCGAGTTCGCATCCTTCGTGAGCAGCAGGTTCTGCACGATCCAGGGCTGGCGGCCGACCTCGGTCATCACCCACCCGGCCGTGTTCACGATGAACGGAGTGACGGCCATCCAGATCGCGAACGTCTGGAAGCGCCGGCTCGTCTCGAGCTTCCCTCGCCGCCACAGGTACAGGCCGATGAGCGTCAGCAGGAGCATGAGCCCCCACGTGTAGACCATCACGCGGAACGACCAGTAGATGACCGCGACGTACGGCACGTACTGGCCGGGGCCGAACTTCGCGATGTCGCGGCGCTCGAGCTCGTTGATGCCGACGACCTTCCCGTCCCAGGAGCGCGTCGCGAGCAGCGAGAGCATGTGCGGGATCTTCAGGTTGCGGTTCGTGTGGCCCGGGTCGCGCGTGAAGTCGCCGGTCGCGAACAGCGAGAACGCGGCCGGCGCCTCGGTCTCGAACAGCGCCTCGGCGGCCGACATCTTCATCGGCTGCTGCTTGACGAGCAGCAGTGCGAGCTGGTCGCCGGCGAGGAACCCTCCGATGACCCCGACGCACGCGATCGGGAGCGCGATCTTCAGCGCGCTCGTGAAGAGCGCGACCTCGTGGCCGCGCTTCATCTGCCAGGCGCTGACGCCCATGACGACGAGGCTCACCGTGATCGCGGCGGCGGCCAGGACGTGGAGGTACGCGGCGATCGCGGTGTTGTTCGTGACGACCGCCCAGATGCTGTCGAGCTTCGGCCTGCCGTCGACCATCGTGTAGCCGACGGGATGCTGCATCCACGAGTTCGCCGCGATGATGAAGAACGCGGAGAGCGCGGAGCCGATCGACACGAGCCAGATCGAGACGAGGTGCGTGCGCGGCGAGACACGGCCCTTCGCGAAGATCCAGAAGCCGATGAACGTGGACTCGAGGAAGAAGGCGATGAGCGCCTCCATCGCGAGCGGCGCGCCGAAGATGTCGCCGACGAAGCGCGAGTACTCCGACCAGTTCATGCCGAACTGGAACTCCTGGATGATGCCCGTCACGACGCCGACGGCGAACGAGATCAGCATGAGCTTGCCGAAGAACGTGACCTGGCGGGCGTAGATCTCCTTCCCGGTGCGGTAGTGGAGCGTCTGGCAGACGGCGACATAGAACGCCAGGCCGATCGACAGCGGGACGAACAGGAAATGAAAGATCGTCGTCGTCGCGAACTGCAGACGGTCCAGGTCCAGGGCGGTCACCGCGAATCACCTCCGGGAAGAATCACGCTCGACACCCTAAGCGAGGATCAAGACCCGTCGCTGCTCGTTCTCCGCACTGTTTCTGCGGGAAACTACGGGAAGAGAACGCGGGCGCGTCAGGTGTCGTGGACCAGTGCCTACAATGGGCTGCGACACACCACCAGGGGACGACAGGCTTCGACGCGGTCGGTTCGTGGGGGTGGTCGCGAGCCGAGGTGCCGGAGGCCTCGTAAATCACCGGCAAAACCATATGTGCGGACTCTCACGAGTACGCCCTCGCCGTCTAGCACCTAGCTAGACCGTGAGGTTCCGGGCCCCGCCTGCCGGCCGCGGGGGCACCTGGAATCAGAATGCCGGCTCACCCGGGGAGGTCCGCTCTCGCCGAGCCGGGGACAGCTTCAGGGAGCTGGCTCACCGGAACCCCGCCCGCAAGGCGACCGGAGGGCGAGATCAGAGTGCGGGCTACGCTCGTAGAAGCCATCTTTCACGCGGTCGCGGACGTGGGTTCGATTCCCACCGTCTCCACTGGAAAGGCCGTTCGCGAAGTACGGCGAACAGCCTGGCGCCGCCGCAGACTTCACAGTGACGCGAAGCGCCAGTCCGTCTCCGCCGGGGCCTCGATGGACGGCGGCGGCACCCAGCTGAGCGGGAGGCGCGGATGCTCGCGCGTGCGCTGGCGCTCGTGCTCGGTCTGGGGAGCAGCGCCATCCCGCAGGGAGTTCAGGGTCTTGCCGTGGTATCCGTCGGTCGTCGGAGCAGCGTCCGCAGAAGAGCGCGGCGTCGGGGTTGTACGGCCAGCACTGCTCGTGCGCGTCCCGAGTGGCCCACTCGTGAGGGTCGCGGTCGAAGATGAGGTGTCGACAATCGAAGCAGCGGCCGAGCAGCCTGGTCGCGGGGACCACGTCGGCGACGCTCAGGATGCCTGCCTGTGCCATGGGGGTCACCCGCTCCGGGCGTCGGAGTCTCAAGGCGTGTGCCCCTGCGCTGCCAGCGCCCAGGCGTCCCGCCGCGCGACGTACTCGTCGGGGAGGCGATCGCCGATCACCTCGATCACAGCGAGCCACTGCAGTGCGCCGAAGAAGTCGAGCCGCGCTGCGGCGTCGTCGGCCGACTCGAGGGATCTCCTGACCGCAGCTTCATGCTTGGTCAGTCCGACCCACTCCGGTGCACGCGCCAGTCTCGTCTTGTCGATCACGCTCTGCGGCTCCTTGATCCCGTGGTTTGCCTGGGGTCAGCCACCTGCGATCGGCTGACGGAGGACGGCCACAGGAATCGGGCCGAGCGAGTGTCCGCCGCGCCATGAGGCGATTGGGCGGACGCACGGAGCGTAACGCACCGCACAGAGCAGCGCCAGTGCGTCATGCTGCTCGGTGATGGTCGAAGACACCACCCGCCTTCGGGTCCTGATCGCCGATCAGCAGGAGTCTCGTCTTGACGAGATCGCGGAGGTCGTCGACGGTCTGGGTCACACGGTCGTCGCTCGGGTGCTCGACGTCTCGAGGATCGCCGAGGAGACCCGGCGCAATCATCCCGACGTCGCGATCGTGGGTCTGGGCGAGGAGAGCAAGCACGCGCTGGACCTGATCTCGGAGATCGTCAAGCAGGCCGCCTGTCCGGTCATCGCGGATCTCGAGACCGAGGACAGCGCCTTCGTCGACAACGCCGCGCGGCGCGGCATCTTCGCCTACGTCAGGCACGGCAAGCCGCCGGACATGGCCAACGCGATTGACATCGTCCTGCAGCGCTACGCCGAGTTCAGCCGCCTTGAAGGCGCCTTCGGACGCCGGGTCATCATCGAGCAGGCGAAGGGCATCCTCATGGAACGCCACGGCGTCACCGCCGAAGAGGCATTCGCCGAGCTCCGCAACCGCGCCAGGAGCACCAACACCACCGTCGTCGAGGTCGCAGAAGCAGTCACGCTCAGCCACACGCTGCTCAAGACGCATCAGATCCCCGACGAAGGCTGAGACAGCGGTACGGCACCATCGGTGCGTTCAAGAACGGTCCGCGGCTGTGGTGCGTGGACTGGGTCGAGGTCATGGTCGGGGCCTCGATGATCCGAATGGGAACTCCTGGGTCATGAAGTCCGCCAGCCTCATCGTGGATCCCGATCAAGATCACGCAGAGCCTCGGCGACCCGGCGACCGCGTACGGCGGGGCGTTCAGCAACGACAAGCCGTGAGACGCCTTCCGGGTCATCGTCGACCTCGAGGGCCTTGAGCCGACGTCACCGAGCTCAGGCAGGCGGGGCCCGCGAGGATCAACCCGGGCTGCTGAGGCGGGCTAGCGAATGAAGACGGTTGCGTTGTCGCCGCCGCGACACACCGTCGGCGCGCCGGCGGTGCAGGTCATCGTGTACGTCCGCTGCGTGACGGGGCTGTAGACCGAGACCGTCGGGCTTCCGCCGTTCGCCCGGAAGTAGGCCGTCGCGGTGTTGACCGCGAATGCGCACGTCGTGTTCGGTCCGGCGCTCACGCCACCGCCGCAGGACGAGGCCGTCGCGGGAACCGCCCCGCCCGTCGCGGACGACGTCGAGCTGCCGCCGGAGCTGGTCGCGGAGCCGCTGCTCGGACTGTTCCGGCGCTCCTTCTTCAGCGCGGCGAGCTCCTTCTCGAGCTGGGCCTGCTTGTCCTTGATCTTCTGCTGCGCAGCAGCGTCCTTCCTGGCCTGCGCGATCTGCTCCTGGCTGGCGTTGTCGTTGCCGCCGCCACACGCCCCAAGAGCCAGCGGAAGGCAGACGAGAGCCGGAACAGCGAGCGCCGAGATCGTCCTTCGGATCATCCGGTCGGCAGCATACTTGGCATGGCTCAGCGGCACCCAGCAGCCCGGGCGCCCCGGCGCGCAGTTCTCCGCTGCGCGCCCGGGCCTCAGGCGACGGGCGGCGGCACGCCCTCGGCGCTCGCCGACAGTGCCATGTCCCATCCGCAGACGCCGCAGGCGTGCTTGAAGGCCGAACGGGCGAAGTCGAGTGCGGCGGCGTACGGGTCGGACTCGCCCAGCACGTCGTCCCAGTCGAGGACGTACTCGCCGAGCGCCGTGTCCCAGCGCGCCGAGGCGGGCGTGAGTGCCGCCTGCTCGAACCCCGGCGGCGCGGGGTGCGCGTACGCGTAGAACGCCGCCTTGGGATAGGCCGCCGAGCCGGGCCACCACCCGACGGCGACCTCCTGCGCGTCCATCGCGTTGCGCACGATGAAGTCCTTCGACGGTGGCTCCGCGGGCAGGCCGGAGAAGAGGTTCACCGCGAGGTCGAACGACCCCCACCAGGCGTTGACCGGCGTCGAGCGCCCGCGGTAGGGCGCGCGGAACGCCGCCAGGACGCCGGCGACGCGCGTCGCCGCCGCGAAATACCGCGCGATCCATTCGGGGTCGTACGCGGCGTGCTCGGTGTCCTCGTCGAGCGGCGTGGTCCACGGAACCTCCTGCGGCCCCGGGTCGATCTCGACCTCGCCGCCGAGTCTGCCGACCGCCGCAAGCAGCTCGCGCGTGACCTCGCCGACCGGTCGGTCGGGGGCGAGCGGGACGCGCTCGAGGCGCCCATCGCTGTGCTCGGCGAGCGCCTCGTGCGCGTGCAGGTCGAGCGTCACGACGAGCGCGCCCGAGCCATCCGGTGCTGGCAGCGGCTGCGTCTCCCAGCCGCGCGCGCTGAGGCGCAGCGCCGCATGCTGGAGCTGCGGTTCGGGCGGAGCGAGCTCGGCTGCGAGCTTGCCCAGGACCTGCGTGTGCGCGTGGAGCGTCTCGCACGTCGCGCTCCACTCGTCGTACGGAAGTGACGGCCAATCGGAGGGCATCGGCGCAGGCTACCGGCGCTCCGCGGGCGCTCGGCGGATCTGACGCGCTCACGTTCGATCAGCGGCGATCAGCGCCTCGGATCGCGCGTCGGCCCGGAGCGCTACACCGCGCACAACGCGATCGCCGGTGCGTCCCGGCGGGCCGTCTCGGTCGCGGTGCTGAGATTCGAGAGCGCGGTACGCCGTGGCTCGTGGCGCATCGTCGTCCGGTCGTGCAGACCATCCGCCAGTCGTGGCCGACGACCTCGCGCTCAATGGCCGGCTGCGTTGAGCGCCTGCGCGACGGCGGCGAGCGCCGGATCCTCGGGCGGCGGGAGTGTCTCCTGACGCTCGATGGCGCGATGCCGTCCGCGGCGCGCGCGGCCAGGTGCGTCAGTTCAGCGCAGCGCGTTGGGTGAGCGCGTCCACGATCTCGACGGCGTCGGCGACATGTTCGCAGAGCGAGATGTGCGGGCCCACGCCGAGCCTGACGGCGTGCGCGCCGGCGGCCCCGCCGACGACGACGGCGAGTGAGGGTTTCACCTCACGGGCGAGGATGACCGCCGCGCGTGCGCCCTCGGCCGTCTCGGGCGTCGCGGCCGTGAGCCCGAGCACGGCGGGCCTGATGCGGGCGACCGCGGCGGCGAGCGCGTCGCCGGGCACGTCCGCGCCGAGCATCCGCACGTCGAAGCCCCCGTGGGCGAGGGCGCTCGCGGCCATCTCGAGCCCGAGGCTGTGGCGCTCGCCCGCGAGGCCCGCCAGCAGGACGGTCGCCGTGGAACGGCGTCGTGCGACGCGGAACGCCTCGCGCTGCAGTGTGATCATCCGCAGCGTGATGTCCGTCGCGAGGTGCTCGTCCGCGACATCGATCTCGCCGCGCGCCCAGCGATCGCCGATCTCGACCATCGCCGGGGCGATGATCGCATCGTCGATCACGCCCTCGCACAATCCGCTGTCGATCGCGTCGCGGATGACCCGCTCGGCTCGCGGCAGGTCGCCGTCGAGGATCGCCCGCAGGTACGCGGTGCGCAGGCGCACGACGGGCGTCGCCCGTGCCGGGACCTCGTCCTCCTGCTCAGATCGCCCGGGTGCCATCGGCGAACCAGTGTCGCTCCCGCGGCGCTCCGTGTCGAGCCCTGGAGCAGCTCGAGACGCTCGTGCGCCTGACCGAGCGCCACTGCGTCGTCCTGCAGACGATCCGCGCGGCCCCGGAGGTCTCGGCCGTGCGCCGTCTGAGCAACCGTGTTCTGACATGTACCATATATGCGGTACTGATCGGTACCGTGTCTAAGGTACAATAGGTCCACGATGACCTCGGCACTGAACCCGTTCGTCTGGGATCGCCCGCTCGATGACCCCTCGAAGATCATCGGGATGGAGGCGTTCGCCAATCAGGTCGCGCTGACCCTGAAGGGGCAGACGAACGTCGCGCTGTTCGGGCCGCGCGACACGGGCAAGACGACGTTCACGAACCAGCTGGCGCTCGAGCTGGGGAAGTCCCACGGGAACGACGCGCCGCCATTCGACGTGGTGAAGGTGAACCTCCAGCGCGTCGTGTCGCTCCCCGGCTTCATCGGCTGCGTCCACGACGCGATGACCGGGCATCCGGAGAAGCGCCTGCGACGGGCCGCCCAGCGCCAGGTCGGCGTGCTCGAGAAGGAGATCGGCTTCGACATCAGGGTCGTCAAGGGTTCGGTCAAGCGCTCGGGCATCACGCAGGCGCAGGACGCCGAGACGTTGCACGCGCAGCTCCTCGCGCTGCGCTCGCTGTCGGACCACCTCGTCGTCGTCTTCGACGAGTTCCAGCGGCTGCGCCACTGCCCGGGCGATCCGCTCGCGATCATCCGCTCGGCGCTCATGAGCTCGGGGGCGAACCACGTCTCGCTGCTGTTCACGGGGTCGATCCGCAACGCGCTGCGGATGATGCTCGAGGACTCCCAGCAGCCGGTCTTCGGCGAGGCGCTGAGCATGAGGCTGCCGGTCATCGGGCGAACCGACTTCCTCGAGTTCCTGGACTTCCAGTTCGAGGCGACGGGGAAGCCGGCCGCTGAGCCGGCGCTCGAGCACCTGCTGAACCTCACCCGCTCACACCCGCGCAGCACGCAGCAGCTCGCGTGGGAGTGCTGGGCCGACACGCCGCCCGGCGAGGCGGTCACGCTCGAGACCGTGGCGCGCGCACACGACCGGCTCGTGCAGACGATCGAGCGCTCGGAGTTCGCCGCCGTCCTCAACGTCCTCATGAGCGGCGACGAGGGGGAGATCAACGAGGTCCGCGCGCTGCAGCTGCTCGCCGATCGCGGCGGCGACACCGTCACGAGCCGGCCGACGGCCGTCCTCTATGGCTTCTCGAGCCATTCGCGCGTGCGGCCCGCGCTCGAGCGCCTGCAGGGGCGCGGGCTCGTGGACCAGCGCGACGGCAGTTGGTACATCGTCGACCCGCTCTTCAACGAGTGGCTGCGGCGGGCCTCGCCGCTCGCGGATCGCCCGCCGAACGGCGGCCTGAACTGAGCGTACCGTCTAAGCGGTACAAGACTGTACTTGCTAGGCGGTACAGGCAGGTTCCGTCCATCGCTCCGGAGTGCCGCCGGGCGTGTTGTAGCGTCAGGACGGTGCCGCGGTCACCTCACGCCGGGCCGGGTGCGTGATGCACCGGACCGTAGCCCGCACGCCGGAGCCGCTCCCACGGGAACTCGGTGCGCGCCGCCTTGCGCGCCGGCTCGCCGAGCTCGCGCTGCTCGGGGTGGTCGTCGTCCTGCTGATCAGCACGCTTCCCGGGCTCAGCGAGGTCCGCACGCGGTTCGCGGAGGCCCAGCCGCTGTGGCTGCTCGTCGTCGCGATCCTCGAGCTCTGCTCGTGCCTGTCGTACGTCGTCGCGTTCCGCGGCGTGTTCTGCTCGCGCCTGGGCTGGCGCTTCAGCTACGAGATCGGCATGGCCGAGCAGGCCACGAACGTCCTCTTGCCGGCGGGCGGCGTCGGCGGGCTGGCGCTCGGGGCCTGGGCACTGCGCCAGGGCGGCATGAGCACCGGGCACATCGCGCGGCGCAGCGTCGCGTTCTTCGTCCTGACGAGCGCGCCGAACTTCCTCTGCGCGGCGCTCTTCGGCGCCGCGATCAGCGCGGGCCTGCTGTCGAGCTCCGGCCCTGCGGCGCTGACGCTGACGCTGACGCTGCTGGCGTGGGCGGCGATCGTGCTGATCGCGCTGCTCCCGCGGATCCTGCGACGGCTCGGCCCGCCGCCGACGAAGGAGGCGCTGCAGGGCCACCGGATGATGCGCGCCGGTGTCGCGCTGCGCCATGCGGCGATCGCGGCTCGGGCGGGCGTGCAGGATGCCGTCGCGCTGGTGCGCACGCGCGAACCGCTCGCGCTGATCGGCGCCATCGGCTACATGGTGTTCGACGTCGCGGCACTCGCGGCGGCGTTCGCGGCGTTCGGCGGTGAGCCACGGCTCAGCACGTTCGTGTTCGCCTACGTCATCGGCCAGCTCGGCGGCCTGATCCCGCTGCCGGGCGGCATCGGCGGCACCGACGGCGGCCTGATCGCCGCGTTCACGCTCTACGGCAGCCCGCTGGCCGAGGCCACCGCGGCGGTGCTCGCCTACCGCGCGTTCCAGCTCGCGATGCCGGCGATCCTCGGCTCGATCGCGTTCGTCCAGCTGCGGGCGACACTCGCGCGCGACGAGGCCCCGGCCGCGCTGTGTGAGCCCGTCATCCCCGACGACCTGCCGGTGCTTCAGCCGTCCGGCGCCGGCGGTTGAGGGCCGCTGAGGACCGCGCGTCCTGGACCGCGAGCGCGACGAGCACAGCGCTCACCGCCGCGAGCAGGTCGGGCGACGAGGCGTCGGATGGACCGCGGCCCGGCGTCCTGCGAGGATCGCGGCATGACGCCCATCTCGCGGGGCTTTCACGGTCGTCCGCGTCGCGACGTCGACCCGTCGCGCGTGCCTCCCGGGCAGTACGTCGTCGAGGACTTCCCGGTGCTCTCGGCCGGCCCGACCCCGCATCCGGCGCTCGAGGAGTGGAGCTTCACGATCCATGGAGCGGTCGCCGAGCCGATCTCGTGGCCGTGGGCGGAGTTCCTCGAGCTGCCCTCCGAGACCGTCACGGTCGACATCCACTGCGTGACGAAGTGGTCGAAGCTCGGCACGACGTGGACCGGGGTGTCCGTCGACACGCTGCTCGAGCGCGTCGAGACCGAGGCCGACTTCGTCACCGCGTGGTGCGACGGCGACTACACGACGAACCTCCCGCTCGAGGACGTGACGGGCGGACGGGCGTGGGTCGTGCACACCTACGAGGGCGAGCCGCTCGAGCCCGAACACGGCGGGCCGGCGCGGCTGCTCGTACCGCACCTGTACCTCTGGAAGAGCGCCAAGTGGGTGCGCGGCCTGACGCTGACGGTCGAGGACGAGCCGGGGTTCTGGGAGGCCGCCGGGTACCACAACCGCGGGGACCCATGGCGCGAGCAGCGCTACTGGAGCGACTGAGCGTGGACCGCACGCCGATCGTCTGGCGCCCGGCGCGGGTCGCACAGGTCGTCGCGGAGTCCCCGAGCGCCCGGACGCTGCTCCTCGACGTCCCGGGCTGGCCCGGGCAGCTCCCGGGTCAGCACCTCGACCTGCGCCTGACCGCCGAGGACGGCTACCAGGCGCAGCGCTCGTACTCGATCGCCTCGGCGCCCGAGGACGGCCCTCCGGCGCTCACCGTCGAGCGGATCGCCGACGGCGAGGTCTCGCCGTACCTCGTGGACGTCGTGCGTGCGGGCGACGAGCTCGAGGTGCGCGGGCCGGTCGGCGGGCACTTCACGTGGGACGTGCGGCGCGGCGGTCCGCTGCTGCTCGTGGCCGGCGGCTCCGGGCTCGTGCCGCTGATGGCGATGCTGCGTCACCGCGCCGCGCAGGGCAGCGACGTCGAGGTGCACGTGCTCGTCTCGGAGCGCACGCTGGGACGACGTGCTCTACCGCGATGAGCTGGCCGCGCTCGCCGGGGGCGCGGGGCTCGAGGTCCGCTGGACGCTCACGCGCAGCCGGCCGGACGGGTGGGACGGCTGGGACCGGCGGGTGGACGCCGAGATGCTCGCGGCGGTCGGGCCGGCACCCGAGGCGCGCCCGCACGTCTTCGTCTGCGGGCCGACGGCGTTCGTCGAGCGCGTCGCGGACGAGCTCGTGGGGCTCGGGCACCGCCACCAGTCGATCCACGCCGAGCGCTTCGGCCCGACGGGAGGATGAGCGCGATGGCATCAGGCGCGCTGTGGCTCGACGGGAACGCACTGGCCGGGGTGCTGCGCGAGGCGCTCGGCGCGGAGCTGACGGCGCAGCCGCGCGGCTGCCAGTCGTGCGGTGCGGTGAACGCGGTCGGTGCGCACCGCCTCTACGTCGGCGCGGGCGCCGTCCTGCGCTGCCCGGCGTGCGGCGACGTGGCACTGCGGATCACGACGCTTCCGGACCGCCACATCGTG
Organism: uncultured Actinomycetes bacterium; assembly: GCA_963787935.1. GTDB lineage: Bacteria > Actinomycetota > Thermoleophilia > Solirubrobacterales > Solirubrobacteraceae > F1-60-MAGs163. Next base: position 886,214 of record CAWBEV010000006.1, on the reverse strand, counting down.
CTGCTCGCGGGCACCTGGCTGCTCGAGGTCCCGTGCTAGTGCCGAACCCCCCGACTGTCGGGGTTCGCCGGATCCGCGTTCGCTGCGGACCCCATTCGGGCATAGGCTCGCATCATGGAGGTCGCCACCTTCCTCACCGACGACCCCGACGTGCTCGTGCGCGCGTCCTTCGCCTGCCCGGTGTGCCTCTCGGGCGACGTCGCCTGGGCGATCGCCGAGGATGACGGGGGCTTCCTCGTGCGATGCTCCTGTGCGACATGCCGCCACGAGCGACCGGTGGGTCTGACCGACGCGCAGACGCTGCGTCTGGCCGTCGCGCCACCGGAGTGATGCCCGACGAACCACGCGAGCTCGTCCGCTCGCTGGACACGATCTCGGACGTCCTCGGCGGCCTGTCCGGCAGAGCCGGCCGACACGGTCGACGTCTTCTACGACGCGCTCTGCGAGGCGATCTGCGGGCTGACCTCCGTGCGGCGCGCAGTGATCTTCCTGTGGGACGGTGCGCGGCGGACGGTCCGCGTCGCGGGGTCGTATGAGGTGGACATCTCCGTCTTCGCCGACGACTTCGTGAACGTCGACGTGCTGCCCGCCGCGCGGCAGGCGCTCGAGTTCGACGAGGTCGTCGAGTCCACCGACCATCCGGTCGTCAGCGAGCGCTACGGCGCGCTCGTGAACAACCGCACGCTGATCGTCACGCCGATGGTCGCCGGCGTGCGCTGGGTCGGCGTCGTGATCGGCGATCGGCTGCCGGACGCCGGCCCGCTGATCGACGCCGAGCGCCAGCTGCTCTGGAGCCTCGGCAAGACCGCGGCGCTCGCGGCGACGGCGCGCAGCGCGACGCGGCAGGCGATGCGCGCGCGAGAGCTCGAGGCGCGGATCGACCTCGCGCGCGAGATCCACGAGCGCGTCGTCCAGCGGCTGTTCGGCGTCTCGCTCGCGCTCTCGGGCGAGGGCGAGCTCGACGCGGAGACCCGCGAGCGCTGCGCGCGTGGAGCTGCAGGGGGCGCTGCAGGATCTGCGCGACGCGGTCCAGCGGCCGCTCGGCCGCCAGCTCGCCGCCGACGGGCGCGACGCTCGTCGACGAGCTGCGCCGGCTCGAGCGCGAGCACGCGCGACCTCGGACTGCGACTCGTCGCCGGTGACGCCGGCGCAGGTCCCCGCGCACCTCGAGCCGCTCGTGCAGTCGGTGCTCGTCGAGGCGATCCGCAACGTGCAGCAAGCACGCAGCAGCCGACGATGGTCGACGTCTCGGTCGCGCGCGCCGACGGCACGCTCGTCCTCGAGGTCGTCAACGACGGCGCGCGCGAGCGCTCCGGCGGCCGGACCGATCGGGCATGGGCCTGCGGCTCGCGGCGCTCGAGGCGCTCCAGTACGGCGGACTGCTCGAGTTCGGCCCGAGCCGCAGGCCGGCGCTGGCAGGTCCGCCTGGCGGTGCCGGATGGCTGAGGAGCCGCCGGCCCGACGACTGCGGGTGCTCGTCGTCGACGACCACGACGTCGTCCACTGGGGCTTCCGGCTGATGCTCGGCCAGCTCTCGTGGGTCGAGCGCACGCTGAGCGCGCGGACGGGGGCGGAGGCCGAGGCCCTCGCCCGGCGCTACGAGCCGCACGTCGCGCTCGTGGACCTGTTCGTCGGCGAGGAGTCCGGCGCCGAGATCGCCGAGCGCCTCACGCAGCTGACGCTCGCCCCGCGCATCCTGCTGATCAGCGGCGCCGGGCGGATCTCGCCGGGCGCGGCGCGCGCGGCGGGCGCCTCGGGGTTCCTCCTGAAGGACCAGCCGGCGCGTGAGGTCGCCGACGCCGTGCGCCGCGTCGCCGCGGGCGAGCTCGTCTTCCCCGCGCAGCCGGCCGAGACCGGCGTGCGCCTCACCGACCGTGAGCGCGAGGTGCTCGACCTGATCGGCTCGGGTGCGACGAACCGCGAGATCGCGGCCGCGCTCTACCTCTCGCCGCACACGGTGAAGGAGCACACGAGCGGGCTCTACCGCAAGCTCGACGTGCGCGGGCGCGCCGAGGCCGTCCGCCGCGCGCAGCAGCTCGGCCTGCTCGGCTGAGCCGACCCCCCGACGGTGCGCCCGAACCCCCGAACCGGGGGGTTCGGGGCGCGGCGGCGCTTCGGATCGCGCCGGACTGGTGAAGGTGAGGGCAGATGACCGCCACGGCCTATCTCTTCCCCGGCCAGGGCGTCCAGTCACCGGAGCATGCGCCGCTCGTGCGCGAGCGGGCGCCGGACCTGCTCGACCTCGCGACTCGACCTGATCGGCGAGGACCCGTTCCCGCGCTGCGGCGAGAGCACGCGCTTCGCCCAGCCCGCGATCGTGCTCGCGAGCCTCGCCGCATGGCGCGCGCAGCGGCCGGTGACCGACGCCGCCGCGTTCGCGGGGCACTCGCTCGGCGAGCTGTCCGCGCTGGCCGCCGCCGGGGCGATCTCCGAAGCGGACGCGGTGCGACCTCGCCGTCGTGCGCGGCGAGCTGATGGCCGAGGCGGCCGAGCGCGCGGCGCGGCGGCATGCTCGCCGTGCTGAAGGGCACCGCGCCGACGCGGCGCGGCCTCGCGCGACGACCTCGACCTCGTACCTGGCCAACGACAACGCGCCCGGGCAGGTCGTGCTCGCCGGGCCGCCGACGGCGTTCGACGGCGCCCGCCGCGCGGCCCGCGAGCGCGGCCTGCGCGCGCTCGAGCTCGACGTCGCCGGCGCCTTCCACTCGCCGGCGATGCGCCGCGCGCGCGCGAGCCGTTCGCCCGTCGCGCTCGGCGAGCGTCGACTGGCGCGCGCCGCAGCGCCCCCGTCGTCTCAGCGGCCTGACCGCCGGCGCCGTTCCGCGACCCGCGTGCCGGAGCTCGCCGCGGCGATCGTCGCGCCGGTCCGCTGGCGCGAGGTGCATGGCTCGCGCTGCGCCGCGCCGGCGCCGCAGCGCTTCGTGGACGTCGGACCCGGCGAGGTGCTCGCGCGGCTCGTCGAGCGCAACCTGCAAGGAGGCGAGCGATGGCGTCGCTGCCGCAGCCTGAGCGTCGCGATCGCCGAGCCGGCCCTGCGGGTCGGCGCCGCGGCCTGCGGCCTCGGCGCCGCGCTCCCCGAGCGTCGCGTCGCAACGACGAGGCGACGAGCCGGCTCGGCGTCGACGACGCGTGGGTCGAGCGGCGCACCGGCATCCGCGAGCGGCGCTGGGCCGCCCCGGCCGATCACCTGCACGAGCTCGCCGCCGCCGCCGGCCGTCGCGCGCTCGCCGACGCGGGCGTCGCGGCGCACGACCTCGACCTCGTGCTCGTCGCGACCGTCACCGCCGACGAGGTCACGCCCGACGCTGCGCGCCGCTCGTCGCCGCCGCGCTCGGCGCGGACCGCGCCGGCGCGATCGACGTCGGCGCCGCCTGCACCGGCTTCGTCTCCGGCGCTCGGCCTCGGGCGCCGCGATGATCGAGGCCGGGCGCGCGGCGCGCGTGCTCGTGATCGGCGCGGAGATCCTCTCGCGGCACCTCGACCCGGACCGACCGCCAGACCGCGGCGCTCTTCGGCGACGGCGCCGGCGCCGTCGTGCTCGAGGCCGCGCCGGCGCGCGGATCGGGCCGGTGATCCTCGGCGCCGACGGCGCGCTCGGCGACCTGATCACGCGCTCCGCGCGACGCGCGGCTTCATCCAGCATGGACGGCCACGCCGTCTTCCGTCGAGGCCGTGCGCCGGATGGCGGAGGCCGCGCAGGCCGCGTGCGCGCGCCGCGGACGTCGAGCTCGCCGACCTCGACCTCTACGTCTTCCACCAGGCGAACGCGCGGATCCTCGAGCTCGCTCGACCGAGCGGCTCGAGCTGCGGCCCGGACCGCGTCGTCTCGGCGATCGCGCGAGCACGGGCAACACGTCGGCCGCCTCGATCCCGCTCGCGCTCGACCGCGCCCGCGCCGACGGGCGCCTCGAGCCCGGCTCGCGCGTGCTGCTCGCCGCGTTCGGCGCCGGGCTCACCTGGGGCGCGACCGTCGTCACCTGGGGGCGCGATGTCTGAGCGTCCGCGACGACGCCGTGGTGCTCGTCACCGGCGGCTCGCGCGGCATCGGCGCGGCCATGCGCCCGCGCGCTCGCGGCCGACGGCTGGGCCGTCGCGCTGACCTACCGCTCCGGCGCCGACGCGGCCGCCGCGAGGTCGCCGCGCGAGATCGAGGCGGCCGGCGGCCGTGCGCGTCGCGCTGCAGCTCGACGTGACCGGCGACGGCGACCGCGGCGGCCGTCCTCGAGGCGGCCGGCGAGGCGCTCGGCGGCCCGGTGCTCGGCTCGTCAACAACGCCGGGCATCCGCGACGACGACCTCGCCGTCTCGCTCGACGACGAGCGCTGGGCAGCGCGTGATCGACACGAACCTCACCGCCGCCTTCCGCCTCACGCGCGCAGGCGCTGCGGGCCGATGCTGCGCGCGCGCTACGGCCGGATCGTCAACGTCGCCTCGGTCGTCGGCCCGCGCGCGAACCCGGGCCAGGCGAACTACGCGGCCGCGAAGGCCGGGCTGATCGGCATGACGCGGACGGTCGCCGCCGAGGTCGCGCGGCGCAGCGTGACCGTCAACGCGGTCGCGCCCGGCTTCGTCGCGACCGACATGACCGCCGACCTGCCGCCAGAGGTCCTCGGCGGCGTGCCCGCGCGGCGCGCCGGAACGCCGGACGAGGTCGCCGCCTGCGTGCGGCTTCCTCGCCTCCGACGCGGCGAGCTACGTCACCGGATCAACCCTGTACGTCGACGGCGGCCTCGCCGCCTGAAAGGAGCAGCACCAGCCATGAGCACCACCGATCACCACCGAGCAGGTCGAGCAGGTCGTCTACGACGCGCTGGAGAGCTTCGGCGCCGAGCCGACGCAGTTCGCGCGCGGACACGACGTTCGAGAGCCTCGACGTCGACTCGCTCGACCTCGCCGAGCTCTCGCAGATCGTCGACGAGGAGTTCGGCGTGACGCTGAAGGGCGAGGACATGAAGCGGATCAAGACGATCGGCGACGCGGTCATCGACCATCGTCGAGCGCGCCTGACTCCGTGCGCGAGGTCGTCGTCACCGGGGTGGGAGCCGTCACGCCGCTCGGCGCGGGCGCCCGCACGCTCCACGAGCGCTGGGCGGCCGGCGTCTGCGCGCGTCGACGGCGGCGAGGCCCCCTGCGCGGACTTCGACCCGCTCGACACGCTCTCGCGCAAGGAGGCGCGCCGCGCGGACCGCTTCACGCAGCTCGCGCTCGCCGCCGCCGACGAGGCGCTCGCCGACGCCGGGCTGGCGACGGCGACGCGCCGTTCCCGCCGAGCGCGTCGGCTGCATCGTCGGCACCGGCATCGGCGGCCTCGGGACGCTCGAGAGCAACCACGAGCAGCTGCTGGACCGCGGCGCCGGCGGCGGTCTCGCCGCTCGCCGGTGCCGCTGATGATGGGCAACGCGGGCGCGGCGGCGATCGCGCTGCGCCACGGCCTGCTCGGCCCGTGCTTCGGCGTCGTGTCCGCCTGCGCGGCCGGCGCGAACGCGATCGGCAGCGCGCTGCGCGCGATCCAGGCCGGCGAGGCCGACGTGATCGTGGCCGGCGGCGCGGAGGCGGCGCTGACCCCGCTCGCGCGGGCGGCGTTCGCCGCGCTCGACGCGACCTCCGACGCCGGCGTCTCGCGCCCGTTCGACGTCCGCCGCGACGGCTTCGTCATGGGCGAGGGCGCCGGCGTGCTCGTGCTCGAGGCCGCGGACGTCGCCGCGGCGCGCGGCGCGCGCGTCCTCGGCGCGGATGCGCCGGCTACGGCGACGACCTGCGACGCCCACCACCTGACCGCGCCCGATCCCGCAGGGCGCGGGCGCGGCGCGTGCGATCTCGCGCCGCGCTCGCCGACGCCGGCATCGCGCCGCGGCGACATCGACTACGTCAACGCGCACGGGACGTCGACGCCGCTGAACGACCGCGCGGAGACCGCTCGCGCTGAAGACCGCGCTCGGCGACGCGCGCCGGCGAGATTCCCGTCTCCTCGCTGAAGTCCGCGATCGGACACCTGCTCGGCGCCGCCGGCGCCGTCGAGGCGGTCGCGACGTGCTCGCGCTGCGCGACCGCATCGCGCCGCCGACGCTCGGCCTCGAGGAGCCCGACCCCGAGCTCGACCTCGACTACGTGCCCGGCGTCGGCGCGCCCGCTCGACGTCCCGGACGGGCGCCCCGCGCGCGCGATCTCGAACTCGTTCGGCTTCGGCGGCCACAACGCCGTCCTCGTCCTGGAGGCCTCGAGCGCATGAGCCTCGCCCTCGTCTCACGCCCCGATGAGCGCCTCTCGCCGCTCGAGCGGCTCGAGGTCCTGACGCGACCCCGGGTCGCTGCACCTGCTGCGCACCGGCGTGCGCTCGGCGCCGCATGGGCGAGCGCGCGCAGGACGGCGACGGCGTGCTCGGCGGCGACCGGGCCGGTCGACGGGCGCCCGGTCGCGTGCTTCGCGCAGGACGCGGCGTTCGCCGGCGGCTCGCTCGGCGAGGCGCACGCCGACACCGTCGTGCGCGTGCTGCGAGCTCGCCGGGCGCGCGCGGATGCCCGGTCGTCGGCTTCATCGAGTCGGCCGGCGCGCGCATGCAGGAGGGCGTCGCCGCGCTCGCCGGCTACGGGCGCATCTTCCGCGCGCACACGCGCGCTCTCCGGGCATCGTGCCGCAGATCTCGGTCGTCTGCGGCGCCAGCGCCGGCGGCGGCTCCTACGCGCCGGCGCTGACCGACATCGTCGTGATGACGCGCGCGCGCGAGCATGTTCCTCACCGGGCCCCGGCGTCGTCCGGAGGTGACCGGCGAGGACGTCGACGCGGCCGACGCTCGGCGGGCCGCGCGTCCACGAGCGCAACGGCGTCTGCCACGTCGTCGCCGAGACCGAGGTCGACGCCGCGCTGCTCGTGCGCGACCTGCTCGACCACCTGCCGCAGCACGCCGGCGAGCCGCCGACCGCGCTGGCCGTCCGTGGATCCGGCGCCCGGCGACCCGGGCGCCGTCGTCCCGCACGAGGACCGCAAGGTCTACGACGTGCGCCACGTCGTCGCGCGCCTCGTCGACGGCGGGCGGCTGCTCGAGATCGGCGAGCGCTGGGCGCGCAACATCGTCACGCGCGTTCGCGCGCCTCGACGGCCGCGCCGTCGGCGTCGTCGCCAACCAGCCGCGCTACCTCGGCGGCGTGCTCGACGCCGAGGCGGCCGCGCAAGGCCGCGCGGTTCGTGCGCACCTGCGACGCGTTCGGCCTGCCGCTCGTCGTGCTCGTCGACACGCCCGGGCTTCCTGCCCGGCACCGGCGCAGGAGCGCTCGGGCGTCATCCGTCACGGCGCGAAGCTCGTGCACGCGTTCGCGGCGGCCGAGCGTGCCGCGCGTCACCGTCGTGCTGCGCAAGGCGTTCGGCGGCGCGTTCATCGCGATGAACTCGAAGGACCTCGGCGCCGACCTCGTGCTCGCCTGGCCGCGCGCGCAGCTCGGCGTGATGGGCGCCCAGCAGGCGGTCGGCATCGTCGCGCCGCCGCGAGATCGCGGCCGCCGACGACCCCGACGCGACGCGCGAGCGGCTCGCCGCCGCTACGCCGATGAGCACCTCGGCGTGCGCGCCGCGACGCGCCGGCGGGCACGTCGACGAGGTCATCGCGCCGGCCGCACCCGCGAGCGCCTCGCGGCGACGCTCGACGTGCTCGCCGGCGGCACCCGCGTCCCCCGACCCGGAAGGAACATCCCGCTGTGAACTGGTCAGCCCCGTTCGACGAGCTCGCCGAGGGCGAGCGCTTCATCACCCGCGGCCGCACCGTCACCGAGTCCGACGTCGTCGCAGTTCGCCGCGCTCACCGGCGACTGGCACCCGCAGCACGCCGACGCCGAGTGGGCGGCGCAGAGCCCTTCGGCCAGCGCATCGCGCACGGCATGCTCGTCGTCGTCGTTCGCCGTCGGCCTGATCCCGTTCGACCCCGAGCGCGTGATCGCGCTGCGGCGCGTGCGCGACGTCGTCTTCCGCCGCCCTGTGCGGCTCGGCGACACGATCCACGTCGAGGGCTCGCTGCGCGGGCTGCGCCCGGCGAGCGACGAGGCGGGCCTCGTGACCGTCGGCATCGACGTCGCTGCGCCAGGACGGGCGCCGCGCCTGCGCGACGCAGGTCGAGGTGCTCTGGCGCGACGACGACCCCGCGACGACGGCCGAGACCGTCGCAGTCGGCCGCACGCTCGGCGCAGCCGTGCGGCGAGGACGTCTGGGGACCGACGCGTGAGCTCGACGGGAGCAGGCTCCTCGATCACGGGCGTCCTCACCCGCGACTCGATCGCGTACGCCGTCGCGCAGCGCGCTCAGGAGCTCGGGCGCCGAGGTGCTGCTGACGGGCTTCGGCCGCGGCCGGCGGCTGACCGAGCGTGCCGCGAAGACGCTGCCCGAGCCGTGCGACGTGCTCGAGCTCGACGTCAACGACGCCGAGGATCTCGCGGCGCTCGCGAGCGACCTCGGCGAGCGCTGGGGCGGCGTCGACGGCGTCCTGCACGCGATCGCCTTCGCGCCGCCGGACGCGCTCGGCGGCGGCTTCCTGACGACGCCGCCGGAGAGCGCCGAGGCTGGCGTTCCGCACCTCCGCCTACTCGCTCAAGGGCCTCGCACAGGCGCTTGACGACCGCTCTGGCCCGCGGAGGGCGGGGCGCTCGTCGGCCTGGACTTCGACGCGACGCGTCGCGTGGCCCGCCTACGACTGGATGGGCGTCTCGAAGGCCGCGCTCGAGTCCGTCTCGCGCTACCTCGCGCGCGACCTCGGCCCGCGCGGCGTGCGCGTGAACCTCGTCTCCGCCGGGCCGCTCGAGACGCTCGCCGCCGGCGGCATCCCCGGATTCGAGCGAGCTCGCCGCGGGCTGGGTCGCGCGGCGCGCCGCTCGGCTGGGACGCTGCAGCGACCCCGAGCCCGTCGCCGAGGCCGTCTGCTTCCTGCTCTCGCCGGCGGCGCGCGGCGATCACGGGCGAGATCCTCCACGTCGACGGCGGCTTCCACGCGATCGGGGCCGACGGCATGAGGCGCGCGGGACCGGCGACGGTCCTGCTCACGGGCGCGACCGGCTACCTCGGGACGCTGCGTGCTCGCGCGGCTGCTCGCGCGGCCCGGCCTGCAGCTCGTCTGCCCGGTGCGGGCGAGCGACGACGCTGCACGCCGGCGAGCGGATGGACGACGTGCTCGGACGGCTGTGGACCGAGCCCGCCGGCCGGACTCGCCGAGCGGGTGCACGCCGGTCGGCGTTCGACCTCGAGCACCCGCGCGGCGACGTGCCGCTGCTCGGCGAGGTCACGCACGTCCTCCACTGCGCGGCGAGCGTGCGCTTCGACCTGCCGCTCGCCGATGCGCGCGCGGGCGAACGTCGCCGTCGACGGCGGTCGTCGCTCGACCTCGCGCGGCGCGCGCCGCGGCTGCGAGCGCGTCGTGCACGTCTCGACCGCGTACGTCGCCGGCACGCACCGCGGGGCGTTCCGCGAGGCGCGAGCTCGACGTCGGCCAGGAGTTCCGCAACACCTACGAGCGCACGAAGTTCGAGGCCGAGGGGCTGCTGCGCGAGAGCGCCGACGGACCTGCCGCTCACCGTCGCCCGCCCGAGCATCGTCGTCGGCGAGGCGGCGACCGGCTGGACGACGAGCTTCAACGTCATCTACCCGATGCTGCGCGCCTACCGCCGCGGGCTCGTGCGCGAGCTGCCGGCCGACGCCGGACGCGTCGTCGACGTCGTGACCGGCGACTACGTGGCCGACGGGCTCGTGCACCTCGCTGCTCGACGACGCGCAGCCGGAGGGCACCTACCACCTCGTCGCGGGCGCCGCCGCGCCGACGGTCGCGGTGCTGCGCGACATCACCGCGTCCGCGCTCGGGCTGCCGCCGGTCGCGCTCGTGGACGCGCGCGGGCGAGCCCGGTCCGGCCGACGCGCTCGACCGCCTACCTCGACGTCCACTCCCGCTTCGACGACCGCGCGGCGCGGGCGCGGCTGCGCCCGGCCGGGATCACGCCGACGTCGACCGCCGAGGCGCTCGGCGCGGCGCTCTCGTACGCCGAGCGCGCGGGCTGGGGCCGGCGCCCGATCGCCCGCGACGCGGCGGGGAGGGAGGCGCCGCATGACGCGCGCCGCCCGGATGGCGAACCTCGCTGGCGGTCGTGATCCCGTTCATCGCGACGCTCGCGGCGATCGCGCTCTTCTGGGGCCGCGGCGTCGACGCGATCGACCTCGGCCTGTTCGCTCGTCTTCTACCTCCTGACCGGCTTCGGCGTGACGCTCGGCTTCCACCGGCTGCTGACGCACAGGCGTTCGAGACGCGCCCGGCGATCCGCAACGAGCCTCGCGGTGCTCGGCTCGATGGCGATCGAGGGCCCGGTGATCCACTGGGTCGCCGACCACCGCAAGCACCACGCGTTCACCGACGTCGAGGGCGACCCGCACAGCCCGCACGTCGGCCACGGCAGCGGCCTGCGCGGCCTCTGGCACGCGCACGCCGGCTGGCTGACGCTCGACCAGGGGACGGCATCCCCGCGGCGCTTCGCGAAGGACCTCGTCGAGGACCGCACGATGCGCCGGATCAGCGATGCGTTCGGCTGGCTCGTGCTGCTGTCGCTCGGCCTGCCCGCGGCGCTCGGGTTCGTCCTCCACGGCTTCACGCTCGCCGGGCTGCTGACCGGCCTGCTCTGGGGCGGGCTCGTGCGGATCTTCTTCGTCCACCACGTCACCTGGAGCGTCAACTCCGTCTGCCACTTCGCCGGGCGCCGGCGCTTCGACGTCGAGGACCGCTCGACGAACGTCGCGTGGCTCGCGATCCCGTCGTTCGGCGAGGCCTGGCACCACAACCACCACGCGTTCCCGCGCTCGGCCGATCACGGGCTCGCGCGCTGGGAGCGGGCGCTCGACCCGTCGGCGTGGGTCGTGGCCGCGCTCGAGCGCACCGGGCTGGCGTGGAACGTCGTGCGGATCGCGCCCGAGCGCCAGGCGGCGCGGCTCGCGACGGCCGCGCAGCCGGGCGCGGACACGGCGAGCGCCACGGGCAGCGCGGGCGGCGTGTCCGGCTCCTAGCGGGCGTGTGTCTGGCTTCTGATGCGTTCACCTCCGCGGTGCGGCGGTGGGTGCGGCATGACGATCTCGGTCATCGCGGGGCGCGATCGAGCGTCTGCAGGATCGCCGCGTCGAGCCGGTCGTCGTTCGGGAGCGCGGCGGTCTCGAGGTTCTTCGCGTAGGGGAGCGGGACCTCGGCCATCCCCAGGCGCTCGACCGGCGCGTCGAGGTCGTCGAAGCACGCCTTCTGGATCCGCGCGGCGATCTCGGCGGTGACGCCGTAGGTCGGCCAGCCCTCCTCGACGCACAGCGCGCGGCTCGTCTTCGCCACCGACGCGGCGATCGTCTCGACGTCGAGCGGGCGCAGCGAGCGCAGGTCCACGACCTCGGCCTCGATCCCGCGCTCGGCGGCCAGGCGCTCGGCGGCGCGCAGCGCGCGCACGACCGCGTAGGAGTGCGCGACGATCGTCAGGTCGGAGCCCTCGCGCGCGACGCGCGCTCGCCCGATCTGCGTGAGGTGCCCGGGGTCGAGCGGCACCTCTCCCTTCTCCATGTAGATCCGCAGGTTCTCGACGACGAGCACCGGGTCGTCGTCGCGGATCGCGGCCTTCAGCAGGCCCTTGGCGTCGGCGGGGGTGGCGGGCGCGACGACCTTCAGCCCGGGCACGTGCGAGAAGAACTGGTCGAAGGACTGCGAGTGCTGCGCCGTCAGCTGGTTGCCGGCCCCGTTCGGGGTGCGGATCACGAGCGGGCAGCGCGCCTCGCCGCCGAACATCGCGCCGATCTTCGCCGCGTGGTTGACGACCTGGTCCATCGCGACGAGCAGGAAGTTCAGCGTCATGATCTCGACGACCGGCCGCTCGCCGAGCATCGCCGCGCCGACGCCCGCGCCCACGAAGCCCTCCTCGCTGATCGGCGTGTCGCGGACGCGGTCGGCGCCGAACTCCTCGAGCAGCCCGGCGGTCACCTTGTAGGCGCCGTCGAAGACGCCGACCTCCTCGCCCATGACGAAGACGTGCTCGTCGCGCGTGAGCTCCTCGCGCAGTGCGAGTCGCAGCGCCTCACGGTACGTCATGACCTCCGAGGCCGCGGAGGCGGAGGTCTCGACGAGCGCGTTCACCGGCCGAGCCCCGCATCGAAGACGAGCTCGAGCTCACCGAGCGGGCTCCCGGGGCGCATCCGCTCGAACTGCGCGGCGCTGCCCGCGGCGTGCATGCCGGCGGCGAGGTCGTGCACGTCGGGCTCGGCGGCCGCGTCGGCGAACCGCACGGCGTCCTCGATCTCCGCGCGCGCCGCGCCCTCGATGGACTCGAGCTGCTCCTCGGTCATGCCGGCGCCGAGGAGCTCGTCGCGCACGCGCCCGAGCGGGTCGCGCTCGCGGCGCCCGGCGATCTCGTCCTTCGTGCGATACGCGAGGCCCGCGTCGGCGACCGAGTGGCCGCGGAAGCGGTAGGTCATCGCCTCGAGCACGGCGGGCCGGCGCTCCGTCCGCGCCCGCTCGAGCAGCCGCTCGCAGGCCTCGAGCGACGCGCCGAGGTCGTCGCCGTCGACCCGCTCGCCGTGCATGCGGAACGCGGACGCGCGCTTGTACAGATCGGGCTCGGCGGACGCGCGCTCGACGCTCGTTCCCATCCCGTACTCGTTGTTGACCACGAGGAAGACGACCGGCAGGTCCCAGACCGCCGCGAGGTTCAGCGCCTCGTGCCAGGCGCCCATGTTCACCGCGCCGTCGCCGAGCTCGCAGAGGACGGCCTGCGGGCGTCCCTGGCGCACGAGCGCCAGCGCCAGCCCGGTCGCGATCGGCAGCTGGCCGGCGACGATGCCCCAGCCGCCGTAGTACCCGCGCGAGACGTCGAGCAGGTGCATCGAGCCGCCGCGCCCGTGGGCGCAGCCGCGCTCGCGACCGAACAGCTCGGCCATGACCGCCTCCGGCGGGACCCCGCGGGCGACCGCGAACCCGTGCGAGCGGTAGCCCGTGACGAGCAGGTCCGCGGGCCGCAGCGCCTCGGCCGCGGCGACCGTGATCGCCTCCTGGCCGGAGGACAGGTGGCAGTAGCCGCCGATGCGGGCGGCCTTGTACTGGCGCTCGGCCTCGGTCTCGAGCTCGCGGATCAGCACCATCCGCGCGTACCGCTCCGAGGTCGCGGCGGTCTCGGCGGCGTGGGTCGGGCGACGCGCGGTGGTGGCCATCAGGGCTCCTCGAAGAAGTCGGGGTGCTGGGCGCGGATCGCGGGAACCTCGCGCAGGACCATCCGCAGGTGGTAGCGCAGCGCGAGCTCGGCCTCGTCGGGCGCGTGGCGCCCGACGGCGGCGACGACGGCGCGGTGTTCCTCGATCATCGCGTCCAGGTAGTCCGGCATCGGAAGGCTCAACCGGCGCACGCGGTTGAGATGGCCCTTTACCCGCTGGCTGATCGGCCAAACGGACGGGTGCCGGCTGAGGTTGCAGAGCGTCTGGTGGAGCGCCTCGTCGAGCGCGAAGAACGCGTCGTGGTCGGCCTGCTCGAGCGCGCGTTCCTGGGCGGCGACGTTCTCCTCGAGCAGCCGCAGGTCGTCCTGCGTGCAGCGCTCCGCCGCCTTGCGCACCGCCGCGCACTCGAGCGCCTCGCGGATGAACTGGGCATCGGCGACGGCGGCCGGGCTGATCCGCGAGACGAACGTCCCGAGCTGGGGGACGACCTCGACCAAGCGGTCGTCGCGGAGCCGCGCCAGCGCCTCGCGCACCGGGGTGCGGCTGACCCCGAGCGCCGCGGCGAGCTCGTTCTCCGAGAGCTGCCGGCCCGGCTCGAGGTCGGCGCGGACGATCGCGTCGCGCAGCTGCCCGTAGACCTGGGCGGGCGTCGACTGGGCGGATCGGCGCCGGATTGCGGTCAGCTGGAGATCGCTCATGTCCGACAGACTTGCATACCGGGATGCTTGTATGCAAGCGGCTTCGCGCCAACCTGGTCAGCGGCGGACGGGTCGCCGGGGCCCGGCGCGATCCGCTGACCCCGCGCCGGCTACGCGGCCGGCGCCGGCCAGGCGAGCATGACGCCGTCGCCGATCGTCAGCAGCACGTTGTGCACGCGCTCATCCTCGTGGACGCGGCGTGCGAACTCGCGGATGCCGATCGTGTTCGGGTCCTCGTCGGCCGGGTCGAACGTGGCGCCGCCGCGGAACAGGTTGTCGGCCACGAGGACGCCGCGCGGCGCGAGCTTCGGGGCGACGGCGTCGTAGTAGTCCGGGTACTGGGCCTTCCAGGCGTCGAGGTACACGAGGTCGAACGGGCCGTCGAGCCGTGTGAGCGTCTCGAGCGCGTCGCCGACGATCAGCTCGACGCGGTCGGCCAGCGCGCTCGCCTCGATGTGGCGGCGTGCGGCGGCCGCCGTCTCCTCGTCGACCTCGAGCGTCGTGACGCGCCCGCCCGCGGGCAGCGCGGCGGCCATCACCAGCGCGCCGAAGCCGGTGAACGTCCCGATCTCGAGCACGTGCCGTGCGCCGCCGGCGACGATCAGCGCCTCGAGCAGGCGCGCCTCGGGGACGCCGCTCATCATCTGCGGGGCGGGCGGTGTTCGCCGCCGTCCACGCGGCGACCTCGCCGAGGTGGCCGCCGGGCGGCGCTCGTGTGCGCGTCGGCGTAGGCGAGGGCTTCGGGGAGAACGGTCTCGGTCATGCGCGCAAGTCTAGGACCGCCCCGGACGCCCGGCCCGCGATACTGGGCGCGGTCGCGCGCGCCCGCGGAGCGCCGGCGCACCGGACGCCGATGGACTCGCAGATCCTCATCCTCGGGCTGGCGAACACGCTGCGGCCGACCGCCGCTGCGGTCGTGTACGCGCTGCTGGCGGGCACGCGCCCACGTCGCTCGCTCCTCGCCTACCTCGCGGCCGGCGCGGTGTTCAGCATCGCCGTCGGCGTCCTCGTCGTCGGGCTCACCCACGGCGTGCAGGGGTTCGAGCGGACGGGAACGCGCAGCAACATCGTGGACGTGATCGTGGGGGTGGGATGCATCGGGTTCGCCGCGGGCCTCGTCTACGGGCGACCGGGCGAGCCGCAGGTGCATCGCGAGTCGGCGCGGCGCCGGGCGTGGATGGCGCGCCTGGAGAACCCGTCGCTCGGCGTCGCGGCGGCCGCCGGCGTCGTCACGCACCTTCCCGGTCTCTTCTACCTGGCGGGTCTGAATGCGATCGTCGCCGAGCAGCTCGGCTTCGCCGCGGCGGTCAGCCAGGTCCTCGTCTTCAACGCCGTGTGGTACTCGACCGGGGTCGCGGCGTTCGTCGCGTTCCTCGCCCGCCCGCAGGCGACCCTCTCGGTGGTGGACCGCAGCCGGCGCTGGCTCGCGGCGCACAACCGCGCGCTCGGCGCCGGGCTGTTCGCGCTCGTCGGGCTCTACCTCTGCGTCGGGGGCGCGGTGCGGCTGGTCGGCTGATCCGGGCCCGCCGCGGCGACGGTCGCGACGAGGACGTCGGCGAGCAGGCGCTCGAGGTCCCCGCGGCGCGTGAGGCCGAGCGCGCGCCACTGCTCGCAGGTCGTCTCCGCGAACGCGATGTAGCCGACGAGCGCGGCCCGGACGGGGCGCGACGGTGGATGCGGGCCGAGATGGTGGCGGGACGTTTGAGCGGGCGGGCGGCGGTGCGCCGGCGATAGGCTCGTGGCCCGCTGCCCGATAGGCCTTGCCGACGTCATCCGCGAGCTCCTCGGACGCTGCGGATCAGGGCCCGCCGGTGTTCGCGCCCGGCGCCGACACGAGGCGCGGGCGCCTGCGGAACTCTTCCTCGTCGACGTGCTGGGGCGCCGCGGGCTCGCGCGGCGGATCGGCCGGACCGGCGCTCATACCCCGCCCTCGTCCGGGCTCCGCAGGTCGGAGACGTGCGCGGACTGGACGGCGTGCAGTGAGCGCTCGCGTCGCGCCGAACGGCGACGGCGAGGCGAGACTCCGGCGGCGGCTGACCGGCTGCGGCAGCGGCCGCAGCGGCGGCCCGGCGCGTCCTGGTGCGCGCGAGGCTCGGGCGGCGCCGGCCCTCGGGTGGGGGACCGATGATGAGCCCGGCGACGAGCAGGATGACGATCAGCCCGGCGAGGACCGCGGAGACGATGTAGAGCAGCGCGAGCACGGGCCTCCCCTACCCATCCGTCCGCACCTTGAACCTGTGGGGACTCCACTCCGTGGGCACCGGCCACCGGCGCCCGACGCGCGACCACGCGCGAGGGGCTCCGGGGCGGTGCTCTCAGCGGGCGCTCAGCGCCAGCTGCGTGATGTCGCCGGGACCCCGGCGAGCAGCACGAGGATCGCGGCGACGATGCCGACGATGGCGGGCAGCCCGAGCGTCACGCACAAGAGGTACGCGAGCGCCGCGAGCACGATGGCGATGATGATGGCAATCACAGGCAACTCCTTTCCGCCTTCTGGCTACCCGGCGGCGCAGATCCCCAAACGTGGCGCGCACGGCGTTCTGCGGCCCGCGGCGCGCACGGCGTTCTACGGCCGCACGCCGCGGGCACGTCGCAGCCATGGCCACGACGACCACGCACCACGAACCCCCGCTGCTCGACCATCGCCGCAGCCGGCAGGACGCGTCGCATCCCGTCGCAGCATGGGGACGTCGCGAGACCGAGCTCGAGCGCGCCGATCGCAACCTCCACGAGCTGGTCCAGGAGGTGCGCGTCGTCCAGACCGGTGTCCAGGTGCTGTTCGGCTTCCTGCTGACGGTGCCGTTCACCGTGCGCTTCGCGGACGTCACGAGCTTCCAGCGCACGCTGTACTTCGCGGCGCTGCTGATGGCCGGAACGTCGGCCGTGCTGCTGATCGCCCCGGCCTCACAGCACCGGATCGTCTTCCGCCGCGACGACAAGCGCCACCTGCTGCAGATGGCCCACCGGTACGCGATCGCGGGCATGGCGGTGCTCGGCGCGACGATGACGGTCTCGGTCGCGCTCGTGACGGACGTGCTGTATGGCCGGCCGCTGACGCTCATCGCGAGCCTCGTCACCGGTGGCGGGCTTGCGCTGTTCTGGTACGGCCTGCCGCTCAGCCGCCGGCGCACGATCGGCTCCTGCGATTCGTGAGCGCTCTGCGGTCCGCGAGCCCGGCGAGGATCCCTGCGCGGAGCCTGCAGGCCGGTGATGGCGGAGCGCAGCTCCCGGCGGCGCGCAGGCGAGCGGCCGCCCGCCGGCGACGGATGATCTAGGCTCGCTGCACGTCCCCTCTCGCGAACAGTGCGGCGGTACCGCACCGCGCCGGGGCCACGTCCGACCGGATGTGGCTGGCGGTCTCGTCGACGATCCTCGTCGTCGTGATCGCGGCGGACGTGCTCGTCGCCGGCGTCGTGCTCTCGGGACTCGTCGTGCTCGCGCCGCTCGTCGCGAGCGTCCGTCTGCGGCCGGCGGTCGTCGCCGCGCTCGGCGGTGCGGCCGTCGTACTCGTGATCGTCAGTGCGACCTGGAACGACTCATCCTCGGCCGGCCAGCAGCTCGTGCGGACGGCGCTCGTCCTGGCCGGCTCGCTGCTCGCGGTGCTGATCGCGGGCGTGCGGACGCGCCTGGAGCGCGAGCGTCGCCTCGAGGGCATGCTCGCCGACCTCATCGGCGCGACATCCACCCCGCCCGCGACGCTCGTGCAGGACATCGCCGGCGCCCTCGTGCCGGACTTCGGGGAAGGGGCGCGGATCGACGTGGCCACGGGCGACGGCGCGCGCTCGTGGACGGGCAGGGCGGGGAGCTGCGCGGCGCCGGAGGAGGATCCGCAGCAGCTCGAGGCCGCGAGCGATGCGCCGGTCGTGCTGGCCGACGCGAGCGGCTGGACGCTGACCGGGCCGCTGTGCATCGGCGAGCGCCGGATCGGCGTGCTGCGGCTGCGGCGCGCGCACCGGTTCCCGCCGGGCGATCCGACGCTCTTCACGCGGGTCGCCGACCGCGTCGCGCTCGCGCTCGAGAACGCGATCCTCATGGACGACACCCGTGCGCTGGCCGCGCGGGTCGAGGGCGAGCGCCGGCGGCTGCAGACGGTTCTCGACGAGCTGCCCGCGGCCGTCTCGATCCGCGACGTCGAGGGCCGGCCGACGATCACCAACCGCCGCGCCCAGGAGATTCGTGACCGTGCCGCCGGCGACGGCGACGGCGACAGCGCCGAGGACTGGTTCGAGGCGCATCCCGGCCGGCTCGCCGACGGGACCCCGATGCGGCCCGAGGACTGGCCGTTCGAGCGCTCGCTGCGGACCGGCGAGATCGTCCGCGGCGAGGAGTTCCAGTTCGAGCGGCGCGACGGGACCTGGGCGGTCGTGCGCGTCAACTCGGCGCCGATCCGCGACGCGCGCGAGCGGATCAGTGCGGTCGTGAGCATCTTCGACGACGTCACCGAGCAGCACCGCGACCGACGCGCGCTGCACTGGCTCGCGGAGGTCGGGCGCCTGCTGGATCGCCCACATCGCGTCGAGACGCGCGTCGAGGAGATCCTCCGGCTGCTCGTCGGCGAGGCGGCCGACGCCGGGTTCGTCTACGTCTGCCATCCGGACAGCTCGATCACCGCGACGCTCGAGATCGCCGGGCAACGAGGAGGTGCGCCCCCAGGTGGAGCGCGTCGGCGAGCGCGACGGAGAGCCGCTGGCGGCCGACCACCCGGCGGCGGTGGCGGCCCGCACCCAGCAGTCGCTCGTGCTCGAGCTTCCCGACGGCCCGCCCACCGATGAAGCGGCGGGCGCGAACGGGTCGTGGCTGCGCGAGTCCGGGTTCGCGACCGCGCTGTTCATCCCGATGCGCCACGCGCAGCACGTCCACGGGTGCCTCGTGCTGGCCACGCAGCGCCCGCGCCGCTACGACCCACGCGACATCGCCGTGCTGGAGCTCGTCGCCCGCCGCATCGCCCTGGCGCTCGAGAACAGCCGCCTCTACGCCGAGCAGCACCGCGTCGCCACCGCCCTGCAGCGCGATCTGCTGCCGCACGCGCTGCCCGTGTGGCCGGGCTTCGACCTCGCGACGCTCTACCGGCCGGCGCACGGGGCGGCCGACGTCGGCGGGGACTTCTTCGATCTGTTCGAGGCGCGCGAGGACTGCATGCTCGTGATCGGCGACGTCTCCGGCAAGGGCGTCGAGGCGGCCGCGACGACCGCGCTCGTGCGGCACGCCGTGCGCGTCGCCGCGCGCGCTGCCGATCAGGGCAACCGGATGTGGACGGTCAACCAGGCGATCCTCGAGGATGCCCCCGGGGAGCAGTTCTGCACGATGGCGTGGGCGGCCCTGCGCCGCAGCGATGGCCTCGTCAGCGGCGAGGTCGCGTGCGCGGGTCATCCGCCGCCCGTCGTCGTGCGCGCCGGCGGGGAGGTGCAGGTGCTCGGTGCGACGGGCACCCTGCTCGGGTTCTTCGCGGACATCCGCTCGCAGATCGACGAAGTGCGGCTCGTTCCCGGCGACGCGCTCGTCCTCTACACGGACGGGGTCACCGAGGCCCGCCTGCCGGACGGTTCGCTCTTCGGCGTCGACGGTCTGCGCGCGGCCGTCGCGCCCGTGGCCGGGGCGACGGCCGACGTGCTCCTCGAGGCGATCGAGCAGGCGCTGGAGCGCGAACGCGCCCAGGCGCGCGACGACGTCGCTATCGTCGTCGCGCGGGTCCTCCCATGACGGCGTTCCAGCTCACCACCACGCCCGACGACGGCGCGGACCTGCGAATCACGGTCCGCGGCGAGCTCGACCTCGCGAACGCGCCCGAGCTCGAGCGCGAGCTGCACGGGCTCCTGACGGCCGGCGGCGCCGGCGACCTCGTGCTGGACCTGCGCGAGGTGACGTTCATCGACTCCTCGGGCCTGCGCGCGGTGCTCGTCGGCAGCCGCGAGGCGCGCGCCGCTGGGCGGCGCATGCTCGTCTGCCCCGGCGAGGGCCAGGTCCTGCGCGTCATCGAGCTCGCGCAGGTCGCCGAGCACCTCGAGCTCGGGACGGCTGACTCAGGCTCCGGCGCTCAGGCGGCGACGCTCCGTCCCTCGAGCTGCTCGTGCATGCGCTCGAGCGACTGGCGCAGCAGGCGCGAGACGTGCATCTGCGACATCCCGACGCGGCGGGCGATCTCGCGCTGCGGGAGGTCCTCGAAGTAGCGCAGGTAGACGATCCGGCGCTCGCGCGCGGGCAGCGCCGCGGCGCCCGCGCGCAGGAGCATCTGCCGGTCGGCGTGGTCGAAGCCCGCGTCGTGCTCACCGAGGTTCGCGACCGGGCTCTCGCCGGTCTCGTCGACCTCGTCGAGCGACGATGCGTGGTAGTTGCGCGCACCGAGCATCGCCTCGACGACGCGCTCGGGCGAGGTCTCCAGGTGCTCGGCCAGCTCGCCGGCGGTCGGCGCGCGGCCGAGATCGCCGCCGAGCTGCTCGGTCGCCCGGCCGATCGCGGCGTGCAGCTCCTGCACGTCGCGCGGCATGTGCAGCGACCAGCCGTGATCGCGGAAATGGCGCTTGATCTCGCCGGCGACGTTCGGCTCGGCGAACGTGCGCAGCTTCACGCCGCGCGAGAGGTCGAAGCGGTCGATCGCCTTCAGCATTCCGATGCAGCCGACCTGCACGAGGTCCTCGAGCGGCTCGCCGCGGTCGGCGTAGCGGCGGGCGACGCGGCGGACGAACGGCAGCAGGCGGTGCACGAGTTCCTGGCGGGCCCGCAGGTCGCCATCGACGTGATAGCGGTGCAGGAGCTCGGTCTCTTCCATGAGCGGCGTGGTGGGGGGCACGGGGTCTCTCCTTTCGCCGAGACGTCGATCCTGCGCCAGCTCGGGGCCCCGACCAAGATGGACGCGGGTGGTCATCGCACATCGATGGGGGATCGACGACCCGGACAAGGCGGACAAGGCCGGTCAAGGTCCCGGGTTTGGACTCGCGCGCGTGCGGGCAAGCCCCCGGTGATGCAGTTCCTGTCGGCATGCGCACGACGCGATCCGTGGGGCGTGGAGCCCCGGGGCGATACGGTTGCCGGGCGCGCCCTCCGGCCGGCCCCGGCCGCGGGCGCTCCGGCGACTGGTGCACAGGACGATGGCCGAGCAGCCTGAGACGCGGAGCCCCGACGTGGAACTCGTCATGGACGCCCTGCCCGAGCACGTCGCCGTGATGCGCCAGGCCGCCGCGGCCGCCGCCGAGGCCTCGGGCCTGACCCCCGAGCGTGTGGACGACGTCGCGCTCGCCGTCGGCGAGGCGTGCGCGAACGTCGTCGTGCACGCCTATGACGAGCGGCCCGGGACGTTCGCGCTGCTCGTGTTCGCGCGCACCGAGCGCCTGGAGTTCGTCGTCCGCGACTGGGGCTCGGGCCTGCGGCCGCGGCCCGACAGCCCGGGCCTCGGCCTCGGCCTGCCGCTGATCGGCGCGCTGGCCGACCGCGTCGAACTCGGCGACGCGGGCGACGGCGACGGGGCGACGGACGTGCGGATGGTCTTCGATCGCTCGGCCGACGGGCGGACGAACGGGCGGACGGAGCTGCGCACATGAGCGCTGGGGCCGTCGCGCACGGCTTCGGCGCGCCGCGCCTGCGCCTCACCGTCGTGCGCGGCCCGCTGGCGGCACCGGTGCTCGTGCGCACGGTCGGGACGTTCGCGGCGCGGACGAACCTGCCGGTGGACCGCCTGAGCGACGTATCGGACACGCTCGAGACGATGGCCGACTCGCTGCCGGGGGCGGACATCACGGTCGAGGCGCGCGTCGGGCGCGACGGGGACGGCCTGCAGATCGCGGTCTGCGGCCTGCCGAAGGGCGCTGTGCGCTCCCTGCTCTCGGACGTGCGCCACGGCGGGCTGGCGCGCACGCTTTCCGTGGCGGCCGACGGCGTCTCCGTGCGGTCCTCTTCGCGCAGCGGCGAAGCGCTCGTCGTGCGATTCGCGCCGCCGCGATGAACGGCGCGCTCGAGATCACCGAGACGATCGCGGACGACGACGTCCTCGTCGTCGCGGTGCGCGGCGAGCTCGACCTCTACACGGCGCCGGAGCTGCGCTCGCGCCTGCTCGGCGCGATCGAGGACGGCCGTGGGACGATCGTGCTCGACCTGCGCGGGACGACGTTCATGGACTCGACCGCGCTCGGCGTGATCATCGCGGCGATGAAGGCGCTGCGCGCGCGCAGCGGGCGGCTCGTCCTCGTCAACGACCGCACGTCGATCGCCAAGACCCTCGCGATCACCGGGCTCGATCATCTCCTCGCGGTCGAGCGGAGCGTCGACGATGCGCTCGCGCTCGCACGGGGCGGTTGAGCGTCAGCTCAGCGGCCGGCGCCGGGCTCGTCGGTGAGCAGGCGCTCGTGCATGAGCGCCAGACCGAGCGCCGTGCCGATGAGCGACAGCGTGCGCAGCGCGCCACTCGCCGGCGCGGGGGTCCCGTCGAACAGGACGAGCAGGATCGCCAGCGGCTCGCCCGCGCACGTCGCGGGGACGAGCAGCGCGCCGAGCCCCTCGGGCACCTCGAGGCCTGTGGCGGCCTCGGGCGCCAGCGCCACGATCTCGCCGTCGCGGACTGCGCGGGCGAGATCCGGATGGGCGGCGACCGTCAGCATCTCCGGGCCGAGCAGGCCGCGCGACGAGCGCCCGACGACGATCTGGCCGGCCATGTAGGGGGCGAGCGCCGCGTCCACGGCGCCGAGCCGGCGCAGCAGCAGCTCGGTGCTCGCGACGATCGCCTCGACGCCCGGCGTTCTCGCGCAGCGCGCGTGCCACCTCGTCGCCGAGCTCGAGCGCGCCGTCGCGCTCGGCGAGGTCCGACCGCGCACGCTCGAGTTCGGCCTGCGGCGGCCCGTGCACGTTCGCGGTCGTCCTGGGCGGCGCCGGTCTCGAGGTCGAAGAGCGCGAGCAGCGGCCCCTCGCCGGCGCCGCCGAGCCCGACCGCGAGGCAGGCGACCGGCGCGCCGCCGGCGAGCCATGAGGGGCGCTCGAGGCGCGTGGCTCCGCGCGCCGCGAACGCCGCGGCGACCCGCTCGGCGAGCTCGCCGGTGAGCTGCGTGCCCACGTCCGGCGTCTCCGGGCGCTCGCGCGCGGCGCGGTTCGCGTACGTGATCACCGCCGGCTGCGGTCCCGTGACGACGAGCGCGGGCACCGGCGCCGCGTCGAACCCGCCGGCGAGCGCCGCCGCGCCCGGACCGGCATCCGCGGCGCCGGCGCGCGACCGCGTGAGCGCCTCGGCGACGGGAACGCCGTCGTCGATCGCGCGGCGCGCCGCGATCAGCGCGCCGACGTCGGCGAGCGCGTAGCGGCGCGGACCGTCCGCGACGCGCGCCGGGACGGGAAAGCCGTGCCGGCGCTCCCACGTGCGCAGCCGCTCGCGCGAGACGCCCGTCAGCCGGGAGAACTCGGTCGCGCTGACCGTCGGTCCGCTCACGTCCACCGGGCGGTTCTACCGCATCGGCAGGGCGTCTCCGGTCCGGATTTCGGGACACGGGCCTCCGGGGCAACCATCCGAGAGGGACGCGAGCACCCGGCCACACGGCCGGAAGCTCCCAGGCGGCGGGTCGGTGCCCCCCGGCCGGCCCGTCGCCAGGTTCGTCGCGCCGGGCCGACTCGAGCTCCCCCGCGCCAACCGCGGCCGCGCGACCGCGCCCGGGTGGTCCGACGCCGGTTCGCTCGCCCGGGCACGCGCACGCGGGCGGGGTCAGATGAGGCTGCCTCCGGGCGGCACGACCCACAGCGGCTCGGCGCGGCTCGCGACGTCGTCGGGGTCGAGCTCCGCGACGGTCCGCGCGCCCGCGCGCTCCATCTGGCGGCCGAGCTCGCTCCAGGCCTGCGCGACCGTCGCGACGCGGGCCGTGGGCCCCCAGCCGGCGGAGGCGCGCAGCTCCGCGGCGCGCGCGTGAACCTCCGCGATCGTCACCTCGCCGAACGGCTTGGAACGCCCACCGGCGTGCACCGCCGTCGCGAGGACCTGCGCGGGTTCGATCATCGGCCCACCGTGTCTCACAGCGGATAGGGGACGACGCTCACGGCGCCCAGGACGTACCAGGCGCCGAACACGAGGGTCAGCGCGCCGAGCGCGGGCGCGAGCGCGAGCATGCGCCGCAGGACCGGGCCGCGCGTGAGCGCGTAGCCGAAGCACGAGGACAGGCCGGCCATCGAGATCGCCGCCGCCAGGGCGAACAGCACGAGCGCGGCGGCCGCGGTCGCCGCGGTCGGCGATCCCGGCGAGCAGCAGCACGCCGACGCCCGCCGAGCCGCCGACGCCGTGCACGAGCCCGATGCCGTACGCCTGGACCGGCGAGCGCCCCAGCCGCACCTCCGGCTCGTGCGGTGTGCGCGTGGCCCGGGTGCTCGGCGTGCGGGTGCAGGTGGCGGTGCTGGACGTCGCCGTGGCGATGCAGGTGCGCATGGAAGTGCCCTCGCCTCCAGCGGACGAGCAGCCGCAGCGCGAGCGCCATGATCACGAGGCCGACGGCGGCCTCCGCGCCGCGCTGCACCGGCTCCGGCAGGTAGGTCCCGAGCAGCACGATCGGCAGGCCGAGCGCGATGAGCGTCGTCGCGTGGCCGAGGCCCCAGGAGATGCCGAGCCGGCCCGCGCACCGGGTCCCGTCCTCGGGGTCCGACGCGATCAGCGTCGAGACCGCGGCGAGGTGGTCGGGGTCGGTGGCGTGCCGCAGCCCCAGCAGCAGCGCGACCGCCAGCACGACGAGCAGCGAGCCGCCGCCGCCGACGTGTGAGAGCTGCTCGTCGAGCCCGAACATCAGGCGCCGCCCTCCGGCAGGGCGGCTGCGACCGCGACCTGGCCGTAGGCGATCCCCGCGTCGTTCGGCGGCAGCCGCTCGGGCGTCAGCACGCGCAGGCCCCAGTCCCGGAGCAGCGCCGCCGTCGCCTCGAGCAGGCGCCGGTTCTGGAACACGCCGCCGGAGAGCACGACCGTCGTGAGACCGCCGCGCTCCGCGATGCGTCGCGCAGGCCTGCGCCGTGGCCGCGGCGACCCCGTCGTGGAAGCGCGCGGCGACGATCCCGGCGCAGGTCCCGTGCGCGAGGTCCTCGACCACATGGCCGATCGTCACGCGCGCGTCGAGGACCAGCCGCCCGTCGCCGTCGGGCCGCACCGGGAGCGGGTAGGCGCCGTGCGCCCATGGGTCGCACGCCGCCTCGAGCTCGACCGCGGCCTGGCCCTCGTAGGTCACCGCCGGCCGCAGCCCGCAGAGTGCCGCGACGGCGTCGAACAGGCGGCCGGCGCTCGTCGTCCACGGCGAGGCGAGCCCGGTGCGCGCGAGCCCGGCGACCTGCTCCCAGGCGACCGGGTCGACCTGCCCGCGCAGCGTGGGGGGGACGGGCGCCCCGGATCCCAGCGCCTCGGCGAGCCACGCGCACGCCATCCGCCAGGGCTGGCGGATCGCCGCCTCGCCGCCCGGCATGCGCACGGCATGCAGCATCCCGGTGCGCTCGAATCCCGCGAGGTCGCCGACGAGCAGCTCACCGCCCCAGATCGTCCCGTCCGGCCCAAACCCGGTGCCGTCGAAGATCGCCCCGACCGCCGCGCCCCGCTCGCCGTGCTCGGCCAGGCACGCGGCGAGGTGCGCGTGGTGGTGCTGCACGCCGACGAGCTCGACGTCCTGGGCATCGTCGAGGTCCTGGGCGTAGCGCGTCGAGCGGTACTCGGGATGCAGATCGTGCGCGACGATCCGCGGCTCGACCGCGAACAGCCGGCGGAAGTGCTCGATGCCCTCGGCGAACGCGAGCGTCGTCTCGGCGTTCTGCAGGTCGCCGACGTGATGGCCGACCCAGGCGCGTCCGTCCTTGGCCAGGCAGAACGTGTTCTTCAGCTCTGCGCCGCAACCGAGCAGCGGGGCCGCGGCGGGCACGGGCAGCGGTGCGGGCACGAACCCACGCGAGCGGCGCAGCAGCTGCGTGCGGCGCGTGCCGGCGACCATCGCGGTCCGCACGACCGAGTCGTCGGTGCGCGTCCGGATCGGCCGGTCGTGCAGCAGGAAGAGATCGGCGATCGGCGCGAGCCGCTCGAGCGCGTCGGCGTCGCGGTAGGCGATCGGCTCGTCCGAGGCGTTGCCGCTCGTCATGACGAGCGCCGTCCCGGCATCCGCGAGCAGCAGGTGGTGCAGCGGGGTGTACGGGAGCATCAGCCCCAGCTCGCCCGACCGCGGCGCCACCGACCGCGCGACCGGCGCGTCGCGGCAGCGCGGCACGAGCACGATCGGCCGCGCCCGCGAGGTGAGCAGCTCGTCGTCCTGCGCGCTGAGCAGCGCGAGCCCGTGGGCCGCCTCGACGCTCGCGACCATCAGCGCGAACGGCTTGTCCTCGCGGTGCTTGCGCGCGCGCAGCGCCGCAGACCGCCGCCTCGTCGTCGGCGCGGCAGGCGAGGTGATACCCGCCGAGCCCCTTGATCGCGACGATCGCCCCGGCGGCGATTCGGCCGGCGGCGGCGGCGACCGCGTCACGCGCGCGGCCGACGTCGAGGCCCGTGCCGTGCGCGTCGGCGAGCCACGCGCGGGGCCCGCATTCCGGGCAGGCGTTCGGCTGGGCGTGAAAGCGCCGGTCGGACGGGTCCTCGTACTCGGCCCGGCACGCGGCGCACATCTCGAACGCCGCCATCGTCGTCAGTGGCCGGTCGTACGGCACGCCGCGCACGATCGTGAAGCGCGGTCCGCAGTTCGTGCAGTTGATGAACGGATAGCGAAAGCGCCGGTCGCCGGGGTCGCGCAGCTCCGCCAGGCAGTCCGCGCACGTCGCCGTGTCGGGGGAGACGAGCGCGCTGGGCTCACCGGCCCGCGGGCTCGCGACGATCGTGAACCCGCGGTCGCCGGTCGCGGGGAGCTCCTCGGTCGAGACACGGTCGACGGCCGCCAGCGGGGGCGCCTCGGCCGCCAGGCGGGCCAGGAAGCGCTCGACGCCGCCGGGGTCGGCCTCGACCTCGACGATCACGCCGCGCGCGTCGTTGCACACGTGGCCGCTCAGCCCGAGCCCGGAGGCCAGGCGATAGACGTACGGGCGAAAGCCGACGCCCTGGACGGTGCCCTCGACCCGCGCGCGCACGCGCCGTCGCTCGGCGGCGAGGGTCACGGCGACGCTCCGGCCAGCTCGACGAGCTCGCGCAGCACGTGGTACGCGCTCGCCTGCGCCTCCTGGATCCGCGGGATGTGCTCGGAGCGCGTGATGACGACGTCGTCGGCCAGCGCCTCGGCGGCGATGCGCCCGCCGTCGTAGCCGACGAGCGCGATCGTCGCGAGCCCCGCCCGGCGGGCGGCCTGAAGCGCGTGGAGGACGTTCGCAGAGCTCCCGCTCGTCGACACGGTCATGAGGACGTCGCCCGGGCGGCCGTGGGCGATCACCTGGCGCGAGAAGATCGCCTCGCTGCCGATGTCGTTGGCGATCGCGGTCAGGATCGCCGGGTCCTCGGTCAGGTCGAGCGCCGCGCGCGCGGGCCGGCGCAGGTCCGGCGGGCAGCGGAAGTCGGCGACGATGTCCATCGCGTCCGTCGCCGAGCCGCCGTTGCCGAGCGCCAGCAGCCGGCCACCGGCGTCGAGCGACGCGCGCAGCGTGTGCGCCGCCGCGATCAGCGTCGCAGCGTTGTCGGTGAGGGTCTGTGCGCGCAGTGCCGCCGTCTCGTGCGCCTTGACGCACGCGGACGCGCGCACGTCCGCCACGACGGCGTCGAGATCGTCCTCGCGCTCGGCGAGGAACGGATAGAGGAAGCCGCTGGCCCCGGCATCGTGCACGGGACGCGTGTCACGGCCCGCCAGCAGCCCGCGGTGCTCGAAGAACACGTGGACGAGCTCCCAGAGGACGTGGTAGAGCGTCTCGATGAGCTCCTGGCGCACTGACGGGTCCGCGGACGGCGGCTCGAACTCCCATTCGGCCGCGGCCGGCGCGAAGGCGATCGTCAGGGCGCCGCGCGCGCGCGCGATCTCGAGCGCCGCCGCCGCCTCGCCGCCGTCCTCGCCGGCGCCGAAGGCGATGACGATGTCGTCCGGCTCGGCGAGCAGCTCCACCTGCGCCGGGAGCGGGCCGCCCTCGGCAGCGAGCCCGATCGCCGGCAGCGCGCGCTTGCCGACGATCACGGGGTGGACGAACTCGACCGCCACGTGGCGCACGTCCGAGCGCGCGGCGGGCGAGCGGCCGACGGCGAGCAGCCGGCCACCGCGGGCGAAGCGCTCGGCCATCCGGTGGCACAGCCGGGCGATCCGATCGGCGTGCAGCTCGAAGAACGCGCGGTTCGCGCGGGTGCGCTCGGCGAGCGCCGCGCCGATGGACCGCTCGAGGCTGTCGGCGCCGAGCGAGGGCCTCACGCCGGCGTCGCCTCCCGCGACCCCAGGCGCGCGAGCCAGTCGCGCCACTCGGCGATGCCCTCCCCGGTGCGCGCGCTCACGAGCATCCGCTCGACCCCGGGGTGCACGGCATCGAGGTGGTGCAGGAACAGGTCGAGGTCGAAGTCGAGGTGCTCGAGCAGGTCGACCTTGTTCACGAGCACGAGCTCGCAGGTGCGGAACATCAGCGGGTACTTCAGCGGCTTGTCCTCACCCTCGGTCACCGAGGAGACCATCACGCGCACGTCCTCGCCGACGCGGAACTCGGCGGGGCACACGAGGTTCCCGACGTTCTCGATGACGAGCAGGTCGAGGTCGGCGAGCGGGAGCGACGGCAGCGCCGAGCGGACCATGTTCGCGTCGAGATGGCATTCGCCGCCGAAGCCGGGGTCGGTGTTCAGCTGGATGACCGGGACGTGACGGGCGGCGAGGCGGTCGGCGTCCATGCTGCCCTGCACGTCGCCTTCCAGGACGCCGACGCGCACGCCGTCCAGGTCGCCGACGACCTGCTCGAGCAGCGAGGTCTTGCCGGCCCCGGGGGCGCTCATGAGGTTCACGACACGGACCCCGGCCGCGTCGAAGTCCGCCCGGTTCGCGCGCGCGAGCGTGTTGTTCGCGTCCAGCGCTCCCTCGACGACCTTCACCTTGGTGCGGTGCATGCGACCTCCTCGACCTCGATCGACTCGACCTCGAACTCGTCTCCGCTGAGGATCTCGACGTCCCCGGTGCCGCAGCCGGCGCAGCGGAACACCGGCAGCTCGAGCTCCCACGCACGCCCGCACGAGCGGCACGCGAGCCGCGCAGGGACGTGCTCCTGCTCGAGCCGCGCGCCCTCGCAGACCGTGCCCTCGGCGACGAACGCGAAGTAGAACTCCAGCGTGTCCGGGACGACCTGGCGCAGGTGCCCGACGCGCAGGCTGACGAGCGACACACGCCGCCCGTCCGCGTGGCGCACGACCGTGTTCACGATCGCGCTGGAGAGCGAGAGCTCGTGCACGTCCTCACACCCGTTCGTAGGCGGCGTCGCTGCGCAGCTCGTCGACGGTCGCCAGCACGAGGTCGACCGCGGCCTCCACCGCGCCGCCGACCTCGGGGCTCAGGCCGAGCCCCATCTCCTCGACGACCGCCGGCTCGCAGGCGACGACCACGACCTTGCCGGGCCAGGCGCCGAGCGTCTTGACGAACCGCAGGACGGTCTGCGGATCCATCCCGTGCGGGTTCAGGACCTGCCCGTCCTCGATGCCGGCCTCGATCTGCGCCTCGTCGGGCTCCATGACGTAGAGCGTCCCGGGCGCACCGCCCTGGCGGCTGACGTCCACGAGCACGAGTCCGTCGTAGCCGCGCATGACCTCGTAGGCGAGGTCGAGGCCGCCGGTCCCGAAATCGAAGACGGCGGCCTCTGGCGGGAGCTCGCGCTCGGTCAGGCGTTCGGCGACGCGGCCGCCGAAGCCGTCGTCGCGCATCCAGGCGTTGCCGATGCCGGCGACGAGGATGCGCTTGGGCGCGGCGGGCCGGGGTCCGGCGGTCACGGGCGGATCACCTCCACCTCGGGGGCGTAGAAGAACAGGAACCGGCCCGTCTCGCGCAGGAGCTCGCGACCGGGATCGTCATCGACGCTCACACCGAGGTGGACCTTGCCGTCGTAGTCCACGTAGATCCGCTCGATCGTCGCCGGGTGACCGTCGAGCAGCCGCGCGTGGAGATCGGCGTCGGGCCCCGGGCGCAGCACGACCTTCGTCCCGCGCCGGAAGCGCACACCGTCGACCTCGGCCGCGTCCTCGCCGCGGCTCGGGTCGCGCACCGCAGCCGACGGGGTCGGCGGCGCGGTCGTGACGGGGTCGCGCAGCGTGACCCTGCCGTGCAGTGCGAGCGCCTCCTGCGGCGTCGCGGCGGCTGCGCGCGCCACCATCTCGCGCACGACGGGGTCCTGGCGGGTGATCGCCTCGCGTTCGTCGTCGCTGAGGGCGTGGACGTGCAGCAGCAGCGCCTCTTCGATCTCGGTCGCGTCGAACAGGTCGCCGAGGCTCTCGGGTGCGAGCTGCGGGTGGTCGGGCAGGACGATCGCCGCGCCGAGCAGCGCGGTGTCGTCGTCGGTGGCGAGCACCGGCCACGTGTTGACGCTCGTGCTGACCGCTCCGGGCTCGAGCGGGGAGGCGAACCGCCCGCCGCGGGCACGCACGAGCGGGTGGGTCGAGAGCGAGGCGCGCTGCAGCGCCGCCGCGCGGTCCGCGCCGGCGCGACCCGCGGTGCGGTTCTCGACCTCGAGCACCACCGCCCAGCGCCCGGGCGCCTCGCGCTCGGCGTGCAGCCGCAGCCGCAGGTCGAGCGGCGGACCCTCGGGGGCGGGGAGCGAGAACTGCTCGGCGACCCCCGCGCCGGCCAGATCGCCGACGGCGGCCGGCGCCAGCACCAGGCGGCGCGGGCTCGCCTGATGACGCGGCCCGCACGGCTGCAGCAGCCGGACCTCCGCCTCGAGCTCGGCGTCCGCGCCGGCCTCGAGGCGGCCCGCGAGCCGCAGATGGTCGAACGTCGTCTCACCGAGCGCGGCATAGGCCGGCGGGTAGAGGATCCCGAACGGCGTCGGGGTCGCGTTCTTGGCGGCCTCCGGCGTGTACGGATAGAGCGCGTAGCCCTCGAACAGCAGCGTGTCGAGCAGGCGCTCGAGCCCAGCGCTCATCGCGCGTCCTCCAGCAGCGCCGCGACGCAGGCGTCCATCGTCGGCAGCCCGCGCCGGGCCTTCTCGCGCCCGAGCGCGTCGAGCGTGTCGGTTCGCAGCGCGATCCAGCCGGTGCCGGGGTAGTGGCGCGCGATCAGCTCCTGCCAGATCTCGACGGGGAAGCGGAACTCGGCCGAGCAGCTCCACGGGACGAGCGACATCTGCAGGCGCCCGTCGTCGCCGCGGTAGTAGACGGTCCCGTTGAAGTTGAACGCGAGCGGGACCTCGCCGCCGGAGACCGAGTGGAAGTACTTCGCGGCGACGAGCTCGAGGTCGAAGCTGCACGGGATCGGCACGCGGAACGTCGTCGCGCCCGTGAACCCGGGAACGAGCACGTCGGCCTGGTGCCAGAGGAGGCTGCGCGTGGTCGTCGCCCAGCGCTCGGGCGGCCCGAAGAGCTCGACGAGTCGCTCGCGCGTCTGCGCGTCGTGTGTCCGGCGGGCCGGCTCGATCATCACGCGGGCGGTGAGCGCGATCGTGTACACCGCCCGCCCGCCGGGCTCGGCGACGTGAACGTCGAAGTCGAGTGTCGGCACGGCGGCGTGCGCGCGCGCCGCGGCCCCGAGGACCGTGAACTCCGGCTCGGGCGCGACCGGGACCTCCGGGACGGCGGCGACGACCGTCAGCGGCTCGTGGGCCGGCCCGCTCATGCGGGGACCGCCTCGGCTCGCAGGCCGGCGAAGAACTCCGCGACGAGCGCGTCGATCGCGGTCCCGCCCGAGATCCCCTCCCACCCGGCCTTCACGAGCCCGACGAGCAGGTAGCAGCGGTCGATCGGGGCGATCGCGAACTCCGGCGGCGAAGCCATCCGGTTGACGATCAGCGCCTCGGCGTCCGGCTCGAGCTCGGCGAGGATCGGATTGCGCGCGCAGAGCGCGGCCCAGGCCTCGAAGCGCAGCTCGCTCTCGGTCGCGCCCGCCGGGCTCGGGTAGAGCGCCACGACGCACTCGGTCAGGCTGCTGTGGAGGAAGAACGCCAGGCCGATCGGGATGCCGAACTGCGCCCACAGCTCGTCGGGCAGCTCGAAGTCCTCGAGCCACAGCGTCCGCGTCCCCGTCGGCCGCAGCTCGCGGTCGCCCGAGCGCAGCGCCCAGCAGCCCTCGCACGTACAGAGGATCCGGCGCTCCTCGAGGTTCAGCAGGTGGCGGTGGTCCGCGTCGAGCGCGCCGCCGCAGAGATCGCAGCGCTCGCCGGTCTCGGCGACGGCGCCCGTCGTGGGCGGCGCCGTGCGGGCGAGGTCGCGCAGGCCTGCGACCAGCTGCGCGCGGCGGCGCGCAGCGACCGCCTCGGCCAGCCGCGTGCTCATGGCGCGAGCGCCACCTTCACGCTGCCGTGCTCACGCAGCAACGGCACGGGGGCGAGCTGCAGGCCGTCGCCGTCGAGCGAGCGCCCGGCGCGCGGCAGGAAGTAGCTGCGTTCGCACGCGGGGCAGACGAGCGCGCCGTCCGAGAGCCGCCCGCCGTCGAGCCGCCCGCCGCAGCTCGCGCAGGCGTTGCGATAGGCGAGCAGCGTCCCGTCGACGTTCGCGACGATCAGCGCCGTGCCCGCGACCTGCGCGGCGACGAGCCGCTCGGGCGCGACCGCGCCCGCGCCGTCGAGGTCGAACCACGACGGGGCCGGCGCGCCGTCCGCCGGCTCGGCCGCCGGAGCGGGCTCGGCGACGACGCCCTCGACGTCCATGCCCTCGAGGTCCGGGGCGGCCTCCTCGAGCGCCTGGCGCACCGCGAGCTCGAGCGTCGCCGACGAGGCCGCGCACGAGCTGCAGCTGCCCTGCAGGCGCAGCCGCGCGATGCCGTCGGTCACCCCGAGCAGCTCGACGTCGCCGCCGTGGGACTCCATGTACGGCCGCACGCGCTCGAGCGCCTCGGCGACGCGCTCCTCGATCGGGACCGGGTAGAGGTCGTGGATCAGCAGCAGGCCGGCCACGAGCGGGTCCTCGCACAGCGCGTCGCGGATCGGCTCACCCGCCGCGCCGGCCGCGCCGATCACGTCCACGATCCGCTCGAGGCCCGCGCCGTACATCTGGACGATCGCGGCGACGAGGTCCTCGGCGGCGTCGTGGGTGATCGGGTCGGCCAGCTGCTCCAGGCGCTCGCGCAGCTCCTGCACGCGGTCCATCAGCTGCTGGGGGTCGGCCGGTCCACGGACCGCCTGCGAGGCCATGGTCGTGCTCCGGCCGGCCTAGGCGAGCGCCGTCGGGGTGTGGAGGACCTTGCGGACCCGGCCGCCGCCGTACATGTGCACGCCGCACGGCAGGCAGGGGTCGAACGAGCGGACCGCCCGCATGATGTCCACGCCCTTGAAGTTCTCGGGCCCGTTCTCCTCGAAGATCGGCGTGTTCTGCACCGCGTCCTCGTAGGGACCCGGGGTCCCGTAGACGTCACGCGGGCTCGCGTTCCACGGTGTCGGCGGGTAGGGCTGGTAGTTCGCGATCTTCCCCTCCTGGATCACCATGTGATGCGAGAGCACGCCGCGGGCGGCCTCGTGGAAGCCGCAGCTGACCGCCGTCTCCGGGACCTTGAACTCGTTCCAGCTCTTCGTGCGGCCGGCGTTGACCTCCTTGATCGCGCGCTCGAGGCAGTCGAGTCCGACGAGCGCCGAGTACGCCTGGTGGTAGGTCCGGGCACGGTCACGCTCGATCGCGTTGGACTTGTCCGGGACCTTCCACTCCAGCTCGGTCTCCGGCAGGTTCGGCGAGCGCGGCAGCGTCATCTGCAGGCTGTGGCCGGTGGCCTTCACGTACCCGAAGTCCACGAGCCCGGCCTTCGCCGTGCACCACTGGCGGGCGAACGGCCCGCCGCCGGTGTCGCAGCAGACGTGGGTGTCGGTGCGCTTGTCGTAGATGCGCGGTGAGACGACCCACGTGTACTTGTCGGCGAAGTCGCGCTTCTGCGGCTTCGGGAGCGTGACCTTGTTCCACGGGTGGTTCTTGTCGACCGGGTTGCCGAGCGGGTCGCGGGTCACGAGCGTCGGCTCGTTCTCCCAGCTGTCGAAGTACGAGCTGCCGAGCAGGATCCGGATCGCGAGGTTGATCTCGACGAGGTCCGTGGTGATGAGCTCGCCGTTGATCGCGATGCCCGGCGTGATGTACCGCTTGCGACCCCAGTCGGTCATGTTGCGGTAGTCGTAGTCCACGTAGTCCGGGTCGTCGAAGCAGCCCCAGTTCACGAGATTCGTGTCCCGGTAGCCGACCATGTCGTAGCCCGGCAGCGACTCCAGGAAGAAGTCGTAGAGGTCGTCGTGCATCGGCACGCTGCGCTTGACGTAGTCGAAGTAGCGCATCAGCCGCACGTAGTAGTCCGTGCACGTCTGGTGCGTGATGTCCGCGCTGCAGCCGCCCGGCATGATCGTCGAGGGGTGGGTGTGCCGGCCGCCGAACAGGCAGTACATCTCCCGCGTGTAGCGCGCGACGTGCAGGGTCTCGAGGTAGAACTCGCCCGTGAACGGGTTCAGCGCCCGCATGATGTCGGCGATCGTCTTGTAGCCGTGGATGTCGCCGTGCGGGGCGGACGTCGTCTCGGCCTTCTTCAGGAGCGTCGGGTTGGTCTCCTTGACCATCTGCTCGCAGAAGTCCACGTTCGCCATGCAGTCGTTGAAGATCGCGTGGTCGAACATGTAGTCGGCGGACTCGGCGAGGTTGAACGCGAGGTCGCCGAGCGGGGGCGGCTTGACCCCGTAGGCCATGTTCTGGTTCAGGCACGAGCAGGTGCAGTGGTTGTCACCGCAGATCCCGCAGATGCGGCTGGTGATGAAGTGGGCGTCGCGCGGATCGATCCCGCGCATGAAGATGTCGAACCCACGGAACACCATCGAGGTGCTGTAGCACTTGAGGACCTGCTGATTGGTGAAGTCGATCTCCGTGTGGATCCCGAGGCTCCCGACGATGCGGGTGATCGGGTCCCAGGACATCTCCTTGACGATGACCTTCTGGTCGCGGCGCGTCTCGATCGTCGACATCGCGTCTCCTTCCCGAGCGCTACCAGCGCTTGGAGTAGCCGGTGGTGAGCTGCGGGCGGTTGTGCCGCCACTCGGGCTCGTGGTCGAACTTCGTCTCGATGTTGCGCTTGCGGAAGTAGCGGAACACCGGGCCGTAGGTGAACCGCTGGAACGACGCGCCGGCGGCGCCCCACTTGTCCGGGTCCATGAACGGCAGGTACTTGTCGGGGAAGCCGGGCATCGTGCAGGCCATGCAGATGCCGCCGACGTTCGGGCAGCCGCCGATGCCGTTGACCCAGCCGCGGACGGGCACGTTGCACTTCACCACCGGGCCCTTGCAGCCGAGCCGCACGAGGCAGCGGTGGTCGTCGCCGTAGACGGTCGCGTAGTTGCCCTGCTCGGTGAAGCCGGCGCGGTTGCAGCCCTCGCGCACGGTTCGCCCGAAGAGCCACGCGGGACGCAGCTGGTCGTCGAGCTCCGGCGCGGGCGCGAGCCCCGCGAGGTGCAGCGCGAGGTACAGCAGGACCTCGGTCATGTTGTCGGGCTGCGCCGGGCATCCGGGAATGCAGACGACCGGCAGGCCCGCCTTCGACTTCCACTTCCAGCCGAGGTAGTCGGGCAGCCCCATCGCCCCGGTCGGGTTGTTCTTCATCGCCGGGATCCCGCCATAGGTGGCGCAGGTCCCGATCGCGACGACCGCCGCCGCCTTCGGGGCGAGCCGGTCGACCCACTCGTTCGTCGTGATCGGCTGGCCGGTCTCGGGGTTGTCGCCCATGCCCGTCCAGTGGCCCTCGCCGTTGATCTGCTCGTTCGGGATCGAGCCCTCGACGACGAGCACGAACGGGTCGAGCTTGCCCGCCTCGGCGTCGTACCAGGCCTGCATGAACTCCGCCCCGACCTCGTAGGCGAGCACGGGGTTGTGCACCACGACCTTCGGCATGCCGGGGATCGCCTGGGTGATGATGTCCTCGAGGCTCGGATTCGTCGCCGACGTCATCGCGACGGAGTCGCCGTCGCAGCTGAGTCCCGTCGTCATCCAGATCACGTGCGCCGTGACCTGCTCGGTCGCCTGGTGCTTCTCGATCTGCGGGATCGTCATCTCGTCTCCTCGAACGCTCAACAGATGCGGGGCAGCGGGTCGCCCACGAGCTGGTCCATCACCCGCCTGCCGCCGAAGCTCGTCTCCACCAGCACCATCCCGGGCGGCTCGGTGCGCACCTCGCCGATCTCGGCGGCGCGCTCGCACCCCGGGACCGACCGCAGCGCGGCGAGCGCGGCGTCCGCCGCGTCGGGCGCGACGAAGGCGACGAGCTTGCCCTCGTTGGCCACGTACATCGGATCGATGCCGAGGATCTCCGATGCCCCGGCGACCGCGGGCTCGACCGGCACCGCGGCCTCGCGCACGACCATCGCCACGGTGGAGGCGCGCGCCAGCTCGTTGAGGACCGAGGCGACGCCGCCGCGGGTCGCGTCGCGCATGCAGCGCAGTGCGGGCCCGCACGCGCCCAGGAGCGCGTCCACGGCCGGCCACAGCGAGCGCGTGTCGGACGTGATGTCCGCGTCGAGCTCGAACTCGCCGCGCGCGAGCATGATCGCCGTGCCGTGCTCGCCGATCGAGCCGGAGAGCAGGATGCGGTCGCCCGGGCGGATCGCGTCGGTCGCCGTGCGGGCGCGCGGGTCGCGCCGCCCGATGCCGGTCGTGCAGACGTACATCGCGTCCGCGCGGCCGCGCTCGACGACCTTCGTGTCGCCCGCGAGGATCTGCACGCCGGCGGCGCGGGCCGCGGCCGCCATCGCGTCCACCTCGGCGCGCAGGTCGTCGGCCGCGAGCCCTTCCTCGAGCACGAGCGCGACCGTCAGCGCCAGCGGCTGCGCGCCCGCGACCGCGAGGTCGTTGACCGTGCCGTTCACGGCGAGGTCGCCGATCGAGCCGCCGGGGAAGCGGATCGGGTGCACGACGAACGCGTCGGTCGTCATCGCGAGCTCGGCCCCGCCGACCTCGAGCGCGCCCGCGTCGCCGAGCGCCTCGAGCGCCGCGCCGCCGAATGCCGGAACGAACAGCCCCTCGATCATCCCCTGCGTCGCCTTGCCGCCCGCGCCGTGCGCCATCGTCACCTGGGCGTCGCGGAACTTCGCGCGCTTGGCCCGCGCGGTCTCGATGATCCCGAGGATCCGCTGCTCGCGATCGGAGACCGGTGAGGTGCTCACACGACCTCCTTCTCGCGCGCGAAGCGGCCGAAGTTGTAGTACGCCGCGCACGCGCCCTCGCTGGAGACCATGCACGTCCCGATCGGGCGCTCGGGCGTGCACGCGGTCCCGAAGACCTTGCATTCCCACGGCTTGATGACGCCCTTGAGCACCTCGCCGCACTGGCACGCCTTGGGGTCCGCGACGCGCACGCCGGGCACGCTGAAGCGCCGCTCGGCGTCGAACTCCGCGTAGGCCTCCGACAGCCGCAGCCCGCTCTGCGAGATGAAGCCCAGGCCGCGCCACTCGAAGTGCGGGCGCAGCTCGAAGACGTCGGCCATCACCTCCAGCGCACGGGCGTTGCCCTCCCAGGGAACGACCCGCCGGTACTGGTTCTCGACCTCGCAGCGCCCGTCGGCGAACTGCCCGAGGATCATCCGGATCGCCTGCAGGATGTCGAGCGGCTCGAACCCGGCGATCACGACGGGCTTGCCGTAGTCGGCGGGGATGAACTCGAACGGCCGCGCGCCGACGACGGTCGACACGTGACCGGGCCCGATGAACCCGTCGAGGCGCAGGTCCGGGGAGTCGAGCAGCGCGCGCAGCGGCGGGACGATCGTCACGTGGCTGCACATGCACGAGAAGTTCCGCACGCCCTCGGCCTTCGCGCGCTTCAGCGTCAGCGCGGTCGAGGGCGCCGTCGTCTCGAAGCCGATCGCGAAGAAGACGACCTCGCGGTCCGGGTGCTCCTTGGCGATCCGCAGCGCGTCGAGCGGCGAGTAGACCATCCGCACGTCCGCGCCCCGCGCCTTCGCGTCGAGCAGGCAGCCGTCCGAGCCGGGGATCCGCATCATGTCGCCGAAGCACGTGAAGATCACGCCGGGCTCGTTCGCGACCGCGATTCCGTCGTCGACGCGGCCCATCGGGATGACGCACACCGGGCAGCCGGGTCCGTGCACGAGCTCGACGTTCGCCGGGAGCAGGTCGTCGACGCCGTACTTGTAGATCGAGTGCGTGTGCCCGCCGCAGACCTCCATGAACTGGTAGTGACGGCCGGGCTCGACGGCCGACAGGATCTCGGTCGCCAGCGCGCGGCCGAGCTCCGCGTCGCGGTACTCGTCGACGAACCTCACGCGCCGGCCTCCGCGAGCCGCACGAGCGCGACGCCCGCATGCACGAGCACCGTGTCGCCCGGCGCGAGCGGTGTCACGAGCGCGACGTCGACGTCGCTCGGCGGCCCGTCATCGCCGGCGCAGCGCGCGAGGCCGTCCGCCGCGTCGAGTGCGAGCACGCGCATCGGCACGCCCTCGTCCGCACACGTGATGCAGTGCACGGCGTGACAGGGGGGCACGCGGCCGGCGCTCACTCGATCACGCTCGCCTTGAGCTCCTCGAGCTCCTGCTCGTAGTCGGCGCCCATGCGCTCGAGGAGCTCGCGCGTGGCGCGCGCCTCGTCCTCGTCGACCTGGGAGATCGCGAAGCCGACGTGGATCAGGACCCAGTCTCCGGGCCCTGCGCCGGCGCCGTCCTCGTCGAGCAGCCCGATGTTGATCGTGCGCCGCACGCCGGCGACGTCCACCTTCGCGAGGCGGTTGGCGTCGTCGACGACCTCGAGGATCCTTCCGGGGATCGCCAGGCACACGGTCGCGGAACCCTCCTTGGGGGGAATGGGCGAGGCTGCCGCGCGCACGCTACGCCGCGCGCCGATGCGGTCAATCCGGGTGGTTGCCGTGAGACGTTGGATTGCAACCCCCGGGTCGGGGTAGTGTGGACCGCAGGGAGCCGCTCGTGACCAGCACGAGAGATCGACACTGTGCCCGCCTGCTGGAGCTCGACCCCGAGCTCGGCCTGCGTGTCCCACCCGCGCTCATCACCCGCGCGCGGACGGAGATCGTCGTCCCGGTGCAGGCGTTCGACGAGGGCATCTGGGAGGTCCCGTCCGACGCGCTCCAGGCCGGCCGCTTCGGCTTCCTGATGCTCGAGGGCCTGCTCGCGCGCGACGTGACGCTCGCCGGGTTCACCTGCACCGAGCTCATCGGCGAGGGCGACCTCGTGCAACCCGGGGCCGGACTGCGCGACGACGGCCTCGTGAGCTATCACGTGCACTGGCACGTGCTCACGCCGATCCACGTCGCGGTGCTCGACGACGCGGTGGCCCGGCGGCTCGGCGAGTGGCCGCAGGTGCTGGGAGCGCTGCTCGAGCGGGCGGTGCGCCGCACGCTGCGGATGTCGCTGCACCAGGCGATCCTCCGGCTCTCGCCGCTCGAGACGCGCCTGCTCGTGCTGTTGTGGTTCCTGGCCGAGCGCTGGGGGCGGGTGACCCCCGACGGCGTGGTCGTCGAGGTGCAGCTCTCGCACCGGCTGCTCGGGCAGCTCGTGGGGTGCCGGCGCGCCTCGGCGACGACCGGCATCGGACACATCGTCGAGAGCGGGCTGCTCGAGCGCCGCCCGGACGGGCGCTGGCTCCTGCACGGCGCGCCGCCCGAGGAGCTGGCCCAGTTTCACTGGCCGGCGCGCGCGGCCTTCCCGAGGACGGTCGGGTCGTCCGTCGCCGGCGGCGGGCGTCAGCCGGCGCGGCCGCGTGCGGCCGGCGCGGCCATGGCGCGGCGGAGCTCGGCGATGCCGCCGCGCTGACAGAACCGCTGGACGAACGCGAGCGCCGTGTCGGCGACCTCCCGCCAGCCGCTGTCGATCGTCAGCGCGTGCCCGCGGTTCGGCATCTCGACGATCTCGGTCACGCTCGCGTTTCGCCGCTGCCGCTTGAACGACGCGTTGGCGATCGCCGACGGGACGGTGTGGTCCTTCTCGCCGGGCGCCCTTCATCAGGCCGTGCAGGACACGCGCGTGCCCGGGGACGAGGCGCGCGTGATGGGCGCCTACCTGCCGCGCGGCTCGTACACGACGAAGGCCGCGTTCGAGCGCCGCAGCTGCTGAGCCGGATCTACTCCAGGTCGAGCCCGTCGAGCGCGACGGTCGCGTCGCCGTAGCGCTCGGGCGGAACGCGCAGGGCGATGTCGCCGCGCCCGAACTGATCGAGCGGCCAGTCGGCGGTCAGGGCGCACTCGATGTCGAGCGCCATGAGCTGCCCGGCGAACGCCTTCGCCGTCGGCAGGTCCCCGAAGTCGCCGACGGGCTCCCACGCGTCGAAGCGCGGGTCGCCGACGTGCAGGTCGTCGGCGCGGGCGCGGCGGCGGAAGAGGCCCATGCGGCGGATCGTGCCACAGCCCGCGCGCCGGGCCGGGCTACCCGAGCCCGGCCGTGCCCTTGCGGACGGTGTAGGTCTTCTGGGACTTGAGCTTCGTCGTCTTCGCGCGGATCGTCTCGAGCTTCTTGAACGTCGCCTTGAACGTCGACGAGGAGGCCTCGCAGACGACGTAGCCGTGGCTCAGGTAGTCGAGCTCCTTCATCCACGGGTTGGCCGCAAGCTGCGCCGCGTTCTCGCCCGCGGGCTGCGCCGGCGCGTCCGGCGTGCCGTAGCCCGGCTTCCTGACGATCGCGTTGACCTCGGGATCGCTCGCGGACGTCACCGAGCCGCCGACGAACTCGGTGGCCACGGTCGTTCCGTCGGCCGTCCGCACGTCGCCGGCGATGAACGCGTGGTAGTCGCCGGTCACGAAGACGACGTCCTTGACCTTCTTCGCGCGGATCGTCTGCAGCAGCGCCTCGCGCTCACGCGGGTAGCCGGTCCACATGTCGAAGTTCGTGAGGTTCGTCGTGTCGGCCTTGATCGGCATGATCGCGACCTCGTTGGCGATGACCTTCCAGGTCTTCTTCGACTTCGCGAGCCCGCCCTTGAGGAACGACTGCTGCTGGCTGCCGAGGAACGCGCGGTCCTGATCGAGCCCGGCGCACGCCTTGCCGCTGTTGTCGCAGGGCTGCGCGGCGCGGTACTGCCGCTCATCGAGGACGAACAGGTCGACGTTGCGGCCGAAGCTCGTCTCGTGGTACAGGCGGTTCCTGCCACCCTTGAGCGGATACGTCGGCATGCTGTCGAACCAGGCGCGGTAGGCCTGATCGCGGCGGCTCGTGGAATACGGCGGGTTGATGTCGCCGCCGGCCGGATCGCCGCCCGCATAGTCGTTCTGGACCTCGTGGTCGTCCCAGGTCGAGATCATCGCGTGACGTGCGTGCATGTTCCGCAGGTTCGCGTCGGTGCGCGCGACCTTGTAGCGCTCGACGTACTTCTCGTAGGTCTGCGGGCCGTCGAGGCCGGTGGTGAAGTTCCCGGAGCGCACGCCGGTCGGCGGCTCGAAGCCGATCTCGTAGATGTAGTCGCCGAGATTCACGACGAAGTCGACGTCCTCCTTGGCGAGCAGCGCATGCGCGTTGAACCAGCCGAACGTGAACTCCTGGCACGAGAAGTAGGCGAACTTCACCTTCTGGCGGGAGTCGGCCGGGAGGGCGGTGCGGAAGCGCCCGACCGGGCTGTCCTCGTTCTTCGTGGCGAAGCGGTAGTAGTACTGCTCGTAGGGCTTGAGCCTCCCGATGCGGGCCTTGACCGCGTGGTTCAGCTTGTCGTTCGTCGCGACCTTCGAGCGCGCGACGACCCGGCGAAACGCCTTGTCGGTCGCCACCTCGAGGTCGACGGTGCCCTTGCCGCCGAGCCCCTCGAGCCGCGTCCAGAGCGTGATCGCGCTCGTCGTCGGATCACCCGACGCGAGCCCCTCGGAGAACTTCCCGCCGGAGAACGCGGCCAGGCGGCCGCTCGTGAGGCCCTGGGCGAGCGCGTCGGGCGCGAGGACGCTCGCCGCGGCGACGGCGCCGGTGCCGGCCAGGAAGTGGCGGCGGGAAACGTAATGATCCATCGAGCTCAGGTCTCCTCAGCTGAAACGGGACGTGCGTGAGCCTACCGGCGACGGCGGAGGCACGGCGCCGGTTCGGCCCGGATCAGGGGGCGGCGGTGGTGATGGCGGGATGCGCGCCGGCCTCGCGGCGCGCGTCGAGCGCGACGCCGAAGGCCTCGACGACCGCCGGGTCGAACTGCGTCCCGGCGCAGGCCTGCAGCTCGACGATCGCGCGCAGCTCGGTCCATGCCGTCGCGATACGGGCGGTCCTTCGTCATCGCATCGAAGGCGTCGCACACGGCGACGATCCGCGCGCCCAGCGGGATCTGCTCGGCGCGCAGGCCGTCCGGGTAGCCGGTGCCGTCCCAGCGTTCGTGGCTCGCGCGCACGAGCGCGGCGACGGGCGCCAGGGCGGGGGCGCCGTTGATGATCCGCTCGCCGATCAGCGTGTGGCGGCGGATGAACTCCCACTCCTCGGGGGTCAGCGCCCCGCGCTTGCGCAGGATCTCGTCGGGGATCGCGATCTTGCCGACGTCGTGGAGCTCGGCGGCGTGGCGCACCTGCTCGGCGGCCTCGGGCTCGAGGCCGAGCGTCTGCGCGACGCACTCGGCGAGGTCGGCGACGGTGCTCGCGTGCAGGGTGCTCGCAGGGTCGCGCGCCGCGAGGATCCGGAGCATCACCTCCCTGGTCTCCTGGCGGGCCGACGGGCGACCGCTGCGCTTGTTGGCGTACAGTCGCTGGTCGGCGATCCGCAGCGCGACCGGCGAGGTCGAGGCCTCCGCGGGCAGCCTGACCGCACCCGTCGAGCACGAGACTTCGAAGCCCTCCCCGCGCGCGCTCAGCGCCTGCGCGCAGTCCGCCAGCAGCAGCTCGTCCGGCGGGGAGAGGAGCACGCAGAACTCGTCGCCGCCCATCCGGTAGGCGCGGCCGTCGCGCCCCGCGCAGCGGGCGAGCGCGTCGCCCAGGCGCGCGAGCAGCGTGTCCCCGGCGGGATGGCCGAAGGTGTCGTTGTAGCCCTTGAAGCCGTCGAGGTCGAACAGCGCGAGCGTGACGGGCGGGGCGCCGTCGCCGAGTGCGGCGTCGAGGTCCGCGGTCAGCCGCCGGCGATTGCCCAGTCCCGTCAGCGCGTCGGTGAGCGCCTCGTGCCGGCTGACGCCCAGCATCCTGATGTTCTCGCGGTAGGTGAGGATGAGGCGCGCCATGACGGCCAGCAGCGACAGCGCGG
The DNA here is from genome assembly GCA_963787935.1 of uncultured Actinomycetes bacterium. Classification (GTDB taxonomy): domain Bacteria; phylum Actinomycetota; class Thermoleophilia; order Solirubrobacterales; family Solirubrobacteraceae; genus F1-60-MAGs163. The sequence continues at coordinate 843,176 of CAWBEV010000006.1, read as the reverse complement.
CCAGGACGATGGCGAGCGCGTTGAGGTCGTAGAAGTCGGCGGAGACGAGGACACCGAGGCCGAGCGTGCCGCACGCGATCGGCACGAGGATGACCATCGTGGCGTTCGGGCGCGCAGCCGAGCGCACCGCCACGGGCGGCTGCCAGGCCGCGGCGGCGAACAGCAGCGGCGTGATCCACCAGCCGATGTCGAACGCGCCGCCCGAGGTCCACGTGCCCTTCGCGGTCAGCACGAGGTAGGCCGAGTCGGCCAGCCAGAAGGAGACGACACCGGCGATGAGCAGCGCGAACGTGCGGTCCACCCGCCACCCCGAGGCGGCCACGCCGCCGACGATCAGCCCGACGAGCACGAGGTCGGCGAGCGGATACGCGAGGTTCGTGGCGACCTCGATCCACGTGCCGCCCATGTTCCGAGCACGGCCTCGACGACGACCGCGGCGCCGACGGCGCCGACGGCGAGCGCCGCGGTGATCCCGTCCACCCACAGGGTCGGCGAGAGGCCGTGCAGGCGCGAGCGCAGCAGGAGCACGACCCCGGCGAAGACCAGCGGCGGCAGCAGCAGGTAGCCGGTGTCCGCGGGCGAGGGGACCGGCGGGTCCGCGGCGTCCCACAGGACGAGCGTGAAGTAGACCTCGCCGAGGATCCAGCTCGTCAGCCCGAGCCCGATCAGCGTCCATGCCATGCGCTCGCGGCGCACCGCGCCGGCGCGCGCGAAGCACAGGCCCGCGCCGACGGCCATGACCGCGAGATGCAGGATCGTGACCGGGCCGGTGGGCACCCCGGCGACGCCGAGCGCATGCAGCTCCCACAGGCCGAGCCAGACGGCCGAGCACAGGATCAGCATGCGAGCGGGTGCGCCCATTACCCGCGCGCTTCGACGCCGTTCGTCGCGCGCTTGAGGCCGTTCGTCGCGCGCTGGACGAATGGACGATGCGCCGGTCAGCCCGTCAGCAGGTCGGCGAGCGCGCGCAGGTCGGGCAGGCGCAGGTCCGCGGTCGCCGCCGCCGGCGGCGTCGCGCCGCTCCCCGTGCGCGCTCCGCGGCGGTCGATCCAGACCGACGTGAGCCCGAGTCGCTGGGCGGTGACGTGGTCGTGGAAGAGGCTCTGCGCGACGTGCAGGATGCGCTCGGGCGGCACGCCTGCGCGCGCGAAGGCCAGGCGGAACGGGGCCTCGTCCGGTTTGTAGGCGCCCGCCTGCTCGGCCGTCACGACGTCGTCGAAGGTGATCCCGAGGCGCTCCGCGGAGCGCGCGAACAGGTCGTCGTCGCAGTTGGTGATCGGCATCAGCCGGTAGCGGGCCTGCAGCCGCACGAGCGCGTCGTGGGAGTCCGCGAACGCCGGCCAGTCGCCGACCGAGTCCGCGAACGCGGCGCGCGCCTGCGCGTCCACCGTGGCGCCGACGTGTGCGGCCACGCCGTCGAGGCTCAGCGCGAGCACGTCGCGGTAGGCCTTGTAGGGCACCTCGGCGGCGTGCTCGACGTCGGCGAACGCCGCGAGCAGGTCCTCGTCCGAGCGTGCGCCGGCTGCCGCGCCGAGCGCCGCGCGCAGCGCGCGGGCGATCCCGGTCTCCCAGTCGATCAGCGTCCCGTAGCAGTCGAACGTCAGGACGTCGAAGGCGTCCGGATCGAGCACCGCCATGGCGCGGACGCTACTTCACGGGCGGCTCGAGCGGGTCGTCGTAGGAGATGTGGTCGGGGGCGCCGTCGTCGACGAGGCTCGAGTGGCGCCGGGGCCGCCAGACGCCGCTCGCGGCCGCGCCGGGCACGCCCATCGAGGTGGGCAGCCGGTCGTCGTCGTGCTCGCCCTCGTGGGCGTCGTGGCCGCCGCGGCGCAGCCGGGCGCGCAGGCGGGCGAACAGGCCGTGCTTCTGGGACATCGGTCTTCTCCTCCGTGGTCCTGCGCGCAGGCTACTCCCGCGCGCGGGCGATGATCGGCTCGAGGACCTCGGCGAGCGTCGGCGTGCCCGCGTCGGCGTAGGCGTAGCCGACGCTGCGGATCGGGTGGCGGGTCTGGATCAGGCGGCCGAGGTCGATCGGCGTGCCGGCCACGACGACGGTTCCCTCGGGAGCGGCCTCGATCGTCGCCTGCAGGTCGGCGAGCTGCTCGTCGGAGTACCCCATCGCGGGGAGCACCGCACCGATGTGCGCGAAGTGCGCATACGTCTCGGCCAGCGACCCGGCGGCGAGCGGGCGCGGGTCCACGAGGTCGTGCGCGCCGGCCTGACGCGCGGCGACCGTGCCGGCGCCGAACGGCATGCCGCCGTGGGTGATCGTCGGTCCGTCCTCGACGACGAGGACCGGGCGACCCTCGAGGTCCGGCCCGGCGCCGAGGGTCACCGGGGAGGCCGCGAGCACGACGGTCGCGGCGGGGTTCAGCTCGGCGACGGCGGCGAGCACCTGCGCGACCTGCTCGGCACTCGCGCTGTCGATCTTGTTCACCACGACGACGTCGGCCATCCGCACGTTCGCCTCGCCGGGGTGGTAGCGCAGCTCGTCGCCCGCGCGCAGCGGGTCGGCGACGGTGATCAGGAGGTCGGGCTCGTAGAAGGACAGGTCGTTGTTGCCGCCGTCCCAGATCACGACGTCGGCCTCGGCCTCCGCGCTGCGCAGGATCGCCTCGTAGTCGACCCCGGCGTACATGATCATCCCGAGACGCACGGGCAGCTCGTACTCCTCGCGCTCCTCGATCGTCGGGTTCGACGCGTCGATGTCCTCGAGCGTCGCGAACCGCTGCACGGCGATCGCCTCGAGGTCGTGGTAGGGCATCGGGTGGCGCACGAGCGCGACCCGCAGGCCCGCCGCCATCAGGAGCTCGCCGACGCGCCGGCTCGTCTGGCTCTTGCCGCTGCCGGTGCGCACCGCGCAGACGGCGACGACGGGCTTGACTGAGCGCAGCATCGTCGCGCGCGGGCCGAGCAGCGTGAAGTCCGCGCCCGCGGCGAGCGCGATCTCGGCACGGCGCATGACCTGCGGGTAGGAGACGTCGGAGTAGGCGAAGACGACCTCGTCGATCCGCTCCTCGCGCACGAGCTCGGCGAGACGCTCCTCGGGAACGACCGGGATGCCCGCCGGATAGCGCGGGCCGGCCAGCGCCGGCGGGTAGACGCGATCGTCGATTCCCGGGATCTGCGCGGCCGTGAAGGCGACGACCTCGACGTCGGGGTTCTCGCGGTAGGCCACGTTGAAGTCGTGGAAGTCGCGGCCTCCGGCTCCGACGATGACGATCCGCCGCATCAGCGCAGCTGCCCGAGCTCGCGCGCCTCGCGCTCGAGCTCCTCGCGATGGTCCGGGTGGGCGATCGAGATCAGCAGCCGCGCGCGCTCGGCGAGCGACTTGCCGCGCAGCTCGACGAGGCCATGTTCGGTGACGACATGGTCGACCGTGTTCTTGTTCGTCGTGACGACCGACCCCGGCGTGAGCTGCGAGCGGATCCGGCTGCGCCCCTTCTTCGTCTGCGAGTGCAGCACGACGAATGCCTGGCCGCCCTCGGAGTACATGGCCCCGCGCGCGAAGTCCGCCTGGCCCGCCGGACGAGGAGTAGTAGTGCCCGGCGATCGTCTCGGAGGCGCACTGGCCGTAGAGGTCGATCTCCGTGGTCGCGTTGATCGAGACGAAGTTCGGCTCGCGGGCGATGGTCCGCGGATCGTTCAACCAGCTCACCGGGAGCATCTCGATGCCCTCGTTGAGGTGCAGCCAGTCGTAGAACTGCTTCGTCCCGAGGCAGAATGTCGCGTCGTGCTTGTTGCGGCGGTGCTTCTTGCGGGTGCCCGTCACGGCGCCCTCCACGATGAGGTTCATGATTCCGTCCGTCATGAGCTCGGTGTGGACGCCGAGATCCCGATGATCGCTGAGCTGGCCGAGGATCGCGTTCGGGATCCCGCCGATCCCGACCTGGAGCGTCGCGCCGTCGGGCACGCGCTCGGAGATGAACGAGGCGATGTGCTCGTCGAGCTCGGTCGGCGTGATCGGCGGCACCTCGACGAGCGGGTGATCGGCGTGCGTCCAGCCCGCAGCCTGGCTGATGTGCACGCTGTTCTCGCCGCTCGTGAACGGCATCTGCGCGTTGGCCTCGAGGAAGAACGGGACGCGCCCGATGAGGGTCGACACGTAGTCGGCGTTCGTGCCGAGCGAGAAGTACCCGTGGCGGTCCGGCGGCGTCGCCGCGGCGATCACGAGCGAGCAGCGCGTGGCGATGCGCAGCAGCGTCGGCATCTCCGAGAAGTTGTTCGGGACGAGATCGCAGGTGCCGTCCCGGTAGGGGCCGCGGTCCGCGCCCGAGAGGAAGTAGCTCACGTGTCGCAGCCGGTCCCCGAACGCTCCGCGCATGTAGTCGCGCGTGCGCAGCGGGTGCATCTGGTGGATGCGCACACGCTCGAGCTCGTCGGCGTGCGCCTCGAGCGCGTCGAGCAGCATCGGCGGCTCGCCGTTGGCGAGCGGGACGATGACGTCGGCCCCCGGAGGGACGTGGTCGAGCACCGCCTCGGGCGGGCCGGCAACCGGGACGTGTCGCTCCTTGCGCGCCATCGGGGCGATCGTAGTCGGCGCGCGGGCGCGGCGGGTGTCGCCTACGCGGCGAGGACCTCGGCCGCCGCACGCTCGCCCGAGCGGACCGCGCCCTCGAGGAAGCCGGCGAACCGCTCGCTCGTCTCGGTGCCCGCCCAGTGGATCCGCCCGCACGGTGCGCGCAGCGCCGCGCCGCCGGTCGTCTGCGCCCCGGGGGGCGCGATCGCCACGGGCCCGCCGTCGCTGAAGCGCTCGGCGGCCCACGCGCGCTCCGTCCACGCGACCGGGCCGCAGCGCCGCGGGGCCGTAGAGGCGCGCGAAGCCCGCCAGTACGCGTGCGCGGCGGTCGGCGGGCTCGAGCCGGCCGAGGGCGCGCGCGTCGTCGCCTCCGACGAACCCGACGAGCACGCCGCACGAGGCGTCCGGCGGCGAGACGTCGAACGTGAGCGTCGCGGGGCCGACGTCGCTCAGGCCCTCGCCGCTGCACCCGTCGGTGCGCCAGAACGGCGCGTCGTAGAGCGCGAAGCACTTCGTCAGGTGCCCCATGACCCAGCGCTCCTCGAGCGCGCGGCGCGCCGCCGGGAGCGGCGGGTCGGTGGCGATCGCCAGCGCCAGCGGCGGCGCGAGCGCGACGATCGCGTGCCGGGCCCGGACGGTCACGGCCCCTCCGACGACGCGCACCCCGCCTCCGTCCTGCGTGATCCGTCCGACCGGTGCTCCGAACACGACACGGTCGCCGAGCTCGGCGGCGATGCGGTGGGCGATCTCCCAGGCGCCGCGCTCGAAGCGCAGGTGCTGGTTGCCGCCCTCGGTGTCGAGCAGCGGGTCGAGCCCGCCCGCACCGGCGACGTAGCCGAGCGCGTAGAGCAGCGACAGCTCGCGCGGCTCGGCGCCCCAGATCGTGCGCCCGGCGATCGCCAGGAGCTTCCTGGCGTGGCGGTGATGGCGCCGGCGTCGCAGCCAGTCCTCGAGCGTCACGCCGTCGAGTGCCGTCGCGTCGCCGGCGCTCCACGGTGCGTCGGCCGGGACGCGCGCCGCCGCGCGGCCGACGCCGTGCTGCAGCCGGCCGAGGTCGAGCAGCGCGAGCGGGCCGACGCGCGGGATCGTGCCGCGATAGCGGCGTACGCGGCCGCCGAGCTCGAGCACGTTCTCGCCGGCGGCGTGCTGGGGGATCGTGCGGACGCCGAGCGCCGCCGCGAGCGCCGCCATCCGCTCGTGGGCGGGCCCGATCCATGTGCCGCCGAGATCGAGCGTCACGTCCGCCCGCGGATGGGCGACGTCGGTCCGGCCGCCGACCCGCGCGCGCGCCTCCAGCACGACGACGTCCGTGCCGGAGGCGGCGAGCGCCCGGGCCGCCGCGAGCCCGCTGAAGCCCGCTCCGACGACCGCGACGTCCGCACTGAGGGTGCTCATCGCCGCCACGCTATCGGCCGCCGCCGGACCCGCCGGGCACGGCCGATAGGGTCGCGCGCATGGCGCGGGACGTGGACGTCGCGGTCGTCGGTGCGGGAGTCTCCGGTCTCACGTGCGCCTGGCGGCTCGTCGAGGCGGGGGTCGGGCGCGTCGTCGTGCTCGAGGCCGGCGCGCGCGTCGGCGGGCGCACGCTCACCGAGGAGGTCGGCGGTGCGCTCGTCGATCACGGGGGGCAGTGGCTCGGCCCGGGACAGGACCGCGCGCTCGCGCTCGTGGACGAGCTCGGCCTCGCGACGTTCCCCACCCATCGCGACGGCGACTCGATCTACGCCTTCCGCGGCGCGCGGCGCACGTACAGCGGCGCGGTGCCGCCGCTGCGCGCGCGGGCGCTCGCGAGCCTCGCGTTCGCGCGCCGGCGGCTCGACCGGGCCGCGCGGCGCGTGCCCACCGCGGCACCGTGGACCGCCCCGGGCGCCGCGGACCTCGACAGCGAGACGCTCGGCGCGTGGCTGCGCGCCTACGTGCTGGCGGCTGAGGCGCGGTCGCTGCTGCGCGCCGCCTTCAGCGCGAACTTCGCCGCGCCGCCGGAACAGGTCTCGCTGCTGCACGCGCTCGCCGTGATCCACGGCGCCGGCGGGCTCGACGGGCTGCTCGGTGCCGAGGACGTGCGGCTCGTGGACGGGGCGCAGGCGATCGCCACCTCGCTCGCGACGCTGCTCGGCGAGCGCGTGGAGATCGGTGCGCCGGTGTTCGGCGTCGAGGACGGCGAGCCGGACGGGGCGCGGGTGCGCGTCGAGGGCGCCGGTCCGCTCGTCGCGCGCCGCGTCGTCCTGGCGCTGTCGCCGCCGGAGGCCGCGCGGATCGCGGTCCGTCCACGCCCGCCGTTCGCGCGCCGCGCGCTCGAGCGCCAGTGGCAGCCGGGCGCGGGGCTGAAGGTCCACGCCGTCTACGCGAAGCCGTTCTGGCGCGGCAAGGGCCTCAGTGGCCAGTCGTTCACCGACGATCCGCTCGTCCCGCTGACGTGGGACGCCTCACCGGCGGGCGGCGCCCCCGGCGTTCTGATGGCGCTCGTGCTCGCGGGCGGCGACCCCGACAGGCCGCACGGCGTCGTGGCCGCGCTCGACGAACCCGAGGCGCGGCGTGCCGCCATCCTCGAGCGGTTCACCGCGCGCTTCGGCCCCGAGGCGGCGGCGCCGCAGGCGTACGTCGAGCACGACTGGGGCGCCGAGCCGTGGGTCTCGGGCTGCGTCATGCCGCCGCCGGCCGGGCTGCTGACCGCCGCCCGCGAGACGCTCCGCGCGCCGCACGGGCGCATCCACCTGGCCGGCACCGAGACCGCCGAGGCATGGCCGGGATTCATCGACGGCGCGGTGCGCGCGGGCGAGCGCGCGGCGCGCGAGGTGCACGCGGCGCTCGGTTAGCCGGAGGCGCCCACGAGCGCCGCGATCTCGTCGCGGCGCTCGGATGCGGGGGTGCCCCAGGCGGGGTCGTAGCCGAAGAGCTCGGTGATCGTGTGCGAGGTGAACCGCTCACCGACGATCTCGAGCTGGTCGGGGCCGACGAGCGCGGGGTGGGGAACCCCGCACGCACGCGCGAGCGACAGGAGCTCGTGCGCGCAGGACGCGGATGTAGCTCGCCGCGCGCGCCTCCTTGACGGCCGGGTTCAGGCCGCGCACGAGCCACGGGTTCTGCGTCGCCACGCCGGTCGGGCAGCGGTCGGTGTGGCAACGCTGGGACTGGATGCAGCCGATCGCGAGCATCGCCTCGCGCCCGACGTTCACGTGGTCGGCGCCGAGTGCGAATGCGCTCAGCGCGGTGTCCGGGAGCCCGAGCTTCGCGGAGCCCGCGAACACGATGTCCTCGTGCAGCCCGGCGCGGGCGAACGTCGCGAAGACGCGCGAGAACGCGAGCTTGAACGGGAGCGCCACGTGGTCGGCGAACGCCAGCGGCGCGGCCCCGGTGCCGCCCTCGCCGCCGTCCACGGTCACGAAGTCCGGCCCGCCGCCGGTCGCGACCATCCGCGCGACGAGCTCGTCCCAGAACGCCTGCTCGCCGACCGCCGACTTGATGCCGACCGGGAGGCCCGTCTCGTCGGCGAGCAGCTCGACGAACTCGATCAGGCCGTCCACGTCCGTCGAACGCCGAGTGCGTCGCGGGGCTGACGCAGTCCTCGCCGGCCGCGACGCCGCGGATGCGCGCGATCTCCGGCGAGACCTTGGCCCCCGGGAGCATCCCGCCGAGCCCCGGCTTGGCCCCCTGCGAGAGCTTGATCTCGAGCGCCACGACGGGCGCGCGCGCCACGCACTCGAGCAGCGCGCCGAGGTCGAAGTTCCCGCCGCGGTCACGGCAGCCGAAGTACCCGGTCCCGATCTGGAAGACGAGGTCGCCGCCGTGCAGGTGGTGGTCGGAGATCCCGCCCTCGCCGGTGTTCTGCCAGCAGGATGCGCCCGCGGCGCCGCGGTTGAGCGCCTCGATCGCGCGCCCCGACAGCGCGCCGAAGCTCATCCCGCTGATGTTCACGGCGCTCGGCGGCCGGATCGCCCGTGCGCGGCCGTGGGCGGCGCCGAGGACCTTCGGGCCGGGGAGGAGGAACTCCGGCGCGGACCCGACCGTGCCGGGCTCGGGCTTCGGGTGCGCGCGCGCCGCCTGCTTGACGATCAGGTAGTTCTCCGTCGTCTCCATCTCGTTGTCGCTGCCGAAGCCGAACGTGTTGCGCAGCTGCTTGGACGACGTGTAGATCCACGCGCGCTGATCGCGCGAGAACGGGCGCTCCTCGTCGTTGGAGGTGACGATGTACTGGCGCACCTCCGGCCCGATCGTCTCGAGCATGTACCGGAAGTGCCCGATCACCGGGAAGTTCCGCAGGATCGCGTGGTGCTTCTGCGCGAGGTCGAAGGCGACGACCCCGGCGAGCACCCCGCCGGCCGCCATGAGGCCGCGACGCGCCGCGCTCATGCGCGCGCCGCCGGTCCTCGATGCGTTCCCGTCTCCCGCGTCTGCACGGGTGTTGTCTATCGCACCGGGGGCCTGCGGACGCAGCGCGCCCTATCGTGGAACGGGTGCCCGTCGTCGTCGTGCTCCTCCTGACGCTGCTGGCCCCCGCGCTCGCGCGGGCGGCGCCGAGCCCCGCGGCCGCCCCGGCGCGGCCGCCGATCGCGTGGGACGCGATCCCGTTTCCCGCAGCGCCGGCGGACGGAGATGGCCGCGTACGCGCGGCGCCACTACGGCCTGAACCGCTCGGCGCTCGTGCACCCCCGCGTGATCGTCGAGCACATGACGCAGAACACGAGCTTCGGAGCGACCTGCAACACGTTCGCGCCCGACGTGCGCGACTCCGAGCTCGGCGAGCTCCCGGGCACGTGCGCGCACTTCGTCGTCGACGGCCGCGGGCACGTCCATCAGCTCGTCCCGCTCGCGCTCATGTGCCGCCACACCGTCGGGCTCAACTGGACGGCGATCGGCATCGAGCACGTCGGGATGCGCGAGTCCGACGTGCTCGGGAACGCGCGTGTGCGCCGTGCCTCGCTGCAGCTCACCGCCTGGTTGCGCTGCCGCTACGGCATCGCGCTGCACGACGTGATCGGCCACAACGAGAACACGCGCTCGCGCTGGCACCGTGAGCGCGTCGCGCGGCTGCGCACCCAGACGCACGACGACTGGCCCACGTCGAGCATGCGGATCTACCGCCGCGCGCTCGCCGCGATTCCCTGCTCCTAGGCGTCGGCGCCGCGGATGCGCACGAGCAGGTCCCGCCGGTGGTCGCCGAAGCGGATCATCTCGTATGCCGGGATCGCGACGAGGACGGCGGTCACGAGCGCCAGCGACGCGAGCGCCGGGATCGCCATCGCGACCGGGATCAGGGCGATCAGCGCGATCGCGGCGACGAGCCGCTGGCGGTTCAGCGTGCCGACGTTGCGCAGCCGGAACGCGATGTGGCCGAGGTAGGTAGAGCGCCGGCCCGGCGCAGAGCGCGATCGCCGGAATGAGCTTCAGGTCGTCGCGGTCGTCGGCGAGCGTCTTCTTGATCCCCAGGGCGAGGAGGACGATGCCGGCGATCATGAAGAAGTGGATGTAGCTGTAGGAGTCCCGCGCGATCTCGGCCCGCTCGCTCCCGCGGGCCTGCTTGAGCCGGTGCTCGGCGACGACGGCGACGATGTCGAAGTACGTCCACCAGAGGGCGGCCGCGGCGGCGACGCCGAGCGTCGCGCCGACGATCAGGTGCCAGTCGAGCTCCTCCCCCGACGCGCCGGCGCCGAGCGCGACGATCGACTCGCCGAGCGCGATGATGATGATCAGCCCGTGGCGCTCGGCGAAGTGGCCGGCATGCACGCGGAACCCCGCGGCGCCGCGGACGTAGGGGGTGGCGACGTCGAGGATCAAGGCGCCCCACCAGATCCACAACTGGGCGTCGCCGCCGATCGCCGCACCGACGATGATGAGCGTCGCGCCGGCGAGGAAGCCGGGCGCCAGCCCGAGGATCGCGCCGTGGTTCGGGTCCTCGGCGTCGGTTCCGTAGGCGTAGAGCCCGACCTGCATGACGCGGGTCACCGCGTAGGCCAGCGCGAACACGCAGCGCGTCGTCACCGAATGCCCGCGGGTGTCGCGAGCGCGACGATCCCGAACGCCGCCATCGCGACGAAGAACGAGACGCGCGTGCGCGTGTCGTCGGTGTCGATCGAGTTCGTCAGCCACGAGTAGCCGACCCACGACCACCACAGCAGCGCCAGGATCACGAGCCCCTCGAGGAAGCCGCGGGCGCTCAGGTGATCGGCGAAGAACTGCGTGACCTGCGTGATCGCGAGCACGAAGACGAGGTCGAAGAACAGCTCGAGCGGTGTGACCCGGTGCTCCTCCTCGACCTCGGGCTCGACGCGGGTCGGGGGCGTCGCGGTGGTGCTCATCGCGCCTGATCCTCGCACGGGAGGGCTACGGATCCGCGCCGCGCCGCGACCAGCGCAGTCGACCGGCCGGCGCGGCCGGGTGCGAGAATCGCGCCCGATGAGCGCCCCCGGCCTGCGCGTCCCGCACGATCGCGTCACGTTCCTCGGTCACGCCACGACGCTCATCGAGCTGGGCGGCGCGCGGCTGCTGACCGATCCTGTCCTGCGTTCACGGCTCGTGCACCTGCGCCGCCGCACGGCCGCGGTCACCGAGGACGTGCAGCGGGGGCTCGACGGCGTCCTCATCTCGCACCTGCACAACGACCACTACGACACGCGCTCGGTGAAGCTCCTCGAGCGCTGGACGCCGATCGTCGTTCCGCGCGGCGGGGGTCGGCTGGCGCGCTCGCACGGCTTCACGGACGTGCGCGAGGTCGTCGCCGGCGACGAACTCGAGCTCTCCGGCGTGCGCGTGCACGTGGTGCCCGCCGATCACGACGATCGCCGCTGGCCGCGCGGCGGGCCGCGCGCCGCGCCGGTCGGATTCGTCGCCGAACGCGCCGGCCGGCGCGTCTACTTCGCGGGCGACACCGACGTCTTCGACGGGATGGCCGCGATCGGCGACCCGGGCCTCGACCTCGCGCTGCTGCCGATCTGGGGCTGGGGCCCGACGATCGGCCCCGGGCACATGGATCCCGAGCGCGCCGCGCAGGCCGCGGCGCTGCTGCGCCCGCGGTGTGGTCGTCCCGATCCACTGGGGCACGCTCTACCCGGTCGCACTGCATCGCTGGCACCCGGCGCCGCTCAGCGAGCCGCCGCGAGCGTTCGAGCGCTGGGCCGCGGACCTCGCCCCCGGCGTCGAGGTGCGCGTGCTGCCGCCCGGAGACGGTCTCGACCTGTAGGCCGCTCAGCCGTCCCGGCGCGACGGGCGCATCGCCGCGAGGACCCAGGCGATGAAGACGCGCCTGGACGGGCAGGCGCGCATAGAGCGTGCGCGCCCCGCCGGGGACCTCGGGGAACGCCTCGGGGTGCACGGCCATGTTGACGTTCGCCGGGAAGACGGCGATCAGCGTCGCGATCGTGAACCAGCCGCCCCAGCGCCGCACGCGCCGGGGCGGGGCAGATCAGCGCCAGGCCGCCGGCGATCTCGGCCGCTCCGCTGGCGGCGTTCAGCGCGTCGTGGGCCGGGAGCCACGGCGGCATGATCCGCAGGTAGAAGCGCGGGTGCAGGAAGTGCATGACGCCCGCGAAGACGAAGAACGGGCCGCAGAGGGCGCGAACGATGCGCATGGCGGGCCACCCTAGGGATCGAGCGCCGGTAGCGTTGCGCCATGAGCGACCTCCCGACCGCCGCCGGACTGGCCTACCGCGAGGCCGCGGCCCGCGGGCGAGCCGGCCGGAACCCTGCTGTGCCTGCACGGCTACCCCGAGTCCTCGCACATGTGGCGGGCCGTGCTGCCGGCCGCCGCCCGCGCCGGCTGGCGCGCGCTCGCGCCGGACCTTCCGGGGTACGGCGACTCGCCGCTCGCGAGCGACGGCACATGGGAGACGCACGTCGCCGCGTTCGGTGCGTTCCACGACGCGCTCGAACTGGGCCCGGTCGTCCTCGCCGTCCACGACTGGGGCGGGCTGATCGGGCTGCGCTGGGCCTGCGAGCACCCGGACGCAGTGCGCGGTCTGGTCATCAGCGCCAGCGGGTTCTTCGCCGACGGGCGGTGGCACGGCCTCGCCGAGGCGCTGCGCACCGAGGGGCAGGGCGAGGAGCTCGCCCGGCAGATGACGCGCGAGACGTTCGGCGGGATGCTCGGCGCCGTCTCGAAGCTCGACGCGGCGACGGTCGACGAGTACTGGAAGGCCTACGACGGCGAACGAGCGGCGCACCGCGCAGCTCGAGCTCTACCGCTCGGGCGACTTCGACGAAGCTCGCCCCATACGCCGGCCGGCTCGCGGCGCTCGGCGTTCCCGCGCTGCTCGTCTGGGGCGCCGACGACGCCGTTCGCGCCGGTCACGGGGGCGCGGCGGTTCCTCGCCGAGCTGCCGGACGCGCACCTCGTCCTCTTCGAGGGCGAGGGTCACTTCGTCTTCGACGACGCGCCGGCGCTCAGCGCGGGTGTCGTGGCGGGGTTCCTCGACGGCCTGTCCGGCTGATCAGAGCGCCGGCGGGCCCTCGGGGCCGCCGAGCTCGAACTCGCTCTCGCCGATCGCGATGACGAGCGGTTCGCCGCCGCCGGCACGCGCGGTGATCGCCAGCGGCGTCGCGGGATCGGTCGTCTCGAAGACGGCCATCGCGACGTTGCGGCCGCCGAGCGCGTCGGCAAGCGCGCGCACGCCGTCGGCGAGCGTGCTCGAGCCCGCCGACCGTCCCGACGACCTCGCCGCGCTCGGCGTCGACCTCGAACGGCCGGGAGCTGGCGCAGCGCGGGGAGCGCGGGGACCGGGGCGTCGAGTTCGATGCCGTGCGGCAGCTGCACGACGCGGTCGCCGAGGTCGACCTCGATCGGCAGCAGGCGCGCGCAGTCCACGACCGCGGGTCCCTCTCCGGACGCCCGGTCCACGAGCGCCACGGCGCGCAGCGCGCCGGAGCGGTGCAGGTACTCGCGCAGCAGTGCGACGGTCGCGTCGAGGGCGCCGACGGACGCGACGACCTCGACCGCCTCGCGGGGATCGCTCATCGGCCGCGACGCTACCACGGGGGACGAAGCACCGAGATTCGGTGCGACGTCTACGATGCGATGAACGCGCCAGATTCGGTGCCACCCGTCCACTGGGGGGTGGACGCGCTCAAGGCGACCGCGCGGCGGAGCGATAGGGCCTCGACGGCACGGTCCAGCAGCCGACGCCCATGTCCTTCGAATTCCACGAGTCCCACCCCGCGAGCTCGCTTGCGACGCTCACCGCGATCGGCGCCGCCACCCGGCTGCTCGTCGTCGAAGGCGTTCCCGGTGACGCGGAGCGCCTCGCCGCGCTCGGCGACGCCGAGGCCGTTCCGCTCGACGTCCTCGCCGCCGCCACGCTCGGCGACGCGCTCGACGAACTGCTGAGCGCCCCGGTGGACGTCGTGGTGCTCGCCGAGCACCCGTCCGGGGAGACCGGCGGCGCCGACGTGCTCGACGCGCTCGCCCAGCTGCGCGGCGTCGCGCTCGACGTCCCGGTCGTGCTGCTCGCCGCGCACGCCGGGCGCGAGCGGGTGCTCGAGGCGATGCACCGCGGCGCCCAGGACGTCCTCGTCCGCGCCGGCCTCGAGGCGGGTGACGCGGACCTCGTGCGCCGGATCGAGCTCGCGATCGCGCGCGTGCGGGTGGACACCGAGCTCGCCCGGCAGGCGATGCACGACGCGCTCACCGGCCTGCCCAACCGCGTGCTGCTGCGCGACCGTCTCGCCCAGGCGCTCGGGCGCCTCGGGCGCCACGAGGGCGCCGTCGCGCTGCTCGTCCTGGACCTCGACGGCTTCAAGGCGCGTCAACGACGCGCTCGGCCACGAGGGCGGCGACCGGCTGCTGATCGGCGTCGCGCGGCGCCTGCGCGGCGTCCTGCGCTCCGGTGACACCGCGGCGCGGATCGGCGGCGACGAGTTCGTCGTGCTCTGCGAGGACGTCGTCGGCGAGCACGAGGCGGTGGCCGTCGCGCAGCGGATCGTGGAGGCGCTCGACGAACCGTTCGTCTCCGACGGCGACGAGGCGCGCGTGCGCGCGAGCATCGGCATCGCGCTGGCCCGTGCGCCGGGCACACGGCCCGAGGCGCTGCTGCGCGACGCCGACGCCGCGATGTACCGCAGCAAGCGCCGCGGCGTCTCCTACGAGGTCTTCGACGACGAGATGCGGGCCCGCGCCGTGCGCCGCCTGGACCTCGAGGACGACGCTGCGCCGCGCCGTCGACGAGGGCGAGATCACGCTGCACTACCAGCCCGTCTTCCAGCTCACCTCCGGCTCGATCATCGCCTGCGAGGCGCTGCTGCGCTGGGCGCACCCCGCGCGCGGGCTCGTCCCGCCGGGGCAGTTCCTCGAGGTCGCCGAGGAGGCCGGTCTCATGCTCCCGATCGGTGCCTGGGCGATCGGCTCGGCGCTGCGCCAGGCCGGGCTCTGGGCGCTCGCGCGCGAGGACGCCGACCCGGTGAGCGTGTCGGTGAACCTGAGCCCGCGCCAGTGCCTGCACCCGGAGACGATCGTCGCCGTCGAGCGCGCGATCGAGGCGACCGGCGTCGATCCCGCGCTGCTCTGCCTCGAGGTGACCGAAGCCGCGGTGATGGCCGACCCGCCGCGTGCCACGCGCACGCTGCGCGAGCTCAAGGCGCTCGGCGTGCAACTCGCGATCGACGACTTCGGCACCGCGCAGTCCTCGCTGCGGATGCTCGAGCAGCTGCCGGTGGACCTCGTGAAGATCGACCGGTCGTTCACCGCCGGCATGGCCACGAGCCACGAGGAGGCGGCGATCGTCGCGGCGGTGATCGGGCTCGCGCACGCGTTCGGCCTGCGCGCCGTCGCCGAGGGCGTCGAGACGCTCGCCCAGGTGGACCGGCTGCGCACGCTCGGGTGCGACGCCGCCCAGGGACACCACTTCGCCTCGGCGCGCCCGCCGTCGGAGCTCACGGACCTGCTCGTCGCGCTGGCCTGAGCCGGCGCCGGCCGTCTGGCACGGGCGAGCTCAGAACGACGCCGAGCCGCCGCCCTCGGCGAACGCCGCGAGCGCCGCGCGCCCGTCGCCGACGATCGGGTCGCCGTGCGCGAGCAGCAGCGTGTCGAAGTCGAGCGTCGCGGCCAGCTGCGCGTAGGCCGCGCTCAGCCCCGCGCGGATCGCCGCGGGGTCATCGCCCAGCAGCGGATCCGGGACGAACACGAGCGGCCCGTCCGGCGGATGGCGCACCGCGCCGTCGGCGAGCGCCAGGACGCCGTGGGCCGGCACGTGCAGCGCCATCTCGTCCGGGCACAGGACGCCGACCTCGTGGACGACGGCGCCGCCCGGCAGCTCGTCGCCGGGGTCGTAGGGGACGACCGGGCGGTCCGAGCCGAACTCGTGCAGGCCGCTGCGCGGCGCGTGGACGACGACCCCGAACGCCGCGATCAGCTCGCTGCACCCGCGCCAGTGATGGCGATTCGTGAGCAGCACGTGCCCGGGAGCCGCCGGCGCGGCAAGCGCATCCGTCCCGGCGTCGGGCACCAGCGGGTCGATCAGGACGCCCTCGCCCACGAGGCGGTACGAGCTCACGGGCATCCGGATCCGCGGATGCACGGCCGTCCAGTGCTCGACTCCCGGGAGGATCTCGCGGACCGCACTCATCGCAGGACGAACTGCGCGCGCTCGATCCGCCGGCCGACGACGTCGCCCCACGGCTCCTCACCGGCGACCGCGCGCACGCGCCGCGCCGCCGACGCGTGGTCGTAGCGCACGCGCCGGTGCTCGATCGTCCCGTCGTCGTGGAGCAGCGCGTAGGCCGCGCGCGGGTTGCCGTCGAACGGCATGCCGACGCTCCCGGGGTTCACCAGCTCGACCCCCTCCGGCGTCAGACGCACTGAACGGGAGGTGCGTGTGGCCGAAGATCAGCCGGCGCTCGGTCGTGTCGCCCAGGAGCTCAGCATCCTCGGGCTGCGGCTCGGGGAGGAACGAGCGCTCGTCGCTCACCGGCGAGGCGTGCCAGGCGCGCGTGTGCTCGCCGAGCGCCGCGCTCTCGGGAAGCGCTGCGAGGAACGCGACGCGGTCGGGGCCGAGGAGCGCGAAGGCGCTCGCGATCGCGCCCTGCACCGTGGCGTCCGGCGGGGCCTCCTCGGGGACCGCGGTCCAGCGCTCGCCGTTGCCGCGGATCCAGGTGGCGGGGGTCAGCGTCTCGAGCAGGTCCACGGTCTCGTTCGGCCATCCGCCGAACAGCGCGTAGTCGCCGCCGAGCAGCCAGTGCTCGACCGGCAGGTCGCGCGCGTCGGCCAGCACGGCCTCGAGGGCCGGCAGGTTTCCGTGCACGTCGTAGAGCAGTCCCCACATCCGGCTGCGAATCTACCGACGTGACCCTCGCGCTTCACGGTCCGACACTCACCTTGCGCCCGCCCGAGCCCGGCGACGCCCCGGCGCTGCTCGCGCTGGCCGGCGATCCCGAGGTCACGCGCTGGTTCTCCTGGGGCCCGTACACCGAGCTCGCCCAGCCGCAGGCGTACATCGAGCGCTGCGCCGGCCAGCGCGAGCGCGGTGAGCAGCTCGACCTGCTCGTCGTGCACCGCGAGCGCGGCCCGGCCGGGATCACGGGCCTGTCCGAGTTCAGCCCGCGTGACGGGCGCTGCATGGTCGGCACGTGGTTCGGCCGCGACTTCTGGGGCACGGGCGCGAACCGCGAGTCCAAGGCGCTCATCGCCCATCTGGCGTTCGAGGTCCTCGGCCAGCACCGCCTGGGCAGCTACTCGAACCCGGCGAACGAGCGCTCGACGCGCGCGCTGCTCGGGGTCGGCTTCACGCTCGAGGGCGTGCTGCGCGACTGGCACCGCCACGGCGAGCGCTGGCTCGACGTGAACGTGTTCGGGATGCTGCGAGCGGACTGGGAGACCGGGCCGCTGCGCGAGATCCCCGTGCGGGTCGAGGGGGCGCCGCCGCCGGCGTTCGGCCCCTGAGCGTCAGCCCTCGCGCCGCGCGCTCCAGCTGAACCCGCGGATCGCGAGCCAGACGCCCGCCACGGTCCAGAGCCCGAGGATCGCGAGGTCGCTCTTGAGGTCGGCCCAGCCCGCGCCGGTCACGAGCGCGGCCTGGAACCCGTTGATCACGTGCACGAGCGGCAGTGCGTCGGCGATGTCGCTGCAGGAACGCCGGGACGTTGTCGGCGTCGTAGAAGACGCCCGAGATGAAGATCACCGGCAGGAACACGATGTTCGTGTAGGCCGGTGCAGCCTCGAAGTTCGGGATCACATGCGAGAAGGCGACGCCGAGCGAGGCGAAGCACGCGACGCCGAGCACCGTGAAGACCGCGAGCATCGCCCAGTCCTTCGGCCAGCCGATGTCGAAGAACAGACGACCGGCGAGCACGACGATGACGATCTGCACGACCGCGTTCGTCGCGGCGTTTCCGAGGATCCCGGCGAGGTACGAGCCGCCGGGAAGCGGGGTGCCGTGCATGCGCTTCAGCACGCCCTGCTCGCGCAGGAACGTCATCTGGTTGGCCAGCGCGTTGAACGTCGTGGCCATGACGCTCAGTCCGGCGATCCCCGGGACGATCACGTCGAGGTTCGCCTGGCTGCCGCTGAACACCGCGCCGAACAGGAACAGGAAGAGCAGCGGCAGGACGAAGCTGAAGAACGCGGCGGTCGGGTTGCGCCAGAACATCCGGCGCTCGAGCCGGTACTGGCGCCAGGCGAGGCGCCGACGGCGTCATACCGCCGCCTCCCCGGCACGGCTCGGCGGTCAGCTCGAGGTAGACGTCCTCGAGCGACGGGCGCGTCACCGAGAGATCGCGCAGCGGTCTCGCCGCGGGCGAGCGCCGCGCTCGTGAGCTGGTGCAGCAGCGCGGTCGGGTCGGTCTCCTCGCGCGTCTGCAGCTCGCCCTGCTCGTCGCGCCAGCCGACGCGGTAGCGCGGTCGCGGCGGCGCCGAGCGTCGCGGGCGGGCCCTCGGCGAGGATGCTGCCGTCCTTGATGATCGCGACGCGGTCGCAGAGCGCCTGGGCCTCGTCGAGGTAGTGCGTCGTCAGCAGGACGGTCTTGCCGAGATCCTGCAGACGGCGGATCGTCTCCCACGCCGCGCGGCGTGCGGCGGGGTCGAACCCGGTCGTCGGCTCGTCGAGGAAGATGAGCTCCGGGTCGCCGACGAGCGCGAGCGCCAGGTCCAGGCGGCGCAGCTGGCCGCCCGACAGCGTGCGGGCGAGCGCGTCCTGCTTCTCCTCGAGCCCGACGATCCGCATGCACCTCGTCGACGTCGCGCGGGTGGGGATAGAGGCCGCCCAGTGGGCGACCGCCTCGCGCACGCTCGACGTGGCGGTACATCCCGCAGCTCTGCAGCACGATCCCGACGCGCTCGCGCAGCGCGCGCGGCCGCTGCTCGGGGTCGAAGCCGAGCACCGAGACGATGCCGCTCGCTGCGATGGCGGTAGCCCTCGAGGATCTCGACGGTCGTCGTCTTCCCGGCGCCGTTCGGGCCGAGCAGCCCGAAGACCTCGCCGGGCGCGACCTCGAAGTCGATCCCGCGGACGGCCTCGGCTCGTCGTAGGACTTGCGCAGATCGCGCACGAGGATCGCCGGTGCGGATCCGCTCACGCGGCGATGATCGCACGCACCGAGGTGAACATGCGGTGAACCCCGGTGGACCGCGACCGCGAAGCGCGCGATAATGCAGGCGACGAATGGCGAAGGCACGCGAGATCCCCGGCCTGCACGCGGACATGACCTACGCGCGAGGCCGCCGCGCACACGGTCGCGATCCGCGCCGAGGAGGTCTTCGAGCACGCGCGCCGGCGTCCTCGACACGAACGACATCGAGCGCGTGCACGCGATGCGCGTCGCGACGCGCCGGCTGCGCGCCGTGCTCGAGATCTACGCGCCCTGCTTCCCGCGAAGCGCCAGCTGCGCCCGGTGCTGCGCGACGTCAAGGAGCTGGCCGACGCGCTCGGCGCGCGCCGCGACCCCGACGTCGAGCTGCTCGCGCTCGAGCAGTTCGTCGGCCTCGGTCGGTCCCGACGAGCGCGCAGGCGTCGCAGGTCTTCATCGAGCGCACCGAGCGTCGAGCAGGCAGGCCGGCAACGTGCAGCTCTCCGCGGCGCTCGAGCTCGATCGACCGCGACGACCTGCGTGGGCGGCTCGCGGCAGCTCGTGGCGGCCGAGCCGGCGGCGACGCGGAGCGACGACGGTCGTCGGGCCGACGCCCGGCCGGCCGACGAGCACCCGCACGGTCTCGGCACGCTCGAGCGGCCCGGCGCCCGCGGCCGTCAACCAGGACAGCGGGTGGTGAGATGAAGGCCCGCCGCGTCAAGCACCTCGATCCCGCGGGGACGCTCGCCGACAACGCCGAGCGGATCGTGCTCGTGCGCCTCGACGAGCTCTGCGACTTCGTCCCGGCGGTCCTCGACCCGGGCGCCGTGCGCGAGCTGCACGACATGCGGATCGCCGCCAAGCGGCTGCGCTACGTCGCTCGAGGTGACCGCCGAGCCGTGCTTCGGCCCGTACGCGCAGACCGCAGCCAAGCGCGCCAAGGAGCTGCAGGACCTGCTCGGCGAGATCCACGACTGCGACGTGCAGCTTCCGCGCGTCGAGGCGCTCGTCGCTCGAGCTGCGCGACGCCGACGCGGTCGAGCTGCGGCGCCTGCGCCGGTGACAGCGACGACCTCGACCCCGCGCTCGCCGCGCGCCTGCCGCACGCGGACGCCTGGCGCGGCCTCGTCGCGCTCGAGACGTACCTGCGCGCGCGCCGCGACCTGCTCTACGACCGCTTCACCGCGAACTGGCGCGAGCTCGAGCGCGAGGGCTTCCGTGCGCGCCTGGAGTACGCCGTGCGCGAGCGCCCCGAGCCGCCGTCGCGCTCGCGCCGCCGCCAGCCGCCGCGCCCGCGGCGTGGACGGCGCCGCCCCCGCCGCAGGCCCCGGCGATCGCGCCGGTGGCCCCCGGGCCGCCGCTCCCGGCGCCCCACCACACGATGGCCGCCGGGTCGCCCGAGGCACCGGTGGGGCCCGTCGTCGACGACGAGCCGCCGCCGCAGCCCGCCGCGCCGCCGGCCGACCCGGCGCCGGTGCACCATGCGCAGGGCGGCATCCACCCGACGATCCCGTCCGGCGCGCCCGAGGCGCCGGTCGGGCCGACCGCGCCGGATCCCGACGAGGCGCCCGAGGACCGCGCCCCGGTCGCCGCGGAGACGCCCGAGCCGACCCAGACGTGAACGAGCCTCCGGTCACCGACGTCGTCTTCGGCATCCCGACCGCCGAGGATCCGTTCCCCGCGCCGCGCGAATCGCTCGACCTCGCCGACGCGGAGCTCTCCTTCAACCGCGAGGTCTCGTGGTCGGACTTCAACGACCGTGTCCTGCAGCTCGCCGAGAGCGAGCACCATCCGCTGCTGGAGCGCGTGAAGTTCGCGGCGATCTTCACGTCGAACCTCGACGAGTTCTTCATGATCCGCGTCGCCGGCCTGCACGACCAGGTCGAGGCCGGGATCACCGAGAAGCGCCGCGCGGGCCTCAACCCGTCGGAGACGATCGACGTGCTGCGCGCGCGCATCCAGCCGCAGATGGAGCGCCAGGCGCGGCTCGTGAACGACGTGCTGCGGCCCGGCGCTGGCCGAGCACGGCATCCGGATCGTCGGGCTCGACGAGGTTCCCGAGGACCAGCGCCCGGCGCTGCGCGAGCGCTTCAAGCGCCAGGTCCTGCCGGTGCTCACGCCGCTCGCCGTCGGCCTCGGCCGGCCGTTCCCGTACATCTCGAACCTCGTCGCTGAGCCTCGCCGTGCTCGTGCGCGACCCGCAGACCGACCAGACGGTCTTCGCGCGCGTCAAGGTGCCGAAGGAGATGATCCCGCGCTTCGTGCCGGTCGTGGAGGGCGAGCCGACGACGTTCGTGCTGCTCGAGGAGCTCATCGCCGAGAACCTCGAGGCGCTGTTCCCGGGCATGGAGATCGTCGACCACGGCCTCTTCCGCGTCACGCGCGACGCGGACTTCGAGATCTCCGACGAGGCCGACGACCTGCTCGAGGCGGTCGAGGCCGAGCTGCGCCGGCGCCCGTTCGGCGAGGTCGTGCGGCTCGAGATCGAGGCCGGGCTGCAGCGCCGGCGATCCGCGAGCCAGCTCGTCGAGGCGATGCGCGTCGAGGAGCGCCAGGTCTACGACGATCCCCGGCCTGCTCGACATGAACGACCTCTGGCAGATCGCCGGCCTCCCGGGCCACACCGGACCTGCGCGACGAGTCGTGGACGCCGGTCACGCCGCCGCGGCTGCTGGAGGCCGAGGCCGACGAGCGCGACATCTTCTCGCGTGATCCGCGCACGGCGACCTGCTCGTCCACCACCCGTACGACTCGTTCGCCACGTCGCGTCGAGCGGTTCGTCATGCAGGCCGTCGAGGACCCCGACGTGCTCGCGGTCAAGCAGACCGTCTACCGCACGTCCGACGACTCGCCGCTCGTCCCGTCGCTGATCCGTGCCACCGAGCGCGGCAAGCAGGCGGTCTGCCTCGTCGAGCTGAAGGCCCGCTTCGACGAGCGGGCGAACATCCAGTGGGCGCGCAAGCTCGAGGAGTCGGGCGTGCACGTCGTCTACGGCCTGCCGTCGCATGAAGACGCACGTCAAGTGCCTGCTCGTCGTGCGCCGCGAGGGCGACGGCGTGCGCCGCTACGTGCACATCGGGACGGGGAACTACCACCCGAAGACCGCGCGCCTCTACACGGACTTCGGCCTGTTCACGTGCGACGAGCGCCTCGGCGCGGACGTCGCGGACATGTTCAACTTCCTCACCGGCTACGGGCGCCCGACGCGCTACCGCGAGGTGCTGATGGCGCCGAACTTCATGCTCGACGGGATCGCTCGAGCGCGCATCGAGCGGACGATCGAGGCGCACCGCCGCGGCGAGCACGCGCGCATCAAGCTGAAGATGAACGCGCTCGTGCACCCGCGCGATCATCGAGGCGCTCTACGCGGCCTCGCAGGCGGGCGTGCGCGTCGACCTCAACGTGCGCGGCATCTGCTGCCTCGTCCCGGGGATCCCCGGCGTCTCGGACAACATCCGCGTCGTCTCGATCGTCGGGCGGTTCCTCGAGCACTCGCGCATCTACGCGTTCGAGTATCGGCGAGGAGCGCGAGGTCCTGATCGGCTCCGCCGACCTCATGCCGCGCAACCTCGACAACCGCGTCGAGCTGATCACGCCGGTGCACGACCCCGACTGCCAGGCCGAGCTGCATGGACACCGTCGAGCGCTGCCTGGCGGACAACACGAACGCGTGGGAGCTGCACCGCGACGGACGGTGGACGCGCGTCGCGCGCGCGCCGGCGAGGAGCCGAGCGCGACGTCCAGCGCGAGCTGCTCGCGCTCGCCGCAAAGCGCGACGCCGACGCGGCCGCCGACATCGCGGCCTCGTGAGCGACGCACAGGACACGCTGCGCGAGCGCATCCTCGCCGCCGAGGTGCGCGCGCCGACGCGCGGGAACCGCAAGCTCGAGCAGCTGCTGGCCGCGGTGAACGCCGACGAGCAGATCAAGGCCTGGTGGTACGCCGCGGGCGTGAACGCGAACCGCCTCGGGCATGTCCGACCACTCGTGGGTCCACATCCAGATCGTCACGAACATCGCGCTGCGGCTCGCGCGCCTGCTGTTCCGGCGCGGCGTCGAACCGGCGATGATCACCGATCACGGGCTGACCGAGCGCGACGCCGAGGTCGTGATCGCCGCCGGCGCGCTGCTTCACTGCCTCGGCATGGCGATCCACCGCCAGGACCACGAGCGCTTCTCGCTGTTCCTCGCCGCCGACAAGCTTCCCGCGCTGCTCGCCGGCGTCTACGAGGAGCCCGAGCGGACGGTCGTCGCCGCCGAGGCGATGCACGCGATCATCAGCCATCGCTCGAAGGGCGACCCGCTCACGATCGAGGGCGCGATCGTGCGCGTCGCCGACGCGCTCGACATGGCCAAGGGCCGCGCGCGGCTGCCGTTCGAGGCGGGGGAGACGAACATCCACTCGCTCTCGGCCTACGCGATCGAGGAGGTCAAGATCTCCGCCGGCCGCGAGACGGCGGTGCGGTCGAGATCGACATGTCGAACAGCGCCGGGATCTTCCAGGTCGACGAGGGCCTCGGCACGAAGCTCCGCGGCACCCCGCTCGAGCCGCACATCGAGGTCGTCGCGCGCATCGACGCCGAGCACGAGAAGCGCCTGGTCCCGGTGTTCCGCCTCTAGGCGCGCCCGGACCGCGCTCTAGCCTGCGGGGCGTGAGTGTTCCGGACCACATCCGCGAGCGGCGGGAGGCGCGAGCGCACGCGCCGGCGCCGCGCGGCGCGCCGTCGCGGGATCGTCGTGCTGGCGGCGATCGGCGCCGTCGTCGCGATCGCCGTGGCGCTCGTGACCGGCGCGGTCGGCGGCGGCCCGGACGGTCGCCGCGCGACCGGTGGCGGGTCCGGTGGCTCGTCGCCGAAGTCCGGCGCGGGCACGACGACGCGCGCGGCGGACACGCCCGCCGCGCCGAAGCCCGCCACGGGCTCCTACCGCGGGCCGGTGCCGATCCTCATGTACCACGTGATCAAGGCCCCGGCGCCCGGTACGCCGTACCCCGAGCTGTGGACGCCGCGGGCGACGTTCGCACAGACCGTCACCGCGCTGAAGGACGCCGGCTACCGCGGCGTGACGATCGCGCAGGTGCGCGCCGCATGGCATCGGGGGCCCGGGGCTGCCCGCCAAGCCCGTCGTGTTCACGTTCGACGACGGGTACACGAGTCACTGGCGCAACGCGCGCCCGATCCTGCGGGCCGCCGGGTGGCCCGGCGTCGCCTACCTCGAGGGCAAGAACGTCGGGCTCGACGGAGGGCTCTCCGAGCGCCAGGTGCGCGCGCTGATCGCCGCGGGCTGGGAGATCGGCGCCCACACGCTCACGCACCCGGACCTCACGACCCTCGACGACGTCGGCCTGAAGCACGAGATCGCCGGCTCGCGCGCACAGCTCGAGCGCCAGTTCGACGTCGCGGTGAAGTCCTTCTGCTACCCGGCGGGCAAGAACGACGCGCGCGTGCGCGCCGCCGTGGAGGCCGCCGGGTTCACGACCGCGACGACCGTCGATCCCGGGATCGCCCGCCGCACCGACGACCCGTTCGCCCTGCCGCGCATCCGCGTCAACGGCACCGACTCGGCGGCGGCCGTCCTCGAGCGCGTGCGCTCGGGAGCGGGCGCCGCGGGCGCCGGGTACGGATAGCGCGCCCTCTCGCCCCTGTTCCGTTCCGCCGCACCCCGCTCAGTCCTCGAGCGCCGCCATCGCCGCGTTGCGGCCGTTCAGCGCGATGACGCTGCCCGCGGGGTGCGTCGCGGCGCCGCAGAGGTAGAGCCCGTCGATCGGCGTGCGCGCGGCGAGGCGGTGCTCCCACATCTGGTCCGGTGTGACCTCGCCCTGGAAGATGTTCCCGCCGGTCAGGCCGACGCGCTCCTCGATGTGCGGCGGACCGAGGACCTCGTGGTGCACGATCAGCTCGCGGAAGCCGGGGGCGAAGTCGTCGATGAGCGTGATGAACTGCTCGGCGGCCTCGTCGCGGCGGCCGTCCCAGTCGCCTTCGGCGAGCTCATACGGCGCGTACTGGCCGAAGACGCTCAGCAGGTGGTGGCCCTCGGGCGCCGGCGTCGGGTCGTAGCCCGTCTGCACGTAGATCTCGCCGAACCCGACCGCGATCTCACCGCGCGCGCACGCGTCGGCGGCGTCCTGCGCGGCGTCGAGCCCGTGGGTCACATCGACGGTCGCCTGCGCGGGGAACCGCTCGCCCGGGGCGGCGGTGAAGCTCGGCAGGCCGCGCAGCACGGCGTTGAACTTCACGACGGGGCTGCGGACCTTCCAGGCCTCGAGCTTCGCGCGGTAGCCCGCGGGTACGTCCTGACCCTCGAGCAGGCCGAGCGCGATCTTCGGATCGGCGTTGCAGAGCACCTGGCGCGCGCGGATCGTCGTGCCGTCCTCGAGCTCAACCCCCTCGCCCGGGATCACGCGCGCGACCGGTACGCCGGTGGCGAGCTGCGCGCCGTACTCGCGGGCCGCGTCGGCGATCGCGAAGCTCACCATCCCCATGCCGCCCTTGACGTACCCCCAGACCGGGCCCTGGCCCTCCATGTCGCCCATGTAGTGCATGAGCTTGATCGACGCGGTTCCCTTGTCCTTCGGGCCACCCCACGAGGCGATGACGCCCTGGCCGAACAGCGCGTCCTTCAGCCGCTGATCGTCGAGGTACTCGTCGAGGACCTCTTCCATCGAGGCGTCGAAGAGGATGTCCTGCATCAGCTGCTCGCCGGCGAGCAGCTCCTCGAGCTCGGCGCGCGTGGGGGAGGCGCCGATCCACGTGTCGCGCGCGCCCGTGCGGAGCTTCTTGCGCGTCTCGTCGAAGATCTCCTCGTAGGCCCAGTAGCCGGCGATGTCCTGCTCGGAGACGCCCAGCTCCTCGAGGCCCGCCTGGGTCTTCGCGTCGTCGAGCCACTGGCCGAACGCCGTCCCGTCCGCGAACGGCACCCAGAGGTTCGGGTCGGCGATGTAGCACTCGTAGCCGCGGCGGCGCAGGTCGAGCTCGTCGATGATCACCTGATCGAGCAGGCCGACGACGTAGGCGCACGGGCTGATCACGAAGTCGCCGCCGAAGGGGCGCTCGAGCGTGCAGGCGCCGCCGAGCCGCTCGCGCGCTTCGAGCACGAGCACGCTCCTGCCGGCGCGTGCGAGGTAGGCGGCGGCGGTCAGGCCGTTGTGGCCTCCGCCGACGACGATCGCGTCCCAGTCGCGGGAGGCGAGTTCGGCGACGGGGGCGGGGAGCCCGACCTCTCCGAGCTGGGCGGCGATCTGGTTCATGGGGTCTCTCCTGTGGTGGTGGGAACGGGCACGGGGGCGGGGGCGGCGGGGCTCGGCGCTGCGCGCACCGCGAGCGCGTCGACCGCGACGGCGCCCCCGACACCGACGATCACGGGGTTCAGCTCGATCAGCGCGAGCCCGGCGTCGAGCAGCGCCTCGCCGGTCGCGCACGCGAGCTGCGCGGCCGCGGCGACGGCGAGCGCGGGGCGCCCGCGATGGCCGGTGAGCAGCGGCGCGCCGCGCAGCGCGCGCAGCGCCGCCTCGACCCGGTCGGCGGTCGCGGGGAGCGCGATCACGGCGACGTCGGCGAGTGCCTCGGTCCAGACGCCGCCGAGGCCGACGACGAGCGCCGGGACGACCGCGTCGGCGCGCGCCGAGACGAGCAGCTCGACGCCCGGCGCGGCCATCCGCTCGACGAGGACGTGGGCGTCGGCGACCGCGTCGATCGCGCGCAGCCGGTCGTAGGCGGCGCTCGCGGCCTCGGGCGTCGTGACGCCGAGCTCGAACGCCCCGAGCTCGCTCTTGTGGCGCAGGTCCGGGCTCGTGAGCTTCAGCGCGACGGGGCCGCCGAGCTCGCGCAGTGCCGCGGCGGCATCGTCGCGGTCGCGGGCGATCCGGCCCTCGGGCACGGCGATCCCGTGCTCGCGCAGGAGCGCCTTGGCCTCGTGCTCGGCGAGCCAGCCGCCGCCCGCGCCGCCGGCCGCGCGGGCCCGCGCGGTGGCGGCGCCGATCGCGGCGATGCGCGCGGGATCTCCGGGCGGGGCGGCGAGCGCCCGCGCGACGACGATTCCCGAGCGCAGCCCGGCGCTCGTGGGCAGCCCGCCGGCCTGCAGGCCGGCGGCGGCGGCGTCGTCGAGCAGTTCGGGGAGCGTCGAGGCGACCGCGACGGGCGCCGGGCTGCGCGCCGCAGCGGCGCGCACGGCGCCGAGGACCGCCGCCCACGAGGCGGCCGCCTCGGGATCCATGTCACCGGGCTGGTCGTACAGGACCAGCACGCGCCCGACCTGCGGGTCCTCGGCGAGCGCGACCACGAGCGCCTCGAGCGCCGCCGGGTCGTCCCACAGCAGCGAGGTGTAGTCGAGCGGGTTCGCGGCGGTCGCAGCCTCGGGCAGCAGTTCGAGCAGCCGCGCGACGGTCTCCGGCGCGAGCGCCGGGAGGACGACGCCGGCCTCCTCGGCGAGGTCCGCGGCGACGCTCGAGTCGCCGCCCGAGCAGGTCATCACCGCAACGCCGCGTGCGGCGACGCGCCGGCGCGGGACCGCGAGCGCCTTCGCGAGGTCGAGCAGCTCGTGCGGGTCGCGCGCCCAGGCGGCGCCCGCGTCCTCGGCGAGCGCGCGGAACACGCGCTGGTCCCCGGCGACCGCGCCGGTGTGCGCCTGCGCGGCGGCCGCGCCGGCGGCCGAGACGCCCGCCTTGAGGATCGCGACGCCGACGCCCGCCCGCGCGCAGCGCTCGAGCGCCGCGCACCAGCGCTCGCCGTCGCCGTCGTCCTCGAGGTAGAGCGCGACCGCGCGCACGCCGTCCGCGGCGGCGAGCGCCTCGAGGTAGTCCGCGGCGCCGAGCACCGCCTGGTTGCCGCACGAGACCACCGTGTGCAGCCGCAGCCCGCGGCGCGAGCCGAGCGCGTTCACCGCGACGTTGCCGCTCTGCGAGACCAGGGCGACCGGCCCTGCCTCGCGCGGGGCGATCATGTCCCCCCAGAGCGCCACGCGCTCGGGCAGGCAGACGATCCCGTTGCCGTTCGGCCCGCAGACGGGCAGGTCGTGCGCCGCCGCCGCGGCGACGAGCTGCGCCTGGAGCCCGATGCCGGCGGCGGTCTCGGCGAAGCCGGCCGCGAACACGACCGCGCCGCCGCATCCGAGCGCGCCGGCCTGCTCGACGACCTGGGGCACGTCGGCGGCGGGGATCGCGACGATCACGGCGTCGGGCGCCTCCGGCAGGTCGCCGAGCGACGGGTGGCACTCGAGCCCGTGGGCGCCCGCGCGCCGCGGGTTGACGGCGTAGACCCGCCCCTCGTAGCGCAGGCGCTGCAGGTTCAGCAGCGCCTCGCCCCCGTAGGAGGCGGGCCGGTCGGTCGCGCCGACGACGGCCACCGACCGCGGGCGCAGGAGCCGTCCGAGGTCCGGCGCCATCTAGTGCAGGACCTGCTCCACGCCGCGCCGCTCGAGCGAGCGGGCGATGATGATCCGCTGGATCTCGCTCGTCCCCTCCCAGATGCGGTCCACGCGCAGCTCGCGCCAGAAGCGCTCGGCGGTGTAGCGGCGGATGTACCCGCGCCCGCCGAAGATCTGCAGGCAGCGGTCCGCGCAGCGGTTGGCGGCCTCCGAGCAGAAGAGCTTCGCCATCGAGGCCTTGGCGTGCACGAGCTTCGGGTCGGCGCCGGCGTCGTAGAGCCGCGCGACCTCCAGCGCCAGCAGGCGCCCCGCGGCCGCATCCGCCGCCGAGTCGGCGAGCGGGAACGAGACGCCCTGGTGGTCGATCAGCCGTGCGCCGCCCTGCTCGCGCGAGATCGCCCAGTCGGTCGTCTCCTCGAGCAGGCGCCACATCGCGCCGCCGCAGCGCGCGGCGATGCCGAGGCGCTCCTCGGTGAACCAGCGGCGTTGCAGGTCGTCGCCGCCGCCGAGCCCGCCGATCACGGCGTCCTCGCCGACCTCGACGGCCTCGAAGCGGATCGTCGGGTGCCCGTGCGGGTAGTTGTGCGTGAACGGCGGGTCGTCGACGAACACGATGCCGGGGGCGTCGCGGTCGACGAGGAACAGCGTGCCCTGCGGCTCGCCGTCGACGAGCGCGTTCGCCATGACGATGTAGACGCTCGCGACGTCGCCGTAGGTCACGAACCACTTCTCGCCGTCGATGCGCCAGCCGCCGTCGATCTTCGTCGCGGTCGTGCGGATGCCCGAGGGATCCGAGCCGGCATCCTCCTCGGTGACGGCGTACGCGTCGTGCGTCTCGCCGCGCAGGCCCGGCTTCAGGTACCTCTCGATCTGCTCGTCGCTGCCGTGAGCGAGCACGTTGTAGGCGATCGGGACGTGCCAGGAGACGGCATTCGTCGAGCGGCCGAACTGCTCCTCGACGAGGAACCATTCGACGTGCGACCACCCCTGACCGCCGTGCTCGGCGCTGTGCAGACCCCCGCCGAGGCGCCGCTCGATCGCCTCGCGCCTGATCTTCGCGACGTCCTCCTCGGGCAGGTGGCCGCCGGCCTCCTCAGCCTTGATCTCGAGCGGGATCAGGATCTCGTCGACGAAGGCGCGGGCGCGCGCCTGCAGCGTCGGCCTCCTGCGCGCGTCAGGCCGGCGGCTTCGGGCGTGAGCGGGGGTGATGTCATCGGAACCTCATCATCGGGACGGGGGCGTAGTGTTGGGACGGTGACGGCGCGCGAGCGGATCCTGGACGCAGCGGTGCAGCGCATCGCGCGTGAGGGCATCGACGACGTGCGCATCGCGCGGATCGCGATGGATGCGGGAGTCTCGGCGAGCCTCGTGCACTACCACTTCGCCTCGCGCGAGGCGCTCCTGGCCGAGGCGCTCGAGCACTCCTACGAGCGGGCGGGCGCACTGCGGATCCCCGACGGGGAGGACGGGCCGCTCCCGCCGACCCTGCGCCTGGCGGCGATGATCGAGCAGTGTCTGCCCGCGCCGGGCCCGGTGCAGGACGACTTCCTGCTGTGGATGGAGCTGTGGCTGCGGGCGGCGCGCCATCCGGATCTGCAGCCGACCGGGGCGCGCCTCTACGCGAAGATGCGCGACTGGATCGCCGAGGTGCTCGCAGAGGGCGTCGAGAGCGGCGAGTTCGCGGCATGCGATCCTGAGCGCGTGGCCGACCGCGTCCTCGCGCTCGTGGACGGCTACGGCGTGCGCGTCGTGACCGAGGACCCGGCGATCCCGCTGGACCGTGCCCGCGAGGAGATCTGGGCGGCGGTGAGCCTCGAGCTCGGCGTCGATCCCGTGCCGCCCGTCGGTCAGCCGGCGACGCGCTGAGCCGGACGCCGGCGCGCTCATCGCGTCAGCGCCTCGCGCTCGGCGGCCGTGAGCGCCCGTGGGCGGCCCCCCGCGTCGAGCGCGATCAGCGTCGTCCCGGCGCTCACGACGACCGCTCCGGCGGCCGTCTCGATCGTCTCGCGCGTGCGGATGCTGTGCTGTCCCGCCCGCTCCGCGGCGCAGCGCACGAGAACCTCGCCGTCGGCGGGCGTGAGCGCGCCGCGCAGCTCCATCGCGATCCGCGCCACGACCAGCGGGGTGCTCGGCGCGCCGTCGGCACGGCGCGCGGCCAGCCAGCCGGCGCGCGCCTCCTCGAGGAACGCGACGTGGACCGCCGGGTGCACGCGGCCGTCGGGATCGAGGTCGCGCGTGCGCAGCGGCAGGCGCACCGCGTACCCGCCGGAGTCCGCGAGCAGCGGCCGCGGCGCAGGCGGGCCGGGCAGCGCCACGCCGAGCTCGAGCTCGGCGAGACGCCGCGCCCACGAGGTGGCACGGTCGGTCGGGACCTCGCCCGGGTGCAGCGTCGTGTGCAGCCCGATGCCATCGATCACCGCGACGAGCCGCGCGGCCGTGTCGGAGGGATCCGCGCAGGCCCAGCAACCCTCCTCGACGCCGTCGCGCAGCACCTCGCTGAGCGCAGCACGCCAGCCGTCGAGGAACCGCTCGAGCACGTCGCGCAGGGCCTCGGTGCGGACCGCGCCGCCCCAGGCGTCGAGCCACAGGCGCCAGCTCCCGCTGTCGGCCCACTCCGACGACTCCAGGTAGGCGGCCAGCCGCTCGGGCGCCGGCTCCGGCCGCTGGGCGATCTCCTCGAGCTCGTGCAGGTCGTCGCGCGCGAACGCGTCGAACGCCTCGGCCAGCACCTCGTCCTTGGATCCGAAGTGGTAGTTCAGGAGCCCGAGGCTCGCGCCGGCCTCGCGCGTGATCTCGCCGACGGTCGCCGCGGAGAAGCCGCCGCGCTCGATGACCCGCTGCGCGGCGCCGACGAGCTCCGCGCGCCTCGTGTCGGGCCGCGGGCGGCCGATGTTCGCCGCCGGACTCACGCGCTGGGGGCCGGCGCCGCGTCCTGCGGTCCGGCGACGAGCACGCCGGTCGCGGGCGTGACGTCGTCGTCGACCTCGAGGACGCGCAGGTTCTTCGGGCGCAGGTGGACCGCGACCGCGTCGCCCTGCTCGTACTCGACCGCGTCGCCGTCGTTCGGCACGTCGGCGCGCAGCAGCGCGCCGGTCGCCAGGCGCACGCGAACGTCCTGGTGGAACCCGAGGTAGACGACCTCCTCGACCATCCCCGGGACGCGGTTCTCGCCGTCCGAGCCCTGCGGCTCGAGGCGCACGTACTCCGGGCGGATCATCGCGACGGCCGTGCCGCGCACGCCGTGGTCGTCGTCGGAGCGCAGCGTGAAGTTCCCGAGCGTCATCGTCGTGCCGTCGGCCCCGCCGGACGCCGCCTCGACGGGAATGAGGTTCGCCGCGCCGAGGAAGTTCGCCACGAACGCGGTGCTGGGCTCTTCGTAGAGCTCCTGCGGCGTGGCGCACTGCTCGATGCTCCCGCCGCGCATCACGGCGACGCGGTCGCTCATCGTGAGCGCCTCGTCCTGGTCGTGGGTGACGTAGATGAACGTGATCCCGAGCTGCTCCTGGATCCGCTTGAGCTCCACCTGCAGGTCGATCCGCAGCCGCGCGTCGAGCGCGCCGAGCGGCTCGTCGAGGAGCAGCACGGGAGGTGAGAGCACGAGCGCGCGCGCGAGCGCGACCCGCTGCTGCTGGCCGCCGGAGAGCTGCGCGGGCTTGCGCTTGGCCAGGCCCTCGAGGCGCACCATCTCCATGACCTCGTCGACACGGCGCGCGGACTCCTCCTTGCCGAGTTTCTTGTAGCGCAGCCCGAAGCCGACGTTCTCCTCGACGGTCTTGTGCGGGAACAGCGCGTAGCTCTGGAACACCGTGTTCACCGCGCGCTTGTGCGGCGGCGTGCGCGACATGTCGACCCCGTCGAGCAGGATCGCCCCCTCGTCGGGACGCTCGAAGCCGGCGATCAGGCGCAGCGTCGTGGTCTTGCCGCAGCCCGACGGGCCGAGCATCGTGAAGAACTCGCCTCCCGGCACGTGCAGATCGATGCCGTCGACCGCGACGACGTCGCCGTAGCGCTTGACGAGGCTCTCCAGCTGGATGTCGCCCTGGCTCACTTCGTTCCTCCTGCGTCGATGCCGGCCTCGATCCCCGCGAGCTGGCCGATCGCCGAGCCGCCGCGCTCACCGCGGGTCATGAACCGGAAGACGAGATACGCGAGCGCCAGCGCGAGCAGCGTGACGAGCAGCATGAGCGTCGCGAGGGCGTTCAGGGCCGGCGTCGGGGCGGCGCGCGCCTGCGCATAGATCCGCATCGGCACCGTCGTCGTGTCGGCGCCCGAGGCGAGGTACTGGCTCACGACGAAGTCGTCGATCGAGAGCGCGAAGACGATCAGCAGGCTCGCGGCGATCGCCGGGAACAGCAGCGGCAGCAGCACGCGCCGCACGACGTCCCATGGTGGCGCCCCGAGGTCGGCGGCCGCCTCCTCGACGTCGGGCCCGATCGTCTGCAGGCGCCCGCGCACGATCACGACGACGAACGACAGCGAGAACGTCACGTGCCCGATCGCCTGCGCGGTCGTGCCGAGGCCGATGAACGAGAACGCCGTCGTGAACAGCAGGAACAGGCCGACGGCGAACACGAGCTCCGGCGTCACGAGCGGGAGCAGCGTCAGCACGTTCGCCGTGCCCGAGCCGCGCCCGCGCCAGCGCTGCAGGCCGAGCGCGAGGCCGACGCCGAGCGGCGTGGCGATGATCATCGCGAGGCCCGCGAGCGTCAGGCTCTGCTCGAGTGCCGAGCGCAGCGTCGGATCGTGGAAGACGCTGAGCGTCGGGTCCTCCCAGAACCAGCGCAGCGACCAGCCCTGGGCGCTGCTGCGCGAGCGGCCCTCGTTGAAGGCGAAGCGGATCGCGAGCAGCACGGGCACGAGCGACCACGCGATGTAGACCCAGGTCGTGATCGCCAGACCGCGCGGGTGGCTCCAGGGGTCGCGCCGCAGGCGGTTGCGCCGCGTGTGCGGCCTGGAGGCGGCGGCCGGGGTGACCGGGGTCTCGACGACGCTCACGCGGCCGCCTCCCGCTGCTCACGGCGCATCGTGCGCAGGTAGAAGAGCATGAAGACGAGCAGGAACGCCGACAGCAGC
The DNA here is from genome assembly GCA_963787935.1 of uncultured Actinomycetes bacterium. Lineage (GTDB taxonomy): Bacteria > Actinomycetota > Thermoleophilia > Solirubrobacterales > Solirubrobacteraceae > F1-60-MAGs163. Next base: position 809,741 of record CAWBEV010000006.1, on the reverse strand, counting down.
ATCGTCAGCGAGGCGCCGAGCGACTTGTCGGGACCGCCCTGCACGTAGCCGTTGATCGCGTTGCCGATCATGCTCGTGTTCGGCGAGCCCGACATGAGGTCCTGGGTGAAGTAGTCGCCGAACATCGGCAGCGCGATCAGCACCATGCCGGCGAGGATTCCCGGCATCGAGACGGGGACGACCACGCGCCGGAACGCCTCGAAGGGCGTCGCTCCGAGGTCGCGTGAGGCCTCGATGAGGCGCTGGTCGAGGCGGTCGAGCGAGGCGTACAGCGGCAGGATGAAGAACGGGACGTAGCCGTAGACGAGCGCGAGGATCACGGTGATGCTCTGCCCGCCGAGCCAGTCGTTGCCGTCCATCAGCCCGACGTTGTTGAACAGCGAGTCCACGGACAGCGAGTTCAGGGCGCGCGCCGCGTAGCCGTCGGCGGCGAGCAGGTTCGTCCACGCGAACATGCGCATGATGTACGAGATCCAGAACGGCAGCACGAGCAGGACGAGCACGAGGCCGCGCGAGCGCCCCGCGTAGCGCGCGGTGTAGTAGGCGACCGGGTAGCCGATCGCCAGCGAGAGTGCCATCGCGATCGCGATGTAGAGGACGGTGCGCACGAACACCGGCCACGTCTGCCCGCCGGGGACGACGTCGGTGATCGCCTGCCAGATGTAGCCGACGTTCCAGTTCAGCGGGTTCCACTGCGGCACCGGCTCGAACAGCGTCGTGACGTTCCCCATCCCGACGCTGACGACCGCGTAGAACGCGACGAGGAAGAACAGGCCCAGCCACAGCAGCCCGGGGGCGGCGAGCACCCGCCAGATCCAGCGCGGGGTCATCTCAGCCGGCCCGGAACTCCGCCCAGCCCCGGTCCCAGAGCCGCTGGCCCTCGGGCGTCAGGGTGAGGTAGGCGTTGCCGTTCGCGTATGCCGAGCGCGTGACGAGGATGTTCGCGAGGTTCGGCGGGATCACCTCGTCCTTGATGAGCGACTCGGCGGTGATCGACGTGAGCGGGGGCTGGTACCCCACGTACCCGGTGAAGTTGTCGTAGGCGACCTGGTTGTCGAGGATGTAGTTCAGGAACTTGTGCGCCATCGCCGGCTTCCGGGCCGCGCTCGCGACGGTGATGATGTCGTTGAAGACCGGCCCGCCCTCCTCCTGGTAGGCGTACGAGAGCGCGGTGGCGCTCACGTTGTCCGGGAGGTAGCTGATGACGCCGCCGAGCATGTCGCCCGACCAGAGCTGCGCGAGCACGGTGCGACCGGTCGGCAGCGTCTCGTAGGCGTTGATCGCGACCTTCACGCGCACGTCGTCGTTGAGCTTGATGAGCTGCTGGACGGCCTCGTCGATCTTGTCGGCCTTCTCGGTGTTCAGGTCGACGCTCCGCGCCCGCATGATCGCCGCGCCGATCGCCTCGCGCGGATCGTTCAGGAGCTGCACCTTGCCGCGGTACTGCTTGGCATCCCAGAGCGCGTCCCAGACCGTCGGGAGCTTGCGCGGGTCGAGGTCCACGAGGTCGTTGCGCCAGCCGATGCCCGTCGTGTAGACGACGTACGGGATCGTGTAGCGCGGGCCGACGTCGTAGAACGGGTCCTGGATCTCGGGCCAGGCGTTCTTCTTGAGGTTCGGGATCAGCTCGTAGTTCAGCGGCTGCACGAGCTTGCGCCCGACGAGCCGCGAGAGCTGGTCCGGTGTCGAGAAGATCACGTCGAACTCGAGCTTGCCGGTGCTGAGCTTCGAGAACGCCTCGTCGAGGGTCTCGAACGTCGTCACGCGGACCGAGACGTTGTTCGCCTTGCCGAATGCCTTGAGGACCGCGGGGTTCAGGTAGTCGGCGTAGTTGTAGATCTGGAGCTCACCGCCCTCTTCGGGCTTCGTGTCCGTGGCGATCGGATCGCCGAGCTTCGGCATCACCACCGGGTAGTCGCGGCGGGCGAGCGGGATGCCGGCGGCGTCGACCGGGCCGCCCGCAGTCGGGTCGCCCATGATGCCCTGGCCACCGCCGCCCGCGGCCTCGGCCGGTTCGGGCGTCGTCGTGTTCTCGCAGCCGGCGAGCCCGGCGGCCGCTCCGGCGCCGGCGGCGAGGACGCCGGCACGGGTCAGGAGGGAGCGGCGGGTGAGGCCGTCGCGGGGGCGGTCGGCGTCGCGCGGCACGTCGTCCTCCGGAGTGGGGGTTGAAGGACCGTTCAAGTCGGGCTCATTCCTACCGCCCCGGAGCGCCCGCTGTCAAGCCACGACCGCTCGGCCACGAATGCCGCGGGGCCAACCGGAAACGGGTGGTTCGCCGCGGAAGCGGCCGGCGGACGCTGACTGAATGTGTGTTCAGTCGACGCCCGCTGGCCGATCGCGGCTTCGGGGGATCAGCTCGCGGCCGCCGGCCGGCGCAGGCGGGTGCGCCGGCGCTCGGCCCGCGCATCGCGCAGCACGCGCTGTGCGGCGTTGTGGCCGGAGGCGGCGATGACGCCGCCTCCGGGGTGCGTTCCCGCACCGCAGAGGTACAGGCCGCCGACCGGCGTCGCGTAGCGCGAGAGCTCCGGCGTGGGGCGCATGAACGCCATCTGGTCCAGGCCCTGCTCGCCCTGGAAGATCGAGCCGCCCTCGAGCCCGAAGATCCGCTCGAGGTCCGGCGGCGCGAGCACCTCCATCTCGAGCACGGCGTCCTTCACGTTCGGCGCGTGCTGGGCGAGGATGTCGAAGCAGCGCCGCCCGTAGGCCTCGCGCGAGCCCTCGGGCCAGCCCTCCGCGTTCCACGGGCCGAACTGCGTGAACATCGTGACGATCGTCGTGCCGTCGTCGGTGAGCGACGGGTCCACGGCGGTCGGCACCTCGACCTCGATGTACGGGCCGGCGGCCGGGATGCCCCGCTGGGCATCCTGCCAGGCCTGTTCGAGGTACTGCAGCGAGGGGCAGATCGCGACGCTCGCGTGCCACAGCTGCTCGCCCACCGCGGGATCGGCGTTCACGTAGCGCGGCGGCTCGGAGAGGACCGCGTTGACCTTCACCGACGCGCCGCGGGTGCGGTAGCGCCGCATGTCGTCGGCGACCGCGGCCGGGAAGTGCTCCGCCCCGACGAGGTCGAGCACCGTGCGCTTGGGGTGCGCGCCCGAGAGCACGAGCGGCGCGTGGAGCTGCTCGCCGGAGGTGAGCGTCACGCCGGTGACGCTCCCGCCCGAGACGTCGATCGAGGCGACGTCCGCCTCGGTGCGGATCGTCGCACCGGACGCCCGCGCGCTCGCGGCGATCGCCTCGGAGATCGCTCCCATGCCGCCGCGGACGTGGCCCCAGGCGCCCTGGACGCCGTTGACCTCGCCGAGCGCGTGGTGCAGGAGGTTGTAGGCGGTGCCCGGGGTGTACGGCCCCGCCCACACGCCGACGACGCCGCTCGAGGCATACGCGCCCTTGAGCTCGTCCGTCTCGAAGTAGTCGTCGAGCAGGTCGCCGACCGACATCGTCATCAGGCGGAAGATCTCCGAGATGTCGCGGCGGCTCATGCCCGCCGCGCGGCCGGCCTCGCGCAGCAGCTCGAAGACGTCCGTCGGGCGCTTGGAGCCGATCGCCGGCGGCGGCTTGAGCATCAGCGGCTTGAGGAACGCCGCCGCCTTCTCGAACAGGGCGTTGAACGGCGCGAGGTTGTCCGCGTCCTTCTTCGAGACACGCGCGACCTGCTCGTAGGTGACCCGCTCGTCGTTCGGGAGCAGGATCGGCCTGCCATCGGCCGCGAACGTCGCGAATTCGGGGTTCAGCGGGATCGCCTCGAAGCCGAACTTCGCGAGCTCGAGCTCGGCGATGACCTTCGGCTGCAGCATCGAGACGACGTACGACGCGCGCGAGACGCGCCGGCCGGGCCAGACCTCCTCGGTGACGCAGGCGCCGCCGAGGATCTCGCGGCGCTCGAGCACGCAGACGCGCAGGCCCGCCTTCGAGAGGTAGGCCGCGGCGGTCAGGCCGTTGTGGCCGCCGCCGACGACGATCGCGTCGAACGAGGACCGGCCCGCGCCGTTCGCGGGGGACTGGGCGGTGGCGCCGCCCGGGCTCGTGGTGGTCATCGGGGCACCTCCGCGCCGCGCAGGGCCTCGAGGTAGCGCTCGGCCACCATCAGGTCGAACTCGTGCACCTCGTCCTCCATCGCGGTGTAGCGACCGGGGCTGAAGCCCGAGCCGCGCATGCCGCGCTGGGTCAGCTCGCAGACCTCCCAGTCCTCGCGGTTGACCTGATCCCAGAACTCGATCGCGTCGGTCGGGTCGAATCCTTCGGTCTCCATCGTCCGCGGCTCGAAGAACCACTCGCAGATGACCTGCGTGCGGTTCTCGGCGCGCGGCCAGAGCCAGTGGAGCATCACGTAGTCGGGATGCAGCGAGACGAGCGTGTTCGGGAACACGAGGAAGTAGAGGACCGAGCGGATGTCGGCCTCGGAGAGGCCCTGGATCGGCGGGCGGTGGTTCCTCCCGCCCTCCTTCGCCATGGTCTCGGCGTCCTCGTTGAGCGTCATCGAGCCGCCGCACCAGGCGCCGGCACCGCTCATCGAGTCACCGGACATGTAGTGCGAGAGGCGGTTCAGCTCGGGGTGCACGCCCGGGCAGTGCAGGCACTCGCTGTAGTTCTCGGCGATCGTCTTCCAGTTCGCGTCCACCTCGTAGACGACCCGCCCGCCGCGCCGCAGGTCGGGCAGGTGGTAGCGCTGCAGGTGCTCGGCGAGCTCGCCGACGTGCGCGGCCGGCGCCGGCGCCTCGCCCGAGAGGTCCACCATGACCATGCCCTCGACGACGGCGACGCGGACCGGCTTGAGGCCGTAACAGCCGGCGTCGAAGTCCTCGATCGTGTCCGTGAACGGCGCGTTCTTCAGCGAGCCGTCGAAGCCGTAGGACCAGGCGTGGTAGGGGCACTGCAGCCGCGGGACCTGGCCCTCCGGCTGGTCGACGATGCGGGCGCCGCGGTGGCGGCAGGTGTTGCGGAAGGCGCGGGGGAGGCCGTCGTCGTCGGCGACGACGAACACGCTCTCGTTCCCGATCTCGGCCATCACGTACTTGCCGCGCTCGCTCACCTGATCGATGTGGCAGATGCCGGCCCAGCTGCGCTGGAAGATCTGCTCGACCTCCCACTGCAGGACCGCCGGGTCGGTGTAGGCGGCGCCCGGCAGCATCGTGGCCTTCCTCAACGGCTGGGTCGTGCGCGCGACGTCGTCGGCGGACAGGGGCAGTGTCGCCTCGTTCATCCCTCGTGCTCCTGGTGGTCGTCGTCGGGGGTGCGGTGACGCACGGTACCACGGACATTGTGCAGCTGGCAACAAAGTCAGGATTGCGGGGAATTCCTGAGTCTTGCGGCGGTTCGATCGCGCCGATCGCGAGGGCTTTCGCGGATGCGAGCGATCCAGCCCGGGACGTACCGTTCCCAGGTGCGCCGGTGTTCGCGTCCACCGGGGCGGGGCAGTGCACGCTCCGTCCCGCGAACCCGGTCTCCAGCGGCACAAGCGGGGGACCAACGGCGGCACGGGCTCGCGAGCGGGCACCGCGCCTCGGGGCGAGCACGCTCGGCGGTGCTCAGCGAGACCGTGCCGCCGTGATCCTCGCGGCGGGCGGTGTCACCTCACCAGTGCACGCCCTTCATGAGGTTCGCCATCGCGAGCTGCTCCATGCTCGCCTTCTCGTTCGGGTCCTGCTGACCCTTGGCGGCGGCGGAGTCCGGGAACACCTTGTAGGCGGTGTGGAGCACCTGATCGACGGCCTTCGGCGCGAGCGCGTAGGCGACCTCGCCGAACGTCCCGAGCCGCGTGTTGATCGACTTCGGCTTGCGCCGGATCGCCTCGCAGATCATGTCGCCGGCCTCGTCCGGTGAGATGGTCGGGAACGAGTCGTAGATCTTCGTCGGCGCGATCATCGGCGTGCGCACGAGCGGCATGTGGATCGTCGTGAACGTGATGTTCTCGCCGATCAGCTCGGAGCTCACGACGCGCGTCCAGGCGTCGAGCGCCGCCTTCGAGGCGACGTACGCGCTGAAGCGCGGCGGGTTCGTCTGCACGCCGATCGAGGACACGTTCACGACGTGGCCGAAGCGCCGCTCCTTGAAGTGGGGCAGCAGCGCCATGACGAGCTTGATCGCGCCGAAGTAGTTCAGCTGCATCGTGCGCTCGTAGTCGTGGAAGCGGTCGAGGCTCAGCGCCAGCGACCGGCGGATCGAGCGGCCGGCGTTGTTGACGACCATGTCGATCGACGCATGGTCGGCGAGCATCCGCTCGACGAGCCCGTCGATCGCGTCCATGTCGGAGAGGTCACAGGTGTAGACGTACGCCGCGCCGCCGGCGGCCTCGATCTCGTCCTTCGTCTCGACGAGCTTCTCCTCGCCGCGGGCGACGAGCAGCGGGATGCCGCCGGCCCGTGCGATCTTCACCGCGGCGGCCTTGCCGATGCCGCTCGAGGCCCCGGTGATCACGACCGTGCGCCCGTTGACCGCCGCGCTGAGCGAGCGGTCCTTGAAGAGGTCCGGGTCGAGGTTGCGCTCCCAGTAGTCCCAGATGCGATCGGCGTAGCCGTCGATCGGCGGCACCTCGATCCCGGTGCCGGCGAGCGCCTGCTCGGTGTCCCGGGTGTCGAACGAGCAGCGGAACCCGACGTGCTCGATGATCTCGTCCGGGATGTGGAAGTCGGCGAGGATCGCCTTGCGGACGTCCTTGAGCGCCGGGAGCTGCATCAGCAGCGAGAACGTGCCCTTCGGCAGCGCGTCGAGCAGCTTGCTGTCCACGCGCAGCGCGAGCTGCGGCGCGTGCGCCGCCTTCGCGAACTCGTTCAGCGCCTCACCCGAGCGGACCATCTTCGCGTCGGCGAGATGGAACGCGCGCCCGTCGAGGTCCGGCCGGTGGGCGATCGCGTCCATCGCGTCGGCGACGTAGTCGACGGGCACGAGGTTCGTGTCGCCGACCTCCGGCCCGACGAGCGGGAACCACTGCGGCAGCGTGTCGCGCGCCTTCTGGATCGCCTTGAAGAAGTAGTAGGGCCCGTCGACCTTGTCCATCTCGCCGGTCTTCGAGTCCCCGATGACGATCGCCGGGCGGTAGACGCGCCACGGGACCTGTCGCCTGCTCGCGGACGATGCGCTCGGACTCGAACTTCGTGCGGTGGTAGGGCGACGGGAGCTTCTGCCCCTCGTCGAACATGTCCTCGCGGAAGAAGCCCTTGTAGGCACCGGCGACGGCGACGGAGGAGACGTGGTGCAGCGTGCCGGGCTCGAGCGCGTTGACGAGCGCGACGAGGTTCTGGGTGCCGCCGACGTTCAGCGCCTCGTTCGACTCGTCCGAGGCGGTCATGTCGTAGATCGCGGCGAGGTGGAAGACGTGGTCGACCTCGCCCTTGTGCTGCTTGATCCACGCGGGCTTCACGCCGAGCTTCGGCTTGAGCAGATCGCCCGTGACCGGGTGGACCCGGCCCTGAGCGCCCCAGCGCTCGATGAGCGCGTCGAGGCGCTCCCGGGACCCCTCGCGCACGAGCACGTGCACGTCCCCGCCGCGCTCGAGCAGCCGCTCGACGAGGTTGCGCCCGATGAAGCCCGTGGCCCCGGTCACGAAGTACGTCGTCATGCCCTCTCCTCGTTGCCAACCGCGGGCCGATCGGCCTGCGGTGGCAAGCCTATACGCCTGCGCCTGCGCCCCCGCGCCCCTCGCCACCGGCGAACCGACCGGCGCCCTGCACGGCGTCGAGGAACACGTCGGGGCCCGCCTGGGCCTCGAGTGCGAGGCCGTCGGTGAGCGGAAGTCCCTGGGCCTCGAGCGCGGCGCGGCGGTCGGCGAGCATCGTCGCCTGAGGGAACGCGGCGATCCCGTGCGCCATCGCGAGCGCGCGGTCGAGATGCTCGCCGTCGGGCACGAGCTCGTTCACGAGGCCCATGTCGCGCGCCTCTGCGGCTCCCACGATGCGCCCGGTGAGGATCAGGTCGAGTGCGCGGCCGAGCCCGACGATCCGCGGCAGGCGCTGCGTGCCCCCGTCGATGAGCGGCACCCCCCAGCGGCGCTCGGGGAAGCCGAGCTGCGAGCCCACGGTCGCGATCCGCAGGTCGCACCAGAGCGCGAGTTCGAGCCCGCCCGCCAGGCACCATCCGGAGATCGCCGCGATCGTCGGCTTGCTCGGCGTGAGCCGTGTGAATCCGAACGGGCCCTCAGGGGCGTTCAGCCGCGGGCCGAACGTCTCGATCGCCTTGAGGTCCGCACCCGCGCAGAAGCTCACGTCGCCGGCGCCGGTCACGACGAGCACGCGCGCGTCGTCGTCCGCCTCGAACCTGCGATAGGCCTCCAGCAGCCGCTCCGCGGTCGGTCCGTCGACCGCGTTGCGGCGCTCCTGGCGGTCGATCGTCAGCACGGCGGCGGCGCCATCGCGCTCGTAGCGCACCTCGTCAACGCTCATGCGCGGACCCTAGACGCTCAGCGGCCCCACGAACGACACGCCCCGGGCGGTCGCCCGGGGCGTGTCGGGAACGAGAGGAGGAGGTTCTCGCGCACAGCTCAGCATGCCGGCGCGCGAGGGTCTCGATGTGAAGATCCGGCTACGCGGCGCGCACCCGGCGCCGCGGCGCTACCAGCCGGTCTGCCAGCGCCCGCCGGCCTTCTGGTGCAGGCTCTTCGCTGCAGCCTTGCGGCGCTCCTTGCGCTTGTCCAGTCGCCACTGCAGCAGACTCATCGCGAGGATGAACAGTGGGAAGAAGGCGATGACCGCGAAGAAGAAGTTCGTGACGACCTTGTCGTCGGCCTTGCCGTAGAGGCCCTCGCCGCTGAGCGGCTCCTGCGTGCCGTTGTCGGCCAGTGCGGCCGGTGCGAGGAGCAGCAGGAAGACGAGCGTGACGGGCAGGACGGCGAAGAGACGGGTCATCACGCGGACAATCGTATAGAACCTCGCGGCATGCCAGCCCTCCAGCGCGTGCGGCACGGCGACGGGATCGAGATCGTGCGTCTCGACCGCCCGGACGTCCGCAACGCGCTCGACACCGCCACGATCACCGACCTGCACGCCGCGCTCGACGAGCTCGGGTCCGATCCGGCATTGCGCGTGCTCGTGCTCTCCACGACGAGCACCCGTGCGTTCTGCGCCGGCGCCGACGTCGGCGAGCGGCTCGACGCATCCGGCGGCGTCGCGCGGATGGAGGCGTTCGCGGGGCTCTACGCCGCGCTCGACGCGTTCCCGGCGCCGGTCGTGACGCGTCTGCGTCGGGAACTGCGTGGGGGCGGGTGCCGAGCTCGTCGCGGGCAGCGACCTGCGCGTCGGCGGCGACAACCTGAAGCTCGCCTGGGCGGGCTCGCGCCTCGGCGTCCCGGTCGGCCCGGCGCGGCTGGCGCCGCTCGTCGGCGTCTCGCGGGCCAAGGAGCTGATCTTCACCGGCCGCGTCATCGGCATGGAGGAGGCGCGGGCGATCGGCCTGCTGCATCGCACGGCGCCCGCCGAGCGCGCCGAGCTCGCGGCGCTCGAGCTCGCGCGGCGAGATCGCTGCACACCCGCCCGAGGGCCTGCGCCGCCTGAAGACGATGTTCCGCGACTTCGACGAGACCGCCGCGCGGGTCGAGGCCGAGAACGAGCTGCTCGTGAGCTTCCAGCGCGAGGGTGCGGGCCTGCCGCAGGGCGAGCGGCCCGTGTCCCCGCGGCGCCCGCCGCTCAGCGCCTGATCGCCTTCAGCCAGGGCTCGACCGTCTTGAGGAACTGGTTCGTCGCGGGCGCGGCGAGCAGCGGGTCGAGGTGGTTCGTCGTCGCCTTGCCGTCCACGATTCGCAGGCCGGCCTTCGGGACGCGCGAGCGCTTCGCGTAGCTCTTGGCCCCGTTCACGACGCCGTTGCGCGCTCCCGGTGAGCGAGGTCTGGAAGGCGTAGTACGGGACGTTCACCTTCGCGAGGTGCCTGAAGCGCAGCCCGAGCACGCGCGCCGCGGGCGTGTCGGCGATCGGGCTCGCCGCGTCGGTGTCCACGTTCAGGCGGCTCGGGTAGTACCAGTCGACGCCGTTGACCTTCCCGGCGGCGAAACTCCGCGCGACGTTCTGGATCGGCGTGACCTCGCCGTTCTGCCAGCCGCGCGGGTCACCGCTCGCGGCGAGCTGCCCGGCGCGCACCTGGATCAGCGAGAGCGCGGACGGCGAGGTCGTCGCGTCGAATGCGAACCCGAGCGCGCCCTCGTTCGTCGTCGAGACGGGCGCCTTGAGGATCCCCGGCAGCAGCGGGAAGCCCTGCAGGATCGACGGCTCGTTCGGGTTCTTCAGTGCGGCCAGCGCCCCGATCTCCGCGAACGGGCCGGTCGTCCACGAGAAGCCCTTGAGCCCGAGCAGGTTCAGCCACGGGCCGTCGGGATTCGCCGCGGTGACGTCGAGGCCCTTGAGCTGCGTCCTCGGCCTGGGCCTTCGTCTTCAGCGAGCGGAAGGTCCCGGCCAGCCCGCCGTCGATCGCGACGATGCCGGCGATGTCCCGGTAGCCGGGGCGGCCGTTGAAGTCCCAGGCCGCGTAGCCGGCGGCGAACGAGGCGCCGAGCGAGTGGCCGCCGAGGATGACGGTGCGCCCGCCCTTCTTCGCCTCGAGGACCACGCGCCGCGTGTCCTCGCATGTTGACCTTCATGCCCCAGTCCTTCATGAAGGCGTAGTCCTTCGCCTGCAGCGGGGTGACGTGGGTGGTGATCGCCGGGTTCCCGATCCAGCCGAGGTAGTAGTCGAGCGCCTGCTGGGGCGTCGTCGTTCCCGCGAACGCCTGCTCCATGACCGACGTGTCCTCGAGCGCCTGCTCGCGGCGGTCCAGCGCCCAGACCTGGAGGCCCGGGACCTGCTTGGCGAGCTCAGGGCCGACGAGGTTGAAGTTCCCGGCGCCGCCGTTCGTGCCCGGGATCAGGACGAGGACCTTCTTCGCCTTCGAGGAGCCGTACTTCGTCACGAAGACCTTGTTGAACTTCGACGGCGTGCCCGGCGCGCGCCCGACCGTGATCGCCTGGGTCGTCGCGGCCGACGCCGTCGCCGACATGAAAATGGCCGCCAGGGCGGCCAGCGGGAGGGTGCGCTGGAGCAGGGTTCTCATGATCGGGCGATCGTAGCGGGCGACGTGCGCGCCGGCGCGCCGCGTGGCCCGCCTAGGATTGGTGGCCCGTGGCCGTCGTCATCGCCTCCGACATCGACAAGGACATCGCCGGGGAGCCGTTGCTGCGCGGCGTCTCGTTCAAGCTCGAGCGGCGCGACCGGATGACGATCGCCGGGCGCAACGGTGCGGGCAAGACGACGCTGCTGCGGATGCTGTCGGGCGAGACCGGGGTCGACGGCGGCGAGCTCGTCTTCGAGAAGGGGGTGCGCGTCGCGCTGCACGACCAGCGCCCACCCCGCGAGCGTGACCTGACGCTGCGCGACTACGTCCTCAGCGGGTGCCGCGAGCCGCTCGAGCTCGAGGCCGAGCTCGGCCGGCTCGAGGCCGCGATGGCCGGCGGCGACGAGCGCGCGCTCGCGCGCTATGCCGGCGTCCAGGCGCGCTTCGAGGCCGCGGGCGGCTACACGTGGCGCGACCGTGCGACGAGCGTCACCCACGGCCTCGGGTTCCGTGACGCCGACTTCGACCGCCCGCTCAGGACGTTCTCCGGCGGCGAGCTCACGCGCGGCTCGCTCGCGCGCGCGCTGTCCGCCGCGCCCGACCTGCTGCTGCTCGACGAGCCGACGAACCACCTCGACATCGAGTCGCTCGAATGGCTCGAGGAGACGCTCGTCGCGCTCGATGCGGCGGTCGTGCTCGTCGCGCACGACCGCTGGTTCCTCGAGGCCGTCGGCACGTGCGTGCTCGAGCTCGAGGCCGGCCGCGCGCGCTACTTCAGCGGCCCGTGGCACGCCTGGCGCAAGGAGCAGGCCGCGCGCGAGATGGCGCTCGGCAAGGCGATCACCAAGCAGCAGGCGGAGATCGAGCGCATGGAGCGGTTCGTCGAGCGCTTCCGCTACAAGGCCTCGAAGGCACGCCAGGCGCAGTCGCGCCTGAAGAAGCTCGACAAGATCGAGCGCATCGAGCGCGACCCGCGCGACGGGAAGGCGCTCGGCTTCCAGTTCAAGCAGCCCGAGCGCTCCGGGCGGGTCGTCTTCGAGCTCGAGGACGGTCGCCTGGATGTGCCCGGCCGCACGCTCATCCACGACGGCGAGCTGTGGCTCGAGCGTGGCGAGCACGTCTCGCTCGTCGGCCCGAACGGGACCGGCAAGACGACGCTCATCGAGGCGATCGCCGGCCGCGCGGAATTCACCGCCGGGAAGCTGCGCACCGGGCACAACGTGAAGATCGGCTACCTCAGCCAGCACGGCGAGGAGCTCGAGTACGGCGGGGCGCGCACGGTGCTCGAAGCGGCCGTCAAGCGCACCGGGCTGACGCCGAACGAGGCGCGCTCGCTGCTCGGGCGGTTCCTGTTCTCCGGAGAGGAGGTCGAGAAGCCGCTCGACGGCCTCAGCGGCGGCGAGCGCAAGCGCCTCGGGCTCGCGATCCTCGTCAACGGCGGGGCGAACGTGCTCGTCCTCGACGAGCCGACGAACCACCTCGACCTCGAGAGCCGCGAGGCGCTCGAGGACGCGCTCCAGGGCTTCCCCGGCGCGGTGCTGCTCGTCACGCACGACCGCGCGCTGCTCGACGCCGTCGGCTCGCGCACCGTCGCCGTCGAGGACCACACGCTGCACTCCTACGTCGGGGGCTGGCCCGAATACGCCCGCGTGCGCGAGGAGCGCAAGGCCGCCGGGGTGCGGCCGGCGCCCGCCCCGCCGCCGCTCGGCGCCGGCGCGCGCAGCGGCGCATCCGGCCCCGAGCGGCGCCCGGACGGGATGGCGGCCCGCGGGTCCGCGGCGCCGGCGCCGGCGCCGCAGGCCGGGCCGGCTCCCCCGTCGAAGAACCGCCGGCGCCGCCAGGCGCAGCTCGAGCAGGCGATCGCCGACGCCGAGCGTGCATTCGCGGCGCTCGAGGACGAGCTCGCCGACCCGGCGTGCTGGGCGACGAAGTACGAGGCCGCGAAGTCCGAAGCCCGGCACACGGCCGCCAAGCGCAGGGTCGAGGAGGCGTACGCGGCGCTCGAGGCCTTCGAGGCCGCCGCGTCCCAGCCCGCGGCCCCCGGCGCCTAGTGTCGTGAATCGTTCGTTCGCACGCAGTCTGCGGCGCCTCGCCGCCAGTGGGATGCACCCGCCGACGTGCCTGGCCACCGGCACAGGCTGCATCCCGGTCACCCCCACCGCCGCCGATGCATCCCGCATTCTGCATCCGAACTTCCGACTCACGACACCAGCCCCGCGTTCCCAGCTTCTTCACGCGCGGGTCACACCGAGGGAACACCTGCAGATCCTCAGGTGTCGAAATACCGGGCGTGACCATGAGCGAACCGCACGAGCTCGCCGGACGCCTCGGACTCAACGTCCCGCGCGAGGTCTGGCCGACCTCGCGCGCGCTCGCCGAGCACGCCGGCGCGGGCTTTCGGTGGGTCCAGTTCCACAGCCCGCCCGCGCACGTCCTGCGCGAGCCCGGCCCCGCCCGCCGGCACGCCCGCGCGCTGCGCGCGCTGCTCGACCCGACCGGGCTGCGGCTCGTCCTGCATGCGCCGGACACGCTGAGCGCCGGCACTCACGAGGGCGACGCGGCGTTCGCCGGCCTGCTCGACTACGCCGCGGAGGCGGGTGCCGAGCTCGTCGCCTACCACGGCCTGAACTTCCCGGACACCGCCGGCCCTGAAGCCGATGCCGTCCGGGAGCGCGCCACGCTCGAGGAAGGCTCGCTCGCGCACCTCCTCCAGCGGGCGCACCAGCTTGACGTCATCGTCGCGATCGAGAACCTCGCGCCGGTCCACGCCGGCGCGCCGCGGCTCTGTCACGACCCGCTGCGTGTGCGCGACCTCGTGCGCCGCCTGGACGCCCCGGCCTGCGGGATGCTCCTCGACATCGGGCACCTGCACATCACGAGCGACGCGTCGGGACGCGACCCGGCGGCGCTCGCGGCGGCGTGCGCCCAGGACGTGGTGCTCTTCCACCTGCACGACAATCTCGGCGCCCGCCGCCGCGACGTCGCGGCGCCGGGCGTCGATCCGCTGCGCCTGGATCTCCACCTGGCACCCGGCTCCGGGACGCTGCCCTGGCCGCGCGTCGCGACCGCGATCGCAGAGCGCCGGGCGCCGCTGATGCTCGAGGTCCAGCCGCAGCACCGGCCGGCGCTCGCGCCGCTGCACGGGAGCACCGCGGCGCTGCTGCGCGTCCCCGAGGCGCGGCGGGCGGCGGCGTGAGGACCGACCGGCGCGAGCTCGCCGTCGCGATCCACGACGTCGAGCCCGGCACCTTCGAGCGCGTCGCCCTGATCCGCGACTGGCTCGACGACCTCGGGGTCGGCCGGGTCACGCTGCTCGTCGTTCCCGCGCCGGGACCGCGGCGGCCCGCCGACGATCGTGACGAGCTCGGGCGCTGGCTGGGGGACCGGCGCCGCGAGGGGGACGCGGTCGCGCAGCTCGCGCTGCGCGACCGCCGCCCGGCCGCGGGGCGCCGGCAGCGCGTCCTGGCTCGGTGGCGGCTGCGCGCCCGGGCGCGCGCCGCCGGACGGGTGCTGCGCGTCGATCTGCGGCCACGTGATCTCGAGCGCCGCGACATCGCCGCGCTCGAGGCGGTCCTCGCCCGCGCGCGCGGGCGCCGCCCGGTCACGCTCGATGAGCTCGCCGAGGCCTGAGGTCAGCGGGTGGCGCGCCTGCGCGCGCGGACCTTGACCTTCACGGCGTACTTGCTCGGCTTGACCCGGACGGTCGGGTTCTGGATCGCGCCGAGGCGGCCGATCAGCCGGTTCCACTGGCCCGGCTTGCAGCACGGTGCCGAGCGCGCGGCCGGTGCGGACGTTCTCGCCGTAGCGCGGTCGGAAACCGACGTGGATGTGGTCATCGTGGTCGCCCATCGCGAACGTGTTGTCCGTGCCCGCGTACTGCATGAGCGTGATGATCTGGTGCGGCTTCATCGGGCCCTGCAGCTCGAGGATCTTGCGCACCGCGATGTCCGTGATCGAGCCCTCGCCCTGGTGGCCGATGATCGGCGTGCCGTTCACCGCGGCGATGTCCACGGCGCTGCCGGTCGAGTGCTCGGAGACGTTGCCGCTCGTGGTGTAGACCCCGTGGCCGCACTGCAGGCTCGTCACCGTCGGCTTCAGGCGGCTTGCGGCGAGGTACTCGAGCAGCGCCAGCACGCGCCGGTCGATGATCCCCGCACGGATGTCCTGGCGCCCGCACGCGTAGAGGTTGATGTCCGGGTTCGCGAGCACGCGGCGCTCGAGCGCCTCCTTGCTCATCAGCAGGATCTGGCCGATCGTCGCGTTGCCGGCGGTGCCGCCGAGCATCGCGTTCTGGGCGCGGAAGACCCGGGTCGAGGCGAGCAGGCGCCAGCCGTCGAGGATCGGCGTCGGGTCGATCCGCGGCGCGCCCTCGCCGGCCGGGCGGATCTCGAAGCGCAGGTGCATCCGGCGCCCGCGGGCCAGCGAGGCCTCGCCGACGCGGCCGAGGATCGTGCCGGCGATGATCCGCGAGCCCTCCTTCAGCGGCAGCAGCGCGACCTCATCAGCGGCGCAGGTTGTACGGCGGGACGAGGTAGCGGCCCAGCGCGTCGGCGGCCAGCAGCCGCGGCGCCGGCTGCTCGGGCGGGGTGCTCGTGAGCTGGCGCTCGCCGCCGGCATGGAAGGCGCGCGGGCGCTGCGGGTTCGCGAACAGCCGCTCCTTGACGGGCGCCGGGCGGGCGGCCGTGGACGTCGCCGTCCCGCTGCTCGCGGTGCGCCGCGAGGCGCGCGTCGTCGCCGCCCTGCCCTGCTTGCCGGCCGTCGCGGGCGCGGTCGGACGGGGATCGGCCTTCGCGGTCGTCGCCGGCGCCGTGTCGTCGCTCGCCTTCGTGCGCTTGGGGACGGCGTGCAGCGCGCTGACCGACCCGAGGTGCCCGTACGTGTAGGTGTTGCCGTAGACGTCGCGGATCTTCACGAACCGCCCGAGGCGCTTCGTCGTGCCGAGCTTCACGACGCGCCCGTCCTGGACGGCCACGGCGCTCGCGCCGCGGCGCGCGACGATGTCGATGCTGCGCCGCCCGGCCTTGCTCGAGATCGCCACGGAGGCGTCGTTGCCGCTGGCCCGCTCGCGCTTGGCGTCGTAGGCGCCCGCGTACGAGGCCTTGCCGGTCACCGGGAAGCGGCCCATCGTCAGGCCGGTGAGGGCGCCGACGACGTCGGTCGGCAGCGCGCTCAGCGTGCGCGCGCGCTTCAGCACGTCGTCGACGTACCACTGCGCGTGGTTGTAGGCGAAGATCGCGCGCTGCAGGTCCTCACCCGCGCCGGCCGCCTTCAGGTACCGCGCGGCCGCGAAGATCGCGTCAACGGGGTTGTAGGGGTCCCTGCGCCCGTCGCGGTTCGCGTCGACGCCGTAGGTCGCCCAGGTGCCGGGCATGAACTGCATCCAGCCGAGCGCGCCGGCGGTGCTGACGCTGAGGTTGCGCCCGTAGTCGGTCTCGATCTCGTTGATCGCCGCGAGGACCTCCCAGCGGATCCCGTACTCGACGCCGGCGGCCTGGTAGATCGGCAGCAGGAACGGCGGGATCCGGAAGCTGTCGATGAGGACGTTCGGCACGCCGGTCGCCGGCGGGGCGAGCAGCGGGGAGGGCAGCCCGGCGAACGGCGAGGCTGCGACGTCGAGCTTCTCCCGGGCCTGCTGCTTGGCCTTCGCCCGCTTCTCCTCCTTGAGGAACTTGCGTGCGCCCGCGCGGCGCTGCTCGTCCGAGGTCGCGTGCTGCTTCGCGGGCTTCCGCTTCTTCGGCGGGGAGCTGAGCTCGACGTTGAGCTCACCGAGGTCGGTCGTCTTGTCGGGCGGGCAGGACTTCTTGTCCGCGGCGGCATCCTGACCGGGTGTCGTCTCGGTCGTGGTGGTCGTGGCGGGCGTCGTCGTGGTCGTCCCTGGAGTCGTCGCCTTCCCGGGCGTGCACGCCGACGAGCCGGCCGGCTCGCTGGAGCCGGCCTGCGTGGAATTCGCCGCCTCGTCCTGGGCCGACGCGGTTCCCGCCAACGCGGCGGCAGCCGCCATGGCGGCTGCCGAGACGGCCGCTGCGCTCCTCCTTCGCATCACGTACACCTCTTCTACACGAATCCGTCGTCGGGCGCAGCAGGTCTCCGTACGGTGTGCGCGTTCGTGCAGCCGCGCATGCACCTTGCCGCGATGCGCCGGCGGGCGCGCGCGGCACGCCGCCGGGCTCGGCTCACGCCCGTCCCGTGAGGTCCCGCGGTCGGACCAGCACGACCGTCAGCGGCACGGCCGCGAACGCGACGATCGCGGCGACGAGGAAGATCGCATCGAGTCCGCCGACGAACGTCGCGCGCGCGGCCGGGGCGACGACCGTCTCGGGCGGCGCGCCGAGCCGGTGCTGGAAGATCGCGCCGAGCGCGGCGATCCCGACGGCGATCCCGAGCTGGCGGAAGGTGTTGTTGATGCCGGAGGCCAGGCCCGTGCGCTCCTCGGAGAGCACGCCGACCATCGCCGCGGCGAGTGCCGGGCTGATCACGCCGATGCCGACGCCGCCGACGACGAATCCGGGCAGCAGCACCGTCCAGGCGGAGCCCGCCTGGATCCCGCGCATCAGCAGCAGCCCGGTCCCGATCAGCGCCAGCCCGAGGCTCAGCAGCCAGCGCAGCTCGACGCGGCTCGTGAGCATCCCGGAGATCGGGGCCACGACGAACAGCGCGATCGTCAGCGGCAGGAGGCGCACGCCGGTCTCCAGCGGCGTGAACCCGAGCAGGTTCTGGAAGTAGATCGCGAGGAACAGGAACAGCGGATAGAGCGCGAACGACTGCGCGAAGGCGACGATCGCGGTGCCGCTGAACGCGGGGATCGCGAACAGCCGCAGATCGAGCATCGGCGCACGGCCGCGCGCCTCCACCGCGAGGAACGCCGCGAAGCTCGCCGTGCCGGCGGCGATCGCGCCGACGATGATCGCGCTGCTCCAGCCCTCCGCGTTTCCGCGGATCAGCGCGAACACGAGCAGGAAGCACGCGAGGGTGAACGTCACGACGCCGGCGCGGTCGATCGGCCCCGGATGTGCGGCCCGCGACTCGCGCACGCCCGCGCGTGCGAGCCACGCGAGTGCCAGGCCGAGCGGGAGGTTCACGAAGAAGATCCAGCGCCACCCGAGCACGTCGACGATCGCACCGCCGACGAGCGGCCCGAGCGCGAGCGCGGCGCCGGTGATCGCGCCCCAGATCCCGAGCGCACGGCCGCGTGCGGCGCCGCGGTACTCGTTCGCGAGGATCGCCAGCGAGCTCGAGAACATCGCCGCGCCGCCGACGCCCTGCAGCGCCCGCGCGATGTCGAGCAGCACGGGCGAGGCGGCGATCCCGCAGAGGAGCGACGCGCCCGTGAACACGCCGGTGCCGGTGACGAACAGCCGCCGCCGGCCGTGGCGATCGGCGAGCGCTCCGGTCGTCAGCAGCACGACCGCGAGCGTCAGTGCGTACGCGTCGATCACCCACTGGAGCTCGGCGAAGCTCGCGTCCAGACCGCGTTCGATCGCCGGGAGCGCGACGTTCACCGCGGTGACGTCGAGCAGCAGCAGCGCGGTCGCGCCCGACGCCGCCAGCAGCGTGAAGCGCCCGGAGCTCTGCGCGTCGTCGCTCACCAGGGCATCGAGCGTCACGCGCGCGCGAGCGCGTCCTCGCGCGGCGCCCGTCGTGAGACGTGGGTCGGCAGCAGGAGTGACACGAGGGCCGCGGCCAGGACGAACCCCACGGAGGCCCAGAGGCACGCCTCGAGCCCCCGCCACTGGTAGAGCAGGCCCGAGAGCAGCGTGCCGACCAGCCGCCCTCCCGCATTGGCCATGTAGTAGAAGCCGACGTTCATCGCGACCCGGTCGCCTTCCGCGTAGGCGAGAATCAGATAGGAGTGCACGGCGGAGTTCATCGCGAAGATGACGCCGAAGGCGAAGAGGCCGACGACGATCACGAGCGTCGGGTCGAGGTCCGCGCCGAGCGCGATCGCGATCGCGGCCGGGAACGCCGCCAGGATGAAGGCCAGGACGGCGGCGGTGCGTCCGTCTGGATCGCCGTGCTCGGCGGCGCGGCGCCGCACGACGCGCGGCGCCGATGCCTGGACGATCCCGTACCCGATGACCCAGATCGCCAGGAAGCCGCCGACCTGCCAGAAGCTCCAGCCGAGCTCGGTCCGCAGGAAGACGGGCAGGCCGACGACGAACCACACGTCGCGCGAGGCGAACAGGAAGACGCGCGCGGCGGCCAGGAGGTTCACCGCGCGGCTGTGCGAGAACATGTGGTGGAACTTCGCCTTGCGGTTCGGGTGGCCGAGATCCCCGTGCATCCGCGGCACGGTGCCGAGGAGCACGCTGACGACCATGACCGCGAGCAACAGCATCGCCGTCTGAAAGCTCGTCACGGTGAGCAGCACGCCCCCGAGGAAGAACCCGACGCCCTTGAGCGCGTTCTTCGAGCCCGTGAGGATCGCCACCCAGCGATACAGCGCTCCGGGGGCGTCATCGGCGACGACGAACTTCACCGCGCTCTTCGAGCTCATCTTCGTGAGGTCCTTGGCCACGCCCGACAGCGCCTGCGCGGCCATGACGTACGGCACGACGAGCCAGGCCTCGGGCGCGAGGCCGAGCATCGCGAGTGCCACGATCTGCGCCGTCATCCCCATGACGAGCGTCGCCCGCAGCCCGAAGCGGGCCGCGAGCCAGCCGCCGACGAGGTTCGTGATGATCCCGAAGAGCTCGTAGAAGCTGAAGAGCGTCGCCAGCTGGAACGGCGTGTAGCCGCGCTGGTAGAAGTAGAAGAGCACGAGCACCCGGATGGCGCCGTCAGCGAGCGTGTCGGCCCAGTAGGCCGCCGTCACGAGGACGTAGTTGCGCAGGTCGCCGTCTGCGCGGGCGGGTGCCTCGGTCACGGCGATCGGGGGAGGGTCGAGGCCACGATCGCGGCGAGCTCCACGAGGCGGTTCGCGTAGCCCCATTCGTTGTCGTACCAGGCGAGGACCTTCACCTGCGTCCCGTCGGTCACGAGCGTCGAGGGCGCGTCGACGATCGCCGATCGCGGGTCGTCCCGGTAGTCCACCGAGACGAGCGGGCGCTCCTCGTAGCCGAGGATGCCGGCCAGCGGCCCGTCGGCCGCCGCGCGCAGGAGGCCGTTCACCTCGTCGATCGTCGTCGGGCGCTCGACCTCGAACACGCAGTCGGTGAGCGAGGCGTTCAGCAGCGGGACGCGCACCGCCAGCCCGTCGAGCCGTCCCTGGAGCTCGGGGAAGATCAGCCCGATCGCGGTCGCCGAACCGGTCGTGGTCGGGATGAGCGACAGTCCCGCCGCGCGCGCGCGGCGCAGGTCTCGGTGCGGCGCGTCGACGATCGTCTGGGTGTTCGTCAGGTCGTGGAGCGTCGTGATCGATCCGCGGCGGATGCCGATGCCCTCGTGGAGCACCTTCACGACCGGGGCGAGGCAGTTCGTCGTGCACGAGGCCGCGGTGACGATGTCGTGCCGGGCCGGCTCGTAGCGGGCGTCGTTCACGCCGACGACGACGTTCAGCGCGCGGTCGTCCTTCACGGGGGCCGCGACGACGACCTTGCGCACGCCGCGTTCGAAGTACGGCGCGAGCGACTCCGGCGTGCGGAACGCGCCGGTGCACTCGAGCACGAGCTCGGCACCGAGCTCGGCCCACGGCACCTCGCCGGGACGCGACGCGGCGGAGTACCCGATGCTCGCGCCGTCGAGGGTCAGCGTGTCACCGGCTCCGCGTACGTCGCGGTCCCAGCGCCCGTGCACGGAGTCGAACGTCAGCAGGTGGGCTGCCGTCGCGGCGTCGCCGTGGAGCTCGTTGACGTGGACGACCTCGAGATCCGCTCGTCCCCAGGCCGCGCGCAGCGCGAGCCGTCCCATGCGGCCGAAGCCGTTGATCGCGATCCGGGTCATGCGTCGTCGTTCGCGCCGGTTGCATCGGCCGGGGCGGCGTCGAGCTCGGCGACCAGGTCGCGCGTGCGTGCCGCGATGTCGTCGCGGATCGCACGCACTGCGTCGAGCGGCAGACCCGCGGGGTCCGGCAGGTCCCAGTCCACGTACCGCGCGCCGGGAACCGAGGGGCAGGCGTCGCCGCAGCCCATCGTCACGAGGACGTCGGCCTCCGCGGCCAGCGCGGCCGTGAGCCGTTGCGGCCGGCGTCCCGCGAGGTCGATCCCGACCTCCTGCATGACCGCCAGGACCTCGGGATGCAGCGACCCGTCCGGATCGGCGAGCGTGCCCGCGGACAGCGCGCGGTGCCGGCCGTCCGCCGCACGCTCGAACAGCGCGGCGCTCATCTGTGAGCGGCCGGCGTTGCGCAGACAGGCGAAGAGGACGGTGGCCATCGGTCTCGGCCTCAGCGGGTCAGGGGGGCGGGACCGGGGAGGGGCGCGGACGGAGGGGACGCGGCCTCCTCCGGCCACCAGCGCCGGCGCAGCCACAGCGCGACGTACACCAGCGCGACCAGGACCGGGACCTCGATCAGCGGTCCGACGACCCCTGCGAGCGCCTGGCCGGACGTCGCTCCCCAGACGCCGACCGCCACGGCGATCGCGAGCTCGAAATCGTTCGATGCCACCGTGAACGCCAGCGTCGCCGTCTTGGGGTAGCCGAGCTCCATCGCTCGACCGGTGGCGAAGCCGAGCACCCACATGACGACGAAGTACGCAAGCAGCGGCAGGGCGATGCGCGCGACGGTCAGCGGGTCGGCGGTGATCGCGTCACCCTGGATGGCGAACAGCAGCACGATCGTGAACAGCAGGCCGTAGAGCGTGATCGGGGCGATCCGGGGGATGAACTGCGATTCGAACCACTCGCGTCCATGGGTGCGCAGGCCCCAGCGGCGGGTGAGGTAACCGGCCGCCAGCGGGATGCCGAGGAAGATCAGGACCGTTCGCGCAACCTCCCAGATGCCGACCTGGAAGCCCTCGTTGTCAAGACCCAGCAGATCCGGCAGCGCGTTGAGGTAGAACCAGCCGAGGACGGCGTACGCGACCACCTGGAAGATCGCGTTGAAGACGACGAGGACGGCGGCACGGTCGTTGTCGCCGCCGGCGAGGTCGTTCCAGACGAGGACCATCGCGATGCAGCGCGCGAGGCCGACGACGATCACGCCGGTGCGGTAGGCGGGCTCGTCGGCGAGGAACAGCCACGCGAGCGCGAACATGAGCGCGGGCCCGACGACCCACGAGAGGAACAGCGCGACCGCGAACATCCGCCGGTCACGCTCGCCGCGCATCGTCCCGAGGTCCTCGTAGCGGACCTTCGTGAGGACCGGGTACATCATGAGCAGCAGCCCGAGCGCGATCGGGAGGCTGACGGTTCCGACCTTCAGCGTGTCCAGCGCGTCGTTCAGGCCCGGGACGAGCGAGCCGAAGGCCAGCCCGGCGGCCATCGCGAGCCCGATCCACAGCGGCAGGAAGCGGTCGAGCGTCGAGAGGCGGCGCAGGACATCCTGCTCAGAGGGCGCGTTGACGGACATCAGCCTGCTCGGGACACTATCGATTGACAACCTTCACTTCAATCGATATACATCGATTCGATGAGTGTCGATCTGGCTCTTGCCCCGAAGCAGAAGCGCCCGCCGGGCGAACCGTGCTGCGAGCCCGTCGTCTACCCGGACGTCGAGCGCGCGGAGGCCGAGCGCATGGCGGAGATCGCCAAGGCGCTGGGCGACCCGATCCGCCTGCAGGTCGTCGACGTCCTGCGCCGGCATGCCGGCCAGGTGTGCGTCTGCGAGCTCGTGCCGCTGTTCGACGTCGGCCAGTCGACGCTCTCCCACCACCTGAAGAAGCTGCGCGATGCCGGCATCGTGGATTCCGAGCGTCGCGGGCTCTGGGCCTACTACTACGTCCGTCCCGACGCACTGAAGGAGCTCTCCGCATGGCTGGCATGACCGACGAGCAGATCCGCGAGCGCGTGCGCGAGCGCTACGCGGCCGCCGCGAACAGCGCCTCGGGGTGCTGCAGCCCGGCGACCGCGGACCCGGCGCTGACCGACGCCCGCGGCGAACAGGTCTTCGGCGGTGCCCTCTATGACCCCTCGGAGGCCGATGCGGCGCCGGAGGCGGCGGTCGCCGCCTCGCTCGGCTGCGGCGTGCCGACGGCCGTCGCGGACCTGCGGCCCGGCGAGACGGTGCTCGACCTCGGTGCGGGCGCGGGGGCCGACGTCCTGATCAGCGCGCGCCGCGTCGCTCCGGGCGGCCGGGCGATCGGGCTCGACATGACGACCGAGATGGTCGAGCTCGCACGGGCGAACGCCGCCGAGGCGGGCGTCGAGAACGTCGAGTTCGTCCGGGGCTACCTCGAGGACGTCCCGCTTCCCGATGCGAGCGTCGACGTCGTCATTTCGAACTGCGTCATCAACCTCGCGGCCGACAAGGCGCTCGTCCTGCGCGAGGCCGCGCGCGTGCTGCGCCCGGGCGGGCGGTTCGCGGTCTCCGACGTCGTGGCCGACGAGGGCATGGACGACGCCACCCGCGCGGACATGCGCCAGTGGACCGGCTGCATCGCGGGCGCGCTCACGCGCGCGGAGTTCGAGCAGGCCCTCGCCGAGGCGGGCTTCGCGGACGTCGAGATCCGCGAGACTCACCGCGTCCACGAGCACGCCGCCTCGGCGATCATTCGCGCGCGGCGAACCTGACTGACGCCCGCGCCGATCAGCGTCGCCCGCGCTTGAGCGCGATGCCCTCGAGCACGTGGGCCACGTGCTCGCACGCGTCGATGCTCGCCTCGAGCGAGGCGAAGATGTCCTTCCAGCGGATCACGACCATCGGGTCGATGCCGTTGGCGAACAGTGATGCCACCGCTTCTCGGCTCAGCTGGTCGCCCTCGTTCTCGAGCCGGTGGATCTCGACGAGCGCCGGCCCGAGATCGCTGCCGGTGCGCAGGCCGCGCAGCGCGCCTGCGACCTGCTCGCCCGCGCCGACGAGCACGTCACACATGAGGACCGCCTGCTCCATCGGCGCCTCGACGCCGTAGACGCCGAGTGTGTCGGAGGTCTGCTCGGCGTAGTCCACGACGTCGTCGAGCGCGGTGGCGAGCGCGTAGCCGTCGGCGAAGCCGAACGGCGCGCGCACCCGGCCGGCGCCGAGCCGGTGGATGATGTCGTGCGTGATGCGGTCGCCCTCGTGCTCACTGATGACGAGATCGGGCGCGAGCTCGGCGTTCTCCGGGTAGTCGACCATGACGTCGCGCAGCAGCATGGTCGCCCGCTGGACGTTGCGGCCGGACTCCTCGAAGAGCTCGAGCAGGGTCGTGTCGACGGGACGGGCGAACAGCGCCATCAGCAAACCGTAGACCTCCCTCGCCCGCGTAACCTCAGAGTTCACGAACCGTTCACAAGGAGTTCACCGCTGCGTAACGCGCGCACGGCGCCCGGGGCGGATGCTCGCTCCCATGGACGTGGCCGGTGACATCCGCCCGGACGGCGCCGGGGGCGCAATGCAGATCGGCGTGCTCGAGATCCGCCCGTCCGAGGGTCTCGCGATCGCCGGCGGGCGCGCGCTGCGGCTGTCGGTCCGCGAGTTCGGCCTGCTCGTCGAACTCGCGCGCAGCGCCGGGCGGATCGTGCGGCGCGAGGACCTGTACGAGCGGGTCTGGGGTGCCCCGCTGCGTCACGGCGATCGGACGATCGACGTCTACGTGCGCAAGCTGCGCGTGAAGCTCGAGCGCGCACTGCCGGAGTGGACCTTCATCCACACGCACGTCGGCTTCGGCTATCGCTTCGCGCCGGAGCGTTCACAGGGTTTTCACACGGACGCCACCACTCGATAACAGGCTGTGCGCCCGGCGCTGGGACGCTGCGGCCTCAGCATGTCACCAATAGAGGAGAACGCATGAGGTACCCGATGCTGGCCGTGCTTGCGGCCGGAGCCCTGACGTTCGGCGTCGCCGCGTGCGGCGGCGACGACGGCGGCAGCTCCACCAGCGGGGGCGGCGGCGATCTGTCCGGCTCGATCGCGATCGACGGCTCGAGCACCGTGTTCCCGTTCGCCCAGGCCGCGGCCGAGGGCTTCCAGTCCGAGAACTCCGGCGTGAAGGTCACGGTCGGCGAGTCGGGCACCGGCGGCGGCTTCGAGAAGTTCTGCGCCGGCGAGACCGACATCTCCGACGCCTCCCGCCCGATCGACGCGAAGGAAGAGGTTCCGGTCTGTGAGAAGAACGGCATCAAGTTCGCCGAGGTCAACGTCGCCAACGACGGCATCGCGATCGTGTCCAACAAGGATCTGGCGATCAGCTGCATGACGGTCGACAACCTCAAGGCCCTCTGGGAGCCGAACTCGAAGATCTCGAACTACAGCCAGCTCGGCAACCAGCCGGACGGCAAGCCGTTCCCGGACGCGAAGGTCTCGCTCTACGGCCCCGGCACCGATTCGGGAACGTTCGACTTCTTCACCGAGGAGGTCAACGGCGAGAAGGGCGCGACGCGCAAGGACTACCAGCCGTCCGAGGACGACAACGTGCTCGTCCAGGGCGTCGAGGGCGACAAGAGCGGCCTCGGGTACTTCGGGTTCTCCTACTACGAGGACAACGCGGACAAGCTCAACCTCATCGCCGTGGACGCCGGCGCCGGCTGCGTCAAGCCGGACAAGGCGACGATCCAGGACGGCAGCTACAAGCCGCTCTCACGCCCGCTGTTCATGTACCCGAACACCGCGAAGCTGAACTCCGAGGCGCAGGTGAAGGGCTTCATGGACTACGTCATCGCCAACCAGGCGACGATCGCCGAGACGTCGAAGATCATCCCGCTCACGCCCGAGCAGCTGACCACCGCGAAGGCCGAGCTGGCGAAGGCCGAGGAGGGCGGGGGCACCGCGACGCAGTAGTCGCACCCCGCTCCGAAGATCACCGTGGAAGCCGCTTCCACATCCGTCCGTGAGGCGGCGCCGAGCATCGACGAGGTGCTCGGCGCCGCCAAGCGGCATACCGGCGAGAAGCTCATCAAGGGGCTGCTGTTCCTCGCCGCGCTGGTCTCGGTCCTCATCACCGTGGGGATCATCTTCTCGCTCGTCGGGGAGACGATCGGGTTCTTCGGCGAGCAGTCGGTCACCCTCACCGGGTTCCTGACGGGTGCGAACTGGGCGCCGCTGTTCGCCGACCCCGAGTTCGGCATCCGGCCGCTCGTGCAGGGCACGCTGATCATCTCGATCATCGGCATGCTCGTCGCGGTGCCGCTGGGTCTCGGCACGTCGATCTATCTCAGCGAGTACGCACGGCCGCGTGTGCGCGCGTTCGTCAAGCCGACGCTCGAGCTGCTCGCCGGCGTCCCGACCGTCGTCTTCGGCTACTTCGCCCTGACGTTCTTCACGCCGAAGATCCTGAACGACGTCTTCAAGCTCGACGTCTCGGTCTTCAACGGCCTGGCGGGCGGCATCATCGTCGGCGTCATGATCATCCCGACCGTCGCCTCGATCGCCGAGGACGCGATGTCGGCGGTTCCCCAGGCGCTGCGCGAAGGCGCGTTCGGACTCGGCGCGAGCAAGCGGCAGGTGTCCACGCGCGTCGTCTTCCCCGCAGCGCTGTCCGGCGTCGTGGCGGCGATCGTGCTCGGCGCCTCGCGCGCCGTGGGCGAGACGATGATCGTCCTGATCGCCGCCGGCCAGGTCCCGACGACCTCGCTCGACCCGCGCAACCCGATGGAGACGATGACCGCCTTCATCGGCGCGACGGGCAAGGGCGACGTCCCGACCGGCTCCGTCGGCTACCAGTCGATCTTCGCGGTCGGCTTCACGCTGTTCGTGATGACGCTCGTCATCAACGCGATCGCGATCCGCCTGGTGCGCAGGTACCGGCAGGTGTACGACTGATGGCGTTCGATCCGCTCCTGCCCGGCGTCTCGAGCGTTCGCGAGGACGTGAACGCCTCGCTCGGCTCCCGCGGCGCCGGGGCGCTCGTGCGCGACCGCCTGTTCATCGCGTTCCTCATCCTGCTCACGAGCGTCGGGCTGATCGTGCTCGCGGCGCTGCTGATCGACACCGGGCTCGACGGCATCCCCGAGATCTCGTGGAGCTTCCTGACGAGCTTCCCGTCGGCGTTCCCGCAGAAGGCGGGGATCGAGTCGGCGATCATGGGCACGCTCTGGCTCATGGCCGTCGTCGCCGCGGTGATCATCCCGCTGGGCGTCGCAACTGCGGTGTACCTCGAGGAGTACGCGGACCGCTCGAAGTGGTGGAACCGCATGATCGAGGTGAACATCCAGAATCTCGCCGCGGTGCCCTCGATCGTCTACGGAATCCTCGGGCTCGCCTACATCGTGCGCGGCCCGCTGGACCTCGGCCGCACCGTCCTGGCCGGCGGCCTGACCCTGTCGCTCGTCGTTCTCCCGGTCGTGATCATCACCTCGCGCGAGGCGATCCGGGCGGTGCCGCCGTCGATCAAGGAGGGCGCGCTCGCGCTCGGCTCGACGCAGTGGCAGGCGATCTGGCGCCAGATCCTCCCGTCGTCGATCCCCGGCATCGCGACCGGCGTGATCCTCTCGCTGTCCCGTGCGATCGGGGAGACGGCTCCGCTGATTCTCGTCGGCGCGGCGACCTTCGTCGCGTTCAACCCGACGTCGCTCTCGTCTCCGTTCACCGCGCTGCCGCTCCAGATCTTCTCCTGGATCTCGCAGCCGAACGAGGACTTCCAGGTCAAGGCGGCCGCGGCGATCGTCGTCCTGCTCGTGATCCTGATCGCCCTCAACGGCGTGGCCATCTGGCTGCGCAACCGCTTCCAGCGCAGGTGGTAGCCGATGACCCGAGACCCCATCAGCCAAGGTAACGTGACGCACGTGTCTGAGCCTCCCGAGATCCCCGACGAGCCCCAGGGGGGCACGTCGGCCGCGCCCGAGCACGGTGTGGCCGGTCAGGTTCCGCCGATCCCGGCGGGCGAGCCGCACGCGCCGGTGCCCGAGGTCGCCCATCACGACGTGATCGATCACGAGATCGCGGCGCCGGTCTTCACGACCGAGGAGCTCTCGGTCCACTACGCCGGCAAGCCGGCGGTCCTCGACGTGACGATGCGCATCCCGGCGAAGGAGATCACCGCGTTCATCGGGCCGTCGGGCTGCGGCAAGTCCACGATCCTGCGCTGCTTCGACCGCATGAACGACCTGATCCCGTCCGCGTCGGTCGGCGGGAGCGTGCACTACCACGGCATCGATCTCTATGGCCCCGGCGTGGACGCCGTCCAGGTGCGCAAGCGCATCGGCATGGTCTTCCAGAAGCCCAACCCGTTCCCGAAGGCGATCTACGACAACGTCGCGTTCGGCCCCAAGGTCCTGGGGATCAAGGGCGATCTGGACGAGATCGTCGAGACCGCGCTGCGGCGCGCGTCGCTCTGGGACGACGTCAAGGACCGGCTCAAGGACAACGCGTTCGGCATGTCCGGCGGCCAGCAGCAGCGGCTGTGCATCGCCCGCGCGCTGGCGACCGATCCGGACGTGCTGCTCATGGACGAGCCGTGCTCGGCCCTCGATCCGATCTCGACGGGGCGGATCGAGGACCTGATGCACGAGCTGAAGGAGAGCGTCTCGATCGTGATCGTCACGCACAACATGCAGCAGGCCGCGCGCGTCTCCGACCGCACGGCGTTCTTCATCGTGGACCTCAGCGCGGGCGAGTCCAATCGCATCGGGCGCCTCGTCGAGTACGGGCCGACCGACCGGATCTTCACGAACCCGCACGACACGCGCACCGAGGACTACGTGTCCGGGAAGTTCGGCTGATGCCGAACAGCGAGATCCGCCTGAACTTCCGCGAGCAGCTCGAGGAGCTCGAGGAGCAGGCGCTCGGCGCGCTCGACATGTGCGTCGAACAGCTCGACCGCGCGCTCGAGGCGCTCGAGCAGCAGGACGTCGAACTCGCGACGTTCGTCATCGCCGACGACGACCGCATCGACGGGCGCTATCTCGAGGTGCACCAGGGAATCCTGTCGCTGCTGGCCCTGCAGGCGCCGGTCGCGACGGACCTGCGAACGGTCGCGGCGCTCCTGCACGTCATCAAGCACGCCGAACGCATGGGCGACCAGGCCGTGAACATCGCGAAGCTCATCCCGCTCGTCGGCAACGAGCCGCCCGTCGTCCCGGAGTTGCTCGAGAAGGTCCTGCGCATGGGTGGAGCGGCGCGCGCGGAGGTCGTCGAGGCACGCCTGGCGTTCCAGAGCCGCAACGTCGACCTGGCCGCCGACCTCTCGCGCCAGGATCGCGAGGTGAACCGCCTGAACAAGGAGGTCTTCCACCTCGCGGTTGCCGTCGGCGACGACGCCGACAAGCGCGAGTGGGCGATGACGATGACGCTCGTGGCCCGCGCGATCGAGCGGATCGGCGACAACGCGGTCGGCGTCGGCGAGCAGGTGATCTTCGTCGAGACCGGGCTGTTCCGGGAGTTCCCGACGGACGCGCCGGACGTCTCGCCCGAGGCCGGCTGAGCGAAACGCACCACGGTGCGGGCGCGACGTGAACAAGTCGTGAAGATGTGGAGAACCACGGAGCGATCCGGCCGACCGCTCCCTACACTGCTGCAGCAGTGATGACGCACCTCGCCCAACGCCAGCCCCGACGTCGAGCGCGCGGGGGGTCAGCCCGGCGGAGCGCCATTGCGCGTCGCGGTCATCGACACCGACTCGGGCTTCCTCCAGGTCCTGACCAAGCGCCTGGATCGCCTCGGCTGGGAGCACCGCACGCTCGCGAGCCCCGTGCCGATCGAGGACCTCGTGGCGATGCGCCTGAGCGCCGTCGTCATTGATCTCGCGACGCTCGGCCCGCAGGCGTGGGAGTACCTCGAGCGCCTCTGCGATGCGCTTCCCGGGCTCGGCGTCGTCGTCTGCACCGGCCGCTCGACCGTCGCGCAGCGGGTTCGCGGCCTGCGGATGGGCGCCGACGACTGGTTCACGAAGCCGTGTCATCCCGAAGAGCTGATCGCGCGCGTCGAGGCCGTCGTTCGTCGCCGCCGGCGCACAGCGTCGCGGGCGGAGAGCGGCCCGTCGAGGCCGGCGAGCTCGAGATCCGCTCCGACCGCTTCCAGGCCTTCGTATCAGGTCGCTCGATCGACCTGACGCGCCGCGAGTTCGAACTCATCGAACTGCTCTCGAACGCCTCGGGGAGGGTCCTCGAGCGCGAGGAGATCTATCAGCGTGTCTGGGGCTACGCGATGGCGCGCGGCGACCGGTCGGTCGACGTGTTCGTGCGCAAGCTGCGTCAGAAGCTCGAGAAGGCCTCGCCCGAGTGGCGCTACATCCACACGCACTTCGGGGTCGGATACCGTTTCGCCGCGGAGCCGATCGAGGGCGCCGATCTCTTCCCGGATGCGCCGCCGCTCGAGCCGGTCGCCGACGACGCGCCGGTGGCATCCGTCGTCCCCGAGGCCGCGACCTCCTGACGCGGGCGCCGGGCCGCGTCGGCCCGCGTGCGTCGTACGCTGTCGGCGTGAGCACCGCGCGCAACATCGCGATCGTCCTGGCGATCGCGGCGGCGATCGAGTTCCTCCCGGGCGGCGGCGACGTCGCCGACCTCGTCTCCCGCGCCCTGTCCGCGGCGTTCATCGGGGTCTTCGTCCTCGGAGGCGTGTTCCTCTACCGGCGCTTCCGTCTCGACCTCGAGCAGCTGTCGACCGGCTACCGCGCGCTGCTGTACGGCGCGATCGGCGTGCTCGTCCTGGCGCTGGCCGCGTCGAGCCGGCTCACGAACACGAGCTCCGGCGCGCTCGTGTTCGTCGCGCTGCTCGCCGGCGTCGCCGGGGCGCTCCTCGTCGTCTGGCGCCGGTACCGCTCCCTGGCGTGAGCGGAGTGTGAGCCTGCGCCGCGATTGCGCGGCAGGCGCGTGACGATCACGCCGTAGCCCCGTCACCCGCGCCGCGCGAAGGTCGGGCACGTGCCCGGGCTCCGAGATCAGCGTGGCCAGGCGAGCGTCGAGCTCGTCGCGCTTCTGCCGCTGCTGGCCGCGCTCGCGCTCGGCTGCTGGCAGGGAGTGCTGGCCGGGCAGTCGTGGTGGCTCGCCGGTATCGCGGCGCGCGCGGCGGCGCGCGCGGACGTCGTGGACGCCGATCCGGCTCCGGCGGCGCGCGCGGCGCTGCCCGGGGCGTGGGGGCGGCGTGCGCGTGTGCGCCGCGCGGGGCCGGGGCGGCTCGTCGTCACGGTCGCCGTCCCGGTCGTGGTGCCGGGGCTGCGGCTCGGCGCGGTCGGCGTCGCCGTCGGCACGGGAGCGGACCGGTGAGCCGCACCGCGGGCCAGGCGACGGTCGAGCTGCTCGCGGCCCTGCCGCTGCTGCTCGTCGCCGTGCTCGCCGCGGGCCAGCTGCTCGTCGCGGGCGTGGGACGCGAGCTCGCCGCGCATGCAGCGGCCGCGGCCGCGGCGGCGGTGCTCCAGGACGGCGATCCGGTGCGCGCGGCGCGCCGGGCGCTCCCGGGCTGGTCACACTCGCGCGTCCGCGTGGTCGTGCGCGAGCGGGTCGTGCGCGTCACGCTGCGCCCGCCCGGCCTGCTTCCGGGGCTCGCCCGTCGCCTGACCGCCGAGGCGCAGGCCGACGCGGGGCCACCGGCGTGAGCGGCGGGTTCGACCTCGCCGTGCTCGGCACGGCCCGGGCGGTTACCGGCGTCGCCGCGGCCGCGGCGCTGCAGCTCGCGCGCGGCGGGCCGGCTCCCGGACTGCTCGTCGTCTGCGGCGCACCGGCGGGCGGCGCCGCCCCCGCGGGTCGTCGCGCCGCGGTGCACGCGGCGCGGCTCGCCGAGCACGGGCTCCGGGCGACCGCATCCGGCCGCCTCGTGCGGGTCGAGGTCGATGACGAGGATTTCGAGCGAGATGCGCTGCACGCCGTCACGCTCGCCCCCGGGCCGGCGGTGCTCGCCGTTCGGGGTCCGCGTCAGGCCGCGCACGACCGCCTCCTGGCGCGCGCCGAGCGCGTGCTGCTGCTCGCCGATCCCGACGGGTCGCTCGCGGCGCTCGCGCTGGCCCAGTTCCGCGCCACCGGCATCGCGGCGACGTGCACGCCCGCGCCCGATGGGCCCGCGCTGCGGCTCGCCGCGGCCGGGATCGCGGTCCCGCGATCGCTGCGCACGGTACTGCCGCACGGCGTCGGGGGCGGTCGGTGAGCGAGCGCGGCCAGGCGCTCGTCGTGCTGCTCGGCGGTGCGCTCGCCGTGCTCGCGGGTGCGCTCGTCCTCGGGTGGCTCGCAGCCGGCCTCGGCGCCCACGGTGCGCGCCAGCGGGCCGCCGATCTCGCCGCCCTCGCCGGGGCGCGGGCGCTGCTCGATGCGCGTCCGCGGGCGCTGGCGGGGCCCGGTTCGCCGCGGTCGCTCACGCCGGCCGGATATCTCGATCTGGTGCGCGCGATCGCCCTGCGCACGGCGGGCCGCAACGGTGCGCGCGACGTGCGCGTCGAGCTGGCCACCGGACCACTGCCCGACCGCATCACGGTCACCGTGCGCGACCCGATTCGCCTGCCCGCCGGCGCGCTCGCGCTCGGCCGTGCCAGCGCGGAGGCCGAGGTCGCCGCGCTGGCCGTCGCCCCGATCGGCGACGGCGAGTACCCGGGGCCGTTCGCGCTGCGCCAGGGCAAGCCGATGCGCCCGGACGTGGCGCTCGCCTTCGATCGTCTCGCGCGTGCGGCGCGGGCCGCCGGCCATCGCACTCGTGGTCGTCAGCGCGTACCGCTCGAACGCCGAGCAGGCGCGCCTCTTCGCCGCGCATCCGGACCCGCGCTGGGTCGCGCCCCCAGGCCGCTCGCTGCATCGTCTCGGCACCGAGCTCGACCTCGGCCCGGCGTCGGCGTACGGCTGGCTCGCGGCGCACGCGGGCGCGTTCGGGTTCGCGAAGCGCTACGCCTGGGAGCCGTGGCACTTCGGGTACACGCGCAGCGCGGGGAGCCGATCGGTCGGCTTCGCCCCGGCGGCGGGCGGCGCCGCCGTCCCCGCGTTCGTCCCGGCGCGCTTCGCTGCGCCACTGCGCCGCGCGGCCTCGCGCTGGAACGTGGGGGCCGCGCTGCTCGCCGCGCAGCTTCAGCAGGAGTCCGGGTTCGACCCGCGCTCGGTATCACCGGCCGGCGCGCAGGGGATCGCGCAGTTCATGCCCGGGACCGCGCGCGCCTACGGGCTGCGTGACCCGTTCGACCCCGACGCGGCGATCGGGGCCCAGGCGCATCTCATGCACGACCTGCTGCGGCGCTTCGGCTCGGTGCCACTCGCGCTCGCGGCCTACAACGCCGGCGCGGGCCGCGTCGCGGCGTGCGGCTGCGTGCCGCCGATCGCCGAGACGCAGGCCTACGTCCAGCGGATCGTCGCGCTCGCACGCGGGGCGGGGTTCGAGCCGGGGGCCGCGGGGCCGCTCGTGCGGCTCGTGCGCTGAACACACTCCTGTGCTGGCTCAGCGGCCCAGCGGTTCTTCGCGGCCGGGCCGTCGTCCGGCAGACTCTGCGGCGATGACCCCATTCGTCCACACCCTGCGCGTGCGCTTCCATGAGTGCGATCCGCAGGGCATCGTCTTCAACGCGCACTACTTCGCGTACTTCGACGTCACGCTCACCGAGCTGTGGCGCGCGGCGTTCGACCGCTCCTACGAGACGATGATCGCCGACCACGGCGTCGACATGGTCGTCGCCGAGGCGACCGCCCGCTTCCACGCCCCCGCCCGCTTCGACGAGCTCGTCGACATCGAGGCGACCGTCACGCGCCTGGGCACGACCGGCATGACGACGCAGATGATCGTGATGCGTGAGGGCGAGGCGCTGGTCGAGGGCGAGCTGCGCCACGTCTTCGTCGACGCCGAGCGCTGGGAGAAGACGCCGATCCCCGACGCCGTGCGCGTGGCGCTGAGCCGGTATTCGGCGCGCGCGCCGGCCGCCTGAGCGGCGCGGCGCGCCGGGACCACGTGGTAGCGTCGCCGCGCCCGTCGGGGTCGCGGGACGGATGCCGCGCCACACCCACACACGGAGGAGACCACGTTGCGCAGGACCCTCGCCGCCCTCGCCGGCGCCACGCTCGTCGCGCTGGCGCTCGCGCCCGCCGCCACCGCGAAGACCAGCTGCGATCCGCTCGACAAGCGCGCGTGCCTGCTGCCCTGGCCGAACAACAGCTTCACGGAGAAGAACGCGAAGACCGACACCGGCCGCCAGCTGGCCCTGAACGCCGCGCAGTTCCCGAAGAACGTCGGCGGCACGCCCGGGTTCCCGACCGACCTGAACCGCAGCGACGGCTTCAGCCCCGGCGCCGCGATGCTCACCTTCGTCCCGGGTCTCGACCTGAAGCGCACGGGCGCGGTGCCGCAGACGGATCTGCGCATCGGCCTCGACACGAATCAGCCGATCGTCGTCATCGACGCCAAGACGCGCAAGCGCCAGCTCGTCTGGGCCGAGCTCGACACCCAGGCCGAGAGCGCCCGCGACCGGCTGCTCATGATCCACCCGGCGAAGAACCTCGCCGAGGGCCGCCGCTACATCGTCGCGCTGCGCAACCTGCGCGACGCGCGCGGGCGCATCCTCAAGCCCGGCAGGGCCTTCCGCGCATTGCGCGACGGCACGCGCTCCAGCGACCGCGCGGTGAACCGCAGACGCTCGGCCTACAAGGACATCTTCAAGACGCTCGGGCGCGCGGGCGTCGCACGCTCCTCGCTCTACCTCGCGTGGGACTTCACCGTCGCCAGCGAGCGCAACATCTCCGAGCGCGTGCTCTCGATGCGCGACGACGCGTTCGCCCAGCTCGGCGACGACAACCTCGTGGATCGCACGGTGAAGGGGACCGCGCCGAAGTTCTCGGTCGACGCGGTCCAGGAGTTCGCCCCGTGCGGCGCCGACGGGTGCCAG
Source organism: uncultured Actinomycetes bacterium (assembly GCA_963787935.1). GTDB lineage: Bacteria > Actinomycetota > Thermoleophilia > Solirubrobacterales > Solirubrobacteraceae > F1-60-MAGs163. The sequence goes on along the minus strand of CAWBEV010000006.1, from coordinate 774,997 downwards.
GACGGCGAGAACGACAACCTCGCGCGCAAGGTCACCGGCACGATCACGGTGCCGTGCTACCTCGACAGGGCCGGCTGCCCGACGGGCTCGAAGTTCGCCTTCCAGAAGCAGAAGAAGGGGCGCTTCACGTGGGTGCCGAAGCGGCTCGCGAACAACACGATCGCCGCGAAGTTCTTCTGCACGATCCCGCGTGCGGCACTGGCGAAGCCCGCGCGCATCTCGCTCTACGGGCACGGGCTGCTCGGTGATCCCGACGAGATCATGGCGGGCAACGTCCAGGCGATGGCTCAGGAGCACGACTTCGTGTTCTGCGCGACCGCCGAGATCGGCATGGCCGAGGAGGACGTTCCGAACGCGATCGCGATCCTGCGCGACATGTCGAAGTTCGCCTCGCTCGCCGATCGCCTGCAGCAGGGCATGATCAACGGGCTCTACCTCGGGCGGCTGATGCTGCACCCGCAGGGGCTCGTCACGAACGCCGCGTTCCGTGGCGACGGCGGTGGCCCGGCGATCGACACCGGCGCGCTGTTCTACGACTCCAACAGCCAGGGCGGCATCTTCGGCGGCGCGCTCACGGCGCTCGCGCCGGACTTCCAGCGCGCGGTGCTCGGCGTGCCGGGCATGAACTACAGCCTGCTGCTGCCGCGCAGCGTCGACTTCGACACGTACGAGGCGATCTTCAAGCCCGCGTACCCGAAGCGCTTCGACCGGCTGCTGCTGCTGAACGCGATCCAGGGTCTCTGGGACCGCGGCGAGGGCGACGGGTACGCGCTGCACATGACCGGCAACCCGCTCGCGAACACGCCGCTGCACCAGGTGCTGCTGCACGTCGGGCTCGGCGACCACCAGGTCGCGCAGGTGAGCGCGGAGGTCGAGGCGCGCACGATCGGCGCCGTCGTGCGTCGTCCCGCCTACGACGCGGGGCGCTCGCAGGACAAGCTCCCGTTCTACGGCATCACGCCGGCGGGCGACCTCGAGCTCGGCTCAGCCGTCGTGGTCTGGGACAGCGGCCCGATCCGCGACGGCGGCGCGCTCGGCACGGACCTCGCCCCGCTCGGGCCCGCGCCGCCGCGCACCGGCAACGACCCGCACGAGCTCGTGCGCCGCACCGTCGACGCGCGGCGCCAGAAGTCCGAGTTCCTGAAGGTCGACGGCAGGCTCGTGGACACGTGCCCGACCGAGCGCGCGTGTCACACCGACGGCTGGCCCTACTAGCGCGTCGCGGGCGCGGCGCCGGCGCCGCCGCGCCCGGCCGCTCAGACCGCGGCCGGCTGCTCCACCGGAGCGAGCGTCACGGGGATGCCGTTCAAGACCGCCGTGCCGGTGAGCGGCTCGAGGCGGCGGTCGTCGCCGAGAAGGTTCACGTTCACGCCCGCGTGCGCTGCGGCGACCGCCATGCGCGTGCCGTCGAGGTCGTGGCCCCAGCCGTGCGGGATCGAGATGACGCCCGGCATCATCGCGTCCGTCACCTGCGCGGTCAGCGTCACCGCGCCGCGCGGGCCCGTGACCGTCGCGGGGGTGCCGTCCTGCACGCCGAGCCGCTCGGCGTCGTCGGGATGCACGAGCACGGTGCAGCCCTCCGGCCCGCTCACGAGCTTCGGCAGGTTGTGCATCCACGAGTTGTTCGAGCGCAGCTGGCGACGGCCGATCAGGAGCAGGTCGCCGTGCTCGGCGGGCGGCTCGTCGAGCAGCTCGTGCAGGCGCGGGACGTCGGCGGTGAGCAGCTCCGGCGCGAGCTCGATCGTCCCGCTCGGCGTGCGCAGCACCCCGGGGATCCGCGACTGCAGCGGGCCGAGGTCGATGCCGTGCGGCGCGCCCTCCAGGGCCGCGAGCGTCAGGCCGTCGGGATCCGCGCCGAACCCGTCGCCGAACGGGCCGATCCGCAGCTGCAGGTCGAGCAGGCGCTCGGGGCCGACGCGCGGCGCGAGCGACGCGAGCACCTCGGCCGGGTCGCGGCCCTCGACCGGTGAGGCGCTGGTCGCGGTCGCGCGGCGCGCGACCTCGCCGGCCACGAACTCGTCGATCGCCGCCACGTCGGCCTGCGGACCCTGGCCGGTGACGATTCCGGTCAGGCGCAGGAGGATCTCCCATTCGTCGAGCGCGTCCTCGGGAAGCGGCAGCACCGGCGGCGAGTAGTTCGCGACGTTTCGCACGGCGAACGCGTACAGCGCGGCGTCGTAGTGCGAGCGGTGGAGCACCGACGGCGGGGGGAGGATGACGTGCGCGTGGCGCGTCGTCTCGTTGAGGTACGGGTCGACGCAGACCATCAGCTCGAGCGTGTCGAGCGCCTCGGCCAGGCCGTCCCCGTTCGGCAGCGAGAGGACCGGGTTCCCGGCGATCGTGAACAGCGCGCGGATCCGTCCGTCGCCGGGCGTCGCGATCTCCTCGGCCATGCAGGCCGCCGGCAGCTCGCCGAACACCTCGCCGCGCCCCGAGACCCGTGAGGCCCAGCGGTGGGCGACCGTGCCGCGGCCGCGCCCGGGCTCGCCCGTCGTGTTCCCGCTGCCGGTCGCCGGCGTCGTGAACATCGCGCCGCCCGGCCGGTCGAGGTCGCCGATCAGGACGTTCACGACGTCCACGAGCCAGCTCGTGGTGGCGCCGAACGCCTGGGTCGTCGTGCCGATGCGCCCGTAGACGGCGGCGGGGGAGCCCGCCGCCAGCTCGTGGGCCATGCGGCGGATCGTCGCCGCCTCGATGCCGGTCGCGGCCGCGACCGCCTCGGGCGTGAACGGCCGCGCGAGCTCGCGGACGTCCTCGAGCCCGCTCAGGTGCGCCGACAGGTGCTCGCCGGGCGCGGCGAGCCCGTCCTCGAACAGGACCTGCACGATCGCGAACAGCAGCAGTGCGTCGGTCCCCGGCCGGATGAACACGTGCTCGTCGGCCTCGCCGGCGGTGCGCGAGCGCCGCGGGTCCACCACGACGATGCGCCCGCCCCGCCTGCGGATCGCGCGCAGGCGGCCGCGCATGTCGGGCGCCGTCATGAGCGAGCCGTTCGAGACCATCGGGTCGGCGCCGAGGATCAGCAGGTGCCGCGTGCGGTCGAGGTCCGGTACCGGCACGCTGAGGCCGGTCCCGAACATGAGCCCCGATGCGAGCTGCTTGGGGTACTGGTCGACCGTGCTCGCCGAGAACACGTTGCGCGTGCCGAGCGCCTTGAACAGCACGCGGCCGTAGAGCAGCGCGCCGAGCGAATGCGCCGACGGGTTGCCGATGTAGGCCGCGAGCGCCTGGCGCCCGTGCTCGGCCTCGACTGCGCGGAAGCGCTCGTCGATGACCGCGAACGCCGTGTCCCAGTCGGTCTGCGAGAACTGGCCGTCGGCGCCGCGCACGAGCGGCGCGTGGAGCCGGTCGGGGTCGTGGTGGAGCTCGCCGAGCGAGACGCCCTTCGGGCAGATGAACCCGTGGCTGAACACGTCGTCGGCGTCGCCCCGCACGCGCGTCACGCGCTCGCCCTCGATCGTCAGCTCCAGGCCGCACGTGGCCTCGCAGAGCGGGCAGGTGCGGATCGCGGTGCTCGTCGTGGCGCTCATGGACGGACCCTACCCCCCGCTGGACCTATCCTCGAACCGTGGCCTCCAGCGGGAACCTCAGCGAGCGCCGGCAGCGCCTGCGCGACCAGCGCCGGGCGCTGCCGGACGGGCCCGGGGTGTACCTGTTCCGCGGGGCGCAGGGCGAGGTCCTGTACGTCGGCAAGGCACGCTCGCTGAAGGCGCGGGTCGCCTCGCACTTCGCGAACCCCGTGACGCGCGGCGACGTCGAGATGGTCGCCCAGGCCCACGACATCGAGTTCCTGCTGCTCGCGAGCGAGGCCGAGGCGCTGCTCGCCGAGAACCGCCTGATCAAGCGCCATCAGCCGCGCTTCAACATCCGCCTGCGCGACGACAAGAGCTACCCGTTCATCGCGATCTCGATGGATGAGGACTTCCCGCGCGTCTACTTCACGCGTGAGCGCCACCGCAGGAGCCGCCTGTACTTCGGGCCCTACTCGAACGCCAAGCGCACTCGCGCGACGCTCGACGTGCTCTCGAAGGTCTTCCAGCTGCGCTCCTGCCCGGGGGCCGAGCCCGGGCGGCGCACCGGGTCGCCGTGCCTGGACTTCCACATCGACCGCTGCGGCGCCCCCTGCGTCGGCTACGTCTCACGCGAGCAGTACCGCCAGGGCGTCGACGGCGTGGTCGCCTTCCTGTCGGGTCGCTACCGCGAGATCGAGCGCGAGATCGAGGCCCGCATGACCGCCGCCGCCGAGGCGCAGGAGTACGAGCAGGCCGCTCGCGAGCGCAACCGGCTGCGCGCGATCCACTCGCTGCTCGAGCGCCAGCGCGTCGCGAACGAGGCCGTCGGCTCGCTCGACGCGATCGCCGTCGCGGTCGAGGGCACCGACGCGAACGCCCAGGTCTTCCAGGTCCGCGACGGGGTCCTCGCCGATCGCCAGTCGTTCTACCTCGAGAACGCCGGCGAGCTCGGGCTCGCGGAGGTCGCGCTCGAGTTCATCGCGCAGTACTACGCCGACCGTCCCGGCATCCCGGCGCAGATCATGGTCCAGCAGGAGCTCGAACCGGACGACCGCGCGACGCTCGGTGAGGCGCTGGCCGAGCGCCGCGGCGCCGCGGTCGAGGTCCGCGCCGCCGAGCGCGGCGACAAGCGCCGGATCCTCGAGCTGGCTGAGCGCAACGCGCTGCTCGCGCTCGACCAGGAGCGCCTGAAGGCCGAGCGCACGCGCCGCCGGCGCGTCGAGGCGCTCGACGAGCTCCAGGCCGAGCTCGCACTCGACGCGCTCCCGGTGCGGATCGAGTGCTACGACATCTCGAACCTCATGGGCACGAACACCGTCGCCTCGATGGTCGTCTTCGAGGGCGGCGCGCCGAAGAAGCGCGACTACCGGCGCTTCACGATCCGCTCGCTCGAGGAGGGCGTTCCCGACGACTTCGCGGCGATGCGCGAGGTGCTCACGCGGCGGATCCGCAACTGGGAGAGCCAGCGCGACCTCTCACCGCACGATCCGGCCTACAACGAGTCGTTCGCCGCGCTCCCGAACCTCATCGTCATCGACGGCGGCAAGGGGCAGCTGGCCGCCGGGCTCGAGGTGCTGCAGGAGTTCCGCGAGCGCGGCGTCGCGGTCATCTCGCTGGCCAAGCGGATCGAGGAGGTCTTCCGCCCGGGAAGCCCGGTGCCGGTCGTGCTCGCCCACGACACCGCGGCGCTGCAGCTCCTGCAACGCGTGCGCGACGAGGCCCACCGGTTCGCGATCAGCCACCATCGCGCGCGGCGCGACAAGGCGCTGACCGCCTCGGTGCTCGACGGCCTTCCGGGCGTCGGGCCGGCGCGCAAGCGGGCGCTGCTCGCGCACTTCGGCTCGCCGGACGCCGTCCTCGGGGCGAGCCGCGAGGAGCTCGAGGGCGTCCCGGGGCTGCCGCCGAAGGTCGCGCGTGAGCTGCACGCCCATCTGCGGCGGCCGACGGCGTGAGCGCGCCGGCGCGGGCGCGGAGTTGCGGCTCCCGGATGCCCGAGGCCCGATACTCCAGCTGACGATGACGACGACGGAGACCGACGAGCCCGGCGAGGCGCCCGGCGACGAGCGCGTGCGCGCTCGAGGACCTCGTGATCATCACCGGCGTCTCCGGCGCGGGGAAGTCGACCGCGATGGACGTCTTCGAGGACGCGGGCTACTTCTGCGTCGACAACCTCCCGCCGGAGATGATCCGCGCGCTCGTGGACCTCTTCCTCCACGAGGGCTCGAAGGTCCAGAAGGCGGCGATCGTCTCCGATGCGCGCGGCGGCGCGTACTTCGCCCAGATCTCCGAGGTGCTCGACGAGCTGTCCGCCGCCGGCATCTCACGCCGGGTGCTCTACCTCGACGCGAGCGAGGAGGCGCTGCTCACGCGCTACAAGGAGACGCGGCGGCGCCATCCGCTGAGCCCCACGGGCAACGTCGTCCAGGGCATCCGCACCGAGCGCGCACTCGTCGAGCCGCTGCGCTCGCGTGCCGATGTCGTCGTGGACTCGACCGGGCTCAAGGCGCACGAGCTGCGCCGCAAGCTCGCCGACGAGCTGCTGCCGCGTTCGAGCGCGGCGAAGATGGCGCTGACGTTCGAGAGCTTCGGCTTCAAGAACGGGCCCGCGCGCGACGCCGACGTCGTGCTCGACGTGCGGTTCCTGCCGAACCCGCACTATGTCCCGGAGCTGCGCCCGCTGACCGGCCGCGACCCCGAGGTCGTCGCCTACGTTGCGCGCGACGGCCGGCTCGCCGCCTTCTACGAGCGGCTGCTGCCGCTGCTCGACCACCTCGTGCCCGAGTACGTCGCCGAGGGCAAGGCGCACCTGACGATCGCGATCGGCTGCACCGGCGGGCGCCATCGGTCGGTGGCGATCACCGAGGAGCTCGGCAGGCGCTTCGGCGGCCGCGAGGACGTGGTCGTGGACGTCGTGCATCGCGACGCGGACCGCACCTCGGCCTGAACATCGAGCTGCGGGTTTCCCCGGAGCGCTCGGGCGGCCTTTCCCGGGCGTCGTGGCCGTCCGCGCTCGGATAGCCTTCGGCGGGCCGCCGGCGTCGTCTCCTCGCGGCCCGGCCCCGCCCAGAACCCCGAGCCAAAGGATCCACCTCCCATGTCCGTACGCGTCGGCATCAACGGCTTCGGCCGCATCGGCCGCAACGTCGTCCGCGCCGCGAAGGCCGCGGGCGCCGACATCGACGTCGTCGCCGTGAACGACCTCACCGATCCCGCGACGCTCGCACACCTCTTCAAGTACGACTCGATCCTCGGGCCCTACCCCGGGGACGTCGAGGCCACCGAGCACGGGATCGTCATCGACGGCGACGAGATGAAGGTCTTCGCCGAGCGCGACCCCGGGGCGCTCGACTGGAACGCCGTCGGCGCCGAGGTCGTGATCGAGTCGACGGGGTTCTTCACCGCACGCGACGACGCCGCCAAGCACCTCGGCGGGAGCGTCCAGAAGGTCGTGATCTCCGCGCCCGCGAAGGGCGAGGACATCAGCCTCGTGCTCGGCGTGAACTTCGACGCCTACGACAAGGACCAGCACCACGTCATCTCGAACGCGTCCTGCACGACGAACTGCCTCGCGCCGTTCGCGAAGGTCGCCAACGACACCGTCGGCATCAAGCACGGCCTGATGACGACGATCCATGCGTACACCGGCGACCAGAACCTCCAGGACGGCCCGCACAAGGACATGCGCCGCGCCCGCGCCGCCGGCGTGAACCTCGTGCCGACCTCGACCGGCGCCGCGAAGGCCGTCGCGCTCGTGCTCCCCGAGCTGAAGGGCAAGCTCCACGGCTTCGCGGTGCGCGCCCCGGTGATCACGGGCTCGCTCGTCGACCTCACGTTCGAGGCCGAGCGCGCCACGAGCGTCGAGGAGCTGAACGCCGCGTTCAAGGCCGCCGGTGACGGGCCCGATGAAGGGGATCCTGAAGTACACCGAGGACCCGATCGTCTCGACCGACATCATCACCGACCCGCACAGCTCGGTCGTCGACGGCGGCCTCACGGCGGTCCTCGACGACACGCTCGTGAAGGTCGTCAGCTGGTACGACAACGAGTGGGGCTACTCGAACCGCGTCGTGGACCTCGTCCAGAAGCTCCTCTAGCCGCGGTGCGGACCCTCGACGACATCGACGTCGCCGGCCGGCGCGTCTTCGTCCGCGTGGACTTCAACGTCCCGCTCGACGACGACGGCCGGATCACCGACGACACGCGGATCCGGGCGGCGCTGCCGACGCTCGAGCGTCTGCGCGCGGAGGGCTGCTCGCTCGTGCTCGCCGCGCACCTGGGCCGGCCGAAGGGCGTCGACCCGGCGTTCTCGTTGCGCCCGGCGGCCGATCGCCTCGCCGAGATCACCGGCTGGGACGTGACGCTCGCGCCGGCGGTCGTCGGCGAGCAGGTCGAGGCGTTCGCCCACAACCTCGAGCCCGGCGACGTGCTGATGCTCGAGAACGTGCGCTTCGAGGCCGGCGAGACGAAGAACGACCCGGTGCTCGCGGCCGCCTACGGGCGGCTCGCCGAGGCCTACGTGGACGATGCGTTCGGCGTCGCCCACCGCGCGCACGCCTCGAACGTCGGGATCGTCGAGCACCTGAACCCGAGCGCCGCCGGCCTGCTGCTGCAGACCGAGGTGCAGACGATCACCGGGATCCTCGCGGACCCGCCGCGGCCGCTCGTGGCGATCGTCGGCGGCGCGAAGGTGACCGACAAGATCGGCGTGCTCCAGGCGTTCCTCGAGCGCGCCGACGTCGTCCTGATCGGCGGCGCGATGTGCTTCCCGTTCCTCAAGGTCCAGGGGCACGCCGTCGGGGCGTCGCTGTGCGCCGACGAGGACCTCGAGCCCGCCCGGCGCATCCTCGCCGACCCGCGGCGCCCAGGCGAAGCTGCGCCTGCCGGCGGACCTCGTGCTCGGTGACCGGTTCGCGGCCGACGCGGGCCGGCGCGACCTCGACGGCGTCGACGTCCCGGACGGCTGGATGGGGCTCGACATCGGCCCGCGAACGGCCGCCGCCTATGGCGAGACGATCACCGGCGCCGGGAGCGTGTTCTGGAACGGGCCGATGGGCGCGTTCGAGCTCGAGCCGTTCAGCGGCGGCACGCGCGCGATCGCCGAGGCCGTCGCCGCCTGCCCGGGCACGACCGTCGTCGGCGGCGGCGACAGCGCCGCCGCGCTCGCGCAGTTCGGCCTCGAGCACGAGGTCACCCATCTTTCGACCGGTGGCGGAGCCACCCTGGAGCTCGTCGAGGGCCGCGCCCTCCCGGGCGTGGAGGCCCTGAGCTCGTCATGACCCGCATCCCGTTCGTCGCCGGCAACTGGAAGATGTTCAAGACCCAGGCCGAGGCCGAGCTGTTCATCTCCGGCCTGCTGCCGCTCGTGTCGTCCGCCGAGGGGGTCGAGGTCGCGATCTGCGTCCCGTTCACCGACCTGCAGGCGATGGTCGACTCCACGCGCGGGTCGCGCGTGCAGGTCTTCGCCCAGAACATGCACGAGTCCGAGAACGGCGCGTTCACCGGCGAGGTCAGCGCCCCGATGCTCGTCGAGCTCGACGTGCACGGCGTCGTGCTCGGCCACTCCGAGCGGCGCGAGTACTTCGGCGAGCGCGACGAGGCGCTGGCGGCGAAGGTCCCGGCGGCGCTCGCGGCGGGGCTCGTCCCGATCCTCTGCGTCGGCGAGACCGAGGCCGAGCGCGAGGCGGGGGACACCGAGCGCAAGCTGCGCCACCAGGTCCAGACCGATCTCGCCCAGGTGCCGAGCGATCGCCTGGCGGAGGTCGTGATCGCCTACGAGCCGATCTGGGCGATCGGCACCGGGAAGGTCGCCACCCCCGAGCAGGCCCAGGAGGCGTGCGCGTTCGTGCGCGCGCTCGTCGGCGGCATCGACGCCGCGGCCGCCGAGCGGGTGCGGGTGCAGTACGGCGGCAGCGTGAAGCCCGACAACGCGGCCGAGCTGCTCGGGCTCCCCGACGTCGACGGCGCGCTCGTCGGCGGCGCCTCGCTGGAGCCCGCCGCGTTCGCGGCCATCGTCGAGGCCGGGCGCGGCGCATGAGCCTCCCCGCGTCGGCTGCAGCGCTCGTGATCCTCGACGGGTTCGGGCATCGCCGAGCCGGGGCCCGGGAACGCCGTGTCGCTCGCGCGGACACCCGTCTTCGACGAGCTCTGGGCGCGCTACCCGCACACGCAGCTCATCGCCTGCGGCCGTGCGGTCGGCCTGCCGGACGGGCAGATGGGCAACTCCGAGGTCGGCCACCTGAACCTCGGCGCGGGCTCGGTCGTCCGGCAGGACCTCACGCGGATCGACGACGCCGTCACCGACGGGCTCCTGGACGAGAACCCGGTGCTGCGCGACGCGCTGCGCGGTGCCGAGCGCGTGCACCTGATCGGCCTCGTGAGCGACGGCGGCGTGCACTCGAGCCTCGACCACCTGCACGCGCTGATCCGCCTCGGCGCCGATCTCGCCGTGCCCGACCTCGTCGTGCACGCGTTCACCGACGGGCGCGACACCTCGCCGACCGGCGGCGAGGCGTATCTGCAGACCGTCGACGACTGGTGCGCGCAGGCCGGCCATGCGCGGATCGGCTCGGTCATCGGGCGCTACTTCGCGATGGATCGCGACAAGCGCTGGGACCGCCTCCAGCAGGCCTACGACCTGCTCGTGCACGGGCGCGCCGAGCACCACGTGCCCGTCGCGGCCGCCGCTGCGGCCGACGCCTACGCGCGCGGGGAGACCGACGAGTTCATCACCGCGACGACGGTCGGCGACGAGGCGCGGATCCGCCCCGGCGACAGCGTCATCGCGTTCAACTTCCGCCCGGACCGGATGCGCGAGATCACGCTCGCGCTCGCCGACCCGGCGTTCACCGACGTCGACCGCGGCGGCGCCGCGACGGTCGAGCGCTACGCCTGCCTCACCGAGTACGAGGAGGGCTGGCCGTATCCGGTCGCGTTCCCGCCGGAGCGCCCCAGCATCACGCTGCCGCACGTGATCGCAGCGGGCGGCGGGCGCCAGCTGCACGTCGCCGAGACCGAGAAGTACCCGCACGTCACGTACTTCTTCGGCGGTGGCGAGGAGACGCCCGAAGCGGGCGAGCGGCGCGAGCTCGTCCCGTCGCCGCGCGACGTGCCGACCTACGACTTCAAGCCGCAGATGAGCGCGCGCGAGGCGGCCGACGCGTTCATCGGCGCCTGGCGCGAGGACGCGCCGCGCTTCGGGATCATCAACTTCGCCAACCCGGACATGGTCGGCCACACGGGCGTCATCCCGGCGGCGGTCACGGCGATCGAGACGGTCGACGCCTGCCTCGGCGACGTCGTGCGGACCGTCCAGGAGTCCGGCGGGGTGCTGTTCATCACCGCCGACCACGGCAACGCCGACCACATGCTGAACGACGACGGCACGCCGAACACCGCCCACTCGCTGAATCCGGTGCCGGCGATCGTCACGCAGGAGGGCCTGACGCTTCGCGACGGCGGCGTGCTCGCGGACGTCGCGCCGACGATCCTGCAGCTGCTCGGGGTCGAGCAGCCCGCCGGGATGACCGGCGTCTCGCTCATCGAGGGCTGAGTGCCGGCGCCTCGGCGCCGGCGCGCAGCCGCTCGAAGAGCGTGCGCGCCACGGGGCCGTCGAGATGTGCGACGTGCGCGCGCCGCCCGCGGGCGACAGCGATGCCGAGCGTCGCGAGGTCCGCGCGGGCCTGGAACGGCGTCACGCGCAGCTCCTCGGCCTGCAGCCGCGCCGTGCGGGCGACGAGCGTGACGCGTGAGAACGCGCGTGAGCGCACGGTCACGCGCGCGCCGTCGAGCGCCCAGCCCGCGTCGCGGTGGCGCAGGAGGCCGAACGCGAGCCCGGCGATCGCGAACAGCGCGATCAGCGGCCAGGCGGCCGGGAGGACGAGCGCGAGCAGACCGCCGGCGGCGAGGCCGGCGAGCGTCGGCGGCACGGCGTAGCGGCGCCGCGCGCGGCCCGGCGGGCGCTCGAGCGGCGCATCGTCGATCGGGATTCCCGGCACGAGCGCGCCGACCACCGCGGAGACGTCGCGGCGCCGCACGAGCGGCAGGAGCGTCTGCTCGGCGCGGTCGGTCGTGGCATGCGCGACCGTCTCGATGCGGACGGCGGCGAGCCCCAGCGGCTGGCGCAGCGGGCTCTCGATGATGCGCACGCCGTGGATCCGCGCGAGCGGGATCGTCGTCGCCGAGCGCTGCAGCAGACCGCGGCGGATCCGCAGGCGCCCACTCTCGCGCCGCGCCTCGAATCCACCGAAGATCACGATCGCCGCGGCGACGCTCAGCACGAGCGCGGCGAGCGCCAGGAGCCCGATCGCCATGGCGGTCTCGCCGGCGGTGTCCGGCAGCCGCTCGGCGAGTGCGCTCTGGCTGCGCCGGTCGCCGGTCGAGTCCTGGACGAGCGCGCCGGCGCCGGCGAGCACCGGCAGCAGCACGCCGGCCTGCGGCGCCGTCAGGGCGCCCGCGAGCAGCGCGCCGGGGGCGAGGCGCCAGAGCGCGTCGGGCGCGACCGGCTCGGCAGGGTGGCCGAGCGCGATGCGGATCTCCCGGGCCCGCGCGGGGGAGACCGCGCGCAGCACGACGTCGGCGCCGCCCCCGCCGCCCGCGGCCTGCACCCGCAGCTCGACGACGCCGAACACGCGCTGCAGCGGCCCCTGGACCGTGTCGATCCCCGAGATCCGCGAGCGCGGCACGAGGTGCTCGTCGGGGGACAGGACGCCGGAGCGCAGAACGATCCGGTCGGGCGCGACGCGGTAGACCGTCGTCGCCCAGCGCACGATGCCCATCACGACCGCGGCGATCAGGCCGATCGCGCCGAGGGCCAGCGAGCGGCCGAGCCCGCCGGAGCCCGCGCCCAGGACGATGACGAGCACGAGCGGTACCAGCAGCTCGTTCACCGAGCCGACGGCGCTGATCGCGATTCCCGCCGGATGCAGGCGCTCCTCGCGCGGGCCCGGCTCGGGCTCGGGTCCCGGCCCGGCCGGCGGTTCAGGCGGCGAGGTCGTCATCGTCGGGAGTGCGTGCCAGCTCGGCGATGCGGTCGCGCAGCTCGGCGGCGACCGGCTCGTCGAGCGCGGGGATCGCGACCGCGCCGGCCGCCGTGTGCAGCACGAGCGCGGCGGTCGAGAACATCTGCGAGAGGAACGTGCGCCGCGTCTCGACGTGCTGGATGCGCGCCATCGGGACGATCGTGCGTACGACGGTGATCGTCCCGCGGCGCAGGTCCACCTCCTCGGCGCGCACGGCATAGCGCCAGCGCCGCCAGCGCAGCTGGGGGATGAGCACGAGCGCGAAGACCGCGACGACGAGCGCCGCCGCGACGACGAGCCCACGCGCCCAGGCGGGCGCGTCCCAGAACGCACCTGCGGCCAGCGCCGCGACGAGCAGCGGCACCGCCCACAGCAGGGCCTCGATGGTCCACTGGGTCCGCGCGTGCGGAGACAGCGTGCGATCGGGCTCGGGATGGCGCACGGAGGGCGGTACGGCGGGCGGCGCGGGGCCGGCAGATGCCTCGCTCACGCCTGGGTCATACCACGGGCCAGCGCGGCGTCGATCCACCCCGGCAGCCCCTGGATCGATCGCGGGTCCACGTGATGGGCCGCGTCGCTCTCGTCGTAGGTGACGTCGAGACCGCCGGCGGTCAGCAGGTCGCGCGCCGCGCGCCCGAACTCGACCGGGATGACCGGGTCGCGGCGGCCATGGGCGATCCAGACCGGCAACCCGGCACGGCCTTCGAGGTCGGGCTCCCAGCCCTCGACGATCGGGACGAAGCAGCTCAGTGCGACGATCGCCGCGGGGCGCGGGCGGCCCCGGCCGAGACCGAGCGCGTGGCTCATCACCCCGCCCTGCGAGAAGCCCGCCGAGCACGATCCGCTCCCAGGGCACGCCGGTCGCCTCGGGGATCGCGTCGAGGAAGCCCTCGAGCAGTCCGTAGCTCTCGCGGAACGTCGCGGGGTCGGGGTAGCCGACGCGCGGCACGATGTACCAGTGGCGTCCGCCGGGCGGCAGCTGCAGCGGTCCGCCGGGCGTGATGCCGATGAGCCGGCGCTGCGGGTCGAGCAGGTCGAGGAACGGCAGCAGGTCCTGCTCGTCGGCGCCGCGGCCGTGGAGCAGCACCAGCGCACCCTGCGGCTCGCCGCGCGCCGGGCGGACGTCGTGGACGAGCGTCTCCGGGAGCGTCGTGGCTCACGAGCCGCGCGGGTTGACGATCGGCGTCAGCTGCTGCTCGAGGCGCGCGCGCAGGCGCTCGTGCTGCGGCGGGAGCCGCAGCGTCTCGCCGAGCGTCGCGACCGGCTCGTCGACGTGCGAAGCCGATGTCGCGCGAGGCGAGCTCGAACAGCACGCCGCTCGGCTCGCGGAAGTAGACCGAGTGGAAGTACTGGCGGTCGATGATCGGCGTGGCGTGGGCGCCCGCGGCGGCCGCCCGCTGCGCGGAACGTCGTCGAGCTCGGCGTCGTCGGCGAGCTGACCAGGCGACGTGGTGGATCGTCCCGGCGCCCTGGATGCCGCGGTCCGGCGGCGCGGCGGTCGTAGCGAGATACGTCGCGTGACGCTCGCTCGCCGGCGAGTCTGCCACTGGCGCCCGTCGGCCGTCGCGCGCGAATCCGAGTGCGATCAGCAGGTCGCGAGCTGCGATCGGGATCGACGCGTAGGCGCGCACGCCGTGGAAGCCCTGGAGCGCGTGCTCGTCGGGGATGTCCGGGGCATGGGCCGCGAGCGGCGCGTCCGCGCCGTCGGCCACGATGCAGCTCGTGCGCGAGGCCCTCGGGGTCGCGGAACAGCAGCACGCCGCCGTCGCGGTTCGCGGGCGTGCCGGCGTCGCGCAGGCGCTGCTCCCAGAACGTCGATCGCCTCGGGGCTGCCGACGCGCCACTGGATCGCGTGGACCATCCCGTCGCCGGCGCGCCCGCGTGCGGCGCCCGGGAACTCGAAGAACGTGAGGATCGAACCGGGCGCTCCGACCTCGTCGCCGTAGTAGAGGTGGTACACGGACGGCTCGTCGAAGTTCACCGTCTTCTTCACGAGCCGCAGGCCGAGCAGCCGCGCGTAGAAGTCGACGTTGCCGGGCGCGTCGGCCGTGATCGCCGTGATGTGGTGGAGCCCCTCGAGCTGCATGGATCGGATCCTCGTCGCGGTGGACGCCGAGCCTAGCGACGTGGCGCCGCGCGGCCGGACGGTGGTTGTGGGCGCAACTATAGACGGATCTGATTGCGTGTGCAACAATGTAGGCGCTCCATCCCACCCGCGCCCGCTGCTAGCGTCGGCGCGACCAGGAGGCTTCCCATCATGGCCACCACCGCTTCCAGCACCGGCACGTCCACCACGCTCGACGAGCGCGAGCTCCGCGCCTGGCGCGGCCTGCTGCGCGTCCACGCCGCGCTGACCAAGGCGCTCGACGCCGAGCTCGAGTCCGAGCACCGGCTGCCGCTGAGCTCGTACGAGGTGCTGCTGCACCTCGCGTTCACCGACGGCGAGCGCCTGCGCATGAGCGACCTCGCCGATGCGGTCGTCCTCAGTCGCAGCGGGCTGACGCGGCTCGTCGATCGTCTCGAGCGCGACGGGCTGATCGCGCGCGAGTCCTGCCCGAGCGACGCGCGCGGCTCGTACGCGCGGCTCCTGCCGCCGGCCGCGAGAAGCTCGCGAGGCGCGGCGCACCCACCTGGCGGGCGTCCGCGCGCGCTTCCTGGGTCATCTGAGCCCGGGGGAGCAGGAGCTCATCGGCGGGATCTGGGATCGCGTGATCGAGGCCGAGGGCGCCGGGCACGGACCGCCCTGCAGCAGCTGACCCTGGAGCGTCCATGAGCAACCTCGGCCTCTATCGTCATCTGTCTCGTCGTCCCGCTGGGGTTCGGCCTCTGGGCCCAGCACCGGGTGAAGAGCACCTTCGCGCCGCTGGTCCGAGGTGCCCGAGGACACGGGCATGACCGGCGCGGACGTCGCGCGGCGCATCCTCGACGCCAACGGCCTGCAGGGCGTCCCGGTGAACGCGGTGCCCGGCCGCGCTGACCGACCACTACGACCCGCGCACGCGCAGCGTCCATCTCTCCGAGTCCGTCTACGGTGCAGCGACGCATCAGCTCGACGGCCGTCGCGGCCCACGAGGTCGGCCACGCGATCCAGCACGCGAAGGCGTACACGCCGATGACGATCCGCTCGGCGCTGTGGCCGGTGACGGCGTTCGCCTCGAGCACCTGGACGATCCTGCTCGTCATCGGGGCGCTGCTCGGCGCACTGAACCTCATCTTCGTCGCGATCGTCCTCTACGCCGCCGTCGTCCTGTTCCAGTTCGTGACACTCCCGGTCGAGTTCGACGCCTCGCGCCGCGCCGCCGTGCAGTTGAAGGACGCTCGGCATCGCGAACCCGGACGAGGCCATCGGCGTGCGCAAGGTCCTCACGTCCGCGGCGCTCACGTACGTCGCCGGCGCCCTCGCTGCGCTCTCGCAGCTCCTCTACTTCGTGATGGTCTTCCTCGGCGAACCGGCAATAGCCGGCGGGTTCGAGATTCTCGCGCGGGACGCCGGCTCGCGGGCGCGGGCCGGCATCATCCGCACCGCACACGGCGGCGTGCGCACGCCCGGCCTTCGTGCCGCTGGCGACGAAGGCGACGGTCAAGACGGCTGCTGCCGCCGGAGGTCGCGGCGCTCGGCTTCGACATGGTGCTCGGAAACACGTTCCACCTGCACCTCGAGCCCGGCGACGAGCTGATCGCCCGGCAGGGCGGGCTGCATCGCTTCATGCGCTGGGACGCCCCGATCATCACCGACTCCGGCGGCTTCCAGGTCTTCTCGATGGGCCACGGCACGGTCGCCGACGAGATCAAGGGCCGCGCTCCGAGCGGCACCGAGCGCGCGGGCCGGATCCTCGAGATCGGCGAGCAGGGCGTGCGCTACCGCTCCTACCTCGACGGCTCGCGAGCGGTTCATGGCGCCCGAGACGAGCGATGGAGATCCAGGCGAACCTCGGCTCGGACATCGCGCTCGTCTTCGACGAGTGCACGCCGTTCCACGTCGACCGCGAGTACACCGCGCGCTCGACCGAGCGCACCCATCGCTGGCTCGACGCGCTGCCTGGACTGGCACGCGGCGCACGGGCCCGAGGACCAGGTCGTCTACGGGATCGTCCAGGGCGGCGTCCACGAGGACCTGCGCGTGGCGAGCGCCGCAGACGATCGCGGCCAGCGCCTGCGACGGGCATCGCGATCGGCGGCTCGCTCGGCGACGGACAAGCCGCAGATGTACGAGGTCGTCGGCTGGACGACCGCCGTCCTGCCCGACGAGCGCCCGCGCCACCTGCTCGGCATCGGCGAGATCGACGACCTGATCGCCGGCGTCGAGCTCGGGATCGACACGTTCGACTGCGCGATGCCCACACGCCTGGGCCGGCACGGGATGGCGCTCGTGCCCGATCCCGAGCGGCGCTGGCGCGTGGACCTCACCGCCGCGCGCTGGACCGACTCCGAGGAGCCGCTGATGGACGGCTGCCCGTGCCCGGCCTGCGCGATCGGCTATACGCGCGGCTACCTGCGCTACATGACCAAGGCCCGCGAGTTGACCGCGCAGCGCCTCGTGACGCTGCACAACCTCGCGTTCGTGGAACGCGTCGTCCGGCGCCTGCGTGGCGCGGTGCTCGGCGGCACGCTCGCCCGGGCGGCGGCGGCGCTGCGGGCGGGCGAGGCGCCCTAGGGCCCCGTCACGTTGTTACCTCAGGGTGCCCGGTGCGACGGGGTGATCGTGCGCCCGCCCTGAGCGTCACGCCGTGTTCGCCCGGCGGCCGGAAGCATGCGTGGGGACCGGACCCCGTACCAGCCCCAGAGCCCGCGCTACCGGGTGTTCTGGCGGATGAGCTGCTGGAGCTCGGAGGCGGTGCGGTCCACGTTGTCGTAGACGACCTGACGCAGGCGGACGGTGTCGCTCGTGCGCGTCGCCCAGACGACGACGCCGGCGCCGAGCGCCAGCGCCAGCGCCAGCACGATGAACGGCGCGAGGTTCGGGCGGCGCCTGCGCTGCCGGGCGGCCGGCGGTGCGGCGGCGGCGGCGCGCGCCGGCGGTGCGGCCGCGGCCTGATGACGCGGCTGGTCGGGGCGAATCGGCTGGCGCTGCTGCACGGGCGTCGCGGAGCCCGGGGGACCCGCCGTCGCCGTCGCGGCGGACAGGACGCCCGTCGCGGCGGTGCCGGGGGCGACGACGCGCGTGGCGCTCGTCTCGGGCGCCACGCCGCGCGCGCCGTCGCTCAGCGCGACGCGGAACTCCTCGGCGCTCGCGTAGCGCTCCTCCGGCTCGAGGGCGAGCGCCCGGTCCACCGCGGCGGCGAGCTCCGGCGTGACCTGCGGGTTGACCTCGTCGAGCAGCGGCGGGGCCTCGCGCTGCTGCTTCAGCGCGAGCTCGGTGAGCGACTGGCGCCTCGTAGGGGAGGCGCCCGGAGAGCACCTGGTAGGTCACGACGCCGAGCGAGTAGATGTCCGAGCGGGCGGTCGCCTCGCGCCCGGTGGCCTGCTCGGGGGCGAGGTAGGCGGCCGTCCCGAGCACCGAGCCGACCTGCGTGATCGAGGACTCCTCGCTGATGGCCTTCGCGATCCCGAAGTCCGCGAGCTTCACGACGCCGTCGTCGGAGCGCAGGAGGTTCCCGGGCTTCACGTCGCGGTGGACGACGCCGCCGCGGTGCGCGTAGTCGAGGCCGCGGCAGGCCTGCGAGATGATCCCGAGCGCCTCGTGCACCGGCAGCGGCCCGCGCTCGCGCAGGATCTCCGCACCGGACTGGCCCGGCACGTACTCCATCACGATGTAGTGGCGCCCGCCGGACTCGTCGAGGCCGAAGTCGTAGACCTGGACGATGTTCGGGTGCACGAGCCGGGCGGCCGCGAGCGCCTCGCGGCGAAAACGCGAGACGAACTGGCGGTCGTCGGCGAGGTGCTCGGCGAGGAGCTTGACCGCGACGTTGCGCTCCAGGCGGCGGTCGAAGGCGAGCACGACCGTCGACATCCCGCCGCTGCCGAGGCGTTCGCCGAGCTCGTAGCGGTTCACGAGGAGCTGCGCTCGCTCACGGGCCGGCTCCCGGGCTCGGCTGGTCCGGCGAGACGCCGCCGACATCCGGTGGCGTGGTCGTCGTGGTCGTGGTCGTCGGCGGTGCGGTCGTGGTCGTGGTGGTCGTCGGCGGCGCGGTGGTCGTGGTCGTGGTCGTGGGCGGTGTGGTCGTCGTGTCGCTCGTCGTCGTGGGCGTGGTGGTCGTGGTCGTGCGGTTCTGGCGGCACTGCGTCGGGACGGTGCGCGAGAGCTGGCGCAGTCCCTGCGAGATCCGCGCGCGCAGGCGGCGGTCGACTGAGCGAGGCAGGCTCGCGTACGCGGTCTGGGCCTTGGTCAGCGCCTGTTCTGCGCGCGCACAGTCGCCCGCGCTCGTGGCGTCGGCGACCTCCTGGAGCGCCGATTCCAATCCCGACGCGCTGCTCGCCGGGATGAGATTCGCGCCCGAGCCGCCGCAGGCGACGAGGCCTGCGGCCCCCGCGCCGAGCGCGAGGGCGAGCAGCAGGAGACAGCGGGAACCGACGCATCGTCATTGACCGTACTGAAGCCGCTCGGCGAGCGAGTCAGGCAGCCGCGCCGCCCGGATGGCCTCCGCCGCCCCCGCGACGTCGTATTCCGTGCGCCGCCACGAGGCGGTCTGCGCGCTGAGGTCCAGCAGGAGCCAGGCGGCGCGCGGATCGCCGTCGCGCGGCTGGCCGACGCTCCCGGGGTTCAGCAGCCGGCTGCCGCCCGCCAGATCGAGGGTCGCGCCCGCCTTGCGCGCGTCACCGGTGGCGATCGCGCCCTCCTCGCGAGCGAAGTACAGCGCGACGTGGCTGTGCCCGATGAGCCCGATCGGCTCCTTCATGACGTCGAAGCAGAGCTCGGCGAGCAGCGCCGAGAGCACGTACTCCCAGACCGGGTCGCGCGGGCTGGCGTGGAACAGGCCGAGACCCTCCGCCGTGCCCTTCGGGCGCAGCCCGGCGAGCCAGTCGAGGCCGTCGGGCTCGATGACGTCCTGCGTCCAGCGGGCCGCGATCGCCGCGCCGCGCGAGAACTCGTCGAGTGGCAGCTCACCGGTGACCGCGAGATCGTGGTTGCCGGCCAGGCAGATGCTGGCGTGCTCGCGCACGAGCGCGACGCAGTCGTTCGGGTCCGCGCCGTAGCCCACCACGTCGCCCAGGCACCACAGTTCGCGCGCCGGGGTCGCGGCGACGTCCTCGAGGACGGCCTCGAGGGCGTGGCGGTTCGCGTGAATGTCCGAGATGACGGCGACGTGCATGCGCGTGGACCGGCCGACGACGGTAGCGTGCCGCGGATGCGCCGAGGCCTGCGTGCAGCCCCGATCGCCGTCCTGGCGGCCCTGCTCGTCGCGGAGGCCGCGGTCCTGCTCATGCGCCCGCGCGATGGCGTGATCGATCCCCAGCCGGTGTCCGCCTCGGACGTGTTCACCCCGGCGCAGCTCGACCGCGCGCGCGACTTCCGGCGCCCACAGCTCGCCCTGTACGGCGTCACGCTCGCGATCGAGGCCGGCGTGCTCGTCCTGCTCGTCGTGCGTCCGCCGCGGCGGCTGCACGGGCCGTGGCGCCATCCGGTGCTCGTCTCCGGGCTCGCGGGCGCCGGCATGTCGGTCGCGATCGTCGTCGCGACGCTTCCGCTGGACGCGATCCTGCGTCAGCGGGCGATCGACGTGGGCCTCGTGACGCGCTCCTGGAGCGGCTGGGCGTGGGACCTCGCGCGCTCGGCGGGGATCGGGGCGCTGTTCGCGGCGATCGCGACGATGGCCGGGATCGGCCTGATGCGGCGCCTGCCGCGGACGTGGTGGCTGCCCGCCTCGGGCGCCGTGGTCGCCGTGGGTGCCGCGTTCGTCTTCGCGGGACCGCTCGTGCTCGATCCGATCTTCAACCGCTTCGAGCAGCTGCCGGCGGGCCGGACGCGGTCCGACGTCGTCGCGCTCGCCAGACAGGCGGGGGTGCGCGTCGGCGACGTGCTGGTCGTCGACGCCTCGAAGCGCACGACCGCGGCGAACGCCTACGTCACCGGCCTGGGGTCCTCGAAGCGCGTCGTGCTCTACGACACGCTGCTGAAGGACTTCGATCCCGCCGAGACGCGTCTCGTCGTCGCGCACGAGCTCGCGCACGTCCACTACCGCGACGTGCCGCGCTCGCTCCTGTTCCTGCTGCTCGTCGCGCCGGCGGCGATGTTCGCCGTCGCGCGCCTGGCGCGCGCCTGGGGGCCGGGCGACGAGCGCCCGCCGGGCCCCCGGACCGTGCCGGCGCTGTTCGCCGCCGTGACGCTCATGACGTTCACGGTGACGCTCGTCTCGAACCAGCTCTCGCGCCGCGTCGAGGCGCGCGCGGACAGCTTCGCGCTCGAGCTGACCGGGGACGCCCCGACGTTCCTCGATCAGCAGCGCACGCTCGCGCTGCAGAACGTCTCCGACCCCGACCCGCCGTGGCCCGTGCGCGCACTGCTCGGCACGCACCCGACGACGGTCCAGCGGATCGGCATCGGGCGCGCGTTCGAGCGCGAGCGCGGCGGCTGACGGCTACGCGGCCGCGGGCTGCCCGCGGCGCGCGGCGATCAGCGCCGCGAGCCGCGCCCGCTGCGTTCGTGCCCCGCCGAGGTACTGCGCGTCGAGCTGCGCGCGCTTGTAGAACCAATGGACGTCCGCCTCCCAGGTGAAGCCGATCCCGCCGTGGGCCTGGATCGCCGAGGCGGTGACCTCGCGCCCGGCCTCCGAGGCGGCGACCTTGGCCAGTGCGGCGGCCTCCGGGAGCGCTGCGAGGTCGGCCTCGGCCGCCCACGCGCCGAAGTACGTCGCCGAGCGCGCGCCCTCGGTGAAGCGCAGCATGTGCGCGCAGCGGTGCCCGACCGCCTGGAAGGCGCCGACCGGGGTGCCGAACTGCCTGCGGTCCTTGACGTACGCGAGCGTCATGTCGAGCGCGCGCTGGGCGATCCCGACGAGCTCGGCGCTCGACCGCCACGAGCGCGCGGTCGAGCCCCGCCGCCGGATCCCCGGCGAGCAGCTCGCCGGCGCCCGCGGGCACGCTGACGCGCGCGTAGCCGCGGGTCGGGTCGATCGACTCCACGATCTCGATCGCCGCGTCGGCGGGTTCGACGATCCGGGCGGCGCCGTCCTCGACGAGCACGATGACCGCCGCGCGGTCGGCGTCGGGTACGAGCTCGGCGACGCCGTCGCGCGCCAGCCCGAGCGCCGCCGTCGCCTCGCCCGCGGCGAGCGCCGGGAGCCAGCGGGCGCGCTGGGCGTCGTCGCCGGCCTCCTGGAGCACCGCCGCGGCCGTCACGGTCGCGAGGAACGGGGAGCGGCGCGAGGGTGTAGCCGAGCTCCTCGAGCAGCGATCGCGAGCTCGACGGACGCCAGTCCCTGGCCACCATGCTCCTCGGCGATCGCGATCCCGGGCCAGCCGAGCGCGCCCAGCTCGCGCCACAGCGCCGGGTCGTAGCGTGCGCGCCTCGGCGGCCTCGCGGACGCGCTCGGGCGTCGTGCGCGTCGCCAGCAGGTCGTGTGCCGTGCGCTTGATCTCGTGCTGGTCGTCGGTGAAGTCGAAGTTCATCGGGGCCCTCCTAGCGCACCCGCGGGAGACCGAGCACCCGCTCGGCGACGATGTTCTTCAGGATCTCGGTCGTGCCGCCCTCGATCGAGTTGCCGCGCGCGCGCAGCAGCTCGTAGCTCCAGCGCGTGCCCGCGGTCAGCGCCTCGGGGCCGATGAGGTCGGCGGCGAACTGCGTGAGCTGCTGGTTGGTCTCCGACCACATCCACTTCGTCAGCGAGCCCTCCGGGCCCGGCTGGCCGTACTTCTCGATCGCGGTCAGGCCGCGGTAGGCGGTCAGTCGCAGCACCTCGGCCTTCACGTGCAGCTCGGCGAGCCTGTCGGCGACGACCGGGTCGTCGAGCAGGCCGCGCGCGGCGGCCTCGTCGAAGAGCTCGTCGAGCAGCTGGCGCAGGCGGACCTGCAGGAAGAACGCCAGGCCCGCGCGCTCGTTCATGAGCGTCGTCAGCGCGACCTTCCAGCCGTTGCCCTCGCCGCCGAGGACGTTCTCGGAGGGGATCCGCGCCTCCTCGATGAAGAGCTCGTTGAACTCGGCCTCGCCGGTGATCTGCACGCAGCGGGCGGACCTGGACGGCGTCCTGCTCCATGTCCATGAGGAAGTAGGAGAGGCCCTTGTGCTTCGGGACGTCCTGGTCGGTGCGCGCCACGAGCATGCACCACTTGCGTACTGCGCGCCGCTCGTCCAGACCTTCTGCCCGGTGACGACCCAGTCGTCGCCGTCACGCACGGCGCGCGTCTTGAGCGCCGCGAGGTCCGAGCCGGCCTCCGGCTCGCTGAACCCCTGGCACCAGATCTCCTCGGCGGTCAGGATCGGGTTCAGGTAGCGGTCCTTCTGCTCGTCGGTGCCCCAGATCATGATCGTGGGCCCCGCGAGCAGCAGGCCGAGCACGTTCGCCGGGAGCGGGGCTCCCGAGCGCGCCAGCTCCTCGAAGAAGATCGCCGACTGCGTCAGCGTCGCGCCGCGCGCCCGCCGTACTCCTCGGGCCAGTGCACGCCGGCCCAGCGGCCCTCGGCCAGGCGCCGCTGCCAGTCGCGCCGCCAGGCGTAGTTCGCGTCCTCGCCCTCGGGCTCGGGTCCGGGCTCGTTCGCGGCGAGCCAGGCGCGCAGCTCGTCGCGGAACGCCAGTTCGCGTTCGGAGAACGTCAGATCCATCGTGGCCTCCTAGAAGTCCTCGCGCTCGTCCGACTCGTCGACCTCGGGGAGGTTCTTGATGTTCTCGCGGGCGCTCCAGCGACCGTAGTTGTCCTCCATCGCGTCGATCAGCTCGCGCATGAAGCGCGACGAGAGGTTGATGCGCGAGACGACGACCCCGGGGATCTCACCCTCCTCGACCTCGTGGTCCACGCGGGCGAACGTCAGCGTGAACTCGTAGTCGCTGTGGCTGACGTTCGCGAAGTTCGCGTAGTGCCCCGCCATCTGCTGCGGCTCGATGTGGATGTTGATGTGCCGCTCGGGCTCGTGCTGTGGATCGGCCATGGTCCGCTTAGTATCCCGCCTCGTGCGCATCCTCGTCGTCGCCGTCGGCCGTCTGCGCCCGCCGTTCGCCGACGACGTGCAGCACTATCAGCGCCTGATCGCCGGGCACGCGCGGCTCGAGCTCGTCGAGGTCCGCCAGGACGAGCAGGTGCAGCGCCGCATCCCGGAGCGTGCGTTCACGACGCTGCTGGACGTGGGCGGGGACGAGTACTCCAGCGAGGAGTTCAGCCGCTTCCTCGAGGAGCGGCGGATGAGCGGGCGCGACCTGTGCTTCGTCGTCGGTGGCCCGTACGGCCTGCAGCTGCCGGCGGTCGAGCACCGCTTCTCGCTCGGGCCGATGACGCTCCCGCACCAGCTCGCGCGCGTCGTCCTGCTCGAACAGCTCTACCGCGCGCACAAGATCCTCGCCGGCGAGCCCTACCACCACTAGGGGCGATGGCGCGCCGCGAACCCGTCCGGGAGCTCGACACGTTCGGCCCGCGCGTGCGCTCGCGCGCGGAGCTCATGCCGTTCCTGCGGCGGCTCGCGTGGGTCGTCGCGGCGCTCATCGCCCTGCTCGCGTTCGGCACCGCGGGCTACGCGATCTTCGAGGACGTCGGCGTGTGGGACGGGTTCCTGTGGTCGCTCGACACGATCGCCACCGAGGGGGCGCGCAACACGCCGGACTCGGTCGCGGGCGAGATCACCTGGGTCCTGCTCATCGTCCTGGGCGTCGGTACGCTGCTCTACGCGCTCGTGACGGTCGTCGAGGTCCTCGTCTCCGGTCACCTGCGCACCCTTCTGGACGACCGTCGCGAGCAACAGGCCATCGACTCCCTCACCGGTCACGTGATCATCTGCGGCTTCGGCCGCGTGGGGCGCCAGATCGCCCGCGACCTGCGCGCGGCCGGCGAGCGCTACGTCGTCATCGACGCACGCGCCGAGCACGGCGAGGCGGCCCGCGGCGTGGGCGTGCGCTTCATCGAGGGCAGCGCCTCGGACGACGAGGTGCTCCTGCATGCGGGGATCGAGCGGGCGCGCGCCGTGATCGCGTGCGTCGACAGCGACGCCGAGAACGTGTTCATCACGCTGTCGGCGCGGCAGCTGAACGCGGACGTGCCGATCGTCGCGCGGGCCTCGAACTCGGACACCGAGCCGAAGCTCCAGCGCGCCGGCGCGACGCGCGTGATCTCCCCGTATCGCACGAGCGGCTCGGAGATGGCGCGCGTGGCGATCACCCCGCAGGTGTCCGGATCGCTCGACGTCGCGCCCGAGTACAAGCTCGAGGAGATCACGGTCGAGGCGGGGTCGGCGGCTGACGGCTCACCGATCGTCGAGGTCCGCGGGGATGCGATCATCGTCGCCGTGCGGCGCGCCGACGGCACCTTCCTCACCCAGCCTCCGGGCAGCACCGGCCTGCACGCCGGTGACGTGATCGTCGCGCTCGGCGCCTCGCACACGATGCTCCGCCTCGAGGGCGCGCTCGCCCCACATCGCAGCGGGGCCCGCTGATGTCCGCTGGCCCGGCCGGTCTCGACGCGCTGCGCGCGGCGCTCGACGCGGCGGTCGCCACGGTGGCCGGGGAGGCGGTACCGCCCTCGGCGCCGGTTCTCGAGCGCCCGCGGCAGGCCGAGCACGGCGACTACGCGACGAACGCCGCGCTGATGCTCGCCAAGGCCGTCGGGGCCCCGCCGCGCGAGATCGCCGAGCGCCTCGCCGCGGAGCTCGCGAGCGGGCTCGGCGCCGACCTCGAGCGCAGCGAGGTCGCCGGGCCGGGCTTCCTGAACCTCGTGCTCGCCGACTCCTGGTACCTCACCGCGCTCGGCGCCGTGCTCGAGGCGGGCTCCGGGTGGGGCGGCGGCGGCGCCGAGAGCGTGCGCTACGTGAACGTCGAGTTCGTCAGCGCGAACCCGACGGGGCCGGTCCACGTCGGCGGAACGCGCAACGCGGCCTACGGCGACGCGCTCGCCCGCCTGCTGGCGTTCCACGGCCATCGCGTGCACCGCGAGTTCTACGTCAACGACCACGGCAGCCAGGTCACACGCCTCGGGGAGTCCGTGCAGGCGCGGGCCCGCGGCGAGGAGCCGCCGGACGACGGCTACCGCGGCGAGTACGTCGCCGACCTCGCGGCCGAGATCCCCGGCGCGGCGGATCTGCCGGCCGACGAGGTCGCGCGCCTGGCGATCCAGCTGATGGTCGCCCAGGCCCAGCGCAGCCTGTCGGAGTTCCGGGTCGTCTTCGACGAGTGGTTCAGCGAGCGCTCGCTGCACGAGGGCGCGCCGTCGCCGGTGCAGCGCGCGTTCGCGGTCCTCGCCGAGCAGGGACGCACGTTCGAGCGGGACGGGGCGCTCTGGGTGCGCACGACCGAGTGGGGCGACGACAAGGACCGCGTGATCGAGCGCTCCGGGGGCGAGCACACGTACTTCGCCTCGGACATCGCCTACCACCAGGAGAAGCGCGAGCGCGGCTTCGACCTGCTGATCGATGTCTGGGGCGCCGACCACCACGGCTACGTCACGCGCGTGCAGTCCGCCTTCCAGGCACTCGGCGGGGCGCCCGACCAGCTCGAGCTCATCATCATGCAGTTCGTCCACCTGGTCGAGGGCGGCGAGCGCGGGAGGATGAGCAAGCGCTCGGGCGAGTTCGTGACGCTCGACGAGCTGGTGGCCGACATCGGCGTCGACGCGGCGCGCTGGTTCCTGCTCGCGCGCTCGCACGACACGACGATCGACCTCGACCTCGACCTGGCCCGCGAGCAGTCGAACGAGAATCCCGTGTACTACGTGCAGTACGCGCACGCCCGGATCGCGTCGGTCCTGCGCAAGGCGGGGGCGCCGGTCGTCGAGGCGGCGCTGGGGGCATCGCCGGCGGCGGTGCCCGAACTGCACCCGAGCGAGCGCGCGCTCGTGCGGCGCCTGCTCGACTTCCCCGCCGAGGTCCGCGACGCGACCGACCGGCGCGCGCCGCACCGGATCGCGGCCTACGCGCTCGAGACCGCCCAGCAGTTCAGCGCGTTCTACCGCGACTGCCCGGTCATCGGCGCCGAGCCGGCGACGGAGGCCTTCCGGCTGCGGCTGTGCGTCGCCGCGCAGGCGACGCTCGCGCGGGCGCTCGACCTGCTCGGGGTCGGCGCGCCCGAGGAGATGTAGGGGCGTCAGTGCGTGCCCGGGCGTCGCGCGCCCGCCGAGCGCTGTAGGTTCGAGCGATGCCGGCGCTCACACGGTCGTTCCGCCCACGTCGACCGCGCGGCGCACTCGCCGCGTTCGCCGTCGTGCTCGCTGCGGGGGCGTCCTTCGCCGCGCCCGCCGGCGCGCATCGCGTCACCGTCATCCACGGGAAGCAGGTCGTGTGGACGTTCCACACGGCGAAGTGCGTCAAGCGGGCGCACGTCTTCACCGCGGTGTTCGGCGGTGAGGACAAGCGGCCCGACTACGCGATGGGACTCAGGATCGACGGCTTCGACGGCTTCCACGACTACCCGCTGACCCTCGACTTCGACTCGGTCGTGTTCCTCAAGCTGTTCGGGCCGAACGGTGCCGTCTACAGCAACATCTACAAGCCGCCGTTCCCGTCGCCCGGCGCCGGGAAGGTCACGTTCGCGCGCCGGGGGAAGCTGCTGGGCGTCGGGTTCGGCCCGGCGATGTACACGCGCGCGGCCACCGACGCCGTGGTGCTCAGCGGCGTCGTGACCTGCAGCTACAAGAAGAAGCCCGCGAAGCGCCGCTGAGGGCCGGCGGTGCCGCGGCTCAGGCGCGCGTGCGTGCGCGCGTCGCCCGCCGGGTGCGCCGCGTGATGCGGATCTCCGGCGCCTGCTCGGTGAGCGCGCGGCGCTCGACGGTGATCTGGCTGCCGGGCGGGTCGGCCTCGAGCGGCAGCCCCGGCCGGCGGCGGCGGCGCAGTTCGCGCGCCGCGAGGACCGCGCCCGCACTGCCGGCTGCGACGAGCAGCGGGAGCACGCGCAGGTTGTGCCGCGCCTGGGCGACGAACACGGCGTTCACGGCGGTGCTCGTGGCGACGGGGACGAGCAGCAGCACGAGCTCGGGGCGCCGGCGGCCCCCGAGGACGAGGCCGGCGAGCGTGCCGGTGAGCGCCAGGGCGAGCAGCAGCCGGTGCCAGACGGTGAGCCACGCCCGCTCGCCGTGCGTCCCGCCGCGCGCGTAGCCGGCCCACATGCGCGCGACCTTGCCGAGTTCCATCCGCGCGAACGCGAGCGGCTGCCCGAGCGCGTAGGTCTTGAGGTTGCGCCGCGCCTCGAACGCGAGTGCCTGACGCAGGTCCGCCTCGGGGATCGCTCGGTACGGGGCGGGGATGAGCTCGGGATGGCGCTCGCGGACGTAGGCGCGCAGGACGTCCGAGCCGCGCAGGTTGGGGCGCGAGACGTCGCTGAGGTTCGGCATGTGGCGGCGCACGTACGGCTCGAGTTCGCGCTTGACGCCGCTGAGCTTCCCGCCCGCGGGGAGATACGTCCCGACGAACAGGGTCGAGGGCCCGCTGCTGGCGATCGGGACGAGGCGCCCGGCCTCCGATGACGCATAGGCGACCCACGGGGCGATGACGAGCAGCGGCACGATCGCGATCGCGGCCGCCTGGGCGAGCGCGGCGCCGGCGCCGGCGCGGCGCCACGCGAGCGCCGCCCACGCCACGCCGAGGACACCGGGCAGCACCAGCAGGTCCGCGCGCGTGAGCAGCGCGAGGCCGAGCGCGAGGCCCGCGAGCGCGAAGCGGCCCGCGCCCGGTCGTCGCCAGGCGCCGAGCAGGGCGAGCAGCGCGAGCGCGAGCGTCAGCGCGCCCAGCGGCTCGCTGACGAGGTCGCCGCTGGCGCTCACGAGCGGCGGATAGGCGGCGATGGCCGCCGCCGCCGCGAGCCCGGCGAGCGGGCCGGCGATGCCGGCGGCGAGCAGGAACACGACGACGATCAGCGCCGTCCCGACGAGCGCCTGGGCCCAGAACGCGGTGCGCACCTCGGCCGGGGCGCCGGTCCCGTCGGCGGACGGGTGCACGAGGTGGGCGAGCGCGAACAGCGCGGGCGTGCCCGGCGCCCAGTGCCACGGGTCGCCGAGGTCGTGCGGCGCGTAGACGCCGTCCTGGGCGAGGCTCATGCCGACGCGCGCGTACGAGCGCTCGTCGCTCGAGAGATAGCGGCCGGGGTCGGTCGCCTGCGCGGCGCGCAGGCCCGCGCCGAACGCGACGATGCCGACGAGGGCGATGATCGTCCACGAGCGGGCGAGCACCGCGCCGACGGTGCGCGGGCGCGGGGTGCGCGGCAGCCGCGCGGCGATCGTCGTGGGCAGGTGAAGCCCGCCGGTCCGGGCGGCCATGAAGCGGCTTTCGCCGCGCGTGGCCGCGTTCCCTCCCCCGGGCGCGCGTTTGCAGCGCGCGGCGGCTCAGCGATCAGATGTTGTAGAGGAAATCCAGGCCGAGGTCGTTCAGGAACTGCTGGGCCTCGACGTTCAGGCGCGTGAGCTCGCCGGTGAGGATCAGCGTCCCCATGACGATCAGGATCACGCCCGAGACGAACGTGATGATGAGGTAGCGGTCGCGCAGCCAGCGGAAGGCGACCGTCGCCTTGTCGAACGCGATCGCGGTGAGCAGGAACGGCACGGCCAGGCCCAGCGAGTAGCACGCGAGCAGGATCCCCCCGGAGGCGACGCTGTCGGACGTCGAGGCCGCGGCGAGGATCGCCGCGAGCGTCGGCCCGACGCACGGGGTCCAGGCGATCGCGAACGCGAGCCCCGCGATCACGGGGCCGCCCGCGCCGGCGCGCGTGATCAGCGCGTCGGGCCGCCACTCGCGGTTCAGGCGCATGACGAACGGCGTCAGCATGAAGAACACGCCGAGCGCGATGATCAGGATGCCGGCGATCGTGTCGAGCGTCTGCTTGTGGTCGCGCAGCGTCGAGCCGATGCTCGTCGCCGTCATGCCGAGCGCGACGAACATGACGGTGAACGACAGGCAGAAGATGATCGCCGGCAGCAGGATGTGCGACAGGCGCCGCTCGCCGGAACGGATCTCCGTGAGCGACATCCCGGAGATCGCCGACAGGTAGCCGGGCACGAGCGGCAGCACGCACGGCGAGATGAACGAGACGAAGCCGACGGCGAACGCCGCGACGACGGTCGTGTCGGCGGCGGCCAGGACGGGGGTCATCGGTCGAACTGCGCGAGCTCGTCGTCCAGACGCCGCGCGTCGGCGTCGCTGAGCGCGGGCCCGGCCCCGGCGGCGAGCCCGGCGCGGCGGCTGCGCCGCCGCCAGCGCGGCAGCAGCACGAGCGCGAGCGTCAGCAGCCCGAGCGCGACGAGCACGGGGACGAGGTACGCGGCGAGGCTGAACCCCTTGCGTTCGGGGAGCGCGAGGATCGCCGCGCCGTAGCGCGTCTTGAGCGTGGCCTTGACCTGCGCCTTCGTCTGCCCCTGGGCGATGAGCGTCTTGATCTCACGCCGCAGCTGGTCGGCGCGCGGCGACTCGGCGATGTAGAGCGGCACGTTGCACGTGTCGCACATCACCTCGTCCTCGACGTCCGGGAACGACGCGCGCGGTGTCGTCGTCGCGGTGCCCTGCGCGCCGGCCGCAGCCGGGGGCACCCCGAGCAGGCACGCGGTCAGCGCGAGCAGCGCGATCAGGCGCAGCCGCGCGCTCACGCCGCGCCCGAGCCTTCCAGCGCGCGGTCCACGGCGCGGTTCAGGAACGTCGCGTCGGTCTGGCCGCGCGAGAGCGCGACGACGCGACCGCGGCCGTCGATCACGAACGTCTCGGGCAGGCGCGTCGTGCCGAACGCCGGTGCGAGCTCGAGCTTGTCGTCGCGCAGCGACGGGTAGGTGAGCCGGCGCTCCCTGACGAACCGGCGCGACTCGTCGGCGAAGTCCTTGTACGTCACGCCGAGCACCGTGCCCGCGCCGGACTTGTCCAGGCGCCGCTGCACCTGCTCGAGGGCCGGCGCCTCCTGCTTGCACGGATCACACCACGATGCCCAGAAGTTCAGCACCACGACCTTGCCGCGGAGGTCCGCGAGCTTCGTCCGAGCGGGGCCGTCGAGGGCGGGCAGCGCGACGTTCGCCGCCGGTGCGGCCGGCTTCTCGCCGCGCTTGACGGCATTGTCGAGCGACGTGTCGTCGCCGGTGTTCAGCACGCCGTAGACGAGCAGCCCGACGAGCCCGACGGTCAGGACGATCACGATGGTGGGGACGATGCCGGGGCGCTGCACGCGTCTCAGAGGGTAGAGAGAGGGGCACGCGCGCGGCGCCGCCGTCCGCGCCGTGACGGCCGGGGCGCGGGGTAGCGTGGCGGGCCATGGCGACTCCGGCTGCCCGCGCCGCCGAGCGGCGGCGCATCCACGAGGGCTGGCTGCTGCTCGGCGTGACGGTGATCGTCGCGACCGTGCAGCTGACGGTCCCGAATGATCTGCTGTTCGGGCCGCACTGGGCCTTCCCCGCCGGCGAGCTCCTGCTCGCCGGCTTCATCCTCGTCGCCGAGTACGCCGACGACGAGCGCGCGGCGAACATCCGCTCGACGGCGCTCGTGCTCGGCATCCTGATGGCCGCCGCGAACGCCGTGACGGCGGCGCTGCTCGTCGCCTCGCTCGTGACCGACCCGGCGGACACCGCCACGCAGCTGCTCGTGACGGGCGTGAAGGTGCTGCTGACGAACGCGCTGGCCTACGCGGTCCTCTACTGGCTGATCGACGGCGGGGGCCCGGTCGCCCGCGCTGACGGCACGGGCGGCCCGCGCGACTTCGAGTTCACGCAGGACCAGCACCCGGGCGGCACGTGGCTCCCGCATCTGGGCGACTACTTGTACCTCGCGTACACGAACCTCACGGCGTTCAGCCCGACCGATGCGATGCCGCTGACCCTGCGGGTGAAGGGGCTGATGACCGTCCAGTCCGTCGTCGCGCTCTCGACCCTCGGCGTCACCCTCGCGCGCGCGATCAATCTGCTCCCGGCCACCTGACGCGCGCGCCGTAGGATCCGCCCCGTGCGAGCGTCCCCGCTCCTCGGCGTGCTGATCATCGCCGCGATGGCGATCGGGTCGATCGTCATGTGGCTCTGCGTCCCGCTCGGCTGGATCTTCCTCGCCTCGCGCCTCGTGAGCTCCTCGCAGCCGAACATGGGCGTGTACGTCGGCCTGCTGGTCGTGATCCCGCTGTCGATGTTCGCCGTCGGCAAGGGCCTCGCCGCGTTGAACCGGCTCTACGGTCAGGTGACCCACTCGGAGCCGGTGACGACGCGGCGCGTCACCGCTCCCTGGCTGCGCTCGATGCGCGGCGAGCGTGACAGCGGGCGGCCGCGCCAGGTCCTCGACGTCGTGATGATCTGGAGCGTCGGGCTCGCCGCGCTGTGCTTCGGCATCTGGTTCTTCGCCTTCGCCGGCTCACCGGTCTGAGCGCGGCGGGAGCGCCCGCGCGGCGCGCCGGATATCCTGGGGGCGATGCGGCGGTAGCTCAGTTGGTAGAGCATCAGCTTCCCAAGCTGAGGGTCGCGGGTTCGATTCCCGTCCGCCGCTCTCGGCGAGAACCTGCAACGCCATGAAGATCCCTGCAAAGCGCGGGGATCTTCTCGTTTGAGCGCTGAGGCGCCCGTCAACGTCGCACCGTCTCGCATGGCCTCGCATGGATGGTCGAGGTCGCATCGAGGTCGCATCCGCGGCCCGCCGGTCGGCCACATTCGTCAACCGCCCGGAACAACCCGTCGTGGGGAAGTGGGGATCCCACTGCCAACGGCGTGCGTGGCGATTGCGTAGCACGGCCTGCTCGATCGTCAGCATCGTCGTGGCGGTCGGCGCGAAGGTCGTCGGCCAGGGAACTCGAAGCTGCGCCCGGGCTTAGCGTTCCGCCGCAGCCCCGTCGGGCCAGCTTGGCCCCGGTCGAACGCCGGGGCCAACGCCAGTGTTACCTCTGCCCAGTTCCGCCCCTGCAGAGCCCGAGCTTGCCTGGAGCACCCTTCGGAAGCCCGTAGTACCTCCAGGAGTCCGCCGCAGTCTGGACCTGCGACGCCGTCTGTCCCTCTTGCGAGTCGAGGTCGTTCAACCCGCTCGCGGCGCAGGCCGAGTTCGCGTGATCCAGAGCCCCCGTTTCATTGGTGTTGTTCGGAGTGCCCGGAGGTCCCTTGACTTCACCGGCGAGCGCGCCAGTGGCTCCGGCGCCCATGAGAGCCACGGCACAGACCGCAGCCGCGAATAGTCGCTTCATTCCTCTCACCTCCTTTGCGATCGACATTGCGACGCTACCCCGCAGCGATGCCCGGACGCAAGGTCTCCGGGGTGCGAGTTTGCTGCCGTACGAGCGCACGGCGCTGCTCAATGTCGGGACCAGCAACGCGCTCCGGGTCGCCGACGCGTACGCGTGCGTCCGGGCGTCGCGACCGTGTCCGACATGGCGCGCGCCTGGAGGTTCGGACAGTTGATGGGGTCGACGTACCCGGGCCCCGGCTGTTCGCCGCCACGGTGAGCGGTGTCGGCCTCTTCAGGCGCCAGCGGGGTCGTGGCCTCGGGTGATCAGCCGGCGCCACGCCAGCCCGCCCGCTGCGAGGACCACGATGAGCAGGCCACCGCCGGCCGCAGCGCCGATCGCCGCCGAGGACAGATCGAACCCGGCATCCGGCGCCGTCTCGGCGGCCGCGGGCACGTTCGAGCGCGGGGTCGGTGGCACGATCGCCACGTCGCTCGGCGCGCTGGGTGCGCCTACGGGATCGGCCGGCCTTGCCGACGCGGCCGGCACGCCGATGGTGCCTGCGATGGCGGCACCGATCAGGGCGGTGGCCATCGTCCGCTTGATCGTTGTCGAGAGCATGTCCACTCCTTCGGATCGCGACCGCCCGTTGCGGTCGATGCGTCGATGATCCGGCGCGGACGGGTGCGCGACCATGGGCCGAGGGAGGGCAATGCGGTGGGCGGTGGGCAAGCCCGACCTTGCCTTCGAGACAGGATCGCAGCGCGGAGCCTTGCCGTCGGGCAAGAATCGCCTTGCGGTCTGCGAGGCGCGCGTCACCCGATCGGATATGGCCACGGAACTGCCCGGGGCGGATGCTGACCTGGTGACTTCACTACCGCCGCTCAGGAACTACTCGGGGTTGGACTCGCGCAGCTCCGTCAACGAGACGGCGCCGCGGCGCAGCGCCTCGTTGGCGAGCGCGGCGCGCCGGTGCGCGTCGCCGGGCGCGATGCCGAACTTGTCGTACAGGTTTGCCAGGTGCTGCTTGACGGCGGCCTGGGTGATGACGAGCTCGTCTGCGATCGCTCGTGTGGACGCAGGCTCGGTGAACATGTCGCGCGCGAGCAGCGGACGGCAGAGGGCGACGAGCACGTCGTGCTCGCGCGTCGTCAGGGCCGGCGCACCCTGCTCTACCTCGGTCGCGGCGCCGACGGGCGCCAGCGGATCACGGAACACGAGCCGCGTCTGGCCGATCCGGATCTCGTCGCCGTGTCGCAATCGCCGCGAGGCCCAGATACGCTCCCCGTTTACCCACGTGCCGTTGGAGGAACCGAGGTCGGTCACGCACCAGCCTGCCGCAAACCGCTCGAGCACCGCGTGCAGGCCGCTTGCCGTCGCATCGTCGTCCACCGCGATGTCGTTCTCGGCGGCCTTGCCGATCGTTGAGCGATCCGCCTCGAGCTGCAGGCGCCAGCTGCGGACGCCGGAGATCACCTCGATCTGCGGTGACACGCGGCCAAGTCTACGTGCGCGGATCCAGCGCGGGGCAAAGCCGTGCTGACGCTGTTCAGAGAGCGCTACGAGGTGCTCGCGACCGTCGGCTCCGGGGGCGAGGCGCAGATCGTCAAGGCGCTCGACCGCCAGCACGGGCGCTTCGTGGCGCTCAAGATCCGGCCGGTGCGCGACGAGGCGGCGCGCGAGGATCTGCTCGGCGAGGCCCGCCTGCTGCTTTCGCTGCCGCCACATCCGGCGCTTCCGCTCGTCCGCGAGGACTTCTTCGACCGCGACGACTACGTCGTGGCGATGGACTGGGTCGATGGCACGGATCTCGCGACGCTGCTCGACGACCGCGGACGCCCGGGGCTCGCGCCGTCGAGCGTGCTGGTCTGGCTCGCGCAGGCGGCCGAGGCGCTGACTCACCTGCACTCGCAGTCGCCGCCGGTCATCCACGGTGACGTCAAGCCGGGCAACCTGATCCTCACCAAAGGCGGCCGGATCAAGCTCGTCGACTTTGGCCTCTCGTCCGCGCCCTACGTGCCGCGCGTCCGCGCCGGCACGCCGGGCTATCGCGCCCCGGAGCTGGCCGCCGGTGGCACTCCGTCACGGGCGAGCGACGTGTACGCGCTGGCGGCGACCGCGTTCGCGCTGCTGACCGGCTCGGCGCCGGCCGGCGTCCTGCCCGCGTGGGAGGGCTTTGACCCGGCGCAGGCGCAGCAGCTCGAGGCCGCGATCCGGCTCGGGATGGCAACGGATCCGGGCCGCCGCCCGAAGACGCCGGGGGAGCTGGTCGAGCGGCTGCGGGCCGGCTGGTCGGCGGCGCTGCCGACCGGGGTGGTGACGTTCTGCTGCTCGGATATCGAGGGCTCGAGCGCGTTGTGGGAGTCCGATCCGGAGGCGATGGCTGCGGCGCTCGTGCGCCACGACGAGCTGATCGCCGACGCGGTCGAGGCCAGGGGCGGCAGCCTGATCAGGTCGATGGGCGAGGGCGACTCGACCGTCTCGGTGTTCGACTCGGCGCCGGCCGCCGTCGAGGCCGCGCTCGCCGCCAACCGGACGCTGGCGGCCGAGGAGTGGCCGCCCGGGATCCGAATCGCCGTGCGCTGGGGCATTCACATCGGCGAGGCCGAGCGCCGCGACGTCGACTACTACGGGCCGAGCGTCAACCTCGCCGCGCGCGTACGCGCTCAAGCCGACGGTGGCGAGATCCTCCTGTCCTCGGTCATCAGCGAGCTCGTCGCCGCGCACCTGCCGGAGAGCTGCTCGCTCGTCGACCTCGGCCCGCACCGCCTAAAGGGCGTCGGCACGCCCGAGCGGATCTTCGCTCTGGCGGGGCCGGGCGTCAGGACGCCGCCCGTCACCGACTGCCCGTACCGCGGCCTGCTGTCGTTCGAGGCCGGCGACGAGCGCTTCTTCTTCGGCCGCGAGGCGGTCGTGGCCGACCTCGTCGCCCGCGTGGCCGGCGGCGAGCTGCTCGCCGTCGTCGGCGCGTCGGGCAGCGGCAAGTCGTCCGTGTTGCGCGCCGGCCTCGTCGTGGCCGCCCGCGCCGGGCGGATTCCCGGGATCGACGACGCCGTGGTCGTGACGCCGGGCGCCGAGGCCGTGCTCAGCGTGCCCGACCGGCCGGAGACGCTGCTGGTCG
Organism: uncultured Actinomycetes bacterium; assembly: GCA_963787935.1. Classification (GTDB taxonomy): domain Bacteria; phylum Actinomycetota; class Thermoleophilia; order Solirubrobacterales; family Solirubrobacteraceae; genus F1-60-MAGs163. The sequence goes on along the minus strand of CAWBEV010000006.1, from coordinate 739,186 downwards.
TCGACCAGTTCGAGGAGCTGTTCGTCCTGTGCGACGATGCCGCCCGTCGCGCCGCCTTCGTCGACGCGCTGCTGGCGCGGCGCGGGCGCGTCGCGATCGGCCTTCGGGCCGATGTCTACGGCCGCCTCGGCGCACACGCCGACCTCGCCGCCGCGGTCGCCGCCAACCAGGTTCTGCTCGGCGCGATGACCGACGACGAGCTCGCGCGCGCCGTCGCGGAGCCCGCACGGCTCGCGGGCCTGCGGCTGGAGCCCGGCCTCGTGGAGTTGATCCTGCGCGACGTGGCCGCCGAGCCCGGCGCCCTGCCGCTGCTCTCGCACGCGCTGCGTGCGACCTGGGAGCGCCGCGACGGGCGCACGCTCAGCGTCGAGGGCTACCGCGCCAGCGGCGGCGTGACGTCCGCGATCGCGTGCACGGCCGACGATGTGATCGACGGCCTGCCCGCCGACGGCCGAGCCCTCGCGCGCAGCGTCTTCCTGCGGATGACCGAGCTCGGCGAGGGCACCATCGACTCCCGCCGGCGGGTGGCGAGCGACGAGCTGGTGCCCGAGGGCATGCCGTCCGGCGGCGTCGACGCGCTGCTCGAGCGGCTCGCCGAGGCGCGCCTGGTCACGCTCAGCGACGGTTCGGCGGAGGTCGCGCACGAGTCGCTGATCCGCGAATGGCCGCGGCTGCGCCGGTGGCTGGAAGAGGACCGCGCAGGCATCCGCGCCCACCGGCAGCTCGGCGACGCCGCGCGACTCTGGGACGCCGGTGGCCGCGAGACGTCCGACCTCTACCGCGGCGCCCGGCTCGCGGGCGCGATCGAGCTCGCGCAGGGCGGCCGCGCCGAGCTCAACGCCACCGAGCGCGCCTTCCTCGACGCCGGCGTGGCCGAGGATCAGCGCGAGCGGCGTGCCGAGCGGCGGACGAACCGGCGCCTGCGCGGGCTGCTCGCCGGCGCAGCCGTGCTCCTGGTCCTCGCCGTCGGCGCCGGCATCCTCAGCGTCACCCAGCGCAACCGGGCCGAGGCGCAGGCGCTGAGGTCGGACGCCGAACGTGTCGGGGCGCTCGCGCAGACCGCGGACGACCTCGGGCAGTCGATGCTGTACGGCGTCACCGCCGTCGAGCTGGAGGACCGCGTGCCGACGCGCGGGTTCCTGCTGGCGACGCTGCAGCGCAACCCCGCGCTGCTCCTCACCCGCAGGCTGTCGGCGATCGAGGTGGCGGCCGCCGCGATCAGCCCGGACGGGCGGCTGCTCGCGTCCGGGGACGTGGACGGCGTCGTGCGCTTCACCGACCTGCGGACGTGGAGGCCGTCGGGTCCGTCGGTGCGGCTTGACCGCCCCGTCATAGAGCAGGCGATGCAGTTCTCGCCGGACGGGCGGACCGTCGCGGTCGGCTCCGGGCGCGGCAACCGCACGGACGTGCACTTCGTCGACGTCGCGGCCCGGCGGGCCCGCCGCGTCCGATCCTGGCGCGGGCCGGTCCCGGAGCTGGACGTCCAGTCGCTGCTGCTGGCATACGCGCCCGGCGGCCGTCACCTCGCCGTCGCGCTGGCGCTGTTCGACGAGCGCGTGGAGATCATCGGCCAGCGGCTGGCGCTGCTTGACGCCGGCAGGGAGCGGACGATCTGGGAGCGCGGGTACCCCAGCAGGCGCAAGAGCCAGCAAGAGGTCCACGTCGGCTTCACGCCTGACGGTGCGCTGATCACGTCCGCCGCACAAGGGGAGACGCTCGTCTGGGACGCGCGACCGGGGCGGATCATGCGGCGCTACCCGATCGGCGGAAGGATGGGGATCTCACCGGACGGCAAGCGCGTCGCCATCGCCCTCAACGGCCCGAATTACGGCGACCCGCACACCGCCATAGGGGTGCTGAACCTCCGGACCGGCAGGTCCCGGACCCTGGCCGACAACCTGCCGAACACCGTGTCCGACGGCCTGGCGTTCAATCGCGACGGCACCCGGATCATCGGCGGCACCTACGAGGGCACGTACGTCTGGGACGTGAAGACAGGGTCGATCGTCGAGACGTTCAACGCGCCCCGCCGGAGGATCCGCCACGGCGTGGTGCTGGACCGCCAGGGGCGGGCCCTGCTCGGGACCAGCGACGGCATCGTCAGTCTCTGGGACCCGGACGGCGGACGGCGGCTCGGGCGCCGCTTCGTCTGGGGCCCGATCCCCAACGCGTGCCCGACGAACCCGTGCTCGGTGATCGACCCGCGCGGTGCGCTGATGGCGACCAGCCAGCAGGACGGGACCACGGCGCTGGTCGATCTCCGCACCAAGCGTCTCGTCCGTACGCTGCCGGCCCGCAACGGGGCCTGGGCGGGCGCGATCTCATTCTCCTCCGACGGGCGCCGGCTGGCCACCGGCGGGACGGCCGGGAGCGTCACGATCTGGAGCCCGGCAACCGGCGCCGTCCTGGACCGCCTGCGCTACGCCGATCCCGTGTCGTGGACCGCGCTCTCCCCGGACGGGCGGCTCCTCGCGGTGCAGAGGCAGACGCTGGGCGCCACCGACTCGTTCGCGGAGGTCCGCGAGCTTCCGTCAGGCAGGCCGTTGTTCAGCCGCCGGGTCCGTTTCGGCGCCGGAGGGTTGCAGTTCAGCCACGACAGCCGCGTGCTGTTCGCATCGGGCTGCTGCCAGCAGGGCTCGACGGTGATCGCGTGGGACGCGCGCTCAGGCGCCGAGCGCTTCGAGCGCCACCCGCCCGGACAGGCCACCGCGTTCGCGCTCGCGCCCGACTCGCGGACGCTGTTCGTCGCGACCGCGGACGGATCCGTGCTCACGTCGGACGCGCGCACCGGCCGTGAGCGCGCGCCCGCGCTCGAGGTCACGTCCGCGCAGGTGAGCCAGGTCGCTGTCTCCCCCGACGGCCGGCTGCTGGCGGCGGGCGACTGGACCGGTGATGCGACGCTGTGGGACCTGCGCACGCACGAACGCGTCGGCGACCCCTTCCCTAAGGTCCCGGGCCTGGTCCCCGCGGTCGCCTTCGAGCCCAACGGCCGTCTGCTCATCACCGAGCTCGGCTCGGCGAGCGAGTGGCCGGTCGACCGCCCGACGCTGCAGCGGTTCGCCTGCCGGGTCGCCGGCCGCTCGCTGAGCCGGGACGAGTGGCGCGCCGTGCTGCCCAACCAGCCCTATCGGCGCGTCTGCCGGTGAGGCGGCCGGGCCGGCGCTCGCGGCCGCCGGGCACCGCCCCGTCGGGCACGTCCGCCGGGCCCTCGACGTCGGCCTCCCGAGGGCCACCACGTCGCGGTGTGACACGAGGGACGTGCGCGCAAGAACCGCTGCGGTTCCAGGGATTCCGCCCAGTCGAGGGCCCCGAACGCAACGACTACAAATCGTGGTGTCCCCGGTTCGTCCGCGTCTCGCCATTCGTTTCGTATTCGTTCGCACTCGTGGCTGGTGTGCAGCCGCGACGGCTCCGAGCAGATCCTCGGCCGCGTCGCACAGCGCGTAGAGCTCGGCGTTGTGCGCCTTGCGGCGCGCTTCGAGATGCGCGGCCTGCGCGATCCGGCACCGAGCACACCCACCCGCAGGCGGCGCGCGTGCGCGTCAGACATCGCGCTCGAACGTCTCGCACGTCGGCCTCACCACCGGCATCATCATCGATCCGCGCCGTTGGGGCCGAAGCAGGGGTCTCCGGCCGCTTCGCCTCCTGCAGCCGGTGGACGATCGCGCAGCGGTGACGAGGCGTTCCCGGACGCAGGATGCTGCTCTCGACCGACCCGGCCGCGGGACTGGCCAGACCCGGGCGACGCTCACTCGAGCGCCGCTCGAGGCCGTCCTGGTGCGCCTGGCGGCGCCCGCGGCCTAGGCCCACTCCATCGGCTCGTAGCCGCTCGATCGCGGCGCGGAGACGATCAGCACGCGTGCCGCGCCGGCGCCGTCGTTGCGGACCGTCCGCCGCGGCTCCGGATCGAGCCGCGCGAACGTGCCGGCGGGGAGCGGATGGTCGGCGCCGTCCACGACGAGCGTCGGCGAGCCGGACAGTGCGAGGAAGACCTCCTCCTGATCGCGGCCGGTCTCGTCGTGCTCGGGGATCGCGTCGCCGGGCGCGATGTCGACGACGTTCAGGCCGAACGCCTCGACGCCGAGCGAGCGCCGGGCCAGGGCCCAGCTGCCGGAGCGCTCAAGCTCGTCGACGGACCGGATGGTCAGGGACTCTCGGGACACGACCGCTCCTTCGTCGGGGTCGTGCGCAGTCTTCCAGCGCAGCGTCGGGCGCGCTACCAGGACTGCTCGCCGCCGCAATGCGGGCAGGCGACCGACGAGGTGACGTCGGCGTTGAAGGCGCAGCCGCAGCCGCACGCATACAGGGCGCGATCCTGAGGGCCACCGGCGTGGCGGGCGCGCTGGGCGTCCGTCAGGCGCACCGGCACCAGCCGAGGCTGGACCTCGGCCGCCGGCGCGTGCCGCGGGTGGCGGATGGCGCGGCGGACCTTCACGGCGGTTCTGCTGGAGCGGGAGCGCATTTCGTGCTTACTCGACAGAAACGCCATATCGCCTTGAATGTTTCTCGTCCGGACTCGAACTCCTGCCTGTGGGGCTGATGCCGAAGCGCCACCGGGTCTGAGATACTTCCGGGTGCTCATGGACCCCGCCCGGAAGCGCCGCATCCGGCTCGTGGTCGCCCTCAGCGCCGCGCTGGTCCTCGCCGGCGCGCTGGCGTACACGAGCTTCTCCGCCTCGAGTTCGGCCGTCACGCCGAGCCAGCTCGTCGCGTCCGCGAACCCGAATCAGAGCTACCAGCTGACCGGGAAGGTCGTGGACGGCTCGATCGACCGCTCGCGCGAGGGCATCGCGTTCCGCGTGCGCGATCGCGAGGGCACGACGTCGGTGCCGGTCCGCTACAGCGGCGCGATCCCCGATCCGTTCCGCGAAGGCCGCGAGGTCATCATCAACGTGCGCAAGCACGGCACGACGTTCGTGGGCGAGAAGGACTCGCTCGTCACGAAGTGCCCGTCGAAGTTCCAGGACCAGAAGCCGGGCGCCGGCGGCGAGCCGTCCTGACCCGATGGGCATCGTCGGCCAGGCCTGCCTGATCATCGCGCTCGGCCTGTGTGCCTACGGCGCGGGCGCCTCGGTCGTACGGCGCGCGCACGCGGCAGGATGCCTCGTCCTCTCGGGCCGCCGCGCGCTGCTCGCGCTGGCCGCCGTCGTGACGCTCGCGTTCGTGATGCTCGAGTACGTGTTCCTCACTCGGACTTCCACTTCCCCGTCGTCGCGACGCACTCGTCGACGACGACGCCGTGGTACTACCGGCTCGCCGCCGCCTGGTCCTCGCAGGAGGGCTCGCTCCTGCTGTGGCTGTGGCTCCTGTCGCTGTGGTCGGCGGCTCGCGATCACGCTGCTGCGCGGGCGCCTGCGCGACGTCGCGCCGTACGCGACCGCGGTGCTGCTCGGGTTCGGCGCGTTCTTCGCAGCGCTCCTGATCTTCACGGCCTCGCCGTTCGAGGGACGCCTGGCGACCGGGCCCGCGGAGGGTCTCGGCCTCAACCCGCTGCTGCGCCATCCGAGCATGATGATCCACCCGGTGATGCTCTACTCGGGGTACACGCTGTTCGCGATCCCCTTCGCCTTCGCCATCGGCGCCCTGATCGTGCGGCGCGTCGACGCCGAGTGGATCCGCGCGACGCGCGTCTTCTCGCTCAGGCGTGGCTCGCGCTCGGCTTCGGGATCATCCTCGGCGCGCGCTGGTCGTACGCCGAGCTCGGCTGGGGCGGCTACTGGGCCTGGGACCCGGTCGAGAACGCCTCGCTGCTGCCGTGGCTCACCGGCACGGCGTTCCTGCACTCGGTGATGATCCAGGAACGCCGCGGGATGCTGAAGGTCTGGAACGCCTCGCTCGTCCTCGCCACCGGCATCCTGTGCATCCTCGGCACGTTCCTCGTGCGTTCCGGGATCCTCGACTCGATCCACGCGTTCGTGCAGGAGGGCAACACGATCGCCTGGGCGTTCACCGCGCTTCATCTGCGTGCTGATCGCGGTCTCGGTGTACCTCGTGGTGACGCGGCGGCGGCGACGCGCTGCGCAGCGAGGCGCGCCTGGACTCGCTCCTCTCGCGCGAATCCATGTTCGTCGCGAACAACCTCGTGTTCGTGGGCCTCGCGTTCGTCGTCTTCTGGGGCACGTTCTTCCCGCTGATCTCCGAGGCCGTCACCGGCGACAAGGCGGCCGTCGGCCCGCCCTGGTTCGACCGCTACATCGTCCCGCTCGTCCTGATCCTCGTCCTGCTGTCCGGCGATCGGCCCGGTCATCGCCTGGCGGCGCACGACGCCGGGGCGCCTGTGGCGCAGCGTCCGCGCGCCCGCGATCGCCGCCGCCGGCGCGTGCGTCGCCGTGCTGCTGATCGTTCCGAGCGCACCCGAGCATCACCTCACGATGCTGCTCTTCCTGTTCGCGTTCTTCGCGATCGGCGTGGCCGTGCAGGAGCTCTGGCGCGGCACGCGCGCGCGCCAGGCGATGACGAGCGACGGCCCCGCCGGCGCGCTCGCCGGCCTCGTGCGGCGCAACCGCCGGCGCTACGGCGGCTACATCGTGCACATCGGCATCGCCGTGCTCTTCATCGGCGTGGCGGCCTCGTCCGCGTTCAACGGCGAGCGCGACGTGCGGCTCGCCCCCGGCGGCTCGGCGACCGTCAGCGGCTACACCTTCACGTACGTGCGGCCGACCGCGCAGATCGCCCAGCGCGCCGGCGAGCTCGAACGCATCTCGCTCGGCGGGCGGGTGCGGGTCACGAAGAACGGCAAGCTCGTCACGACGCTCCGGCCCGAGCGTGGCTACTACCCGGTGATGGCCCCGATGGTCGGCACGATCAGCCGCTACTTCATGGGTGAGTCGACGAGCGAGATCGGGCTGAAGGCCGGTCCCGTGCGCGACCTGTGGATCGCCGAGCAGCCCGACATCGGCGCGCTCCAGCCGATCATCCGCCGCGGCGACAAGGTGTTCGCCGACGCGCAGGACAAGCTCACGCCGGCGGCCCGCGCCGCGTTCCTCGGCCAGGCCCTCGGCGGCCTCGTGAACCGCTACCGCACGGACGCCCCGCCCGCGCAGTTCCGGATCATCGTCTCGCCGATGGTCGGCTTCATCTGGTTCGGCGCGCTGATCGTGCTGCTCGGCGGCGTGCTCGCCGCCTGGCCGGCGCCCGGCGCGGTCCGCGACCTGACCCGCGCCCGGCAGGCCGCGCGGGTCGCGCAGGATCTCGGCCGCGCCTAGCACCGCCGTTCCGCGCCCGTGGACACGCTCGCCCCGTTCATCATCATCGCGCTGCTGCTCGCGATCGCCTGGTTCGTCGGGCGGCCCCTGCGACGTGGCGTCGCCGAGCGCCTGCGCGACCGCGACGAAGGCCGCCGCGCGGACCTCGAGGCCGCGCGCGACGCGAAGTACCGCGAGATCCGCGACCTCGAGATGGACCGCCGCACCGGGAAGCTCTCCGACGAGGACTGGCGCGCCCTCGACCGTGAGCTGCGCGCCGAGGCGGTCGAGATCCTCCATCGGCTCGATCAGCTCGACGCCGCGCCGGCGGCGCCCGACGGCCCCGCCTGAGTCGCCCGATCGCTACCATCGGCGCGCGATGACCACCATCATGTCCGTCCTCTGCGTCGTCCTGTCCGTCGTGATCATCTTCCTCGTGCTCATGCACTCCGGGAAGGACGCGGGCCTCTCGGGGGCCTTCGGCGTCGGCTCCGGCAGCGGCAAGCTCGGCGGCGGCTCGCTCGTCGAGCGCAACCTGAACCGGTGGACGATCGCGCTGACGATCGCGTGGGTCGTCGTGATCCTGCTGCTCGTCAAGGAACCGTGGGCCTGACCTGAGTGGTTTCGCGGCGCCTGAGCGCGCCGCGGGCGTCGCACCGTGCTGTCGCACCACCGCCTCCACGCGGCACGGCCGTTGCGGCCGAAGGGCTTGAGGCGTACCTTCGCCGGGTCCCCGATCGAAGGGAGATCTCATGTTCGCCAGCATCCGGACCTATCGGTTCGGGTCGGGCTCGATGGACGACCTCATGCACCGGGTCGACCGGGACTTCGCCGACGCGCTCGTGCAGGAACCCGGGTTCGTCGGCTACCAGGTCGTCGCGACCGGAGAGGACATGATCATGTCGATCAGCCTGTTCGGCAGCGAGGAGGAGGCCGAGCGCTCAACCGAGATCGCCGCGCAGTGGGTGGCGGAAGACCTCGCGGACTTCGGCATCGAGCGCATGGGCGCGATCACGGGCGAGGTCATGGTGAGCCGCGCGGCGAGCGCGTTGCTCGAGCCCGCCCACCACTGAGGCCGGGCGCGGCGGGCGCCGCCGGGCTGAGCCGCGTCAGCGCGCGGGCTCGACGGCGACGGCGCCCGCCCGCAGCGGCGGGCAGACGACGCCGTAGGCGAACGGCACGCCCTCGCGCGGCCCGCGCGGGACGAGGCGCTGCCGCGCGCCGAGCGCCTCGACCGTCGCGAGGACCTGGAGTGGGCCACCGGCGAGCCGCAGTGGGGCGACCGGGGCCCCGAGCGCGCCGCCGGTGATCCGGCGCACCCCGTCGAGCAGCCCCGTCTCGCAGCTCGTGACGTACAGGCCGCCGGCGACCGGGCCGACGAGCTCGGCGACGTCCGCCGCGCCGCCGCCGATCAGCACGAGGTTCGTCGGGTGCGGGCCGCCGGGCGCGCCGCCCGGAGCGATCGCATGCCCCGTCGATGCCCCGTCCGCACCGGCGAGCGCCGCCGAACGGCGGTCGTGGACGACGCGATGCGCGACGCCGTCCTGGATCAGCGGCAGCGGGGCCTTCGGGACGCCGTCGGCGTCGAACGCGCGCGGGAGCGTGCGGGCGAAGCGCGGCGAGTCCGACAGGTTCACGGCCGAGGCCGCGACGTGCTCGCCGAGCCGCCCGCAGAGCAGCCCGGTGCCGTCCGCCTGGCGCAGGCCGTTGAGCGCCACCGCCCCGAGATGGTCGAGGAGCCCGGCGACCGCGTCGGCGTCGAAGACGACGTCGAGCACGCCCGCGGGCGCCGGCCCGGGTGTCGCGTCGGAGACCCGCAGCAGCGCGCGCTCGGCGATCGCGGTCGCGTCCACGTCCGCGGCCGCCGACGCCGCGCCGGCGGCCCGGCCCGCGCGCCCGTCGCCGTTGCGGGCCAGGACGAAGAGCCGCACGTCGGTCACGCGATCCTCGGCACGCAGGCCGGTGCTCGCGGCGATCGCGGTCTCGGTGTCCGCGGCGACCCACGCGCACGTGGCACTGCGGCCCTCGGCCTCGCAGCGCGCTCCGGCCTGGGCGACGGCCTCCTCGGCGCGGCTGCGGTCGAGCTGGGCCGTCGCGAGATCGAACCCCTCGTGGGCGCGCGCCGCCGCCGGCTCCGGGAGCCCGGGGTGCGCGGGGGCCTCACGCGCCGTCGCGGCCTCGCGCGAGCGGGCGGCCGTCTCGTGCAGGGCGTCCGGGTCCGTGCCGCGGGTCGTCGCCGTCCCCGTCCGGCCGTCCCGGATGCAGGTGATCTCGACCAGCGTGTCCGCGTCGGTCTGCGGCGCCTGCCCCGCGGAGCTCGCCCGCAGCGCGCGGCGGCGCACGACCGTCACCTGGGCGGGGGCGTCGATGAGGCCGAGCACGCGCTCGGCGAGGTCCGGGGGCCGCTCGGTCATGCTGGGTGCCGCATCGTAGGCGAGCGTTCCCCGCCGGGGTCTGCGCCACACTACGGCGATGGCGGCGACCCGGACACGTGCACTGATCCTGGCCGCTTCGCTGACCGCCGCCGGCCTCCTCGTCGCGGGCGGGTGCAGCGGCGCCTCGGGCGGGGCGGGCGCGCAGGGACCGCCGCCGGCGACGACGACCTCGCCGACGACGACCACGGCGCCGGCCCCGAAGCCCAAGCCGAAGCCCGCCGAAGCCGAAGGCCGTGCGGCTGACGATCGAGGCCAACGGCGACCTCCTCATCCACGCGCCCGTCTGGCAGCGCGCCCAGGCGATCGCCGGCGGCGGCGGGTACGACTTCCGGCCGATGCTCAAGGCGATCAAGCCGTACGTGGCCGGCTCGGACCTCGCGCTGTGCCATGTCGAGACGCCGATGACGCCGCGGCCGCCGAAGGGCTATCCGGTCTTCAACACGCCGCCGTCGCTGGCCAAGGCGATCGCCTGGACCGGCTGGGACGCGTGCGACACCGCCTCGAACCACAGCCTCGACGGCGGCCAGTACGGGATCGACCAGACGTCCTCGGCGCTCGCGCGCGCGGGAGTCGAGCACACCGGCTCGTTCCGTTCGGCACGGGCGGCGCGGCGGATCGTGATCCTGCGGGCGAAGGGCGTGAAGGTCGCCTACCTCGCCTACACCGCGGTCTCCAACGGGCAGATCGAGCCGCACGCCTGGTCCCTGAACCAGGCCCGCCCGGGCAAGATCCTCGCCGACGCCCGGCGCGCCCGGCGCCTCGGTGCGGACGCCGTGATCGTGAACCTCCACTGGGGCGAGGAGTACCAGCACACGCCGAGTGGCGCCCAGCTGCGGCTCGCCCGGACCCTGACGCGCTCGGACGACATCACGGCGGTCATCGGCCAGCACGTGCACGTCGTCCAGCCGATCCGCCGGATCAACGGCAAGCTCGTGGTCTTCGGCGAGGGCAACACGCTCTCCAACCAGACGCCCGGCTGCTGCGCCCCCGGCGCGCAGGACGGCCTGCTCGCGCTGCTGCGCCTGCGCGCGGTCCCGGGCCGCGGCGCGAAGGTCACGCGGGTGGACTACGTGCCCGTCTGGGTGCGCCACCCCGACTACACGGTGGTCCCCGTCTGGCGCGCGCGTGTCCGCGGGACCGCGCCGCTCGGGGAGCTGCGCGCCTCGTGGGCGCGGACGGTCGGCGTCGTCGGGCGCACGAGCGTCTACGCCCCGTGGCGCAGCGCGCGCCCGTAGCGCGCGCCGATCACCAGGCTGCGCGGTAGAGCTCGCCGAGTTCGCGCGGGCCGGCCGGCGGGGGCGTGAGCGCCAGCTCGGCGCGCTGCGCCGCGGCCTGCGCGCACGTCGCGAGCACCGTCTCGTCGAGGCCGAGGTCGCGCAGGCGCACCGCGTCCGCCCGTTGCGCGAAGCGCCGCGCCACGGCCTCGACCGGCTCGCCGAGCGCGGCGTCGAGCGCCGCCATCCGGTCGGGCATCCGCGTGCGCAGCGCCGCGGACGTCACCGGAAGCAGCGCCGCGTTCGCCGGCCCGTGTCCGGCACCCGCCTCGCGCACGAGCGTCTGGCTCATGACGTGGTGCAGTCCGTACCAATTCGCGTCGATCGCGTACCCCGAGAGCAGCGCGCCGAGCGCGAGCTCATCGCGGTCGGGCTCGCCCGCGCCGGGCAGCGCCGCCGTGAGCCGCCGTGCGGCGTCGATCGCCGCGAGCGTCGGAACCGGCGAGGCCATCGCCGTGACGGCGCCCTCGACCGCGTGCCCGAGCGCGTTCGCGGCGCTGGCCGCCAGGTCCGGCAGCTCCTGGGAGGCCGACAGTGCCGGGTCGTTCAGCACGATCCGCGGGCGCACGCGCGCCGTCGCGGGGTCGACCCCGCGCGCGTGGCGGTGCACCCAGGTCATCTCCGCCGCGCTGAGGGTCGTCGGCACCGCCGCGACGATGCCGGGCGGCGTGGTGGATGCAGCGAGCGCCTTGGCGACGTCGATGACGCGCCCGCCGCCGAGCGCGACGAGCACGTCGCCGGCGCGCGCGTGCTCGCGGAGATCGCCGGCGAGCCTCGTCGACGCGGCCGGGCGCGACGAGCACCGTGGAGCCGGCGTGCTCGGCGAGCAGCGGTGCGGCGCGCAGTCCCCGCTCGGTGCTCAGCAGGGTGTATCCCTCGCCGAGCAGCCCGGGCGCATCGGTGAGCGCGCCGCGGCCGAAGCGGATCGTCCGTTCGCCGTCGCGCCAGGTGAAGTCCTCGCTCATGGCGCGCAAGCCTCGCACGCCGTGACGGGTTGCGTCGTGCAACTCGTCTATGGTTCCGTGATGCTCGGTCGTGACTACGACGGTCAGAACTGCTCGATCGCGCGGACGCTCGAAGTCGTGGGCGAGCGCTGGACGCTCCTCATCATGCGCGAGGCGTTCCTCGGGACGAAGCGCTTCGACGAGTTCCAGCGGCGGCTCGGAATCGCGCGCAACATCCTGCAGGCGCGGCTCGAGCGCCTCGTCGAGGAGGACGTGCTCGTGCGGCGCCCCTACCAGGAGCGCCCGCCGCGCTACGAGTACCGGCTCACCGCGGCCGGCGTCGACCTGCTCCCGGTGCTCGTGGCACTGCTCGAGTGGGGCGACCGCCATCGTGCCCCGGCGGGCCCGCCGGTCGTTCCGTCGCACCGCGGCTGCGGCGGGCGGATCAACGCGGCGCTCGTGTGCGATTCCTGCGGCGCGCAGGTGGACCCCGCGGCCTTCGAGGTGCTCTTCGGACCCGGCGCGGGCCCCGAGCGTTCCGGGACCCGCGTCGAGCTCGTCACCTGATCAGCCGGCGGCCGGACGGCTGAGCAGCCGGCGCACGCCGGGCCCACGGCGCCGGATCGCAGCCCCGTGCAGCAGTGCCGCGCGCGCCTCGAGCAGGGCCAGCAGGTCCGCGGTCGGGCGGAACGGGTCGGCGATGATGCGGCCGCTGCGCAGCTCGCGTGCCGCGACGATCCTGCCGTCGCGCTCGGCGAGCAGGACGTCGCCGTCCAGCGGCGCGGCGCTGTCCAGCTCGGCCAGCCGGATCAGGGACTCCGCGTCGCGGAGGTGGGCCGGGCGCAGCACGACGGCGTCGTCGCCGCGGCTCCGGGTTCGGGTGGTGCTCTGGGGCTCGTTCCTCATGGGGCGAATATGGCATCGCGCTCACATCAGATCAAATGATGCTTCTTGACATGAGGGATAAGCTGCGCTCATGCTTGACATCCGTCGCATGCGCGTCCTTCGCGAGGTCGCGGCCCAGGGCTCCTTCTCCGCCGCGGCCGTCTCGCTCGCCTACACCCAGTCGGCGATCTCACAGCAGATCGCGGCGCTCGAGCGGGAGGCGGGCACGGTGCTCGTCGAGCGCGGCCCGCGCGGGGTGCGGCTCACCGACGCCGGCCGCGCGCTCGTCGAGCACGCCGACGTGATCCTCGCGCGCCTCGACGATGCCGAGGCCGAGCTCGAGGCGATCGCCGGCCTGCGCGCCGGTCGCCTGCGCCTCGTGTCGTTCCCGAGCGCCGGCGCCACGATCATGCCCGACGCGATCGCGCGGTTCCGCTGCGCGCATCCCGCGGTCGAGCTCACGCTGCGGCCCGCCGAGCCCGAGGAGGGCATGGGCCTCGTGCGCGCGGGCGCCGCCGACATCGCGCTGACGGTCGAGATGCCGGACACGTGCGAGCCGGCGATCGAGGGCCTCGAGCGCACGGTGATCCTCGACGACCCGATGTTCGTCGCGCTGCCCGGCGGTCATCCGCTCGCGCGGCGGCGGCGCCTGCGTCTCGAGGATCTTGCGGGGGAGTCCTGGATCATGGGGTCGAGTTCGGGAACCTGCCCCGACGCGCGGATCATGCTGCGCGCCTGCCTGGCCGCCGGCTTCGAGCCGGACGTCGCCTTTCAGAACGACGACTACCTGGCGATCCAGGGGTTCGTCGCGGCGGGCGTCGGTGTCGCGCTGATCCCCGACCTCGCCCTGATCAGCGTCCGCGAGGACGTCGCGATCCGGGCGCTCGTCACGCGCCCGCCGCATCGGCGGATCGTCGCCGCGACGCTCGCCGGCGGGTGGGAGTCGCCCGCCAAGCAGGCGATGCTCGACGTCCTGTGCGCGGTCGGCGAGGAGTATGCGAGCGAGCGGCGCGCGCTGAAGATCGCGAGCTGACCCGCCCCAATTAGTTGAATCTCTATCTGGATTGCCTGGATTAGGCGCAGGCCCCAGTGCCCGCTCCCATGTCCCGCTCCCCGACCGCCTCGCGACACCCCTTCGCCGTCCAGCACGGCGCCGGCGACGACGTCGTGCTGCTCGCGGGCCTCGGGGAGGACCCACCATGCCTGGGACGAGCAGGCGTCCGTGCTCGCCGGGCGCTTCCGGGTGACCGTCTTCGATTGGCGCGGCATCGGCCGCTCGCCGGCGGCGCCCGGCCCCTGGCGGGTCGCGGACCTCGCCGCCGACGTCGCCGGCCTGCTCGAGCGCCTCGATGGTGCGCGCGCGCATCTCGTCGGGGCCTCGCTCGGCGCGATCGTCGCCCAGGAGGTCGCCGCGACAGCGCCCGACCGCGTGCGCTCGCTCGTCCTCGGCGGGGCGTGGGCCGCGACCGACGCCTTCCAGCACACGCTCGTGCGCAGCTGGATCCGTACGGCACTGCGCGCGCCACAGCTGCGCGAGGTGCTGGACGAGCTCGCGCTCTGGACATACGCCCCGGACAGCCATCGCAGCGGGCAGGTCGAGCGCTGGCTCGACGTGGTCTACGACGAGCACGGCGTCGCCTTCGACAGCTGCCGGCAGGGGTTCGTCTCCGCCGCGGCCGCGCTGCTCGACTACGACGGCCGCGAACGCCTGGCCCGTGTGCGCGCCCCGGCGCTCGTGGTCGTCGGCGAGCAGGACCGTGTCGCACCGGTCGACGACGCCCGCGAGGTCGCCGAGCGCCTCGACGGCCAGGTCGTCTACGTGCCCGAGGCGGGGCATCTCGCCTACCGGGAGGACCCGGAGACGTTCGCCACGCTCGTCGAGGAGTTCCTCGACACCGTGGCCGAGCGGGAGGCGCTCGGCGTGAGCGCCTGAGACACCGATCACGAGACTTCGCCGCGGAACTCTCCTCCTGTGGCGGCGAACGGGCGGGGCGCGCGCGTGGGGCGGCGCCCCGCCCGCCGGTGTGGCGCCCCCGGAACGACGGAACCCCGCCGGGGCGGGGTTCCGGGATGCGCCGAAGAGGACTCGAACCTCCACGGGCCATTCAGCCCACTAGGCCCTCAACCTAGCGCGTCTACCAATTCCGCCATCGGCGCAGATGGAGCCCCGCCGAGGCGCGGGGACGGCGAGGATAGCAGCGGGTTCGTCCCCGGCGAGCGGTGCCCACGGCGCCTCCGGCGCGGGGTTGCGTTCCGTCCAGGGGCCGCGCTACGGTGTCGAACACATGTTCGATTCAGAGCCCGAGTGCGGGGAGCCATGGACCTGACGAAGCGCCAGCAGGAGATCTTCGACTTCATCAAGAGCTACTCGGCGAAGTACGGGTATCCGCCGACCGTGCGCGACATCGGCAAGCGCCGTCGGTCTGACCTCGTCCTCGACGGTGCACGCGCACCTCGCGAACCTCGAGAAGCTCGGGCTGCTGCGGCGCGATCCGTCGAAGCCGCGGGCGCTCGAGTTGCTCGACCGGGCGACGCGCGGCGCCGGCGCGGCGGTGCAGGACGCGATCGGCCGCGTCGCCGGCTCACCGGGGCTGCCGCTCGTCGGCGCGGTCGCCGCCGGCCAGCCGATCCTGGCCGAGGAGAACATCGAGGAGTACGTCCAGGTGCCCGAGGCCGCCGGCGGCGCAGGACGGCGAGTACGTCCTGCGCGTGCGCGGCGACTCGATGATCGACGCGGGCATCCTCGAGGGCGACTACGTCGTCGTGCGCCCGCAGGAGACGGCGGGCGACGGCGAGATCGTCGTCGCGCTCGTCGGCGAGGAGGCGACCGTCAAGCGCTTCTTCCGCGAGGACGACCACGTCCGCCTGCAGCCGGAGAACCGCACGATGGAGCCGATCCGCTCGAAGGACGTCCGCGTCCTCGGGCGCGTCGTGGGGCTGTTCCGGAGCGTGTGACGTCATGGCCGGCGCGAGCCTCACGCTTCTCCGCGCGGAGCACGAGCCCCGGCTGGATCCCCGCGGCCTCATCGCCCCAGGCGAACAGGTGGCGGCGATCCAGCGCGGTGATGGGCGAAGGCCGACGCTCGACGAGCTGCTCGTCGGCGTATGGGAGGGCCTCCGCAGCGACCACACGGCCGCGTGCCCGGTGTGCGACGGGGTGCTCGAACCTCGCTACGCCGCCGGGCCCGCGCCGGTGGCCGCGACCTGCCGCTCCTGCGGCTCGTCGCTCAGCTGACGCGGGGCGGTCCGGATCAGGGCGTCGTGACGCCGTTCGTCGCGTCCTCGAGCTGGGTCTTCGCCTCGTCGGCCTGGGTCTTGGCCTGGTCCTTGGCGTCCTGGATCGCCGTGTCGGTGTCCTTCTTGGCCTGATCGATCTGCTCCTGCGCCTGCGTCTTGGCGTCGTTGAGCTGCTGGGTGGCCTGGTCCTTCAGGTCGTCGGTGCTCGATCCACAGGCGGCCAGCCCGGGGACGGCGAGGGCGAGGACGAGGACGGGCGCGATTCGGCGGGGGCTCATCGTGCGCACGCTACCGGCGCCGCTGGACCGCTTGCGTCCCGGCGCGGACGCGCTACCGTCGAGTGTGTGCGCCAGGCAGTCGCGGCGGGAGAGACAACCCGTCGAGGAAAGTCCGGACATCACAGGGCACGGTGGTCGGGAGACCGACCCGGGGAAACCCGCGGGACAGTGCCACAGAAACACACCGCCGATGGCGGGGTGGGGTGGACGTCCACCCATCCCGCACAGGCAAGGGTGAAATGGTGCGGTAAGAGCGCACCGGCGTCGTGGTGACACGGCGGCCAGGCAAACCCCACCGGATGCAAGGCCAAGCAGGACCGTTCGCAGGCTGCCCGCCGAGGTCCAGGTAGGCCGCACAGATGGATGGCTGCCCCCGACAGAATCCGGCTTACCGGCGCACTACGGAACGGCCCCGCCTCGGCGGGGCCGCTCTACGTCCGGGCCCGGTCCGGGTCTAGCCTGCGCTGCGGTGCCCGCCTCCGACATCGTCACGCGCGCCATCGGCGCCTACGTGCGCCGCAGCAGCGACGCGCAGCTGGAGCGGACGCTCGGGTCGCGCCGCGGGCTGCGGCGGGTCTTCGGTGCGATGACGGCCCGGTTGGACCCCGAGGCGGCGGCGGGCTTCGCGGGCGCGATCGGCTACGACCTGCACCGCGCGGACGGCACGCGCGAGCCGTGGACCGTCGCGATCGCCGGCGGCCGGGCGACCGCGGCCCCGGGCCGGGCCGCCGACCCCGCGGTGACGGTCACCGTCGGCGTCGGCGACTTCCTGCGGATCGCGCTGCGCCAGGCGGACGCCGACCGGCTGCTGCTCGACGGCCGTCTCGATCTCTCCGGGGACTGGGCCGTCGCCTCACGACTCGGCGCGATGTTCGGCCGGCCTGAGGGTCGCTGAGCCCGGCGCGCTCGCCGGCAGCAGGCGCAGCGCGAGCGCGACGGCGGGCCCGACGAGCAGCGCGAACGCGATCGTGCCGATGCCGGCAAGCCCGCCGAGCGCGACCCCGATCACCAGCGCCGTGATCTCGATCAGCGCGCGCACGAGCGCGATCGGCCGGCCGGTGCGGAGGTGCAGGCCGGTCATCAGGCCGTCGCGCGGACCGCGGCCGAGCGCCGCGTTGATGTAGAGGCCGCTGCCGACGCCGACGAGCCCGATGCCGCCGAGCAGCAGCGCCCAGCGCGCGCCCAGGGCGCCGGGCGGGCTCATCAGCGCTCCGGTCGCGTCGATCGCCAGGCCGATGACGATCGCGTTGGCGATCGTGCCGAGCCCCGGGCGTTCGCGCAGCGGGATCCACAGGAGCAGGACGCCGAAGCTCACCGCGATCGTCGCGGTGCCGATCGCCAGCCCGGTCTGCTCGGAGATGCCGGCGGCGAACACGGTCCAGGGGGAGTTCCCGAGCTCGGCGAGGATGAGCAGGCCCTCACCGGTCCCGAAGAGCCACAGCCCCAGCAGCAGGCGCCCGAGCTGCGCCGGAGAGGCGCGCCAGCCGGAGCTCTGGAGCGCCTCGATGCGCTCGTCGACCTCCGCGAGGGCACGCGGCTCGTGGAGTTCGGCGGGCACGCGCCCATCCTCGCAGGACGCCTTGCGCACCCGGTGATCATGATGCGAACATGTGTTCGATTCGATGATCGTCTGCGTCCTCCTTCCGCGATTCGAGCTTGCCGTCGCCGCCGGCGGCCGCGCCGCGCTCGCGCAGGGGCCGATGGCGCTCGCTCCCGAGCCCGGTCGCGAACAGCAGGTCGGCGAGGTCTCCCAGGCCGCCGAGGCGCTCGGGATCCATCCGGGGATGCGCCTGGGCGAGGCGCTCGCCCGGTCCCCGCGCCTGGCCCTCATCCCGCCCGATCCGGTCGGCGTGGCCGACGCGTGGGAGCGCGTGCTCGAGCGCCTGGAGGCCGTCGGCGCGGCGGTCGAGAGCGACCGGCCCGGGAGCGCCTGCTTCGAGGCGCGCGGCCTGAACCGCCTGCACGGCGGCTCGCTCGACGGCGTCGTCGAGGCCGTGCGCGCGGCGCTGCGCCTCCCGGCCCGGATCGGCGCCGGTCCCTCGCGCTTCTGCGCGATCGCCGCGGCCGCCCGCGCGCGCACGCGGCGGGCGCAGCTCGTGCGCGGTGCGCAGGACCTCGCCGGTGAGCCGGTGGCGCTGCTGCGCCGCCGGCCCGAGACGGCCGCCCTGCCACCGCAGCTCGAGCGCCTGGGAATCGCCACGCTCGGCGAGCTCGCCGCGCTCTCGCGCGCCGCGGTCGCCGATCGCTTCGGACCCGCGGGCCTGCGCGGCCACGACCTCGCGCTGGGACACGACACGCCGCTGCGCCCGCGCGCTCCCGGCGAGGTGCTCGAGGAGACGCTCGAGCTCGAGGAGTCCGCCTCCGGCGCCCAGCTCGAGCGCGCGCTCGGCCTGCTCGTGGACCGTCTGCTCGCGCGGTCCGAGCGGCGTGGGCGCACGCTGCGCGCCGCGGTCCTCTCCGCGACGCTCGTCGAGGGCGGCACCTGGCGCGAGCGGACGGTCTTCCGCGAGCCGACCGCCGACCCGCAGCGGATGCGCCTCGCGCTCGCCGCGCGCCTGCAGCTCCTGCCCGCGCCCGCCGACGCGCTGCGTCTGACGGCCGAGCGGCTCGGCCCGCCACCGACCGGCGATCGGGCGCTGTTCGACGACAAGCGCGCGCGCCGCGCCGAGCGCCTGCGCGAGGCGGTCGGCCAGGCCCGCGCGGTCGCCGGGCCGGAGGCCGCGCTGCGCGTCCTCGCCGTGGACCCGGACTCGCGCGTACCCGAGCGGCGCGCCGTGCTGACGCCGTTCGAGGGCGGCGAGGCCGAGGGTCGCGGGGCCGGGGGAGCCTGATGGTTCCCGCCGCCCGCCGGCTCGCCGTTCCCCGCGCCGCGCAGGTGCTCGCCGGCCGCGGCGGGCGCCCGCTGGAGGTGGACGGCCACGAGGTCGTCGCGGTCCGCGAGTCGTGGCTCATCGAGGACCGCTGGTGGACCGAGCGGCCGCTGCGCCGGCGCTACTGGGAGATCGTCACGGTGGACGGGCGCGACCTCGTCGTGTTCCGCGACCTCGTCGGCGGGGCGTGGTTCCGCCACCGCTGAGCAGCTTCGCCGCAGTTGCGGCGTTGTCCCGTCACCGCGTTCGCGCGACGGTGCCGGGGTGCGCGCCCAGTCCGGCCAGACGACGCTCGAGTACGTCGCCCTCATCTTCCTCGCGACCCTCCTGCTCGCGGCCGGTGCGGCCCTGCTCTCCACGGCCGCGATCGCGCACGCGGTCGTCGCCCAGTTCACCCGCGCGCTGTGCCTCGCGGGCCGCGGCGACTGCGACCGCGACCGCACGCCGTGCGTCCTGTCCGCCCGGACCGCGAGCGACGAGGTGCTGCTGCGCCTCGCCGTCGTGCGGCTGGGCGGGGGACGCACGGTCGTGCGCGAGCGGCGCTCCGACGGTCGCGAGCTGCTGACGGTGATCGGGCGCGGCGGAGCCGGGATCGGGGCCGAGGTCGGCGGCGAGGTCGCGATCGGTTCGGTGTCGGTGGGAGCGCTCGCAGGCGGCTCCGTCGAGGCGCGCATCGGTCGCAGTCGCTCCTGGCTCGTCCACGACGCACGGGCCGGCGACGCGCTCCTGCGACGCCTGACCCCGACCGTCGCCGCGGTGCGCGGGGGCGCCCTGGGCCGCCGGAGACCGCGCCGCCCGCCTCCACCGGACGTGACCGTCTCCGAGCACGGTCTCGACACGACCCTGCGCGGCACGCTGGGGCGCGTGGGGCTCGAGCTCGACGCCGAGGACCTCGCGGGCGTGCGGGTCGACCGGACGGCACGCGAGCGGACCTTTCTGATCCGCCGGCGCAGCCAGGCGGTCGGGTCCGTCGGCCTGCTCGCGGGCTTCGGGGGCGAGGCCGCCGCGCGTCGCGAGGAGCGTTACGCGCTGACCGTCGACGCCGCCGGCCGTCCGCTCGACCTGGCGATCACCGAGGCCCGGCGCGTGCACGCGGGCGCACGGCTCCCCGGGCCGCTGCGGACGCTCGCGGGCCGGGCGGCGCTGCCGCTGCGGCGCGGACGGGTCGTGCAGACCGAGCGCCATCTCGACCTGACGGTCCCGGCGAACCTCGCCGCGGCGGCGGCCTTCGTGCGCGCGCTGCGCAGGCCGCGGCTGCGTCTGGGCGACGCGGTCGTCGTCTCCGATGCGCTGCGCGCGCGCCTCGACGCGGCGGGCCGCGCCCAGGCGCGCGTCTACGCGCTCGAGGTCGCTCACAACGGCGCACGCGGGAGCCTTTCGGCGGGAGCGGGCCTCGGCGGCGGATACGAGCGCACGGTCGAGACGCTGCGCCTGACGGCGGCATCGATTCGCGGCGCGGACGGCGTCTGGCGCCCGCGCGAGGACTGCCGGCCGCCGGCCGCCCGCGCGTAGGATGCGCGCACCGAGCGACGAGGAGGATCCATGTCCGCCGAAGTGCGGCCGTTCATCGTGGGGCCGGGAGACGGCGCCGCCATCCGGGGACCGGTGGGCGGGGCGCTGACCTTCAAGGCCCGCGGGGCCGAGACCGGCGGGGCCCTGACGCTGTTCGAGAACGTCATCCCGCCCGGCGAGGGCCCGCCGCTGCACACGCACGCGCACGAGGACGAGGCCTGGTATGTCCTCGAGGGGCGACTGCGCTTCCGGCTCGGCGAGGCGACGTCCGAGGCGCGGCCCGGGGCGTTCGTCTTCGTCCCGCGCGGCACGGCGCATGCGTTCCGCAACGACGACGACGCCCCGGCGCGGATCCTCGTGCTGTTCACGCCGGCCGGGATGGAGCGGTTCTTCGAACGCCATGCCGCCCTGGCCGGCGGGCCGGTCGATCCGGCGGTCTTCGGCGAGATCGCGGGGGAGGCGGGGATGGAGGTCCTCGGGCCGCCGCTGGCGGGCTAGCCTCCGTCCGGCCCGGATGCGAACATACGTTCGTGTCCTACGTCGAGCTCCACTGCCATTCGGCCTTCTCGTTCCTCGACGGGGCATCGCTGCCCGACGAGCTCGCGCAGGCGGCGGTCGAGCGCGGCCACACGGCGCTCGCGCTGACCGATCACGACACGGTCTCGGGCTCGATGGAGTTCGCCCAGGCGGCCCGCGCGGTCGGGCTGCGGGCGATCCAGGGCGCCGAGGTGCGCTTCCGCGACGGCGAGGCCACCGCCGAGGACGCCGAGCATCGCCATCTCACCCTGCTCGTGCGCGACGCGGGCGGCTGGGCGAACCTCTGCCGGCTGCTGACGCGCGCCCACGCACGCACGCGCGAGCGGGCCGGCGGGCGTGAGCGCTCCGAGCCGACCCTCACGCTCGCCGAGATCGCGGCGCACGCCGAAGGGCTCGTCTGCCTCAGCGGCTGCGCCCGCCGGGGGGTGCGCGACGAGCCGACGATGCGCCGCCTGCTCGCGGCGTTCGGCCCCGACGCCTTCCGGGTCGAGCTCCAGCGCCCGTTCGCCCGGCACGATCGCGCACTGAACCGCGGCCTGGCAGCCCTGGCCGCCCGCCTCGGCGTCCCGTGCGTGGCGACCGGGAACGTCCACGCGCACACGCCGGTGCGCGCTCGCCTGCAGGACGCGCTCGTCGCGGTGCGCGAGCACACGACGCTCGATGCCTCCGAGCCGCTGCGCCGCGGCAACCACGCCCACGTGCTGGCGACGCCGGCGGCGATGGCGGCGCGCTTCGAGGACCATCCCGAGGCGGTCGCCGAGAGCGCCCGGCTCGCCGAGACGCTGACCTTCGACCTCACGCACGATCTCGGCTACCGCTATCCGGGCGCCGAGGATCCGGGCGCCGACGGGGCGCTCGCCCGCGCCTGCCGCCGGAGTTTCGAGGACCGCTACCCGGCCGGGCATCGCCTGCGCGCCGAGGCGACCGCACGGCTCGACGAGGAGCTCGCGCTCATCGCCCAGCTCGGGCTCTCCGGGTTCTTCCTGCTGCACCGCGACATGCTCGAGCTCGCACGCGAGGTCGCCTGCGAGGTCCGCGGCCCGGACACCGCGCGGGCGCTGCTCCCGCCGGGGCGCGGGCGCGGATCCTCGGTCTCCTCGATCGTCTGCTACCTCACCGGCCTCTCGCACGTGGATCCCGTGGCGAACAAGCTCTTCCTCGGGCGGTTCCTCAACGACGAGATCAGCGCGCTGCCGGACATCGACCTGGATTTCCCGCGCGACGTGCGCGAGCGCCTGATCCCGCGCATCCACGAGCGCTACGGGCGCGAGCACTCCGCGCTCGTCGCCGCGTTCCCGACGTATCGCGCGCGCGGGGCGATCCGCGAGCTCGGCAAGGCGCTCGGCCTGCCGCCCGGCGAGATCGAGCGGGTGGCGCGCGCCTCGGAGGGCTGGTCGGCGGGCCGGGTCGGGGGACGACGTCGCCACGGTGCTCGGCGAGGGCCGCGAGCGCGAGGGTCGTTGGCGGCGGCTCGTCGAGCTCGCCCGCGAGGCCCACGGCCTGCCGCGCCATCTCTCCCAGCACTCCGGCGGCATGATCGTCGCGACCCGCCCGCTCGTGGACTGCTGCCCGGTCGTCCCGGCGGCGATGGAGGGCCGCCAGATCGCGATGTGGGACAAGGACTCCTGCGCCGACGCGGGCTTCCTGAAGATCGACCTGCTCGGCCTCGGGATGCTCTCGGCCGTCGAGCGCTGCGTGGAGCAGATCGCCGCCCGCCGACACGAGCGCATCGACCTCTCGCGGATCCCCTACGACGATCCGGCGGTCTACGACGCGATCCAGAACGCGGAGACCACCGGCGTCTTCCAGATCGAGAGCCGGGCGCAGATGGCCTCGCTGCGGCGCACCCGTCCGGAGAACCTCGACGACATCACGATCCAGGTGGCGATCGTGCGGCCGGGGCCGATCCAGGGCGGCGCGGTCAACCCCTACATCGAGCGGCTCCAGCGGCTGCGGGTGGACCCGTCCCACCAGGTGCCCTACGACCATCCCTCGCTCGAGCCGGTGCTGCGGGACACGCTCGGCACGATCATCTTCCAGGACCAGGTCATCGAGGTCGCGATGGCGTTCGCGGGCTTCTCGCCGGGGGAGGCCGAGGGCCTGCGCCGCGCGATGAGCCGCAAGCGCTCGGCGGCGGCGATCGAGTCCCACCACCGGCGCTTCGTCGAGGGTGCCGTCGAGCGCTGGCCGGACGTCGACGAGGCGCTCGCCGAGAAGGTCTTCACGATGATCGTCGGGTTCTCCGGCTTCGGGTTCCCGAAGGCGCACGGCGCGGCGTTCGGGCTGCTCGCCTACCAGTCGACGTGGCTGCGGGTCCACTACGGCCCCGAATTCCTCGCGGCGCTGCTCGATGAGCAGCCGATGGGCTTCTACCCGCCGGACGCGCTCGTCCACGAGGCCCAGCGGCGCGGCATCCCCGTGCACCCGCCCGACGTCAACACCAGCGCCGTGGGCTGCACGGTGACGGCGGACGGCGCGGTCCGCCTGGGCCTCGGGCATGTGCTCGGCGTGCGCTGCGAGGAGGTCGAGGCGCTCGTCGCCGAGCGCGAGGCCGGCGGGCCGTTCCGCTCCCTCGCCGACCTGGCCGCGCGCGCGGGCGCCGGGCGCCCGTCCCTCGAGCGTCTCGCATGGTCCGGATCCGCCGACGCTCTCGCCGGCGCCGCATCGCCCCTGTCCCTACGCCCGGCGGGAGGCGCTGTGGCGGCTGGGGGTGGCGGCGCCGCCGGCGGCGGTCGGCCCGCGTGGGAGCGGCGGGACGCAACTGGCGCTGCCGCTCGACCTGCCGGCGGCGCCGACGCTGGCGCCGCTGCGGCCGTGGGACGCGATGCTCGCCGACTATGCGACGACCGGCCTGACGACGGCGACGCACCCGCTGGAACTGCTGCGCGACGGGCTCGCCGGGCGCGGGGCGGTCACGAGCGCTGATCTGGGCCGGCTCACCCACGGCGCCCGCGTGCGGGTCGGGGGGCTCGTCGTGGCCCGTCAGCGCCCGGGAACGGCGAGCGGCGTCTGCTTCATGCTGCTCGAGGACGAGCACGGCACCGTGAACCTCGTCGTGCCGCCGGCGGTCTACGAGCGCCACCGGCTCGCGGTGCGCACCGAGCCGCTCGTCGTCGCCGAAGGCCGGCTCGAGCGCTACGCCGCCGGTGGGCGGGGCGATCAACGTGCTCGTGCGCCGGCTCGAGGCGCTCGAGGCACCGGATCGGCCGGCGGCGCAGGTCAAGAGCTTCTCGCCGCTGGACGAGCGCGATCTCGAACGGGCGGGGCAGGGGCGTGAGCCGGCGGCGGCCGCCGGGTTCCGGGCCGTCGCGCCGCCCGTCATGTCGTTCGCGCAGGGGCGCCGGCGATGAGAACGCGACGTGCGAGAGCGCATTCCGCGGGGCCTGCGGTGTAGGCTGCGGCGCCGATGGTCGCTGTCACTGCATTCATCCTGTCGTTCATCGTCATCGGCCTGTGCGTCGTGGCGGCGGCGTTCGCCGGTCGGCGCGGCCCGTCCTCCGGGCCGCCCTCGCGCGGGTCGAATGCCGTGCTCTACACGGGCATCGCGATCATCTGCCTCGGGATCGGGCTCGGCATCCCCGGGCTGCTCGTCGTCGCCGACGCGAACAACTCCGAGCAGGACGTCGTCGGCGGGATCGAGCTGACCGCGGCCCAGGCGAACGGGCGCGAGCTGTTCACGCGCAACTGCGCCACCTGTCACACACTGCGCGCCTCGAACGCGGTGGGGCAGACCGGCGTGAACCTCGACGCGCTGCGGCCCCCGGCGGCCCTCGTGCTCAACGCGATCCTCCAGGGTCGCGCGCGCGGCAACGGCAACATGCCCGCCGGTCTCGTGACCGGCGACAACGCCAAGGACGTCGCCTCGTACGTCGGCGCCGTCGCCGGCCGCTGACGGGCCACGCCGATCCCGGCACGCCGCGGAAGGCCGTGCACGGCGCGTTGCACCCCGCGGACCTGCACGCGATCTTGCAGTGCTGAGCCGGGGCACGGCGCGCGACGCGGCGGCTCTCGGCTAGCCTGGAAGACACACAACCGCTGAGTTTCCGCTCGGCCGCCGCGCAGCTGCGTGCCGGAGAGCGGGAAGCGGGGGACCCATTTGTCGGGGCGAATCGCCGGCTTCAGCCGGTGTAGCGCAGCTCTTTCAGCGCGAGCCCGTCAGCTAACCCCGTAAGCCGCCCGAAAGAGGACGTTGACGCATGCCCCAACCCCAGACCGCCGAAGCATGGTGGGCCGACGTCGCCGAGGTTCGCGAGCGCATCGAGGCGCGCCGCGCCGCGCCGGCGGCGCCCCGCGCGCTGCGTGCCGTCCGCGCGGAGCCGCTGCCCGGCGCTGACCCGGCGGCGGCGCCGCGTCCGCAGCGCCGCACGGTCCGGATCAACGGGCGCGGCGCGCAGCCGCCCGCGGTGCGCCCGCTCGTCGCCGCGCCGCCCCGCAGGCCGTCGCGGCGGCCCGCCGAGCAGGCCGCGCACCGGCCCGACCGGATGGCCGGCTGGGCGGTCCTCCTGGGGGTCCTGCTCGTGCTCGTCGCCGTCGCCAGCGCCCATGCTGCGCCGCCCACGGCCGGGCCGACGGCGCGCGCGGCCGCCACGAGCCTCGGCGACCGCTCGCTCCACGTCCCGATGCGCGGGCGTGACGTACGCCAGCTGCAGCGCCACCTGCGCCGCATGCACCTCCTGCGCGTGCGCCCGACCGCGCGCTTCGGTCCGCTCACGCGTGCGGCGGTGCGCCGCTACCAGCGCCTGCACTGCCTGGCCGCCGACGGCGTCGCGGGACCCGCGACGATCGCGGCGATCCGCAGGCGCGCCGCGCGCTGCGCCCCGCACCGGCGCGGCGGCTCTGGAACCGGGACCGCCCGGGGCTGCGCCGGCGTGTCGTCACGTGGTACGGCCCAGGGCTCTACGGCCGGCGCACCGCGTGCGGCCAGCGCCTCACGAGCCGTCTGCTCGGCGTCGCACACCGGACGCTCGCGTGTGGGACGCGCGTGCGCTTCCGCTACCGCGGGCACAGCGTGGTCGCGCGCGTCGTCGACCGCGGCCCGTACGCCGAAGGCGTGCACTACGACCTCACCTGGGCGGCCGCCGGGCGGCTGCGGGTCATCGCCGCGGGGCGCGTGACCCTGCGTGCCAGCCGCTGAACGGCGCAGTTGGCGCCCGGGCGCTCCTCCGAGCTCGCATCCGCGCGCGTATACCCGGGTATCGGCTTGCCATCCCGGCCGCGGCGCGAGTAAGCTTACGTGCCGTAAGCAGGTTGCACGATGCGAAGCTGAAGCACGGACCGCTCACCCGCCACAGCAGAGGCCCGCTATGACCTCGATCAGCCGCTTTCCCGTCCACGACGAACTCAGCGCCCCGGAAGGCTCCGTTCCGGTCCTGCGCGGCGCGCTCGCAACCGCCGGTCAGCTCCCGAACTTCCTCGGCGTCCTCGCCGGCTCGCCCGCCGCGCTGCGCGGCTACGCGCGGCTGCGCTCCGAGCTGCGCCACGGCTCGCTGCCGCCCGCAGACGCTCGAGCGGATCTCGCTCGCCGTCGCCGAGCACCACGGCTCCGAGCCGGGCATCGCGATGCACAGCCGCTCGGCGCGGCTCGCCGGGCTGCGGCTCGACGAGATCGCGGCGGCGCGCCGCTTCGAGTCCGGCGACGCGCGCGAGGCCGCGCTGCTGCGCTTCCTGCGCGCGCTCGTCGAGGACCGGGCCGCCCGCCCGTGCACCTGCACGAGGAGGCGCGCGAGGCCGGCTGGAGCGACGAGCAGCTGCTCGAGGCGATCGCGTTCGTCTCGCTCGAGACCTTCACCGCGATCGTCAACGTCGCCGGCGACGTCCCGGTCGACGGATCCAGCGAGAAGGCGCGCCTGATGGCCGCCTGAGCGGCGCGCGGCGCCGATGGCGCAGGAGCACGAGGATCCCGGCGCGCCGGCGCATCACGACGGCCGCCTCCAGCCTGCTGCCCGCTCTACCACGAGGCGATCGAGCTCGATCGGACGCCGCTGGACCGGCGCGATCATCGCGGTGCTGCTCGACGGCGGCGAGCCGTGCGCTTCTCGGAGATCGCCGCCGCGATCCCCAGCTCTCCGACCGCCTGCTCTCCGAGCGCATGAAGGAGCTCGAGGCGCGCGGCGTCGTCGCGCGCGCACCGTGGCGCCGGGGCCGCCGGTGCGGGTGACCTACGCGCTGACCGACGATGGGCCGCAGCCTGGGCCCCGCGGTCGAGGAGCTCGCGGTCTGGGCGCGGCGCTGGCTCGCCGGCGAACAGGACCGCCGGTCCAGGCCCGCGGCCGCTGATCGCCGCTAGGGTCCCGGGCATGGCCGACACGCCCCAGACCGCAGCCGACGTCAAGGCGATCTGCGAGGAGCGCGACATCCGCTTCATCCGCTTCTGGTTCACGGACATCCTGGGCCAGCTGAAGTCGTTCTCGATCGGCGTCGACGAGCTCGACGACGCCTTCGAGGGCGGCATGGGCTTCGACGGCTCCTCGATCACCGGCTTCAACGCGATCGAGGAGTCGGACATGATCGCGATGCCGGACCCGTCGACGTTCGCCGTGCTCCCGTGGCGCCCCGAGGAGCAGGGCGTCGCGCGGATGTTCTGCGACGTGCTGACCCCGAGCGCACCCCGTACGAGGGCGATCCGCGGCACGTCCTGCGCCGCGCGATCGAGCGCGCGAACGAGATGGGCTTCGACACGTTCAACGTCGGCCCCGAGCTCGAGTACTTCCTCTTCAAGGACAAGCACGGCACCGAGGTCCTCGACGAGGGCGGCTACTTCGACCTGACGACGCTCGACGCCGGGCTCGGACGTGCGCCGCGAGACCGTGCTCGCGCTCGAGCAGCTCGGCATCCACGTCGAGTACAGCCACCACGAGGTCGGCCCGAGCCAGCACGAGGTCGACATGCGCTACTCGAACGCGCTGAAGATGGCCGACGACTGCATGACCTACCGGATCACGGTCAAGGAGTACGCGCTGAAGTACGGCTGGCACGCGACGTTCATGCCCAAGCCGCTGTTCGGCGAGAACGGCTCGGGCATGCACACGCACATGTCGCTCTTCTCCGGCGGGCGCAACGCGTTCTTCGACGACGAGCGACCCGTACTTCCTCAGCGACGTCGGCAAGGCGTTCATCGCCGGGCAGCTGCGCCACGCGCGCGAGATGAGCGCGATCTTCGCCCAGTGGGTCAACAGCTACAAGCGCCTCGTGCCCGGCTACGAGGCGCCGGTCTACGTCGCCTGGTCACGGCGCAACCGCTCCGCGCTCGTGCGCGTCCCGCTCTACCACCCCGGCAAGGAGCAGGCCACGCGCATGGAGCTGCGCTGCCCGGACCCGGCCTGCAACCCGTACCTGACGTTCGCGGTGCTGCTCCACGCCGGGCTCGAGGGCATCGAGAAGGGCTACGAGCTGCCCGAGCCGATGGAGAAGAACCTCTACCACCTGGCGGCGGACGAGCGCCGCCGGCTGGGGATCGAGCAGCTCCCGGAGACGCTCGGCGAGGCGATCGAGCTGACCGTCGGAGTCCGAGCTCGTGCTGCGCGCGCTCGGCGAGCACATGTTCAACCGCTACGTCGAGATCAAGCGCCAGGAGTGGGAGGACTACCGCGTGCAGGTCACGCAGTGGGAGCTCGACCGCTACCTGCCGGTGCTCGTAGCGCCAAGCTCAGCGCGGGACGTCGAGAAGACGGTCGTCGTCGCGCGGAACCGCGGCGTGGACTTCGCGTTGTACGTTCGGCTCTGAAGTCGATCTGCACGCTCCACTTCCCGGCCGCGGGGTTGCGCAGCGGGATCCGCGGCGCGCGCTTGCGCTTCAGCGTGCCGCAGGCGCCCTCGCGGGACGCCGAAGCGGTAGTTCGCGTTCGTCTTGCCGCTTGAAGCGGAAGTGGCCGTAGATCGGCTTGCCCGGGCGCTGCGAACAGCCGCTGAAGGACCACGTGCGCTTGGCGATCGGCGCGCTTGACGCCCTGCGTGGTCGTGAACGGCGAACGTTCGCGACGTGCACGTCGACGCTCGCGGTGGCGCCGCTCGTCGCGTCGGTGGCGCCGACCGTGAAGGTCGTGAAGCCGGGCCCGGTGAGCGTCGAGCTGCGGCGCCGCGACCGCGCACGAGGAAGCCGCCGTCGGTCTGCGCCGGGCCGGCGAGGCTGATGCCCGCGCCCGAGATGTTCGCGCGGCCGCCGGGGGTGAAGCCGGCTCCCGTCAGGGTGACGGGGCCGCCCTCGAGGTAGCAGGCGCTGATCGGTCGCGAGGGTCGCCGCACCGGCGCTCGCCGCAGGGGCGAGAACGGCGAGAAGCGCTGCGGGCAGGGTCACGAGGCGTCGGGACATGGTGCGAATGTATCGGCCGGACCCGACTGCGGCCGTCCCACGCGCGCCGCAACCTGGACGGATCAACCGCGGCCCGCGCCGGCGGGCACCGCGCTCGGCGGCTCCTCGGCGTCGGGCTCGGACCCCGGCGCGGGGCCGCCCGGATCGCCCTCGTGGGCCAGTCGCGAGGGCCACCAGACCTTGCGGCCGATGTCGAGGACGAGCGCCGGGACGAGCGTCGAGCGCACGACGAACGTGTCGAGCAGCACGCCGAACGCGATCGCGAACCCGATCTCGCGTCAGCGAGCACGAGCGGCAGCACCGCCAGCACCGCGAACGTGCCGGCCAGCACGATGCCGGCGGAGGTGATGACGCCGCCGGTCACGGCGAGCCCGCGGAGCATGCCCGTGCTCGGTGCCGTAGCGCTGGGTCTCCTCGCGCACCCGCGCCATCAGGAAGATGTTGTAGTCGATGCCGAGCGCCACGAGGAACACGAAGGCGAACAGCGGCAACGACGGGTCGCTGCCCGGGAAGCCGAACAGCACGTCGAAGACGACGTAGCTCACGCCGAGCGCGGCGGCGAACGACAGCACGACCGTCGCCATCAGCAGCAGCGGCGCCGCGAGCGCGCGCAGCAGCACGATCAGCACGAGGAACACGACGAGCAGGACGAGCGGGATGATCAGCCGGTTGTCGCGCGTCGAGGCCTCGCGCAGGTCGCGCTCGATCGCCGTGGTCCCGCCGACGAGCACGCCGGACCCGCCTGCGTCCTTGGCCGCGGTGCGGATCTTCGGGATCGTCGTCGAAGGCCGTCGTCGAGTACGGGTCGGGCTTCAGCGACGCCTGCAGGTAGCGTGCCGGGCGCGCCCTCCTGGATCCGGCGCACGTCGGCGACGCCGGAGACGCCGCGCACCGCCTGCCTCACCGCGGCGACGTCGCCGCCGGGCGGGACGACGATGTCCGTCGGCGCGTTGTCGCCGCTCGGGAACGCCTTCGAGAGCAGCTTCTGGCCCTGCACCGACTCGACCTCGCCGCGGAACGAGTTGCCCTGGGTCAGGCCCGTCGAGTAGTTCAGCAGGCCGAGCGCCAGCACGCGCAGGATGCAGCGGTCGTGCGATCCAGACGCGGCGCGGACGGCGGGCGATCCAGTCGCCCCACTGTCGCCAGCGGCCGTGCGTGGCGTCGACGGCGTGCGCCGTCGTCGCTGAAGCGGTGCTCGGTGCTGCTGGAAGCGCGCGCGTGAACGAGCCGCCCGCCACCCGCAGGACGATCCCGGCGAACACGACGACCGCGCCGAGCGTCAACGGCGCGGGGACGCCGATCGTCGCCAGCACGCCGATGAGCACGCCGACGTTCAGCAGCATCGCGAGCGTCGAAGCCGACGATCGCGGTCGGGACGTGCGCGGGCGCCGGCGTCGCGTCGGGCGCCTCGGCGCCGTCGGGGCCGTACGGGACGAACGGCCAGAACGCGCGGCGGCCGAAGATCGCCAGCAGCGCCGGGAGCAGCGTGAGCATCGCGACCATCGCCGTCAGCACGCCGATCGCGCCGAGCGGCCCGAGGCCCGCGGTGCCGTTGACCTCGGCGAACGACAGGCAGAGCGAGCGCCAGGACGACCGTGACGGCCGAGGCGACGATCGCCGGGCCCGAGGCGCTGAGCGCGGTCGGCCAGCGCCGCGTGCTTGTCCTGGTCGCGCCGCAGCTCCTCGCGGTAGCGGGCGACGAGCAGCAGCGCATAGTCGGTGCCCGCGCCGAGGACGAGGATCGACATGATCGACGAGGACTGGCCGTTGACGGTCACGCCGGCGACCTCGCTGGCCATCCAGCCGAGCGCGCGGCTGACGATCTCCGCCAAGCCGACGGTGCAGCAGCGGGATCCACAGGAACAGCGGGCTGCGGTAGATCAGCGCCAGCAGCACGAACACGAGCGCGACCGCCGCGATCAGCAGCGTGCCGTTGATGTTCTCGAAGACCTTGATCGCGTCGGCCGAGTAGCCGGCCGAGCCCGTGACCTTGACCTGCAGGCCGCCGCCCGGATCGCTGATCCGGTCGCGCACGTCGTTGACCGGATCGAGGATCGTCGTCGCCGACTCGCCGTTCGGTCGCGATGTCCGCCAGCAGCAGCGCCGACGTGCCGTCCTGCGAGAAGCGCGGCGGCGCGAACGGCTTCGTGTTGCGCGGCAGCTTCAGCGCGTTGAGCTCGGCGCGGTCGGCGGCGATCCGGGCCTTGTCGGCGGCGGTCAGCCCGCCGTCGCGCCGGTAGACGGCGACGATCGTCACGTTCTCCGAGCCCTGGAGCTCTTCGTGGCGGCGAGCGCCTTCGTCGACTCGGCGCTCTCCGGGCAGGAACGAGGCGGAGTCGTTCTTCTCGATGTCCTCGAACTTCGCCGGGCAGGTTGCGCGGCGCTCGACCGCGAACAGCGCGACGATCCAGACGGCGAGGACGACCCACTTGGCGCGCGGACCGGACGGGATGGCGAGCAGTCGCTTCATGTGGCGGGAGGATCGGCGGGTGGCGGAGCGGACGCAGCGCCCACGTTCTAGCAGCGCCCTACCCGGTACGGCCCGAAACGGCACGCCGGATGATCGCGGATCGCTGCGATCGCAGGTCGCCGGCGTCAGTCGAGCAGCGTGGCCAGCGCGTGCGGGGCGGTCTCCGGTGCCCGGCAGGCGAAGCGCTCGCAGACGTAGGCGGCCGCGCGGCCGTCGACCGCGTGGCGGCCCGTCGAGCAGCGGCACGTGCGAGTGTCCGTGCGGCGCGGCGCCGCGGCGGCCGGCGAGGACGAGTCGCGGGCGCAGCGCGCCGCGCACGACGCGCTCGAGCGGTCCGACGCCGTCGCGCCGACGAGTGCGACCTCGCGTGCCGGGCCGACGTGCAGGTCGATCGCCTGGAGCGTGTGCGCGAACGCCTGCGGGTGGCGGCGCCGCACAGCGGGTGCACGAGGCGCAGGTGCCCGAGCGCCGCCTCCTCGTAGCGCGGCCTCGCCGGTCAGCAGCGCGAGGCGCAGCAGCCCGAGCGCGGCGCTCGCGCCGCCCGAGGGGATCGGCGCGTCCTCGAGCTCCTTGCGCCGCGCGACGAGCTGCTCGCGCGTCGTCGGCCGTCGAGAAGAACCCGCCGTGCTCGGGGTCGGCGAAGCGCGCGAGCAGCTCGTCGGCGGTCGCGCGCGCGGCGACGAACCAGCGCTCCTCGAACGTCGCCTCGTAGAGCGCGAGCAGCGCCTCCAGCAGGAACGCGTGATCCTCGAGGAACGCCGGGCTGCTTGGCGCTCGCCGCGGTTGTAGCGTGCGCAGCAGCCGCCCGTCGCCGTCGCGCTGCGTCGTCGAGCAGGAAGTCGCCGGTCGCGCGGGCGGCGTCGAGGTAGTCCGGCCGCTCGAGCACGGCGCCGGCGTCGGCGAGCGCCGCGACCATCAGCGCGTTCCAGCTCGCGACGCGCTTGTCGTCGGTCGCCGGGCGCACGCGTCGCGCGCGCACCTCGAGCAGACGGGCGCGGATCCGCTCGCGCACCTCGGGGTCGGGCTCCGGGCCGCGCGACTCGAGGACGTTCGCGCCCGGCCGGGCCCTCGGGGAAGTTCCCGGCGTCGCTCGCGCCGAACCAGGCGAGCGCCGCGTCCGGCGTCGGCGCCGAGCGCCGCGACAGCTCGGCCGTCGTCCACACGTAGAAGCGGCCCTCGACGCCCTCGGAGTCCGCGTCGAGCGCGCTGTAGAAGCCGCCGTCGGGCGCGCGCATCTCGCGCAGCGCCCAGTCGAGGGTCTCCTCGCACGTGCGCCGCAGCAGCGGGTCGCCGCTCGACGAGCCAGCCGTGCAGATACGCCCGTGCGAGCAGCGCGTTGTCGTAGAGCATCTTCTCGAAGTGCGGGACGGTCCAGGTCGCGTCGACGCTGTAGCGGGCGAAGCCGCCGCCGACCTGGTCGTGGATCCCGCCGGAGGCCATCGAGCGCAGCGTCTGGAGCGCCATCGCGGGCTCGCCGCGGGCCAGCAGGAACTCGATCGCCGAAGCCGCCGGGAACTTCGGCGCGCCGCGCCCCAGCCGCCGTTGCACGCTGTCGAAGCGTGCGAGCGCGAGCGTCGTCGACCGCCTGCGTCGAGGAGCGCCGGCGCCGATCGGGTCGGCGCTCGGCTGCAGGCGCGCGCCGCCGCGCAGGCGCTCGGCGGCCTGCGCGGCGTCGCGCGCGATCTCCTCGCGGCGCTCGCCCCAGCGCCTCGGCGACCGCGAGCAGGACCTGCCGCCAGGACGGGCATGCCGTGGCGCGGCTCGGGCGGGAAGTACGTCCCGCCGTAGAACGGCACCTGGTCGGGCGTCAGGAAGACGTTCAGCGGCCAGCCGCCCTGGCCGGTCATCGCCTGCACGGCCTCCATGTAGAGCGCGTCGACGTCGGGGCGCTCCTCGCGGTCGACCTTCACGCAGACGAAGTGCTCGTTCATCAGCGCGGCGGTCTACGGCGTCCTCGAAGCTCTCGCGCTCCATCACGTGGCACCAGTGGCAGGCCGAGTAGCCGATCGACACGAGCAGCGGCCGGTCCTCGCGCGCGCGCGCGCTCGAGCGCCTCCGGGCCCCACGGCAGCCAGTCGACCGGATTGTCGGCGTGCTGCAGGAGATACGGCGAGGTCTCGTGGGCCAGGGCGTTCGTCATCGGCTCAGCGCACGGCGCGGAGCGCGGGTCGCGCGAGCGCGGGGCGCGCAGGCCCGGCGCGCCCGGTGCGGCGGCGCGCCAGCGCGCGCCGGCCGTGCGCGCCTGACGCGTGCGCCGCCGAGCACGCCGCGGACGGTCCCGTGCCGTCGATCGTCAGCGCGCCCGCGGGCGGCGGCCGGGCCGGTGACGACGAGCTGCGAGACGCCGTCGCCGCGTTGAGCGCGTAGGTGCCGGAGACGCGCACGCCGGGGACGTAGGAGACGCGCTGCGAGCGTCGACGACGTCGCCCTGGACGCTCGCGACGCCGCCGCGCAGCCCGCCGGTGCGCGAGCCCGGTGACGATCGAGCGCCCCGCGGCGATCGCGTCGCCGATCGAGCTGGCGGCGCACGTCGTCGAGCGGTCGCGCGCGACCGCCGACGAGCGTCCGCAGCGCCTTCGTGCGCCGCGCAGCGCCGGACAGCGTGCAGCGGCGGGCGCGGCGTCGGCGCGAACGGGCTGGCCTTCGGCGTGCAGCTGCGACGCCGTGCCCGGCCGCGAACGCGGCGAGCTCGTCGTCGACGCAGCCGCCGAGGTCGCTGCCGAGGACCGAGTGCCCGGTCTCGGGCGACGACGACCACGCGTG
This sequence comes from uncultured Actinomycetes bacterium, assembly GCA_963787935.1. Taxonomy (GTDB): domain Bacteria; phylum Actinomycetota; class Thermoleophilia; order Solirubrobacterales; family Solirubrobacteraceae; genus F1-60-MAGs163. The sequence goes on along the minus strand of CAWBEV010000006.1, from coordinate 704,489 downwards.
CGCCCGGGATCGCTCGCGACGGCGCTGCGCGCCTGCTCGGCGGGCGTGCGCAGGTCGGCGCCGCCCGCTGAGGACGAGCGTCGGGACGGCCGGCAGCGGCCCCGCGGCCGCGAGCGCGGCGCGGGGCGTCCGGCCAGCCGACGCACAGCGGCAGGACGCTCGCGGCGAGCGGGACGTCGCGCGACGAAGGGCGCGAACGCGGACGGCCGGCAGCGCACGCGACGGCCGCGCGGGCCTGTGCCTCGCGGGTGCCGACGCTCGCCGCCGGTGACCACGGGAACACGGTCTCCTCGCAGCGCGTGGCGGTGAACAGGCGCGGAGTCGCCGTCGTCGCGCTCGACTGCAGGCCCGCCGCGAGCGACGAGCGTCGCGGTGCCGGTCAGCCCCGCTGCCCGCGCCCGCAGGCGCAGCAGCGGCGTGCGGTCTCCGCGCAGCGCGGCGCGCATCGCGCCCGGGAGCTCGGCGCGCAGCGTCGGGTTGAGATCGCCGCCGAGCAGGATCTGCCAGAGGCCGAAGGCCGTCGTGCGTCACGCGCACGCGACCGGCCCGTCGGCGCCGGTGATCGTGCCGCTCAGCGGCGTGCGGTCGAGTTTGCGCGACGAGCGCCCGGAGGTCGGCGTGCGGGTTGCGCGTCGCGAACCGGCAGGCGCGCTCGGCGCAGAGCGTCGCGCAGCACGCGGCGCGACGGCGGCGAACGACGCGCGGCCGACAGTCGGGGCCGTCGACGGGGACGACCGAGTCGAGCACGAGCCCGGCGACGCGATCCGGGTAGCGCGCGGCGTACGTGAGCGCGACCTTCGTGCCGTACGAGACGCCGTAGAGGACGAGCTTGTCGTAGCCGCCGGCGACGCGCAGCGCCTCGATGTCGTCGGCGCTGTCGACGCTGCGGTAGAAGCGGCTGCGCGCCGGGCCGAGCTGTCGAGGCGCATGCGCTGACCTGCGGCGCTCGTGGCCGGGCCGCGCGTCGCCGAAGCAGCTGCAGCGCAGCGGCTCGGACGTGCCGGTCCCGCGCTGGTCGAAGACGAGCAGGTCGCGGCGTGGTCAGCAGCGGCTGCAAGCGCCTCGGCGAAGTCGGCCGCGAACGGCAGCGCGGCCTGTCCGGGGCCGCCGGCGAGGGCGACGACGCGCCTCGCTCGGTCGGCGCGCGCCCGGCGGGCCGGCGTGCGACCGGCAGGGCGATCGTGCCCGGGCACCGCGCCGCTGCGGTCGAGCGGCACGGCGAGCGTGCCGCAGCGCAGCGAGCCGTCGGAGCCGCACGCCGTCGTCCCGAGCGCCGCGTCGGCGGCCGCGGGCGACGCGAGCGCGAACGGCACCGCGACCGCAGCGAGGACCGTGGCGCGACGCACCGTGAGGCGGCGGACGGGCATCGCGCTGACGGTAGCGAACGACCGGGCGCGGACGCCGGTTGCCCGCGGCGGCGCGGCATGCGAGGATCGGCCCCGCAAAGGTCCGGCTCGCCAGACCTCTATCGAAGGAGCCGACCGTGTCCCACCATCGCGAGCCCGTGACCGCCGTCGGCGCGCCTGCGGCCGTCGGCCCGTACAGCCACGCCGTGATGGCCGGCGGCCTGCTCTTCTGCTCGGGCCAGACGCCGCTCGACCCGCAGACGGGCGAGCTCGTCGAGGGCGACGGTCGGCGAGCCGGCACGCGCCGCTGCCTGGAGAACCTCGCGGCCGTCTGCGAGGCCGCCGGCGCGCAGCTGGCCGACGCCGTGCGCTGCGGCGTCTACGTGACCGACCTCGGCCGCGTTCGGCCGAGGTCAACGAGGTCTACGGCGAGTTCTTCCCGGCCGACCCGCCGGCGCGCACGACGATCGGCGTCGCGGCGCTGCCGCTCGGACGCGGCACGTCGAGATCGACGCGATCGTCGCGCTGCCGGACTGAGCGGATGCCGCCGACGGCACGGTCACCGCGCAGCGACATCGCGCGTGTCGCGCCCGCTCGTCGCGCGCGTCGCGCGCCGCACGCCGGTGCTCGACTCCTGGACGCTCGCCGAGCGCTGCCGGCGGGCGAGGTCGTGCTGAAGGCCGAGAGCCTGCAGCGCACCGGCTCGTTCAAGGTGCGCGGGGCGACCGCGAAGCTCGCGGCGCTCGGCGCGGCGGCCGAGCGCGGCGTCGTCGCCGGCAGCGCCGGCAACCACGCCTGGGCGGTGGCGCTCGCCGCGCGCCAGCGCGGCGTCCCGTGCGAGGTCGTGATGCCGCCGGGCGCGCCGCTCGGGAAGGTCGAGGGCTGCCGCAGCGCTCGGTGCGCAGGTCGTCGAGGGCGGCGCGCTCGGTCGACGCCTGCGTCGCGCAGGCGCGCGAGCGCGCCGCCGAGAGCGGCGATGGCGTTCATCCATCCGTTCGACGACCCCGACGTCGTCGCCGGCCAGGGGACGCGTCGGGCTCGAACTGCTCGAGCAGGTGCCCGACCTCGCGAAGGTGGTCGTCTGCGTCGGCGGCGGCGGGCTCGCCGCCGGGACCGCGATCGCGGTGAAGGCCGCGCGTCCCGAGGTCGAGGTCGTCGGCGTGCAGGCGGCGGCGGTCGCCGCGTACCCGCCGTCGCTCGCCGCCGGGCACCCGGTCGAGATCGACGGGCGCGCACGACGATCGCCGACGGCATCGCGCTGAAGCGCCCCGGCGACATCACGTTCCCGCTCGTCGCGCGACTGGGTCGACGACATCGTCACCGTCGGGGAGGACGACATCGCCGAGGCGATGGTGCTGCTGCTCGAGCGCGCGAAGCTCGTCGTCGAGGGCGGCGGCGCCGTCGGCGTCGCGGCGCTGCTGACCGGGGCCGTCGACGCCTGCGGCGAGCGGGCACGACGTGCGTCGTGCTGAGCGGCGGCAACGTCGACGCCGGGCTGCTGGCGACGGTCACGCGGCTGCACGAGAGCCGCGCCGGGCGGCGGCTCGTCGTCTTCACGCGCGTCGCCGACCGCCCGGGCGGGCTCGCGCGGCTGCTGGCGACGGTCAGCGCGGCGGGCGGCGAACCTCATCGACGTCGAGCACGTGCGCGAGGGTGTTCCGCTGCACGTGCGCGAGACGGGCGTGCAGCTCGTCCTCGAGACGCGCGGCCCCGAGCACGCCGACGAGGTGCTGCACGCGCTGCGGGCTGCGGGCTACGACGTGACCGCCGGACGCTGAGCCGCCGCCGCGAGCCCTATCCTGCGGCGCACGGCGACCGTGCCCCCCGCGTCGCCGGGACCACCGACCTCCCCCGGACATGCGGCACGCGGCTCTCATCGGCGCGGCGCTCGGCGTCGCGGGCCTGACGGCCTGGCTTCCGGCTGCCGTCGCACAGGAGGCCGACGCGTTGCGCCTCAGCGAGGCGCGCCTCGACGCCGCGTGGGCCACGAACGCGGTCGGCACCCGCACGCAGTCGCTGGCGATCATCGACCTCCATGCCGGCGGCCGCGTGCAGTTGCGCTGCCTCGGCCGCGGCTGCCCGGGCGCCACGCCGTGGTCGATCGTCCCGCAGGACGCCGGCACGCTGCGCCGCGCGGATCTCGCCCGTCGCCTGCGCGGCCGCCTGCTCGCGCCCGGCGCGCGCGTGCGGGTGACGATCACCGAGCCGCGGCGCTTCGGGCGGCTCGTGCGGTTCACGATGCGCGCCGGGGACGAGCCCCGGATGCAGGAGCGCTGCGTACGCCCCGGCGGGCGCATCTCGCGCAGCTGCCGACACTAGAGGGCCTCGCCGAGCGGCGTGACGTAGGCGCCGCTGATCCCGCCGTCCACGAGGAAGTTCGCGGCGGTCACGAACGACGACTCGTCGCTGGCGAGGAAGACCACGGCGTTCGCCATCTCCTCGGCGCGCGCGAAGCGGCCCATCGGAACGTGCACGAGGCGCCGCGCGGCGCGCTCGGGGTCCTTCGCGAACAGCTCGCGCAGCAGCGGCGTGTCGACCGGGCCGGGCGACAGCGCGTTGACGCGCACGCCCTGGCGGGCGAACTCCACGCCCATCTCGCGCGACATCGCGAGCACGCCGCCCTTGGAGGCGGTGTACGAGATCTGCGAGGTCGCCGCGCCGAGCGTCGCGACGAACGACGCGGTGTTGATGACCGAGCCGCGGTGCGGCGCCGGGTTCTCGAGCAGATGCGGGATGCCGTGCTTGCAGCACAGGAAGACCGACTTGAGGTTCACGTCCTGCACGCGCTGCCAGGCGTCGAGGCCGGTCTCGAGGACCGAGTCGTCGTCGTTCGGCGAGATGCCGGCGTTGTTGAAGAGCACGTGGATCGCGCCGAGCTCCTCACGCACACGCGCGTACATCTGCTCGACGGCGGACTCCTCGGTGACGTCGACGGCCAGCGCGAGATCGCCCGGAGCGCCCGCGCGCAGGTCGACGCCCGCGACCGTCGCGCCCTCGCGCTGGAACGCCGCGACCGTCGCCGCGCCGATGCCGCCGCTGGCTCCGGTGACGACGCAGACCTTCCCTGCGAGACGGCCGGCCACGGTTCAGTCCTCCTGCGTGCGGTAGTAGATCGTCTTGACCTCGGTGTACGCATCGAGCGCGTGCGGCCCGAGCTCGCGCCCGTAGCCGCTCTGCTTGAAGCCGCCGAACGGCGTCGTGACGCGCACCGAGCTGTTCGAGTTGATCGAGAGGTTCCCCGACTCGAGCGCGCGGGCGACGCGCAGCGCCTTCGCGCCGTCACGCGTCCAGACCGAGCCCGAGAGCCCGTAGATCGTGTCGTTCGCCATCCGGATCGCCTCGGCCTCGCCGCGGAACGGGATCACGCAGGCGACCGGGCCGAAGATCTCCTCGGTCGCCGGGCGCGAGGCGGGATCGACCGGGTGCAGCACCGTCGGCGCGAACCAGTAGCCGGGGCCGTCGGGCACGCTGCCGCGGAAGGCGACGGCGGACTCGTCCTCGACGAACCCGGCGACCGCCTCACGCTGGCCGGCGGAGATCAGCGGCCCCATCTCGGTCGCCTCGTCGAGCGGGTCGCCGACGGCGATGCCCTCGACGACCGGCTGCAGCGCCGCGAGGAACCGGTCCACCGCGGACTCCTCGACGAGGATCCGCGAGCGCGCGCAGCAGTCCTGCCCGGCGTTGTCGAACACGGCCCCGGGGGCCGCGGCTGCGGCGGCCTCCACGTCGGCGTCGGCGAACACGACGTTCGCCGACTTCCCGCCGAGCTCGAGCGTCACGCGCTTGATCGTCGCCGCCGCCGACGCGGCGATCCCGGCCCCGACCTCGGTCGAGCCGGTGAACGCGATCTTGCCGACGTCGGGGTGCTCGACGAGCCGCTGGCCGCAGGTGCGGCCCGGACCGACGACGACGTTCACGACGCCCGCGGGCACGCCCGCCTCGAGCGCGAGCTCGCCGAAGCGCACCGCCGTCAGCGGCGTGAGCTCGGCCGGCTTGAGCACGACCGTGTTGCCGGCGGCGAGCGCGGGAGCGAGCTTCCACGAGGCGATCGCCAGCGGGAAGTTCCACGGCGTGATCAGGCCGACGACACCGATCGGCTCGCGGAACGTCATCGCGATCCCGCCGTCCACGGGGATCGTGTCCCCGAGCAGCCGCTCGGGGGCCCCGGCGTAGTAGCGGAAGGTGGCGATCGCGCCGCCGATCTCGCCGCGCGCGGCGCCGATCGGCTTGCCGGCGTTGCGCGCCTCGAGGACGGCGAGCTGCTCGTGGGCGTCCTCGAGGCGCGGTCACGAGGTCGCGCAGGATCGCCGCACGCGCGCTCGGCTCGAGCGCGCGCCAGGCGGGCAGCGCCTGCTTCGCGCGGGCCACGGCGGCGTCGGTCTCCGCGACGCCGGCACGCGGGAGCGTCGTCGAGCACCTGCTCGGTCGCCGGCTCCAGGACGGACAGCGTCTCGCTCATGCCGGCCAGTCTGCCAAAGGTGTGCTTGTCATGCCATAACCCGGGAGGGGCGTTGACGGCGGGCCCGCCCACAGGACGGGCCCGCCATGACGCTCGAACGGATCGCGGCTACGGGGCCTCGGGGTACGGCGGCGGTGCGCCGATCTCGGCGTCGATCTCGTCGACCGTGTGGCGCGGGCCCGTGAACCACTTGCGCGCGCTGAGCACCCACCAGAGGCCGATCGCGATCGCCAGGCCGCCGGTGACCACCGGCGTGTAGTTGAACAGCGACCACTCGAAGTCGCTCTCCCACGGCACGCCCCCGGAGCTGAACGGCACGTTGAAGTAGATGACGACGACGATCAGGATCTCGAGGAGCGCGATCGGCGCCATCCACTTGTACTTCGAGCCGAGGTTCCACGGCCCGGCCTCGAACGCGTCACCCATCCGCCAGCGCAGGAAGATCGGGGCCGCCCAGCAGACGTAGAGCCCGATCACGCCGATCGACACGACCGCGGTGAACGCGACCGTGACGCCGTCCTTGTTGCCCTTCAGCGCCGGCAGCGTGAGGATCAGGGCGAACACGGCGACCGCGATGACCGCGTTGAACGGGATCCGGTTCGCGTTGACCCGGCTCCAGAGCCGTCGAGCCCGGGACTGCGCCGTCACGGCTGAACGCGTACATCATCCGCGAGGCGCTCGTCATGCAACTCATGCCGCAGAAGAACTGCCCGACGACGCAGATGATGAGGATCGCCTTGACCCAGGCGCTGCCCATCGCGCTCTCGAAGACGGCGAACACCGTGCCGCCACCGTCGTTGACCGCAGCCGTGTCCTTCGCGGCGAACGTGATCGCCAGCAGGACGATGTACCCGGCGATCGCCGAGAAGAAGACCGATTGCCATACGCCGCGCGGCGCCGACTGCGCCGCGTCGTGGGTCTCCTCGGAGAGGTGCGCGGAGGCGTCGAATCCGGTGATCGTGTACTGCGTCAGCAGGAAGCCGAGCGGCAGGACGTACCACCAGAACATGCTGCTGCTGAAGCCGGAGTTGTTCTCGGTGTCCGTGAACACCTGGTTGATGCTCGCGTGCTCGGACGGGGCGAAGATCAGGATCCCGACGATCACCGCGACGCCGAGGACGTGCCACCAGACCGAGATGCCGTTGAGCACCGCGACGAGGTGGCTGCCGCGGATGTTCAGGATCACGTGCAGCGTCAGCAGGATCGTGAACAGCAGGAACGTCTCCGAGAGCGCATGGAGGTCGTCACCGAAGTTGATCCCGAAGATGTCGACGTTGTAGAGCCCCAGAACCACTCCGAGGAACTGGCCCGCGAAGTAGTCGACCGACGCGAGGATCGCGATGAGCCCGAGCAGGTTGAACCAGCCGGTGAACCAGCCCCAGCCGGCGCCGCCCAGGTGCGAGGCCCACCAGTAGATGCCGCCCGCGGTCGGGTACGCCGACGCCAGCTCGGCCATGCAGAAGGCGATGATCAGGATGAACAGCGAGATGATCGGCCAACCCCAGGAGATGGCGATCGGCCCGCCGTTGTTCCAGGCCTGGTAGTAGGTCGTGAAGCACCCGGCCAGGACCGAGATGATCGTGAACGAGATCGCGAAGTTCTGGAACCCGCTCCAGCTTCGCGACAACTCCTGCTTGTAGCCGAGTTCGGCCAGACGTCGTTCGTCCGCCGACAGCTCTGCGTTCGGGTCGATGGTGCTCACGCGCGGTGCCCCTCCTCGATGGGTTCTCACGAGCCCGGGGCCGCGCACCCCCTCGCACCTAAAGGTTTGAGAGTCCGGCCTCTGGCGGCGCGAATCTACGGTCGCGACCGGACGGAAGTCAAGCCCGCGCGCAACAAACCGCGCACGGAGCGGGTCGGGCGCCCGCGCCGCCGCGCATGGCGCACGGGCACTCGGCCGCGCGGCGCCTACGCCCCGCGCATGAGCCCGGCGAGGATGTGCTCGGTGCCGTGCAGGTGGTCGGCGGCGATCCCGAGCGCGCGGGCGGCGTCGCCGGCACGGACGGCGGCGAGGATCTGGGCGTGCTGCTCGTTGCTGTGGGCGAGCACCTCGGGCGGATGCGGGATGTGCGCGATGAGGTCGGTCATCTCACCCTGGCATTCGGTCATCGCGGCGACCAGGCGCGCGCTGCCCGCCGCCTCGGCGAGCCCGATGTGGAATCGCACGTCGGCCTGCCGATAGGCCTCGTAGTCCTCGAGCAGGTCGTCCATCGTCTCGACGTGCGCACTCAGCGCCGTCAGCGCCTGCGGGTCGGCGCGGTCGGTCGCCAGCGCCACGACGCCGAACTCGACGGCCAGGCGCACGTCGCACGCCTCGCGCCAGCGAGCGAGCGTCTCGGGCGACGGATCGTCGGCCGGCGGCAGGGGGTCGGAGACGAACGTGCCCCCGCCGCGGCCGCGCACCGCGTACAGCAGCCCGCTCTCGGTCAGCGCCGTGAGCGCCTGGCGCAGGGTCGAGCGCGCGATCCCCAGCCGCGAGCAGAGCTCGCGCTCGGGCGGCAGCCGCGTTCCCGGCCCGAGCAGCCCGAGCTTGATCGCGGTTCCCAGCCGGTCGACCGTCTCCTCGAAGGCCGTCTGCGAGCGGACCGGGGAGAAGACCGTCTCGAGCGAGGGGGCGCTGCCGGTCGTCGCCATCGGCTACAGGCGCTCGAAGCCGCGCACGCGTTCCCAGTCGGTGACCGCCGCGCCGAACGCCTCGAGCTCGATCCGCGCGTTGTTCAGGTAGTGCGCCACGACCTCCTCGCCGAAGGCCTCGCGAGCGACCGCGCTGGCGGCGAACAGCTCGCGCGCCTCGTGGAGCGTCGTCGGGACCCGCTCGGCATCGGCGGAGTACGCGTTGCCGCGCAGCTCGGGCTCCAGCGGCAGATGGCCGTCCACGCCGTGCAGGCCGCCGGCGATCAGCGCGGCGATCGTGAGATACGGGTTCACGTCCGCGCCGGGCACGCGCAGCTCGACGCGCTTGGCGTGGCCCTCGCCGAGCACGCGCACCGCGCACGTGCGGTTGTCGGTGCCCCAGGCGACGGTCGTCGGCGCGAACGAGGCCGAGGCGAAGCGCTTGTAGGAGTTGACGTTCGGCGCGTGGAAGAGCGTCAGCTCGCGCAGCGTCGCGAGGATCCCGGCCAGGAACGACTCGAACACGATCGGCTGGTCGGCGAACACCGGGCGGTCCTCGCCGTCGCGCAGCGAGAGGTGGACGTGGCACGAGCTGCCCTCGCGCTGGTCGTACTTCGCCATGAACGTGATCGCCTTGCCCTCCTGGTCGGCGATCTCCTTCGAGCCGTTCTTGTAGATGGCGTGCTTGTCGGCGGTCGGCAGCGCGGCGTCGTAGAGGAAGTTCACCTCGTGCTGGCCGAAGTTGCATTCGCCCTTGGAGTTCTCGACGACCATCTCGGCGCCGAGCATCTCGTTGCGGATCCGGCGGATCAGCGGCTCGACGTGCGAGGTGCCGAGCATCGAGTAGTCGACGTTGTAGAGGTTCGCGTGCTCGAGGTCGCGGTAACCCTGCTTGAACGCGTCGCGGTAGGAGGTGTCGAACACGAGGAACTCGAGCTCGGTCGCGGCGAGCGCATTCCAGCCGCGCTCCTCGAGGCGCTCGATCTGGCGCCGCAGGATCTGGCGCGGGGACGCGGCGACCGGCGTGTGGTCGTGCCACTGCAGATCGGCGAGCAGCAGCGCGGTGCCCTCGAGCCACGGCGTGCGGCGCAGGGTCGAGATGTCCGGGACCATCACGAAGTCGCCGTAGCCGGTCTCCCACGAGCTCATCGCGTAGCCGTCGACGGTGTTCATGTCGACGTCCACGGCGAGCAGGTAGTTGCAGGCCTCGGCGCCGTGATCCAGCGCGGCGTTCAGGAAGTGCTGGGCCGTGAAGCGCTTGCCCTGCAGGCGTCCCTGCATGTCGGTCAGCGCCAGCAGCACCGTGTCGATCTCGCCGCCGGCGACGGCGTTCCGCAGCTCGTCCAAGGTCATGGCGCGTGAAGGTATCCGCAGCGAGCCTTTCCGCGCAACGCCGAGCGCCGCCCGGACGCCGGGTTGACCGCCCGGCGGATGCACCGTAGGGTCCGGCATTGGTCCGTACCAATGGTCACGATCGATCCCACCACCCGGGTCCCGGCCTACCAGCAGATCGAGGCGCAGCTGGCCGAGCGCATCCACAGCGGCGCGCTCGGGCCGGGCGACCGGCTCCCGCCCGAGCGCAATCTCGCCGCCGATCTCGGCGTCAGCAGGATGACCGTCCGCCAGGCGTTCGACGCACTCGCACGTGCCGGGCTCGTCGAGCGCGGCGTGGGCCGCGGGACGTTCGTCGCGGCCCCGAAGGTCGAGCTCGACCGCCGCTCGCAGATCGCCGGCTTCACCGAGCAGATGGAGCGCGCGGGCCTCGAGCCGAGCGCCACCGTGATCCTCGCCGAGGTGCGCTCCTCACCGCCGGAGGTGGCGGTCGCGCTGTTGCTGCCGTCGGGCGCCGACGTGGCGCGCATCCAGCGGATCCGCGCCGGTGGCGGCCTTGCGCTGACGCTCGAGGACTCCTGGGTGCCGGACGCGCTGTTCCCGGGGATCACCGAGCTCGACATCGGCGGCTCGCTGTACGCGCTCATGCGCGAGCGCTACGGCCGCGACCCGGTGCGCGCCGTCGAGCGGCTCGAGCCCGTGGCCGCCCGCTCGCAGGACGCACGCGCGCTCGGCATCCGCGCCCGCTCGCCGCTGATGCTCGTCGAGCGGGTCGCGTACGACGCGAGCGGCACGCCGGTCGAGTACGCCCAGGACCGGCACCGCGGCGATCGCGCGCGCTTCATCGTGGAGGTGGCTCCCAGTGGCTGAGCTCGACGCGGACCTGGACGCGATCCTCGCGATCCTCGAGCCCGACCTCGGGCCGCTCGAGGGCGAGCCGATCGTGCTCTCCGGGGGGATCACGAACCGCAACCTCAAGGTCCGGCTCGGCGAGGCGGACTACGTGCTGCGGATCTGCGGCAAGGACACCGAGGTCCTCAGCATCGACCGCGAGACCGAGGTCGCCGCGACCCGCGCCGGCCATGCCGCCGGCGTCGCGCCGGCCGTCGTGCGCTGGATGCCCGAGGAGCAGTGCCTCGTGACCGCGTTCATCCCCGGATCACCGGTCGCGGCCGAGCGCCTGCGCGAGCCCGCGACGCTCGCGGCCGTGGCGCGCGCGCTGCGCACGATCCACGCCGGTCCGCCGCTGGCGACGACGTTCCCGACGTTCACGCTCGTCGACGACTACGCCGCGCTCGCCCGCGAGCGCGGCGGGAGCGTGCCGGAGGCCGAGCACGCGGTCGCGGGCGAGCTCTCGGCACGGATCGCTGCTGCGCTGCAGGGCGCCGACCACGAGCTCGTGCCGTGCCACAACGACCTGCTGACCGCGAACTTCATCGATGACGGCGAACGCGTGCGGATCGTGGACTGGGAGTACGCCGGGATGAACGACCGCTACTTCGATCTCGGCAACATGTCCGTCAACAACGGGTTCACCGAGGCCGACGACGCGGTGCTGCTCGAGGCGTATCTCGGCGCGCCCTTCGGGGACCGCGAGTTCGCCGCGCTGCGCCTGATGCGCCTCATGTCCGACATCCGCGAGGCGATGTGGGGCGTCCTGCAGCGCGCGGTCAGCGACCTCGACTTCGACTACGGGGCCTACGCCGAGGAGCACTTCGCACGCCTGCGCGCCTCGGCCGCCGACCCACGACTGGAGGACTGGATCCGTGCCGCGTCCGCGTGAGCTCCCCGAGCGCGCCCGCGTCGTCATCATCGGCGGCGGCGTCGGCGGAACGAGCATCGCCTACCACCTCGCGGAGCTCGGCGAGCGCGACGTGGTCCTCGTCGACCGCAACGAGCTGACGAGCGGCTCGACGTTCCACTCGGCGGGGCTCGTCGGCCAGCTGCGCTCGAGCGTCTCGCTGACGCGGATGATGATGTACTCGGTCGAGCTCTATCGCAGGCTCGAGGCCGACGACAGCGACTTCACGCCCGGGTGGACGGAGTGCGGGGGCATCCGCCTCGCGTGCACCCCCGAGCGCGAGCAGGAGATCCACCGCCAGGTCGCGTGGGCCAAGACGTTCGGGCTGCCGCTCGAGCTGCTCTCGCCCCGGGAGGCCCAGGAGCTCTTCCCGCTGATGGTCACCGACGGCGTGCGCGTCGGCTCCTACCTGCCGACCGACGGCTACCTCGATCCCTCGCAGCTGACGTACGCGCTGGCCGACGGCGCCCGCCGCGGCGGCGTGAACGTCTTCACCCACACGCGCGTCCAGGGCATCGACGTCGAGGACGGCGCGGTGCGGCGCGTGCGCACCGAGTGGGGCGACATCGAGTGCGAGGTCGTCGTCAACGCAGGCGGCATGTACGCCGCGGAGATCGGGCGGCTGGCCGGCGTGCGCGTGCCGATCATCCCGTTCGCCCACGAGTACCTCGTCTCGCAGCCGTTCGCGGCGATGGAGGAGGCGCGCCGCGCCAAGGGGCATCTGCCGACGCTGCGCGACCCCGACCTGCTCGTGTACTACCGCGAGGAGGGGGCGGGCCTCGTCATGGGCGGCTACGAGCGCGACAGCGCCCCGTGGTCGCTCGACGAGCGGCTCGTGGACCGCATCCCGCCGACCTTCAACGGGCAGCTGCTCGAGGAGGACTGGGACCGCTTCGAGGAGATCACCGAGAACTCCAAGCGGCGCGTGCCCGCGATGAACGACCTGACGGTCACGAAGCTCATCAACGGCCCGGAGGCGTTCACGCCCGACAACGAGTTCTGTCTCGGCGAGACCGACGTGCGGGGGTTCTTCGTCGCGGCCGGCTTCTGCGCCCACGGCCTGGCCGGCGCCGGCGGCATCGGCAAGGTCATGGCCGAGTGGATCCACACCGGCGAGCCGCAGATGGATCTCTGGCACATGGACGTGCGGCGCTTCGGCCCGCAGTACCGCTCGCCGTCGTACGCGCTGAAGCGGGCGAAGGAGGTCTACGAGACCTACTACGACATCCGCTACCCCGGCCACGAGCGTCAGGCGGGCCGGCCGCTGCGCGTCTCGAGCGCCTTCGACTGGCACCGCGAGCACGACGCCGCGTTCGGCGAGAAGTCCGGCTGGGAGCGCGTCAACTGGTACGAGTCGAACGCGCCGGGCGGCGACGAGGCGCTGCGCCCGCGCGGCTGGGCTGGCATGCACTGGTCGCCCGCGATCGGCGCCGAGCACCGCGCCGCCCGCGAGCGCGCGGCGCTGTTCGACGAATCCTCGTTCGCGAAGCTCGAGATCTCCGGGGCCGGGGCCGCGGCGTTCCTCGAACGGCTCTGCGACAACCGCGTCGCACGCGGCGTCGGGCAGATCACCTACACGCAGATGCTGAACTCGCGCGGCGGCATCGAGTGCGACTTCACCGTCACCCGGTTGGCCGCCGACGCCTTCTCGGTCGTCACCGGCACCGCCTTCGGCCAGCACGACGCAGCCTGGCTGCGCCGCCACGCCCCGCGCGACGGCAGCGTCGAGATCCACGACATGACGGCCCGCTGGGCGTGTTTCGCGCTCTGGGGGCCGCGCGCACGGGACATCCTCGAACCGCTGACCGCCGACCCGCTGAGCAACGCGGACTTCCCGTACATGACGATGCGCGAGATCACGGTCGGCGACGTGCCGGTGCGTGCGCTGCGCGTCACGTTCGTCGGCGAGTACGGCTGGGAGCTCTACTGCCCGACCGAGTACGGCGCCGGCCTCTGGCGCGCGCTCTGGGAGAGCGGACGGCCGCACGGGCTCATGGCCGGCGGCTACAAGGCGATCGACACGCTCCGCCTCGAGAAGGGCTACCGCGTCTGGGCGGCGGACATCACGCCCGACGAGAACCCCTTCGAGGCCGGGCTCGGCTTCTGCGTGAAGCTCGACAAGGACGGCGGCTTCATCGGCGACGAGGCGCTGCGCGCGTTCCGCGAGGACGGCGGACCCGCGCAGCGGCTCGCGTGCATCACGCTCGAGGACCCGCGCTCGGTGGCCCTCGGCAACGAGCCGGTGCGCATCGGCGGCGAGGTCGTGGGCCGCGTGACGACCGGCGGCTATGGCTACACCGTCGGGCGCTCGATCGCCTTCGCGTACGTGCCGGCGGCGCACGCCGAGCCGGGGACCGCGGTCGAGATCGACATCTTCGGCGCCTGGATCCCGGGCGTCGTGGCGGCCGAGCCGCTCTACGACCCGAGCGGCGAGCGCGTGCGCGGCTGAGCCGTCCGCGGCCGCACCGCACGCCGCTGCGGACAGTCCGACCGCGGACCGTGCGCCTCGCCGCACATGGCCGTGTCGTCTAGCCTGTGGACAGGAATTCCGCCGCCCGTACGGCCAAGTCGCCGCATCCCGCGCGCGCCCGACCGGCGGCCACAGACGGAAGGACACCATGGCAGTCACCACCCAGCTCGATCGCACCCGCATCGCGGAGCTCACCGCCCGCGAGGAGGAGCGCCTGAACGCGAACACGAAGGAGTCGGGCGCCACCTACGAGCGCGCGAGCGTCCACCTCAGCGGCGGCGTCGCGTCGTCCTACCAGCTGCGTGAGCCGTGGCCGATCTACCTCGAACGCGGCCGCGGCCCGCGCGTCTGGGACGTCGACGGCAACGAGTACTACGACTTCCACAACGGCTTCGGCTCGATGGTCCAGGGCCATGCCCATCCGGTGATCGGCGCCGCCGTCCAGGAGCGCTACGCCCAGGGCACGCACTTCGCCGCGCCGACCGAGGACGCGATCCGCGTCGGGAACGACCTCGCCGCCCGCTGGGGCCTGCCGAAGTGGCGCTACACGAACTCCGGCTCGGAGTCGACGATGGACGCCATCCGCATCGCCCGCGCCCACACCGGGCGGGACACGGTCATGAAGATCTTCGGCTCCTACCACGGCCACCACGACGCGGTCATGGTCAGCATCGGCGTCGAGTACGACAAGATCGGCGACCGCGACAACCTCGCCTCGCTGCCCTACGGCGCGGGCATCCCGGACTCGGTCGTCCAGATGACCGTCGCCGTGCCGTTCAACGACGCGGGCGCGATGGAGCGCCGCATCGAGCGCCTGATCGCCGAGGACCGCAAGCCGGCCTGCGTGATCATGGAGGCGGCGATGATGAACCTCGGCGTCGTGCTCCCCGAGCCCGGCTACCTCGAGGCGGTCCGCGAGATCACGACCCGCCACGGCATCGTCCTGATCTTCGACGAGGTCAAGACGGGCATCTGCATCGCGCCGGGCGGCGCGACCGAGAAGTACGGCGTGACGCCCGACATGGTGACGCTCGCCAAGGCGCTCGGCGGCGGCTTCCCGGTCGGCGCGATCGGCGGCAGCGAGGAGGTCATGGCCTGCGTCGAGGACGGCCGCGTCTTCCAGGTCGGCACGTACAACGGGAATCCGCTGTGCATGGCGGCCGCGCGTGCGAACCTCGAGGAGGTCATGACGCCCGACGCCTACACGAAGCTCGATGCGCTGAACGAGCGCATCCTCAAGGGCTGCACCGGCGTCATCGAGAAGTACGGCCTGCCCGGCTACGCCGTCGGGATCGGCTCGAAGGGCTGCGTCACGTTCTCGACCCAGAAGATCGTCGACTACGAGTCGTTCAAGGCCAACCAGGACGCCGAGCTCGCCGACCTCGCATGGCTCTTCAACATGAACCGCGGCATCTACATGACGCCGGGTCGCGAGGAGGAGTGGACGCTCTCGGTGACGCACACCGAGGAGTCCGTCGACCGCTACGTCGCCGTGTTCGACGAGATGGCGGCCGAGATCATGCGCGCGTAGCCGCGCCCGTCTCGGGCACGAGCACCGTCCGGAAGCGCCGCAGGGCACGGAACCCGAGCCGTTCGTAGACGCGGATGGCCGGGTTGCCGTCGGTCACGACGAGGCTCAGCGGCGTGACGCCGGCACGCCGCGCTGCGTCGATCGCCGCGGCGAGCAGCGCGGCGCCGGTGCCGGCGGGCGCCCACGGTGCGCGGAACAGCTCGCCGATCCAGGGCCCGCCGAACGGCGCCGTCCCGGGCGCGTCGTTCACGAGCACGGCTCCGACGACGCGTGCGTCCGGCGCGAGCGCCACGCGGCTGCAGGCCAGGAGCGGGCCGAGGATGTCCCCGCAGAGCAGCCCGCGCAGATCCTCGCGCTCACGGTCGCGGCCGCTGTGCGCCCGGTGGTCGGGATGCCCGGGCGGATAGGCGGCGATGATGGCCTCGAGGAGGTCGTCGGGACCGCGGTCGCCGACGGGTGCGAGGACGAGCCCGGCGGGCGTCGCGGGCGTCGGGTCGAGCGGGGGCCGCGCATCGCGGCTCATGACCGTCGCCCGCCGCCACGGTTCTGCGCCCGCCCGCACCAGCGCGTCGCCGAGCTCCTCGGTGGAGCCGACGACATGCCCGGGGAGCGCCGCGAGGATCGCCGCGACGAGCCTCGCGGTTCCGACCCCCGGGGCGGCCTCGAGCTCGTCGGCCAGCGGGTGACCCTCGCGGGTTCCGCGCACGTACGTCGCGAGCGGGTCGCCCGCGGCGTCGCGCAGCGTCGCGCGCGGCTCGCCGGCCACCGCTCAGCCTTCGTCGCGCAGGAGCGCCCGGCGGACCTTGCCGCTGGCCGTTCTGGGGAGGTCCGGCGCGAACTCGACGATCCGGGGGTACTTGTACGGGGCCGTCTGCGCCTTGACGTGCTCCTGGAGCTCGCGGGCGAGACCGGGCGACGCGGCATGGCCTTCGCGCAGCACGACGATCGCGCGCACGACGGCGCCGCGCTCCTCGTCGGGTGCGGCGACGGCGGCGGCCTCGGCGACGGCCGGATGCGACACGAGCGCCGACTCGACCTCGAACGGGCCGATGCGATACCCGGCGGAGATGATCACGTCGTCGGCGCGGCCCTCGAAGTGCAGGTACCCGTCGGCGTCCTGCGTGACGCGGTCGCCGGTGCGCCACAGGCCCCCCGCGCGGCGATCCTCGACCGCCCATCCGCCGTCCGGCGCGTGGCGCACCTCCTCGCCGAGATAGCCGAGGAAGAACGTCGGGTCGCTCGCCGGGTCGAGGCACAGCTCGCCGTCCTCGACGCGCAGGCGCATCCCCGGGAGCGCCAGGCCCATCGACCCGGGCCGGGGGGCGATGCCGGCGGGCTGGCCGGTCGTCTGGCCCGTCTCGGTCTGGCCGTACCCGTCGCGGATCCACAGGCCCGTCGCCTCGCGGTAGGCGCGCAGGACCTCCGGGTTCAGCGCCTCGCCCGCGGCGACGAGCCCGCGCAGTGAGGCGACCGGGCGCGGCGCGGCGCGCTTGGCGATCACGCGGAACTCGGTCGGCGCCATGCACAGGACGTTGACGTGCTCGCGCTCGAGGATCGCGAGCCGCTCGTCGGGGTCGAAGCGCGCGTCGTGCAGGAGCACCGCGGCGCCCCGCATCCACGGTGCGATGAAGACGTTGCGCGCCGACTTGCTCCAGCCGCTGGCGGCCGTGCACCAGACGAGCTCGCCCGGGCGCGCGTCGAGCCAGTGCTCGGCCTGCACGGCCTGGCCGGGGAGGTAGCGCTGGCCGTGCACGACGGCCTTCGCCTCGCCCGCCGTCCCGCTCGTGAAGGTCACGAGGCACGGATCGGCACCGGCCAGATCGGCGAACGGGGGCGGGGACCCCTGTGCGGCGGGGTCGAACAGCTCCGGGTCCGGGACCACGAGCACGGGGCATGACGGGCCGGCGGCCTCGAGCTCGGCGCGGTTGCGCTCGTCGCAGACGATCGCCGCCGGGCGGGCGACCGCGAGGCGCAGGCGCAGGTCCTTCGCGCGCAGCTGCTCGGTGCACGGCAGCACGACGAAGCCGGCGCGGAAGCACGCGACCATCGTCATGACCCACTCGGGCCGGTTCCCGACGAGCGTCAGCACGACGTCGCCGCGCCGCACCCCCTGGGCCTCGAGCGCGGCGGCCATCGCCGCCGAGCCGTGCGCGACCTCCCCGAACGTCCACGTCTGGCGGCCGCCGTCGGCCGCGAGCTCGACGAGCGCGAGGCGCTTGCGCGGCGCGGCCTCGACGACGTCGCGGGCGAAGTTCACCCGGGCAGCGCTGTCGCGACCAACACGATCGCGAGCGAGTCGAGCAGGATCAGCGCCTGCAGGAGCCGGTTCGCGCCCTTTGTGACGAAGACGTGCAGGAGCACCAGCACGATCGCGATGACGACCAGGCCGAGCTTCGCGCTCATCGCGGACTCCTCCCAGAGGTCAAGGTGCGAGGCCATCGCCGCCCCGGTGACGAGCGCGACGGCGAGCGCGACGAGCGAGGCCCAGCCGAAGCGCCGCGCGATCGGGATCATCCAGTCGCGCGCTGCGCCCTCGCCGCCGCCCTGGGCGCGGAACACCGGCACCACGGCGATCCCGAGGAACAGCTGGCCGCCCACGAACGTCGCCATGGCGAGCAGGTGAATCCAGAGCACGACGTCCCAACCGGTGAGGTCCATGGGCGGGCAGTCTGCCAGGGGGAGCGGGCGGTCGGCGGCGCGGGCGCGACTCAGCCGGAGATCTCGGTGAGCTCGAACCCCGTGTCGCCGGGGAACGAGCCGGGCGAGGGCGCTGCGGCCGAGCTCGGGCGTGATCGCGGGATTCGCCATGCCGGAAGCCGATGGCTCCGGCTGCAGCACTCGACCTCGGACGACGGTCCGCGGCGCGATCCGCCGCGGGCCGGATCGCCGTATCCTTGGGGCATCCCGGGCGCCTGCGCCCGCCAGCCGCACCCCCGCACGAGGAGCCCACTGACATGGCCGTTGCCGTCCCCTTCGAGGAGAAGACCGACGAGCAGAAGGCGATCACCGAGATGGTGCGCCAGTTCGCCGACGAGCAGATCCTCCCGAACGCCGAGCACTTCGATCACGAGGACGAGTTCCCCGCCGAGATCGTCGAGCAGATGAAGGAGCTCGGGCTGTTCGGGGTGACGATCCCCGAGGAGTACGGCGGGATGGGGCTCGACCTGACGACCTACGTGATGATCGTCGAGGAGCTCTCGCGCGGCTGGATCTCGATCTCCGGGATCATCAACACGCACTTCATCGGCAGCTACCTGCTCATGAAGTACGGCTCCGACGAGCAGAAGCACAAGTACCTCCCGCGGATGGCGACCGGCGAGATCCGCGCCGCGTTCTCCCTCTCGGAGCCCGAGCTCGGGTCCGACGTCCAGGCGATCAAGACGAGCGCCAGGAAGGGCGAGGACGGGACGTATGAGATCAACGGCCAGAAGATGTGGGTCACGAACGGCCTGCGCTCCGACCTCGTGTTCGTGCTCGTGAAGACCGATCCGGACGCCGAGCAGCGGCACAAGGGCATGACGTGCTTCATCACCGAGAAGGAGCCCGGGGTCCACGAGAACACCGGCGCCTTCGCCGGCCTGATCGTCCCGCCGCAGATCAAGAAGCTCGGCTACAAGGGCGTCGAGTCCACCGAGCTCGTCTACGACGGCTACCACTGCCCGCCCGAGAACATCCTCGGCGGTGAGGCCGCCGGCCTGAACAAGGGCTTCGCGCAGATGATGGACGCACTCGAGGTCGGCCGGGCGAACGTCGCCGCCCGCGGCGTCGGCATCGCCCAGCGGGCGCTCGAGCTCGCGCTGAAGTACAGCCAGGAGCGCAAGACGTTCGGCAAGCCGATCGCCGAGCACCAGGCGATCCAGTTCAAGCTCGCCGACATGGCGACGCAGGTCGAGGCCGCGCGCCTGCTCACGATCCGCGCCGCGCGCCTGAAGGACGCGGGCGAGCGCTCCGACATGGAGGCCGGGATGGCGAAGCTCTTCGCCTCCGAGGCCGGCCGCTTCTGCGTCGAGGAGAGCTTCCGCATCCACGGCGGGTACGGCTATTCCAAGGAGTACGAGATCGAGCGCCTCTACCGCGACGCGCCGCTGCTGCTGATCGGCGAGGGCACGAGCGAGATCCAGCGCATGGTGATCGGCAAGAAGCTGCTGCAGCGCCACAAGATCTGAGCGCTTGAGCATCGAGGACGTACCCGGCGAACACCGGCCCGACCGGCGCAGCGTCGAGCGGGCCGTCTACGGCCTGATCCTCACCGCCTCCGTCATCGGGGTCGGGAGCGAGGTCCAGGGTCAGTACGCCGCGGAGGTCGCGGCGTGGGTGGGCGTCACGCTGCTCGTCTTCTGGCTCGCGCACGTCTACTCGCACGTCATCGGCGGCTGGGTCGAGACGCGCCGGGCGCCCGGCGTGCGCGACGTCGGCCGCGCGGCCGCGGCGGAGTGGCCGATGGTCAGCGCCTGCGGGATCCCGCTGATCGTGCTCCTGCTCGGCGCGAGCGATGTGATCGACGACGGGCGCTCGATCGACGTGGCGCTCATCATCTGCCTCGTCGAGCTCGTGCTCGTCGGCGTCGTCGCGGCGCGCCAGGCCAAGGCCTCGGGGCCGGCGCAGGCCGTGTCCGGCGTCGTCGTCCTGGTCCTGGGCCTCGGGATCATCTTCCTGAAGAACCTCGTGCATTGACCGCCGGTAGGGTGGGGCGATGGCTTCAGACGACGCCCGCACCCTGATCTCGAACGCCGCCCGCGGGCTGCTGGAGGAGATCCCGGCGCTCAAGCCGCTGAAGCTCGTCGTCGGCGTCGACCTCCAGGGCCGCGGCGACCTGCAGCAGTTCCGGCTCGTGCTCCCCGAGGCCGACGTGACGAAGGACATCGCGGCCGACGCGAAGGTCCGCGTCGAGATGCGTCGCGAGGAGTTCAACCGCCTCGTCGAGCACAACCAGGTCAAGGACTGGCAGCGCGCCCTGCAGACGGGCCGCGTGAAGGCGACCGGGGTGGACCAGTACCTGAAGCTCATCCAGCAGGTCGTCGAGAAGCAGGACGAGCGCCAGCGGCTCAAGCGCGCCAAGCACTGAGTCGCGCGCCGGGCGGGCGTGCCCGACCTGCAAGCATGTTGTGCGTGCAACCGATTCGCGCGATCCACTTCAGCGACCCGGGGTGTCCCTGGGCCTACTCGGCCCGCCCCTACCACGCGCGGCTGCGCTGGCGGTTCGGCGGCCAGCTCGACTGGCGACTCGTGCTGATCGGCCTGACCGAGAGCGCCGAGCAGTACGTCGCCCGCGGGTACACCCCGCAGCGGTCCGCCAAGGGCTATCGCGTGTTCGCGGAGCGCTTCGGGATGCCGTTCGCGTACGAGCCGAAGACCGCCGTGTCGGCGACCTCGCCGGCGTGCCGCGCGCTCGTCGCCGTGCGCCTCGACGCGCCGGACCACCTCGAGGCGGCGTTCTGCGCCCTGCAGACGATGCAGTTCACCTCGACCGGCCGGCTCGAGGATCCCGCGGCGCTGCGCGGCGCGCTGGCGACCGTGGAGGGCCTCGACGCCGACGGCGTCGTCGCCCGCGTCGAGGACGACGACGTGTGGGCGGCCTACGAGGCCGACCGTGCGCTCGCGCGCGCGGCGGCCGGATCGCCGACGGCGGCGCAGCGCCGCACCGCGACGAGCGACGGCCCGGTGCGCTACACCGCCCCTTCGGTGATCTTCGAGCATGCCGACGGTCGCACGGTCGAGGTCGGCGGCTTTCAGCCCTTCGAGAGCTACGACACCGCGCTCGCGAACCTCGAGCCCGGCCTCGAGCGCCGGCCGGAGCCGGCGGACGCCGCCGCGGCGCTCGCCGCGTTCCCCGAGGGGCTCGTCACCGCCGAGCTCGCCGAGCTGCTGCGGGCCGACCTCGGTCCACGCGACGTCGACGGCACGCGGTCGCAGCTCGACGCGCTGGCCGCCGACGGCGTGCTCGTGCGCGAGCCGCTCGGGAACGACGCGCGCTGGCGGCTGAGCCGCGTGCACGCCGCAGCGTCCTGAGCGCCACGAGGAAGCCTCCGGCGTTCCCCGGGCACGATCTCGTCCCGATCGACGACGACGCCGAGCCTGCGGTCGCCGACGGCGAAACCGCGTGCGCGCGCGGGTGTACCACCTGGGCGATGGACATCGTCGGCTACTGCACCGCGCTGGGCCTGGCGACCGCGGCGGGCCTGAACGCGTGGGTCCCGCTGCTGGCGGTCGCGGCGCTCGCGCGCTGGACGAACGTCATCGAGCTCGAGGGCACGTGGGCCTCGCTCGCCGACACGCCGGTGATGCTCGCGCTGCTGGCCGTTGCGATCGCCGACTTCGTCGGCGACAAGATCCCGGCCGTCGATCACGCGCTGCACGCCGCGGGCACGGTCATCGCGCCCATCACCGGCATCGTCGCGGGCCTGGCCTCGACGAGCGCGCTCGACGTCTCGCCGGCGGTGCTGAGCGTCATCGGGCTCGTCGGCGCCGAAACCGCGCACGGCACGCGCATGGCGATCCGCCCGTTCTCGACGGTCGGCACCGGCGGGGCCGGGAATCCGGTCCTCTCGCTGATCGAGGACGTCACCTCGGCGGGGCTGAGCGTCGTCGCGATCGCGTTGCCGGTGCTCGCCGTGCTGCTCGTGATCGGGATGTTCGCCGTGGCGTGGTGGGCGATCCGCCGCCTGCGGCGGCTGCGGCGCGACCGGGCACCGGCGCCGGCGGTGACCTAGAGCTCCGCGCCGCCGTCGTAGAGCTTCAGGATGCGCAGCTTCCCGGGCACCGCGTCGAGGCACAGCCGGCACAGCACGCACTCGTCGAGGTTGCCCTCGAGCAGCTCGAGCGCACCGTCGCCGCGCTGGGCGAAGATGTCGACCGGGCAGACCTCGGTGAGCTTCGCGGCGACCGCGGGGTCCCCGGCGGCCGCATCGTCGACCTCGATGCCGATGAACGTCGCGTCGGCCCTCATGCCGCGCTCCTCTCCGCGATCTTGCGCGTGATGATGCCCGGGATCTCGGAGATCTCCTCGGCCACCGTGATCCCCGCCTCGGCCAGGCGCGCGATCTTCTCGGCGGCGGTGTCCTCCTTGCCCTCGACGATCGTGCCCGCATGGCCGAAGCTCATGCCGGGCATCTCGTCCATGAACCGGCCGGCCATGAACGCGACGATCGGCAGGCGCGAGTCGTTCTCGGTCACCCACGCCGCGAGCTGCGCCTCCATGCGCCCGCCCGGCTCGGTGTAGATGACGATGCCCTGCGTCTGCTCGTCGGCCTCGAACAGCGGCATGAGCTCGGCGTAGGCCGACCCGATGATCGCATCGCCGCCGATCGAGACGGCCGTGGACTGGCCGAGCCCCGCCGCCGTGAGCGTCGAGGACATCTCCGTCGTCATGCCGCCCGAGCGTGAGATCACGCCGATCGAGCCGGGGGTGTAGGCCTTCGCGGCGTCCTTCGCCGGGCCGCCGATCCCGCCCATCTTCACGACGTCCGGCACGATGATCCCGAGGCAGTTGGGCCCGATGATCCGCGCGCCGTGCATCCCGGCGAGCTCGACCATCTGCGCGACGTCGCCGCGCGGGATGCGCTCGGTGACGATGACGATCAGCCTGACGCCGTTCTGCAGCGCCTCGAAGACCGCGTCCTTCGTGAACGCGGGCGGGACGGTGACGACCGAGCCGTCGATCGGGCCGCCGTGGTGCTCGACCGCCTGGGCGACCGTGTCGAAGACCGGCACGCCGTGGACCTCGCGGCCCTTGCGCCCCGGCGTCACGCCGCCGACGACCTTCGCGCCCCTGCCGTAGTCGAGGCATTCACGCGTGAGGTTCACGGCCTCGCGGCCGGTGATCCCCTGCACGATGAACGTCGTGTTCTCATCCACCAGGATCGACATCAGGCCGCGCCTCCGATCTTCTCCACGGCGCGGCGCGCCGCCTCGTGCATGGACACCGAGCGGTCGGCGTACTCGACCCCGTACTTCTCGAGGATCTTGAAGCCCTCCTCCTCCCAGGCGCCCGGGATGCGGAAGATCGCGATCTTCTCCGCCGGGTCCTCGCCGAGCTCCAGGCAGGCCTTGATGACGCCGCGCGCGACGATGTCCACGCGGGTGTTCGAGACGATCGACATCATCACCGCGATCTTGTCCACGCCCGGCTTCTGCAGCACGAGCTTCGCGAGGCCGCAGGTCTTCGAGACCGAGGGATTCCCGCCGATCTCGCAGTAGTTCGCCGGCTTGCCGCCGTGGGCGCGCACCGCATCGAACAGCGTCAGCGAGCCGCCGCCCGCCCCGATCACGAGCCCGAGGTTCCCGTCGAACTCGGTGACGTTGCCGGCGACGCCGCGGTGGTCCTGCGCATCGACCGCCTCGCCGGCGATCTCGAACGCCGTGGCCTCGCGCGCCTGGCGCGTCTCCTCGTCGCCGACGCCGAGCTCCCGGAGCAGCTGCGCGTGCCGTCCGCGGGCCTCGTTCTCCATGTCCATGTGCGCGTCGAGCGCGACGAACGAACCGTCGGCGAGCTTCCCGAGCGGGTTGATCTCGGCGAGCGTCATGTCGTTCTCGACGAACAGCTTCGCCAGCCGCGTGACGATCGGGACGAGCCGGTTCAGGTCCGAGCCGGTCACGCCGGTCGACGCGATCACCTCCTTGGCCTCGAACTCGCTGAACGGGACGATGTTCGAGAAGTGACGGCGCCCGACCTTGTCGGGCTGCTCCTCGGCGACCTGCTCGATGTCGATGCCGCCGACCGGCGAGAAGATCATGACCGGCTGCTTGGCCGTGCCGTCCCAGACGACGCCGGCGTAGAACTCCTGCGCGATGTCGGCCTTCGGGTCCACGAGCACGCCGCGCGGCATGTGGCCGTTGATCTCGAGCACGAGGATGTCGCGGGCGTGGGCCTCGGCCTCGTTCGGGTTGTCGGCGAACTGCACGCCGCCCGCCTTCATGCGGCCGCCCGAGAGGACCTGCGACTTGATGACCGTGGGCCCGCCGATGCGCTCGGCGATCGTCTTGGCCTCCTGCGCATCGCGCGTGAAGCCGTAGTCGGTGACCGGGATGCCGGCGCGCTTGACGATCTCGCGCGCCTCGTACTCGTAGAACCTCATCGGACCTCGCCTGGGGGAGACAGGGGCGGCGGGAACCCTAGAGGAAGGGGCGCGAGGCGAGTCGTGCGACCGCGCCCGCGCCCGGTCCGATCCGGTCCACTACGCCGCGCTCGGCGTGAACCCGTAGGCCTCGGCGAGCTCCGGGTCCTTCTCGGCGAGCATCGTCGCGAGCTGGACCATGACCTGGCACTGCTTCCAGGTCGCGTCGTCCTGCATCTTGCCGTCGATCATGTGGACGCCGCGCCCGTCCGGGATCGCCTCGATGACCTTCTTGGCGAACCGCACCTCGTCGGGATCGGGCGAGAACACCTGCTTCGCGATGTCGATCTGCACCGGATGCAGCGACCAGGCACCGACGCACCCCATGAGGAACGCGCTGCGGAACTGGGCCTCACAGCCCTCGACGTCCTTGATGTCGCCGAAGGGGCCGTAGAACGGGAGGATCCCGGCGCTCGTGCACGCGTCCACCATGCGGCCGATCGAGTAGTGCCAGAGGTCCTGCTGGGCGCTCGCCCGCGGGGCGTCTGGGTTCTCGGGGTTCGGGTCCTCGATCACCCGGTAGCCGGGGTGCCCGCCACCGACGCGCGTCGTCTTCATGCGCCGCGACGCCGCGAGGTCCGCGGGCCCGAAGCTCATCCCCTGCATGCGAGGACTCGCGTAGGCGATCTCCTCGACGTTCGCCACGCCGAGCGCGGTCTCGAGGATGGCGTGGACGAGGATCGGCTGCTCGACGCCGGCCTTCGCCTCGAGCTGGGCGAGCAGGCGGTCGACGTAGTGGATGTCCCACGCGCCCTCGACCTTCGGGACCATGATGACGCTGAGCCTGTCGCCGATCTCGGTGACCAGGCGCGTGAGGTCGTCGAGCACCCACGGCGACTCCAGCGAGTTGACGCGCGTCCACAGCTGCGTCCCGCCGAGGTCGATCTCCTTGCCGACCGTGACGAGGCCCTCGCGGGCGGCCTCCTTGTTGTCCACCGGGACGGCGTCCTCGAGGTTGCCGAGCACGATGTCCGCCTTGGCGGCGATGTCGGGCAGCTTCGCCCGCATCTTCTCGTTGCTCGCGTCGAAGAAATGGATCATCCGCGACGGCGGGAACGGGATCTCGCGGACCGGTTCGGGCGCGCCGGCGGCGAGCGGCTTGAAGAAGTCACGGGGGTGTCGCACGGGCTCGTCTCCTGTGATCGCGTGGGGAACGCGGGCCCTGGACGATATTGACTCGCCCGTCAATCCGGCGGCCCGCCGGCCTGCAGCGCCGCCAGCATCGCCTGCGCCTCGCGCTCCACCGACACGATCCCGATCGCCGCAGCCTCGGCCGCCGCCTGCTCGATCGCCGCAGTCCCTTCGCGCGACGCACCCCGCGTGAGCTCCAGCCGCCCGAGCTCGAGCCGCGTGCGGGCGGCGAACCCGCGTGCGCCGAGCTGCTCCTCGAGCGTCAATGCGGCGCGCAGCCGCAGCTCCGCGTGCTCGTCCTCGCCGAGGGCGGCGTCGAGCAGCCCGCGGTAGTGGTCGAGCACGGGGAAGGCCGCGATCGCCTCGAGCGGCACGACCTGCGTCACCGGCTCGAGCAGCTCGCGCAGGTGCGCGGCGTGCTCGCGCGCGCCGAGCCGCGCCGCGAGCTCGGCCCAGTGGATCATCCCGTTGAGCCAGACCGTGTCGCGCGGGATGCCGCGGAAGCCGTCGGCGCCGGCGTCGTCGAGCATCGCGGCGGCGGTGTCCACGCGGCCGAGGTCGTACTCGGCGATCGCGCACATCGCGCGGAACTGGGAGACCGCCGGGAGCGACTCGGAGATGTCACGCAGCAGGTCGACGACCTCCTCGAGCCGGCACTGCGCGCGCCGTGCGACGAGCAGCTGCGGGAAGAACAGGCTCATGACGTCGGGCTCGCCGGCATCCGCGCCGGTCTGGAGCGCGGCGCTCGCCGCGTCCTCGCCCTCGTCCACGGTGCCCCCGATCTGCGTGCGCCATGCGACCTGCGTCTCGTGCACGTAGCGCAGCCCGGGCTGGCCGAGCCGTGCGACGAGCGCGCGCTGGCGCGCCAGGCAGCGGTCGGCCTCCTCGAGATCGCCGGCGTGGGCGGACATCACGCCGTGCCAGACCACCGCCCAGAACGAGATCACCGGGTCGTTCAGCCGCGCGGCGAGCGTGATGAGCTCACGCGTGCGTGCGAGCCGTTCCCCGAGGTTGTCCGGGCCCCAGTCGCCGGTCATCGCGAGGACCTCGACGTGCGCGAGGTCGGCGTCGTCGCCGAGCTCGCGCACGAGTGCGATCGCCTCGGCCGTCATCGCGCGCCGGCGCTCGAGGTCGCCGTCCCACTGCAGCTCCGTGGCGAGCAACGCGAGCACGCGGGCACGGCGCACGTCGCGCTCGGGCAGCAGCTCGGCGGCGGCCTCGAGCACCGCGACCCGCTCGTCGTCCACGAGGCCGGCGGCGCTGAAGTACCCGCGGGTGTTCACCAGCGCCGCGTGCGCCGTGCGGTCGCCGTCGCCGAGCGTGCGGGCGATCTCGCCGGCCTCGAGCAGCGTCTCGCGGAAGTCCGGGTCGCCGCTCTGGCGCTGGGCCTCGCCGAGCCCGGTCAGGAGGTCGCAGCGCAGCGCCCGGTCGTGCTCGCCGCCCTCCTCCTCGAGCTCGAGCGCCTGCCGGAACCAGCCGACGGCCGCGTCGGGCGCGAGCTCGCCGAGCGCCCGCTCGCCCGCGAGCCGCGCGAAGTGGATCGCGCGCTCGGGCTCCGCCGTGCGCGTCGCCTGCGACCAGTGGAACGCCAGCGCCTCGAGCACGGGGCCGGGGTCATCGCCCGCCGCGGTCTCGAGCGCCTCGGCGACGCGGCGGTGCAGCCGGGCTCGGCGGGCGCCGGTCAGGTCCGCGTAGAGCGTGTGCGGGAACAACGCGTGCACGAACGCGTAGTGGCCGAGGTCCTCGCCGGCCTCCGCGACGATCGAGGCGTCGCACGCCGCGTCGAGGACGTCGAGCAGCTCGTCCTCGGGCTCCCCGGTCGCCGCGGCCAGGACGCGCACGTCGAACTCGCGCCCGATCACCGCCGCGGTCTGCAGCGCGCGCAGCGCCGTCTCGCCGAGTCGCTCGACGCGTCCCCCGATGACGTCGCGAACGCTCTGGGGCATGTCCGTGCCGGTCACGGCCGCGTCGGTCACGTGCCAGCGCCCGCGCGAGCGGTCCAGGCGACCGGACTCGCTGAGGTGGCGCAGGAGCTCGCCGACGAAGAACGGGTTGCCGTCGGTCTCGCGGTGCAGCGCGGCGGCGAGCGTCAGCGACGGATCGTCGAGCTCGTGGCCGGCGACGGCCTCGACGAGCGAGACGACCTCGGGCTCGGTGAGGCCGCCGAGGTCCACGCGCTCGACCCCGGGCTCACGGCGCAGCTCGGCGAGCAGCGCGGTCAGCGGATGGCTGCGCCCGAGGTCGCCGGGGCGGAAGGTCCCGACGACGAGCACGTGGTCCGCGCGGCCGACGCTCGCCATGTGACGCAGCAGGCCGAGCGACGCCCGGTCGGCCCAGTGCAGGTCGTCGAGCACGACGAGCAGCGGCTGCTCGCGCGCCATCCGCGCCACGAGGTCGGCGGCGGCCGCGAACAGCAGCCAGCGCTCGGTCTCGGGATCGGTGGGCGGCGGATCGGTGAGCTCCGGCAGCCGCTCGCGCAGGCCCGGCGCGAGCCGCGTGAGCGCCCCGCCGTGGCGCTCGGCGTGCGCGGCGAGGATCTCCTCCGGCGCGTGCGCGGCGAGGTGGCCGAACGCCTCGAGCCACGGCTGGAACGGCGCCCGCACCTCTTCGTCGCAGCGTCCGTAGAGCACGGCGCCGCCCTCGGCCCGGGCGTCGACCGCCAGGTACGTGGCGATGCGCGTCTTCCCGATCCCCGGCTCGCCGGTGACGAGCGTCGCCTGCCAGCCGCCGGCCCGCGCCGCGGCCCAGTTCTCGCGCAGCCGCGCTCGCACGTCGGCGCGGCCGATGAAGGACGTCGGCGGGACCGTGGACAGGCGGGCGGGCAGGGGGAACGCGCCGGGCCCGTCGCTCAGCGGCTCCCAGGCGATCCGCCACGTGCCGACCGGCTCGGGCAGGCCCTTGAGCCTCAGCTCGCCGGCGCGCGCCACGCGCACGCGGTCGCCCGCCAGCAGCCGCACGGCCTCCGAGGCGAGGATCGTCCCGCCCTCGGCCGCGTCGCAGAGCCGTGCGGCCTCGACGACCGGTGCGCCGAAGTAGTCGCCCTCCTCCGCCGTCGCGTCGCCGACGGAGATCGCGACGCGGATCGTCAGCGGTCGCCCGCCACGGCGGTTGTGGCGCTCGATCGCCTGCTGCATCCGCACCGCGCAGCGGACCGCCCCCGCGACGCTCGCGAACGCGAGCATCAGGCCGTCGCCGAGGTTCTTCACCTCGCGGCCGCCGGTGCCGGCCATCGCCCGTCGGAGCAGCGCGAAGTGCTCGCGGCGCAGCGAGTCGGCCTCCGCCGGTCCGAGGGCGACCGCGAGCTCCGTGGACCCGACGAGGTCGGTGAAGACGAGCGCCACCGTCTCGGTCCTGGACACGCGACGACGCTACCGCAGCGAGCGGCCGCCCGGCCAGCGTCCGGCCGGGTTCCGGTGGATCGCACGCGGCGCTGGTAGCGTCGCGCCATGGGCGCCTCGACACCCGCCGGGCCCCCGCGCAAGCCGGACGGGAAACGGACGATCGCGATCATCGGCGGCGGGCCGTCGGCGCTCTCGGCGGCGTTCGAGCTGACCGCGACCCCCGAGCTGCGCGAGCGCCATCACGTGATCGTCTTCCAGCCCGGCTGGCGACTCGGCGGCAAGGGCGCCAGCGGGCGCAATGCGGCGTTCTTCGACCGGATCGAGGAGCACGGCCTGCACATCTGGTTCGGGTGCTACGACAACGCCTTCACGTTCATGCAGCGCTGTTACGCCGAACTCGACCGGCCGCGGGGCGCGCCGCTGCGCACCTGGGACGAGGCGTTCCGCCCGTGCGACCACGTCGTGCTCTACGAATGCTGGTGCGAGCAGCGCGCGGGCTGGACGCCCGATCACCCGTTCGAGCAGCGCCCCGATCACGAGCGCTGGGTCTCGCACGACCTGCACTTCGTGCGCAACCCGCTCCCCGTCGGCCACGAGCACGATCGCACGCTCGGGGAGATCCTGCGGGCGGGCGCCGGCTGGGTCGCGTCCGAGTGGGAGCTCCTGCGCGGCGCGCACCCGTCGCTCGAGGAGGCCGTCGGCGCCGCGCCGGCGCCGACGGAGCACCCGCACGGGATCCTCGGGCGGATCGCCGCGGCGGTCGAGCACGCCGTCGCGCATGCGCTGAACGACGTCGAGGAGGACGCGATCCACGTCACCGGTGCGCTGCTGCGCGACTTCCGCGACTGGCTCGCACGCCACGTCATGCCTGGCCGCTGGGACCACGACGAGCTGCGGCTGCTCTACGGCGCGGTGGACCTGCTCGGCACGCTGGCGATCGGGATGGCGAAGGATCGCGTCGTCGAACGCGGGTTCGGCGAGATCAACGAGCTCGAGCTGACCGCGTGGCTGCGCGGCCATGGCGCGCAGGACGTGACGCTGCGCACCTCGCCGATCCTGCGCGGCGCCTACGACGGCGCGTTCGCCTACGAGGACGGCGACAAGGACAAGCCGAACACCGCCGCCGGCAAAGGCGTGCAGGACTTCATCCGGGCCGTGTTCCTCTACAAGGGCTCGATCGTCTGGAAGATGCAGGCCGGCATGGGGGACACCGTGTTCGCGCCGCTCCACGACGTGCTCGGACGCCGTGGCGTGGACATCCGGTACTTCCACGCGGTCGCGCGCGTCGGCGTTGACGGCGATCAGATCGGCGAGTTCGACGTCGTCGAACAGGCCCACGTGCGGGACGAGAAGCCCTACCACCCGCTCGTGCCCGTGCGCGACCTGCCGTGCTGGCCGAGCGAGCCCGACTGGAGCCAGCTCGCCGAGGGGGAGGAGCTCCACGCGCTCTGGGATCGCGACCGCTATGCCGCGGACCCCGAGCACGTCCTCGACCCGCTCGGCATGGGGGCGGTCCCGTGGCGCCGCGGCGAGCAGTTCGACGACGTGATCCTCGCGGTGCCGCCCGACGTCCAGAACCTCATCGCCGGCGAGCTGCGGGTCGACGACGACTACGACGCGATGCTCAACACGACGAAGACCGTCATCACCCAGGCCTTCCAGCTGTGGCTCGACCGCTCGCTCGGGCCGGAGGGGCTCGACTGGCCGTATCCGGGCAACTCGATCATGAGCAGCTACGTCGAGCCGCTCGACACGTACTGCAACATGAACCAGCTCATCTGCCGCGAGCAGTGGCCCCAGGACGACGAGCTGCTCGACGTCGCCTACTTCTGCGGTGTGATCCCGGCGCGCGACTGCCCGACGCCGCAGGCCGGCGACGAGCGCGCGCGCACGAACGCGATCACGTTCCTCGACACCGCGGCGAAGGGATTCTGGCCGCGGTCCGAGGATGAGGGCGGGCGCGTCTTCGACTGGGGGCTGCTCGTAGATCCCGCGGGCGGCTCGGGAACCGAGCGTTTCGCCGCGCAGTACTGGCGCGCGAACGTGCAGCCCGCGGAGCGCTACGTCTTGACGCCC
Organism: uncultured Actinomycetes bacterium; assembly: GCA_963787935.1. Classification (GTDB taxonomy): domain Bacteria; phylum Actinomycetota; class Thermoleophilia; order Solirubrobacterales; family Solirubrobacteraceae; genus F1-60-MAGs163. The sequence continues at coordinate 673,276 of CAWBEV010000006.1, read as the reverse complement.
GCGGGCAGCATCCGCTTTCGCCTGCCGGCCGACGGCACGCGCTTCACGAACCTGTTCCTGTGCGGCGACTGGACGCGCAACGGGCTCGACGCCGGGTGCATCGAGGCCTCGGTGACCTCGGGAATGCTGGCCTCGCGAGCCATCTGCGGGTTCCCCGAGCACGTCGCCGGGACGGCCAGCTGGCTGTCACGAGATTGACTGGCGAGTCAATCTCGGCCCCGGTGCGCCATCCTGTAGGCACCCCGTCACCGAGGAGCCCAGAGATGACCGACACGACCACCGATACCGGCTTCACCACCGACCAGGCCGAGCGCGAGGCCTCCGGCGCCCACAGCTACGGCCGCTACCTCGAGGAGTTCGAGGTCGGCGACGTCTACAAGCACTGGCCGGCGAAGACCGTCACCGAGGCCGACGACCACCTGTTCTGCCTCATCACGATGAACCACCATCCGCTGCACCTGAACGACGTCTACGCCGCCCAGTCCCAGCAGAAGCGCAATGTCGTCGTCGGCCCGCTCGTCTACTCGCTCGCGCTCGGCATGAGCGTCAGCGACGTCTCGGGCAAGGCGATCGCGAACCTCGCCACCGAGGAGCTCTCGCACCCGAACCCCGTCTTCCACGGGGACACGCTGTTCGTGGAGACCGAGGTGCTCGAGAAGAAGGAGTCGAAGTCCAAGCCCGACCGTGGCGTCGTGAAGGTGCACACCCGCGTCTTCAACCAGGACGGCGTGCTCGTCGCCGAGTTCAAGCGCCTCGTGCTCGTCCCGCGCAGGCACCCGGGCGCGGCCGCCGCGTAGCGCCGCGGTCCGTGGGACCACGGCACCGTCGTCCGTGGTTCCCACGGATACGAGGCCCGGCGTCCCGCGACATCATCCGAGGGGCCGCTGCACCGTCGCGGTCGGTACCCTCCGGATCACCTTGGGGGCGAGTCGTCGCCCCCGCTGCCGTTCCCGGAGCGGTTTCGCGTTCCCGAGATAGACCATTCGCCAGGAGGCATCTGTCGTCGTGTCCGAGGTCACCGTCCCCACGAAGAACGAGAAGCTCATCGCCTGGGTCGATGAGATCGCCGCGCTGACGAAGCCCGATGCCGTGCACTGGTGCGACGGCTCGGCCGAGGAGTACGACGAGCTCTGCCAGCTGCTCGTCGATCACGGCACCTTCCGCCGGCTCAGCGACGCCAAGCGCCCGAACAGCTACCTCGCCTGGTCCGATCAGGAGGACGTCGCGCGCGTCGAGGATCGCACGTTCATCTGCTCCGAGCACGAGCACGACGCCGGCCCCACGAACAACTGGCGCGCACCGGCGGAGATGCGCGAGACGCTGGCCGAGATCTTCGAGGGCGCGATGATCGGCCGCACGATGTACGTCGTGCCGTTCTCGATGGGCCCGCTCGGCTCGGACAAGTCGCACATCGGCGTGCAGCTCACCGACTCGCCGTACGTCGCCGTCTCGATGCGGATCATGACTCGCATGGGTCAGCGGGCGCTCGAGACCCTGGGCGACGGCGACTTCGTCCCCTGCGTGCACTCGGTCGGGATGCCGCTCGAGGGCGGCCGCGAGGACGTGCCGTGGCCGTGCAACCACAAGAAGTACATCGTGCACTACCCCGAGACGCGCGAGATCTGGTCCTACGGCTCGGGCTACGGCGGCAACGCGCTGCTCGGCAAGAAGTGCTTCGCGCTGCGCATCGCCTCGGTGATGGCCCGCGACGAGGGCTGGATGGCCGAGCACATGCTGATCCTCAAGCTCACCTCGCCCGCGGGGAGGGTCAAGTACATCACCGGCGCGTTCCCGTCGGCGTGCGGCAAGACGAACCTGGCGATGCTCGTCCCGACGCTCGAGGGGTGGACCGTCGAGACGGTCGGCGACGACATCGCCTGGATGAAGTTCGGCGAGGACGGGCGCCTCTATGCGATCAACCCCGAGGCCGGCTTCTTCGGGGTCGCTCCCGGCACCGGCCGGGACACGAACCCGAGCGCGATGGCCTCGATCGAGGAGAACTCGATCTTCACGAACTGCGCGCTCACCGATGACGGCGACGTCTGGTGGGAGGGCATGACGAAGGAGAAGCCGGCCCACCTCATCGACTGGCACGGGCAGGACTGGACGCCGGAGACCGAGCACCCCGCGGCGCACCCGAATGCGCGCTTCACCGCGCACGCCTCGCAGTGCCCGGTGATCGCTCCCGAGTGGGAGGATCCGGCCGGCGTGCCGATCGACGCCTTCCTGTTCGGCGGGCGCCGCGCGACGCTCACGCCGCTCGTCCGCGAGGCGTTCGACTGGGAGCACGCGGTCTTCATGGGGGCGACGATGAGCTCGGAGATGACGGCGGCGGCCGCGGGCACGATCGGTGCGCTGCGCTTCGACCCGTTCGCGATGCTGCCGTTCTGCGGCTACAACATGGGCGACTACTTCGCCCACTGGCTGAAGCTCGGCGAGCAGGCCGACCCGGAGAAGCTGCCGAAGGTCTTCTACGTCAACTGGTTCCGCAAGGACGAGGACGGCAGGTTCCTCTGGCCGGGATTCGGCGAGAACAGCCGCGTGCTCGAGTGGGTCTTCCGGCGCTGCGACGGCGAGTCGGCCGTCGAGGAGACCGCGATCGGCTATGTGCCCGCCAGGGGCGAGCTGAACGTCGAGGGTCTCGATCTCGACGAACAGACGCTCGACGCGCTCCTGCACGTCGACGAGGCCGCGATGCACGAGGAGCTGCCGCAGGTGGCCGAGCACCTCGAGCGCTTCGGCGCCGGGCTGCCGGCGGCGGTGCGCGAGCAGTTCGACACGCTGAAGGCGCGCCTGCACCGCTGAGCGCCCGGTCGGCGCCGTGGACCCAGCGCGTCGTGCCGGGCGGTCGCGGACCGGCGTGCGCCCGGTGCGCCGCCATCGCGTAGCGTGCGGCGATCGCCGGTCCAGCCGAGCGTCGCACGGTCGTCGCCGTGTGACGGCGGACGGCGCGAGCCGTCGCCCCGCCGTTGGGCGGCGTCCCGCCGACCGAGTGGGTCTCCGCCGCTGAACGGCGAGGCCGAGCCCGACGAGCAGAGCGCTCAGCCCTGTGGGTTCACGCCGTGGTAGCGCCCGCTGAACGTCGTCGCTGCGCAGCTCGCCGTCGCCGCGTCGAAGCTGTAGGTGCCCTTCGCCTTGCCGCCGCTGAACTTCCCGTTGATCTTCACCTCGACGACCGTGGTGCTCGACGTGGTGAGCTTCACGTTGCCCTTGTAGGAGAACGAGCCTGAGCCGGTGACCGTGATCCGCTTGCCCTTCGGGAGGTTGATCCCGCCGCTCTGCTGCCCGCCGACGAAGCACGGCGCCTGAAACAGCGTGAGCTTCTTCTTGCTCGCGGAGACCTGGACGTAGACCTGCTTGGCGGTGTCGATGTAGGAGCCGCGCTTCGGGGCGGCCGCGACGGCGGGAACGGCGAGCGCGGCGAGGACGGTCACGCCGGCGACGAGGGCGGCGGAGCGGGCGAGGGGCATCGAGAACCTCCGGTCGAACGTCGAGGAGCGCGCTGCGCCGGGATCTAGTGGTTCGGGCCGTCGGGGCGTCGCCGCGGGCGGGCGGGACTCCTCGGCCAGCGACGTGATCGAGAGCGGGCCGCGCGCGGCGTCCTCGAGCACGTCGGTCGCCTCCTCCGGCGAGCGCGCGTAGAGCTCGACGAGCAGATGCACGACGATCCGCTCGTCGTCGTGCTTGTGGAAGCGCACGTGGGTGAAGAACTCGCGCGTGCCGTGGTCGCCGAACGCCGCGTAGGAGAGCGCGTCACCGGCCTCGGGGCCCGAGCACGTCTCGACGTCCTCGGCGGGCACCGTGACCGTGCACGAGGCGACCCACGGCGTGCCCGCGATCATGCGCTCCCAGCGGTCCTCGATCGGCTCGACGCGGCCGTCGCGGAAGCCGAGGTGCGGCTGATCGTGCATGCAGTCCAGGCACTGGACGACGGCCTCCTGGAGCTCGTCCACGACCTCGGCGCGCTCGCCGGTGAACGGATCGATGCGGTGGATCCCCTCGTAGTGCACCTGCACCTCGAGGTCGGTGGACCAGCACCGGTAGCAGCGCAGCCAGGCCTTCGTCTCGACACTCACGCGGCCCATTCTAGGTGTGCGGCGCCGGTAGGCTGCCGCGATGGCCGGCACCGTCCTCTTCGAGTCCGCCGAAGGCGTCGCCACGCTGACGCTGAATCGCCCGGAGCGCCTCAACGCGATCACGCCCGAGTTGATCGGCGACCTGCGTGAGCAGCTCGTGCGCGCCCAGCAGGACGATCAGGTGCGGGTGATCCGGCTGCGTGGCGCGGGCCGCGCGTTCTGCGCCGGCTACGACATCGGCTGGGGCGCGGAGATCATGGAGGAGGCCGAGGGCGACCGGCCGTGGGACCCGATGGCCGACCTGCGGCTCATGTCCGGGTTCGTCGACACGTACATGGCGCTCTGGCGCTCGCCGAAGCCCGTCGTGGCGCAGGTGCAGGGCTACTGCGTCGGCGGCGGCAGCGACTTCGCCCTGTGCTCGGACCTGATCGTCTGCGCCGAGGACTGCCGCATCGGCTACCCGCCGGCGCGCGTCTGGGGCTCGCCCACGACCGCGATGTGGATGGCGCGGCTCGGCCTCGAGCGCTCCAAGCGCCTGCTGCTGACCGGCGACGCGCTCGACGGGCGCCGCGCGGTCGAGTGGGGGCTCGCGAGCGAGAGCGTGCCCGAGGACGATCTCGACGGCGCGGGATTCGCGCTGGCGCGGCGCGTGGCGCAGCTCCCCGCGAACCAGCTCCACATGATGAAGGTCTTGGTGAACACCGCCTTCGAGCAGCAGGGACTGCACACGACGCAGCTGCTCGGCACGCTCCTGGACGGGGCCTCGCGCCACACGCCGGAGGGCACCGCCTTCAGCGAGGCCGCGCGCGTCGACGTCCGCAAGGCCGTGCGCGAGCGCGACACGCCGTTCGGCGACTACGGCGAGGGGCCGCGGTCGGTGTGAGCGACTGCACGGGCGTCGTCCTGGCGGGCGGAGCGGGCCGCCGGCTCGGCGGCGCGAAGGCGACGACGCCACTCGCGGGACGACCGCTGATCGCCTATCCGCTGGACGCTCTGCGCGCGGTCCTCGGCGACGTCGCGGTCGTCGCGAAGGCCGGGAGCCCGCTGCCCGAGCTGCCCGCGGGCGTGGCGCGCTGGACCGAGCCCGATGCGCCCCGGCACCCGCTCGCGGGGATCGTCGCCGCGCTCGGGCGGGCCGGCACGCGGTTCGTCGTCGTGCTCGCCTGCGACCTGCCGTTCGTCTCGGCGGACCTCGTGCGGGCGCTCGCGGAGGCCGAGCCGAGGGGGAGGATGGCGCTGCTGGCGCGCGCAGGCGGGCGCCCGCAGCCGCTCTGCGCCCGCTACGAGCGCGTGCCGGTGCTCGCGGCGCTCGCCGGGTTCGACCCGGCGGCCCGCGCGACCGATGCGGTGCTCGCGCTCGGGCCCGCGTGGCTCGACGCCGACCCCGCGCTGCTGCGGAATGTCAACACGCCGGCCGAGCTCGCCGCCGCCGAGGCGGAGCTCGCCTGAGCGGGCGTCAGATCCGTGCCGTCCGATGCGACCGGCAGAGTGTGGACACCGTGTATGCAGCCCGGCTCATCTGCTCCGACGAGGACTGCGCCCATGAGGCGGAGGTCGTCGTCCGTACGCCGTCCGAACTCCACGCGGAGCTCTGCGAGCTGTGCGGCTGCGGCATGCAGGTCCTCGGCGTGACGTTCGAGACCTCGGCGACCGGCGCGGTGCTGCGCCTGCTCTCGCGTGAGCGCGAGCGGCTCGACGCGCGGCCGACGCTGCGCGACGCAGCCTAGTCAGCCGCCGATCGCGCTCATCGAGCGGGCCGGCTGGATGAAGCCCGGCTCGTTCACGTGGTGCTTGAGCTCCTTGCGCCACACCGCCTCGCGGATGATCCGCTCGAGCTCGGCGTCGCTCGCCCCGCTGCGCAGCGGCTCGCGCAGGTCGGTCTCGTGGAGCGAGAACAGGCACGTGCGCAGGCGGCCCTCGGCGGTGACGCGGATCCGGTTGCAGTCCCCGCAGAACGGTTCGCTGACCGGATTGATGAAGCCGATCCGCCCGCGCCCGTCGGCGAACCGGTGGACGCGCGCCGTGGCACTCGGCTCACGCGGCTCGGGCTCGAGCGGGTACTCGGCGCTGATCGCCGCGCGGATCTCCTCGCCGGTCAGGACGCTCTCCGGTGTCCAGGCGTGGTCGGCGTCGAGCGGCATGAACTCGATGAAGCGGACCTCGTAGGGGTGCTCACGGGCGAAGCGGGCGAACGGAAGCACCTCGTCCTCGGTGAACCCGCGCATCGCGACGGCGTTGACCTTGATCGGGTGGGCCTGCGGGAACGCCGCGAGCACCTCGAGGCCGCGCAGCACCTGGTCGAGCGCGTCGCGCCGGGTCATCTCGAAGAACCGGTCGCGCTGCAGCGAGTCGATCGAGACGTTGAAGCGCCGGATCCCGGCGTCCACGAGCGCCGCCGCATCGCGCTCCAGGAGGAACCCGTTCGTCGTGAGCGCCAGATCGTGAACGCCCGGAACGCGCGCGAGCATCCCCGCGAGGCGCGGGAAGTCGCGGCGCACGAGCGGCTCGCCGCCGGTGAGCCGCACGTCGCCGACGCCCATCTCGGCGAGCAGCCGCACGAGCCGCTCGAGCTCCTCGAAGGTCAGGACGTCCGCGCGCTCGAGCCACGGCAGCCCCTCGGCCGGCATGCAGTACTGGCAGCGGAAGTTGCAGCGATCGGTGACCGAGATGCGCACGTCGCCGATCGCGCGGCCGTGCCCGTCGTGCAGTGCTTCGCGCGCCGTCATCTCAGGACAGGCTACGGGACGTGCCGCGGCGGCCTCAGCCCGCGAGGTCCGCGACGGCTTCGGCGAAGACCGCGGTGTGGCGGTCGACGTCGGCGGCGGTCGTGACCGGGCACATGAGCGCCATGTTGTGGAACGGCGTGAGCATCACGCCGCGGTTCAGCGCGTGCAGGTGCAGGAAGTGCTCGAGGTCCTCGTCGTGGCTCGCATACGCGAGCGTGCCGTTCCGCGCGGGCTCAGGCAGGAACTGGTATTCGGCGCGGCAGCCGAGCTGGGTGACGTTCCATGGCATCCGGTGCTCGTCGATCACGCCCTGCACGCCCTCGGCGAAGCGCGTGGCGAGCGGGATCATGCCGGCGAAGGCGTCGGCGTGCAGCGTGTGCTCGAGCGTCGCGCGCATCGCCGCGCTCGAGAGCGCGTTGCCCGCGAGCGTGCCGCCGACGCCGCCGGTGTCCTCGTAGTCGGCCTCGGGGTGGGCGAACATCCGCTCGACGAGGTCCCCGCCCAGGCCGAGCGCGCCGGAGGGCACCCCGCCACCGATCGCCTTGCCGATCACGAGGATGTCGGGGTCCAGGCCCCAGGCCTGCGTGCAGCCGCCCGGGCCGGCCGAGAACGTGTGCGTCTCGTCGATGATCAGCAGTGTCCCGTGCTCGCGCGTCAGCGCGCGCAGCGCGTCGAGATACCCGTCGTCGGGGAGGATGATCCCCATGTTCGTCATCGCCGGCTCGGCGAGGACGACCGCGAGCTCGCGCGTGGCGAGCGCGCGCTCGAGGGCGCCGAGGTCGTTGAACTCGACCGCGACGGTCGTCTCGGCGGGCGGGACGGGCGCGCCGACGTTGCCCTCGCGCGCGACGGTGACGCCGCCATCCTCGACGGCGAACGCCTCGTCCACCGTGCCGTGGTAGCAGTAGTTGTAGACGAGGGTCTTCGAGCGCCCCGTGAGCTGGCGCGCGACGCGCAGGGCCGTGCGGTTCGCGTCGGTCGCGCTGAGCGTGAACAGCCAGCGCGTGAGGCCGAAGCGGCGCGTCAGCTCCTCGCCGACCCAGATCGCGTCCTCGGTCGGGAGCATCATCGTGATCCCGTGGGCGGCCTGGCGGGCGGTGGCCGCGGCGGTCTCGGCGGGTGAGTGCCCCGCCATCGCGCCGGTGTCGCCGAGCGCGAAGTCGATGTACTCGTGACCGTCCACGTCGGTGACGCGGGCGCCCGCTCCGTGCGCGGCGAACACCGGCTGCCCGCCGGCCCAGCGCATCATCCACGGCATCGGCACGCCGCCGATCAGTGCACCCCTGGCGCGTTCGTAGAGCTCACGCGAACGCGGATGTGCGCCGGCGAAGCGCTCGAGCTCGCGCTGCAGGAGCGCGTCGAGGCGCTCGCGGTCGATCCTGGTGTGCTCGCCCGGCATGGCGCCTCCTCAGGCTGACGGCGCGCCCGCGCGCAGGGTCGCCTCGAAGTCGGTCTTGGGGATCGGCCCGACGCACGGCGACGTCGCACCGGCATCGATGTAGCGCTGGACTCCGGCGCGCACTCCGGCCTCGTCGCCGACCGCGGTGAGCGCGCCGAGGAACTCGTCGGAGATCGCCGCGCTCATGGCAGCGAGATCGCCGGCCGCCGCGTCGTAGCGGGCGATGTCGGCCGCGAAGCCCGAGCGCTCGAGCATCGCGCGATAGAACGGCAGGCCGAAATACGGGATCAGGTCGCGGCGCATCGCGGCGTAGGCGCCGTCGCGGTCGTCCGTCAGGGCGGACGGCACGGCGGCGACGATGTCGAAGCCCGCGAGCGGCCTGCCCGCGCGTTCGCGGCCCTCGCGGACCGCCGGCACGACGACCTCGCGCACGTAGTCCGGGTTGCAGAGCCAGAGGATGACGCCGTCGGCGACCTCGCCGGCGAGCTTCAGCATGTTCGGCGAGAGGCCCGCGACGTACACCGGCAGCTCCGGGAACGGCCCGATGCCGCCGAGTCGGAAGCCGGTGCGCCAGCGCTCGCCCGCGGGTGGCGTCTCGCCGCGCAGGATCGCGCGCACGATCGCCACGTACTCGCGCATCTCGGTGACCGGCTTGCCGATCGTCTGCCCGTGCCACCCCTCGACGACGGGCCGGTGCGAGACGCCGAGCCCGAGCGTCAGGCGCCCGCCCGAGAGGTCGGCGATCGTCGCCGCCTCCTGCGCCATCGTCGCCGGCGTTCGGGTGTAGATCGGCACGACGCCGGTGCCCAGGCGGATGCGCTCGGTCTGCGTCGCATAGACCGTGAGGACGGTGAGCGCGTCGCGCCCGTTGATGTGGGTCACGTAGACCGCGTCGTACCCGAGCGACTCGGCCAGGCGCACACGCGCGACCGCGTCGTCGAGCGAGCGTCCCGTGGAGACGAAGCAGCCGACCGCCATGCACCAACCCTAGATCAGCGCGGGGAGAAGGCGGTCAGCGGGCGGTCGAGCCGATGAGCGCCAGGCGCCGGCCCGGGGCGATCGCGAACACCTCGACGGTGTTCGCGCCCCGCTTGAGGCTCTTCGGCGGCAGCATGATCGCGAACCGCGTGCCCTCGGGCGTCGAGAAGGCCTTCCCGACCGCGGCGACGCGCCCGTTGACCGCGGCGGCGAGTGGCGAACCGGCCTTCACCTGCGTCGTGCCCGTCACATAGGCGGGCAGGACGCCGGAGCCGGGCCGCACGCGCCGGAAGACCTTCGCCGTGTCGATCTTCGCCCTGGTCGCCGAGGCCGCCGCGACCTTGGGGGCCTTCGTGCCGATCAGCGCCGCGTTCGGGCCGAGGCGGTAGAGGCCGGCGGCGCCGGCCCCGAACGCCGCGGAGAGCGAGCGCACGAGCGCGTCGCGCTGGCGCAGGAACTCCTGGTAGGGCATCGACAGCGGCTTCTCGAGGCGCCCGTTGCGGACCTGCGGATCGCTGTCGGGCCGGTCCTCGTCGAGTGGCCTGCCCTCGAACGTGCGCCCGCCACCGGTGTCGGTGACCTTCGCGATCGTGGGCAGGATGTCGACCGAGTGCGTCGCGGTCGTCTTGACCTCGCCGCGCGTCTCGCCCGGGTACTTCACGAACAGCGGCGTGTTCGCGATGTCGGCGAAGTTCTGCGCGGTGATCGGGCGCCGCGAGCCGCCGGGCCGGAAGCTCGCGCCGTGGTCGGCGGTGACGATGAACAGCGACTGATCCCAGATGCCGGTGCGCTTCATCGTCGCGACGATCTGGCCGAGGATGCGGTCGCCGTACTCGGTCTGCATGAGGAAGCGCTGCAGCCCGAGGTTCACCTGGTAGGGGTCCTTCGTCCAGGTCTGGTCCTCGAGGCCCGGGATGCTCGGGCCGCCCACCGGATACTGCTCGCCGGTCGGCAGGAACCGCCACGGGACGTGCGGGATCTCGATGTGCAGCACGTAGAGCGGCGGCTTGTCGCCGGCGCTGATCCCGTTCGCCTTCGTGACGACCTCGCGCAGGCGCGTGTTCGAGACGCTGCCGCCGACGATCGGGACGCCGCCGACCTTGACCTTCGACTGCGCTGTGCCGACGAGCGCGTCGTTCGTCGTGAGGTCCTCGTCCGCGGCGTTGTCGAACGCCTCGTAGTCGGTGTCGACCGCCGGGAGCCTGCGGCTCAGGTCGTTCGGGAGCGCGATGCGGCCGCTGACGACGCTGAGGTCGTTGATGAGGTCGCCCATGCGCTTCGAGGCGCTGCCGACGGGCTTGCGTTCGCACAGCGAGGTCGGGCAGACGCGGGTGATCGCCTCGACCGAGGTGATCGAGTGCGTCGGGGCGAGCAGCGTGTAGACGCTCTGGTCGTAGACGCGGTCGGGCTTCAGGGCGTCGGTGGGGCGCTGTCCGGCGAGGATCGCGGGCACCGCGGCGAACGTGCCGTCGGCGACCGTCGTGTTGTTGCGGTACCACGTGGACGTCTTCGCCAGCGCGGCGAGGTTCGGGTAGCGCGAGGCGTCGACCTGACCGGCGGCGTTGAGGTAGGCGGCCGCCGGCACCTCATCGAGGATCACGAGCACGACCGGGGTGCGGTTGCCGCCCGTGGAGCCGACGCCCGCCGTCGCGCCCTCTGGGAAGACGAGGCTCGAGACGGGTGACGCGAGCAGGAACAGCCCGAGGAAGATCAGCGGGGCCGGAGTCAGGATCGTGAAGAACGTCCGCAGGCCGGACGCGCGCGTGTAGAGCCACGCGATGACGCCGCCCACGATCAGCGACGCGGGGAAGACGACGGCCGCGTCAGAGGGCAGGATGTCCTTGAGGATCTGCATGGCGATGATGCCGACGAGCAGCGCGAGGAACACGAGGTGCACCACGCGGCCCGCCCGCCGGTTGACGGCCGAGGCGCCGGCTTCGACGAGCGCGAGCACGAGCGGCGGGAGGATCGTCAGCCCGACCGCGAACTTCACGATATCGGCGCTCGTGTTGCCGCGCGCCACAAAGAACGCGGCGTCGCCGTCGAGGACGTCGAACAGCGGCTGCACGACGCCGAGCGCCCACAGCGCCGCCAGCTGCAGGCCCCGCACGACGACGCCGGGCCACGGCTTCGCCGTGGTGCCGGTCTCCTCGGACGGGCCGAGCGTCGTGGGGGTCGTGACCTCCGTCGCCACGACGCCCGGGGAGCTAGACGAGCTCGGTCTTCTTCTCCGAGGACCCGTCGGCCTCGGCGTGCGCCACTGCCGGCTCCTCGTCGTCCCCACCGCGCTTGAAGATGCCCGTGAGCTTCTTCCAGTAGAGCTTGATGGCCACGCCGGCGGCCGCGAAACCGCCGAGCAGCACCTGCAGGATCATGCTCCCGCTGCCGGCATCCAGGTAGGCGGTGATCACCGCAGGATTGATGTGAGGCACGACACTCCCTTGAAAATCGCAGTTGTCCGGTGGACGGACCTCGCCAGATCCTAGCGGGCCTGGGTCCCTCAACGCGCCCGCGTGGCTCCGGTTGCGCGGTTGTCCTCAGCGACGCAGCAGGACCCAGACGAGCGTCGCGGCGAACGCGAGCTGGCCGAAGGCGAGCGCCGTGCCGAGGTTCGCCGCCCCGAGCAGCTCGGCGAGCAGCGTTCCGCCGGCGAACGCCCCGAGCAGCAGGCCGAGGTCGACGAGCCGCGGCGTCACGTCGTCGCCGCCCGGCGCTCGAGGGCCGCGACGAGGCTCGGCACGTCCGCTCCGGGATCGGCGCCGCCGAGCGCCCGCTGGGCCGCGCGGCGACCTCCGAGGGCCCGCAGGCCGCGTTCGCCGTGCTCGGCCGCGAACGCGGCGAGCGCCGTTGCGCGGCGCGCTGCCGGGCGGCGGGTCGCCGGGTCGGTCGCGGCCCGGTGGGCGTCGAGCGCCGCGACGAGCGCGTCGATCCCCGCGGCGGGCGGCAGCGAGGAGACCGCGAGCACCGGCGTCTCGGGCCCGCCGACCGAGCGCAGGGCGGCGTGGAGGTCGCGCCGGGCGCGCAGCGCGATCTCGCCGAGGTCGGCCTTCGTCACGACGAGCACGTCCGGGATCTCCATGATCCCCGACTTCAGGAACTGCAGCGCGTCACCGGAACCCGGCTGGACGACGACCGCGACGGTGTCGGCGACCTCCGCCACGTCGGTCTCGCTCTGGCCGACGCCGACGGTCTCGACCACCACGACGTCGAACGCCGCGGCGAGCGCGGCGGCCGCCTCGCGTGTCGCCGGCGCGAGGCCGCCGAGCGCCCCGGCGGCGGCGGTCGAGCGGATGAACACGGCCGGGTCGGCGGGATCGAACGCGATCCGCGCGCGGTCGCCGAGCAGCGACCCGCCCGAGCGCTTGGAGGACGGGTCCACGGCGAGCACCGCGACCGACCGCCCGTCCGCCCGCCACGTGCGGACGAGCTCGCTGAGGAGCGTGGACTTTCCGGCGCCCGGCGGTCCCGTGACGCCGACGACGTGCCCGGGCGCCTCGCCGCCGAGCGCGGCCGGGGCGACGGCGCGCAGCAGTGCGGCGGCCTGCCGGCGCGCCGCCGGGGTGCGGTTCTCGACGAGGTTCAGGACGTCCGGCGCCGCGGACAGGTCGCGGTCGCGCAGGCGCTCGCCGAGTGCCGTGCCGTCGGGGAGGGACATCGCGCGGGGACGCTAGCGCAGCGCCGTCTGCGGACCGCGTCGCTCAGGGGATGAGGAGGCTGCATGCCGACGACGTCGCGGCCGCGAACCCGGCGCCGGCATCGATCCGGGCGACGGCCGACCAGGCGCTGCTCTGACGGTCGAACGTGTCCGAGAACCCGCCCGCCGCGTCGGTGGTCACGGTCCGTTCGACCGGCGTCCCGGACGGCAGCGGGGTGTACGTGAGGTGGACGTCGACGCCCGGGCGCGCAGGGTTCAGCGCGCCGGTCACGACCGCGAGCGTTCCGCCGCCCGGTTTCGCGCTGCACGCGTCGATCTGCACGCTCTGCGCCGCCGGCGGCGGCACCGGTGACTCGAACGGCCCCGGCGGCGAGCCACGCGGCGTCGCGGCCGGCTCAGGGGCCAGCCCGGCGGGCGCGGGCAGGACGAACGCGGGCGCGCGGCGGCCGGCCGCGACCCGGGTCAGCACGTCGAGCCCGACCTCCTGCTCGAGGCCGGGCAGGCGGACGGGGCCGAGTCCCGTGACGTCCGCGGGATCGGCGGCCGCGCCGTCGCCGAAGCGCACGGTGACCGGCACCGCGCTCGTCGCAAGGCGCCGGGCCTTCGGCCCGCGCAGCGTGAGCGTCACCGGCACGCGGCCGCCGGGACGCAGCGCCCGGTCGCCGGTGACCTTCGCGGCCCAGCCCTTCGGCACGATCGCCGGCGAGACCGCGTAGGGCACGGTGCCGGTGCAGCGGCGCGAGGCGGTGAGCGTCAGCCGCAGGCGCGCCGACGCACGCGCGCCGCGGCGCGCGGCGCGGAGCGTCGAGAACCCGATGGCGCTCGTCGCGCTCTCGGCCTCCGCCGCGGGTCGCCCGGCCGCCCTGAAGGTCACGCTCACGGCCGCCGGCGCGGTCGACCGCGGCGTCCAGCGCACGGATCCCACGCCCGCCGCGCCCGTCGCAAGGCTCGGGAGCTTCAGCCGCGCGACGACGCGACCGGCCGGCGTCGCGGCCCGGCCGCACGTCGCCTGCGGCACCCACGGCTGCTGGACGCGGACGATCGCCTCGCCGCCGCCGCTCGCGCCGCCCGCGTTCCCGTAGGCGAAGCGCACGACGCTCGCGGCGCGGCGGGCCGGCGCGCGCACGCGCACGGCGCTGCGGGCCACGAACCGCGCGACCGACGCGCGCGAGGCGGCTGCGGCGCGCGCCGTCGCGGCGCGGCGCGGCTGCGGCGTCCGCGGGCCGCCGATCACGAGGCCGGGGTTCGACCACACCGATCGCGGGACCGATCCGCCGAAGGCGCGCACGCGCGTCGGATCGTCGTCCCGGACCGCCGGGACGAGCGTCGCGTGCTTCGCGGTGAGCGACGGGCGATTGAGGAAGACCGAGCACCCGCCGCTCGCCGTCTTCGCCTCGTAGCGCAGGTTGAAGCCGCGGCCGAGGCTCGTGAACGACTGGCCGGGGGAGAGGTAGGCGTTGTAGATGCTCTGGCGGGCGCTCGGGTCGTCGAAGGCGCGCGCGATGACGAACGGGCGATCCGGCCGCGTGCTGTCGACGTACGAGAGGACGACGCCCTGAGCGGGCGGTGCGATCGGGTCGCCCGGGGGCGTGCGCCGGCACTCGGCGAGGAACCCTTGGAAGAATCCGGTCTGGCCGAACGCGCGGGCGAGGATCAGGCGGCCCGGGTCGTCCGGGATGTGGAGTGCCAGCGGCTTGCCGTTCGGGTACTCGAGCGAGCCGAGCTCGATGCTGCCGCTGAACTCCGCCGGCTCGGTGCGCACGTCCGGCGGGTAGCTCCCCGCCCACCCGAGCAGCGTCCGCGTGAAGTACATCAGCGCGGGGTTGCGTCCGCCGGTGAGCCCCATGAGATCCCAGGTGCCCACGCACTCCGTGCGCGCCTCGCGCTCGCCATCGGTCGTGAACGGCAGCGCCGCCGGCTCGCCGGGCGGCCAGAGCGGGCACGGCTGGCCGTAGTGGTCCCGCGGTCCGAGCTCGTGGCCGAGCTCGTGCTCGAGGACGTTCACCATGATCGTGTCGCCGCTCCCCTCGTTGATCCAGGCCGCCGTCGGCGAGAACGGCGTCGGCACGAGTGCGTTGCCGGCGACGCGGATCGGCGTGTACCCGAGCGGGCCCGAGCCCGCCGACTGCCCGCCGAAGGTCTTCCAGTTGTGCACCGACACCAGCCGGGTGATGCCCGCCAGCTCCGCGGAGCTGATCGCGCCGCGCGTGAGGGCCCTCCCGACGATCACCTCGCCGGCGTCGCGCACGGGCGAGCCGAACGGCGTGAACGCGTTCCAGTTCTTGCCCGCGGCCTTGGCACGCTCCTCGAGCTGCGCGACCGTTGAGGGTGCCGGCCACCAGCCGTTCGGGGTGTCCGGGTTCGCGAGCACGCGGACCTGCCAGGTCGTACGGCTTCCGGTCGCCGGGTTGCCGTAGTAGGCGGTCAGCCCGTTCTGGATGATCGTGCCGAGCTGGGCGGCGGTGTTCCGCGGGCAGCCCGGGTCGGTGGACGTCGGGCACGCGCCGTGCGCATATTCGACGGGGACCACGAGCAGCCGCTGCACGCCGGTGGTCGGGTAGGCGCCGGCGGCCGGCGCGCTCGCAAGCAGCGCCGCGCAGACGAGCATGGAAAGGCGCACGACCTTCGGCACGACCGGTCCCCCCTTCGCGACGACGCGGCGAACGTACTGCGAACCCGCCGGCCCGCGCAAGGCCGCCCGGACGATCCTCCTACGCGGCCGCCGCGCCGACGCCGCCCCGCTCGGCGACCAGCCGCACGACGTCCTGCATGATCCGCGTGATGTCGAAGTCCTTCGGCGTGTACACCGCCGCGACGCCCGCGGCCTTCAGCGGCTCGACGTCGGCATCGGGGATGATCCCGCCGACGACGACCGGCGCGTCGACGCCCCGTTCGCGCAGCGCGTCGATCACCGCGGGGATCAGCTCGCGGTGCGAGCCCGACAGGATCGAGAGGCCGACGACGTGCACGCCCTCGTGGTGGGCGCTCGCCGCGATCTGCGCGGGCGTCAGGCGGATGCCCTCGTAGACGACGTCCATGCCCGCGTCGCGGGCGCGCACGGCGATCTGCTCGGCGCCGTTGGAGTGCCCGTCGAGACCGGGCTTGCCGACGAGGATCTTGACGCGGCGCCCGAGCGCCTCGCTGACGCGGTCGACCTCGTCGCGCAGCGCGGCGAGCGCGTCGTCGTCGCCGATCGCGGCCGCCGCCTCGCCGACGCCCGTCGGTGCGCGGAACTCGCCGAAGGCCTCGCGCAGCGCGCTCGCCCACTCGCCGGTCGTCGCACCGGCGCGGGCGGCCGTGATCGTCGCGGGCATGATGTTCTCGTCCTCGCTGCGGGCCACGCGCGCGACCTCCGCGAGCGCCGCGTCCACGGCGGCCTGATCGCGCCCGGAACGCCAGGCGCGCACGGACTCGATCTGCTGGGCCTCGACCGCGGGATCCAGCGTCAGGATCCCGCCGCCCACGCCCTGCACGAGCGGGGAGTCCTCGGTCTCGGTGAACCGGTTGAGGCCGACGACCGTCTGCTCGCCGGCCTCGATGCGCCGGATCCGCTCACGCTGGGACTCGACGAGCGCCGCCTTCATGTAGTCCACGCCCTTCACCGCGCCGCCATGCTCGGCGACGATCGCCATCTCGGCCCGCGCGCCCTCGAGCAGCTCGCCGACGAGCCCGTCCATGACGACCGAGCCCTCGAAGATGTCGGGGTACTCGAGCAGGTCGGTCTCGAACGCGAGCACCTGCTGGATGCGCAGCGACCACTGCTGGTCCCACGGCCGCGGGAGCCCGAGCGCCTCGTTCCAGGCCGGAAGCTGGACCGCGCGGGCGCGGGCGTTGCGCCCGAGCGTCACGCCGAGCGCCTCGAGGACGATCCGCTGGACGTTGTTCTCCGGCTGGGACTCCGTGAGGCCGAGCGAGTTGACCTGGACGCCGTAGCGCAGGCGCAGCAGCTTCTCCTCGGTGACGCCGTAGCGCTCACGCCCGAGCTCCTCCCAGAGGATGCCCATCGCGCGGAGCTTCGCGTGCTCCTCGACGAACCGCACGCCGGCGTTCACGAAGAACGAGATCCGCCCGAACACGGCGCCCATCCGGTCCTCCGGCACGCGCTCGCGGGCGGCGTCGAGCACGGCGATCGCGTTGCTCATCGCGTAGGCGATCTCCTGGACCGGTGTCGCGCCGGCCTCCTGCAGGTGGTAGCTGCAGATGTTGATCGGGTTCCAGCGGGGAACCTGCTCGACCGTGTAGGCGATCATGTCCGCGATCAGCCGCATCGACGGGGCGGGCGGGAAGGCGTAGGTTCCGCGCGCCAGGAACTCCTTGATGATGTCGTTCTGGGTGGTGCCCGACAGCGCCCCCTGCTCGACGCCCTGGTCCTCGGCGGTGACGATGTAGAGCGCGAGCAGCCAGGCGGCGGTCGCGTTGATCGTCATCGAGGTGTTCATCCGGTCGAGCGGGATGCCGTCGAGCAGCGCCGCCATGTCGCCGCGGTGGGCGACCGGCACGCCGACCCTGCCGACCTCGCCGCGCGCCAGCTCGTCGTCCGGGTCGTAGCCCGTCTGCGTCGGCAGGTCGAAGGCGATCGAGAGGCCCGTCTGGCCCTTCGCGAGGTTCGAGCGGTAGAGCTCGTTGGACTTCGCCGCGGTCGAATGCCCCGCGTAGGTCCGCATCATCCAGGGCTTGTCCGGCTCGGGCAGACGATGGGCGGTCATTCCCGGATTGTATGGTCCGGCGCCGTGCCCGAGCTTCGCCCCATCGGCCGGTCCACCTCGTTGAAGCTCAGCGCGCAGGACGCGCTGGACGCGGTCCTGCGCCGGCGCGACCCGCTCGTGCCGCCGCGGCGCCTGCACCCGCCGGGAAACGGCGGCTTCGCGGCGGCGGGCGAACGCGAGCTCGGGCTGCTCATCGGACTCGGGAAGGTGCGCCCCGACGAGCGCGTGCTCGACGTGCGCTGCGGTCTGGGCATCCGCGCGCGACCACTGTCGGACTACCTGGGCCCGGGGGCGACCTACGACGGCATCGACACCGATGAGCGCGCGGTCGCCTGGTGCGAGCGCGCCTACCGCCATCGCCCCGACTTCGCCTTCCACCACCTCGCGGGCCCCGACGCGCGGTGGCCGCTGGCCGACGGGTCCGTCGACCTCGTGCTCCTCATGGGCGCACTCGACGGGCTGGCCCCCGACGCGGTCGTCGGGCAGCTCGCCGAGGCGCGCCGCGTGCTCGTGGACGACGGTCGCGCGTTCCTGACCGCGTTCCTGCTCGACGACGACGCCCGCGCCGCGCTCGCGGCCGGGACCGCCGCCCATGCGTTCAGCGACTCGGACGGCATCAGCGCGTCCTGCGGCGAGCTCGTCGCCTTCGAGGAGGAGTGGCTGCTCGACCGGATCGCCGACGCCGGGTTCCGCCGCGCGGGGATCCGGCACGGCACCTGGACGCCGCGCGACGCCGGCCGCGCGCACGAGGACATCGTCGTGGCCCGGCTGTGAACGCGGGCCCCGAAGTCATCGACGCGCGGCATCTGGGCACGCCGCACGTCATCGCCGTGTTCCGCCAGGACGACGTGCTCGTCGACCCCGGGCCGGGGGTCTGCGCCGAGACCGTCGTCGCGGCGCTCGGCGGCCGCGTCCCGTTCGCGATCCTGCTGACGCACATCCACCTCGACCACGCCGGCGCCACCGGCGCGCTCGTGCGACGCTGGCCCGGCGTCGAGGTCTGGGTGCACGAGCGCGGCGCCCCGCACATCGTGGACCCTTCGCGGCTCGTGGCGAGCGCCACGCGCCTCTACGGCGACGACATGCCGCGCCTGTGGGGCGAGATCGTCCCGGTGCCCGAGGCGAACGTGCGCGTGCTGCGCGGCGGCGAGACGATCGGCCCGTGGCGCGTGGCCTACACACCCGGCCACGCCCAGCACCACGTCGCCTATCTCCACGAGCCGAGCGGGACCGCGTTCGCAGGCGACGTCGCAGGGGTGCGGATCGAGGACGGGCCGGTCCTGGCGCCGACGCCGCCGCCGGACATCGACCTCGAGGCCTGGCAGGCCTCGATCGACACGGTCGCCGGGTGGCGCCCGGCGCGCCTGGCCGTCACGCACTTCGGCCTCTACGACGACGTCGGGCCGCACCTCGCCGAGCTCTCGGAGAGTCTCGAATGGGCCGGTGAGCTGGCGCGCGCGGGGGATCCCGCGGCGTTCGAGGCGCGCATGCGCGAGCACATCGCGCAGAGCGCGGGCGCGGCCGCTGCGCCCGCCTACTTCCAGGGGATGCCGCCCGAGCAGCTGTACCCGGGCCTGGCCCGCTACTGGAGCCGGCGCGAGGCCTCCTGAGTCACGGGCGCGACCCGCACGCACGCGGCGGAAACCTCTACGCTTGTCGGCGATGTCCCAGACGATCGAACTTCCCCGCACCCAGGGGCCCGGTTCGGGCCTGGGCGGCGACTGGCGCGTGATCGTCCGCAACGACGACCACAACACGTTCGACGGCGTCGCCGCCGCGCTGGCCCGCTTCATCCCCGGGATCTCGCTGGACCAGGGCTACGCGATCGCCGACCGCATCCACGCGAGCGGGCTCGCCGTCGTCTGGAGCGGGCACCGCGAGATCGCCGAGCTCTACTGGGAGCAGCTGCGCGACGCGGGGCTCACCATGGCCCCGCTCGAACAGGGCTGATCCGCCGGCGCCGCGCCGGGCTCAGCTGCGCCGCTCACCGGTCAGCGCGGTGAACGCGCCGAGGCCGATCAGGATCACGCCGCTCAGGCGGTCGAGCCGCCGTCGCAGGTGGTCGCTGCCGCGCAGGCGTGCGGCGGCCGTCCCGGCGAGCAGCGCGTAGGCCCCGTCGCTGACGAACGCCACGACGACGAACACGAGCCCGAGCACGAGCACCTGCAGTGCGGGCGCCGCGGCGTTCGGCGCGACGAACTGCGGGAGGAACGCGAGGAAGAAGATCGCGGTCTTCGGGTTCAGGACGTTCACGACGACGCCCTGCGCGAAGAGGCGCACATGGCGGCGCGGCGTCGCGGGCTCCCACGGGATCTCGTCCGCGCCGCGCAGGCGCTGGATCCCGAGCCAGACGAGGTAGGCGGCGCCCGCGTACTTCACGACCGTGAACGCGGTCGCCGACGATGCCAGCAGCGCCGAGAGGCCGATCGCCGCGGCGCCGACGTGGACCAGCGCGCCGGCCTGCACGCCGAGCATCGAGACGAGTCCCGCGCGCCGTCCCTGCGAGACGCTGCGCGTGACGATGTAGATCACCGACGGCCCGGGCACGACGATGATCGCAGCACTCGCCGCGGCGAACACCGCGATCGTCGAGAGGTCGGGCACCGGCGCGCCGCCGGGTCGGTCAGGCCTGCGCGGCGGCGCGGCGCGGTCGCGGTCGCGGTCGCGGGCGCCTCGGCGTCGCCGTTCGCGGTCACGTGGCCCTCGCCGCACACGTCGTTCCAGGTGTAGAGCACCGGGACCTGCCACCAGCTCGAGGTGATGACGCGGAAGTCCACCATCTCGGGACCCTCCCACCAGCGCTCGAAGCTCGTCTTGTCCTCGAACTCGATCATCTGGAGCAGCCGGTAGCGGTCGTCGCGGCTGCGATGGACGACCCACGACGTCGCGCCGTAGCGCAGCGACGAGGCGCTGACGTCCACGAGCGCCTGCTCGAGCCTGTCGCCGCGGAAGCCCGTGGCGTACCAGGGAATGTGCACGATGCCCATCAGGCACCCACCTCCGCGCGAATCGCTCCAGGGCCCTCGGCCGTCTTGCCCAGGCCCTCCTGCTCGGCGCCGACCAGGATCGAGATCTTGCCGGCGTGCTTGTTCTCGTGCATGAGCTGGTGGGCCTCGGCGACCTCGTCGAAGCCCATCGTCCGCCACAGCACCGGGCGGATCAGCCCGTCCTCGATGAGCTGGTTGGCCTTCGTGCACTCCCAGGCGTTCGCGAAGTGCGAGCCGAGGATCTCCTTCTGGCGCATCCAGAGGTACCGCACGTCGAAATCGAGGTTGTAGCCGGACGTGGCGCCGCAGATGACGACCTTGCCGAACGGCTTGACCGTGAAGACCGACGTCGGGAACGTCGCCTGGCCGACGTGCTCGAAGACCGTGTCGGGGGAGTCGCCGAGGATCTCCTTGACGCGCTTGGCGAACGCGCGCGAGACCTTGAAGCGCTCCTTCTCCTCCTCGGGCGTCTCGCCGCCGCGGCGCATCATCCCTGCGAACTCGTTGCGGTTGATGTAGTCCACCGCGCCGAGCTGCTTGACGAGCTCGCCCTTCTCGTCGGAGGAGACGACGCCGACGCTCTCGGCGCCCGCCGCCTTGACGAGCTGCGTGGCGAACACGCCGAGGCCGCCCGCGGCGCCCCAGATCAGGACGCGGTCGCCGGCCCGCAGCCTGGCGCGGTTCATGAGCATCCGGTAGGCGGTGAAGTACGTCAGTCCGTAGGCCGCGGCCTCGTCCCAGGCGAGCGCGTGCGGCTTGGGCAGCAGCTGCTGGGCCTGGACCTTCGTGAACTGGGCGAACGAGCCCCAGGTCGTCTCGTAGCCCCAGATCTTCTGCGACGGCGCCGCCATCGGATCGAGGCCATGGACCTCGGGATCCTCGTAGGAGGCCTGGTTGCAGTGGATGACCACCTCGTCACCGGGCTTCCAGCGGGTCACGCCCTCGCCGACCTTCCAGACGACGCCCGCACCGTCCGAGCCGCCGATGTGGTGGCCGTACTGCGGGTGGTCGCCGTAGCCGAACACCGGGACGGGCTTGCCGAGCGCGGCCCAGACGTTGTTGAAGTTCACGCCCGCGGCCATGACGCGGACGATGACCTCGAAGGCGCCGGGCTCGGGCACCTCGATCTCCTCGACCTGGAAGGCGTCGATCGGCTCGCCCTGGCGCTCCTCACGGATGACCCACGCGGCCATCGTCTCGGGGAGCTCGCCGGGCTCGGTGGACACTTGCGAGATCTGCGTCAGGTCGACGGCCATGGTGGGGTTCGGCACCTCGTGCGTTCGGGGGCGTCGGGCGCCGAATACTACGGTCCCGGCGCGCGCGCCGCCGACCGGTCCGGGCGGGCGGCGTTGCGGTGGCGGTGGCGCAGACGCCGTGGAGCGCGAGTTCGACCTCGCGCACACGAACGCGCTGAGCGACGGGGTGTTCGCGATCGTGCCGACGCTGCTCGTGCTGAGCATCGCGCCCCGGTCCTCACCGGCCGGCGCGGCCGGGCCGGGCAGGACCTCGGGAGCAGCCGGCGGTGTTCAGGTGCGCGAGGGCTCGCGCAGCACGGCCTCGCCCTGCGGCGCGCCGCCCGCGTCACCGGCCTCGACGAGGTCGAGCTCGAAGCGCTGCTCGCGCGTCTCCGGCGCGGGCGGGCGCTGCGGCGGGCGGTCGGCGATCAGGAACCAGGCGACGACGGCGCCCGCGGCGGCGACCGCGGCGCCGATGCGCAGGCTCACGCTGAGCGCGTCGAGGAACGCGTTCTGCGCGACCTCGCCGACGCGGCCCGGGACGTTCGGGGCGCCGATCGCGACGGCCTCGTTCAGCCGGTCGCGGACGGCGGCGGGCGTCGCGGCGGGGAGCTCGGAGTCCAGGCGCGACTGCCCGATGCCGGTGATCAGCGCGCCCAGGATCGCGACGCCGAACGTGCCGCCGACCATGCGGCTCATCGAGAGGATCCCGGACGCGACGCCGGCCTTCGCCTGATCGACCGCGTTCATCGCAGCGGTGCTCATCGGCGACATGACGAGCCCCATGCCGAGACCCATGAGGACGAACGCGCCGGCGAGGAACGCGTAGCTCGTGTCGACGTCCACGAAGCTCTGCCAGAGCAGGGACGCGGACGCCAGGAGCAGACCGAGCACCATCAGCGGGCGCGGGCCGATCCGGTCGGCCAGCCGCCCGGAGATCGGGCCCATGAAGATGATCACGACGGTCGACGGCAGGAACCGCACGCCGGCCTCGAGCGGCGAATACCCGCGCACGTTCTGCATGTAGATGGCGATGAAGAAGAACATCGCGAGCATCGCGAAGCTCACGATGAACGCGACGAGGTTGGCCCCGAAGAACGAGCGGGAGCGGAAGAACGAGAAGTCCACCATCGGCGCGGGGCTGCGGTTCTCGATCGCGATGAACGCGGCGAGCCCGCCCGCGGCGACGGCGAACAGGGCGAGGATCGCGGCGGAGCCCCAACCCCAGCTGTTGCCCTCGACGAGCGCCAGCACGAACGCGCCGAGCCCGAGGCTCGCGGCGACGACGCCGGGGACGTCGACGGTGCGCGGGGCGCTCTCGTCGCGCGACTCGTGCGCGGCCCAGAGCGTCACGAACACCGCGGCGACCGAGACCGGCACGTTGATGAGGAAGATCGACTGCCAGGAGACGTGCTCGACGAGGAAGCCGCCGACGACGGGGCCGATCGCCAGCGCGACGGCGCTCGCGCCGGCCCACGTGCCGATCGCCTTGCCGCGCTCCTGCGGAGGGAACGCGTTCGTGATGATCGACAGCGTCGCCGGCATCATGAACGCGGCGCCGACGCCCTGGATCGCACGCCCGGCGATGAGCCACGTCGCGGTCTGGGAGAACACGATGAAGAGGCTCGAGGCGCCGAAGACGATGACGCCGAACAGGAACATGCGGCGCCGGCCGAAGATGTCGCCGAGGCGCCCGCCCGTGACGAGCAGGACGGCGAACGTCAGCGTGTAGGCGTTGACCGTCCACTCGAGCCCGGCGATCGATGTGCCGAGGTCGCGCTGGATCGACGGCAGCGCGACGTTCACGACCGTGTTGTCGAGCATGACCATGAACAGCGCGAAGCACATCGCGCCGAGGGTCCACCAACGGCGGTTGGCGTCGTGCACGGTGGGAAGCGAACGGGCCATCATGAGTCCTGGGGTCAGCTGGGGGAGGGAATCGCGGCGAGCGCGTCGTGCAGGCCGGCGCGCGTGGCGGGATCGAGCTCGGTCGCGAAGCGCTCGAGGCTCTCGAGGCGCACGCCGTTGATGCGTGCGACGACCTCGCGGCCGTCCGCGGTGACGCCGACGCGCTTGACGCGCCGGTCGTGTTCGTCCTCGCGGCGCTCGAGCCAGCCGCGGCGCACGAGCGCGTCCGTCGTCCGGCTCGCCGAGGCGAGCGAGAGACCGAGCCGCTCGGAGAGCTCCTTCACCGACAGCTCCGCGACGCAGCCGCTCAGGACGTCGAGCGTCTTGACGTGCGTGATCGACAGGTCGAGTTCCTCGAGCAGTGCGAAGAACGCACCGTTCCATCCGCGCGCCAGGCGCTGCCACACGACGAGCAGCTCGGCGGCGAGCTCGGCCGGGGTGACGACCGCGGGGGAGACGGGCGCAGATGCTTGCACGCGCGGAAGTGTTACGCGGGTGCAGCCATTGCGCAAGTGTGAGGATCATCACACACGTCGGCGTGTCGAGGCTCCAGGGCGTCCGGCTGCGCAGGCATCGGCGGAGCCGACGGTGCTGCCGCCCGGTCGGGTGATCCGGGGCTCGGGCGCGCGGGCGTTCGTACGGGCCGCTGGCCCTACGGGAGCATCAGGTCGTTCTGGGAACTCGGGCGCGAGCGGCCGACGCGGATGCTCGCGGGCTCGACCGTGTCGCCGCCGACGCGCAGGACGTACAGACCCGGGTCGACGTTCGCGGTGATCGTGGCCGTGTCCTGGGGATTGATCGGCCCGGTCTTCTGCGAGATGCCGGTGCCGGACCCTGCGGACAGGGGCCCGTCGGACTCGAACGTCACCTGCTGCGAGCTGCCGGTGATGTTCGTGACGAGGATCTGGATCGGGCCCGCCCCGAACCGCTGGGGCGAGGCCGTGATCGCGCGCGGGGTGACCGAGGCGGCGATCAGGATCGGGGCCGGCGGGCGCAGCTCGTTCGTGCGCGTTGAGTCCGAGCCGCCGCAGCCGACTGCGCCGAGCGTCAGCGCGCCCGTGAGCGCGATCGCCAGACTCGTGCGCATCGTCGGTCTCCTCCTCCTCACCCACACACGGCGCCGATCGCCGCGTGCGCAACATATCCGAGCAGGCGGCGGGCGCAAGCGCGCGCCCGGTGCCGGCGATCAGCCGTCGTCGGCGATGGCGAGCTCGGCGGCCTCGGCGGCGATGTCCGCGAGCTCGGCCTGCAGGCGATCCCACGCCTCGTGCTCGGCGTCCTCGTAGTCGCGGCCGGTGCGGTCGCGCAGGTCCTCGGAGTACCGGCGCCAGGCGTCGCGCGTGCGCTCTTCGAGCTCGGCGTCCTGCTTGGGGGCGGTGATGCTCACGACGTACCTCCTCGTCCGCGGTTTCCGCACTGTACTCCGGCGTGCGGCGCGATCGCGCCGATGGACGGATGACCGGCTCGCAAGCCGTCGTGCATGCTGTCAGGACCGGGGCGTACACCGTGTGCGATGGGTCTCGATCAGCCGCTGCGCACCGCCGAGTTCCTCGTCGTCGACACGGAGACCAACGGGCTGCCGGGCGAGGGGTGCGAGGTCACCGAGGCCGCCGCGGTGCTCGTCGGCGGCGGTGAGCTCCATGATCGCTGGGAGACGCTCGTGCGCACGCAGCGCCCGCTCTCGCGCGGCATCCAGCGCTTCACCGGGATCACGCAGGAGATGGTCGACCAGGCGCCGCCGGCCGAGGCCACGCTCCCCGAGCTCGCCGCGCTCCTCGAGGGCCGCGTGCTCGTGGCCCACAGCGCGTCGTTCGACCGCCGTGTGCTCGAGCAGGCGTTCGCGCGCGCGGGGCTCGACTGGCCGGACCCACCGGTGCTCTGCACGGTGGCGCTCGCCCGGCGGCTGCACCCGCTCGCCCGTCAGCGCAAGCTCGCGCCGCTCGCCGAGTCGCTCGGGATCGAGGTCGAGGGAACCCATCGCGCGCTCGCCGACGCCGAGACCTGCGCGCGCATCTTCTGCGCGCTGTTCGGCCGCCTGTGCGCGAACGCCGCGACCGTCGGCGCGGCGATCGAGCTGCTCGGCCCGAAGCGCCCGCGGCGCCGCCGCGCGGCGGCGACCGACGGCGGCGCGCTGCCGCCCGGTGCGCGACGGCGCCGGCCGTCGCTCGACGGCGTGCGCGACAGCCCGGGCGTCTACGTCGTGCGCAACGCCGCCGGCCAGGTGCTCTACGTCGGCAAGTCCGTCCGCGTGCGCACGCGCGTGCGGGCGCACTTCGCGCCCTCCTCGCCGTCCACGAGCTGGACCGCGCGGGCCGAGACGATCGAGCACCACGAGACGGCCACCGAGCTCGGCGCGCTCGTGCTCGAGCACCGCCTGATCGGCGAGCTGCGGCCGCCGGGGAACGCGAAACTCAAGCACGTCGGCGACTGGATGTGGCTGCGCTGCCGGTTCGACATCGCGTTCCCGGTGCTCGAGGTCGCGCACGAACCGGCCGCCGGGCACGCGGTGAACATCGGGCCGATCCGCGGGCGCGCGACCGCGGTCGAGCTCATGGAGCAGCTCGTCTCGCTGTTCGGTCTGCGCCACTGCGGGCGGCGCCTGCCGCGCCGCGAGCACCCGTCCGCCTACGGCCAGATGGGCCGTTGCCTGTCCCCGTGCCTGGGGGACCTCGACCCGAACCTCTACCGCCGGCGCGTCGACGCGGCGCTCGCGCCGTTCGCGCGCGCCGACGGCGGGCGTGCGCTGCTGCGCCACGTCGACCGGCTGATCGCGGAGGCCGCCGCCGAGCGCCGCTACGAGCGCGCCGGCTGGCTGCGGCGCCGGCGGGAGCGGCTCGCCGTGCTCGTGCGTCGTGCCGGGCCGTCGCTCGCGGCCATCGGCGAGCGCCCGCGGCTCGTGCTCGCCGACGCACCCGCGGGCGATGCGTGGGAGGCGTTCTGGCTCGTCGGCGGGCGGATCGCGGACTGGGGTGCGCTGCCCGGCGACCCGCGGGAGGTCGCCGCGCGCGCCGCGACGGCCGTGCGCGCCGCGCCGCGCCCGCTCGCGCCCGACGAGATCGCCGAAGCGCACGTCGCCGCGAGCTGGATCGCGGCGAACGAGCCGTACACGCTCGCGCTCGATCCCCCGCCGGATGCCGCCCGGATCGCGCGCTTCCTCGAGCGCTGCGGCGTGATGCCGGCGGCGTCCGCCGCACTCGCTGCGTGAACCCGCGAACCGGTCAGGCGTCGTCGAACGGCAGTGCGACGACCTCGGCGGGCGTGCCGCCGGCGAGGACCGCCGCGCCCGGCTCGGCCTCGCGGCGCAGCAGCGCGAGGCCGATCGCCCCGAACCGGGGGGAGACCACCGCGCTCGTCAGCGTCCCGATCTCGCGCTCGCCGAGGACCACGGGCGCTCCGGCGGCGACCGGCGCGGTCAGCCGCAGGCCGCGCAGGTGCCGGGTCGGCCGCCCCTTGTAGTGCAGGCGCGCCACGGTCTCCTGGCCCACGTAGCACCCCTTCGTGAAGCTCACGGCGCGCTCGTTGAGGCCTGCCTCCTGCGGGATCACGCTGTCGTCGAGGTCCACGCCGTAGCGCGGGCGGCCGGCCTCGACGCGCACCACGTCGGCGTCGGCCTCGTCCACCGCGGTGGCGCCCGCGGCGACCAGCGCCGCCCGCACGCGCTCGGTGTCGGCGGCGCTGCACAGGACGTCGATGCCGGACGCGGTGACGATCAGGCGCACGGGCGCCGCGCCGGCCTCGCCGGCGGCGTGCGCGTGCTCGACGGCCGGCAGCGCGTCCGCGCCGGCCACCGCGCGCGAGCGCGGACCGACGAGTGACAGCAGGCCCTTCTCGAGCGTGCCCTTGCGCAGCTCGGCGCGGAACCCGACGATGCCGTGGCGCAGCGCGTCGAAGACGGGCTGCAGCGCGGCGCGCTCCATGTCGAGCAGCAGCTCGTCGCCGGCGTCGAGGATGCGCACCTCGCCGAGCATCTTGCCCTTCGGCGTGAGCACCGCGGCGTCCTGGCCGCGACCCGGCTCGAGCGCCGTGACGTCGTTCGTGACGATCCCGTTGAGCGCCTCGGCCGCCTCGCCCCCGGCGATCGCGAGCTTGCCGCGCTCGCTGCGGTCCACGAGCGCCGCCCCCTGCGTGAGGGCCTCGTACGCGCCGGTCGAACGGTCGGTGGCGGCCATCGGGACCGAGGATACGCGGCGCGGTGTTGCGTCCTGCTCATCCAAGACTTTGGTATGCCATAATCCGAGTTGTGGAGACCCTGCACGAGCGACCGTCTGCGGCGGTCGAGGACTACGCGAAGGCGATCTACGCACTCGAGCAGCGGGCGGACGGAACGCCGGTCACGACGACGGCGCTCGCCGAGCGCCTCGGCGTCACGCCCGGCTCGGCCTCGGCGATGGTCCGCCGCCTCGACGAGCTCGGGCTCGTCACGCACGAGCCCTACCACGGCGTCGCGCTCACCGACGGCGGGCGTCGTGTGGCGCTCGAAGTGCTGCGCCATCACCGGCTGCTCGAGCTGCTGCTCGCCGAGCTCGGCGTGCCGTGGGACCGCGTGCATGACGAGGCCGAGGTCCTCGAGCACCACATCTCCGAGGAGCTCGAGGCGCTGATCGCCGCGCGCCTGGGCAACCCGACGCACGATCCGCACGGCGACCCGATCCCGACCGCCGACCTCGTCATCGACGAGGGGGAGACCGTCGCGCTCGACGGCCTCATCGGCGGGGACCGCGGGCGCTTCGTGCGCGTCTCGGACGCCGACCCGGCGATGCTGCGCTACCTCGCCGAGCGCGGGATCGCGCCCGGCGACACGCTCGAGGTCCTCGAGAAGCAGCCGTTCGACGGGCCGGTCACCGCCCGGTTCGGGAGCGTGACGCACGTCCTCGGCGGCGCGCTCGCCGCCGCGATGCGCGTCGAGGTCGGCGAGTGAGCGCCCTGCGCGAGCCGGTCGCCGGCCCGGGACCCGAGGCCGAGCCGCTTCCCGTCGGGCTCGATCCCGAGACCGCGGTCCTCCCAGGGCCCAGCGACCTCGAGCGCCTGCGTGAGCGCGGGCGCCTGCGCACGACGGTCGCGGTCCTCGGCCCGGCGTTCGTCGCCTGCGTCGCCTACGTCGATCCCGGGAACTTCGCGACGAACATCGCGGGCGGCGCGACCTACGGCTACATGCTCCTGTGGGTGCTGCTGACGGCGAACCTCATGGCGATGCTGATCCAGAACCTCTCGGCGAAGGTCGGCATCGCGACGGGACGCAATCTTCCCGAGCTCTGCCGTGAGCACTTCTCGCGACGCACGGTCCGGGGGCTGTGGGTCCAGGCGGAGATCGTCGCGATGGCCACCGACCTCGCGGAGTTCGTCGGCGCGGCGATCGCGCTGAACCTCCTGTTCGGGATCCCGCTGTTCCCCGCGGGGATCATCACCGCGATCGCGTCGTTCGGCGTGCTCGCCCTGCAGCGCCGCGGCTACCGCCGCTTCGAGCTCGTGATCGCCTTCCTGCTGAGCATCATCCTGCTCGGCTTCCTCTACGACACGCTGCGGATCGGTTTCGAACCGGGGGCCGCCGCCGGGGGCTTCGTGCCGTCGTTCGACGGCGGCGACAGCGTGCTGCTGGCCACCGGCATCCTCGGCGCGACGGTCATGCCGCACGTGATCTACCTGCACTCGGCGCTCACGCAGGGCCGCATCCGGCCCCGCGACGAGGGCGAGAAGCGCGCGCTGCTGCGATTCCAGCGCATCGACGTCACGGTCGCGATGACGATCGCCGGGCTCGTGAACATGTCGATGCTCATCATCGCCGCGTCGCTGTTCTTCGACTCGCCGCTGAACGGGCTCGACACGATCGAGGGCGCGTACCAGGGCTTCCAGGACCTCGTCGGCCCCGAGGCGGCGTTCGCGTTCGCGCTCGCGCTGCTGGCATCGGGCTTCGCCTCCTCGAGCGTCGGCACGTACGCCGGGCAGGTCGTCATGCAGGGGTTCATCGCGCGTTCGATCCCGCTCGCGCTGCGACGCGCGATCACGATGGCACCGGCGCTCATCGTGCTCGCAATCGGCGTCAATCCGACGGACGCGCTCGTGATCAGCCAGGTCGTGCTCTCGTTCGGCATCCCCTTCGCGCTCGTGCCGCTCGTCCTGCTGACGCGCCGCCCGGACATCATGGGCTCGCTCGTCAACCGGCGCATCACGACGGTCAGCGCGTGGATCGTCGCCGTGCTCATCATCGCGCTGAACGCCTTCCTGCTCGTGCAGACGATCGCCGGGTAACCTCCGGCGCGATGGGACTCGCAGACACCTTCCAGACCGTCATCGACTCGCTGCCCGACGACTGGACCGATCTCGAGCTCGACCTGCGGATCTTCGACGAGGCGCGCTACGTCGAGGCGGCCACGTTCCTCGTGACCTGCAACGCCCAGCCGTACTCGTTCCACGACTGGCACTGGCGCATCCTCAGCGCCCATCGCTTCGGCCACGCGGCCGCCGCGCCCGCCGTCCACCGCTCGCTGCTGTTCCTCGACGAGGCCGGCATCACCGGGGAGCTCGCCCTGCGCGAGGTGCGCAGCGGCCGCGCCCCGGTGTTCCAGGAGTGGGGGCGCCCCGAATCCGTGCGCGACGAGTTCCGCCGCCTGCACGATCAGTAGCGGCGATGGCCCGCGTCATCGCGCTCGTCCCGGACCTCCTGTTCGGCTCGAAGGTCCAGGCGGCCCTCAGCGCCGGAGGCCACGAGGTCACGCTCAGCGGCGATCGCGAGGCCGCGCGCGCCGAGGTCGCCCGCGTGGACGTGCTCGTCGTGGACCTCGCCGATGAGGCGCTCGACGGCCCCGCGCTCGTCGCGGACCTGCGCGCGAGCGGGGCGCTCGGCGCAGCGCGCACGCTCGGCTTCTACAGCCACGTGGACGTCGCGATGCGCGAGCGGGCGCTCGCGGCCGGGTTCGACCTCGTGGTCCCGCGCTCGCGGATGAACCGCGAGGGCGCGGCGCTCGTCGCCGGGCTCGCCGGCGCCTGAGCCCGCCGGAGCGCGGGCTCGTCAGCGGCCGCCGGCGACCTGCGGCGCGAACAGCCGCTCGATGTCGGGCGGCTTGCGCACGATCCCGAACCGCGCCTCCCAGGCGGCCCAGGCGCGCAGCGTGACGGAGTCGAGCGTGCCGAAGGCGCCGCGGCCCGCTGGCAGGAACGCCGGGCGCACCGCGGCGAACTCGGCGCTCGCGGTGGCGCGGTCGGTCCCGGGCGCGGCGCGCACGAGGGCGTCCACGGCGCTCGCCGGGTCGGCGAGCGCCGCGGCGTAGCCGCGCCGCAGGGCGGCGACGGTGTCACGCACGACCTGCGGGCGCTCGCGCAGCGTCGCGCGCGTCGTCGTCAGCACGAGCTCGGGGTAGGACGGCGCGCCGAAGTCGTCCACCCGGAACTCGCGCGTCGCCGGTCGCCGCGCCCGCAGCGCGACGCCCTCGACGTTCCAGAACGCGGTTGCGCCGGCCACGCGCCGGGCCAGCAGCGCCGGGACCGCCTGGAAGCCGATCGTCACCTCACGCACGCGATCCGGGTTCCCGCCGTCGCCGCGGACGATCGACCGCAGGACCGCCCGGTCGCTCGGCAGCCCGCTGACCCCGGCGCGGCGCCCCTCGAGATCCCTGGGACGGCGCACGGCCGGGTCGGCCACGACGGCGGCGAGCGGGCGCTGCACGAGCGCCATCACGCCGACGAGCCCGCCGCGGCGCGCATCGGCGATCGCGAGGTCGTGGATGTCGACGTATGCGAAGTCGGCCCGCCCGCCCCGCAGGAGCTTCACCGAGTCGCTCGAGGACGCGGGCGGCTCGACGCGCAGGCGCACGCCGGCGGCGCGGTCCCAGCCTCGGCGCACCGCGAGGAAGGTTCCCGCATGGACCGCGTTGGGCTGGAAATCGAGCACGAGCGTGGCCGTCGCCGGGGTGCCCGGCGTCGTCGCCTCGTCGCTCTCGCCCGAGCCGCAGGCGCTCAGCAGGATCGCGCTCGCGAGCAGGACCGCGGCGACGCGGAGCGAAGGAGGCACGGTCACGGGTCGGAGCATAGGATCCGCCCGGCATCCGTCCCCTGATACCGAAAGGAGTCCCCGTGGAGCAGAAGGGCGCTCCCGCGTACGTCGCGGAGCTTCTCGGCACGTTCATCCTCGTGCTCTTCATCGGCCTCGTCGTCTCGATCAGCTCGCGCGCAGGCCTCGGATTCACCGACTGGGCCGTCATCGGCCTCGTACACGCGTTCGTCCTGGCGCTGCTCGTCGCATCGCTGGCTGGCGCCTGCGGTGCGCACTTCAATCCCGCGGTGACGATCGCCATGGCGGCGCTGCGCAAGATCCGCGGCGCCGACGCGGCGATCTACCTGCTCATGCAGCTGGCCGGCGCGACGCTCGCCGCGCTCGTCGTGAAGAACCTCCTGATCGACGAGGGCAAGCCGGTGAACTACGGCGCGACCCTGATCGCGAAGTCGTTCTTCCAGAACGACTTCTCGGGCTTCGTCGCCGAGGGCCTCGGCACGTTCACGCTGATGCTCACGATCGTCGGCACCGCGGTCATCGTGAAGAACCGCAGCGACCTGACGGCGTGGATGATCGGCGGCGCCCTCGGCATGGGCGTCATGTGCGTCGGCCCGATGACCGGTGGCGGTCTGAACCCGGCGCGCGCGTTCGGCCCGCTGCTCGTCTCCGGCACGCTCGGCGACAACTTCGGGACGTTCCTGTTCGTCTACACGCTCGGCCCGATCGTCGGCGCACTGCTCGCCGGCTTCATCATGACCTACATCTATCGCGATGACGCCGAAGAGGCGGAGGGCATCGTCCCGCCGCGCGAGGACATCATCGAGGTCGACGAGGTCACCGAGAGCTGACCGCGTCACAGGACGCCGTCCCCGGCCCCGACGGCCGGGGACCCGCGGCGGCGCACCGGTAGGCTCCGGCCAACCCGATGCGCCGCCGCGTCACGTTCTCTCGCAACTACACGCTCTCGTTGTCGAGGACGTGTCAGTGCTACTGCAAGTACTGCGCGTTCGCGACGCACAAGGCGCATCTGTACTCGCCCGACGAGGTCGACGGGCTGCTCGAGCAGGCGGTCCGCCGTCGCGCGAAGGAGCTGCTGGTCCTCACGGGGGAGAAGCCCGAGGTCGACCCGCTCGTCGCGGCGCGCCTGCGCGAGTACGGGCACGAGGACTTCACCTCGTACGTCGTGTGGACGTGCGAGCGCGCGCTCGAGCGCGGGTTGCTGCCGCACACGAACCTCGGCGTGGTGACACCTGAGGATCTGTCGCGCCTGCGCGAGGTGACCGCCTCCCAGGGGCTGATGCTCGAGTCGATCAGCGAGCGCCTGATGCAGACGGTGCATGCCGGATCGCCGACGAAGCACCCGCAGCGGCGGCTGGAGACGATTCGCGCGGCCGGTGAGCTGCGGATCCCGTTCACGAGCGGGATCCTCGTCGGCATCGGCGAGACCGAGGACGAGCGGGTCGCGTCGCTCGAGGCGCTCGCCGAGGTGCACGCCGACCACGGTCACCTGCAGGAGGTGATCCTGCAGAACTTCGTGCCGCACGAGCGCTACTACGGGCGTGAGCCGGCGCAGATCGCCGATGCGAGCGCGCGGCGCCACTGGATGACCGGCATCGGCGAACAGCCGGAGCTTCCGCGCCCGGGGTGGGCGTGCGAGGTGACGATCGACGACATGACGCGCCTGATCGGCGAGGCGCGGCGGCTGCTGCCGGACGTCGGGATCCAGGTGCCGCCGAACCTCGCGGACTGGTGGCCGGAGCTCGTGCGCGCCGGCGCGACCGACCTCGGCGGCCTGAGCGCGAACGGCGACCACATCTCGCCCGAGCATCCGTTCCCGTCGCCCATGCAGGTGCGCGAGCGCCTGCGCGCGCAGGACGCGGCGCTCAGCGAGCGCCTGTGCGTGTACCCGCAGTACATCGACGCCGAGTGGGTCGGTCAGGGCGTGCTCGACACGATCCGCCGGCGCTACTGGAGCTTCATCCCGCGGCGCGGCTCGGGCCGCTCGCAGGCGCCGTTCGCGATCAACGCCGACCTCGTCGGGCCGTCGGTGCTCGAAGGCTCGCGACGGGGGCGAGCTGACGGTGCCGGAGCTCACGGCGCTGCTGGCCGAGACGCGCCCGGAGGCGATCGAGGACATCCGCCAGGCCGCCGACGAGTTGCGCGCCGAGCTCACGGGCGAGACGGTGACGTTCGTCGTCAACCGCAACATCAACATGTCGAACGTCTGCACCGTCGGCTGCGCGTTCTGCGGCTTCGGGCAGGGCAGGCGCTCCCCCGAGGCCTACGACGTCTCGCGCGCGGAGTTCGTGCGCCGCGTCCACGAGGCCGTCGACTTCGGCGCGACCGAGCTGTGCATGCAGTCGGGGATCCACCCCGACTGGATGCTCGAGGACTACCTCGGCTGGCTGCGCCTGGCGAAGGACGCCGGCACGCTCGTCGGCGCCGACCTGCATCTGCACGCCTACTCGCCGATGGAGATCGCCCACATGTGCGACATCTCCGGGCTGTCGCCGGGCGAGGTGTTCGCACGACTCGCCGGCGCCGGCCTGGGCTCGACGCCCGGAACGGCCGCCGAGGTCCTCGACGACGGCGTGCGCGAGCGGATCAGCCCGAACAAGCTGCCGGTCGCGCGCTGGGTCGAGATCATCGAGGCCAGCCACCGCGCCGGGCTCAGGAGCACGAGCACCGTCATGTTCGGGCACATCGAGGAGCCCTGGGAGCTCGCCGAGCACCTGCGCGTGATCCGCGCGCTGCAGGAGCGCACCGGCGGCATCACCGAGTTCGTGCCGCTGAGCTTCATCCCGTTCCAGACGCTGCTCGGGCGCACCCACGGCATCGAGGAGATCTCCCGCGAGGAGAACCTCAAGCACACCGCCGTGTTCCGGCTCGCGCTCGGCCGGAGCATCACGAACCTCCAGGCGAGCTGGGTCAAGATGGGCCTCGACGCCGCCACCGAGTCGCTGCGCTGGGGCGTCAACGACCTCGGCGGCACCCTCATGGAGGAGAACATCAGCCGCCTCGCCGGCAGCCACCACGGGGTCCGCCTGGACCCCGTCGACCTCGTCGGCGCCGCCCACCGCGCCGGACGCCCAGCCGCCGAACGCACGACGCTCTACGACGTGCGCCGCACCTATCCGATCGGGATCACCCCCGAATCCGACCTCGACGTCACCGCCGTCGGCGACGTCGTCCTGCCTGAGGAGGCCGCAGCATGACCCCGTCCACCGCCGGAGGCCAGGCGATCACCGCCGAGGGGCTCGCAGCGCTCGAGACCGAGATCGCCGAGCTCGAAGGCCCCACACGGGCCCAGCTCGCGAAGAAGATCCAGGCTGCGCGCGAGGAGGGCGATCTCAGCGAGAACGCCGAGTACCACGCGCTCAAGGAGGAGCAGGCGCACCTCGAGACGAAGATCCAGCGCCTGCGCGACCGCCGCCTGCACGCCGTCGTGGTCGAGGCCGCGGCCGGCGTCGACGTCGTCGGCTTCGGGAGCACCGTGCGGCTCACGGACCTCGAGGCCGAGCGCGAGCAGACGTTCACGCTCGTCGGTCCGACCGAGGCGGATCTCAAGGCCGGCAAGCTCTCGAGCGAGTCCCCGGTCGCGCAGGCGCTCATGGGGGCCCGCGCCGGCGCGACGGTCGTCGTCGGCACGCCGCGCGGCGACCGGCGCCTGCGCGTCGAGTCGATCGGCTGACCCCGGCGGCCGCGCGCCGCCCACGGCGCCGAGGTGTCCCGCGCCTGCGGCGGGTAGCATCGCCCCCGCCCAGCCCCGAGCACGAGGAGAGACATGGCCGAGTACACGAGCGTCGCGATCGACGACATCGAAGGCGCCTTCGGCGGAGCGTTCAAGAAGGCGCGTGCCGCGCTCGGCGTGCGGGCATTCGGGATGCAGGTCATCGACATGCCCGCGAACGCCGAGGGCTATCCCGAGCACGATCACGCGGCGGACGGGCAGGAGGAGGTCTACGTCGCGTTGCGCGGCGGGGGCGAGCTCGACATCGAGGGCGACCGCGTGCCGCTCGATGCCGATCACCTGGTGAGCGTCCGCGCGGGAACGAGGCGCAAGGTCCTCCCGGGCGCCGACGGACTGCGGCTGCTCGTCATCGGCGGCGTTCCCGGCGCGGCGTACGAGGCCCCGGAGTTCACCGAGCTCGCCGCGCCCGATCCTGCGGCCGGCTGAGCGCCGGAGAAGTCCGCAACCGGATCGTGCGCATGCCGATGCCGCTCGGCAGCGGGCCCGCCGGGGTGCCGCGCTAGCTGAACAGGTCCTCGTCGCGCGGTCGCACGAGCGTCGCCGCACCGGGGCCGTCCTCGGGCGTCACGAACCGCTCGAGCCCGCGCGCGAGCGCCGCCGGAACGCGGGCGTCCTTGCCGCGCACGAGGTCCGCCGCACCTGCGGCCTGGTCGGCGATCGCGATCCAGGTGGCGCGCAGCTCGCGGCCCTCGGCGTCCGGTCGCCCGCGCCAGTCCTCGAGCGGAGCAAGCCCGGCCAGCCCGATCGCGACGTCCGTCTGGCCGTGGCGCCATGCGCGCCCGAACGAGTCGCTGATGAGGACCGCCGGGCGCTGCGGCAGGGCGGCCCGCAGCGCCCGCGCGCTGGCGTCCGGATCGCGCGGCAGCGTCACGACGCGGTCGGGGCCGCCCGCATTCGAGGCGTCCACACCGGCGTTCGCGCAGACGAACCCGTGATGGGTGCGGCAGATGAGCACGCCGCGCTCGGCGCGCACGATCTCGCGGCTCTCGTCGAGCACGACCTGGACGGCGCGCGGGTCCTTCCCGTGCTCGTGGGCGAAGAACCGCGCACGGGCGGTGGGCCGCACGCCGCCGAGCTCGACGACTGCGCCCTCGGCCTTCGAGACGACCTTGTGCGCGACGACGAGCACGTCCCCGCCGCGCAGGTCGGTTCCGGTGGCCTGCGCGAGCAGTGCAGCGAGATCGTCGCCGGGACGGACCTCCGGCAGGCCGGCGAGCGCGCGGACCTCGAGCCGGCTCATCCGGGGCGGATCCGGCTCAGCGCGTCGCGCGTGTAGACCGACTCGCCCTTCGGGGCGCGCTCGAGCACGCCGCGGAGCTCCTCGAGGTCCTCGCAGGTGTCGACGTCGAGCAGCAGCGAGCGTGCCTGCACGACGCGCACCTGCGCGCCCGCCGCCGCGGCCCGCTCCTCATGGCGCGCGCGGCTGTCATCACCGAACGCCGGCTCGATCACATCGGGCGGCGTGAGCATCAGGGCGTTCGTGCCCGTGCCGTGGCGGTCGGGAACGATCACGACCTCGGGCGGGCCGTCCGAGAGCCCGTCGATCAGCGCGTCGAGCTCGGCGGCGTCGAGCGCCGGGGCGTCGCCCGGCACCAGCACGACGTGGAACGCGCCATCCTCGACGGCCCAGGCGATCCCGCGCGCGACCGCCCCGCTGTGCCCGTCGTGCGGGTCGTCGGGCAGGACCTGGGCGCCGTAGGTGCGTGCGAGCACCTCTGCGCCGCGCTCACCGGTCACGACGAGGACGTCGTCCACGAGCCGGCAGCGGCGCAGCGCCTCGAGCACGTCCGTCAGCATCCCGGTCGCGAGCGCGACCCGGTCGCCCGGGGTCAGGCCGCCGGCGGCGAGCCGCATCTTGGCCTGCGCAAAGCGCTTGACCGGGACGACGACGACGACGCTCATCTGCGGATCATGGCGCCTGCGCCGCGTCGAGTGCAGCCTGTGCGACCCGCCGCGCGCCCGCGGCGTCCGCCATCAGGGTGTCGCCGAGGTGGACCGCGACGCCGGAGACGCCCTGGTCCTCGTCGGCGAGCAGCGCGTCGGCGAGCCCCGCGTACGCGCGGGCGATCCCGGCGGCACCGAGCGGCAGGCCCGCCCACGCCATGAACGCGGCCGTCGGACCCTTCAGGACATGCCCGGCGACGATCGGGCTGACGGCGACGACGTGGGCGGGGGAGGCGCGGACCGCATCGGCGAGGCCGGGGACCTCGAGGATCGGGCGAATCGAGATCACGGGGTTCGACGGGCCGATGACGATCGCGCGCGCCGCGGCGAGTGCCTCGCGGACCTGCGCCGTCGGCCGCGCGGCGCCGATCCCGTCGAATGCGACCCCGTCGACCGGGCCCTCGCCGGCTTGGCGGATGAGGAACTCCTGCAGGCCGAGCCAGGTCTCGCCGATGCGCACGCGCGTGCGCACCGGCTCGTCGCACATCGGCAGCACGCGGGCGCGCACGCCGATCGCCCGCGCCAGCGCGGCCAGCGCGGCGGTCGGCGTCTGTCCGCCATCCAGTCTCCGCCGGCGCTCCACGCACCAGGCCAGATCACGGTCGCCGAGGCCGAACCACACGTCCGCGCCGAGCGCGCGCAGCGCGTCCATCACGTGGAACGTGTCGCCGGCCAGGCCCCATCCGCGCTCGTCGAGCAGGTCGGCGAGCCGGAACGTGACGAGGTCCGGATCGGGCGAGACGTGGGCGCCGTAGAGCTCGATGTCGTCAGCGGTGTTCGCGATCACGACGAGGTCGTCGCCGACGACGTCGAGCATCCCGCGTGCGAGCTTCGCTCCGCCGGTCCCGCCGGCCAGGACGACGACCGGCCCGGAGCGTCGCGGCATCAGAGGCCGGTGATGCGGATGCCCGCGTGCGTCTTGTGCTTGATGTTCACCGAGATCATCAGCGCGGTCAGCGACTCGGTGACGCGTGAGAGCTGCAGCAGCCCGACGTCGACCGGGTGCAGGCCCTCGATCGCCGCGATGAGGTCGCTCGCGCGCGCCTTGGCCTCCTTGCCGTCGCCGCAGATGAGCACGTCCTCGTCGAGATCGTGCTCGAGATCGGTGAGCGTCGCCGCGCTGACGGTGTGGAAGGCGCTCACGAGGTCGACCCCATCAGGAAGCAGCTCGGCCGCCTGCTGGGCCGCCGAGCCCGCCGGGACGCCGATGACGCGCGTCGGCTTGCCGCCGATCGCGGTCGCGAGCGGGACGGTCGCGTCGATGACGAGCACGCCGGCGGGCAGCCCGGGCGTGATCGCCTTGTACGTCGCTGCCTGGCCGGCGAACGGGACCGACATCACGACGACCGGCGCGGCCGCGGCGGCGGCGGCGTTCTCGAGCCCCTCGACCTGCGCCTGCGGGACCGCGGCGCGCACGCGCGCCGCGGCCTGCGCCGCGCGGCCGGCGTCGCGTGAGCCGATGACGACCGGGACGCCGGCACGCGTCCAGCGCACGGCGAGGCCGAAGCCGAGGTCGCCGGTGGCGCCGAGGATGGTGACGGGGTGCGCCATGGCGGCGGAGTATAGGTTTCCGCCCATGCGACTCGAGGGACGGATCGCCCTGGTCACGGGCGGCGCGAGCGGCATCGGCGCGGCCACGGCGCGGCGTCTGGCTGCGGAGGGCGCACGGGTCGTCGTGAGCGACATCGCACTCGACGCGGCCGCCGAGCTGGCGGGCGAGATCAGCGGCGTCGCCGCCGAGCTCGACGTCACCGACGTCCCGGGACTGCACGCCGCGATCGCGCGGATCCAGGAGGACGTCGGGCCGCTGGACATCCTCGTGAACAACGCGGGCACCGACCGCTTCGCGTTCTTCGTGAACACCGACGAGGAGCTCTGGGACTTCGTCCTCGGCGTGAACCTCAAGGGCGTGCTCGCCTGCACGCACGCCGTCCTGCCGGCGATGCAGGAGCGGCGCTCGGGCGTGATCGTGAACGTCGCGAGCGAGGCGGGCCGCGTCGGCTCGCAGGGCTCGGCGACGTACTCCGCCGCGAAGGCCGGGGTCATCGGGTTCACGAAGGCGATCGCCCGCGAGGCCGCGCGCTACGGCGTGCGCTGCAACGCGGTGGCGCCGGGCCCGATCGAGACGCCGCTCCTGAACGCGGCGCCCGCGATGCTCGGCGAGATCGGCGAGCGCCTGAAGCAGGCGATGGTCGACTCGACCGCCCTGCGGCGGTCCGGGGAGCCGGAGGAGGTCGCGGCGGCGATCGCGTTCCTGGCCGGCGACGACGCGTCGTACGTGACGGGCCAGACGCTGAACGTCAGCGGCGGACTGTCGATGTGGTGAGCGCGGCCGACCTGCCGGCGGCGGTGCGGATCCGCGAGGTCGGACCGCGGGACGGCTTCCAGAACGAGCCCGAGATCATCGCGACGGCCGAGAAGGTGCGGCTCATCGACCTGCTCGCGCGCACCGGGCTGCGGCGCCTGGAGGTCACGAGCTTCGTGCGCCCGGACGTCATCCCGCAGCTCGCCGACGCGCGCGAGGTGCTCGGCGCGATCGACGTGCCGGATGAGGTCGCGGTGTCCGTGCTGATCCCGAACGAACGCGGGCTCGAGCACGCGCTGGAACTGCGCGAGCACTTCGGCGAGATCAACGTCTTCCTGTCGGCCAGCGAGTCGCACAACCGCGCGAACGTCAACCGCTCGGTCGAGGAGTCGCTGCTCGGCCTCGAGCGGGTGCTCGCGCGGGCCCGCGGCGCCGGGCTGCGCTGCGAGGCGGTCATCTCGGTCGCGTTCGGCTGCCCGTATGAGGGCCATGTCGCTCCGGAGACGGTGTTCGCCATCGCCGAGCGGCTCGCTGCCGCCGGCGCCGAGGAGGTCGGTTTCGGCGACACGACCGGTATGGCCAACCCGCGTCAGGTCGGGGCGTTCTTCACGGCCGCGCGCGAGCGGCTCGGTGCGGGGCTCGAGCTCACGGCGCACTTCCACAACACGCGCGGGCAGGGCCTGGCGAACGTGCTCGCGGCGCTCGAGGCCGGCGTCACCTCGTTCGAATCGAGCTTCGGGGAGCTCGGCGGCTGCCCGGTGCCGGCCGGGGCGACCGGGAACGTCGCGACCGAGGACCTCGTCTCGATGCTCGAGGAGATGGGCGTCGGCACCGGGGTCGATCTCGCGCGGCTGCTGGGGGCCGCGCGCGCGGCGCGCGAGGTGCTCGGCCGGCCGCTCGGCAGCCACACGCTCGTCGCCGGCCCCGTCGACTGGCGCACCGGTCCGGAGCATCCCGGCGGCGCATGAGGGTCTGGGTCGAACAGAGCCCGTCGGGGGGCTGGTTCGTCCGGGTCGAGGATGCCGACGCGCCCGCGGCGCGCTGCGACACCGAGGAGGAGGCGCGCGCGATGGCGCTCGCGATCGCCCGCGGCCTGCTGCAGGAGGCCGCCGGCGCGCCCGTTCCCGCGGACGGCGAGCTCGTGCGCCTGCGCGACGGGGCCGACGTGCTCGTCCGCGAGGTCCGGCCCGAGGACAAGCCGCTGTTCGAGGCGGGGATCCTGCGGCTCGGCACCCCCGCGCGCCAGGCGCGCTTCCTGTGGGCGCACCCACCGTCCCTGAGTTCCGACGAGCTGCGCTTCTTCACCGAGGTCGACCACGACGAGCATGAGGCGATCGGGGCGATCGACCCGCGCACCGGCGAGGGCGTGGGCGTCGCGCGCTACATCCGCCAGGCACCGGGCTCGCCCGTCGCCGAGGCCGCCGTCACGATCGTCGACGACTGGCAGGGCCGCGGCCTGGGCACCGTGCTCGCCGAGCGCCTCGCCGAACGCGCGGAGGCGGCCGGGGTGACGCACCTCGTCGCGACCCTGTTCGCCACGAACCGCGCGATGGCGCACGTGTTCGCCCACCTGGGGGAGCTGCGCGAGAGTGCGATCGAGGCGGGCTGCGTGGAGATCGACATCACGCTGCCCGTGGCGGAGCTTCCCGAGCGGGTGAAGGCGGTCGCGGGGGCGCACGAGGCCGCTCGGCGCGCGAGCGAGGCCGCCGACAGGCCCCTATAGCGCGCTCACCGGACAGAACCGGGCGACGGCGACGCCCTTCGTCACGCCTTTGGGCGAAAACCTCCATGCAAGGAGCGTGAGAATCGAGTGGCGAATCAAGTTCTTCCATGCTGGAGACGAACGGAAAGTCAATGCTCGTCACCAGGGCCGCCACGATGGCGCCGCCGCGGGGGATTTCGCCGGCCGAGCGCAATGAGCTCGCCGACGTCCTCGCCGAAGGCGCTGTCGAGCCCGGCTTCCAGCCGGTCGTCGAGCTGTCCACGGGGCGTGTGATCGGCTGGGAGGCGCTCGCGCGCGGTCCGCGCGGCAGCCACCTCGAACAGCCCGACCGCATGTTCGCGGCCGCCCGCGCCACCGGGCGCCTCGAGGAGCTCGACTGGCTCTGCCAGCGCAAGGCGCTGCGTGCCGCACTCGACGCCGGCGTTCGCGGGCCCTGCATCCTGTTCCTGAACATCGAGCCGGACACGTCCGGCTTCCTGCCGCTCGAACTGCGCGACCTGTACGCACGGGCGAGCTCCCAGATGACCGTCTGCGTCGAGGTCACCGAGCGCGCGCTGACCCAGCGGCCGGGCGCGCTGCTCGGGCACATCGCCGACATGCGCGCGATGGGCGTCGCCGTCGCGCTCGACGACGTCGGCACGGATCCCGACACGCTCGCGATGATGAGCCTGCTCGGCCCCGAGGTCATCAAGCTCGACCTCGCGCTCGTCCAGGCGAGCCCGGACGCCGAGATCGCCGAGGTCGTGCACGCCGTCGCGGCGCAGGCCGAGCGCTCCGGCGCGACGATCCTCGTGGAGGGCGTCGAGACCCGGACGCAGGCACACGCCGGTGACGCGCTCGGTGCGACACTCGCCCAAGGCTGGCTCTACGGGCGCCGCGAGGTGAAGATCGAGCTTCCGGAGCCGGGCGCCCAGCCGTTCGTGCTCCCGGGCCGCCACCAGGACCCGCGCGACCTCGCCCCGTTCGAGCTCGTCGCCGGCGCGCGACCCGCACGACCCGCGACCCAGGCGCTGCTGCTGGCGATGACCCAGCACCTCGAGGAGCAGGCGCGCGCCCTCGGGCGCACGGCCGTGCTGCTCGCCGCGTTCGAGCGCGAGCGGCGCTTCACCCCGCACCTGCGCCATCGCTACGCCCAGCTCGGGCGCGAGCTCGCGTTCTGCGCGATCGTCGGCCGCGGGCTGCCGGTCGAGCCCGCCCCCGGCGTCCACGGCGCCGACATCGTGCCCGGCGACCCGCTCGGCAGCGAGTGGACGATCGCGGTCGTCGGCCCGCACTTCGCGGCGGCGCTCGTCGCGCACGAGCGCCGCGAGCACGACGGCGACGGCCAGCCGCTGTTCGACTACGTGCTGACGTACGACCGCGGGCTCGCGACGTCCGTCGCCGCCGCGCTCACCGCGCGCGTCGACGCCTGAGCGCCGGCGGGCGCACGGCTCGCACGCGGTCCCCGGGGTACAGTTCTCCGCCCCACGAGCAGCGACCCCCCGGAGGACGAGAGCTTCAATGGCGGAGATCAAGACGGTCGGCGTGATCGGCGCGGGCCTCATGGGCCACGGCATCGCCCAGGTGGCCGCGCAGTCCGGCTACGACGTGGTCGTGCGCGAGGTCGACGACGCCGCGCTGGCCAAGGGGATCGGCACGATCGAGAGGCAGCTCGCGCGGGCCGTCGAGAAGGGCCGCAGCAGTCAGGAGGACGCCGACGCCGTGCGCGCGCGGCTCACCGGCACGACGGCCTACGCGGACCTCGCGGGCTGCGACATCGTGATCGAGGCGATCACCGAGAACCTCGACGCGAAGCTCGAGATGTGGGCGCAGGTGGACCCGGTCGTCCAGCCGGATGCGTACTTCGCGACCAACACCTCGTCGCTGCCGGTCGTCCGCCAGGCGGCCGCCACGAGCCGTCCCGACCGCTTCTTCGGGCTGCACTTCTTCAACCCGGTCCAGGTCATGAAGCTCGTCGAGGTGATCCGCGGGATCACGACCTCCGCCGAGGCGCTCGCGGTCGGTGAGGCATTCGGGCGGAGCCTCGGGAAGCTCACCGTCCTGACGAACGACAACGCGGGCTTCATCGTCAACCGCCTGCTCGTGCCGTACATGATGGACGCGGTGCGCGCCTACGAGGAGGGCGTCGGCTCGATCGTTGAGATCGACGAGGCGATGAAGGCGGGCGCCGGGCACCCGATGGGACCGCTGACGCTCGCGGACTTCGTCGGGCTCGACACGCTCGGCTCGATCTGCGACGTCCTCTGGGAGGAGTTCTGCCGAGCGGCGCTTCGCCCAGCCCCCGACGCTGCGCAAGATGCTCGCGGCCGGCTGGTACGGGCGCAAGGCCGGCATCGGGTTCTACGACTACTCGGGTGAGGCCCCCGCGCCGAACCTCCAGATCGAAGCGCTCCACAACCGCACGTGAGCGACCTGCACGGGGCGATCGAGCGGGCCCTCGGCGGCGGCCCGGCACGCCATCACGACAAGGCGCACGAGCAGGGAAAGCTGCCGGTCCGCGTGCGCCTCGCGCGGTT
Source organism: uncultured Actinomycetes bacterium (assembly GCA_963787935.1). Taxonomy (GTDB): domain Bacteria; phylum Actinomycetota; class Thermoleophilia; order Solirubrobacterales; family Solirubrobacteraceae; genus F1-60-MAGs163. The sequence continues at coordinate 629,380 of CAWBEV010000006.1, read as the reverse complement.
GCTCGACGAGTCCTCGTTCGCCGAGGAGTCGCTGCTGGCGAACTGGGACCAGGACGGCCTGGGCGCCGACGGCGTCGTGACCGGCGTCGGCGAGATCGACGGGCGGCCCGTCGCGGTCATGGCGAACGACCCGACCGTGAAGGCCGGCTCGTGGGGCCCGAAGACCGTCGAGAAGATCATCCGCATCCAGGAGCGCGCGCTCGAACTGCGGATCCCGATGATCTACCTCGTGGACTCCGCCGGCGCGCGGATCACCGATCAGGTGCTCATGTTCCCGGGCCGCCGCGGCGCCGGGAGGATCTTCCACAACGAGGTCAAGCTCTCGGGCCTCGTGCCGCAGGTCTGCGTCCTGTTCGGCCCGAGCGCCGCCGGCGGCGCCTACATCCCCGCGTTCTGCGACGTCGTGATCATGCGCGACGGCAACGCCTCGATGTACCTCGGGTCCCCGCGGATGGCGGAGATGGTCATCGGCGAGACGGTGACCCTCGAGGAGATGGGCGGCGCGCGGATGCACACCGGAACCTCGGGCTGCGGGCACCTGCTCGTGAAGAGCGATGCGGAGGGCATCGATCTCGCACGGCGCTACCTCTCCTACTTCCCGACGACCTGGGAGGACGAGCCGCCGGCGCTCGCGCCGGTCGCGCCGTACTCGTCCACGCCGCTGGCGCAGATCGTGCCCGAGGACGAGAACAAGCCGTTCGACATGAAGCTCCTCATCGAGACGCTCGTCGACGCGGAGTCGTGGCTCGAGATCCACCCGCGCTGGGCGAAGGAACTGCTCGTCGGCTACGCGCGGATCGAGGGACGCGTCGTCGGCATCGTCGCGAACCAGCCACGCCAGAAGGGCGGCGTCCTGTTCGTGGATTCCGCCGACAAGGCCGCGCGCTTCATCTGGACCTGCAACGCGTTCAACGTGCCGCTGCTGTTCCTCGCCGACGTCCCGGGATTCATGATCGGCACGCAGGTCGAGCGCCAGGGGATCATCCGCCACGGGGCGAAGATGATCAGCGCCGTGAGCGAGGCGACCGTGCCGAAGCTCTCGGTGATCGTGCGCAAGGCCTACGGCGCGGGCCTCTACGCGATGGCGGGCCCGGCGTTCGACCCGGATGCGACGATCGCGCTGCCGTGGGCCTCGATCGCCGTCATGGGCCCGCAGGCCGCGATCAACGCGGTCTTCTACAACCAGTTGCAGGCGATCGAGGATCCCGACGAGCGCGCCGCGAAGACCGAGGAGCTGCGCGTCGAGTATGCGCAGGACATCGACATCCTGCATCTCGCGAGCGAGATGGTCGTGGATGCCGTGATCGAGCCCGACGACCTGCGGGTCGAGGTGGCGCGGCGCTTCGCGCACGCCGAGCGCAAGGCGCGCGACTGGCCGCGCAAGCGCAATCCGGTGACGCCTGTCTGAGCCGGCGGGCGCGCTAGGAGGTCCCGCTCTGCAGCGGGGCCTGCTGCTGGCTCGGAGCGACCTGCTGGCTCGGGCGCCTCTGCTCGGCCGTAGGCCTCCTCGCCCGGTCCGTACGCGCCGTCGTCCTCGTACGGCTGGTAGGTCCCCTGGCCGGCGTCCGGCGACCAGGTGCCCTGGTCCTCGGTCGCCGGGGCCGTCGGCTGGGTGGCCTGGGCGCTCGTCGTCCCGCGGCCGGCGCCGAGCGCCGGATCCTTGCCGCCGGCCATCCGCAGCGCGAGCAGCGCGAACACGACGGCGATCAGGACGCCGGTCGTGAGTGCTGCGCCGAGGATGCGGCGAGCGAGCGGGCGGTCGGACATGCCAACCATGCTGGCGCGGTTCTCTGAGGGTTCCCTGAGGTCTCAGGAGGTCTGCGAGCGCACCGACGGGGCGCCGCCAGCCACCGCCGTCGTGCTCGTCACTGTGGCCCTGCACGGCATCGAGCGCGAGGCCGATGATCGCGCTCCAGGTCTTGCTCGAATCGGCCTCGGATCGGGCGGGAGCCTGGGCCTGGGCGGTCAGCGGGCGTTCGCGCGCGCCGAGCGCGGGGTCGCGCCCGAGGAGCGTCTGCGCGCACAGGAGCGTGAAGAGCACGGCGAACAGGGCGCCGCAGGCGAGGATGGTTCGCCGGATGAGGCGCCCACGGGAGCTGGACCGGGAGGGCATGGATCGAGGATGCGCAGGGAACCTGATGCGGATCTCAAGATCCGCGCTACGGATAGACCTGGTCGCCGGTCTCGGCGTCGGTCACGACGATCGCGACCGACGGGCACGCCTCGGCCGCAGCGAGGATCACGGCATCCTGGTCGGTGCCGATGACCTCGGCGACGTCGCCGTCGAGCGCGAAGACCGCGGGAGCGACGTCGACGCAGTCGCCGTGGGCGGCGCACGCTGCCTCGTCGATCGTGGGCACGAAGGTCATGCGGCCTCCTTCAAGGGCTCGCGGGCGTCGGTGAGCAGCTTCCGCAGCCGTGGGACCTCGCGGGGGCTTGCGGCCGCGAGCGCGGCGACGGGGGTTCCGCGGCGCAGGACGACGGCCGTGAACGCGCGGTCGGCCAGGTCGCCGTCGAGCACGAGGCCGTCGGCCCCGGCCGGGTCGCCGAGGCCCTGCAGGCGCACGCCGTGGACGTCGCTCCACCAGCTCGTGACGGCCGCGGCGGGCGGCGCGCTGCCGAGGATCGCGGCGGCGGCGGCGCGGCCCTGGTGGACGGCCGCCTCCCAGTGGTTGCCGCCGGCGGCGTCGCCGGCCACGTGGATGTACGGGGCGCGGGCGAGCGCGTGCACGTCCGCGCCGATCCAGTCGGTGGCGGGGACGATGCCGATCGCGACGAGCAGCGCGTCGATCTCCAGGCGCGCACCGTCGCTCAGATGCAGGGCGTGCGAGCACGTCGCCGTCGCCCTCGAGGCGCTCGAGGCGCGTGCCGAGCCGCACGTCGACGCCCTCCTCGCGCTGCAGGCCGACGAGCCAGCCGGCGAGATCGGGGTGCAGCGCGCGTGCCAGCGGGAGCGGCTCGGCTTCGATGAGCGTCACCGTGACACCGCGGGAGCGCGCGGTGGCCGCGACCTCCTGGCCGATCAGGCCGGCGCCGAGCACGGCCAGGCGCGCGCCGGGACGCAGCGCCTCACGCAGCCGCACCGCGTCGTCGAGCGAGCGCAGGGCGTGGACGTTCGCGAAGCCCTGGGCGCCCGGGAGCTCGCGGGCGCGGCTGCCCGTGGCGACGACGAGGTGCTCGAAGTCCAGCGCGGCCCCGGATGCGAGCAGCAGGCGCCGGGCGGTCGGATCGACGCCCGCGGCCGCGTCGCCGAGGGCGAGCTCGACATCCTGCTCGGCGTGCCAGCCGTCGGGACGCAGGAGCAGGTCGCCGGCCTCGCGGGCGCCGCTGAGGAAGTCCTTCGAGAGCGGGGGGCGATCGTATGGGGCGACCGGCTCGTCGCTGACGATCCGCAGCCGGCCGTCCCAGCCGCCCCGGCGCAGCGCCTCGGCGCAGCGCTGGGCGGCCAGGCCGCCGCCGGCGATGACGACGCCGGCGCTCATCGGGTGACCTCGGCGGTGCGCCGTGCGGCGGCGCGGGCGTCCGCAGCGGCGCGCCGGTCGGCCGGGGCGCGGCCGACCGGCGCGGAGCGCCGCGCGGCCGTCGGGCGCACCGTGGCAGCGGGAGCCGTCACGGGGCGCCGATCCTCGGCCGGCAGGATCCGGCGCAGGAACAGGTACACGATCGGGATCCCGGTCGTGACCATGATCGCCTGCAGCCACACCTGCCCGGCATCCGTGCCGGCACCGATCGTGTGCACGACCGCGAGCGCCCAGACGGCGATCGTCAGCCGGTGCAGGGAACGCCAGCGCTTCGCGCCGATCCGCTTGCGGGCGTAGAAGCTCAGACCCAGGATCGCCGCGCTCCAGCCGGCGATGACGCCGAGGCCGGTGAAGAACGGCTGGTAGCTCAGCGTGAACGGCACGGCGAGGTTCGCGAGCGACGGGCTTGATGTACGTGTCGCCGAGCAGCAGCAGGCCGTGTGCGGCGATCGCGACGAGGCCGGCGAGCGCCGTGGACTCGTGGACGGCCAGCAGCTTGCGCTTCACGCCGGGGCGCTTCGGCAGGCCGTTGGCCATCATCAGGCCGATGATCACCGAGATGGACACGGCGAGCAGCGCCACGACGCCGGCGGACCGCGAGGCGAGCCACCAGCCGTAGTCGAGAGGGTTCGGGCCGGTCATGCGGCACTCCTTGTGGGGATGCGGAAGGTCACGCGGGGAGGGGGCTCGAGGTGGCCGGTGTGGTCGGTGTTCCCGTCCTCGTCGACGGTGATCCCGCCGTGCCGGGAGAGGACGAGCCGTGCGCCGCGCGGCCCGGCGAGCAGCGCGGCCTTCGCCAGCGCCTCCGCCTCGACGGCGGTCGGCGCGAGCGCGGTGGCCGCGACGAGCCCGGTGAAGGCGGGCCGCCCGCTGGCCGGGTCGAGCAGGTGGTGGGCGATCTCGCCGTCCGAGCCGCGCCAGATGCGCGAGCGCAGCCCGGACGTGGCGACCGCGCCGCGACGGACGCGCACGGTCTCCATGGTCTCGCCGGTGAAGGGGTGCTCGATCTCGACGTTGCGCTCGAGGCCGAGCTCGCCGCCGATGCGCAGGTCGCCGCCGCAGTCGACGGCCCAGGCCTCGTAGCCCGCGAGCAGCTCGCCGGCGAGGTCGGCGGCGTGGCCCTTGCCGGTCCCGCCCGTGTCGAGCAGCAGGCCGGGCGGGCGCGTGATCGTTCCGGCCGCGTCGTCGATGCGGACCTCGCGCCAACGGACGGCCGGGTGCGCGCTGCCCGGAACGCGCGGCGTGCCGACCTCGGCGAGCGCCGCCGCCAGGTCGAGCCGGCGCGTCTGATCCCACGACTCGGTGTAGCCGACGGCGAGCAGGTCGTCGAGCACCGTGGGGTCCACGAGCCCGCCGGTCGCCTCGGCGGCGCCGAGCGCGGCGCGCATGGCACTGCGCAGCAGCGCCGAGGCGGGGACCGTCGCACGCGGATCGGCGTTCAGCAGGCTGAGCTCCGAGTCGGGGCGAAAGCGCGAGAGCCGCACGTTGTAGGCCTCGAGGAACGCGCGCACGCGGGTGGCTGCCTCCTCCGGGGACGGCAGCCCAGGTGTCGCCGGGGCGCCGACGACGATCCGCATGTGCGTGCCCATGAGCGGGAACGCGCGATCGGCGGACGAGACCGAGGGGGTGGTCACGTCCGCGCGATCGTCGCGCTCACTTCGGGGGAGGTTCTGATGACGGGGCACGGTGAAGAGGGGTACCGAGGGAATCTGAGAGGAACCTGAAAGGACCCTGGGAGCTCAGGACGTCGAGCTCTGGACCGGAGCCGGAGCCGGAGCGGGGGCCGGGGCCGGGGCCGGGGTGTACACCGGCGCGGACTGCTGCACCGGGGCGGGAGCCGACGAGGTTGCGGGCGTGTACGCGCCGCCGCCGCTCGCGGGTGCCGCGGCCTGCGGGGCGGGCTTGACCGTCACGATCTTCTTCGTGACGACGACCTTGCGCACGAGGACCTTGCGCGGCTGGGCCTGCGCGACGGGCTTCTGCGCGCCGAGCGAGGGGTCCTTGCCCTGGGCCATCTGCACGCCGAGGAACCCGCTGATGCCGAGGAAGACCGCGGCGGCGGTGGCGTAGACGGGCAGCGCTCCGGGCTTGCGCGCCGATGCGCGCCGCGGGGTGCGCGGCGCGCCGTTCGGGTTGGGGACGCGATCAGTCATCGCCGCCCTCGCTGCCCTCGGACTCGCCGTGCCCGCGCTCGTGATCCTCGGACTCGCCGCCGCCGGCGGACGCGCCGCCGCTCGACTTCGACTTGACGGACTCCGGGGCGGACGCCGCGGGCGCGGACTGCACGGGGGACGCGGTCTGAACCGCGACGGCGCGGACCGCGGCGGGCTGCGCCGGAGGTCCGGCCGCGGCCGGGGTGGACTGGACCTTGGGCTTCTTGGGCTTCTGGTGGCGGACGACCTTGACGGTGCGCCGCACGACGACCGTGCGGACCTCGACCGGCGCGGGCTTCGCCGGCGTCGCCGCCTTGTCGGCGGCGTTGTTGGATCCGACGGCGACCGCGGCGAGGGCGCCGAGTGCCAGAACGGTGCCGCCGGCTGCGATGTGGGTGCGCTTGAGCATGGACCGCATCCTGCGCCTCCGGCCGCAAATCACCCGGCAAACGCGGGGAAAATCTCGGCAAAGCCCGAAATCGGCCGTCCGCGGCGCGGCTACGCTCCTCGTCGTGCCCGGACCCCGCATCCTGCTCGTCGAGGACGAAGCGTCGATCTCCGAGCCGTTCTCCCGGCTGCTGGCGCGGGAGGGATTCGCACCGGTCGTCGCCCCGACGGTCGCCGAGGCGCTGGCGGAGTTCGAGCGCGAGGGGCCGGATCTCGTGCTCCTGGACCTGAACCTCCCCGACGGGGACGGACGCGACGTCGCCCGCGAGATCCGCCGCAGCTCGGACGTGCCGATCATCATGCTCACCGCGCGCGGGACCGAGACCGACCGTGTCGTGGGGCTCGAGATCGGCGCCGACGACTACGTCGTCAAGCCGTTCTCCTCCGCGGAGGTCGTCGCGCGCATCCGCGCCGTCCTGCGCCGCGTCGCCCAGCGCGAGCCGGCCGAGGACGCCGCGCTCGAGCCGATCACCGTCGGGGACCTGCGCCTCGACCCGGCCGCGCGGCGCGTGTTCCTGGGTGCTGCGGAGCTCGAGCTGAGCCGCAAGGAATTCGACCTGCTCGCCGAGCTGGCACGCAACGCCGGGAACGTCGTGACCCGCGAGGACCTCATGTCGCGCGTCTGGGACGAGAACTGGTTCGGCTCGACGAAGACCCTCGACGTGCACATCGGCTGGCTGCGGCGCAAGCTCGGGGACGACGCGGCCGAGCCGCGCTGGATCGAGACGGTGCGCGGCGTCGGCTTCCGGTTCGCCGTGCCGCCCGAGGGCGGCACGCCATAACCCTCCGCCGCGGCCTGCTGCTGGCGCTGGCCTACGTCCTCGTCCTGGCCATCGTGGCGCTGCTCGTCCCGCTCGGCCTCAGCCTGCGCGACCGCGTGGACGCCGAGGTCAAGCTCCAGGCGCGCTCGGAGGCCGAGGTCGTGGCCGCGCGCGCCTCGACGGCGATCCGCCCACCCGACGTGCGCGAACTGCAGGACCTCGCCCGGCGTTCGGCGGCGGTCGTGCGCGGGCGCGTCGTGATCGTCGACGGTGCGGGTGAGATCGTCGCCGACTCCGCGGGCACCGCGCCGCGCGGGACGTCGTTCACCAGCCGGCCGGAGATCGCGGCCGCGCTGCGCGGTGAGGTCACCCAGAACACGCGCGGCTCGGTCACGCTCGGCCAGCAGATCCTCGCGACGGCGGTGCCCGTCGTCGCGGGGGGCCGCCCGGCCGGGGCGGTGCGCGTGACGCAGAGCGTCGCCGCCGTCAATCGCGCCGTGCGGCGCGCATGGATCGGGCTCGGCGCGATCGGGGCGCTCGTGCTCGGCCTCGGGCTCGTCGCCGGCGCGCTGATCGCCGGTCGCGTCGCGCGGCCGATCCTGCGCCTCGACGTGGCCGCGCGCCGCGTCGCCGACGGCGACCTGACCGTCCGCGCCGCGGTCGAGGGCAGCTCCGAGCAGCAGACGCTCGCCCGGACGTTCAACGCCATGACCGAGCGGCTCGCGGTCCTCCTGGCTGCGCAGCGCGAGTTCGTCGCCGACGCCTCGCACCAGTTGCGCACGCCGCTCGCGGGTCTGCGCCTGCGGATCGAGGAGGCGCGCGCGGACGCGACGCTCCCGGCCCAGCAGGTCGACCTCGACGCCGCGCTCGGAGAGGTCGACCGGCTCGCGCAGATCGTCACCGACCTGCTCGAGCTCAGCCGCGCGGGCGAGGGCGGGCGCCCCGCGGCGACGACCGACCCCGGGGCCGCGGTGCAGCGCGCCGGTGAGCGCTTCGCGGCTCCGGCCGCCGCCGCGGGATGTCTGCTGAGCGTCGATCCCGGCGTCGCCCCCGCGCTCCCCGTCGCCTGTCACGCGAGCGACCTCGACCGCATCCTCGACGTGCTCGTCGAGAACGCGATCGCCTACGCGCCGGGGGCGCCGATCGCGGTCGAGGCCGACGGGTCGGTCGTGCGCGTGCGCGATCACGGGCCGGGCCTGGACCCCGACGAGGCCGACGCCGTGTTCGAACGCTTCCACCGCGGGAGCGCCGGTCGCGCAGGTCCGGCCGGGCACCGGCCTCGGCCTGCCGATCGCGCGCGAACTCGCGGGTCGCTGGGGGGGCGAGGTCAGGTTGCGCCCGGCGCCCGGTGGCGGCACGCTCGCCGAGGTCCGTCTGCACCCCGCCGGCTTTGCCGGCGGTTTACCCGTGGAGCCCTAGGCTCCGCCGCATGCCACGCCTGACGGGCATCGTCGTCCTCGCGCTGCTCGGCGTCGTCCTGGCCGCCGGCGTGACGTACGCGGCGAGCCGGCTCGTCTCGCAGCCGATCGGGCTGAACTCCGAGCCCGCGAGCATCGGCGAGTCGCTCGCCCCGGCGAGCGGCAAGGGCGGCACCCGGAAGACGACGACGACCGTCACCGTCGAGCGGCCCACCACGACGTCACACACGACCACGACGCCGCCCACGCCCACGACCACGACGCCGCCCACGACCACGACCACGCCATCCGGCGGGGGCGACGACAGCAGCGGGCACGACGGGGACGGCGACGACGACTGATCAGGCCGGGGTCGGGCCCTCCGGTGGCGCCGGGGGCTCAAAGCCGCCGAGGTCGGCAGGCGGCTCGTCCGCGGCGCGGGTCGCGGGCTGCGCGGGCTGCGCAACGGCCTCCGGGTCGGCGGGCGCGATCGGGGGCGCGAGCGCTCCGGCCGGCTCGCCGCTGAGGATGCGCCGATCCTCCTCCTGGGTGAACTCCGGCCAGTTCTCGGTCAGCAGCAGCCAGTACGGCGCCGCGCGTTGCTGGTAGCTCAGCCCGAGGTGGAGCATCTGGTAGACGCCCTGGGGGAGCTTGCCGGTGAAGACGATCGCGAACCACGCGACGAACGCGGCGATCTGCGCGACGATGCCCATCGCGTAGGCGATGAGCGCGACCGGGATCCCGATGATCAGGCGGAAGAGGACCTTCACGCGGTCGTACGGGTCGAGCGGCTCGCCGAACACGAGGTGGACCGGGTAGTCCACGTCCGCGGCGCCCGAGAATCCCGGCCAGCGGTCGGTTCCCAGGTACATGTAGGCGTAGACGTACGTCGCGTAGCGGGCGAACGAGGCGTGGAAGTCGTAGAGGCCCCGCGGGTAGCGCGCGGTGAAGAGCAGCGCGAACCACGCGATCGGCACGGTCACCCACAGCGCGAGCGACCAGAGGCTGAGCAGGAGCAGTCCGGGGATCGCCGTGATCAGCCGGAAGAACGTCGTCAGCCGGTCCTGGTGCTCCTGGTAGGCCATCGTGAACCGCGGCTGGCGGCTCAGGTCGGCGGGCTCGGTCGTCATCCGCGGCTCCTTCGTGCGATCCCCATGAGGCTGATTCAACACCCTCGGTCGGCGGCGTGCCGTGGTGCGGCTCAGGGTGCGCTGACGGTGAGCGTCGCGGTCATGCCCGCGGCGGCGTGCGACTCGCCCGGCGTCCCCGGCGGCGTGCCGCCGAGGAGGCTGCAGTAGAGCGTGTAGCGCCCGGGGCTCAGGTCGAGCCGGCGGGCCTCGACGCCGCCCGGCCTGCCGGGAGCGAGCGTCGGCCACGCCTGCAGCTCCGGGCCGCCCTCGCGCTGGAGGACGAGGTCGTGCGGGTCGTCGCCGTAGTTCTGCGCCTCGATCGTCACGCTCCCGGCGCAGACCGAGAGCCGGCTGAGCTGCACCGACCACTCGACCTCCTTGGCCCCGACGGCGTACCGGCAGCTCGAGGAGGGCGGCGTCGCCCCCGGCCCCGGGGCGGTGCCCCCACCGGGCGGCGCGTCCGTGGCCGGCGCCGTGCCCCCCGGGACCGGGGCCGCCGACCCGAGCGGACCGGGCCGCAGGATCCAGGCGGGCACGTGCGCGCGGGTGCGACGCAGGCGCTTGAGCCGCCGTGCGCGCCGCGTGCCGCCCGCCCGTCGGCCGCCGGGGCGCTCCCGCGCGCCCACGGCGGTCCGTCCGGCGGCGTCCGCTGCGACACGCGCCGCAGCGGCGGTCGGCGTGCCGCGCGCGATCGCGGGCGCCACCGCCGCGGCGCCCGCAGGTGCGAGCGCCGCCGCGGCGAGGCCCGCGAGCACGGCTGCGACACGGTGGCGCGAGTGCATGCGGCGAGCTAGGGCTTCACCACCGGGTAGCGCGGGAGCAGGTCCGCTCCCGGGATCACCATCGCGGCGTCGGTGTTCAGCCAGTCCTCGAGGATCGAGCAGTACACGCTGCGGAAGTCCGAGGTCGCCCGCACGTTGCCGTACTGGTCGATCCCGGTGCTGTCGAGCTTCGGGAACTCGCCGATGATCTGGCCGGAGGCCTTCGTCCCGACGAGGAAGCCGACCCCGGCGGCGCCGTGGTCGGTGCCCTGTGACTCGTTCTCCTCGGGCCGGCGCCCGAACTCGCTCCAGACGTACGTCAGGACGCGGTCGGCGAGACCCTCCTGCTCGAGGTGCTGCTGGAACGCGGAGATCGCCAGGCAGTTGGACTCGATGTCGCGCGGGAGGTTCGTCATCTGGCTCGAGTGCGTGTCGAACCCGCCGTTGCCCTCGAGCGCGCACGCGCGGATCGGCAGGCCGGCCTTCAGCATCAGTGCGAGGTTCTTCAGATCGGTCGCCAGGCCGTTGTTCGCGGGGTAGGGAACGGGACTTGTGCCGAGCGGTGTCGTCGAGCTGGTTGCGCAGGCTCGCGGCGTTGCGCTGCGCCTGGCGGGCCTGGCCGAGGATCGGGTCGCTCGTCGGCGGGTCGCCGAGGTGGTCGAAGCCGCCGCCGACCATCGCCGTGCGGACCTCGTTCATCCACACGTCGGGGCTCGGGAAGTCGTAGCCCGACGGCGAGGACGCGGCCGCCACGGCGACGTTCGCGCTCGCGAGCATCGGCGAGAGCTGGCCGCCGAGGCTCAGACCCTGGATCGGGTTGTTCGGCTGGCCGACGATGTCGAGCCAGCGGCCGAGCCAGCCGGTCGAGCCCGCTGGGTCCAGGGCGCCGACCTCGTAGAAGTGGCGCGAGGTGAAGTGCGACTGGTTCGGGTGGTCGTAGGAGATCGCCGGCAGCAGCGTCGCCTTGCCCGCGTCGTGGAGGTCCTTGAGCGCCTGGGCCTTCGCGTTCCAGCGCAGGTCGGGGAGCCCGGTGACCGGCAGCGTGCCGGCCTCGTCGAGGCGCGTTGCGACGCGCAGCGTCTGGTAGTTCGCGTCGTAGACGGGCGCGAGCACGCTCATGCCGTCGATGCCGCCTGCGAGGAAGATCGTGACGATGACCGCCTCGGCGGGGCCGGCGAACGCCTCGGCGACGCCCGCGTCGAACGCGTCGAGGCCGAGGCGGTCGGCGCCGTAGACCGTCAGGAACATCCCGGCGCTGCCGAGCAGCATCGCGCGGCGCGTCATGCCCGTGCCGGCGGGGGTCGGCATGCCGTACTCGATCGCCGGCAGGCCCTCCCCGGCCGACGCCACCGAGCGGCGCAGGAACTGGGAGCGGGTGAAGTCGTCGCAGCAGCCCATGGTGGGGTCCTCAGCAGGTCTGGAGATCGGGGGAGGCGGGGATCAGGTGGCGCAGGGCGTTCTGGCGCTGCGCGCGGCGGTTGCGGGCGGTGTTGCCCGTCGGGTTGCCGGTCATGCACTGCTGGGCGACGGCGAGCAGGATCGCGCGCGTCTGGTCGGTGAGCGGCGGATCGCCCCAGTACGCCAGCGCGCCCGCGAGCGCCTCCTCCGGGGTCTCGGTGGCCGAGTACGTGTTGTCGCTCTTGAGCGACTCGTCCTCGACGACCTTGTAGATCAGGCGCCAGCGGGCGTAGATCGTCGACGTGTCGAGCCAGCCCTGGTCGTTCCAGCCCGAGACGTTCGGCGGGGCGAACAGCCGCTGACCCGCGTTCTCGGCCCACCACGCGAGGTCGGTCGTGTCGACGGCGTGGCCGCGAGCGCGCAGCAGGCCCGCGCTGTAGACGACCGGCGGCTTGACGAGCGGGGAGCCGGTGTAGAGGGCCGGGTGGCGGAGGATCGCCTCGACGACCGCGAGGATCGAGTAGTCGGTCTCGATGTAGAGCCGCTCGAGCGAGGCCTGCGTGGCGGCGTCCGGGCGGCCGGCGATGAAGTACGACCACAGCTTCAGCACGAAGTGCGAGCGGTGGTAGGGGTTGCGCAGGCAGAGGTCCACGACGTCGCGCCAGTCGAAGTTGCCCGTGTGGCCGAAGATCGTCTTCGGGCGGCTGTCGTGGGAGCCCGGCTCGTAGCGGAAGTTCGTCCAGCCGACCATGTCGACGTAGTCCGCCCGCCAGCCGGTCAGCGCGCGCGCCGCCTCGCGCACGTCGAACTCCGTGTATGCGCCGCGATCGGCCCCGAGGGTGAAGAGCTCCATGACCTCGCGGCCGTAGTTCTCGTTCGGGTGGTTCTTGTCGCTGTTGGCGCCGTTGAGGAACAGGAGCATCGCCGGGTCCCGCGTCACCGCGAGCAGCAGGTCGCGGAACGAGCCCAGGCCGTGGCGGCGATAGAGGTCGATGTGCGCGAACACGAGGTCCATCTGGCCGACGTCGTCGCGGCGCAGCCCGAACCAGTCGTGGAAGATCAGCGCCATCCGCTCGACGAGCGGCTGGTCGGAGCGGACCATGCGGTCGAGCCAGTAGAGGTGGTCGTGCGCGTACTGGTCCTCGGGCTGCAGCGGGTTCGTGCCGTCGGCCGTCGGCGCCGGGCCGACGAGCTTCGGCGCTCCCGCGGGCCGCGTGAGCGCGCTGATCGCGCCGTCGCGCCCGCGCGCGGCGAACGCGGTGCACTCACCGGGCTTCGGGCCGAAGCCGGCGCGCCACAGCAGGCGCTCGGCCTGCCGTGCGCCGAAGGGGCCCGAGTAGACCATCGGGTCCGGCGCGGCCGGCGGGTTCTGCGGCGGGGAAGCGACCGGGGCGGTCGGCGTGGTGATCGGCGGCGCGGCGGCCGACGGGCCCTTCTTGCGCACGACGACCTTGCGCCGGCACACCTTCTTCCTGACGACGCGGCCCTTGACGCGCCGTTTCGTCGTCTTGCAGACGCGCTTGGCCTTGCGCTTGGCCCTGCGCTTGCGCTTGATGTCTGTCGCGAAGCTCGCCATCCGTTCCCCGCGCCATCATCGGCAGCGGAGTGCGTGCACCCGAGCCCGTGCAGGATTCGCTGCGCCCGCCGGCCGCCCGTGCGTGCAAAGCCTCACGCCTGCAGGCCGGCGCCCACCGTTCGTCGCTCAGGAGGATCCGTCCGGCGCCGACGCGTCCAGGGACGTGTCCAGCGCGCTCACGAGCGCGAACGCGAATGCGACCGTCGCGTCCGGTCCGCCCGGCGGGGGGCGCTCCGGGGCGTCGCCGCGGCCGCGCGGTGCGCGTGCGCCCACGGCGATCACGGGCCAGCCGTCGGCCCGGGCGATCGCCGCCGCGCCGCCGGTCCGCCCGCGCACGCCGCGCGCGCCGAGCTCCGGGCGCGCGGCGGCGGCCTCGCGTGCCGCGGCGCGCAGCTGCGGGTGCAGCGCGGCGGGCAGCACGATGCCGTCGCGGTCCCACCACACGGGGGTCCCGATGCCGCACGGCTCGAGCTGCAGCAGCGCCACGTCGCGCGGGCGCATCCCGCGCGCGCGACGTGAGCGCAGCCACGCGCCGAGCCCCGCGGCACGCGTCGCCCCCGCCCCGGCCAGGACGAGCGCCACGTCGAGGTGGCGCGGCGGCTCGGCGTCGAGCGCGTCCACGAGCGCGAGGGCCGCGCCGCGCGCGCTCGGGTCGTCGTCGGTGCGCGCAGTGCCCTCCTCGAAGCACGCGAACAGCGCGAGCAGCAGCGCGAGCGTCGGGACGAGCTGCAGCGCGCCGATCCACGAGCCCTCGGCGCCCGCCAGCCGCCCAGCGGCGCACGCGGCGACGAGCAGCAGCGCCACGAGGGTCCAGCGCGGCAGGCCGCCCGGGAGACGCGCGGCGAGCCCGCGGCGCGGGTCGTCGATCGCGGCGCTGACGACGAGCGTCACCGGGCGCTCCCCCGGTCGCGCGGGCGGCGGGGAGACGACGTTCTGGGTCGCGCGCGCGACCGTCAGGCGCCGCAGCAGCGGCGCACGCGAGCTCTCGAGCAGCGCGCCCGCGATCGCGGCGAGCGCGACGATCAGCCCCGTCAACGGATGCGCGACGCTCAGGACGCTCGCGAGGACGCCGGCGGCGAGGCACGCCGCGAGTGCCAGCCACCACGCGGGACGCACCCAGATCGTCTGCACGCGCGCCGCGCGGCCACGCTCGCGCAGCGCCGCCGCCAGGGCACGGGCGCCGCGGCGCTCGGCGTCGGTTCCCGCGGCGCCGCTCGGTGCCCGGGTGTCCACGGAGGTCGCCATGCGGCGCGAGACACTAGTGTTCGCGCCCGCCATGGACGCCACTGAGCTCGTGTACGCCGGGGCCGCCGATCAGGCGCGCCTGATCCGGGCGGGGGAGGTCTCAGCCCGCGAGCTCGTCGAGACGACGCTCGCGCGCATCGATCGCCTGAACCCACTCCTGAACGCCTATCGCGTGGTGTTCGCCGAGCGTGCGCTCGCCGAGGCCGACCAGGCGGACGCCCGCCGCGCGTCCGGTCAGGACCGGCCGCTGCTCGGCGTGCCGGTCGCGATCAAGGACGATGCGGACGTCGCGGGCGAGCCGACCGCCTGGGGCAGCCTCGCGACGAGCACCGAGCCGGCGCGCGTCGACGCCGACGTCGTGGCGCGGCTGCGCGGCGCAGGAGCGATCGTCGTCGGCAAGACGAACGTTCCCGAGCTGACGATCTGGCCGTTCTGCGAGACGCTCGGCTACGGTGCCACGCGCAACCCGTGGAACCCGGACTACACGACCGGCGGCTCGAGCGGCGGCTCGGGCGCCGCGGTCGCCGCCGGCCTTGCGGGTGTCGCACTCGGCTCGGACGGCGCGGGCTCGATCCGCATCCCGGCAGCGTTCAACGGGCTGTTCGGCATCAAGCCCCAGCGCGACCGCGTGCCGCTCGGCCCCGGGCACCACGACGCCTGGCACGGCCTCACGGTCTACGGGCCGCTCGCGCGGACGGTCGCCGATGCGGCGCTGTTCCTCGACGCGACCGCGGACGGCGCCCCCGACGGGGGCTTCCTGGCGGCGCTCGACGCGCCGTTCGAGCCGCTGCGGGTCGCCGTGTCGATGAAGCCGCCGCCCGGGACGATCACGAAGCTCGGCGACGAGCAGCGGCGCGCGATCGAGGAGACCGCCGACCTGCTGCGCGGTCTCGGGCACGAGGTCGTCGCACGCGAGATCGACTACCCGCCGACGGCGTTCCTGAACGTCGTCGCGCGCTACCTGCGCGGGATCCGTGACGACGCCGACCTGCAACCCCACCCGGAGCTGTTCGAGCGCCGTACGCGCAACATGGCGCGCATGGGCGCGCGCATCTCCGATGCCCAGCTCGCCAAGGCGCGCGCCGCCGAGCCCGCGATCGCCGCGCAGATGAACACGGTCTTCGAGCACGCCGACGTCGTGCTGATGCCCGGCGCCGCGGGCCCGCCGTTCCGCATCGGCGAGCTCCAGGGCCGCGGTGCGCTCTGGACGCTGAACGCCGCCGCGGCGCGCGTGCCGTGGTACGGGCTCTGGAATGCGATCGGCCAGCCGGCTGCGTCCGTGCCCGCCGGGTTCGACGCCGCGGGGCTGCCGCTCGCGGCGCACCTCGGGGCGCGCCCGGGCGACGAGGTCACGCTGCTGCGGCTCGCCGCCCAGATCGAGGCAGCGCGCCCCTGGGCCGACCGGCACCCGGCACTCGAGGCGCAGGCGGCGGCGTGAGCGGCGCCGGGCCCGGCGCCGAACTGCTCGAGGTCGCCGAGGAGGCGGCGCGCGCGGCGGCGGCGGTGCTCGCCGATCACAAGCAGCGCCGCGACCCCGGTGCGGTCAGCACGAAGAGCAGCCCCACGGACCTCGTCAGCGCCGCCGACGTCGCGGCCGAGCAGGCGATCCGCGAGGTGCTCGCGCGCCGGCGTCCCGGCGACGCGATCGTGGGCGAGGAGGGCGAGGACAAGGGCGGTGAGAGCGGCCTGCGCTGGATCGTGGACCCGCTCGACGGCACGATCAACTACCTCTTCGATCTCCCGCAGTGGTGCGTGTCGATCGCCTGCGAGGGTCGCGCGGGCGTGATCCTCGACCCGGTCCGCGGCGAGTGCTTCCGCGTCCTGGCGGGCGAGCCGGCGACGCTCGACGGCATGCAGCTGCGAGCCTCCGAGCGCGAGGACCTCGCGACCGCGCTCGTGGCGACCGGCTTCGGCTACGAGGCGCCGGTGCGCCGCGCGCAGGCGGCGCAGCTCGCCGAGCTGCTGCCGCGCGTGCGCGACATCCGCCGCATGGGGAGCGCGGCGCTCGATCTCGCCTGGACCGCGGCCGGGCGCTACGACGCCTACTACGAGCGCGGCGTGCAGCACTGGGACGTCGCCGCCGGCCTGCTGCTGTGCCGCGCCGCCGGGCTGCAGGTGCGCGAACTGCCCGCCCGTGGCGACCTGCCGCGCGGCGTGCTCGTCGCGCCCGCCGGGATCGTCGGCGAGCTCGAGGCGCTCCTCGCCTGAGCCCGCCGTCGCCGGGCCGCTTCGAGCGCGACCGCGTGGCGGAACGTGGCGCCGATAGGGTCCGGGGAATGCTGCACACCGCTGAGGGATGGTGGATCGAGGAGGCCGGAGCGCCGGAGCCGTGTCGGCCGCTCGAGGAGCGCGTCGAGACCGACGTCCTCGTGATCGGCGGCGGGTTCCTCGGCATGTGGACCGCCTGGCAGCTGCTCGAGCGCGACGCCGAGACCGACGTCGTGCTCGTCGAGCGGGCGCGCTGCGGCCACGGGCCGAGCGGGCGCAACGGCGGCTTCGTGAACGGCTACTGGGAGCACGTCCCCGAGCTCGCCGCGCACTACGGGCTCGACGCGGCGGTGCGCCTCGCGCGCGAGGCCGACGACTCGATCGGGGCGATCGGCGAGTTCTGCCGCGCGCGCAAGGTCGACGCGTGGTACCGCGCGGCGCCGCAGATCGCGATCTCGACGGCGCCCGCCCAGGACGGCTCGTGGCGTGAGGAGATCGCGGGCCTGCAGCGGCTCGGCTTCGGCGAGGAGTACGTCGAGCTCTCGCCCGACCAGGTCGCCGCGATCTGCCGCTCGCCGGTCTTCCGCGGCGGGGCGCGCCAGCGCACGGCGGCGACCGTGCAGCCCGCGCGCCTGGCGTTCGGACTGCGCCGCGCGCTGCTGGACCGCGGCGTGCGGATCTTCGAGGACACGGAGGTCGACCGGATCGAGCAGGGCCCGGCGCACGTGCTCGCCTGGGCCGCCTCCGGGCGCGTCCATGCACGCACGGCCGTGCTCGCGGTCAACTGGCGCACACTGCGCTGGCCGCAGTTCGCGCGCGAGCTGAGTGCGGCCTCGAGCCACATCGTGCTCACCGAGCCGGTCCCGGACGTGCTCGCCGAGGCGGGGTGGACGAACCACGAGGCGCTCGCGGACTGCCGCCGGATGCTGCACTACTTCCGCACGACCGAGGACGGGCGGATCGCGTTCGGCTGGGGCGGCGGGCGGATGGCCCATGGGGGGCGCCACGATGCGCACCTCGACATCGATCTCGAGGTGATCGAGCAGACCACGGCGACGCTGCGGCGGTTCTTCCCCGCGCTGCAGTCGCGCGAGATCGAGCACGCCTGGGGCGGGCCGATCGACGTGGCCCCGAATCGCCTGCCGATCTACCGCAGCTCCGGCCTGCTGCACGCCGGATGGGGGTTCACCGGCCACGGCGTCGGGCCCACGCATCTCGGTGGGCGGATCCTCAGCGGCCTCGCACTCGGCATGCGCGACGAGGTCACGACGCTGCCGCTCGTCGGGCCGCCCGTCAAGACGTTCCCGCCCGAGCCCGCGCGCTCGTTCGGGGGGAACCTGATCCGCGCGGCGTTCATCCGCAAGGACGCGCGCGACGAGCGCGGCGAGCCGGTCGATCCGGTCACGACCGCGATCACGAAGCTCCCGAAGCTCCTGGGCATGAACCTGCCGCGCTGAAGCGGCGCCCGGGCGCGCGGATACCATCGGGCATCACCCGCCCGGGTGCTGGAACTGGAATACAGGGTCGACTCAAAATCGACTGCCCGTGAGGGATTGTGGGTTCGAATCCCACCCCGGGTATAGGGCGGTCGGCGCGCGAAACGTCTCCGACTTTTCGTCCAGGGCAGGGCTGAGTGCCGCCATCGCGGCCGCTAGGCTCCCGGCCATGCTCAGCGTCCGCGCCGCCGCCGCGCTCCTCGTCACGTGCCTGCTCGGCGCCGCCCTGAGCTCCGTTCCCGCCGGTGCCGCGACGATCCCGAACCCGTCGAAGTTCAAGATCAGGACGAAGATCGCGAAGCTCCAGGTCGATGTCGCCGGCTACATCGAGACCCGGCGGCTGACCCACACCGTGAGTGACTGCCACCCGGGTGAGCACTACATCCAGACGAACCGCTTCGTGTTCGAGACCGGGAACTACGTCAACGTCTCCGTCAAGGCCATCTCTGCGCCTGGCCTCGACACGGTCATGACCTCGCGCTTCTCCAAGGCTGTCGGCACCGCGAAGACCGCCGGCACGGTCTCGGACTACCGGTCGACGAACCACTGTGCGCCATCAGCTCCGGTCAAGCTCCCCGGCCCGCCCGCGTGCGTGACGAACGCCGGCAAGCTCGCCGTCGCGCTCACGCCAGGCGACGAGCCGGCCGCCGACGGGGACCTCGCACCGCTCGCTGGACGCCCGCTGATGCTCTCCCTCTTGCGCAAGGGCGGCGGCAACCAGGCCCCCACATGCACCGGCGAGGGCGCCGGAAGCATCAGCGGGGAGGACACCCGGCTCGCCGTCGTCGGAACGTCCCTCGGACCGGGTGTGAGCGCCGTGCTGCCCGCGCGCCTCGACGCGATCAAGGTCTTCAACATCCGCGCGAACAGGCGCATGCGCCGGGTCGTCGTCGTCTCCGGGTCGTGCAGGTCCGTGAGCGTCAGGGTGTCCGACCCGCCCGGCGGCTCGCCGAACCCCGGCGCGCTGAACGCCGACGGCGACTGCTGGATGACCGGGAAGGTCGTCCTGACCCTCCGCAGCCGCCGCTGAGCGACCGAGTTCACCGAGCAACCTCGGCCCCGCGGCTCAGCGGCCCCGTACGAGGACGGACCCGCCCGAGCAGCTTGTTCACGCCGCAGCGTCTGCGTGACATCTGCCTATGTGGTAGATAGGTACCGTGAGCGAGGTGAGCATGGGCGATGCAGCGCGCGCGCTCGGCGTGAGCGTCGACACGCTGCGCCGCTGGGACCGCGAGGGCAAGCTGCGCACGACGCGCGACGCGCGCAACCGCCGGCTCGTCCCGGCCGCGGAGATCGAGCGCCTGTCGGTGCGCCCGCAGCGTCATCGCGCCGGTCATCCGGTCTCGGCGCGCAACCGCTTCGAGGGCGTCGTGCGGTCGGTCGAGGTCGACGGCGTCATGGCGCTCGTCGAGATCGAGGCCGGGCCGTTCCTCGTGACCGCGGCGATCACGCGCGACTCGGTCGAGGAGCTCGGGCTCGCCGAGGGCAAGCGGGCGACCGCGGTCGTCAAGGCGACCTCGGTGATGGTGGAGGGCGCCGGATGAGCGCCGCCGGCGAGCAGGGGCTCGACCGCGGCGCGTTCCTGCGCCGCGGTATGGCCGCGGCACTCGCGGCGTCGCTCACGGGCGCCGCGCGCGCCGAAGCCGCCGCGATCACGCCGGCCGGTGACGACGTCGGCTTCCTGCAGTGGGGCGCGACCGCCGAGCTCGTGAGCCTCGCCTTCTACGATCGCGCGCTGAACGCATCGCGATCGTGGCGGTCGGGCGCGTTCTCGCGCGCCGAGCGCCGCCGCCTGACGCTCGCGCGCGCCGGGGACGCGGACCACCAGCGCCGGCTGCGCCCGCGCTCGGCGAGGACGCGCCGGCCGGCGGGGACTTCGCGTTCACCCTCCCCGAACCGGCGTTTCGCAGCCGCCGCGCGACGCTCGCGCTGGGCGGGCGCCTCGAGCGCCTGATCGCGGGCGTCTATCTCAACGGCGTGGCGAACGCGAGCGATAAGGGCACACGCGAGCTGCTCGGACGGCTGCTCGCGAGCGAGGCCCAGCACATCTCGGCGCTGCAGGTCCTGGGCGGCGCTCCAGTGACGACCGGCCTGTTGACCCCGGTGTTTCCCGAGCGCGCGAGCGCCGCGCTCGAGCGCTGGGTGCGCCCGGGCCCGACGGCGCCAGGTCCCTGAGCATGCGGAGGACGATCACGATGCCCCGACGGCTGAAGCCGATCCTGCCCATCGCCCGCGCTCCTCGCCGCGGCGGCGCTCGCCCCGGCGCGGCCGGCGCGACGACGGTCTACGCGGCGTCCTCGCTGCGCGACGTCTTCCCGCGGATCAACGGCGCGATGACCTACAGCTTCGGCGGCTCGAGCCAGCTCCAGCTGCAGATCGAGCGCGGCGCCCCGGCCGACGTGTTCGCCGTCGGCGAGCCCGCGGAGCCGCAGGCGCTCTTCCGCGAGCGCCGGTGCGGGCGCCCGTCGGTCTTCGCCACGAACCTGCTCGTCCTGATCGTCCCGAAGGCGAACCCGGCGCGGATCCGCTCGGTGTACGACCTCGGGCGGGGCTCGTCCAAGCGCCTGGCGATCGGCGCCGCCGGGCGTCCCGGTCGGTGCGTACACGCGCCAGCTGCTGGCGCGCATGCGACTCGGACGCGTGCTGACCCGCAACGTCGTCAGCAACGAGCAGAACGTCGCCGGCGTCGTCTCGAAGGTCGCGCTCGGCTCGGCGGTGGCGGGCTTCGTCTACGTCACCGACGGCGAGATCGCCTCCGGGCGCGTGCGGACGATCCGCCTGCCGGCCTGGGCCCAGCCGCCGATCCGCTACGCGTTCTGCATCGTCCAGCGCTCCGGCGGCGAACCGCGCGGGCGCGCAGGCGTTCGTCAACCAGGTCCGTTCCGCGCGCGGCCGCGAGCCTTCTGCGCGCCGCGGGCTTCGGGCTGCCGCGGCGCTGACCGGATGCCGGAGCCGGCGGAACCCTCCGCGGGGACCCGCCTCGTCCTCGCGCGCCGGGCGGGGTTCACCGCGCTGCTCGCGCTGGCGACCGGTGTCGTCGTCGTGTTCCTCGCGCTGCCGCTCGTCGCGCTGTTCACCGAGGTCCCGCTGCGCCGCATCCCGTCGTTGCTCGGCGATCCCGCCGTGCGCGACGCGCTGAGGGTGACCGTGCGCACGAACCTCGTCGCGAACGCCGCGATCCTGCTGTTCGGCACGCCGGCGGCGTACTTCCTGGCGACGCGCCGGTTCCGCGGCCGGGCGCTCGTCGTGACGCTCATCGAGCTGCCGCTCGTGCTCCCGCCCGCGGTCGCGGGGATCGCGATGCTCTCGGCGTTCGGCGCGACCGGCCTCGTCGGCGACCGGCTCGCGGATGCGGGCATCGTCCTGCCGTTCACCGAGTGGGCGGTCGTCGTCGCGGTGACGTTCGTGGCGGCGCCGTTCTACCTGCGTCAGGGGATCACGGCGTTCGAGAGCGTCGATCCCGCGCTGCCCGACGCCGCCCGCACGCTCGGCGCGAGCCCCGCGCGCACGTTCGCGCGCGTCGCGCTGCCGCTCGCCGCGAGCGGCCTGCTCGCCGGCTGGGTCCTGGCGTTCGCGCGCGGTGTCGGTGAGTTCGGCGCGACGATCATCTTCGCCGGCAACGTCCACGGACAGGACCCAGACGCTCACGCTGGCGATCTACGAGCAGCTCGACGCGACTTCGACGTCGCGATCGCGATCTCGATCCTGCTCGTCGTGCTGAGCGCCGGTCGTCCTGCTCTCCTACAAGCTCCTCGCCGCATGGAAACGCTCCGCGCCGACATCGCCGTCGGCCTTCGCGCCTTCGCGCTGAGCCTCGGCGCTCGAGCGTCGGGCGCGAGACGGATCGCGCTCGTCGGCCCCTCGGGGGCCGGCAAGACGACCGTGCTGCGCGCGATCGCCGGCCTGCGCCGGCCGGACCGCGGGCGGATCGCGCTCGGCGACGAGGTCTGGTTCGACGGCGCGGCGCGGCGTGTCGCTCGGATCCCGAGCCGTCGCTCCGTCGGCCTCGTCTTCCAGGAGTACGCGCTGTTCCCGCACCTGACGGTCCGCCGCAACGTCGCGTTCGGCGGGCGCGCGCGTGCCGACGAGCTGCTCGAGCGCTTCGGCATCGCCGCGCCTCGCCGAGCAGCGTCCGGACGCGATCTCCGGCGGCGAGCGCCAGCGGGTGGCGCTCGCACGGGCGCTCGCGCGCGACCCGGCCGTGCTGCTGCTCGACGAGCCGCTGTCGGCGCTCGACGCCCAGACCCGGGCCGTGATCCGCGGCGAGCTGCAGGACCTGTTCGCCGAGCTCGAGCTGCCGACGCTGCTCGTCACCCACGACTTCCGCGACGCGGCGGCGCTCGCCGATCGCGTCGGCGTGCTCGTCGACGGGACGCCTGCGCCAGCTCGACACGCCGGAGCGGCTCGCGGCCGCGCCCGCCGACGCGTTCGTCGCGCGCTTCACCGGTGCCAACGTCCTCGTCGGCGAGGCGACGCCGGACGGTGCGGGCGGCGCGCGGGTCGTGCTCGAGGACGGCGCGGTCGTCGCGGACCGCGCAGCGGGCGAGCGGGCGCGTGGTGCTCGCGGTCCAGCCCTGGCGGATCGCGCTGTCGGACACCGCGCCCGCCGACGGGGCCGCCAACGCCGTGCCCGGGCGCGTCGCGAGCGTCACCCCCGACGGCGGGCGGCTGCGCGTGCGCGTCGGCGCCCTCGAGGTGGATGCGCCCGGCGCGACCGCGGACGTGCGGCGCGGTGACCGGCTCTACGCCGTGTTCGAGCCCGCAGCGGCGCTCGTCCTGCCGAGCAGCTGAGCGGGCGCGCTCAGGCGGGCGAGGGGAGGGCGTCGCCCTCCTCGTCGGGCCAGTGCTCGACCTCGACGTTCCAGGCCTGCGTGAAGCCCTGCATCGCGAAGATCGCGAGCAGCACCTGGACGGCGACGAGAATCGCGGTGACCGTGCCGAGCACGTTCGAGTCGAGCGCGGCCTGCTGGAAGCCCGGCGCGTCGCGATCGAACCACGAGGGGACCGCGATCAGTGCGAAGATCATCATGAGCACCGCGAGCGCCGCGACCACCGGCAGCACGCCGCGGTTCCAGCGCAGGACGAAGAAGGCGAAGCCGAGGTAGATCAGGATCCAGACGATGCAGACGAGGTGCATGCCCTGCAGCACGTCCCAACCGCCGAACGTCACGACGCCGATCAGCACGGCGGAGAGCACGAGCAGCAGGAAGACCACGACGCGCGTCGTCTTGCTCGACGCCTTGGCGCGGTTCGGATGCTCGATCCGCGGCTGACCCTCGTGATGCTCCTTCATCGCGGGCGCGAGCCTACCGCGCGATCCGGCCCGACGCGAGGGCTGCGCGTACGCTGTCGGGCGCGCGGGCGTGGTGGAACGGTAGACACGCCGGCTTTAGGTGCCGGTGCCGAAAGGCATGGGGGTTCGACTCCCTCCGCCCGCATTCGTTTCGCAGTCGTTCATTCATCCGACGCACCGTAGTTCGCTCGGCACCCGCTCGGTACTCGGCCCTGATGCCGGGCGGGCGGCAGCAAGCGTACCGTCCCGTTCCGGGTGGATCCAGAACCAGCGACGGATGGAGCGAGAGCGATGGCGGCGGCCCGTGAGGACCAGCGCAGCACCTTCCGGACGATGATCGGCGCGCTCAACGAGCGGCGTCCGTACCGGGCATGCCTGGCTCCGGGATTCGCCGCGTGCGGCACGCCGCCGTTCGTCGCCGAGCTCCCGTGGGCGGACCCCGACGCGCTGTTCGCGCGCCTGCTCGGCGAGGGGACGACGCTTCGCGTCGCCGTGCTCGGGCTCGAGGAGCTCGGAGGCCGGCAGCTGCTGGCGCACCTCGAGGTCGCCGTGCGGGGCGATGGGGGCGGTGCGCGCAGCTCCGCCGCGGAGGTCTGCGCACTGTGCTCGTTCGACGCCGAAGGCCGGCTCGCCGGCGTGTTCTTCAGCGACTCGGCGCAGCTGCGACGGGAGCTCGCGACGCCGCTCGCCGCCGGTTCGGCGGCCTGAGCACCGCGCCCGCCCCAGCGGGTCGCCCGCCGCTATCCTCCGCCCCCGCTGGGGGACTGGTGTATCGGTAACACGGCGGTCTCCAAAACCGCAACGCCAGGTTCGATTCCTGGGTCCCCCGCTCGCCTGCGGCCCGCGCTCAGGCGGCTGCGCCCAGCGGCTGGGCGTCGACCAGCGTCCCGCTCACCACGAGCCGCTGCGCGGCGCTGTAGAGCGGGTGGCAGGCGGTCAGGACGAGGCGCTCCGCGCCTCCGGCGGCGGGCCGGGCGAGGACCCCGACCGCGCTCGGCGCGACGACGCGGCTGCCCGTGACGCGGTAGGCGAAGCGCCCGTACGGCATCGTCATGACGATGCGGTCGCCGGGCTTCAGCGCGTCGATCGAGCGGAACGGCTGCTGGTGGGTCGTGCGGTGGCCGGCCAGCCCGACGGTGCCGCGCTCGCCCGGGAGGGCGGTCGGCCGGTAGTGCCCGGGGCCGCCGCGCAGGTCGGCCGGTGCCGTGCCCTGGACGACGACGAAGCGCGCGCCGATCGCTGGGATGCTGATGCGCCCGAGCGGGTCGCCGTCGCCCGACGCGCGCTCGAGCGTGCGCGCAGCGAGCGCCATCCGCCGCCGCGCATCGAGCTGTGCCATCCGGCCGTCGAGCGCGCGGGTCAGGCGCCGGTCGACGACGCGCAGCCGTGCATCGAGCCGCGGCTGGTCCCCGCGCGAGGCCAGCCAGCTCACGGGCTCACGCCACGTGAGCGTCAGGATCGCGTCGAGCAGCAGCAGCCCGCCGACAGCGACGAGCGCGACGCCGATGAGCCGGCGGGGCATGCGGCGAGTGTAGATTGCGCCTGCGGTGACGAACGCCAGCGAGATCTTCGCCGCGGGGCTGCTCGACGGGCGCGTCGTGCTCGTCACCGGCGGCGGCACGAACCTCGGCCGCCGCGCGGCCGAGGAGCTGCACGCGGCAGGCGCGACGGTCGTCATCGCCGGGCGCCGCGCCGAGGTGCTCGCGGAGGCGGCGACGGGCATCGGCGAGCGCTGCACGATCGCCCCCGGCGACATCCGCGAGCCGGCGGGCGCGGCGGCGATCGTCGATCGCGTCGCTCACCGACCACGGGCGCCTCGACGTGCTCGTGAACAACGCGGGCGGCCAGTACTTCGTGCCGGCCGAGGACATCGCGCTGAAGGGCTGGCGCGCGGTCTGGCGCCTGAACGTCGAGGGCACCCGCACGATGACCGCGCGCGGCCGCCGAACGCGGGTTCGGCCCCGATGGCGGGACGGTCGTAACGGTCACGGTCAGCCCGCACCACGGCTACCCCGGGCTCGCCCACACGGGCGCCGCGCGCGCGGCCGTCGAGGCGCTGATCCGCGAGCAGGCACGGGCCTGGGCCGGCCGCGGGATCGCGGTGATCGGTGCCGCCATCGGGCGGTTCGACACCGACTCGCTGCGCAAGTACCCCGAGATCATCTGGCGCGGCGCGGCGGCGAGCGTGCCGCTGCAGCGGCTCGGCACGATGGACGAGTTCGCCTGGCTCGTGACGCTCCTGGCCTCGCCGCTGGGCCGCGACCTGAGCGGGTCGATCGTGACGCTCGACGGCGCGCTCGACAACTGGGACGGCCCGTGGCCGCGCCCGGCGATGGTCGACGAGCGCGGCATCGTGCCGACCGAGGCGCGCCGATGACGCGCCGCCTGGCCTGCACCGCCGGGTTGGTCGCCGCGCTCACGCTCGCGCTGCCCGCAGTCTCCCCGGCGGCGCCGATCACCCGCTCGTTCACCTCCGCGCCGATCACGGTCGAGCCCTACTCGGTGCTGCAGCAGGTCACGGCGAACCCGGCGCGCCCGGCCGGCGCGGGCTTCATCACGCACATGGCGGCGGACGTCGTCGATCCGCAGACCGGGACCCAGGTCCCGATCGGCCGGATCATGCTGCATCACATCCTGTTCCTGAACAACGCCGCTCGCTACGCGCATCGTCGGTCAGCGCGCGTTCTACGGCGACGGGGAGGAGCGGGCGAAGCTCGACCTGCCGCCCGGGTACGGGTATCGCGTCGAGGCCGGCGATCCCTGGTCCATCGTCTGGATGCTCATGAACCACCGTGCGCAGACGGACACCGTGCAGATCCGCTGGACGATCACGTGGGACACCGACCCGGCGCTCGTCCCGGTCGAGCCGATGGGCTTCGACGCGTCGTTCCTGCGCCAGGGTCTCGTCTACGACGTCGCGGGCGGCAAGCCGGTGGGCGGCGAGGACGTGCGCACGATGACGCTCCCGGCGCCGTTCGCCGGGCGGATCGTCGCGGGCCTCGGGCACGTGCACGGCGGCGCGAAGGAACTGCGGCTCAGCGAGCCGCAGTGCGCCGGGCGGGTGGTCTACCGCTCCCAGCCGACGTGGGGTGGGCCGGCACACCCGTTCTACAAGGTCAGGCCGGTGCTGCACGAGCCCGGCCCGATCGACATGAGCCAGATCCGCTCGCGCGCCGGGATCCCCGTCGCAGCGGGTCAGAAGCTCGCGATGAGCTCGATCTACGACGCGACGCGCCCGCACACGCGCGTCATGGGTCTGATGCTCATCTACCTCGCCCGCGATCCCGCGGTCGGCGACGGGTGTGCGCCCCTGCCCGCGGATCTCGAGAGCGTGCGCACGGGCGAACGCGGCCGCGCACTTCCGCCCGTCTTCCGCGTGCCGCTCACCGGGCTCGACCGGCTCGGCCGCGCGGTGACGATCTCGCGGCCCCCGGGCCGCACGGTCGTCGCCGGGCGGCGCGCGCAGGTCGGCGTGCGTGACCTCGCCTACGGCACGCGCAACCTCTCGATCGCGCAGGGCGGCACGGTCACCTGGAGCTTCGGGGGCGAGCTGCGCCACGACGTGACGCTCGCCTCGGGGCCGCGCGGCTTCAGCTCCGACCAGCTGAAGGGCGGAAAGCGGTTCGCGCGGCGCTTCAACGTGCCGGGTCGCTACCGGATCTTCTGCTCGCTGCATCCGGTGCAGATGACGCAGGTCGTCACGGTGCGTCGCGGGCGCTGAGGGCCCGCGACGGCCCGCCGCGATACCATCCGACACGCTGGCGGGCGAAGTGTTGTGGTTGCACAGAAGCCTTCCAAGCTTCTAGGGCGGGTTCGATTCCCGTCGCCCGCTCTGTGCAGGGCAGCAGGGCCACGGGGAGTGGCGCAGTCTGGTAGCGCACCCGGCTGGGGGCCGGGCGGTCGCAGGTTCAAATCCTGTCTCCCCGACTGTCGAGGGCCCCGTTCCACCGGGGCCCTCGGCGTTTCTGGGTTCAGCGGGCGGGTCGCGATGAGGGCTCGTGGTACCGGTCGTGATACCACTTCGCTCGTGCTCCGGTCCGTCCGGGAGGGTTGGGACTTCGGCTCCGGGGAGCCCCGAGACACCGTCCCGTTGCGTCAGCGTCCACGACGCAGCCGCGCCGCGATGCGCCGCATGAACCGGCACATCGTCACGGGAGACGGTTGCTGAACCCCGCGTGGATCCCGTGTTGCGGAAGGCCGCGCCTGATCGGAGGTTCCCGGGATGGCTCAGGCGCTGCTGGTGATGGCTCGTGGTGGGTCGCTTCGGGGCTCGATCAGTCCGCGGGGTTCTATCCGCCGCGGGTGGAGTCGGCGGTTCGTGTTACGACGGTCTGATCCCCTTGTTCGGACTCGGCCCCGCTGTTAGCGTTGAGCGGCCGCCGGCCGAAGGGAAGAGAAGAGAGGGCAGACGATGCTTCGTTCGCGTTTCCCCGCGAGATTCTTCGGCGTGCTGGTCGCAATCGCGCTGACCGCGCCTTGTGCGGCGCTCGGCGCCCGGGCGCCGTCCGGCGCCGCGGCCGACGGCCCCGGTGCGCTGTCGCATTTCGACCTCGCGCGCAAGGATTGCCTTGGGACCGCGCGCAACCGTACGTCGAAGGTGTGGTTCACCGTCGCCGGCGGCATGCTCAGCGACGTCTACTTCCCCACGGAGGACAACACCAACGTCGAGACCATGCAGTACGTCGTGGCGCGCGACGGGGCCGTTGACCTGCAGGCGCGGGACATGACCTACACGGTGCGCGCGCTCGACGACCGGGCGCTGTCGTGCCGCGTCACGGTGACCGGACCGGACGCCCGCTACCGCATCACGACCGACTACGTCACCGATCCGGCTCGGCCCACCGTGCTCATGCGCACGCGGTTCAAGCCGCTGCGCGGACACCGAGCCGACTACCGCCTCTACGTGCGGCTCGATCCGTCGCTGAACGGCAACGGGGGCGGCGGCGCGGGCAACGGCGGCGCCGACAGCGCCGACGTGGCGACCGCCGACGGGCACACCCTGCTGGTGGGCTCCGACACGACCACGGCCACCAACGCCGCCAACCGCGACTACGCGGTGCCGGTCCACAGCGCGCTCGACGCCTCCCGGCCGTTCCTGCGCGTGTCCAACGGCTTCGCCGGCGCGCCGAGCGACGGTCTGAGCCAGCTCACCGCCCACGGCGACCTTCAGGACGAGTTCGCCACGGCCGCCGGCGGCAACACCGTGCAGACCGCCCAGCTCGACCTGCGCCACGGCGGACCCATGGTCCTCGGCCTCGGCTTCGGCGACCGCCGCGCCGCCGCGATCGCGGCCGTCCGCAGCTCGCTTGACGCTGACTTCGGCCACGTGCGCGCGACCTACGAGCACCAATGGAACGCGTATGACCGCTCCCTGCACCGTCCGGCGCGCCCGCGCGGCGTTGACCCCCAGCGCTGGGGTCGCATCACCGACGAGTACTACCTGAGCGCCAACACGGTCAAGGCCGCCGAGGACAAGACCTTCCCCGGTGCGGTCGGGGCGGCTCTCGCCTCCCCGTGGGGCCAAGCGGTCTCTGCCGGAGACCCCGCCAACACGTACTTCGGCTCCTATCGCGAGGTGTTCGCGCGCGACCTCTACGAGGCGTGGTCGGGCCTGATGACGGCCGGTGACGAGGCCACGGCGCGCGACATGACGCTCTTCCTGTTCGAGCGCCAGCAGCAGCCCGACGGCTCCATGCCGCGCAACAGCCTGCTGAACGGCCAAGCGGCGCCGGACACCTTCGGGACGCAGCTCGACGAGTGCTCGTACCCGATCCTCATGGCCTTGGCCAACGGGCTCACCGACGGGCCGTTCTACGCGGCGCACATCCGGCCCGCGGCCGACTTCGTGATGGCCCATGGGCCGTCCTTCGGCTCGGAGCGCTGGGAGGAGCAGGGCGGCTTCTCACCGTCGACCATGGCGGCCGAGATCGCCGGCCTCGTGGCCGCGGCGCACATCGCCGACCTGAACCGCGACACCCACTCGGCCGCCCTCTGGCGCGGCGTGGCCGACCAGTGGCAGCGGTCACTGAAGAAGTGGACGCTGACCACGAACGGAAGCGCCTCGCCGGACCCGTACTTCATCCGGCTCTCCAAGACGGGCGACCCCGACGCCGCAATCAGCTACAACGTCGGCAACGGCGGCCCGACCCTCGACCAGCGCGCGGTCATCGACCAGGGATTCCTAGAGTACGTGCGCCTCGGTGTGCTGCCCATCTCGGATCCGGACGTGGCGCGCTCGCTCGACGTGGTCGACGCGACGATCCGCCACCCCACTGCCTCGGGAGCGGGCTTCTTGCGCTACAACGACGACGGCTATGGCGATGGGGCCTCGGACGGCCACCCGTGGGCGCCCAGTAACAAGGGCACGGGCCACGTATGGCCGGTCCTTGCCGGCGAGCGCGGCCAGTACGAGGTGGCCAGCGGCGCAGCCGGCAAGGCGCTGGACCGGCTGGACGCCATGCGCTCGATGGCCTCCGGCGTTGGGCTGATCCCCGAGCAGGCCTGGGACGTGCCGGACCTCGCGGCGTCGCCGTTCGGGACGGACCCGACGGTCGCCTCGATCGGCTTCCGCAACGGCGGGCCTGCCGGCTCGGCCGCCCCGCTGACGTGGTCCTCCGGCCAGTTCGCGCGGCTCGTGCGCACGGTTGAGGAGGGTCGCCTGCTCGATCGGCCGGCCGAGACGGTCGCGCGCTACGTGACCAATGGGCCGCCCGGCACGACGCCGCTCACGATCACGGCGCCGGCCGACGAGTCCTCCGTCGGCGCGTCGGTCACCGTGACCGGCACGACTGCGCCGGGCAACACCGTCGACGTAGCCGCCACGAACCTCGACCAGAACAGCGCTACGACGACCGCGCGCACGACTGCCGCCGGCGACGGCTCGTTCTCGGCCGACCTGACGCTCACCGGGGGCACCTCCGTGATCACCGTCGTGGCCACCACCCCGTCGGGGGCGACCGCCGCGGGCAGTCGCACGGTCGTGTTCGACTTCACGCCGGGCACGTCGCTGCTCGACGTCACCGACCCGGCCGGCGACGACAACGGCCCGGGCAACTACGCCTATCCGACGTCGGACAACTTCAAGCCGGGGGCGTACGACATCCGTCGCTTCCAGGTGTTCGACGCCGGCGACACGGTGATCTTCAAGCTCACGCTGACGGACCTGACGCCGACGTTCGGCAGCCCGCTGGGCGCGCAGCTCGTGGACGTCTACGTGCACGACCCGGCGGCCGCCGCCGCGGACACCAGCACGCAGGCGTCATTCCCGCAGCGGCGGTACTCGATCGCCCCGGCCGGCGCCTGGAGCCGCCTGCTGGAGGTCCAGGGCTTCGGCCAGCGCTACATCGACGCGCACGGGACGACGCTCGGCCAGGTGACGATCGGCGCCAACCGGGTGTCGCGAGCGATCACCTTCAGCGTGACCAAGGCGAGCCTCGGCCAGCCCGGTCAAGGCTGGGGCTTCGCCGTGGTGCTGACCGGCCAGGACGGCTTCAGCCCCGACCAGGCGCGCGGCTTCCAGTCGACCCCTGAGCCCTTCCAGTTCGGCGTCTGCGCGACCGCGAGCGCGGACCCGCACTGCACCGCGGACCCGAGCACGGTGCCGAAGGCCGTGGACATCATCACGCCGCCGGGGGTCTCCCAGTCAACGGCGCTGGACTACACGCTCGGGGCGGTCGCCATCCCCTCGGTCACGATTCCCTGAGCGGCAGCGTGCGAACGGGTCCGGGCGTCGTCCCCGTCCCGTTCCCAGCTGCCGCGCTCAGCAGTCGGGGGCGACTGGTTCAAGCTCCGCGCCGGCCGCGGCGTGTGGCCGATTCTCGACGGGCCTCGACGCGGCTTCCTGTGCGGTCGGCTTCTCGCCCGGAGCGACGGCATTGGACGGTTCCTCCAACGCCTTTGGTTTCTGCAACAGCCTCCGTAGCACGCGGGAGCCTGGCCGATCCGGGGTTTGCGGAGGCTCGGAGGTCGTAGTGCGTGCGGATGCGGCGCGCGGGGGCCGTTCGTAGTGTTGCTTCGAGGCTAACACCGGGAGGTCAGTCATGCGCGCGTTCATCCATCGTCATCTGACGGACGCGAACGTCAGCGCGGCCGGCTCGGCGGTGGCCGAGCGCGCCGGGAGCGGTTGTGCGCGGCGCGAGTGGATGGCCGCGAGGACGCTCGGCGTGCTCGCTGGGCTCGTGGTTGCGATCGTCGTCGGGTGGCCGGCGCCTGCGTTTGCGGCACCGGTGAACACGCAGGCGCCAAGCTTTGGGTGGTGGCTCGGCGAGGGAGTGCCGACGGCCGGCAATCGGTGTGATGCCGGCGAGTGGACCCCGACTCCAAGTCAGTACCGCTTCACGTGGGTGCTCGATCCGGGGGCGGGCGAGCAGCCGCTCGCGACGGTGACGACCGGGACCCCATTTGTCACGTGGCTCTCCTCGCCGGAGAACGTCAACCACGTGATCAGTTGCCGCGTCGAGGCCTCGAGTGACGGCGGTTCCACCTGGAGCAGCCTCGTGCCGGCGCAGGGCGACCCGGGCTCGACGCTCGTCCCGCCGCTCGTCGGCGTGACGCTGAACGGCTCGCAGGTCACAGGCGACGTCGGCGGCGGTCTGACCGGGGTGAACACGGTCGAGGTCCACCTGCGGCGCGACAGCCAGGACGCCACTCCGCGCGAGGTGGCCGTCAGCCCGGTCGCCACGATCGACAACGCCACGGGCGAGTGGACGGCGACGCTGCCGCAGCACGCACCGGCCGACGAGCGCGACCGGCTCGTGCTCCACTTCACCGGGGCCCCGCCGGAGCCGGGCTCGACCTCGAGCTCCGGCGTCCCGCCGGACACGACGATCGATCTCGACGTGTTCTCCGGGGTCCGGGTGTGGATCGATCCCACCGGGCGGGACATGCGGGTGTTCGTCCCGTCGTGCGGACAGGCCGGAGCCTGCCCGCGCGCGATCGCGCACACCCCGTGGGGTCCGGTGAACGGCGTCGGCGACAACCCTGACCCGTTCGCCACCTCGTGGCTGGCGATGGACCTCTCGGACCACCCGGCGACGGACCAGGACGTCATCACCGCCGAGCTGTTCGGCCGGCTCTGGTCGCAGAACGGCGAGCTGCGCCCGGTCACGCTGTCGATCACGAAGACCGCGCCGATGCTCGGCCTCGGGGACCCGGTCGAGCTGATGAACGCTGACACGCCGGCGCCGGTGCGCCAGGCGCCGGAGTGCATCGTCCTGCTCCACTCGGGCGAGTGGGATGGCCCGGGTGTCACGTGCTGGGGCATGGCGGGAGGGACGAGCCTGCAACTGCTCCATCGTCGTGGGGCGTCGACGCTGCAGACGATCCCCTTCACCTCAGATGGAGGGCCGTTCCGGAGCCGGCTTGACGCCCCGGTCCTCGAGGGCGACGTCGTGATGCTGCGCATGGCCGCCGCGCCGCACCGCGTCCTCGCCGAGGTGGGCCCGGGCGTCCTGCGCCTCGACCTCCAGGGCAAGCCGCCGAACGGCGGGGCGACCTGGGTGGACGGGGGCGAGTGCTCGCCCGGCCGGTGGATCGGCCCGGGTCCCCGGGGCTGGGAGGGGGGCGACCTGCTCTGCGGTCAGGGCGGAACGCCCGACGGCACGTGGACGATCGAGGATTCCTATCGCGACCTCCTTGGGCTTGACATGGTCGTGCTGCAGGATGACCTCGCCGGGGGCGGCACCGCGGTCGCCCCGCCGAACGTGACCGGCACCGTCCCCGTGGACGGTGGCGCGACGTGGGGCGCCACGTGGACCGCCTACGCCGACACCGACGGCATGGCGTTCCCGTGGTCGGGCAGCGGCCCGGGGGTCGTCTTCTCCTACCGCCCGCGCACTGACCCGCTCTCGACCGCCCCGTACACCGTCGTCGGAAACGCGAACACGACGAGCGGGATCGCGGTCAGCGGTGTCACGCCCGGCCGGTACGAGGCGAACTGGCTGGCGACCGACGCCCACGGTGACACGCGTCGGCAGTGGACGTTCTTCCTCCAGCAGCCGCTGGTGCCCGGTCTGCCGGGCCCAACAGGCCCGACGGGTGCGGCCGGCCTGATCGGTCCAGTTGGTCCCGTCGGCCAGATGGGGCCTACCGGTCCTGCGGGCAAGAATGGTCAGCTCGTCCTCGTGGCATACCAGGCCAAGGCGAGGAGTTCGAAGGTGACCGTGCGCTACGCGCTGACCGGACCGGCCGGCATCACGCTCAAGGTCAAGCCGCCCAAGGGCGCCACCGTCACGGCGGCCACCGCCAGGGGCCACGCCGGCATCAACGCGATCAGCTGGAACCGCAAGATCAAGCGCAAGAAGGCCGGCAAGGGCACCTACAAGCTGACCGTTACCGCCAAGGCCGAGGGCCGAACCGCCAGCAGCAGCCTCAAGATCACACTGAAGTAGCAACGGTGCCGGGCGCTTCGTCCAAGCGACGCCGCCGCGCGCGACGGCCTGCGTGCGCGGCTGGCGTGAGCGGGCCCGTCCGGCCCGCTCACGCGGCGCGCTCATTGGTGCCCGCGTCGGACCTGAGCGCGTGGCGCGAATGCGCCGGGGCGGCGACCGCCGCCAGGGCACGCGCCGCGATGCTCTCACTGCTGCCGGCCTCCTGGCGTTTGAGCCGGGTTCCGCGGCGATCACCTCGCTTGGCTGGGTGTGGCCGCCGCTCCTGGCCGCTCTCGTCGTGTGGATGGTGGTGAGCGCCCGTCGCGATGCTGCTCGTCGAAGCCGGCGATGGTTGCTCTATCCCGTGTTCGCGGTCCTGGCGCTCGTCGCGTTCGGAGGCGGCTACGAGACGCTGCGCAACGCCACCGACCCGACGGTTGGACCAGCCGCCGGGCACCGGCTCGTCGACGTCGGCGGGCACCGGCTCGACATCACGTGCACCGGCACGGGCAGCCCGACCGTCGTGCTCGAACCCGGGCTCGGCGAAACGTCAACCGCGATGTCGCGGTGGATCGCCCCCGATGTCGCTCGCACGACCCGGATCTGCAGCTACGACCAGGCCGGCCACGGCCTCAGCGAACCTGCCCCCGGCGGCAACGCGGACGCAGCTCGTGACCTGCATCTCCTGCTGGAGGCAGTGTGCGATCGGAACCGACCTCATGAAGCGCCGCTCCCGCAGGCCCCAGAGGATCGACGGACTCGTCGTCGCCGGCGTGACCGAACTCGCGCTCGGCGCCCTGACCGGCTGGCCCATGGCGGTTGCCGTGAGCCGGCCCGAAGACCTCCCGAAGATCGGCATCCGTTCGCGGGCCCGGCTGCGCCAGTGGCACCTTGACCTCATCATGCTCGGGGCGCTGACCGCGGCCGCGCCGAGCTTCGTGCCAGACCTGCCGCGCAAGGTCGCCGTCCCGCTCGCCGCCGGCGCCTGGGTCAACGCCAACGCCTTCGGCGTGCTTGCCTTCCGCCCCGAGCTCGTCGACCATCCCGCCTACAAGGCGGGCGTCGGAGCCTCGTTCATCTCGGCGACCTGGGGCTTCACCGGCATGGCTGCGGTCGCCTGGAAACGGTGGATGGAGCAGCGATGAGCCACGCACATCCCGTTGACATCACGGCGCCCCACAGCACAACCCGCGCGGCCATGCTCTGGGGAGTGCTCGTCGGCGTCCTGCAGGCGGGAACGCCCCTGACGTTCTGGTGGCTCGACAGCGCCACCGTCTACGCGCTCGGACTGGCCGTGATCGCCGCGATCTACATCGGCTTCGCCGTCGCCGACGGACGACCCAAGGTCATCGCCGTCGAAAGCACGGTGGCGTTCGCCTTCGTCGTCATCGCCGCCGCCGCAGTCACCGCAACGCCCTGGCTCCTGGTCGTCGGCCTGCTCGGCCACGGCCTCAAGGACCTCTGGCAGCACCGCACCCAGTTCGTCCACGGCACGCGCTGGTGGCCACCGTTCTGCATGGCCGTCGACTTCGTGGTCGCCGCGATCATCGCGGTCGAGATCGCCGCAGGCATGCACTTCGGCTAGACGAACGGCCGGCGGCCGACGCGTCTCACGCGACCGCTGGGTCGCCGATGCCGACTCCTGCTTTCCACGTGCAACGCGGGACCGGCGCCGCGACGGCGCTGGCGACTGCGGCGGAGCAACCCGCTGCCGCAGCGGACGAATTGCAGGCGCGCGCCGGACGGCAGCAGCAGGCCCGGTAGACCAGGAGTCCTCACCGGCCGCGACCCGGCGGCGATTCACCGGCTCCGAGCCCTGCTGCACCATCACCAGGCCGCGAACACGGTGCCCGCCGCTCGTGAACGTGCGCGCCCTGGGCCAGGATTCGTGCCTCATGCCACGTGCGCGGTGACAGGCCATCTCGTGCAGCCCGCGCCCGAGCGCTGGCATAGTGGGCGGCGTGGCTCACGAGATCTGGGGCGACGAGACCGAGATCGTGCGCGCGTCGGTCGAGTGGGCGGCGCGGCGGGTGGTGCGGCCGACGGACTCCAAGACGACGGCGCGACCGGCCTCCGAACTCGCGGCCGCGATCGGCCCGACGATCACGCCGGCGGGGATCGGGGGCACCGAGGCGTTGCGGGTCTTCCGCGAGATCCTCGAACCGGCGACGCGTGCGCAGGACGATCCGATGAACCTCGCGTACATCCCGTCGGCACCGACGCGCGCGTCCGTCGCGTTCGATCTCGTCACGAGTGCGGCGAACGTCTTCGCGGGGATCTGGGAGGCCGGCGCGGGGGCGATCTACGCCGAGAACGAGGCGCTCGCGTGGATCATCGACCTGCTGGGCTGGCCGCCGAGCGCCGCGGGCTGCTTCGTCGCCGGCGGCACCGGCGGCAACCTCTCGGCCCTCGCCGCCGCGCGGCACGCCGCCCTTGCTCGCCGCGGAACACGGCCGCCGGGCGGCTGGCGGCTGGCCTGCACGACCGATGTGCACTCCTCGATCCGGGTCGCCGCGCGGGTGCTCGACGTCGGGATCCTCGAGGTTCCGGAGGACGCGCGTGGCCACCTGACCGGCGACGTGCTCGCCGCGACGCTGGCGGGCGAGCCCGACGACATCTTCGCCGTCGTGGCCTCCGCGGGCACGACGAACGCGGGCCTCGTGGACGACCTCGCCGGCGCCGCTGCGGCGTGCGCCGAGCGCGGCGCATGGCTCCACGTGGACGGTGCCTACGGTGGGGCGGCGCTCGCGGCTCCCAGCGTCCGCGGCCGCTTCGCCGGGGTCGAGCTCGCGGACAGCTTCATCGTGGACCCGCACAAGTGGCTGTTCGCGCCGTACGACTGCTGCGCGCTGCTCTACCGCGATCCCGAGCCCGCGCGCGCCGCGCACTCGCAGGCCGCGAACTACCTCGACCGGATCGATCGCGAGGCCGCCAACCCGTCGGATCTCGCCATCCACCTGTCCCGGCGTGCGCGGGGCCTGCCGCTCTGGTTCAGCCTCGCCACCCACGGCACCGACCGCTACGTCGCGGCGATCGAGCGGACGCTCGCCACGACGCACACGGTGGCCGCGGCGATCGTGGCCGCCGCGCACCTCGAGCTCGTGTGCGAGCCCGAGCTCTCGGTGATCCTCTTCGAGCGGCCCGGGTGGGGCGAGGACGCCTACGCGGCCTGGTCGGACGCGCAGGCGAAGGCGGGCGTGATCCTCTGCGTGCCGACGACCTGGCGCGGCCGCACGGTGCTGCGCCTGGCGTTCGTGAACCCGGACACCGAGCCCGAACGCGTGATCGACGTGCTCGAGACGTTGCGCTGAGCCCCGTCGAGCCCGACTTCTCGGTCCTCGTGTTCACGATCAACGGCTCGGTCTTCCGGTACGGCCTGTTCCTCAATGCGCTGATCGCGTTCGTCTCGATCGCCGCGGCGATCTTCTTCTTCGTCGTCAAGCCCGTGGACGCGATCCAGCGGGCGCGCGGCATCGAGTCCAGCGACGACGGGCGCACCGACGAGGCGGTGCTGCTCGAGGAGATCCGCGATCTGCTCAAGGAGCGCGGCGGCGCCACCACGTAGCATCGCTCCATGCCGCGCCGGACCTCGGTCGTGATCGCCGGCGCGGCGCTCGTCGCGGCGGTCGTCGTTGCGCGCCGGCGCCTCGTGCGCTGGGGCGCCGACGACGCCGAAATGGCGATGGCGGTGCCGGGTGACGACGTCGTCCCCGGGGCCGGCGGGCGCGTGACGATGGCGACGACGCTCGACGCCCCGCCGGCGGCGGTCTGGCCGTGGCTCGTGCAGATGGGCGTCGGACGCGCCGGCTGGTACAGCTTCGACGTGCTCGACAACGCGGGGCGCGCGAGCGCGGAGCGGATCGTGCCCGAGTTGCAGCAGATCGCGGTCGGCGACCGTCTGGCGTCGAGCACCGGCGGTGCGACCTGGTTCGACGTCGTCGGCGTGGAGCCCGAGCGCGCGCTCGTCCTGCGCGCCGGGATCGACCTGCGCGCGCGGCGCTCGTTCCCGCCCGGTGCACGCCCGGCGTGGTGGTGGAGCGACGGCTCGTGGGCGTTCCTGCTCGAGCCGGCCCCCGGCGGTCGCACGCGCCTGATCGTCCGCGCGCAGGGCACCGGGCGTCCGTTCGCGGTCGTGCGCCTCGGTGACCTCATGTTCTGGAACCCGGCGCACGTCGTCATGCAGCTGCGCCAGTTCGCCGGCCTGCGCCGGCGCGTGGCGGCGGCGGGCGGCGGCCCGCGCCTGATCGACGACGTGCTGCCCGACTGCGATGCCGCGATCGTCGCGCGGCGCGTCGTCCGCGCGCCCGCCGACGTCGTCTTTCGCGCCGCGCTCGAGACCGATCTGATCGCCGCGTCGGCCGAGGATCCGCTGATCGGCGCGCTGTTCGGCATCCGCGGGGCCGTGGACCGGGCAGTCGCGCGCGTGCGCGGCCAGGAACCGCCGCGCGCACCGGACGCGACGATGCGGATCGGCGAGATCCCGGCCGCGGGCCCGGACTGGATCCGGCTCGCCCAGACGCCCGGGCGCGAGCTCGTGTTCGGCGCCGTCGGGCGCTTCTGGGACACGATCCGCTGGGAGCCGACGAGCCCCGAGGCGTTCGCGGACTTCGACCAGCCCGGGTTCGCGCGCGTGGTCGCCGCGATCAGCGTGGTCCCGCGCGGCCCCGCGGAGACGCTGCTCGTCTACGAGACGCGCACCCGCGCCACGGACCCGGGGGCGCGGCGCAGCTTCCTGCGCTACTGGCGGGTCGTCGCGCCGGGCGTCGCGATCGTCATGCGGCGCACGGCGCGCTGGATGGCGCTCGCGGCCGAGCGCGACGCGGGCGCGTGACTCAGCCGAGCGCGTTGTCGAGCGCCAGCAGGACCGCGAAGCCGAGCATCCCCGAGAGCGTCGCGATGCGCTCGTTGCCGTGGCGCTCGGCCTCGGGAATCAGCTCGTCGATCACGACGTAGAGCATCGCGCCGGCGGCGAACCCGAGCGCCGCGGGGAGCAGCGGCGCGACGAGCTCGAGGCCGCCGTAGGCGAGGAATGCGGCGGGCGGCTCGACGAGCCCCGTCGCAACGCCGACGGCGGCGGCGGACCAGCGCGAGCGGCCCGCCGCGAGCAGCGGCGCGCCCGTGGCGAAGCCCTCCGGCACGTTCTGGATCGTGATCGCGATCGCCAGCGGCACGCCGAGGTCGGTGCCGCCGGCGGCGAACGCCGTCCCGATCGCCAGGCCCTCGGGGATGTTGTGGATCGTGATCGCGGCGAGCAGCAGGAACGCCCGGCGGGACTCGTCGGTGTCCTCGAGGCCGCCGTGGCCGCGCTCGACGAAGCCGGCATGGACATGCGGCACGACGACGTCGAGGACGAGCAGGAAGCCCGCGCCCACGAGGAACCCCGCGAGCACCGCGCCCCAGCTGCCGCGTTCGAGGCCCGGCACGAGCAGGCTGAACGAGACGGCCGCGAGCATGATCCCGGCGGTGAACCCGAGCAGCCCGTCGAGGACGACGCGCCGGGGCTCCTGCTTGAACGCGAGCAGCGCGAGGCCGCCGGCGGCGGTGCCGAGGAGCGAGACGCACAGCCACAGCCCCGTCGAGAGGCTCATCGCGCGCGGACGCTACTGCGCGGGGCAGCGGGCGGGGCGTAGGGTGGACGAGGTGGAGGATCCCGAGCGCCTGGCGATCGCGGAGGCCGTGACCGCCGAGGGCGCGCAGCACGCGCTGCGCGCCTTCCGCGACGGCGTCGGCACGATCCGCACGAAGAACGGTCCGCACGATCTCGTCACGGAGACCGACGAACGCGTCGAGCGGCTCGTCGCCGCGCACATCGCCGAGCGGTTCCCCGGCGACGGGATGGTGGGGGAGGAGCACACGAGCGACTGCGTGAGCGAGACGGGGGTGACCTGGACCGTCGACCCGGTGGACGGCACCTGGAACTTCGCCGCCGGCCTGCCGCACTGGTGCGTCGTCGTCGCGTGCTCCGACGAGCGGGGCCCGCTGGTCGGGGCGATCGCCGATCCGGTGCGTGACGAGCTCTGGAGCGCGGTTCGCGGCGGCGGCCTGCGCTGCAACGGCGCGGCCGCGCCGCCGCGGCCGGTGCGCGACCTCGCCGACTCGACCTGGGCGGCCGCGCTCGGGCGCAACTTCCGCGAGCCCCGCTGGCAGCGGCTCATGGGCCGCATCGGCCCGATCCGGATCATGGGAAGCCTCGCGCTCGACCTCGCGTGGACCGCCGCCGGCCGCTTCGATGCGTTCGCCTACTCGTGCGCGCTGAACCCGTGGGACGTGTGGGCCGGCGAGGTCATGGCCCAAGAGCAGGGCCTCGAGGTGCATCGCGAGGCGGACGCGGGGATCCTCGCCGTCATGCCC
This sequence comes from uncultured Actinomycetes bacterium, assembly GCA_963787935.1. Lineage (GTDB taxonomy): Bacteria > Actinomycetota > Thermoleophilia > Solirubrobacterales > Solirubrobacteraceae > F1-60-MAGs163. The sequence continues at coordinate 589,276 of CAWBEV010000006.1, read as the reverse complement.
GGCGCCTGGTGGGAGACGCTCGGGCTCTAGGGGCGCGGCGGCGTGATCTCCAGGAGCGGGCTCGCGGCGGCCCGCTCATGGTCGACCTGGAGCGTCGTGTGCGTGATCTCGAAGCGCTCGACGAGCATCCGCTGGAGCTCGCGGCGGCGCGCGTGGCAGTCGTCGCTCGGCGCGACGAGCACGTGGGCGGCGAGCGCGGTGAACCCCGAGGTCACCTCCCAGACGTGCAGGTCGTGTACCTCGACGATGCCGGGTGAGGCGGCCATCGCCTGCCCGATACGGTCCGGGTCGAGGCCCTTCGGAGCACCTTCCAAGAGGATGCGCGCGGAGTCCCGGATCAGCCCCCAGCCGCCGTAGAGCATCAGCACCGACACGACGAGCGCCGCGATCCCGTCGGCCTGGTCCCAGCCGCTGAGCACGATCACGAGGCCGGCGAGCGCCGCCGCGACCGAGGAGAGCATGTCGAACAGGTTGTGCAGGAGAGCCCCCTGCACGTTGAGGCTCTCGCGGCCCGCCTTTGCGAGCGCCCAGGCGGCGGCGCCGTTCACGGCCGCCCCGAGCAGGCCCGTGGAGAGGACGAACGCGCCCTCGACGCTCGGCGGGTCGATGATCCGCCCGATCGCCTCGACGCCGATCACGCCGGCGAGCACGAACAGCAGCACGCCGTTGATCTGCGCGCTGAGGATCTCGCTGCGCTTGAGCCCGAACGTGAACGCGCCCTTCGGTGGTCGCCGGGCGAGGCGCAGCGCGATCAGCGCCAGGCTGATGGCGCCGGCGTCGGTGAGCATGTGCGCCGCGTCGGAGAGCAGTGCGAGCGAGTCGGCGATCAGCCCGACGACGACCTCGACGACCATGAAGCCGAGGTTGATCAGCAGCGCGACGAGCAGCCAGCGGGCGTCGCTGTCGGCACGCACGCCGTGGGCGTGCGCGTGCTCGTGGTCATGTGCACGGTCCACGATCAGCCCGACCCTAACGCGCACCAGGGGTGGCAACGAGAACGGCCCGCGAGCTCGCGGGCCGTTCCGAGAACCCTCGTGAGGGCTCTGCGCATGCGGATGAGAGGACTCGAACCTCCACGTCCCGAAGGACACAGGCACCTGAAGCCTGCGCGTCTACCAATTCCGCCACATCCGCCCGCAGCGGGGCGGTGACGATAGCACCGCAGCCGGCGGCTGCGGCCGGTCGCGGGTTGCTATCTTCGACGCGTCCTGCCGCCATCGTCTAGGGGACTAGGACGCCGCCCTCTCACGGCGGAAACCGGGGTTCGAATCCCCGTGGCGGTACTGCCGGAAGCCCCGTAGATGCGGGGCTTTCGCCGTTTCGGGGGGGCCGCGCGACAGTGTGCGCGACAGTCGGGAAGATGCGGCTGCCGCTTCCGGGTAGCGTCGAACCCGTGCCGCTGCGCCCGCTCGCCCGGGTCGTCCACACACCCGCGGTCATCCAGGCGAACGACACCTTGCGGCCCCCGGGCTCGAACCGCGGCAAGTCCTCGTGACGCGGTTGCTCGCTGACCGGTGGGCGCGTACGCTTGCGCGTGGCATCTTCGAAGGAGGGACGGATGACGGCCGTCGGCAGGTTCATCGCGTGGTTGAAGGAACGCCGCGAGGATCGGCGGGCCAGGAAGCTGGCGACCACTCATCGGCGCGCCGCAGAGGGGTACGACCCCCCGCCGTATGTCCGCGGGGGCGGGGCCGGCAACGGAACGTAAGCCCGGGCCGAGCCGGGCGTTGATTCGCTGAGGTGCCCGCGCGCTCCAGCGCGCGGGCACCGCTAGAAGCCCGCCCCTCCAGGGGGTCCACTCTTGTCGAACTCGTCCCAGTGTGCTCTCTCGCGGTGGTTCCAGTTCCGGGCGTCCATCGCGGGGAAACCACCGCTGGCACGACGGCGTGCCGCGCGTTCCTTACGGAGGGCACGTCGATCTGCTCGACGCTCACTTCGACGGCTGAGCCACTGCTGAACGCGTCCCATGGCGGCACCTCTTCGAGATCCTTCGGGCGATGCTACGCCCAGTCTCAGGCGCGGTCAATCTCCGTGGAGGCGTGCCGATGCGGCACGCCTCGGTCAGCCCGGGGACCAGTGCTTGGCCGCGTCAGACCGGGACGGACCCGTCCATCGCCGCGTGTGCGAGCACGTAGCACACGAGGATCGCCGCGCCTCCGAGGAGGCCCAGACACACCGCCGCTGCCGCGCCCCGGTGTCGCAGCGGCCGTGCGAGCAGCACGAGCGTGATCGCGATGCCGAACTCGCCGAGGATGATGTAGTACGGCGTGTTGGAGATCATCCGGCAGCCGTCGTACGTCCACCAGTGGATGTGCCGCGCCATCTCCTCGTAGTACGGGATGTAGATCGCACCGAGCACACCGGCGAGGAGCACACCCAGCCCCCCGAAGCGCTCGCTCAGGCGGATCCCCACATAGCCGGTCTGCACGGCGACCGCTCCCCACGCCAGCGGCATCCACACCGGCGATTCCCACAGCATCGGTCCGCCGGCGATTGAGTAGTCGAGCGTGCCGGTGGCGTTGACCAGCCACGCGTCCGCCGCCAGTTCCGCGAACCCCACAGCCAGGCCGAAGACGATCAGCCGCGCCATGAACCGGTCGCGGCGGATGACGACGAAGCCGAGCAGCAGCGCATCGTCGGCGAGCGCCACCGCCAGTCCGCTGCGCCAGGCGGCTTCTGGGGCGAGCGTCAGCAGCGCCACGGCGGCGACGTTGAGCAGGATGGTCGCGAGCACGACTCGCAGACGCGCCCGCTCGATGGCGGCGTCCGCATCCGCTCCCGCCGTCGGGTTCGTCGCCGCGCGGTCGGCGTCGAGTGCTGCTGAGGTCGCGCTCACGGACTTCGCGTGCGTCAGCTGCAACTCCGCGGACGAACCCATGACCGACCTCCTCGGCGGGTGACAGACCGACGCTACGCCCGATCACGCACGCGGCAATCCGCAGACGCTACGGCGGGTGCGCGGGAAACCCGACCAGGGGATCAGGCCGACAGCCAGCTGAGACCCACGCACGTGCTGCCGCGGCAGTGCCCCGCGGGCTACTCGGAGTAGTGCTGCTGCCGGGGATCACGGCGCGCACCCCGCTGCTGGGTCGCTCTGTGTCGCCGGGGCCTGCGCGGGATCAGGTGGACGTGGGCGTGCATCACGGTCTGCCCGGCGCTCTTGCCGCGGTTCACGCCGACGTTGAAGCCCTCGACGCTCGGGTCGTCCTGCTGAATCCTTGCGCGGAGCGCACGAAGGAGTCCACTGGCCTGGCGCGGCGCTCCTCCTCGGTCATCGTGAAGACGTCGTCGGTGTGGCGCGGGATCACAAGCCGCTGCTCACAGGCGCCGGGCTATGACGGGCGTTCCGTGCCCGGCCGCGCGTCGTGCGGGCCAGCCACGCCGCCTGGCCGGATGGCGGTTCACGCCCGGCTACACGATTCGCGCCCGCCGCGGAAGTCAACGAATCCGCTGTCTACCTGTTCGGGACTGACTGACCGAGCAGCGAACTGCGCGGCCGAATGGACGCCAGCGGGTGAACGTGGCCTACGCGCTGTGGGTGGGCGCTGCCCGCGTGCTTGCCATCGACCTCAAGGAGAGCCGCAAGGGCCGTATCGGCTGCGGGATACTGGCGCGATGGAGACCCCTGGTGATCCGCTGCTGAGCATGGTGCTCAACCTCTCGCAGTACCACCGCGAGCACGAGAAGTTCTACGCCGAGTCCCCGCTCCATGACGCGATCATCCTCCAACGTGACTCGCGCGCACTCAAGGCACTGGCCGAACGCTGGACGGTCGCCACACCGGAGGAGCATCCGTCGCCGAGTCCGTTTGGTGGTGCCCCGGATCTCAACGACGACCGCGCCACCGAGACCGCCGGGATCTTGTTCATGGAAGGCGAAGGCGAACCCGCGGAGATCACGCGCATGAAGGCCGACCTCGCCGCGCTGGCCGAGGCCGGTCACTCAACTGGGAAGTGGCTGGCAAACGCGATGGAGGCCGCATGGGGCGTCGCCGAGGCGCTGCTGAACTACCCCGACCTCGCGGACCTCCTCGCTGAGCGCCACCGCATCATCAGCAACGACTGGCAGGCCGCCTCGATGGCGACGATCGCCGCTCACAACATCGACCGTGCGCTCAGCGTGCTCGGGCGCATCGACTTCACCCCGGCCGCGCTGCGCGAAGATCTGGAGGCCGACCGCGTTGCGTCGCGCTACCTGTTCTCCGCTTCCGAACTGCTCGACCACGCCGCCGACCTCGCCGCACAGAGCGCGACACTGACGCACGAGAACGAACGACGCTGGCGCGTCTTCCACGAGCGCGTCGAGCGGATCACCACCTCCTGAGCGAGGCGCGAGACCCCCGCATCAGCGGCGGTGGATGAAGCGGGCGGTCGAGAGTCGTCCAGGAGTGAGCCGCACGTAGGCGACGTCACGACATCCGCCGGCGTTCGCCTCGCTGACGAACACGATGCCGTCGGGCGCCACGCGCTCGACGTACGCGACATGGCCCTCCGGCCCGGCGCCGACGTTGCGCTCCCAGACCGCCACGTCGCCCGGGCGCGGTAGATCATCAACGGCGAAGCCGTGATCGATGGCCCAGTCCTCCCAGTCGGCGGCGGAGAGCCCGTCCGTGCCGCGTGTGAGCTCCGGCCGCTTGGCGTACGCCCACGCCGTGCATTCCCCCGGGTCGTACGTCGGCTCCGGCTCGCGGGTCGCCACGCGCGCGAGGCCGACTCCGAGGAGGAGCGCGAGCAGCGCGAGTGAGATGAGTGTGCGGCGATAGCTGACCATGTCGTGCGAGACTTCGAGCCTGCCCGGGACATGCGGTGACCCTTCAGGCGGCCGGTCGGCGGCTGATGATCGCGGGTCGGGACACTTGGGGAGTTCTGTGCAGCGAGCAGGAGGGATCTCTGCCCACCCGAATGTCCACGGGTGCCGGATGAATCTGCAGAGCACGGCAGCCGACGCGGTCGTGTGCGCGGCCGTCGCGAGACGCCGCTGGAGCTTGCCGAGCGGATCGGCGACGCCTACGGACTCGTCCTGCTCCTGATCTCGGTGACGTTCGTGGTGATGATGACCCTGCCTCCCGAGGGCTGGGGCGGCCGCGTCGCAGCTGTCGCCGTCGCCGGCCTGACCGCGATCATCGCCTTCACCAGCTCCGATGTGCGCCCCGCCCGGGTGCGTCTGGCGGCCGCTATCGCGGCCGCCGCCGTGGTCGCGGCGATCATCGCCGAGCGCCTCCCATCAGACCGCCTGCTCGGTCTGGCGTTCGCGGTCGATGCGATCCTGCTGGCCGTTGCGGCCGTGACGATCCTGCGGCGGGTCATCGTCGGCGCAAGCCACGTCGACTTCCGCACGATCCTCGGAGCGATCAGCGTCTTCACGCTGCTCGGGCTGCTGTTCGCGTTCCTCTACGTCTTCTTCAGTCGCTGGACCCATACGGCCTTCTTCACCGGCGTCGAGCACGCACCCGCCAGCGACTTCATCTTCTTCAGCTATACGACGCTCACAACGACCGGCTACGGAAACCTCGTCCCGGCCAGCAGCATGGGGCAGTCGTTCGCGGTCCTGGAGATGCTGGTCGGCCAGGTCTTCCTCGTGACGCTCGTCGCAGGGCTCGTCAGCCTCTGGGCGCCCGGCCGCACGAAGGCCCCGGCCGACCCCACCGACGCCCTGGACGCTGCCGCCGAGGGCTGAGCGCGCCACAGGGGGCTGCGACTCCCGGGGGAGCCGGCGCGTGCCGCTCAAGCCGCTCGCATGGGTCGTCCACACGCCCGCCGTCATCGAGACCGACGAGACCGTGCGTCGGTTCGGGTGCCACACCGCTCGACGGACTCGCGCGCATCCTCCGCTGCGGTGACGTGCTCTGGCGCAACCGTGCACCACCGCCGCATCGGCGGCCGGCGCCCCGCCACATCGACGGGTTCGGCCGCCGCTCGTTGAAGCGCCACGGGTGGTCAGGAACCCTCTTCCGGGGTTCCACCGCCCGTGGCGCACGACAAGGGCGCCTCCTTGCCCTCGCGTCTCTGATGACACCCGGGGTGGGGGAACGTGACGCTCGCGCCGGGAACCCGTCCACGCCTGCGAGGTCGATCGGCTGGCAGTGAACCGGATCTCGGCGGAGCGCGACGCCGGTCGGTCACGCACACCTAGACGGCCGTGAGGCGGTCCATGCGCATGTATCGGGTGGACATGTCCTCGAGGAACGTCACCCGGGCGAGGCCATTGGCGATGGCCTCGATGTAGACGATATGCCCGTAGGGATCACGGAACAACATGGTGAACCTCCTGGGCCTGGCCTCGCGACCCTCGGCCCTGCCGACGGCTTCGGCCCCGGCCTCTGCATTGGACATCGGCGCGAAGGGTGGCCTCCCGCACCCTTCATCCGTCCAAGGCTCGTGCGCGCGGCGGGCAACTGCTGACGGACGCGCCTGAGAGCCGTGCCGCGGCCGGTGCTGCTCGTGCCGTGCTCGAGAACGATGCGCGGCTGTGCGAGGCGCCCGCACACCCGATTCGTGGCGGCTGGAGGACGCTGCGCGGCGTCTCGAATCGGGTGAAGCGCGTCGGAGGCTGTGGAAGATCCGCTGCCTTCGTGGCGTTCTTGAGAAGTGAGTGGGACAGCGGGCGCCCATCCTGCATCGCGCGCGGTACTCCGAAGGCCCCGATGGACTCGGTCGCTCACAGGCGATCAATTGTCGCCCACCGGCGATCGAGGCGCGACGTGCGGAGAAACCCTATTGCGAATTGGCTCGCGGCCGCGTAGGTTCGGCGACGGATATGTCCCCGGGGGGAAGGTCCAGGTGTGACGTCGGCTCGTACAACGAATGACGATGGAACCAGGAACCTGACCGGCGCGGTGCCGGAATGGGGCGGCAGCGGTCTGGACCGACGGCACAAGCAACGTCGCGAGCCGGGAACGGGTGCGCGCGTCGCGATCGGGAAGCGTCCCGCGCTGTTTCTCGATTCACTCGCCCGGAGCCTGCAGGAGGAGGGTCTCATCGTCTGCGCAACGGGCACCACCCCCGAGGCCGTCATCGGGCACGCACGCGACGCGGGCGAACCGCCCGACGTGGCGCTGCTGGACAGCGGGCTCGCGCGCGACGACTCGCGGATGCGGTTCCTCGGGCAGGTCCGTCGCACCCTGCCGGACACCCGCATCGTCGTGCTCGTCGAGGAGCTCACGCCCGAACTGGCGCAGGCCACGCTCGAACAGGAGGTCGAGGGCGTCGTCCTCGCCGACGCGTCGGCCGGTGAACTCGCCGAGTCCCTCGCGCGCGTCGCCACCGGTCACGCGATCTTCCCTGCCGGCTGGCTCGGAGCCGTGCACCGCGCCGAGCACACCAGCCTGTTCGCTCGGCTCTCCGGCCGGCAGGTCCAGGTCCTCGAGTTGCTCGCCGCCGGCCTCACGAATCAGGAGATCGCCGAGCAGCTGATGCTCTCGCGCAACACCGTGAAGTTTCACGTGCGCGAGATCTACGCGCGCCTGAATGTCGCCAACCGCGTCCAGGCCGCCGCGCTGCTCGCGCGCGCCTCGAAGAGCGTGTCGCGCGGGCGTCGCATCATCGCCACCTGAGTGACGGTGCCGCAAGCGGACGGGTCCGTCCGCCGGCGACCGCCACACGTGGGGGCCGAGGCCGAAGGAATGGTGGAGACACTCCCACCCACATGGGTGGGAGGCACCAACTCCTTGGATCCTGGTGGTCGTCCACAGGGTCAGCAGCCCGTGACCCGTGCGAGCAGCGACGCACCGCCGCACGGGCAACGCCGGGCTGCCCGATTAACGGAGAAGCACCGTCCCATGAGCCGTGTCCAGACGGTGTCGCCGGCCGTAGCGTGACCCCGGTGTAGTTCCAAGTCCACCGGGGGGCTCCGGATGGCGTCCCTGCCATAGCAGTAGGAGGCACGAATGTCTGAGTATCGAAGGGGGAACCGTCAGCGCCACGGACGTTGGTTCGCTGCGGCTCTCGGGGTTCTCGCGGCGGCGGTCTTCGTCGCCCCAAGCGGCGCCATGGCGGGGACACCGCCGGGGCCGCCTCAAAGCTCGGCGCCCAACCTGTTCGACACGAACATCCCGTACGTCGCCTGGCGCGGCGAGCAGGTCCGCGCGGTGAAGTGCGACAGCGTCGAAGCCGAACCCAACGGGGCGCCGCGTCGCAGCCTCAAGGAGCTCTTCGACGGTGACGGCAACCTGAAGAACGGCTATCACGCCGACATCCTCGTCGAGTCGTGGTCCGGCCCCGGTCGCGATCCGCAGCTCGAGGCGGGCACCGTGAAGTTCTTCCAGTCCCAGAAGCTGCCGCCGACGCAGCGGGACTGCGTGCGGTTCGACATGGTGTCGTCCGATCCCGGGCTCGCGCGCGTGAAGCTCGTGGTCAGCGACGGCAACGCGGAGCCGATCCTCAAGCATCAGTTCCTGTTCGTCTGGCTCTCGCTGGGGAACGTCTCCATCAAGGAGGCGACGAACAACGACCCGTCCGTTCCGGCCGGCTCGAACGCTGCCGTGGCCGATCCGTCAGGTGACGGCGTGTTCCAGGCGGGCTACAAGCTGCAGAACGGCCAGGACAACAAGGGCCGCGTGCAGGTGAAGCTCACCGGCACGTTCCCGCATCCGCTCGCACCCGGCGGCACGTTCACGCTGCCGCAGGACTGGCCCACGATCGCGGGCGCTCTGGCGACCGACAACAACCCGTACAGCGACAATTCCCTGCTCTGGGACATCCACGATGATCAGGGCCTGGGAGCCAACCACGTGAGTGGTTACTGCGCTCCGCCGTTCACGGCACTCGACGACGTCGACAACTGCCAGGGCGGCGGCGATCTCGGACCGTTCTCGAACCAGTTCGGTCAGGGCGTCAGCGCCGGTGGCCCGTTCGACCCGGCACGTCCCGGCACGCTCCTGAGCAACGGCCGCCTGACCGCGGACGACGCTCCGATGCCGGCGGCTCGCATCGACGTGGGGATCAACCCGAACAGCGGCAGCCCCACCGACATCAGCGGCGTCGGCTCGCTCGGCAAGGCTGACAAGACCGAGGTCTACAGCCGCAACGGCAATGGCACGAGCGACGCCCACAACCTGTACGCGCCGTACTACGTGCAGTGGATCCCGGCGACGTCGGAGGGCAGCGCGGAGGCCTCGGGGATCGACGGCCCGCAGAGGGGGAACAATTTCGAAGGATTCTTCCTCAACGGGGCGTACGACAACTGGAGCACGTTCCCGCTCGTGAAGGCCTATGACGGGCCGACGAACTGCAACAAGTTCGTCAGCTTCAAGAAGACCCTCGGGATCGACGACGGGCCGTACCACCGTCCCGACGAGGACATGAAGCCCGGCGGGGACATTCCGCGCATCAAGCCGTACGGCGACCAGGTCGTGGCCGTCTACACGGACGAGCACGGTGAGGCCCAGGTCGAGTACAAGCCCGGCACCGGGTTCTACTTCGACAACCTGCCGACGCTCCGCAATGACAACCGCGGCTGCGATCTGCAGGACGTGACGACGCTCGGCACGTCCGACATCTCCGCGACGGCGAAGTACCCCTACCAGCCGGTCGATGACAGCTCGCGGACGTCCACATCGATCCGCAAGACGGTCATCAACAAGTTCGACAAGTCGCTGAGCTACTACCCGAAGGGTCCGGGCGAGGCGAACAACAACGCCCGAGTCGTCGTCGCGCACGCGAACGACGTCGACGGGAGGCCGTTCCAGCACGAGCTGGTCTGCTGGATGGTCGACAACAACGCCGAGGGTGTGCTGCCGTTCTCCGGCGAGACCGGGCCGGCCGCCGGGCGGTTCTCCGTCGAGAGCGACCCGGAGCTCCTGACCGGCCTGCTGCTCAAGGTGGCGAGCTGCGCCAGGACCGACGCGAACGGCAACGTCGCGATCGAGGTGTTCAACAGCAACGGGACGAAGGTCAACGTGATCGCCCTGTTCGCTGACGAAGGCCTGCTGCGTGACATCAAGGTCGACTTCGGCGTGGCCGGGTCGACCGGAGGCACGCCTCCGCCGATCTGGACGAACGGCAAGCAGGCAGTCGCTCCGGCGACGGGTGCGGGCACGACGGCCCCGACGGCGCAGGAGCTCGTCAGCGTCGCCGGTCCGTCGGCAGCCGCAGCGCTGAAGGCACCGAAGGCCAAGAAGTCGAGGATCGCGGTGGCCCGCACGGTCCTGAAGAAGGGCAAGCGGACCGTCTGGGTGCGCGTCAACTCGTCTCGGACGAGCGTGCGGATCGTGCTCCGGGTCGGGAAGCGCAAGCTCGTCCGCCGCGTCAGCACCAACAGGCTGGTCAAGGTGGCGAACGTGAGCGTCCCCAAGGGGGTGAGCGTCTCGGTCAGACTGGCCCGGTGACCGCGAACCGCGCCTGAGCCGGTGCGAAACGCGAGGGTGCAGAACGCACCCTCGCGTGGAGCGGCCGTCCCCCAAGGCGCACAGTGGATGGGCCCCGCCTCGCCGGCGGGGCCCATCGCTGTCCTCGCTTTCCCGCCCAGAGCCGGAAGTCAGGAAGGATCAGGGACAGATGAGCCCGTCGAAGCGCACTGCGACTCGCCGTCTCCGGATGCGCTCCGCATGGGCATGGTGCATCTCAGGGGTGTCGCTCGCGCTCGCACTGGGCCTCGCCGCACCGGTCGCGGCGCCCGGAGCTTCGTGGACGGCCGCGCAGGACCTCTCGGCGAGTGGGCAGCCGGCGTCGGACGCCCGCGTCGCGATGAGCCCCACCGGGCTGGCGACCTCCGTCTGGACTGAGGGCGCCGGCGGGTCGACCCGCACCCGTGCCGGGCGCTACGACGCGCAAACCGGAACGGCGTCAGCGGCCGAGTACGTCTCGGACCCGGGCGCCGAGGAGCGCCTCCCACAGGTCGCCGCCGACGGCGCGGGAGCCACGATGCTCGTCACCGAATTCAGTGATGCCGTGACGCCGTTCGGCCTGCACGCCCGGCGGCGGACCGCCGGCGGGACGTGGACGGACCTGGGCTCGCTCGGGGAGGGAACGGGCGCGCTCCTCGGCGCCGATCTCGCCGGGAACGCGATGCTCATCTTCTCCGCGGGCGGCGACCTGCAGGCGCGCCGGTACGCCGCCGGCGCCTGGGGCGCCCCTGTCACGCTGGCCGCAGGCGGCACCGGGGTCGACCTCGCACCTGGAGCCCAGGCGCTCGCCGTCGGCCCGGGCGGCACCGCCGTCGCCGTCTGGATGGCCTCGAGCGCTGGGATCGACTCCCTTGCGGCGCGCGTGTACCAGCCCGGAAGCGGCTGGGGCGCCGCTCTGACCCTCGACTCCGGGTCCGCCTTCGGCGAGGGTCCGGACGTCTTCGATCCCGCCGTCGCCGTCGACGCCCAGGGCAACGCCGTCGTCGTGTGGTCGGCGCACGGGGCCGGCTCGGCCAGCATGGTGCGGACGGTGCGCTACGACGCACTGGTCGATGCATGGGGCGCGCCGTCGGAACTCACCGACGAGGCGCAGCCGACCGGGCAGGCGGCGGTCGCCGCGGGCGCGGGCGGCGTGGCCTTTGCGACGTGGCGACGGTTCGACGGGGCGAACTGGGTCATCCAGGCATCGCGACTCGCCGGGGGGCTGTGGGGCGCCGCGACCGATCTCTCGCCGCCCGGCACCGATGCGGCCGGGCCGTCCATCGACGTCGACGGGCGCGGCGATGCCGTCGCGGTCTGGGCGCGGTCCTCGATCGAGGCCCGTCGGTTCACCGGCGGTTCCTGGTCGGCAACCGACATCCTGTCGGGGCCCGGCGCCGCGGGGCCGCACGTCGCCACGGACGCCGACGGCAACGCGACGGCGGTCTGGACGGGCGCGGACGCGATCCGGCGCGCGATCCTCGTCGCCGCGCCCACGGTGGTCTCGCCGCCCTCGACGAGCGGCACGGCGACGCAGGGCCTCACCCTGACGGGCACGACGGGGAGCTGGCGCGGAACGCCGCCGGTGACGCTCGGCCTCCGCTGGCGGCGGTGTGACGCGGCGGGTCAGGCGTGCGGCGACATCCCGGGGGCGACGGGCAGCAGCCATCAGCTCGCGGCGGCCGACGCCGGGTCGACGGTTCGCCTGCGCGTCGCGGCGACGAACGCCGGCGGAACGACGGTCGCCGACAGCGCGCCGTCGGCGGTCGTCGCGGCGGACACGACGCCGCCGGTGACGACGATCGACGCTGGCCCGTCGGGCTCGGTGTCGAGCGCATCGGCGTCGTTCGCGTTCTCGGCGAGCGAGGCGGGGTCGTCGTTCGAGTGCCGCCTTGATGGCGCGTCGTTCGGTGCGTGCAGCTCGCCGGCGGCCTACTCGGGTCTCTCCGAGGGACTGCACACGTTCTCGGTGCGGGCGATCGATCTCGCCGGGAACACGGACGGCACCCCCGCCACCCGTTCCTGGACGGTCGACACGGTTGCGCCGGAGACGTCGTTCGACGGGGGTGCGGCCGGCGAGTTGTGTCGAGCGACGTCGGCGTCGTCGTTTTCGTTGATGCGTCGAGGCGGGGTCGTCGTTCGAGTGCCGCCTTGATGGCGCGTCGTTCGGTGCGTGTTCAGCTCGCCGCCGGCGTTCTCGGGGCTGGTGGCGGGTTTGCACACGTTCTCGGTGCGGGCGATCGATCTCGCCGGGAACACCGACGGCACCCCCGCCACCCGTTCCTGGACGGTCGACACGACGCCGCCGGAGACGACGTTGACGGGGGCGCGGCCGGCGAGCGTGTCGAATGATGTGGCGCCGTCGTTCTCGTTTGATGCGTCGGAGGGGGGTTCGGTGTTCGAGTGCCGGCTCGATGGTGGGAGCTTCGGGGTGTGTTCGTCGCCGCGCGTGTTGTCGGGGTTGGTGGCGGGTTCGCATGTGTTCCAGGTGCGGGCGATCGATCCGGCGGGCAATGTCGATCCGTCGCCGGCGAGTTACGCGTGGGTGGTGGATCTGAGCGCGCCGGAGACGTCGATCAATGCCTCGGACGTCGGGCCGCCGGCCGCGGTGAAGATGCGCAGCGCGTCGTTCTCGTTCTCGTCGCCGGACGCGACGGCGACCTTCGAGTGCAGCCTCGACGCCGGCCCCTGGGCGGTCTGCGCGTCATCGCGCGCGCTGAGCGACCTTGCCGACGGCCTCCACACCTTCCAGGTGCGGGCGAAGGATCCGGCGGGCAACGTCGACGCCACGCCGGGCTCGCGCACCTGGACGGTCGACACGACCCCACCGCCGACGTCGGTCGCGCCGGTGGCCTCGCCCACGAAGAGCCGCAGCATCGCGCTCCAGTTCTCGAGCGGCGAGCCCGGCTCCACGTTCCGCTGCCGGCTGGATGCCGGCAGCTACGAGGCCTGCACGTCGCCGAAGGCCTACTCGGATCTTCCGGACGGCCTGCACAGGTTCTCGGTGCTCGCGGCCGACCCGCTCGGAAACGAGAACCAGATCCCCGCCCAGATGGGGTGGATCGTCGACACGCAGTCGCCGACGACGACCATCAGCTCCACGATCGGCGAAGCTTCGGCGGCATTCGAGCTGTCGGCCTCCGAGGCGGTCGTGGGTTTCCAGTGCCGCCTCGACGGCGCCGCGTGGGGCACGTGCTTCACGCGCTACGACAGCCTGACCGTCGGGCCGCACCGCTTCGAGGTCCGGGGGACCGACACCGCCGGCAACATCGAGGATCCCCCGGCGCGATTCGACTGGACCATCCCGACGCCCGATACGACGATCACGTCGGGTCCGTCGGGCGCTGTGCCGGATGCCGGCGCGACGTTCGCCTTCGCTGCAAACGAGCCGGCGGCGACGTTCACCTGCAGCCTCGACGGTGCACCGCCCGAGCCGTGCAGGTCGCCCTGGGGGTACACCGACCTCGGCGACGGCGCGCACACGTTCAGCGTGAGAGCGAGCGGGTTCCTCGCCGGGCAGCCGGTCGCCGATCCCACGCCGGCCACTCGGGCCTGGACGGTCGACACGATCGCGCCCACGGTCACGATCACCGGCGGTCCGTCGGGCGCGGTGGCCCGGTCCGATGCGACGTTCACGGTCAGCCCGAGCGAACCCGGCGCCCGCGTGGAGTGCCGTCTCGACGGCGGGGCATGGGCGGCGTGCGCCGGCACGGTCGCCTACGCCCGGCTCGGCTCCGGCGTCCACCGCTTCGACGTTCGCGCGATCGACGCCACCGGCAACACCGGTCCCGAGGCGAGTCGCGGGTGGACGGTCACCGCGCTCCCGGGCGCGGCGGGATCGCCGCGTGGGCGCGGGCGCCCCCGCGGGAACGATGAGCGCGTCGCCACACCAGAGTCCCGCGAGCGTCGCCCGGCGCGGTCTCGCCCTGCTCATCAGCTGCCCGGCCGCCTGCAGCGCCACGGTCGGCGTGTTCGTCAACGCGAGAACGGCGCGCGAGCTTGGGCTCAGGGTCCGCTCCCGGGCTCGCCCGGCGGCGGCCGGCCGTGTGCAGCTCGCCAGGAAGACGTTGCGGTTGAACTCGGCCGGCCGACGCACGCTCAAGGTCTCGCTTCCGCGGTCGGTGCGAGCTGCCTTCGGTCGGCGGTCGCGCGTCGCGATCTCGGTGGTCGCAAGGCTGCGAAGTGCCGCCGATGTGCGCAGGCGGACGATCGAGCGCAGCATCGTTCTCGCTGCACGACCCAGCCGCACGTCGCTGCGCTGACCCGTGCCCAGCGGGCGCGTTGCGGCGGCGCCCGTCCGAGTTCGTTAGGGCGCCCGAACAAACACCGACACCTACGGTCGGAAATACGCTAGCCTCTGCGCCGTCTTAGGGTTCCCTAACGTCTCAGAGTGACCGATGCGCCATTCCGCCCTCGCCACTGCGCTCGTCGCCGGCGCCAGCCTCGCCCTCACCGCCTGCGGCTCGGACGACTCCGAGACCGCGACGGGTGAGCCGGTCGCCTCACCCGCCGCGGCCGTCGCCGCGGTCGAGGGAACGAGCGCCGAGCTCGACAGGGCGAGCACGGCGCTGAAGGCCGGCGACCGCGCGGCGGCCCTCGAGGCCGTGAAGGAGGCGTACGTCTCGAACTTCGAGGACGCCGAGGCGGCGCTCGAGGACGCCGACGCCGAGCTCAACGAGGCGCTCGAGGACGGCATCGGGAAGGATCTGCTCGCCGACTTCAAGAGCGGCGCGACGACCGCGGAGCTCCGGGCGACGATCGCCGACCTCCAGAGGCAGCTCGAGACCGCAAAGGCCACGCTGCAGCCGTGAGGACGCTCGGCCTCCTCCTCGCCGTCTGCGCGGTCCTCGCGGCGCTCGCCGCGCCGGTTGCGCACGCGGCCGAGAAGGACCCGGCCCAGCGCGCGCGCGACGAGCTCGTCAGCGCGCGGGTGAAGGTCGACCGGGCGCTCGCCGCCGTCAAGCGCGGGGACCGCCGCGAGGCCTACGACCTCGCGCGCTCGGCCTACCTCGACCACTACGAGTGGGTCGAGATCCCGATGCGCCTGCGCGACCCGAACCTCGTGCTCGACACCGAGTTCGAGTTCGCGAAGCTGCGCAACGCGATCCGTGACGGAGCCTCGCTCGCCGCGATCCGCGCCGACACGCGCGACGTGCGCGCCGGGATGGACGCCGTCGACCGCAAGCTCGCCGAACCCGGCGTCGCCGCGCCCGCGCTCGCATTCGGCTTCTCGTTCTCGATCCTCTTCCGCGAGGGGCTCGAGGCCGTTCTGCTGATCGCGATCCTCCTGAGCGCGCTCGCCGCGGGCACGGTCCGCGGCTACCAGCGCCCGCTCGGGCTCGGGGTCGGCGCGGCGGTCGTCGCGAGCGCCGTGATGTGGGTCGCCGCGACGTGGCTCATCGACATCGCGCCGCTCAGCCGCGAACTGCTGGAGGCGGTGACGACGCTGCTCGCCGTGATCGTGCTCATCCTCGTGAGCTTCTGGCTCGTCTCGCGCCTGGACCAGAAGCGCCGCGCGGAGTTCATGCGCGCGCGCGTGGCGGCCGCGATGGCCGCGGGCACGGGGATCGCGTTCGCGACCCTCGGGTTCCTCGCCGTCTTCCGCGAGGGCTTCGAGACGGTGCTCTTCTACCAGGCGCTGTCGTTCTCGACGACCGGCCTCGGCCGCTGGGTCGTGTTCGGCGCGATTGCCGCGGCCGTCGCGCTCGGCGCCGTCGCCTACGCGATTCTGCGTCTCGGCCGGCAGATCCCGCTGAGGCCGCTGCTCGTCACGGGCGCGTCGATCCTCCTGCTGCTGAGCGTGACGTTCGCCGGAAACGCCGTGCGCTCGCTCCAGTCGGCCGACCTCGTCGCCGCGACGCCCGTGGACGGCTTTCGCCTGCCGATCTTCCTCGCCGAGCTCACCGGCATCCACCCGACGGTCCAGAGCCTCATGACGCAACTCGTGATGCTCGTCGTGTTCGCCGGCGGCGCCGTCTGGGTGTTCGCGGTGCAGCCCGCCCGCGCGCGGCGTCGCGTCGAGCGCCGCACCGCCGTGACGCAGGCCTGACCATGGACCGGGGCGGCCTGCGCGTCGGCGTGGACGTCGGCGGGACGTTCACGAAGGCCGTCGCCGTGGCGTTGCGTCCGCTCGCACTGCGCGCCTCCGCGGTCGTCCCGACGACCCATGACGCCGAGGCCGGGGTCACCGAGGGCGTCGCCGGCGCGCTGCGCGCGCTGCTCGCCGGGCTGGGCGCAGATCGCGACCGCGTCGAGCTCGTGGCGTTCTCGACGACGACCGCGATGAACGCCCTGCTCGAGGGGGACGTCGCGAGCGTCGGCGTCGTCGGGATCGGTGCCGAGCCCGAGCTGCGGCGCGCGCGCAGGCGGACCGATGTCGGGACGCTGAAGCTCGCCCCCGGTCGTGTCCTGCGCACGGAGCACGCGTTCCTCGACGCGACGCGCGGCCTCGACACGGCGCATGTGGACGCGGTGGTGGACCGGCTCGTCGCGGCCGGGTGCACATCGCTCGCGGTGAGTGGCGCGTTCGCCGTCGACGCCCCGCAGGCCGAGCAGCTCGTGCGCGACCGCGCGCGCGATCGGGGCCTCCCCGCCTGCGCCGGCAGCGAGCTGACCGGCGCCTACGGGCTCGAGACGCGGACGATCAGCGCCGCCATCAACGCGTCGATCCTCCCGGTCGTCGAGCGGACGGCGGGCGTCGTCGAACGCGTGCTGCACGAGGCGGGGATCGATGTGCCGCTGCTCGTCCTGCGCGGCGACGGCGGCTCGATGAGTCTCGAGGCGTTCCGGCGCTCGCCGTCGTTCACGATCGGCTCGGGCCCGGCCGCCGGCGTCGCCGCCGCGCTGCACCAGCTCGCGCTGACGAACGGCATCGTGCTCGAGTGCGGCGGGACGAGCTCGAATGTCAGCGTCGTCATCGGTGGGCGCACCGCGATGCGGACGCTGCGCGTGATGGGGCGCCCGACGTCGATCCGCTCGGTCGACTCCTGGGTCGTCGGCGCCGCCGGCGGCTCGATGGCGCGCCTGGGCCGCAAGCGGATCGAGGAGACCGGCCCGCGCAGCGCACACGTCGCCGGGCTGCCGTACGCGTGCTTCGCGCCGCTCAGCGAGCTCGACGGCGCCGAGCTCGACCTCGTCGCGCCGCGGCCCGGCGACCCTGAGGCGTACGCGGTCGTGCGCGGGCGCTCGGGCGGGACGTACGCGCTGACCGCGACCTGCGCCGCGCACGCGCTGGGCGTCGCGGAGGGGGCGCTCGTCCCGGCCGGGCAGGACGCGCAGGCGGCAGCGCTCGCCGCGTTCGCGGCGCTCGCACCGCGCGTGAAGGCGCGCGACGCCCAGGGCGCCGCGCGCGCACTGCTCGACGGCGCGATCGAGAAGATCGCGCGCGTCGTGGACGAGGCGGCGCGCGCCCACGACTTCGCCTCCGACGTCCCGCTCGTCGCACTCGGCGGGGCGGGTCCGGCGCTGGCGCCCGAGGTCGCGCGCGCGCTCGGCCGCCCGCTCGTGAGCCCCGAGCACCCGGAGGTGCTCTCGTCGATCGGTGCCGCGCTGTCACTCGTGCGCGCCGAGGCGACGCGCCACGCGAGTGGCCCGGCCGACACGCTCGTGGCCTCGCATGCCGCCGAGCGCGCGTGCGTCGACGCCGGCGCCGCGCCGCAGACCGTCACGATCGAGACGACCTACGACCATCGCGAGCGGCTCGTGCGCGCGGTGGCCACCGGGGCGGTCGCGCTCGAATCGGGCGCCGCCGGGCGCGAACCGGCCTCCGAGGAGGCGCGGCTCGCGGCCGCCGCCCGGGCGCTCGGCGTGCCGGGCGACGCGCTCGTGCTGCTCGCCGGCAACGAGTACTACCGCGTCTACGGCGAGGACGGCAGCGGCCGGCTCGCCGTGGTCGACGGCGTCGGCTCGGTGCCGCTCGCCGAGCGCGACGCGAAGCGCATCGTCGCAGGCGCCGCCAGCGGGCTGCTCGAGCCGCTGAGCGACGCCGTCCGTGACGGATCCGTGAACCTCGGGGTCGCCGAGCTCCTGCCGCGCGTCGCGATCGTCTGCGGTGCCCGGATCGTGGACCTCTCCGACGCGCGCCGCGTGGACGAGATCCTCGCCGCGGCCGCCGCCGTGCTCGACGGGCAGAAGGGCGACGCGGTCGCCGTCCTGCGAGGCTCCTGACGATGTCGCTCTACCGCCAGCCCGGTCGCCATGGCACCACCACGATCGTCGTCGTCGCCGTCGTCGCGTTCCTCGGCGGCGCCGCGATCGCGTTCTTCGCCGGTCGCGCGAGCGCCCCGGACCCGTCGCTCAGCGAGCAGCTCGCCGGCGTCCGCGACGATCTGCAGCCGGCGCGCCAGGGACTCGAGATCCTGCCCGCGGAGTACGCGCAGTCGGTCGCGGGCGGCGCGGCCGGCTCGCCCGCGGAGATCGCGGGCGTCACCGCGAACGTCGCGCGCGTGCGGGACACGGTCGCCGCGCAGCGCGCGAGCCTGCGCGTGATCAGCCCCGCGGCGACGGCGGCGCTCGAGCGCGACCTCGCCGGGCTCGCCGGGGCGGTCGCCGCGAAGGCCCCCGCCGCGCGGGTGGAGCGGCTGATCGAAGCGGCGAAGGCCGACCTCGCGGTCTTCCTCGACGAGCGCTAGGACCGTTCGGCGGGCTCGCGTGCCGGCAGCCGGAAGACGGGCTCCGGCGGTGCGGTGACGGCGGCGAACCGGCGCACGACCTCGCGTCCGCGGTCGCGCACGCCGAGCGCCTCGAGGACGAGCGCGGACAGCAGCACGAGCGCGGACGCGACGACGAGCGAGGCGAGCCGCAGCTCGGCGGCGGCCCCGGCGAGCGCGAGCAGCGCCGCGACCGCGAGCAGGCGCCCACCTGCGAGCGTCCGGGACTCGCGCGCGCGACCGGCGACGTGCAGCGCGGCCACGGCGAGCAGGAAGAGCGCGGCGCCGCCGTCGAGCGCCCAGCGGATCCCCGGGTCGCCGCTGAGCTCCTCGGCGTGCTTGATGGCGAGCTTCGTGCCGACGCCGTACGCCGTGATCGCGAGCCACAGCGGCACGTGCCCGTAGGACGCGACGAACGGCCAGCGGCCGCCGCGCACCGACGAGAAGGTCTGGAAGTCGAAGTAGATCCACCACAGCGCGAGCGCTCCGGCGAACCCGGCCGCGGCCGCCTCGACCGCGGGCCCGTTCCACGCGGCGACCTCGGTGCCGACGACGACGGCGATCACCGCCTCGCCGAGGACGATGATCGTGAACAGGCCGAAGCGCTCCTCGAGGTGCTCGCGATCGACCGGCGCGACGGCGAGGCGCCGCCGGCCGACGAACGGGAAGGCGAACTCGACCGCGAGCGCGATCGCCCAGACCCCCTCCGCGCGGCGGGAGCACGGCGAGCGAGGCGAGCCACAGCGCGGCGCCGGCACCGAAGCCCCAGAAGTACAGGACGAGCGCCGGGCGGGCCTGCGGCACGTGCCGCCAGGCGCGGACGTAGAGCGCGAGCAGGACGACGTGGATCGCGACGTACGAGAGCGCGACGCGCGCCGAGCCCACCGCGCCCTCGGGATCGCCGATCGCGACCGCATAGCCGGCGACCGCGACCATGCCGAACGAGACGAGCACGCGGTGGGCGACGTCGTCGGTGTCGAAGCGGTTGAGGTAGTACGTGAAGCCCATCCACGCCCAGGCCAGTGCGACGAACAGCCCGGCGAAGCGCAGGAACCCGGGCCGGGCGGCGGCGCACCGCGCGAGTGCGCCGCCGCCGGGCGGGTCAGTCGGCGTCGTACTTGAACGAAATGCCCAGCCGGACGCGGTACCCGGTCACCGCGCCGTCCTCGATCGTGAGATCCTGGCGGATCACCTCGGCGACGCGCAGGTCGCGCACCGAGCGGCCCGCCGTCTCCACCGCCGCACGAGCGGCGGCCTCCCACGACTCGGTGCTGACGCCGATCACCTCGGTGACGCGGTAGACGCTGTCGGCCATCGGACTGCTCCCTTCGGTCGTGACGGGTCAGCCCGACCCTCGCAGTCGCGCGGGTCGCTGGCAAGGGTGGCGCCGTGCCGCCCGGCGTAGGGTGCGCGCCATGACGCTCCCCGGCGGCTACTGGCCGCGCCCCTGGACGTGCGAGGACGGTGGCCCGCGCCGCCTCGGCCAGCCTCAGGGCCAGCCGGGGCTCGGGATCGCCGCGGGTGAGCGGCTCGAGCTCGCGGCGGCCCGCGACGCCGGCGCCTGCGGCATGCTCATCCGCCGCGAGCCCGGCGAGCTCTACGCACTGCGCCACGAGCTGCCGCTGCGCCCGCAAGGGCGTGCGGTGCGGGCGTGGGTCGAGCGGCTCGATCCGCACACGCTCGCGACGCTGGCCGCGACCCCACGGCTTCCGGGCGGCCCGTTCTGGCCGGGCGGACTGGCGGCGCACGCCTGCGGCGACCTGCATCTCGTCTTCGGTCACTGGGTCCATCGGCTCTCAGCGTCGCTCGAGGTGCTCGCCTCGCACCGCCTGCCGGTCGACCGGCCGCACAACTCGTTCGTCGTCCTCGACGGCGGCGAGCTCGTGATGAAGGACTGCGACGCGCCTGCAGGGCTCGAACCCTCGACGGTCTCGGTGCTCGACCCGGTCACGCTGCTCCCGGCGGCTGCGCCGCTGGCGCTCCCGGAGCCGAGCATCGCGCGCCTGGCGAGCGACGGGACGCACGTCATCGTCGTCGGCACGACCCAGGTCTTTCGCATCACGCTCGACCGCGGCGCCGGGCGCCTCGTGCTCGACGAGCGCTGGCGGCCGCGCTACGGGCCGGACGCGGACCACAGCTACGGGTGGGATCCGGTCCTCACCGACGAGCACGTGCTCTGGATGGACAACGGGCGCAACGCGACCGACGCGACGATGCTCGCCTCGGGCAGCTCGCCCGGCCCCGTCCGGCTGTGGTGGGCGCGGCACGACGACGACGACCGCCCGCCGCGCTGCACGCAGATCAGCGGCCTGCCCTACGGCACCGAGTCGAACCCGCCCGGCTGGGATCCCGTCGGCCGCGTCGTCGTCGCCTACGACGCGGGCAACGCCGTGCTGCGCGCCTGGCGGATGACCGGCGAGGAGCTCGAGCCGCTGTGGCGCCGGGACGGATTCGCCCATGCGGGCCACCTCATCGTGTTCCCGGACACGCGCGAGCTCGTCGCCCAGGACTGGCAGGGCCGACCGCCCCCGCCGCCCGTGCGCCGCGTCGTGCGGCCGGCGCTGAGCGCGCTCGGGCGACTCGCGCCGGCGCGTCGCGCGGTCGCCCGCGCGGGCCCGGGTGACCGCCTCGTGGTGCTCGACCTCGACACGGGCGAAGAGCGGGCGGCGTGCCCGATCCCGTCGGCTTCACAGGCGTTCCTGTTCCCGGCGCCCGGCTTCGGCCGCGACCTCTACTACCAGTCGCTGACGACGATCGCCCGCGCCGAGGTGCGTTCCGCGTGAGCGCGTGAATGACGAAGGCCCCGGCGTCGCCGGGGCCTTCGTGCGTGCTGCGACCGGCGCCGCGGGTCAGCCGGCGACGCTCGCGGGCTGCGACTCCTCGGCGGGCGCTTCGGCACCCTCGATCGTCGTCGGCGAGCCGCCGACTGCGATCTCGACCCGGTGCGGCCTGCGCTGCTCGGGCTTCGGGATGCGGACCGTGAGGACGCCGCGGTCGAAGCTCGCTTCGACCTGCTCGGGCGCGATGCCGTCGGGGAGCGACACCGAGCGGCGGAACTGACCGAATGCGCGCTCGACGCGCACGTACCCGTCCTTGCGCCGTTCGCGCTCGGCGCGTCGCTCGCCCGAGATCGTCAGTACGTCGCCGTCGACGTGGACGTGGACATCCGACTCTTCGACGCCGGGAATGTCGGCCTTGAGCACGAACGCGTCGTCGCTCTCCACGAGATCCATCGCCGGGGCCCAGCGTGGGAGCCCGGTCTCGCCGGTGCCGGCCGGCTCGAAGAACGTCGTGAAGAGGCGGTTCATCTCCGTCTGAAGCGAGGAGAGCTCGCGCGCGGGCTCCCAGCGAACAAGTGCCATGCGATCACCTCCGGTGGGTCGTTGCCTGAGGACCTGTTCGCAGACAAGCATAAAATCTAAGTGCTGCTCTGTCAATCTCACCGGTAGCGGTGGGTGACGGTCTCGCAGCCCGTCGTGCGAACGCGGCGGTTGAAGCCGATGCGCGCGACGTCGCTGCCCGGGCCGCAGTCCACCCGCGCGCTGCCCTGCGCATATGCGCGGACCTCGTCGTTCCCGGCGCCCGCATCCACGCGGTTCGGGCCGTCGCCGGTCAGGCGCACGCGGTCGTCACCGTCGCCGGCGTCGATCCGGTTCGCGTTGCGGCCGCCCTGCAGGACGTCGTTGCCGGGGCCGCCCTCGATGACGTTCATGGCGCCGCGGCTGCCGAAGATCGTGTCGGCGCCGTCGCCGCCGTAGAGCGCGTCGGTGCCGTGGCTCGGTCCGGTCGGGTGCCGGTTGCCCCAGATCACGTCGTCGCCGCCGCGCCCGAAGACCGTGTCGGCCCCGGGGCCGCCGAGCAGATTGTCGTTGCGATCGGAGCCCTCGAGCGTCTCCCCGTGGTCACCGGCCAGGCGCTTGATGCCGAGCGTGGGCGCGTCCGCCGCCGGTGCCTGGGCGATCACGTTCTCGCAGCCGCGTGATCCGTCCCTCGCGCAGCGCGCGCTGATTCGAGAAGCCGGCCGGCAGCCGGCGCGGGTTGATGTAGATCGTGTCCTCGCCGGGGCCGCAGTCCACGGAGTTCACGGCGGTCCCGTTGTTGACCCGGACGACGTCGTCGCCGCTGCCGGCGCGGATTGCGTCGGCGCCGCTGTCGCTGAAGATGTCGTCGTCGCCGTCGCCGCCGGAGATGCGGTCGCTCGCGCTGCCGCCGTGGAGCACGTCGTTCCCCGGGCCCCCGTCGACGTCGTCGGTGGCCGGGCCCCCGTCGACGCTGTCGTTGCCGGCGCCGCCGAACATGACGTCGTGGCCGAAGCCGCCGGCCATCACGTCGTTCCCGGGCCCGCCGAGCAGCCGGTCGCCGCCCGAACCGCCGTCGATCGCATCGTCGTCGCCGCGTCCGCTCACGTGGTCGGCGCCCTCCTCGCCGAAGAGCTGATCCGCCCGCCGGCCGCCGTAGATGTGGTCGGCGCCGCCGTCGCCGTAGACGCGCGTGACCTGGCTCGCGCGGGCGGTGATGCGGTCGGCCCCGGGAGTCCCGTTCACCGTCCGCAACGCCGCCGCCGGACTGGCTGCGGTCGCGCCGAGCGCCACGCCGAGGACGGCGAGCAGGGCGAGGCCGGTGCGGGCGCGCAGGCGGCGGTGAACGGGGGGAACGCAGGACATCAGTACGCACAACATCGGCAGCGCGGCGGAGTTGCTCGACCACCGGTGACACGGCGCCGACGCGGCGGCCGTCCCACCGGGAGAACGCTCCGCAGTTGCTCCTGTGAGTCCTGGGGTCCGCGGACGTGACGGTCGCCGCAGCGGGTGACTTCAGGCCGGCGAACCTGGCGCCGATCCATTCGCCGTGACCTCGCGCACGCGCAGCCTGGCGCTCGCCGCGCTCGTCGTGCTCCCGCTCGCGGGCTGGGGCTGGCACGAGCGCAGCGGCCGCCTGCGAACCGAACGCCGCGCCGCGCAGGCTGCCGCGCTCGTCGCCGGACGGCCGGTCGCGGTGCACTGCCCGGGCGATCCTGCGCCGGCGCCTCGCGGGGACCGTCAACCACGGACAGGTGCGCTTCGACGCCGACGGGACGCCCGCCGACGAGACCGAGCTCAGCGCCGAGGCGTGCGCGGGCCTGCGCCGGCTCGTGGACCAGGGCGCCCGGTTGGGCCTCGCCTGCCTGCAGCTCGACGCGTGCACGAAGGAGGACGCGCGCGTGGCGCTCGGCGTCGCCGTCCTCAGCCACGAGGCGGTGCACATGCGCGGCGTGATCGACGAGGCCCAGACCGAGTGCGAGGCGATCCGCCGCACGCCGCAGGTCGCCGCGGCACTCGGTGCGAGCCCGGCGGCGGCCGCGTTCATCGCCGACTGGCAGTTCTCGGTGGCCGGCGACCGGCTCCCGGACCGCTACCAGAGCTCTGCGGACTGCCGCGTCGCCGGCTGAGCCGTGCAGCGGGCGCGACGCCGGGACGCGAGCTCACATGAGGTGACCGAGGGCGCTCGCGGGCGCACGCTACCGTCGGGGTCGTGAAGCGGTTCCTGATCCTGCTCGCCGGCTTCCTCGGCGGCTACGGACTCGGCTGGTGGGGGTCGCGCCGCGACCCGTACGAGCACGGCCGCCACCGGCGCTGACGGGCCGCTTTCCCCCTGCCGACCGGGGGCTTAACACGATCTTCGCAATCGGCGCGGAACTTCGGCGGTCCTCCGTTGTTCCTGTAAGCAAGCGCGGACCTGGTGCCCCACCGGCCCGGTTTCGTCCCCCGAACAGGAGAGATACCCCAGATGCGTCGAACCGTCCTCACCTCCATCGCCGCGTTCACCGCCCTCGCGGTGGCCGCGACCCCCGCGATGGCCATGAACTCCAAGCAGAGCCTCAAGGCGTCCGTCTCGCCGAACAAGGCCGGCACGTCGAAGAGCCCGAAGAACGTCGCCCTGACCGTCAACCCGTCCGTCGCCTTCGACCCGAGCGACGCGCCGTTCGCCACGAAGACGGCGACGATCTACCTCGACAAGAACCTCGTCTTCAACACGACGAAGTTCAAGAGCTGCGCCGCCGGCGTCGTGCTCACGAACGAGGCGAGCTGTGCCAAGGGTTCGAAGGTCGGCACCGGCAAGGCCAGCGGCCTCGCGCTCGGCCTCACCGAGAACCTGACCGTCACCGGGTACAACGCCCCGAAGGGCAAGGGCCTGAACCTGCTCGTCGTCGGCAGCAGCCCGCTGACCATCCGCGCGGTGCTCGAGAGCAAGCTCGTCAAGGGCTCCGGCGCGTTCGGCAAGAAGCTCATCGTGCCGATCCCCGAGGGCCTGCAGCAGCCGGCTCCCGGCGCCTTCGCGACGCTGACGAACTTCCTCACGAAGATCAGCGCGACGACGACCGTCAAGGGCAAGAAGGTCGGCTACGTCCAGCTCAAGGGCTGCCCCTCGAGCAAGAAGCTCAAGTTCAAGGGCGACTTCGGCTTCACCAACGGCGAGACGCAGTCGCCGACGACCACGGCGGCCTGCAGGAAGTAGCGCCCGCCGCAGCACCTCCGGGGATTCTGGACCTTTCCCCGTTCGCCGAAGGGCGGGCCTCACGGCCCGCCCTTCGTGCGTTCCGGGTGGCATAGGGTCCCCACCATGGAAGCCACCTATGTCGCGTCGGCCACCTCGAAGGGCGGACGCTCCGGACACGTGCGGTCCGCCGACGGCATCATCGACCTCGACGTCGAGGTCCCCGTCGAACTCGGAGGGCCCGGTGGCGCCACGAACCCCGAGCAGCTGTTCGCCGCCGGCTATGCCTCCTGCTTTCTCAGCGCACTCGGCCTGCTGGCCGGCAAGCGGGAGATCGACACGAGCGAGGCGACGGTCACCGCGGACGTCGGGCTGTCGCTCGAGCGCGGCCTCGGCCTCTCGGTGGAGCTCATCGTGCGATTGCCCGGCGTGGACCGCGCGATGGCCGACAAGCTCGTCGGGCGTGCGCATGAGATCTGCCCGTACTCGCGCGCCACGCGCGGGAACATCCCGGTCGAACTCGTCGTCGCCGAGCCCGGCGCCTAGCACAGGGCGCACGACGAAGGACGCCCGCCGGGCCGGAGTGCGAGGGGGACGTTCGCAGGGGGTCTCAGGCCGGGCGGGCGCCGGTGCTGATCGGGAGAGATCCGCACGACATCCGTTGTCGTGGGTACGGGATTCGCGCGCGACCGGTCGAGTCCTTCACGGATGTGGTGGGTCAGCGTGCGAGAGAACGGCGAGCGCCGTCTCGAGACCCGCGGCGCCGGACCGCACGCGCGCCGCGAGTGCGGGCTCCAGCGCGACGGCGACCGCTGCGCCGGCGGCGCCCTCGGGACCATCGGTGCAGCAGCCGACGCCATGCTCGCCCGCACCGAGCGCGAGCCCGCAGGCGACCGCCAGCGCCGCGGTGCCCTCGCGGCGCAGCGTGCGCAGCGGGCCGTCACCGGCGCCCAGGCGCGCCCGGACGCGCGCGGCCGCCTCGGCGTGCGCGCCGTCCGGCGACTCGAGCGGCACGAGGACCGCGGCGCCGCGCGCGCGCTCGCGGCGGGCGGCCGCGCGCCCGGCGTCCACGGCGGCGGCCACGAGGCCGATGTCGAGCGGCGGCTGCGCTGCGGCCCCGTCCCAGCGGCACGGGAGACGAACGGGCGGGAGCGTCGCACCGCGCGGCGCGACGGCAGCGAGCCACGCCGCCTGTTCGCGCGTCGCCGGGTCGAGCTCAGCGGGCAGCCGCACGAGCGCCGCCGCGCGGGCGGCCTCGTCGACGGGGACGATCGGGATCGGCGGACGCGGCGGGTGCGCCGCTCCGCCACCATCTACCGGAAGCGGCCCGGCTCCCACAGCGGCTCCTCGCCGTGGTTCGCGCCGCGGCTCAGGATGAACAGCAGGTCCGACAGCCGATTGAGGTAGCGCACGATCTCGGGGTTCGCGCCCTCGACCGCGAGCGCGCGGCGCTCGGCGCGCCGGCAGACCGTGCGGCACACGTGCAGGTGCGCGGCGGCCGCGGTGCCGCCGGGCAGGACGAACGACTTCAGCGGCTCGAGCTTCGCGTTGACCTCGTCGCAGCGCGCCTCGAGCCAGGCGATCTGCTCGGGCAGGACGCGCAGGCGCTCGCGATCGTCGTCCCTCGCCGGCACCGAGAGGTCGGCGCCGACGTCGAACAGATCGTTCTGGACGTGGCGCAGCCACGGCGCGTAGGCGCCGGGCAGGTCGTCCACGGTGAGCGTCACGCCGAGCTGGGCGTTGAGCTCGTCGACGGTTCCGTAGGCCTCGATCCGCGGGTCGTTCTTCGAGACGCGGCTCATGTCGCCGAGGTGCGTCTCGCCGTCATCGCCGAGCCGCGTGTAGATCTTCGTGAGGTTCACGGTCACGCCGCCGAGCGTAGATCATCGGCCTCGCGCCCGAGCACCCCGGCCTCGCTCGCGGCGGGTATGCTTGGCGCGTTCAAGGTCGGTGGCGAAGGGAAGTCCGGTGAGAATCCGGCGCGGACCCGCCACTGTGACCGGGCGACGCCGCCGCACGCGAGAGCAGCCACTGGGACGCGGGTCCCGGGAAGGCGCGGACGGTATGCCCGGGAGCCAGGAGACCTGCCTCCGGCCATCCAGCACATACGCCCTCGTGGAAAGGGGTGGCTCTCGATGCGCGCACCTCCCCGACGTCTGGTCCTTCTCGGAGGACTGCTGCTCTCGCTCGTCGTTCCCGCCGCCGCGGGCGCCCAGGTCACCGTGCGCGTCGAGGGCGACGCCGCGACGCTCCTCGACACGCTCGCGGTCGCGTCCACCGGCCCGGACGTCGCCAAGGACGGCGGCACCTGCTCCGGCGACAGCGCCGCGGCCGCACTCGACCGCGCGACGGCGGGCGCGTGGGGCGGCACGTGGAACCCCGGCTTCGGCGACTGGGAGCTCACGCTCGTCAGGGGCGAGTCGCACAGTTTCGCCGGCACGTCCTACTGGGGGTTCTTCCTGAACGACGAGCCCGCGGCGCTCGGCATCTGCGGGCAGAAGCTCCAGGACGGCGACCGCGTGCTGTTCGCGCCGGCGCCCACGAGCTTCGACCCGGTCGGCCTGCTCGCCCTGGCCGGTGTCCCGGCGCACGCCGCCGTCGGCACGCCGTTCACCGTGACGGTCACGCGGACGGTCACGACCTTCGATCCGAGCACGTTGGTGCCGGCGACGATCACCGCGCCCGCCGCGGGCGCGACGATCGCCGTGCCGGGCGGCGGCAGCGCGACGACCGGCGCTGACGGCACCGTGCAGCTGACGCTCACGCGGCGCGGGGAGCAGGTCCTGCGCGCCGAGCGCTCCGGCGACATCCGCTCGCCGGCGGTGACTGCGTGCGCGACCGACGGCGCCGACGGGTTCTGCGCGACGACGCAGCCGGCGCGGGCCGGCGACGCCGTCGTCCGCGCGGGACACCGGCGCCGCGGCGGCGCGCATCGCCGCGATCGGCGAGCAGCAGCGCTTCCGCAGCGGGCGCGCTCCGCGCACCCTGCGCGGCACGGTGGACGCCGACCCGTCCGGCATCCGCGACGTGCAGCTGCGCCTGACACGCCGCCTCGGCCGTCGCTGCGCGACGCTCGACGCAGCGCGTGAGCGCTGGGTCCGTCCCGCCCGCTGCGGTGCCGCCGGCGGCCGCTGGTTCTCGGTCGGCGACCGCGTCAGCTGGTCGTACCTCCTGCCGGCGGCCCTGACCCGCGGGCGCTACGTGCTCGACGTCCGCACCGTCGACGGCGCGGGCAACGCGACGCCCGAGAAGACCACGCGCGACCGCGACCCGACCCGACCCCGCTCGCGCGTCGTGTTCTTCGTCGACCGATGAGCCGCACGTGTCCGCGTGTCCGCTGCTCGCGGTGCTCGCCGCCACGCTCCTCGCGGCGGGCGTCGCGGGCTGCGGGTTCGGGCCGGGCGGATCCTCCGGCGACGAACCCGTGACGCTCACCGTCACGCGCGACTTCGGGCGGACGGTCATCCTGCGCCGCGCAGCTGCGCGACGTGCCGTCCTCGGAGACGGTCATGCGGCTGCTCGAGCGCGAGGCGCGCGTCTCGAAGCGCTACGGCGGCGGGTTCGTGCAGTGCATCGAGAAGCTCTGCGGGAGCGGCGACGGCGGACGCCGCAGCGACTGGTTCTACTTCGTCAACGGCAGCGAGGCACCGAAGGGCGCCGCGACCACGAAGGTCCGCGCAGGCGACCGGATCTGGTGGGACCTGCGCGCCTGGGACGGCGCCCAGCGCGTGCCCGCCGTCGTCGGCTCGTTCCCTGAGCCGTTCCTGTCGGGCCCGGGGACCGCCAAGCGCCTGCCGGTCCGCGTGGACTGCGTCGACACCAGGGCACCCGCGTGCCGGCTCGTGCAGCAGCGACTCGTGGACTTCGAGATCCCGGCCTCGAAGGCCGACCTGGCCTTCCGCTCGGCGATCTCGGATGAGACGCTGCGCATCCTCGTCGGCCCCTGGAGCGCGTTGCGCGGTGATGACGCCGTCGATCGCGCTCGAGGACGGTCCACAGGCCAGCGGGGTGTTCGCGCGCCCGCGCAGCGACGGGCGCACGATCGAGCTCCTCGACGACCGCGGGCGCCTGGCCCGCACGCTCGGGGCCGGCGGCGGGCTCGTCGCCGCGACCGCGCAGGGCGAGGACATGCCGGTCTGGGTCGTGACCGGCACCGACGACGCGGGCGTGGGTGCGGCCGCCGAGACGTTCGCGGAGCGCGCGCTGCGCGGGCGGTTCGCCGTCGCGGCGGCCCCTTCTGGCGCGCTCGCGCTGCCGGTGGAGGGTGGCCGCTGATGTACCGGCGCCGGGCGAGCCCGCTGCACGCCGCGCGGGCGGCCGTCGCCGGCGCCTACGGCCTCGCCCTCGTCGCGCTCGCGCTGGGGTTCACCCACCCGCTCGTGCTCGCCGCCGTCACGCTCGCGACGCTCGGCGCGGCCGCGTGCGCGGGCGTGCTCGGGGATCTCGGGCGCGCCGCGCGCTTTGCGGTCCCGCTCGCGCTGCTGCTCGCCGTCGTCAACGCGTTCGTCGTGCGCGAAGGCCTGACGGTGCTCGTGCGCCTGGGCGAACTGCCGCCGCTGGGCCAGGTCGATCTCACGGCCGAGGGGCTCGGCTACGGGCTGCTGCTCGGCGCGCGCGTCGTCGTGATCGTGCTCGCGTTCGCGCTGCTTGCGGCGACGGTGAACCCCGACGAGGTGCTCGCGCGTGCTGCGTCGGGTCTCGTTCCGCTCGGCGCTGACCGCCGCGCTGGCGACGCGCATGGTCCCGGTGCTCACGCGTGACGCGCGGCGCATGGAACAGGCGCGGCGCTGCCGGCCGGATGCCGACACCGGCGCGACGCGGGCACGCGTCGCGCTCGTGCGCGCGGTCGCCGCCGGCTCGCTCGATCGCGCGGTGGACGTCGCCGCGACGCTCGAGCTGCGCGGATACGCGACGCGCCGCAGCGCACCGCGCGGGCGCCGCGAGCCGCTCTCGCGCCACGATCTCGCGTTCGGCGCGGCGGCGGCCGGACTCGTGCTGCTGTTCGGCTGGGCGCTCGTCGCCGGGGTCGCGGGCCTCTCGCCGTATCCGCGCACGACGATGGACCTCGGCATCGCCGAGCTCGTGCTCGCCGTCGCGATCATCCTCGTGGCGCTCGCCCCGTTCGCCGCACGCCGGGGGGTCGAGCGCCCATGAGCGCGCTGTGCTTCGAGCGCTTCTCGTACACGTACGCGGGGGCGACCACCCCCGCGCTGCGCGACGTCTCGCTCGCCGTCGAGCCGGGCGAGTTCGTCCTGCTCGCGGGCCTCTCGGCCTCCGGCAAGTCGACCGTGCTGCGCGCCGCGAGCGGCCTCGTGCCGCACTTCCACGGCGGCGCAGCGTCCGGGCGCGTGCTCGTCGGCGGGCTCGACACGCGCGAGCACGGACCGGGCGACCTCGCGGCGGTCGCCGGGCACGCTGCTGCAGGACCCCGAGACGCAGGTCGTCATGGGAACCGTGCGCGCCGAGCTCGCGTTCCCGCTGGAGAACCGCGGCCTCGCCGGCGGCGGCCGTCGCGCGCGGGGTCGAGGAGGCGGCGCTCGCGCTCGGGATCGCCGACCTGCTCGAGCGCTCCACGCACGAGCTCTCCGGCGGCGAGCTGCAGCGCGTCGCGCTCGGCGCGGCGCTGGCCGGGCGCCCGGCGCTGGTGCTGCTCGACGAGCCGACCTCGCAGCTCGACCCGGTCGCCGGCGACGAGCTCGTCTGGCTCCTGCGCCGGCTCAACGAGGAGTGGGGCACCGCGGTCGTGCTCGCCGAGCATCGCCTTGAGCGCTGCCTCGCGCACGCCGACCGCGTCGTCGTCCTCGAGGACGGCGCCGTCACCTGCGACGCACCGCCGCGCGCGATGCTCGACTGGGCCGCCGAGCGGGCACCGGCGCTGCTGACCCCGCTCGGCGCGCCTGTTCGTCGCGCGCCGGGCTGCGGCCGCTGCCCGTCGGGCGTCAAGGAGGCGCGCGCGACGCTCCGCTCGCACGGCCTGCTCCCGGACCCGGCCTCGCGCGGGCTCGCGCCCGAGACCGAGCCGCGGCGCGCCGGCGAGCAGCGGCGGCCGCGCGTGCGGCTGCGCCGCCGCAGCGCCGACGCCGCGGCCGTGCGCGCTCGCGGCGTGTGGCAGGAGCTGCCGGGCGGCCGCGCGATGCTGCGCGGGGTCGACCTCGCGCTCGCTCCCGGCGAGCGGGTCGCGCTCATGGGTCGCAACGGCGCGGGCAAGTCCACGCTGCTGCGCCACCTCGCGGGGCTCGCAGACCCCGACCCGCGGTTCGCGTCGACGCCGCCGGGCGCGTCGCGCTGCTGCTGCAGCATCCGGGCGACTACCTCGTGCACGAGCGCGTCGACGAGGAGGCGCCGGCGCCGGCGCTCGCGACCGTCGGCCTCGACGGCCTCGAGGCGCGCCATCCGCGCGACCTGTCCGGCGGCCAGCGCCAGCGGCTGGCGCTCGCGATCGTGCTCGACGGGACGCGACCGGCCCGCGGCGCTGCTGCTCGACGAGCCGACGCGCGGCATGGACCGTGCGGCGAAGGGCGAGCTCGCGAGCCGCCTGCGCGGGCTCGCGTCCGCGGGGGTCGCGGTGCTCGTCGCCACGCACGACGCCGAGTTCGCCGCGGCGACCGCCGACCGCGTCGTGCTGCTCGCCGACGGGCGCCCGATCGCCGACGCGCCGTCCGCCGAGGTGCTCAGCGGCGGCTGGCACTTCGCGACCGAGACGGCGCGCGTACTCGGTGAGTACGGGCCCGCCCACCCGGTCCTGACGCCCGAGGAGGGCGGCGACCTGCTGCGCGCCCGGATGACCGTCGAGGTGGCGCCGTGACCTGGGAGCTCGCGTCGCTGATCGTCCTGGGCGGCGCGCTCGCCGCCGGGTTCGCCTGGTACGAGCGCGCCCACCCGACCTCGCGGATGCTCGCGCTCGTCGCGACGCTCGCCGCGCTCGCGGCGATCGGGCGGATCGCGTTCGCGCCGATCCCGAACGTCAAGCCGACGACCGACATCGTGCTGATCGCGGGCTTCGCGCTCGGCGGCGCGCCCGGGTTCGTCGTCGGTGCGGTCGCGGCGCTCGCCTCGAACCTCGTCTTCGGCCAGGGGCCGTGGACCCCGTGGCAGATGGTCGCCTGGGGCCTGTGCGGCGTGCTCGGCGCGGTGCTCGGGCGCGCCACCGGCCGCGACATCGGGCGCGTCCCGCTGGCGCTCGCCTGCGGTGGGGCCGGGCTCGCGTTCGGTGCGCTCATGGACGCGTCGGTCTGGGTGACGTACGGCGGGCAGCAGACGGCCGGCCAGTACCTCGCGATCTCCGCGACCTCGCTGCCGTTCAACGTCGCGCACGCCGTCGGGAACGTCGTGTTCGCGCTGGCCTTCGGGCCGGTCCTCGTGCGCTCGCTGCTGCGCTACCGCGCCCGGCTCGAGGTCCGCTGGAGCGATGCCCCATCGCGGGCCGATGCGCAGGGCCGCGGCCCGGGCCCGCTCGGTGCGCGCGGGGTCGTGGGCGCCGTGCTCGCGTCGCTCGCGGTCGGCGCGGCGCTCCTGATCCCGGCGGCGCCCGCCGGGGCGGCGGCGCCGGCGAGCGTGCGCTACCTCGTGCGCGCGCAGAACGCCGACGGCGGGTGGGGCCCGAGTCCGGGCGCGCGCTCGAACGCCGTGCAGACCTCGTGGACGGTCGTCGGGCTCGCAGCGGCGGGCTACGACCCGCTGAGCGTCCGCGCGCGTGGGCGCACGCCGGTCGCGCTCCTGCGCCGCTACGCGGCCCGCTCGCGCGCGACCGCCGACCTCCAGCGCACGATGCTGGCGCTCGCGGCCGCGGGGCTCTCGCCGCGCGACCGGCGGCCTGCTCGCGCGGCTGCGCGCCGATCAGCGCGCCGACGGCTCGTTCGACCGGCTCGTGAACCTCACCTCCTACGGGCTGCTCGCCCTGCGGGCCGCGGGCGTGGGCCGGTCGTCGCGCAGCGTCCGGCGCGCGGCGACCTGGATCGCCCGCGAGCAGAACCGCGACGGCGGCTTCTCGTTCGCGCGTCGCGGTGGGCGCAGCGGCGTGGACGACACCGCCGGCGCGGTCCAGGCACTCGCGGCGGCCGGGCGCCGCGGCTCGCGGGCCGTGCGCGCCGGCGCCGCGTTCCTCGCCCGCACGCAGAATCCGGACGGCGGCTACGCGCTCCAGCCGCCGGCGGCGCTCGAACGCGCAGTCGACGGCGTTCGCGATCCAGGCGCTCGTCGGCCGCCGGGCGCCGGCCGGAGCGCCAGCGCCGGCGCGGCGCGCGCTCCCCGCTCGACCTTCCTGCGCTCCCTGCAGGCGCCGAACGGGAGCGTTCGCTACAGCCGCACGAGCGCCGTCACCCCGGTCTGGGTCACGGCGCAGGCGCTCGCGGCGCTCGCGCGGCGCCCGCTGCCGGTGCGCATCCGGCGCTGACCGGGTGCTCGTGGGGCGTACCCGGAACGCTTCGACGCGCCGGTTCGGCTAGGTTCCGCGCCCGATGCGACTCGCCGTTCCGAAGGAGACCGCCCCGGACGAGCGCCGCGTGGCCCTCGTTCCCGACGTCGTCCGCAAGCTGTCCGCGCGCGGGATCGAGGTCGTCGTCGAGCGCGGCGCCGGCGACGGCGCGCTGATCCCCGACGCGGCCTTCACCGATGCCGGCGGGCCACCGTCACGGACGATGCCGCCGCCGTCTGGGGCGCCGACGCCGTCGTCACGATCGCGCCGCCGGACCCGGCGCAGATCGCGCAGATGCGCGACGGGGCGCTCCTGATCGGCTTCCTCGCACCGCTGACGAGCGTGCCGACCGCGATCGCCGCGCGCGACGCGAAGATCACCGCGCTCGCGATGGAGGCGATCCCGCGGATCAGCCGCGCCCAGTCGATGGACGCGCTCTCCTCGCAGAGCAACGTCTCCGGCTACGAGTCCGTCGATGCTCGCCGCCGAGAACCTCGGCGCGCTTCTTCCCGATGCTCATGACGGCCGCGGGCACGATCCCGCCGGCGAAGGTGCTCGTGCTCGGCGCCGGCGTCGCCGGGCCTGCAGGCGCTCGCCACCGCGCGGCGCCTGGGTGCCGTGACGACCGGCTACGACGTGCGGCCGGAGGTGGCCGAGCAGGTCGAGTCGCTCGGCGCGTCGTTCCTGGACCTCGGGCATCGAGGCGGCCGGCGAGGGCGGCTATGCGCGCGAGCTGACCGCCGAGGAGCGCGCCGCCGCAGCAGCAGGCGCTGACCGATGCGATCAAGGGCTTCGACGTCGTCATCACGACCGCGCTCGTCCCGGGACGCCCGGCGCCGAAGCTCGTGACCGCCGAGGCCGTCGAGGGCATGAAGCCCGGCTCGGTCATCATCGACCTGGCGGGGGAGACCGGCGGCAACTGCGAGCTGACCGAGCCCGGCCAGACCGCGATCAAGCACGACGTGACGATCGTCTCGCCGCTGAACCTGCCCGGCGCAGATGCCCGAGCACGCCTCGCAGCTCTACGCGCGCAACGTCCAGGAGCTGCTGGGGCTGATCGTCCGGGACGGCGAGGATGGCGCGCCGGCGACGCTGCACCTCGACTTCGACGACGAGATCGTCGCCGGCGCCTGCGTCGCGCGCGACGGCGAGATCGTCCACCCGGGCGCCATGGCCGCGGTCGAGGCCGCGGCGTAGGCAGGGAGACAGGCCATGTTCATCACGAATCTCGCGATCCTCGTGCTGGCCGGCTTCGTCGGCTACGCCGTCATCTCGAAGGTCCCGAACACGCTGCACACGCCGCTGATGTCGGGCACGAACGCGATCCACGGCATCGTCGTGCTCGGCGGCATCCTCGTCCTCGGTCTCAGCGAGGACCTGAGCGCCCTGAACAAGGCGATCCTCGTGCTCGCGATCATCTTCGGCACGATCAACGTCGTCGGCGGCTTCCTCGTCACCGACCGCATGCTCGAGATGTTCAAGAGCAAGCCGGAGCCGAAGCAGACCGAGGAGGACGCGGCGTGATCGCCCCGCCGGCCACGTCGTTCGTGCAGGACGCGGAT
This sequence comes from uncultured Actinomycetes bacterium, assembly GCA_963787935.1. Lineage (GTDB taxonomy): Bacteria > Actinomycetota > Thermoleophilia > Solirubrobacterales > Solirubrobacteraceae > F1-60-MAGs163. The sequence continues at coordinate 553,858 of CAWBEV010000006.1, read as the reverse complement.
TTCATCGCGGTCCTCTACATCATCGCTTCTCGCTGTTCATCTACGGCCTGTCCGGGCTGACCGGCCCGCGCACGGCGGTCCGCGGCAACCGCATCGCCGCGGTCGGCATGGGGCATCGCGCTCGTCGCGACCTTCCTCTACCGAGGGGATGGGCAACTGGGGCCTGATCATCGTCGGCCTCGTCGTCGGCACGGTCGTCGGCGTCCCCGCGGCGCGCAACGTGAAGATGACCGCGATGCCGCAGATGGTGGCGCTGTTCAACGGCGTCGGCGGCGGCGCGGTCGCGCTGATCGCGTGGGCGGAGTTCAACGAGACCGGCGGGTATGCCGACCTGAGGCTCACGTTCGTGATCCCGTCGCTGTTCGCGGCGATCGTCGGCTCGATCAGCTTCTGGGGCTCGAACATCGCGTTCGGCAAGCTCCAGGAGATCCTGCCCGGCCGCCCGATCGGCGCTGGAGGGCTCCAGCAGCCGATCTAACCTGCGTCCTGCTCGCTGGTCGCCGTCGGCTGCGTCGATCGCGATCGCGGCCGGGCGAGACCTCGGGCATCTACATCGCCGGCGTGCTGATCGCCGCGGCGCTGCTCGGCCTGTTCGTCGTGCTGCCGATCGGCGGCGCGGACATGCCGGTCGTGATCTCGCCTGCTGAACGCGTTCACCGGCCTGTCGGCCGCGGCCACCGGCCTGGCGCTCGACAACACCGCGCTGATCGTCGCGGGCATGATCGTCGGCGCCTCCGGCACGATCCTCACGCGCCTGATGGCCGAGGCGATGAACCGCTCGATCCCGTCGATCGTCGCCGGCGGCTTCGGTGGCGGCGGCGCCGTCGCGGGCGCCGTCGGCGCCGGCGAGCACGCGGGCACGGTGCGCGCGACGAGCGCCGCCGACGCCGCGATCCAGATGGCCTACGCACGCCAGGTCGTGATCGTGCCGGGCTACGGCATGGCGGTCGCCCAGGCCCAGCACGCCGTGCGCGAGCTGGCGAACGAGCTCGAGAAGCGCGGCGTCGAGGTCAAGTACGCGATCCATCCGGTCGCCGGGCGCATGCCGGGCCACATGAACGTGCTGCTGGCCGAGGCCGACGTGCCGTACGACCAGCTCAAGGAGATGGACGAGATCAACCCCGAGTTCCCGCGCACCGACGTGGCGCTCGTCATCGGCGCCAACGACGTGACGAACCCGGCGGCGAACACGAACCCCGACTCGCCGATCTACGGGATGCCGATCCTCAACGTCAACGAGGCGAAGTCCGTGATCGTGCTCAAGCGCTCGATGAACCCCGGCTTCGCCGGCATCGAGAACGAGCTCTACTTCGAGCCGATGACGTCGATGCTGTTCGGCGACGCCAAGAGCTCGGTCGGCGACATCACGACCGAGCTGGCCGCGCTGTAGAGCGCTCGCGGGCGCGCCCGTCCGCGTGACAGCGGGGGCGCGATCCGGCACCATGGGTCGCGCGTATCTCGCCATGGTGCTCTCGTTCCCGCTCGTCCTCGCGCTGCTCGGCCTCATGGCCCTCGCCATGGCCTGGGGGTTCGCGGGCCCGCCGGCAGCGCGCCAGCGCGCCGGCCTGACGATCCTCCTGTTCGGCCTCGGGCTGCTCGCCTTCCCGCTGTCGATGGGGATGCTCGTCGTCGGCCACGCTCCGGGCGCCACGCTGCTCGGCATGGCGCTCGGCGTCTGCCTGCTGGCGACGGGTGCGCACTTCCTGCGCGCGCCCGAGCCCGGTCACCCCGGCGGGGGCCCGGGCGGCCCGGGCGATGACGGCGGGGGCGGTCCGGACGGTCCCGGCGGACCGCCGATGGACTGGGACGCGTTCGACCGTGAGCGCGAGCAGTGGAACCGGCCGCTCGCCGGCTCCCGCTGACGCCGGCCCGCCGTGGGTCCCGCCGCGCTGCGCCGCCTGTGCCTGAGGTTTCCGGGCGCGGGAGAGTCCCACCCCTTCGACCCGGATCTCTCGGTGTTCAAGGTCGGCGGGAAGATCTTCGCCTGGTCGCGCCTGGCGCGGCGCCCGCTCGAGGTGATCGTGAAGTGCGAGCCGGCGCTCGCCGAGCAGCACCGCGACGCGTGGCCCGGCGCGGTTCGCCCCGCGCCGTACCTCGGGGCGAAGGGCTGGAACGCGCTGCGCGCCGACGGCACGCTGCCCGACGCGCAGGTGCGCGACATGGTCGAGGACTCCTACGACCTCGTCGTGGCGCGGCTGCCGCGCCACGTGCGCGAGGACCTGCGTGCCTGACGCGTCGCCCGGTCGCGCGGCTGCGAGACTGGGGGCAGCCATGATCACGCGCGACCAGGCCCTCGCGGCCCTCTCGACCGAGTCGTTCGACGTCGTCGTCGTCGGCGGCGGCATCACGGGCGCCGGCGTCGCGCTCGACGCCGCCAGCCGCGGCTACTCCGTCGCGCTCGTCGAGCAGGCGGACTTCGCCTCCGGCACCTCGAGCCGCTCGTCGAAGCTCGTCCACGGCGGCCTGCGCTACCTGCAGAACTTCGACCTCGGGCTCGTCCGCGAGGCGCTGCTCGAGCGCCAGCTGATGGTGAAGCTCGCGCCGCACCTCGTGCGCCCGCTGCCGCTCGTCGTGCCCGCGTTCGAGGGCGAACGGCCCGATCGGCTGGTCGGCGTGGGCCTGAACCTCTACGACGTGATGTCGGTCGACAAGCTGCGCGGCGCGCCGGCGCGGCGCGAGGAGGACGACGACGAGTTCCGCGACTGGGCGCCCGAGCGCCACCGCGTCATCTCCGGCGAGGAGGTCGTCGAGCGGCTGCCCGCGCTGGCCGGCGCGCGAGCCGACCTCCGGGCTACCTCTTCTACGACTGCCAGACCGACGACTCGCGGCTCGTGCTGACCGTCGCTCGCCGAGGCCGAGCGCTTCGGCGCGGTCTGCGCCAACCGGCTCGAGGTCACCGAGCTCGTCGAGGACGGCGGGCCGCGCGCAGCGGCGTCCGCGTGCGCGACGGCGAGACCGGCGAGCGTGTTCGACGTGCGCGCCGACAACGTCGTCAACGCGACCGGCGTGTGGGCCGACCGGCTGCGCCCCGAGGAGCTGCACGACGAGGCCGAGGTCCCGCGGATCCGCGCCGAGCCGCGGCACGCACATCACGATCTCCTCGCGACCAGCTGCCGCTGCGTCGACGGCGCGATCGTCCCGGCCGGGGAGGGCCGCTCGATCTTCGCGCTCCCGTGGCTCGGCTCGACGCTGATCGGCACGACCGACAACGACTACGACGAGGGCGGCCTCGACCACATCCGGCCCGCCGAGTCGCGACATCGAGTACCTGCTCGACGCGACGAACGGCTTCTTCGGCACGAGCGCTGACCGCGGCGACCTCAGCGGCGCGTTCGCGGGCGTGCGCCCGCTGATCTCGACCGGCGACCCGAAGAAGTCGGTCGACATCTCGCGCAAGGCCGAGCTCTACGAGACGAGCAGCGGCATGATCACGATCACCGGCGGCAAGCTCACGACCTGGCGGCGGATGGCGAAGATGACCGTCGACCGGCTCGTCGAGCGCGACGCGCGCGAGGCGCCCTGCCGCACCCACGAGATCCCGCTCGGGCAGGCCGTCGACCCCGGCGGACCTGCCGCGCGTCGAGGGCGTGCCCGCCGGACGCCTACGAGCGCCTCGCCGGCGCGCTACGGGCACGTCGCGCGCGACGTGCTCGCGATCGCCGCCGAGCGCGGGGAGCTCGCGCAGCCGATCGTCGACGGCGGGCCCGTCGGACCTGCTCGCCGAGACGGTCCACGCCGCCCGCCACGAGCAGGCGCGCTCGGTCGGCGACGCGCTGCTGCGCCGCACGCGCCTGGGCCTGCTCGCCGCGCGCGCGGTCACCGACCCGCCGGCGCGACCGCGCGGCGCGTCGCGCGGGCGATGGCGCCGGAGCTCGGCTGGGACGACGGCGCGGGCCGAGCGCGAGGCGCGCGGCGTTCCTCGAAGAGGCCGCCGCCGAGGGAATCGTCGCAGGCGCGCCGGCCGGCCGCGTACCCTTCGTGACCTGCTCGTGACTTCAGCGGCATGGACGACGCTTCGCCGCGGGCACCGCGGCGCCTGCGTGCTCGCCGCGCTCGCGCCGGCCGCACCGGCGGCCGCCCAGCGTACGGCGGGCGCCTTCTTCCCGGGACAGCCGGTGGACGGCCCCTCCCCGGACGTGCGCGCGGTCGGCGACGTCGACCGTCGCCCGTGACGGCGGCGGCGCGGTCGCGTACGTGCGCCGCGACGGGGGCGAGGACCACGTCTTCGTCTCGCTCGTCAGCGGCGGTGCGCCGCAGGCGCCGCTGCGCGTCGACGGCGGGCTCCCCGCGCTGATCGGGCGCCCGTCGGTCGCCGCCGGCGACGGCGGGCGCGTCGTCGTCGCGTTCGCGAACGCGCGCCGGGGCCTGGGTCGTCGTGCGCCCCGCCGCGGCGGCAGCCGTTCGCGGCGCCCGCAGCAGCTCGGCGATCCGGGCGCCGCCGACCCGGCGATCGACATGACGGTCACCGGCGTCGCCTACGCGGCCTGGACGTCAGGCGGGCGACGTGCGCGCGGCCTACCTCGCGCGCCGCCAGACGCGCCTTCGCGGTCTACGGCGATCCGCTCGACGCTCGATCCGGGTCGCGTCGACGCGGGCAGCGGCGCCGGCGCTGCGCCCGCAGCGTCGGCGACCTCGGCCGACGGCATCGGCCTCGCGGTCTGGGGCGAGGTCGGCGCGGACGGGACGACGCCACGTCGTCGGCGCGCCGGCTCGTCCGCGGGCGCATCTCGTCGCGTCGCCGCGGACGCGAACGCGGCGAGCGCTCGACGGGCTCGCCGGCGGATCGGCCGACACGCCCGACGTCGGCTTCGAGGACGACTCGAGCTTCGCCTGGGTCGTCTTCCGCCAGGCGTTCGACGACGGCGCGGCGGCACGGTCGTCCGCGCCGTCGCCCGCCGGCTGCGCGGCTCGGGCTTCGACGATCCGGTCGGCGATCGACGGGCGGCCGCCGCCGGAGCCGTCGGGCCGCCGCGCGTCGGCATCAACGGCCGCGGCGCAGGGCATCGCCGCCGTCGAGGCGCCGGGCGGCGCAGCGCTCGCGTCCGTGATCCGCGACGACGTCGTCGGCGCGCCGCGCGTGCTCGGCACCGCCAACGGCGTCGCCGCCCAGCCGGTCGAGCGCGTTCGGCGAGAACTTCGACGGGATCGCGGCCTGGCTCCAGGCACCGGCGCCGGGCGGCGCGCCCGAGGTGCACGCGCGCCTGCTCGAGGACGACGTCGCGCTGCCCGAGCGCACCGCCGTTCGGCGCCGACGTGTCGCTCCGAACCCGGCGCTCGGCCCGGTCGACGCGACCGCCGGCCTCGACGCCGACGTCGACCGCGCCGGGGACGCCGTCGATCGCGTTCGTCCAGGCGGGCCGTGGACGGCCGGCGCCTCGTCGTCGCCATGTTCGACCGTGCACCCGGCAAGCCCGTGCTCGACACACGACGACGAACTGGCGCCGCGCGAGCCGGCCGGACGCTCGCCTGGTCGGACTCGCTTCGACCTCTGGGGCGGCGTGACCTACCAGGTGCTCGTCGACGGCCAGCCGGTCGGCACGACGACCCGCACGACGCTTCACGCCGGCGCTGCCGATCGCCGACGGCCTGCATCGCTGGCAGGTCGTCGCCACCGACCGCCGCGGGCAGGCGTCGCGCTCGGACGTGCGCAACCTGCGCATCGACGCGACGCCGCCGAAGCTCACGGTGCGCCTGGGCTCGACGCGCAAGGCCGGTGCGCACGCTCGCGTTCGGCGTGCGCGCCGTCGACGCGCCAGCCGGCGGGCTCCGGGGTGCGTCAGATGCGCATCGACTTCGGCGACGGCACGCTGCCGCGCAAGGTGCAGTCCACCCGGGCGACCTTCCGCCACCCCTTCCGACGCGGCACCTGGCGCGTGCGCATCAGCGCGCACGGACGGTGCGGGGAACGCCTCGGTCGTGCGCACGACGGTGAAGATCGGCAAGCGGCGCTGAGCGCTGCGCGGGGCGGTTCTGCACGGCGGCGCCGTAGCATCCCCGCGGTGAGCGACGAGGCCCTCCAGGAGCTGCGCCCCGACGGCGCGCCGGCGACGGCTGCGGCGTTCGTCGAGCGGCTCGGGCTCTGGGACGCCGAGCCGCCACGCCGAGCGCCCGCGGGTCGTGGTCGCGATGATCGGCTCGGCCGACGGGCACGCGACCGTCGACGGCCGCGCGGGCGGGCTCGGCAGCCCCGCCGACCGCGCGGTGCTGCGCGAACTGCGCGCGGCGGCCGACGCGCTGCTCGTCGGCTCGGGGACGCTGATCGCCGAGCGCTACGCGACGCTCCTGGACCCCGTCCAGCAGGGGCGGCGCGTCGGCCGCGGCCGCGACGGGGTCCCCGTGATGGCGACGATCCGCCGCGGCCTGGACCCGCGAGCTCGTGCAGGTCCCGCTGTTCGCCGAGCCCGCGCAGCGCCTGCGTCGTGTACACCGAGGCCGCGGGTGAGGCCGCGACGCGCGGAGCCGAGGTGACGACCCGGCACTTCGCCGCGGGCGAGCTCAGCCTGCGTGCGTGCCTGCGCGACCTGCGCGAGGCGTGCGGCGCGCGGCTCGTCGTCAGCGAGGGCGGGCCGACGCTGCTGCGCGAGCTGCTCGCCGAACGGCTCGTCGACGAGCTCGTGCTGACGATCGCACCGATGCTCGTCGCCGGCGATGGGCGGTCGGTCGTGCACGGGCCGCTCTTCGACCCGCCCGCGGGCCTGCGCCTCGAGGACGTCCTGCGCGCGCAGGACCACCTGTTCCTGCGCTACGTGCCGGTCGCATGAGCGTCCCCGCCGAGCCGCCCGTGCTGCGCCTGCCCGATCGGACGCTGGCGATCGAGCCGGGCCGACCGCTGTCATGGGCATCGTCAACGCGAACCCGGACTCGTTCTCCGACCACGTGCGGCTCGACACGCTCGGCCGGCGGCTCGACCACGCGATGGGGCTCGTCGCCGACGGGGCCCGGATCTGATCGACGTCGGCGGGGAGTCCGGCGTCACGTACACCGGCGTCGACCGCGGCCGACGTCGAGATCGAGCGCGTCGTGCCGCTCGTCGAGCGGCTGACCGCGGAGGGCGTGCTCGTCTCGGTCGACACCTGGAAGCCGTCCGTCGCCCGCGCCGCGGTCGCGGCGGGCGCCGGCGATCCTCAACGACGTCAGCGGCCTCGCCGACCCGCAGCTCGCGGACGTCGCCGCGCAGACGGGCTGCGGCCTCGTCGTCATGCACACGCGCGCGCAGCCCAAGGAGGAGCACTTCGCCGACTACGGCGGCGCCGTCGTCGACGACGTCGAGGCGTTCCTGCGCGAGCGCCTCGCGCTGGCGCGCGCGCGCGGTGTCGCGGCGGAGCAGCTGATCGTCGATCCCGGGCCCGACTTCGCCAAGACCCCGGCCGAGAGCGCCGAGGTCCTGCGCGCGCTCGGGCGCCTGCACGCGTTCGGCCGGCCGATCCTGCTGCCCGTCTCGCGCAAGTACGTCATCGGCGCGATCACCGGGCGCCCGCCGGCCGACCGGCTCGCCGGCACGCTCGCGGCGCTCGGCCACGGCGTCGCCGCCGGTGCAGCGATCGTGCGCGTCCACGACGTCGCCGCGGCCGGTCGACTTCCTGACGGTCTGGCGCGTGCTGGAGGGCCTCGACGAGGTGCCGCCGAGTGCGATCCCGGCGACGACCGGCTGAAGTGGATCCGCGCCGCCGGGAGCGCCTCGGACGGGTAGGGCACGCCGCGGACCGCCGCGCGGGCCGCTACCGTGCGCGGGGCATACGGGTCGCCGTGCCGCTGACACCAACGCGGCCGGACGCCGACCGATCCATCACCCGAACGAAGGAGTTCCCCATGTCCGTTCTCTCCCGCGACGCCCTCGAGGCCAGTCCGCTCGCCGACCTGCACGCGATCGCCTCGGAGCTCGGCATCGACGGCTTCCGGCGCCTGCGCAAGGACGACCTCGTCGGCACGCGATCATCGAGCGTCAGGGCGGCGATGACACTGCGCCGCCGCCGGGCGACGACGCGCCCGAGGCCGAGCGCGAGCCCGAAGCGCGAGCGCGAGCGCGCTCCGCGGCCGCGCGCGCGCCGCGGGGGCCGCGGCCGCGCAGGCGACGGCGAGCGCCGCGCGGCGCCGCGCCGAGGAGCGCGCACGCGACGAGGACGAGGACGACGGCGGGCGCGCCCGCGCGCCCCCGCGGGCGCCGCGGTGAGGGTGCACGACGCGACGACGCTCCCGGAGAGGAGCACGTCGTCGAGGGCGTCGTCGAGGTGCTCGCGAACGGCTCGGGCTTCGTCCGCCTCGGACGCGCCGGAGGCCGGCGACGGCGACGTCTACATCTCCGCCGCGCAGGTGCGGCGCTGCGAGCTCGTCAGCGGCGATCGCGTCAGCGGCCCCGCACGCCGGCCGCGCCGCTCGGAGCGCTACCCGTCGCTCGTGCGCGTCGAGACGATCAACGGCGCCGCGGCCGACGAGGTCGCGGTCGGCACGCCGTACGACGAGCTTCCGGCGGTCTTTCCCGCCGAGCCGCTGACCTTCAAGGCGAAGGACCCGGCGCTCAAGCAGATCGCCGACCTCGCGCCGATCGGCCGCGGTTCGCGCGTCGTCGTCACCGGCGGGCCGGGCGCGGGTCGCACGACGGTGCTCCGCGCGCTGGCGATCGAGCTCGCCGCCGAGGACGAGATCGAGCTGTCCGTCGTGCTCGCAGGCGCGCGCCCGGAGGAGCTGCCCGAGTGGGCGGCCGCCGAGCTCGAGCCCGCGGCGACGGCCGGGCTCGGCGCCGGCCCGGACGCCCAGGCCCAGGCGGTCGAGCGCGCGGTCGACGCCGCGAAGCGGATCGTCGCGCGCGGCGGGAACGCCGCCGTCGTGATCGACGCGCTCGACCAGGTCGGCGCCGGCGCCGCGCGACGTGCGCTCGCGGCGGCCCGCAACGTGCCCGACGGCGGCTCGCTGACCGTGATCGCCGCGGCCCGTGAGCCGTTCGGCGGCGAGACGACGGTCATCGCGCTCGACGCGGCCGCCGCCGCGCTGGAGCGTCACCCGGTCCTCGATCCGGCGCGCAGCGGGACGCTGCGCGCCGAGGCGCTCGTCGGCAGTCGCAAGGCCGCGACGGTCGCCAAGAACCGCGCGAAGCTGCTCGCCGCGGGCGCGGAGGCGCCCGCAGCGGCAGCTTCGGAGTAGTGCTCGGCGGGTCCTCCGGACCCGCCTTCTGGAACGGACCCCGGCATCCGGCGGCCGTGACCGGGGCGGGGCTGCGCCCCGCCCCTCCGCTCTGGCGCAGAGGCTCAGGCCGCGGAGCGCGGGATGTAGGCGACCCGGCCCCACGAGGGCTCGGGTGCGAGCTCGACCGGCTCGTCGTCGCGGTCGGGCTGGACGTAGGCGAACGTCTGCGTCTCGCCGTCGAAGCGCACGTCGAGCTCGCCCTCCTTCACGCGCTGGTCGAGCCAGGCGGAGCGGAAGACGAGGCGGCGCAGCCAGTGGACGAGCGAGCGGTCGGCGGGCCCGACGAGCTCGGGCCAGCAGTCGTTGACGTGCTCGCCGAGCGCCGAGGCCGGCTCCTGGATCTCGCCGTTCACCGCGAGGTTCACGAGGTCCTCGAGCTCCGGCTCGTCGAGCGTGCCGCCGACGAAGCCGAGTTTGCGACCGGCCTGCTCGCAGCGTTCGGCGAAGTCGCGCTCGTTGAACGTGAACCGCAGTTCACCGTACTCGAGCACGAAGTCCTCACCGGAGTCGTAGTTGCCGCGCGTCGGAGCGTCCATGGTTCCCAGAAGCAGAAAAAACAAAGGGCGCCGGCGGCCACCAGTGGCGGTGCCGGGCCCGTCGGGAACTTAACGACGTTCCCTCCCCCAACCGCAACGCTGAACGAGATGTTGCACGATTTCCCGCTGTTTGCGGCTTTCCGGACGGCGCGCTGCGGGCCGTCTCCGAGCGGATAGGCTCGGCCGATGGGATACGACCTTTCGGGCCGGGCGGTGGCGATCACGGGAGCGTCCTCGGGGATCGGCGCGGCGACGGCGCTCCTCTGCGCGCAGTCCGGGGCCGCGGTGGCGCTCGGCGCTCGCCGCGCCGATCGGATCGACGCGCTCGCGACGCGCATCGAGGAGCTCGGCGGCGTCGCGACGGCGATCGCGGTCGACATCTCCGAAGAGGCGCAGGCGCAGGGATTCATCGACATGGCGCGCCAGCGGCTCGGCCGCCTCGACGCGCTCGTCAACAACGCGGGCGTCATGCTGCTCGGGCCCGTCGAGGGCGCCTCGACCGACGACTGGCGCCGCATGATCGACGTGAACGTCCTCGGGCTCCTCTACTGCACGCATGCGGTGCTCCCGGTGCTGCGCGAGGCCGGCGGCGGCCACATCGTGAACGTCAGCTCGGTGGCGGGCCGGCGCGCGAGCCTCGGGGCCGCGGTCTACAACCTGACGAAGTTCGGCGTCGGGGGGTTCAGCGAGGCGCTGCGCCAGGAGGCGCTCCACGCGAACATCCGCGTGACGATCATCGAGCCGGGCTTCGTCGAGACCGAGCTGCTCGGCCACAACGCGGCCAACCCGTACATCATCGAGGCCGCCGAGAAGCTCAAGGAGCAGACCGGGCAGGTGCTGCGGGCCGAGGACATCGCCGACGCGATCGTCCACGCGCTGGCGGCCCCACCGCACGTGAGCATCAACGAGGTGCTCGTGCGGCCGACGGGCCAGCGCAGCTGACTCAGTGCGCGGCACGGTGGTGGAGACCGTCCCACCACAGCCAGCCGCCGGCGAGGATCAGCAGGCAGGCGAGCAATCCGAGCCAGCCGACGGGCTGCACCGAGACGATCTCGCGCGGCTCCGGCTCGCTGAGCAGGTGCAGGGCGACGACGGCGCTCGCCAGTGCGCCGATCACCATCGCGCCCACGGCCGGTCCCATCGCCGACACGCCGCGGGCGAGGCCCAGCAGTGCGATCGCCAGCCCGCCCGCGATCGCCGCCGCATAGACGAGGTCCGTGCCGACGCCCCACGGTTCCCAGGCGTTCGCGCTGACGGCCAGCCCGGACTGGCGCGCGAACTCGGCGGCGAACCCGGCGCCGCCCCTGATCCGGGCGAGGTCGACCTCGTACCACGTCATGAGCGAGACGACGAGGAAGCCCGCGGCGCCCACGAGTACGAGCAGTGGGCCGATCACGGGACGGTCGCGCACGCGCGGCATCGTATTCGGGGTCGCGGCCGGCGCGCGTGCCGGCTCCGCGGCCCGGGGGGAACGACGGCGCCGGTCATCCCTACGGAGGACATGACGAATCGCGACCGCTTCACCATCCTGCTGATCGACGACGAGGCCGCCACGCGGACGTTCCTCGCCGACCAGCTGACCGCCGACGGCTTCGACCTGCTCCTCGCGGACGGCGTCCAGGACGGCCTGCGCCGTCTGGAGGCCGACTTCCCGGACCTGGCGCTCGTCGCCGTGACCCTGCCGGACGGCTCGGGGCTCGACCTCGTGAGCCACATCCGCGAGGCCGACGGCGTCGCCAGCCGGATCGACCCGCTCGTACCCGTGGTCATGCTCGGCGCCCGGGACGGCGAACTCGACCGCGTACGGGCCTTCGAGCGTGGTGCCGACGACGTGCTCGCCACGCCGTTCAGCTACCGCGAGCTGCGTCTGCGACTCGAGGCGATCCTGCGCCGCTCGAGCCGCCGGCGCCTCGGTGGGCGCCTGCGCGTCGGGGATCTCGAGATCGACACGGCGGCACGCACCGCGCACGCGGCGGGGACGCCGCTCGAGCTCAGCGCGAAGGAGTTCGCGCTGCTGCGCGTGCTCGCCGCCGACCCGACGCGCGTCTTCACGAAGAGCGAGCTCCTGCGGGCGATCTGGGGCCGGCGGACGGTCGGGACGACGCGGACGCTCGACTCGCACGCGTGCCGGCTGCGGCGCAAGCTCGGTGCGGGCGGCGGGCGCTACGTCGTGAACGTCTGGGGCGTCGGGTACCGGCTCGTGGACGTCCCGGTGGCCGCGGAGCCGCTCGCGCTCGCCGCATGAGCCCGCGCCGGCGCGCGGTCGCGCTCGGCGGACTCGCGCTGGCGCTCGGCGCGCTCGCGGCCGCCGATGTCACGGGGCGCGAGGCCGCGCTGCGCCGCGAGGTCGGCCCGCTGGTGCCGGTGCTGCTCGCGCGCGTCGACATCGCCGGGGGCGCGCGGATCGCCGCGGACGACCTCGCGGTGCGCCGGGTGCCCGCCCGCTACGCCCCGCGTGAGGCGTTCGCGGCGGCCGCTCAGGCCGCCGGTGCGCGTGCGGCGGTCGCGATCGCCGCCGGCACCGACCTGCAGGCAGCGCTCCTGCGCGCGCCGGAGACCGGCACGGCGGGCGCGCTCGCCGGTGCACGGCCGGCCGAGCGGCTCGTGCGGATCGTCGCGGTCGGGGCCGCCGAGGAACTGCCGCCGGGAACCGCAGCCGACGTGCTGATCACCCGCGACGCACCGGACGGCGGTGCCCGGACGGCGGTCGCGCTGCGAGCGGCGGAGGTCGTCGCGGCGGCGCCGGCCCCCGCGCTCGCCGAGGGGGAGAGTGCCGGCCTGCCGCGCGTGGCGCTCGCCCTGCGGGTCGGCGAGCGCCAGGCGGTGGCCCTCGTGGAGGCCCAGAACACCGCTCGGGAACTGCGCGTGCTGGCCCGCCCCGGCTCGTCCGGGCGTTGACCGTCTGTCCGGGGGCTCAAGTTGTTCGCCCACAGGCCGATAGGCGGAGCGATGCCCCAGTCGTTCGCCCTCCGTGGATCGCGTGCACTGATCGTGCCGCTCGCCATCCTCTTCGGCCTCGTTCCCACGAGCGCCGCGGTCGCCGCAGGCACGAATCCCGTCATCAAGAAGGTCTCCCCGCTGAAGATCGAGGTCGGCCAGACCCTGACGATCACGGGCAAGGGCTTTCTGAAGGGCAAGAACCGCAACATCGTCGTGTTCAAGCGTGACGGCAAGCAGGCCATCTTCGCGAAGGCCGACAACGCCTCGACGACGCGGATCACGCTCAAGGTTCCGACGAAGGTGCTGCCGTTCCTGACCGGCAACGACGGGAAGGCCACCCCCAAGACCTTCCGCCTGCGCGTGCTCGCCAAGCGCTTCGGGAAGGCGTTCACGGCAAAGAAGATGTCCCCTTCGGTCGGCCCTCCCGGCGCGTTCGGCGGCACGGGCGACCCGTCCGGCTCGAGCGACTGCGACAACGACAAGATCCTGAACAAGAACGACGCCGACGACGACAACGACCTGCTGCCGGACACCGCCGAGAAGACCTACAAGACCGACCCGTGCAAGCTCGACACCGACGGTGACGGCGTGAGCGACACCTTCGAGATCGAGTCGGCGCTGGACCTCAACCTGCGCGCGCTGCCCTACCCGGGCAAGCGGCCGTACCCCAACGCGCTGGACGGCGGCGACGGCGGGTACGACTTCGATCAGGACGGCCTGACGATGCAGGAGGAGTACGCGATCTGGCAGTACACCGGCGGCAAGCTCCCGCTGACGTACTCCGACGGCGACCAGGACACGAACGTCGACAGCTCCGACACACCCGTGAACCCGGGCAATGCGCTGCTGGACATGAACGCCAACGGCGTCCTCACCGACGACGAGAAGGACGTCGACGGCGACGGCATCTCCAACTGGGACGAGACGAGCGGTCGGCTGAAGATCTCCTGGTGGGCCGCGGTCTACCAGAGCGAGAAGCAGTACGTCGGCGGCAACGGCGCCTCGCCGCTCACCGAGACCTCGGTCATCGATCCGGACAGCGACGGCGACGGCATCGTGGACGGCCAGGACGACCAGGACCATGACGGCTGGACGAACTACGACGAGCTCTCGCGGGCCCGTGACTTCGGCGGCGGAACGCGCTACTGGGTCCACGTCTACAACCCGTGCCTGCCGGACTACCTCTCCCGCGCGTGCTCGCTGCACCCGCCCGTCTCCGACCCGTGGGCCCCGTTCCCGCTGCCGTCGCCGACGCCCCCGTCCCCGCTGACGCTGACGGTCGCCCCCTAGAGCCTTCTCAGGGACACGATCACTCGATCCTCGCCGGCCGCCCATTGGGCGGCCGGGTGTCGTCCGGGGGGAAGACCGCCGGGCACGGGCCTCGGAGGTGCATGGATCCCGCGCGTCGCGCCGCTCATCTCGACGCGCTGGCCGAGCGCGTGCACGGCCGGCTGCTGGAGAGCGCTCGCAGCGGCGCGGCCGCCTCCTCGGGTCCCGCGGCGCTCGAGGCGGCGCTCGGCTCCGAGGCGGGTGCGCTCGACCCGGACACGCGTGAGCTGCTGGCCGCGCGCGTCGGCGAGCGCGTGCTGGGCCTCGGGCCGCTGCAGCCGCTGCTCGCCGATCCCGACGTCGACGAGGTGCTCGTCAGCGGCACGCATCCCGTGTGGGTCGAGCGCCGCGGGCGGCTCGAGCCGACGAGCGCACGCTTCGTCGACGAGACGCAGCTGCGCGAGACCATCGAGCGGCTGCTCGCCCCGGCGGGCCGGCGCGTGGACGAGGCCGAGCCGCTGTGCGACGCGCGCCTGCCCGACGGCTCGCGCGTCAACGTCGTCCTTCCGCCGCTGGCGATCGACGGCCCCGCCCTGACGATCCGCCGCTTTCGCCCGCGCGGCCTCGCGGCCGCCGAGCTCGTCGCGGCCGGGACCTGGACGGCGCCGCTCCACGACCTGCTCGGACGGGCCGTGCGCGCGCGCCGCAACGTGCTCGTCTGCGGCGCGACCGGCTCGGGAAAGACGACCACGCTCGGCGCGCTCACCGGGTTCATCGCCGCCGGCGAGCGGGTCGTCACGGTCGAGGACACCGCCGAGCTGCGCCTGCGGCTGCCGCACGTCGTGCGCCTCGAGGCGCGCCCGGCGAGCGTCGAGGGGCGCGGCGAGGTGACGATCCGGCGGCTCGTGCGCAACGCGCTGCGGATGCGCCCCGACCGGATCATCGTCGGCGAGGTGCGCGGCGGCGAGGCACTCGACATGCTCGGCGCGATGGCCACCGGGCACGACGGCTCGTTGTCGACCGTGCACGCAGGATCGGCGTGCGAGGCGCTTGCGCGGCTGGAGACGCTGGCGCTCATGGCCGGGGTCGGGCTGCCGCATGCCGCGATCCGCGCGCAGGTCGCCGCGGCGATCGACGTCGTCGTCCACCAGGCCCGCGGTGCCGACGGCGCGCGCCGCGTCGTCGCCGTCGCCGAGGTCGTGCCCGCGGCGACCGATGCGCCGCGAGCGCAGGCCCGCGAGATCTACGCACTGCGCGGTGGGCGCCCGGTCATGCGCGTCCCCACCGACCCGGCGCTGCGGGCGCCCGCATGACCGCGCTGCTCGCCGGAGCAGCGGCGGCGCTCGGCGTGCTGGCGGTATTCGAGGCGCTCACGGTGCTCGAGGGCCGCCGGGCGCTCGCCGTCATCGAGCGCCTGCTGCGGCCGGCCCGGCGGGCGGTGCGCGACGGCGCCGCGCCGACCGCGGCCGAACGCCGGCGCCTCGGGGCGACCGCGGGCATCGCGCTCGGCGCGGGCGGATGGATCCTCGCGGGACCGATCGCCGGCGTGCTCTGCGCGGCGCTCGGGCCGGCCGCCGCGGTCGCGGCGCTCGCGCTGCGCCGGCGCCGCTGGCGGCGCGCGCTCGGCGCGGGGGCGCCGCCGGCGGCCCGGGCGCTGGCCGACGCGCTCGGGACCGGCCGCTCGCTGACCGCTGCGATCGCGCTCGCGGCGGCTGACCGCGGCCTCGCCCGTCCGGCGGCCCGGGTGCTCGGCGAGGCGTCGGACGCGATCGCGCTCGGGACGCCCGTTGGGCAGGCCCTCGATGCGCTGCGTCTCCGGACGGGACCGGGGCCGTGGGAGGCGATCGTCGCCGCGGTGCTGTTGCAGCGCAACGCGGGCGGCGACCTGCCGCGGCTCCTGCGCGAACTGGCCGACGGGCTCGACGCCGCCGCGCGCGTAGAGGCCGAGGCACGCGCCGCGAGCGCGCAGGCGCGGCTCACGGCGCGGATCGTGCTCGCGCTTCCCGCTCTGGCCGCGCTGCTCGCGGAGGCGTCCTCGCCCGGCGCCCTCGGGGCGGTGCTCGGCGCGCCGCTTCCACGCCTGCTGATCGGCGCGGCGCTCGTCCTGCAGGTGATCGCGCTCGTCGCGGTGCGCCGGATCGCGAGGCTCGGCCCGCCGTGAGCGCCGCCGCCCTGCTCGCCGGACTGTCCGCGGCGCTGGTGGTGCTCGCGGCGCGCGATGCCGCGCGGGCGCTCGGGACACGGCGCCGTGCGCGAGGGGCAGCGCGCCGCCTGCGGGCGCATCCGCGCCGTCAGGGCGCGCGCGGCCTCGGCCGGCGCCTCGGTGTGCCGGCGGCGCCGCGCGACCTCACCGCGCGGATCGCGGCGGCCGGTGAGCCGGCCGGGCTCGGGACCGAGGACGTGATGGCGCTGAAGTGCGTCGCCGCCGCGGGCGCGGTGCTGCTCGCGCTGGCGGCGGCTTCCGCGCTGCCTGGGCGGCTCGGCGTGGCAGTGCTCGTGGCGGCCCCAGCGGCCGGGTTCCTCGTCCCCGACGTGCTGCTCGCGCGCCGCGGTCGACGGCGCGGAGCCGCAGCGCGCGCCGAGGCGCCGGACGTGCTCGACCGGCTGCGCCTGGCCGTCGAGGCGGGACTCCCACCGCGCCGGGCGGTGGGCGAGGCCGGCCGTCACGGCAGCGGCCCGTTCGCCGAGGAGCTGCGCGCCGTCGCTGCGGCGGTCGAGCTCGGCGTCGCGCGCGAGACCGCGCTCGAGCGTCTGCGCACGCGCTGCCCGACGCCCGAGGCGGCGGCGCTCGCGGCGGCGCTCGCCCGCAGCGAGCGGTTGGGGGCGCCGCTCGCCCCGGAGGTCGGGCGCCTGGCCCAGACGGCACGCGCGGAGCGGGCACGCCGCCTTCACGACCGTGCGCAGCGGGCCGCGCCGAAGATCCAGCTGGTCGTCGCGCTCCTGCTCGTGCCCGCGGCGATGCTGCTGCTCGCCGCGGGAATGCTCGCGGGCCTGCGCTGAGCGCTACTCGCGCACGCCGAGCACGGCGCTCGTGCGCGACGCGTCGCCCTGGGCCCGCCCGCCGGCGGCGGCCTGCGTGAGCTTGCCGAGGACCTCGAGCGCCTTGCGCGTGTCGGGACCGTCGCCGCCGACGTTGCGCACGAGCGTCGCGACCTGCTCGAAGTCGAGGTAGAACGACGGCTTCACCTGACCCCCGAGCGTCGGCGTGATCGCCTTGTAGCCCGGCGCGTCGCCGAGCGTGCTGCCGGTGTCCAACGCGTCGCGCAGCGCCGTCTGGCCGATCGCGAGGATGAAGCGGTCGCCGGCGGCTGCGAGGTAGAGCGGCGCCGGCGCGCCCGAACCGGAGATCCGCACGCCCTCGTCGACGCCGGAGGCGCGCAGGGGGGAGACGCTCGTCCCGGACATGAGCCGCGGCAGCACGCGGCCGATCTGACGCACGGCGCTGCGCATCTTCGCCGTGTCCTTCGCCTGCACGATCAGCCCGCCGCCGATGTCCCCGCCGGAGACGCCTTCGACGAAGATGCCGCCGGAGCCCATCCACGAGAGGAGGTCATCGCGCACGTCGAGGCCGGTGGCCTGGCGCACCTGATCGAGCAGGATGCTCACCCCGGCCGATCCGAGGCCGCCCTGCTCGCCGAGGCCGGTGAGCACGCCGTTCACCGTCTGCTCGATGTCGCCGAGGCCCAGGCCGAGCCACGCGTCGCCGGGGAGCGCGGCGACCGCCGCCGAGGCGTCGCCGCGCGTTTGGGCCTTCGCGGCCGCGCCGGTGCGCGTGCTGACCGCCTCGAGCCGGATGTTGTTCGCGTTGACGTTCAGCGTCGCGGCGATCGCGTCCGCCTGGCCGCCGGCCAGCGACTGCAGGAGCTGGGCGTTCGCAGCCTGCCCGCCCGCCTGCGCCGCCGCCTGCACGAGCGCGCCGACCTTCACGTAGCCGGACACGAGCCCGTTGACCGGGACCTGCGCGCGGGCCTGCTTGAAGGCGGTCTCGTCCGCGAGCGCGCTGTCGTCCTTCGTCGCGTCGATCGCCAGCCGGACCGAGCGCTGCGGGCCGAAGACGACGGTGCTGTCGAGCACCGCGGCGGCCTGCTTGCCGTCGCCGCTGCGGCGGTAGTCCACGTCGCGGTAGCTCGCCTCGTCCTTGAGCGCCGAGGAGTCCTTCAGCGCCTGCTCGGCCTTGTCGTCGTCCCTGCTGGCGGCGGCGACGAGCAGGTCGGCGTCCGACCCGCGCGAGCTCGTGAGCGCGAGCGCGACGCGGTCACCGAGCCACGGCTCGATGTCCTTGCGGAAGTCGAGGTCGTCGGGCCCGGCGGAGCTGCGCTCGAGCTGCTTCACGATCTCTCCACCGGGATCGGACGTCCCGAACAGCGTCTGCGAGAGCCGCTCGACGTTCGCCTTCGTCTGACCGGTGGGGTGCACGGTGACGACGACGTACGCGGGCGCGCCCGCGGGAACGACGGCCGCGGGATCGGCGCCGGCGTCGCCGGAGGAGGACGAGCCGCCGCAGCCGGCGATCACGCCGGCGGTGACGAGCGTGAGAGCGAGCGGCGCGAGGCGTCGCCGGGGAGAGCGCAGGGCGTGGGTCACGGACGCCATCCTACGCGGCGGGCGGCCGGGAACGGACCGCTGACCGATGCGCCGGCGACGCCGCCGAAGCGACGCACATGCTGCGGACGGACGCTCGCAGGGCCTGCAATCTGCGCTGCGTCCACGCCGGATGCAGCGCGGATTGCGCCCGCCGTCGGCGCGGCGCCCCACCGCGCCCCACACGCGCGAGCCCGCGGCTACGGGCGATTCGGGGGCATCGCCGCCGGTCCGGGGGACGCGTGGGGAGCGAGGTGGGAAAAAATGTGCAGATGGAGTTGCATTGTGGGAGGGAGTGGGTTACGTTGCGCGCCACGCGGACCGGGGTGGAGGGGCTCCTCCCACTCCTCCACCCTGGCCCGCACGCTTGTTCCGGGTAGGTGGGACCTCGTTCCCGGGCGCGCACCTGATGACCTTTCGCGGCACCTTCGACCACACCCTCGACGCGAAGAACCGCCTCACGGTTCCGGCGAGGTTCCGCGCCTCGCTCAGCGACGGCGTCGTGATCGCGAAGGCCGTGGATCCGTGCGTCGCGGTCTGGACCCCCGCCGAGTACGACGCCTACGTGGCCGCCGCGCTCGCGAACCTCAACCCGCTCTCCCCGCAGGCGCGCAACCTGCAGCGCTTCTTCTCCGCCAATGCGGTCGAGACCGAGCTCGACGCGGCCGGGCGGATCATGGTGCCGGCGTTCCTGCTCGACCACGGCGGGCTCGCGAAGGACGTCGTCGTGACCGGCTCGGGCCCGTGCCTGGAGATCTGGGACCGCGCCGCATGGGCCGCCGAGAACGAGCGCCTCGCCGCCGGCGCGTTCGACATGACCGCCGAGCTGGGCCAGACCGGCTGAGATGACGACGATGACCGCCGCCCACGTCCCCGTCCTGGCCGCCGAGCTGCTCGGGGTCCTCGATCCGCGCCCGGGTGAGGTCGCGGTCGACGCGACGTTCGGCGCCGGTGGCCACGCCCGGCTCGTCGCCGAGCGCCTCGGTCCCGACGGGCTGCTCGTCGCGATCGATCGCGACCCGCACGCGCGCGAGCGCTTCGAGGACGTCGCACGCGAGGCGCCCTGCCGCACGCGGTTCGTGCGGGCGCCATTCGCCGAAGCACTCGCGGAGCTGCGCGACGAGGGGCTGCGTGCCGATGTCGTGTACCTCGACCTGGGCGTCTCGTCGATGCAGATCGACACCCCCGAGCGCGGCTTCTCGTACGCCGCCGACGCGCCGCTCGACATGCGGATGGACCCGGCAGGCCGGGCCGTCGGCCGCTGACGTCGTGGCGACCTGGGACGAGCGCCGTCTCGCGCGCACGTTCCGCGAGTACGGCGAGGAGCGCTACGCGCGTCAGATCGCCCGCGCGATCGTGCGCGAGCGCGAGCGCCGGCCGATCGAGTCCACGAGCGACCTCGTCGAGGTCGTGAGCGCTGCGGTTCCCGCGCCGGCCCGGTTCGCCGCCGGCCACCCGGCCAAGCGCGTCTTCCAGGCGATCCGGATCGCCGTGAACGACGAGCTCGACCAGATCGACGAGGGCCTTCCGCTGGCCTGGGACGTCCTGCGCGAGAGCGGCCGTTTTGCAGGGATTTCCTTCCATTCCCTGGAAGACCGTCGCGTGAAGCGCTTCCTGGCCGAGCTCGCGCGGGGCTGCATCTGCCCGCCCGGCCTTCCGGTCTGCCGCTGCGGCCACGTGCCGCAGGCGGAACTGCTCACCCGCGGGGGCATCGTCCCCGGCGAGCGCGAAGCGGCCGAGAACCCGCGGTCGCGCTCGGCGCGGCTGCGCGCCGCACGCAAGCTCCACGCCACCGAGGGGACGCCGGCATGACGCCGCCGCCTGCAGCGACCGCGGCCGCGCGCCGCCCGGGCGGCGCCCTGCCGCGCCGCGCCGCGCCGCGGATCCCGCGCCGGAGCTCCGGGCGGGCCCGACGGCCGGCGAGCCGCCTGGCCGCGTCGGTCGCCGTCCCCACCGTCCCGCGGATCTCGCTGCGCCTCCCGCGACCGTCGCTGCGCGGCCTCGCACGCGTCCCGTCGAGCGCAGGCCTGCTGCGCGGGCGCCCGCTGATCTTCGCTGCTCGCGGCGGCGCTGCTCGGGCTCGTGTTCCTGCAGGTCTCGCTGCTGAAGCTCAACACCTCGATCAGCACGAACGTCGAGCGTGCCCAGCAGCTCGAACGCGACAACGCCGCGCAGCGCGCCCTGCTCTCCCGCCTCGACGCCGGCCAGCGGATCCAGGACGTCGCCGCCCAGCTCGGCATGGTCATCCCGGGGGCGGGGTCGGTCTGCTACCTGCGGGCCGCGAAGAGCGGCGGCTGCTCGGGCGGCGACGCTCAGCTCGCCGCGGCCGCCAGCAGCCCGGCGTCCGACACGTCCGTGGACGACCCGCCCGCGCTCGATCCAGCCGCGGCCGACGCCACCGACACCGGCGCCGGCACCGGCCGACCGAGGACCAGCAGGCCACGGCGCCCGGCGAGGATCAGGCCGCCGCGGGCACCGGCACGGCGCCGGCCGAGGATCCGGCGGCGACGAGCGAGCCCGATCCCGGGGCGCAGGCGCCGGCCTCGGGTGAGCAGCCGGCCGCCGCCGAGACCGGCGGCCTCGCGGCCGACGCCGCCGGGGCCCAGGGGTAGGCCGTGGCGCTCGTCGAGCGTCGCATCGGACTGCTCTTCGCCGTCTTCCTCGGCCTCCTGTCGATCGCCGCCATGCGCGCGGTGTGGATCGGGACGATCAAGGGCGGCGGGCTCTCGCACGCCGCCTCCTCGCAGCAGGTCGCCGTCCAGCACGTCCCCGCCCGGCGGGGCTCGATCGTCGATCGGCGCGGGGCGCCGCTGGCGACCTCCGAGCCCGCCGACGACATCTCCGCGACGCCCTACCTCGTCAAGGACCCGGTCCGCGCGGCCGCGAAGCTCGCCCCGCTGCTGAACGTCCCCGAGGCCGAGCTCACGAAGAAGCTCGCCGCGCGCAACACCGGGTTCGTCTACCTCGCGCGGCGGATCCCGGCGGCGGCGGCCGACCAGGTGCGCGCCCTGGGGATCGAAGGCATCGACCTGACGCCCGGTTCGTTGCGGACGTACCCGCGCGGGATGCTCGCCTCGCAGGTGATCGGCGCCGTCGGCGTGGACGGCAACGGCCTGTTCGGCCTCGAGTACGCCCACGACAAGCTCCTGCACGGCCGCGACGGCGAGCGCCGCCTGGTGCTCGACGGCGGCGCGCCAGACGATCGAGGTGCGCGACGTCCAGAAGTCCGTCGCCGGGCGCAACCTGCGCCTGACGCTCGACGCCGAGATCCAGGCAGCGCACCGAGGAGGTGCTGCAGGGCGTCGGTGAGGCCTACAAGCCCAAGGGCGCGACGCGCGATCGTGATGGACCCGCGCAGCGGCGAGGTGCTCGCGATGGCCAACTGGCCGCGGATCAACGCGAACGACCCCGGCTCGGCGCCCGCATGGGCGACCCAGAACCGCGCGGTCGGCTTCACCTACGAGCCGGGCTCGACGTTCAAGGCGTTCACGGTCGCCGGCGCGCTCCAGGACGGCGCGGTCACCCCGAGCACGTCGTTCAACCTTCCGCCGCAGATCCAGATCGCCGACCGCGTGATCGGCGAGTCCCACGACCGCGGCTGGGTCACGCTCGACACCGCGGGGATCCTCGCCCAGTCGAGCAACGTCGGCGCGATCCTGATCGGCCAGAAGCTCGGCGCGCCGCGGCTTCGACCACTGGGTGCGGCGCTTCGGCTTCGGCTCGCCGACGGGCGTCGACCTCCCGGGCGAGGAGCGCGGCATCGCGCTGAAGCTCAAGGACTACTCGGGCTCCTCGATGGGCAACCTCCCGATCGGCCAGGGCGAGCTCGTCACGCCGATGCAGATGGCCGCGGCGTACTCGGCGATCGCCAACGGCGGCGTGCTGCGCCGGCCGCACGTGATCCGTGCGATCGACGGGCGGCGTGGTGCGCCAGCCGGCCGGGCGCCGCGTCATCTCGAGCCGCACGGCGTTCGAGGTCCGCAACATGCTCGAAGGCGTCTTCGCCCCCGGCGGCACGGCCTCGGAGGTCTCGATCCCCGGCTACGAGCTGGCCGGCAAGACGGGCACCGCGAACAAGATCGACAAGGCGACCGGCGAGTACTCCGAGGAGCGCTACGTCGCCTCGTTCGTCGGCATGGCGCCGGCGGCCGACCCGCAGCTGCTCGTCTCCGTGATGGTCGACGAGCCGCAGGGTGCGATCTACGGCGGCGAGGTCGCGGCCCCGGCGTTCGGCAAGATCGCGTCGTTCGCGCTGCCCTACCTGCGGATCCCGCCGAGCTGAGCGGCGCTCCGAGCGGGCCGCCGCCCCGCGTACCATCCGGCCGGATGCAGCTGCGCGAGCTCTTCGGACCCGACGCCCGGATCAGCGGCCCGGGCGACCCCGAGATCACCGCGCTGGCCTACGACGACCGGATCGTCGCGCCGGGCACGCGCGTTCTTCTGCGTGCCCGGGTTCACGCGCGACGGCCACGACTTCGCGCCGGCGGCGGTCGCGCGCGGCGCGGCGGCGCTCGTCGTCCAGCGCCCGCTCGGGCTCGGCGTGCCCGAGGTGCTGGTCGCCGACGTGCGCGCCGCGATGGCACCCGCCGCCGCGCGGCTGCACGGCGACCCGACGGCGCGGCTGCAGGTCGTGGGCGATCACCGGCACGAACGGCAAGACGACCACGGCGTTCCTCGCTGCGCGCGCTGCTCGAGGCCGCCGGGCTGCGGACCGGGCTGCTCGGGACGGTCGAGCAGGTCGTCGGCGGCGAGCGCGCGCGCGGCGGTGCGCACGACGCCCGAGGCGATCGACCTGCAGGCGACGTTCGCGCGCGATGCTCGACGCCGGCGACGCGCGCCTGCGTCGATGGAGGTCTCCTCGCACGCGCTCGAGCTGCGCCGCGCCGACGCGATCCACTGGGCCGCGGCGGTGTTCACGAACCTCACGCAGGACCACCTCGACTTCCACCCGACGATGGAGGACTACTTCCAGGCCAAGCGGCGGCTGTTCGCCGCCGATCCGCGCGTGCGGATCGCGAACGTCGACGACCCGTACGGGCGCCGGCTGGCCGCGGAGTTCCCGGGCACCGTCACCGTTCGGCATCGACGCCGTGGACGCCGAGCTGCGCGCCGACCGACGTGCAGACCGAGCTCGCCGGCTCCGCGTTCCGTCGCTCGGACGGCCGTCGCGCTGCGCGCGCCGCTGCCCGGGGCGCTTCAACGTCGCGCAACGCGCTCGTGCGCGGTGGCCGCGGCGCGCGCGCTCGGCGTCGACGACGACGACGATCGCCGCGCGCGCTGCCGCGGCGCGGGCGCGGCGCCGGGGCGCTTCGAGCCGGTCGACGAGGGCCAGGACTTCGCGGTGCTCGTCGACTACGCGCACACGCCCGACTCGCTCGAGAACGTGCTGCGCGCGGCCCGCGATGTCGCTCGCGGGCGCGTGCTCGCGGTGTTCGGCTGCGGCGGGGACCGCGACCGCGGCAAGCGCCCGCTGATGGGCGAGATCGCCGCGCGCATCGCCGACGTCGCGATCGTCACCTCCGACAACCCGCGCTCGGAGGATCCCGAGGCGATCATCGGCGAGATCCTCGCCGGGATCCCGCCGGCGCCCGCGGCCGCGGTCGAGACGATCGAGGACCGCCGCGCGGCGATCGAGCGCGCGATCGCGCTCGCGCGCCGGGTGACGTCGTCGTGATCGCGGGCAAGGGCCACGAGCAGGGCCAGGAGTTCGACGGCGGGGCGCAAGGATCCCGTTCGACGACGTCGACGTGGCGCGCGAGGCGCTGCGTGCGGTGGTGACCTGATGCGCGCCTGGGACGCCGAGCGCGTCGCGGCGGCCGCCGGAGCGGCGCTCGCCGGGCCGCCGCCGGTCCGATCCGGCCCGCCCGGTCCGCAGCGCGTGGTGATCGACTCGCGCACGGTCCGCGACGGCGACCTGTTCGTCGGGCTGCCGGGCGAGCGCGAGGACGGCGGGCGCGTTCGCCGCGCAGGCGCTGGCCGCGGGGGCGTGGGGTGTGCTCGTCGCGCCCGAGCACGTGGAGGCCGCGCGCTGCGCGCGCCCCGGCGCGCTGCTCGCCGCCGAGGACCCGCTCGCCGCGCTCCGGAGCTCGCGACCGCCTGGCGCCGCGCGCTCGGTGCGCAGGTGATCGGCATCACCGGCTCCACCGGCAAGACCTCGACGAAGGACATCCTGCGCGGGATGCTCGAGCCGCACCGGCGCGTCGTCGCGACCGAGGAGAACCTCAACACCGAGATCGGGCTGCCGCTGACGATCCTCGACGCGCCCGAGGGCACCGAGGTGCTCGTGCTCGAGATGGCGATGCGCGGGCCCGAGCAGATCGCCGAGCTCGTCGCGATCGCCGAGCCGGACGTCGGCGTGATCGTGAACGTCGGGCCCGTGCACCTCGAGCTGCTCGGCTCGCTCGAGGCGATCGCCGCGGCGAAGGCCGAGCTCGTGCGCGACCTGGCGCCCGGTGCGACCGCGGTGCTGCCCGCCGACGAGCCGCTGCTCGAACCGCACAGGCGCGCGGACCTGCGGACGGTGACGTTCGGGCCCGGTGGCGACGTGGACGCGCTGCCCCGAGCACCTGACGCTGCCGTTCGGCTCGCGCGCACATGCGGCGCAACGCGCTCGCCGCGCTCGCCGCGGCCCGCGCGATCGGCGTCGAGCCGGCGGGGACGGTGCGCGTCGCGCTCTCGCGGCTGCGCGGGCAGCGGATCGAGCTCGGCGGCGGGGTCGTCGTCGTCAACGACTGCTACAACGCGAACCCGATGTCGATGCGCGCCGCCCTCGACGACCTCGCCGAGTCGGCGCCGCGGCCGGCGCGTCGCCGTGCTCGGCGACATGCTCGAGCTCGGCCCCGACGAGCAGCGCTTCCACGCGGAGCTCGGCGCCCAGGCACGCGCCGCCGGCGTCGACGTGCTCGTCACCGTCGGGCCGCTCGCCGCGCATGCCGGCGCCGGCCTACGGCGGCGAGCGTCCACGCGGTCGCCGACGCCGCCGCGGCCGCCGCGCTCGTACCGGAGCTGCGTGGCGCCCGGCGACACGGTGCTCGTCAAGGCCTCGCGCGGCGTCGGCCTCGAGGTCGTCGCCGAAGCGCTCGAGCGCCGGGCCGCCTGATGGGCGAGGTCCTGATCGGCGGCACCGCTGCGCTGCTGATCTGCGTGTTCCTCTCGCCGCGCTTCATCGAGTTCATGCACGAGCGCCAGTTCGGCCAGCACATCCGCGAGGAGGGCCCGGCGGGCCACCACGCGAAGGCGGGCACGCCGACGATGGGCGGCCTCATCATCTTCATCGCGATCTCCGTGCCGTTCCTGATCCTCACGGACTGCGACTGGCGCGCGGTCGGCGTGTTCGGCACCGCGATCGCCTGCGCGGGCGTCGGCTTCGCCGACGACTACACGAAGATCGTGCGGCGCCGCTCGCTCGGGCTGCGCGGGCGCACGAAGCTCATCGTGACCGTGCTGATCTCGCTCGGCGCTGTGGTGGGTGGCGACCCAGAAGGCCGGGATCTCGACGACCGTGCGGCTGCGCTTCGTCGATGCCAGCGTCGACCTCGGCTTCCTGTTCCCGGTCCTCATCTACCTCGTGATCGCCGGCACGACGAACGGCGTGAACCTCACCGACGGGCTCGACGGGCTGGCGGCCGGCTGCGCCGCGATCGTGATGCTCGCCTACATCGGGATCACGTTCATCACGACCGGCGACCGCGACCTGGCGCTGCTCAGCGCCTGCGTCGTCGGCGCGTGCGTCGGCTTCCTGTGGTTCAACGCGTTCCCGGCGACGATCTTCATGGGGGACACGGGCTCGCTCGGCCTCGGCGGCGCGATCGGCGCGATGGCCGTGATGACGAACACCGAGATCCTGCTGATCCTGCTCGGCGGGATCTTCGTCATCGAGGCGCTCTGCGTGATGATCCAGGTGTTCGCGTTCCAGACGTTCCGCAAGCGCGTCTTCCTGATGGCGCCGATCCACCACCACTTCGAGATCCTCGGCTGGTCGGAGACGAAGATCATCCTGCGCTTCTGGATCATCGCCGTCGTCTGCGCGGCGATCGGCTTCACGCTCTACCAGGCGTCGATCACCTGACGGCCCCGCGCGGGCGCTCCGGGGCCCGTAGGGTCCGCGGGGTGAGCGGTCCGCTGCATCGTCCCCCGCTGCCCCCCGGGCCGTGGCTCGTCGTGGGCCTGCGGCGATCGGGCGCCGCAGCGGCGCGCGCGCTCTGGGCGCGCGGCGAGCCGGTGATCTGCGTGGACTCCGGGCAGCCGCCGGAGGCCGACGGCCTGCGCGCAGAGGGCATGGAGGTCTGGACCGGCGTCGAGGGCCTCGCCGAGCTCGGGCGCGCGCGGAGCGTCGTCAAGAGCCCGGGCGTCCCGGGCGCGGCGACCGTGATCGCCGAGGCTCGCAGGCGCGGGATCCCCGTGCTCGGTGAGCTCGAGCTCGGCTGGCGGCTGCTCGCGCAGCCGTTCGTGACGGTCACCGGGACGAACGGCAAGACGACGACCGTCGAACTGCTCGGCGAGATCTGGCGCCAGGCCAGCCGCCCCGTCGTGGTCGCGGGCAACGTCGGCGTCGCGGTCAGCTCGCTCGTGCAGGGGGTCGAGGAGGGCGCGACGATCGCCTGCGAGGCGAGCTCGTTCCAGCTCGAGGACGCGCTCGCGTTCGCGCCCGAGGTCGGGCTGATCCTGAACGTGACGCCGGACCACGTCGACCGGCACGGCAGCTTCGAGGCCTACCGGGCCGCGAAGCTCGCGCTGTTCGCCCATCAGGGACCCGCGGACGTGGCGGTCGGCCCGGCCCCGCTGCTCGAGCTGGCCGGCGGGCGCGCGCGGCGCGTGACGTTCGGCGTCGGGGCGGGCGACGACCTGACGCTGCGTGACGGTGCGTTGTGGTGGCGCGGCGAGCAGCTCGCGGCGCTCGGGGAGCTGCGGCTGCGCGGCGGCCACAACGTCGAGAACGCGATGGGCGCGGCCGCGGCCGCGCTGGCCGCCGGGATCGCCCCCGAGGCCGTGCGCGAGGCGCTGCGCACGTTCCGCGGGGTCGAGCACCGCATCGAGGAGGTCGCCGAGGTCGGCGGCGTGCTGTGGGTCAACGACTCGAAGGCGACGAACGTCGCCTCGACCCGGGTCGCGCTCGCCGCGTTCGGGGCGCCGATCCACCTGATCCTCGGCGGGCTGGGCAAGGACCAGGACTTCCGCGGCGCTGCGCGCCGAGGTGCAGGCGCGCGCCCGCGCCGTATACCTCGTCGGGGAGGACGCGCCCGTGATCGCGGCCGCCCTGCAGGGCACCGTGACGCTCCACGACTGCGGCGCGCTCGAGCCCGCCGTCGCCGCCGCGCGCGCGGCCGCGCAGCCCGGTGAGGTCGTCCTGCTCTCGCCGGCGTGCGCGAGCTTCGACCAGTACCCCGGCGGCTTCGAGGAGCGCGGCGCGCACTTCAAGGCGCTCGTCGCGCAGCTCGCCGGCTGACGGGCGACGACGGCGGCGGAGAGGAATTCGCATCGGCGCCGCGAAGGGAGCCGCGATGGCCCGCGTTGCCGCCCGCGCCACCGGAACGGCCCCTGCCAAACGGCGGGGGTCGACGACGCGCTCGCGGCCGATCGAGGAGGACGTGCTGATCACGGCCGTCCTGTGCCTCGTCGCGTTCGGGGCGATCATGGTCTACAGCGCCTCGTCGGCGAGCACGGTCATCCGCGGCGGCGGCGACGGGACCGGGTTCCTCGTGAAGTACGTGCTCTACGGCGCCGCCGGCTTCGTGCTGCTGCGGATCGTCTCGCGGCTGCCGCTGCAGCGGATCCTCGGGCTGACCGGCCCGATCCTCGCCGGCGCGTTCGTCTGTCTCGTGCTCGTCGAGCTGCCCGGGTTCGGCGTCACCGTCAACGGCGCCACGCGCTGGCTCGGCGCCGGGCCGCTGCAGTTCCAGCCGAGCGAGGTCGCGAAGCTCGCGCTGATCCTCTACGCCGCGCGGTTCCTCGCCGAGCGCCCGCGCGGGTTTCGCAGCGTGAAGGACCTCATGCCGCTCGCGCTGGTCTCGGGCACGGCGGTGCTGCTGGTCGCGACCGAGCCCGACCTCGGGACGGCGCTCGTCATGTGCTTCGTCATCGGCGCGATGCTCGTCGCGGCCGGGATCCCGATGGGCTGGCTCGCGCGCTTCGCGGGCGTCGGCGCGCTGGTCGTCGGCCTCTACGCGATGAGCGCGCCGTACCGGCGGGCGCGGCTGACCTCGTTCCTCGATCCGTGGAGTCACGCCGGCGACGCCGGCTTCCAGGCGGTCCAGGGGCAGATCGCGCTCGGGTCGGGCGGGCTGTTCGGCCGCGGACTCGGCGAGTCGGTCCAGAAGATCGACTATCTCCCCGAGGCCCACACGGACTTCATCCTCGCCGTCATCGGCGAGGAGCTCGGCGTGCTCGGCGTCCTCGCGCTGCTCGTGCTGTTCGGGCTCGTCGCGTGGTCGGGCCTGCGCATCGCGCAGCAGGCCAAGGGCCGCTACGCCGCGCTGCTCGCCGCCGGCCTCACGTCGCTGATCGTCTGCCAGGCGTCGCTGAACGTGTTCGTGGTGCTCGGCATCGCCCCGCTCACCGGCGTCCCGCTCCCGTTCATCTCCTATGGCTCGACGAGCCTCGTGACGCTGCTCGTGAGCGTCGGGCTGCTCGTGAACGTGGCCCGCGGCGGGTCGGTGCACCTGCGGGCCCTCACCGGAGGGCGCGATGCGACACGATCCCGGGCGCATGAAGACGAGGACCTACGTCATCGCCGCGGGCGGGACGGCCGGGCACGTGGTGCCGGCCCTGGCGGTGGCCGGCGCGCTGCGGGCTGACCGCGAGCCGGCTCCCCGGGTCGTCTTCGTCGGCGGCGATCGCGCCGAGCGCGCGCTCGTGCCCGGCGCCGGCTACGAGCTGCGCGCCATCGACGTCGAGGGCCTGAGCCGCACGAACCCGCTGAAGGCGGTCCGCGCGCTCGCGAAGGCGGCGGGCGCGGTGCGCCGCGCGGGCGTGATCCTCGACGAGCTGCAGCCGGCGGCCGTGCTCGGCGGCGGCGGATACGTCGCCGGCCCGGTCGGGCTGGCCGCCGCGCGCCGCGGGATCCCGCTCGTGCTGACCGAGGCCGACAGCCACCTGGGCCTCACGAACCGGCTGCTCGCGCGCCGCGCGAGCCGCGTGTGCCTCGCGTTCGCGCTTGCGGGCCGCGAGGGCGAGCGCTATCGCGTCACCGGTCGCCCGGTGCCGCCACCGGCCACCGACCGCCGCGCCGCGCGCGCGCGGTTCGGCCTGGCCCCCGAGGACACCGTGCTGCTCGTGTTCGGCGGCTCGCTCGGAGCGCGCTCGATCAACGAGGCCGCGGTCGCCGCGTTCGGGCCGTCCGACCCGGGGTTCCGCGTGCTCCACGCCGCCGGCGAGCGCGACCTGGGCGCCCTGCGCGCGCGGCTCGGGGAGGATCCCGGGCACTACGACCTGCGCGGATTCGTCGGCGACTTCGGCGAGGCGCTGCTCGCCGCCGACCTCGTCCTCGCCCGCGCGGGGGGCTCGATCTTCGAGATCGCCGCCGCCGGGCGCCCGGCGATCCTCGTCCCCTACCCGCACGCCGCGGCCGACCATCAGCGCGAGAACGCGCGCTGGATGGAGCGCGCCGGGGCGGCCGTCGTCCTCCCGGACGACGAGGTGACGCCCGAGCGCCTGGCACAGGAGGTCGGAACCCTGCTCGGCGATCCCGGGCGCCTGGCGGCGATGGCACACGCCTCGGCGGGCCTCGCACGGCCCGACGCCGCACGGGTGATCGCCGACGAGCTCGTCGCCGCCGCGGAGTCGCACGCGTGAGCGGGCCCTGGGCCGGGAGGCGCCTGCACCTCCTCGGCATCGGCGGCGCCGGGATGAGCGGGTGCGCCGCGGTGGCAGCCGAGCTCGGCGCGACCGTGAGCGGCTCGGATCGCGCCGCCACGCCGGTGCTCGAGCGCCTGCGGGCCGCGGGGATCGACGCCCGGCCGGGCCACGACGCGGCCAACCTCCCGGGCGGGAAGGACGTCGAGGTCGTGTACTCGACGGCCGTGCCGGCGGAGAATCCCGAGCTCGCCCGTGCGCGCGAGCGCGGCCTGCGCGTGATGCGCGCGCGCCGAGCTGCTGCACGAGCTCAGCGCGCTGAAGCGGACGATCGCCGTCGCCGGCGCACACGGGAAGACGACGACCTCGAGCATGGCGGCGCACATCCTGCTCGCCTGCGGCCTGGAGCCCGCGTATCTCATCGGCGGCGAGCTGCGACGACCGGGCGCAACGCCGCCTGGGGAACGGGCGAGTGGCTCGTCGTCGAGGCCGACGAGTCGGATCGCTCGATGCTCTCGCTCGTCGTCGAGGTCGCGGTCGTCACGAACGTCGAACTCGACCACCACGCGACGTACGGCTCGCTCGCCGAGGTGCGCGAGGTCTTCCGCAGCTTCCTCGCCGGTCCGGCGCAGGCGGTGATCCTCGACCGTCCGGAGCTGCTCGAGCTGCGCGACGGGCCGTGCGTCGCGTTCGACGCGCCTGCGGGAGCGGTCCTCGAGCCCGGCGGTTCGCGCTTTCGCTGGCGCGACGCCGAGGTGCACCTGCGCGTTCCCGGCGAGCACAACGTGCGCAACGCGGTCGCGGCGCTCGAGGCCGCCGCCCTCGCCGGCGTCGCGCCCGCGCAGGCCGCCGCCGCGCTCGCGACCTTCGCCGGCGCGGGGCGCCGCTTCGAGACGCTCGGGGCGACGGCGTCCGGCGCGCGCGTCGTGCGACGACTACGCCCACCACCCGACCGAGGTCGCCGCGACGCTCGCCGCCGCGCCGCACGCTCGGGGCCGCGG
Source organism: uncultured Actinomycetes bacterium (assembly GCA_963787935.1). Lineage (GTDB taxonomy): Bacteria > Actinomycetota > Thermoleophilia > Solirubrobacterales > Solirubrobacteraceae > F1-60-MAGs163. The sequence goes on along the minus strand of CAWBEV010000006.1, from coordinate 522,561 downwards.
CGCGTCGTCGCCGTCTTCCAGCCGCACCTCTACTCGCGCACGCAGCATCTGGCGAGCGCGTTCGGCCGCGCGCTCGCCGCCGCCGACCTCGCCTGCGTCCTCGACGTCTACCCGCGCGCGCGAGCGCGCCGAGGACTTCCCGGGGGTCAGCGGGCTGCTCGTCGCCGAGGCCGTCGCCGACGCGGCGCCCGGCCGCGAGGTGCTGTGGCTGCCCGGGTTCGACGACGCCGAGCGCGTGCTGCGCGAGCGCCTGCGCGCCGGCGACCTGTGCCTCGTGCTCGGCGCCGGCGACGTGCGCGCGCTCGGCGAGCGGCTCGTGGCCGGGCCCGCAGGCTGACGCAGCCGGGGGAGGAGCCGCGCCGGCGGCGTCGAAGGGGCGTGGAATGGCCGTCGCGCATCCGCCGCCTCGCCGCGTCACGCTGCCGTGTCGCCGCGCCCGCCGCGTGCCGCGGCTGCGCCCGCGCGCTCGTCGTCGGCGCTCGTCCTCGCGCGGCTCGCGCTCGCGGGCGGCTGGATCTGGCTGCGCGACTCCTCGCTCGTGCGCGTGCAGCGACGTGCACGATCACCGGCGCGCACGGGCTTCGGCAGCCCGGCGGTCCGCTCCGCGCTCGAGGCCGCCGCGCGCGACATGACGACCCTGCAACGTCGACGAGGCCGCAGCTGCGCGCCGCCGTCGCGCGCTACCCGCTCGTCAAGGACGTCGAGGCGCGCGCGGACCTTCCCGCACGGGCTCGCGATCGTCGTCATCGAGCGCGTGCCGGTCGGGCGTCGCTCGAGCGGCCGGCAACGTCGCCGTCGCCGACGACGGCACCCTGCTGCGCGGCGTCCCCGCCGCGGGGCTGCCGCGAGATCGCCGCGACGGCGCCGCCCGGCGGCGCCGCGTCGTGATCGCCGACGGCCTGCGCAAGGTCGCAGGTCGCTCGCCGCCGCGCCCCGCGCGGCTGCGCACGCGCGTGCAGCAGCGTGACGGTCGGTCCCGCACGGCCTCGAGGCGCGGCTGCGCAGACGGCCCGGAGCTGCGCTTCGGCGACGCGACGCGGCTGCGGGCGAAGTGGATCGCGGCCGCGCGCGTCATGGGCGAGCCCGGCGCGCCGGCGGCCACCTACCTCGACCTGCGCGTGCCCGAGCGGCCCGCCGCCGGCGGCCTGACGACCGAGCAGGGCGGGGCGCCCGAGCTCGCGCCGGCGTCGACGCTCGATCCGAACGCCGTCGCCTCGGAGGACCCCGGCGTCGCACCGGCGCCCGAGAACCCGAGTGCCGATCCGTCGGCCGACGCGGCTGCCGGCACCGGATCCGATCCAGCCGCCGACGGGCGGCGCAGCCCGCCGCCGAGACCATGCCGGCGACCCCCTGACCTCAGCCTCGACTTCGGATCAACACTTCCTCGAGCGATCAACCCTCGTGCCGGAATCGAGGGTTCCGCTCGTGCAACGAATCTTGCGCGACTGAGCCTTTCGTTGACACCCCGGAATGCCGATGCGTACGGTGACTTGCTTCTGGGGCTCGGCCATCGCCGAAAGTCTCGACACTAACTCGAGGGTCGGACGGACTCACATGATGGAAAGCAGCGGCACGCTATCTCGCCGTCATCAAGGTCGTCGGCGTCGGCGGCGGTGGCACCAACGCGGTCAACCGCATGGTCGACGCAGGCCTCCGCGGCGTCGAGTTCATCGCCGCGAACACCGACGCCCAGGCGCTGCAGATGTGCGACGCCGACATCAAGCTCAACATCGGGCACGAGCTGACGAAGGGGCTCGGCGCCGGCGCGAACCCGGAGATCGGCTTCGGCGCCGCCGCCGAGTCGCGCGACGAGATCAAGGAGGCGCTCAAGGGCGCCGACATGGTCTTCGTCACCGCCGGCGAGGGCGGCGGCACCGGCACGGGCGCCGCGCCGGTGATCGCCGAGATCGCCAAGAACGAGATCGGCGCGCTGACCGTCGGCGTCGTCACGCGCCCGTTCGAGTTCGAGGGCACGCCAGCGCATGCGCTCCGCCGAGGAGGGCATCCAGCGCCTGCGCGACGTCGTCGACACGCTGATCGTGATCCCGAACGAGCGGCTGCTGCTCGATCGGTCGAGCGCCGCACGACGATCCTCGAGGCGTTCCGCGAGGCCGACAACGTCCTGCGCCAGGGCGTCCAGGGCATCACCGACCTGATCACGATCCCCGGCCTGATCAACCTCGACTTCGCCGACGTGCGCACGATCATGAGCGACGCCGGCTCGGCGCTGATGGGCGTCGGCAGCGCGCAGCGGCGAGAACCGCGCGATCGACGCCGCGAAGGCCGCGATCGAGAGCCCGCTGCTCGAGGACTCGATCGAGGGCGCCACCGGCATCCTGCTGAACATCACCGGCGGCCGCGAGCTCGGCCTGTTCGAGGTCAACGACGCCGCCGAGATCATCCACGCGCGCGGCCGACACCAACGCGAACATCATCTTCGGCGCCGTCATCGACGAGGCGATGGGCGACGAGGTCCGCGTCACCGTCATCGCCACCGGCTTCGACCACGGCCGCACGCGCGGCCACGTCGCCCGCGAGGAGACCCGCCGCCGCGCCGAGCGCTCCACGCGCGACCGGCGCCCCCGCGTCGCCCGCGAGGACCGCTCGGATCTCGAGATCGGCGACGACGACCTCGACATCCCCGCCTTCCTGCAGGTAACGCCCACGGCGGGACGGGCCGCCGTGAGGCGCGCCCGACGGCGGCTCCTCGCTACCGTGATGCCCCCATGCCCGCCGACCTGCGCCGCACGCCCCTGTACGAGCAGCACGTCGCTGCGGGTGCGCGGATCGTGCCGTTCGCGGGCTGGGAGATGCCGGTCCAGTACGCGGGCATCCGCGAGGAGCACACCGCCGTTCGCGAGCGCGCCGGGATCTTCGACGTCTCGCACATGGGCGAGATCGAGACGCGCGGCCCGCAGTCGGGTGCGCTGCTGCAGCGGCTGCTCTCCAACGACGTCGAGAAGCTCGCCGTCGGCGGCGCGCAGTACAGCGTGCTGTGCCGCGAGGACGGCGGCGTGCTCGACGACCTCTTCACCTACCGCCTCGCGCCGGACCACTACCTGACGGTCACGAACGCCTCGAACCACGAGAAGGACCTCGCCTGGTTCCGGCAGCACGCGGACGGCTTCGACGCGACGGTCGACGACCGCTTCGACGACTGGGCGATGCTCGCCGTCCAGGGCCCGGTCGCGCGCGAGATCGTCCAGCAGCTCTCCGACGCGCCGCTGCCCGAGCGCTTCACCGTCGCGACCCGCGTGGTGAACGGGCGCACGGCGCTCGTCTGCGGGACCGGCTACACGGGCGAGGACGGTGTCGAGATCCTCTGCGCCCCGGAGGCCGCGGCCGCGGTCTGGGAGCCGATCGTCGAGCGCGGCGCGGCGCCGGCCGGCCTCGGCGCGCGCGACACGCTGCGCCTGGAGGTCTGTTACCACCTCTACGGCAACGACCTCGATGGAGTCGCGCGGGCCGATCGAGGCGGGCCTCGGTTGGTGCTGCAAGGAGGACACGGGTTTCATCGGCGCCGACGCGGTGCGCGCGACGCGCACGGACGGGCCGGCGCAGAAGCTCGTGCCGTTCACGATCGATGGGCCGGGCATCGCGCGTCAGGGCAATCCGGTCGTCGGCGGCGGCGAGGTGACGAGTGGGACGCTCTCGCCCTCGCTCGGCGATCGGGATCGGCATGGCGTACGTGCCCGCCGAGCGGACGTCCACGGGCGAGCGCCTCGCGATCGACGTCCGCGGGCGCGAGCGCGCCGCGGTCGTCGCCGAGAAGCCCCTCTACCGCAGGCCGGAGGCATAGGATCGGCGGCCTCGACCCCGCCCGATCGAAGGAGACGACATGGCCGACGCCAGCTACCCGCAGGACCTCCTCTACCACCCGGAGCACGACTGGGCCCGCCTGGACGGCGACGTCGCGACGTTCGGCATCACGTGGTACGCCCAGGACGCGCTCGGCGAGGTCGTCTTCTTCGATCCCCCGCAGGTCGGCACGACCGTGACGGCCGGCGATCCGTACACCGAGGTCGAGTCGGTGAAGGCCGTGAGCGACGTCGTCGCTCCGCTCACCGGCGAGATCGTCGAGGTCAACGAGGACCTCGGCGACAGCCCCGAGGCGATCAACGACGACCCCTACGGCGCCGGGTGGATGGTCAAGGTCCACCTCTCCGACGTAGACGAGAAGGACACGCTGATGGACGCGGCCGCCTACGAGGCGACGCTGTCCTGAGGCGCAAGCGAACGCCACCGACCCGAAGGACCCCGTGAGCAGGTACACCGCCGTCACACCCGAGGACCTCGAGGCGATGCTCGCCGCGATCGGCGTCGCGAGCATCGAGGACCTCTTCGACGAGATGATCCCGCACGGGGTGCGCCTGGGCCGCGACCTCGAGCTCCCCGCGGGGCAGCCCGAGCAGGACGTCTACGTGCAGCTGCTCGAGCTCGCGCGGCGCAACACGTCCGCCGAGGACGAGCTGACGTTCCTCGGGGCCGGCATGTACGACCACTACGTCCCGGCGCTCATCGACATGCTCATGGGACGCTCGGAGTTCCTGACGCCGTACACGCCCTACCAGCCGGAGATCAGCCAGGGCGGGCTGCAGGTGATGTTCGAGTACCAGACTGCGATCAGCGAGCTCACGGGCCTGCCCGTCTCGAACGCGTCGGTCTACGAGGGACCGAGCGCCGTCGGCGCCGCGGGCTACCTCGCGAAGCTCGCGAACGGCAAGCGCCGGTTCGTCGTCTCGCGCGGGCTGCACCCGCACAGCCGCGAGACGCTCCGCACCCTCTCGCACGGCTACGGCACCGAGGTCGTCGAGGTGCCGCTGAAGGACGGCGTCACCGACCCGGATGCCTGGGCCGCGGCGATCGACGACGAGACGGCCGCGGTGTTCTTCCAGCAGCCGAACTTCCTCGGCGCGGTCGAGGACGCCGCGGCGCTGGCCGCCGCAGCCAAGAATTCCCCGGCGGTCGTCGTCGGGTCCTATGACCCGATCCCGCTCGGGATCCTCGCCTCGCCCGGTGAGTGCGGGGTGGACGTGGCGGTCGGCGAGGGCCAGACGCTCGGCAACCGGCTCGACTTCGGCGGGCCCTCGTTCGGCTTCTTCGCCGCGACCTCGGCCTATCTGCGCCGAATGCCGGGCCGGATCGCGGGGGAGACGCGGGACGTCGACGGGCGCCGCGGCTTCGTTCTGACGCTGCAGACGCGCGAGCAGCACATCCGCCGCGAGAAGGCGACCTCGAACATCTGCACCTCGCAGGCGCTGAACGCGCTCGCGGGCGTCGTCTACCTCAGCTGGCTGGGGCGTGACGGGATCGTCGACCTCGCCGAGCTCCTGCTCCAGCGCACCGCGTACGCGCGCGATGCGCTGACCGCGCTCGACGGCGTGCGCGCGCTGCACGAGCAGCCGGTCGTCCGCGAGTTCGCGGTCGACCTCGCGGTCGCCGACACGGCTGCGGTGCGCCGCGTGATCGACCGCTGCCAGGACGCGGGGGTCAACCCGGGCTTCGCGCTCGGCCGCGAGTACCAGGAGTTCCCGACCGGCCTGCTCGTCGCGATCACCGAGCAACGCTCACGCGCTGAGATCGACCGGCTCGCCGACGTGCTCGGGGAGGCGCTGACCGCCGAACGGGCGTCAGCGCCGGTCGAGGAGCTGCGCGCATGAGCACGATGGGCGCCACGCCGATGCAGCGCGAGACGGCGACGACGATCTTCGAGAAGGGCGCCGCCGGGCGCAGCGCCTTCACCTGCCCGGAGCCGGGCGTGCCCGAGCGCGACCGCGAGGAGCTGCTGCCCGCGGCGCTGCGGCGCGCGGAGCCCGCGAAGCTCCCGGAGGTCTCCGAGCCCGAGATCGTCCGCCACTACGTCCGCCTGAGCCGGCGCAACTTCGACCTCGACAGCGGCTTCTATCCGCTCGGCTCGTGCACGATGAAGCACAACCCGCGGCTGCACGAGCGGGTCGCCGGGCTTCCCGGGCACGCGCGCCTGCATCCGCTTCAGGACCCGCGCCGGGCGCAGGGCGCGCTCGAGCTCATGTGGAACCTCGAGCGCGGGCTCGCCGAGATCGCCGGGCTCCCGCACGTCTCGCTGCAGCCGTCCGCCGGGTCGCACGGCGAGCTCGCGGGCGTCCTGCTGACGCGCGCCTACCACGAGTCGCGCGGCGAGCACCGCCGGACCGTGCTCACGCCGGACACCGCGCACGGGACGAATCCGGCGACGGTCACGATGGCCGGGTACGAGGTCGTGAAGGTCGGGACGAACGCCGACGGCGGCGTGGACCTCGACGACCTGCGCGCAAAGGTCGACGACCAGGTCGCGTGCCTGATGCTCACGAATCCGAACACGCTCGGCGTGTTCGACCCGAACATCGAGGAGATCGCGCGGCTCGTGCACGACGTCGGCGCGACGCTCTACTACGACGGGGCGAACCTCAACGCCGTGATGGGCAAGTCGCGCCCGGGCGACATGGGCTTCGACATCGTCCACTACAACCTGCACAAGTCGTTCACCCAGCCGCACGGCGGTGGTGGCCCCGGCTCCGGCCCGATCGCGGTCAGCGAGCGCATCGAGCCGTTCCTGCCGCAGCCCGGTCATCAGCCGCACCGAGACGCCCGACGGCCCCGTCTTCGACCTCGACGAGGACCGTCCCCGCTCGATCGGGAAACTCCGTGGTTTCCAGGGGAATTACGGGGTGTTCGTGCGGTCGTACGCCTACATCCGCTCGCTCGGCGCCGAGGGTCTGCGCGACGCGAGCGAGACGGCGGTGCTGAACGCGAACTACCTCCTCGCCCGGCTGCGCGACCTCTGCGGCGACGACCTGCCGCTGGCGTTCGGCGAGCGCTGCATGCACGAGTTCGTGCTCTCGGCGACGCCGCTGAAGAAGGCCACGGGGGTCAGGACGCTCGACCTCGCCAAGCGCCTGCTCGACCACGGCTTCCATCCGCCGACGGTCTACTTCCCGCTGCTCGTCGACGAGGCGCTCCTGATCGAGCCGACCGAGACCGAGACGAAGGAGACGCTCGACGCGTTCGCCGAGGCGCTCGCCGCGATCGTCGCCGAGGCGCGTGAGGACCCCTCGATCGCGCAGAACGCCCCCTACACGACGCCGGTGCGCCGCCTCGACGAGGCGGCCGCCGCCAGGACGCCGGTCATCCGCCAGCCGCTGTAGCGCCGTTCAGCGAGCCGCGCGCGTGCACGGCCGGAACGTCCGGACCCAGGTGAGCGTGCGGCCGTCGGTCGTCGTGGCGGTCGCCGCCACGCGGAACGCGCGCGTGCGCGGCAGGCTGCGCAGGCGGAACGTGCGAACGGCGTGGTTGCCGGCCGCGTGGGCGCGAACGCGACCGCTGATGCGGACCGTCACGCGGCGCAGGTGCCCGGTCGCCGGCTGGTGGGCGCGCAGCGCGATCGCGCGCCCCGCGAAGCAGCGCCTCGAGGACGGCGGGCCGGTGACGCGCAGGCGCCCGGTCGTCGGCTTCGGCGTGGTCCCGGTGCCCGGCGGCGGCTGTGCGGCCGGCTGCGTCGTCGTCGGGGTCGTCGTCGGCGGAGTCGTCGTCGGCGGTGGCGGCGTGACGGGCGTGGGGGTGCGGGTCCACGACTCGCTCGTGGGCACGTCGGCGTTCGTGAGGATCAGCGCCAGGTCCTGGTCGGTGGGGTCGACGTCGCCGGGGACGCCGTCGCCGGCGATCGTCGTCGCCCGGACGCGGACCTCCAGCTCGCCGGTGAGCCCGGCGGGGAGCACGATGCGCTCGACGTTGTTGCGCTCGTCCGGCGCACCGCCCGGTGTGGAGACGCCGTCGGCGAGGTGGTTGCCGCGGTAGACCTGGCCGTCGGCGACGATCTCGAGGTCGAGGTCGTTGACGTAGGCGGCGCCGAGCAACGGGCCGGGGGCGTCGGTCCAGACGAGCGTCGCCTGCAGCGAACGGCCGGGATCGGTGACGCCGACGACGCGCTCGGCGGCCTGGCCGCTGTCGCTGAACTGCAGATCCTGGTCGCTGAACCAGCGCCCGGCCGTGGTCGCACCGGCCAGCCGCGCCAGGCCGTAGCCCTGCACGTCGTTCGGCGCGGAGCCCGCGCCGTCGCCGGTCAGTGCCTGGGTGCCGTCGATCAGCATGGCCTTGACCATCGCGGCCGATGGCCACGTGCCCACTGCGCGCCGGAAGGCTGCGCGGGCGGCGGCGGCGAGTCCGGCGACCGCCGGGGCGCTGTGCGACGTGCCGCTGCTGGCGGTGTAGCGCAGAGCGCCGGGGAAGGTGCCGCCGTTCACGGTGACGCCGCAGACGCCGCGGCCGTCGGAGCCGGACCCGGTCTCACGCCAGCTGCGCCCCGCCACGTGCGTTCCCGGAGCGACGAGGTCCGGCTTGCGGCGCCCGTCCGCGGTCGGGCCGCGGCTCGAGAAGACCGCGAGATCCTCGGGATCGTCGGCCTCACCGTCGGTCGTCGAGCACGCGTCGGTGCCGAAGGGATGCACGTTCTCGGAGGCGCCGACGCTGATGACGTTCTTCGCGGTCCCGGGCGCGGCGAGCGATCCGGCGTCGGGCCCGTCGTTGCCGGCGGCGAAGACCTCGACGATCTCCTGTGCGCCGGGCTGCGCCGGGACCGCATCGCGCACGAGCGCATCGTAGGTCTGGGCGGTCGCCGTGTAGGCGCCCCGGGCACCGGTGTCGCCCCACGAGTTGCTGCCGACGCGAGCGCCGTCGTACCCCGGGCCGGAGGCGAGGTACCCGTCGGCGACGAGCGAGCTGAGCGAGCGGCCGTTCGTGTCGTAGTCCCCTCCGCAGGTGAAGATCGTCGTGCCGCCGATCCGCGCGCGCGGCTCGATTCCCAGGCCGTAGCGGAAACCGGCCGCGTCGGCCTCGACGTCGCCGTGGCCGGCGAGGATGCTGGCATTCAGGGTGCCGTGCCCGTCGCAGCCCTGATCGGCGACCGGGTCGCTCGCGTCGTCCGTCGCCTTGTGGACGTACGCGACGCGATCGGCGAGGTCGCCGTCGCCGTCCACGTGGAAGTCCGCGTCGGCGGGGTCGTCGGTGCCGTCGGCGAATGCGCTGTCGGCGATGTCCACGACGAACGGCAGCGTCTCGGGCGTCTCCTCGGGGCCGTAGAGCAGCGCGTCGTGCGCCGCGAGGTACCCGGCTCCCGGGCCGGCGGCGAGCGCGCCGCTCTCCATGATGAGCCCCTGGCGCTCGTCGAGCTCGCGCGGCGCGCCGTCGGCCTCGATCGCGACGACGCCGGGATCTGCGGCAAGGGCGCGGGCCGCGCCGGCGGGGAGATCGAGGCGCAGCGTCCGGTAGGGCCCGGCGCCGAGCGCCGGCTGCGTCGGCGTGCCGGCGTCGACGGCGGCCGTACGCGCCGACGCGCCGTCCGCGCCCGTGAGCGTCTGCACGGCGACGTGCACGCGGCCGCGGACCGGAAAGCGCGGCGGAAGCTTGTCGGCGGCGTCCAGCACGAAGGCTGAGGCGACCTCGGGGGCGGTGGACGTGTAGGCGTCGAGCGCCGCCGCCTGCCCGGGATCGGCGCGCACGAGGTAGGCGTCCTCGGCGAGGTACGTGACGATCCGCACGCCGGTCGCCGCGAGCGCGGCGCGCCAGGCGTCCTGCGGGGCGCCGCGGAAGCGCACGACGACGAGCTGGGCGCCCGGGTCCGCGACGTCCTGGCCCTGGGCGCGATCGGCGGACTGCTCGGCGGCCGGGTTGACGACCCGGCCCTGCAGGTCGACGCCCGCGGGAGTGCCGGCGGCCGCCACCGCCGGGGCAGCGCCGGACAACAGCGCACATGCGGCCACGAGGCCGCTGAGCGCGCGCGGGTTCGACGGCAGGTGTCTCACGCATGATCAGCATCGGCAGATGCGGACGAATGGTTGAGTCCGATCCGCCGAACGCGCAGGAACGGCCATCCGGCGGCGGCGCTCGCCCGGCGATAGCCTCCGGCGCTGCATGCGCATCTTCAGCGGGATCCAGCCGACGGGCCGCAAGCACCTGGGCAACTACATCGGGGCCATCCGCCAGTACGTCGGAGGGTCAGGAGCGCGCCGCCGCCACCGGCGACGAGAGCGATCTACTGCATCGTCGACCTGCACGCGACGACCGTTCCGTACGACCCGGTCGAGCTGCGCGACCGCGTCTACGACACGCTCGCGACGCTCCTCGCCGCGGGTCTCGACCCCGACCGCTGCATCCTCTTCCGCCAGGGCGACGTGCAGTCGAGCACACCGAGCTCTGCTGGCTGCTCTGCGTCGGTCACCGCGCTCGGCGAGCTCAACCGCATGCACCAGTTCCGCGACAAGTCGCTCGCCCAGCGCGAGCTCGTCTCGGCCGGCCTGCTCTTCTACCCGGTGCTGCAGGCCGCCGACGTGCTCGCCTACCGCGCCGGCGAGGTGCCGGTCGGCGAGGACCAGCGCGAGCACCTCGAGCTGATGCGCGACATCGCCAAGCGCTTCAACGCGCGGTTCGCGGCGACGGACGAGGAGATCCTCGTCGTCCCCGAGCACCGCATCCCGGCGGTCGGCGCGCGGATCATGGACCTGCAGGACCCGACGCGGAAGATGTCCACGACCGGCGGCAGCGAGGAGGGGACGGTCTACGTCCTCGACGAGCCCAAGGCGATCGAGAAGAAGGTCAAGCGCGCGGTCACCGACTCCGACGACCCGCCGGTGATCCGCCGCGGGCCGGACAAGCCGGGCGTCACGAACCTCGTCGACATCCTCGCGGCCTGCAGCGGCCGCACGCCGGACGAGGTCGTCGCCGTCCTCGCCGACGCGCGCGGCTACGGCGACCTGAAGGCGGCGGTCGCCGAGGCGCGTGATCGCGCGAGCTCGACGCCCGTGCGCGAGCGCTACGCGGAGCTGCGGCCCGACGAGGCCGCGCTCGAGGACGATCCTCGGCGCGCGGCGCCGAGCGCGCCCGCGCGATCGCGCGCGACACGCTCGCCGACGTGCGCGCGCGCGATGGGCGTCGGCCCGCTCGGCCTGACGATCGTCGTGCGACGCGGCTGCTCGTCGCTCGTCGGCGGCCGTCGTCCTCGTCGACACGATGCTTCTACGCGGTGCTCGCGCCGCTGCTGCCGGCGCTCGAGCGCGAGTTCGCGCTCAGCAAGGCCGAGGCCGGCGTGCTCGTCGGCGCGTACGCCGCTCGGGACGCTCGCTCGGGGCGCTCCCCGGGCGGCTGGGCGGCCGCGCGCTGCGGGCCGCGCGGCGCGCGGTGCTCGCCGGCCTCGGCGCTCATGACGCTCGCGGGCGTCGTGTTCGCGCTCGCGCACGTCGATCGCGGTACTCGATCGCGCGCGCTTCGTCCAGGGTGTCGGCGGCGCGCTGCTCGTGGACGGCGGGCCTCGCCTGGCTCGGCGCAGGAGTCGCCGCACGAGCGCCGCGGGGAGGCGCTCGGGTTCGCGATCGGCGCGGCGATCTTCGGCGCGCAGTTCGGGCCGGTCGCTCGGCGTCGATCGCCGACTGCGATCGGTCGTGCGCCGACGTTCACGGTCGCCGTCGCTGCGCTGGGGATCGTGCTCGCGATCTGGGCGCTGCGCACGCCGGAGCCGCGCCCGGTCGCGCGCGAGGACGCTCGCGGGCCGGCCGTCGCGGCTCCTGTCCGACCGGCGCTACCGCTCGGCGCTCTGGCTGACGATCATCGCCGTCGCTCGCGTTCGGGGTCGATCGAGGTGCTCGTGCCGCTGCGCCTCGACGACCTCGGCGCGAGCGCGCTGGCGATCGGCGCGACGTTCTTCGTCGCGGCGTTCGTCGAGGCGCTGCATGAGCCCGCTCGTCGGGCGCCTCGCCGACCGCCGCGGGGCGCTGACGATCGTGCGCGGCGGCGACGCGGCGGCCGCGGCGGCGCTCGCCGCGCTGGTGCTGCCGCAGACGGTGCTCGCGCTCGCGCTCGTGCTCGTGGCGACCGGGGCGGCGCTCGGGGCGCTCTGGGTGCCCGCCGGGCGCGCTGATCTCGCGGCGCGCGGAGGAGCTCGCGGTCGACCAGGGCTGGGCGTTCGCGTTCAACAACGTCGGCTGGTCGGCGGGCGTCGCGGTCGGCGTCGGTCGGCGGCGCGGCGCTCGCGCAGCTCGCAGGGGACGGCGCGGCGTACGGCGTGTGCGGCGGCTCCTGGCGCTGCGGCACGTCCGTCGCGGTCCTGTCCCGACCGCCCGCACCGCGCTACGTTCCCCCGCGTGATCGTCGCCGAGCTCGAGCTCGACCTCGAGGTCTTCACGGGACCGTTCGACCTGCTGCTGACGCTCGTCCTGCGCGAGGAGGTCGACCTGCTCGAAGTCGAGCTCGCCGACGTCGTCGTCTCCTACCTCGACGTCCTCGAGGCACGCGGCGGAGCTCGACCTCGAGGTCGCGACCGAGTTCCTCGTCCTGATCGCCGCGCTGCTCGAGCTGAAGTCGCGGCTGATGCTGCCGCGCGACGAGGCCGACCTGCTCGACGAGCTCGAGCCGGGCGAGGCCGCCGAGGAGCTGCTCGCGCGGATGCTCGAAGCGCGGCGCTACCGGCGCGCGGCCGAGCACCTCGCGGCGCTGCTGGAGGACGAGCACGGTCACCGCTTCCGTGCCGCGCCGCTCCCGGGCTTCCTGCGCCGCGTGACGTACGCGGCCTCGGCGGGCGTCTACGACCCGGCGCAGCTCGGCGCCGCGTCGGCGACCTGCTGCGCACGCCGCCGCCGATCGCCTGACGCACCTCGCGATGCCGCGCGTGACGCGTCGCCGAGCGCCTGAGCGCACCTGCGCGGCATCCTGCGTCGCGGCGGCGATCTCGTTCGACGAGGCGGTCGCGGGCGCCGACCGCATGACCGTCGCCGTGACGCTGTTCGCGCTGCTCGAGCTCTACAAGCAGGGCGAGGCGACGTGGGCCCAGGAGGTGCCGTTCGGGCCGATCGCGATCCAGCCCGCCACGCGCGACATGGCGCACGTCCACGATCCGGCCGCCGGCGCCGGCCCCGACTGGCCCCCGCACCTGCGGGTCGCCTCCGACGCGGCATGAGCGCACTGGCCCGCACGCTCGAGGCGCTGCTGTTCCTGAGCCCCGAGCCGGTGAGCGCCGGCGACCTGGCCGAGGCCAGCGGCGCCGCGCCCGAGGACGTCGCCGCGGCGCTGCGCGAGCTCTCGGCGGCGTTCGCGCCCGGCGCGCGCGGGCTCGTGCTGCGCGAGCTCGCGGGCGGCTGGACGCTCGCGACGCGCACCGGAGGCCGAAGAGGCCGCGCGCCGCCTGCTCGCCCGCCCGCGGACCCCGCCGCTGACGCCTGCGCAGGCCGAGACGCTCGCGATCGTCGCCTACCTGCAGCCCGTCTCGCGTCCGGAGATCACGCGCATCCGCGGCGTCAGCGCCGACTCGGCGACCGGGACGCTGCTCGAGCGCGGCCTGATCGAGGAGTTCGGACGCTCGCAGTTCGGCGCCGTCCTGTACCGCTCGACCCCGCTGTTCCTCAAGCTCTTCGGCCTCGCCTCGATCAAGGACCTGCCCGATCCGAGCGCCTGGGACCCCTCGCCCGAGGAGGAGTCCGACCTGCGTGAGCGCCTGCTGGCGGCGGGCGAGGTTCGCGCGGGCGGGCCCGCCGCGCCACCGCAGCCGGGGTTCGACGAGGACCGCGACGCCGCGGCCGACGCGGCCGCTGCTGCGGGGCCCAGCTAGCCGGCGAGCGCCTTCGCCGCGAGCTGGCCGCAGGCCGCGTCGATGTCGCGGCCGCGGGTCAACCGGACGGTCGCGGTGACCCCGGCCCGCTCGAGGACGCGCTGGAAGGCGTCGATCGCCGCGCGCGAGGAGCCCTCGTACGTCGCGTCGGTCGGGTTGTACGGGATGAGGTTCACCTTGAACCTCCGGCGGTCGAGCAGCGCGGCGAGCTGCAGTGCCTGCTCGTGACGATCGTTGACGCCGGCGAGCATCACGTACTCGATGAACACCATCCGCCGGCGGCGCTCGTACCAGCGCTCGCAGGCGGCGAGCACGTCCTCCATCGGCCAGCGCTCGTTCACCGGCATGATCCGGCTGCGCAGGGCGTCGTCGGGTGCGTGCAGCGAGAGCGCCAGGCGCAGCGGCATGTCCTGCTCGGCGAGCGCGTCGATCCCCGGGAGCCAGCCGACGGTCGAGATCGTCGTGCGCCGGTTCGTGATGCCGAGGTCCGGCAGCAGCCGGCAGGCGGCGAGCACGTTGTCGAGATTCATCATCGGCTCGCCCATGCCCATGAACACGCAGTGGTCGACCTTCGACATGCGCCGGAAGTGCAGCGCCTGGTCGACGATCTCCCAGGCCGTGAGGTTGCGCCCGAACCTCATCGTCCCGGTCGCGCAGAACGTGCAGGTCAGCGGGCAGCCCGACTGCGAGGAGACGCACAGCGAATGGCGCCCGTCGCGGTAGCGCATCAGGACGGCCTCGACGGGACGCCCGTCGTGCGTGCGGAACAGCGCCTTGACGGTGCCGTCGCGCGAGGTCGCCTGGTGCTCGAGCGTCAGCGTCGAGAACGGGACCGCGCCGGCCAGCCGCGTCGCGCAGCGTCCGCGGGGAGATCCGTCATGTCGTCCCAGCCGCGCACGCCGCGCGCCTGCCAGGCCCACGCCTGGCCGCGCCGGTAGGCGGGCTCGCCCGCGTCGTCGAGCGTCTGCTGGAGGAGATCGAGGTCCATGGCGCGCGCCACCTATGGTGACAGCGTGCGTCTGGCGAAACACCTGGCCCACGCGGGCGTCGCCTCGCGCCGCGCGGCCGAGCAGCTGATCGCGGCGGGCCGCGTGACGGTCGACGGCGAGACGGTCACCGATCCCGCGCGCGACGTCGACGGCGGCGAGCGGATCACGGTCGACGGCGAGCGCGTCGGGCGGATGCCCGCAGGTCCGCGTCGTCTATGCCGCTGCACAAGCCCGCCGGGGTCGTCTCGACCGCGAGCGACACGCACGGGCGCCCGACCGTCGTCGACCTCGTGCGCGCTCCGGGGGACCGCCGGCTGTATCCGGTCGGACGGCTCGACGCCGACAGCACCGGCCTGATCCTGCTCACCGACGACGGCGACCTCGCCAACCGGCTCACCCACCCGCGCTTCGAAGTGCCGAAGACCTACCGCGTGCGCGTCGCGCGGCCCGCCCGTCTCCGAGCGCGCGCTCCAGGCGCTGCGCGAGGGGATCGTGCTCGACGACGGGCGCACCGCGCCGGCACAGGTGCGCCGTGTCGGCTCCGGCGAGCTCGAGCTCACGATCCACGAGGGCCGCAAGCGCCAGGTGCAAGCGCATGTGCGACGCGATCGGCCACCCGGTCCGCGACCTGCGCCGCGTGCGGTTCGGGCCGCTCGAGCTCGGCACGCTGCGCGAGGGCGCAGCGCGCCGGCTGGCGCCCGCCGAGATCGAGGCGCTGCGGGCCGCGGCGGACGGCCAGGTGGCATGATGCCGCCCGCCATGCGCCTCTTCGCCCTGCGCGGCGCCATCACCGTCGAGGAGAACGACCGCGCGTCGATCCTCGCCGCCACCGCGCGAGCTCCTGCGAGGCGCTGCTCGAGCGCAACGCGCTGCGCCCCGAGGACCTCGTGAACTGCATCTTCACGATGACCGACGACCTCAACGCCGAATTCCCGGCGGTCGCCGCGCGCGACATGGGGTTCGACCGCGTGCCGCTCCTGTGCGTGCGCGAGATCGACGTACCGGGGGCGATGTCGCGGGTGATCCGCGTCCTCGTGCAGTACCACGCCGACGACGGGCACGAGGCCCGTCACGTCTATCTGCGCGAGGCGCGAAGACGCTGCGCACCGACCTGGAGAGCGCGCAATGAGCGGCGAGACGATCCGCGAGCCGGTGAGCGGCGCGGGCTGGGCGGCGGCGAGCCTCGACGGGCTCGGCGAGGGCTACGGGTTCCGCAAGATCCGCAAGGGGCTCGACGTGCAGGCCTATGGGGCGAACGCGCTCGTGCTGCCGCCGCGGTTCCAGGCGGGGTTCCACTACCACGACGAGCAGGAGGAGCTCTACTTCGTGCACGCCGGCGATCGTGGAGATCGAGTTCGGCGACGAGACGATCCGTCTCGGCCCCGGCGGCCTGGCGCGCGTCGACGCGCCGGTCGTGCGGCGTCTGCGCAACATCTCCGACGAGGACGCGATCGTGGTCGTCACCGGCGGCAAGGGCGGCTACGTCGGCCGCGACGGGCGGCTCCCGGAGGGCGCGGATCGGGTCGGCGGCCCGATCGACGAGCCGGCCGGCTGACAGACTGTTCGCGGTGACGATCGAGTACTCAGCGCGCGTCCGGCGCATCCCGTCGTACCCCGCCGCGTCCGCCTACGCGCTTCCCGAGGACGTCGCGCTGCTGGCGTCCAACGAGTCGCCCGACCCGCCGCTGCCGGCGGTCGTCGAGGCGATCGAGCGGGTGCTGACCGGCCTGCAACCGCTACCCCGACCCGACGAATGCGCGGCTGCGCCGGGCGCTGAGCGACCGCTACGGCGTGAGCCCCGAGCGGATCGCGATCGGCAACGGCTCGTGCGACATCCTGCTCGCGCTCGGCGAGGCGCTGCTCGAGCCGGGCGCCGAGCTCGTCTACGCCTGGCCGTCGTTCTCGGTCTACCCGCACCTCGAGGCCGCATCGGGCGCGACGGCCGTCCGCGTGCCGCTGAACGAGCGCGACGAGCACGATCTCGACGCGATGCTCACGGAGATCACCGCCGCGACGCGCCTCGTGATCGTGTGCAACCCGAACAACCCGACGAGCACCGCGGTCTCGCTACGAGCGCATCGCGCGCGTTCGTCGCCGCGCGTTCCGCGCAACGTCTGCGTGCTCGTCGACGAGGCCTACTGCGAGTTCAACACGCTCGACGATCCGGACGCGACGCTCGATCTGCTCCCGCACCACCCGAACCTCATCCTGCTGCGCACGTTCAGCAAGGTCTACGGGCTCGCCGGGCTGCGCGTCGGCTTCGCGCTGTGCGGGTCCGCCGAGCCCGTCGGCGCCGTGAACCAGGTGCGCCAGCCGTTCTTCTGCAGCGCTCCGGCGCAGGCCGCCGCGGTCGAGGCGCTGCGCCACCAGGACGCGGTCGCCGACCGCGTCGAGCGCGCCGTGCTGGCGCGGGTCGAGGTCGAGGACGGCCTCGAGGCCCTCGGGATCGAGCCCGCGCGCTCGCAGGCGAACTTCTGCTGGTTCGCGCTGCCGGCGCCCGACGGGGAGGATCCCGGGGCCGCCGAGGACGCGGTCGTCGGCGGGCCTGCGCGAGCGCGGCGTGCTCGTGCGCGCCGGCACGCGCACTCGGGCGCGCGGGCTGGCTGCGCGTCACGTACGGCACGCCCGCGCAGAACGCCCGCTTCCTCGCCGCGCTCGCCGACGCTCGCTCGGCGCGCTGAGCGCCCGCGCCGGTCGCGCGCCGGCAGGCGACGTGTGCTTCAATGCCGGGGCGATGAGCCGCGAGGCCCACAGCGCCACGATGTACCCCGCCACCGCCGCGCTGTCCGGTTTCGGCTTCGCCTATCGCTACGCCTGGCGATTTCGCTAGGCGCTCGGCCGGTCCCCTCGGGACCTCCGCACCAGGGCCTTCGGGCCGAGCGCCGAAACTCGCGGGAGCAGCACGCCCGCACCACCCGCGCCGGACTCCCGGCCGTATCCCTACCGGAGATCGCACGTAGCGAGAAGGAAGAACGAAGGATGTTGATCGTCATGAAGCCCCAGGCCACCGAGGACGAGGTGCAGGCCGTCATCGACCGCATCGAGTCGGTCGGCGCCGCCGCCCATCCGAGCCGCGGCGCAGGAGGTGACCCTGATCGGCGCGATCGGCGACACGGACACCGAGGTCCGCGTCGGCGAGCTCGAGCTCGACGGCCAGCCCGGCGTCGCCAAGGTCGTCCCGATCCTCAAGCCCTACAAGCTCGCCTCGCAAGGAGCAGCACCGCGAGGCGAGCGATCTTCGACATCGGCGGGCGCGAAGATCGGCGGCGAGCACTTCGCGCTGATCGCCGGTCCGTGCACCGTCGAGTCGCGCGACCAGCTGCTCGACGACCGCCGAGGTCGTGCAGGCCGCGGGCGCGAACATGCTGCGCGGCGGCGCCTACAAGCCGCGCACCTCGCCCTACGCCTTCCAGGGCCTCGGGCGTCGAGGGGCTGCGGCTCCTGGCCGAGGCCAAGGCCGAGACCGGCCTGCCGATCGTCACCGAGCTGATGGACGCGCGCGACCTCGAGCCGGTGCTCGAGGTCGCCGACGTCATCCAGGTCGGCGCGCGCAACATGCAGAACTACGGCCTGCTCAGCCGAGCTCGGCCGGGCCGGGCGCCCGGTGCTGCTCAAGCGCGGCCTCTCGAGCACGCTCGAGGAGCTCCTGATGGCGGCGGAGTACATCCTCAAGGAGGGCAACGAGACGGTCATGCTCTGCGAGCGCGGCATCCGCACGTTCGAGACGGCCTACCGCTTCACGCTCGACCTGATGGCCGTCCCGGTGCTCAAGCAGATGACGCACCTGCCGATCGTCGTCGACCCGAGCCACGCGGCCGGGCGCCGCGACCTCGTCGAGTCGCTGTCGCTCGCCGCGGCGGCGGCCGGTGCCGACGGGATCATCGTCGAGGTGCACCCGCAGCCCGAGGAGGCGATCTGCGACGGGCCGCAGGCGCTGCGCGCGTCGGAGTTCGCCGACTACGCGCGCAAGGTCGAGCAGGTCGCCCAGATCGCCGGCAAGGCCGCGTTCCTCGAGGCGCAGGCGGCAGCACGGCTTGAACGTCGCGATCGTCGGCGTCGGGCTGATCGGCGGGTCGGTCGGCATGGCCGCCCGCCGGCGGCTCGGCGCCCACGTGCGCGGGACCGGCCGCCGGGCGCCGCTCGGGCGTCGAGCTCGGGGCGGTCGACGTCGCGTGCGCCGACCTTGCGCGAGGCGCTCGACGGCGCCGACGTCGCGGTCGTCTGCGCGCCCGTGGACGTCCTGTCCGGCTGTCGTCGACGAGGTGCTCGCGCTCGCGCCGGCGGGCTGCGCGGTCACCGACGTCGGCTCGACGAAGGCGCAGTGTCGTCGGCCGCGCGGGCGGCGACGAGCGCTTCGTCGGCGGCCATCCGCTGGCCGGTGCGGAGGTCGCGGGCGTCGAGCACGCGCGCGAGGACCTGTTCGACGGCGCCACCTGGTACCTGACGCCGCAGCCGACCACCAGCGGACTGCTGCTGGAGCGGGTGCACCGGCTCGTCACGGGCATCGGCGCGCGCCCGGAGGTCGTCGAACCGGCCGACCACGACCGCATGATGGCCGCCGTCTCCCACCTGCCGCACGTGCTCGCGAACGTCCTCGTGGCGCAGGCGTCGGGCGCGCTCGGCGGCGAGCGCCTGCCGGCGATCGGCCCGAGCTTTCGCGACGCCACGCGTGTCGCCGGTGCCAACCCGGGGATCTGGACGGGGATCTACCGCGCCAACCGCGAGCGCGCTCCTCGCCGAGCTCGACGGCGCGATCGCGCGCCTGCAGGAGGCGCGCGCGCTGCTCGAGGCCGACGACGGCGCAGGCGCTCGGCGCCTGGCAGGCGCACGCCGGCGAGCAGCGCGCGGCACTGCTCGAGGCGGGCGCCGCCGGTGGCCCGTCGCGCGAGCTGCGCGCGGCCGTGCCGAACCGCCCGGGCGTGATCGCCGAGATCGCGCTGACGCTCGGCCGCGCGGGCATCAACATCTCGCGACATGTCGCTGACCCCGTCGCCCGACAACACCCGCGGGAGCATCACGCTCGTGGGTCGCGGCCGATCAGGCCGCGCATGCCGCCGAGCTCCTGGCGGGGCTCGGGATCGAGCTCGCGTGAGCACCGTCACGATCGACCCGAGCGGGCCGCTGAAGGGCGACGCTCGTCCCGCCGGCGGACAAGTCGATCTCCCATCGCGTGGCGATGCTCGGGGCGATGGCCGACGAGCCGGTGCGGATCCGCAACTACCTCGAGGCCGCCGACACGCGCTCGACCCTCGCCGCGGTCCAGGCGCTCGGTGCGCTCGTCGAGGAGCGCGGCGCCGGTCTCGTCATCCGCGGCACCGGGCTGCGCGAGGCGCGCGAGCCCGACGGCGTGCTCGACGTCGGCAACGCGGGGACGCTCCTGCGGCTGCTGCCCGGCTGGCTGGCCGCCCAGGAGGGCCGCGCGTTCACGCTCGACGGCGATGCCTCGATCCGCCGGCGCCCGGTGGACCGCGTCACGGCGCCGCTCGCGCTCATGGGTGCCCAGATCGCGGCGCGCGAGGGGCGCTTCGCGCCGTTCACGGTGACGGGCGCGCGCCTGCACGGCATCGAGCTACGAGCTCCCCGTCGCCAGCGCGCAGGTGAAGTCGTGCGTGCTGTTCGCCGGGCTCGTGGCCGACGGCCCGACGACGATCGTCGAGCCCGCGCCGCAGCCGCGATCACACCGAGCGCCTGCTCGGCGCCGCCGGCGTGCGGCTGCAGCGCACGGGCGACGCGCTGACCGTCACGAGCGCCGACGAGCTCGCGCTCCCGGAGACGCTCACGGTCCCCGCCGACCCCTCGTCCGCGGCGTTCGCGATCGCCGCCGGCCTGCTCGTCTCGGGTTCGCGCCTGGTCATCCGCGACTGCGGCGTCAACTGGACGCGCACCGGGTTCCTGCGGATCGCCGAGCGGATGGGCGCGATCGTCCTGGGCGACCTCGAGGACCCGACCGGGGACGAGATCCCGCAGGAGGAGCCGTTGAGCGACCTCGACGTCACCGCGGGCCCGCTCGTCGGGACGGTCGTCGAGCCGGACGAGGTGCCGCTGGCGATCGACGAGCTGCCGCTCGTGGCACTGCTCGGCTGCTTCGCCGACGGCGAGACCGTCGTGAGCGGCGCTCAGGAGCTGCGCGTCAAGGAATCCGACCGGATCGCGGCCGTCGTGGACGGGCTGAACGGCCTCGGGGGCGACCTCGAGGCGACCGCGGACGGGTTCGTCGTGCACGGAACGGGCGGCCTGCGCGGCGGCACGATCGACGTCCGGCGGCGACCATCGCATGGCGATGCTCGGCGCCGTCGCGGGGCTCGCCTCGCGCGAGGGTGTCAGGGTGGTGGGCATGGAGGCCGCCGCGGTCTCCTACCCGCGCTTCCTCGAGGACCTCGTCGCGCTGCGGTAGCGCGCCGCGCTAGTGACCGTGGCCGACGGGCTCGGGCCGCGCCTCGAGCTCGTCGAGGACCGACGTCGGGACATCGGGGTCCAGCTCACCGTCCTGCGGCAGCGGCGTCTCCTCGCGGGAGAGCCGGAACGCGAAATAGCCGATCATGGTCGCGACGGCGGGGGCGATGCCCGCCACGATGAGCGTCGTGCTCGTTCCGAGCGCGGCCGACAGCGGTCCCGTCAATGCGAACGAGAGCGGGACGAACGCGACCGACGCGAACCAGTCCACGCTGCGCGCACGCCCGCGCATCGCGGCGGGCACGCGCACCTGCAGCAGCGTGCCCCAGATCACGAGGCCGGCGGAGATCAGCAGGCCGTGGATGAAGCTCAGGATCATGAACTGCCACGTCGCCACGCCGATCGCGTAGCCGGCGATCGGGAGCGTCGCGACCGCCCAGGTCGCGTAGACGACGGTGAGGTAGCGCCGCGGCATCCCGCGCTGGGCCAGGACGAACGCGGCCACCACCGCGCCGACGCCGTCGGCGGCGAGCACGAGCCCGAAGTCCGTCGCATCGCCGCCGAGGTCGTTGCGGATGACGTACGGCAGCAGGACCTCCATCGGCCCGTAGAAGAGCAGCATCGCGATCGCCGAGACGACGACGGTCACCCAGATCCAGCGCTGCGAGCGCACGTAGGCGATGCCCTCGCGCAACTCGTCGCGCAGCGAGCCGGCGTCCTCGCCGCCGCCGGCCGCCGACCGGGTCCGGATCAGCGCGATCATCGCCGCGGAGACGACGAACGTCGCGGCGTCGATGAGAAACGCGTCACCCGGGCCGACGGCGGCGACGACGACGCCGCCGATCGCCGGTCCGACGAGCCGCCGGCAGGTCTGGCGCACGAACTGCTCGAGCGAGTTGGCCTCGACGAGCTGGCGCTCGCGCAGGATGTCGGGGATCAGCGCGCCCATCGCCGGTCCGAAGAACGCCTCGCCGCCGGCGTACAGCAGGACGAGCGCGACCAGGTGCCAGATCTCGAGGTTCCCCGTCACCGACAGGAGCCCGATCACGAGCAGCGCCGCCGCGCGCACGAGGTCCGCGCCGATCATCACCCAGCGCCGGTCCCAGCGGTCGCTCGCGACGCCGCCGCTCAGGAGGAACAGCGCGAGCCCCACGGACCACGCAAGGCCGACGAGCGCGAGGGCCGACGGGGTGTTCGAGAGGTCGTAGACCTGCCAGGCGACCGCGACGAGGTAGATGCCGTCGCCGATCAGGGAGATCGTGAGCCCGACCCACAGAAGCGCGAAGTCCCGCTCGCGCAGTGGCCGCAGGATCTTCACCGGCCGCTACCGTCCGTGGCGATGCTCGTGGCGATCGACGGTCCGGCCGGCGCCGGCAAGTCCACCGTGGCGCGCGCGGCCGCCGCCGCGCTCGGCTTCACGTACCTCGACACGGGCGCGATGTACCGTGCGGTCGCGCTGGCGCGCCTGCGCGACGCGGCCGCCGACCCCGATGCGCTCACGATCGTCGTCGACGGCGATCGCGTGATGCTCGACGGGGAGGACGTGACCGAGGCGATCCGCGCGCCGCAGGTCAGCGAGGCGGCCTCGCAGGTCGCGGCGGACCCCGCGGTGCGCGCCGCGCTCGTGCGCCGCCAGCGCGCGCTGATCGCGGGCGGCGACTGGGTCGCCGAGGGCCGCGACATCGGGACGGTCGTCGCGCCCGGCGCCGAGCTGAAGGTCTTCCTCACCGCATCGGCCGAGGAACGCGCGCGCCGGCGCGCCGCCCAGACCGGGCAGGAGCCGGCCGCGGTCCTCGCCGAGCAGGACCGCCGCGACGCACGCGACAGCGAGCGCGAGGCCTCGCCCCTGCTCGCGGCGCCCGACGCCGTGACCGTGGACACCACCGGGCTCAGCCTACCTGAGGTCGTCGATCGGATCGTCACACTGGCCGGGCGAACGACGAGCGGCGGACCGGCGCGATGAACGGTCCGAAAGTCGCCGTCGTCGGCTACCCGAACGTCGGCAAGAGCTCGCTCGTCAACCGCCTGTCGGGGACGCGCGAGGCCGTCGTGCACGAACGCGCGGGGATCACGCGCGACCGCAAGGAGCTCCCGTGCGAGTGGAACGGGCGCGCGTTCACGCTCGTCGACACCGGCGGCATGGACCAGCTCGACCTCGACCCGATCTCCGGTTCGATCCGCGAGCAGGCGCGCGCGGCGCTCGCCGACGCCGCAGGTCGCGGTGCTCGTCGTCGACGCGAAGGGCCGGCCTGCGCCCGGGCGACGAGGAGATGGCCGACCTGCTGCGCCGCTCGACGATGCCGGTCGTCATCGCGGCGAACAAGGTGGACGTCGGGGCCGACGAGCACCTGGCCGCCGAGTTCCACGGCCTCGGGCTCGGCGAGCCGATCGCCGTCTCGGCCGCGCAGGGCCTCGGCACCGGCGACCTGCTCGACCGCGTCGTCGCGCTGCTGCCCGACGCCGAGGAGGGCCCCGACCGGGACGAGGACGAGACGATCCGCCTGGCGATCATCGGGCGCCCGAACGTCGGCAAGTCGACGTTCGTGAACCGGATCCTCGGCGAGGAGCGCGTGATCGTCAGCGAGGTCGCCGGCACGACGCGCGACGCGATCGACCTCCCGCTCGAGATCGACGGGCGCCGGCTCGTGCTCGTCGACACCGCGGGCATCCGGCGCCAGTCGAAGGTCTCCGACAGCGTCGAGTACTACACGACGCTGCGCTCGCCAGCGGGCCGTCGAGCGCGCCGACGTCGCGCTCGTCGTCTGCGACGCGCGCGACGGCGTCACCTCGCAGGACCTGCGCATCGCCGAGCTCGCGATGAAGGAGGGCTGCGCGACCGCTGCTCGTGCTGAACAAGTGGGACCTCGCGCCGCTCGACGAGGACGCGCTCGATCACGAGCGCGCGAAGGTCTCGCGCAAGCTGCGCCTGCGGCCGAAGGTCATGACGATCAGCGCCAAGAGCGGGCGCAACGTCCAGCGCGTGCTCGCCGAGGCGATCGCTGCTCGGCGACCGCCGGCGCGAGCGGATCCCGACGCCGGAGCTCAACCGCTTCCTCGCCGAGGCGCGTGGACGCGCGCCAGCCGCCCGCGAAGCAGGGGCACCGGCTGAAGCTCCTGTACATCGCGCAGATCGAGACGCGCCCGCCGCGCTTCGCCCTGCAGGTCAACAACCGCAACCGCATGACGCGCGACTACGCCTACTTCCTCGAGAACCGCCTGCGCGCGCGCTTCGGGCTCGACGGCGTGCCGCTGATCATCGACGTGCGCGAGCGCAAGCAGCGCCGCAGCGAGCGTGGCTGAGGCCTCGGGGACGTCGCGAGCGCTCGGCAACCGGCGCCTCGTGGCGCTGGTCTGCACGGCCGCCGTGCTGGCGCTCGTCGCCGGCGTCGTCCTCGGTCGCGGCGGCGGGAGCGGACGCCGCGCCCGCGGCACGCACCCTGCAGCTCGTGCCCGCCACGGCGCTCGTGGCGGTCCACCTGTCCACCGACCGGGGCCGCGACGCGGTCGCCCGCGGCGCACGGCTCGCCGGGCGGCTGCCGTCGTGGCCGCGGCTGCGGCGCGAGCGTGCTGCGCCGGCTCGACGTTCCCGGCTGCGGGATCGACCTGCAGCGCCGGCCCGGGCACCGAGCTGACGCTCGCGCTCCTGCCGGGCCGCGGCGCGGCCGCGGGCACGCTGCTGCTGACCGACGCGCCGGCGAAGGGCATCGCGGAGGTTCCGCAACCGTGCGGGGCGCTCGTGGTGCGCCGCGTCGACGGGCTCGTGGTGATCGGCGAGCCCGAGAACGTGCTCGCCGCCCAGGCGCTGGCCGATGGCCGCGGGCGGGCGCTCGCCGACGATCCGACGTACCGCCGCGCCGCAGCGGGGCTGCCGCCGGGCGCGTCGCTCGACGCCTGGGCCTCGCGCGACGGGGCGCGCCGGCTGCTGACGCCGCTCGGCGGCGCGCTCGGCACGCTCGGGAGCGCTGCTCGACGTGCCGGGCCTGCAGGGCGCGGTCGGCGGCGCTCGTCCCGACCGCGACCGGGGCCGACCTGCGCGTGCGGCGCGTCGCCGATCGCCAGAGCACCGCGCCCGTGTTCACGCCGACGCTCCAGCGCCGCGCGCCGCGCGACGCGCTGGCCTACGTCGCCGCCGGCGACCTCGCGGCGACGCTCCAGCGGCTGCTCGTGCTCGGCGGGACCCCCGCGGCCGGCGCCGTGCCGCGGCTCATCGACGCGGGCGGCAGCGCGCTCGACACGCTCGGCGACGTGGGCCGCGAATCCGCCGTCGTCGTCTCGCCCTCGCCGGAGGGCCCGGCCGTGACGGTGCTGGCGCGCGTGCGCGACGCGGCCCGCGCGCGGACGGCGATGCGCGCGCTCGAGGCGCCGCTCGCAGGACTGCTCGGGGCGCCCGACGGTGTCGTCCTGGGGCGATGCGCGCCCGGGCGGCCTGCCCGCGCGCACACTGCTCGTGGGCGCCGGCCGGACGCTCGGCTGGGCTCTCGACGGCGACGTCCTGATCGGTGTCGACCTCGACCGCGGCGCTCGCCACGGCACGCCCGCGGCGGGCGCTCGCTGGCGGCGCTCCCCGCGTTCAGGCAGGTGAACCGGGATCTCCCGAACCGAAGGTGACCTCGCTAGTCTTTCTCGACCCCAACCAGGTCCTGCGCCTGGGTGCGGACACCGGCCTGCGGGCCGGTGAGCGCCCTCGCAGGACGTCCGTGACGATCTCGCCCGCGTGCGTGCCATCGGGTCACACGCCGTCGGAACCGGGGACGTCTCCACCGTCGAACTCTCCCTCTCGATCCCATGAGCCAAGACAACTCGTTCCTGTTCACGTCCGAGTCGGTGACCGAGGGTCACCCCGACAAGGTCGCCGACCAGATCTCCGACGGTGTCCTCGACGCCGTCCTCGCGGACGATCCCTACGGCCGCGTCGCCTGCGAGACGCTCGTCAACACGGGCCTCGTCGTCGTCTCCGGCGAGATCTCCACGACGACGTACGTCGACATCCAGGAGATCGCCCGCGAGACGATCCGCAGGATCGGCTACATCGACGCCGACCTCGGCTTCTCCGCCGACTCCTGCGCCGTGCTCAACGCGATCGACAAGCAGTCGCCGGACATCGCCCAGGGCGTCGACCAGGCCTACGAGGCGCGCACCGACCCCAACGACGACGACGAGCTCGACGTCGCCGGCGCCGGCGACCAGGGGATGATGTTCGGCTACGCCTCGAACGAGACGCGCGAGCTCATGCCGCTCCCGATCTCGCTCGCGCACAAGCTCGCCAAGCGCCTGGCCGACGTGCGCAAGGACGGCGACGCTGCCGTACCTGCGCCCGGACGGCAAGACCCAGGTCTCGGTGCGCTACGTGCGACGGCCGTCCGGTCGGCATCGAGCAGCTGCTGATCTCCTCGCAGCACGCCGAGGGCGCCGAGGGCACGATCCGCGACGACCTCTGGGAGCACGTCGTCGAGCCGATCCTGCCGAAGGACCTCTACGACGCGGCCGAGCTGCGCCGGGTGTTCCTCGTGAACCCGACCGGCCGCTTCGTCATCGGCGGCCCCGTCGGCGACGCCGGCCTCACCGGCCGCAAGATCATCGTCGACACCTACGGCGGCATGGCCCGCCACGGCGGCGGCGCCTTCTCGGGCAAGGACCCGTCGAAGGTCGACCGCTCCGCCGCGTACGCCACGCGCTACGTCGCGAAGAACATCGTCGCCGCCGGCCTCGCCGACCGCGCCGAGGTCCAGGTCGCCTACGCGATCGGCGTCGCGCACCCGGTGTCGGTCATGGTCGAGACGTTCGGCACCGAGAAGATCGGCCGCGGCCGCATCGAGGAGCTCGTCGGCGAGCACTTCGACCTGCGCCCCGGCGCGTTCCGCGAGGAGCTCGATCTGCACCGCCCGATCTACCAGAAGACCGCCGCGTACGGCCACTTCGGCCGCGACGACCACGACTTCACGTGGGAGCGGACCGACAAGGCCGCCGCGCTCGCGGACGCCGCCGGTCTCGCGGCGCCCGCCACCGCGTAGCCGTCCGCTCCGTCAGCGCTGTTCCGACGGCCGCCCCCGGCGGCCGTCGTCGTCTGGGCACGCGTGCGGCGCGGCGCGCCCTTCAGGCCTGCGCGGCGGGGACCTGCTGGGTGATGCAATGCGGCCCGCCGCCTCCGTAGGCGATGACGTTCGCGGGGACGCCGACGACCTCGCGGTCCTGGACGGCGCCGGCGACGACCGCGAGCGCCTGCTCGTCGCTGGGGTGCAGGCCGAGCGGCACGATCACGGCGTCGTTGATGAAGTAGATGTTCAGGTAGGGGACCGAGAGCTCGGCACCGCCGACCGCGTTCGCCGAGTACACGGGCAGCTCGATCACCTCGATCGCCCGCCCGCGCGCGTCGCGCGCGGCGGCGAGTGCCTCGAGGTTCGCGGCCATCCGCTCGTGGTCGGGATGCGCCGGGTCGGGGGCCGTCTGGGCGAGCACGAGGCCCGGCCGCAGGTACGTCACGACGCCGTCGACGTGGCCGTCGGTGTCGCGGTCGTCGGCCTGCCCGTACGGCAGCCAGACGATCGCCGTCACGCCGAGGCGCGCGCGCAGCTCGGCCTCGATCTCCTCGCGCGTGCGTCCCGGACCGCGGTTCGGGTGCAGGAGACACTGCTCGGTCGTGATCAGCGTGCCCTCCCCGTCGACCGTGATCGAACCGCCCTCGAGGACCATCGGCGAGACCTCGCGCCGGATCCCGAGATGCTCGAGGATCGGCGCAGCCACCGCGGCGTCGCGGTCGTAGGGCAGGTACTTCTCGCCCCACGAGTTGAAGGCGAAGTGCACGCCCGTGCGCGAGCCGTCGGGCTCGCGCACGACGATCGGCCCGCAGTCGCGCAGCCAGGAGTCGTCGATCGGCGCCTCGAGGAGCTCGACGCCGCGCGTCAGGCGCCGGCGCGCGGCGGCCGTGTCCTGCGGCCGGACGACCATGATCACCGGCTCGTAGGCGGCGATCGCGTTCGCGACCCCGGCCCACTCGGCCTGGGCGCCCTCCCAGACGGAGCCCCAGAAGCTGCGCCGGGCCGGCCACGCCATGAGCGTGGCCGCGTGCGGCTCCCATTCCGCGGGCATGCGGCGGGCGGGCAGGCCGGTGCTCATGCGCGCCGACGGACGGGCACGCATCCGACTTCCGACTCACGACACTAGAGACCGCCGGGGATCTCCGTGCGGCGGTGCTCCTCGGCGGCCAGGCGCTGGGCGCGATCGACGGCGGCGGCGACGCTCGCCGGGGCGTTGACGCCGTCGAAGGTGAAGTCCGAGTCGTCGGTCCCGGCGGTGTCGAAGTCGACGGCGCCGACGCGGAACAGCCGTTCCATCGGCGTCTGGCGGGTGTTGACGTTCTGGACGCGGTCGATGCGCGTCTGCTGGACGCGGCGCGGAGAGGATCCCGCGCTGGATGCGCAGGCGCTGGTCGGTGATCGTGAAGCGCACGAACACGCGCCGGATGAAGCCGGTGAGGACCGCGATGCCGAGGCAGACGAGGAACGCCGCGACGCCCGCGCTCGGCGAGGCGGCGAACCAGAGGATCGCGCCGAGCACGAGCCCGACGAGCGCCCCCTGCGCGTAGAGGCTCATGATCGAGCGCCAGCTCGGGTGCCCGTCGTAGATGACCTGTTCGCCGGGGTGCAGTTCGAGCGCCATGGGGCCGAGCCTATCGCCGCCGCGGGCGGCCTATCGTCGCGCGGGTGCCGGGGTCGCCCGGGTCGAGCCGATCACGACGGCCCGCGTGCTGCGCGGGCCGTTCGACTACGCGCGCCCGGACGGCGTCGAGGTCGGCTCGGTGCTCGTCGTCCCGTTCGGCCGGCGCGACGTGCTCGGCGTCGTCACGGCGCTCGCCGAGGGCTCCGAGCACGACGTCGTCGCCCCGCG
Source organism: uncultured Actinomycetes bacterium (assembly GCA_963787935.1). Taxonomy (GTDB): domain Bacteria; phylum Actinomycetota; class Thermoleophilia; order Solirubrobacterales; family Solirubrobacteraceae; genus F1-60-MAGs163. The sequence continues at coordinate 493,689 of CAWBEV010000006.1, read as the reverse complement.
TCGCGTGCTCGAGGCCTCGCTGCCCGCCGACCTCGTCGCGCTCGCCCCGTGGATCGCCGCCGAGTACTGCTCGACGCCGGCGCGCGCGCTGTCGCTGATGCTGCCGCCGAAGGGCGTGCGCGCGCGCACGGCGCTGTTCGCGCGCCCGGCGCCGGGCCCGGAGGCGGACGAGCGCCTCACGGACGCCCAGCGGGCGCTGCTGGCGTCGCTGCCGCGGTTCACGGGCGCCGACACGGCGGCGCTGCGGCGCCTGGAGGGACGCGGGCTCGTGGCGATCGAGCCGCGGGTCGTGCGCCGCGCGCCCGAGCACACCGCCGTCGGGGCGCGCGCCGCGGCGCGAGCCGCCTGCGCTGACGGCCGACCAGCGCGGCCGTGCTGACGGACGATCGCCGGCGCCGCTCCCGGCGAGCGCCTGCTGCTGCACGGCGTCACCGGCTCGGGCAAGACGGAGGTCTACCTGCGCGCGGCGGCGCGGACGCTCGACGCGGGCCGCACGGTGCTCGTGCTCGTGCCCGAGATCGCGCTGACGCCGCAGATCGTCGCGCGCTTCCAGGCGCGCTTCGGCGACACCGTCGCCGTGCTGCACTCGGCGCTCGCGCCGGGCGAGCGCTACGACGAGTGGCTGCGGCTGCGCCGCGGCGAGGCGCGGATCTGCGTCGGCCCGCGCTCGGCGGTCTTCGCGCCGCTCGACGACATCGGCCTGATCGTCGTCGACGAGGAGCACGACGCGTCCTACAAGCACGAGGGCGACCCGCGCTACGACGCGCGCCACGTCGCTGAGCGGCGCGCCGCCGACCACGGCGCCGTGCTCGTCGCCGGCAGCGCGACGCCGCGCGCGGAGAGCTGGGCAGCGCGCTGCGGCGGATCTCGCCTGCCCGAGCGCGTCGACGGCGCGCCGCTGCCGCCCGTCGAGATCGTCGACCTGCGCGGCGTGCGCGGCGCGCTGCACCCGCGCACGCACGAGGCGCTCGTCGACGCGCGCAAGGCGATCGTCCTGCTGAACCGCCGCGGCTGGTCGAACTTCCTCACCTGCACGACGCTGCGGGCACGCCTGGGAGTGCCCGTCCTGCGACGTGACGCTCGTGCTGCACCGCGCGAGCGGGACGCTGGCCTGTCACCACTGCGGTCACCGCGAGCGCGTGCCGCGCGCGCTGCCCGGACTGCGGCTCGGTGTCGATCGCGCGCCACGGCACGGGCACCGAGCGGCTCGGAGACCGAGCTGCCGGGCCGCGTCTTCCGGCTCGACGGCGACGCGGCGCGCCCGGCGGCGCGGTGCCTCGCCGCGTTCGAGCGCGCGGACCGCGGCATCCTGCTCGGCACGCAGATGGTCGCCAAGGGCCACGACTTCCCGGACGTCGAGCTCGGCGTCGTCGTCGACGCCGACCAGACGCTGCGCTTCCCCGACTTCCGCGCCGAGGAGCGCACGTTCGCGCTCGTCGCCCAGCTCGCGGGCCGCGCGGGGCGCGGCGCGGCGCGGCGGCCGCGTGATCGTCCAGACGCTCGTCGCCCGAGGCGCCGTCGATCCGCCTGCGCCGCCCGGCACGACGCCGCCGGCTTCCTCGAGGGCGAGCTCGAGCGCCGCCGGGCGCTGCGCTACCCGCCGTTCTCGACGCTGATCCGCATCGTCTGCGCCGGCGAGGCGCCCGGGCGCCGCGCACGACGCGGCGCTGCGCGCGTCCACGCCCGGCTCCCGGGCGCGCTCGGCCCCGCGCCGCTCTTCCGCCTGCGCGGCAAGGAGCGCAGCCAGGTCGTCGTGAAGGCGGCGGACCGCGCTGCGGCCGTCGCGGCCGTCGGCGCCGCGGTCGACGCGGTCGCCGCCGACCGCGGGTCGCCGCGGCGTGAGCTTCAGCGTGGACGTGGACCCGCAGTAGCGGGTGCCGCCGCGATAGCGTCCCGGCATGAGGATCGCGATCGCCGGAGGGCATGGCCGGATCGCCATGCACCTGTATCCGCTGCTCGTCGCGCGCGGCGACGAGCTGCGCGCGCTGATCCGCAATCCCGCGCACGAGGAGGAGCTGCGGCTCGCCGGTGCGGCGCCCGTCCTGTGCGACCTCGAGCTCGCCGCCGGGGACGCGATCGCCGCGGCGATCGCGGGCTCCGATGCGGTCGTCTTCGCGGCCGGCGCGGGGCCCGGGAGCGGCGCGGCGCGCAAGCGCACGATGGATCGCGACGGGGCGGCGAAGCTCATCGCCGCGTGCCGCCATGCGGACATCGAGCGCTACGTGATGATCAGCGCGATGGGCGCGCCCGACGCCCCCGCGGATCCGTCCGACGACGACGTGTTCGCGGTCTACCTGCGCGCGAAGGCCGACGCGGACGCCGCGCTCGCGGCGAGCGGCCTCGCGTTCACGATCGTCCGGCCGGGCGGGCTCACCGATGCCCCGCCGACCGGCCGCGTCCAGATCGCCGAGCGCCTGTCCCGCGGGACCGTGTCGCGCGCCGACGTCGCGGCGGTGATCGCCGAGGTGCTGCACGACCCGGCGACGATCGGCCGGTCGTTCGATCTGGTGGCCGGAGAGCGCCCCGTGGCCGAGGCGATCGCCGCGCTCTGAGCGTTACCCTCACGGAGCGCATGGCCGAGCACGAGCAGCAGCCCGAAACCCCGGAGCACGACGCGACGACCTCGAGGCCGACGACGGCCCGCAGGCGCCGCGAAGCTCGATCCCGAGGTCGCTCGCGCGCCGCGAGGCGGCGCTGGCGCAGGTCGTCCAGTTCGGCGATCCGGTGCTGAAGTCCCAGGCGATGCCGGTCGACGGCCTTCGACGACGCGCTGCGCGCCGAGATCGAGCGCATGGGCGGAGCTCATGCACGACTCGCTCGGCATCGGTCTCGCCGCGAACCAGGTCGGGCAGGCTGCGCCGGCTGCTCGTCTACCGCGTCGAGGACGACAGCCCCGTCCAGGCGCTCGTCAACCCGCGAGATCGAGTGGTCCTCGAAGGACGAGGAGTGGTTCGAGGAGGGCTGCCTGAGCCTTCCGCGCGTCCACGTCGACGTCGAGCGCCCGATCCACGTGCGCGTGCGCGCATTCGACGGCGACGGGCGAGGAGATCGTCGTCGAGGCGTCCGGCCTCGAGGCTCGCGTGATCCAGCACGAGATGGACCACCTCGACGGCGTGCTGATCATCGACCGCGCTCCGCGCGACCAGCGCCGCGAGGCGATGCGCATCCTGCGCGAGCTCGACGCCGCGGCCTAGGCGGCCCGGGCTGCCGTGCGGACCGTCTACCTCGGCACCTCGCGACTTCGCCGCGGCCGTCCTGCGGCTGCTCGCCGCAGACCGACCATCGCCCGCAGCTCGTCGTCACGCGCCCCGACCGGCCGGCGGGCCGTGGCCGGCACCTGACGCCGCCGCCGGTCGCCGGCGCGCGCCGGCGAGCTCGGCATCGAGCTCGCCCAGCCCGAGGACGTGAACGACGACGCCGCGCGCGCGCGGATCGCCGGCCGCGAGCCCCGGGCGCTGATCGTCTGCGCGTTCGGCGCGCTGATCCGCGAGCCGCTGCTCAGCGACCACGAGATCCTCAACGTCCACCCGTCGCTGCTGCCGCGCTGGCGCGGGGCTGCGCCGATCGAGCGCGCGATCATGGCCGGCGACGCGCGAGACCGGCGTCTCGATCATGCGACTGACCGCCGGCCTCGACAGCGGCCCGGTCTGCCTCCAGCAGGCCGAGCCGATCGGGCCGGACGACACGTACGGCACGCTCGCGCCGCGCCTCGAGGAGCTCGGCGCGATGCTGCTCGTCCGCGCGCTCGACGAGCGCGCCGCCGTTCGCCGAGCAGGACGAGGCCGAGCGTCGACGTACGCCGAGAAGATCACCGCGGCCGACCGCACGCTCGATCCCGCCGCGCCCGCGGCGGCGCGCGAGCGCGTCGTGCGCGCGCTGCACGCCGCACATCGGTGCGCGCATGCGCGCTCGATGACGGCTCGTTCCTCGGCGTCCTCGAGGCGCGCGTCGAGGACGGCGAGCTCGTGCCGGTCGAGGTGCTGCCACCCGGCGGGCGGCGCGATGGCCTACGCGGACTACCTGCCGCGGCCACGGCGGCCGATGAGCGCCGGCCGCGCGCGTCAGCCCGGCGCGGCGCGCGGCGCACGCCGTCGTCCGGCGCACGCTCGCCGAGCGGCGCCTACGCCGACCGCGCGCTCCACGGCGAGGCGCAGGGCCTGGAGCCGCGCGACCGCGCGCTCGCCAAGCGCCTGGCGTTCGGCGCCGTCCAGCGCCGCGGCACGCTCGACTGGATCGTCGACCGCTACGCGAAGGGCAGCGCTCGAGCCGAAGGTCCGCGCCGCGCTGCACCTCGGCCTCGAGCAGCTGCTGTTCCTCGACGGGATCGCCGACGCACGCCGCGATCGCCGAGTCGGTCGAGCTCGCCAAGCCGAGCCGCGGGCACAGCGTCGTCAACGCCGTGCTGCGGCGCGTCCAGCGCGAGGGCGTCGAGCTGCCCGCCGACGACACGCCCGCGGGGCGCGCGCGATCCGCCACGCGCACCCGCTGTGGCTCGTCGAGCTGTGGTGGGACTGGCTCGGGCCGGAGCGCACGCGGGCGCTGCTGGAGGCCGACAACGAGCCGGCCGAGCTCGCGCTGCGCGTGAACCCGCTCGCCGGCGCGCCGTCGACGCTCGAGCGACATCCCGGGGCGGCGCGAGGGCGAGACGATCGTCGTCGACGGCGCCGTTCGACGTGTTCGCCCACCCCGGCTACGCGCGCGGGCGCGTTCACGCCGCAGTCGCGCGCGGCCCAGCGCGTCGCGCGGTTCGTCGGACCCGCAGCCCGGCGAGCGCGTGCTCGACCTGTGTGCCGCGCCCGGGCGGCAAGACGACGCATCTGGCCGCGCTGATGGAGGGGCAGCGGCGAGATCGTCGCGGTCGAGCGCCACGAGGGGCGCGCGGCGGCGCTCGAGCGCACCTGCGCGCGCATGCACGCGGCGAACGTGCGCGTCGTGACCGCCGACGCCGCCGGGTTCCGCGACGCCGCGGGCTTCGACCGCGTGCTGCTCGACCCGCCGTGCAGCGGGCTCGGCACGCTGCAGGCCCACCCGGACCTGCGCTGGCGCGTGCAGCCCGGCGGACATCGCCGGCGCTGGCGGCGATCCAGGACGGGCTGCTCGGCGGCGGCGCGGCGCAACCTGCGGCCCGGCGGCCGCTCGTCTACGCCGTCTGCACGCTCTCGCCGGACGAGGAGCGCCTCGCCGAGCGCCGACGCCTGGCGCACGCTGCCGTCCGAAGACGGCACCGACGGGTTCTATAGTGCGCGCCGATCGGAGGTTGAGGTCGGCCTGCGCTGTCCTTCCTGCGGCGAGCCGTGGCTGCGCCCGTCCTCCGTGCCCGGGCGCTATCGCTGCGTGAACTGCCTGCACCGCTTCGAACTGCGCTCGGTCTGCCCGGGCTGCGGCGAGCACCAGACGATCGTGCGCATGGCGAGCACCGCGACGACCGAGTGCTCGCACTGCGGCATCGTTCGATGCTCGTCGAGGTCTAGCCCGGATGCTCGCGCGTCGCCCCGCGGCCCGCAGGTCGCGCCGTCCGTCCTGGCCGCCGACTTCGGGCGCCTGCGCGAGCAGGTCCTGAGGTGCGCGGCGGCCGGCGCGCAGATCGTGCACATCGACGTCATGGACGGGCACTTCGTCCCGCCGCTGTCGATGGGCCCGCCGGTCGCCGAGGCGCTGCGCGACCTCGGGATGCACCTCGAGGTCCACCTGATGGTCGAGCGCCCCGAGCGCACGCAGATCGCGGCGTTCGCCGCCGCCGGAGCGCACACGATCATCGTCCACGCCGAGGCGACGCCGGCACGTGCACTACGCGCTGCAGGCGATCCGCGAGCTCGGCTGCCAGGCGGGGCTCGCGGTCAACCCCGCGACCCCGCTCGACGTCTTCGCCGAGGTCGACGTCGACGTCGCGCTCTGCATGACGCGTGAACCCCGGCTGGGGCGGCCAGGCGTTCATCCCGTCCTCGCTCGACAGGATCGCCCGGCTGCGCGCGCTGCTCGGCCCCGATGTCGAGATCGAGGTCGACGGCGGCGTCGACGCCGCGACCGCCGGTCCCTGCGCGGCCGCCGGAGCCACGCGCTTCGTCGCCGGCACGGCGGTCTTCGGAGCACCGGATCCGGCACGGGCGTTCGCCGCGATCGCGAGCGCGGCCGCCGCCGGCGCCTGATCGCCTGATCGGCCGCCCGCACGGGGGTGCGGCTACCCCCATATGCAGCGCGCGCGGCGTCCGACACGATGTCGAGCGTGCCTCGAACGGTCCTCATCGTCGACGATCACCCCGGGTTCCGGGCGACGGCGCGGTTGATGCTCGAGGCCGACGGCTACCAGGTCCTCGGCGAGGCCGCCGATGCGGCGCAGGCCGTGGCGCAGGCCGCGCGGCTGCGCCCGCAGGTGGTCCTGCTCGACGTGAACCTGCCGGACGCCGACGGGTTCTCCGTCGCTCGCGCGCTGTCGAGCGGCGACGCCGCGCCGATCGTGATCCTCGTCTCGAGCCGCGACCGCTCCGATTACGGGCCGCTGATCGACGAGTGCGGCGCTCGGGGATTCATCCCGAAGGCCGAGCTCACCGGCGATGCGCTCGGTACGGTTCTCGTATGAGGCGCCGCCCGGAGCCGGTCCTCCTGTTCGTGTTCGCGCTCATCGGCCTCGTGCTGTGCGGGGCGGCCATCGCCGCGACGCTCTCCGGCGACCACACGGACTCCGTGGCCGTCGACGCGACCCTCGGGCCGCTCATCGGGCTGAGCTTTCTCGCTGTCGGCCTGTACGCCTGGCGCCGGCGGCCCGAGCAGAGCATCGGTCTGCTGATGGTGGCGGTCGCCTACTTCTGGTTCCTGAGCGCACTGACGGCGTCGAACGACTCGGTGCTCGCGACCGCCGGGATGTACTTCGCGCCCGTCTACATCCTCCTGATCATCCAGCTGCTCGCGGAGTTCCCGGACCGCACGCTGGAGCCGACCATCCGGCGGCTGCTGATCCTCGGCTACGTCACGGTGTTCGTGCTGCGGCTGCCGATCTTCCTGTTCCAGACCGACATGTTCGAGGGCACCTGCAGCCGCAATTGCCCCGACAACGCGCTGCTGATCGGCGATCACCCGGGGATCGCCGGCACGTTCAACGTCATCAGCCTCGCCGCGGGCGTCATCGCGATCGGGGGTGTCGGCCTGCTGCTCGCCCGGCGCCGGCGGGCCGCGCCGGCGCCCGTGCGGCGCGCGCAGGGGCCCGTGCTCGTGACCGGCTGGGCGCTGATCAGCCTGCTCGTGCTGACGTTCCTGCTCGAGATCGCCGAGCTCGACACGGCCGGTGAGCTCGTCGGGCTCTTCGGGCTGCTGGCGTTCGCGGCGCTTCCGTGGGCGTTCCTCGTCGGCCTTGCGCGCAGCTACACCTCGAGCGCCGCGGCCGTCGAGCGCCTCGTGCGCGATCTCGGCGCGGGGAGCGAACCCGACGGCGTGCGCTGCGCGATCGCCGAGGCGCTCGGTGATCCCGACGTCGAGCTGGCCTACTGGCGCCCGTCGGCACGGGGGTTCGTGACCCGCGACGGTGTCGCGGTGGATCTCGAGGCCTGCGATCCCGGGCGGCGTGTCGCTCTCGTCGAGCGCGACGGCCGGCGGATCGGCGCGATCGTCCACGACGCCGCGCTCACCGACAAGCCCGAGCTCGTGCGAGCCGTCGCCGCGGCCGCGGCGCTCGCGATGGCCAACGAGGCGCTCGAGGCCGAGCTGCGCGCCCGCGTGGACGAGCTCGAGGTCTCGCGCGCGCGGCTGCTCGAGGTGTCCCTGTTCGAGCGCCGGCGGATCGAGCGCAACCTCCACGACGGCGCGCAGCAGCGGTTCGTCGCGCTGTCGGTGCAGCTCTCGCTGGCGCGGGCGAAGCTCGCGGACGATCCGGACTGTGCCGCGGAGCTCCTCGACGGTGCGCGCGACGAGCTCGCGCGGGGGCTCGAGGAGCTGCGCGAGCTCGCGCGCGGCATCCACCCGGCGATCCTGTCCGAGCGCGGCCTCGAGCCCGCGCTGCGCGCGCTCGCCGACCGCGCCCCCGGCACGGTGGACGTCGAACGCGGTCCCGGCCGAGCGCCTGCCGATGCCGGTCGAGGCCGCCGTCTACTACGTCGTCGCCGAGGCGCTGACGAACGTCGCGAAGTACGCCGAGGCCGACACGACGCGGGTCGGCGTGCACCGCGAGAACGGTCACGCGCTCGTCGAGGTCCGCGACGACGGCGTCGGCGGTGCCGACATGGACGCCGGCACCGGCCTCCAGGGCCTCGCCGACCGGCTCGCCGCGCTCGACGGGCGCCTGGAGATCGCCTCCCCGCCCGGGCTCGGCACGACCGTCACCGCGAGGATTCCGTGCGCGCCGTCGTAGCGGATGACTCGGTCCTCCTGCGCGAGGGCATCGCCCGGCTGCTGGAGGAGGCCGGCATCGAGGTCGCCGGGCAGGCCGGCGACGCCGACGACCTCCTGCGCAAGGTCGGTGCGCACCGGCCCGAGGTCGCGATCGTCGACGTGCGGATGCCCCCGACGTTCAGCGACGAGGGCCTGCGCGCCGCAGCGGTCATCCGCGAGGAGCACGCGCAGACCCGCGTCCTCGTGCTCTCCCAGGACGTCGACGAGGCCTACGCGCTCGAGCTGCTCGCCGACCACGCCGACGGCATCGGCTACCTCCTGAAGGACCGGATCTCGGACCTCGACGGGTTCGTCGACGCCGTGCGGCGCGTCGGGGAGGGCGGCAGCGCGCTCGATCCCGAGGTCGTCGCCCGCCTGCTGGGCCGCAGCCGCCGCGAGGACCCGCTCGGGGCGCTCAGCCCGCGCGAGCGCGAGGTCCTGGGCCTCATGGCCGAGGGGCGCTCGAACCGCGGGATCGCCGAGTGCATGGTGATCACCGAGCGTGCGGTGGAGAAGCACGTGACGAGCATGTTCTCGAAGCTCGACCTGCCGCCGACGCCGGACGACCACCGGCGCGTGCTGGCGGTCCTGCGGTACCTGCAGGCATGAGCCGGGGGGTAGCCGCACTCACACCCGGGCCCCGGCGTGGCAGTCTGCGCGCATGACGAGCGAGACCGCCACCGCCACGCGCTCCGAGACGATCGTCTCGGCGACGGACATCACCCGCGTCTACGGGGAGGGCGAGGCCGAGGTCCGTGCGCTCGACGGCGTGACCGTCGAGTTCCCGCGCGGGCGCTTCACCGCGATCATGGGCCCGTCGGGCTCCGGGAAGTCCACGCTCATGCACGTCCTCGCCGGGCTCGACCGGCCGACGACGGGCACGGTGATCCTCGACGACGTCGAGCACACGAGCCTCGACGACACGGCGCTGACGAAGCTCCGCCGCGAGAAGGTCGGCTTCGTCTTCCAGTCGTTCAACCTCATCCCGGTGCTCACGGCGCTCGAGAACATCGAGCTCCCGCTGTCGATCGCCGGCGTCGAGCCGGACCGCGAGTGGGTGGACCGGATCATCGACGTCGTCGGCATCCGCGACCGCCTCACGCACCGCCCGGCCGAGCTCTCCGGCGGCCAGCAGCAGCGCGTCGCGATCGCCCGCGCGCTCGCCTCGCGCCCCGCGGTCGTCTTCGCCGACGAGCCGACCGGCAACCTCGACTCGAAGTCCGGCTCCGACGTGCTCGGGCTCCTGCGCCGCTCGGTCGACGAGTTCGGCCAGACGATCGTCATGGTCACGCACGACCCGAACGCCGCGGCGGTCGCCGATCGCCTCCTGATGCTCGCCGACGGGCGCGTCGTCCACGACGGTCCTGCCGGCAGTGCGGATGACGTCATCGACCTGATGCGCGGGCTGAGCGCATGAGGAAGCTCGCGTTCCGCGGGCTCTTCGCCCACCGACTGCGCCTGCTCCTGACGCTGCTCGCCGTGGCGCTCGGCGTGTCGCTGATCTCCGCGACCTACGTCTTCACCGACACGATCAACCGGAGCTTCAGCGACATCTTCGCCGAGACGACGAAGGGCATCGACGTCGCGGTCACCCCGCGCGAGTTCATCAGCACCGATGACGGGCAGACGCGCCCGACGGTGTCGCCGGCGATCCTCGCCGAGGTCCGTCAGAACCCCGACGTGCAGCTCGCGCAGGGCTCGGTCTTCGATCAGGTCACGCTGCTCGGCAAGGACGGCAAGCGCGTCGCGGCGTCGGGTGCGCCGAGCTTCCTGACGAGCATCGCGCAGTACCCGCGCTTCGAGTCGCTCGACGTGGTCAGCGGCCGGCTGCCGCGCACGCCGGACGAGATCGCGCTCGACAAGGCCACGGCCGAGAAGAAGGACTTCAAGGTCGGCGACCTGATGGGCGTCCAGGGCGGCGCGCCGAAGAAGGAGTACCGGATCGTCGGCATCACGGTGCTCGGCGGCGTCGAGTCGTTCGGCGGCACCGCGATCGCCGCCGTGCAGCTGGCGGAGGCACAGCGGATGCTCGACAAGCAGGGGTTCGACGAGGTGGACGTCGCGGCGAAGCCCGGCGTCAGCGACCAGCAGCTCGCAGCCTCGCTGCGCGAGAGTCTTCCCGACACCGTCGTCGTGCGCACCGGCAAGGAGGAGGGCGAGAAGCAGTCCCAGGACGTCACCGACAGCCTCGGCTTCCTCACGACGTTCCTGCTCGTGTTCGGGTTCGTCTCGGTGTTCGTCGGCGCGTTCATCATCTTCAACTCGTTCTCGATCACGATCGCCCAGCGCACGCGCGAGCTCGGCCTGCTGCGGGCGATCGGCGCGACCCGCCGCCAGCTGCTCGTGAACGTCATGACCGAGGGCCTGCTCATCGGGCTCGTCGGGTCGCTGATCGGGCTGGGGCTCGGCCTGCTGCTCGCTCCGGGCCTGCGCGCGCTGTTCAAGCTCGTCGGCGTGGACCTTCCGTCGAACGGGCTCGTCGTCGAGCCGCGGACGATCGCCGTCGCCCTGATCGTCGGCACCGTCGTGGCGCTGCTGTCGGCGATCGTCCCCGCGATCCGCGCGACGCGCGTCTCCCCGATGTCCGCCCTGCGTGAGGCCGATGCGCCGACCACGGCGAGGGTCTCAGGGCGCCTGACCGCCGTCGCGCTCATCCTGCTCGCGGCGGGGCTCGCGCTCGTGGCGGTCGGCCTGTTCGGCTCGGGCACCCCCAACTCGCGTCTCCTGACGCTCGGCGGCGGCGTGTTCGCCTGCTTCCTCGGGGTCGCCCTGCTCAGCCCGCGGCTCGTGCGCCCGCTCGCCTCGGTGCTCGGCTGGCCCGTCGAGCGGCTCGCGCGGTTCCCGGGGCGCCTGGCGCGCGAGAACGCGATGCGCCAGCCGGGCCGCACGGCGGCGACCGCCGCCGCGCTCATGATCGGCGTGGCGCTCGTGACGTTCGCGTCCGTCTTCGCGGCCGGCACGCAGGCCACGATCAAGAGCGCCGTCGAGGACAACCTCAAGGGCGCGTTCATCGTCCAGAACACCGACGGGTTCTCGTCGTTCTCGCCGCAGGTGCTGCGCGCGGTCGGGCAGGTCGACGGCGTCGGCGAGGTGAGCGGCGTGCGCTTCTCGAAGGCGAAGGTCGCGCAGCTCAAGGGTGACGAGAGCGTCAGCGGGGTCGACCCGGTGACGATGCCGAACCTCTTCCGCCTGCAGGTCGAGGATGGCCCGCAGGATGCCGTCCAGCAGCTCGCCGGCGGGCGGACCGTGATCATCAAGAAGGGCTTCGCCGAGAACGAGAACCTCGACGTCGGCGACCCCCTGACGCTCCGCACCCCGACGCGCAGGACCGTGCAGGTGCGGGTCGGCGGCATCGTCAAGGACGAGGGCGGGCTGCTCGCGAACCTCACGCTGCCGATCTCCACGGTCCAGCGCGAGTTCGGCGAGCCGAAGGACTCGATCGGCCTCGTCGGGCTCGCCTCGGGCGCGAACGAGGACCAGGTCCAGCAGCGCCTCAACACGCTGCTGAAGACGCGCTACCCCGAGGCCGAGGTGAAGACCGCGCAGGAGTTCATCGACGAGCAGTCGGGGCAGGTGAACCAGCTGCTCGGGCTCATCTACGCGCTGCTGTCGCTCGCCGTCCTGATCTCCCTGTTCGGGATCGTCAACACGCTGGTGCTCTCGATCAGCGAGCGCACGCGCGAGATCGGCATGCTCCGCGCCGTCGGGACGACGCGCCGCCAGGTGCGTTCGATCATCCACTGGGAGGCCGTCATCACGGCCCTCATCGGCGGGTTGATCGGCTGCGTGCTCGGGCTCGCGCTGTCGGTGCTCTTCACCCAGCCGCTCGACGGGTTCGAGCTGCGCATCCCGGTCGGCTCGCTGATCGTCCTCGTGATCCTCGCCGGGCTCGCCGGCGTCGTCGCGGCGGCCTGGCCGGCGCGACGGGCGGCGAAGCTCGACGTGCTCGAGGCACTCGCGTACGAGTGATCGCGGCCTACGGCGCCGCCGCGTCGCGCCGGTAGAGCACGAGCAGGCCCGCGCACAGCAGCGCTGCGGCGCCCGCGTAGCCGACCTCGGCGCGCAGCAGGACGTTCGACACCACCGGAACGACCATCCAGACGACGAACAGCGTCGCGACGACGAGCCACAGCGCGGCCGCCGCGCCGGCACGCCCGCGGGCGAGGGCCGCCTGGTTCAGCGTCCCGGCCGCGAGGTGGAAGCCCATGCCGAGCGCGATGACCATCAGGCCGACGCGCCCGAAGTCCGTGTCGTCGCCGAAGACGAGGTGCATCACCCACGGGCCGATCAGCAGCAGGCCGAGTGCGACCGCTCCCGCGAAGCTCGCGATGGCCGCGACGGTCACGCGGATCGCACGCGCGAACGAGTCGCGGCCCTCGGTCGCCTCGAGGCCGGCGAGGTGCGGCAGCAGCGAGGTCTGCACCGACTGGAACAGCTGCAGCGGGGCGCGCGTGATGAGCAGCGCGTTGAAGACGGCGCCTGCGACGGCTGCCGACGCCACGCCGTTCGCGACGATCACGCCGGCGTTCAGGAGCGTCTGCTCGCCGAGCTGGATGCCGGCGACGGCGAGCGCGAACGTCCGCGCCCGCGCGCAGCGTGAGCGCCGCCTCGTCCGGCGGCGGGGCCACGCTGTCCAGGCGCGAGTGGCGCGCGATCGCCAGCGGCACCACGAGCAGCGAGGCGATCGGCGCGGCGAGGATGCCCAGCGCGACCGCGGTCTGTCCGCCGGCGAGCCCGACGGCGACCGCGACGGGGAAGCAGAAGCGCGAGATCGACTCGAACAGCACGAGCCCGCCGTAGAGCCCGAACCACTGGTGGCCGGCGAAGTAGCCGCGCGCGAAGTAGCTCGCCGCGTAGGCCACGGCGGCACCGGTGAAGATCCAGTACAGCGCCTGCGAGCCGTCGAAGAGCGCGACGATCCGGCCGTGCAGGGCGAGCGCCGCGATCGAGGAAGGCGAGCGCGAACCCCGCCTGGATCGACAGCGGGATCCGCAGCGGATGGCCGTGGTGCAGGCCGCGCGCGCGGCGGTCGGCGATCGTCCGCGAGAGCAGCTGCTCGACGGGCCGGTAGATCACCGAGATGACGACGAACAGGATCGACCACAGCAGGGCGATCGAGCCGTACGCGCTCGCCGACAGGACGTGCGATCCGACCGCGAAGTACGCGAACGTGAAGATCCCCGTCGCGGCGATGCCGATCGACAGGATCCGCGCACCGCTCGCGTACCCGGCCTCGGGATGCTCCTGCGCGAGCTCCTCGGCGTAGTCGGCGCCGGCGTCGTCGCGCTCGGCGGCGGCGTCGGTCACGGCGTCAGTCGCCGACGCGGACGAGGCACATCGTCCACGGGAACGGCCGGCGCAGGTCGACGACCTCGCCGTACTGCGAGAGGAGCTTGCGGAACGCCCCGCTGGACCAGTGGTTCACATGGCCGGGCGTGTTGCCCAGCTCCTTCCAGTACGCGCCGCGGGCGACGTTCGTCATGCGCCAGACCGGCTCGCGCGGGACGGACACGAGGATCCAGCGCTTTGCGCAGCGCTGCATCTCGCAGAGCGTCTCCTCGGGGTCCGGCACATGCTCGAGGACCTCGATCGCGGTCGCCATGTCGAACTCGTTCTCCTCGAACGGCAGGTTCTCGGCCTTCATGACCTGGTACTCGAGGTTCGGCGCGGTCCGCGTCTTCCAGAGCTCGTGCAGGTGCGGGTCGTCGAGGTCGATGCCGACGATCCGCCCGCCGTTCAGGCGCGCGGCCCACTCGTGCGTCAGCACGCCCTCGCCACAGCCGACGTCGAGGATCGAGGTCGGGGCGGCCGCGACGAACAGCTCGTCGAGATTGCGCTCGAAGCCGGCCATCAGGCGGCGCACGACCGGGTTCGATGACCCGTACTTGTCGTACGTGTTGCCGGTGACGGTGCCTTCCTGGTCGACCGTGACGTTGCTCATGCGCGAAGTGCCTCCTGCTCCTGGGTCGACTGCCGCTGCTCCTCGGGCGTGGGCGCGGCGTGGGCGCCGGTGGTCGTGGGGACGCCGGTCGGCCGTGCGCCCGGCTCGTAGTGCGAGGGCGGCACGTCGAGCTGCAGCTCGATCCGGCGGACCTTCTCGAAGACGCGCTGGGTCATGATCCGCTGGCCCGCCATCAGGTCCCCGATGACGCCGAGGGCGGCCACCATGACGGCGGCGTTGAAGAGCACCGCGCCGAAGATCAGCGACTGCACGTGGCCCGCGCCGTCGCCCTGGATCCAGGCGATGAACCAGCGGATCCACGGGACCATCGCGAAGCCGAACAGCAGGAGCCCGAGCGCGGTGAAGACGCGCATCGGCTCGTACTGGGCGTAGATGCGGAAGATCGAGACGCTGTTGCGCCGCACGTACGCCCACATCGACGGGAACAACCGCGACTCGCGCGTCTTGGGGTTCGTGCCGACCGGGACGTCCTCGACGGCGACGAGCAGCTTGCCGGCCTGGATGATCGTCTCGAGCGTGTAGGTGAACTTCGAGACGACCGCCATCTGGATCGCGGCCTCGCGGTTGTAGGCGCGGAACCCCGACGTCGTGTCGGGCACCGTCGGTGTCCGAGGCCTGGCGCACGACCCACGAGCCGAAGCGCTGGAGGCGCTTCTTCAACGGCGAGAAGTGCTCGATCGAGTCCACCTGGCGGTCGCCGACGACCATGTCCGCCGCGCCGCTGAGGATCGGTGCGACGAGCTTCGGGATGTCGCGCCCGTCGTACTGGTTGTCGGCGTCGGTGTTGACGATGACGTCCGCGCCGAGCTTCAGGCACGCATCGAGGCCCGCCTGGAAGCCCGCGGCGAGCCCCTTGTTGTTCGTCAGGCGGACGATGTGGTCCACGCCGTTGCGCGCGCGCGACCTCGACGGTGCGGTCGGTCGAGCCGTCGTCGATGACGAGCCATTCGACCGTGTCGAACCCGGGCACCTCGCGCGGGAGGTCGCCGAGCGTCGCGGGGAGCGTCGCCTCCTCGTTCAGGCAGGGGATCTGGATGATGAGCTTCATGCGCGCTAGGCAGAGTACGCCGGTCGGCGTACGGCGGGTTACGGGCGTGCAGCGCTGCCCATGCGGTGCCGTACACTCGCCGCTCAAGTATGGCGCACGGTCCGGGCGGGACGCCCGGCCGCCGCAGCGCCGAGAGCCCTGTGACCAGCACCTCTGCCCCGACGACCGCCGAGCCGACCGGTGCGCCGGTCCCGGCGGGCGCGCGAGCACCGGGGGCCCTGGAGCGCCTGCGCACGCTGAACTGGCCGGTCCTGCTGCTCATCGGCCTCGTCGTCGTGACGATCGTCGCGACGGTCCTCTACCCGACGTACTCGAACTACGACTCGCTCTACTCGCTGCTCTGGGGCCGCGAGCTGCTCGACGGGCACCTGCCGTCCTTCGACGCCTACCGGGCGCCGACCCAGCATCCGCTCGCGGTCCTCTTCGGGGCGTTCCTCTCGCTGTTCGGCTACGCCGGCGACCGCCTGCTCGTGCTCTGCACGCTCGCGAGCTTCGTCGTGCTCGTCGTCGCGCTCTACCGCCTCGGGCGCACGGCCTTCACGCCGCTCGTCGGGATCGTCGCCGGGATCGTCCTGTGCACGCGCTTCGACTTCCCGTTCCTCGCCGCGCGCGCCTACATCGACATCCCGTACCTCGCGCTCGTCGTCTTCGCGGCGGCGCTCGAGGCCGGCCGCCGCCGGCGCGGGATCCCGGTGCTCGTGCTGCTCGCGCTCGCCGGCCTGCTGCGCCCGGAGGCCTGGGTGCTCAGCGGCCTGTACTGGCTCTACCTGTTCCCGAAGGCGACGTGGAACGAGCGGATCCGCCAGGCGCTGATCGTCGCGTCGGCCCCGCTGCTCTGGGTCGCGACCGACGCGATCGTCACGGGCGACCCGCTGTTCTCGCAGAATCACACGAGCGGCCTCGCGGAGGAGCTCGGGCGCCAGAAGGGCATCGCCGAGGTCCCCTCGGCGATGATGACCTTCCTGCGGGCACTCGTGAAGCTCCCGGTCGCGATCGCCGGCGTGCTCGGGCTCGGACTCGCCGCGTGGCTCACGCCCACGCGCCTGCGCGTGCCGCTCGCGCTGCTGCTGGCGGGCCTCGGGACGTTCCTGCTCGTCGGCGCGGCGGGCCTGTCGGTCATCAACCGCTACCTGCTCGTCCCGTCGCTGATGGTGATGCTGTTCGCCGCCGTGAGCGTCGGCGGCTTCACGCTCCTGCGCCCGGGCCGGACACGCCGGGCCTGGGCGATCCTCGCCGGGCTCGCCGTCGTGTTCGCCGCCGTCTGGACGGCGACGCGCGTGGACGTCCGGCGGCTGACGGCCGAGCTCGTCTTCCGCGGCGACTCGCGGCCCGCGCTCGTCAGCCTGCTGAAGGCACCCGCGGTCACCAGGGCGCTGCGCTGCGGCCCGGTGACGGTGCCGAACCACAAGCTGATCCCCGACGTGCGCTGGATCCTCGACCTGCCCGAGAGCGGCGTCGTCGCGCGCAGCGACGTGCGGACGGCCGCGAAGGTCCGGGGCGGCGTCGCGATCCTGCCCGCCCGGCGCTCGGTCCTCCTGCGCCAGGGGTTCAACCCCGACATCGTCACCGCCGCGGACACCGCGTTCAGCCTGCCGCCCGAGGGCTACGAGCGGATCGCGTTCAACGAGTTCTACAGCGCGTACGGACGCTGCCCGTCCTAGCGGCGCGGCGTCCGGCGCCCGTCCCGCCTCCCTATCCTGAACTCGATGGTCTTCCTCGGACCCGATGACGAGCTGCTGGGCCGCGCGATCGAGCTCGGCCGCCGGGGGCTGGGCCGGGCGAGCCCGAACCCGATGGTCGGCGCCGTCGTCGTGCGTGACGGCGAGGTCGTCGGCGAGGGCTGGCACGACGAGTACGGCAGCCCGCACGCCGAGGTCAACGCGATCCGCGCGGCGGGTGACGCCGACCTGCGCGGCGCGACGCTCTACGTGTCGCTCGAGCCGTGCTGCCACCACGGGAAGCAGCCGCCGTGCACCGACGCGATCCTCGCGGCGGGCATCGCGCCGGGTCGTCGTCGCAGGCGACGATCCGAGCGAGAAGGCCAGCGGCCGGGGCCTCGGCATCCTGCGCGACGAGGGCGTCGAGGTCGTCGTCGCGAACGGCGACCTCGCCGAGCGCGCGCGCCTGGAGAACCAGGCATTCCGCAAGCATGCGCGCACCGGGCGCCCGTGGGTCCTCTTCAAGGCCGCGATGAGCCTCGACGGCAAGGTCGCCACGCGCGACGGCGATTCGCAGTGGATCTCGGGCGAGGACAGCCGGACGCTCGCCCACCACTGGCGCGCCGAGGTGGACGCGGTCGTCGTCGGCGTGGGCACGGCGCTCACCGACGATCCGCAGCTCACCGCGCGGGTCGCCGGCGTGCATCGCCAGCCGAAGCGCATCGTCTTCGACGCCACGGCGCGTCTGCCGCTCGACTCGCAGCTCGTGGCGCAGGCGCCCGAGATACCGCTGATCGTCGTCGTCTCGCGGGCCGCCGGGCGCAGCGCCGTCGAGGCGCTCGAGATGTCCGGGGCGGAGGTGATCGTCGCGACCGGCGAGCACGAGCCCGCACGCGTCGTGGACGCGCTCGACCGCCTCGGCGATCGCGAGGTGCCGATCACCGCGATGCTGCTCGAGGGCGGACCGCATCTCGCGGGCGCGTTCTTCGACGCCGGCGAGATCGACGAGGCGCGGCTGTTCGTCGCCCCGATGCTCCTCGGCGGGCGCAGCGCCCGCGATCCGCTCGAGGGCGAGGGCGTCGCGCACATCGCCGATGCGATGCGCGCGATGACGCTCACCGCCGAGCCCTCGGGCGCGGACGTCCTGCTCACGGCCCGCCTGCGAGTGTGGTGAGCATGTTCACCGGGCTCGTCGAGGACCTCGGAACGATCAGCGCCGTCGAGACGACCGCCGACGGCGCCCGCCTGCGGGTGCGCACGCCGCTCGCCGAGCAGCTCGCCGAGGGGGACTCGATCGCGGTCAACGGCGTCTGCCTGACGGCGGTCGCGCTCGAGCCCGGGTCGTTCGCCGCCGACGCGATGCACGAGACGCTGCGGCGCTCGTCGCTCGCGGCCGTCGCCCCCGGCGACCCCGTGAACCTCGAGCTCGCCCTGCGCGCCGACGCGCGCCTCGGCGGCCACATCATGCAGGGCCACGTCGACGGGGTCGGCGAGATCGCGGGCGTCCGCGAGGACGGTTTCGCGCGGGTCGTCACGATCGCCGCGCCCGCAGACCTGCTGCGCTACGTCGTCGAGAAGGGCTCGATCGCCGTCGACGGCGTCTCGCTGACCGTCGTCGCGCGTGGACGCGGCGGGCTTCGACGTGTCGCTCATCCCCGAGACGCTCGAGCGCACGACGCTCGGCGCCGCCGAGCCGGGGAGCCCGGTGAACCTCGAGGTGGACATCGTCGCGAAGTACGTGGAGAAGATGCTGTCCCACCGGCCGCAGGCCGGAGCAGGAGCCCCGTCATGACCCAGGAGACCCGTGAGGCCATCGTGTTCTCGACCGTCGAGGAGGCGCTCGAGGACATCGCCGCCGGCAAGATGATCGTCGTCGTGGACGACGAGGACCGCGAGAACGAGGGCGACCTCGTGATGGCGGCCGAGCACGTCACGCCCGACGCGATCAACTTCATGGCCACGTACGCGCGCGGCTGGATCTGCCTCGCGCTCACCGGGCAGCGCTGCGACGAGCTCGGTCTCGAGCTCATGACGGCGAAGAACGACACGCCGTTCGAGACGCCGTTCACCGTCACGATCGAGGCCCGCGAGGGCGTCACGACCGGCATCAGCGCCGCCGACCGCGCGCACACGATCCGCACCGCCGTGGACCCGGCGAACGGGCCCGAGGCGATCGTCAAGGGCGGGCACGTGAACCCGCTGAAGGCCAAGCCGGGCGGCGTGCTCGAGCGCACGGGGCACACCGAGGCGAGCGTCGACCTCGCGCGCCTGGCGGGCTGCGTGCCCGCGGGCGTCATCTGCGAGGTCATGAACGAGGACGGCTCGATGGCCCGCGTCGGCGACCTCCAGGCCTACTGCTTCAAGCACGGGCTGCGGATGATCACGATCGCCGACCTGATCGCCTACCGCCGCCGCCACGACAAGCTCGTCGAGCGCGTCGTGGCGACGTCGATGCCGACGGCGTTCGGCGACTTCACGGTCGTCGGCTACCGCTCGCTGGTCGACGACAAGCACCACGTCGCGATGGTCAAGGGCGACGTCGACGGGCAGGCCGGACGTGCTCGTGCGCGTGCACTCCGAGTGCCTGACCGGCGACGTCTTCCACTCGCTGCGCTGCGACTGCGGCGAGCAGCTCGAGGCGGCGCTCGCGCAGATCGAAGAGGCCGGCGAGGGCGTGCTGCTCTACCTCGTCGCAGGAGGGCCGCGGCATCGGCCTGCTGAACAAGCTCAAGGCCTACAAGCTCCAGGAGGAGGGGCTACGACACGGTCGAGGCGAACCTGCGCCTCGGCCTGCCCGCCGACCTGCGCGACTACGGCATCGGTGCCCAGATCCTCGTGGACCTCGGGCTGAGCTCGATCCGGATCCTCACGAACAACCCGAAGAAGATCCGCGGGCTCGAGGGCTACGGCCTGTCGGTCAGTGCCCAGATCCCGATCGAGCACCCACCGAACCGCCACAACGAGGCCTACATGCGCACGAAGAAGGACCGCATGGGCCACATCCTCCACCACCAGGGCCTGAACCTCGACGCAGGAGATGCTGCACGCCGAGCGCGAGCAGGACCGCGCGCGGTCGGAGGACGAGGGGTGAGCGCGCCGCGCTACGCGATCGTCGTCGCGCGCTTCTACGAGGAGCTCGCCGACCGGCTCGTGGCGGGCGCGCAGGCGACGTTCGCCGAGGCCGGCGCGGATGCGGCCGACGTCTTCGACGTGCCGGGCGCGTTCGAGCTGCCGCTGGCCGCCCGGATGTGCGCGCAGACGGGCCGCTACGCCGGCGTCGCGTGCCTCGGCGCGGTGATCCGCGGCGAGACCGACCACTACGACTACGTCTGCGCCGAGGCCGCGCGCGGCATCCAGGACGTGCAGCTGCAGACGGGTGTGCCGTGCGCGTTCGGCGTCCTCACCGTTGACACGATCGACCAGGCGCTCGCGCGCTCCGGCGGGGACACCCGCGACAGCGGGCGTCATGCCGCCGAGGCCGTGCTCGCGCTCGGGGCGATCCGCGCGCAGCTGAGCTGAGCCGCCGCCCGAGCGCCGCCGAGCCGCGGTAGCATCCCCTGTTGATGGGTGGCCAGGAAGCAGCCCTCGCCGTGACGTTCGTCTCGCACGTCGGCGCCGTGCCCGTGCTGATCTGGCTCATGCTGCGCGGTCAGGACGACCGCTCGGACTGGCGGCGCTGGTGGTTCGGCGGCGACGACGACGACGTCCCGCCGCCGACGGAGCCGTCCGGCCCGTCCGGCGACCGCCTCCCGCTTCCGGACGCCGAGCCCGCCGCCGTGCGCCTGCGCGGTCCGGATCGCCTGGGCGACGGCTACCAGCGCCCGGCGCGGCGTCCCGAGCACGCCCCGGAGCGCCGCCCGGCCCGCACGCCCGGCCGCGGCTGAGCCGCCCGCCGCGGCCGCGGCGACGCCGCTACACTGCTCCGTCCTATGGCAAAGGTGTGTCACAGCTGCGGGAAGGGCCCGGCCTTCGGTCAGTCCCGCAGCCACTCGATGGTCGCGACGAAGCGGCGCTTCAACCCGAACCTCCAGAAGGTCCGGATCCTCGAGGCCGGCACGCCCACCCGCGCGTACGTGTGCACGCGGTGCCTGAAGGCCGGCAAGGTCACGAAGGCCCTCTGAGCCGGTCCTGCGCCGCCCGTGCGCCCGGCTGCGGTACTAGCCTCTCTGGCCGTGCGCGCGCCGTCCCCGAGCCTCGTCCGCTTCCGTGCCGCGCTGCAGGGCGCGCTCGTGCACCTCGAGGCGCGTCGTGAGGAGATCAACGACCTGAACGTCTTCCCGGTCGCCGACGGCGACACGGGCGACAACATGGTCCTCACGCTGCGCGCCTGCCTCGACGAGGTGGACCGCCTCGCCGAGACCACCGGCGCGCGTTCGCTCGACGAGATCGGGCGCCACGAGATCGTCGACTCGGTCGCCCGCGCGGCGCTGCTCGGCGCCCGCGGCAACAGCGGCGTGATCCTCTCGCAGCTGATCCGCGGTGCCGCCGAGGAGCTCATCTCACGGCCCGGCGAGCTCATCGACCCGGTCCTCGTCGGCGCCGCGATGGCGAACGCCGCGCAGCGCGCGTACGCGTCCGTGCGCCGGCCGGCCGAGGGCACGATCCTGACCGTGATGCGCGACATGGCCGCCGCCGTCGCCAGCGACATCGCGCACGGCGGCGACTGGCGCCTGGGCCCGAACGCCGATCCCGCCGAGCAGGACCGCCGGATCGCCGAGGTCCTCGAGCGCGCGGTCGCGGCCGGCGAGGAGTCGGTGCGCCGCGGCCCCGAGCTGCTCCCGGCGCTGAAGGAGGCCGGGGTCGTCGACGCCGGCGGTTACGGCGTCGTCGTGCTGTTCGCCGGGTGCGTGGCGGCCCTGCGCGGCGACGAGGCGCCGGAGGTCGCCCATCACCACGCGCCCGCCCGCGTCACGCATCCCGAGCACGAGTCCTCGACGTACCGCTACTGCACGAACTTCGCCGTCACCGCGACGGCCGGCACCGAGCTGGCCGAGGCGGGCACGTACGTCGGGCGTCTCGAGGCGATCGGCGACTCGGTGCTCGTCGTCGGCGACCACGCGACGCTGCGCGTGCACGTCCACACCGACGACCCCGCGCAGGCGACGGCGGTCTTCGACGGCGCGGGCGAGGTCTCGCGTCTCGACGTGGCGGACATGCACGCGCAGGTCGCCGACCGCGATGCGCGCCTGGCCGCGCACGCGGCGCCGCCGATCGAGCAGCGCTGCGGCGTGCTCGCCGTCGTCGCGGGCGACGGCATCGCCGCGATGTACCGCTCCTACGGCGTGGCGGTCCTCGACGGCGGCGCGACGCTGAATCCCTCGACGTACGACATCCTCGCCGGGATCCACCTCGTGCCCGCCGAGGAGGTCGTCGTGCTGCCGAACAGCCGCAACGTCTTCATGGCCGCCCAGGCCGCGGCCGACATGTCGGAGAAGACGGTGCGGGTCGTCGCCTCGACCGACCAGCAGGCCGGGCTGATCGCGGCGCTCGCGCTGATGCCCGAGCGCAGTGCGCGCGAGACGGCCGAGGCGATGGAGGAGGTCCTCGCCGACGTCCGCACGGGCGCGGTCGCGCCGGCGGCTCGCGCGGACGCGCAGGGCCGCTTCGCGGTCGGCGACGCCGTCGGCTACGTCGGTGGCGAGCTCGTCGCCTGGGGTGCCCCGCGCGAGACGCT
Organism: uncultured Actinomycetes bacterium; assembly: GCA_963787935.1. Classification (GTDB taxonomy): domain Bacteria; phylum Actinomycetota; class Thermoleophilia; order Solirubrobacterales; family Solirubrobacteraceae; genus F1-60-MAGs163. The sequence goes on along the minus strand of CAWBEV010000006.1, from coordinate 470,989 downwards.
CGCCGCGGTGCTCGAGCGCCTCGCGGCGGACGCCGAGATCGTCACGGTCTTCAGCGGCGAGGGCGCCCCGCTGGGCGACGAGGAGATCGAGGCGCTGATGCCCGCGGGCGTCGAGCTCGAGGCGCAGGCCGGCGGCCAGCCGAGTCGCTGGTGGCTGTTGTCCGCCGAGTGACCGACGATGTGCGCGTGGAGCAGCCGCCGCTTCGCAACTTCGCCGCGACCGACCCGCTGAGCGCCGCCGACCTGGTGCGCGCGCCCTGGCGATCCCCGCGCACCGCACCGCTGCGCGCGGCGCTGCGCCTCCCGCACGAGAAGGCCCGCGAGGCCGCCGAGGCGCTCGGCCTGCACACCGTCGAGGACCTCCTCGAGCACCTGCCGCGCGACCGGCGCGAGGCGCGCACCGTCGCGGCGCTCGGCCCCGGGGAGCAGGCGACGGTCGTCGTCGAGGTGCGCTCGATCAGCTCACGGCCGGTGCGCCGCCGCGGGATGCGCCCGATCGTCGAGGCGCTCGTCGCCGACGAGACCGGACCGATGAAGGCCGCGTTCTTCAACCAGCCGTGGCTCGTGAAGAAGTACCCGGCGGGCACGCGGCTCGTGCTCCACGGGACCTTCGACGCGCGCAACCGCTTTCGCGTGACCTCGCACGCGGAGACCGCCGAGGGCGTCGGCGGGGACGGGGAGGTCGCCCACTACCCCGCGAGTGACGGCCTGAGCTCGACGCAGATCCTGGCGCTCGTGCGCGAGCACCTGCCGGCCGCCCGCGGGGCGACCGAGCCGCTGCCGGGCCGGCTGCGCGCGCGGCACCGGCTCGCCGACCGGCCCGGCGCGCTGCTCGGCGCGCACGCCGGCGAGCTCGAGCCGGCGCGCCGGCGGCTGGCCTTCGACGAGCTGCTGCTCGTCCAGCTCGACCTCCTGCGCCGCCGCGCGCACCGGCGCGAGACGCTCGGGGCCGTCCCGCTGGCCGGCCCGGGCGACGGCCCGCAGGCGGGCCTGCTCGAGCGCTGGCTGCGCGAGCTGCTGCCGTTCGCGCCGACCGGCGACCAGGAGCGGGCGATCGAGCTGATCCTCGGCGACCTCGGCCGACCGACCCCGATGCAGCGCCTGCTCATGGGGGAGGTCGGCTCGGGGAAGACCGTCGTCGCGCTGGCCGCGATGCTGCGCGCCGTCGAGCACGGGCGTCAGGCGGCGCTGATGGCGCCCACCGAGACGCTCGCCGAGCAGCACTTCGCGACGCTCCAGGGGCTGATGCCGGGCGAGGCCGTGCCGGCCGCGCTGCTGACCGGCTCGACGCCCGCCGCGCGCCGCGCCGACCTGCTCGGGAAGCTCGCCAGCGGGGAGCTCGGCCTCGTCGTCGGGACGCACGCGCTGATCGAGGAGGACGTGCGCTTCGACCGCCTCGCCGTGGTCGTCGTGGACGAGCAGCACCGCTTCGGCGTGCGCCAGCGCGTCGCGCTCGACGCGAAGGGTGCCGCGGACGGCGGCCGGGTCGTCGCCCCGCACGTGCTCCACATGACCGCCACGCCGATCCCGCGGACGCTCGCGCTGCTCGGCTACGGCGACCTCGACGTGACCGAGCTGCGCGAGCTGCCGAGCGGGCGCCGGCCGATCGAGACGCACGTCGCCGACGGTGAGCGCGCACGCGAGCGCGCCTACGAGCGGATCCGCGAGGAGCTGCGCGCGGGCCGCCAGGCCTACGTCGTGTGCCCGCTGGTGGAGGAGTCCGCGGCCCTGCAGGCGCGCGCCGCCACGGCCGAGCACGAGCGCCTGGCGGCGACCGAGTTCGCGGACTTCCGCGTCGCGCTGCTCCACGGGCAGATGCGCCCGGCGCAGAAGGCCGCTGCGATGCGATCGTTCGCCGACGGCGAGGCCGACGTGCTCGTCGCCACGACCGTCATCGAGGTCGGCGTCGACGTGCCGAACGCGACCGTGATGCTCGTCGAGGACGCCGAGCGCTACGGCATCTCGCAGCTGCACCAGCTGCGCGGGCGGGTCGGGCGCGGGGAGCACGCATCGCTGTGCCTGCTGTTCGGGCCGCAGGACTCCGAGCGCCTGCGCGCGCTCGCCGAACACCGCGACGGCTTCCGGCTCGCCGAGATCGACCTGCGGCTGCGCGGCGAGGGTGAGCTCACCGGCACGCGCCAGTCGGGCGCCGCGGCGTTCCGCTTCGCCCAGTTCCCCGACGACGCCGAGGTGCTCGAGCGCGCCCGGGCGAGCGCCCGCGACCTGCTCGAGGCAGATCCCGCGCTCGCGTGGCCCGAGCACGCCCTGCTCGCCGACGCGCTGCGCGCGCGTCACGGCGAGGTCGAGCGGATCGCGATCCCGGCGTGAGGCGCTGATGCGCGTCGTGGCCGGCCGGTTCGGCGGGCGGCGCCTGCAGGCGCCGCCCGGCTCGGGCACGCGCCCGACGAGCGATCGCGTGCGCGAGGCGCTGTTCTCGATGCTCGGGCCGCTCGACGGCGAACGCGTGCTGGACCTGTTCGCGGGGTCCGGCGCGCTCGCCATCGAGGCGCTCTCGCGCGGGGCCGAGAGCGCCGTGCTCGTCGAGCGCGACGCGCGCGCCGCCGACGTCGTGCGGGCGAATCTCGCGGCGCTCGACCTGCTCGAACCGCAGGTCCGCGTAGTCCGCGCGAGCGCCGCCGCCCACCTGCGCACCGCACGCGAGGTCGCCGACACATACGATCTGGTCTTCCTCGACCCTCCGTACCGGCTGGCGCCGGCGCTGGGGGCGGAGCTCGCGACCGCACTCCCGCCGCTGCTCGCCGAAGGCGCGCGCGTCGTGAGCGAGAGCGACCGCCGCGCCCCGCTCGAGCTGCAGTGGCCGGGATGTCGCATGACCCACGAGCGCCGCTACGGCGACACGATCATCAGGATCCACACCGACTCCGCATGACCCCCAACAACCGCATCGCCGTCTGCCCGGGCTCCTACGACCCGATCACGCGCGGCCACATCGACGTCATCAGCCGCGCCGCGGCGATGTTCGACGAGGTGATCGTCGCCGTCGTGAACCTCCCCGTGCGCAAGGGGAAGACGCTCTTCGAGGCCGAGGAGCGGATCGCGTTCATCGAGGACGCCACGCGCGAGTTCCCGAACGTCCGCTCCGAGGCGTTCGACACCCTGATCGTGGACTACGCGCAGCAGATCGGCGCGAAGGCGATCGTCAAGGGCCTGCGCGCGATCTCCGACTTCGAGTACGAGTTCGAGATGAACCAGCTCAACCGGCTGCAGGCCCCGGACATCGAGTCGCTCTACCTGATGGCCAGTCCGCAGTACAGTTTCCTGAGCTCCAGCGGGATCAAGGAGCTCGCGATGTTCGGCGGGAACATCGACGAACACGTCACACCGCTGGTAGCCCGCCGCTTGAAGGAAGAATTGGCCCGGTAACGAAAGCCACCCTTGCCATGGACGTCCTGGTTCTGATCGACAAGCTCGACGACCTCATCCACAACGCCAAGCCGGTCCCGCTGACGGACCAGGTGCGTGTGGACAAGGAGGAGATCTACGACATCCTCGATCAGATGCGCGCGACGATCCCCGAGGAGATCAAGCAGGCGCGCTGGATCGTCAAGGAGCGTCAGGAGATGCTCGCCGAGGCCAAGCGCGAGGCGGAGCGGATCATCAAGGAGGCGCGCGAGAAGCAGGACCAGCTCGTCGCCCAGGAGGAGGTCACGCGCCAGGCCGAGCGCGGGGCCGAGGACATCATCGAGGACGCCCGCGGTCGCGAGCGTGAGATCCGGCTCGGCGCCGAGGACTACGCCGACGAGATCCTCGGGACGCTCGAGGTCAACCTCTCGAAGTTCATCGCCGCCGTGCAGCGCGGTCGCGACCGGCTCGCCGGCCGCGACGACGAAGAGGTCGAGGTCGGCAGCGAGCGCTGAGTCGCTCCGACCGTGCCCGTCGTTCCGTCGTGACCCCGCGGGGTAAGCTCGCTGCACCATGCTGCAGCGCCTTCGCGACCCGCTCTTCGTCCTGCAGACCTTCGGCCGGCGCGGTCTCGTGCACGCGGAGCATCCTGTGCGCGTGGCACGCGCGCTCGACGTGCTGCGCCGCTGGGGTCCGACCGTGGCCGCCGGCTACGCGGCCGCGGCGGTCCGCCGCCCGGACGCGCTCGCGCTCGTGGACGAGCGCGGCGCGCTGACGTTCGCGGAGGTCCACGAGCGCACGAACGCGCTCGCCCACGGCCTCGCGGCCCAGGGCGTGAAGCCGGGCGACGGGATCGCGATCCTCGCGCGCAATCACCGCTGGTTCGTCGACGTCTCGGTCGCCGCCGCGAAGCTCGGGGCGAACGCGCTCTACCTCAACACGATGTTCGCGGCGCCGCAGATCGCCGACGTCTGCACGCGCGAGCAGCCCGTCGCAATCGTCCATGACGCGGAGTTCGCGGACTTCGTCGCGGCCGCAGCCGAGGGGCGCCCGCGCTTCGTCGCCTGGAGCGACGGCCCCGACGCGGGCGGTGCGCCGACGCTCGACGAGCTGCGCGAGGGTCAGCCGACGACGAGCCTCGACCCGCCCGACGAGCCGGCGCGCGTGATCATCCTGACGAGCGGCACGACGGGGACGCCGAAGGGCGCGCAGCGCAACCAGCCCGACTCGCTCGTTCCGGCGGCGGCGCTGCTCAGCGCGATCCCGCTGCACGCGCGCGAATCCACGATGGTCGCCGCGCCGCTCTTCCACTCATGGGGGATGGCGCACTTCCTGATCGCGATGACGCTCGGCTCGACCCTCGTGCTGCGCCGGCGCTTCGATCCCGAGGACACGGTCCGCGCCGTCGCCCACCACCGCGCGAGCGCCCTGATCGTCGTCCCCGTGATGCTCGCCCGCATGCTCGAGCTGCCCGACGAGGTGCTCGACCGCTACGACACCTCGTGCCTGAACGTCATCGCCGTCAGCGGCAGCGCGCTGCCCGGGGAGCTCGCGACGCGCGCCATGGACCGCTTCGGCGACGTGCTCTACAACCTCTACGGCTCGACCGAGGTCGCCTGGGCGACGATCGCCGGCCCGAAGGACCTGCGCGCGGCGCCCAGCACCGCCGGGCGCCCGCCCTACGGAACAGTCGTGCGGCTCTACGATGACGCAGGTCTGCCGCTCGAGGAGCCCGGCGCGGTCGGGCGCATCTTCGTCGGGAACGAGATGGCGTTCGAGGGCTACACCGGGGGCGGCGGCAAGGAGGTCATCGACGGCCTCATGTCCACCGGCGACGTCGGGCACTTCGATCCCGACGGACGGCTGTTCATCGACGGGCGTGACGACGAGATGATCGTCTCCGGCGGCGAGAACGTCTTCCCGCGCGAGGTCGAGGACCTGCTCGCGGAGCATCCGGGCATCGTCGAGACCGCGGTCCTCGGCGTGCCTGACGATGCCTGGGGCGAGCGCCTGCGCGCGTTCGTCGTGCCGGTCGACGGACTCCAGCCGAGCGAGGACGATCTCAAGGACTACGTCAAGGAGAACCTGGCGCGCTTCAAGGTCCCGCGCGAGATCGTGTTCCTCGACGAGCTGCCGCGCAACCCGACCGGCAAGATCCTCAAGCGCGTCCTGCAGGAGCACGACACGTCCTGATCGACGGCCCGGGGACGGCGCACCGAGCGTGCGCGGCCTCTACGCTTGACACCATGTCAACGCGCACGGTCCTGCTGAGCTCCGCGGTCGCGGCGTGTCTGTTCGCCGCGGCGCCCGCAGCCGCCGGCGCCGCCGACTACATCCCGCCGAACGCGCCGGACACGGCCGGCCTGCCGGCGAGCTGCTCGGAGCTCGTGAACGGCAGCACCGGCGGCCGCGGGCGTCCTGCCGGCTCCGTCCCGCCGGTGCTCAGCGGCCCGGCGACGGCAGCGCCGACGAGCGCCGAGGCGCAGGTGCTCCCGCAGGTCGTGCGCTTCCGCACCGACAGCGAGAGCTGGAACGCCCGCTACGACGTCGCCGCCCGCCAGGGGCATCTCTTCATCCGCGGCCACGCCGCCGACGGCCGCGGCACCGCGCCCTGGCGGCGCCTCGTGCTGCCGGCCTGCATGGAGGGCCGCATGACCGGGGTCGGCGTGGACGGCGAACTGCTGATCGCGACCGACGCGAAGCGCAACGTGTACGACTCGACCGGCGCCGACGATCCCGTCGAGGACATCTACTCGACGTGGACGATGCGCTGGGGCCCGCTGTTCTGGGCCGGCAAGGGGGTGCGCCTGCCGAAGGACACGCGCACATGGGCGACCTCGAACGGCGATGCGAACATCGACAAGTGGTTCCTCGACGGCGCCGGCAACCAGTCACCGGTGATCGGCATCGCGACGGTCTACGCGCTGCGCGGCGACGGCAGCCACATCACGCTCCTGGACCCGTGGCTTCCCGCCGACGAGGCCTACGAGGTCTGCGCGCCGCAGCGCGGGCGCCTGCGCTCGGCCGGGATGTCCGCGGCCGGCTCGACGATCCTGCTCGCCGGGCGCGACGGCAACCTCTACACGCGTCAGTACGACTTCGACATCTCGGGCGCCGACATCGTCCAGCTGCGCTACGCCTGGGACTCGCAGAAGGGCGTCGCCGATCCGAAGATCCAGCTCCCGGCCCGCGGCTGGGATCGCCAGCCGCGGATCCGCGGGCGGTTCACGAGCCGGGTGAGCATCGAGAAGACCGGCCAGCCGGGCAGCGCCGCGCGCATCCTGCGCGTCGAGGGGCTCGACACGCGAGGGCGCACCGGCTATTGGGAGAAGCCGATCGCGACCGGGACCTGGCGCTTCGTGGCGACCGGTGCCCGCCTCGAGGGCAAGCTCGTCAAGCCGGGCAGCGGCGCGCTGGCGCGCGCGCAGGAGCTGACATACGCCGGGCGACTGGCCGACGGCACGCGCGTCGAGGTCTCGCGCTACAACCCGCACTGCTCGCCCGCGACGCTGCGCCTGACGACGCGCGCCGGGCACGGCACGCAGCTCACGCTGCACGGCGTCGACGGCCTGCGCCAGCTGCCGATCCCAGCGGGTCTCAGCGAGATCGCACGCTGGAAGTACGCGGCGATCGAGGCGACGCCGGCGGCCTGGAAGCGCGTCGCCGCCGGTCCCGCCGACGTGCGCGCCCTCGTCACCCGGATCATGGGGGCGAGCGGCACGCGCTTTCGCGAGGTCACCGTGCAGGCGACCCGCGGCACGCTCTGGTTCGACAAGCTCTGCTGGCGCCTGCGCCGGACCGGGGCGAAGGTCCCGGCGGGGACGGTCGATCCGCAGGACGGCTGTCCCGCCCGGTAGGCGCCCGGGTCAGGGCACGAGCACGGCGGCGCCCTCGAGCGCACCGGAGCGGATCGCGTCGAGCGCCCGCTCGGCCTCCTCGAGGGTGTATGTCGTGACCGTCGTGCGGACCGGCACCTGCGGGGCGAGCGCGAGGAACTCGGTGCCGTCCCGGCGGGTCAGGTTGGCGACCGAGCGCAGCTGGCGCTCCTCCCAGAGGATGTCGTAGTCGAACGCCGGGATCTCGCTCATGTGGATCCCGGCGCAGACGACGATCCCGCCGCGATCGGTCGCGCGCAGCGCCGCGGGCACGAGCTCGCCGGCCGGGGCGAAGATGATCGCGGCGTCGAGCGCCACCGGCCCGGGTGCGAGCGCGTCGCCCGCCCAGGTGCATCCGAGCTCGCGTGCGAACGCCTGCGCTGCGCCGTCGTCGGCACGCGTGAACGCATAGACCTCGCGGCGCTCGTGCAGCGCCACCTGCGTGATGATGTGCGCCGCCGCGCCGAAGCCGTAGAGGCCGAGCCGCCGGGCACCGGCGGTCATGGCGAGGGCGCGGAAGCCGATCATCCCGGCGCACAGCAGCGGGGCGACCTCGAGGTCGCCGTAGCCCTCGGGAAGGGGAAGCAGAAGCGCTCGTCGGCGACCGTCCGCTCGGCGAAGCCGCCGTGGATGTCGAGCCCGGTGAACCGCGCTCGCAGGCAGAGGTTCTCGCGCCCGCTCGTGCAGAACCGGCAGCGGCCGCACGTCCAGCCGAGCCACGGCACGCCGACGCGCGTGCCGGGCGCGGTCGTCGTTCCCGGCCCGCCCGCCACGACGATCGCGACGATCTGATGCCCCGGGACGATCGGGCGCGTCCGCGTCGTCACCTCGCCGTCGCGCACGTGCACGTCGGTCCGGCAGATCCCGCAGGCGGCGACGTGCAGCAGGAGCTCGCCCGCACCGGGAACGGGGTCGTCGAGCTGTGCGAGCCGCAGCGGCCGGCCGGGCTCGTCGAGGACCATCGCGCGCACCGGCCCATCTTCTACCCTGCGGCGCATGCCCGCCAGAGCCGACAGCTTCGACCTCGCGCGGTTGAGCCTCGACAGCGGGGAGGGCCGGCGCCTGGACCTCGACGTCGAGCTCGGCGAGTTCACCTTCGGCGGCGACACGTACGTCTCGACCCCGCCGCTCGTCCCGGTGCACCTCGACATCTCGCGCATGACCGGCAACGGCTGGTCGCTGCGCATGCGCTTCACCGCGACGGTCGCCGGGCCGTGCATGCGCTGCCTGGAGCCCGCGGCCCTCGAGGTCGCCGTCGACGCGCGCGAGGTCGAGCAGCCCGGGGGCGGCGAGGAGCTCGACAGCCCGTACGTCACGGGCGAGGAGCTCGACCTGCGGGCCTGGGCGCACGACGCGTTCGCGCTCGCGCTGCCGGCGCAGGTGCTCTGTCGCGAGGACTGCGCCGGCCTGTGCGTGCGCTGCGGGGCGAACCTCAACGAGGATCCCGCGCACGCCCACGAGCCCGAGCGCGACCCGCGCTGGGCGGCGCTCGACGCGCTGCGGTTCGACGAGGAGCCCCGGTCCTAGAGAAACGCGCCGCTCGGCAGGAACGGCGTGAGCGGGCCGAGTCGGCCGCTCGTCATGACGGGTCCGTCGGGGCTCAGCGGGAGCTTCGCGTCGAGGACCGCGCGGATCGCCCACTGCTGCGCGGCGGTCATGAAGTCGACGTTCGCGGTGGAGCCCGGCGGTGCGCTGAGCAGCGCGCCCCAGAGCGCGAGCTCGGCGGCCTCGTCGTCGCGGCCCGCCGCGAGGATGACGTTCCCCTCGCGGGCCAGCGCGAACGCACGGTCCTCGACCACGAGCAGGCGGCAGCCGCCGGCGGCGAGCGCGTGCTCGAGGTCCGGTGCGTGTCCGGCGCCGCGCACCTCGCGGCCGATCGCGTCGGCGAGCTCGACACCGTCCGCGCCCGCGTTCTCGGCGCGTGCGGCGGCGTCCGGGGCGCGCCGCAGGTCGGGCACGCCGATGGCCGCGACCGCCGGCAGCAGCGCGAACCCGGACGTCGCGTAGAGCCGCATCGCCGCGGGATGCTCGGAGGACAGGACGATCCATCCCCGCGCGCCGCGAGCCGTCCCGTAGGCGAGCGACGCGTCGAGCAGCCGCCGCCCGACGCCGCGCCCGCGCAGCGCCTCGTCGACCGCGAACAGCGAGAGGCCCCAGACGCGCTCGCGCACGAGCGCCATGCTCACGCCGACGAGGCCGTCCGGGCCCTCCGCGACGACCGAGCCGCCGGGGTCGGTGCGCACGAGATGCTCGAAGCGCGCGATGACGCGCGCGCGGCCGACCTCGTCGTCGACATCGGGCTGCCGCGCTGAACAGCGTGCGCATCCCGAGCTCGTCGACGGCGTCCGCGTCCTCGCTCGTCATCGGCCGCAGCCGCACGTCGCCGTCCATGGCGGGCAGTGAAGCACGCGCCGGGGCGCGGCCGCGTGCACCGAGTCGCTACCCTGCTGTGCTCCATGGCCGTCCCCAAGCAGCGTCAGTCGCACTCGCGCACCACGAAGCGTCGCTCCACGCACAAGATCAGTGCGCCGACCTACAACGCGTGTCCGCAGTGCCACACCCCGCGTCTCCCGCATCGGGTCTGCCCGACGTGCGGCACGTACGCCGGCCGTGAGGTCGTGGCTCCCCGCCACGACCACGATCACGACCACTAGTCCGCTGTCGGCGCGATGAGCGTCACGGTCGCCGTGGACGCGAACGGGGCGGACCTCGGTCCGTTCGAGGTCGTCGCGGGCGCCGGGATCGCCGCAGCCGAGGGCGTGCGCGTGCGCGTCTACGGTGCCGTCGAGGGCCTCGAGGCCCCGGCGGGCGTCGAGCTCGTCCACGCCCCGGTCTCGATCGCCAAGCACGCGGACCCGGCGCGCGCGGCGCGCTCCGAGCGCGAGGCGTCGATCGTCCGGGCCGTGGCCGCCGTCGCCGACGGCGATGCCGACGCGTTCGTGAGCGGCGGCTCGACCGGCGCCGCGCTCGCGGCCGGGCTCTTCCGGATCAAGCGCGATCGCGGCGTGTACCGGCCCGCGCTGGCGATCCCGATCCCGATCCCCGGCCAGCCCGTGACGCTGCTCGACGTCGGGGCGAACGCCGAGGTGCGCAGCGAGCACCTCGTCCAGTTCGCGTTCATGGGCGCGGCGCTCGCCCAGATCGTGCTCGGCGTCACCCGGCCGCGCGTGGCGCTGCTCTCGAACGGCGAGGAGCCCGGCAAGGGCACGCCGACCGTGATCGCTGCGCACGCCGAGCTCGCCGAGCGTGCCGCGAGCGCGCCGGCGGCGCTCGAATTCGTCGGCAACGTCGAGGGCAACGACCTGTCGACCGGGGCGGCCGACGTCGTCGTCACCGACGGCTTCACCGGCAACGTCGCGCTGAAGGTCATGGAGGGCGTCTCGCAGCTCATGCTCGACGCCGTCCGCGAGGCCGCGACATCGACCCCGCGGGCGAAGGCCGGCGGTCTGCTGCTGCGTCCGGCGCTGCGCGGGTTCCGCGACGAGCTCGACCCGGAGGGTCCCGGCGGCGCCTACCTCCTAGGTCTGCGGCGCCTGGGCGTCGTCCCCCACGGGCGCTTCACGCGCTACGGCTTCTCGCAGGCGATCCTGCTCGCCGCGCGCGGGGTCTCGGGCGACGTCGTCGGACGCACCCACGCCGCGCTCGCGGCGGCCGGCGCGCTGCGCGGGGCGCCGTCCGGGTCCGCGGCTAGCGTTCCCACGCCATGACCCGCGACGAGGTCCTCATCCGCATCACCGACCACCTGGCCGACGAGCTCGACCTGGATCCGTCGGCGATTCGTGAGGAGACGCGCTTCAAGGAGGACCTCGAGGCCGACTCACTCGACCTCTACACGCTCGTGCAGGAGCTCGAGGACACGTACGGCGTGACGATGTCGGACGAGCAGGCCGCCGAGATCCTCACCGTGGGCCAGGCCGCCGACTTCGTCCTCGCCCACGCACCCACCTCCTGACCCCTGAACGCTCTCAGCGACCTTCTCGACGACCTTCCGGAGGATCTCTACCGGCAGGTCTTCACGCATGCCTCGTGGAGCGAGCGGCGCAGCGACTCATACGCGCGTCTGGCGTTCCTGGGCGACAGCGTGCTCGGGCTGGCGATGACGGCCCATCTCTACCCGCGGCTCGAGGCCGAGCGCTACGGCGCGGGCCGGCTCACGAAGATCCGTGCGCAGACGGTCTCGGGTCCCTCGTGCCGGGACGTGGCGCTGCGGATCGGCGTCCCCGACCGGCTGCGCGGCTCGGCGCCGGAGAGCACCCAGGTGCCGGATGCCGTGATGACCGAGCGCGTGCTCGCCTCGGTCATGGAGGCGATCATCGGTGCCTGCTTCCTGCAGTTCGGCTACGAGCGCACGGCGGCGGCCGTCGTGGCGGCCTTCCAGCCGGAGCTCGACCATGCGCTCGAGCATCCGCTCGACTTCAAGTCCACGCTGCAGGAGCGCCTCGCCCAGCGCGGCGAGCTCGTGACGTACGAGGTGACGGCCGAGCTCGGTCCGCCGCACGAGCGGACCTTCGAGGTGCTCGCGACGGTCGGCGGCGCGCCGATCGGGACGGGATCGGGGCGGTCGAAGAAGGCCGCGGAACAGGAGGCGGCCCGCACGGCGCTCGAGGCGGTCGAGGCGGGGGAGGCCTGACGTGCACCTGAAGTCGATCACGCTCAAGGGGTTCAAGTCGTTCCCCGATCGCACGCGGCTGGACTTCGCCCCCGGCGTCTCGGTCGTCGTGGGCCCGAACGGCTCCGGCAAGTCGAACGTCACCGACGCGGTCCTCTGGTGCATGGGCGAGCAGTCGCCGCTGGCCGTTCGCGGCCAGTCGATGCAGGACGTCATCTTCTCCGGGGGTCACGGCGTCCAGGCGCGGCCGGCGGCCGAGGTCGAGCTCGTGCTCGACAACGCCGACGGCGCGGTCGATCTGCCGTTCGGCGAGATCTCGATCCTGCGGCGCCTGGATCGCAGCGGCGAGGGCGAGTACCGCCTGAACGGCGCCAGGTGCCGCCTCGTGGACGTGCTCGAGGTGCTCTCTGACACGGGCATGGGCAAGGAGATGCATTCGGTCGTCTCGCAGGGGCGCGTCGAGTCGATCGTCACCTCCAAGCCGAAGGACCGGCGCCTGCTCATCGAGGAGGCGGCGGGGCTCGGCAAGCACCGCAAGCGCCGCCGCCGCGCACAGCTGAAGCTCGACCGCACCCAGGAGAACCTCGACCGGGCGCTCGACGTCGAGCGCGAGGCGCGCTCGCGCCTGCGACCGCTGAAGCGCCAGGCGGAGGCCGCCGAGCTTCACGAGCGCCTCGAGCGCCAGACACTCGAGGCCCGCTGGGAGCTCGTCCGCGACGACGTGCGCGCCCGGCGCGCCGAGCTCGCCGCCGCCGAGGCCGGCGGCGGCCGGCGCCCGCGAGGCCCGCGACGCCGCGCAGGCCGAGCTCGCCGAGATCGCCGCACGCCGCGAGCGCGCCGAGCGGGCGCTCGCCGAGCGCACCGAGCGGCGCGAGGCGATCGCGCACCGCGCCGAGCGCGCGCGCGCCGCGGGCGACCGGATCGAGCTGCGCCTGGAGCGCACCCGCGAGACCGCTGAGATGATCGCCGAGCGTCTCGAGCACCGCGCACGGCGCCTGCAGGTCCTCGAGGCCCAGGCCGCCGCCGACGCCCCGGACGAGGCCGGCCGCGAGCGCATCGCCGCGCTCGAGGCCGAGGTCGAGCGGCTCGACGCCGAGCGCGCCGAAGAGCTCGACCGTGAGCTCGCCGCGCTCGCCGCCGAGCGCGACGGCGCCGCCGCCCGCGCCGGCGAGCTGCGCGCCGCGACCGAAGAACGCCGGGCCGCGGTCACGCACGCCGACGAGGCCTGCGAGGTCGCCCGCGGAGCCCTGCGGGCCGCCGAGCGCAGCGCCGAGCAGACCCGGCGCGAGGCCGCGCGGGTCGGCGCCGAGCTCGCGGCCGCCAACCAGTTCCTGCGCAGCCATGCGGGCGCGCCCCGGGGCGAGCGCGCGCTCGCCGACGACCTCGAGGTCGAGCCGGGGCTCGAGCTCGCGGTCAGCGCCGCGCTCGGCGGCCGGCTGCGGGCGGCGATCGTCGCGGACCTCGCCGCCGGCGAGGCCCTGCTCGGCCGGCTGGGCGCCGACGGCGGCCACGCGATCGTCGCCGGCGAGCCGGCCGCCGTCGTGCTCCCGGGCGCCGGCGCTGCGCCCGTCCCCGGCGCCCGCCCGCTCGCCGACGCCGTGCGCGGCGACGGCGCCAGCGCCGGACTCGCGCGGCGCCTGCTCGCGGGCACCTGGCTCGTCGAGGACCTCGCGGTGCTCGATCCGCAGTTCGCGGGCATCGCGGTGACGCCGTCCGGACGTGCGTGGCTCGGCGCCACGCGCGAGCTGCGGCAGGCCCCACAGGGCGGCGGCGAGCGGGTGCTCGCCGAGCGCAACCGCCGTGACGCGCTGATCGCCGCCTCCGAGGAGGCCGCGCAGGCCGAGCACGCGGCGCTGGCCGCCGTCGAGACCGCCGGCACAGCGGTCGCCGCCGCGGACGCCACGCGCGATGACGCCGACCGCGCCGCGCGCGATGCCGACCGCGAACACGCGGCCGCCGCCGAGACCGAGCGCCGCGCGACGTGGCTCATCGAGGAGCGCCGCAACGCTCCCGAGCAGGGTGCCTGCGCCGTGCGCCGGGCCCAGGTCGAGGGCGAGCTCGCCGCCGAGCGTCGCGTCGCCGAGCGCGCCGCGCGCGAGCGCGAGCAACGCGCCGAGGCGATCACGCGCCTGCGCGAGACGATCGTCCGCGACACGGGGCTCCAGCCCGTGCTCGCGCGCCTCGACGCGGCGCTCGAGGCGGCGCGGACCGCGGTCGCCCAGCGTGTCGTCGTGCTCGAGGCCGAGCTGCGCGAGGACCGCCGCGCCGGCGAGGGCGTCGCCGCCGAGCTGCGTGCGTGCGCCGCGGCCGAGGCCGAGATCCAGCAACGCCTGCGCGAGCGCGGGGATGCGCTCACGGCCGCCGAGGTCCGCGCCCAGCAGGTGCGCGACCAGGAGGCCGACGGGACCGCCGAGCTCGAGCGGCTCGCCTCGCGCCTCGGCCTGCCGCCGGAGCCCGCGCCCGAGCCGCTCGCGGCCGACGATGCGGCGGCGCTGCGCGCGCGGATCGAGCGGCTCGTGCGCCGGCGCGAACAGCTCGGCCCCGTGAATCCGCTGGCCAAGGCCGAATACGAGCAGGCACTCGCCCACGTCGAGGAGCTCGAGCGTCAGCGGACGGACCTGGAGACCGCACTGCGCGAGCTGCGGACGCTGATCCGCGACACCGATCGCCAGATCCGCGAGACGTTCGAGGAGACGTTCGCCGCCGCGGCGAAGAACTTCGAGGAGCTCGCCGATCACTGCTTCCCGGGCGGGCGCGGGCGTCTGCGGCTCGTCCACGAGGACAGCGGGCCGAAGGCCGTGCTCGGCGGCGCCGACCCTCAGGACGAGGGGGCGCAACTGCAGGCGGCCGAGGATGCCGCCGAAGCGGAGGCCGGCAGGGAGCTCGGCGAGCCGGAGGACGACCTCGGGGTCGAGATCGAGATCACGCCGGCCGGCAAGTCGATGAAGCGCCTCTCGCTGCTCTCCGGCGGCGAGAAGTCGATGACCGCGATCGCGTTCCTGTTCGCGGTCTTCCTCGCGAAGCCGTGCCCGTTCTACATCCTCGACGAGGTCGAGGCCGCGCTCGACGATCTGAACATCGGCCGCTTCCTCGAGCTGCTGCGGACCTACCGCGAGCGCGCGCAGTTCGTCGTCGTCACCCACCAGAAGCGCACGATGGAGGCCGCGGACATGCTCTACGGCGTCTCGATGGGCGGAGACGGTGTCTCGAAGGTCGTCTCGCGCCGCCTGCCGCAGGACGCGGAGCGCGAGGCGGGCGCCGCGGCGGCGTGAGCCCCGACGCGCTCGTCGCGCGTCTGCCGGCCCCGCTGCGCCGCCTGTCCTACCGCCTCGCCCACTGCGCGCTCGCCGTCTGGTGGGCCGTCCGCCGTCCCCACACCCACGGGGTCAAGCTCGTGCTGCGCGACGGCGAGCGCGTCCTGCTCGTGCGCCACACCTACGGCGATCGCGGGCGCTGGGAGCTCCCGGGCGGCGGGATCCGCGCCGGCGAGACGCCGGCGGCGGCCGCGCGTCGCGAGGCGGGCGAGGAGCTCGGTCAGGCGGACGCCGGCTGGACGGCCTTCGGCGAGGCGACGCTGCGCGGTCACCGGACGACGACGCTGCACGGCTTCACGGCGCCCTGGGACGGTCGCCCGCTGCGTCTGGACCCGGGCGAGATCGCCGAGTGCGCGTGGTGGGGCGCCGAGCTCCCCCAGCGCCGCGGCGCGGACGTCGCGGGGCTCGTGGCCGGCGCTCGCAGCGCGCGGCCGGGCCGGGGTCAGAGCTCCTTCTCGCCCCAGTAGGAGGCGTCGGGGTTGTCGTTGTAGTCCGGGATCTCGCGATATCCGGCGGAGTCGTAGAGTTCCCGCGCGTGCGGCTGCTTCGAGCCCGTGTCGAGCCGTGCGACGCGGTAGCCGAGCCCGCGTGCGGCGTCCTCCAGCGCGCCGAGGAGCGCCCGCGCGACGCCGCGACCGCGTCCGGCCGGGGCGACGTACATGCGCTTGATCTCGCACGTCGCGGCGTCCAGGCGCTTCACCGCCCCGACCGCGACCGGCTCCTCGCCGAGCCATCCGACGAGGCACGCGCCGCTCGGCGGACCGAGCTCGGCCGGCGACGCGCTCGGCTTGCCCGGCACGTCGAGACGGCTCCCGTAGAGGCGCGCGATCTCGGCGACCATCGCCTCGATCAGGTCGCTCGCGGGCGGCTCTCCGGCGGGGACGGCGGCGAAGGTCAGCTGGGCCTCGGCGTCGTGCGGCACTTCGCTATCGTCGCGCACCGCCGTGGCCCGTGACTGGAACGACGTCTTCATCCTCGCCGACGGGCGCGGCGTCGAGACGACCCTCGAGGACCACGAGGGCGCCGGCGACGAGCCGCGCCGCGGCTTCTTCCGGCGCCTGCGCGAGAACCTCGGCAAGACGCGCCAGGCGCTCGCGGCCGAGGTCCAGGCGACGCTCTTCGACACGCTCGACGACGAGACCTGGGAGCGCCTCGAGGAGGCGCTGATCATGGCCGACGTCGGCGCGCGCACGACGGCCGAGGTCGTCGAGCGCCTCGAGCACGAGGCCACGAGCGGTCAGGTCGAGGGGGGCGAGGCCCTGCAGGCCCGGCTCGTCGAACTGCTGGCGCAGGAGGCCCGGACCGACGGGGAGGGACGGATCGACCTGCGCCACGAGCCGACGGTGATCATGGTCGCCGGGGTCAACGGGACCGGCAAGACGACGACCATCGGGAAGCTCGCCTGGCACCTCGGCCGCGACCAGGGGCTCACGGTCGTGCTCGGCGCCGCCGACACGTTCCGCGCGGCCGCGGTCGAGCAGCTGCAGGAGTGGGCGCGCCGCGCCGGCTGCGAGATCGTGACCGGCGCCGACGGCGCCGATCCCGGGTCGGTGGCGTTCGAGGCGGTCCGCCGCGGTCGCGAGCAGGGCGCCGACGTCGTGATCGTCGACACCGCCGGGCGCCTGCACACGCAGGACGACCTGATGGCGGAGCTCACGAAGATCCGCCGCGTCGTCGCCAAGCAGCTCGACGGCGCGCCGCACGAGACGCTGCTGACCGTCGACGCGACGACCGGTCAGAACGGCCTGCGCCAGGCGCAGCGGTTCTCGCGAGGCGGTGCCGGTCGACGGGATCGTGCTGACGAAGCTCGACGGCACCGCGAAGGGCGGCATCGCGCTCGCGATCGCCCGGGAGCTCGGGATCCCGGTGAAGCTCATCGGGATCGGCGAGCAGCTCGAGGATCTGCGCCCCTTCGACGCGGCCGCCTATGCGCAGGCGCTGCTCGCCCCGTAGCGCCCGATAGGCTCCGCGCCGAATGGACGCCTGGGTCATCTGGCTCGTCGCCGCCGTCGTACTGGCCGTCGGCGAGATCGCCTCGCCGAGCTTCTTCCTCGGCCCGTTCGCGATCGGCGCCCTGATCGCGGCGCTCGTCTCGCTGGCCGGCCTGGGCGACGCGACGGCGTGGATCGTCTTCGCGGTCGTGACCGCCGCGGCGTTCCTGTTCATCCGCCCGATCGCGCGGCGGCACCTGCGTCAGCCGCCGCAGGTGCGCACCGGGACCGCCGCGCTGATCGGACGCGGGGCGATCGTCGAGGAGCGCATCTCCAACCGCGACGGGACGGGCATCGTGAAGCTCGACGGCGAGGTCTGGACCGCGCGGGCGTTCGACGAGGACGAGGTGTTCGAGGCGGGCGTGAAGGTCGAAGTCGTCGAGATCCGGGGCGCGACCGCGCTCGTGGCCGAGTAGCTCAGGGGGAACACCGCATGGCATCACTCATCGTCCTCGCCGTCCTCGTCGTCTTCGCGCTGTTCGTCGCCGCGAAGACGGTCCGGATCATCCCTCAGGCGCGCGCCGGCGTCGTCGAGCGCCTCGGGCGCTACCAGCGCACGCTCGGCCCGGGCCTGGCGATCGTGATCCCGTTCATCGACAAGGTCCGCCCGCTCATCGATCTGCGCGAGCAGGTCGTGACGTTCCCGCCGCAGCCCGTCATCACCCAGGACAACGTCTCGGTGCAGATCGACACGGTCCTGTACTTCACGATCACCGATCCGCGCGCGGCCTCCTACGAGATCGCCAGCCCGCTGCAGGCGATCGAGCAGCTGACGGTCACGACGCTGCGCAACATCGTCGGCGCGCTGACGCTCGAGGAGGCGCTGACGAGCCGCGAGCGCGTGAACACCGAGCTGCGCGTCGTCCTCGACGAGCGCACCGGCAAGTGGGGGATCCGCGTCAACGGCGTCGAGCTGAAGTCCATCGACCCGCCCGGCTCGATCCAGGAGGCGATGGAGAAGCAGATGCGCGCCGAGCGCGATCGCCGCGCCGCGATTCTCAACGCCGAGGGCATCAAGCAGTCCGCAGATCCTCACCGCCGAGGGCGAGAAGCAGTCGGCGGTGCTGCGCGCCGAGGGCGCGAAGACCTCCGCGATCCTGCGCGCGGAGGGCGAGGCCGAGGCGATCGGGACGGTCTTCAAGGCGATCCATGACGGCGACCCCGACCAGCCGCTGCTGAGCTACCAGTACCTGCAGATGCTGCCGCAGCTCGCGCAGGGCGACGCGAACAAGATCTGGGTGATCCCGAGCGAGTTCACGAGCGCACTGGGGAACCTCGGCGGCGTCGTGCAGCAGCTCGGCCGGAGCGCCGGCGACGCGGCGACCGAGCGCGGGCCCGGCGAGCCCGAGCGCGGTGTGCGCCCGGGCGGCGCCTAGTCGCTGTCACACTGGGCTCGTGTTCGACGCGCTCTCCGAGAAGCTCCAGGCGACGCTCTCCGATCTGCGGTCCCACGGGACCCTGACCGAGGAGGACATCGACCGCGCGATGCGCGAGATTCGCCTGGCGCTGCTCGAGGCGGACGTGAACTTCAAGGTCGTCAAGTCGTTCACGAAGGCGGTCAAGGAGCGCTGCCTGGGCGCCGACGTCGTCGGCGGCCTGAACCCCGGCCAGCAGGTCGTGAAGATCGTCGACGAGGAGCTCGCGGCGCTCATGGGCGGGGCGTCCGTCGGCATCACGTTCGCGCCGCGGCCGCCGACCGTGATCCTGCTCGCGGGCCTGCAGGGCTCGGGCAAGACGACCGCCGCCGCGAAGCTCGCCCGGTATCTGCACGAGGAGCACGGCTCGTCCGTGGCGATGGCGGCCTGCGACGTGCACCGCCCGGCCGCGGTCGACCAGCTGCAGACGCTCGGCGCACAGCTCGGCGTCGACGTCTACGCGCGCGGCACCGACGAGGATGCCGTGACGATCGCGACCTGGGCGCTCGCCGAGGCCGGGCGGGCGGGCAAGGACGTCCTGATCGTCGACACGGCCGGGCGTCTGCACGTGGACGCCGAGCTGATGGACGAGCTCGTGCGCATCCGCAGGGCCACGACGCCGATGCAGGTGCTGCTCGTCGTGGACGCGATGACCGGCCAGGACGCCGTGAACGTCGCCGAGCAGTTCGCCGAGGCGGTCGCGTTCGACGGCGTGATCATGTCGAAGCTCGACGGCGACGCCCGCGGCGGCGCGGCGCTGTCGGTGAAGGCCGTCACGGGCAAGCCGATCCTGTTCGCGAGCACCGGCGAGAAGCTCGAGCAGTTCGAGGCCTTCCATCCCGACCGCATGGCCCAGCGCATCCTCGGCATGGGCGACGTCCTGAGCCTCATCGAGAAGACGCAGAAGACCTTCGACGAGGACCAGGCCAAGGATCTCGAGCGCAAACTGCGGCGCAATGAGTTCACGCTCGAGGACTTCCTCGATCAGCTGCGGCAGATCCGCAAGATGGGCCCGCTCAGCTCGATCCTCGGCATGATGCCCGGGCTCGCCGGCCAGCAGCTGAAGACCATGAAGGTCGACGAGCGCGAGCTCGACCGCGTGCAGGCGATCATCCTCTCGATGACCGCCGAGGAACGCCGGCGCCCGGAACTCATCAAGGGCTCTCGGCGCCTGCGGATCGCGCGCGGCTCGGGCACGAGCGTCCAGCAGGTCAACCAGCTCGTCAAGCAGTTCGACCAGATGCGCAAGGTCATGCGCCAGATCGGGCGCGGGAAGATGCCGGACCTCGGCGCGCTCATGCGCCAGGCCCGCTGAGGCCGCGCGGACGACCCGCGCACGCGGCGGGCGCTACCCTCCTTGTCGCTTTCCGGAATCGTCTCGAGAGGACTTTCGTGGCCGTACGTCTCAGGCTCACCCGTGTGGGCGGCAAGAAGAACCCGATCTGGCGCGTCGTCGTCGCCGATCAGCGCTCCCCGCGCGACGGGCGCTTCATCGAGGTCGTGGGCCACTACAACGCCCAGACGAGCCCGTCGACCATCACGCTCGACGAGGATCGGATCCGCACCTGGCTCGACAAGGGCGCTCAGCCCACCGACCAGGTGAAGAAGCTCCTGCGCACGCAGGGCATCACCGTCTAGCGCGCCGATGCGCGAGCTGCTCGAGTATCTCGCGCGGGCACTCGTCGATCGCCCCGAAGCGGTCGAGGTCGAGGAATTCGAGGAGGACGACGGCACCGTCGTGCTCGAGCTGAGCGTGGACGACGAGGACTACGGCAAGGTCATCGGCCGCGGCGGGCGCACCGCGAACGCGCTGCGCGCGGTCATCAAGGCGGCGGCGGTCAAGGAGAACCGGCGCGTGCTCATCGACATCGTCGACTGAGGTGCCGGGCGAGCAGGCGCAGTGGCTGCCCGCGGGTCGCATCGGGCGCGCCCACGGCCTCGATGGGAGCTTCTACGTGACGATGCCGCGCGCCGTGCTGCTGCGTCACGGCGCAACGGTGCGTGTCGCGGGCCGCGAGACGCAGATCGTGCGTCGCGCGGGAACCGACGCCAGGCCGATCGTCCGGCTCGCCGGCGTCGACGCTGCGCGAGGCCGCCGAGGCGCTGCGCGGCGAGGAGCTGCGCTGCGCTCGTGCCGAGGCTCCCGAGCTCGGGCCCGACGAGTTCTGGGCCGAGGACTTCCCGGGCTGCGCGGTGGTCGACGGCGAGCGCCGGGTCGGCACCGTGCGCCGGATGGTCGGGCTGCCGTCGTGCGAGATGCTCGAGGTCGATCGCGAGGGCGGGGGCGAGCTGCTCGTGCCGCTGGTGCGCGACGCGGTGCGCTCGATCGACCTCGCGGCCGCTCGCATCGACGTGGACCTGCGGTTCTTCGGCGAGGCTCCCCAGTGATCTGCGGAAGGATGGTCCGGTGCAGCTCGACGTCGTGACGCTCTTCCCGCAGTGGTTCGGCTGGTTCGCCGAGCAGCGCCATGTCGCCAACGCCCTGGCGGCCGGCAACGAGCTGCGTGCGCTCGACCTGCGCGAGCACACGCCGCTGACGGGGGGGCAGGTCGACGACACGCCGTTCGGCGGCGGTGCCGGCATGGTCCTGCGCGTGGACGTGATGGACCACGCGCTGCGCGGGTTCTACGGCGTGGATCCCACCGAGTTGCGCCAGACGCGCCGCGTGATCGCGCTGACGCCCGGGGGGCGGATGCTCGACGAGACGCTCGTCAACGAGCTGGCCGCCGAGCCCGCCGTGACGCTGTTGTGCGGGCGCTACGAGGGCTTCGATGAGCGCATCGTCCAGCACTTCTGCAGCGACGCGGTGTCGATCGGGCGCTACGTCCTGGCCGGGGGAGAACTCGCCGCGATGGTGGTCTGCGATGCGGTCCTGCGCAAGCGCCCGGGGGCGCTCGGCCACGCGGACTCCGCCGAGGAGGAGTCCTTCAGCGACGCGCTCGGCGGTGATCCGGAGTATCCGCACTACACCCGGCCGGCCGAATACCGGGGCTGGACGGTGCCCGACGTGCTGCTCTCGGGGCACCACGAGGAGATCCGGCGCTGGCGCCGGGCGCGCAGCCGTGAGCGCGGCGCGTCGTCCGACGGCACTCCGCTATCCTGAGCCGTCGCGCGGAGCGGCCTCCCGGCCGGTGCCATCGGCGGCAACGGCTCGCGACTCCCGGCCCGGATCCCGCGCGTCTCCCTTTGCCATGAGCACCGTCATCGACAACCTCGAGCGCGCCCAGCTGCGCCGGGTTCCCAGCTTCCAGCCCGGCGACCGCGTCAAGGTCCACTTCCAGGTCGTGGAGGGCACCCGCCGCCGCACCCAGGTCTTCGAGGGCGTCGTCATCAAGCGCCAGGGCCACGGCGCCCGCGAGACGTTCACCGTCCGCAAGCAGTCATTCGGCGTCGGCGTGGAGCGCACGTTCCCGCTGCACTCGCCGAAGATCGAGAAGATCGAGGTCGCCGCCCGCGGCGACGTGCGCCGCGCGAAGCTCTACTACCTGCGTGACCGCGTCGGCAAGCGCGCCCGCGTTCGCGAGCGTCGCTACATCGGTCCCGAGGAGACGGTCGAGGCCGGTCTGCTCCACGAGGCCGCCGCTGACGACGCCGACGTCGAGGCGGTCGACGACGCCGAGGTGCCCGTGGCCGAGGGCGCCGAGCAGGCCGTGGAGACGGACGGTCCCGAGGCTGCCGCGGCCGATGCAGAGGTGCCCGCGGCCGACGCGGAGGCGCAGGCCCCCGAGGCCGACGCGGACGCCCCTGAGGGCGAGCCCGCCGCCGACGACCAGGCGTGAGCGCGCCCGAGAAGCGCAAGGCCGCATCGGCCGGGAGCTCGCTGCTCGAGCTCGTCCTGATCGTCGCGGTTGCGCTCGGCCTCGCACTGGCGATCCAGGCGTTCCTCGTCAAGCCCTACCGGATCCCGAGCGAGTCGATGGTCCCGACGCTCCAGGTCGGTGAGCGCGTGCTCGTGAACCGCATCGGCTCGCGCTTCGGTGACCCATCCGTCGGCGACATCCTCGTCTTCCATCCACCTGCCGGCGCTGAGGCCTCGCCCCCGGACCAATGCGGCGCGAAGCCGAAGCCCGGCGCCGCCTGCGACACGCCGACGAGTGGGCGCGCCGGCGTGAACTTCATCAAGCGCGTCGTCGGCGTTCCGGGCGACACGATCGCCGTGCGCGACGGCCGTGTGATCCGCAACGGCAAGCCCACCGAGGAGCCGTTCATCAGCGACACCTGCGCGAACGACGCGGGCGCCGGCTGCACGTTCCGCAACCCGATCACCGTTCCGCCCGATCAGTACTTCATGATGGGCGACAATCGTGGCGAGTCGGACGACAGCCGGTTCTGGGGACCGGTCCCCAAGAAGTGGATCATCGGGAACGCCTTCGCCACCTACTGGCCTCCCGATCGCATCGGCACCCTCTGAGCCGGAGGGGGATGTGGCCGAGCGCCGCGAACCTGCCGCGCCGACAGCCGGTGCCCGCGCCCGCCGCCGCGCGGCCCGGCGTCCCTCGAACGGCCGCCGTCTCGTCCAGTTCGACCGCGCCCTCGGCAATCGCTGGGTCGCGGGCGCCGACGAGGCGGGCCGCGGCTGCCTGGCGGGTCCGCTCGTGGCGGCTGCCGTGTTGCTGGACCTCGACCGCATCGGTGTCCGCGAGGTCCGCGCCCTCAGCGCGCTGAACGACTCCAAGCAGCACGACGCGGCGGCCCGCGAGGCGCTCTACCCGATCGTGCTGCGCAGCGCCGCGCGCGTCAGCGTCATCTCCCGCTGCGTCCGCGGGATCGATTCCCGCGGACTGCACCGGACGAATCTCGCCGCGCTCCGCGACGCGCTCGCGCGCGTCGCGCTGCCCGGCTGCATCTGCCTGGTCGACGGGTTCTCGGTCCCCGACTTCGGCCATCGGCAGCGCGCGATCGTCAACGGCGATGCGACGAGCGCCGCGATCGCCGCGGCGTCGATCGTCGCGAAGGTCACGCGTGACCGGTTCATGCAGCGCGCGGACGCCGAGCATCCCGGGTGGGAGTTCGGCTCGCACATGGGGTACTCGACGCCGGAGCACCGTGAGGCGATCCTGCGCCAGGGCGTCTCGCCGCTGCACCGGATGTCGTTCCAGTCGACGGCGTACCAGCAGCTCGCGCTCTGACATCAGAACGCCGCTTCGAGATGGTCGAGGCGCACGAGCCCGCCCGTTCCGTCGAGCTCGACGGCGATCGCGTCGAAGCGCACGTCCCGGACGCGTGGCCGCGCGGGAACATCGTGCAGGAACGCGCTCGCCATGCGCCGCACCTGGCGGCGCTTGCGCTCGTCGAGCGCCTCCCAGGGCGGAGCGCCGCGTGAGGAGCGGCGCGTCTTGACCTCGGCGAACACGAGGGTGCGCCCGTCGCAGACGACGAGGTCGAGCTCGCCGAAGCGCGTGCGGTGGTTGTGCGCGACCAGCTCGTAACCGAGACGGCGCAGGTGCTCGAGGGCCAGGCGCTCGCCCTGGCGGCCGAGCTCATGGCGGGGATCGCGGGACATGAGGACGACGCTATGGGCGGTCGTCGTGCCGGCGAAAGCGCTGCTCTGTGACGAGGCTGCGCAGCGCCGGCGCCAATGCAGCGCACGGCGCCGGCGCTCCGCGAATTCGGTCACAGAGTCGTGATTCGCACGCCGTGATCCCGGCGTCACACGGCACACGACGCGCCGTAGCGTCATCGCCGTGCTCGCTCGCATCCTGACCTTCACGATCGACGGCCTGGAGCCCCAGCCGGTGACAGTCGAAGCCGACCTGCGCCCGGGGCTGCCCGCGTTCACGATCGTCGGGCTCGCCGATCGCGCGGTGTCGGAGGCCCGCGAGCGGGTCCGCGCCGCGCTGCTGAACAGCGGGTTCGAGTTCCCGCTGCGACGACTCACGGTGAACCTCGCGCCCGCGCACCTGCGCAAGGCGGGGCCGGGGTTCGACCTGGCGATCGCCTGCGCGATCCTCGCGGCCAGCGGCCAGCTGCCGGCCGACGCGCTCGCCCGGCTCGCGGTCTTCGGCGAGCTCTCGCTCGGCGGCGACGTGCGTCCGTGCCGCGGCGTACTCGCGGCCGCCGAGGGCGCGCGGCGGGCCGGCCTGGCGGGGCTCGTCATCCCGCTGGAGCGTCGCGGCGAGGCGCGCCTGGTCGACGGGATCGACGTGCTCGGCGTCGCGCGGCTCGCCGAGCTTCCCGCCGCCGTCCGTGGTGGGCGCGCCGCACCCGACGACCCCGAGCCCGACCCGCCGCCGGAGCCCGTGGTGCCGGCCCCGGACCTCTGCGACGTCCGCGGCCAGGCGGCCGCGATCGAGGCGCTGACGATCGCCGCCGCCGGCGGGCACAACCTCCTGCTCACCGGACCGCCGGGGACCGGGAAGACGATGCTCGCCCGCCGGCTGCCGTCGATCATGCCGCCGCTCACGCGCGCGGAGGCGCTCGAAGTCACGCGCATCCAGAGTGTCATGGGTCTGCGGCAGGCCGACGGTCTCGCCCGGCGCCGCCCGTTCCGCGCGCCCCACCACACGATCTCCGCCGCCGGGCTCGTCGGCGGCGGGTCAGGCCCGTCGCCCGGTGAGGCGACGCTCGCCCACCGCGGTGTGCTGTTCCTCGACGAGCTGTCGGAGTTCGAGCGGCGGGCGATCGAGGCACTGCGGCAGCCGCTCGAGGATGGGCGGATCGCGGTCGTCCGGGGCCAGCGCGTCGCGTGGTTCCCGACCCGCTTCGCGCTCGTGGCGGCGACGAACCCCTGTCCCTGCGGTCGCGGGGGCCGGGCGTGTCGCTGCACCGAGGCCGAGCTCACCCGCCATCGCCGGAGGCTCTCGGGCCCGCTGCTCGACCGGCTCGACCTCGTGGTGGTCGTCGAGCGTCCGTCCGCCGATGACCTGCTGGCCGAGCCGGTGACGACGAGCGCGCTCGCCCGTGACCGGGTGCTCGCGGCGCGCGAGCGTCAGGCGTCGCGGGGGCGCGGAACGAGCAACGCCGAGCTCGGGCCGCGCGAACTGCGCGACGTCGCTCGCCTGAGCCGCGAGGCGGACGCGCTGCTCGCTCGTGCGTACGCCGGCGGGCGGCTCAGTACACGCGGGCGCGATCGCGCGCTGCGCGTCGCGCTGACGCTCGCCGACCTCGACGGGGACGACCGGGTCGACGTCCGACACCTGGCCGCCGCGCTCGGCTACCGCCACGACGGCGAGCCCCTGGGCGTTGCGGCGTGACCGGGCCGGGCGCGTGCGATCGATGCCTGCGGCGCAGCTGGCTCGTCGCGCATCTGGCCGCGTATCTCGAGCGCCTGCGCGCGGACCGCGGCCGTATCCGCGAGGTCCTCGCGCTGCCGGACGAGCGCCTCATCGGCGCACTCGCGGGACGGCACGGCGATGCGGTCGCGGACGAATGGAGGGCTCTTGACGTCGCCGCGCTGCGCCGCTCGTGGCGCGCGGCGGGCGTCACGTCGATCTGCCGCCACGAGCCGGAGTACCCATCCGGCCTGCACGATCTCGGCGACCCTCCGGCCGTGCTCCACGTCGCCGGCGACGCGGCACGGCTCGCGCGGCTGCTCGCCTCCGACGGGCGACCGGCGGTCGCCGTCGTCGGCGCGCGTCGCGCGACCGCCGACGGTCGTGCGACGGCGCGCGCGCTCGGGCGCGGGCTGTCGGCTGCCGGTGTCACCGTCGTGAGCGGGATGGCGATGGGCATCGACGCGGCGGTCCACGAGGGCGCGCTCGAGGGCGGGGCCGCGACCGTGGCGGTCCTGGCGTGCGGGCCCGAGCATGCCTACCCGGCGAGTCGCGCGCCGCTTCACGCCGAACTCGTCGGGCGTGCGCTCGTGGTCGCCGAGCTGCCGCCCGGAACCGCGCCGTTTCGCTGGGCGTTCCCGGCGCGCAACCGGATCATCGCCGCGCTCGCCGAGATGACGATCGTCATCGAGGCCGCCGAGCGCTCGGGCTCGCTGATCACGGCGGAGATCGCGATGGACCTCGGGCGCGAGGTGGGGGCGACGCCGGGCGCACCGTCGGCCTGGCACAGCGCCGGGGCGAACGCGCTGCTGCGCGACGGGGCGCGGTTCGTCCGCGACGCGACCGATGTGCTCGACGACGTGCTCGGGGCGGGGGAGGCCGACGTCGCACGCGCTGCCGAGTTCGCCGCGGCAGGGCTCTCGCCCGAGCAGCGGCGCATCCTCGAGGACCTCGACCGCGGGTGCGACACGCCCGGAGCGCTGGCGGCCGCGCGCCGGGACGTCGGGACCGTGCTGGCGGCCCTGACCGAGCTCGAGCTGCTGGGCCACGTCGTGCGGCACCCCGGCGGCCGCTACGCGCGGTCGGGCCGGTGAGCGCGCGGCCGGCGTGCGCGCAGCTCCTATGCTGCGCCGCGATGTCGCCCGCACGCGAGATTCCCGTCTGCCTGACGATCGCCGGCTCGGACTCGGGCGGCGGTGCCGGCATCCAGGCCGACCTCAAGGCGTTCGCGGCGGCCGGCGTGCACGGGACGAGCGCGATCACGGCGATCACGGCGCAGAACACGCTCGCGGTGACCGCGGTCGAGCCGGTCGCCGGGGCGATGATCGTCGCGCAGGTGCGCGCGGTCGTCGAGGACCTCGGGGTCGATGCGGCGAAGCTCGGGATGCTCGCCGGCGCGGAGACGACGGCTGCCGTCGCCGAGGCGCTCGACCTGCTCGCTCCGGGGACGCCGATCGTCGTCGACCCGGTGATGGTCGCCGAGTCCGGTGCGCGCCTGCTGCAGGAGGGCGCGGAGTCGGCGCTGCGAACGCTGATCCTGCCGCGTGCGAGCGTCGTCACGCCGAACGTCCCCGAGGCGCGAGCACTCGTCGGGCGCCTCGACCTCGACGGGGCCGATCTCGCGCGGGCCGTGCACGCGCTCGGCCCGCGCGTGGTGGTCGTGACCGGTGGGCATCGCGCCGAGGCGACCGACGTCGTCTTCGACGGCGACCAGGTCGTGGAGCTGCCGGGGGAGCGCTACCCGGACGGGGGCGCTCACGGCTCGGGCTGCACCCACGCTTCGACACTGGCGGCGCGGCTGGCGCTCGGCGACGACCCCGTCACGGCCGCGCGTGCCGCGAAGGCGGTGGCTGCGGCCGCCGTGCGCGACGGGCTGCGCGAGCTCGGAGGCGGGCCCGGCCCGGTCGACGTCCTCGGGCTGCGCCGGCGCGCCGCCGAACGCGCCGCGACCGACGCCGCCGGCTGATCGCGGCGCAGAGGCGGTCGCCTGCCATACTGCGGCGGTCATGAAGTTCCTGCGCATGAAGCCCGGGCACGGCGAAGTCGTGCTCGCCGAGGGCGACGTCGAGGTCTCGGAGGACGAGGACGCCCTCGTCGAGGAGTTCCGCCGCCAGCTCGACCTCGGGATGTGGGCCGCCGTGCCGGTCGCGACGCCCGACGGGCGGCGCGAGGCGCGCATGGTGCGGGACTTCGCCGACGTGCCGCGCGACGCGGATCGCGTGATCTTCTTCCCGCGCGCCGCCGGCGGCGCCTGAGGCGGGAGCAGCTCGTGGCCCTCGCCATCGGCGCAACCGCGATCGTGATCGTCGCGCTCCTGTGGGAGGTCGCGTGGCCGACCGCCTCGGAGTGGCTCGAGCGCCGTCGCGCCGGACGTGTGCTCGTGCACGACGTCGATTTCGATCCCGGTCGTGATCGGCGCGCCGAGCAGCGCGCACGCCAGCTCCTGCGCTCGTGCGTGAACGACGAGGAATGGGAGATGTACCGCGACCTCGGCTTCATCCGGGTCTGGGGTTCGCTCGCGGGCGGCCCGGGACCCGCACGCGGGGGAAGCGTCGCAACCGCCGCGGGGGCACCGTACGCCTACCTCCTCTACCCGCACAAGCCCGTGCTCGCCTTCCTGCCGCAGACGCGCGAGCTCCTCACCGAGTACTGCGTGGACTTCCCGGACGAGACGCGGCCCTACGGCAGTGCCCGCCTCCCCGACTCCGACGACGTGCTCGCCAAGTGGATGGCGCTGACCGGTGACGAGCGGCGCCTGATCGAGACGGCGAACATGCATCTCCCCGGGCGGCAGGTCGACCCCAAGCGCGTGCGCCGCGACCTCTGGCGCCTGCAGGAGTGGGAGCGCCAGCGGATGCGCCGTGCGGCGCGGCAGGCGAGTGGTCCGGCGGGCCGTGACGGCGGCGCTCCGGGTAGTGTCACGCATCCGTGACCGACTCCCTCAGCCACCTCAAGCACAAGAGCGCCGCCCTCACCGACGGGCCCGAACGCGCCGCCGCCCGCGCCTATCTCAAGGGCATCGGGTACGACGACGAGGCGCTCGCCAAGCCGATCATCGGCGTCGCCTCGACGTGGATCGAGACGATGCCGTGCAACTTCCACCTGCGCGCCCTCGCCGCGAAGGTCAAGGAGGGCATCCGCGCCGCCGGCGCCACGCCGATGGAGCTCAACACCATCGCGATCTCCGACGGGATCACGATGGGCACGAGCGGCATGAAGACCTCGCTCGTCAGCCGCGAGGTGATCGCGGACTCGATCGAGCTCGTCAGTCGCGGGCACCTCTTCGACGCGGTCGTGGCGCTCTCGGGCTGCGACAAGACGATCCCCGGAACCGTCATGGCGCTCGCGCGGCTCGACGTGCCCGCGGTGATGCTCTATGGCGGATCGATCCCGCCCGGGCGCTTCCGCGGCCACGACGTCACGATCCAGCAGGTGTTCGAGGCGGTCGGCGCGCACGCCGCCGGGAAGCTGAGCGACGCGGACCTCCACGAGCTCGAGGGCGTCGCGAGTCCCGGCGCGGGCGCCTGCGGGGGTCAGTTCACGGCCAACACGATGGCGATGGCCTTCGAGATCCTCGGGATCTCCCCGATGGGCTCCTCGATGGTGCCCGCCCAGCACAGGAGCAAGGCCCAGGTCGCGTTCGAGACCGGCGAGCTCGTCGTGGACGTCCTCAAGCGCGGTCTGAAGCCGAGCGCCATCATCACGCGCGCAGGGCTGGAGAACGCGATCGCCGGTGTCGCCATGAGCGGCGGCTCGACGAACGCCGTGCTGCACCTCCTCGCGCTGGCGCGCGAGGCCGGGGTGGAGCTCACGATCGACGACTTCGACCGGATCAGTGAGCGCACGCCGCTGCTCTGCGACCTGCAGCCCGGCGGCACCTTCGTCGCGGTCGACCTGTTCGAGGCCGGCGGCGTCGCGCTCGTCGTGCAGCGCCTGCGCGACGCGGGTCTGCTGCACGCGGACGCGATCACCGTCACGGGGCAGACGCTCGGCGAGGCCGCCGAGACGGCGGTCGAGGCGGAGGGTCAGCGCGTCGTCCGCGGGCTCGACGAGCCGATCAAGCCGTCCGGAGGACTGGCGATCCTGCGCGGCAACCTCGCGCCCGAGGGCTGCGTCGTGAAGCTCGTCGGCCACGAGCGCCGCTACCACCGAGGCCCCGCGCGCGTCTTCGAGAGCGAGGAGGACGCGATGGACGCCGTCACGCACGGTCGCATCACGGCCGGCGATGTCGTGATCATCCGCAACGAGGGTCCCGCCGGCGGCCCGGGCATGCGCGAGATGCTCGCCGTGACCGCCGCGATCAACGGTGCGGGGATCGGCGAGGAGGTCGCGCTGCTCACCGACGGGCGCTTCTCCGGGGCGACGCACGGCTTCATGGCCGGCCACCTCGCTCCCGAGGCCTACCGCGGCGGCCCGATCGCGGCCGTGCACGACGGCGACACGGTCACGATCGATGTGGATGCGCGCAGCATCGACGTCGATCTCGACGACGCGCAGATCGCCGCGCGCGTCGGCGCCTACGCGCCGCCGTCGAACCCGGACCGCACCGGTGTCCTCGGCAAGTACGCCGCCCTCGTGGGCAGCGCGTCGCACGGCGCCGTGACACTCGCCGACGGCTGACGCGAACGCCGGGCGTCGTGCGCATCGCGATCGACATCGACTCGACGCTCCACCAGTACTGGGACCAGTTCTCCGCGACCGTCCTGCGCCGCTACGGGATCGACCTGCCCTACGAGGGCCAGACCACGTGGGCGATCGAGCGCCTCGAGCCCGAGCAGGTCCACGTCTGCGTGCTCGAGACGCACAGCGAGTCGTACGTGTCGGCGGCCGTGCCGTACCCCGGCGCGGTCGAGAGCGTCAACGCGTGGCATGCCGACGGGCATTTCATCCACATCACGAGCCATCGCACGACCGCCGCGCACGAGGCGACCGCCCGCTGGCTCGCGGCGATCGGGCTGCGCCACGACGAGCTCTACTGCTCCTACGACAAGATCACCCGCTGCCGCGAGATCGGGATCGACCTGCTCGTCGACGACAGCCCGGTGAACATCGAGCGCGCGCTCGACGCCGGGATCGCCGCCGCGACGCTCGAGCATCCGTGGAACCGCGACGTGCTCGCCACGACCGCGGCGATCGGCGCACCCGACTGGCCGGCGCTCGCAACGGCGCTCGTCCCGGTGCTGGCGCCCGCGCGCTGAACGCCGGGCCTGCGAGACTGCGCGCCGTGGCCGAGCGACCCCGCACGACGCTGCGCGACTCCGATCCCGCCGTGCCCGCCGAGAGCGGTGACGCGCTGCGCCTCGACCCGCAGGACACCGGCGACCGGTCGCGGGCCCCCGCGCGCCGCGACGACGACCTGCGCGACCTGCTGCCCGCGCTCGAGCCCGAGCGTCAGGTCACCGACTGGGGCCGGTCCGAGCGCGTCGAGGCGCTCCTGGACCGCACCGCGATCGAGTTCCTCTACCGGCTCTGGTTCCGCGTCCGGGTCGAGGGCATCGAGCACGTCCCCGCGCGCGGCGGTGCCCTGATCGTCTCCAACCACGCCGGCGCGCTCCCGCCCGACGCCGCGATGATCGCCAAGGCGATCAAGGAGGAGCACCCGCATCCGCGGCCGCTGCATCTCACCGTCGAGCACTTCTTCAAGGGCTATCCCGGCTTCAGCATGCTGCTGCCGAAGATCGGCGCGGTGCCCGCGCACCCCGCGAACGTCCAGCGGCTGCTGTGGGACGAGCAGCAGCTCGTGCTCGTCTTCCCCGAGGGCCGCAAGGGCACCGAGAAGCTCTACAAGGACCGCTACCGGCTGCGGCGTTTCGGCCGCGGCGGGTTCGTGCGCGCGGCGATGCGCGCCCGCGCGCCGATCGTCCCGGTCGCCGTCGTCGGGGCCGAGGAGGCCCAGCCGGTGTTCGCGCAGCTCACCGCGCTGCAGCGGCTGACGGGCCTGCTCTACGTGCCGCTGACCCCGACGTTCCCGCAGCTCGGCCTCGCCGGAATGCTGGGGTACCTGCCCGCGAAGTTCACGATCCGCTTCCTCCCCCCGATCGCGACCGATGACCTGGGGGACGAGCCGTGGGAGGACCAGGCGCTCGTCCAGACGATCGCGCACGAGGTTCGCTCGCGGATCCAGGAGGAGCTCGACGACCTGCTCGCCGAGCGCCGCTCGGTGTGGCTCGGCTGACCGTGCCGGCGCGGCGGATTCTCATCACGGGCGTCGCGAGCCACTGGGGCGGGCGGCTCGCACAGGCGCTCGAGGCCGACCCGGGCGTCGAGGCGGTCGTCGGCATCGACCGTGAGGACCCGGTCGTCGAGCTCGACCGCACCGAGTTCGTGCGCGTCGGGCTGCGCCATCGCCTGCTGCGGCGGATCGTGCGCGCGGCCGGCATCGACACGGTCGTGGACACGCGCCTGACCGTCGACACGCCGGCCGCCGGCGCGCGCGCCGCGCACGAGAACAACGTCATCGGCACGATGGAGCTGCTCGCCGCGCTCTCGGGTCCGGACACCCCGGTCCGGGCGCTCGTGGTGAAGTCGAGCGCCCACGTCTACGGGTGCAACCAGGACGATCCGGCGTTCTTCGAAGAGGACGCACGCCGCATGCATCCGGCGCGCAGCGCGCTCGAGCGCGATCTCGTCGAGGCGGAGGGGGGCGTGCGTGAGTACGCCGAACGCCACCCGGACGTCGCCGTCGCGGTCCTGCGCGTCGCGAACGTGCTCGGGCCCGGGCTGCGCACGACGCACACCGACCTGCTCGGCCTGCCCGCGGTCCCGACGATCCTCGGGTTCGATCCGCGCTACCAGTTCGTACACGAGGACGACGTCGTCGGCGTGCTCGAACACGCGGTCCGCGCGCGCCTCGACGGCGTCTACAACGCGGCCGCCGATGGCGTCCTGGTCCTCAGCGAGGTCATCGGGCTGCTCGGCAAGCTGCCCGCGCCGATCCTGCCGCCGATCGGGACGGGCGTCGCCGCGGCTGCGCTGCGGCCGCTCGGGCTGCGCGTCCCGCCGGAGATGCAGCGTCAGCTGCGGTTCGGGCGCGGCCTGGACAACCGGCGCCTGAAGGCGACCGGCTACCGCTACCGCTACACGACGCGCGAGACGGTTCTCAAGCTTCGCGAGCAACAGCGGCTGGCGCCGCTGCGCGCCGCGCTCGAGGCGCCCTACCGCTACGAGCGCGAGGTCGAGGAGTTCCTGCGCCGCAGTCCCGCGGTCCACCGGGCGCTCGCCGCCGCGGGCACGGCGCCGGCCGCCGAGCCCGCGGGGCTCGCCGCGCTCGACCCCGAGGCCCTCGTGGCGGTGCTCGGCGCGCTCGACGCCGAGAGTCTCGCCGCGCTGCGCGAGCACGAGGCCGCGAACGCCGCGCGCCCGGGCGTGCTGGCGGCGATCGACGCGATGATCGCCCGCGCGGCGGGTCCCTGAGCGCCAAGCCGCGGGACGTCCGTTGCAACCGTGGTGATGCTGCCGCCGCGTGTCCTATCCTGGATTGCGGCAGACCCGCCAGGGGGAGCAGTCTTCTTGCGTCGTTCCTATCTCATCGCCATCGCCGTCGTCGTCCTGCTGGTCGGCGCGATGGTCGGCGGCGCGTTCGCGTATGACCACAGCCGCGAGGACGTGATCGCCTCCGGCGTGACCGTCGGCGGCGTGGACGTCTCGGGCCTCACGGCCGCCGAGGCCCACGCGAAACTCGAGCGTCAGCTGCTCGACCCGCTCAAGGAGCCCGTCGTCGTCACGCGCGGGACGCGCTCCTGGCGGCTCTCGGCGCGCGAGGCGCGCATCGCCGCGGACCTCGACGCGAGCGTCGAGGCCGCGATGCAGCGCGGGCGCGACGGGAGCTTCCTCACCCGCGCGTTCCGCGAGGTCACCGGCGGCAAGGTGGACGCGAACGTCGAGCCGAGGATGACGTACTCCGATCACGCGGTCGTGCGGCTCCTGGACCGCGTGCGCCGCGTCGTGGACAAGCCCGCCACCGATGCGAGCGTCACGTTCGGCGCCGACGCGGTCGCGCCCGTCCCGTCGAAGAACGGCGTGAAGCTCCGCGCGTCGGAGCTCCACCGCGACATCAAGGCCGCGATCCTCAAGCGGGGTGCCGCCCGCACGTTCGCCGTGCACACCCAGACGGTCAAGCCGAAGGTCACGACCGGCGAGCTCGCCGAGAAGTACCCGACGCTGATCCTCGTGAATCGCAGCGGCTTCAAGCTCACGCTGTTCAAGGACCTCAAGCGCGTCAAGAGCTATCCGATCGCGGTCGGTCAGATCGGCCTGGAGACCCCCGCGGGGCTCTACACGATCCAGGACAAGCAGGTGGATCCGACCTGGAACGTCCCGAACAGCGACTGGGCCGGCGATCTGGCCGGCAAGTCGATCCCGCCCGGCCCGGAGAATCCGCTCAAGGCGCGCTGGATGGGCATCTACGCGGGCGCCGGGATCCACGGCACGAGCGACATCGGCTCGCTCGGCTCGGCCGCCTCGCACGGCTGCGTGCGGATGGCGGTGCCCGACGTGATCGACCTGTACGACCGCGTGTCCGTAGGGACGCCGGTCTACATCGCCTGAGCCCGCGACGGCAGGCTCACGTGGCCGCGAACGCGCGGATCTCCTCGACGGGCACGTCCTCCCAGCCGCGCTGGCGGAGCAGGGCATGGTGGTCGCTGTGGCGAAGAACGAGCGATCCGATGAAGATCCCCTTCTCCTCGCGCCGCATGACGGCGTACCACATGGTCGTCGCGTCGTCGGTGCCGCGGATCCGCAGCCACGGGCGCGGAGGCTCCTCGCGGTCGTCGGCGACTCCCGCCTCGAAGAGCTGGCGCCGCGTGGCGACCTGACCGGTGGCCGTGTCGATGAAGAACGTCGCCATCGCGCCGCAGGATACGCCGCCGCCGATCGCTCCGGCCTGGAGCGACGCGCTGCGCCTGCTCGACGCCGACCTGCGCCGGCGTGGGGCCGCCGAGAAGACGCGCCGGGCCTACGGCACCGACCTCGGGCAGTTCGCCGCGTGGGCGACCGCGGCGGACGTGACGCCCGTCAGCGCCGGGCCGCGCGAGCTGCGTCGCTACGCCGCGGCGCTCTCCGAGCGCGGCTGCGCCCCGAGCACCGTGGCACGCAAGCTCGCCTCGCTGCGCGCGTGCTTCCGGGCGCTGCGCGAGCACGGACTGATCGAGCAGAACCCCGCGGAGCTCGTCGCGGCGCCCAAGCGCCCGACGAGCCTTCCACGCGTCCTGCGCCCCGACGAGCTCGCCGCACTGCTCGACCGGATTCCGGCGACGACGGCGCTCGAGCTGCGCGACCGGGCCCTGTTCGAGCTCGCCTACGCGAGCGGGCTGCGCGCGGAGGAGCTCGTGAACCTCGATGTCGCTGCGATCGGCTTCGATGCCGAGGAGGTTCGCGTCGAGGGCAAGGGCGGGCGCACGCGGATCGTCCCGGCCGGTGAGCACGCCCTCACGGCGCTCGCCCGCTATCTCGAGCGCGGCCGGCCCGCGCTCGCCGCGGCGGGCGCGCCGGAGACCGCGCTGTTCCTGTCGAAGTCCGGCCGGCGGCTGCAGACCTCCGACGTGCGGCGGCGCCTGCGCGTCTGGGCGCGCGCGGCGGCCCTGCAGGGCGGCATCTCGCCGCACGCGCTGCGCCACTCGTTCGCCACCCACCTGCTCGACGGCGGGGCCGACCTGCGGGCGATCCAGGAGCTGCTCGGGCACAGCAGCATCTCGACGACCCAGATCTACACTCGGGTAGAGTCGGCGCGGCTGCGGACCGCCTACCGGCGGAGTCACCCGCGCGCATAGGTCTGGGGAGAATGGAAGCCAACGTCAAGGCCATCGAGCTGCGCGACATGTGGCGCCGGTACAAGGGTTCCGGCGACGAGCAGGCACGGGAGCGGCTCGTCGTCGCCTACGCGCCGCTCGTGAAGTACGTCGCGGGGCGCATGGCCTCCGGCCTGCCCTCGCACGTCGAGGAGGCGGACCTCATCTCCTACGGCCTGGTCGGGCTGATCAACGCGATCGAGCGATTCGAGCTCGAGCGCGAGATCAAGTTCGAGACGTACGCGATCACGCGCATCAAGGGCGCGATCATCGACGAGCTGCGCTCGCAGGACTGGGTGCCGCGCTCGGTCCGCGCGCGGGCCCGCGAGATCGAGCGCGCGAACACGAAGCTCGAGAACAAGCTCCAGCGCGCGCCGAGCGACGAGGAGATGGCGCACGAGCTCGAGATGAGCGTCGAGGACTTCCAGGAGGCGATCCTCCAGATCTCGAACTCGACGATCGCGGCGCTCGACGAGCTCTGGACCGTCAACGACTCGAGCGGGGACCAGGTCTCGCTGCTCGACACGATCGCCGACGACCATGCGCCGAACCCGTCGGCGGTCATGGACCAGACCGACCTGCGCGACCGGGTGGCCGAGGCGATCTCGCGGCTGCCCGAGCGCGAGAAGCTCGTGATCGCCCTGTACTACTACGAGAACCTCACGCTCCGCGAGATCGGCGAGGTCCTCGGCGTGACCGAGTCGCGCGTCTCCCAGCTGCACACGAAGGCGGTCCTGCGGCTGCGCTCGCGGCTCACGGACCTCTAGCGGGCGCCGGCGTGCCGTCTGCGGCAAACCCCGCACACCTCAGCGCCCCGCGGCGATAGGGTCGCGCCTTCGAGTCCTTCGACGAGAGGAGTGCAGGTATGCACAAGGCGGACCGCATCCGCAATGTCGCCCTTGTCGGCCACCGCGGCAGTGGGAAGACCTCGCTGCACGAGGCGCTGCTGTTCCAGGCCGGCGCCACGAACCGGCTCGGCTCGACCGCCGACGGCACGACCGTCTCGGACTCCGATCCCGACGAGCAGGCGCGCGAGATGTCCATCAGCGCGACGCTCAGCTCGTTCCAGTGGGACGAACGCAAGATCAACCTCATCGACACGCCCGGCGAGCCGAGCTTCGTCGCCGACGCGCTCGGGTCGCTGCGGGTCTGCGAGTCCGCCATCTTCGTCGTGAACGCCGTCATGGGCGTCGAGGTCTCCACCGTGCGCCTCTGGGAGCGCGCCGCAGAGCTCGACCTCGCGCGCATGGTCTACGTGAACATGCTCGACCGCGAGCGCGCGGACTTCTTCCGCACGCTCGAGCAGCTCAAGGCCGCCTTCGGCCAGCACGTCGTCGCCACCGAGATCCCGATCGGCGCCGAGCACGACGTGCGCGGCGTGATCGACCTCGTCGACATGAAGGCCTTCGAGTACTCCGGCACCGAGCGCGAGAACTGCACCGAGATCCCGATCCCGGACGAGCTGCTCGAGATCGCCGAGGAGTACCGCGAGAAGCTGATGGACGAAGTCGCCGAGGTCTCCGACGCGCTGATGGAGCGCTACCTCGAGGGCGAGGACATCTCGCACGAGGAGATCGTCACCGCACTGAAGGAGGGCACGAACCACGGGGGCGTCTTCCCGGTCGTGTGCGGCGTCGCGACGCGCAACCTCGGTACGAACCGGCTGCTCGACGCGATCGAGGAGGACCTGCCGTCGCCGGTCAAGCACGGGAACTTCGAGCTGCCCGAGATCACGCTCGAGCCCGACGAGGACAAGTCGCTGTTCGCCTACGTCTTCAAGACGAAGGCCGACCCGTTCGCCGGGCGGATCAACTTCTTCCGCGTCTACCAGGGCGTGATGCGGCCCGACAGCCACGTGCTGAACACGCGCGAGCACAGCAAGGAGCGCATCGGGCAGCTGATCGTGCTCGAGGGCAAGGACACGACGACGGCCGACGGCTTCGGCCCCGGCGACATCGGCGCCGTGGCGAAGCTCAAGGAGACGCGCGCCGGCGACTGGCTCGCCGACCGCGACGAGCCGATCGCGATGCCGCAGATCAAGCTCCCCGCTCCCGTGATGGCGTTCGCGATGGAGCCGAAGACCAAGGGCGACGAGGACAAGGTCTTCACCGCGCTGCGCCGCCTGCAGGAGGAGGACCCGACGATCGACCTGCACCGCGACCCGCAGACCGGCGACCAGATCGTCGCGGGCCTCTCGCAGGTGCACGTCGAGGTCGTCGTGGACCGGCTGCGCTCGCGCTTCGGCGCCGAGGTGACGCTGAAGCCCCCGCGCGTCCCCTACCAGGAGACGATTCGCAAGCCCGCCAAGGCGCACGGGCGCCACAAGAAGCAGAGCGGCGGCCGCGGCCAGTTCGGCGACTGCCACATCTCGATCGAACCGCTCGACGTCCACGACGGCGATCAGCCGGACTTCGAGTTCGTCGACCAGATCAAGGGCGGCGTGATCCCGCACAGCTTCATCCCGGCCGTCGAGAAGGGGGTGCGCGAGGCGATGCAGCACGGCGCCGTCGCGGGCTACCCGGTGAAGGGCGTGCGCGTGCGGCTCGTCGACGGCTCCTACCACTCCGTGGACTCCTCGGAGATGGCCTTCAAGATGGCGGGCTCGATCGCGATGCGCGAAGCGATGGGCCAGGCCGGGCCGGTGCTCCTGGAGCCGATCATGCTCGTCACGCTGACGGTGCCCGAGGATGCCGTCGGCGACGTCATCGGGGACCTCAACTCGCGGCGCGGGCGCCCGCAGGGCATGGAGCCCGGGGCGGCCGGCATGACCGAGGTCAAGGCCGAGGTGCCGATGGCCGAGATGCTCACCTACGCGCCCGACCTGCGCTCGATCACCGGTGGCCGCGGTGACTACACGATGGACTTCCAGCGCTACGAGGAGGTCCCGGCTCACCTGTCCCAGAAGGTCGTCGACGCCGCGCAGGAGGCGGTCTCGGCCTGAGCCGCGGTGCGCGCGGTCTCGCGGGCCGCGCGCACCCGGCGGTACCCTGGATGGTCATGGCACCGCGCCAGATCTCCACGACGCACGAGCCGACCTCGTGCGCGGTCTGCGGCCGCACGCTGCTCCGCGGCGAGCGGCCCGACGTGTTCCTGCACGCGGGCGAGCGGCGGCTCGTCTGCGAGCTGTGCGTCCCGCGCGCGGTCGCCGACGGCTGGATCCGCGAGGGCTTCGACGCCGCGCCCGGCACGACCCGCGGCTGGGTTCGCCGCGGCAGCGGCCCGTCGTTCCTCGACCGGCTGCGCGGCCGGAGCCGCGAGTCGGACGCCGAGCTGCTCGTGCCCGAGGAGGCCGAGGGGCTGCTCGACGCGCTCGACGAGGAGTTCGCCGCCGCGCCGGACGAGGAGCCCCGGTACGACGCGGCGGCTCCGGCCGTTCCCTCCGAGTACGTCGTGCCGCAGGAGCCCTCGCTCTATCGCGAGGACCGCTCGGTGCACGCGATTCCGACGAACGCCGACATGAAGGCGGTGCGCGCGATCGACCTCTTCAACGCGAGCTCGCACTGCCGCACGATCGCCGGCATCGCCCGGACGCTCGGCGCGCCGCTCGTCGCCGTACGGCCCTCTCCGACCGAGGGGAGCATCGTGACGATCGTCGTCGCGTGGGAGATCTCCTGGTATCGCTTCGAGGTGGATCTCGCCGACGAGGCCGCGGGCGTGCGCGCGAGCGGCCAGGGCTACGAGCTCGGCGAGCTCGAGCCGGAGGATCGCGCGCCGAACGCGATCGCCGACGAGCACGGCGTGCTGCACCCGGCCGTTCAGCCCGCCTAGTGTCATCCGGCAACCGGGCGCGGGCCCGGCTGCGTACGACGAGGAAACCACCACTGCAAAGGAGTCCTCGTGAAGCAGCGCATGATCCTCCCGGTCCTCGCCGTCCTGAGCCTCGGTCTGCTCGCCGCCGGATGCGGCTCGGACGACGAGTCCTCATCCTCGACCGCGGCCCAGGCCCCGCAGAGCACGCAGGCGGCCGCCGCAGGCAAGGACGTCGTCGCCCTCGCCCAGGGCAACCCCGACCTCTCGACGCTCGTCAAGGCCGTGACCGCCGCGGACCTCGTCGAGACGCTCCAGAAGCCCGGCCCGTACACCGTCTTCGCGCCGACGAACGAGGCGTTCGCAGCGCTCGGTGAGGAGAAGCTCACCGAGCTGCTCAAGCCGGAGAACAAGGACGAGCTGACGAAGATCCTGACCTACCACGTCGTCCCGAGCGCCGCGCTCTCGAGCGATCTCTCGAACGGCCAGATGCTGAAGACCGTCGAGGGGCAGGACGCCGCGGTGACGATCGACGGCGACACGGTGAAGGTCGGCGACGCCACGGTCACCGCGGCCGACGTCGAGGCCTCGAACGGCGTCGTGCACGTGATCGACCAGGTGCTCGTGCCACCGGCGGCCTGACCGCAGCGCCGTCCTGCGTGCCGCTCGCGCCCCGCTCGTCGCGGGGCGTGAGTGGTACGTTGGCGCTCGTGATCTACAGCGTCGTCCCCGAGGAGCTCGCCGACGAGCTCTATGACCGGCTCGCCGCGTACTACGCCGACGATCCCGGCGTGACGGTCATCATCGACCGCCGCCGCAGCGGGCGGCCCTCGGGCGGGCCGCCGACGGCCGACGAGACCGCGTTCCGCGGACGTCGCCGGCGTCGCGCGACCGGCGATCACCCGCCGCTGCTCGGGGATTCCCCGAACGCCGCGTGAAGCTCGTCGTCCACGTGGACGGCGGCTCGCGGGGCAACCCGGGCCCGGCCGCGGCGGGCGCGGTCACCTCGACGCCCGACGGCGAGGTGCTCGACCATGCCAGTGAGCTGCTCGGCGTGACGACGAACAACGTCGCCGAGTACCGCGGCCTGCTGCTCGGAGCCCGCCGCGCGCGGGAGCTCGGGGCCACCGAGGTCGAGATCGTCAACGATTCGGAGCTCATCGCCAAGCAGGTCAACGGGGAGTACCGCGTCAAGCACGCGGACATGAAACCGCTGCACGCCGAGGCGCTGGAGGCGCTCGGCGGATTCGAGCGCTGGACGGTGCGCACCGTGCGCCGCGAGCGCAACGCCGAGGCTGACGCGCTCGTCAACGCCGCGCTCGACGCGCCGCGCTGAGACCGGGGGTTCGCGCGAGGCGACGGCGCATCGCACGGCGCGGCGTGGAGCGCTACGTTCTGACCTCCATGACCCGTGCCGACGCCCAGCGCAGTGTCGAGGCCATCATCGCCGCCGCACGTGAGGTGCTGGCCGCCGACCCCGGCGCGAGCGCGGAGTCGATCATCGCGAAGGCCGGTGTCCATCGCGCGACGTTCTACCGTCACTTCGGCTCGCGCGAGGACCTCGCGAACACGATCTATGACCGGTTCCTGGCGCGCGTGGCCGAGATCCACCGGGAGTCCGATGCGATCCACCGGCCCGATGAGGCGCTCGAGTTCATCGCGCGCGGCGTGATCACCGAGCTCCAGGACAACCGCCTGTTCCTGTACATCGCCCCGCGCGGGGCGCAGGACCCGACGACCGAGGTGCTGGCGGCGTGGACCGCGCGTCTCGTCGCCGCGGCGCGCGATCAGGGGCTGCTGCGCTCCGACGAGTCCGCTGCCGCGCTGACGAGCGCGTACAACGCGATGGTCATCGGCATCGCGCTTCCGCCCGACGACGGCGCGCCCGCGGCCGAGAAGGCGCGGATCGTGCTGTCGGTGCTGCGCGGCGTGCCGGGCTCCGGCGCCGGCACCGCGTCGCGCGCCCCGCTGGCCGGCGCCGCTCGCGGCGGCTGACCGACCGTGGCGGGGGCGGGGCCTGTGCTCCGCCCATGAGCCGTCGGGTCGCCTCACTCCTCCTCCGCCATCGCGAGGACGTCCGCACGCGACAGCGCGCCAACGAGCGCCGGATGCTCGGCGGCGACGTGGCGCTCCATGGCGGCGACGAGTTCCTCGGCGGAGCGGCCGCGGAAGCGCC
This sequence comes from uncultured Actinomycetes bacterium, assembly GCA_963787935.1. GTDB lineage: Bacteria > Actinomycetota > Thermoleophilia > Solirubrobacterales > Solirubrobacteraceae > F1-60-MAGs163. The sequence continues at coordinate 429,500 of CAWBEV010000006.1, read as the reverse complement.
AGCCGCACGCGCAGCGGATCACGGCGGTCCTCGGGGTGTCCTCAGGGCTCATGGACGCCATGCTGGGCGCGGCGGTTTGCGGATAGATTGCGCGCACCTTGCGCGCGGCCAGCACCACCGTGCAGCTCTGCGGACGGCTCGTCGTCGAGCTCGGCGGCCGCCGTCTGGAGGACGAGCTCCCGTCCCGCCAGGGCCGGCTGCTGTTCGCCTATCTCGTGCTGAACCGCGAGCGCCCGGTGCGCCGCGAGGAGCTCATCGAGGCGATCTGGCCGGAGGTCGCGCCGGCCGATCCGGCCGCTGCGCTGGCCACCGTCCTCTCGCGGCTGCGGCGCGTGCTCGGCGGCGACGTCCTGCCGGGCAAGGCGGAGGTCCGGCTCGCGCTGCCCGACGGCGCCGAGATCGACGTCGAGGTCGCGATCGCGGCGATCGCCCGCGCCGAGACCGCGGTCGCGCAGTCGGACTGGCGCGGCGCCTGGGGGCCGGCGCACGCGGCGCTGGCGATCACCGAGCGCGGGCTCCTGCCGAGCCTCGAGGCGCCGTGGATCGACGAGCGCCGGCGCGCGCTCGATGACCTCCAGCTGACGGCCCTGCAGCTCGTCGCCGAGACGGGCCTCGGGCTGGGCGGGATGGAGCTCGCGGCGGCCGATCGCGCCGCGGTGGCGCTGATCGAGCGCGCGCCGTTCCGCGAGAGCGGGTACGCGCTGCGGATGCAGGTGCTCGCTGCGCGCGGGGATGTCGCCGAGGCGCTCGCGGTCTACGAGGAGCTGCGCGTGCGGTTGCGCGAGGAGCTCGGGACCGGTCCGTCAGGCTCGGTGGCCGCGCTGCACGAGCGCCTGCTCCGCGGTGAGCCCGCCGCGACGCGCACCGTTCCCGAGGCCGGGACGGCCCAGGCGCTGCCGCTCCCGACCGCGGTCGTGCTCGCCGCTCAGGGCCCGTTCGTCGGCCGCCATCAGGACCTCGAGCTGCTGCAGGCCGCCCTCGCCCGCGCGCAGGACGGCGGCCAGCAGCTCGTCGCGCTGGTCGGTGAGGCGGGCGTCGGGAAGACCAGGCTCGCCGCACAGCTCGCGTGCCAGGCCCACGCCGCCGGCGTCCGCGTCCTGCACGGACGCTGCGACGAGGAGGCGGTGATCCCGTACCAGCCGATCGCGGAGGCGCTGCGCCACTACGTCGCGACCGCGCCCGAGGACGAGCTGCGCCGCCTCGTGAGCCCGCCGCTCGCACGCCTCGTCCCGGGCCTGCGCGAGCGGCTCCCGGACCTCCCGCAGGCCGAGGCGGTCGAGCCCGCGGCCGAGCGCTATCTGCTGTTCGAGAGCGTCGCCACGCTGATGGCCGCGCTCGCACGGCAGACCGGCTCCGTCGTGCTGCTCGACGACGTGCACTGGGCCGATCCGGAGACCGTGCTGCTCGTCCGCCACCTGGCGCGCAGCCCCGAACCCGCCCGGCGGCTGATGGTCATGACCGCTCGCGAGGCCGACGTCGTTCCCGGCGGACCGCTCGCCGATCTGCTCTCGGAGCTCGCCGGTGAGCGCGGCCTGCAGCGGCTGCCCCTGCGTGGGCTCGCGCTCGACGACGTCGAGCAGCTCGTGAGCGCGTTGACGGGCCCGGGCGCCGACCCAGGGCTCGGCCGGGCGATCCACTCCGAGACGAACGGCAACCCGTTCTTCGCCGTCGAGCTCGTGCGCCACCTCGGGGAGACGCGGGGCTTCGACCAGGGCTCCGCGGGTGCCGTCCCGCGACTGCCGGACACGGTGCGCAACGTCGTCGGACGGCGGATCGCGCGGCTCGGCCCCGACGCCGATCGCGCCCTCACCGTCGCTGCGATCGTCGGCCAGCGGTTCGAGCTGGACATCGTCGAGGCCGCCGGCGCGGGGGAGGACGCTGCGGACGCGCTGGATCTCGCCGTCGCCGCCGGTCTGCTCGAGGAGGACGCCGCGGTCCCGGGGCGGTTCGCGTTCGCCCATGCGCTCGTGCGCCAGTTCCTGCGCGAGCGGCTCTCGGTCACCCGCCGGGCGCGCCTGCACGCGGCCGTCGGGGAGGCCGTCGAAGCCCGCCGCCCGGACGACGCGCGGCTCGGCGAGCTCGCGTTCCACTACGCCGCGGCGGCGATCGGGTCCGACGTCGAACGCGCGATCGCCTACACCGAACGGGCGGGACGGCACTCCGCTGCGCAGCTGAGCTACGAGGACGCCGCGCAGCAGTTCGCCACCGCCCTCGCGTTGCTGGCGCGCGCGGACGCACCGGACCCCGCACGTCGCTGTGACCTGCTGCTCGCGCTCGGCGGCGCCGAGAACCGCAGCGGCAGCCCGCGCGCGCGCCAGACGCATCTCGAAGCGGCCGCCGCGGCGCGCGAGCTCGGCGATCCCGAGCGCCTGGCGCGCGCCGCGCTCGGGTTCGGCGGCGAGGGCCTCGCCGGCATGTGGTGGCACGAGGTTGGGACCGAGGACGCGGAACTGCTCGCGCTGCTGCGCGATGGCCTGGCGGCGCTCGAGGATCGCGACGGCCCGCTGCGGGCGCGCCTGCTCGCGCGCCTGGCCGCCGAGCGGCTGTGGTCGGGCGACCTCGGCGGACTCGAGCAGCTCAGCACCGAGGCGCTCGCGATGGCGCGGCGGGTCGGCGAGCCGTCGACGCTCGCGTTCGCGCTGGCGGCCCGTTGCCTGGCGATCTCTGATCCCGAGCGGCTCGCCGAACGCGGCGGGCTCGCCGAGCAGCTGGTCTCGCTGTCCGGCGAGCTGCGCGACCGCGAGCTCGAGATGATGGCCCGCGGACTGCACATGGCCTGCGCCCTGGCAGCCGGCGATCGCGGGCCGTTCGACGCGGGCGTGGACGCACGCGCGCGGATCGCCGAGGAGGTCCCTCAGCCCCTCTTCCGCTGGTACGCGGCGGCCTCACGCGGGCTCAGCGCGCACCTCGACGGGCGCTTCGAGGACGCCGAGCGCCTGTTCGCCGAGGGGCTCGCGATGGGCTCCCAGGTGCAGCCGAGCAACGCGCGCCAGGCGCACGCCGGGCAGCTCCTGACGCTCCGCTATGACCAGGGCCGCCTGGCGGAGACCGCGGTCGCGGTGCGCGAGTACGCCGAGCGCTACGCGGCGTTCGCGGCCTGGCGCTGCGCCCTGGCGCTCGTGCTGGCCGAGACCGGCCACCGCGACGCGGCGCGCGAGGAGCTCGCGCGCCTCGCCGCGGGCGGGGGGTTCACCGCCCTGCGGCGCGGTACGGGCTGGCTCATCGGGCTCGACTTCGCCGCGAAGGCGGCGCTCGCGTGCGGAGCGACCGCGCACGCCGCCGAGCTCCACGACCTGCTCGCGCCGCTCGCGGATCGGCTCGTGCTGATCGGTATGGGCACCGCGTGCAGCGGCGCGGTCGCCGCGACGCTGTCGGGCCTCGCCTGTGAGCTCGGGCGTCCTGACGAGGCCCGTCGCCTCGGCCGGCAGGCGGTCGCGCTCGCCGAGCGCGCGCGATCGACCCCGATGCTCGGCTATGCCCGCTGCGCGCTCGCCGGCGCACTGCTCGCCGGGGGCGCGCCGGATCAGGCCGAGGATCAGGCGGTCGCGGCGCTCGGAATCGCGCGCGCGCTCGGCATGGCGCGGCTCGTCGCGCGCACCGAGGAGCTGCTCGTCACCCCATCGTGAGTGCCTCGAGCACCCGATCGGCGTCGGCCGCGGTGTTGTAGAGGTGGAAGGACAGGCGGACGGCGCCGGCGCGGCTGCTCGCGCGGATGTCCGCGGCGGCGAGACGCTCGGGGGCGCCGGGCGCTTCGATCCGGACGATCGCGGAGTCGCCGGCCGGCATGCCGAGGCCCGCGCGTACATGGTCCGCGAGGCCGACGTCGTGTGCGTGGATCGCCGCGACGCCGAGCTGCTCGATGAGCTCGAGCGACGGGGCGGTGCCGGCCCAGCACAGCCACGCGGGCGAGACGTCGAGCCGTCGTGCGGTCGCGGCGAGCCGCAGCGGGCCGCCGTAGATCGATGACCAGACGTCCTCGCCCGCGTACCACCCCGCGGCGTTCGGCCGCAGTTCGTGGACGCGCTCAGGCCGGATCGTCATGAACGCGGTACCGCGCGGGGAGAGCAGCCACTTGTACGCGGCGCAGGCGACGTAGTCGAAGCCGCCGGCGTCGACCGGGAGCCAGCCGCAGGCCTGCGTCACGTCCACGAGCGTGCGGGCGCCGTGCTCGGTGGCCGCGCTCGCGATCGGCCCGAGGTCGGCGATCTCACCGGTCGCCGACTGCACGGCGCTGACCACCACGAGGTCGGTCCGCGGGCCGATCGCATCGGCGAGATCCGCCAGCGGCACCAGCGCGACGTCCACACCCCGATCGGCCTGGGCGAGGAAGGGGAACAGGATCGACGTGAAGTCGCCCTCGACGGCGACGACCCGGGCACCGTCCGGAAGCGACGCAGCGACGAGGCCGGCGAACGCCGAGACCTGGCTGCCGACGCAGACGTCCCGCGTCGTGACCCCGACGAGGCGCGCGAACGCCGCGCGCCCTCGCGCGACGAGCTCGTCGTAGTCCTGCGGCTTCGCCCGGCCGGCCGCCCATGTCGCGAGCGCCGTGCGCATCGCCTCGAGCGCCACCCCGGGCGGAGCGCCGACGGAGGCCGTGTCGAGGTATCCCGGATCGACGTCGAAGTGCGGGGTCAGACGGTCCACGGATCGCCCGTCATGCCTCGTGCCGCCGATCGGCCGCCCTCGTCCACGCACACCTTCTCCAGCTCCGCCATGACGCCACCGCCCGGATGGACCACCGCGCGCCGGCCGGTCCGGCGCCCGGGTCAACCGTACGGGGCCGCGCAAGCGGGAGCTCGTTCCGATGCGCTGCAGCGGCGCGCCGCCGCCGGCCTTGACGTTCGCCCGTCGCGGCGGGACGATGGGCGTCGACCAAGGGAGGTTGTCTATGGCGCGAATGATGGCTGACTGCCGTCGCTGGCCAAGCGACTCCGACTGCTCGCTGACGATCATCGGCGAGGAGGATGAGGTCGTCCGTGCGGCCGCCGAGCACGCCGCTTCGGTGCACGGCCACGAGGACACACCGGAGCTGCGCGAGCAGCTGCGGGGGTTCCTCGAGCCCGCCGACGCGTACTCGAACGCACCGCGCGAACACGAGGCGATGCCCGGTTAGCCGTTGGGCGGCGGTCCCGTGTCGCCGCGGCGTCGCGGGACCGCAGGCCCGACGGTTCCCGCGCGCTCGACGGCGACGAGCGGTTGCCCGGTCCGCCGAGTGGCTCAAAGCACCCTTCGTCAGCGCGCGACCGCGATCAGGGCCAGGTCCCCGCGATCGAACGTGCCGTAGCTCGAGGTGCTGCAGAACACCATCACGCTGGAGCTTGCCGGGCGTGACGTCGAGAGCGACTGCATGACTGTCTCCCAGGGATGTGGACATCAAGCCTCCGCGCCTCCTGTGCATGGCAAGCAGGCGTGGTGGCGGTTAGGCGGTCGCCGCGTAGAGGTTCCAGCAGTCGGGGATGCCTTTGAGTTCGTGTGCGCCGCGGTCGGTGAAGTGGAGTTCGCTGCCGATGACCAGGTCGCGGACCGTGCGTGAGGCGAGGATCTCTCCTGGCTGGGCGAGGCCCATGATGCGGGCGGCGAGGTGGACGGCGAGTCCGGCGACGTCGTCGCTGGTGCGTTCGACTTCGCCGGTGTGCAGTCCGGTGCGAACGTCGAGCCCCTGGTCGCGTGCGTCGCTGATGATCTGTGCTGCGCAGCGCACACCCTGCGCGGGGCCGGTGAAGAGGGCCAGTGCGCCGTCGCCGGTGGTCTTGATGGTCTGGCCGCCGTGTGTCTGGACGGCGGCGCGTGTCGCGGCGAGGTGGCGGTCGAGCACGATCGCCCAGGCCCGGTCGCCCGAGTGCGCGGCGCGCCGGGTGGAGTCGACCAGGTCGGTGAACAGCACGGTCGCAAGTACGCGGCTCGTCGGCGTGGTTGGCTCAGCGCCGGTGACGAACTCCTCGATGATGTCGGCGATGAGTTCCACGTCGAGCGCAAAGGTCGTTGCTGCGTCGCCGGGGATCTCGCGCAGGCGAGCGCCGGGAATCAGATTGGCGAACTCCCGCACGACGTCCGCCGGAATCATCTTGAGGTCGCGTGGGCAGATGACGAGCGTCGGCGCCTGGACGAGCGGAAGCGCCTCGCTGATGTCACTCACAAGTGACATGCGCAGTAGCCGCGCACCCTGTCGCGGGGTCGCTGCCGTCTGGATGTAGCGCCTGAAGCGCTCGATGCGGATCGGGTCGGCCGCCCACTGTGGCGCGTAGAGCTCGGGGATTGGCCCAGGCCAGTCGGTCATCTCAGCGATGGCCTGCGAGGCGGAATCTGCGAGCTCGGGAGAACTTGTGGCAGCACCCCGCGCACTCGCTGAGAACGCGATCAGGCCGCCGACGCGCTCCGGGCGCGTGGCCGCCAACAGCGCCAGCGACCGCGCTCCCTCGACGCTGCCGATGAGCACCGGACGCGGCGCATCGGCCGCGTCCATCACCGCCAGCGCATCATCCGCGTGGGCTTCCAGCGTCAGGTCATCCCTGCTCGGATCCGACAGTCCCGCGTCGCGGCGGTCGTATTGAACGACCCGCGCGAACCGGCCCAACCGCTCGATCATTCGAGCAGCCTCCGGGATGCTCCAGATCGTCTGAACGTTCGACGTAGTCCCGGGGCTGAGCAACAGGTCATGGTCCCCGGCGCCATGTACCTGGTAGGCGATCGCCAGCTCACCGCTGCGCGCATAGCGCGTCTCCGGAACCTCCACCCGACCACACTACCCCGCGAGCCGCCCAGCGAAAGCCGCGCACCCAGGCACTCCCGCCTCGGACTGCGATGAAAGGTGGACCTCCGCGGTGGGACGCTTCGCGTGTCACCGAGAAACGAGCTCTAGGAGGCCCGTACTCATGACGCGCACACTGGGCTGGATCTCAGTCGCCGCAAGATCGATGTGTGCTTGCTGAGCGCACACGAATTCAGTGCCAGCCGGGGACAGCGAGAACACGACGATCAGCCCTGAAGGACCAGGTGCTCACCCCTGCCATGCGAAGCAGGTGCGGAAGGCGCTATCGAGGCTCGAGCAGTGCGTCGACGTTCGGCAGCTGGTCGAACCGGGAGAACGTGCCCGCGTCCGCGATCTCTGCTGCTGCCTGGAGGAATCCGGCCCATGCGGTGCGCGCGAGCGTGCCGCCCACGCTGATCCGCCGCACTCCGAGTGCCGCTGCCTGCGAGACGCTCATGAGCGGTGCGTTGATCAGGAGGTTCACCGGCTTGGGCGTCACCGCGGCGACGATCGCGGCGACGTGCTCGGCGGTCTCGATCCGCGGGGCGTAGAGGCAATCGGCGCCCGCTTCGGCATACGCGCACAGCCTTCGGATCGTCTCCTCGATGTCCGGACGTCCGCACACGAATCCCTCGGAGCGACCGGTGAGCACGATGCCCGTGCCGCTCTCGTCGATCGCCGCTCGCGCCGCGCGCACCCGCTCGACGGCCAGGTCGAACTCATGCAGCGGTTGTGCCTCGTCGCCCGTGGAGTCTTCGATCGAGAGTCCGGCGATCCCCGTGGCCGCGGCGAGCTTCACGTTCGCGCCGACCTGCTGCGGCTCGACCGCGAAGCCGCCTTCGAAGTCGGCGTTCACCGGCACCTGCACGGCGCCGACAACGGCACGCAGATGCTCGAGCACCTCGTCGAGCGTGACGTGATTGTCCGCGCGACCCAGCGTCCAGGCGAAGCCGGCGCTCGTCGTCGCCAACGCCTTGAAGCCGAGCTGTTCCAGCGCCCGCGCGCTCCCCGCGTCCCACGGGTTCGCCATCACGAAGCACCCGGAGGCGTGGAGGTGGCGGAACACGGCGACCCGCTCGTCGTGCGCGTTCATGCGACGCCTCGCCGGCCCTCGTCGTTGCACGGAATCCGCTCCAGGGCCGTCAGCGTCGCCTGCACACGCCGACACTACCCGCAGAACAGAACGCCTGCCGCTCCCACTTCCCACGACGAAGAGCAGGCGTCCGTCAGCTCGTCTGACGACGCTCGTCCCGCTCGCGCCTCCTTTGTACGGGAAGCGGAAGCGCGCTGCTATGAGCCGCGGTGGCCGTTCCCAATGTGGTTTGCACGGCGGTGGATCGGCGGTTACGTTCGCGGTGATGCCCGCGTACCGTGCGATCTCGCTCTACGACGCGGCGACGAGCGAGGCCGTTGAGGGACTGCACTGGCTTCCCGTCCGCCGAGCGCTCGGCGTCGGCGCGTTCGGGGTCAACGCGTTCCGCGCCGCGCGGGCCGGCGACGTCGTTGTCGAGGGGCACGAGGAATCGCCCGGGCAGGAGGAGCTGTACGTCGTGGTCCGCGGTCGTGCGACGTTCACGATCGACGGTGAGGACTGCGACGCCCCGGCCGGCGCGGCGATCTTCGTCGACGATCCCACTGCGCACAGGAGCGCGATCGCAGCCGAGGACGCGACCGTGGTCCTGGCCGTCGGCGGCTGGCGCGAGCGTCCCTATCACCCGCTCCCGTGGGAGCCGATCTACCTCGCCATGCCCCAGATGCGCAGCGGCGACTGGGCCGCAGCCGCCGCGACCATCGAGCGCGAGGCCGGCGACCAGCGCGACAGCGCGGCCGTGCGCTATCGGCTCGCGTGCATCTACGCTCGTCTGGACGATACCGACCGAGCGCTCGACGAGCTGCTGGGAGCCATCGAGATCAGCCCCCCGCTGCGCGAGCGCGCACGAGACGACCCCGCTCTTGAGCCGTTGCGCGGGAACGAGCGGTGGCCTGCCTGACGTTCGCACGAGCAGCAAAGCTCGCGCGCAGCGCGCAACGTGCGCCCGAAACGAGGGGGAGCGCGAATTGCCTGCACTACGGATGCGCTCGCCAAGGGAAGCCGCCGCCGTTCGGCGTGCGCCTGCTCTTCGTCCAAGGCGGGGCAAGGCCCGCGCGGCGCCGAGGCCCGCGTCCGCGCGCGACGTCCTGGGCGGCGGGCGTGTCAGCCGGGGCGCGAGGGAAGCGGTGCGAGCGAGTCCATGCCGGTGTCGTGACACGCGGTGGCGAGCGCCTCGCGCAGTTCGGGCAGCACGGCGCGCGCCGCGGCGGTGCGGCCGCGGCCGCTGTCCTTGTCGACGAGCGTGAGCGCTTCGTCGGGGTCGGCTTCGAGGTCGTAGAGCTCGTATTCGGGCGCGGCGCGCCCGGTCGGATCGACGTAGGCGGCGTACTTCCAGCGCTCGCCTCGGACGGCGCGGATCCGATTGGGCTGCGGGACGGTGTCCTGCTGCGCCGTCGCCGCCTGGTGGTCGTCGAAGGTGAAGAGCGCGTGGTCGCGCACACCGTCCGCTGGGGCGACGTCGAGCACACCGCCGAAGTCCGTCGCACTGGCGCGCACCGCCTCTGGCTCGGGCGTGGCGTTCTTCGCGAGCACGCCGCCGAGACTCGCGCCGTCGAGGGTGCCGTCGAGCGGGGCGCCCGCCAGGTCCAGCAGCGTGGGGACGACGTCGACGAGCGAGGCGGCGGTCGTCGACTGCGCGCCCTGCGGGAACAGCAGCGGGTTGGAGACGACGAGCGGGACGCGGATCGTCTCCTCGTAGGCGTTGAACATCTTCTGTCGCAGGCCGCCGTGCGCGAGTCCCATCTCCCCGTGGTCGGAGAAGCGCGTCACGACCGTGCGCGCGCGCAGCGAGCGCGGGTCGTCCGGGTCGCCGAGCGCCGCCAGCAGCCTGCCGATCTTCGTGTCGACGAGCGTGTGCAGGTAGGCGTAGAAGCGCACGTAGTCGAGCTGCTCGGCACGCGTGCGCAGTGGCCCGAGGAACGAGGTCTGACCGAGCTTCAGCATCGCGTGCGCGGTCGGCTTGTCACGCAGATCCTCGTCGGCGGTCACGGGCAAGTCGATGGGCAGGCCTGAGAACTGCTCGCGCCGGTAGCCGCCCGTCGCATAGGACGAGGGGTAGCCGAGCACGTCGTGCGGGTTCACCAGCGAGACGATCAAGCAGAACGGCTCGGGCAGGTCGGCCGCCGCGAGGAAGCGCTCGGCCTGGCGCGTGTAGTCCTCGTCGAATCCCTCCTTCGAGGCGCCCGCCGTGCCGCCGCCGAACCCGGCCGGGTCGGTGTTCTCGCCCGCGTCGGGCGGCTCCCAGCCGGGAAAGCCGAAGTCGCGCTCCAGGCGCTCGGCATCGGCCGGACCCCAGTTGCCGTGCCCTGCGAGCGGCATCGTCAAGTGCCACTTGCCCTTGTAGGCGACCGTGTAGCCCGCCTCGCGCAGACGCGAGCCGAGCGTCGGAACGCCGGCGGGCAGCTCCGGCTCGCCACCGCCCTTGGGCCCGAGCCGCAGCGCACCGCGGACAAACGACCGTGCGAGCGTCCCACGCGGCGCCTCGCCGCTCACCCCGAGCGCGGCAACCTCGCGCAACGTCGGCGCAAGATTCCGCGGGTCGGGATACAGGTCGCCCTCGGTCAGGGTGAGCGTCACGCCGTGACGCGAGGGGTAGGTGCCCGTCAGGAAGCTCGCACGGCTCGGGGAACACATCGCGGTCGCCGTGCAGGCGCTGGTGAACGACACGCCCGTGCGCCGCAGCTCGGCATCGGCAGGTGCGAGCGCGTCGAGCCACCCCGGCTCGTCTGGCCAGTGCATCGGCGCACGCTGCTGGTCGGTGACGATGACGAGGAGATTCGGACGAGGCATGAGCAGGGCGTGACCCTAGATGATCGATCTCCGAACCCGCTTCATGGCGACGTTCGCGAATCCCGGGCGCAAGGCGAGATCGGCGATGAGACCACCGGCGGGCACCGCACACCGCCGCTCCCGAATCCCATGGGAGGCCGGGAGGGTGGAGGGGTCCGTGGCGGGCTGCGGCTGATCCGTGGCGGTCCTGGGTCCAGCACGGATGCGCGGGCGTGACACGGGGGCCAGACTGCGGCGGGTGCCCGGTCTTCGCCTCGTCGCTGTCGCCGTGGCCGCGATCGCCTTCGCGGCCGGGTCGTCGGTTGCGTCGGCGGCGACCGTCGCGCGGCCGGGCGGTGTGGCGAGCGCGGTGCGCGAGTATGGGGGCACGATCGTGTTCAGCGAGTACGTGCAGGCTGAGCGGCGCTGGTACCTGAGCGTTCGTGAGGTCGGTGCGCCAGCAGCGACGGCTTGCGGTCGCGCCGAGCCCGGTGCCGTTCGACGCCGACATCGGCACCGACAGCAAGGGGCGCCCGCAGCTCATCTACCAGCGCTGCGCGGGCACCGTCAGCGCTCCGACCGGGTGCGAGCTGTTCGTGTTCTCGCTGGCCAACGCGACCGGCGAGCGTCCGGTGCGCAACGCCAACGATCCCGGGCGCAACGACGTGGGCGCGACGCTGTGGCGCGGGCGGATCGCGTGGACACGCGAGTACGGCTCGGGCAAGCACGCCAACCCGGTCGTCTACACCAAGACGCTGACCGCGCCGCGCTCGCAGCCCTCGACACGACTCCCGGGGGTGCCGACGATGCGCTGCGCCATGGAGGTGGGGGTGGAGCCTCCGTGCGGACCGACGACCTACCGCCGCGTCGAGGCCCTGGAGCTGCGGGGTGACAACCTCGGGCTGATCGTCCGCTACGTCTTCGAGGGTCTCGGCGGCATCTCGCAGACCGAGATGCGCCTCAACCGGGTCAGCGAACGCTCCACCCAGCAGATCGACTTCCTGGTGTCGGGCCTGAACGACCAGTCGTTCGCCGGCCCATCGTTCTTCCGCGGGCGCCTGGCGTGGTATCGGACCTGCGGCGACGTCGGCGAAGCGAGGAGCTGCAGAACCTTCGCCGGCCCGTGGCGCTACCGGCCATCCACGCGCACCTATCAGCGAGGCGCCCCGGGCCCGACCAGCGTCTCAGGCTTCGCCGACACCGGCACGCGCCTCTACGAGGTCGTCAGCTGCCCTGATGCGTCGTTCACCGACCTCCCGTCGCTGCCGCCCGCTCCGGCCTGCGCGATCACGTCCGCCGCCCCGCCCGCCTATCGCTCGGTCCCGCAGCCCGACCTGGCGTCCTCGAAACCACCCGCGCAGTAGGCGCCGCTCCCGCCACGGACAGAAGCAGGAGCCCGGGGGGCGACAGGTCACCCTCCGCGGGCGGCCGGCGGGCACGGAGTTCCGTCAGTCGAGTCGCGCGCACGAGCCGCCCGCTGGCCGGAGTCCAGCCGGCGCTCAACCGATCTCGGGAGACGGTTTCGGGAGACGAACACCCGCAACCTGCGCCCGAGACGAGAAAGACCCGCGATGTGCGGGCCTTTCCTGAAGCGGCTGAAGGGACTCGAACCCTCGACCTTCTGCATGGCAAGCAGACGCTCTAGCCAACTGAGCTACAGCCGCAGAGGTCGCGCAGTATAGCCCGCGGTTCAGGGCTACGGCGTGACGTCGACCTGGGCGAGCTTCGTGTCGGCGCCGTGCAACTCCATCTCGTAGCGACCCTGGTTCTTGGCCGTGAAGTTGAAGCGCGCGGGGGCGCTGGGGGACACCTCGCGCTCGATGTCGTAGCCGTGCAGGTGGACCTCGCCGGCGGCGTCGGACGTCACGACGATGCGCACCTGGTCACCCTGCTTGACCGAGATCGTCTTGACGCCGCCGACGGGCTCGCCGCCCTTGATCTGCACGACCGTCGCCTCGGGCTTCGGCGTCGTGGTGGTGGTCGTCGTGGTCGCGGCCGGAGCCGTGGCGGTCGTCACCGCGGTGGTCGTGGCGGCGGTCGAGGACGAGTCGTCGTCGCCGGGGCTCAGTGCCACGAAGGCGATCACGGCCACCGCGACGGCGCCGGCGACGAGCAGCAGGATGCGCGTGGTGCGAGACATCGGGAACAGGGTACGGCGCGCGCCAGCGGTCAGCGCAGGGTCGCCGCCGCGCTCACGAACGCGCGCCAGCGCTCGTGCTCCTCGATGCGCCACGCAGCGTCGCGGCGCGGCCGCACGGATGCGCCGGCGGCGGTCCGCGCACCGAGCTCGTCGACGGACGGCAGCAGGCCCGCGCCGACCGCGGCGAGCCCGGCGATCCCGCGGGCGGTCGCGTCGGCCGGCCCTGGCGTGACGGGAACCGCGAGCGCGTCGGCCTGGAGCTCGAGGAGCAGCGGCTCGTTCGTGAGGCCGCCGTCGACACGCAGCTCGTCCACAGCAACGAGCCGCGCCATCGCCGCGACGACGTCCGCGACGCGCCACGCGATCGCCTCGAACGCGGCGCGCGCCAGGTGCGCGCGCGTGACTCCGCCGTCGAGGCCCGCGATCACCGCGCGGGCGCCCGGCTCCCACCATGGCGCGCCGAGGCCGGCGAGGGCGGGGAGGATGCGGACCGCGCGCGCGTCGGGCACCTCGCGCGCCAGCGCCCCGAGGTCGTGCGGGCGCGGCGCGACACCGAGCGCCTCGCAGAGCCAGTCGAGCATCGCCCCGGCGGCGAACACGCCCCCGTCGAGCGCGAACGCGTCGCGCCCGGCGATCCGCCAGGCGACCGTCGGCAGCAGCGACGGCCCCGGGTCCGGCACCTGCGCGCCGGCGTGGGCCAGCACGAACACGCCCGTGCCGTATGTCGCCTTCACGGGTCCGGGTGCGACGCAGCCGGCGCCGGCGAGCGCGGCCTGCTGGTCGCACACGCGCGCGGTGAGCGCGAGCGGCACAGGCCACGACGGATGGTGCAGGACCCCGAGGTCGCCGACCGAGTCGCCGACCTGCGGCAGGGCCTCCTGCGGGATCCCGAACGTCTCGAGCAGCCCCGGATCCCAGCCGCGGTCGCCGAGCACGTGCAGCTGGGTGCGCGACGCCGTGCTGGCGTCAGTCGCAAAGCCCGCGCCCAGCCGGTCGGAGAGGAACGCGTCGACGGTGCCGAGCCGCAGCGTCCCACGCTCGCGCGCCGCGCGCGCCGCGGTGTCGTGGCGCAGCAGCCACGCGAGCTTGCCGGCCGAGAAGTACGGGTCGAGCGGCAGCCGGCTGCGCTCGCGCACCTGCGCGGCCTGCGCCGGCCCCAGCCGTTCGAGCACCTCCTGTGCGCGCTTGTCCTGCCAGACCACGACGGGGGAGAGCGGCCTGCCGGACTCGGCGTCCCAGGCGACGACGGACTCCCCCTCGTGGTCGAGGCCGCAGGCGACGACCTCCCCCGGGGCGCCGTCGAGCAGCTCGGCGACCGCCGAGACGACCGCGTCGAGGATCTCCGCCGCGTCCTTCTCGACCCATCCGGGTTGCGGGTGGCGCACGCCGACGAGGCGCCGCGTCTCGCGCACGGCGCGCAGCTGCTCGTCGAACAGCGCCGCCTTCACGGCGGTCGTGCCCTCGTCGATCCCGAGGACGAGTCTGCGCGCGCTCATGCTCCGCGCCCGGACTCGAAGTCGGCGGTGCGCCGCCACCACGGGCCGTCCTGGCCCGGCCCCGGCGGCGCCGGCCCGCGCCGCAGCGGCGCGCGCGCGCCGAGCTCCAGCCCGAGCACGCCGGCGAGCTGCGCCACCTTCTCGGCGATGCCGAGCGATGCGGTCAGGCCGGTCGAGCGGATCGCGGCGACGTTCACGAGGCCGCGGCAGGCGACCGACGGCCCGATGACGTAGTTGCACCCGACACCCGCGGGGCGCAGGCCCGCGTAGCTCGCGACCGGCGCGGCGCCCTCGAGCTCCGGCACGCGCGCGAGCACCTTCCCGAGGATCTCCTGCGGCGCTTCGGGACGCACGCTCCAGTCGCCCTTGTCGTCCTGGTCATGGGCCGTCGGCCCGGTCGCCAGGCGGCCGTCGAGCGTCGGGAAGACGAGCACGCCCTTGGTCCGCGTGCTCGGCACCGGCAGCAGGATCCGTGTGGGCGGCGTCCCGCCGGGCGGATCGAAGACGAGGAACTCGCCCTTGCGCGGGCGGATCCGGAAGCTCTCGTCCCCGGCGAGTCGCGCGACCGCGTCGGCGTGCAGGCCGCCGGCGTTCACGACGACCTGTGCGCGGACGGGCGGGCCGCCGCCCGCGTGGACGGCGAGCCGGTCGCCGGCGACGCGCTCGATCCGCTCGGCCGGGGCGCCGGTGCGGATCGCCGCGCCGGCCGTCGTCGCGGCCCCCGCGAGCGCGAGCGTGAACGCCACGGGGTCCGTGACGCTCTCACCGGGCACGGTCAGTACGCCGTCCGGCGCGCTGCTCGACGGGCACGCCGTTCGCCGCGGCACGCGCGGCGATGGCGGTGACCGTCGCACGCTCGTCGGCGGTTCGCGGTGTGAGGACCGCGCCGCAGCGCAGGACCGGGACGTCGAGCGCGCCGATGACCGCGTCGCGGCTGCGCGCCGCGCGCAGAATGAGGTCGGTCTCGAGCTCGCCCGGCGTCGCGTCGAAGCCCGTGTGCACGACGCCGGAGTTCGTGCCGCTGGCCTGCAGCGCGAGCCCCGGCAGGGCCTCGAGCAGGACGACCCCGGCGCCGCGGCGGGCGAGTTCGAGTGCGACGGCGACGCCCACGACGCCCCCGCCGATGACGACGACGTCTGCATCCCTCTCGGCCATCGGCGCGAGCCTACCGTCGCCCTGCGCGCGGGCGGGATACGCTCGCGCCATGGCCGAGACGCTCATCGAGACGGTGCTCGGCATCGATGTGTCGCCGCAGCGCGTCTGGGCGACGATCGGTGACACGAGCCGGTATGCGGAGTGGGTCGTGAACACCGAAGCGGTCGTGAAGGCCAGCGCCCCGGTGGCGCGCGCCGGGGTGACCTACGAGGAGCGCAACACCGTGATCGGCCCGTTCACGGGCACGACGCGCTGGCACGTCACGGCGTTCGAGCCCGGGCGCCGCGCCGTGCACGACGGCGAGGGCCTGACGATCGTGCGCTGGATGCGCCTCGAGCTGATCGTCGAGCCCGACGCCGGGGGAACGCGCTACACGCAGCGCTTCTCCTACGTCCCGGCGCTCGGCCCGCTCGGGCCGGTCGTGAACCTCATGCTCAGGCCGTCGGTCTCGCGCGACATGCACCGCAGCGCGCAGGCCCTGAAGGACCTGTGCGAGCGCGAGGCGCGCACCGCCGGATGAGCCGCGCGCTCCCCGTCGTGCCCGGCGTCGACGTCGCGCACCGGTTCGTCACGGCGCGCGGCCTGCGCTTCCACGTCGCCGAGGCCGGGCCGCCGGACGGCCCGCCGCTCGTGCTGCTGCACGGCTGGCCCCAGCACTGGTACCTCTGGCGCAAGGTGCTCGGGCCGCTGAGCGCCCGGTACCGCTGCGTGATGCCGGACCTGCGTGGCTTCGGCTGGAGCGATGCGCCGGCGCAGGGGTACGAGAAGGACGAGCTCGCCTGCGACGTGCTCGCGGTGCTCGACGCGCTCGGGCTCGGCCGTGTGCGCCTCCTGGCACACGACTGGGGCGCCTGGGTCGGTTTCCTCATCGCACTGCGCGAACCCGAGCGGATCGAGCGCTGTGTCGCGCTGGGCATTCCGCCGCCGTGGTCGGGCGGCACGCGCGACCCGCGCGGGGCGCTGGAGCTGTGGCGCGTCTGGTACCAGCTCGTGCTCGCCTCCCCCTGGGGGCCGCGGATCGTCGCCGCGCCGCGCTTCCTGCCGCGGGCGCTGCGCGCCGACAACGTGCACGCGGAGACGTTCAGCGACGCCGACGTCGAGGCGTTCGCGGCGGCGCTGCGCGAGCCGGCGCGGGCACGTGCCTCGCGCGAGCTCTATCGCAGCTTCCTCGTGCGCGACGCGCCGGCGCTGCGTCACCGGCCGTTCGACCAGGTGCGCCTGCGGGTCCCGACCCTGCTGCTCGTCGGGTCGGCGGACCCGGTGGTCACCCCGGCGGTGGTCCGCGCGGCGGCGCGGCCCGGCGACGCCCTCACGGTCGAGATCGTCGAGGGCTCGGGGCACTTCATCGCCGAGGAGCTCCCGGAGCTCGTGGCGGCACGGACGCTGGACTGGTTCGCAGCGTCGAGGTAGCCTCGCGCGCCATGACGACCATCGCGCGTGAGACCCCGGCGACACAGCCCCCAGGACCGCGCGACGACGCGCCCCGGGGCGTCGCCGGCGTGCTCGCCCCGCTGGTCGGCCGGCTCGATGCGCGGGCGCGCGGCGGCCGGACGTTCGGCCTGCGGTTCTGGGACGGGACCGAGCTTCCGGCGACCGCCGAGCGCGACAGCGCGCCGGTGCTCGTCCTGCGCCATCCCGACGCGCTCGTGCGCATCCTGCGCGCGCCCGGCGAGCTCGGGATCGCGCGCGCCTGGGTCTCCGGAGAGCTCGATTGCGAGGGCGACCTCGAGGCGGCGCTCGACCGGACCGAGCGCTACCGCCACCTGAGCTCGTGCCCGGCGATGCGCTGCCCGCGCTGCGCGCCGTACGGCGGCTCGGGCTGCTGCGCCGGCCCGAGCCCGAGCCGCCGGCCTGCGAGGCCCGGCTCAGCGGCGACCGGCACTCCGCCGCGCGCGACCGCCAGGCGGTCAGCCACCACTACGACGTCTCGAACGCGTTCTACCGGCGGATGCTCGGCCCGACGATGGTCTATTCGTGCGCGTACTTCGGCGCACCCGACGAGTCGCTCGACGACGCGCAGACTCGCAAGCTCGACCTCGTCTGCCGCAAGCTCGAGCTGCAGCCGGGAGAGCGGCTGCTGGACATCGGCTGCGGCTGGGGGTCGCTGCTCATCCACGCGGTGCGCGAGTACGGCGTTCGCGGCGTCGGCGTCACGGTCTCCGACGCGCAGGCCGAGCTCGCGCGCGAGCGGATCCGCGACGCCGGCCTGTCGGATCGCTGCGAGGTGCGCCTGCAGGACTACCGCGCGGTGGACGACGGCCCGTACGACAAGATCGCGAGCATCGGGATGTTCGAGCACGTCGGCGAGGGCAACCTCCCCGTGTACTTCGCGCGTGCACGCGCGCTGCTCGCCCCGCACGGGCTGTTCCTGAACCACGGGATCGTCCGTCCACGGCCGACGCCCGGCGGCGTCGGGGCGTTCACGACGCGCTACGTGTTCCCCGACGGGGAGCTGCACGCCCAGGGCACCGTCATCGCGGCGCTCGAGGCGGCGGGCTTCGAGGTGCGCGACGACGAGTCGCTGCGCCCGCACTACGCCGAGACGCTGCGGCGCTGGGCCCGGAACCACGACGCGCACCGCGACCTGGCGACGGCCGAGCTCGGGACCGAGCGCGAGCGGGTCTGGCGCCTGCACAACCACGGAGCCGCGCTCGGTTTCGCGCGCGGATCGCTGTCGGTGCACCAGGCGCTCGCGGCACCCGCCGAGTCGGCCTGGCCGCCGCTGCGCGTGCGCTCGTACGACCCGCACGCCTGACGGGCACGGAGGACCGGGGTAGGCTCCGCCGGTGGAGGTCACGGCGGACGCAGCCACGACGCGCCAGGAGCGGCTCGACCAGGCCTTCCCCGCGTTGCCGACGCTGCGCGGGTACTCCCGCCGGGCACTGCGCGACGACGCCGCCGCCGGCCTGGCCGTCTGGGCGGCCGCGGTCCCGAGCGGGCTGGCGTATGCCGGGCTGGCGGGGCTGCCGCCGATCGTCGGGCTCTACGCCTCGGCCGTCGCGGGCCTGGCGTACATCATCGCCGGGACGATCCGCCAGGCGCAGGTCGGCCCGACGTCCACGAGCTCGATCCTCACGGCCGCCGCGATCGGCCCGATGGCCTCCGGCGACGTCGGCCGCGCGACGGCGCTCGCCGCGATGCTCGCCCTGCTCGTCGCGATCTTCCTGCTCGCCGCGTGGGCGCTGCGCCTGGGCTTCATCGCCGACCTCCTGTCACGCTCGGTGCTGATCGGGTTCACCGCCGCCATCTCGCTCGTCATCATCGCCGCGCAGCTCCCGAACCTCCTCGGGCTCGAGGGCGTCACGACGACGACGTTCCAGAAGACGCTCGGGGGGATCGGCGAACAGGTCGACGGCGTCGACCTCGACGCGCTCGCCCTCGGTGTGAGCGCGCTCGCGGCGCTCCTGCTGCTGCGGCGATTCCGCCCACGGCTCCCGCGTGAGCTGATCGTCGTCGCCGGTGCCACGGCGCTCGTCGGGATCTTCGGCCTCAGCGACGCCGTGCGCGTCGTCGGCGACGTGCCGAGCGGCCTCCCGGCGCCGGAGGTGCCCGCGGTCTCGTGGCACGACATCGAGCGACTCGTCCCCGCAGCGGCGGGCATCGCGCTGATCGCGTTCGTCGAGACGATCGCGATCGGCCGGACCTTCTCGCGTCTGCACGGCTTCCCCTTGGATCCGCGGCGCGAGTTCCTCGCCCTCGGCGCGGCGAACCTCGGCGCGGGCCTCTTCCAGGGGTATCCGGCCAACGCGAGCTTCGCGCAGACCGCGCTCTCGGACGGTGCCCGCGGGCGCACCGCGGTCGGCGCGGCCATCACGAAGACCGCGATCCTCCTCACGCTCCTGCTGCTCACGCCGCTGTTCGCCGACCTGCCCTACCCCGTCCTCGCGGCGGTCGTGATCGCCGCCGTGCTCTCGTTCATCGACCTGCCGGCCTTCCGCCGGCTGCTGCGCTTCCAGCGCGCCCAGCAGCACTCCGAGGGCCAGCCGGGCCGCTGGGTGCCCCGGCACCCGGAGTTCTGGACGGCGCTGATCACCTTCGCGGGCACGCTGCTCTTCGGGATCCTGAACGGGATCATCGTCGGCGTGCTCGTGACGCTGCTGAGCGTCCTGTACCGCGCGGCGCGCCCGCGCGTCTCGGTGCTCGGCAAGGTGCCGGGCGGCAAGCGCCACCGCGACGTCAGCCGCCACCCGGAGGCCAAGACGAGCGACGAGGTGCTGATCGTGCGCTTCGAGGCACAGCTCTTCTTCGCGAACGCCGAGTACTTTCGCCAGTCGGTGCTGCGGCTCGTCGACGCGCACGACCCGCCACCGGAGTCGATCGTCCTCGTCTGCGACGCGATGAGCCACGTCGACCTCACCGGCATGGATGCGCTCACCGAGCTCGTCGGCGAGCTGCGCGAGCGCGAGGTGGAGGTCCGGTTCTGCCGCGTCAAGGGACCGGTCCACGACGCGTTCCTCGAGGCCGGGCTCGTGAGCCTCGTCGGCGTGGACAACTTCTACGACAGCGTGAAGGCCGCCAAGAAGGGCGTCGAGCCGGACGGTCTGCCGATGTTCGGCCGCGTGCGGCTCCCCGCCGACGAGCACCCCGAGCTTCAGGAGGGCCTCGACGCCGAACAGGCAGTGCTCGAGGCCGAGGCGGAGGCCGCGCGGCGCAAGGCCGAGAAGCACGCGGAGAAGCACGACAAGGGCTCGAAGGCGGGCGACAAGCCGCCGAAGGACGGCAAGCACGCCAAGGACGGCAAGCACGCGAAGGACGGTAAGCACCGCAAGGCGCCCGCGAGCACGTGAGCGCCCCGGCGCCCCAGTGCACGCGGTCCGGTAGCGTCGGTGTCGGTGAGGGTCACAGGAGGGAAGCACCACATGGGGTACGTCGCCCGGGCCGCGGGCATCGCCGCGGCCGTCATCGCGATCGCCGCACCCGCGGCGAGCGCGCAGGTCCAGCAGGCCACGCCGATCACGCCGACCGGCCCGGTCCCGAGCGTTCCGTCCTACGTCGGGAAGCCGTTCACGCCGAAGCCCGTCTCGGGTGTGCGCACGCCGTGGGCGCACCCGCGGATGGCGGCGCCGCCGAAGAACAGCGTTCACAACGACGCCTGGCAGACCGACAACTACACGCAGTTCGCCGGCCCGCTCGGCCGCAACCCGCAGGTCCTCTCGACCGCGTTCGGCCGCACCTGCATCACGCTGACGTTCGACCGCAAGGGCCGCATCATCGGCGACCTGCACGAACCTCGCCGACGGTCCCGGGCCTCTACATGCTCGACCCGTGACGCTCGACACGCTCGCGTTCCTGCAGCTGCCGTTCATCCCGCCGCCGGCCGGCACGAACCCCGCGCTGAACACGACCGGCGGCGCGTACTTCTACCTCGACGACAAGGACCGCGTCGTCGTCGCCTCGAGCGACCGCCGGATCCTCGTCATCGCCGTCGACGACTCGCGGCGCCGCGCCCGTCTTCAGGCAGGTCGCCGCCTACGACCCGACGCCGTGCCTGCAGCCCGACGAGCGGATGCCCTCGGTGCTGCCGGACACGCAGGGCCGCTACTGGTTCGTCGGGCGCACGAAGGGCACCGTCGGCGTGCTCGACCCGAGGACCGGGAAGTGCGGCTCGATCGTGCTCGGCGAGGAGATCGAGAACTCGTTCGCGATGTCAGTGACGGGGACTACATCGCCTCCGACAAGCGCGATGTACAAGCTGCGCGCCGGCGCGGATCTCAAGCCGCAAGGTCGTCTGGAAGTCGCACGTACAGCAACAGCGGGATCTTCAAGCCGGGCCAGATCAACACCGGGTCCGGGCACGACGCCGACGCTCATCTGGCCGACCGGCAGGGTGAGGAAGGGCTCCACCACGCCCGCGTACGTCGCGATCACCGACAACGCCGATCCGATGAACGTCGTCGTCTATCGCACGGGCGACCGGCTCGGCGCGCGGGCAGAAGCGGGTCGTCTGCGAGATTCCGGTCTTCGCGAAGGGCGCGAGCGCGACGGAGAACTCGCTGATCTCGATGGGGCGCTCGCTCATCGTCGAGAACAACTACGGCTACGACCTCGCTGAAGTTCAACGACATCATCGGTGGCGGGGTCGGCGATCGGCGGCGACCTCGGACCTCGTCAGCGCGCCGGGCATGACCCGCATCGACCTCAACGCGAAGGGCACGGCTGTGTCGCAAGGTCTGGACGAACAACGAGGTTCGCGCCCCATCGGTCGTTCCGAAGGGCAACTGCGCGCTCCGGGCTCGTCTACCGTTCGAGAACGTCAAGGACCCGCAGGTCCCGGGTGCCGATCCGTGGTACTGGACGGCGCTCGACCACCGCACCGGCAAGGTCGCCTTCAAGCGCCTGGCCGGCCACGGCGGGCTCTACAACAACCACTACGCGGGCATCGCGATCGGGCGCAACCCCGTGACCGGCAAGGTCACGGCGTACGTCGGCGGTGTCGGCGGCGTGATGGCGCTGCGCGACGGGTAGCGCGGGATCGCGAGGTCACCGCGCCGGTTCGCCGCCTCGCACCATCACGCACCACCCGCGATCGCCCGAGCGGCCGCGCTTCGTCGGTCAGTCCGACAGGCGCCGCTCGAGTTTCAGCTCGCACATGTCCACCGAGGCCCGCGTACCAGGGGTCTCCGACGGCTCCATCGCGCCGAACGCCTGATCTCCGGCGCGCATGTCCTCGACGCTGTCGAACAGCTGCAGCACCACCGCGGTTCCCTGGTCCCGATCGAACAGCATCTGGAGGCCTGTGGCGGGCACACCGGGCGGCGGCCCGTCCGACTCCTCGATGGTGGCCAGGAGTCCGTCGACCCTCTCGGCCGTCACATCGGTGAACCTGACGACGCGTACGTACACGAGGACTCTCCTCTCGTTCGGTTCGTCCGAGCGTATACGTCTCACGGCACGCCCACCGAACAGTTCGAGCGAGGCCTGGTGCTCTCGGCACGAGTGATCTCTCGTGGGGCGCGGCCTCTCCCGTGAGCCCGCGCCCCGTTGTGGTTCAGGAGTCGATGGCGTCCGACACCCGCTTGTCCGCGTCCTCGAGCTCCTTGGTGAGCTTCTCGTAGTCGCCGGAGTCCACGGCCCTGCTGATCTTCTTGTTCGACTTCGCCAGCGCCTTGTCGACGCGATCCAGGTAGGTGTCGTCGGCGACCACGATGACCGCCGATGAGCCCGGCGGGAGGTATTCCTCGATGTCGACACCGAGCTGCTTCTCCTCGTGGCGCTTCTTGAGCTCGCCGATCCCGGCACCGATCCCGGCGCCGAGCGCGGTCGCCAGCAACAGCGGCGGTGCGAACAAGCCCACGACGAGCCCGCCGGCCGCGCCCAGCGTCGTGCCGCCGGCGACCGGCGACGCGACCCCATGCTCATCAACGGTGACCTCACCGGCATCGTTGCGGCTGGCGACGACCGCACCGACCACCGCGAAGTCCCCAGCGACCTGCGCGTCCTTCAGCGACTGAAAGTCCGCGCCCGCAGCCGCAGCATCGTCATACGACGCGACGTACAGGATCAGGTTCTCATTTGCCATGTCGGGCTCTCCATTCGGGAAGACTGAAGTCCCGGGCGCCGCTGCATCGAGCGCCCGCGATCAGTTCGACGACAACCACGCGAGGCCCGCCTTTGCATGGAAGGCGAGAGCGCACCGCGTGAAGGTGTGTGCACACTAGGATGCTGCGCCAGCGGCTACCCCCTGGATCTGCTCGTGGTGATGGAGATCCTGCTCGTGCGAGTGCTTGGCAGCGGCCTCGACCGGCTTGAGGTCGAAGACGACGTTCTTCACCGTTCCGGTGAAGGCGTATGGCGCCCTGTCCTTGTAGTCGCGGTCGACGACGAGGCCGTTGTCGCGGCCGATGTCCATGCCCGCGTAGCTCGTGAAGCTGATCGGGACGGTCTTGGGCATGTCGCCCTCACCGACCGTCTCGCCATTCACCAGCAGCGTCACGTGGCCGCCGCTGCCGGGCTTGGGCTCCGCGGCCTCGAAGAGCATCTTGACCTTGACCTCGCCGGTGGGAAGCGGCGTGGTGGCGGCCTGCTCGCCGCTCGCCTCGTGCTCGACGAGGATCACGCCCTCCACCCTGATCTGCTTGGCCTTGACCAGGGCGGTCACCGCGTCGAAGTCCTGCTTGGCGGCGTCCAGGCCCTGGTAGGCGCCAACGAGGACATCCAGGGTGTCGGGGCTCATTGCTTGTCCTTCCGCGCTCGTATGAGGCCTCAGCATCCCACGAGACGTGCGGGGCTGCGCTCTGGCCCTCCGGCCCGGGTGGGTCATCGGTGCTGAGACCTACGTCGGTCAGCCGACGCTCGACGAGTTGGCCGGGGCTGTCGAGGGCTTCGCGTTCGATGCCGTCGGACCGAACAGACGTTCTAGGGGCGCCGGAAGTACACGATCCGCCCCGCAAGGCGACGACCGGAATCGAACCGGTGTACACGGCTTTGCAGGCCGCTGCGTAACCACTCCGCCACGTCGCCGAGGAGGTTCTCAGCGTAGCGAGCATCCCGGAACACCGGCCCGCGCCGCTCCGGGTTCTGGCAGACTGACGTTCCGGTCAGTCCACGGGAGGGTGCATGTCGGGTACTCGGAGGGTCTCCATGATCGTGCGCGCCCTGTGCGGGGCGGGGCTGGCGCTGCTGGCGCTGAGCGGCACGGCCTCCGCGGCCGGCGGGGCCTGGGGAAACACGCCCGGCATTCGCCACCTGCACTTCGAGACGAAGCCGATCATCGTCAAGCCCGGCCAGAACACGATCGACAACGTCGTCGTGCCGCGCGACGAGCGGCCGGCGTTCGACGCGTACATCGTGCGCATGCGCCCCGACCTCGAGTACCTCGACGGGACCGTGCCGCCGGTGGACGTCATCCACCTGCACCACGGCGTGTGGCTCAATGCCTCGGGAACGTCGCCCGCCTCCCCGCTCGGCGAGATCGAGCCGATCTTCTTCGGCGGCGAGGAGAAGACGGTCTTCCGGATCCCGAAGGGCTACGGCTACGCCTACAAGGCGAGCGACGTCTGGGTGCTCAACCAGATGATCCACAACAACACCTCGAACCGCACGAAGGTCCGGCTCGTCTGGGACCTGGACGTGATCCCGAGGAGCTCGGCGCTCGCGAGGACCGTCACGCCGGTCACGCCGCTGTGGATGGATGTGCGCCGCGGCTGGGGCTACCCGGTGTTCGACGTCCAGCGCGGCACGGGCCGCGGCGGCGAGTTCACGTTCCCCGACGACCGGCTCCCGAACCCCTACGGCGGCGGCGCGGCCCAGAACGAGTACGCGATGCCGTTCGACGGCACGATCGTCGGCGCGGTCGGCCACCTGCATCCCGGTGGCCTGCGCGACGACATCGATCTCGTGCGCAGGGGGGCCGCGATGCCCGCCGGCAAGGCCTGCCGGCGCGTCGCCCTGAACGCGACCGCCACGCGGATCGGGCGCCGCTGCGTGGCCGCGACCGCCGGGCGCGTGAAGGACTCGGTGCGGATCTTCCGCTCGCAGGCGAAGTACTACGATCCCGCCGGTCCGGTCTCGTGGGACGTCTCGCTGACGGCCTCGCGCCCCGACTGGCGCGTGCGCGTGCGCACCGGGGACACGCTGCGGATCGCCTCGACCTACGAGAACCGCCAGTCCGCGTGGTACGAGAACATGGGGATCGTGCTGCTGTACGTCGCGAAGGGCGACACGAGCGGGGTCGATCCGTTCGCACGTCCGGTCGACTGGCGCGGCGTCCTGACGCACGGGCACCTCGCCGAGAACGACAACCACGGCGGGCGCAGCTCCGGGCTGCCCGACCCGCGCAAGGTCGCCGCGGGCCCGGCGACGTCGCAGGTCAGGATCAAGGGCTTCCAGTTCCAGCCGGGCGACCTCGGGCTCCTGAGCGAGGGCGGCAAGGTCCCGGTCGTGCCGCGCGGCTCGAGCCTGAGCTTCCAGAACGAGGACGACCCGAACGTCGAGTGGCACTCGATCACGACCTGCGCGACGCCCTGCAATCGCACCACCGGGATCTCCTACCCGCTCGCGAACGCGGCGCCCGCGGCCGCAGTTCGACTCGGGCCAGCTCGGATTCGGACCGGCTGGGTTCTCGCCGGCGGCGAACACGCTGACGTACAGGACACCGGACGACCTTCCCGATGGCACGTACACGTACTTCTGCCGTGTTCACGCGTTCATGCGCGGCTCGTTCCGCGTGCAGTAAGTCCGTCATCGCGTAGCGTTTTCACGAACGGTGTGCGTGAACGTGCACCCGAAGCGTCCGGAACGCACCTGTGTGCCGTCGGCTTGCGAGCGCGAGCATCGCCGGTGCTGTGCTCGAGGCGATGCATCAACCCGGTGTTGCGGTTCGGTCCGATGACGTCCGGGCGGCGCTGCGCGCGGCGCTGATCGCCGCGCTCCTGACCGTCGGCGTGCTCGTGCTCGCGCACGCCCTCGGTGGGGCGCGGCAGCCGGCGCCCGCCGCGTCGCCCGCGCGCGCCGCGTCCCCCGCGCCGGTCCGAGCCCGCCATCAGCATCGGTCCTCCGGCTCGCGCTCGGCCGCACCCGCCGAGCTGCGCCGACCGGGCCACCGCACCCACCGGGCCGTCTCGCCGCCGCGCTCGTCGTCCGACGTGACGCGCCTTGGGGGCAGGGCCGTCGCTCCCATCTTCTCGATCGAGCCCGTCACGAACAACGGTCTCTTCTCGTCCCCGATGCGCACCACCCGCGCGCGCGGACCTCCGGCGAACCACCACACGGCCGAAGCCCGGCCGCCGATCCCGCCAACCCGGCGATCGTGAAGATCAACGACCCGAACGGGCGCTTCGGCCTCAAGCAGACGCCCGACGAGCGCTTCAGCGTCGACGACGAGAACCCGACGATCCACGCCGGCACCGGGTATCCGATGTGCATCCCGCGCATCGACCCGGCGACCGCGGACGATCCGCTCTGCCCGCAGCAGAACCGCCCGAAGGCCGCCAACGGCTGCCGCAACTTCAGCCAGGCGGGTGTCGCGCCGCCCGTCAGCGGGAGCTCAGCGGCCCCGCCGCCGGCCAGACCTACTGCAGTCAGTTCGTCATGCCCGACCCGCCGGCCGACCCCGCGACGACGACGGCCGTCGCCGACGCCCGCCAGCAGGCGCCGTTCGAGGTGGGCGACTGGATCGCCTTCTCCGGGACGCTGATCGATGGCGGCGTCGACGGTCCCGACTACATCTCGGCCCACACGATCGAGGTGAACGTCGGGATCTACACGCAGCCCGGGACCCAGCCCGCCTACCTGGCGATCGGCGGGTTCGGGATCGGCACGGCCGACCCCGCGGCGAACGCCGCGAACGGTGCTGCCCAGGAGACGCAGGACCGGATCTTCCTCGAGGCCGAGACGACCGACGTCAAGACGCCGGTGGACATCTACCTGCTGGACGTCGATCCCGCCAACGGCACCGTTCGCAATCGCTGGGCCACGCCGTACGAGATGACCGGCGAGAACCAGCTCGGGAACCCGAGCGGCGGCATCACGACCCAGAACGCCGGGCCACAGCCGCAGCGCGCGCGCATTCGGGCGACGAAGGCGCCGGCGGGGCTCCTGAGCCAGCCGACGCGCAATCTGCGCGTCGCGCAGCGCTCGCTGTGCCTCCCGCAGACGCCGGCCGACCAGACGATCCTCGACGACTGCCTGAACAACGCGCCGACGGCCGCCAACGGTCTCGTCGCCGGCGAGTACTCGGCGCCGGTCTTCGAGTTCATCTTCCCGGAGGGCGTCAAGCCGGGCGACCCGGTGGTGCCGAACGACTTCTGGCACCTGCCGTTCCTGCGCTTCGGCGAGGGCAGCGACAACCCTGACGGCGTCGGGCCGCTCACGCCCGCACCGTGGTGATCGGGGAGCCGGCCATGACCCATTCCACCACCACCCACCGAAACCGCAGCGCGAGCCCGGGGGGCCCGACGATCATGCGCACCACCGACCACCGGCGCCACCGCGCCCCTCACACCGCCGTTCGTCACCGTGTCCTCGCCGTCGTCGTGGCCGCGCTCGTCGCGTCCGGCCTGACGGCGAGCGCGGCGTTCGCCGCCGGCGGGACCGCCAAGCCGCCGAACGGTGCGCTCGCCCCGTTCACGACGCCGACGCTGCCCGATCCGGTGTTCACGACCCCGGTCGCGGACGTCCACCAGTTCGACGAGACGGGCATCCTGCAGGACGCGACCGTCAGCAACGACGGCTGCCCGAACGAGCAGCACGCCGACCGCCACGGCGGCACCGTGACGATCAACGGGATCATGATCACGGTCCCCTGCAACATGGTCATCCAGATGCCTGCCAACACGTTCAAGTGGGCGGACTTCGTTCACGGCGGCCCGTCGCTCGCGCTGGGCACCGGGTACCCGTCGTTCGAGCTGCACGTGGTCGGCAACATCGTCGGCGCCACGCACGTCGCGGGGCTCATGGACGTTTCGCAGCAGTCGCTCAACGGCGGCAGCGGGGTCATCACGAAGATCGACTACGGGACCGCCGCGACCGACCAGGCGCCCGCCGTGCCGGCGAGCATCGAGGTCGACACGGGCGATCCGGCGCATCCCGCGGTGCTCCAGATCAACGACCCGAACGGGCGCTTCGGCCTGCAGCAGACGCCGGACGAGCGCCTCAGTGTGGACGACGAGAACCCGACGATCCACGCCGCAACCGGCTACCCGATGTGCGTGCCGCGGACCGATCCGGCCGTCGACGACGACCCGCTCTGCCCGCAGCAGAACCGGCCGAAGCCTCCGTGCCGGAACTTCTCCCAGGCCGGTGTGGCGCCGCCCGTGAGCGGCGAGCTCAGCCCGCCGGCGGCGGGCCAGGCGCACTGCAGCCAGTTCGTCATGCCGGCGCCGCCCGCGAGCGGGTCGACGGCCGGGCCCGACGCCCGCCGGCAGGCGCCGTTCGAGGTCGGTGACCACATCTTCTTCTCGGGCACGCTCGTGAAGGATGCTGGGAACGACTACATCTCGGCCCACACGATCGAGGCGAACGTCGGGATCTACACCCAGCCCGGCACGCTGCCGAGCTATCTCGCGATCGGCGAGTTCGGGATCGGCAGCGCGGACCCGGCGGCCACGGCCGTGAACGGTGTCGCGCAGGAGACTCAGGACCGGCTGTTCCTCGAGGCTGAGACGACCGACGTCAAGACCCCCGTCGACATCTACATGGTCGACGTGGATCCGCTGACCGGCGTCGAGCACAACCGCTGGCTCACGCCGTACGCGATGACCGGCGAGAACCAGGCGGGCAACCCGAGCGGCGGGATCACGACCCAGAACGACGGCCCGCAGCCGCAGCGCGCCCGGATCCGGGCGAACAAGGCGCCCGCGGGGATCCTGAGCCAGCCGAGCCGCAACCTGCGGGTCGTGGCGCGCACGCTCTGCAAGCCGACGGCGTCCGGAGAACCGGCGCTCGTCGACGCCTGCCTGGCGACGGCGGCCGAGCCCGCGAACCTGCGCGCGAACGGCCTGGTGCCCGGTCAGTACTCGGCGCCGGTCTTCGAGTACATCTTCCCGGAGGGCGTCAAGCCGGGTGATGCGCTCGTGCCGAACGACTTCTGGCACCTGGCGTTCCTGCGCTGCGGCGAGGGTGCGAACACGCCCGAGGGCGTGGGCCCGCTGACGCCGACCGCCTGGGGCGCCGCGCCCGAGGGCAGCCCGCTGCCGGACTACTGCAACCGCAACCCGCCCGCGCCGGCCGTCGAGCCCGCCACCCCGCCTGCCGGCGGTGGCGGCGGTGGCGGCGGTGGCGGCGGTGGCGGCGGTGGCGGCGGTGGCGGCGGCAAGGGCGAGGCCGTGCCGGCCCCGGCCCCGGCCCCGCTCGCGCCTGCCGCCCAGCCGCCCGCTCCGGTGGCCGGCGGGGCCGCTCCGCTGGCCGTCGTCCCCGCGCGCGTCGCGGCCGCGGCTGCGCTGACGACCGGCATTCCGGTCACCATCACCACGGCGCCCGGTGCGACGCTCGTCCAGGTGCGCGTCATCGCACCCGGCGGAGCGGTGCTGTTCGCCGCGTTCGGCCGCGTGAAGGCCAACGTGCCCGTGAAGCTGTTCCTGCGCGGGCGGACGCTGCGCCGCAAGCTCCGCAAGGGCAGGCGCTATGTCGTCGAGGTCCGAGCGGGGACCACGAGGAAGAACCTCGGCGCCGCTGCGAAGCGGTCCTTCCGGCTCGGAGGGCGCTGAGACGCGGGGCGCCCCCGCCCCGCACCACGCGAGCCGCTCGCCCGCCGCGCCCACTGCGCGCGGCGGGCGACGGTACGCTGACGCAGGATGGCCGTCCGCCCGCCGACGATCCCCGCGCCACCGCGCACCGACTGGTTGCGGGCCCTCGCCGGGATCGCGCTCGTCGCCGTCACGCTCGCCGCGATCGCCGTCGGATCGCTCGCCATCCGTGCCCACCAGCGACTCGACGACGTGGACCGAGTCGTGGCGAACGCCGAGCGCGCGAGCGCCCGCGTCGAGCGCGACGCCGACCAGCTGCGTCCGACGCTGCGCGAGCTCCGCGTCTGCCTCGCGCGCACTGCGCGATCTGCGCCGGCAGCTGGCTCCGTGAGCCGCCGCTCGCGCGGTCTCGCTGCTAGGCTTGCCCGTCCCCAGGGCGATTAGCTCAGCTGGGAGAGCGCCGCCTCGACAAGGCGGAGGTCGCTGGTTCGAGCCCAGCATCGCCCATCCGCGAAACCCCTGCATCTGCGGGGGGTTCGCGCGTTCTCGGGGATGCTCGGTGCGGGCTCGCTCTGCGGGAATCCGCAGGTGTTCTCTCGGGATCCACGCTCCCGCGCGGGGGGCGGCGGGCGTACGGTCCGTGCACGATGGAACCTCGGCCCCGACTGAGGTCGGTACTCCTGATCGCGGTGCCGGTGTGTGCCGCCGGCGTGCTGTGGCTGCAGCTCGTCCACGCGGCGCTGGGAGCACGCGAGCACCACGAGCCGGGGCTCGTGGTGCACTGGCTGCGCGACGGCGCGTTCGCGCTTCCGGTCGTCGTGAGCTGCGTGTGGCTCATCCTGCTGTACGGCGGCCGCCGCCTGGCCGGCCGGCCCGTGCTGACCGCGCTCGTGCTCGGGCTCGCCGCGACCGCGGGGCTCGCGCTCGGTGCGCCCGCGCACGGCTGGCTGTTCGGCGCGCACGCGGCGGCCGGCCAGTCCGAGCCGCCGTTCCTGGTGCACCTCGTGCGCGACGCCGCGCTCGCACTTCCGGCGGCGCTGCTCGCCGTTGTGGTGGGCCTGTGGCTCGCCCGCCCCCGCGCGCCGGAGATCCCCACGGCGGCGCCGCGGACGGGCGAGTCCGCAGTGGCGCTCGAGCGGCCGCTGACGCGGCGCCAGGCGATCGGCCTCGGGGTCGCGGGCGGGGCCGCGCTCGTCCTGCCGTTCCGCTGGGCGCAGGGCGTCGGCGCCAGTGACTTCGCCAGCCCGCCGGCGACGCCGTTCGCGCAGGCACTTCCGGTGCCGCCGGTCGCGCGACCGGTCGCCCGGACCGTGGCCGCCGACCAGATCGTCCTGACCGCCCGGGTCGGCGAGTCGCAGATCTACCCGACCGGGCCGAAGACGCGGATCTGGGGCTACGACGGCGCCGCGCCCGGCCCGACGATCCTCGCCGAGGGCGGGCGCGCGAACGACGTGACCTTCGTGCACGCGCTCGAGGGCGAACGCACCCCCGACGGCGAGGAGGTCCGGCTCACGACCCACCTGCACGGCGGGCACCAGGCCCCGCGCGACGACGGCTGGGCGACCGACCTGGACGGATTCGGGCTCACGGCGCTGATCCAGCCGGGCGCGAGCCGCGACTACCACTATCCGAACCTCCACGACCTCGCGAACGGCGTGCCGGAGATCGGGCTTCCGCTCTGGTACCACGACCACCTCATGGACCAGACGGGGTTCACCGTCTACCAGGGACTCGCCGGGGTCTACCGCGTGCACAACGCGGCCGAGGACGACTTCGACCTGCCGGGCACGGGCGCCGACGAGCTGCCAGATCACGGCTACGGCGCCGTGGACCTGCCGCTGCTGCTGCAGGACCGCAAGTTCCGCGCAGACCACTCGCTCTTCTACGACCACGACCCCAAGGGCGTCCTCGGGGACCGCCTGCTCGTCAACGGCGCGATCCAGCCGTTCACCGAGGTCCGCCGCCGCCGCCACCGGCTGCGCTTCTACAACGGGTCGAACCGCCGCTGGTACAACCTGAGCCTCAGCAACGGCGCGCCGTTCGTGCAGATCGGGACCGACCAGGGCCTGCTCGCGGCACCGGTGACGCGGACGACGATGCTCATCGCTCCGGCCGAGCGCCTCGACGTCATCGTGGACTTCGCGAACGCGCCGTCCACCGTCGACCTCGTGACGCGCCCGGCGGGCTTCGACGAGTGCGACATCTCGGCGCCGCTCCTGCGCTTCAACGTCCTGCCGGGGACCGTCATGGACCGCAGCCGGATTCCGGACCGGCTGCAGACGATCCGGCCGCTCCCCGCGCCCGACCGGCGCCGGACCTTCCGCTTCGAGCGCAGCGGCGGTCAGTGGGTCGTCAACGGCCGCCCGTTCGATCCCGAGCGCCCGATCGCGGAGGTTCGCCTGGGTGCGACCGAGGCGTGGACGCTCGAGAACAGGTCGGGCGGCTGGGTCCACCCGATCCACATCCACGACGTGCCGTTCCGCGTGATCTCGCGCGACGGGCGCACGCCGCCGCCATGGGAGCGTGGTGAGAAGGACACCATCGCGCTTCCCCGCAACTCGCGCGTCGAGGTCGCCCTGGAGTTCATCGACTTCACGGGCCCCTACGTCTTCCACTGCCACAACATCGAGCACGAGGACATGCGGATGATGGCCCGGTTCGACGTCGTCGCCTGAGTCCCGGCCGTGCCACGCGGCTGCGAGGATGCGCCGCATGACGGCGGTCAGCTTCTGCGACGAGCTCGACTTCGCGGTCGGCTGGATCCACCCCGACCCCGACTGGATGGGCCGTGCCGGTCACGCGGTGCGCAGCGGCGGGCGCGTCTGGGTCCTCGACCCGGTGGACGGCGACGGCGTCGAGGAGCGCGTCCGCGGGCTCGGCGACCCCGCGGGGGTCGTCCGGCTCCTGGACCGCCACCCGCGCGACGCCGACGCGTTCGCCGCGCGCCTCGGGGTGCCGCTGCACACCGAGCCGTTCGACGGCGTCCCCGGTGCGCCGTTCGAGGTCGTGCCGATCCTCCGCACACCGCTCTGGCGCGAGGTCGCGCTGTGGTTCCCCGAGGAGGCCACGCTCGTCTGCGCCGACGCGCTGTGCAACGCACGGGGGTACACCGCGCCCGGGGAGGTCGTCGGGGTGCACCCGTTCCTGCGCCTGCACCCGCCGCGGGGGCTGATCGCCTACCCCGTCCGGCACCTGCTGCTCGGCCACGGGCCCGGCGTGCACGGCCCGCAGGCGCAGGACGCCGTGCGGGAGGCGCTCGACGGCGCCTGGCGGCGCGTCCCCTCGTGGTGGCTCGCGCAGGCCCGCCGGGTCCTCGGACGCTGACCGCGCTCCGTATTTCCTGCGGATGGGCGCGCAGGCGCCCGGACGTAGGCTCGAACGGTGAGCGTGAACGACCGTACGAGCATTCTCGTCGTCGGCGGCGGCGTCGCCGCCCTCGAGGCCCTGCTGGCCCTGCGCGCGCTGGCCGGCGAGCAGCCGCACCTGCGCCTGCTGGCGCCCGACCGGGACTTCGTCCTGCGGGCGACGGCGGTGCTCGAGCCGTTCGGCCGCGGCCACGCGCGCCGGATCCCGCTGTCGGAGGCCGCCGCGGACATGGGCGCCGAGCTCGTGTCCGCGTCGATCGCGAGCGTCGACGCCGCGGCGAAGACGGTGACGACGACCGATGGTGACGAGCTCGACTACGACGTGCTCGTCGTGGCGCTCGGCGCGCTCGCCGAGCAGCCGTTCCCCGGCGCCGTGATGTTCGCCGGCCCGCAGGACGCGCCGGCGTTCCTCGAGGTGCTCGGCGAGGCCGAGCGCGGCGAGATCGAGCACCTGGCGTTCACCCTCCCGCCGGGGATGAGCTGGCCGCTGCCGCTCTACGAGCTCGCCCTGCTCACGAGCGCCCACCTGGCCGACCGCGGCGGGCCACCCGTCGAGATCTCCGTCGTGACGCCCGAGGAGCGTCCGCTCGAGGTCTTCGGGACGGCTGCCGCCGACGACCTCGAGGCGCTGCTCGCGACGCGCGGCATCAGGCTCCGCACGCTCTCGCGTCCCCGTGCGCACGAGGGCGAGCAGCTGCTGCTCGCCGGTGGCGGGCGTGTGCGCGCCGACCGCGTGATCGCACTCCCGCGTCTCATCGGCCGAGCGCTCGAGGGCCTGCCGCAGGACGACCTCGGCTACATCCCGGTCGACGACCACGGTCGCGTCGCGGGCGCACCCGACGTCTACGCGGCCGGGGACTGCACCGCCTTCCCGATGAAGCAGGGCGGCCTCGCGGCCCAGCAGGCGGACACCGTCGCCGCCACGATCGCCAACGCGCTGGGCGCGGGGGTCGAGGCCGAGCCGTTCCGCCCGGTGCTGCGCGGGCTGCTGCTCACCGGCTCGACGCCGAGCTACTTCCGCGCGACGCCCGGTTCCGGGCGCGAGCCCACGACGGTCGCGATCGACGCGCCGCTCCCCGGGCGCGAGGCCGCGATGCCGAGCGTCGCCGCCCACCGCCCGCTCTGGTGGCCGCCGAGCAAGGTCGCCGGGCGCTACCTCGGCGCGTGGCTCGCGAACACCGGCGCGCCGGGGATGGAGGCCGGGACGATCGAGGACCGCGACGCGCCCGACGCCGACGCGACGCGCGCCGCCGACGAGGAGCGCGACGCCGCGCTCGACCTCGCGCTGATGATGGCCGACGGCGAGGCGAAGTACGGCGACTGGCATGCGGCGCTGCGGGCGCTCGACGCGGCCGAGGCGCTCACCGGGTCACTGCCCTCGGAGTACGTGCAGAAGCGCGACGTGTGGCTCGCCGAGCTGCACGGCACGCCGGGCCCGCAGATCTCCGGCTGACCCTCAGGCGCTCAGCGCCTCGCGCAGCACGCCGCCCATCTCGACGCCGGCCTCCCGCGAGGTGCGCCCGGGGCCGACGACGTTCACGAACCCGTGGATGAGCCCGGGGTGGCGGCGCAGCGTCGTGCGCACGCCCGCCTCGCGCAGCCGCGCGGCGTAGGCCTCGCCCTCGTCGCGCAGCGGATCGAAGCCCGCCGTGACGACGTGGGCCGGCGCCAGGCCGGAGAGGTCGTCCGCGAGCAGCGGCGAGGCGCGCACGTCGCGGGCGGCCGTGGCCTCCGCGGCGCCGAAATAGTGCGCGCGGTACCAGCGCATCTGCTCGGCGGTCAGGAAGAACCCGTCCGCGAACATGCGGTAGGAGCCCGTCTGGGTCGCCGGGTCCGATGGGGCGGCGTTGTCGGTGACGGGATAGATGAGGAGCTGGAACGCCGGCGCGGGGCCACCGTCGCGAGCCGCCTGCAGCGCCGTGGAGGCGGACACGTTGCCACCGGCGCTGTCGCCCCCGACGGCGATCCGCCGCGGATCGGCGCCGAGCTCGGCGGCGTGCTCGACGGCCCAGCGGAAGGCGGCGAGCGCATCATCGGCGGCGGCGGGGAAGCGGTGCTCGGGCGCCAGGCGGTAGTCCACTGACAGCACCCGCACGCCCGCCGCGCGCGCGAGCAGGCGGCACGGCGCGTCGTGCGTGTCGAGGTCGCCGACGACCCAGCCGCCGCCGTGGAAGTACACGAGCATCGGGGAGGTCTCGTCCCCGGCGCGCTCGTCCGGGACGTAGAGCCGGGCCCGCAGCGGCCCGACCGCGCCCTGCGACGGTCCGCTCCTCGACGCGCGCCAGCGCGAGCGGCCGACCGGCGACCGAGGCGGCCTCGCGGCGGATCGACGCACGCGCACCGGCGGGGTCGAGCGACTCCATCGCCGGGCGCGGGTCGAGCGCCATGAGGCGCAACAGGATCTGGGCGTCCGGGTCGAGCGTCTGGCCGTCGAGGACGACGGGCGCACCACCGGCGAGCATGATCTTCGCGCGAGCGGGGAGCGCCAGCAGGCCTCGCGCGACGGCGGCCTCGGCGCGATCGGGGACGGATGTCGGATGCGCGGACATGAGGGCCCGCAGACTCGCAGATCCGCGTGTCCGGGGAGCGCTGCTTAGGATGCCGCGCATGAAGTGGAAGCGCAGCGCCGCGGACGACCGGGACGTCGTCGACCAGCGCGGGTCGTCCGGATCGGGCGGCCTCGGCGGCGGCATGCCGGGCGGCATGAAGATCGGCGGAGGGGCCGGGATCCTCGGGATCGTGGTCGCGCTGGCGGTCGTGCTCCTCGGCGGGGGTGGGGGCGGCGCCGGCGGCTTCGACGTTCCCGGCGCGTTCGGCACGCAGGTGCAGGCGCCCACCGGGGGCGCGATCCCCGCCGGGCAGGATCCCGACCGCGACCTGCGTGACTTCAGCGCCTACGTGTTCGGCAACGCCCAGCGCACCTGGGAGCAGGCGTTCACGCAGCAGGGGGCGCCCTACCAGCGCGCGAAGCTCGTCCTGTTCCGCGGCGGCGTGAACACCGCCTGCGGGCCGGCGAGCTCGGCCGTCGGGCCGTTCTACTGCCCCGGCGACCAGCGCGTCTACCTCGACCTGTCCTTCTACCGCGACATGACGCAGAAGCTCGGCGCGAGCGGGGACTTCGCCTGGGCCTACGTCATCGCGCACGAGATGGGCCACCACGTCCAGCGCATCAGCGGGACCGAGGCGCAGGTCCGCCGCCTGCAGCAGCAGGACCCCGCGCAGCGCAACGCGCTCTCCGTGCGCCTCGAGCTGCAGGCCGACTGCTATGCGGGCGTCTGGGCGCACCGCGTGCGCGACCAGCTCGAGCCGGGCGATGCCGAGGAGGCGCTCGGCGCGGCCTCGGCGGTCGGCGACGATCGCCTGCAGCAGGCCGCCACCGGGCGCATCCAGCCCGATTCGTTCACGCACGGCACGAGCGCCCAGCGCGTGAAGTGGTTCCGGATCGGCCAGGACTCCGGCGAGCCCTCGGCCTGCGACACGTTCTCGCCCAAGAACCCCTAGACCGAGCCCTCGGCAGCCGACTCGGCGAGCGTCGGGGCCTCCGCGCTCGTCGGGTGGTGCGGCGTGACGTCCTGCTCGAGGAACTCGAGCACCGCGCGGTCGAAGGTCACCGGCCGCTCGAGCATCGGCACGTGGCCGGTGTCCTCGAGGATCAGCGCCGCCGCCTTCGGAATCCGCCGCGCATACTCGTGCGCGTCTCCGAGTGGGACGAGGACGTCGTCGGTGCCCTGCACGACGAGCGTCGGGCACGCGATCTCGCCGAGGCGATCGGTGAAGTCGTAGTCGAGGATCGCCTGGAAGGCCGCCATGAACCCCGGCGCGCCGATCGAGCCGAGCTGCTCGGCGAGCAGGTCCTTCGCCAGCAGCGTCGGGTGCCTGGCGACCGCGCCCATCACGAACTGCACGTAGCCGGGGCGCCGCAGCAGCCGCTTGGCCTGCTCGGGGTCGCGCCGGCCGGGCTCGCCGATCGCCCCGCCGGTGACGAGGAACCTCCCGACGCGCTCGCTGGCCCAGGTCCGGTAGAGCGCCGTCGAGATGCCGGCGGCGTCCACGAGCACGAGACGCTCGACGCGCTCGGGGTGACGGATCGCGCTCTCGGCCGCCGTGAAGCCGCCCATCGAGTTGCCGACCAGCGCGACGGGGCCGAGGCCCAGGTGCGCGCAGAGGTCGTCGACGGTCCGGGCGAAGGTCGTGATCGAGATCGGCTCGACGGGCATCGCCGAGCGTCCGAACCCGGGCAGGTCGAGCGCGATCACGCGATGGCCGGCCTCGGCGAACGGGCGCAGGTTCTCGAGCCAGTTCTGCCAGCACCCGCCGAGGCCGTGGACGAACACGACGGCGCGCTCGCCGCCGCCGAGATCGACGTAGTTCACGTCCGCGCCGCGAATCTCCGCGCGGTGCGTGTGGCGCGGCCAGTCGAAGCCGCGCCAGCCCGGGAGGTCCGGCACGCCGTACTCGGCGTCGGCGCGGCGAGCGGCCCGGCGCCGGGCCGGACTGGCGGGCGAGGGCCACAGCGACTTCAGGGGCCCGGACCGGTACTCGCGCGTGCTGGCCATACCCGGGCACGGTACCGAACCGCCCGAAACGGGCATGCTGCACGCGTGGACGACGGGCGGATCATCCTGCTGGCGGGCACGCTGCTCGCCGCGGGCCTCGCGGCATCGCTGCTCGCAGGGCGCCTGCGCGTGCCCGGCCTCGTGCTGTTCCTCGGCGTGGGGATGCTGCTCGGAAGCGACGGCCTGGGCCTCGTGTCGTTCAGCGACTACGAGGTCGCGCGCTTCCTCGGCATCGCCGCGCTCGCGCTGATCCTGTTCGAGGGCGGGCTGGCTGCGGGCTGGCGCACCGTGCGGCCGGTGCTGGGACCGGCGGTGTCGCTCGCGGTGGGGGGCACGCTCATCACGGCGATCGTCATGGGGCTGACGGCCGCGTGGCTGTTCGGGCTCTCGATCCTCGAGGGCCTGCTGCTCGGCTCGATCGTCGCCTCGACCGACGGCGCCGCGATCTTCTCGGTGCTGCGCGGCTCGACGCTGCGCCGGCGCCTGGCGCGGACGCTCGAGGCCGAGGCGGGGTTCAACGACCCGGTCGCGGTGCTGCTCGTCGTCGGGTTCATCGCGTGGATCCAGGAGCCCGGGTACGGCCTGTCGGACATGCTGCTGCTGCTCGTCGAGGAGATCGGGATCGGCGCCGCCGTCGGGCTGCTCGTCGGCCGCGGGGCGGTCTGGGCGCTGCGCCGCACGCGCCTGGCGAGCGCCGGCCTCTACCCGGTCGCCTCGCTGGCGATCGCGGCGATCGCGTTCGGAGGCGCCGCGGTCCTCCACGGCTCCGGGTTCCTCGCCGTGTACCTGACGGGCCTGGCGCTCGGGAGCGCCGCGATCCCGGCGAAGCGCACGATCACGACGTTCCACGAGGGCCTCGCCTGGCTCTCGCAGGTCGCGATGTTCGTGATGCTCGGCCTGCTCGTCTTCCCGGCGCAGCTCGACAGCGTGATCGTCGAGGGCACCGTCCTGGCGCTCGTGCTCGCGCTCGTCGCGCGCCCGCTGGCGACGGTGCTCACGACCGCACCGTTCGGGTTCTCGTTGCGCGAGCAGGCCGCGGTCGGCTGGGCGGGGCTGCGCGGCGCGGTCCCCGTCGTGCTCGCGACGTTCCCGATCATCGACGGCGTCCCGACGTCGCTCGAGTTGTTCAACATCGTGTTCTTCGCCGTCGTCGTCTCGACGCTGCTGCAGGGCTCGACGTTCCAGTGGCTCGCGAGCCGGCTCGGCGTCACGACGAACCGGCCGGCACTGCCGCGGCCGCTCGCCGAGACCGGCACCGTGCGGCGCCTGGGTGCGGAGATCGTCGAGTACCCCGTCGGGCCGGGCGACGCGATCATCGGCGCGCGCGTCCAGGAGCTCGGCCTGCCCGACGAGGCGATGGTGAGCGTCATCGTGCGCGGCCGCGACGCCGTGCTCCCGAAGGGCACGACGGTCATCGAGTCCGGCGACGAGCTGCACGTCCTGGCCCGCGAAGCGGCCGCCGGCGAGTTGCCCGACCTGCTCGAGACCTGGCGCGACGGGCCGATCGAGCGCGCGCGCCGGCGCCGCGGGCCGTACGTGCGCCCGGGCGGGTCGATCTTCTCGACGCGCCCGTGGGAGGCGGGCTGGGGCGATCCGGCGCGTCCCGAGCACGCCGCCGGCGTGCGCGTGGAGGAGATCCTGCTCGTGCGCCGCGACGTCCCGGCATCGCTCGTCGCGCTCGAGGACGGGCGCTACGCGGTCTGCGGCCACGTGCTCGCGATCGGCGCGCCGGCGCGCCTGGTCGCCTGGGCGCGCGGCCGCGCGGGCCGCGCGGAGCCCGGTGACGAGCAGGACTGGTGGCGCGAGGTCATCGGGGCGCTGGCGGCCGGCGGCTGAGCGCCGCTCAGAGCGTCGCGAGCAGGCGCGCGAGGTCGTTCTCGTCGTTCCAGGCGCCGGTCGACGCACGCACGTACGGCGTCCTCGGCAGATCCCGGACGACGACGCCGGCGGCTCGCAGCCGGTCGCGTTCGGCGCCGGGGTCGGGGGACTCCCAGGCGACGAGCGTCGTGGCCCCGCGGGGTGCGACGGTTCGCCCGCGGTCGCGCAGCGCGTCGGCGAGCCGCGCCGCCAGACCGGCGGCGCGCTCGTGCACCGCGGGCCAGCCCGCGTCCTCGAGCACCGCGTGCGCGGCGAGCGCGGGCGCCACGGCCTCGAGCGGGAGCGACGGGTGCGTCGTGGCGCCGGGCGTCCGGCCAGGCCCGGGCGTCGAGCCCGTCGGCGGGCGTCTCGAGGTTCGGATAGGCGAGGCCCTGAGGCGCGAGCCGCTCGCGCCAGGCCGGGGCGATCCAGAGCATCCCCGTGCCCATCGGCCCGCAGAGCCACTTCTGGCCGGCCGCGGCGTAGAAGGCGCAGCCGAGCGCCGTTGCGTCGACGTCGACCGCGCCCGCGCCCTGCGCACCGTCGAGCAGCACCGGGACGTCGAGCTCGGCGAGCGCGCTCGGCGCGAGCGCGCCGGTGATCCAGCTGACGTGCGAGCACGCGACGAGCGTCGTCGCGGGGCCGGCCGCGTCGGCGAGGTCGGCGAGCGGGGCGGTCCGCACGCGGAACCCGCGCTGCCGGCGCAGCGTCAGCAGCGGCCCGAGCAGTCCCGGGTGCTCGTCCGGCGCCGTCAGGACCTCGTCACCGGGCCCGAGGCCGAGGCCGCCGAGCACGCGCACGATGCCGTCGGTGGTCGATGTCGTGAGCGCCACGTCGGCGGGCTCCGCGCGCAGCCGTGCGGCGTACGCCGCACGCAGCAGCGGCCGCAGCTCGCTGAGCCGCGCGAAGTACCCGGCGCTGCGCCCGTCGCGGGTCGCGGTCTCCCACGCCGCGCGTGCCGCGTCGTGCGCAGCCTGCGGGACCGGCCCGCACGTGCCCGCGTTCAGGTACGCGAGACGGCCGAGGGCCGGGTAGCGGGCGCGGAGGGCGGCGGCGTCCACGGCATCGAGCGTACTCAGCGCCCGCAGACCGGCCAGGGCGCGGCCCCCGAGCGCGCGTAGAGCAGCGCTGCGCGGCGATACTGCTCCTCAGCGGAGGCCGCCGCCGGGTCGCCCGTGCCGCCGACCGACGCCCAGGTGCCGGAGTCGAACTGGAACAGACCGCGGTAGGTGCCGCTGGCGTCCACCGCCAGCGGGTTCCCGCCGGACTCGCACTGGGCGATCGAGCGCAGTGCTGCGGGGATCGGCACGTCGGGTGCGCCGCCGGTGCGGCGCAGCTCGCGGATCGCCCGGCGCAGGCGCGTGGCGTGGGCGCTCAGGCGCGCCGTCGGCCACGCGCCGGCGGCGCGCCTGTAGGCGCCGCGGCGCGGGCGCTCGCCGGCGAGGCGTGCGCGCATGGCGCCGAGGCGCACGACGCGGTCGAGCGCGGCGGTGCGCGTGGCGCGTCGGGCCTGGCGCGCGAGCGCGGGCTCGAGTGCGGCGACCGAGGCGAGCGTCTCGGCGCTCGCGCCGGTGGCGGCCGCGCGCGCCGGGGCCGGGTGCGGGCCGACGGCACCGAGCGCGGCGCCGGCAGGCAGCGCGAGCACGCAGAGCGCGGTGAGGGTGACGATGATCGTCCGGGGTCTCATGAACGGCGGTCCTTCCTCGGCGAGCGGCACGCGGATGCGCCCGGGGCGCGGGAGGGCGCCGCCGGCCGGATGGGTGGGCTCGATCGCCGCGCGCGCGTCCTCGGGCCGCTCGGCGGGAGGTGGCGGCGATCACGCGCGCACGTCGCCGTGCACGCGCCACGAGCCAGGTCGGATAGCAAACCCTCGAGAATGCAGGAGGTTTCGCTTCTGTGAGCGGTATCACACAGGCGGATCTGCGCCGCCGGTGCGCAGGAACCGCCATGTGGGGGCGGATGCGGCCGCCCCTCGCGTAGCATCGCGGCCGTGAAGGTCACGCTCCCCGACGGCTCCCCGCTCGAACTTCCCGACGGCGCCTCCGGAGCCGACGCCGCCGCGGCGATCGGCCCGGGGCTCGCGCGCGCCGCGCTCGCCGTGAAGCAGGACGGCGAGGTCCGCGACCTCGCGCGGCCGCTCGAGGACGGGGCTGCGCTCGAAGTCGTGACCGCCAGGAGCGGGCAGGACGCGCTCGACGTCATCCGTCACGACGCCGCCCATGTCCTGGCCGCCGCGGTCAAGGATCTCTACCCGGGCGTGAAGATCTCGATCGGGCCGCCGATCGAGAACGGCTTCTACTACGACTTCGAGTTCCCCGAGGGCGTGACGCGTCACCGAGGCCGACTTCCCGGCCATCGAGGAGCGGATGCGCGAGCACGTGAAGGCCGCCGAGACCTTCGACCGCGTGGACGTCGGCGTCGCGGAGGCGCTGGAGCGCTTCCGCGCCGAGGGTCAGGACTACAAGGTCGAGCTCATCGAGGACCTCGTCCGCGACCAGGGCGTCGAGAGCGTCTCGCTCTACACGAACGGGCCGTTCACCGACCTCTGCCGCGGCCCGCACGGGCCGTCCAGCGAGCGGATCGGTGCGCTGAAGCTCCAGTCGGTGGCGGGCGCCTACTGGCGCGGTGACGCGAACCGGACGATGCTCACCCGGATCTACGGCACGGCCTTCTTCTCGAAGCAGGAGCTCGAGGCCGAGCTCGAGCGACTCGAGCTGGCGCGCGCCCGCGACCACCGCAAGCTCGGGCGCGAGCTCGGCCTGTTCACGTTCTCGGAGGTCTCGCCGGGCTCGGCGTTCTGGCTGCCGAAGGGGACCGCGCTGTGGAACGAGCTCGTCGCGCTCTCGCGTGAGATGAACACGGTCCGCGGCTTCACCGAGGTCAAGACGCCGCAGCTCTACGACAGCGAGCTGTGGAAGACCTCGGGCCACTGGGGCAAGTACCGCGAGAACATGTTCATCACCGAGACCGAGGGGCACGAGTTCGGCCTCAAGCCGATGAACTGCCCCGGCCATGCGCAGCTCTTCAGGACGCAGCGCTGGAGCTATCGCGACCTGCCCGTGCGCTACTCCGAGCCGGGCCTGCTGCATCGCAACGAGCTCAGCGGCACGCTTCACGGGCTCCTGCGCGTGCGGCACTTCGTCCAGGACGACGCG
Organism: uncultured Actinomycetes bacterium; assembly: GCA_963787935.1. GTDB lineage: Bacteria > Actinomycetota > Thermoleophilia > Solirubrobacterales > Solirubrobacteraceae > F1-60-MAGs163. The sequence continues at coordinate 387,043 of CAWBEV010000006.1, read as the reverse complement.
CACATCTTCTGCACCGAGGACCAGGTACAGGACGAGGTCCGCCGCTGCCTGGAGTTCGTGTTCGCGACGTTCGCGATCTTCGGCTTCGAGGTCGAGCTCGAGCTCTCGACGCGGCCCGAGCAGCGGATCGGCAGCGACGAGATGTGGGACCGTGCGGAGGGGGCGCTCGAGGGCGTCCTCGAGGCGGACGGGCTCGACTACCAGCTGAACCCCGGCGACGGCGCGTTCTACGGGCCGAAGATCGACGTGCACATGACCGACTCGCTGGGGCGCTCGTGGCAGCTCGGCACGGTCCAGCTCGACTACTCGACGCCCGAGCGCTTCGGGCTGGAGTACACCGGCGCCGACAACGCCGAGCACCGCCCCGTGATGATCCACACCGCGCGCATGGGGTCCTTCGAACGCTTCATCGGGATCCTCATCGAGCACTACGCGGGCGAGTTTCCGGTCTGGCTGGCGCCGGTGCAGGCGATCGTCCTCCCGATCTCCGACCGCCATGCGGTCGCCGCCGAGGGCATCGTCGCCGACCTGCGGGCGCGCGGCGTGCGGGTCGACGTGGACGCGCGCTCGGAGTCGATCGGCAAGCGGATCCGCGAGAACGAGCTGCAGAAGATCCCGTACATGCTCGTCGTGGGCGATCGCGAGGCCGAGGAGGGCACGGTCGCCGTGCGCCGCCACGGCGTCGGGGACGTCGGCACGCTGTCGCTCGCACGGTTCGCCGACCACGTCGCGCACGAGCGCGCCACCCGCAGCGACGAGCCGCTGCAGGCGTGAGCGGCTGGCGCGCGCGGCTCGGCCCGCTGCCGGCGGTGGCGGGAGCGGGCCTGATCGTCCATCGCGCCGGGCGCCGGCGCGAGCGCCGGCGCGGGCTCGGGGGTCTCGACACGCTGCCGCCCGATCGTGCGCTGCACCTCGTTCCGTGCCGCGCGGTGCACACGCTGACGATGCGGTTCGCGCTCGATCTCGTGTGGCTCGATCGCGACGGGGCCGTCGTGCGCGTGGACCGCGGCGTGCGGCCGTGCGCACACCGGACGTGCCTGCGGGCGCACTCCGTCGTCGAACTGCGGGCTGGTCACGCGGATCGGCTGCTCGATTCCGGCTATAGTTGCCCACGTTGACCGCGATGTCTTCCCACCTGCGCGCTTCTTGACGCGCGACCGCCACAGCTAGTGCCGGTTCCCCGCAGATTCGACCGGCGGCCGCCTGAGCGGGACACGACCCGGATCAACGAGCGCATCCGCGTTCCCGAGGTCCGTGTGATCGGCGACGACGGCAGCCAGATCGGGATCATGAAGACCGATGAGGCGCTGCGGCTCGCGCAGGAGCGCGACCTGGATCTCGTCGAGGTCGCCCCCGAGGCCCGCCCCCCGGTCTGCCGCATCCTCGACTACTCGAAGTACAAGTACGAGCAGGCCCAGAAGCAGAAGGCCGCGCGCAAGCACCAGCAGCAGATCAACGTCCGCGAGATCAAGTTCCGGCCGAAGATCGCCGAGCACGACTACGCCACGAAGAAGGGGCACGTCGAGCGGTTCCTGCGCCACAAGGACAAGGTCAAGATCACGATCATGTTCCGCGGCCGCGAGGTCACGCATCCCGAGCGCGGGCAGATGATGCTCGAGCGCCTGGCGGAGGACCTGCACGACCTCGCGATCGTCGAGCAGCGCCCGAACCTCGATGGGCGCAACATGACGATGATGCTCGGCCCCTCGAAGGCCGTGCTCTCCGGCGAGATCGACAAGCCGCCGGTCGAGGACGAGGCACCCGCCGAGGCGCCGGTCGAGGCGTACGCCACCGAGTCCGCGGTCGACGCCGCGCAGCCCGAGGCCGACGCCGCGCCGGCCCCCGATGCGCCCGCGGAGGCCGAGGCCGCGCCGCCGACCGACGCCCAGGCTCCGCACGCCGAGGCTCCCGAGGCCGAAGCCGCTCCCACCCCGGGCGACGCGCCCGAGCCGCAGACCGCCTCCTAGCCCGCGGCCGCGAACTCCGCGCGGAACCCGGCGCGCCAGTCCGGCCGCGCGGGCTCCCACCCGAGCTCGCGCCGCGCCTTCGCGTTCGAGGCGCCGCGCAGCTGCACCGCGCCGTCGGCCATCGGCCCGGCCCCGAGCCGCGCGAGCCAGCGCGGGATCCGCAGCGGACGCGGCGCACCGAGGTCCTGGGCGATCGCGCGGACCCAGTCGCGCTGCAGCGCGGGGGCGTCATCGGTCACGTGGTAGACGCCCGGCGCGCCGCGCGTCAGCGCGAGCACCGTCGCGTCGGCGGCGTCCTCGACGTGGATGAACGAGAAGCGCCCCTCGCCGGAGCCGATCACGGGCATGCGCCGGCGGCGCACGTCCTGTGCGATCGAACCGTCGGCGGCATACGCCGCTCCGGGCCCGTAGAGGAAGCCGTAGCGCAGCACGACGCCCTCGATCCCCGGCTGATCGAGTGTCGCCCGCTCGAGCGCGAGCGTCGAGACGGCCGCCTCGCGCATCGTCGCGGGCGGGTCGAGCCAGATCGGCGCGTCCTCGTCGCGCACCCAGGGTCCCTCGGGCGCGAGCATGAACGCGACGCTCTGGGCGATGATCCGGCGCGCCCCAGCCTCGGCGGCGGCCGCCGCGAGCACGGGAGCGGCCTCGCGCCGCAGCCGCGAGGTCGGCTCGAGCGCCTGCGCGTAGTGCCGCGGGTCGATGCGCCGCGGCAGCGCCGTCAGCTGGTTCACGACGACCTCGGGCTCGGCGGCGAGGACCGCGGCGCGCAGCGCAGGGGCATCGAGCGCGTCCACGACGAGGCACGACACGCCCTGGGCGCGGAGCGCATCGGCGCGCTCCGCCGAGCGCGTCAGGCCCGTGACGTCGTGGCCTGCGGCCATCAGGCGCGGCAGGAGCGGGCGGCCGATCGCGCCCGTGGCTCCGGCGACGAGGACCCTCATGGGCGCACCTCGCGGGCGACGAGCAGGAGCCAGACCGTCACGCCCAGGACGCCGGCCAGCAGGACGGCGTTCAGCGGTCCCATCCAGCCGGGGTCGGCCTCGCCCGCGTCCATCACGTGGTTCACGAGGTGCAGCGCGCCCTGTACGACGCCGAAGGCGAGTGCCGGAACGCGCCAGGAGGGGCGCCCCGCGGCCAGCAGCAGCACGACGCCGTAGGCGACCGACCAGGTCGCGAGATCGCGCACATAGTGGGCGTTCGACTCGCCGAACGGGCCGATCTCGTCCACGAACGAGGTCGGGTCGACGGCCTGGAAGACGCCGATCGCCAGCGACGCCGCGCCGAGCACGAACAGCCCGGCGCGCAGCGCCCGCTCGCGGGGAGGGGAGAGGGTGGCGGTCGTCATGTCCTGACGGTAGGCTCCAGGTGGTGTCATGAACAGGGCCAATCAGATGAAGATCAGAGGGGCCAATTCTGCCGACGCGACCACTGGTGCAGAGCTGCTGCTCGAGCTTCCCGACGGGCCTGCGCCGCTCGGCCGGCGCATCGAGGCGGCGCTGCGCGCCGCGCTGCGCGACGGGCGCCTGAGCCCGGGGCGCCGGCTGCCGCCGACGCGCACGCTCGCCCGCGACCTCGGGGTCTCCCGCCGCGTCGTCGTCGAGGCCTACGAGCAGCTCACGGCCGAGGGCCGGCTCGAGGCGCGTCAGGGGTCGGGGACCGTCGTCGCCGCGCTCCCCGGCGCGCCCGACGCGGCGCCGGAACCGGGCGCGCCCGTCAGCGCCCCCGCGCGGCCCGCCTACGACTTCTTCCCCGGTGCGCCCGATCTCGCGTCGTTCCCGCGTGCCGTCTGGCTGCGGGCGCTGCGCGAGGTCCTCGCCGGCGCGCCCGACGCGACGCTCCACTACCCCGACCCCGCCGGGACGCCCGAACTGCGCCGGGCACTCGCCGAGCACCTCGCCCGCGTCCGCGGTGTGGACGCACCGGCCGCGAGCATCGCGGTCGTCTCGGGCGCCCGGCAGGGCCTCGCGCTGCTCGCCCGCGCGCTCGCCACGCGCGGGACGCGGCTCGTCGCGGTCGAGCGCCCGAGCCTCCCCGAGCACGTCGAGGTGCTGCGCGCGGCCGGCGTCGACGTCACCGGCGTGCGCGTGGACGACGCGGGCCTCGACGTCGAGGCGCTCGCGCGCAGCGGCGCGAGCGTCATGGTCGCCACGCCCGCCCACCAGTTCCCGCTCGGGGTGCCGCTCGCGCCCGAACGTCGCGCGGCGCTGCTGGAGTGGGCGGCCGAGCGCCCCGACCGGCTCGTCGTCGAGGACGACTACGACGCGGAGTTCCGCTACGACCGCCGGCCCGTGGGCGCGCTGCAGGCGCTCGCGCCCGAGCACGTCGCCTACCTCGGCTCGGCGAGCAAGACGCTCGCGCCCGGGCTGCGCCTGGGCTGGCTCGTGCCGCCGTCGTGGCTGCTCGGCGAGGTCGTGCGCCAGAAGCGCCTCGACGACGCGGGCACGGGGGTGCTCGAGCAGCTCGCGCTCGCCCGCCTGCTCGACAGCGCCGCCTACGACCGGCACATCCGCCTCGCCCGGCGTCGCAACCGCGATCGCCGTGACGCGCTGTCGCGCGCGCTGGCGGCCGCGGTTCCCGGCGCGCGGCTCGACGGCCTGGCCGCCGGCCTGCACGCGATCGCCCGGCTCCCCGCTGCGGTGGACCACGCGGCGTTCCAGCGCGCGGCCGCCGCGCGCGGGCTCGGCGTCGTGGCGCTGACCGGGCCCGACGGGACCACGGACGCGCTCGTGCTCGGCTACGCGTGTCTCAGCGAACCGGCGATCGAGGAGGGCGTCCGGCGCCTCGCGCAGGCACTGCAGGAGGCGCACCACTCGGCCTGAGCGATGTTTCTATACTGCGCTGCTCGCCATGCCGAAGATGAAGACCCATTCCGGCGCGAAGAAGCGCTTCAAGGTGTCCGCCAACGGCAAGGTCCGCGGCCGCCACGCCTTCTCGAGCCACATCCTCGAGAAGAAGTCGCCGAAGCGCAAGCGCGGCTTCCGCAAGCCTGCGCCGATCTCCGCGCACGACACGCCGCGCGTGAAGCGGATGCTGGGGGTCGGGAGCAAGTGACCCGCGTCAAGCGGTCGGTCGCCGCCAAGAAGAAGCGTCGCGCGACACTCGAGCGTGCCAAGGGCTATCGCGGCACGGCGAACTCGAACTACACGCGTGCCAAGGAAGCGGTCATGAAGGCCGACTCCTACGCCTACCGCGACCGGCGCAACCGCAAGCGCGACTTCCGTCGCCTGTGGATCACGCGCATCAACGCCGCGGCGCGCATCAACGGCATGTCCTACGGCACCTTCATGCACGGGCTGAAGCTCGCCGGGATCGAGCTGGACCGCAAGGTGCTGGCCGACATCGCCGTGCGCGACCCCGAGAGCTTCTCCCGATTTGCGGACGCCGCCCGTGAGGCGTCGGCCGCTGCCTCCTAGCACCAGCCGACAGCACCGCTTCCCGGGCGCCGATTCCGCAAGGACGGCGCCCTTTTTCGTTCCCGTGACCATGATCGACAGCCCCCACAACGCGAAGCTCAAGGAGATCCGGCGCCTGCAGCGCCGGCGTGGCCGTGCGGCCTCGGGACGCTTCGTGGCCGAGGGCGAGGATCTCCTGGCCGCCGCCGACGCCGCCGGCTGGCCCGCCGCCGAGCGCTTCGCCGCCGCCGGCAGCGGCCTGTCCGGAACGCCCGTCGACGCCGAGCTGCTCGGGCGCGTGTCCGGCCTGGGTTCCGGGACGCGCGCGCTCGGCGTCTACGAGCAGCGCTGGGGCGCGCCGGCCGGGCCGCTGTGCGTGTACCTCCACGGCGTCGGGGACCCCGGGAACGTCGGGACGATCCTGCGCGCCGCGCTGGCGTTCGGCGCCGCCTCGGTCGTGCTCGGCCCGGACTGCGCGGACCCGTTCGGCCCGAAGGCGGTGCGGGCGAGCATGGGCGCGATCTTCGCGGTGCCCGTCGCGCGCGCCGACCGGCTCGCCGCGCTCCCGGGGCCGACGATCGCGCTCGCGGCGCGCGAGGGCGCGCCGCTCGCGCGCGCTCTCGGCGGCACCCCGGCCACGGCCACGATCCTCGTCGGGGCCGAGCGCACGGGCCTGCCCGCGGCCGTGCTGGCGGCCGCCGACCACGTCGCGCACATCCCGATCGAGGGCGAGTCGCTGAACGCGGCGATGGCCGCCACCGTCGCCCTCTACGAGCTGACCAGGAACAACTAGGGTGCCTGCCGCATGATCGAGCGCATCGAGCAGATCCGGGCCGAGGCCGAGCAGGCCATCGCAACCGCCCAGACGACCGCGGTGCTCGAGGAGCTTCGCGTGCGCCACCTGGGCCGCAAGGCCGAGCTGCCGAACCTCCTGCGCGGCGTCGCCGAGCTGCCGCCCGAGGAGCGCGGCGCGGTCGGCAAGGCCGCGAACGTCACGCGCCAGGCGCTCGAGGCGCTGATCGCGCAGCGCGCTGCCGAGCTCGAGCTCGCCGAGCTGCGGGAGAAGCTCGAGCGCGATCGCGTCGACGTCACGCTCCCCGGCACGCCGCCGCAGCAGATCGGGCGCCTGCACCTGCTGACGGCGACCCGCCGCGAGATCGAGGACGTCTTCTGCGGCCTGGGCTTCACCGTCGTCGAAGGGCCCGAGGTCGAGCTCGTCCACTACAACTTCGATGCGCTGAACCACGACCCGGCCCACCCGGCGCGCGGGCGCAGCGACACGTTCTACGTCACCGGCGAGACGCCGCGGACCGGTGGTGACGAGGTCGTGCTGCGCACGCACACCTCGCCGATGCAGGTGCGCGCGATGGAGGTGCAGCCGCCGCCGATCGCGATCATCGTCCCCGGCCGCGTCTACCGGCGCGACAGCGACGCGACGCACACGCCGCAGTTCCACCAGGTCGAGGGCCTCGCCGTCGACGAGGACATCACGCTCGCCGACCTCAAGGGGACGCTGCTCGCGTTCGCCCGCGCGATCTTCGGCGACGAGCGCGACGTCCGCCTGCGCCCGCACTTCTTCCCGTTCACCGAGCCGAGCGTCGAGGTCGACGTCTCGTGCTTCATGTGCGGGGGGACGGGCCAGGTCGCAGCCGCGCGCTGCTCGCTGTGCAAGGGCACCGGCTGGCTCGAGATCCTCGGCTCGGGCATGGTGGACCCGAACGTCTTCGGGTACGTGCGCGACCACGGCTACGACCCCGAGCGCCACCAGGGGTTCGCCTTCGGGATGGGCGTCGAGCGCATCGCGATGCTCAAGCACGGCGTCCCGGACCTGCGCCTCTTCTACGACAACGACCTGCGCTTCCTGCGCCAGTTCGGCTGAGGCCGCGATGCTGCTGCCCCTCTCCTGGCTGCACGACCACACCGCCCCCGACCTCGGGCCGCGCGAGCTCGCCACGCGCCTCGCGATGACCGGGACCGAGGTCGACCGGATCCTCCATCACGGCGTCGGCGATCCGGCGGGCTTCGTCGTGGGGAAGGTCCTGACCGCCGAGCGCCATCCGGACGCCGACCGCCTCAGCGTCTGCACGGTCGACATCGGCACCGGTGAGGTCCAGCAGATCGTCTGCGGCGCCCCGAACGTCGCCGCCGGGCAGACCGTCGCCGTCGCGCGGCCCGGCGCGGTCATGCCGGACGGCACGACGCTCGGCAGCGCGAAGCTCCGCGGCGTCGTCTCGCACGGGATGATCCTCGCCGAGGACGAGGTCGCGATCGGCACCGCCCACAGCGGGATCATGGTGCTCGACGACGCGCTCGCCGCCGGGACGCCGCTCGCGGACGTGCTGCCGATCAGCACCGAGGTCCTCGAGCTCGAGATCACGCCGAACCGGCCGGACTGCCTGGGTGTCTACGGCGTCGCGCGCGAGGTCCATGCCGCCACCGGCGCGCCGCTCGGACCGCCGCCGTGGGCCGACGATCCCGGAACGCTCGACACGGCTCCCGAGGGGATCGAGGTCGTCGTCGAGGACCCGGATCTGTGCCCGCGGTTCACGGCGCGCGTCTTCGAGAACGTCACGATCGGGCCCTCGCCCTCCTGGCTCACGGCTCGGCTGCTCGCGGCCGGGCAGCGCCCGATCAACAACGTCGTCGACATCACGAACTACGTGATGCTGCTGAGCGGCCACCCGCTGCACGCGTTCGATCTCGACCGGATCGCGGGCGCCCGGCTCGTCGTGCGCCGCGCGCGCGACGGCGAGCCGATGACGACGCTCGACGGCCAGGACCGCACGCTCGACGGCGAGATGTGCCTGATCGCCGACGACGACGGGCCGACGTCGCTCGCCGGGGTGATGGGCGGGCTGCGTTCGGAGGTCGAGGACGACACGACGCGCGTGCTGATGGAGGTCGCGACCTGGAACGGCCCGAACATCAACCGCACCGCCGGGCTGCTGGGGCTGCGCAGCGAGGCCTCGGCGCGCTTCGAGAAGGGCCTGTCGGCGGAGGGGACGCTCGAGGCGCAGGCCGTCGCCACGCGCCTGATGCTCGACCTCACCGGGGCGACGCTCGTTCCCGGCACGCTCGACGCCGGCGGCCCCGGGCCCGCGCCCGCCACGATCCGCCTGCGCGACGCGCGCGTCTCCGGCCTGCTCGGCGCGCCGGTCGCGCGCGAGCGCTCGGCCGAGCTCCTCACGGCGCTCGGCTTCGGCGTGGCCGAGGCCGGCGACGGCCTCGACGTGAGCGTGCCGCACTGGCGCCGCGGCGACGTCACCCGCGAGGCGGATCTCATCGAGGAGGTCGCGCGGCTCGACGGCCTCGAGCGCCTGCCCGCGACGATCCAGGAGAACCGCACCGGCCTTCCGGGGCGGCTGACGCACGCCCAGCGCCTGCGCCGGCGCGCCGAGGACGTGCTCGCCGGCCGCGGCCTGTTCGAGATCGTCGGCTGGTCGTTCGCCGACCCCGGGCTGCCCGACCGGCTGCTCGCCGGTCCCGACGACCCGCTGCGCAGGCTCGTCGTGCTCGAGAACCCGATGGCGGCCGACCAGTCGGTGCTGCGCCCGACGATCATCGGCTCGCTGCTCGACGCCGCCGCGCACAACGCTGCGCGCGGCACCGGCGACCTGGCGCTGTTCGAGTCCGGCGCCGTCTACCGCCGCCACGCCGACCCCGACGCTCCGCTGGTCGACGAGCACCACGCGCTCGGCGGCCTCGTCACGGGCGCCGCGCGCCCCGCGACGTGGGCCGAGCCGGAGCCGCCCGCGGCGGACGTCTTCACCGCCAAGGCGCTCGCCGAGGCCGTGCTCGAGGCGCTGCGCGTCCCGCACACCGTCGTCGCCGCGACGCGTTCGTGGCTGCATCCCGGCCGCGGCGCGGAGCTGCGCGCGGGCGACGAGGTCGTCGGCTTCTTCGGCGAGCTGCACCCGGTCGTCGCCGGAGACTGGGGCTTCGAAGCGCCCGTCGCGGTGTTCGCGATCGACCTCGAACGCACGATCGCGCGCGCACCGCTGCTCGAGGGGGGCGAGCTCTACGCCGACCTCACGAGCTTCCCGGAGCTGCGCCAGGACCTTGCGGTGATCGTGCCGGAGAGCGTTCCGGCGGCACGGATCGTCGAGGTCGTGCGCGCCGCCGGCGGCGAGCTCGTGACCGGGGCCGCGGTGTTCGACGTCTACCGCGGCGAACAGGTCGGCGCGGGGCAGACCTCGCTCGCGCTGCACCTCGAGTTCCGCGCGGCGGACCGCACGCTCACCGACGAGGACGTCGCGCCCGTGCGCGAGCGGATCGTCGCCGCGCTGCGCGACGAGCTGGGCGGTGAGCTGCGTGGCTGAGCCGCGGGTGCTCGTCGCCGGTGCCTCCGGCTATGCGGGCGCGCTCGCCGCGCGCCTGCTCGCGCGTCATCCCGCGCTGACGCTCGGCCCGATCACCTCGCGCTCGGACGCGGGCCGTCGCCTGAGCGATCTCTATCCCCACCACCGCGTGTCGGCGGTGCTCGAGGAGCTCGACCTCGACCGCCACGGCGACGTCGAGGCGGCGATCGTCGCCTACCCCCACGGCGCCGCGGCGCCGGTCGTCGCGGCGCTGCGGGAGCGCGGCGTGCGCGTCGTGGACCTCAGCGCCGACTTCCGGCTGCGCGACCGGGCGACCTACGAGGCCTGGTACGTGCCGCACCCCGAGCCCGCGCTGCTCGGCGAGGCGGTCTACGGCCTGACCGAGCTGCAGCGCGAGGCGATCACGGGCGCGGACATCGTCGCGAACCCCGGCTGCTTCCCGACCGCGGCGCTGCTCGCGCTCGCCCCGCTCGCGCGGGCCGGCCTGCTCGGCGGCGTCGTCGTGGACGCGAAGACCGGCGTCAGCGGGGCCGGGCGCGGCGCGACCGACACGACGCACTTCGTCTCGGTGACCGAGAACGTGCTGCCCTACAAGGTCGGCGCCCACCGTCACACGCCCGAGATCGACGCGGGCCTCGCCGCGCTCGGCGCGCCGGTCGCCGCGACGTTCGTCCCGCACCTCGTTCCGGTCGATCAGGGCGAGCTGACCTCGTGCTACGTGACGCCGACCGCGCCGGTGGACCAGGCGGCGCTCGACGCCCTCTACGCGCGGGCGTACGCCGGCGAGCCGTTCGTCGAGGTCGTCGGCGTGCCGCCGGGCACCCACGACGTGCGCGGGACGAACCTCTGCCGGATCCACGTCCACGCCGAGGCGCGCACGGGCCGCGTGCTCGCGTTCGCGGCGATCGACAACCTCTGGAAGGGCACCTCCTCGCAGGCGATCCAGAACCTGAACCTCATGTTCGGCCTGCCCGAGACCGCGGGGATCGAGCCGTGAGCTGGACCGCCTTCGGATCGCGCTGGACACCGCTGCCCGACGGCGTGCGGGTCCTCGCAGGCGGCGGGCTCCCGGGCGGCTTCCGCGCCGGAGGCGTCGCGGCGGGCATCAAGCCGAGCGGCGGCACGGACGTCGGTCTGCTCGTCTGTGATGCACCCGCGGCGACGAGCGCCGCGCGCTTCACGCGCTCGGGGACGCAGGCCGCGCCGGTGCTGCTCACGCGCGAGCGCTGCACGCTCGACGGGCTGCGGGCGATCGTCGCGAACTCCGGCAACGCGAACGCGGCGACCGGCTCGCGCGGCTATCAGGAGGCGGCGCTCACGCAGGGTGCCGCGGCGATCGCGGCGGGCGTCGGCGAGGACCGCGTGGCGGTCTGCTCGACCGGCGTCATCGGGGTGCCGCTCGACGGCTCGAAGATCGTCAAGGGCCTCGCGCGGATGAACGCCGACCTGCGGCCCGCGGGCGACGGCGACTTCCAGCAGGCGATCATGACGACCGATCTGTTCGAGAAGCGGGTCACGGTCGAGGTCGACCTCCCGGACGGGACGGTCCGCATGAGCGCCCAGTGCAAGGGCGCCGGGATGATCCAGCCGAGCTTCGCGACGATGCTGTGCTTCGTGCAGACCGACGCGGTCGTCGCGGCCGAGACCGCGGACCTGCTGCTCGGCGTGTGCGTGAAGCGCTCGTTCGACCGCATCTCCGTCGACGGCCAGCTGTCGACGAACGACACGGTCGTGCTGATCGCGAGCGGGACCAGCGGCGTCGCGGTCGAGCCCGAGAGCGCCGGGGAGCTGCGGTTCGGCGAGGCGCTCGACGCGCTGCTGCGGACGCTCGCGCTCGCGATCGTCCGTGACGGCGAGGGCTCGCAGCGCATCGGGCGGGTCGTCGTACGCGGCGGTCACGGCCCGAACGTCGAGCGCACCGCGCGCGCCGTGGCGAACTCCCCGCTCGTGAAGACCGCGCTGCACGGCGGCGATCCGAACTGGGGGCGCATCGTCCAGGCGGTCGGCATGGCGCTGCCCGAGACCGCGCCGCTCCCGGTCGACGTCTCGATCGAGGGCATGCAGGTCTGCGTGGCCGGCCAGGCGATCGGGTTCGACGAGGCCGAGCTCGCCGAGCGCGTCGCGGGCGAGGAGGTCGAGTACGTCGTCGGCCTTCCCGGCGACGGCTTCGAGACCGAGGTCTTCTTCTCGGACCTCGGGCACGAGTACGTCCGCATCAACGCCGAGTACACGACGTAGGCAGGCACGCATGACGCCCATGACCCCGCACGGCGATGTCGCGACGCTCCTCGAGGCGCTCCCGTACATCCGCGAGTTCCACGGCCGCACGATCGTCCTGAAGTACGGCGGCGCGGCGATGGAGGACCCGGCGCTGCGCGAGGAGTTCGCGCGCGACGTCGTGCTCCTGAAGTACGTCGGCCTGAATCCCGTCGTCGTGCACGGCGGCGGCCCGGAGATCACGCACTACATGGAGCGCCTCGGCCTGCCGGTCGAGTTCCGCGGCGGGCTGCGCGTGAGCAGCGCCGAGACCGTCGAGGTCGCGAAGATGGTGCTGATCGGCAAGGTCAACACCGACATCGTGCTGCGCCTCGGCCGGCACGGCCAGACGGCGGTCGGCCTCAGCGGGGACGACGGCGGGCTGTTCACCGCGAGCCGCCTGGCGGCGCCGGACGGCAGCGACGTCGGGTTCGTCGGGAAGATCGATCGCGTCGACGTGGACGTCATCAACCATGTCGCACAGGACTACATCCCGGTGATCGCCTCGATCGGGGCCGACGCCGAGGGCAACAGCTACAACGTGAACGCCGATGAGGCGGCCGGCGCCGTGGCGCGCGCGATGGGCGCCTACAAGGTCATCTTCCTGACGGACGTCGAAGGGTGGCTGCGCGACCCGGACGACGAGCGGAGCGTCATCAGCGAGACGACCGCCGACGAGGTCCAGGCGGCGCTCGAGCACACCGCGGGCGGCATGCGCCCGAAGCTCCAGGCGTGCCTCGACGCGATCCATGGCGGCGTCGCCTCGGCGCACATCGTGGACGGCCGCGTGCCGCACTCGATCCTGCTCGAGCTGTTCACCGACAAGGGCTTCGGCACGAAGATCCGGCCGGCGCGATGAGCCTCTCCGAGCTCCAGGCGCTCGACGAGGCGCACGTCATCGGGACGTACGCGCGGATGCCGATCGAGATCGTGCGCGGCGAGGGCGCGTGGGTCGTCGACGACGAGGGCCGGCGCTACCTCGACCTGCTGTGCGGGATCAGCGTCACGAACCTCGGCCACTGCCACCCGCGGATCGTCGCCGCGGTCCGGGACCAGGTCGCGAAGCTCATCCACGTCTCGAACCTCGTGTACACCGAGCCGGCGCTGCGGCTCGCCGAGCACCTCTCGCGCGCGTCGCTCGGGGGCAAGGTGTTCTTCTGCAACTCCGGTGCGGAGGCGAACGAGGCCGCGATCAAGCTCGCGCGGCGCGCGAAGCGCGGCGGCGAGATCGTCAGTGCCGTCGGCGGCTTCCATGGGCGCACGATGGGTGCGCTGTCGGCGACCGCCCAGGAGAGCAAGCAGGCGCCGTTCGCCCCACTCGTCCCCGGCTTCCGCGCGGTCGCGCCGACCGCCGAGGCGATCGTCGGCGCGATCGGCGACCACACGGCGGCGGTGCTCGTCGAGCCGATCCAGGGGGAGGGCGGGGTGCACCCGATCTCCCGTGGCACGCTCGAAGCGGTGCGCGACGCGTGCGATGCGCACGACGCGGCGCTGATCTTCGACGAGGTGCAGACCGGGATGGGCCGGACCGGCACGCTCTGGGCCTACGAGCAGACCGGTGTGCGACCCGACGCGCTGACGAGTGCCAAGGCGCTCGGCGGGGGGCTGCCGATCGGCGCGCTCGTCACCGGCGAGCGCCTGGCGAACGTCCTGGGGCCCGGCGACCACGGCTCGACCTTCGCCGGCGGCCCGGTCGTCGCGCGCGCGGCGCGCGAGGCGCTGGCGATCACCGACGACGCGGCGCTGCTCGCGCGCGTGCGCGACCTCGGCGAGCGCCTGCGCGCCGAACTCGCCGAGCTGCCCGGGGTGCGCGAGGTCCGCGGCCGCGGCCTGATGTTCGGGATCGACCTCGAGCAGGGCGGCGCGCCCGAGCTCGTGCTGCGCGCGCTCGGCGAGCAGCACGTGATCCTCAACGCGACCGGCCCTGAGACGCTGCGGCTGCTGCCGCCGCTGACGCTCAGCGACGACGAGGCCGACGAGGCGCTGCGGCGCCTGCACGCGGCCCTCACCGCGCACGCCGGCCTGCGCTGACCGGCAGGACAACCGCCGCGGCGGCGCGAAGACCGTTGCCGACGGCGTGAGCGCGCGCCATGCTGCCCGGAGCACCGTGTCCGCCAATCTCGTCGAGCTCATCCGCCGCCACCACGCCGCCGACGCCCCGACGGCGGTCGAGCAGCTCGCCGCGGCCGCCGCCGTTCGCGGAGGCCCGGTGGAGGCCGGCGACGTGCGCGCCGTCGCCGCGGCGACCGGCCTCCCCGAGGCCACGGTCTACGGCATCGCGACGTTCTACGACGACCTGATCGCGCCGCGCGGGCGCCGCCACGTGCGCGTCTGCACCGGCACCGCGTGCTTCGCGGCCACCGGCGGGGACCACGTCGCCGAGCTCGCGACCGGCCTCGGCGTCGGCCTGGGCGAGCGCCGCGCGGACGGCGGGGTCTCGCTCGCCGAGACGGTCTGCCTCGGCTTCTGCCACACGGCCCCCGCGGTCCGCGACGGCGATCTGATCGACGCGGGCACGGGGGTCATCGACCGGGTCCTGGCGGGCACGACGCGGGCGGCGCCCGAGCCGGCGGCCCGCAGCATCCTCGAGCGAGCCGGTGCTGACCCATCCCGGCGACTGGACGGGCCTGCGCCGCGCGCTCGCCGAACTGCCGCCGCCCGCGGTGGTCGCCGAGGTGCGTGACGCCGACCTGCGCGGGCGCGGCGGCGCCGCGTTCCCGACCGGCGCGAAGTGGGCGTTCGCGAGCACCGCGAGCGCTCCGCAGAAGTTCATCGTCGCCAACGGGGACGAGGGCGATCCCGGCTCGTACATCGACAAGCACCTGATGGAGCGCGCGCCGGACCTGCTCCTCGAGGGGATGGCGCTCGCCGGCTACGCGGTCGGCGCTGCGCACGGCTTCGTGCTCGTGCGCTCGGAGTACCCCGAATCGAAGCCGGCGCTCGATGCGGCGGCCGCCCGCGCGCGCGCCGCGGGCCTGCTCGGCGACGACATCCTCGGGAGCGGATTCGCGTTCGACGTCACGATCGTCGAGAGCGCGGGGTCCTACGTCGTCGGCGAGGAGACGGCGCTGCTCGCCTGCCTGCAGGGTCTGCGCGGCACGGTCTCCGCGCGCCCGCCGTTTCCCGCCGAGCGCGGCCTGCTCGGGATGCCGACGGTCGTCAACAACGTGGAGACGCTCTGCAGCGTGCCGTTCATCGCCGCCCGCGGCGCGGCCGCCTACCGCGCGCTGAGCCCGGGGGAGAGCGCGGGCTCGAAGCTCGTCTGCTTCAACGAGCGCTTCGCGGCGCCCGGCGTCGTCGAGGTGCCGTTCGGGCTGACCGTGCGCGAGCTCTGCGAGGACGTCGCCGGCGGGCTGCGCGACGGGCGCGCGATCAAGGCGGTGCAGATCGGCGGGCCGCTCGGCGGGATCCTGCCGGCGACGCTGCTCGACACGCCGCTCGACTTCGCGCCGCTCGCCGAGGTCGGCTGCATGGTGGGTCACGGGAGCATCCTCGCCTTCGACGAGACGACCTCGATGCGCGAGGTCGCGCGGCATCTGCTGCGCTTCGGCGCCCACGAGAGCTGCGGGAAGTGCTTCCCGTGCCGCGTCGGTCTCGAGCGCGCGCACGCGATGGTCGCCGCCGACGCCCCGGTCGAGCGCGCGCGCCTCGAGGCGCTGCTCGAGACGCTCGAGCTCGGGAGCCTCTGCGCCCACGGGGGCGGGATGCCCGCGCCGATCCGCAGCCTCATCGCCCATTACCCCGACGAGCTGGGACTCGCGTGATGCGCCTGACGATCGACGGAGTCGAGGTCGAGGTCGAGCCCGGCACGACCGTGCTGAGCGCGGCCCGCGCCGCCGGGCGCTCGATCCCGACCCTCTGCTTCGACGAGCGCCTGGCGCCGTTCGGGGCCTGCCGCGTCTGCCTCGTCGGGCTCGCGGGGCCCGGGGAGCGCGTCGACATCGTGGCCTCGTGCACGACGCCCTGCCGCGAGGGGATGGTCGTGGACACCCGCGCGCCGGCCGCCCGGCGGGTCGCCGGCGCCGTCGTGGAGCTCGTCCTCTCCGAGCTCCCGGAGCCGCCCGCGCCGCACACGGAGCTCGCGGCGGTCGCACGCGAGCTCGACGTCGGCGCGCCGCGCTGGCCCGGCGCCGTGCATCCGGTCGCGGCCGACACGCGGCACCCGTACCTCGCCCTGCGCCACGAGCTGTGCATCTCGTGCGGGCGCTGCGTGCGCGCCTGCGACGAGATCCAGGGCGCATTCGCGCTGACGGCGACCGGCCGCGGGTTCGAGGCGAACATCGCGGCCGGCATCGGCGCGGGGTTCCGCGACTCCGCCTGCGTCTCGTGCGGCGCCTGCGCCGACACGTGCCCGACGGACGCCATCACGGAGCTCTCGTTGCTCGAGCTCGCCGGATCGGACACCATGTGAGGCCGAGCATGCACGAGCGCTTCGATCACGACGTCACGACCACCTGCGGCTACTGCGGCGTGGGCTGCCGTCTGGAGGCGCATGCCGCCGGCGGCCGGGTCGTCTCGATCACGCCGGCCCGGGACGGGCCCGCCAACCGCGGCCACACGTGCCTCAAGGGCCGCTTCGCCCACCAGTTCTCACGCTCGCGCGAGCGGCTCACGACGCCGCTGATCCGCGAAGACGGTCTCGTGCGCGCGGCGACCTGGGACGAGGCCCTCGCACGGATCGCGGCCGAATTCGGCGAGATCCGCGAGCGCCACGGGCCGGACGCGATCGCCGGCCTGGCCTCCTCACGCGCGACGAACGAGGACTGCTGGGCGATGCAGCGCCTGATGCGCGCGGCGATCGGCACGAACAACGTCGACAACTGCTCGCGCGTGTGCCACTCGCCGACGTCGTACGCGATGCGCCGCTCGTTCGGGCTCTCCGGCGCGACCGGGTCCTTCGAGGACATCGACGCCGCCGGCGCCGCGATCATCATCGGGGCCAACCCGACCGAGGGGCACCCGGTCGTCGGCGCGCGGATCAAGCAGGCGGCGCTCCGCGGGCTGCGGCTCGTCACGATCGATCCGCGGCGGATCGAGCTCGCCGACCACGCGGTGCTGCACCTGGCTCCGCGGCCCGGGACGAACGCGGCGGTCGTGCTCGGCCTGGCCCACGTCCTGCGTCGCGACGGCTTCTGTCGACGCGGACTTCATCGCCGCACGCAGCGAAGGCTGGGAGGCGTTCGACGTGCTGCTCGACGCCTACGAGCCGGACGCGGTCGCCGCGATCACCGGGGTCCCGGCACGCGACCTCGCCGATGCCGCCCACGTCTACGGTGAGGCCGCCGAGGCATCGATCCTCTGGGGGCTCGGCGTCACCGAGCATCGCTACGGCTCGGAGGTCGTGCAGCTGATCGGCAACCTCGCGCTGATGACCGGCAAGGTCGGCCGGCGCGGGTCCGCGCTGCTCCCGCTGCGCGGCCAGAACAACGTGCAGGGCTCCTCCGACATGGGCGCGCTGCCGGACACGTACTCGGGCTACCGCGCGGTCGGCGACGAGGCCGTCGCGCAGGCGTTCGAGGAGCGCTGGGGCGTCCCGCTCTCGCGCGCGACCGGCATGAAGATCCCCGAGATGTTCGACGCGGCGCTCGCCGGCGACCTGCGGGCGATGTACATCTTCGGCGAGGACGTCGCGCAGACCGACCCGAACACGACCCACGTCGTGCACGCGCTCGAGGCGCTCGACTTCCTCGTCTGCCAGGACATCTTCGAGACCGAGACGACGAACTACGCGGACGTCATCCTGCCCGCCTCCTCGTTCCTCGAGAAGACCGGGACGTTCACGAACGCCGAGCGCCGCGTCCAGCTCGTGGATGCGGCGATCGACCCGCCGGGCGAGGCGCGCACGGACTTCGACATCCTCACCGCGGTCTCGGCGGCGCTCGGCCACGACATGGGCCTCGCCTCGCCCGCGGCGGCGATGGCCGAGATCGCCGCGCTCACGCCGGACTTCGCGGGTGTCACCTACGAGCGCCTCGGGCGCCGCGGCCTGCAGTGGCCGGTCGCCCCCGACGGCACCGACGCGGAGATCCTCTACACGGAGTCCTTCGCGCTGCCCGGCGGTCGCGGGCGCTTCGCCGCGCTCCCGTACAAGGAGCCGGGTGACGCCGCGGACGACGAGTTCCCGCTGATCCTCGTGACCGGCCGGCGCCTGCAGCACTACAACGCGGGCACGATGACGCGCCGCACGAAGAATCTCGAGCTCATGGACCACGACTGGCTCGAGCTGCATCCGGACGACGCGGCGCGGCTGTGGGTCTCCGACGGCGGCCTCGTGTCGGTCCGCAGCCGGGTCGGGCGGATCGAGCTGCCGGCGCGGGTCACCGACCGGATCGAGCCGGGGCACGTCTTCACCGCCTTCCACTTCCCGGAGGTCCGCACGAACCTGCTCGTGGGGGCGTCGGCCGACGTCAACACCTCGTGCCCGGAGTACAAGGTCGTGGCGGTCGACGTGCGGCCGGTCGGCGAGGAGCCGTCCGCGCGCCCGGCGCTCGCGGTCACGGCCTGAGGCCGGCGATGCGCGACGTGCCGGTCGCACGGATGATCGCCCGCGTCGAGCGCGACGGCGGGCACGATGACGTGGCGATCGAGGAGCCGCTGGAGATCCGCGTCGACGAAGCGCCGCTCGCGGTCACGATGCGCACCCCCGGGCACGACGAGGAGCTCGCGCTCGGGTTCCTCCTGGGCGAAGGCCTGATCGACCGCGAGCACGCGGCCGGGCCGACGACCGACTTCGCGGCCAACATCGTCGAGGTCGCCGGGCCGCTGCTGCGCGAGCCCGGGACGCGGCGCTTCTACACGACGTCGTCGTGCGGGGTGTGCGGCAAGGGGGCGCTCGAGGAGGTCGCGGTCCACGCGCCGCTGCTCCCGCCGGGACCGGTCGTCGCGCGCTCGCTGCTCGCGGGGCTGCCCGAGGCGCTCAGCCAGCCGGCCTTCCAGCGCACCGGCGGCCTGCACGCGACGGGCCTCTTCGACACCGAGGGGCGGCTGCTCACCGTCCGCGAGGACGTGGGCCGCCACAACGCGATGGACAAGGTCGTCGGCCGCGCGCTGCTCGACGGGCGGCTGCCGTTGCACGACGCGCTCCTGTGCGTCAGCGGGCGGCTGTCGTTCGAGCTCGTCCAGAAGGCCGCGCTCGCCGGGGCGCCGGTCCTCGTGGGCGTCGGCGCGCCGTCGTCGCTGGCGATCGAGCTCGCCCGCGACCGCGGGATGACGCTCGGCGGATTCGCCCGCGGCGGCGCGGTGAACGTCTACGCCGGCGCCGAACGCGTGGCCTGAGAGCGCTCACCCGGGCGCGCTAGGTTGGTCCGATCGCCGCCGCCGCGCCGACCGGTCCGATCGACTCCCGCCGCAAGCGGCTGAGCCTCATGGCGGCGATCATGGGCTCGTTCGTCGCGGGCCTCGACGCGACCGTCGTGAACGTCGCGCTCCCGGCGATCGGGCGCGATCTCGGCGGCGGGCTCGCCGGGCAGCAGTGGGTCGTGAACGCCTACCTCCTGACGCTCGGCTCGCTGATCCTCGTCGGCGGGTCGCTCGGCGACATCTTCGGCGAGCGGCGCACGTTCTCGCTCGGCGTCGCCGGCTTCGGCATCGCCTCGCTGCTGTGCGCGCTCGCGCCGACGATCGAGGTGCTGGTCGGGGCGCGGGCCCTGCAGGGCGTCTTCGGTGCGCTGCTGACCCCGAGCGCGCTCGCGGTCATCGTCGCGACCTTCGGGCCTTCTGAGCGCGGCGCCGCGATCGGCACCTGGACGGCCTGGTCGGGCATCGCGATGGTCGTCGGGCCGTTCGTCGGCGGCTGGCTCATCGACGCGGCCTCGTGGCGCTGGATCTTCCTCATCAACATCCCGTTCGTCCTGATGACGCTCGCGCTCGTGCGCGTCGCGGTGCCCGCGCGCCCGCCGGATCCGGCCGGACGGCGCTCGGTGGACTGGCAGGGGGCGATCCTCTGCGCGCTCGGTCTCGCGGGCCCGGTCTACGCGCTGATCCGCCAGCCGGATGTCGGCTGGACATCGCCGCAGGTGCTCGTGCCGCTGATCGCCGGCGTCGCGGTGTTCGCGCTGTTCCTCGCGCGCGAGGCGCGCGAGCCCGAGCCGATGCTGCCGCTCGGCCTCTTCCGCCGGCGGAACTTCGCCGCCGGCAACGCCCAGACGTTCTCGATGTACGGCGGCCTCGGGGTCGTGTTCTTCCTGCTCGTCGTCTTCCTGCAGCAGGTCGCGGGGTACGACGCGCTGCAGGCGGGCCTCGCCGAGCTGCCCTCGACGCTCGTGATGTTCGCGCTGGCCAAGCGCTTCGGGGCGCTCGCCGACCGCCACGGCCCGCGGTTCTTCATGGGCTGCGGCCCGCTCGTCGGCGCCGCGGGCCTCGCGCTCCTGGCGCGGATGCCCGCCGACGTCGACTACGTCGTGGACGTCCTCCCGGGACTGCTGATCTTCTCGCTCGGACTGTCGATCACCGTCGCGCCGCTGACCGCCACGGTGCTCGCCGACGCCGACGAGCAGAACGCGGGCATCGCCTCCGGGGTCAACAACGCGATCGCGCGCGTCGCGTCGCTCGTGGCGATCGCCGGCGTGGGCGCGATCGTGGCGGCGGCGTTCACGAGCAGCATCGACAGCTCGCTGGCCGGCGTGCCGCTGACGCCCGCCGCCCGCAGCGCCGTCGAGGAGGCCAAGCGCCAGACGTTCGCCGAGGCGGACACGAGTGGGCTGGCGCCGCGTGAGGCGCGGGCCGTGGCGAGCGCCGTCGAGGACGCCTCGGTCGACGCATTTCGCACCGGCGTCGGGATCTCGGCGGCGCTCGTCGCGCTCGGGGGGCTGCTCGGCCTGGCGTTCATCGAGAACCCGCGCCGCGTCGTGCGCGCCGAGGGCTGCGCCGGCGGTCAGCTCGCGGGGGTCCCGGAGGACGTGGCCGACTGCGCCGATGCCGCGCGGCGCGGCGCGCTCGCGGGCGCGCGCGCCTAGACGCCCGGACCGGACGGCGCGCGCGCGGCGCCGGTTCCTAGACTGCCGTGCGATGACCGACGCCGCCGAACCCCGCCACACCCGCACCGCCAGCTACCTCGCCGAGCCGGGGGAGGTCAGTCGCGTGCTGCTCCTCTACTCGGGCGGCCTGGACACGAGCGTCATGCTGAAGTGGATCCAGGACGAGTACGAGGCCGCGGTCGTCGCGCTGACGATCAATCTCGGCCAGCCGGGCGAGGACTACGGCGTCGTCAAGGGCAAGGCGCTCCAGCTCGGAGCCGTGGCCGCCGAGGTCGTGGACGCCCGCGAGGAGTTCGCCCACGACTTCATCGCGCCCGCGATCAAGGCGAACGCCGTCTACGGGCTCGGCTACCCGCTGTTCACCGCGCTCGGCCGGCCGCTGATCGCGAAGATCGCGGTCGAGTACGCCCGGCTGCACGGGTGCGACACGATCGCCCACGGCTGCACCGGCAAGGGCAACGATCAGGTGCGCATCGAGGCGACCGTCGCGACGCTCGCGCCCGAGCTCAAGGTCATCGCGCCGGTCCGCGGCTGGCAGATGGGCCGCGAGGAGGAGATCGCCTACGCGCGCGAGCACGGGATCCCGATCAAGACCCACCCGACCCACGGCGCCGAGTCCACGCCGTACTCGATCGACGACAACCTCTGGGGGCGCTCCTCGGAGGGCAAGTGGATCGAGGACCTCGAGCACGCGCCCGACGACGACGTCTTCCAGCTCGTCACGCGCCCCGAGGAGGCGCCGGACGAGTCCGAGACGATCACGGTGTCCTTCGAGCGGGGCGTCCCGGTCGCGCTCAACGGTCAGCGGCTGGGCCTCGTGGACCTGCTCGAGCGGGCGGCCGAGATCGGCTGCCGCCACGGCGTCGGGATCATCGACCACATCGAGGACCGGATCGTCGGGCTGAAGGTCCGTGACATCTACGAGGTCCCGGCGGCCGCGATCATCCTGCCCGCGCACGCCGAGCTCGAGCGCCTCGTCGGCACGATCCACCAGAACCAGTACAAGAGCGACCTCGACCGCCAGTGGGCCTACCTCGTCTACGCGGGCCTCTGGTGGGAGCCGCTGCGCGAGAACCTCGATGCGTTCATGGACTCGGTGAACGCGCGCGTGACCGGGACGATCGGCCTGAAGCTCTACAAGGGCACCGCGCGCGTCGTCACCCGCCAGAGCCCGAACGCCGTCTACGACGCGTCGCTCGCGACGTTCGAGACGAGCGGCGGCCTGTTCAGCCAGCAGGCCTCGCCGGGCTTCATCGAGCTCTGGTCGCTGCAGTCGCGGATGGCCTACCGCCTGAAGGCCTCGCAGCCCGACTGAGTCAGCGCGCTGCGCGGTGCCTTGTATCGTCGGCCCATGCCGAGCGCACGCACGTACCAGACGATCGGGGTCGCGAGCTACCACGGCGCGGCCCTGTACCTGCGGCACCGTCGCATGCGGATCGTCCTGGGCGCCGCCCTGCTCGCGGCGCTCGCGGGCGGCATCTTCGCGCTGGGGCGGCGCTCCTCGCAGCCGGCGATCCACTAGTTCCGGCCGGCTGTCGAATTCGTCGCTCCCCGTTCGTCCTGGAGAGGACCAATCCCCGAAGGAGGACGCGATGAAGTACATGCTGCTGATCCATCAGGGCACGACCCCGACGCCGCCGTCGGAGGAGTGGGAGCGCCTGTCGGACGACGAGAAGGGGGCGATCTACGCGGCCTACAAGGCGATAGGCGAGACGCCCGGCGTCAGTCCCGGCCAGCACCTGCAGCCGCCCGAGACGGCGACGACCGTGCGTGTGGAGAACGGCGAGACGCTGATCACCGACGGCCCGTTCGCCGAGCTCAAGGAGGCGATCGGCGGGTGGCTCGTCTTCGAGGCCGACGACCTCGACGCCGCGATCGAGCTGGCCGCGCGGATCCCGGCGGCCCGCCTCGGCGGCGCGATCGAGGTGCGCCCGCTCGCGGAGTGGTAGCGATCCTCGAGCAGGCGTTCCGTGAGCATTGGGGCCGCGTCCTGGCTGCGCTGATCGGCTTCCTCGGCGACTTCGACCTCGCCGAGGAGGCCGCGCAGCAGGCGTTCGCGACCGCCGCCGAGCGCTGGCCGCGTGACGGCACGCCCGCCAACCCGGGCGCCTGGCTCGTGGCGACGGCGCGCAACGGGGCGATCGACCGCATCCGCCGCGACCGCACGCTGGCGGCGAAGATCCCGCTGCTCGAGGTCCCCGAGGCCGTGGAGGACCCCGTGGACGCGACGGCGTTCCCCGACGAGCGCCTCGAGCTCGTCTTCACCTGTTGCCACCCCGCGCTCGCCGTCGACGCGCAGGTGGCGCTCACGCTGCGCACGCTCGGCGGCCTGAGCACCGGCGAGATCGCGCGCGCGTTCCTCGTCCCGGAGCCGACGATGGCGCAGCGGCTCGTGCGCGCGAAGCGCAAGATCCGGGCCGCGGGCATCCCGTTCCGCGTGCCGCCCGCTCACCAGCTGCCCGAGCGGCTCGCGGCGGTGCTCGCGGTCGTCTACCTCATCTTCAACGCGGGCTACGGTGCTCGCGGCGACCTCGCGGCGGAGGCGCTGCGGCTCGGGCGGGCGCTCGCCGAGCTCATGCCCGACGAGCCCGAGGTGCACGGGCTGCTGGCGATGATGCTGCTGCACGACGCGCGCCGTGCCGCGCGGTTCCGGGACGCGGACCTGGTGCTGCTCGCCGAGCAGGACCGCACGCTCTGGGACGCGGACCGGATCGCCGAGGGGCGCGCCGTGCTCGACCGGGCGCTCGCGCTGCGCGGACGCGGTCCCTACGTGCATCCAGGCCGCGATCGCCGCCCTGCACGCCGACGAGCCGCGCGACTGGCCCCAGATCGCCGCCCTCTACGGGGAGCTCGCGCGGCTCACGGGCTCGCCGGTGGTCGAGCTCAGCCGGGCCGTCGCCGTCGCCGAGGCCGAGGGCCCCCAGGCGGGGCTCGCGATCGCCGATCGTCTCGATCTCGAGGACTACCGCTACCTGCACGCAACGCGCGGCGAGCTGCTGCGCCGTCTGCACCGGACCGACGAGGCGCGCGCCGCCTACCGCCGCGCGCTGACGCTCGCCGACGACGACGCCGAGCGGCGCCTGCTCGAGCGGCGGCTCGCGGACCTCGGCCCCGCTTCCGGCCCGGCGGCGAGGTAGCCTCCGCGGCGATGAACGTTCCCGACGCTCCCGGCCCGGGCCCGGCCGGCGGCCCCGAGCCGACGGTGCTCGCCGAGCGCCGCGCCCGCCGCGCCGAGCTCGCCGAGTCCGAGCTGCGCGGGCGCCTGGCCGAGGCCGACGCGCGGGTCGCCGAGCTCGAGCACGAGACCCACGAGGCCGAGCGCCTGCGCGCCAGGCTCGCCGAGCGCGCCGAGCGCGACGCACGGCTCGCCGGCGTCGTCGCGCAGTCCGCCGGCGCGCTGCGGGCCGCCCGCGAGGCGCTCGACCGTGAGCTGGCCGCGCGCGCGAGCGCCGAGACGGCGCTCGCGGCCGAGCGCGCCGCCCGCGAGGCGGCCGAGGAGGCCGTGCGCGCCGAGCGCGCCGCCCGCGACGCCGCCACGAGCGCGCTGACCGCCGAGCGGGCGCGGACCGCGCTCGCCGCGCCGCCGCCGCAGTCGGCGCCGCCCGCGGCCGCGCCGGTCCCCGCGGCCGGCTTCCCGCCGGTGCCCGCGCCGCCGGCGGCGCGGTCCGGCGAGACCGACGAGCTGATCGCGGGGCTCGCGCTCGCGGCCGAGCGCCTGCGCGCCCAGGCGCCCGCAGAGACCGCCGCGCCTGCGTCGCCACCCGCTGCGCCCGTCGCGCCCGCGCCGGCGCTCACGCGCTCCGGCGGGCTGCTCGGCCGCCTCGCGCGGCTCGTCGGAAACCATCGCTGAGAGCGGAAACGCCCGCCTGGCCCGTCCGGCCCGGCACCTATCCTCCGCAGCCCCGTGACCGCTCCGACCTGCGCACATCTGCACGTCCACTCCGAGTACTCGCTGCTCGACGGCGCCTGCAAGATCGACGCGCTGGCCGAGCGCGCCGCGGCGTTCGGGCAGCCCGCACTGGCGCTCACCGACCACGGCGTCATGAACGGCGCGGTCGAGCTCTTCAAGGCCGCCGGGAAGCACGGCATCAAGCCGATCGTCGGCTGCGAGCTGTACTTCGTGGACGATCACCTCGCGAGCCGCGCGGGGAAGGTCGAGCGCAACCACCTGACCGTCATGGCCGAGTCCGACGCGGGGTACCGCAACCTCGTGAAGCTCTGCTCCGAGGGCTTCCTCGACGGCCTGAACCGCGGCAAGCCGACCGTCGACCTCGATCAGCTGGCCGCGCGGCGCGAGGGGCTCATCGTGCTCACGGGCTGCCTTGCCTCGCGGTTCGCCGGCCGCCTCGCCGAGGGTCGCGACGCCGAGGCCCGCGCCCATGTCGACGAGCTCATGGGCGCCGTCGGCGTGGACAACGTCTACTTCGAGGTCCAGAAGAACGGCCTCGCCCAGCAGGACCGCGCGAACGAGGGGATCGTGCGGATCGCGCGCGAGGTCGGCCGCCCGCTCGTCGGCACCGGCGACGTGCACTATCTGCGCCGCGAGGACTACAACCACCACACGGCGCTCCTGTGCGTGCAGACGAAGTCGACACTCGCGGCGCCGAAGATGACCTTCGAGACGAACGAGTTCTTCCTGCGCTCGAGCGACGAGATGGCGCAGGCGTTCGCGGAGTGGCCCGAGGCGCTGGCCAGCACGGTCGAGATCGCCGAGCGCTGCGACGTGGAGATCGAGCTCGGCAAGCAGCTCATCCCGCGGTTCCTGCCGGACGGCGAGGACGAGCGCGCCTACCTGCGCGACCGGGTCCGCGAGGGCCTGCGCGAGCGCTACGGCGACCCGGTGCCGGCCGAGGCGCTCGAGCGCGCCGACATGGAGCTCGAGGTCATCGACCGGATGGGCTTCAACGCGTACTTCCTGATCGTCTGGGACTTCGTGACCTGGGCCAAGCGCAACGGCATCGCCGTGGGGCCCGGGCCGCGGCTCGGCGGCCGGCTCGATCGTGAGCTACACGCTGCGGATCACCGACGTGGACCCGCTGCGCTACGACCTGCTCTTCGAGCGCTTCCTGAACCCCGAGCGCGTGTCGATGCCCGACATCGACATCGACTTCTCGGTGCGCGGGCGCGATCAGGTGATGCGGTACGTCACCGAGAAGTACGGCCGCGACGCGGTCGCGCAGATCGTCACGTTCGGCAAGATGTTCCCGCGCGCGGCGACGCGCGACGCGGCGCGCGTGCTCGGGCACGACTACGGCGTCGGCGACCGCCTGGCGAAGCTCATCCCGGACCCGATCATGGGCCGCCCGCCGAGCTTCGACGACTGCCTGAAGGACGGCGAGCCGCTGCGCGCGGCCTACGACGCCGACCCGACGGCGAAGTCGATCATCGACTGCGCCCGCGGCCTCGAGGGCATCGTCCGCAACTCGTCGATCCACGCGGCCGCG
Source organism: uncultured Actinomycetes bacterium (assembly GCA_963787935.1). GTDB lineage: Bacteria > Actinomycetota > Thermoleophilia > Solirubrobacterales > Solirubrobacteraceae > F1-60-MAGs163. The sequence continues at coordinate 360,690 of CAWBEV010000006.1, read as the reverse complement.
GTCGTGATCGCCGACCGCCCGCTGACCGACATCGTGCCGGTCCAGCTCGCCGACGCGAACACGACCGACGAGAACGGCGACCGCGTCTACAAGGTCGTCACGCAGTTCTCGATGAAGCCCGTCGAGGAGCTCGGCCTCCTGAAGATGGACTTCCTCGGGCTGCGCAATCTCGACGTGATCGAGGATGCGCTCGACATCATCGAACGCTCGAGCGGGACGCGCCCCGACATGGCGTGCCTGCCGCTCGACGACCCGGCGACCTACGAGATGCTCGCGCGCGGGGACTCGATCGGGGTCTTCCAGTTCGAGTCCGAGGGCATGCAGGAGGCGCTGCGCAAGGTCCGCCCGACCGAGTTCGACGACCTCGTCGCGCTCGTCGCGCTCTACCGCCCCGGCGCGATGGACCAGATCCCCGCGTACGCGCGCGGCAAGCGCGACCCCGAGTCGGTGTCCGTGCCGGACCAGCGCCTCGAGCCGATCGTCGGATCGACGTACGGCGTGATCCTCTACCAGGAGCAGGCGATGCAGATCGCCAAGTCCCTGGCGGGATTCAGCGGCGCGAAGGCCGACGACCTGCGCAAGGCGATCGGCAAGAAGAAGCGCGAGGAGATGGCGAAGCTCGAGCCCGAGTTCCGCCAGGGCTGTGCGGCCGCCGGCATCGACCCGCGGGTCGTGGACTGGCTCTGGGCGACGAACGAGAAGTCGGCCGACTACTCGTTCAACAAGTCGCACGCGGCCTGCTACGCGCTGATCGCCTACCGCACGGCCTGGCTCAAGGCGAACCACCCGGCCGAGTACATGGCCGCCCTGATCTCGTCGGTCATGGACACGAAGGACAAGGTCCCGTTCTTCGCCGCGCGCTGCGACGACATGGGCATCGCGATCCTGCCGCCCGACGTGAACGTCTCCGACCACGAGTTCGTCGTGGACCGCGGCGACATCCGCTTCGGCCTCGATGCCGTCAAGGGCGTCGGCTACCAGGCGGTCGAGGCGATCAAGGCGGCCCGCGCCGAGAGCTCGTTCGAGTCGCTGTGGGACTTCTGCTCGCGCGTCGACTCGCGCCTCGTGAACAAGCGCGCGATCGAGGCGCTGATCAAGTGCGGGGCGTTCGGCTCGACCGGGGCGACGCGCAAGGGCATGCTCAGCGTGCTCGAGCAGGCCCAGTCCGCGGGCCAGCAGTCGCAGCTCGATGCCCAGATCGGGCAGGGGTCGATCTTCGACATGGCCGATCTCGGGGGCCCCGCCGAGGGCCCGTCGCCGACCGCCTTCCAGCCGTCGCACCCGCCGATCCCGGCGGAGGAGTTCGACCAGCGCGAGCTGCTCGCGGTCGAGAAGGAGGCCATCGGGCTGTTCATCTCGCTGCATCCGCTCAAGGAGGTGCGCGAGGCGCTGCGCGAGCAGGTGGACGGCAGCCTCGTCGAGGTCGCGGGGATGCGCGACGGTGAATGGGTCACGGCCGGCGGGATCATCACCCAGGCCAAGAAGATCCGCACGAAGAAGGGCGATCCGATGATGTTCGCCACGCTCGACGACCTCGAGGGCGAGGTCGAGATCCTGATCTTCGGCAAGGCGCTCGCCGAGTACGAGGGCGCGCTCGGCGTCGACGAGATCGTGCTCGTCCGCGGGCGTGTGGATCACAAGGACAAGGACAAGACCGCGCTCGTCGTGCAGAGCGTCGAGCGCTTCGACCCGTCGCCCGAGGAGGTCCTGGCCGCCCGCGAGGCGGCCGCGCGGGCGCCGCAGGGCCCGCAACCGCTGCGGCTGCGCCTCGACGCCGCCGCCACGGGCGTCCCGGCGGCGATCATCGATGACCTCAAGCACGTGCTCGGCAACCACTCGGGGGAGAGCGACGTCGTGCTCGACATCGCCACGAGCGGCGGCGAGCGCACGGTGCGGTTCGGCGCCGAGTTCCGCGTCAGCCCGACGCCGTCGCTGCGCGCCGAGCTCGAGCACATCCTCGGCCCGGCGGCCCTCAGCACGGGCACCGCGGCGGCCTGACGCGCACGCCGCGCCGCGGCCGCGCGCGCCGTCGTTCCACGTCCACGGCGAGCGCGCCGTTTCCGCGCGCACGCGGATGGCGGTCCTGTCAGTTTCGATCGGCAACCCGCCCCGGATGACGTGCTAGCGTTCGCGGTGGTCCCCCGCCCTACCGCTGGACCGGGGGCGGGGGGCCGTTCTTCCGCGCCCGATCTCAGTCCGCCGCGCCGCGGGCTGCGAGTCCTTCGGCCCGTAGCCGTTCGCAGAGCGCGAGCTCCTCCGCGACGGGCCCGCTGCGATCGGGGCCCGGGGTCTCGAGCACGCATGCGAGCCCCTGAAACCGCGGCTCGCTGAGGAACACGCGCGCGCCGTCGAGCCCGAGCTCGCCGTCGCCGATGTTCGCGTGGCGGTCGCGGTTCGAGCCGAGCGGCGTCTGGCTGTCGTTGAGGTGCAGCGACCCGAGGCGTCCCGGGCCGACCGCGGCCTCGCAGGCGTCGAGCGCCGCGCTCAGGGCCTCTGGGGTGCGGATCTCGATGCCCGAGGCCAGCATGTGGCAGGAGTCCAGGCAGATGCCCAGGCGCCCGTCGCCGCCGGCGGCCTCGAGCAGCGCCCCGAGCTCGTCGAACGAGCGCCCGAGCGTGCCGCCGGCCCCGGCCGTGTTCTCCAGGTGCAGCGGGCAGCCCTCGGACTCCGCGAGCGCCTCGGCGATCACGGCCCCCGCCCGCCCGATCGCCTCGCCGACGTCGCCGGTCTTCGCCGACCCCGGATGGAGCACGACACCGGTGGCCCCGAGGGCCGCCCCGGCGCGCAGCGAGGCGATCAGCGACGTCAACGTCTTGGCGCGGATCTCGGGGTCGTCGCTCGCGGCGTTCAGCAGGTAGACCGCGTGGATCAGCAGCGCGTCGACCTCGCTCGCCGCGAGCGCGGCGCCGAACGCCTCGATCTGCTCCTCGCGGTACACGGTCGGCTTCCAGGCGCGCGGGTTCTGGTTGAAGATCTGGATCGAGCGCGCGCCGAGCGCCGCGCCGCGCTCGACGGCCTTCGCCGGACCGCCGGCGGGGGAGACGTGGGCACCGATCAGCACGTGTGCGGGGGGCGGGTCGAGGCGGGCATGGCCTAGATTCCTACCGGTATGCGCGTGCGCTTCGCTCCCAGCCCCACCGGCCAGCTTCACATCGGGGGCGCCCGCACGGCGCTCTACAACTGGCTCGCGGCGCGCGGATCGGGCGGGCGCTTCGTCCTGCGCATCGAGGACACCGATCGCGAGCGCTCGACGCCCGAGAACGTCGCGCACATCCTCGAGGCGCTGCGCTGGCTCGAGCTCGACTGGGACGAGGGCCCGCTCTCCCAGCGCGACAACGAGGAGCGCCACCGTCAGGTGATCGAGCAACTGCTCGATCAGGATCGCGCCTACCGCACGAGCGCGGCCGGCGAGGACGTGCGCGCCTGGAAGGCCGAGCACGGTGCGGACCGCGGGTATCGCGGGACGCCGGAAGGCGACGGTGCGGTGCGCCTGCGCGTTCCCGACGAGGGTGCGACCGTCGTGCACGACCTGATCCGCGGGGACACCGTCTTCCAGCACGCCCACCTCGACGACCCCGTGATCGCACGCGCCGACGGGAGCCCGCTCTACAACCTCGCCGTCGCGATCGACGACCACGACGCCGAGATCACGCACGTGATCCGCGGCGAGGACCACATCTCGAACACGCCGAAGCAGCTGCTCGTCCTCGAGGCGCTCGGCGCGCCGAAGCCGATCTACGCGCACCTCCCGCTGCTGCACGGCCCCGACGGCAAGAAGCTCTCCAAGCGCCACGGCGCGGCCTCGGTGCAGGACCTGCGTGACGCGGGCTACCTTCCCGAGGCGGTGCGCAACTACCTCGCGCTGCTCGGCTGGGGCGACAGCGACGACGAGACCCTGATCGCGACCGACGAGCTCGTCCGGCGCTTCGACGTGGCGCGCGTCTCGAAGAACCCCGCGCGCTTCGACGAGCAGAAGCTCCGCTGGATGAACGGCCGCTACCTGCGCGAGCTCGGCACCGAGGCCCTGACCGAGCGCCTCGAGGCGCATACGGGACGCTCCGGGCTGCATGACGCGGTCCTCATCAGCGAGGAGAAGATCCAGACGCTCGAGGACTTCTGGCCGCTCGTCGGGTTCCTCTTCGACGGTCCCGCCGACGATCCCAAGGCGCGTGAACGCTGGCTCGGCGAGGACGGGCGCGCCGCGCTCGCCGACGCCCGCACCGCCCTCACGGCGCTCGGCGACTGGGACGCCCCGCACATCGACGCGACGCTGCGCGGCGTCGTCGACGCGCGCGCGGTCAAGCCGCGCGACGTCTTCCAGCCGCTGCGCGTGGCCCTGGCGGGGACGACGGTCTCACCGGGCATCTTCGAGACGCTCGCGGTGCTCGGGCGCGACGAATCGCTGCGCCGCATCGGCGCGGCGCTGCGGGCCCCCGTGGGCTCCGCCGAGTAGCACGGCGCAAGAAACCGCTCAAACCATCGTCCAGGGGTGCCGATAGGGGGGTAGGGCCACGCCCCGGTCCTGATCAACGCCCCCCATCACGGACGTCATTCGCATGCCTCAGGCCGCTTCAGCACCCGCACTGCGTGCCGCCGAACCCGCGGCGGACGCGGCCGCCGGCTCACGCCGGCACAACGAAGGTCACGGTCGCAGGCTGACCGCCGCCTTCGAGGCGCTCGAGGCGTTCCCGGCACTCGCCGAGTCGCGCGACCGCGTCCTGCGGCTCGTCTCCGACGAGCGCGCGAACACCGGCGAGATCGTCGCCGCGGTCGAGGGGGACGTCGCGCTCGTGATCGCCGTCCTGCGCGTCGCGAACCAGACCGACGGCCGTGCCCAGGGCCGCGTCGAGTCGGTCGTGCAGGCCACCGAGGTGCTCTCGCCCGAGGCCGTGCAGTCGATCGCCGCCCGCGCCCGCACCTTCGACTTCTTCGAGCGCTCGTCGATCTGGGACTCCGCGCCCGAGCGCTTCCGCCTGCACGGCGTCGCCACGCAGCGCGCCGCCGAGCGCCTGGCCATCGAGGCCGGCTACGAGGAGCGCGACCGCCTGATGGTCACCGCCCTCCTGCACGACATCGGCAAGCTCGTGCTCATGCACGCCTATCCTGGCTACCCGCAGCAGGTGCACCAGGGCGCCCGCACGCCCGAGGAGCGCATCCACAAGGAGCGCCGCGAGCTCGGCGTGGACCACGCGCTCGTCGGCGGCGTGCTCGCCCGCCGCTGGGGCCTGCCGAAGAGCGTCGCGTCGGTCATCGAGCGCCACCACGCCGAGGACGCCACCGGCGAGACCGCGTTCGTGCGCCTGGCCGACATGCTCGCCCACTACGCCCAGGGCGGCGCGGTCTCCTCGACCGAGATGCTCCGCTGCGCTCGCGCGATCGGGCTCGGTGCCGACGAGCTGCGCAGCGTCATGTACGACCTGCCGTTCCCGTCCACGGGGCGTGTGCGCCAGGTGGACCCGTGCCCGCTGTCCGGCCGCGAGGTCGAGGTCCTGCGGCGGCTCTCCGAGGGCAAGGTCTACAAGCAGATCGCCCACGAGCTCGAGCTCTCGACGAGCACCGTGCGCACCCACCTGCACAACATCTACGGCAAGCTCGGCGCGGTCGACCGCGCCCAGGCCGTCCTGATCGCTACCGAGCGGGGCTGGCTGTAGCGCGTCGGCGCCGGGGCCCCCACCGGCGCCACAGCAGATGGGCGACGAGTACCCCGGTGCCGTCGATCAGGACGTCGACCGGCGTGCCGTGCCGGCCGTCCACGGTCGTCTGGTGAAGCTCATCGGTGGCGGCATAGCCGATCGCGATCAGCGCGGCCCAGCCCGCGTGACGCGCGCCGAGCGCCCGCAACCAGAGCAGGTAGAGCACGCCGTACTCGGTCATGTGCACGAGCTTGCGGCCGACGAGGTCGATCGTGCCCAGGCCGGAGCTCAGGTCCGGCTGGGCGCTGAGCGCGAAGATGACCGCCATCAGCGCGAGCGGCGGGGCGAAGCGGGAGATGACGCCGGGACGGCGGCCGGTGAGTGCCATAGGATCGCCCCGAGGGTAGAGCGGAGCGATGATCTCGATCACCACGAAGTCGCCGTACGCGGTGCAGGCACTCGCCGAGCTCGGTCGCTCCGGCGAGGGCCCGGTCCCGATCGGCGAGCTCGCACGCCGGCGCGAGATCCCCGTGCAGTTCCTCGAGCAGCTGTTCGCGACGTTGCGGCGCTCGGGGGTCCTGAACTCCCAGCGCGGCGTCAAGGGCGGATACTCGTTCGCGCGCGACCCCTCGACGGTCACGGTGCTCGAAGTCGTCGAGCTGCTCGACGGCCCCCTCGGCCGCGACGGTGAGGGCGTGTTCGGCGAAGCCGCCGCCGCGGCGCGCTTGGTGCTCGAGAAGACGACGATCGCCGATGTCATCGAGCGCGAGCGCTCGGACGCCGGCCAGGCGATGTACTACATCTAGAAGCGGGGTCCGCGCCGCCCGTGGGGCGCAGCACGACGAATACGTCCACTCCGATCTCCAGCGATGTTCGGGCGCGACGACGCCGGCGCCTGCAGCTCCCCCTTCCGCCGTTGTACGCGCGATCGCGGAGCCTGCGAGCGACGCGCCTGGCGGGCGGCGGCGGGGCGGAAACCACGGTTGACGCGGGCGCCGCGCGCGAATACCCCTTGTGCAGCGATGTCCGGCGACGAGCGAGCACCCGTGGTCGCACCGGTGCCGCTGGAGCGGGCCGTCAGTCTCGGCGCCCTGTTCCTGCGGGCGGCGCGGCGCCATCACGGCACGGCGCTGACGCTCGCCGGCGGGCACGACCCGATCTCCTACGCGGATCTCGACCGCGCGGCGCGCGCGATCGCGGGCGGCCTGATCAGCCTGGGCGTCGCTCCCGGTGACCGGGTGTCGGTCCTCGGCGAGACTCGCCCGGAGTGGACGCTCGCCGATCTCGGCATCCTCTGCGCCGGTGGCGTCGTCGCGCCGATCTACCACACGAACGCCCCCGAGGAGTGCGCCTACATCCTCGGGCACGCGGGCTCACGTGCGGTCCTCTGCGAGGACGCCGCCCAGGTCGCCAAGGTCGACGCGGTGCGCGCGCAGTGCCCGACGCTCGAGCACGTGATCGTCCTCACGGGCCGGGCACCCGGAGCCATCACATTCGCCGAGTTGCGCGAACGCGGCGCCGCCGTCGCACCGGAGCTCATCGAGCAGCGCGCGGCGGCTCCCGGCGCCCGCGACATCGCGACGCTCGTCTACACGTCGGGCACGACCGGCGCGCCGAAGGGCTGCATGCTCACGCACGGCAACCTCGCGGCGGCGATCCGCATGTACGACGAGCGTCTGGGCCTGCGGCAGAGCCCGCCGTCGATCTTCCTCTTCCTTCCGCTCGCCCACGTGCTCGCGCGCGTGACGCAGTTCGTCACGCTCGACGCGGGCGGCACCCTCGTCTACTGGAACCGCGATCCCGCGCGCCTGCGCGAGGACCTCGCCGCGGGCCGCCCGACGCACGTCCCGGCCGTGCCGCGCATCTACGAGAAGGTGCAGCGCGCCGTGCTCGACCGGCTCGAGGACGGGCCCGCGCTCAAGCGGGAGATCTTCCGCCACGCGCTGTCGTGCGGGCGCACGATGCGGGCGGCGCAGCGCGCCGGCCGGCGGCCGGGGCCCGTGCTCCGTGCGCGCCATGCGCTCGCCGACCGCCTCGTCCTGCGCCAGGTGCGCGAGGTCTTCGGCGGGAACCTGCGCCAGGCGCTCGTCGGCGCCGCGCCGATCGGGGTGGAGCTCCTGGAGTTCTTCGACGCGTGCGGCGTCGAGATCCTCGAGGGCTACGGCCTCACCGAGAGCTGCGCGACGGCGACGCTCAACATCCCGGGCGAAGCGCACCTCGGCACGGTGGGGCCGCCGCTCGACGGCGCCGAGGTCGCCATCGCCGGCGACGGCGAGATCCTGCTGCGCGGCCCGCACGTGTTCGTCGGCGACTTCCGCGACGCGGCGGCGAGCGCCGAGGCGGCGCAGGACGGCTGGCTGCGCACGGGCGATCTCGGTGAGCTCGACGCAGCCGGCCGGCTGCGGATCACCGGCCGCATGAAGGACATCATCATCACGTCGTCGGGGAAGAACATCGCGCCGACGAACCTCGAGAACATGCTGCGCGAGACGCGGTGGATCTCCGAGGCGGTCGTTCACGGTGACCGGCGGCCCTACCTCGTGGCGCTGCTCACCCTCGATCCCGACGAGGTGCCCGCGCTCGCCGAGCGCGCCGGCCTGCCCGCCGATTCCGTCGTGCTGGCGAGTGATCCGCACGTGCGCGAGATCCTCCAGGCCGACGTCGACGCGGTGAACGCACGCCTGGCCCGGATCGAGCAGATCAAGCGCTTCACGGTCCTCGACCGCGACCTCACGCAGTCCGACGGCGAACTCACGCCGACGCTCAAGGTGCGCCGCGCGGTGGTCGAGGAGCGCTACGCGACCGCGCTCGCGGCGCTGTACGAGTGACGCGTGCACGATGGGCTTCCTCGACCTGCACTGCCATCTGCTCCCGGGCGTCGACGACGGCGCCCTCGACCTGCGCGACAGCGTGGCGATGGCGCGGCGCGCCGTGGCCGAGGGGTTCGACGCCGTCTGCGCGACGCCGCACATCCGGCACGACCACGACGTGCGCATCGGCGAGATCGCCGGCCGGGTCGCCGCGCTCGGGGAGGAGCTGGAGTGCCGCGGGATCCCGCTGCGCGTCCTGACCGGCGGCGAGGTCTCCGAGCTCGCGGTCGACGGTCTCAGCGACGCAGACCTGCGCGCGGTCGCGCTCGCGGGCGGGTGCTGGATCCTCCTCGAGCCGCGCGCCGGCCCGCTCTCCGACACCCTCGAGGCGGCCGTGGTGCGGCTGGAGGCGCGCGGGTTCCATGCGCTCATCGCACACCCCGAGCGACATCTCGGCGAGGACCTCTTCGAGCGCCTCACGCGGCTCGCCGAACGCGGCGCGCTCGTGCAGGCGACCGCCGCGTACTTCCAGCAGCCGCAGACTGCTCCGGGGATGAGGACGCTCGCCGCGCGCGGCTTCGTGCACGTCCTGGCCAGCGATGCGCATTCCTCGCACGGCGGCCGCGCGATCGCGCTTCAGGGCGCGCTCGACGTGTTGGCCGGCATCGACCGGGTCGCCCCGCACCTGGATTGGGTGGCGCACACCGCTCCGGCCGCGATCGTCGCGGGTGAGCGGCCGAAGGTGCCCTACGCGGTGGGGTAGGCGGTTATGCGCACGTGCCGGGCGAGCTCCTCGACCGTGGCCCGCTCGCCCGTTCCCAGGCCCGCGTGCAGGAAGTTCGCGGCGCCCGCGCCCGCCCCCATGACGATCGCCTCCTCGAGTGAGCGGCCGGCGGCGAGCTGCGCCGCGATCGCGCCCATCATCGAGTCGCCGCAGCCCTCGCGCATCCCGCGCTCGAGCTGGGGGGGCACGACCAGCCGCGGCGGCGCGTCGCCGTCGAGCCAGAGCGCCGGCTCCCCGCCGCGCGTGACGAGCACCGACCGCGCTCCGCCCGCGCGCAGCCGCTGCGCGGCGGCCAGCAGCAGGTCCGGCGGGTCCACGGGGCCGCGGATGAACTCCGCGAGCTCCCAGTCGTTGAGCTTCACCAGGTCGGGCTGCGCCCCGAGGACCGCGTCCAGCCGCGGCGAGGAGACGTCGGCGATGACCGGGCGCCCGTTGGCGCGCACGTCGGCGGTCAGCTCCCCGTAGACCTCGGCCGGCAGCAGATCGCCGGGAAACGCGTTGCAGATCGCCAGGACATCTGCATCCAGAGCGGCAGCGATGGTTCCTGACACCAGCGCGTCGAGCTCATGTCGCGAGGGCGCCGGCGCGATCGCCTGCGCGACCGCCCGACGTGACCCTTCGCGGCGGTCCACGACGTAGCAGCCGCTGGCCCCGGCGGTCCGGGTCAGGCGCAGCTCGATCGGGAGGCGCTGCAGCAACCCCTCGATGACGGGACCGGTCTCGCCGCCAACCAGCCCGCACAGGACCGCCTCGGCGCCGAGCTCGGCCGCCATGCGACTCAGCCACACACCCTGTCCGCCCGCGTGCAGGTGCACGTCGTCGCCGCCGCCCCGGCGCTCGATCGTGACGGAGAGCAGGGGATGCGGGCCAAAGACGGCGACGCGCGGCATTGCCGGGACGCTAGCGGGCCGCGCCGAACGCACCCGACGCGACCACCGCGCGGCGCGTGGGGTGCGGCGGACTACTCAGGCGGCGAGGTGCGTTCCACGCTGACGCCGGGGCCCCTGCGGGGATACGTTCGAGGAGATCCCCTCACCGCCCCTCGGAGTGCGATCATGCGCCGGTTCGTTCTGCTGCTCGTCTTCCTCGCTGTCCTCGCGGCCGGTGCGGCGGCTCCGTGGCCCGACGCCGGCGCTGCGAGCGGCCTGCGCCTGACGATGCGCGTTCCCACGCACACGCCCAAGGCGGGACGCCACTGGCCCGTGAGCTTCACCGCCAGCTATCGCGGTCGCCCGACACGCGTGCGTCTCGGCTACGAGTTCCTCTACGGCGGCAGGGTCGTCTCCCGGCAGAAGCCCGGGCCGCTGCGCCGCTCGGGCTACCGCTTCACCGGCCGGTTCACGGACGGCGAGTTCGTCTGGCCGGCGCGGGCAGCGGGCATCTCGCTCACCTTCCGGGCGGTCGTCTCGAACCGCCACGGGACCCGGCGGGCAAGCTGCTGGATCCGCGTGCGGCGGTAGGCGGCGCGATGAGCGAGGTGGGGACGCGGGTCGTCGTCGAGCACGTGCGGCGCACGTTCGGCGCGAACACGGTGCTGGACGACGTGAGCTTCGAGCTGGAGCCCGGCGAGTTCGTCGCGCTGCGCGGTCCCTCGGGGTCGGGCAAGAGCACCCTGCTGAACATCGTCGGCAGTCTCGACCGGCCGGACGCCGGCCGCGTGCTGATCGACGATGTCGACGTCAGCGCGCTGCGCCACCCGGTGGCCTATCGGCGTCGCACGGTGGGCTTCGTCTTCCAGTCCCACCACCTCCTGCCCGGCCTGACGGTCCAGGCCAACGTCGAGCTGCCGCTCGTCGCCGCGCACGTCCCGCACGGCGAGCGCGTGCGCCGCGCGCGTGAGCTGCTCGATCGCGTCGGGCTCGCCGGTCGCGAGCACGCACCACCCGCCGAGCTCTCCGGCGGCGAGCGTCAGCGCGTCGCGCTCGCCCGGGCGCTCGTGCACGAGCCGCGCCTGCTGCTCGCCGACGAGCCGACGGCTGCCCTCGACGCGCGCACGTCGGAGCGGGTGCTCGAGATCCTCGACGAGGTCCGCCGCCGGCGCGGCATGACGATGCTCGCCGTCACCTACGACGACGCGCTCGCGCGGCGCGCCGCCTGGACGCTGCACCTCGAGGGCGGTCACATCACGCGGGTGCCCGGGTACGGCGACACCCCGGCTCCGCTCGGCATCGGGAGCGAGCCATGATCCTCCTGGTGTGGGCCACGCTCGTGCGCCGCCCGGCGCGCACGCTGCTCTCCGCGCTCGGGACCGCCGTCGGCGTGGCGACGATCGTCGCGTTGCTCGGGGTGACCGGCGGGCTCAAGGAGACCGCGGGCGGCCTCGTGCGGCTCGGGCAGGGCGACCTCGGCCTCTTCCAGAAGGATGTCGCCGACCCCACGGCGTCGGTCCTTCCCGCCGGCCTTGCCCGGCGCCTGCGCGCCACCCCGGGGGTCGCCGACGCCACGCCGGTCCAGCTGCTCATCGAGCAGGTGCCCCGCGATCCCGCGGCGGTCGTCTTCGGCCTGGACCCGCGCGGGTTCGTCGCCGAGCGCCTGGTGTTCGTCTCAGGTCGTCCCACCTCGGCCCCCGGCGAGGTCGCGGTCGGCGACGGGCTGGCCGCGCGCCTGGACCTGCGTCCGGGATCGACGCTGCGGATCGCCGGCCGCCGGTTCCGCGTGACGGGCACGTACCACACCGGGATCCTCTTCGAGGACGAAGGCGCGGCCATCTCGCTGCGCGAGGCGCAGCGCGTCGCCCGGCGCGGGGACGAGGCCACGACGATTCCCGTTGTGCTCGAGCCCGGCGTGCGCGCCCAGGACGCCGAGCGCGACATCACCCGCCGCTTCCCCGGGCTGACGGCGATCGGCAGCCCCGACGACGCCGCGCGCGCCGGGGCCAACGGCATGCTGATCGGCAAGGCCGCGCTCGTGATCGTCGTCCTCGCGCTCATCATCGGCGGGATCAGCGTCGCGAACACCATGCTCCTCTCGGTCGTCGAGCGCCGCGGCGAGTTCGCCGTCATGACCGCGGTCGGCTGGAGCGGCCCGCAGGTGGCCGGTCTCGTGCTCGTCGAGGGCGTCGCCATCAGCCTGCTCGGCGCCGCCGTCGGACTGCTGCTCGGCGCGGTGGGCTCGAGGCCTGCTGGTCCGCGCGCTCGGCGTGGAGGCCTTCGTCTCGCCGGACCTCTCGGCATCGGTGCTGCTGCTGGGAACCCTCGTCGGGGCGACGATCGGCGTGATCGGCGGGCTCTACCCGGCCTGGCGCGCCGCGCGCCTGCCGCCGGCGCCCGGGCTCGCCGGGCGCTGAGCCACCGGCCAGGACGTTCCACAGCGCAGCACCGGGGCCTCACAACCCACCCAGCCGCGCAGGAGCGCGCGTTGTTGGCGCGGCGTTCAAGATCCTGTGGCCGCGCGCACGGGGCGAGCACGGTCACCACGACAGTCGGCCCGCGCCACCGTCGGGATCCGGGTCGGGGGGCGAGGCGAGGAGGGCTGGCCCCGCCCCCGGGGGAAGACCCGGTCCGAGGGCGGGCACCCATCCTTGGGTGCCCGTCCCTGGGTGAATCGGTACTGCCCAGACAGGATGAGCGCAGAGGCCTCGTGCCGGCATCCGCTGGAACCCCCCGTGCGTGACCGTGCTTTGCCCGGGTCTTCGAACGCCGAGACAGCCACCGTGAACGTGCGGGCAGCGCGCCCCCGGCTTGCGCTCCGTTCGCTCGCGAACCTCGGATGGCGGGAACGCCTCCCCAACCGTGGGCGAAAACCACCCTGAATCAGAAATCGGGTTCGTTACCCTCGATTGGCGGCGCGCTTCGAGTCCCCCCGGTTGCGCGCCGCACGGAAGAGACCCCGGCGTCGCCCAAGTGGTACCGGTGGCGACGCCGGGGCACTCCGGTTATCGGCGCCGCACCGTCCGGAGCTGAATCTCGCGGGCCGGAGCTCCTCGGACTGTGGATGCCGCATCGCATCGCAGCGCAGTGCGACCGCTCGGGTGAACGCGACGTGAACGAGGACTACGGTTCCACGCTGGGCGCCGGGCGCCCGTGACCATGGCTGACACGACCCAGGCTCCAGACCCCCCGCAGATCACCGAGCGCCGCGGCCTGCGGCGACTGCTGCCGGGGATCGACCTCGTCCGCGACTACCGCCGGCCGCTGCTGCGTCACGACGTCGTCGCGGGGATCGTGCTCGCCGCGCTGCTCGTTCCACAGGGGATGGCCTACGCCGAGCTCGCGGGCCTGCCGCCCGTCACCGGGCTCTACGCGACGCTCGTGCCGCTGCTCGTCTACGTCGTCGTCGGACCGTCGCGGATCCTCGTGCTCGGTCCGGACTCGGCCGTCTCGCCGCTGATCGCCGCGGCGATCGTCCCGCTGGCCGTTGCGGGCGACCCGGATCAGCGGATCGCGCTGGCCGGCATGCTCGCGCTCGTGGTCGGCCTGCTGATGCTGGTGGGCGGGCTCGCGCGCTTCGGGTTCATCACCGACCTGCTCTCGGTTCCGGTGCGCCTGGGCTACCTCATGGGGATCGCGGTCACCGTGATCGTCGATCAGCTCCCGAAGCTCTTCGGCTTCAGCGTCCCGTCGACGAAGCTCATCCCCGCGGGCCGCGAGTTCATCGAGGGCATCGACCAGACGGACCTCACGGCCCTGGCGATCGGCGTCGGCTCGCTCGTCGTCATCCTCGCCCTCCAGCACTGGGCACCGCGCGTTCCCGGGGTGTTCCTCGCCGTCGTCGGCGCGACGCTGCTCGTCGCCGTCGGCGGGCTCGCGGACGATCTCCCCGTGGTCGGCGTCGTCCCCGGCGGGCTGCCCGCGTTCACCGTGCCCGACGTGTCCATGCACGACTTCACGACACTGCTCCCGGCGGCGCTCGGCATCGCGTTCGTGGCGTTCACGGACACGAGCGTCCTCTCGCGCAGCTATGCGGGGCGCCTCAAGCAGGAGGTCGACCAGAACCAGGAGCTCGGGGCGCTCGGCGTCGCGAACATCGCGACGGGCTTCTTCCAGGGGTTCCCACTCTCGACGAGCTCCTCACGGACGGCGGTGGCCGAGAACGTCGGCGCGCGGACGCAGGTCGCCGGCCTCGTCGGCGCGCTCGTGCTCGCCCTCGTGCTCGTGTTCGCGACCGGTCTCCTGCAGGACCTGCCCTCGTCGACGCTCGCGGCGATCGTGATCGTCGCGGTGCTCGGCTTCCTCGACGTGCGCACCGCCCGCCGGCTGAGTCGCTGGCGGCGCTCGGAGTTCGCGCTCGCGATGGTGACGTTCGCGGGGGTCGCGGCGCTCGGCGTCCTCACGGGCATCGGCATCGCCATCGGGCTGTCGCTGCTCGCGTTCGTCCGCCGCGCGTGGCGCCCGCATGACGCGGTGCTGGGGCGCGTGGACGGCCTCAAGGGCTACCACGACACCGACCGCCACCCGGCCGCGCGCAACGTCCCCGGCCTGATGCTCTACCGCTTCGACGCGCCGCTGTTCTTCGCGAACGCCGACTTCTTCCGCGACGAGGTGCGCCATCTGGCCGGTCAGCCGGACGTGCGCTGGATCGTCGTGGCGGCCGAGCCGATCACCGATGTGGACGTCACCGCCGCCGAGATGCTGCTCGAGCTCAACGACGAGCTCGAGGCGCGCGGCGTGGAGCTCGCCTTCGCCGAGCTCAAGGACCCCGTCCGCGACCGCCTGCGCGACTACGGGCTGCACGCGGAGATCGGGCGCCATCGGTTCTTTCCGACGATCGGCGTCGCCGTCTCGACGTACGTCGCCGAGTCGCACGTCGACTGGGTCGACTGGGAGGACCACGAGGAGCCCGAGCCCGAATCGGCACCGGAGGCCCCCGCGGGCGAGTCCAAGCGCGAGCGCCGCAAGCGCGAGAAGCGCGAGAAGCAGGAGGCCAAGCGGCGCAAGAAGGACGAACGCAAGAAGGGCGAACACAAGAAGGGCGAACACTAGACTCGCCGACCATGGGGACCCGCCTCGTGTTCGCCGACCAGGAATGGGTGACGAGCGAGCTCGAGCTCGACGAGGTCGAGGGCCTCATGAATCACGGGCGGCTCGTCCCCGCCCAGCGCAAGGGCAAGCGCCTGCTCGTGAACCCCGTGCACGTCGCCTATGCGGAGGAGTGGACGCTCCCGCCGGTCGCCGTCGAGTGATCTGCGGACTCCTGCGGATGCCGCTCGCCGGTGACGCAGGCAGGCTCCCGGTATGACCCACTCCGATGACACCTTCGCCTTCGTCGCCGTCTACGCCGACCTCGACCGTGCCAAGGACGACTTCGAAGCCGTCCAGGACCTCGCGGCCGCCCACGAGGTGCACCTGCACGACGCCGCGATCGTCGTGCATCGCCAGGGCGGAGAGGTCGAGGTCGTCCAGCGGGACGAGGGGTCGGCCCGTCACGGGCTCGAGGGTGGTGTGATCGTCGGTGCGCTCGCCGGCCTGCTGTTCCCGCCGGTCCTGCCGGCGATGCTCATCGGGGCGGCCGCGGGGGGCGGGTTCGCGGCCCTGATCGGCCACCTCTGGCGCGGGTTCGGGCGCACGGACCTCGTCCATCTCGGCGAGGCCGTCGAGGAGGGCGAAGCCGCGCTCGTCGCGATCGGGACGAGCGCCTACCTCGACGACCTCGAGCGGGCGCTCCAGCACGCCACCCGCACCGTGCGCAAGGCGATCGACGTGGACCCCGATGCGCTGCGCGCCGCGGCGCTCGGCCGCGACGGCTGACCGGCGCACCTGCAGGCCCGTGCCCGGGCGGCATCCCGCCGGTGCTCTACGCTGGACGCCGGAATGGCTCGAATCCCGATCAACATTGCTGACCTCGTCGGCGACACGCCGATGGTGCAGCTCACGCGGCTGCTCGGCGACGACGAGAACGGGGTTGAGCTGTTCGGCAAGATCGAGGCGCTGAATCCGGGCGGCTCGGTGAAGGATCGCATCGGGGTGGCGATGATCGCGGCGGCCGAGCGCGACGGCCTGATCGAGCCCGGCCGCACGACGATCGTCGAGGCCACGTCGGGGAACACCGGCATCGCGCTCGCGTTCGTCTGCGCCGCCAAGGGGTACGACCTGCGGATCTTCCTGCCCCAGGGGATGAGCCGCGAGCGCGAGAGCCTGCTGCGGATGTACGGGGCCGAGGTCGAGGTCGTCGGAGTCGCTCGGCGGCATGAACGAGGCGGTCGACGCCGCACGTGCGCTCGCCGCCGAGCCCGACCACTTCCTGCCCGACCAGTTCTCGAACCCCGCGAACCCCGAGGCGCACCGCACCGGCACGGGGCCGGAGATCCTCAAGGCGCTCGGCGGGAAGGTGGACGTCCTGGTCGCCGGCGTCGGCACCGGCGGCACGATCACCGGGGCCGGCGAGGCGATCAAGGCGAAGAACCCCAGGGCGCAGGTGATCGCGGTCGAGCCCCAGTCCTCGGCGGTCCTCTCGGGCCGCCCTGCCGGCCCGCACCGGATCCAGGGCATCGGCGCCGGGTTCGTCCCCGCCGTGCTGGACCGCGAGATCCTCGACGAGGTCATCGCCGTGCCGGACGAGGCCGCGATCGAGACCGCCCGGTTCGTCGCCGCCCGCGAGGGCGTGCTCGCCGGCCTCTCGTGCGGCGCCGCGCTGTGGAGCGCGATGCAGGTCGCCGCGCGCCCGGAGTCGAAGGGCAGGCGGATCGCCGTCGTCCTGCCGGACTCCGGCGAGCGCTACGTGAGCGCCCCGTTCTTCGCGCCCCCGGCCTGAACCGGGCGCGCAGATCCGTACCGGTCCGCCGCTCGGCGTCGGCTCGCGTTCAGGCCATGCCCCACCAGCGCTGGAACGAGCTCGAACCCGCCCGGCAGCGCGGCATCGTCGCGGCGGCGGTCGTGCAGCTCGCGCTGCTCGGCGCGGCGCTCGTGAGCATCCGGCGCACGCCCGCCGATCGTGTCCGTGGCCCGAAGTGGGACTGGGCGGCCGGGTCGTTCGTGAACTGGGTCGGCCCGCTGAGCTGGTTCGCGCTCGGGCGCCGGCGCTCAGCCGCGGGTCAGTAGTAGACGCAGCGGCAGCGATGCCGCGGGCGCTCCTTGTACTCCGGGCGCTGGCCGCGCGTCCAGAGCCGGTGGTCGAGGTCGGGCTCGCTGATGCCCAGGCGGCGGGCGAGCGCGGTGCAGGCGTGGACCGCGCAGGCCCGGATCTCGCGCTCCTGTGCACCGAGCCGCAGTGGGCGCCCGGCGTCGATGAGCTCGGCGAGCCCCGGGGCGTAGACGAGCACCCCCTCGCAGCGCAGCACGTGCGGCACGAGGTTGTCGGCGAAGATCGTCAGCGTGTCGAGGTCGTCGTACTGCGCGACGCCTGCCAGCGCGAGGTTCGACGGGACGATCTGCGCCCGCTTGAAGAACCCGCGGTCGTCGTAGCGCGACATCCCGCTCGCCAGCTCGCGGGCCAGTCGTGCCGCCGACCGGTCGGCGCCGGCCACCTCGAGCGGCGCGCGCCGCCCGAGCCAGCGGCCGAGATCGCGCAGGGCGTCCGCGTAGAGGGCCATGAGCTCGTGATCGCGCGGCTGGCCGAGCGTGTCGGCGATCTCCTCGGTGCGCAGCGCGCGCAGCTCGTCGTTCGACCACGGGCCGTGTGCGCGGAAGCGGTCGGCGAGCGCCCACGCGACGGTGAAGTACCCCGACGATCCGGGCCGCTTGCGCAGGGTCGGGAACCAGCCCGAGCCGAAGTTCACCGAGTCGAGCGTCAGGAAGTAGGCGGCGACGTCCTCGGGCGGGCCGTCGATCAGGTGACGCTCGTGATCGAGCTCCGGGGGCGGGCCCGGATCGAGCGCGTCGAGCGCGCCCCGGTCGATCGTGACCGAGCGCGCGCTCGCCGCGACCTGCGCGCACGCGGCGCGGACCTCGTCGGGCAGGGACGCCATGGCCGCAGGGTAGTGACGCCGCCGCCGTTCGTCGTACCCTGGAGCGTCGATGCCGGACGCCACCGCCGACGCGCGCCTCGAGGAGCTGCTCAGCGGGCTCAACGAGCCCCAGCGCGCCGCGGTCACCCACGAGGAGGGCCCGCTGCTCGTCCTCGCGGGCGCCGGCTCCGGCAAGACGCGCGTGCTCACGCACCGGCTCGCGTGGCTCGTGCACACCGGCCGCGCGCGCCCCGGCGAGATCCTCGCGATCACGTTCACGAACAAGGCCGCCCAGGAGATGCGCGAGCGCGTCGAACTGCTGCTCGGGCACTCCACGCGCGGCATGTGGGTCATGACGTTCCACAGCGCGTGTGCGCGGATCCTGCGCGCCGAGGCGCCGCGGCTGGGCTACACGCGCCAATACACGATCTATGACCAGCAGGACAGCCGCCGTCTCGTGAAGCAGTGCCTCGACGAGCTCGGCATCGACGTCAAGCGCTTCACGCCCGGGGCGGTCCAGCACCAGATCTCCGACGCGAAGAACAAGCTGCGCGACGCGGGTGCCTACCGTGAGCTCGTCGGCTCGTACTTCGAGCAGACGGTCGCCGACGTCTACGAGCTCTACGAGCAGCAGCTGCACCGCATGAACGCGATGGACTTCGACGACCTGCTCGGGCGCACCGTGAACGTGCTCGAGCTGTTCCCCGAGGTCCGCGCGCGCTACGCGGCCACCTTCCGCCACGTCCTCGTCGACGAGTACCAGGACACGAACCACGCCCAGTACCGGCTCCTGCAGCTGATCGCGGGCGAGCACGGGAACGTGATGGTCGTCGGCGACGATGCGCAATCGGTGTACAGCTTCAGGGGAGCGGACATCCGCAACATCCTGGACTTCCAGGACGACTTCCCGCAGGCGCGGACGGTGAAGCTCGAGCAGAACTACCGCTCGACGCAGACCGTGCTCGACGCCGCGAACGCCGTCATCGCCCACAACCGCGGGCAGATGCACAAGAGCCTGTGGACGGATCTCGGGCCGGGGGACGAGATCGTCGTGCGCGAGCTCGATGACGAGCACGCCGAGGCGCGGTACGTCGCCGGTGAGATCGAGCGGCTCGTGGACGAGGGCCTGTCGCGCTCGGAGATCGCGGTCTTCTACCGGATGAACGCGCAGTCCCGGGTCCTCGAGGACACGCTCGTGCGCCGCGAGATCGCCTATCAGGTCGTCGGCGGGACGCGGTTCTACGAGCGCGCCGAGATCAAGGACGCGATCAGCTACCTCACGCTGCTCGGCAACCCGCAGGACGCGGTGAGCTTCCAGCGCGTGGCGAACACGCCGCGCCGCGGGATCGGGCAGACGTCGCTCGCGCGCGTCCTGACCCATGCGAACACGATCGGCATCAGCATCTGGGACGCCGCCGCCGACCCGGCCGCGGTCCCCGGTCTCGGGACCGCCGCGATCAGGGCGCTCGGGCGGTTCATGGAGACGATGGCCGCGCTGCGCGAGCGCGCGGACCAGGGCGTTCCGGTCGGCGATCTGCTGGACGCCGTGCTGCACGAGTCCGGCTACCTCGACTGGCTCGAGGCCGAGCGCACGATCGAGGCCCAGGGGCGCATCGAGAACCTCCAGGAACTCGTCGAGGTGGCGCGGGAGTTCGACGCGGCCGCCGAGGCGGGCGACGACCGGCTCGACCTGTTCCTTCAGCAGGTCGCGCTCGTCGCCGACGCCGACACGCGTCAGGACGACCAGGGGCTCGTGACGCTCATGACGCT
Organism: uncultured Actinomycetes bacterium; assembly: GCA_963787935.1. Classification (GTDB taxonomy): domain Bacteria; phylum Actinomycetota; class Thermoleophilia; order Solirubrobacterales; family Solirubrobacteraceae; genus F1-60-MAGs163. The sequence continues at coordinate 340,872 of CAWBEV010000006.1, read as the reverse complement.
GCACAACGCGAAGGGCCTCGAGTACCCGGTCGTGTTCATCATCGGCTGCGAGGAGGGGCTGTTCCCGCACTCGCGCTCGATCGACGAGGGCTCGCTCGAGGAGGAGCGGCGCCTGTGTTACGTCGGCATCACCCGCGCGATGCGCAACCTCTACCTGACGCACGCGCGCCGGCGGAACGTCTTCGGCGCGGCCACGTTCGGTCTGCCGAGCCGCTTCCTCGGTGAACTGCCGACCGACCTGCTCGATCGCGCGGGCGGGCTGAGCGGCTGGGCCGCGGCGCGCGAGGCCGGCGCGGCGGCGGTGGGCGCGCGGGGGCGCGCGACCTCGTGGGGCTCGCCGGGCGCTGCGGTCGCGGGTGACACCGGGGGCGGTGGCGGCGGTGTGAGCTTCCGGCTCGGCGACGACGTCGTCCACGCGGCGTTCGGCGAGGGCGTCGTCACGAGTGTCGAGCCCGGTGGGATCGTCGTCGTGCGGTTCGCCGGCGACGGCTCCGAGCGCAAGCTCATGGCCGAGTACGCGCCGATCACCAAGCGTTGAGTAGCGTCAGCGCAGCATGAGCGCCACGATCATCGACGGCAGGGCGGTCGCCGCCCGCCTGCGCGAGACGATCGCGGAGGAGGCGGCGGCGTTCGCGGCGCGCCACGGCCGCCCGCCGGGGCTCGCGACGATCCTCGTCGGCGCGGACCCCGCGAGCGCGATCTACGTCGCAGGCAAGCAGAAGGCCTCGGCCGAGGTGGGCATCCGCGGATTCCGCCGCGACCTGCCCGACGACGCGCCGCGTGAGCAGGTCGTCGCGCTCATCGACGAGCTGAACGCCGATCCGGCCGTCAACGGGATCCTCTGCCAGCTCCCGGTGCCCGAGCATCTCGACGGCGTCGAGCTCACCGGCCGCATCGACCCGTCGAAGGACGTGGACGGCCTGACGCCGCTCAGCGCCGGGCTGCTCGCGCTCGGGCGCCCGGGGCTGCGGCCGTGCACGCCCGAGGGCGTGCTGCTGCTGCTCGCCGAGGCGGGCGTCGCGCTCGAGGGCGCGGAGGCGGTCGTGATCGGCCGCTCGAACCTCTTCGGCAAGCCGATGGGCCAGTTGCTGCTCGCCGCGAACGCGACCGTCACGCTCTGCCACTCGCGCACGCGCGACCTGCCCGCCGTCTGCCGTCGCGCCGACGTCCTGATCGCGGCGGTCGGCCGCGCGCAGCTGGTGCGCGGCGACTGGGTGAAGCCGGGCGCGACGGTCATCGACGTCGGCATGAACCGCACCGACGCGGGGCTCGTCGGCGACGTCGCGTTCGACGAGGTCGTCGACGTGGCGCGCGCGATCACGCCGGTGCCCGGGGGCGTCGGGCCGATGACGATCGCCTGCCTGCTGCGCAACACCGTGCTCGCCGCCCGGCGCGCGGCGGGGGAGGGCGCATGAGCCTCGCGCGCCTGCGGGCGGCGGAATGGATCGCGCTCCTGGGAGCGCTCGTCCTGTTCGTCGTGCTGTTCCTCGACTGGTTCTCGGCGAGCCTGCGGACGGTCGGCGCCCGCGGCGGCACGCTCCTGACGCTCGAGCTGAACACGACCGGCTGGGCCTCGCTCGGCTGGTTCCTCGTGCTGCTGCTCGCGATCTGCATGGTGCTGACGCTCGCGTTGTGCGCGCTGATCGCCGCGGGCGCCGACGACGCCGTGACATTGCCGCCGGCGGTGGCGCTGCCGGTGATCGGCGTGCCGACGCTGCTGATCCTCGTGATCGTCGTCGCCACGCAGCCGGGGCTCGGCCTCGGGCTCCCCGGCAGCGTCGTCGACGTCGAGCCGGCCGCGTGGGCCGGCGTGTCGGGCGCGCTGCTGATGGTGGGCGGCGCGATCGTCTCGCTGCGTGACGAGCGCACCACCGGCGCCGACCGGCGCTTCACGCCGCCGCCCGCCCGGCCCGCGCCGCCCGCGGCCTAGCCCCGCACTAGAATCGGCCGCCGCATGATCGACCGGGACGAGGTCCTCCACGTCGCGCGCCTCGCGCGCCTGCAGCTCTCCGAGGACGAGGTCGAGCGGATCGCGGGCGAGCTCTCCGCGATCCTCGACCACATCGCCGCGATCTCCGAGCTCGACCTCGAGGATCTGCCTCCGACCTCGCACGTCGTCACCGTCGACGGCGGGCTGCGTCCCGACGTCCCGGGCCCCTGCCTGCCGCGCGAGGTGGCGCTCGACCAGGCGCCGGCCGTCCAGGACGACGGCTTCCTCGTCCCCAGCCCGCAGGCCGGCTGATGGACGTCAGCGAGCTGCTGAACCTCTCCGCCGCGCAGGCGGCGGCCGCGATCGGGCGCGGCGACCTCGACGCCGGCGAGCTGTTCGCCGCCTACCGCACGCGCGCCGCCGACGACGAGCTGAACGCGTTCACCTGGGTCGCCGAGGACCTTCCGGCGGACCTGCGCTCGGATGCGCCGCTGCGCGGCGTGCCGCTCGCCGTGAAGGACCTCTTCTGCACCGAGGGGATCCCGAGCCAGGCCGGCTCGCGGATCCTCGAGGGATACCGTCCGCCGTACACGGCGACCGTCGTCGCGCGGCTGCAGGAGGCCGGCGCGAGCCTCCTGGGCAAGACGAACCAGGACGAGTTCGCGATGGGCTCCTCGAACGAGAACTCCGCGTACGGCCCGGTGCTCAACCCCTGGGACCGCACCCGGGTCCCGGGCGGCTCGTCGGGCGGAAGCGCAGCGGCGGTCGCCGCGGGCCTCGCGCCCTGGGCCCTCGGCACGGACACGGGCGGCTCGATCCGCCAGCCGGCCGCGCTCTGCGGCATCGTCGGGCTCAAGCCGACCTACGGCGCCGTCTCGCGCTACGGGATGATCGCGTTCGCCTCCTCGCTCGACCAGGCGGGCCCGTTCACGCGCGAGGTCACCGACGCCGCGCTGCTCTACCGTCACATGGTCGGCACCGATCCGAGCGATGCGACCGCGGTCGGGCACCCCGAGGAGATCGCGCTGCCGACCGGCGAGCGCCTCGACGGCATCCGCCTCGGGGTGCCGGACGAACTCACCGGCGAGGGCATCGAGCCGGGTGTGCTCGCCGCGTTCGAGGCCTCGCTGGAGCGGGCGCGGGAGCTCGGCGCGATCGTCGAGCGCTGCAAGCTGGAGGCTGCGCCGCACGCGCTCAGCGCCTACTACGTCCTCGCGCCCGCCGAGGCGAGCTCGAACCTCGCGCGCTACGACGGCGTGCGCTACGGGCTGCGCGTCCCCGGCGACGACCTCGTCTCGATGTACACCGGGACGCGGCACGACGGCTTCGGCGCGGAGGTCAGGCGCCGCATCCTGATCGGCACCTATGCGCTCTCGAGCGGCTACTACGACGCCTTCTACGGGCGGGCGCAGCGGGTGCGCACGCTGATCAGCCGGGACTTCGAGCGCGTGTTCGCCGACGTCGACTTCGTCGTGACGCCGACGAGCCCGAACGTCGCGTTCGCGCTCGGCGCGAAGACGGCCGACCCGCTGGCGATGTACCTCAACGACTACTGCACGGTGCCGATGTCGCTCGCCGGCATCCCGGCGATCTCGATCCCGTGCGGGCTGTCGGAGGGCCTGCCGGTCGGGCTGCAGATCGCGGGCCCGGCGTTCAGCGAGAACCGGATCCTCGATGCGGCGCACGCGCTCGAACAGGTGCTCGGATTCGACGGCTCGCCGGCACGGTCGGGGGCGCGGGCATGACCGCTGCGGCCTTCGAGCCGGTCATCGGCCTGGAGATCCACGTCCAGCTGCGCACGGCGACGAAGATGTTCTGCTCGTGCCCGCTGAGCTTCGGCGAGCCACCGAACACGCACACCTGTCCGGTCTGCCTGGGCCTGCCCGGGACGCTCCCGGTGACGAACGCCGAGGCGATCCACTACGGGCTGATGATCGGCCTCGCGCTGGGCTCCGAGCTCGCCACGCGGTCGATCTTCCATCGCAAGAACTACTTCTATCCCGACCTGCCCAAGGGCTACCAGATCAGCCAGTACGACGAGCCGCTGTGCCTCGGCGGCCGGCTCGGCGACGTGCGGATCCATCGCGTGCACCTCGAGGAGGACGCCGCGAAGCTCAACCACGTCGGCGCGAGCGGCCGGATCCACGGCTCGGACGCGTCGGTCGTGGACTTCAACCGGGGCGGCACGCCGCTCGCGGAGATCGTGACCGAGCCCGACGTGCGCTCGGCCGAGCAGGCCAGCGAGTGGCTGCGCCTGCTGCGCACGACGCTGCGTCAGCTGGGCGTGAGCGACGTGAACATGGAGGAGGGCTCGCTGCGCTGCGACGCGAACATCTCCATCCGCCCGGCGGGCAGCGACGGGCTCGGGACGAAGACCGAGCTGAAGAACATGAACTCCTTCCGGTTCATCGAGCGCGGCATCCGCGCCGAGGTCGCCCGCCAGGAGGCGCTCGTCCGCGCCGGCGAGGCCGTGATCCAGGAGACGCTCCACTTCGACCCGCGGACCGAGGCGATCACGTCGCTGCGCTCGAAGGAGGAGGCGCACGACTACCGCTACTTCCCCGAGCCGGACCTGCCGCCCGTGACGATCACGCCCGCAATGCTGCAGCGCGCGCGGGCCGCGATGCCCGAGCTCCCGGCCGACCGCGAGGCGCGCTTCACCGGTGAGCTCGGCCTCAGCGGCGAGAGCGCGCGGCTGCTGTCGTGGCGCTCGGAGCTCGGCGACTACTTCGAGGCCGCGCACGCCGCCGAGCCGGATGCCGAGCCGCAGGCCCTGGCGAACTGGGTCACCGAGCTCCAGGGGCGCCTCGACGCCGACGACCCTGCCGTGTCGAAGGTCGCACCCCAGGCGCTCGGCGCGCTCGCACAGCTCGTCGCGACGAAGGCGATCACCCAGGGCGCAGCGCGACAGGTGCTCGACGCGCTCGTCGCCGGCGGTGGGGATCCCGCCACGATCGTCGAAGCCCAGGGCCTCGGCGCGGTCGGCGGGGCCGACGAGCTCGCGCCGATCGTCCGCGCCGCGCTCGAGGCCAATCCGGACGTCGCGGAGAAGCTGCGCGCAGGAGACATGAAGCCGATCGGCGTCATCGTCGGGCACGTCATGAAGGAGACCCGCGGCCGCGCCGACGGCCAGGAGGTCACCGCGATCGTGCGCGCCGAGCTCGGCCTGTCCTGACCCGATCCGCCCGCGCCGACCCGCGCCCGCGCGGTTCGACCGGATGTCCGCATCGAGCAGGGAGATCTCCGACCGGATGGCGGTGGTCGCGCGATGCCGGCGAGCGGATCATGCTCGTCATGGCCAGGCCCTCACCCTCGCTCAACCGCTATCTGCTCCTCTCGCAGCCGGCGCCGATGCGCCGGGACGCGAACACGCCGAAGGTGCGCCGCTACCGGCTGGCGCGCGTCCAGATGAACGGCCGGCCCGGGGTGGAGGACCGCTTCTCACACCTGCGCCGCAGCTACGACTGACGGCCGCATCGTCCGGGTGGCCCGGGTCACCGGCCCGCAGTCGTACAATCGGGGCCATGGAGCCTGAGAAGACCGGTCCGTCGCTCGGGATGCGCGCGATCGCGTTCGTCGTCCTGATCGTCGCGGCGTACGTCCTGCTGCGCGTGGTGATCGGCGTCGTCGCGGGCTTCGCGTGGATCGTGGTCCTGGTGCTCGCGGTCGTCGGGATCGTCTGGGCCTGGCGCACCATCTCGTCCTAGGGGCGCGCCGTGAGCACGGCCGGCGGCGCCTATGTCGTGATCGCCCTGTTCTTCGGGCTTGCGGGCGGCATCGTCGGCAAGATGAAGGGCAGCTCGTTCTGGCTCTGGTTCCTCATCTCCGGGCTCATCCCGGTGTTCGGGCTGCTCGCCGCCGTCTTCTCGCGCAGCGAGCTCACCGAGGAGCGGCGCATGTGTCCGGGATGCGGGAAGGTCGTCTACGTGCACGACGCGCTCTGCACGCGCTGCGGAACCGAGCTCTACTACCCCGAGACGGCCGCCGAGATCATCCCGCCGGAACTCCCGCCGCGGGCGGGGCGCCGCGCCTGACCCGCGCGCCGGTCGCGCGCATGCACGCGCGCGGGAAGCGTATTCCGACTGGTAGAATCGGCTTTCCGAGCCGCCCCGGGCGGCTTTTCGCATACCCGGATCCCGTACCCAGGAAGGAGGATTCACACCGATGAGAGCAGTCGATGCCGTCATGGAGTGCCTGAAGGCCGAGGGCGTCGACGTCGTATTCGGCCTCCCCGGCGGTGCGAACCTCCCGACCTACGACGCCTTCTACGACGCGGGGATCCGCCACGTCCTCGTGCGCCACGAGGCGGGCGGCGGCCACGCCGCCGAGGGCTATGCGAAGGCGACCGGCAAGGTCGGCGTCTCGATCGGCACGTCCGGGCCCGGCGCGACGAACCTCGTCACGCCGATCGTCGACGCGATGATGGACTCCGTGCCGGTGGTCTTCCTCACGGGCCAGGTGCGCACCGACCTGCTCGGCACCGACGGGTTCCAGGAGGCGGACACGATCGGCATCACGATGCCGGCCGTCAAGCACTCGGTGATGATCGCCGACCCGCGCGAGATCCCGCGCGCCATCCACGAGGCGTTCTACCTCGCCCGCACCGGCCGCCCGGGACCGGTCGTCGTGGACATCCCGGTCGATCTCTCGCGCGGCGACATCCCGTACGAGCCGGTCACCGACGTCAATCTCCCGGGGTACCAGCCGACGACCGAGGGCAACCAGAAGCAGATCCGCCAGGCCGCCAAGGCGCTCGCCACGGCGCGCCGGCCCGTGCTCTACGTCGGGGGCGGCGTCGTCAGCGCCGACGCCTCCGAGGAGCTGCGCGCGCTCGCGCTCGCCGACCGCTTCCCGGTGACCTGCACGCTCATGGGCCTCGGCGCCTTCCCCGCGCCGCACCCGCAGTGGCTCGGGATGCTCGGGATGCACGGCACCCGCGCCGCGAACTACGCGATGGACGAGGCCGACCTCATCTGCGCGATCGGGGCGCGGTTCGACGACCGCATCACCGGCAAGCTCAGCGAGTTCGCGCCGCGCGCGAAGTTCATCCACATCGACGTCGACCCGGCGGAGATCTCGAAGAACGTGCCGGCGCACATCCCGATCGTCGGGGACGCGGGGCACGTCGTCGCGAAGCTCCTCGAGGAGTACCGGGCGCTCGGCGCCGACGGCGCGCGCCTGGAGGAGTGGTGGCAGCGGATCGACGGCTGGCGTGAGCGCCATCCGCTGCAGTACACGGACTCCACCGACGGCGAGATCCGCCCGCAGTACATGATCCAGTCGCTGTTCGAGGCGACGAGCGGCGATGCGATCGTCACCTCCGACGTCGGCCAGCACCAGATGTGGACGGCGCAGTACTACGACTTCCCGGAGCCGCGCCGCTGGATCAACTCCGGCGGCCTGGGCACGATGGGCTTCGGCCTGCCGGCGGCGATGGGCGCGAAGGTCGGGCGGCCCGACATGGACGTCGTCTGCGTCGCGGGCGACGGCTCGGTGCAGATGAACATGCAGGAGCTCGCGACCTGCGCCCAGGAGGGCATCGACATCAAGGTGTTCATCATGAACAACGGGTACCTGGGCATGGTCCGCCAGTGGCAGGAGCTGTTCTGGGACCGCCGCTACTCGCAGGTGGACATGGGCAGCTACCCGGACTTCGTGAAGCTCGCCGACGCCTACGGCGCCACGGGAATCCGACTGACGGACAAGACGACGCTCGTGGACGACATGCGCGCGGCGCTGGCGACCGAGGGCCCCGTCCTGGTGGACGTCCGCGTCACCCAGGAGGAGAACGTCTACCCGATGATCGCCCCCGGCCAGGCCGCGCGCGACATGGTGGGCTGAGCGATGGGTGAACCGGGAACGAAGGACCTGATCAGCCTCGAGGAGCTCGAGGCGACCGCCGGGCTGCGGACGGGGCGCAAGCACGTCCTGTCGATCCTCGTCGAGAACAAGCCGGGCGTCCTGACCAGGATCGCCGGCCTGTTCGCGCGGCGCGGGTTCAACATCGACACGCTCACCGTCGGGCCGACCGACGACGACGCGCTCTCGCGGATCACGCTGACGCTCGACGGGGCGCTGCATCCGATCGACCAGGTGACGAAGCAGCTGCACAAGCTCGTCAACGTCCTGAAGATCCGCGACCTCGAGCCCGAGGACACGGTCGCGCGCGAGCTCGCGCTGTTCAAGCTCGCCGTCGACGGCAGCTCGCGGGCGGAGGTCATGCAGATCTCGGAGATCTTCCGCGGGAAGGTCGTCGACGTCAGTCGACGATCGATCATCATCGAGATCACCGGCACGACCGACAAGATCGAGGCGTTCGAGCGGATGGTCCGCCCGTTCGGGCTCGTCGAGATGATGCGCACCGGCGAGATCGCGATCAGCCGCGGCCGCGCGGAGACCTGACAGCGGCGGCGCGCCCGGCGGCGAAACGCCGGGTGCGCCCGCTCGTATGCTTGGTGTGATGCCTGCGACGACCAGCGTGTCGGCCGGTGCGTTCGCGCTCGCCGCGCGTGATCGCGAGCGCCTTGCAGACCGCCTCGAGACGGCAGCGCGCCGGGCGCGCCGTGTGCGCGGCGGCGAGGCGCTGGCGTCCGTCACCGTTGCGCTGCCGCGTGCGACGGATCCGACGGCGGTGGTCGTCGCGTCACGGCGCTTCGAGGAACCGTGGTTCGTGCTCGAGCAGCCGGCCCGCGACGGCTGGGCGCTCGCGGCGCTCGGCGTCGTGTGCGCGATCGAGGAGCACGGCGCCGCGCGGTTCACGGAGGTCGCCCGCCGCTGGCGCGAGCTCGCGGCCTCGGCCGCCGCCGATCCGCTCGACGGGCCGCGGGGCTCAGGCCCGGTCGCGGTCGGTGGCTTCGCGTTCTCACCTTCGGGCGGCACGGCGCCGCACTGGAGCGGGTTCGCCCCCGCGTCGCTGCACGTGCCCGAGGTCGCGCTCGCGCGCCGCGGCGACGAGGTCCGGCTGACGCTGGCGGCGCTCGTGCGGCCCGACGACGATCCGGCGGAGCTCTGCGCGCGGCTCGAGGCGCGCGCGGCCGAGCTGCGCCAGACGCCGCTGCCGCTGCTGGACCCCGATCCGACCGCGCACTGCCGCGTCGTCAGCGCGATGCCGCCCGAGCATTACGAGGACGCCGTCGCGCGGGCGGTCGAGCGGATCCGCGCGGGAGCGCTCGACAAGATCGTGCTCGCCCGGGAGGTCCAGGTCCACGCGCCCGGCCCGCATCACGCGGCGGCGGTTCTCGGGATCCTGCGCGAGGCGTTCACCGAGTGCCACGTCTTCGCCGTCGGGCGCGGCTCGGACACCCTGCTCGCCGCCAGCCCCGAGCTGCTCGTGCGGCGCGAGGGGCTGCGGGCCGGGACGCTCGCGCTCGCCGGCTCGACCCGCCGCAGCGCCGACCCGGCCGTCGACGACCACCTCGGCGAGCAGCTCCTGCGCTCGGGCAAGGATCGCGAGGAGCAGGCGATCGTCGCGCGGCGGATCGTCCGCGCGCTGCGCCCGCACAGCGTCTGGGTCACGGCCGCCGACGATCCGGTGCTCGCGCGGATCGCGAACATCCAGCACCTCGCGACGCCGATCCGCGCCCAGCTGCGCGAGCCGGTGAGCGTCGTCGAGCTCGCCGGGCTCCTGCACCCGACCCCGGCGGTCGGGGGCGAGCCGCTGGCGGCCGCGGCCCCGCTGATCCCGGCGCTCGAGGGCCTCGATCGCGGCTGGTACGCGGGCCCCGTGGGGTGGACGGACTTCGCCGAGGACGGGGAGTTCTGCGTCGCGCTGCGCTGCGCGCTCATCACCGGGTCGATCGCCCGCTGCTACGCCGGCGTCGGCGTGGTGCGCGACTCGGACCCGTCGGCCGAGCTCGCCGAGACCGAGGTCAAGCTCCAGGCGCTGCTGCCGGTGCTCGCCAGCTGAGCGCCGCACGATCTCCTGCGACGCGCGCGCGAACGAGCCGTCACCCTGCAGGGGTGCGCCTGCGCCGCCACCTGCCAGCCGTCGTCCTCGTGCTGCTCGCCGTGCTCGCCGCCGGAACCTCGGCGGCACGCGCTGACTGGACCGACCCACCGCTGCAGCCGCCGTCGTGCCGCGTGCCGCCGGCGCTGCTGGACGTCGGTTCGCTGGCGCTCGGCCTGCCGAACCGCGGGCGGCTGCGTCGCGGCGTCCCGTTCCCCGACGAGACGCCCTACAGCTTCACCTGGGACCTCCCGCTGGCCGAAGGCCCGAATCCGCGCTGGCGGCGCATGGGGACCCAGAAGCTCGTCCTGACCGTCAAGTGCGTGCTCCACCGTCACGTCCTGGAGCATCCGCTCGGCGCGCGGATCGGGGTCGCGGACCTCTCGCTTCCGCACGGTGGCAGGTTCGGGAGCGCCTACGGGGGCCTCGGGCACGCCTCGCACCAGAACGGCCTCGACGCCGACATCCTCTACCCGCGCCGCGATCGGGCGGAGATCCCGCCCGACACGGTCGCCGACATCGATGTCGCAGCCGCCCAGGACCTCGTCAGCGCGTTCGTGCGGGCCGGCGCGCGCTACGTCTTCGTCTCACCGGTCCTCCACCGCCGCGGACGCCTGCGCGGCCCGCGCGGCGTCGTGCAGCCGCTCGTCTACCACGACGATCACATGCACGTGCGCATCCGGCCCTGAGCCGCTAGACGTCGAGGCGGTAGAGCACGTGGGGCAGGCCGCGGTACTCGAACGCAGCCTCCTCGCGCATTCCGAGCTTCTCGATGACACGCAGCGAGGCGCGGTTGTCCGGCATCGTCTTGGCGACGACGCTGCGCACGCCGAGCGCAGTGCGCGCGACCTCGAGCGACGCGACGGCGATCTCGGTGGCGAAGCCCCTGCCCCAGCGGCCGGGATCGGTCACCCACCCGAGCTCGACGTCCGCGAACCCGTCGTTCAGCGAGAACTGCGGTCCGCCGCGCGCGGCGAGCGTCCCGCCGCTGCGCTCGCGGGCGATCCACATGCCGAAGCCGTGGGCGGCCCAGTGGGCGCACCAGCGGTCGAAGGCGGCCCGCGCGGCCGCCGCGTCCATCGTGCCGCCGAGCCACGCGCCGACGCGGGGGTCGCCGAACAGCCGCACGACGTCCGGAAGGTCATCCGCACCCGGGCGCCTCAGCACGAGCCGCTCGGTTTCGAGGTGCTCGGGCGCCCACCGCGCGGGGGCCGCGATCCGCTCCTCGCTCACCGCGGCTCCCCGAGCGCGGAGCCCACGGCGTCCCAGACGCGGCGGTGGAGCGCGACGTTCTGCGTGCGATCGGTGCGCACGTGGACGAGCTGCGTCCCCGCGGACCCCACGCCGAACTCCACGGCCGCGCGCAGCTCGTCGACGCTCGCCGTCGCGAGCAGATGCAGCCCGTAGGCCCGGGCGAGCCCCGCGACATCGAGCCCCGTCGGCGTCGCGACGTGCGTCTCGAACGCATCCGCCTCACGCGCGACCGGGAGGAAGTCGAAGATGCCGCCCCCGCCGTTGTCCACGAGCACGATCGTCAGCGGGATCCCGGTGCGCCGCGCCGTCAGCAGCGCGCCGGCGTCATGGGCGAGCGCCACGTCGCCGAGCAGCAGCACGACCGGCCCGCCCGCCACGGCCGCGACGCCGTACGCGGTCGCGATCGTCCCGTCGATCCCGTTCGCGCCACGGTTGGCGAGCACGCGCGGCGCCCCGGCGCGGGCCGCGGCGAACGTCTCGAGCTCGCGGACGGGCATCGAGGAGGCGACGACGAGCGTCACGTCGTCCGGCAGCGCGGCGGCGAGCGTCCGGGCGACCGCCGGCTCGCTGAGGTCCGGCCCGAGGGTCGCGTCGATCGCCGCGGCGGCCCGCGCATCGGCGTCGCGCCAGGCGCGCGCCCAGGACGGGTCGAGCGCGTGCGCGCTGCGGGCGGCCAGCGCGGCGAGGAGGGCGGCGGGCTCGGCCGTGACGACGAGGTCGGCGGACACCGCTGGATCCTGCCACGCGCGCTCGGGGTCCACGAGCACCTGGATCGCGTCGAGCCCGGCGAGCCAGGTGCGCAGCGGCTTGGACGTCGGCAGGTCACCGACGCGCAGCACGGCGGCGGGCCGTGCGGCCGCGGCGAACGCGGGCACGCGCAGCAGCGCGTCGTAGTGGGCCACGGCGTGCGGGCCGCAGCGCGCGCCCGAGAGCGGATCGGCCAGCAGCGGCCAGCCCGTGCGCTCGGCGAAGCTCGCGGCGGCGGCCGCGAGCGCTCCGTGCGCGCCGCGCTCGTGGCGCCCCAGCACGACGACCCCGCGTGGTGCGGCTGCGATCACGGGCGCGACGACGCCCGCGGCGGCGGCTGCGTCGAGCTCGGCCGGGACGCGCACGGTCCAGGGGCGACCATCGGGGCGCCCGCCCGCGCCGGGCTCCTCGGCCGGCAGCGGATCCTCCAGGACGAGCGGCTCGCGCAGGGGGAGATTCAGGTGCACCGGCCCGGGACGGCCGTCGAGCGCCGTCCAGACGGCGCGGCAGGCGAGCCCCCGCACCCAGCGCAGGGTCTCGGGGGTCGCGCAGTCGACCCCGACCTCGGCGAACAGCTTCACGGCGTCGCCGTAGAGCTTCAGCTGGTCGATCGTCTGCCCGGCCCCGCTGTCGCGCAGCTCCGGCGGACGGTCGGCGGTCAGCACGATCAGCGGCACGCGTGCCTCGCGCGCCTCGATCACCGCCGGGAGGTAGTTCGCCGCCGCGGTGCCGGACGTGCAGGCGAGAACCGCGGGGCGCCCGCTCGCCTTCGCCATCCCGATCGCGAAGAACCCGGCCGCACGCTCGTCGACCTGCGAGGTGCACGGGAACCCGCCGTCACGCACGAGTGACAGGACGAGCGGCGTCGAGCGCGAGCCGGGCGACGTGACCGCACCCGCGACGCCACAGCGCCCGAGCTCGTCGCACAGGGCGCGCAGGAGGAGGTAGGTGTCGGTCGGCTGGGTCATGATCCGCGGCGATGCCCGAGACGGTCGTTCTGCTGCACGGCTTCGCCGCCACCGGGCGCGCGTGGGACGCCGTCGCCGAACGCCTCGATGCCGAACGCTATACGGCGCTCGCGCCCGACCTGCGCGGGCACGGCAGCGCGGCGGGCCGCCGGCCGGTGAGCTTCGAGGCGATCGGCGCCGACGTGCTCGCGCTCGCGCCCCCGCGCTTCGACCTGTGCGGGTACTCGATGGGCGGGCGCCTGGCACTCCAGATCGCACTCGCCGCGCCCGCGCGCGTCCGGCGCCTGACGCTCGTCGCGACGACGGCGGGGCTCGAGGACGACGCCGAGCGCGCCGCGCGCCGCACGGCCGATGCGAAGCTCGCCGCCTGGCTCGAGACGGCGACGATCGAGGCGTTCGCCGGCCGCTGGCTCGCGCAGCCGCTGTTCGCGGCCGACTCGCCGCCGGTGCAGGAGGCGGCCCGCGCGGACATCGCGCGCAACGACCCGGCGGCGCTCGCCGCGGCGCTGCGCGGCGTCGGGACCGGCGCGATGGCACCGCTCTGGACGCGGCTCGGCGAGCTCGGCATGCCGGCCGTGGTGCTGGCCGGCGAGCGCGACGCGAAGTTCTGCGCGCTCGGCACGCGCCTGGCCGCGGGCCTGCCCGCGGGCGAGCTCGTGCTCGTCCCGGGCGCGGGCCACGCGCTCGTCCGCGCGGCGCCCGCGGCCGTCGCGGCCGCGATCATGCGGGTCTGACGCCGAGCCCCGGCTGCGTCGGCACCGCGATGACGCCGTCCCGGGCCGTCAGCGGACCGGGGTCGAGGTCGGCGAACTGCTCGAGCGTCGCGAGCCCGCAGGGGAGCTCGACGCGCAGCGCCGCCGCGCAGTGCACCGCCGCCGCGATCCCGAGCGGCCCGTCGAACGTCGAGGCGAGGTAGGCCTCGGCGCCGGTCGCGCGCACGAGCGCGGCCTGCGCGAGCAGCCCGGCCACGCCCCCGGCGCGCGCGAGCTTCAGGCAGACCGCATCGGTCGCGCCCGAGGCGATCGCGCCGGGCTCGGCGACCGTCTCGTCCATCGCGATCCGCGTGGCGACCCGGCGGCGCACGGCGCGCAGCGCGTCGATGCCGTGCACGGGCTCCTCCACGAGCTCGAGGCCGACCGCGGTCAGCGACTCGATCGCCCGGACGGCCGCCTCGACGTCCCAGGCGCCGTTCGCGTCGAGGCGCAGCCGCGCCTCGGGTCCCGCGGCGGCGCGCACCGCGGCCACGCGCCCGGCGTCGTCCCCGACGCCGACCTTGACCTTCAGGCACGTGAAGCCGGCTGCGACGGCCGCTGCGGCCTGCGTCGCGGCTCCGGCGCGGTCCTCGGCGCCGAGGACCGCGTTCACCGGGACGGCCGTCAGCGGGGCGTCCGCGAGCAGCGCGGCGAGCGGCCGTCGCTCGCGATGGCCGGTGAGATCCCACAGCGCGAGGTCGACCGCCGCCAGCGCCTGGGGGAGGGGATCGGCGGCGCGGCACGCGTCGAGCAGCGCCGCGCCGCCGGATCCGGGCCGGGCGGCGTGCAGGACGGCGACGTGCGCGTCGAGCGCTGCACGGCAGCGCGCGGGCGCCACGCCGTCGTAGTGCTCGAGCGGCGCGGCCTCGCCGAACCCCGCCAGCCCGCCGGTGTCCTCGATGCGCAGGTACAGGAGCTCGCGCTCGCGCAGCGTGCCGAGCGCGGTCCGCAGCGGCTCGCGCAGGCGCAGCGTGCGCGGGATGACCTCGGCGCGCATCGCCTCAGGAGAGCATGAGCCCGGCCGCGAGCAGCACGCAGAACAGGAACTCGAGCTTGCCGGTTCCGGCGAGCGCCTCGTTGAGTGTCGGGCCGTCGGTGTGCGTTGCGACCGTCCGGTGCAGGCGGACCGCCAGCGGGAGCGTCAGCAGCGGCAGCAGGAGCCACGCCGAGAGCGAGCCGAGGATCCACGGAAGCGCCGCGGTGACGTACGCCGTCGCGAGCATCGTCGTGTACATCCGGCGCGTGCGCTCGCGCCCGAGCCGCACGGCGAGCGTCCGCTTGCCGGCGCGCCGGTCGGTGTCCATGTCACGCACGTTGTTCACCACGAGGATCGCCGCCGCGAGCAGCCCGACGGGCACCGCCAGCACGAACGCCTCCCACGGCAGCGCCTCGCGCTGGACGTAGTACGAGCCGGTCACCGCGACGACCCCGAAGAACAGGAAGACGAACACCTCGCCGAGGCCCTCGTAGCCGTAGGGGCGCGGGCCGCCGGTGTAGAGGATGCCCGCGAGGATCGAGGCGGCGCCGATGAGCAGCAGCACCGGGCCGGCGACGGCGATCAGGTAGATGCCGCAGAGCACCGCCAGTGCGAAGCTCAGGTACGTCGCGACGAGCACCTGGCTCGGCGGCACGAGGCCCCCGGCCGTCACGCGGACGGGACCGAGGCGGTCCTCGGTGTCCGCGCCGCGCCGCGCGTCGGAGTAGTCGTTCGAGAGGTTCGTCCCGACCTGGATGAAGAGCGCGCCGAGCATCGCGGCGACGAAGGCGATCCAGTCGATCGAGCCCTCCGTCGCGGCGAGCGCCGTCCCGACGAGCACCGGTGCGACGGCCGCCGGCAGCGTCCGCGGGCGCGCTGCCATCAGCCAGATCCGCAGGCTGCCCGCGCGTTCGCGGGGGCTGGCGCCGACCGTGCTCATGCGTCCCTACGGCCGCTTCGGGAAGCGGGAGAAGTCCGGGGCGCGCTTGGCCTTGTAGGCCTCGCGACCCTCCTGCGCCTCGTCGCTGGCGTAGAAGAGGAGGTTCGCGTCGTGAGCGAGCTGCTGCAGGCCGGCCATCCCGTCCTCGCCGGCGTTGAAGCTCGCCTTCAGCAGCCGCAGCGCGAACGGCGAGTTCTGGAGCATCTCCGTGCACCATGCGACGGTCTCGACCTCGAGGTCGGCGAGCGGCACGACGGCGTTCACGAGCCCCATCTGCAGGGCCTGCGGCGCGTCGTACTGGCGGCACAGGAACCAGATCTCCTTCGCGCGCTTCTGGCCGATCTGCGCGGCGAGCAGGCTCGCGCCGTAGCCGCCGTCGAAGCTGCCGACCTTCGGCCCGGTCTGCCCGAACCGCGCGTTGTCGGCCGCGATCGAGAGGTCGCAGAGCACGTGCAGCACGTGGCCGCCGCCGACCGCGTACCCGGCGATCATCGCGACGATCGGCTTCGGCGTGCGGCGCATCTGGACGTGCAGGTCGGTGACGTGGAAGCGCCCGACGCCGCCGGACGGTCCGTTCGAGGGATCGGTCAGGTAGCCGGTGTCGCCGCGCACGCGCTGGTCGCCGCCGGAGCAGAACGCGAGGTCGCCCGCGCCGGTGAGGATGATCACGCCGACGCTCGTGTCCTCGCGCGCCGCCTCGAGCGCGCGGCTGATCTCGATGATCGTCTGGGGACGGAACGCGTTGCGCACGTCGGGCCGGTCGATCGTGATCTTCGCGATCCCGGGGGCCGACGGGCCCGAGTGCTCGAAGCGGATGTCCTCGAACTCGCCGGCCGGTTCCCAGTCGGCTCCGGGCCGGATCGTCGTCTGGATGTCGCTGCTCATCGTGGGAGGGAGGCTAGCTTTCGCAGGGTGCACGTCGATGCCTGGCTGCCGCGCGCCGCGGCCGCGAACCCTCGCGGTGGGGCGGTCGGCGCCCTGACGTACGCCGCGCTCCTGCACGAGGCGCAGTCGGCCGCGCGCCGGATCGCCGCCCGCGGCGCCCGTCCGGGCGACCGCGTGGCGATCGCGCTGGCGCCGGGGGAGTCGTTCGCGATCGCGCTGCATGCGACGCTGCTGCTCGGGGCCGTCGCGGTCCCGGTCGACCCGCGCCTCTCCGCGCGGGAGGCGGCTGCGATCACGGCCGGCGCGGCGACGGTCCTCACGGATCCCGGGATCGCCGGGCACGAGGATCCCGCGGCGGTGCTGCGCGACACGCACGACCTCGAGGCGGCGGCGATCGTCGTGCACACCTCGGGAACGAGCGGCGTGCCGAAACCGGTCCCGCTGACCTACGGGAACTGGCTCTGGAGCGCGCTCGGCTCGGCCGCCGCGCTCGGGCACGGGCCCGGTGAGCGCTGGCTCTGCTGCCTGCCGCTCGCGCACGTCGGCGGCCTGTCGATTCTCATGCGCTCGGCGATCGCCGCGACGACGGCGATCGTGCACCAGCGCTTCGACACCGAGCGCGTGCTGGCGGCGCTGCGCGACCCGCGGGGCCCGACGCTCGTGTCGCTCGTCCCGACGACGCTCGCGCGGCTCCTGGACGCCGGTCTGCACGAGCCTCCGGCGCTGCGCTGGGCGCTGCTCGGCGGGGCGGCGATCCCGGCGGCGCTCCTCACCCGCGCGGCGCGTGCGGGCGTGCCGGTGGCGCCGACCTACGGGATGACCGAGGCCTGCTCGCAGGTCGCGACGCTCGGGCGCCCGCTGTTCTGCACGCGCGTGCGGATCTCCGACGACGGCGAGATCCTCGTGAGCGGGCCGACGGTCGCGCCGACGGCCGGTCCGGTGCTGGCGACGGGCGACCTCGGCGCGCTCGACGAGCACGGACGGCTGACCGTCATCGGGCGCCGGGCGGACACGATCATCACCGGCGGTGAGAACGTCGCCCCCCAGGAGGTCGAGGAGGTGCTGCTCGCGCACCCGGCGGTCGCCGACGCGGGCGTCCACGGGCGGCCCGACGAGGACTGGGGCGAGATCGTGGTGGCGACGGTCGTCCTGTGCGCCGGTGAGGACCTGAGCGCCGAGGACCTGCGCGCCTACTGCGGCGAGCGTCTCGCGGGCTTCAAGGTCCCGAAGGAGGTCGGCTTCGCCCACACGCTCCCGCGCACGCCGTCCGGCAAGCTCGTGCGGCGCGCGCTCGGCGAGGACTAGATTGCCGGCGATGGATCCCGATGCCTACCGCGCCGAGAGCCGTGAGCGCTGGGACCGCGCGGCCGCCGGCTGGGAGTCCCGGCGGGCGGCGATGCAGGCCTCCGCGCTCCCGGTCTCGCAGTGGCTCGTGGATGCCGTCGACCCGCGGCCGGGCGAGATCGTGCTCGAGGTCGCGGGCGGCCTCGGCGACACCGGCCTGCTCGCCGCCGAGCGCGTCGTGCCCGGCGGACGGGTGCTCATCACCGACGGCGCCGGTGCGATGGTCGAGGCCGCGCGGCGCAACATCGCCGCGCGCGGCATCGCGAACGCCGAGGCGCGCGTCATGGAGGCGGAGTGGCTCGACCTGTCGGCCGCGACGGTCGACGCGATCGTCAGCCGCTGGGGGTACATGCTGCTCGCCGACCCCGAGAGCGCGCTGCGCGACGCGCGACGCGTCCTGAAGCCCGGCGGGCGCATCGCGCTGGCGGCATGGACGGCGCTCGAGGCGAACCCGTGGATCGGGGTGATCCAGCGCGAGCTGCTGGCGCGCGGGCTGGCGCCCGCGCCGGCGCCCGGGGCGCCCGGGATGTTCGCGTTCGCCCCCGACGGGCGCGCCGCCGACCTGCTGGCGAGCGCCGGGTTCCAGGACGTCGAGATCGCCACCGTCGACTTCACCCAGGACGCCGAGAGCCTCGACGCCTGGTGGGAGCAGCGCGCTCGCGACGTCCGTCTCGCTCGGTGAGGCCCTGGGGCGGCTGTCGCCGGCCGAGCACTACGCGTTCCGCGACGCCGTCGACGCCGGCTACGCGCCGTACGTCGCGCCGGACGGGAGCGTCGCGCTGCCCGCGCGGGCGCTCGTCGCGCGCGCCCAGGCGTGAGGCGCCCCGGCGCGGCGTTCCCCTAACCTCACGCGCCATGTTCTACGACGACGATGCAGACCTCACGCTCCTCAACGGGAAGACCGTCGCGATCATCGGCTTCGGTTCGCAGGGCCACGCCCACGCCCAGAACCTGAACGACTCGGGGGTCGCCGTCGTCGTCGGGCTGCGACCGGACTCGGGCAAGGTCGCCCAGGCCGAGGCCGCCGGTCTCGAGGTCCTGAGCCCGGCGGAGGCCGCGGCGAAGGGCGACGTCGTCGTGCTGCTCGTCCCGGACGAGCAGCACCACGACATCTACGCGGCCGACATCGCCGGGGCCCTCGAGCCCGGCAACCTCCTGATGTTCGGGCACGGGTTCTCGATCCACTACGGCGAGGTCGAGCCTCCGGCCGACGTTGACGTCGCGCTCGCCGCGCCGAAGGGCCCCGGCCACCTCGTGCGCCGCCAGTACCTCGAGGGCTCGGGCGTTCCCGGGCTGATCGCCGTGCACCAGGACGCGACCGGCCACGCGCGGGACCTCGCCGCGGCGTACGCGAAGGGCATCGGCTGCACGCGCGGCGGCGTCATCGAGACGACGTTCAAGGATGAGACCGAGACCGACCTGTTCGGCGAGCAGGCCGTCCTCTGCGGCGGCGCGAGCGCGCTCGTCCAGGCGGGCTTCGAGACGCTCGTCGACGCCGGCTACGACCCGGAGATGGCGTACTTCGAGTGCCTGCACGAGCTGAAGCTCATCGTGGACCTCATGTACGAGAAGGGCCTGGCCGGGATGCGCTACTCGATCTCGAACACCGCCGAGTACGGCGACTACACGCGCGGTCCGCGCATCGTCACCGAGGAGACGCGTGCCGAGATGCGGCGCATCCTCGGCGAGATCCAGGACGGCACGTTCGCCCGCGAGTGGATCGCCGAGAACCGCGCCGGCCAGGAGAACTTCAAGCGGATGCGGGCCGAGCAGGCCGCCTCGCAGGTCGAGGCCACCGGCCGGGAGCTGCGCGCGCACATGGACTGGATCCCGGACGAGGACTTCGCACAGGGCTGAGCGCTCCGCGCGGCGCGCTCCGGCTATCCTCGGCACCGTCGTCGCGACTGGCGCTCAGGTGGAGCCGACCACCGGGGAGCGACGACACGCACCGCCGCCGCGCGCCTGGGCACCGACGCTTGTTCCCACGCCTCACCCGAGGCACGACGCGAGAGGGCCCCGATGACCGACACGAGCACCGCGCCGCTGCAGATTCCCGATGCGCTGAAGCCGTCCGACGGGCGCTTCGGCTGCGGCCCGTCGAAGGTCCGCTCGCTGCAGCTCGACGCACTCGCGACCGAGGGTGCCGCGCTGATGGGCACCTCGCACCGCCAGGCACCGGTCCGCGGGCTGGTCGGCCGCGTCCGCGCCGGCCTGGGCGAGCTGTTCGCGCTCCCCGACGGCTACGTCGTGGCGCTCGGCAACGGCGGCGCCACGGCGTTCTGGGACGCGGCCACGATCGGCCTGGTGCGCGAGCGCGCCCTGCACCTCGTCTACGGCGAGTTCTCCTCGAAGTTCGCCAAGGCGACCCACGCCGCGCCGTTCCTGCAGGAGTCGATCGTCGTCAGCGCCGAGCCGGGCGACGCGCCGGCCCCGGTCGCCGACCCGCGCGCCGACGTGCTCGCCTGGGCCCACAACGAGACGTCCACCGGTGTCATGGTCCCGGTCGAGCGCCCCGCCGACGCCGGTGCGGCGCTCGTGCTCGTCGATGCGACCTCGGGCGCCGGCGGCCTGCCGCTCGACGCCGCGCAGGCCGACGCGTACTACTTCGCGCCGCAGAAGTCGTTCGCCTCCGACGGCGGGCTGTGGCTCGCGCTGCTGAGCCCCGCCGCGCAGGAGCGCGTCGGCGAGATCGCGGCGTCGGGGCGCTGGATCCCGGACTTCCTGAACCTGCAGACGGCGCTCGAGAACAGCATCAAGGACCAGACGTACAACACGCCGGCGCTCGCCACGCTGTTCCTGCTCGCCGAGCAGGTGGACTGGATGAACGCGAACGGCGGGCTCGCGTGGTGCGTGCAGCGCACGACGACCTCCGCCGCGCAGCTCTACGGCTGGGCCGAGGCCTCGCCGTTCGCCGCCCCGTTCGTCGCAGACCCCGCGAAGCGCTCGCTCGTCGTCGGCACGATCGACTTCGACGCCGGCGTGGACGCGGCCGGCGTGGCCGCGACGCTGCGCGCGAACGGGATCGTGGACGTCGAGCCCTATCGCAAGCTCGGGCGCAACCAGCTGCGGGTCGCGATGTTCCCGGCGATCGAGCCCGACGACGTGCGCGCGCTGACCGCGTGCATCGACTGGGTCGTCGAGCGCCTCGGCGGGGAGCGGGCGTGATGACGAAGGTCCTCGTGGCCGAGCAGATCGGCGACTCCGGCATCCAGCTGCTGCGTGACGCAGGCTTCGACGTCGATCTCGGCTTCGACTGGGATCGCGAGGCCCTCGCCGAGCGCATCGCGGCCTACGACGGCATCCTGATCCGCTCGGCGACGCAGCTCGACGCGGACCTGCTCGAGCGCGCGACGAGCCTGAAGGCCGTGGGCCGGGCCGGCGTCGGCGTCGACAACGTCGACGTCGAGGCTGCGACCAAGCACGGGATCGTCGTCGCGAACGCGCCGCAGTCGAACGTCGTCACCGCCGCCGAGCACACGCTCGCCCTGCTGCTCGCGCTCGCCCGCAACGTCCCGCAGGCGCACGGCGCGCTCGTCGACGGTCGCTGGGATCGCTCGAAGTACTCCGGCGTCGAGCTCATGGACAAGACGCTCGGCATCCTCGGGTTCGGGCGCATCGGCCAGCTCGTCGCCGAGCGCGCGATGGGGTTCGACATGAAGGTCGTCGCGTACGACCCGTTCGTCGGCGCCGAGCGCTTCCGCGAGCTCGGCGTGCACAAGGCCGAGACCTCCGACGAGGTCTACGCCGTGGCCGACTTCATCACGATCCACCTGCCCAAGACGCCCGAGACGGAGGGCTGGCTCGACGCCGAGGCGTTCGCGAAGATGAAGGACGGCGTGCGGATCCTGAACGTCGCCCGCGGGCCGCTCGTCGTGGACGCCGACCTGCAGGCCGCACTCGACTCGGGCAAGGTCGCGGGCGCGGCGCTCGACGTGTTCCGCAGCGAGCCGATGACCGAGCACCCGCTGTTCGGCTACCCGAACGTCATCGTGACGCCGCATCTCGGCGCATCGACGGCCGAGGCCACCGACCGCGCGGGCTTCCAGGCCGCCGAGCAGGTCGTCGCGGCGCTCACCGGCGGCTCGGTCACGACCGCCGTGAACGTCCCGGCGGTCGCGGCCGAGGACCTCGAGGTCCTCGGGCCGTTCCTCCCGCTCTGCCGCCGTCTCGGGCGCCTGGCCGTCGGCATCGCCGAGGGCGGCTCGGTCGACCGCGTGGACGTCGAGTACCTCGGCCGGCTCGCCGATCGCGACTGCCGCCCGTTGACGACCGCCGTGCTGCTCGGCCTGCTCTCCGGGCACACCGAGGAGCAGGTCAACGCGGTCAACGCGCCCGCGATCGCCGCCGAGCGCGGCATCGTCACGAGCGAGACGAAGCGCACGAGCGCGCGCGACTTCACCGAGCTCGTGCGGGTCACGCTCGTCTCGGGTGAGCGGCGCGAGCGCGTCGTCGGCACGACCCTCGGGCGCCGTCACCGCCCGCACCTGCTCGAGGCCTGGGGTCGGCGCTTCAACCTCCAGCTCGAGGACCATCTCGCGCTGTTCCGCTACCGGGATCTTCCGGGGATGATCGGCCGCGTGGGAACGATCTTCGGCGCGCACGGCGTGAACATCGACGCCGCGGCCGTCGGCTACGAGCCGGACGACGGCGAGGATGGCGTGCCGGCGCCGGACGGCGACGCGGTGATGGTCGTCACGACGCACGACGCGGTGCCGCCGGCGCTCGTCGAGGAGATCGTCGCCTCGGACGGCTTTCTCTCCGGGCGCGCCGTGAACCTCGCCTGAGCGGCGCGCCGCGGCGTCCGCCGGAGCGGCGCCGCGCGCGCCGGTCCGGCCAATTCGAGAACCCGCGCTTGTGCGGTGACCGCCGACGCGCGTAGGGTGGCGCGCCATGGAGGGTGCATCCGCGGCGGTCCCGGTCCCGACGTCCTCGCTGCCCGAGGGCTCGGCGCCGGGAGAGAAGGGCCTCAAGGCGAACGCGATCGGCTTCGTCTCCGGGGTCGTGATCGGGGTCGCCTCGACGGCGCCGGGCTATTCGCTCGCCGCCTCGCTCGGCCTCGTCGTCGCGGTGACCGGGGTGGGGGTCCAGGCGCCGGTGATCATGATCGCCGCGTTCATCCCGATGCTGCTGATCGCCTCGGCCTACTACTGGATGAACCGCGCCGACCCGGACTGCGGCACGACGTTCTCCTGGGTCACGCGCGCGATGGGCCCGTCCGCGGGCTGGATCGGCGGCTGGGCGATCATCGTCGCCGACGTCATCGTCATGGCGAACCTCGCGCAGATCGCCGGCCTCTACACGTTCCTGCTGTTCGGGGTCGACGACCCGTCGACGGTGGCGGTCACGGTGGTCGGCGTCGCGTTCATCCTCGCGATGACCTGGATCTGCGTGATCGGCATCGAGCTGAACGCCAAGACGCAGATCGGCCTGCTGGCCGCCGAGATCATCACGCTCGGGATCTTCGCGGTCGTCGCGCTCGTGCGCGTCTACGCGAACGACGCGCCCGGCGGGCTCGGTGGATCCGTCGCTGAGCTGGTTCAACCCGGCCGACATCGGCTCGGTCTCGGCGCTCGACGAGCGGCGTGCTGATCGCGGTCTTCATCTACTGGGGCTGGGACACGACGGTCACGGTCAACGAGGAGACGACCGACTCGGGCGAGACGCCCGGACGCGCCGCGATCGTCTCGACGCTGATCCTCGTCGCTGACGTACGTCATCGTCACCGTCGCGGCGATCGCCTTCGGCGGGCCGGAGCGCCTGGCGAACGACGAGTCCGGCGACGTCCTCGGCCTGCTCGCCAACGACGTGTTCGGCAGCTCGACGCTCGGCAAGATCGTCATCATCGCGGTGCTCTCGTCGGCGGCGGCCTCGTGTCAGACGACGATCCTGCCGACCGCGCGAACGGCGCTCTCGATGGCCCGCGCCGACGCGCTGCCGAAGAAACTCGGCGAGATCGACACGCGCTACCTCACGCCGGCGTTCGCGACGTGGCTCATGGGGATCATCTCGGTCGCCTGGTACGTCGGGCTGACGATCGTCTCGGAGAACATCCTCTTCGACGCGATCGCCGCGCTCGGCCTGATGATCGCGTTCTACTACGGGATCACGGGCTTCGCGTGCACGATCTACTACCGCCGCGAGGTGATGAAGAGCGCCCGGAACTTCCTGTTCCTCGGCGTCGCGCCGGTGCTCGGCGGGCTGCTGCTCGCGTTCGTGTTCGTGAAGTCGTGCATCGACCTCTCCGATCCCGCGAACTCGGAGTCCGGCGACTCGTGGTTCGGCCTCGGCCCGCCGCTGGTCATCGGCATCGGGTTCCTGATCCTCGGCCTGATCCTCATGGCCATCTGGCGGATCCAGGGGCACCCCGACTTCTTCGGCCGCAAGCTCGAGACCGCCGACCCCGAACTCGTCGCCGTCTCACCGGCAGGAGGGAACTGAGCCATGCCCGGAACGATCGTGTGCGGCTACGACGGGACCGACGGCGCGAAGGCGGCGCTCGCCGAGGCCGTGCGCCTGGCCGGCGAGATCGGCGGCGACGTGCTCGTCGTCTTCGCCTACAAGAAGGTCGTCGTCGGCGGCGAATCACGCGACCTCGACGAAGAGGTCCAGGAGCGCGCCGCCGCCGTGCTCGGCGAGGGTGCCGCATACGTGACCGGCAAGGGCGTCGCCGTGGGAACCGAGTTCGCCGAGGGCTCACCCGCCGAGGTGCTGACGGCGGCCGCCGAGGCGCGCAAGGCGCGCTACATCGTCACGGGGTCCTACGGCGAGAAGCCGTTGAAGGCGGCGCTGATCGGCTCGACGCCGTTCAGGCTCGTGCATCTCGCGAGCACGCCCGTGATCGTCGTGCGCGTGCCCGAGGACGACTGAGGCGCTGGACAACCTGTCGTGCGCCGGTGGGTCGGCGTTCGACAGGATGGATGAAATGTGCGCCGGATCGGCGTACGTTGGGTTCCATTGCGGCTAGGCTGCCGCGAGTTTCCCCCGAGGAGAGGTGCCGCAGGGATGGAGCAGGGAACCGCGGGCGCGGTCGGCGCCCCCGACATCGCGCTGCACGCAGTGACGAAGCGCTTCGGCGACCAGACCGCCGTGGACGACCTGTCGCTCGAGATCCCGAAGGGCAGCTTCTTCGCGCTCCTCGGACCGTCCGGCTGCGGGAAGACCACGACGCTGCGGATGATCGGCGGCTTCGAGGAGCTCACCGAAGGCCGCATCGAGCTCGCCGGGAAGGACGTGACGAACGTCCCGCCGCACAAGCGTGACGTCAACACGGTGTTCCAGAGCTACGCGCTGTTCCCGCACATGACCGTCGAGAAGAACGTCGCGTTCGGGCTCGAGCGGCGCAGGGTCCCGAAGGCCGAGGTCAAGTCGCGCGTCGCCGAGGCGCTCGACCTCGTCGAACTCGGCGCGCTCGCCAAGCGCAAGCCGACCCAGATGTCCGGCGGCCAGCAGCAGCGCGTCGCGCTCGCACGGGCGCTCGTGAACCGGCCGCAGGCGCTGCTCCTCGACGAGCCGCTCGGCGCGCTGGACCTGCGCCTGCGCAAGCAGCTGCAGATCGAGCTGAGCCACATCCAGCGCGAGGTCGGCATCACGTTCGTCCACGTCACGCACGACCAGGAGGAGGCGATGACGATGGCCGACAAGATCGCGGTCATGCGGGACGGGCGCATCGACCAGCTCGGCGACGCCACCGAGCTCTACGACCAGCCGCGGACCGAGTTCGTCGCGAACTTCCTGGGCTCCTCGAACCTCATCGACGCCTCGCACGTCACCACGAAGGGCGACGTCGCGGAGTTCGAGGCCGACGGCACGCACCTGCGCGTGCCGGCGCCGATCGCGGCGCAGGCCGGCGACGGTCCCGTCCGCGTCGGCGTGCGCCCCGAGAAGCTGTCGCTCGCGCCCGCCGACAGCGGCGCGACCTCCGGCTCGAACGGCGCCAACAGGCTGCTCGGCCACGTCACCGACGCCGCGTTCCTGGGCGTCTCGACGCAGTACATCGTGCGCACGGACGGTGGGCACGACATCCAGATCTTCGCGCAGAACGCCGGCGCGGGGCTCGAGACCATCGGCCCGGGGCGCCGTGTCGCGGCGAGCTGGGATCCGCAGTTCACATTCGTCGTCCCCAAGGAGTAGGGAATGCCCACGACCCCCAATGATCCGAACGAGCACCTCGACGACGTCG
Source organism: uncultured Actinomycetes bacterium (assembly GCA_963787935.1). GTDB lineage: Bacteria > Actinomycetota > Thermoleophilia > Solirubrobacterales > Solirubrobacteraceae > F1-60-MAGs163. Next base: position 314,952 of record CAWBEV010000006.1, on the reverse strand, counting down.
TGGAGCGGATGCTGACCGGCGATCCCGTCTCGCGGCGCTCGGCCCTGCAGCGCTTCGCGGCGATCGGCCTGACCGCCGGCAGCGCGGGCGCCTTCCTCGCCGCCTGCGGCGGCGTCGAGGGCACCGGCGGCTCGACGTCCACCGTCGACGTCACGAAGGTCAGCCACCCGAAGGCGAGCATCGGCACCGTCACGTTCTCGAACTGGCCGCTGTACATCGACAAGAAGACGGTCCCCGGCTGGGAGAAGGCCGTCGACGGCCAGATGAAGTACATCGAGGACTACAACGACAACGAGGAGTTCTACGCCAAGGTCCGCCAGGAGCTCGAGGCCGGGCGCGGCATCGGACGCGACATCGTCGCCCCGACGGACTGGATGGCCGCGCGCTGGATCGACCTCGGCTACGCCGAGCCGATCGACAAGGCGAACGTCCCGAACGCGAAGAACCTTCAGGAGAGCCTCGCGCACCCGCCGTACGACAAGAACCGCGACTTCACGCTGCCGTGGCAGTCCGGGATCACCGGCATCGGCTACAACCCGAAGAAGACCGGTCGCAAGCTCACGAGCGTCAACGACCTGTTCGACCCGAAGTTCAAGGGCCGCGTGACGATGTTCACCGAGTGGCGCGACTCCGCCGGGCTCGTGATGCTCTCGCAGGGCGTCGACCCCGAGACGGCCTCCAAGGACCAGGTCGACGCCGCGATCGACAAGATCGACGAGGAGAACCGCAAGGGCCAGATCCGCCGCTTCACCGGCAACGACTACACGAAGGACCTCGCCTCCGGGAATCTCTGGGCCTGCGTGGCCTGGTCGGGCGACCTCGTGCAGCTCCGGGCCGACAACCCGAACCTCGAGTTCCTCGTGCCGGAGGAGGGCGGGATGACGTGGTCGGACAACATGCTCATGCCGCAGGGCGCGAAGGACTACTACGGCGCCGAGTCGTTCATGAACTACGTCTACGACCCGAAGATCGCCGCGCAGATCGCCGCCTACGTGAACTACTTCTGCCCCGTGAAGGGGGCCAAGGAGGTCCTCGCGAAGACCGACCCCGAGACGGCGAGCAACCCGCTGATCTTCCCGGACGACGCGGTCCTCAAGCAGCTCAGCGGCTACCCGTCGCTGCCGGCCGCCGACGAGCGTGAGCTGACCGCGAGGATGCAGGAGGTCACCGGGGCGTGAGCACCGGTGCCGAGGCCGTCGCACCACCGCCGCCGACGACGCCGGCCGCGGCGGAGGTCTGTCCCTGCGCCGTCGCAAGGCCCTGCTCCCGGCGCTGTTCGTCGCGCCGGGACTCGCCTGGCTGATCATCTTCTATGCGATCCCGATCGTCACCCAGCTGTGGGTGTCCCTGCAGACGGGCAATCCGGACGACGGCTTCCAGCAGACCTTCAACTGGAGCATCTACCCCGACGCGATCTCCGAGTACCACGAGCAGCTGATCCGCTCGCTCGGGTACGCCGCGACCGCGACGGTGCTGTGCCTGATCATCTCGTTCCCGCTCGCGTACTTCATCGCGTTCAAGGCGGGCCGCTGGAAGAACCTCTTCCTGCTGCTGATCATCCTGCCGTTCTTCACGAGCCTCATCGTCCGCACCGTCGCCTGGCAGACGATCCTCACCGACGACGGGTTCGTCGTGAACACGCTGAACGACCTGCACCTGCTGGGGTCCGAGGGCCGGCTGCTCGCGACGCGCAACGCGGTCATCGCGGGCATCACCTACAACTTCCTGCCGTTCATGGCGCTGCCGCTCTACGCCTCGCTCGAGCGGATGGACCGGCGGCTGGTGGAGGCGGCGACCGACCTGTACGCGAGCCGCTGGACGGCGTTCCGCAAGGTCACGCTCCCGCTCGCAGCGCCGGGGATCTTCGCCGGCACGCTGCTGACGTTCATCCCGGCGATCGGCGACTACATCAACGCGCAGCTGCTCGGCACCTCGCGCCAGTACATGATCGGGAACGTCATCCAGTCGCAGTACCTCGTCGTGCGCGAGTACCCGACCGCGGCGGCGCTCTCGTTCGTCGTGATGCTCGGCGTCCTGGTGATCATCTTCTTCGCCGCCCGCGCGCTCGGCACGCAGCGGCTCAGCGAGGCGGCGACGGCGTGAGGACGAGGGCCGACAAGATCCGCGACGTGCTCGTCGGCGCCTGGGCGATCGGCGCGATCATCTACCTCTTCATCCCGATCTTCGTGATCGTCCTGTTCTCGTTCAACGACAACAAGGGCCGCTTCAACTTCACCTGGCAGGGCTTCACCCTGAAGCACTGGAAGGATCCGTTCGGTGTCGAGGGCCTCGCGGACGCGCTGACCACGTCGCTGACGATCGCCGCGCTCTGCACGCTGATCGCGATCGCGCTCGGGACGTTCATGGCGCTCGCGCTCGTGCGCTACCGCTTCCCCGGCCGCGGCGTGACGAACACGATGGTGTTCCTCCCGCTGGCGACGCCCGAGGTCGTGCTCGGCGCCGCGCTCCTCGGCTGGTTCCTGACGCTCGCGTTCGCGCGCGGGTTCGTCACGATCCTCATCGCGCACGTGATGTTCACGGTCGGCTACGTCGTCGTGACGATCCGCGCGCGGCTCGAGGGCATGGACCTGCACATCGAGGAGGCCGCCCAGGACCTCGGCGCGAACCAGTGGACGACGATCCGCAAGGTCACGCTGCCGCTGATCGCTCCCGGGATCGCCGCGGCCGGGCTGCTGTCGTTCGCGATCTCGATCGACGACTTCGTCGTCTCGAACTTCAACGCCGGCCAGACGATCACGTTCCCGCTGTTCGTCTACGGGGCGGCGCGCCAGGGCGTGCCCCCGCAGGTGAACGTCGTCGCGACGATGCTGCTCGTCGTCGTGCTCGTCCTGATGTTCGCCAACCTCGCGTGGCAGCGGCGCGCGGCCAAGCGCGACGCCCGGGTCCCCCCCGACGTGCTCGCAGGCGTCTAGGGTGCGCGCCGTCGTCATCCCCGAGCGCGGCGGCCCCGAGGTCCTGCGCGTCGAGGAGCGCCCGACGCCGGTCCCGCGGCCCGGTCAGGTGCGGATCGCCGTCGTGGCCGCGGGCGTGAACTTCGCCGACACGATGGCGCGGACCGGCCTCTACGAGGACGCGCCGCCGCTGCCCGCGGTCGTCGGATACGAGGTGGCCGGGACGGTCGCCGAGCTCGGCCCCGGCGTGGACGGGCCCGCGGTCGGGACGCGCGTGATGGCCGGGACGCGCTTCGGCGGCTATGCCGAGGAGGTCGTCGTCCCAGCCGGCGATGCGATCGCGCTGCCTGACGCCCTGACGTTCGAGCAGGGCGCCGCGGTCCCGGTGGCCTACGCGACGGCGTGGGCGGGCCTGCTCGGATACGGCAGCCTGCGCCTCGGCGAGCGTGTGCTGATCCAGGCCGCCGCCGGGGGTGTCGGCATCGCGGCGACGCAGATCGCCAAGCACGCGGGCGCCGAGGTGTGGGGAACCGCGTCACCCGGCAAGCACGCGGCGATCCGCGCGCAGGGGGTCGACCACGCGCTCGACTACACGCGCGCCGGCTGGGAGCGCGGCGTGCCGCCGCTCGACCTCGTGCTCGACGCGATCGGCGGCGCCTCGTTCCGGCGCAGCTACCGCATGCTGCGGCCCGGCGGCCGGCTCGTGGCGTTCGGCGCCTCGAGCGTCCTGCAGGGCGAACGGCGCAACCTCCTGAAGGCCGCGCCGCAGGCGCTGCGGATGCTGCGGGGATTCGACCTCATCAAGCAGATGTCGGAGTCGAAGGCCGTGATCGGCCTGAACATGCTGCGGCTGTGGGACGACCGCGGCAGCCTCGAGCCGTGGATCGGGCCGCTGACCGAGCTGCTCGCGGACGGCACGCTGCAGCCCGTCGTCTCCGACGTCGTGCCGTTCGACCGCGCCGCCGAGGCGCACCGCGTGATCGCCGAGCGCCGGAACATCGGCAAGGTCGTGCTCGTCCCGTAGCACGCCGCTCGGCGCGTGCTTCGCGCCGCCCGCCGCCGGCGCCGAGCGGCGTGGGCGGCGGCCGCTCAAGCTTTCCGGGGTACCGGCCGATGGGCACCGGAGCATGATCCGCGCCCGCGCAGCCAACATTGTCCTCGCCGCCGTCCTGACGGCCGGCCTCGCCGCGCCCGCCGCGCGCGCCGACACCGCCGCGTGGGACTTCGAGGCGCTGAACCCGGGCCCGATCGCCGGGCAGGCCGGCTGGCAGATGTTCGGCACCTACGACGTCGACGTCACGGACACGAGCGGCACGCCGGCGATCCATCACCCGGGCCTGGGCGACCACAGTCTGCGGATCTCGAACTTCATGACGAGCACCTCGTTCTACGACCAGCTCTACTCGCCGTCGCTGTCGAACGCCGCCGGGGAGAGCAGCTCGTCGTACGGGGATCACGCGGGCGGCGCGCGACAGCCGCATTTCGAGGCCCAGTTCGACGTCGCCTCGGCGCTGCCCGGTATGCAGCAGCTCGGCCTGTCGATGGGGGTCTCGCCCGATCGCGGCGACGGTGGGCGCATGGGTCTCATCACGATCACCGACCAGAGCTCCGGGCTCCAGCTCGAGTACACCGACTACCCGGTCGCCTCGAAGGATCCGGGCGGACATGTGCCGCCGCAGTCGCAGGTCGTCGTCTCGGGTCTCGATCGCACGACCCCGCACCGGATCCGCCTGACGCTCGACGCCAACGAGGGCTACGACAACGACGTCGTGCGCCTCTACGTCGACGGCGCGCTCGCGGCGACCGCGGAGTCCTGGGAGAACTACTGGCGCAACGACGTCAGCGCGATCTCGTCCGCCAACCGCGTCCCGATGGTGGACTCGCTGACCTTCCGACTGGCGAGCAACCCGAACGCCCCGGGCGTGCAGGGCCTCGGCTTCCTCGTCGACAACGTCAACCTGACCTCGTCGGGCGGAACGAGCGGTGGCACCGGCCCGGCCGGGCCGGCGGGATCGCCCGGGACGCCCGGCGCCCCCGGCGTGCAGGGACCGCGTGGCATCCCCGGGGCCGACGGGGTCCCAGGAGCCGACGGCGCCGCGGGTGCGCCCGGCAGCCCGGGCGGCACCACGACGAACTCCCCCTCCTCTTCCTCCTCGGCGACGGGGCATCCGGTGCGCATCGCCTCGGCGAGGGTGCGCCGCGGCATCGCCCGCATCCGCCTGGTGTGCCCGAAGGCCGCCGGACTCTGCGAGGGGACGCTGTGGATCGGCACGGACGACGGCCTGCGGCTCCGCGAGCGGCGGTTCGACCTCGACGGCGGCACCCGCGCGACCCTGAAGCTGCGGCTCGGGCCGCGTGGGCGCGCCCTCGTGGCCGCCGGCCGCAAGCCGTTCGCACGCGTCCTGAGCCGTGATCGCATCGGCGTCGCGGCGCGCTCGCAGCGCGCGTTCCGCTAGCCGTCGCACGTTTGCGCCGCTCGGCCGGGCGTTGCTACGCTCACGCCGTGGCGTTCGTGCTCGACCTTCGACTTCTTCTCCTCCCCCCTCGGGGGGAATAGCGCGCCGGCGGCCGCACAGCCGCGAGACCACCGAAGAAGCGACGGAACGAGCCACCAGGAGAAGGACGCGAACGCATGACGGACCCCGACCGAGTACTGATCTTCGATACGACGCTGCGCGACGGTGAGCAGTCGCCCGGCATCTCCCTGAACACCGCCGAGAAGCTCGAGATCGCCCAGCAGCTGGCGCGGCTCGGCGTCGACATCATCGAGGCGGGCTTCCCGATCGCCTCGCCGGGTGACTTCGAGGCCGTGCAGACGATCGCCCGTGAGGTGCAGGGCCCGGTGATCGCGGGTCTCGCGCGCGCGAACGCCGCCGACATCGACGCCGCGTGGAATGCGGTCCGCGATGCCGAGCGCCCGCGCATCCACACGTTCGTCTCGACGTCGGACATCCACATCGAGTTCCAGATGCAGAACACGCGCGATGACGTGCGCGGGCTCGCCCGAGCGGCGGTCGCGCAGGCGCGCGGGTACTGCGACGACGTCGAGTTCTCGCCGATGGACGCCACGCGCGCAGATCCCGAGTTCACCGCCGAGATCTGCCAGATCGCGATCGACGAGGGCGCGACGACGATCAACATCCCCGACACCGTCGGCTACACGATGCCCGAGGAGTACACGCGGTTCCTCGTGCAGCTCTATGCCTTCGCGCCGGGGCTCCGGGACGTCGTGCTCTCGACGCACTGCCATGACGATCTCGGCCTCGCCGTGGCGAACTCGTTCGCGGGCGTGCTGGCCGGCGCACGGCAGGTGGAGTGCGCGATCAACGGCATCGGCGAGCGCGCGGGCAACGCGTCGCTCGAGGAGATCGTGATGCTGCTGCATACCCGTGCGGCGGACCTGAACGGGCTGCGCACGGGCGTCGTCACGACCGAGCTCGCCCGCACGAGCCGGCTCGTCTCGCGACTCACGGGCTACGCGGTGCAGCCGAACAAGGCGGTCGTCGGGCGCAACGCGTTCGCCCACGAGTCCGGCATCCACCAGGACGGCGTGCTGAAGGAGCGCACGACGTTCGAGATCATGGATGCCACGACCGTCGGGCTCGACGCCAATCAGCTCGTGCTCGGCAAGCACTCCGGCCGCCACGCGCTGCGCCAGGCGCTCGAGGAGCTCGGCTACCACGTCGACGGGCAGGCGCTGAACACCGCGTTCAAGCGCTTCAAGGACATCGCGGACAAGAAGAAGCAGGTCACCGCGATGGACCTCGAGGCGCTCGTCACCGACGAGCTGCGCGAGGAGACGGGCTACCAGCTCGAGACGTTCGACGTCGAGGCCTCGTCGAAGCGCCCGCCGCACGCAACGGTGCGGGTACGGCTGCCCGACGGCGCGGTCGCGGAGGGCTCGTTCACCGGCGACGGGCCGGTGGACGCCGTCTTCCATGCGATCAACGCGGCGACCGGTGTCGACGCGCGCCTGCGCGAGTTCCGTGTGGACGCCGTCAGCGAGGGCCAGGACGCGCTCGGCGACGTGAATGTCGTGGTCGAGCTCGACGGGCAGACCGCCTCCGGGCAGGGTGTCTCGACGGACATCATCGAGGCCTCGGGGCGCGCGTACCTGCGCGCGCTGATGCTCGTGCAGCGCAAGGTCGCGGCGGGCGAGGAGAAGCTCAAGCCCGAGACCGTGGAGCCGATCCCGGCGCCGTAGGCGGGTCCGGCGACCGCAGACGAGCGTACGTGATAACGTACGCTCGTCTCATGGCCGCCGTCGACGCCCACGATCCCCAGGTCCGCACGATCGGCCCGCGCGTGAAGGCGCTGCGCGAGGCCGGCGGCCTGTCGCTGCGCGACCTCGCGGAGCGCTCGGGCGTCAGCGCGCCGATGCTCAGTCAGGTCGAGCGCGGCGAGACGAGCCCGACACTCGTCGTCGCAGGCCGCATCGCCGAAGGCCTCGACCTGCGCCTGAGCCAGCTGCTGCGCCTCGACGAGGGCGGCAGCGTCACCGTCGTGCGCGCCGAGGAACGCCGCCGCGGCGGCTCGGCGAAGGGCGGCCACGCGTTCGAGATCCTCACGCCGCCGCTCCCGGGCCAGCGCGCCGAGCTCTCGCGCCATGTGCTCGGGCCCGAGGCCCAGACCGGCGGGCCCGGCGACGCGCCGATGCACGAGCCGGGCAGCCGCGAGATCGCGCTCGTCGAGGACGGCGCCGTGACGCTCGTCATCGACGGCGAGCGCCACGACCTGCAGACGGGCGACACGGTGACCTTCGACGCCGACCTTCCCCACCACTTCGAGAACCCGGGTCCGGGCGAGGCGGCCATCCTGGCCGTCGTCAGCGCGGGCCTTCGACGGAGCTGAACCGATGCCCGAACCGACCACGCTGTTCGACAAGATCTGGGCCGACCACGAGGTCGCCGACGGCCTGCTGTACATCGACCTGCACCTCGTCCACGAGGTCACGAGCCCGCAGGCGTTCGAGGGCCTGCGGCTCGCCGGGCGCCGCGTGCGCCGGCCGGATCGGACGATCGCCACGGCCGACCACAACGTGCCGACCGACGGGACACCGGTCGCCGCGCGGATCCGCGACGAGCTCAGCCGCGTGCAGGTCCAGACGCTCGAGGCGAACTGCGCCGAGTTCGGCGTTCCCGTCCACTCGCTGGGCTCGGACCACCAGGGCATCGTGCACGTCATCGGGCCCGAGCTCGGGATCACGCAGCCCGGGATGACGATCGTCTGCGGTGACAGCCACACCGCGACCCACGGCGCGTTCGGCGCGCTCGCGTTCGGCATCGGCACGAGCGAGGTCGAGCACGTCCTGGCGACCCAGACCCTCGTGCAGCGGCGGCCGAAGTCGATGCGGATCCGCTACGAGGGCGCGGCCGGCCCGGGCGTCACCGCGAAGGACCTGATCCTCGCGACGATCGGCCAGATCGGCGTCGACGGAGCGACCGGCCACGTCGTCGAGTTCGCGGGCCCCGCGATCGAAGCGCTCTCGATGGAGGGCCGCATGACGATCTGCAACATGACGATCGAGGCGGGCGGGCGCGCGGGCATGATCGCGCCCGACGCGACGACGATCGAGTGGGTCCGCGGGCGTCCCGCGGCGCCCCGGGGGGACGACTGGGACGCGCTCGTCACGCGCTGGCGGGCGCTGCGCAGCGACGCGGGGGCCCGCTTCGACAAGGAGATCGTCGTGGACGTCGCGGCGATCAGCCCGATGGTCTCGTGGGGCACGAACCCGGGCATGGTCGTCGGCGTCACCGGTCGCGTGCCCGAGCCGCAGACCGAAGGCGACGAGCGCGCGCTCGAGTACATGGACCTCCAGGCGGGCACGCCGATCGAGGAGATCGCGCTCGACCGCGTGTTCATCGGGTCGTGCACGAACTCGCGGATCGGCGACCTGCGCGCCGCCGCCGAGATGATCCGCGGCCGCAGCGTCGCCGACGGCGTCTACGCGATGGTCGTCCCCGGCTCCGTCCAGGTCAAGCGCCAGGCCGAGGAGGAGGGTCTCGACGCGGTCTTCACCGAGGCCGGCTTCGACTGGCGCGGCGCGGGCTGCTCGATGTGCCTCGGGATGAACCCGGACATCCTGAAGCCGGGCGAGCGCTGCGCCTCCACGTCGAACCGCAACTTCGAGGGCCGTCAGGGGAAGGGCGGCCGCACCCACCTCGTGAGCCCGCAGATGGCCGCCGCGGCCGCCATCGAGGGCCGTTTCGTCGACATCCGCACCTGGAACTAGAGCCGGAGACCCCATGGACCCTGTGAGCATCATCGACGGCCCCGTCTCGGTGCTGGACCGTGACGACGTCGACACCGACCAGATCATCCCGAAGCAGTTCCTCAAGCGCATCGAGCGCACGGGGTTCGGCGAGTTCCTGTTCTACGACTGGGCTCGCGAGCCGAACTGGGATCTGCCGGCCAACCCGATCCTCGTCGCCGGCCGCAACTTCGGCTGCGGCTCCTCGCGTGAGCACGCGCCGTGGGCGCTCGAGGACTACGGCTTCCGGGCGATTCTCGCCCCGTCGTTCGCGGACATCTTCCGCTCGAACGCGACGAAGGTCGGCCTGCTGCCGGTCGAGCTCCCCGAGGACGCCTGCCGCGCGATCGCCGCGGCGGGCAGCGCGCGGATCGACCTCGCGGCGCAGGAGGTCCGCTACGGCGACGGCGAGGTCGCGCGCTTCGAGATCGATGCCGAGATCAAGCACCGGCTGCTCGGCGGGCTCGACGACATCGCGCTGACGCTGCAGCAGGCGGCGGCGATCGACGCGTACGAGGCCGGCGCCGAGCGCGTCGGGCCGGTCACGACGGGCGTGGCATGACGGGCGGAGCGCCAGCGGGCCTCCGGCCCGTCCCGACAGGGGTCGCCACCGTCGCACTGCTCCCCGGCGACGGCATCGGGCCGGAGGTCGCGGCGGCCGCGGTCGAGGTCCTCGACGCCCTCGTTCCCGGGCGCTTGGCGTTCGAGTCGCACGCGTTCGGCGGGGCGTCGATCGATGCGCACGGGACGGCGCTCACGGACGCGACGCTCGCGGCGTGCCGGGCGAGCGACGCGGTGCTGCTCGCGGCGGTCGGCGGCCCGAAGTGGGACACGACCGACCCGGACAGGCCGCGTCCCGAGCAGGGCCTGCTCGGGATCCGCAAGGAGCTCGGCCTGTACGCGAACCTGCGGCCGGTCCGCGCGATCGGCGCACTCCTCGACGCGAGCCCGCTGCGGCGCGAGATCGTCGAGCGCACCGACCTGCTCGTCGTCCGCGAGCTCACCGGCGGCATCTACTTCGGCGAGAAGACGCGCACCGCCACCGAGGCCAGCGATGACTGCCGCTACACGGTCGCGGAGGTCGAGCGCATCGCGCGCGTGGCGTTCGGCGCCGCGAAGGCGCGCGTGACGAGCGTCGACAAGGCCAACGTCCTGGAGACGAGCCGCCTCTGGCGCGAGGTCGTCCACCGCGTGCACGACGAGGAGTTCCCGAACATCGAGCTCGAGCACGCGCTCGTGGACTCGACCGCGATGAAGCTCATCACCGCGCCGCGCCACTTCGAGGTGATCCTCACCGAGAACATGTTCGGCGACATCCTCAGCGACGAGGCGTCGGTCATCACCGGCTCGCTCGGGCTCCTCCCGAGCGCCTCGCTCGGGGATGCCGGCGGGCCCGGGCTGTTCGAGCCGGTTCACGGCTCGGCGCCCGACATCGCGGGGCAGGGCATCGCGAACCCGCTGGCGATGTTCCTGTCGTCCGCGCTCATGCTCCGGCACGCGTTCGGTTGGGAAAACGAGGCCGCCGCTCTAGAATCCGCCGTCGACGGGGCGCTCGCCGACGGCCTGCGCACCCGTGACCTCGGCGGCGAGGCCACGACGGCCGATGCCACCGCGGCGATTCTGTCCAAGCTGAGGGAGGCGCCGACGGCGCCTGCGCGGCACCGGTGACGCAGAGAGGACGGCGAGAGCACACGTGCAACCCAGCGAACTCATCTGGATGAACGGCGAGTTCGTCAAGTGGGAGGACGCGCAGGTGCACGTTCTCACGCACGCGCTGCACTACGGGACGTCGGTGTTCGAGGGCGTGCGCTGCTACGACACCGAGATCGGCCCCGCGGTCTTCCGCAACCGCGACCACGTGGACCGGCTGCTGCGCTCGAGCGCGCTCTACTACATGCCGGTGCCGTTCGAGCCCGAGCAGCTCCGCCAGGCGACGCTCGAGACGATCGCGCGCAACAACCTGCGCTCGTGCTACATCCGGCCGCTCGTCTACCGCGGGTACGGCACGATGGGGCTGTTCCCGCTCGAGGCGCCCGTGGACGTCGTGATCGCCGTCTGGGAGTGGGGGGCCTACCTCGGCGAGGAGGGCAAGCAGCGCGGCATCCGCGCGAAGGTCTCCTCCTGGCGGCGGATCAGCCCGGACTCGCTGATCCCGGCGGCGAAGGCCGGCGGCCAGTACCTCAACAGCGTCCTGGCGAAGATCGAGACGCACAAGGCGGGCTATGACGAGGCGATCCTCCTGGACGACCACGGCCACGTCTGCGAGGGCTCGGGCGAGAACATCTACGTCGTGCGCGACGGCGTGATCGTCACGCCGCCGCAGACCGCGTCGATCCTCGACGGCATCAACCGGCGCTCGGCGATCCAGATCGCCCGCGACCTCGGCGTCGAGGTGGTCGAGCGCGACCTCTCGCGTGCCGAGCTGTACCTCGCCGACGAGGTGTTCATGAGCGGCACGGCCGCCGAGCTCGTCCCGGTCCGCGAGATCGACGACCACGTGATCGGCGAGGGCGTGCCGGGCGAGGTCACGCGCGCCGTCCAGAAGACGTTCGACGACGCGCTGCACGGACGCGAGGAGCGCTACCGCGAATGGCTCGACCCGGTCCCGGCCGCGACGGCCGGGCGCGCCGTGGGAGCGGGCGGCGCGGCGTCCGACACGCTGCCGTGACGACGATCCAGCTCTACGACGCCACGCTGCGCGACGGCATGGGCGGCGGCGGCCTGAGCCTCACCGCCGAGGAGAAGCTGCGCGTCGTCCATCGCCTGGACGCGCTCGGCATCGACCTGATCGAGGCCGGATTCCCGTCCTCGAACCCCAAGGAGCAGGAGCTGTTCGGGCTCCTCGCCGGCGAGTCCCTGCGCCACGCCGAGCTCGTGGCGTTCGGGATGACCCGCAGGCGCGGCGTCCGCGCCGACGCGGACGAGGGGCTGCGGATCCTCGCGGACGCGTTCGTCCCGGTCGTCACGCTCGTCGGCAAGAGCAGCCCGCTGCACGTCGAGAAGGTCGTGCGCGTCTCGCGCGAGGAGAACCTCGCGATGATCGCCGAGTCGATCGCGTTCCTCGTCGCCCAGGGCAAGCGCGCGATCCTCGACGCCGAGCACTTCTTCGACGGGTACGCGGCCGACCCCGCCTACGCCGTGGACTGCCTGCGCGCCGCCGCCGATGCCGGCGCCGAGCGCGTCGTCCTGTGCGACACCAACGGCGGCTCGCTCCCGACGCAGGTCGGCGCCGCGGTCACCGCGGTCGCCGCGGCGCTCCCGGGCGTCGCACTCGGGATCCACACGCACGACGACACGGGCTGCGCCGTCGCCAACACGCTCGTCGCCGTGGAGGCGGGGGCGACCCAGGTGCAGGGGACGATGAACGGGATCGGCGAGCGCACGGGCAACGCGAACCTCGTGACGATCATCGCCGACCTGCAGCTGAAGATGGGACACGAGCTGCTCACGCCGGGGGGCCTCGCGCGCCTCACGGCGACCGCGCACTACATGGACGAGCTGCTGAACCGCGCACCGAACCCCGCGCAGCCGTACGTCGGCAAGCACGCGTTCGCGCACAAGGCCGGCCTGCACGCCGCCGGGATCCGCGCCGACGCCGCGACGTTCGAGCACGTCGACCCCGAGCTCGTCGGGAACGGTCGCGACATCCTCGTCTCCGAGCTCTCCGGGCGCGGGACCGTCTCGGAGAAGGCGGAGGCCGCCGGGATCGACGTCGACGCGGCGGCCGCCGGGCGGATCGTCGAGCGCGTCAAGCAGCTCGAGCACCTCGGCTACCAGTTCGAGACGGCGGACGGCTCGTTCGAGCTGCTCATGCGCCGTGAGACGGGCGATTACGAACCGCTGTTCCAGCTCGAGAGCTGGCGCACGATCGTCGAGCAGCGCGCCGACGGGCGCGTGGAGTGCGAGGCGACCGTGAAGGTCTGGATCGACGGCGAACGCTACGTGCGCACCGCCGAGGGCAACGGCCCGGTGAATGCGCTCGACACCGCGCTGCGCGCCGCGATCGTCGAGATCCACCCGCACCTGGCGAACATCGAGCTCGTGAATTACAAGGTCCGGATCCTCGACGAGACCCACGGCACCGAGGCGACGACGCGCGTCCTCATCGACGCCTCCGACGGCACCGAGGTCTGGGGCACGATCGGCGTCGCCGAGAACGTCATCGCGGCGTCCTGGCAGGCGCTCGTGGACTCGCTGGAGTTCGGCGAGCAGGAGGGCCGGCGCACGCGCGGCGGCGCCCCGATCGCCGACGCCGGCGAGAGCGCGTGAGCGACGAGATCCCGCTCGCACGGCCGGTTCTCGGGGCCGCCGAGGAGCAGGCCGTGATCGAGGTGCTGCGCTCCGGCCAGCTCTCGCTCGGACCACGCGTTCCGGCCTTCGAGGAGGCCTTCGCCGCACGCCTCGGCGTGGCCCATGCGTGCGCGGTCTCGAGCGGCACCGCCGGGCTGCACCTGGCGCTGCGCGCCGCCGGCGTGCAGGACGGGGACGAGGTCGTCACGTCGCCGTTCTCGTTCGTGGCGAGCGCGAACGCGTGCCTGTTCGAGCGCGCGCGGCCGGTGTTCGCGGACATCGACCCGGTGACGCTGAACCTCGACCCGCAGGCGGCGGCCGCCGCCGTCACCGAGCGCACGAGCGCGTTCCTGCCCGTCCACATCTTCGGCTATCCCGCCGACGTCCCGGCCTTCGAGCGCCTGGGCCTGCCGATCGTCGAGGACGCCTGCGAAGCGCTCGGCGCGGTCCACGCGGACGGCGTGCCCGTCGGCGGGCGCGGGCATCCGGCGGTGTTCGGGTTCTACGCGAACAAACAGCTGACCACCGGCGAGGGCGGCATGGTCACGACCGCCGACGACGCCGTGAAGGAGCGCATCGACAGCGAGCGCAACCAGGGCCGCGCGCCCGACATGGGCTGGCTCGACCACGATCGCCTCGGCTTCAACTACCGCCTGAGCGACATCGCGAGCGCACTCGGCCTGGCGCAGCTCGAGCGTCTCGACGCGATGCTCGCGGCGCGCGCGCGCGTGGCCGCCCGCTACCGCGAGGCGCTGGCGGGGATCGAGGGCCTCGGCCTCCCGTGTGAGGATCACGGCGGCGACGTGCGCGGCTGGTTCGTGTTCGTGGTGCAGGTCCCGGCCGACGGGCCGGATCGCGACGCGGTCGTGCGCGCGCTGCGCGAGCACGGCGTGCAGAGCAAGCCCTACCTGCCCGCGATCCACCTCATGAGCCTCTACCGCGAGCGCTTCGGGCATCGCCCGGGAGAGTTCCCGGTCTGCGAGGACGTCGCCGCGCGGTCACTCGCGCTGCCGTTCTTCCCCGAGATGGCCGACGAGCAGGTCGAGCGCGTGGCCGTGGCGCTCGCCTCGGTGCTCGGCCGCGCCGGCGCGCCGAGCACCTAGACTCGCCGCCCATGTCGCGCTTCGCCGAGCCCCAGGACCCGGACTTCGCGTCCATCAACCGCTCGCTGGACGTCGACCGGCGCCTGTGGCCCTACGACGTCGCCCAGTCCCGCGCCCACGCGCGCATGCTCGCGGCCCAGGGGATCATCGCCGACGCCGACCGCGACGCGCTGCTCACCGGTCTCGACGCGGTCGAGGCCGAGCTGCGCGACGGCTCGTTCCCGTTCGCGGCGGCCGACGAGGACATCCACATGGCGGTCGAGCGGCGCCTGACGGAGCTCGCCGGACCGGTCGGCGGGAAGCTCCACACCGCGCGCTCGCGCAACGACCAGGTCATCACCGACGTGGCGCTCTTCTGCCGCGAGGCCGCCGAGGAGATGGTGGAGCGGGTCGAGGTCCTGATGGCGGCGCTGCTCGACGCCGCCGAGGCGCATCTGGACTGGCCGCTGCCCGGGTACACGCACCTGCAGCGCGCCCAGCCGGTGTACCTCTCGCATCACCTGCTCGCGTACGTCTGGATGCTCGACCGCGACCGTGCGCGCTTCCGGTTCGCCGCGGAGCAGGCCTCGCGGCTGCCGCTCGGCGCGGGCGCGCTCGCGGGCGTGAACTTCGCGACCGACCGGCGGATGGTCGCGGCGGAGCTCGGGTTCGCGGGCGTCGTGCCGAACTCCGTGGACGCGGTGTCCAATCGCGACTTCGTGCTCGACTGGATGACCGCGGCGGCGACGTGCGCGATGCACCTCTCGCGTCTGGGCGCCGAGCTCGTGCTCTGGTCCAGCGAGGAGTTCGGATTCGTCGAGCTCGCCGACGCCTGGACGAGCGGCAGCTCGATCATGCCCCAGAAGAAGAACCCGGACGCCGCCGAGCTGCTGCGCGCGAAGGCGCCGCGGGTCACCGGCAGGCTGAGCGCGCTGTACGGCGTCCTGCACGCCCTCCCGCTGACCTACAACAAGGACCTGCAGGAGGACAAGGAGCACCTGTTCGACGCGGTGGACACGCTGCGGCTCGGCCTCGCGGCGGCGACCGGCATGATCGCGGGGGCGACGTTCGACCGCGAGCGGATGGCCGCTGCGGCCTCCGACGAGCTGATCGCCGCGACCGACCTCGCCGACCTGCTCGTCACGCGCGGGGTCCCGTTCCGCGAGTGCCACGGGATCGTCGCCGGCCTCGTGCGCGATGCGGTCACGAGCGGGCGCACGCTCTCGCAGCTGACGCCCGAGGAGCTGCGTGCGCACTCGGAGCACCTCGACCCCGACGCGGTCGCCGAGGTTCTGGCGCAGAGCTCGTGGCTCGAGTCGAAGGTCAGCGAGGGCGGGACGGCACTCCCGCGCGTGCGCGAGCAGCTCGAGCGGGCCCGCGCCCTGCTCGGATGAGCGGGCCGCATCCCGGGGATCGGGCGTTCTACGCGCGGCCCGTGCTGGAGGTGGCCGCGGAGCTCGTGGGCTGCGTCGTGCGCCACGGCGCGACGGCCGGGGTGATCGTCGAGACCGAGGCCTACCACGACAGTGAGCCGGCCTGCCACGCGTTCGTCGGCCGCACGCCGCGCACCGCGACGCTGTTCGGCGCGCCGGGCACCGCCTACGTCTACCGCTCGTACGGGATCCACGCGCTCCTGAACGCCGTCTGCGAGGACGAGTCCACCGGCGCCGCGGTCCTCATCCGCGCGCTCGAGCCGCTCGACGGCGTGGAGCTCATGCGCGAGCGGCGCGGGCGCGTCGGCGACGCGGATCTGTGCGCGGGACCCGGGAAGCTCACGCAGGCACTGGGGATCGGGCTCGAGCGCAATGCGACGAGCCTGCTCGACGGGCCCGTGCAGATCGAGCCCCGGCCGTCCGGGACGCCCGCGCCGCGCCTGGTGCGCGGGCCGCGGATCGGCATCTCGCGCGCCGTGGACCTGCCGTGGCGCTTCAGTGCCGCCGGAAGCGGCTGGGTGTCGCGGCCGCGGCCGCGCGCGGGCTAGCCTGAGGGCGCGGCCGCGCCGCCGGAGCCGCCGCCGTCCCCGCCGGCCGCGGGGGGTTCGGCGGGTGTCGGAGCGGGCGCGGGCGCCGGCTCGGGCGCGGGCGTCGGGGTCGCGTTGCCGCCACCATCGTTGTTGCCGCCGCCGTTGTTGCCGCCACCGTCGTTGTTCCCGCTGCCGTTGTTGCCGCCGCCGCCGGTGCCGCCGCCGCTCCCGGTGCCGCTCCCGGTGTCGCCGCCGCTGCCGCCGGTGACCCCGCCGTCGATGGCGCTGGCCGGGTCCTCGCCGGTCGGCGCGTCCGTGCCGGCCTTCTTCGCGGCCCGCTCGGCGACGCGCTGCTTGAAGATCGCGCCCTCCTGCAGGATGAAGTCCCGCCAGATCTGCGCGGGGAACGTGCCGCCGGCGACCGGCGAGCCGTCGAACTCCGTCTTCATCGGCTGGTTCGTATCGGCGTACCCGACCCAGACCGCGACGGTGAGGCGGTGGGTGAACCCGACGAACCATGCGTCGCCGAAGTTCTCGGTCGTGCCGGTCTTGCCCGCGGCGAACCCGCCGTAGGCGGCGCGCTTGCCGGTGCCGCTCGAGACGACGGTCTGCATCTGCTGCGTCGTGAGCGCGGCGACCTCGGGGGAGATGATGCGGCGCGTCTTGATCTTGTTCTTCTCGACGAGGTCGTCGCTGCCGAGCGTCCGCACCTCGCGAATGCCGACGGGGCCGCGCTTCGGCGCGCCCATCGAGCCGTAGACGCGCTTGCCGCCGGTCGCGAACGACTCGTAGGCGTGGGCCCAGTCGAGCGCCGAGACGCCCTGCTTGAAGGCGCCGAGGGTCATGGCGGGGTTCGTCGAGACGGGCGTGCGCACGCCCATCCGCTCGATCGTGCGCGCGACCTTCTTCGTGCCGACCTTGATGCCGACGGCGGCGTAGACCGAGTTGTCGGAGAACGTCAGCGCCGAGCCGAGGTCGCGCGAACCGGCATAGGAGTTCTCGAAGTTGTTGACCTCGAAGACCTCCTTGCCGTTCGTTCCGGGCACGTCGAAGACGCGCTTGCGCGACTCCCACACCGAGCCGAGGCCGTAGCCCTGGCGCAGCGCGGTCGCGAGGATGAACGGCTTGACCGTCGAACCCGGCTGACGCTGACCCTGCGTGGCGAGGTTGAACGGCGTGTCACGGTAATTGCGCCCGCCGATCATCGCGCGGACCTCACCGGTCTGGTTGTCGATCGCGACGAGCGCGGCGGACGGGCCGTCCGGATTCGGCAGCGAGTTGTCGATCGCGCGCTGCGCGGCGGCCTGCAGGTCGAGGTCGAGCGTCGTCTTGACCTTCAGCCCGCCCTCGAAGGCGCGCCGCGGCGCCGAACTGCTCGACGAGCTGCTGGCTGACCCAGGTCGTGAAGTACGGCGCCTTCGTGTCCACCGACGGCGGCACGACCTTCCCGGGGAGCGGCTCGGCGATCGCCGCGTCGTACTCCGGCCGCGTGAGCTTGCCCTGCTGGAGCATCTTCTGCAGCACGACGTTGCGCCGGCGCGTGGCGGCCTGGGGGTGGGCGACCGGATCGAACGCCGACGGGTTCGCGACGACGCCGGCGAGCAGCGCGGCCTCGTGCGCCTCGAGCTCCTTCGCGCACGGCCGCGCGCGCGTGCCGCAGCCGATGTGGTTCGGGTCGGCGCCGAAGTACACGCGCGCGGCGGACTCGATGCCGTAGGCGCCGTTGCCGAAGTAGATCGAGTTCAGGTACTCGGTGAGGATCTTGTTCTTCGACCACTTGCGGGTCAGGTGGTAGGCGAGCGCCGACTCGCGGAGCTTCTGGAAGACCGTCCGCTGATCCTGGGCCTCGAGCGCGTTCTTCACGAACTGCTGGGTGATCGTCGAGCCGCCCTGGCGTCCGCCGCCGCCGATCGCGTCCTGGACGAAGGCGCGGCCGATGCCGCGGACGTCCACGCCCGCGTTCTCGTAGAAGCGCCGGTCCTCGATCGAGATGATCGCGTTCTTCATGAACGGCGAGATCTGGCTGAACGGCACGAGCACGCGGTTGCGGTCGCTCGTCAGGATCCCGAGCGGCCGTCCGAGGCGGTCCTCGAGCACCGAGTTGCGCGCCGTCTTGAACTCCTTGGCGCTCTCGAGGTTCGGAAGGTCGGCGGCGAGCGCCATCATCATCCCGAAGACCGTCGAGATCGCCGCGAGCACGCTCAGCGGGATCAGGACGAGCAGCAGGCGGCGCTTCTTGACCTTCGGCTTGACGAGCGGGAGCCCGTCGTCCTCGAAGGGCTCGAGGCCCTCGAGCGCGTGCTCGTCCGGGGACGCGGGGGGGATGTCGGGGTGGTCGTCGTCGCTCATCGTCACGCGGGGGCGCGGCAGGGCGGCGTCGTTCGCTCGGGCGGCAACGCGGGCGCTCGGAGGGCGGAAGCCGCAGGAGGCCGGGCACCCGCACCGAGGCTCCAGACTCTAGCATTGGCCCGGATGGCATCCGCCGGTTCAGACCCCGCGTCCCAGGCCGCCTTCCTGGCCCGCAACGCCGCCGAGTCGCTGCCGTCCGGGGGGCTCCAGGAGCGGCTCACGCGCGCGGCCGCCGAGGGCCGTGCGCTGCGCGTGAAGCTCGGGCTGGACCCGACCGCGCCGGACATCCACCTCGGGCACACGGTCGTCCTGCAGAAGCTGCGCGAGTTCCAGGACCTCGGGCACCGGGTGGTGCTGATCGTCGGCGACTACACCGCGCGCGTGGGGGATCCGAGCGGGCGCTCGGACACCCGCCCGGTGCTCACGGGTGAGGAGATCGAGGCCAACGCGCGCACCTACGAGCGCCAGGCGTTCAAGGTCCTCAGCGACGACCCCGAGTGCTACGAGCTGCGCTTCAACGGCGAGTGGCTCGACATGCGGATGGAGGAGCTGTTCCGCCTGACGCGCACGACGACCGTCGCCCAGCTCCTGGACCGCGAGGACTTCGCCACGCGCTACGCGGCCGGTGCGCCGATCTCGATCCTCGAGCTCCTCTACCCGCTGATGCAGGGCTACGACTCGGTCGCCGTGCACAGCGACGTCGAGCTCGGCGGCACCGACCAGACCTTCAACCTGCTGCTCGGGCGCGACATTCAGCGCCACTACGGACAGCCCGAGCAGGCCGTCGCTGACCCTGCCGATCCTGCCGGGGATCGACGGCGTCGAGAAGATGTCCAAGACGAAGGGCAACCAGATCGGGATCACCGAGGCGCCCGAGGAGATGTTCGGCAAGACGATGCGCCTGCCGGACGCGGCGATGGGCAGTGGTTCGAGCTGCTGGCGCTCGAGCGCGCCGCCCGCGGGCACGGCGCCGCGGGACACGAAGCGCGCGCTGGCGCGCGCGATCATCGACCGCTTCCATGACGCCGACGCGGCCGAGCGCGCCGAGGCGGCCTTCGACCGCGTGTTCGTCGAGCACGACGTCCCGGAGCAGATCGAGGACGCGGAGGTCACCGCGCAGGACGGCGCGGTTCACCTACCGGCCGCGCTCGCCGAGGCGTTCGGCGTCTCGCGCTCGGAGGCTCGCCGCCTGATCGCCCAGGGCGGGGTGCGCGTCGCGGGGGAGCCGCTGGGCCCGGACGACCTCGACGTCGAGCGCGCACGGCTCGACGGCGCGGTCGTGCAGCTCGGCCGGCGGCAGTTCCGCCGGCTGCGGGTGCGCTGAGATGGCCGTCCACGCCGGCCTCCTGCGCCTGGAGACCGAGGGTCACGGTGAGGTCGTGGACCTCACCGAGGGCGTGCGGACGATCGTGCGGCGCGCGGAGGTTCGCGCCGGAGTCGTCGTGGTGTTCGCCGTCGGAGCGACCGTCGCGGTCACGACCATCGAGTACGAGCCGGGCGCCGTCGCCGACCTCCAGGAGCTCCTCGACGGGCTGATCCCCGCCCGCGCGGACTACGAGCACAACGTCCGCAACCACGACACGAACGCCCACGCGCATCTGCGCGCGGCGCTCATCGGGCCGTCGGAGTCGATCCCCGTCGTGGACGGCGATCTGGGGCTGGGGACCTGGCAGCAGATCGTCCTGCTGGACTTCGACGACCGCCCGCGAGAGCGGGTCGTCTCGGTGCATGTGCTGAGCTGAGCCCAGCCGGCCGGCCGGGGCCTCGGCGCGCGCCTCCTCGCGCCCGGACCCTGCTACTCTCCTTGGTCCCGGTCGGCCCGCGCTGCGCAAGCGGCGCCGTTGAGGCGCACCAACTACAGCGCTATACTGACCGGTCCGTTCCCGCGCCTCGACGAGGCGGGAGCGTCCTGAATGAAGGAATCCCCTTCCCGACTGGGCGCGACGGTCTTTGAAAACTCAACAGCATGCGCACCTCTGAGGCCTGACATACCTGGCCTCGAGATGTGCGTCCAGGTTCGAACCGTCGCATCGCCGGCTTGCCGGCTGTGGTGACGGTCTGAGCAATTACTCTGTCATGACCGCGGTGTCTCGTGTATGTGGCACCGCAAGGCAGTAGGTCACGACAAACTCTCTAATACCGGGTCGCGGTCTTCGGATCGAGGTCCGGTTCACTTCACGGAGAGTTTGATCCTGGCTCAGGACGAACGCTGGCGGCGTGCCTAACACATGCAAGTGGAGCGACGAACCAGGCTTCGGCCTGGGGCAAAGCCGCGAACGGGTGAGTAACACGTGGGTAACCTGCCCCGATGATCGGGACAACCCGGGGAAACCCGGGCTAATACCGAATGTGGTCTCGATCTCGTGAGGGATGTGACGAAAGGAAGCTTCGGCCTCCGCATCGGGAGGGGCCCGCGGCCCATTAGCTTGTTGGTGAGGTAACGGCTTACCAAGGCTTCGATGGGTAGCTGGTCTGAGAGGACGATCAGCCACACTGGGACTGAGACACGGCCCAGACTCCTACGGGAGGCAGCAGTGGGGAATCTTGCGCAATGCGCGAAAGCGTGACGCAGCAACGCCGCGTGGGGGAAGAAGGCTTTCGGGTCGTAAACCCCTTTCAGTTGGGACGAAGCTTCGCCGGTGAATAGCCGGCTGGAGTGACGGTACCTTCAGAAGAAGCCCCGGCTAACTACGTGCCAGCAGCCGCGGTAATACGTAGGGGGCAAGCGTTGTCCGGAATCATTGGGCGTAAAGCGCGTGTAGGCGGCTTGATAAGTCCGTTGTGAAAGTCCAGGGCTCAACCCTGGAATGCCGATGGATACTGTCAAGCTCGAGTCCGGAAGAGGCGAGTGGAATTCCTGGTGTAGCGGTGAAATGCGCAGATATCAGGAGGAACACCAATGGCGAAGGCAGCTCGCTGGGACGGTACTGACGCTGAGACGCGAAAGCGTGGGGAGCAAACAGGATTAGATACCCTGGTAGTCCACGCCGTAAACGATGGGTACTAGGTGTGGGGGGTGTCGACTCCCTCCGTGCCGAAGCTAACGCATTAAGTACCCCGCCTGGGGAGTACGGCCGCAAGGCTAAAACTCAAAGGAATTGACGGGGGCCCGCACAAGCAGCGGAGCATGTGGTTTAATTCGAAGCAACGCGAAGAACCTTACCTGGGCTTGACATGTGCCTGACCGCCGTGGAAACACGGCTTCCCTTCGGGGCAGATTCACAGGTGGTGCATGGCTGTCGTCAGCTCGTGTCGTGAGATGTTGGGTTAAGTCCCGCAACGAGCGCAACCCTCGTCGTATGTTGCCAGCATTCAGTTGGGGACTCATACGAGACTGCCGGTGACAAACCGGAGGAAGGCGGGGACGACGTCAAGTCATCATGCCCCTTATGTCCAGGGCTACACACGTGCTACATTGGCGCGTACAGAGGGCAGCGATACCGCGAGGTGGAGCGAATCCCAAAAAGCGCGTCTCGGTTCGGATTGTAGGCTGAAACCCGCCTACATGAAGGTGGAGTTGCTAGTAATCGTGGATCAGCACGCCACGGTGAATACGTTCCCGGGCCTTGTACACACCGCCCGTCACACCACGGGAGTGAGCAACACCCGAAGCCGGTGGCCTAACCCGCAAGGGAGGGAGCCGTCGAAGGTGGGGCTCGTGACTGGGGTGAAGTCGTAACAAGGTAGCCGTACCGGAAGGTGCGGCTGGATCACCTCCTTTCTAGGGAGCCTCTTCGGGGGCACGTGCAGGACACGGCGTCGTGTCCCGCGTCTGCGCTCTCGTCGCGAGGAGGCGGTGGAGCGACCACCGACCCTGCCGTCTAGCACGTCGACCGAACCTGGCCCCGCGACCACGGCATACCGTCGGGGTTTAGCGGGTGCATGCTGTTGAGTTTTGAGAGACCGGCGCGTCTCGCCGGGCGACCCTCGTGTCGTTCCGGCCGGCGTGCAGCCCTCTCGGCGGCCCTTGAAAACTGCACAGCAGCCACAGACCCGATCATCGATAAGCGATCGGGTCAAACGGGTATCACCGGCCGACCTCTGCCGAGGTCGGCTGATCACCGTCAAGATAGTAAGAGCACATGGTGGATGCCTTGGCACCTAGAGTCGATGAAGGGCGTGAACGACTGCGATAAGCCACGGGGAGGCGTTGAATAGCCTGTGATCCGTGGATGCCCGAATGGGGAAACCCGGCGCCGGTAATGCGGCGTCACCTCCTGCTGAACACATAGGCAGGCTGGAGACAAGCGGGGGAAGTGAAACATCTCAGTACCCCGAGGAAAGGAAATCAACCGAGACTCCCTGAGTAGTGGCGAGCGAAAAGGGAAGAGCCCAAACCGGATGCGTGCAAGCGGCCACGCGTTGCGCACCCGGGGTTGTAGGGCGTCTGTTCCGAGCCGTGGCCGGCTCGGCCGAAGTTACAAAGTCACGTTGGTAGTCGAAGCGCGTGGAACCGCGCACCAGAGAGGGCAATCGTCCCGTAGACGAAACCTCGTGACCTTCGGTCAGACGTTCCTGAGTAGGTCCGCACTCGTGAAACGCGGACTGAATCTGGGGGGACCACCCTCCAAGGCTAAGTACTCCTAGGTGACCGATAGCGGACTAGTACCGTGAGGGAAAGGTGAAAAGTACCCCGGAAGGGGAGTGAAATAGTACCTGAAACCGTGTGCTTACAAGGGGTGGGAGCGGACTTCGGTCCGTGACCGCGTGCTTTTTGCATAACGAGCCAGCGAGTTGCTCGTGTGCGGCAAGGTTAAGCGATGAGCGGAGCCGTAGCGAAAGCGAGTCCGAATAGGGCGACAGAGTCGTACGCGGCAGACCCGAAACTGAGCGAGCTACCCATGGGCAGGCTGAAGCGAGGGTAAGACCTCGTGGAGGGCCGAACCGACCTAGGTTGAAAACTGGGCGGATGACCTGTGGGTCGGAGTGAAAGGCTAATCAAGCTCAGTGATATCTGGTTCTCTCCGAAATATATTTAGGTATAGCCTCGGATAAAATGCGTTGTGGCCGTAGAGCACTGTTTGGTCTAGGGGGCCTACCAGCTTACCGACATCAGGCAAACTCCGAAGACCACCAACGTCTACTCCGGGAGTCAGTTGCTGAGGGATAAACTTCAGCGTCAAAAGGGAAACAGCCCAGACCGCCAGCTAAGGTCCCCAAGTATTTGCTAAGTGGTAAACGATGTCCGGGTGCACAGACAACCAGGAGGTTGGCTTAGAGGCAGCCATCCTTGAAAGAGTGCGTAACAGCTCACTGGTCAAGTGTCCGGGCGCGGATAATGTCAACGGGGCTCAAGCAGATCACCGAAGCTGCGGGTGTGTGAGGTCTTCGGACCGATCGCGCGGTAGGAGAGCGTTCCCATGCGCGTGAAGCGGCGGGGTAACCCAGCCGTGGACGCATGGGAAGTGAGAATGCTGGCATGAGTAACGAAAGAGGGGTGAGAATCCCCTCCGCCGATTGCCCAAGGATTCCTGAGTAAAGTTCGTCTGCTCAGGGTTAGTCGGGACCTAAGGCGAGGCCGAAAGGCGTAGTCGATGGAGAACAGGTTGATATTCCTGTACCACGTCGCTTCCGTTTGACCGATGGGGGGACGAGGAAGGCTAAGGGAACCCAGGCGATGGTAGTCCTGGGGTAAGCATGTAGGGGTGGTCCTAGTTAAATGCGGGACCGCATAACCTGAGGTGCGATGCCAGCTGGCTCATGAGCCGGCGAGTCCCCAACGCCATGCCTCCGAGAAAAGCCTCTAGGGAGGAAGCGCGTGCCCGTACCAAAACCGACACAGGTGGGCAAGTAGAGAATACTAAGGTGATCGAGATAACCCTCGTTAAGGAACTCGGCAAAATTGCTCCGTAACTTCGGGAGAAGGAGCGCCCCAGTAGGGTGAAGCCGCTTGCCGGCTGAGCCCGAGGGGGCCGCAGTGAATAGGCTGAAGCGACTGTTTACCAAAAACACAGGTCTCTGCTAAGTCGAAAGACGACGTATAGGGGCTGACGCCTGCCCGGTGCCGGAAGGTTACGTGGAGAGGTTAGGGTTCGCCCGAAGCTTCGAAGCTAAGCCCCGGTAAACGGCGGCCGTAACTATAACGGTCCTAAGGTAGCGAAATTCCTTGTCGGGTAAGTTCCGACCTGCACGAATGGCGTAACGACTTCAGCGCTGTCTCAACGATGGGCTCGGTGAAATTCCAGTCTCGGTGAAGATGCCGAGTACCCGCGGCTAGACGGAAAGACCCCGTGAACCTTTACTACACCCTGGTATTGGCGTTCGGTGCATTTCGCTCAGGATAGGTGGGAGGCTTTGAAGCATCGGCTGCGGCTGGTGTGGAGCCAACTTTGAGATACCACCCTTGATGTATTGGACGTCTAACATCGCGCCGTGAATCCGGGCGGTGAACAGTGCCAGGCGGGTAGTTTGACTGGGGCGGTCGCCTCCTAAAATGTAACGGAGGCGTGCAAAGGTTCCCTCAGCACGGTCGGAAATCGTGCGTAGAGTGCAATGGCAGTAAGGGAGCTTGACTGCGAGACTGACAAGTCGAGCAGGTGCGAAAGCAGGTCATAGTGATCCGGCGGTAGCAAGTGGAAGCGCCGTCGCTCAACGGATAAAAGGTACTCCGGGGATAACAGGCTTATCGGGCCCAAGAGTCCACATCGACGGCCCGGTTTGGCACCTCGATGTCGGCTCGTCGCATCCTGGGGCTGAAGTAGGTCCCAAGGGTTGGGCTGTTCGCCCATTAAAGCGGCACGCGAGCTGGGTTCAGAACGTCGTGAGACAGTTCGGTCCCTATCTGCCGTGGGCGTTGGAGAATTGAGAGGATTTGCCCCTAGTACGAGAGGACCGGGGTGAACGTTCCTCTGGTGTAGCTGTTGTCCTGCCAAGGGCACCGCAGCTTAGCTACGAACGGATCGGATAACCGCTGAAGGCATCTAAGCGGGAAGCCGGCCTCGAGATGAATTCTCCCATCCCCATTGAGGGAGTAAGGACCCTGGTAGACCACCAGGTTGATAGGCCGGATCTGGAAGCGCGGCGACGCGTGAAGGAGACCGGTACTAATGGTCCGAGGGCTTGACGGTTCTTTTTCTTGTGGTACCCGTTTCGGTGGCTGCTGTGCGGTTTTCAAGGCCCGTCTGGAGGGCGGTCTCGCCAGTTTCCGGTGGCTATGGCGAGGGGGAAACACCTCTTCCCATTCCGAACAGAGCAGTTAAGCCCCTCAGCGCCGATGGTACTTGGCCCTTCGGGCCTGGGAGAGTAGGTCGCCGCCGGTTTCATTTGAAAGGGCCGCCCTCCGGGGGCGGCCCTTTCTCATTGTGGGAGACGCCGGCTTCTGGGTGTCTGGGCGCCTCCGGCCGCGGCGCGTGCCCGCGCTGCGGAGTCTTGACCGCGTTGCCGCTCAGGCGCCCGCCACGCGGTGGCCGGCGCCGGCGCGATCGCGCCGCGCGCGCGGTTGCCCGGCGGCAGCGCTGCTCGTGCGGCACACCTGCTGCGGGGCGGCGACGCGTCCGGGCCGGCGTGCGCGCGGCGGCGCGGCCGCGTGGCGGCGGTGAGGGTGGACGTCGGCGGAGCCGCGGGCGGGCTGGGGACGGGCCGCGTCGAGCACGATGGCGTCGAGCGTGGCGAACGCGACGGCCAGCGCGAGGGCCCGGCGCAGGCGCGCCGCGGCGGGGTGGGTGTCGGACGAGGGGAACATGTGTTCGTAACCGTAGGACCGGACCCGGACGGCCCGGTCGTCACTGCGGCGCCTCGCCCGCAAACCCGCATGAACACGGGCAATCGGCTGCAACGCGCCTTGCAGGCGCCAGGTCCGCGCGTAGGATGCTGCCCGTGATTCACCTGCGGATCATCGCGGCGAGCGACCAGACGAACGACGTCGTGGCGCTGCTGCGCCGCTGCCACAGCGTCACGAACCTCATCGTGCTATCGCGCCGCCGCGCTGCAGCCGCCGGGCGATGTCGTGTCCTGCGACGTGGCCGAGGAGGACGCGAGCTACGTCGTCGGCGACCTGCGCGCAGCTCGGCGTCGCCGATGCGGCACGATCGACATCGAGCGCATCGACGCGACGGTCTCGCGCGGCGCGGCGGCCGTCGAGCGTGCGGCCCCCGGCCACCCCGGCGACGCCGTGATCTGGGAGAACGTGGCGAGCGCGGATCGCGAGCAGGGGTTCGCCGAGCTGGGGGCTCGTGCTGCTGTTCGCGCTGGCCGGCGTCATCGCCTCCGTGGCGATCCTCATCGACTCGGCGCCGATCGTCGTCGGCGCGATGGCGGTCAGTCCCGACTTCGCGCCGATCGCCGCCTTCGCGATCGGCGCCGTGCGGATGCGCCCGAAGCTCGCCGCGACCGGATTCACCGGCGCTGGCCGCCGGGTTCACGGCCGCGATCGTCTTCGCGTTCCTCGCGGTCGTGTTCCTGAAGCTCGTCGGCATCGCACCCGACCACTTCCGGCGCGCCGGCAACATCCTGGCGACGTCGATCGCCGCGCCGGACTGGTACTCGGTCGTCGTCGCGCTCGCGCGCGGGCGCGGCGGGCATGCTCTCGGTGACGCTCTGCACGCTCCACGGCCCTCGTCGGGGTGGCGATCTCGATCACGACGATCCCGGCCGCTGCGGACATCGGGCTCTCGAGCGCCTACGGGGACTGGGACGCCTTCCAGGGGTCGGCGCGCCAGCTCACCGTGAACATCATCGGGCTGCTGATCGCGACGACGACGACACTCGCGCTGCAGCGGATGATCTACCGCCGGCGGATCGCCGCACACCGGCGCTCGATGGGCATGGAGCCGGCGACCCCCGGCGCCAAGGCGCTGAACGACCCGCTGACGTTCGCCGACGGCGACGGCGACCTCACACCGCCGAGCCCAGCGACGACCAGACCTCGATCTTCGTCCTGCATCCGGCCGATCGACCTCCGTCGTGAACTCGCTCGTGGCGGCATGGCCCGCCGAGGTCGGGCGTGCGCACGCCGGCGGCGGTCGCCTCGAGCACCGCCTCGTAGATCGCTCGCGACGCGCGCTCGGCGCCTTCGTGGCCGGCGATCGCGGCGTACTGCAGCACCGCGGCGCAGGCGAGGATCATCGCCATCGGGTTTGCGAGGTCCTTGCCCTCGAGCGCCGGGGCGGTTCCGTGCGGCGCCTCGGCCATCGCGACCTGGGTGCGCAGCTCGCTCGTCGAAGGCGAGCAGGACGGACTCGGCGCCCGCGATCGAGCCGAACATCGGCATCACGAGGTCGCTCAGGCAGTCGCCGTCACGATTGAGCGCCGGGATGACGAGCGGCACGTCGGCCGCGCCGCGTGATCAGGCCCGCGTACGTCGCGTCGATGAGCACCGGCTGGTAGGCGACGTCCGGGTGGCGCGCGGCGGCGGCGTCCATCTCCTCCTTGAGCATGCCCTCGTAGACCGGTGAGACGGTCCACTTCGGGCCCGCCGTACACGCGCCCGCCCATCTGCCGCGCCTGGCGGAACGCGTACTCGGCGACCGCGCGGCAGGTCGAGCGCGTGATGCGCTCGGTGCGGAACGCGAGCTCGTCCGCGGCGCCGGCCTCGCCCTCGCGCCACTGCTCGGCGCCGTAGGCGTCCTCGACCGCCATGCGCACGACGGAGATCGGGTGGTGGACGCCGGCGACGGGCGTGACGCCGGGGATCCGCCGGCCGGTGCGGATGATCACGCGGCCGCCGACGTCCTCGCGCAGGATCCGGTTCGGCGACCCGACGTCGTCGGCGCCCTCCGGCGTGATCGTCGCGGCCTTGATCCCGTAGCCCGCGGCGCGCATCGCGGCGGCCGCCTCGGTGCACGACGGCGTTCTCGGTCGCGCGGCGCGTCGCCGAGCGACAGGTCGAAGCGCCGCAGCTCGAGCGCCAGCCCGATCACGTCCGGCTGCGAGCACGCGCAGCGCCTGCTCGAGCAGCTCCTGGCCGGTCTGGTCGCCTTCGAGGACGACGATCGCGACGGGATCGGGCATGGCGCCACGATATCCGCGCATCCCGGTCCGGGGCCTCCGCGGCGGCCGCTACGCTCGCGCCGTGGATCGCGAGCAATGCAGCTGGTGCGGCGAGTCGCGGTGCGAGCCCGGACGACGGCTTTCGCGCGTTCGAGCCCGAGCGGCGAGCGGCGCGCGGTCTTCTGCCGGCTCGAGCACGTCGTCCCGTGGGCGATGAGGGGCGCACACTGGTCGCCGGGCACGGTCGACGTCGGCGAGCTGCGCGACGGCCTCGAGCCCGCCTGCGCGCAGTGCGGCGGCCCGCTCGGGGACCGCCAGGTCCTGCTCGTGCGCCACCGCGGCGAGCACCGCATCGCGGACGGCTTCTGCGGCGTCCGAGCACCTGCTCGAGTGGGCGAAGGCCGGCGGGCGCTGGCGCTGACGGCGCCTCAGGCGGGTGCGGCGAACGGCGTGCGCAGCGTCGAACGGCGCAGCAGCACGATCGCGATCCCGAGCGCCCCGACGGCCGCGGCGACGATGAACGCCAGGCGCCAGTCGGCGGCGCTGCACGATCGCGCCGGACGCGGCGTTGCCGACCGCGACGCCGCCGACGAGCGCCGTCAGCGGCCACGTGTAGGCCTCGGTCAGCGCCCCGCGGGAGCGACCTCGCCGACCAGCTGGCTGCCCGCGGCGATCAGCGGCGCGATCGCGATGCCCGGCGAGCAGCGCGAGCGGCGACCATCGCCGCGAACGACTGACGGAAGCGCGAGCGGGAGCGTGACGAGCGGCAGCACGCGCCAGCGTCCGCAGGTAGGCCTGGACCGCGGAGATGCGGTGGCCGTGGGCGCCGTAGAGCAGACCGCCGAGGGCGCTCCCGAGCGACCAGAGCGCGATCAGGGGACCGGCGAGCGCGCGGTCGCCGAGCGACTCGCCGAACGCCGGGAAGGCGACCTCGGCCGCGCCGAGGCAGAAGCCGATCGGGAGCGTCGTGAGCGACGAGCGTGCGCACGCCGGCGCTGCGCAGCGCCCCGAGGCGCCCGCCGGTGTCGTGCGGCGTGCTCCTCGCCCGGCGCGTAGCCGCGCACCGCGCCGGTCGCGGCGAACGCCGCCGTCCCGACGACCACGAGGACCAGCGCCGGCGAGGAGCGCGAGCTGCGGCGAGGCGAGGGCGGCGGCGAGCGCCGACGAGCAGCGGGCCGACGACGAAGGCCATCTCGACGAGCACCGCGTCGAGCGCGTAGGCCGTGGTGCAGCAGATCGGCGCTCTGCCCGGCCAGCAGACCCGGCCACAGCGCGCGCAGGACCGAGCCCGCGGGCGGGATCGCCGAGCCCGGCGACGAACGGCCGTCCCGTAGAGCACGAGCCGTGCGGGACCTCGCGCGTGCCCAGCAGCACGAGCAGGAGCAGCGCGACAGCCGTGGAAGATCGCGAGCGGGACGAGGACGCGCGACGCGCCGACGCGGTCGACGAGCCGGCCCAGGAACGGCGCGACGACCGAGGCGCCGACGGCGTAGAACGCTGCGACGGCGCCGGCGACGCGTACGAGCCGGTCTCGGCGCGCATGAAGAGGACGATCGCCAGGCCGTTGACCCCGATCGGCGCGCGCGACATCAGCGCGGTCGCCAGGAGCCGCGGGACGTGCGGCGTGCGCAGGACGGCCGCGTAGCGCAGCCGCGCCGAGACGGGGCGCTCGAGTCGGACACGGGGCGTTCAGGGGCCGGCGGCGCCGGCCGGCGGCGCGCCGTCCAGCCCGAGCTCGGCGGCGCGCTCCTCGAGCGCGGCGATGACGATCGCGACGTGCTCGTCGAAGTCGACGCCGAGCAGCTCCGCGCCGGCGTGACGTCCTCGCGGTTCACGGCGGCGGCGAAGCTCGGCTGCTTGAGCTTCTTCTTCACCGACTTCGGCGTCAGGCCGTGGATGCCCTGCGGGCGCACGTACGCGCAGGCCAGGACGAAGCCCGAGAGCTCGTCGACCGCGTAGAGCGTCTTCTCGAGCTCCGATGTCGCGCGAGACGCTCCATGAAGTCCGCGTGCGAGGCGATCGCGCGCACGATCACGGGGTCGACGCCGCGCTCGCTCGAGCTCGGCGCATCGCCATGCGCGGATGGCCGGTCTCGAGGTCCGGGATAGCGCTCGTAGTCCATGTCGTGCAGCAGCCCGACGACGCCCCAGAGCTCCTCGTCGGCGCCGTTGCGGCGCGGCGTAGGCGCGCATCGACGCCTCGACCGCCAGGCAGTGCCGGCGCAGCGATTCGGACGTCACCCACTCGCGTGAGCAGGGACCAGGCCTCATCGCGCGAAAGCCCTGACGACATGACTGTTACCCTAGCCGAGCGCCTCGCCGCCGGCCGGCCTCGGCGCCCCCTCTTCCCATGGAGAAGTTCGTCATCGACGGCGGCGTGCCCCTGTGCGGCACCGTGCAGCCCGCCGGGAACAAGAACGGCGCCCTTCCGATCCTGGCCGCGTCGGTCCTCACGAGCGAGCCGAGGTCGTCGATCCGCAACGTGCCGCGGATCCGCGACGTCGACGCGATGCTGCGCGTGCTCGCAGGGCATCGGCGTGCGCGGTCACGTGGCTGGGCGACCACGAGTCGTCCTGTGCGCCGCGGACGTCGATCCCGACGCGCAGATCGACCGCGCGCCACGCCGAGCGCGATCCGCGCGTCGTTCCTGCTCGCCGGGCCGCTGCTCGCGCGCTTCGGGCGCGCGGCGATGCCGCCGCCGGGCGGCGACGTGATCGGCCGCCGGCGCCTGGACCCGCACCTCGACGCGCTTCGCGGCGCTCGGCGCGAGCTTCCACCACGATCGCGACATCGTCATCGAAGCGCGCCGTCGGCGGCCTGCGCGCCGGCACGGTCTTCATGGACGAGCCGTCGGTCATGGCGACCGAGAACGCGCTGATGGCCGCCGCGCTGACGCCGGGCGAGACGGTCATCGGCAACGCGGCGTGCGAGCCGCACGTGCAGGACCTCGCGCGCCTGCTCGTGAAGATGGGCGCCGACATCCGCGGCATCGGCTCGAACGTCCTGACGATCACCGGAAAGCGCGAGCTCGGCGGCTGCACGCACGACGTCGGGCCCGACCACATCGAGATCGGCTCGTTCATGGCGCTCGCCGGCGTGACCGGCGGGGAGCTGCGGATCGTCGACACCGATCCCGACGACCTGCGGATGATCCGGCTCGTGTTCGGCAAGCTCGGCCTGCACAGCGAGATCGACGGCGCCGACGTGCTCGTCCCGGGCGGCCAGAAGCTCGTCACGGCCCGCGACGTCGGCGAGTACAAGGCGAAGGTGCAGGACGGCCCGTGGCCCGCGTTCCCGGCCGACCTGACGTCGATCGCGGTCGCGCTCGCGACGCAGTGCGACGGTTCGGTGCTGATCCACGAGTGGATGTTCGAGAACCGCCTCGTCTTCACCGACAAGCTCGTGCTGATGGGCGCCGACATCACGCTCTGCGACCCGCACCGCGCGATCGTCAGCGGCCCGAGCCGCCTGCGCGGCGAGCGCGTCGAGTCCCCCGACATCCGCGCCGGGATGGCGATGCTGATCGCCGCGCTGTGCGCCGACGGGCGCAGCGAGATCGGCAACATCCGCCAGATCGACCGCGGCTACGAGCGCATCGACGAGCGTCTGCGGGCGCTCGGCGCGCGGATCGAGCGCGTCGCCTCCGACGAGCCGGTCCACGCGTAGCCTCCCGGGCTCCCGACCCTGCGAGCACCCGTGACCTTCCGGATCCCCAGCGGCACCCGCGACGTCCTCCCCGAGGAGATGCGCGAGCTGCGCCGCATCGAGCGCGCGCTGCTCGACACCTTCGACCGCTGCGGGCTACGGCGAGATCTCGACCCCCGCGGTCGAGTACGAGGACACGCTGCGCCTGGCCGACCTCGGGCTGAAGCCGTCCTACCGCGTGGTCGACGACCACGGCGAGATGCTCGCGCTGCGCGCCGACATGACGGTTCCGATCGCACGCGTCGTCGCGACGCGCTACGCGACCGCCGAGCCGCCGCTGCGCTTCTGCTACGCCGCGCACGCCTACCGTGCCGTGCGCCCGCACCGCGGCCAGATGCGCGAGTTCCTGCAGGCCGGCATCGAGCTCGTCGGCGCGCCCGGGCCCGAGGGCACCGCCGAGGCGCTCACCGTCCTGTGCCGGGCGCTCGAGGCGACCGGGCTGCGCGACTTCCAGCGTCGGGCTGGGCGACGCGACGCTCTACCCGAAGCTGCTGGACGCCTACGAGGTGCCGGACGCGGCGCGCGCGGCAGCTCCTGCACGAGCTCGGCACGCGCGACCTCGTCGGCATCGACCGCGAGCGTCGCCGCGCTCGGCCTCGCCGCCGACGCGGCGGCGACGCTCGCGCGCGTCCCGCGGATGCGCGGCGGCGCGGACGTCCTCGAGGCGCACGCCGGGCCGCTGCGGGACGCGCTCGACGGACCTGCGCGCGATCGTCGACGCGCTCGACGCCGGACGTCGCCGCGCGCGTGATCGTCGACCTCGGACGCTTCCCGCGGCTGGGGTACTACACCGGCGCGATGTTCGAGGTCTACGACCCGACGGTCGGCGAGCCGCTCGGCGGCGGCGGGCGCTACGACGAGCTGCTCGGCCGCTTCGGTCGCCCGCTTCCCGCCGTCGGTTTCGCGCTCGGGGTCGACCGCCTGCACGCCGCGCTCGCCGGCGAGGAGCGCGGGGAGACGCGCGCGTGAACCGCTACGGGCTGACGATCGCCGTGCCGCGCGGCGCGCTCCTGGCGGAGACGCTCGACGCGCTCGAGACGATCGGCATCGACACGCGCGGAGGTCCGCGAGAACGACCGCAAGCTCCTGTTCGAGGACGTCGGCATCGTCACGATGCGCCCCTCGGACGTCGCCGACCTACGTCGAGGCCGGTGCCGCCGACATCGGCATCACCGGCAAGGACGTCCTCATGGAGCAGCGCGAGCGCCAGGTCTTCGAGCTGCTCGACCTCGGCTTCGGGCCGTGCCGGATGATCGTCGCCTCGCCGGCCGGGCCGGACAGGGCCGCCGAGGCGCTGCGGCGCCTCGGCGTCATGCGCGTCGCGACGAAGTACCCGCGGATCGCGGCCGAGTACTTCGAGCGCACCGGCCGCCAGGTCGAGATCGTCGAGGTCAAGGGCTCCGTCGAGCTCGCGCCGCTCACCGGACTGGTCGAGGCGATCGTCGACCTCACGGCCACCGGCACGACGCTGCGCGAGAACGGCCTCGTGATCCGCGAGGAGATCGCCCCCTCGACCGCGCGGCTGATCGCCAACCGCGTCGCACACCGCATCGAAGGCCGCGGCGGTCGACGAGATCGTCGAGCGCGCTGCGTGGCGCCTAGCGTCCGCCTGCGGCTCGACGACCCGGCCGCGGCGGACCCGCTGGCGGCGCGCATCCGGGCGCTCGTCCCGCTCGCCGCCGACGTGCGCGACGAGGTCGCGGCGATCGTCGCGGCGGTCCGCGCGGGCGGCGACGCGGCGCTCGCCGACCACGTCGCGCGCCTCGACGGCTCGAGGGCCCCCGTCGCGGTGGCGCAGGAGGAGCTCGACGGCGCGCTCGCCGCGCTCGAGGGCGAGGTCCGCGCCGCGCTCGAGGTCGCGATCGCGAACGTCGGCGCCGTCGCGCGCGCCGGGGTTGAGCGCCGACGTCGACGTCGCGCTGCCCGCAGGGCCAGCACGTCGTCCTGCGCGAGGTGCCCGTGCGGCGCGCGGCGATCTACGTGCCCGGCGGGCGCGCGCCGTACCCGAGCAGCGTCGTCATGGGCGCCGTCACCGCCCGCGCGGCGGGCGTCGACGAGGTCGTCGTCTGCGCCCCCGGCGGGCATCCCGTGATCCTGGCGGCCTGCGCGCTGTGCGGCGTCCGCGAGGTCCACCGGATGGGCGGCGCGCACGCGATCACGGCGCTCGCCCACGGCACGGAGACGATCGCGCGCGTGGACGTCATCGCCGGCCCGGGGAACCTCTGGGTCCAGGAGGCCAAGCGCCAGGTCTCCGGGGCGGTCGGGATCGACGGCTTCGCCGGGCCCGAGCGACGTGCTCGTGCTCGCCACCGACGGCGCGGACGCCGCGCTCGTCGCGATCGACCTGCTGGCCCAGGCCGAGCACGGCGAGGGAACGCTCGCGCGTCGCGGTGAGCGACGATCGCCGCGCTGCTCGACGACGTCGCGGCGGTGCTCGCGGAGGCCGCCGGACGCCGGCGCGGTGATCGCGCTCGTGGACGTCCCGGACGCCGAGACCGGCCTCGCGCTCAGCGAGGCGTTCGCGCCCGAGCACCTCGAGCTCGTCGGCCGCGCCGCCGAGGAGCTCGCCCCGCGGGTGCGCGGCGGCGGGCTGCGTCTTCGTCGGCGCGAACGGCGCGACGGCGTTCGGCGACTACGTCGCGGGCTCGAACCACACGCTGCCGACCGGCGGCGCCGCGCGCTTCGCCTCCGGCCTCAACGTGCGCCACTTCCGCCGGCGCATGAGCGAGGTCCACATCGGCTCCGCCGCGGGTGCGCTCGCGGGCCCGGGCGCGGCCATCGCCCGGGCCGAGGGATTCGGCCTGCACGCAGCATCGATGGAGGTGCGGGAGAATCCGCGAGCCATGACGCGCCGCGCCGAGATCTCCCGCGACACCGCCGAGACGCAGATCCGGCTCGCGCTCGCGCTCGACGGCACGCGGCGCGGGCACGCGCAGCACGGGCGTCGGGTTCCTCGACCACATGCTCGACCTGCTCGCGCGCCACGGCCGGCTCGACCTCGACGTCACGGTCACCGGCGACCTCGAGACCGGCCCGCACCACACGGTCGAGGACACCGGGCTGGCGCTCGGGCGCGCGCTCGACGAGGCACTCGGCGACCGCGCTTCGATCACGCGCTACGGCGCACGCGGTCGTGCCGATGGACGAGGCGCGCGCGCTCTGCGCGATCGACATCTCCGGGCGGCCGCTGCTCGTCTTCGACGCGCCGCTGCCGCCCGGCGGGCCACCGGCGGCCTCGACCACGAGCTCGTCGACGAGTTCTTCCGCGCGGTCGCGAGCACCGCGCGGCTCACGCTGCACCTCGAGGTCCGAGCGCGGCACGAACGCCCACCACATGATCGAGGCGCTCTTCAAGGCGTTCGCCCGCGCGCTGCGCGCAGGCGGTCGCGATCGACCCGACGGAGACGGGCGTGCCCTCGACGAAGGGGACGCTGACCGACTGATGCCGCCCTCCGCGCCGCGACGATCGGGATCGTCGACTACGGCGTCGGCAACCGGCGCTCGGTGGAGAAGGCCGTCGAGCGGGTCGGCGCGCGCGCGGTCCTGAGCGCGGACCACGACGCGCTGCGCGCCGCCGACGGGCTCGTCCTGCCGGGCGTCGGGGCGTTCCCGGCCGGGATGGAGCTGCCTGCGGGCGAGCGGGCTTCGACGAGCTCGCTCCGCGAGCGGCCGCAGACGGGCGTCCCGATCTTCGGCCTGTGCCTGGGCATGCAGCTGCTGTTCGAGTCGTCGACCGAGCACGGCGGCGCCGACGGGCCTCGGCCTGATCGCCGGCGAGATCCGCGCGCTGCGGGCGCCCGGGCTCAAGCTCCCGCACATCGGCTGGAGCGAGGTGCGCTGGCGCGCGGCGTCGCCGCTGCTCGACGGCCTGCCCGATCCGTCGGTCTTCTACCACGTGCACTCGTACGTGCCGCACCCGTCGGACGCGGCCGACGTGCTGGGCGTCAGCGAGTACGGCGACGCCGTTCGCCAGCGTCGTCGCGCGCGGGACGATCTTCGGGGCGCAGTTCCACCCCGAGAAGTCCTCCGTCCACGGGCTGCGCGATGCTCGCGCAACTTCGCCGCGCTCTGCGCGAGGACGCCGGCGTGATCCTCTACCCGGCCGATCGACATCCTCGACGGGCAGGCCGTGCGGCTCGTCCAGGGCGACTTCGACGACCGCACCGTCTACCGCGACTCGCCGCTCGAGGCCGCGCGCGCATGGGTCGAGGCCGGCGCGCGCTTCCTGCACATCGTCGACCTCGACGGCGCCAAGAGCGGCGCACCCGCGAACCTCGAGCACGTCGAGGCGATCACGAGCGAGCTGGCCGTGCCCGTGCAGCTCGGCGGCGGCCTGCGCTCGCTGGCCTCGGTCCGCGCGGCGCTCGAACGCCGGGCGTCGAGCGCGTGATCCTCGGGACCGCGGCGCTGCGCGACGTCGATCTGCTCGACGACTGCCTCGGCGCGTTCCGCGAGCGCGCTGATCGTCAGCATCGACACGCGCGGCGGCCGGTGTCGGTCTCCGGCTGGCAGGAGACGCACCGGCGCTGCCCGCCGAGGACGTCATCGAGTCGCTCCAGCACCGCGGGGTGCGCTCGTTCGTCTACTCGAACGTCGACCGCGACGGGATGCTCGCGGGGCGTCGACGCGGACGAGGTCGCAGCGGATCGCGAACGTCGTCCGCGGGCGATTCATCTACTCCGGCGGCATCGGCACGCTCGACGACCTGCGCGCGCTCGCACGCGCTGCGCCAGGTGAACCTCGGCGGCGTGATCGTCGGCAAGGCGCTCTACGAGGGCCGTCTTCACGGTCGCCGAGGGCCAGCGCGCCCTCAGGGCGGCTGACGGCTAGCCTCGACGGCGTGCACTCAAGCGCGTCATCCCGTGCCTGGACGTCGACGCCGGGCGCGTCGTGAAGGGCACGAACTTCGTCGACGATCCGCGACGCCGGCGACCCCGTCGAGCTCGCCGAGCGCTACGACGCTCGAGGGCGCCGACGAGCTCGTCTTCCTCGACATCACGGCGACCCACGAGCGCCGCGACACCGTCGCCGACGCTCGCGCGGCGCACCGCGGACAACGTCTTCATCCCGTTCACGATCGGCGGCGGCATCCGCTCGGTCGCCGACGCGCAGGCCGTCCTCGACGCGGGTGCCGACAAGGTCAGCGTGAACTCGGCGGCGCTCGCACGGCCGGAGCTGCTCGACGAGCTCGCGCGCGCGCTTCGGGGCCCAGTGCGTCGTGCTGGCCGTCGACGCGAAGGCGCGTGACGCCGACGGACCCGGACGGGGGCTGGGAGGCGTTCGTCGCCGGCGGGCGCACGCCGACGGGCCGCGACGCCGTCGCCTGGGTGCGCGAGGCGGTCGAGCGCGGGGCCGGGGAGATCCTGCTTGACGAGCATGGACCGCGACGGGACGAGCGACGGCTACGACCTGCCGCTCACGAGCGCCGTCGCCGAGGCCGTCGGCGTGCCCGTGATCGCCTCGGGCGGGGCCGGGACGCTCGACCACCTCGTCGAGGCGCTGCAGGCCGGTGCGGACGCCGTGCTGTGCGCGTCGATCTTCCACTACGGCACGTACACGCTCGCCGAGGCGAAGGCCCACCTGGCCGCCGCCGGCATCGCGGTGCGGCCGGCCGCGGCCTGAGCGAGCGCGCTCAGCCCGCGGACGTCGTGGTCTGCGCGCCGGAGCGCTCGCGGGCGCGCTGCTCGCGCTCGAGGCGCCGCCGGCGCTTGCGCTCGGGCGAGCGATGTCCGGACGGTCGCCCGGGAGCTCGGCGACGGGACCGCGCCCGGGACGCAGGTCGTAGGCGAAGAGGCTCGTCTGACCGTTGAGGAACAGGTAGCGCCCGTCGCTGATGACCGGGTTGAACTTCCCCTTGGCGACCGTCCAGACTGCGCCGCCCGGTCGCCGCGCCGAGCGCCGTCGTGTGACCGTTGAGCGTCGAGTAGAACACGAGGTCGCCGATCATCTGGATGCCGCCGGAGATCCGGCCCTCGGCGCCGTGCGTCCAGCGCGTGGCGCCGGTACGCGCGTCGAGCGCGTAGAGCGTCCCGTCGTACGAGCCGACGTAGACCGTCGGCCCGACCCCGGGCTCGTTCGCGACGGCCGCCGAGGAGTACACGTAGTCACCCGTGCCCTTGCGCCATGCGAGCGCGCCGTTGTCGGTTGCGAACGAGTAGACGCTGCCGTTCGTGTTGCCGAGGTAGACGCGCCCGAAGGCGACCGACGGCGTCGCGTAGAACTGGCCGCCGTCGAGGCCGAACGCGCCGTCCGCGTCACTGCGAGCTTGCGCCCGTGCGCGCGTCGATCGCGTGCACGTGGCCGCCGTAGTCGCCGAAGAAGAGCTTGCCGTTCGTCGTAGGCCAGCCCGCCCTTCACGGCGCCCGCGGCCTTGTAGGTCCAGCGCAGCCTGCCGTCGTTCGGGCGCGAAGCGCGTACACGGTCCCGTTCTCGCTGCCGACGTACACCGTGCCGCGCACGACGACCGGCGAGGACTCGGTGCGGCTCGACAGCGTCGCGCGTCCAGCGCACCTGCGCGCGCTTACTCGACGTTGAACGCGACGATCCGGCCGTTGCGCGAACCCTTCACGCCCTGCAGCAGCGTGCAGATCACGAGCCCGTCCCAGTATGCGGGGGAGGAGGCGGCGAGCTGCCCGACCTTCTCCTTCCAGAACACGACGCCGGTGCGGCGCTTGATCGCGTAGACCGCGCCGTTGTTCTTCAGGAGGTAGAGCGAGCTGCCGCCGGCGACCGGCCCGAACTCGAGCAGGTCGTTCCCGCGCACCGCCCAGCGGACCGGGAACGGCGGGCGGGCCGGCGGGTCAGCGGGAAGTTGCGCGCGCGCGCGCGTGTGAAGCCGTAGTACGGCCAGGTCGAACCGCCCGGTCTCGCGCCGCGGGGCCGGGCGCTCGGCGGTCGTCGTCGCGGTCGGCGCCTCGAAGGCCACCGACGGGTTCGAGACGTCCGCGCGGCTGGGCGTTGCGCAGCGCGTAGGCGACGGCCGCGACCGCCGTGAGGACGATCAGGAGGGCGCCGCAGCCGAGGAGCAGACGGCGGCGCCGGCGGGCATCGCGGGATCATGCACGCCCCTATGGAAGCAAGCCTCGTGGTCGACGCGCTCCGGGCGAGCGCCCTGCGGGCGCCGCCTGCTCGACGCCGCGCAGGCGGCGTCGGGGGTCTGGCTGGTCGGCGGTGCGGTCCGGGACATCCTGCGCGGAAACGTGCCGCGGGAGCTCGATGTTGCGGTCGAAGGCGACGTGGAGCCGCTCGCGGCGGCGCTCGGGGGCGACGTCCCGTCCACGAGCGCTTCGGCACGGCGACCGTCGACGGCCACGGGGACTGCCGCTTCGACCTGGCGCGCACCCGCACCGGAGACGTACGCCGAGCCCGGCGCGCTGCCCGAGGTCCGCCCGGGCGCCGCTCGAGGACGATCTCGCGCGCCGCGACGTGACGCGTGAACGCGATCGCGATCGCGCTCGCGGACGGGCGCCTCGCAGCGCGTTGCCCGGCGCGCTCGAGGACCTGCGCGCCGGCGTCGCTGCGCGTGCTCCACGACGCGCTCGTTCGCGGACGACCCGACGCGCCTGTGGCGCGTCGCGCGCTACGCGGCCCGGCTGGGGTTCAGCGTCGACCCGCACACCGCCGCGCTCGCCGCGATCGCGCGGCCCGGAGAGGTGAGCGGTGAGCGCCTCGGCCACGAGCTGCGGCTCGCGCTCGCCGAGCCCGACCCGTGCGCGGTCTTCGAGCAGCGTCGCCGCGCTCAACCCGATGGTGCTGCCCGCCGGCTTCACTCCGCGGCCGCCGGCGCATCGCCGCCGCGCTCGGCCTGCTGCCCGCGGACGGTCGCCGCGAGCTCGTCGTGCTCGCCGCGTGCAGCGCGGGGATGGAGCCCCGAGCTGCTGGCGCGCTGGCTCGACCACCTGCAGTTCCCCGCCGCCGACCGCGACGTCGTCGGCGCCGCCTCGCGCTGGGTGACCGGCGCGCCGCTGCGCGCGGCGCGCACGCCGGCCGAGATCGGGCGCGCGGCGCGCGGCGCGCCCGTGGAGGCCATCGCGCTGGCGGGCGGCGAGAACGCGCGGCGCTGGCTCGAGGACCTGCGGCACGTGCGCCTCGGTGATCGACGGGGACGATCTGCTCGCCGCCGGTGTCCCGGAAGGGCCCGAGATCGGGCGGCGCCTGCGCCGCGTCCTCGACCTGCGCCTGGACGGCGTGGTCGCCGGGCGCGACGCGGAGCTCGCCGTGGCGCTCGCCCCGGACGCGGTTAGATTCCGGGCCGCATGCGCGCGCTGAACGACCTGCGCTGGGATGGCGGGCCCGGGCACTACGAGGTCTGGTTCCTGACGCTCGCCGACCGCGCGAGCGGCCACCGGGATCTGGATCCGCTTCGCGATGCACGCCCCAGCGGACCCCGCGAACCCGCCGGACTGCTGCGCTGTGGTTCGCCGCGATGGACGCCCGCGGCATGCGACTTCGGCGACGCGGCGCACGTTCCCGGCGGACCGCCTGCGGGGCGAGACCGATCCGTTCCGGCTCCTCATCGAGGACGCCGAGCTCTCCGATCGCGGGACCGCCGGGGGCTTCGGCGACGTGCGCTGGGAGCTGCGCTGGGATCCCGGGCGAACCGGCCCGGGCTGCCGGTCCACCCGCTCGTCGAGCGCGGCGCGCCTGGCGCGCACGATGTACGTCATCCCGCAGCCGCGCCTCGCGATCGAGGGCACGGTCACCTTCGCCGGGCGCGAGCTCGAGCTCGACGGGCGCATACGGCGCGCAGGCGCACCTCTGGGGCGCGCGCCACGCGAACCGCTGGGGCTGGGCGCACGCGGCGGACCTCGAGACGCTCACGGGCGAGCCCGCGACCGGGGACTGGATCGACGCATCTCGATCACCGCACCGCGGTTCGGGCGTGAGGTCGGGCCGAACACGTCGGTCGTCGGGCGGCTGCTCGGCGAGCACTTCAGCGCCACGAACCCGGTCAGTGTGGTCCGCGCACGCGCCGAGCTCGGGCCCGAGCGCTACCGTGCCGAGACCGCGAGCGGCACGCGGCGCGTCGTCCTCGAGGTGGTCGCCGTCCCGCGACGCGCTGATCGGCGTGCGCTACGACGATCCCGACGGCGGGCACCTGCGCTGCTGGAACAGCGAGATCGCCGACCTGCGCTGCCGGGTCTGGGACCGCGCCGGCCGCGCGCGCGGCGGCTGGACCCTGCGCGAGACGCTGCTCGCACCCGGCCGCGCGTGCTTCGAGTACGCCCAGCGCGCACCGCTCGCCCGGCCTCCCGATCCACATCGGTGGCGCGTGAGCGCCCTCGCCACTCGCCTGCCGGCCCCGTTCACCGAGGTCGACGAGCAGATCCTCGTCGCGCTGCCCGGCGGCTGCGCGCTGTTCACGACGGTCGCCGGCGGGGACCTCACACCGCCCGCCACCGGCCTGCGGCCGGCTCGAGGCGCTCAGCGGGCATCGTTCCGGGCGCTGGGCGCAGGATCGCCAGGTCCACGCGGGCGCCGTACGGCGTCATCGCCGGGACCGGGGGCCCGCGGCCGTTCAGCGGCGAGTACGACGGTCAGGCGACCGCGCGCACCGATCGTCGCCGTGCGTCGTGCGCGTCGCCGACTGCCTGCCGATCGCGCTGATCGCCCCGGAGGCGGTCGGCGTGCTCCATGGCGGCTGGCGCGGCCTCGCGGCCGGGATCGTGCCCGCCGGGCTCGACGGCGCTGCGCGAGCTCGGTGCGAGCCGCATCGCTGCGGCGATCGGTCCCGGCGCGCGGTGTCTGCTGCTACGAGGCCGGCGACGAGGTGCACGCCGCCTTCGCGGACCTCGGGCCGGGCGTCAGACGTGGCCGACCACGCCGACCTCAAGGCCGTCGCCCGCGCTCCAGCTCGAGCGGGCGGGCGTCGCCGAGGTCCACGACACCGGGCTCTGCACGATCTGCGCCCCCGGCGGGCTGCTGCACTCCCATCGCCGCGACGGCGCGCCGCGCAGGACGACAGGGAGTGCTCGCATGGCGGAGCTGATCCACGGCCTGGACGCCGCCCGCGTGCGCGCCAACCTCGAAGCGGTGCGCGCGGAGATCGCCGCGGCGTGCGCGCGCGCGGGCGCGCGACCCGGCGGATGTCGACGTGCTCGCCGCCGTGAAGTACGTGCCGCT
Source organism: uncultured Actinomycetes bacterium (assembly GCA_963787935.1). Classification (GTDB taxonomy): domain Bacteria; phylum Actinomycetota; class Thermoleophilia; order Solirubrobacterales; family Solirubrobacteraceae; genus F1-60-MAGs163. Next base: position 272,353 of record CAWBEV010000006.1, on the reverse strand, counting down.
GGACGAGCTCGGCGTCCTCGCCGAGGCCGGGATCACGCTCGTCGGCGAGAACCGCGCCCAGGACCTGGTCGCGAAGGCCGCCGCCTACGGCGAGCGCTTCACGTTCGACTTCATCGGCCACCTGCAGAGCCGCAAGGTCAAGCAGATCGCTCCCGCACGTGCGGCTCATCCACTCGGTCGCCAGCGACTGCGTGCTCGAACAGCTGGCCAAGCACCACACGCCCGACACGAGCGTGCTCATCGAGGTGAACATCGCGGGGGAGGAGGCCAAGAGCGGGATCGCCCCCGCCGACCTCGACGCGTTCGTCGCGCGCTGCCCGGTGCCGGTCGTCGGCCTCATGACGATGCCGCCGCTCGCCGAGGACCCGCAGGAGAGCCGTCCATGGTTCGCGCGCCTGCGCGAGCTCGCGGCCGAACGCGGCCTGCCGAGCTCTCGATGGGCACCACCCAGGACTTCGCCGTCGCCGTCGAAGAGGGCGCGACGATCGTCCGGATCGGGACGCGCCTGTACCGCTGAGGCACGCGACCGCGCGGGCCGCGTGCAGGAAAAGCGCCTCCAGAGGGCTAAATTCCCTTCGACATGGCCTTCCGCGACTCCTGGCACCGCGCGCTCGTCTACTTCGGCCTCGCCGAGGACCGCGATCCGTACGAGGACGAGGAGCCCTACGAGCCCGAGGCGGAGCTCGAGGACCGCTACCGCGAGCGCCCGAACGTGCGGCGGCTCGCCACGCGCCGCCGGCGCGACGAGATCGACGACATCTTCGCCGACGACGAGCCCGCCGGCGCCCGACCACCGCGCTGCGCCCGGTCGGCGGCGCGCGCGGCGGGAACGGCCGCGCAGCGGCAGCGGCCGCGTCCACCTCGTCATCCCCAAGAGCTTCAACGACGCCCAGCAGGTCGCCGACAAGTTCAAGGACGGCATCCCCGTCGTGCTGAACCTCCAGTCGACCGACACCGAGCTCAGCAAGCGCCTGATCGACTTCGCCAGCGGCCTCACGTACGCGCTCGACGGCGGCATGCAGCGGATCGCCGACAAGGTCTTCATGCTGACGCCGCGCGACGTCGAGATCTCGGCCGAGGAACGCGCCCAGCTGATCGAGAAAGGCTTCTTCAACCAGTCGTAGGGCTGCGGGCGCCTCGCGTGGCGCCTCGCGCCACCCGGTGGCCGAGGTCCGTGCATTCGTCCGGTCGCTCGGCGCCGTGCGGCGCGATCCATCCACGCGCCCCGGCCCGGAGCCCCACGACTTCGGTGTGGGCGCGCGCGTGGCGCCTGACATGCGCGGGCTCCCGCTAGCGTGGTGACCTCATGAGGATCGGTTTCATCGGCAGCGGCAACATGGCGTCGGCGCTGGCGCGGGGGCTCGGCGATCCGGTCGTCTGCTCGGACGTGGATCGCCGCGCGGGCCGCAGGCGCTGGCGGCGGAGCTCGGCGGTGAGGCGGTCGCGGTCGAACGCGGAGGTCGTCGCGGCCGTGCGACGCCGTCGTGCTGTGCCACAAGCCGGCGCAGCTGGCCGCGGTCGCCGCAGAGCGTCGACCCGTCGGGGACACGATCGTGCTGTCGCTGCTCGGCGGCGTCGCCCTGGCCGACGTGCGCGCCGCCTACCCGGATGCCCGCGTCTACCGCTTCATGCCGAACACCGCCGTCGACGTGCGCGCGGCGCGATCGGCCTCGTCGACGACGACGCGGGCGACCCGCGCGACGTTCGCGGCGGTGCGCGAGCTGCTCGAGCGCGTCGGCGAGGTGCTCGTCGTGCCGGAGGCGCCAGCTCGGGGTCGTCACCGCGACGGCCGGCGTCGCGCCCGCCTACGCGGCGCTCGTCGCGAGGCCTGGATCGACGCGGCGGTGCGCGCCGGGATGCCCGCGCCGATGGCCGCGCGGCTCGTCGGCGCCGCGCTCGAGGGCGCGATGGCGCTCCTGCTGCGCCCAGGACATGGACACGCTCGGCGTCCGCCGCGCCGTCACCTCGCCCGGCGGCGTGACCGCGCGCGGCCTGTCGGCGCTCGAGGCGGGCGGGATCCGCGCGGCGTTCGACGACGCGATGGACGCGGTGCTCGAGGCCGGCGCGTGATCGCCACGGCGCTCGTGGCTCGCGACGGCCCGTCGCAGATCGCCGACTACCTCGACGACGCTGATCAGCGTCTACGTCGTCCTGATCCTCGTCTACATCCTGTCGTCGCTGTTCTTCTCGTTCGGCGGCCGCGCGCCCTACAACCGCGCGCTGAACGCCGTGCTCGAGTTCCTGCGCCAGGTCTGCGAGCCGTACCTGCTGATCTTCCGGCGGTTCATCCCGCCGCTCGGCCCGCTCGACCTCAGCCCGATCGTCGCGATCCTCGTGCTGACGATCGTCGGCGGCCTGTCGTCGACCTGATCCGCGGGTACGTCGTGGAGTCCGGCGCGCGCGCGCGTCCTGGCGCTCGCGCGCTGACCGCGATCGTCGTGATCGCCGTCGACCAGGCGCGTCAAGGTGCTCGTCCGCGACGCGATCACCGCCGGGCGAGCGCACGCGACGTCGTCGGCGGGGCGCTGCGCCTCGTGCACGTCGAGAACGACGGCGTGGCGTTCGGGCGCTTCGCGGGCAACGCGACGCTCGTCGGCGCTCGTCGTCGGCGCTCGCGCTGCTCGGCGCTGCTGTGCGTACTTCGTCGACGCACCTCGACGTCCGCGGCATCTGGCTGCCGACCGGGATGCTGCTCGGCGGCGCGCTCGGCAACGTCTTCGACCGTCTGCGGCGCGCGGCGCGGTCACCGACTACATCAAGCTGCCGCGCTGGCCGGCGTTCAACCTCGCGGACGTGTGCATCACGGTCGGCGTGATCGGCCTGCTGCTCGTCGTCGAGCGCGACGCCCGGCGACGCGCGCGGGAGACCGCGCCGGCGCCGGAGGCGCCCGATGGAGCTGCTGGTCCCGCCTGAGGCCGGCGGGGAGCGCCTCGACGCGTTGCTCGCCGACCCGCTCGGCGTCCGCAGCCGCGCGCAGCGCCTCATCGACGGCGGGCAGGTGACCGTCGACGGCGCCGTGCTCCCCAAGCGCCACCGCGTCCAGCGCCGGTGAGCGGATCGTCGGTCGACGAGGTGGACACGCGCTCGCCCGTGACGCCCGACGCGGAGCCCGCGCCGTTCCGCGTCGCCTACGAGGACGAGCACCTGCTCGTCGTGGACAAGCCGCGCCGGCGTCGTCGTGCACCCGGCGCGCGGGCACGCGACCGGGACGCTCGTGCAGGCGCTCGCCGGGCGCGCCGCCGGCGGGGAGTGACGACGAGCGGCCGGGCATCGTCCACCGGCTCGACCGCGACACGTCCGGGCTGCTCGTCGTCGCACGATCGACGAGGAGATCCACCGGCGCGCTGAAGGACCGCCTGCAGCGCCGCGAGATCACGCGCGAGTACCTCGCGCTCGTCGAGGGCCGCCCGCCGGCGCGGACCGGGACGATCGACGCGCCGCTCGGGCGCGACCGGCGCGAGCGCACGCGCATCTCGACCGAGACCGACGACCCGCGCGACGCCGTCACCCACTTCGAGATCGAGCGCGGCGCTGCCCGAGACGACGCTGCTGCGCGTGCGCCTGGAGACCGGCCGCACCCACCAGATCCGCGCGCACCTGAAGGCGATCGGCCACCCGGTCGTGGGCGACCCGGTGTACGGGACGCCCGGGCGCTACGGCCTCGAACGCCAGTTCCTGCACGCCGAGCGCCTCGCGTTCGACGCATCCGATCACCGGCGAGCCGGTGGACGTGCGCTCGCCGCTGCCCGCGGATCTCGCGGCGGCGCTCAGGGCAGCCGGCGGGTGATCCACGTCTCCGCGACGTGCGGGACGCGCAGCTCGCCGTCGGGGACCTCGGCCGCGATCTGCGCGAGCAGCGCCCGGCGCCGCTCGTCGGGCAGCAGCGCCACGAACGACGCCGAGGCCACGTAGGCGAGCACGCCCTCGCGGTCGGTGACGCGCTCGAACGGCAGGTCGTGCCGCAGGGGCTCACTGAAGCCGGCCTCGGGGCCGAACGCGCGGATCCCGCGCTCGTGCTCGTAGCCCAGGTGCGGCGGGCGCACGCGCTCCATCGCCTCGGCCAGCGCGGCCATCCACGGGGCGCCGCGGTCGACACGCGGGACGCGCCAGACCACGCCGGCGCCGCCGCCCGGGCGGATCACGCGATGCAGCTCGGCGACCGCACGCGGGCGGTCGAACCAGTGGAACGCGTCGCCGCACACCGCTGCTGCGACGCTTGCGTCGGCCAGCGGCAGCGCCTCGGCGGCGGCGTCGAGCGCGCGCTCGGGCCCGAGGACCGTCGCGAGCTGCGCGCGCAGCTCCGGCAGCGGCTCGGCGCCGATGACGTCGAACCCCGCCGCCGCGAACGGCCGTGCGAGCATCCCGGTGCCCGCGCCGACGTCCACGATCGTCGCCCCGGGCGGCAGGTCGAGCTCGCGCGCGACGAGCTCGACCACGGCGTCGGGATACGCGGTGCGGCCGCGCTCGTAGCGTCCGGGGTCGCGAAAGCCCTCGACGAGGTCGTGCAGCTCATGCTCGCTCACAGGCCCGAATCTAGCCCGTGGGCCGCCCGGCCGCGGCGCGCGCGCCCGTCGTGAACCGCTACCCTGGAAACGTCCGAACGTCCCCGACCCCGTGGGGCTCCCGGCATGGCGGCCCTGCCCGACGCGTCCCGATGACGCCGAGGGTTCCGCCGATCGCCTCCCACGGGCTGCATCACCAACCGAACAAGGGAGAAGCACCGTGGCCACGACCCCGAGTCAGGTCGGGATCCGCGAGCTGCTGGAGGCCGGCGTCCATTTCGGCCATCAGACGCGTCGCTGGAACCCGAAGATGCGCCGCTACATCTACGGCGAGCGCGACGGCATCTACATCATCGACCTGCTGCGCACCGAGGCGCTGCTGCGCCAGGCCCAGGAGTTCGTCCAGCAGGTCGCCGCCCGCGGCGGCATCGTGCTGTTCGTCGGCACGAAGAAGCAGGCCCGCGACGCCGTCAAGGACGCGGCCGAGCGCGCCGGCATGCCGTACGTCAACCATCGCTGGCTCGGCGGGCTGCTCACGAACTACCAGACGATCAGCCAGCGGATCCGCCGGCTGCACGACCTCGAGCGCTACCAGGCCGAGGGCCAGCTCGACCTGCTGCCGACGCGTGAGCGCCTGATCGGCGCTCGCCGACCTCGACGAAGCTCCAGGCGAACCTCGGCGGCGTCAAGCACATGCAGCGCCCGCCGGACGCGATCTTCGTCATCGACCTGAAGACCGAGGACGATCGCCGTGCGCGAGGCGCAGCGCCTGCGCATCCCCGTCATCGGCCTCGTCGACACGAACTGCGATCCCGACGGCATCGACTTCGTGATCCCCGGCAACGACGACGCGATGCGCTCGTGCAAGGTCATCGCCGACGGCGATCGCCGACGTCGTCGCCGAGTCGCGCCTCGGCTTCCTCGCCGAGGAGGAGAAGCCGCGCGCCAGGAGGCCGAGGAGAAGGCACGCCGCGAGGCCGAGGAGCGCGCAGCGCCGCGAGGCCGAGGAGCGCGGCCGCGCAGGCCGAGGCGGAGGCCGCCGCCGCAGGCGGTCGCGCCGCCGACGCCGGCCGAGGCCGCCGTCGAGTCCGCGGTGCCGCAGGCGACGCCCGAGGCCGTGCAGGCCGCCGAGGCGGCGCCCGCCGACCCGGTCCCCGCGGCGACGCCCGCCGAGGAGGTCGCCGTCGAGACCGCGATCCCGCAGGCCACGCCGGACGCCGTCGAGGCCGCTGCCGAGGAGGCGACCACCGAGACCCCGACCGAGAGCGCGCCGGCCGCAGACGGCGCCCGAGGAGGACACCCCCGCATGACGCACGATCACCGCGTCCGACGTCGCCGCGCTGCGCAAGCAGACCGGCGCCGGGATGATGGACTGCAAGAAGGCCCTCGAGGAGGCCGGCGGCGACATGGACAAGGCCGTCGAGATCCTGCGCGTCAAGATGGGCAACAAGCTCGGCAAGCTCGCCGACCGCGAGGCCGGCGAGGGCACGATCCAGACCTACATCCACGCCAACGGCAAGGTCGGCGTCCTCGTCGAGGTCGACTGCAACACCGACTTCGTCGCCAAGAACGACGAGTTCATCGCGTTCGCCCGCGAGATCGCGATGCACATCGCGGCGAGCCCGCAGACGAAGTACGTCGCCGCCGGACGACGTGCCCCAGGAGGCCGCGACGCCGAGATCCGCGTCTTCGAGCAGCAGGCGGCCGACAAGCCCGAGAACATCCGCCCGAAGATCGTCGAGGGCATGCTGAACAAGTGGCTCGGCGAGGTCGCGCTGCTGAACCAGGTGCACGTCAACGCCGACAAGTACGACGGCAAGACGATCGAGCAGCTGCGCGCCGACCTCTCGGCGAAGACCGGCGAGAACGTCGTCATTCGCCGCTTCTCGCGGTTCGCCGTCGGCGAGTAGCGCAGCGAGCCCGGGGCGCCGGCCCACGCCGGCGCCCGTCCGGGCAGCACGACCGCCAGTCCCGTCGATAGGGTCAGCGCCGTGCCCGAGCCCGTCTTCCGCCGCGTCCTGCTGAAGCTCTCCGGCGAGTCGCTGATGGGGGACCTCGAGTACGGCACCGACCCCGCGCGGCTGACCGCGGTCGCCGAGCAGATCCGCGCCGTGCACGACCGCGGCGTCGAGATCGCGATCGTCGTCGGCGCCGGCAACATCTACCGCGGCATGCACGGCGCGGCGGCCGGGATGGACCGCGCGACGCGCCGACTACATGGGCATGCTCGCGACGCTGCTGAACGCGCTGCCGCTGCAGGACGCGCTCGAGAAGCTCGGCGTGCACGTGCGCGTGCAGTCGGCGATCACGGTCGCCGAGGTCGCCGAGCCCTACATCCGGCGGCGCGCGATGCGCCACCTCGAGAAGGATCGCGTCGTGATCTTCGCCGCCGGCACCGGCAACCCGTTCTTCACGACCGACACCGCCGCGGCGCTGCGGGCCACCGAGGTCCACGCCGAGGCGATCCTGATGGCCAAGAACGGCGTCGACGGCGTCTACAGCGCCGACCCGCGTGAGGACCCCGAGGCCCAGCTGATCCCGCAGATCACCCACATGGACGCGGTGCAGCGCGGGCTGCAGCGTCATGGACGCGACGGCGCTGACCCTCTGCATGGAGAACGACATCCCGATCTACGTCTTCAACATGGACGACGAGCGGAACATCGACCGGATAGTGTGCGGCGAGCGGGTCGGAACCCTGGTCACCACTATGAGCGAGATCATCGACGAGCTGCTCGCCGACGCGGGCGAGCGCATGAAGAAGTCCGTCGAGAGCACGAACCACGAGTTCGCCTCGGTGCGCACCGGGCGCGCGAGCCCGGCGCTGCTGGACCGCGTGGTGGTCGACTACTACGGCGCGCCGACGCCGCTGAAGCAGCTCGCGACGATCAACGCGCCCGAGGTCCGGCTGCTGTCCGTCCAGCCGTTCGACCAGTCCTCGATCAAGGCGATCGAGAAGGCGATCATGGAGGCCGACCTCGGGCTGACCCCGAGCAACGACGGCAAGATCATCCGCCTCTCGATCCCCGAGCTCAACGAGGAGCGCCGCCGCGAGCTCGTGAAGATCGTGCGCCACATCGCCGAGGAGGGGCGCGTCGCGATCCGCAACGTGCGCCGCGACATCATGCACGACCTGCGCGAGCTCAAGGACGAGGGCGAGGTCGGCGCCGACGACGAGCACCGCGGCGAGCAGGAGCTCCAGAAGCTCACGGACGCGAAGGATCGCCGAGCTCGACGGGTCTCCTGAAGGGCAAGGAAGCGGAGATCATGGAGGTGTGATGGCGGACGACGGCCGCGCGGCGCGGTACGTCGCCATCATCACCGACGGCAACGGCCGGTGGGCGGCGCGAGCGCGGGCTGCCGACCATCGAGGGCCATCGCGCCGGCGCCGACGTCGTCAAGGCGCGGCTGCGCGACGCCGCCGAGCTCGGCGTGCGGGAGCTCACGGTCTACTCGTTCTCCACCGAGAACTGGTCGCGGCCCGCCGAGGAGGTCACGGCGCTGATGCGGATGTTCTCCGAGCGCATCCGCGACGAGACGCCGGAGCTGCGCGACGAGGGCGTGCGCATGCGCTTCATCGGGCGCCGCGAGGGCGTCTCGCCCGCGCTCGTGCGAGCAGATGGACTGGGCCGAGGCCGAGACCGCCGACGGCGCGGCGATCACGCTGTTCGTCGCCTTCAACTACGGCGGCCGTGCGGAGATCCTGCGACGCGGCCGAGCGCTACGACGGCGGTGGGGAGGAGGCGTTCCGCGCGCTGCTCTACGCGCCCGAGATGCACGATCCCGACGTCGTCATCCGCACGAGCGGCGAGCAGCGCCTGTCGAACTACCTGCTCTGGCAGTCCGCGTACGCCGAGCTCGTCTTCCGCGACGAGCTGTGGCCGGACTTCGCGCCGCGAGGCGTTCGAGGCCGCCCTCGACGAGTACGACGGCCGCGCGGCGGCGCTACGGAGGCCGCTGATGGCCGCGCGCCCGCCGTCGGTCGCCAGCCGCCGAGCCGGCGCCGCGCGCGCGTGCCGCGGAGCGCTCGAACCAGCGCTCGGACCTCGGCGCACGCGTGCTCGCGGCGGTGCCGCTGATCGCGATCGCCGTCGGCGCTCGTCTACGCCGGCGGCTGGGTCTTCGCCGCCGGCCTCCTCGTGCTCGGCGTCATGGCGCTGCGCGAGCTGTTCTCGATGTACGATCGCGCGCGGCCGGCGATCCTCGGCGGGTTCGTCGGCGCTCGCCGGGCTGATCGTCGCCGCGCGCGCTGGGGGACGGCGGGTCGGTCCTGCTGGCGTTCGTCGCCACGCTCCCGGTCGTCTTCCTGCTCGGGCTGGTCCAGCCGCGGCGCGGCCGGCGTCGCCGGCGTGACGGTGGCGATCTTCGGCCTCGCCTGGATCGGGCTGGCGCTTCGCGCACGCCGTGCTGCTGCGCGACCTGTCCCACGGCGGCGGGATCGTCGTGCTCGTGCTCGTCGCGACGTTCCTCGGGGACACCGGCGCCTACCTCGGCGGGCGCGCGTTCGGCCGGCGCAGGCTCGCGCCCGTCGATCTCGCCGAACAAGTCCGTCGAGGGCCTGTTGATCGGCATCGTCGTCGGCGACGCTCGCCGGCGTGGTTCGCCGGGCTCTACCAGGACTGGCTCAGCGGCACCGATGCGCTGATCCTCGGCGCCGCCGTCGCGCTGATCGCGCCGCTCGGCGACCTCTTCGAGAGCTTCGTCAAGCGCGAGGCGGGCACGAAGGACTCCGGCGCCGTCTTCGGCGCCCACGGCGGCGTCCTGGACCGGCTCGACGCCGTCGCGTTCTCGGTCATCGTCGGCTACTACGTCTGGCAGGCGATGCTCTAGCGGCCTCGCGCGGTCGCTCGACGGGACCTGCAGGCGCCAGATGTTCCCGCGGTCGTGATCGACCGCGAGGTACGGGATCGGGGGGACCTTGGCGGTCCCCTGCGCCTCGCCCGGGGCGAACAGCAGCGTCACGCGGTCTCCGGCGTCGAGCAGCACGCGGTCCTGCGTCCAGGTCTCGAAGCGCGTGAGCCCGGCGGTCTGCTCGTCCTCGGTGTGCCACGACAGCGCGTGCCGGCGGAAGCCCGCGCAGCAGCCGCCCTGGACGGCCACGTGGTTGGCATCCACGATGACCTCGGCAGACCCCGTCGGCCTCCAGGCCGCAGGCCTCGCAGCGCACCGGGCCGATCGGAGCGCGACGGTCCTCGCGGTGCAGCGCCCGCGCGCCGCATCCCGGGCAGGGAAGCTCCTCGAACGCGGCGCGACGGCGGGACGGAGACGGCAGCACGCGGTCCAGGATACGCCCGCGCCGGGACCGCGAGCCGTGCGGCAGACTGCGCGGCTCATGGCCCGACGCCTCCTCATCCTCGGCTCGACCGGCTCGATCGGCGTCCAGGCGCTCGACGTGGTCGGCCGAGCGGACGATCTCGAGGTCGTCGGCCTCAGCGCCGGGCGCTCGTGGGAGGCGCTCGTCGCGCAGGCGCGCGCGACGGGAGTGCGCCGGATCGCGCTCGCCGACCCCGGCGGCCGCGGCGCAGGCGGCCGCGGCGTGGGACGGCGAGGTGCTGCACGGCCCGGAGGGTCTCGTCGAGCTCATCGTCGAGCTCGGGCGCGGACCTCGTGCTCAACGCGCTCGTCGGCTCGGCCGGGCTCGGCCCGACGGTCGCGACGCTCGGCGAGGGCATCGACCTCGCGCTCGCGAACAAGGAGTCGCTCGTCGTCGGCGGCGAGCTCGTCATGCAGCTCGCCGAGGCGACCGGCGCGCGCGTCCTGCCGGTGGACTCCGAGCACTCGGCGCTGCACCAGCTGATCGCCGGTGAGGCGCCCGGCACCGTGGACCGGCTCGTGCTGACGGCGTCCGGCGGCCCGTTCCGCGGGCGCTCGCGTGCCGAGCTCGCCGGCGGTCATCGGTCGCCGGACGCGCTGCGTCACCCGACGTGGGAGATGGGCGGGAAGATCACGATCGACTCCGCGACGCTCATGAACAAGGGCCTCGAGGTCATCGAGGCCCACCACCTGTTCGGAACGCCGTACGAGCAGATCGACGTCGTCGTGCACCCGCAGTCGATCGTGCACTCCTACGTGCTGCTCTGCGACGGCGCCGCGCTCGCGCACCTCGGGCACCCCGACATGCGCGTGCCGATCGCCTACGCGCTGCACTGGCCGGACCGCGTGGACGTGCCGGTGCGCCCGCTCGACCTCGCGCGAGGTCGGCGCGCTGACCTTCGAGCCGGTGGACGAGGAGGCGTTCCCGTGCCTGCGGCTCGCGCGCGCGGCCGCGATCGCGGGCGGGACGGCGCCGTGCGTCCTGAACGCCGCGAACGAGGTCGCGGTGCACGCGTTCCTGTCGGGGCGGCTCGCCGTTCCTCGGGATCCCGGCGGTGATCGAGGACGACGCTCGAGCGGCTGCCGGCCGCAGCCGCGTGCGGGCCTTCGACGCGCTCTACGAGGCCGACCGCGAGGCGCGCGCGGTCGCGGGCGAGCTCGTGGCCGCCCGCGGATAGCCCGCGCCTGCCGGCGGACGGGCGCGGACCGGTGCCTACACTCGCTTGCAGTGAGCTACCTCCTCGCGTTCCTCGGCTTCGCGTTCCTGATCGTCGCTGCACGAGTTCGGCCACTTCGCCGCCGCGAAGAAGGTCGGCATGCGCGTCGAGCGCTTCTCGCTGTTCTTCCCGCCGCACATCTGGAAGCGCCGCAAGGGCGAGACGGAGTACGCGATCGGCGTCATTCCGCTCGGCGGCTACGTGCGCATCACCGGGATGAACGCCGAACGAGGAGATCCCCGAGGAGGTCGCCTACCGCGCCTACCACGCGATGCCCGTCTGGAAGCGCGTCGTCGTGATCGCCGCCGGACCGGTCGATGAACATCCTGATCGCGTTCGTGATCCTGTTCGGCCTCTATCTCGCGGTCGGCGTCTCGAATGGGACGACCCGCGTCGACGCGCTCGACCGCGGCGCCGCGGCGACCGGGAAGCTCCTGCCCGGGCGACACGCTCGTCTCCGTCGACGGCCGGCGCGGCGATGCGGCCGCGCTCGGCGGTCGGATCGCCACACACCGCTGCGCCGGCGCGCAGGTCGACGGGTGCCGGGCGGCGGACGCCCGCGACGGTCGTCGTGCGCCGCGACGGGCAACTGCGGACGGTCACGGTCTATCCGCGCTACGACGCCGCGGCGCGGCGTCGCACGGCTCGGCTTCGCCTTCGCGGTCGACACACGCAGGACGTCGGCCCGGCGCAGGCGGCCGAGCAAGAGCGTCGGGCAGATGTGGCGCGTCTCGACCGCGACCGTGGATGCGATCACGCGGCTCTTCTACGACTCCCAGGCGCGCAAGGAGGTCTCGGGCGTCGTCGGGTCCTACGAGGTCACGCGCCAGTCGATCGAGTTCGACTGGGCGCAGGCGCTCTACGTCCTCGCGATCATCTCGCTCTCGCTCGCGCTCGTGAACCTGTTCCCGTTCCTGCCGCTCGACGGAGGGCACATCTTCTGGGCGCTGGCCGAGAAGGTGCGCGGACGCCCGATCGCCTACGCGGTCATGGAGCGCGCGAGCGTCGTCGGATTCGTGCTCGATCGTGATGCTGTTCGTCGTCGGCCTGACGAACGACATCGACCGCATCCGCGGTGACGGCTTCGGCGTTCGCTGACGCCTGCGTCACCTTCGCACGTCGCCGTCCGATTTCGCGATAGGTTGCGCGTCCGGGCGGCGGACCGCGCCCGGACCGGCCCCGGACGGAGGAGCGAGCGATGGAGAGCAGCGTGGCCCCCAAGCGTGCGAAGGACGCGGCGACGATCGCCGAGGCCTTCCGGATCACCGCCCGCGAGCACACCGGCCAGATCGGCGATCCGCTCGCGCGACGGGTCCGTCGACGCTGACCTGGGGCGAGCTGCGCGAGCGCGTCGACGCGCTCGCCGGCGGCCTCGCGCGGCCTCGGCGTCGAGCGCGGGGACGTCGTGGCGCTGATGCTCGTCAACCGCCCCGAGTTCCACCTGGCCGACCTCGCGGTCGTCACCGCCGGCGGCACCCCGTTCTCGATCTACCAGACCTACACGCCCGATCAGATCGCCTACGTCGTCTCCGACGGCGGCGCGCGAAGGTCATCATCACCGAGCAGGCGTTCCTCCCGCAGGTGCTCGACGCGCGCGAGCAGCTCCCGGACATCGAGCACGTCATCCTCGATCGACCCGCCCGCCGAGGGCGCGCCCGAGGGCACGACCGCGCTCGCGGAGATCGAGGGCTCGGGCCCGGGTTTCGACGCGGAGGCCGCCGTCGCCGATGCTCGGCCCGGACGACATCCTCACGCTGATCTACACCTCGGGCACGACCGGGCCGCCGAAGGGCGTCCAGCTCGCCCACCGCAACCTCCTGAGCGCCGTATCGGGCATCGAGGAGATCGTGCGCTTCCCGCCGGGTTCGCGGGTCGTCTCGTGGCTGCCCGCCGCGCACATCGCCGAGCGCGCGGCGCATCACTACCTGCCGATCGTCTTCGGCCTGGAGGTCACGACCTGCGAGGACCCCCGCGCGGTGCTCTCGGTCCTCCCGGAGGTGCGCCCGCAGTGGTTCTTCGCCGTGCCGCGGATCTGGGAGAAGCTCAAGGCCGTGCTCGAGACGATGGTGCACTCCCAGGAGGGCGAGCAGCGCGCCGCGCTCGAGCAGGCGCTCGCCGACGCCGTGGAGAAGGTGCGGCTCGAGCAGCGCGGGGAGGAGGTGCCCGCCGAACTCGCCGAGCGCGTCGCCCAGGCCGACGCCGCGTTCTTCGCGCAGTGGCGCGCGATGCTGGGACTCGATCAGGTGCTCGCGATCCACGTCGGCGCAGCGCCGACGCCGGTCGAGGTCCTCGAGTTCTTCCACGCGATCGGGCTGCCGCTCGCCGAGCTGTGGGGCATGTCGGAGACCTGCGGAGCGGGCTCGGTGAACCCCCGGGCCGCATCCGGATCGGCACCGTCGGGCCGCCCGCCCCCGGCGTCGAGATCACGCTCGGCGACGACGGCGAGGTGCTCGTGCGCGGCGAGATCGTGATGGTCGGCTACCGCAACAAGCCCGAGCAGACGCGGGAGGCGATCGACGAGGACGGATGGCTGCACACCGGCGACATCGGGCAGTTCGACGAGGCCGGGCTACCTGCGGATCGTCGACCGCAAGAAGGAGATCATCATCAACGCCGCCGGCAAGAACATGTCGCCGGCGAACATCGAGGCGCACCTGAAGTCCGCGCACCCGCTGATCGGCCAGGCCTGCTGCATCGGCGACGCGCGGCCCTACAACACCGCGCTGATCGTGCTCGACGCCGACTTCGCCCCGACGTGGGCGGCGCAGCAGGGCATCGAGGACACGAGCGCTCGAGGCGCTCGCCGAGAACCCTGCCGTGCTCGCCGAGATCCAGAAGGGCATCGACGTCGCGAACGAGCATCTCGCGCGCGTCGAGCAGATCAAGAAGTTCACGATCGTGCACGGCGACTGGCTCCCGGGCGGGGACGAGCTGACCCCGACGATGAAGCTCAAGCGCCGGCCGATCGCGCGAGAAGTACGCGCAGGAGATCGACGCGCTCTACGACTGATCCGCGCATGACGGTCGCGCGGCGCGAGCGGGCCAGCGGTTCGTCACGGCGAGCCCGCACCGGCACCGTGGTCCGCTGCGTCGCGGGCGCTCGCGCTCAGCCGATGTGGGCTGCGCCGACCTCGTCCGGGGTGCGGCAGCCGAGCAGCGCCAGCGCGTTCTCGACCTCGGCCCGCAGCACCTCGAGCACGCTCGCGCGCGCCCTGCTCGCCGCGCGCGGCGAGGCCCCAGAGCGCCGGGCGCCCGATGAGGACCGCGCGGGCTCCGAGGCGCGAGCGCCGTCACGACGTCGGTCCCGCGGCGGATGCCGCCGTCGACGAGCACCTCGAGCCGGCCCCCGACCGCGTCGACGACCTCGGGGAGGAGCTCGGCGGTCGCGGCCACGCCGTCGAGCTGCCGTCCGCCGTGGTTCGAGACGACGATCGCCGGCCGCCCCGTGCTCGCAGGCGAGCGCGGCATCCTCGGCGGTCTGGATGCCCTTCACGAGCACCGGCAGCGGGCAGTCGGCCGCGAACCGCTCGAGCTCCGGCCAGGTGACGCGCCGGGTCCACGACGCAGAAGAAGTCCTCGACGGTGACCCCGCCGGAGCGCCCGAGCGCCGCCGTCACGGCCGGCATGTCGAGGTCGGCGGGGACGCGGAAGCCGCGTGCGGTGGTCGCGCTCGCGCCGACCGGGGACGGGGGCGTCGACGGTCACGGCGATCGCCTCGAACCCGTGCGTCGACCGCCTGGTCGACGAGCGCGCGCGACACGCCGCGGTCCCGCGTCACGTAGAGCTGCAGCCAGCGCGCGGCGCCGGGGGCCGCCGCGGCGACCTCCTCGGGCGTCGAGGTGCAGAGCGTCGAGAGCGTCATGATCGTCCCGGCCGCCGCCGCGGCGCGCGCCATCCCCGGCTCGCCGTCGGGGTGGGCCATCCGCTGCAGCGCCGTCGGCGCGACGAGCACCGGCGCCGCGATCTCGCGCCCGAGCACCGTCGTGGCGGTCGACACGGCGCTGACGTCCACGAGCACGCGCGGGCGCAGCCGTCGCCGGCTCCAGGCGGCGACGTTCTCGCGCAGCGTGCGCTCGTCGCCGGCCCCGCCGGCGTAGTAGCCGAGCGGGCCCGCGGGGAGCGCGGCCTCCGCGAGGCGCTCGTAGTCGCAGACGTTCACGGGCTCCGGCGCGGTCATCGGCGCGACCTGCGACCGCGTCACGCGCTCGTACACTGTGGGCATGGCCTCCGAACGGCAGATCAAGGTCGGCGGCGTCCCGATCGGCGGCGGCGCCCCGGTCGTCGTCCAGACGATGACGAAGACCGAGACGGCGAACGTCCGGCGACGATGGACCAGATCCATCGCTGCGCCGAGGCCGGGCGCGGACGTCATCCGCGTCGCCGTGCCCGCGCGACGAGGACGCCGAGGCGCTCAAGACGATCGTCGCGCAGTCGCCGGTCCCGATCATCGCCGACATCCACTTCAACCACACGCTCGCCCTCAAGGCGATCGAGAACGGCGCCGCGTGCGTGCGCCTGAACCCGGGGAACATCGGCGGGCCGGACAAGGTCGCCGAGGTCGTCGCCCGCGCCAACGAGCGCGGGACGCCGATGCGGATCGGCGTGAACTCCGGGCTCGCTGCCGAAGCACCTGCGCGACCTCGAGTACTCGAACCCGGTCGAGGCGCTCGTCACCGCCGCGATCGAGTTCGTCGAGCTCATGGAGCGCCTGGACTTCACGAACTTCAAGGTCTCGATGAAGTCGACGAGCGTGCCGAACACGATCGCCTCGAACCGCCTGCTGAGCGAGCGGATCCCGTATCCGCTGCACCTCGGCGTCACCGAGGCCGGCACGAAGTGACACGGGCTCGCTGAAGTCCGCGGTCGGCCTCGGCACGCTGCTCGCCGACGGCATCGGCGACACGATCCGCATCTCGCTCTCGACGTTCCACGCCGAGGAGGAGGTCAAGGTCGCCTGGGAGATCCTCAAGGCCCTGAAGCTGCGCGAGCGCGGCCCCGTGCTGATCGCCTGCCCGACGTGCGGGCGCCTGCAGTTCGACATGGACTCCGTCGTCGTCGAGATCGAGCAGCGCCTGGAGGCCTACGAGGACCCGATCGAGGTCTCCGTGCTCGGCTGCGCGGTGAACGGGATCGGCGAGGCGCGCCACGCCGACTTCGGCATCACCGGGGCCAAGGACGCCGGGATGATCTTCTCCAAGGGCGAGCCGCTGAAGAAGGTGCCCGACCGACCGGCTCGTGGACGAGCTGTTCGCCGAGATCGACCGCTACTACGCGGCGGGCAAGACAGGTCGTGCGCGACGAGCAGCCGCCGCCGAGGCCGCGCGGTGGCTCTCGGAGAACGAGGACGCGAGCGCGATGACGCCCGAGCGCCTCGCGCAGCTCGAGCAGGAGGCCAACGACGCCGCGGGCGGCGGGGACGACCTGCTGAAGCTCGACGAGCAGCAGTCGCCGGTCGCCGGCCGGCGCTTCACCCGCGCCTGAGCGGCGCCTGCACGGCCTCAGCCGAGCAGGTAGCGACCGGACAGCGGCACCTCGCCGGTCGCCGGCGCGGCGACCACTTCGCCGTCGAGCGTCACGTCGAGCGTGCGCGGGTTCGACGTGCAGCGCCCCGCGACGCGTGTTGCGGACCATGTCCGCGGCCGACAGCTCGCGGCAGCCGCGGACCTCGGCGCGCTCGCGCGTGGTCGGCAGGTCGGCGTCCATCGCCGCGCCGCACAGGAACGCGAGCGAGATCACGCGCCCCGGCGCGCCACCGAGCGCGGCGAGCTGCGGACCGATGCGGACCGGCTCGGCGAGCATCGTCGTCGCGTTGCCGTCCCCGGAGGCGCCCCACGCCGGGACGCCGGCCTTCACGACGAGCTCGGGCCGCACGCCGCACGAGCCCGGGCTGCCACAGGACGCAGTCGGCCAGGCGCCCGGGCTGCAGCGACCCGACGTGCTCGGCGATCCCGTGCGCGATCGCGGGATTCACCGTCGCCTTGGCGATGTGGCGCAGCACGCGCTCGTTGTCGTGCGGCGCGTCGTCCTCGGGCCCGAACAGGTCGCGCATGATCGCGGCGTTCTGCAGCATCCGGCGCACGACCTCGCCGATGCGACCCATGCCCTGGGAGTCCGACGAGGTCATCGGGATGACGCCGAGGTCGTGCAGGACGCCCTCGGCGGCCATCGTCGTGGCGCGCACGCGCTCGCGCAGGATCCGCCAGTCGCCGGCGCGCACGCCCGGTTCGAGCAGGTGGACGGCGGCGACCATGTTCAGGTGCTCGGGCTCGGCGTTCACGCCGAACGGCACGGTCGGGTTCGTGGACGAGCAGAGCATGTTCGCGTCGCCGGCGAGCTCGAGGAGGTTCGGCGCATGGCCGCCGCCGCACCCCTCGATGTGGAACAGGTGCACCGGGCGCCCGCCGATCGCCGCGCGCGTCCCGTCGACGCCGATCGCCTCGTTGAGCCCGTCGGTGTGGATCGCGAGCTGGACGTCGAAGCGGTCGGCGACGCCGACGGCGCAGCGCAGCTGCTCGGGGCCCGCCGCGACGTCCTCGTGGATCTTCAGGCCGCCGCCACCGGCGCGCAGTCCGTCCTCGACGACCTCGGGGCGCGCGGCCGACCCGCGGATCAGCATCAGGACGTTCAGCGGCAGCGCCTCGAACGCCGCGTAGGCGGTCTGCAGGAGGCTCGCCGGGTTCGCGCCGAGGTTCCAGACCGGACCGGGGTCCTGAATCAGCAGGGTCGTGACGCCGCCCGCCAGCGCGGCGTCGGCGACCTGCGGGGAGAGGAAGTGCACGTGGGTGTCCACGGCGCCGGGCGTGAGGATCAGCCCGCCCGCGTCGAGGACGGCGGTGCCGGAGTCCAGGACGACGTCGATGCCGTCCATCGTGTCAGGGTTCCCCGCGCGTCCGATCGCGACGATGCGCCCGCCGCGGACGCCGAGGCTCGTGCGGCGCACCCCGAGCACGGGGTCCAGGACGAGGCCGCCGGTGATCGCGATCTCGACGCCGCCGCGCTCGGCGCGCACCCCGAGCCCGTCGCGCATCGTGCCGCCCCAGCCGGCGAGCAGCTCGTCCGGGCCGCCGGCGTCATCGCGCTCGGCCTGCACGACGAGTCCGCTGTCGCCGAGGGCGACACGGCCGGCGTGCGGGCCCGCCTCGTAGGGGAGCCCGCTCTCAGGCACCGCGGTACCCCCGCTCGCGGGCCAGCGCCAGCGCCCGGTCGCGGGCGCCGTCCGCGTCGAGCGGCCCGTCGACGAGGCCGCCGTGGCCGCGGACGATGCGCGCACCGCCGATCGGCCGCAGGTGCACGACGAACGTCTCGGCGGGCCGGAACGTCACCTTCTCGCCGGCCGGGATCGCGAGCCGCATCCCCCAGGCACGGGCGCGGTCGAAGCGCAGATCGCGATTGACCTCGAAGAAATGG
The DNA here is from genome assembly GCA_963787935.1 of uncultured Actinomycetes bacterium. GTDB lineage: Bacteria > Actinomycetota > Thermoleophilia > Solirubrobacterales > Solirubrobacteraceae > F1-60-MAGs163. The sequence continues at coordinate 253,914 of CAWBEV010000006.1, read as the reverse complement.
AAGTGGGAGGTGACGGCGACCATGACCTCGCCCTCGTTCGTGACCTCGACCTGCGCGACGTGGTCCTCGTCCCACGTGGCCGGGACCGGGCGCGGCTCGGGCGGCGTCGTGCGGATCAGCGGCTCATGCAGGACGATCAGGCGTGAGCCGTCGGCGAACAGGGCCTCGACCTCCAGTCGCGGCACGAGCTCGGCGACGCCGTCCAGCACGTCGTCGGGGCCCAGCAGCGCGTAGCCGAGCCCCTCGACCTCCGCATAGGAGGCGCCGTCGCGCGCGGCCTCGCAGAGCTCGTCGGCGATCAGCGCCGTCGCCTCTGCCTGGTTCAGGAGCAGGCCGCGCGCTCGCCGCCGGCGGGCGAGCTCGCCGGCGAGGAACAGCAGCAGGCGGTCCTGCTCACGCGGCAGCAAGCGCATGGCGCGCAGTCTGCCAGCCCCGGGCGCCCGCGGGCTGCCCGGGGCCTTCAGGCGATCAGCTCGGCCGCACGGTCTGCGTGCCGGACGTGTGCGTCTTGCCGTCCTGCACGTACCGGAAGCGGTACGAGGAGGTGCCCGACACGGTCGTCGTGAACGAGAAGTAGCCGGCGGCGTTCGTGCTGAGTGTCTTGATCGTCGTGAACGACCCCGAGCCCTTCCTGCGCTGCACGGTCACGGTCACGGCGCCGCTGCCGGGGCGCACCTGGCCCCAGACGGTCGCCGTGCGCCGGCCCTTGGGCAGGTCGACCCAGAACGGATGCGGGAACGTCTTCGCGCGACGGCTTGGCGCGCCCGTCGAAGAAGTTCAGCGCCGGACTGCCACGAGCCGGCGCCCGCGCTGCCGCGGTCCACGGGCTCGTCGCGCCAGAGGTAATGGATCACGCAGCTTCACGCGCGGCTGGCGCCACAGGAGGTAGCGCGCCTGCTGCAGCCAGGCGTTCTGCTTGCTCAGCGAGACGCCCTGGTCCGGATCGGGCGGGTTCGTCTGGATGCCGTACTCGTCGACGTAACATGTCGAACTTCTTGGTCCTGCCCAGGCCGTTCGTCAGCCCGCCGGTGCGTCTGGATCGCGTCGATGGTCTTGAACATGCGACCGAGGTTCGCGACGGTCGCCGACTCCGAGCTCGGCGGCGGGTTCGTCGGCGCGCGCACGCCCGTGTGCGGATGGTAGGCGATGCCGTCGAGCGTGGCGGGCTTGAAGCCCTTGCAGGCCTTGCTGCGGCGGTCCTTGCGCAGCTTGTCGTCGACGCATCCGAGCGCGCGCAGGAACTTCAGCGGGGCCACACGCGGATCCTTGAGCGTCGGCCGGCCACCGCCGCCGGGGGCGAGCGCGCCGCCCGAGACCTTCGCGCCCGGGTCGGCCGCCTTGATCTGCGGGTACGCGGCGCGCAGGACGTTGCGGTAGAGCTGCGGCCCGACGAGCGTGCACGACTTCCTGTTCGAGCTCGTGCACGTCCACTGCGGCGTGCAGCCAGACGAAGATGTTCGGCTCGTTCTAGAGCGACGTAGTCGTCCACGAGCCCGCCGTAGCGCTTGGCGACGGCGTTGGCGAAGTCGGCGAACTGCTTCGGGTCGGGCTTGTAGCGCGAGTCGCGCCGCGAGGGGACCTGGCGAGCCCCAGACGGGCATCGGCGCGGTGACGACGATGACGGGCTTCGAGGCCCTGGGCGACGACGGCGTTGATGGCCTGATCGGCCTCGTTCCAGGTGTATCCGGCTCGTTCGGGTCGCGCGGGTCGAAGCCGGCGGGCCGGCGCGTGGCCAGCGGCGACGGGGCGACGCGGCTCCAGACGATCGTCACGCGGCCGATCTCGACGCCCGTGGTCTTCCACTCCTGGGACGATCGTCGGGGCAAGTTCGGGCGTGCCGCGCTGGAGCACGACGTCATCGGCATGCCGATCTGCATCGAGTTCGAGGCGAGCGCCGGGCTCGCGGCGGCGAGCGCCCCGGCGAGCAGCATGGTGGTCAGGAGCAGACAGAGGCGAAATGAAGGCATCAGAGAGAGAAACCGGTCGGGGGCGAGAGAGTTGCGGTCCGCCGCAGCTGGTGGCGGCGGGCGACACGGGAGGGGCGCGAAACGGGCGACCTGTTCCCCAAGCGTAGCGAGGCCGGCCGTCGCCACCCGCCGGTTCGCGGCGGGCGGCGGGCCGGCACGGGCGCCGATCAGGCGCCGGCGGCGGCGTGGCGCGCGGCGACGACGTCCCAGTTCACGACGTTCCACCAGGCCTTGAGGTAGTCCGGGCGGCGGTTCTGGTACTTCAGGTAGTAGGCGTGCTCCCACACGTCGTTGCCCAGCAGCGGGGTCTGGCCGTCGGTGAGCGGGGATGTCCTGGTTCGGCGGTGCTGACGATCTTCAGCGCGCCGCCGTCGAGGACGAGCCAGGCCCAGCCGGAGCCGAAGCGCGCCGACGCCGGCGGCCTCGAACTGCTCCTTGAACGCGTCGAACGAGCCGAACGCCGCGTCGATCGCCGCGCCGAGGTCGCCGTCCGGGGCGCCGCCGCCGTCCGGGCTCATCGACTCCCAGAAGAGCGTGTGGTTCAGGTGCCCGCCGCCGTTGTTGCGCACCGGGCCCTGCGATGTCGGCCGGGAGGTCGGCGAGGCTCGCGACGATCTCCTCGATGCTCTTGTCGGCCCACTCGGTGCCCTCGACGGCGCCGTTGAGCTTGTCGACGTAGGCCTGGTGGTGCTTGTCGTGGTGCAGCGTGCATCGTCTGCTCGTCGATGTGCGGCTCGAGCGCGTCGTAGGCGTAGGGAAGCGGGGGAACGGCGAAGGCCATTGGGGCTGTCTCCTTGGGTGCGGGATCGCGTCGCAAAACCTAGCGCGCGCGCACGGCGTTCCGTGGCCCTAGGCTTGCCCCGCCATGCGGATGACAAACCTGCTGCTGCCGACCGAACGCGAGGCGCCCGGCCGACGCCGAGGCGCTCTCGCACATCCTCGGCGTGCGCGCGGGGCTCGTGCGCCAGCTCGGCACCGGGCCTCTGGACGTGGCTGCCGGCCGGCTGGCGCGTGCACCAGAGCGCCGTGCAGATCGTCCGCGAGGAGCTGAACGCGATCGGCGGCCAGGAGCTGCTGATGCCGGTGCATCCAGCCGCGCGAGCTGTGGCGCCGCACCGGGCGTGACGGACTTCGACGAGGTCTTCAAGCTCGAGGACCGCAAGGGCGCCGAGCTCGTCCTGGCGATGACGCACGAGGAGTCGGTGACCTTCCACGTCGCCGCAGCTCGTGCGCAGCTACCGCGAGCTGCCGATGATCCTCTACCACTTCCAGACGAAGGGCCGCGACGAGCCGCGCCCGCGCGCCGGCGTGCTGCGCACGCGCGAGTTCATCATGAAGGACTCCTACTCCTTCGATCGCGACGCGGACGGGCTCGACGAGAGCTACGCGAAGCACATCGCTCGCCTACGACCGGATCTTCGACCGCACGGGCCTCGAGTGGTACCGCGTCGAGTCGGACGTCGGGATGATGGGCGGCAGCGGCGCGCACGAGTACATGGCGCCGTGCGCGGCGGGTGAGAACGACGTCGCGCTCGCGCCCGGCTACGCGGCGAACGTCGAGGTCGCGAGCGCCGATCCGCAGCCCGTGCGAGCTGCCGGCCGCGCTCGCGGCGCCCGAGGAGGTCGCGACGCCCGGCGCTGACGACGATCGATGCGGTCGCCGGTCAGCTCGGCGTGCCCGCGGGCGCGCTGCTGAAGGCGTTCCCCGTCGTCACGGACGGCGGGCGCATGGTGCTCGTCGTCGCTGCGCGGCGACCACCGCGTGAACGAGATCGAAGCTCGCGAACCACCTCGCGCGAGGGCTTCCGGCCGGCGCAGAGGAGGAGATCGACGCAGCGCCTCGGCCCGCCCGGGTTCATCGGCCCGGTCGGCGCGCGAGCGTCCCGGTGCTGCTCGACCGGCGGTCGCCGACGGTCCGCGACGGCGGCTACGTCGCCGGGGCGAACCGCGCCGGACACGCACCTGCGGGCGTGCGAGCCGGGGCGCGACTTCGCGTTCGAGCGCCGCCGACGTGCGCCGCGTCGAGGCGGGGGACACCGTCGGCGGCCACGCGATCCGCATCGAGCCGGCGATCGAGGTCGGCAACATCTTCAAGCTCGGCACGCGCTACTCCGAGCCGCTCGGCGCGACCTATCCTCGACGAGCACGGCGCCGAGCAGCACGATCTGGATGGGCTCCTACGGGATCGGCCCGGCGCGCATCGCCGCGGCGGCGATCGAGCAGTTCGCCGACGAGCGCGGCATCTCGTGGCCGCGGGCGCTCGCGCCGTGGCAGGTCCACCTCGTCGGTCTCGGCAAGGCCGGCACGCCTGAGCGCGACGCCGCCGAGGAGCTCTACGCCGAGCTGCAGCGCGAGCGGGATCGAGGTCGTCTACGACGACCGCGACGGCGGGCGCGGGCGAGAAGTTCGCCGATGCCGAGCTGCTCGGCTGCCCGCTGCGCCTGACCGTCGGGCGCCGCACGCTCGAGGACGGGCTCGGCGAGGCGCAGGGCCGCCGCGGCCGCGTCGCACTCGACGGCGTCCCGCTGCGCGAGGGCGTCGCGCAGGCCGTCGCGGCGCTGCTGCGCGAGCTGCCGTGAGCGACGCCCCGGAGCCGCGCACGCGCCCGCCGCTGACCTTCCGGCGGTTCTTCGGCCTCGACCGCTCCGGCCCGCCGCCGCCCGAGACGCTCCCGGGTGCACCGCTGCGTCCGTGGACGATCCCGAACGCGATCGGCTACGTGCGCCTGGCGCTGATCCCGGTGTTCCTCGTGCTCGCCTGGGACACCGACGGGGTCGGGCGCCGGGCCCGGCGATCGTCTTCGCGCTGATCGCCTGGGGCGACTACGCCGACGGGATCGCGGCGCGCGTCACCGGCCAGTACAGCCGGCATGGGCGCGCTGCTCGACCCCGTCGTCGACCGGCTGCTCGTGATCGCGGGCGTCGTCGTCTGCTGGAACTTCGACCTGCTGCCGCGCTGGCTGCTCGCCGTCCTCGTCGCGCGCGAGGCGCTGATGCTCGCGCGTCGGGCCGTTCGCGCTGCGCCGCGGCGTCGCAGCTGAAGATCAACTGGTGGGGCCGCTGGGGCGTCTGGCCGGCGATGGCCGCGCTGTTCTTCGGGCTGTGCGGCCTGCGGACCGTCGGAGCGGTGCTGCTGGCGGTCGGCGTCGTGCTGCTGCTGGTCGCGAGCGTCGAGTACGCGCGCGCCGCCCGCGCGCCAGCTCGCCGGGCGCCAGGAGCCTCAACCTCACGTTGAACCCCCGGCGTCGCCGCTGGTATGCTCGCGCCGCTGCGGGGCATCCCGCGCCAGACGAGGAGACCACGCACGCGATGGACGACACCTTCCCCGATCTCGGCTCGCTCACGCGACGAGGAGCTCAAGTCCCTCATCCAGACGCTCACCGACGAGGAGACGGAGATCTCCTACCGGCGGCGGATCCTGCACGGGAAGATCGACATCCTGCGCGCCGAGCTCGTCAACCGCCTGCGCAAGAAGCACGAGGGCGGCGAGGAGATCATCTCCGGCGACGACGTGCAGAAGCTGACCGACATCCTCGCCGGCAAGGCGCCGGCGCGCGCCGACGAGGGCGAGTACCGCCGGAGGAGCGCGGACCGTGGCGCTGCACTGCCCCGAGTGCGGCTTCGTCAACACCGACGGAGCGAACTACTGCCAGAAGTGCGGTGCGTTCCTCGGCGACCTGCAGCGCGCCGCAGCGCGAGTCCTCGACCGCGACCTACCGCATCGACGAGACCACCGGCGAGCTCGTGCCGGTCGAGCTCGACGACATCGTCGCCCGCGAGGGCGCGGCGCTCGTCGTGCGCGCCGGCGGCGGCCGCGTGGGGGAGAGCTTCGCGCTCGACCACGAGCGGATGACGCATCGGGCGCCGGCCCGACTCCGACGTGTTCCTCGACGACGTCACCGTCTCCCGCGACCACGCGCTGATCGTCCGGCGCGGCGACGAGGTGTTCCTCGACGACCTCGGCTCGCTGAACGGCACGTACGTCAACCGCCGGCGCATCGACTCGCACACGCTCGAGGACGGCGACGAGCTGCAGATCGGCAAGTACAAGCTCACGTTCCTCTCGCGCTGATCATGGCGACCGAGCCAGGCACATCGCGCAGGACGAGGCCGTCGCCGGAGGACGCCGCGCCGCGCGCCAAGCCGATGACGATCGGCGCCGTCTGCAAGGCGCTCGTCCAGGAGTTCCCGGACATCTCGATCTCGAAGATCCGCTACCTCGAGGATCAGAAGCTGCTCGCGCCGAAGCGCACGCCCGGCGGCTACCGGCTCTACTCGCCAGGGCGACGTGGCGCGGCTGCGCACGATCCTGCGCCTGCAGCGCGACGAGTTCCTGCCGCTGCGGGTGATCCGCCAGGAGCTCGCCGTCCGGGCGCGCCGAGGGGGACGTCGCGCCGCCGCAGGCGGTCGCCGACGACGGCGGCGACGCCCGCAAGCGCCGCCCCGGCCTGCAGCGCGCCCGCCGGCGGGCGCGGTCTACTCGCTCGACGACGTCGTCGAGGAGACGCGCGCCGACCCGAAGCTCATCCAGGAGCTCGAGGACTACGGCGTGATCGCCGGCCAGCAGCGCGGCGGGACGATGTGGTACGACGACACCGAGCGCGAGATCGTGCGCGCGGTCGTCGAGCTCGCCCGCTACGGCGTCGGCGGGACGCAACCTGCGCGTCTTCCGCACGCTCGGCCGATCGCGAGTCGGCGCTGCTGCAGCAGATCCTCGCGCCGTCGCTGCGCTCGCGCAATCCCGAGCGCCGTCGCGAGGCGGTCGACGCGCTCGAGAACCTCGCGGCGGTCACGACGCACCTCAAGCACCTGCTGCTCGTGCGCGACCTGCGCAAGCTCGTCGCGTGAGCGGGCCGCCCGGCGCTGCGCGGCCCTCGTGCGCGACATCCCCGGCTTTCCGCAGCCCGGGATCGTCTTCAAGGACATCACGCCGCTGCTCGCCGACGCCGGCGGCTCTCGACGCGGCGGTGACCGGCCTCGCGGATCTCGCGCGCCGATCTCGAGCCCGACGTCGTGATCGGCGCCGAGGCGCGCGGATTCCTGCTCGGGCCGGCGCTCGCGCGCGAGCTCGGCTGCGGCTTCGTGCTCGCGCGCAAGCCGGGGAGGCTGCCGCACACGCACCGTGCGCGCCGAGTACGAGCTCGAGTACGGCACGGACGCGCTCGAGCTGCACGTGGACGCCGTCGGCGCCGGGCACCGCGTGCTCGTGCACGACGACCTGCTCGCCACCGGCGGCACCGCGGCGGCGCTCTGCGAGCTCGTCGCACGCGCCGGCGGCAGCGTCGCGGGCTGCGCGTTCCTCATCGAGCTGACGTTCCTCGGGCGGCGCCGCGCGCCTGGCGCCGCATCCGGCCCGCGCGCTGCTGCGCTACGACGCCGGAGTAGCGTTCCGCGCCGATGGCCGTCGTCCGCCGCACCGCGCCTGCTCGCCGCAGCCGCCGGACGACGTCTGGCGGACGGTCGGCGACCTGCACCAGCTCGCGCGCTGGTGGCCGAAGGTCCTGCGCGTCGAGGGCGTCGCCGGCGGGCGCTTCACCGAGGTCCTGCAGACCGACCGCGGCCGCGACGTGCGCGCCGACTTCGTCGCTGCGTCGAGACGCGACGCGCCGGCGCAGCTGGCGCGCGCGCCAGGAGGTCGAGGGCACGCCGTTCGAGAACGTCCTGGCGGCGGCCGAGAAGGCGGTCGAGCTGCAGCCGGCGGGCGAGGACGGCGACGCTCGTCACGATCGACGCTGCGAGCGCCGGCTGCGCGGGCATCTCGCGCTTCGGCGGCTTCCTCATGCGCCGCGCGACGCCGCATGCAGGTGGACGCCGCGCTCGACAACCTGGAGGGGATCCATGGCGCTCGGGCGTGAGATGCGCTTCTGGGGCTGGGGCGAGGACGCGCACGCCGGCGCGCCGCCCGCGCACGGCGATCGCCTGGCTCGAGGCACGGCTCGGCGCGCCGCTCGCGGCGCCGAGCGCCGGCCGGCCCTGCTCGCAGGACGTGCGCCTGCCGAAGAGCCGGCTGACGCGCCGGCGCGGCGCCGCGCTGCGCGGCGATCGTGGGGGAGGACGGCGTGCGCGAGGACCACGCGAGCCGCGTGATCTGCACGCCGCCGGCAAGGGCTACCCGGACCTGCGTGCGCCTGCGCGCGGGCGACGCGCAGCCGGCGCCGGACGCGGTCGTGCTGCCGGCGCGACCGCGAGCAGGTCGCGCGCCGTGCTCGCCGCCTGCGCGGACCGCGGGCATCGCCGTCGTCCCGTTCGGCGGCGGGACGAGCGTCGTCGGCGGCGTCGAGCCCGAGCGCGGCGGGCTCGCGCTCGGTGATCGCCCTGGACCTCGGGCGCCTGAGCCGCCTGCTCGACCTCGACGAGCGCTCGCGCTCGCGACGTTCGAGCCGGGCCTGCGCGGGCCGGAGGTCGAGCACGTGCTGCGCGCGCGCGGCTTCACGCTCGGCCACTTCCCGCAGAGCTTCGAGTACTCGACCGTCGGCGGCTGGGTCGCGACCCGCTCGGCGGGCCAGGCCTCGACGGGCTACGGGCGCATCGACGAGCTCGTCGTCGGGCGCGCGGCTCGCGGCGCCGGCCGGCGAGATCGCGCTCGCCGGCGCTCCCGGCGAGCGCCGCGGGACCGGACCTGCGCGAGCTCGTCGTCGGGTCCGAGGGCGTCCTCGGCGTGCTCACGAGCGTCACGCTGAAGGTGCGACCGCGCCCGGCGGCCGGCCGCTACGAGGCCTGGATGCTGCCGTCGTTCGCGGCCGGCGCCGACGGCGCTGCGCGACGTCGTCCAGGAGGGCGTGGCGCCCGACGTCGCGCGGCTCTCCGACGAGCCCGAGACGGAGATGTCGCTCGCGCTCGCCGGCCTGGAGGGGCGCGAAGGCGGCCGCGCTCGGGCGCTACCTGAGCGCCCGCGGCGTCGCCGGCGGTGCGCTCGCGATCACCGGCTGGGAGGGCGACCGCGAGCGCGGTCGCCGAGCGCCGGCGCGCGACGACCGCGGTCCTGCGCCGCCACGGCGCGGCGACGCTCGGCGCCGGGCCGGGGCGCGCCTGGGCGCGCGGGCGCTTCCACGCGCCGTACCTGCGCGACGACCTGCTCGGGCCGCGGCGTGCATGGTCGAGACGCTCGAGACGGCGACGACCTGGAGCGGGCTGCCCGGGCTCTACGGCGCCGTCCGCAGCGGCGCTGCGCGCGCACGCGCCGTTCGTCGCCTGTCACGTCTCGCACCTCTACGCGACCGGCGCCTCGCTGTACTTCACGTTCCTCGCGCCGCAGGACCCGGCGGACCCGATCGGCCAGTGGCGGCGGGCCAAGCGCGGCGCGTGCGAGGCGATCGTCGCCGCGGGCGGGACGATCACCCACCACCACGCGGTCGGGCGCGACCACGCGCCGCTATCTCGCGGCCGAGGACGAGCGCGCTCGGCGTCGAGGCGCTGCGCGCGGTCAAGGACGCGCCTGGACCCCGCCGGGATCATGAACCCGGGCAAGCTGCTCGGCCGCAGGCCGCGCGCTACTTCGTCGTCTTGAGCTTGATCGGGCCCGTGAGGTACGTCGTGCCCGGCGCCGTCGGGCTGCGGCCCTGTCTGGCGCGTGATGCAGGACCGTCTGGTATCCGGCCGGGTCCACCGGCAGGCGTGCTCTGCGCGCCGACCTGGCCGTTCGTCGTCACGGCCTGGAAGTAGCCGAGCCAGCGCGGCTGCTGCCCGTTGCCGGTGAGCCAGACGCCGTAGCCGCTGCCCTTCGGGGCGGTCGGCAGGCCCTCGGCGAGCACGTTGATGAGGCGCTGGCCGTCCTGGCTGACGAACTGCGCGACGCCGATCGCCTTCGGCGCGGGGGCGCCCTGCGGCGCCGTGAGGTTCGCCTGGCCGAGAACGTTCGCCGCAGCCTGCGTCGTCTTGGCCGGCGAGGCCGAGCCGCCGTCGTCCTTCGTGGCGCGCCCGAGGAAGAACGGCCGATCGCAGCGCGGCGAGCACGCCGCGAGGCCGGTGAGCAGGATCATGCCGCCGCGCCGCGAACTGCGGCGCGGCTTCGCTGTCCGACGCGGCGCGTGCGCGGCGCGCGGCAGCGGGCGGCAGGTCGTCGTCGACGTCCACGGTCGGCGGCGTCCGCGTCGTCGGGCGCGCCCGAGGGGATCGCGGGCAGCGTCCCTGCGGCGAGCGGCTTCAGCTCGCCGGAGACGCGCGCGCCCAGCCGCGTGCCGGCCGGCGTCGCCTCGAGGTAGGCGCGCGGTCGCCGCGCTCGCCTCGGCGTCCTGCTGGCCGAGCAGGTAGTCGGTGAGCTCGGCGCGGCGTTCGGCGCTCAGCGCGGTGTCCGCGGGCCCGAGCGCTGCTGAGTGCCTCGTGCGCGCGGTCGCGCACCGCGGCCGGCGCCATGCGCAGCGAGCGGGCGATCTCGTCGTAGGAGCGGTCCTGGGTCAGCAGCAGCCGCAGCACGGCCTGCTGGTCGGCGGGAAGGTCGTCGATCCGCGTCATCGAGCGCGGAAGCCTAGAGCAGCGCCTCGCTATCGTGCCGCAGCCATGAGCACCGCCTTCGAGCCCGTGATCCCGCTCGACCGGACGTTCGACGCCCTCTACGGCCTCGAGGTCCTCGAGACCGGGCCCGAGGAGGTGCGCGCCCGGGTCGTCGTCCACGACCGGCTCAAGCAGCCGATGGGCCTCGTCCATGGCGGCGTCTACGCCTCGATCGCCGAGTCGATCGCCTCGGGGGCCACCGGCAGGGCGGTCCTGCCCGACGGGAACATGGCGCAGGGTCTCTCGAACCAGACGAGCTTCCTGCGGCCGATCATCGACGGGCACGATCCACGCGGTCGCGCGCCGCGCGCCACCGGGGCGCACGACCTGGGTCTGGGAGGTCGAGATCAGCGACGACGCCGGGCGCCTGTGCGCGCTCGTGCGGATGACGATCGCCGTGCGGCCGCTGCCGCCGGAGCTCGCCGCTCAGCGTCCGTAGCGGTTCGTGATCGGCATCCGCCGGTCGCGACCGAACGCCTTCGCGGTGATCTTGATGCCGGGCGGCTGCTGGCGGCGCTTGTACTCGGCGCAGGTCGACGAGCCGGAGCACGCGATCGACGGTCGCGGCCTCGAAGCCGCGCGCGATCAGCTGCTCGCGGCCGAGGTCCTGCTCGACGTATCCCTCGAGGATCGGGTCGAGGATCTCGTAGGGCGGCAGCGAGTCGGGGTCGCGTCTGGCCGGGGCGCAGCTCGGCCGACGGCGGGCGCGTGATCATCGCTCTCGGGGAGCGGCCCGCGCCTCCCGGTGCGCGGTCGTTGCGCAGCTGCGCGAGCCGGTAGACGAGCAGCTTCGGGACGTCCTTGATGACCGCGAAGCCGCCGGCACTGTCCCCGTAGAGCGTCGAGTAGCCGACCGACATCTCCGACTTGTTCCCGGTCGTCAGGACGAGCCAGCCGAACTTGTTCGACAGCGCCATCAGGTCGTTCCCGCGGATCCGCGCCTGCAGGTTCTCCTCGGTGAGGTCCGGCTGGCGGCCGGCGAAGACCTCGTCGAGCTGGGCCTCGTAGGCCTTCATGACCGCTGCGATCGGCAGCTCGAGCAGCCGCACGCCGAGGTCGCTCGGCGATCGCCTGGGCGTCGGTGAACGTCCCGCTGCTCGTGTACTGCGAGGGCATCGTCACGCACGTCACGCGTTCGGGCCCCAGCGCGTCGACCGCGACACACGCGACGAGCGCCGAGTCGACCCCGCCGGAGAGCCCGAGCACGACGTGCTCGAATCCGTTCTTCTCGACGTAGTCGCGCGTCCCGAGCACGAGCGCCGCGTAGACCTCGTCGTCGGCGCCGAGCAGCGGCGCGAGCTCGCCCTCGGGTGCGTCGGCGACGTACTCGGGCGCCCGCTCGCGAAGCTGCCGAGGTGCGTCGACGCGCGGGTGCGCGCCGAAGGCGAGCGCCCGGTGGCGCGTGTCGCGCAGGCGCGCGGCGCCGGCGGCCGCGACGTCGACGCGTGCACAGCAGCAGCGCCTCCTCGAACTGCGGCGCGCGGGCGACGACGGCGCCCGTGTGGTCGACGACGAACGAGTGGCCGTCGAAGACGAGCTCGTCCTGGCCGCCGACCTGCGCGCAGAACGCGACGCAGGCGAGCGTGTCCCGCGCACGCTGGCCGATCATCCGCTCGCGCGCCAGGCCCTTGCCGGCGTGGTACGGCGAGGCGGAGATGTTCACGATCAGCCGCGCGCCGGCGAGCGCCTCGTCGCTCTCGGGCGGTCCCGGGACCCAGATGTCCTCGCAGACGGTCAGCCCGACGAGCACGCCGTCGACGCTCGATGACCGCCGCCGCCGTCGCCGCGCTGGAAGTAGCGGTGCTCGTCGAAGACGCCGTAGTTCGGCAGGCGGTTCTTGCGGTAGATCGCCGCGGACCTCGCCGTCGGCGAGCACGCGCGGCGGCGTTGTAGACGTCCTCGGCGCGCTCGGGGAAGCCGACGACCGCGACGATGCCCGTGCGACGTCGGCGGCGATGCCGCTCGAGCGCGGCGCGCGCGTCGGCGCAGGACGTGCTCCTTGAGCAGCAGGTCCTCGGGCGGGTAGCCGAGTGATCGCGAGCTCGGGGAACAGCACGAGCTGCGCGCCCGCCGTCGCGCGCCTCGGCGAGCCGTGCGCGGATCGTGCGCTCGTTGCCCGCGACGTCCCCGACGACGGGGTTGATCTGCGCCAGCGCGATCCGCATCGTCAGTAGCGCGCGGCCCGCTCGGCGTCGGGCGTGTGCGCCGAGTCGGGCGGCGCTGCGCGCGTCGCTCATGCGCCACGGATGGCGCTCGGTCTCCGCAGCGCGGGCGAGGTCGAACATCGCGCCCTCGAGGTCGTCCACGAGGTCGCCGAGGTCGGGCACCGCGTCGTAGTCGGCGAGCAGGCCGAAGCACAGGCGCCCGCAGTAGCTCATGATCGCGACGCACGAGCGCCTGGTTCTGGGCGAGCGGCGCGACCGGGTAGATCGCGAGTCATGCGGCGCCCGAGCAGGTACAGCGGGTGCTGCGGGCCCGGGACGTTCGTCACGACGAGGTTGAAGAACCGCTGGCGCGCCTGCACGCGCGCGGCCTGGCTGGCGATCGTCGGCGGCGCGAAGTCCGCCAGCCCGGTGAGCACGTCCGCGCCGACCGCCTGGCGCGGAGGCCTTCAGGTCGCCCATCGCCGCGTGGACGAGCTCGAAGCACGCGCGCGGGTCGTCCTCGTAGACCGGCAGCGGCGCCATCATCGCCGCCACCCGGTTGCCGAGCGCGCCGCGCTGGTCGGTCGCGCGCACCGAGACCGGGCACCATGACCTTCAGGACCATCCCGTCGGTGTCCACGCCGCGGCGGCGCAGCCAGCGCCCGAGCGCCGAGCGCCACCGTCGCGAGCACCGCGTCGTTGAGCGTGCCGCCGAGCCCGTTCTTCGACGTCCTTGAACAGCTCGAGCGACGCGTTCACCCAGCCGTAGCGCCGGTGCGGGCCGATCGGGACGTTCAGCGGCGTGCTCGGCGAGCGGCGCCATGCCGGCCCAGGCCATCGTCGCCCGCGGCCGCAGGCGCGTGTCGCGAGCTCGTCGCAGGACCCTGCGCGGCGCGCGCACGAGCGCGCGGACGCCGCGCGCGCCCTCGGCCGGGGTGCGAGACGCGCTCGAGCAGCGCCTCGCGCGAGCAGCTGCGCTCGAGCTCGGCTCCGGGCGCGGGCACCCACGGCGCCGACGGTCGGGCCGACCGGCATCGGGTCCGGGCGTCGTCGAGAACAGCACCGAGGTGATGTCGACGCCGGAGACGCCGTCGACGAGCGCGTGGTGGGTCTTGGCGATCAGCGCGAAGCGCGGGGTGCCGTCGTGCGCGGGGGCGAGGCCCTCGACGAGGTGGACCTCCCAGAGCGGCTTGTGGCGGTCGAGCTGCGACCGCGAACAGGCGACCGGCGAGCGCCGCGAGCTGCTCGTCGGAGCCGGGCGCGGGCAGCGCGCGAGTGGCGGACGTGGTAGCCGAGGTTGAAGTGCGGGTCGTCGACCCAGACCGGGCGACCCTGGTCGAGCGGGACCCAGGCGAGCTTCTGGCGGTAGCGCGGGACGAGGTGCAGCCGCTCCTCGAAGCGCCTCGAGGACGTCGTCGTAGGCGGGCGGCTCGCCCTCGAACGATGATGACCGAGGCGACGTGCATGTGCGCCCCGTCCGGTCTCGAGGTGCAGGAACGTGGCGTCGAGGCCGGTCAGGCGGTCAGGGTTGGTCACGCGGGCCATTCTGCCGCTCCGCGCCCGGAGCACCAACCTTCAACACTGAACCTTGCAAACATTCAACAGACTGTGTAAGGTTCATCGCACGAGGCGTTCATCGCCGCCACCACCCGCCCGGAGCCCTCATGGATCTCAGCGACCCCGTCACCTTCTCCCGCGTCTACGACGCAGCACGCCCGCGGCGTCCACGCGGCCGCGCTACCGGATCCTCGGGAACGGCACGCAGGCCCAGGACGTCGTCCAGGACGTCTTCCTGAAGGTCTGGCGGCGCCCGTCCGCGTTCGACGCGCGCCGCGGCGAGCTCGGCAGCTACCTGCGCCTGATGGCGCGCAGTCGCGCGCCCTGGACCTCTGGCGCGAGGGGCAGGCCGCGGGACGTGCGGCGACCGCCTGAAGGTCGTCGTCGGCGGCCGACGAGGGCCGGCCCGAGGATCGCCCGGCGCTGATGGCCGAGCGCGAGGACCAGCGCCGCACGGTGCGCGAGGCGCTGCGCACGCTGCCCGAGAACCAGCGCGAGGCGGTCGTGCTCGCGTACTGGGGCGGCCTGACGGCGGACGAGATCGCCCGTCGCTCGAACGTCCCGCTCGGGACCGCCAAGAGCCGCATCCGCCTCGGCCTCACGAAGCTCCGCCAGGACTTCGGCGACGTGCTGGATCCCGGTGCCGTGCCTGCAGCCGCCTGACGTACCGAGAAGCAGTACGGGTGCATTTGCAGGCGCTTCATCGTTGGCCGGCGCCTGCGCGCCCAGTGTGACCAGCGTCACACGGACGGGCGAATCGGCTGCTAGCGTCATGGGCCTGCCGAGCCGTGCCCGGTACATTCGCGGGCGCGGACGGGGGACCCACCTGCCGGCATCACCGCGCACCGTTCGTGCGGGCGCCGGATGGGGCGAATCGGCGGCTGCTGCCGCCGTAGCGACCGAAGGATCGGCCGCGCGCGGATCGCGCGACGCCGCGGCCGCGAGCCCGACAGCTAACCCCGTAGGCAGCGGACACCAAGGAGGCCCGCTCGTGAGGCCCAGCCTCGACCTGCGCGCCTGCGCCATGATGGCGCTCGCCGCACTGCTCACGACCATCTCGATGACGGCCCCGGCCGTCGCGCGCGCCGCCCGGCGCGCGCACCACGACACGCCGCCGTGACCGCGAGCATCGCCGACCGCTCGCTCCGCTACGGCGAGCCGCTGATCGTCAACGGTCGCGTCACCGGCGCCCATGACGGGCGTGACGTGGCGCTCGAGCACCGCACGCACGCCGGCGCCTGGACGGTCCTGGCACGCGGGACCACCCGCGCCGGCGGTCGCTTCCGGCTGACCGCCGCCGCGGTCCGGTCGGGCACGGTGCGCGTGAGCGCCCCGGCCGCCGGCGCCTCCGCCGTCGGCGCGGGCGTCGCTCCCGCCGCGTCGCGTGCCCGAGCGGTGCACGTCCGCGCGCTCGTGACCGTCGCCCAGCGCCGGATGAACGTCCGCATCGGCACGCTCGTGCGCATCGGCGGCCGCATCCGGCCCGGCGATCGCCGGGCGCCTCGTCGTCCTGCAGCGTCGCGCCGGCCACGGCTGGCGCACGATGGCTCGCGCGCGCACGCGTCGCGGCGGGGCGCTTCACGCTGTCGCGCCGCCTGCGCACGTCGATCAGCGCACGCGCTGCGCGTGCGTGCCGCCGGCGCGGCCTCGCGTCGCCGCCGGCACGCGCGGCGTCGGGCGCCTGAACGTCCTGCGCCCGCGCTCGCCTCGTGGTACGGCGAGGGCCAGTCGCTCGCCTGCGGCGGCTCGATGACGCCCCGGGATGATGGGCGTCGCCCACAAGTCGCTGCCCTGCGGCACGATGGTCACGATCCGCTACCGCGGGCGCCAGGTGCGCGTGCCCGTCGTCGACCGCGGCCCGTACAGCGGCGGCCGCGAGTTCGACCTCGGGCCGGGTGTGCGCGCGGCGCTCGGGTTCGACGGCGTCGGCACCGTCTGGATCGCCCACTGACCGCCGGGCTGAGCGTCAGGCCCGGCCGCGTACCTCGGAACGCGGTGACCGGCCGCATCGCCCACCTCGACCTCGACGCGTTCTACGCGAGCGTCGAGCTGCTGCGCCGTCCCGAGCTGCGGGGCCTGCCCGTCATCGTCGCGGGCTCCGGCCCGCGCGCCGTCGTGACGACCGCCTCCTACGAGGCGCGCCGGTTCGGCGATCGGCTCGGCGATGCCGGCCGCGCGGGCGCGGCGCCTGTGCCCCGAGGCGATTCTGATCCCGCCGGACTTCGCCGCCTACCGCGCCACGTCGGCGCGCGGTGATGGAGATCGTGCGCGCCCACGTCGAGCGCGTCGAGCAGCTCGGCCTCGACGAGGCGTACCTCGACCTCGCGCGGCCTGCACTCGCCGAAGGCGGCGATGCGCCGTCTCGTCGCCGAGATCCGCGCGCGGACCGGGCTGCAGCGCGTCGGTCGGCATCGGCCCGAACCGGGTGGTCGCGAAGGTCGCGTCCGACGCCGAGAAGCCCGACGGCTTCGTCGTGCTCACCCGCGAGGCAGGCGTGCGCGCGGTTCGCGCACGACGGCCCCGGGCTCGTCCCCGGCATCGGACCGCGGACGGTCGAGCGCCTCAGCGCGCTCGGGATCACGACGCTCGCCGAGCTCGGCGCGGCCGACGAGGCGGTGCTCGTCGCGACGTTCGGACCGCGGCAGGGGCCCTGGCTGCGCGCGCCGTGGGCGATTTCGAGGGCTCAGACGCGGTCGAGCCGGTCCGCGAGGCGGTGAGCGAGTCGCGCGAGACGACGTTCGACCACGACATCGCAGACGCGGCCGAGCTCGAGCGGATCCTGCTCGAGCTCGGGCGTCGCCTGTGCGAGGGCCTGCGCAGGCACGGGCGTCGCGGGCGCACGATCCGCATCAAGGTCCGCCTCGACGACTTCACGACCGTCACGCGGGCGCGCACGATCGACCACCCGACCGATGACGACGGCGAGGTGGGGGAGGTCGCGCTGGCGCTGCTGCGCGAGTACGCGCCGCCGCGGCCGGTGCGGCTGCTCGGCGTCGGGCTCACGGGGTTCGCGGAGGATGCCGGACCCCCGGCCGACGCCGACCAGCTCGCGCTGGAGGTCTAGTGTCGTGAATCACGACACGAGGCGGGGATCTAGGCTGTGGCCATGCCGCACGCCGACGTCGCCGGTCATTCGCTGCACTACGCGCGCCGCGGGGTTGGGGAGCCGCTGCTGCTGCTCATGGGCATGAGCGGGTCGCACCTCTCCTGGGGCGAGCCGTTCCTCGACGCGCTCGGCCCGGGCCTCGACCTCATCGCCTACGACCACCGCGGCATCGGGCGTTCGGCGCCGCCGGACGGCCCGTTCTCGATCACCGACCTCGCCGCCGACGCCGCCGGGCTGCTCGACGCGCTCGAGCTCGACCGTGCGCACGTGCTCGGCGTCTCGATGGGCGGCATGGTCGCCCAGGAGCTCGCGCTCGCCGATCCCGAGCGCGTCCGCACGCTGACGCTCGGCTGCACGTTCTGCGGCGGCCCGCAGGCGCGCCTCACCGATCCGGCTGTCATCCAGCGCCTGGCGATGGCGATCGCCTCCGGGGACCGCGAGCGCGCACCTGCGCGCCGGCTGGGACGCGAACGTCTCCGCGGCCTTCGCCGCGCGCCCGGGAACTACGAGGCATTCCACGCGATGGCGGCGCAGCTGCCCGCGCCGGTCGCGGTGATCCTCGCGCAGATGCAGGCGATCTCCGGGCACGACACGAGTGCGCGCCTGGGCGCCATCCGCGCGCCGACGCTCGTCATCCACGGCGACCGCGACCAGATGCTCGACGTCGCCAACGGCGAGCTGATCGCCGGCCTGATCCCCGGGGCGCGGCTGCAGGTCCTGCCGGGCGTCGGGCACATGTTCTGGTGGGAGCAGCCCGAGCGCTCGGCACAGCTCGTGCGTGAGCTGACGCTCGCCGCCGAGCCCGCCGCGTGAGCTCGAGCTAGAAGAGCGCGCTCGCCAGTCGCCGGCGCGCGTCGCGCGCGAACGGGTCCTCGACACCGAGATCGTCGAGGATCGCGACGATCAGCGCGCGCAGGTCGTCGCGGTGGTCGCCGCGTTGCCGGGGATGCGCGTCGAGGAGCAGATCGACGGCACCGCTCGCCGTCGCCCGCGTCGAGCGCGCGCGAGCGCCGTCCCCGACGTCGACGTCGTCGGCGCGCTCGAGCCGGATCCGCGCCGCGAGGCCGTCGGCCTGGAAGCTGCCGGCGACGTTCGTCGAGGACCTCGAGCGCGTCGTCCTCCTCGCCGCGGCGATGCAGCAGGCCGGCGAGCGGCACGGCCGCGTCCGCACGGCCGGGCTGCGAGCTCGAGCGCGCGGCGCAGCGACGCCTCGTCGCCGGCCGCTCGACGAGCAGGTCGGCCTCGCTGGGCACGAGCGCGTCGAAGAAGCGCTCGACCACCGCCGGGCGGCTGCGCGCCCGACGAACTCCTCGACGACCTCGCCGTCCTTGAACGCCTTGACCGCCGGGATGCCCTGGATCCCGAACGCCTGCGGAGATCCCCGGGTTGGCGTCGGTGTCGAGCTTCGCGAGCACGACCGTCGCCCTCGCGCGCGGCGGCCGCCTGCTCGAGAACCGGGTCCGAGCGCGCGGCACGGCCCGCACCACTCGGCCCAGAAGTCGACGACCACCGGGACCGTGCGCGAGCGCTCGACGACCTGCTGCTGGAAGTCCTGCTCGGCGACGTCGATCACGGTCATGGCCGAAGCCTAGGTGATACGACTTGCGGCTCGTGCGCAGGCCGCAGCTCCATATCGAGGAGACCGGGGAGGGGACGCCGGTCGTCCTGCTCCACGGGCTCACGGCGACCCACCGCTACGTCGTCATGGGCTCGCGCGCTGCTCGAACGCTCCGGGCACCGCGTGATCGCCTACGACGCGCGCGGGCACGGCGCCTCGGAGCCTGCGGCGGACCCCGCGGGCTACGGCTACGAGGAGCTCGCGCAGCGACCTGCTGCGGCGTGCTCGACGCGGCCGGGATCGAGCGCGCCGTCCTCGCCGGCGCCTCGATGGGCGCCCACACGGCGCTGCGCGTCGCGCTCGAGCGGCCCGAGCGCGTCGCCGGGCCTCGTCGTCATCACGCCCGCGTACGACCCCGAGGTGCACCTCGACGCGGCGTCGCTCGCGCGCTGGGACGCGCTCAGCGACGGGCTGCGCGACGGGCGGTGTCGAGGGGTTCCTCGCCGCCTACGGCGAGCCGGCCGGTGATCCGGCGTGGCGCGAGACGCTGCTGACGGTGCTGCGCCAGCGCCTCGGCGGCGCACGAGCATCCGGAGGCGGTCGCCGACGCGCTGCGCGCGGTGCCGCGGTCGCGGCCGTTCGCGCGCGATCGAGGACCTCGCGGCGATCGCGGTTCCGACGGTCGTCGTGGCCGACCGCGACGAGCCCGACCCGGGGCACCCGCTGGCCGTCGGGGAGGCCTACGCGGCGCGCGATCCCGGCCGCGCGGCTCGTGGTCGAGGAGCCGCGGCAGCTCGCCGATCGCCTGGCAGGGCGGCGCGCCTCTCGCGCGTGATCGCCGATGTCGCGGCCGAGGCGCGCGGGTGAGCGCCGCCGGCTACAGCGCCACGCCGCTGCCGCGCAAGCTCGGCCTGCGGTCCGGCATGCGCGTCGCGTGGCCCGGCGCGCCGGCGCACTTCGAGGCGCTGCTCGGCGAGCTCCCCGACGGCGTGCGCGTGCTCGCGGCGCACGCGCGCGCCGCTCGACCTCGTCGTGCTGCTTCGTGACGCGGCGGGCGCGAGCTCGCGCGGCGGCTGCCGGCGCTGCGTGCGGCGATCGCCCCGGACGGCGCCGTGCTGGGCCGCGTGGCCCAAGCGCGCGTCGGGCGTGCGCGACCGACGTCACCGAGGACGTCGTGCGCGAGCTCGCGCTGCCGCTCGGGCCTCGTCGACGTCAAGGTCTGCGCGATCGACGAGACCTGGTCGGGTCTGAAGCTCGTGATCCGCAGGGAGCTGCGGTGAGCGAGCCGATCTTCGAGCGCGCGCGGCGGCGCGTTCGTGCCCGAGCGGCGCACGCGCGCGGCCCGTGGGACCCGGACGCGCAGCACGGCGGCGCGCCCGCGGCGCTGCTCGCGCGCGACGATCGAGCGCGCTCGAGCCCGGCGCGGACATGCTCGTCGCGCGGATCACCTACGAGTTCCTCGGGCCCGGTGCCGCTCGGCGCCGCTCGTCGCCGACGCCTGGGTCGCAGCGCCCCGGGCGGCGCTTCCAGATCGTCGAGGCGGAGCTGCGCGCCGGCGGCCGGGCGGTCGTGCGCGCGCGCGCCGTGCGCCTGCGCCGCGGTGCGGTCGACGCTGCCGCCGACTGGCGCTCGCGGGCGACGCGCTGCCCGTGCGACGGGCCGGAGGATGCGCGCCCGTCGCCGTTCCCGGGCGCGGGGGACGACCGAGGGCTTCCACCGCACCGGCGATGGAGATCCGCTTCGCCGGCGGGACCGACTTCGGCGCCGGGCCGGCGCTCGCCTGGTTTCGCCTCGCGCAGCCGCTCGTCGGCGGGCGAGGCGCCGACCCCGCTGCAGCGCGTCGCCGCCGCGGCCGACTTCGGCAACGGCGTCAGCCGCGTCGCTGGACTTCGACGAGCACCTGTTCGTGAACACCGACCTGACGCTCCACCTGCACCGCGAGCCGGTCGGCGAGTGGGTGCTGCTCGACGCGCAGGACGGTCGTCGACCCGGTCGGCGTCGGGCCTCGCCGCCTCGCGCCTCTACGACCAGCGCGGGGCCGATCGGCCTCGCCGCGCAGACGCTGTTCGTCGACCGCCGCTAAAGGGCAGGGGGCCGCACGCCGATTCCGTTCGTCGTGAGCCTGCGCGCGCAGAACCCCGTCGCGGCCACGGTGCGAGGGCCCGCCCTCGCGCTGGCGCTGCTCCTTGCGTGTTCCGGGCTGGCCCTGCTGGCGCCCGGTCGCCGGCGCCTACGTCGCCGCGGGCCGCACGATCTGGTCGATCGCCGGCAACGGCGTGCCGTGCGCCTCGCCGATCGTCGGCTGCGGCGACGGGCCGTCCGCGATCGACGCGAACCTCAACAACCCCAGCGGCCTGGCCGTCGCGGCCGACGGCTCCGTCTACATCGCCGACACCGCCAGCCACAAGATCCGCAAGGTGACGACGTCCGGGACGATCTCGACCGTCGCGGGCACCGGTGAGCCGTGCACGCCCGCGGTCGCCGCCTGCGGGGACGGGGGCACGGCGAGCACCGCGCAGCTCTCGAGCCCGCGCGGCCTGGCGCTCGCCGCCGACGGCACGCTCTACGTCGCGGACTCGGGGACGAACCGCGTGCGCCGGATCAGCTCGGCCGGCACGATCACGACCGTCGCCGGCAACGGGCGGGCTGTGCAGCGGCGCGCCACCCGGTTGCGGCGACGGCGGCCCGGCGACGGCAGCGCAGCTGCGCGGCCCGTACGGGATCGCGCTGGCGAGTCCAGGGGGTGACCTCGTCATCGCGGACACGCAGGCCAACCGCATCCGCCGGGTCACGGCGGGCGTCATCTCGACGATCGCCGGCACCGGGACCGCGTGCGGCGGTTCCTGCGGGGACGGTGGGCCGGCCGTCGACGCCGGGCTCTCGACGCCGATGTCCGTGGCGGTCGACGCCGCCGGGAACATCTACATCGCCGACACGTACAACAACCGCATCCGCCGCATCAGCACGGGCGGGACGATCTCGACCGTCGCCGGAACCGGGGCGGGCTGCGCCGTTCCGACCCAGCCGTGCGGCGATGGCGGAACGGCGACGTTCGCGCAGCTCAGCAACCCCTACAGCGTCGCGGTGAATGCCGGCGTGCTGTACATCGCCGACACGAACGCCCACCGCATCCGGCGCGTCGCATCGGGGACGATCTCGACCGTCGCCGGGAACGGCCAGCAGTGCGCGAGCTCGCCCGCGTGCGGCGATGGCGGTGCGGCCACCACCGGCCTCCTGAACTACCCGGCGGTCGTCGTCGCGCCCGGGGGCGGCGATCTGTTCGTCGCCGACAGCCGCAACGAGCTCGTCCGCTGGCTCTCCGGGCCGTCGAAGTCGGACGCGCCGCCGGTGCCGCCGGTCGACCCCGAGCCCGATCCCGTGCCGGAGACCCCGCCGGCCCTCACGCCGGCCACGCCCCCGGCCACGCCCCCGGCCACGACCCCGCCGATCAAGAAGCCGTCCTCGGCCGCGGGGCCGCTCATCAAGTGCACCGGGACCACGTGCCGGATCCTCGCCGCCGCCGCCGACACGAAGACCGTGGCGAAGCTTCGCAAGCGCGCACGCGACGCGCAGCGCAGCGGCAACCGGGCCAGCGTCGAGCTGCGGCGCAGCGGCAAGACCTACGCGACCGGCATGGGCCGCACGCTCGCGGACGCCCTGACGCTCATGCCCACGCGTGCGGTGAAGGCGGGCGAGTACCGCATGGCGATCGTCGTGACGACGGGCGCCAAGCAGCGCCGGCTGAACCGCATCGTGAAGCTCAAGTAGCCGCGCTCAGCGCAGCTTCACGCGCAGCGTCGTGCGCGCCGTGCCCTGCGTGATCGTCACGGTCACGAACACGCCCTTCAGGCGCCGCGCCTTCCGCTTCGCCTTCGCGCCGAGCTTCAGCCGCAGCGTGAGCTGCTGGCCGGCGCGCTTCGCCGTCAGGCGTCCGCGGGCGATCGTCGCCGGGATCTTCAGGCGCTTGGCGGTCTTCGCGGGGATCGTCGCGACGACGTCGATCCGGCCGGCCGCGGCTGATGTGACGCCGATGCTCATGCCCTTCGTCAGCGCGGCGGCCTTCTGGGACTTCGGGAGCGTCGCCCTGAGCGTCGTGCCGGGCGTCGTGCCGGGCGTCGAACCGGTCGGCGACCTGCGGGCGGCGAGGATCGCTGCGACGTCGGCGCCGCCGAAGCTCGGGCCGCTCGTCGTCAGATAGACGTCGGTCTTGCGGTCGGCGCTGTCCTTCGCGGCGACCGACGTGATGACCACCGGGGGCGAGGCGAGCTTGCAGACGTTGTCCGTCGGGGAGGGGAGGATCGGGGTCCCGGCGACCTTGAGGCCCTGATCATCGCGCCAGGCGATCTGCGAGCCGTCGGGTGACCACGCGACGCTGTGCGCGTTCCCGCTGGCGGGCAGGTCGCAGCCGTTGCCGGGATCGGGTGCGCCGCCGACGCCGGCACCGGCGTACGGGAGGATGCTGATCACGTTGTTCGGCTGCCCGGCCGGGGGAGCCGCCTGGTAGCCCTCGACCGCGACCTTGCCGCCCGTCGCAGGGACGTCGGCACGCTTCAGCGCGTAGCCGGCGCCCGGCGTGATCCACGGGTCGGACTCGGTGGTCGCCGGGGCGCCTGCGGCCTTCTGGACGCTGATCGCGGTGCCGTCGGAGGAGATGAGCTGGTTGCCGAAGAACGTTCCCTGGCGGAAGCCCGGAGTGTCCAGCGCGTCGAGGACGTTCGGCGTCGTCGTGAGCGTGTACCAGGTGCCGTGCGGGAGCGTCTGGCAGTAGGTGATCCCGAAGCCCGTGCAGTAGGAGTACTCGTTCGCCGTCCAGTCCCCGTCGTCGCTGATCTCGAAGGCCAGCGGGCGCACGACCGTGTTCGGGGTGCTGCGCGACTGCAGCGGCAGGTTCCGGATCTCGGCGCCGCTGCGGTCCCAGACCTTCATCCACTGCAGGCGCGGGTTCGCGTTGACGAGGTCGGTGTTGTAGACGGCCGCGGTGCGCCCGTCCGGCGCCTGGGCGACGCCGAGCCACGGCTTCGCCGCCGTCCCGTCCGTCGTGAGCTGGACCTTCTTGGTCCCGTCCGGCGAGGCGAGCCACACGTTGCCGCCTTCGAGGTACGCGACGCTCGCGCCGTGCGCCGCCGCGGGCACCACGAGCATCAGCGCGGCGGCGATCGCGATCGCCGCCGCCCGGGTCGGGCGCCGCCACCCGATTGCGGGCGTCGCTGCTGGTCCGGACGTCCGGGTCGCCATGGCGCGGCAGGGTATGGGACGCGCCCGACGCGATCCGAGCCGTCCGCCGCAGGGCGCCTCCTGCAACGCCCGATAATGTCGCTTATGTGAACCGCAAACGGCGCCGCAGCGCACAGCGGTCGCTCAACCCGCGTGCTGGAGGCCCGAGATCAGGCGCGCGAGGCTTCCCGGCGTCAGCCCGACGCGGCGCCGGTCGCAGCCGCGGAACGGCCCGGGCGTGCCCTGCGCCACGACCGCGATCGTCCCGGGCCGGCTGTCGCGGCCGCGCGGACGCAGCGTGAACACCGCGACGTGCGACATGAAGTCGGCGGCGAACACACCGCGACCCGCCGCGACATCGACCGTGCGCGTGAACGTGCGCCCCGGCCCGGCGTCCCGCCCGACGGCGCTCCAGAGCACGTTGTGCGCCGCCATCTGCAAGCGCTGTTGCACCGAGCCGGTGCCGGGCGGCAGGTAGAGGGCGCTGAGGACCGCCGCCTCGCAGGTGCCCTGGCGGGCGACGTTCACCCAGTCGGTCGTCGAGCGCTCGGCCAGGCCCCATGCTGCCGGCAGCCGCAGCGACATCCCGTGACCCGCACCCGACGCGAGCCGCGTCACGCCGCCGACCGCGGTGAGACGCACGATCGGCCGCTCGTCACGATCCGCCCCGAACAGGCCGGCGGCGCGCCCTCCGAACCAGCCGCCGGCGATCAGCAGCCCGGCGAGGGCCACCACCGCGAAGCCGCCCAGGAAGGCACGGGGCGCTCGCATCTACTCCGCCCGGCTGACGGGAACTGCACGCACTCCGCCACGGTAGCGTGCGGCGGCCCGTATCGTGTGATTTCCGCATGGACCACCTTCTGCGCCCGCTGTTCGACCGCGTCGTCCTCAAGGAGCTCGAGCCCGACCGGTTCCGTGCGTCCGGTCTGCTCGTGCCGCCCGGCAGCCACGAACCGCCGCCGCAGCACGCGATCGTGCTGGCCGTCGGGCCGGGAATCGACTGGTGGGATTCGGCGGGCGTGCGCATGCCCGTCCAGCCCGGCGACCACGTCGTGTTCCCGGCGTCGGCCGGCGTCTGGATCGAGGTCGACGAGGAACGGCTGCTCGTCTGCCGCGTCGGCGAGCTGCTCGGCGTTCTCGAACGCGCCGACGACCCGCCGCGCACGCTCCCGCGCGAGGAGCTCTCCTCGGACGACGGCGAGGACGGCTGATGCTCGGGCGCCTGGCGCTCGTCTGGGGTTTCAACACGCTCGCACTGCTGTTCGCGGCGTGGGTGCTCCCGGGCGTGAGCTACGGCGAGCAGTGGTGGACGCTGCTGATCGCGGGCGTCGTCTTCACACTCGTCAACAGCTTCGTGAAGCCGATCCTCGCGATCCTCTCGATCCCGTTCATCATCGTGACGCTCGGGATCTTCTACTTCCTCATCAACATCCTGATGCTCTACGTCACCGCGTGGATCGTGCCGGACTTCGACATCGACACGTTCTGGTGGGCGGCGCTCGCCGCGATCATCGTGAGCATCGTCAACGGCCTGCTGCACATGATCTTCGGGGACCCGATGGCGACCGGCGACGCGCCGGTCGCGGTCTAGGCGCTCCGGCGCTGAACGAACCGTCGCTCGCGCCCGAGCGCGGGAACGCGAACGGCGGTGATTCGCGACGCGGGGCTGTCACGATGCATGGGTCATGAGTCACTGGACCACGGACGACATCCCCGCCCTCGACGGCCGCACCGCGCTGGTCACCGGCGCCAACAGCGGGATCGGCTTCGTCGCCGCCCGCGAGCTCGCCTCGCACGGCGCGCGCGTCCTCCTGGGCTGTCGCGACCCCGAGCGGGCCGCGGACGCGGCGGGCCGCATCCGCGCCGCGGCGCCGCAGGCGCAGGTCGAGATCGTGCCGCTGGACCTCGCGGACCTCAGCGCCGTCGCGACGGCCGCCGCGGACGTGCACGGGCGCGTCGAGCGCCTCGACCTGCTCGTGAACAACGCCGGCGTGATGGCGACCCCCCAGCGCCGGACCGCCGACGGCTTCGAGCTGCAGTTCGGGACGAACCACCTCGGGCACTTCGCGCTGACCGGGCGCCTGCTCGACGTGCTGCTGGCGGCCGACGCCGCGCGCGTCGTCACGGTCTCGAGCAACGCCCACAAGCTGGGCCGGATGCACTTCGACGACCTCCAGAGCGAGCGCCGCTACCGCAAGTGGTCGGCCTACGGGCAGGCGAAGCTCTCGAACCTCCTGTTCGCGTTCGAGTTGCAGCGGCGCGCGCAGGCGGCGTCCAGCGCGCTCCTGAGCCTCGCCGTGCATCCGGGGTATTCGGCCACCAACCTGCAGGCCACGGGCCCGCAGATGGCCGGACACGGGCTCGAGGAGCGCGTCAACGTCCTCGCGAACCGCGTGTTCGCCCAGACCGACGAGCAGGGCGCGCTGCCGACGCTCTACGCGGCGACCGTGCCCGACCTCCCGCCGGGCGCGTACATCGGCCCCGACGGGTTCCTCGAGATGCGCGGGTCCCCGAAGCTCACCGACGCGACGAGGGCCGCGAAGGACATCGGCGACGCCGAGCGCCTGTGGGCGCTGTCCGAGCAGCTCACGGGCGTGCGCTTCGCGTTCGGCTCGCGCGCCGCCGCCTGATCAGGCGCGCTGCGCCGCGAGCTCCACGAACCAGTCGAGCGCCGCGGGATCGGCGAGCGAGTCGCGGCTCGCCACGTGCTCGGGATCCTGTCCCATGAGGATCCGCTTCACCGGGACCTCGAGGACCTTCCCGGACAGCGTGCGCGGGATCGCGTCGATCGCGAAGACCTCGCTCGGCACGTGGCGCGGCGAGCAGTCCTCGCGGATCCTGCGGCGCAGCTCGCCGACGAGCGCGTCGTCGAGCTCCACCCCGTCGGCGAGGACGACGAACAGCGGCATCCACGCATCGCGCACGGGGTCAGGATCCGGGACGTCGACGACGAGCGCGTCGACGACCGCGTCCACGGCGAGCACGGCGCGGTAGATCTCGGAGGTCCCCATCCGCACGCCACCGCGATTGATCGTCGAGTCCGAGCGCCCGTAGATCACCGCCGTCCCGCGCTCGGTGATCTCGATCCAGTCGCCGTGGCGCCAGACGCCCGGGTACATCGCGAAGTAGCTCTCGCGGTAGCGCTCGTCTGCCGGATCGTCCCAGAGGAACACGGGCATCGACGGCATCGGCGCCGTGATGACGAGCTCTCCGACCTCCCCGACGATGCTGCGGCCGTCCGCGTCGAAGGCCTCGACCTTCGCGCCGAGCACGCGGCCCTGGAGCTCGCCCTCGTAGACCGGCAGGACCGGGACGCCGCCGACGAACGCGGTGCAGACGTCCGTCCCGCCGCTCGTCGAGAACAGCCAGGTGTCCTCCCCGAGCTCGTCGTAGACCCAGCGAAAGCCCTCAGGCGAGAGCGGCGAGCCGGTCGAGCCGACGTTGCGCAGCGCCGACAGGTCGCGCCCGCGGGCCGGCTCGACGCCCGCCTTCAGGCACGAGGCGAGGAAGCTCGCGCTCGTGCCGAAGCACGTCGTGTGCGTCTCGGCCGCGAGCTCCCAGAGCCGGTCGAGTGTCGGGTGGCCCGGGTCGCCGTCGTAGAGCACGATCGCCGCCTCGGTCAGCAGGACGCCGGCGAGGAAGTTCCACATCATCCAGCCGGTCGTCGTGAACCAGAACACGCGGTCCCCGGCGCGCGCGTCGAGGTGCAGCCACATCTTCTTGAGGTGCTCGAGCAGGATGCCGCCGTGCCCCTGGACGATCGCCTTCGGCAGCCCGGTCGTCCCCGACGAGTAGAGCACCCACAGCGGATGGCCGAACGGGACGCGGCGGAACGTCAGCGGCGTCTCGGCCGCGGCGAGGCGCCCCCACGGCAGCGGGCTGCGCAGCCGCTCGAGCGACGGGTCGGGGTCGAGGTAGCCCAGGACGACGGTGTGCGCGACGCTCGGCATCGCCGCCTCGAGCTCGGCGACGACCTCGAGCTTGTCGAAGTCGCGCCCGCCGTAGCGATAGCCGTCCACGGTCAGGAGCACCTTCGGCTCGATCTGGGCGAAGCGGTCGATGACGCTGCGCGCGCCGAAGTCCGGCGAGCAGCTCGACCAGATCGCCCCGATGCTCGCGGTCGCCAGGAACGCGGCCATGGCCTCGGGAATGTTCGGCAGGTAGGCGGCCACGCGGTCGCCCTCCCCCACGCCGAGCGCGCGCAGCCCCGTGGCGATCCGCGCGGTCATGGCGCGCAGCTCGCCCCAGGTGATCTCGCGCGTCGCGCGCAGCTCGCCCGCCTCGACGATCGCGACGCGCTCGTCGGGCGCATGGCGGAAGACGTGCTCGGCGAAGTTCAGGCGCACGCCGGGAAACCACGTCGCCCCCGGCATCTCGCGGTGCTCGAGGACGACGGACGGGTCGCCGTCGGCCTGGACGTCGAACATGTCCCAGATCGAGCGCCAGAACCCGTCGAGGTCGTCCACCGACCAGCGCCACAGCGCCTCGTACTCGGTGACGTCGAACACCCGCCCACGCTCCGCGGCGAGCCAGTCGACATACCGCGCAAGGTTCGTGTCCTCGACGAACGCGGCGGACGGCTCCCAGAGCTTCGGCGGCGGGGTCGGCATCGGGCCGGAAGCCTGCCACACCGGCGCGGCCGGCGGATCTGCGCGCTAGATTCGCCCGGATGCTCCCGCTCCCGGTCCGGCGCGTCGGCTCGTGCGGCGCGCTCGCTCTCGTGCTCGCCCTGGCGGCCGGTGGCCCGGCCCGCGCCGACGCTCCGCTGCAGCCCGGCAGCCCGTGGCCGAAGTTCCGGGGCAACCTCGAGCAGACCGGCCGCGCGACGCTGGCGCCGCAGCGCACGCGGGCGCCCGTGGCGCTTCCACACCGCCAAGGGCATCTTCTCCTCGCCGGTGATCGGCGCCGACGGGACCGTCTACATCGGCTCGGCGGACCGCACGTTCTATGCCCTGCGCGGCGCCGACGGCGCGGTGCGCTGGAGCCTGCGCACCGGGGAGATCATCGACTCGGCGGCGCTGCTCGACGACAGGGGCCGCGTCTACATCCCGTCGGCCGACGGGCACCTCTACGCGCGTGAGGCCGCGACCGGCGCCGCCGTGTGGACCTTCCAGGCCGATGAACCGGCGGGCACGGGGGCGTTCATCCGCTGGTTCGAGGGAAACGTCGCGATCGGCGCCGACGGCACGCTCTACGTGCCGAACGACAACTTCCGCACGTACGCGCTCGACCGTGACACGGGCGCGGTGAAGTGGTCGTTCAAGACGAGCGATCAGACCTGGTCCTCGCCGGCCTACGACGCGGTGCACGACCGCGTCGTCTTCGGCAGCAACTTCTTCCTGTTCGACATCCCGTCGACGTTCTCGGTCGACGCGCGGACCGGCGAGCAGCGCTGGAGCGCCGTGACCGACGGCGCGACGGTCGCGAGCCCGCTGATCGCGCGCAACCGCGTGATCGTCGGATCCTTCGACGGGTTCGTGCGCGGGTACGACGCGACGACCGGGCGCCGGCAGTGGGCGTTCGGCACGCGCGACCATCTGTACGCCAGCCCGGCGGAGCTTCCCGACGGCACGATCGTGCAGGCGTCCGCCGACGGCAGCATCTACGGCCTGGACCCGACGAGCGGCGAGGTGCGCTGGCAGCACGACACGCTCTCGCCGATCCGCTCGTCACCCGCCGTGGACCCCGACGGGAACATCTACGTCGGGACCGGCGACCGCCGGCTGCTCGTCCTGAACCCCGACGGGACCCAGCGCTGGTCGATCCGCCTGGCGCGCGCGCCGCGCGGCACGCTGAACTCGTCCCCCGCGCTCGGCCGCGACGCGATCGTGATCGCCGACTCCAACGGCGACGTGCACTCGGTCCCCTACGACTGGTGCCTGGGCGCCGCGGGCCGCCGGGACCGGCGCTGTGTCGGGCCGAACGCCGGTCCCGCGCGAGGCGGCGCGGCTGAACGCGGTGAGCCCGTTCGGCCTCGTCACGACCGAGCCGCCGGTGACGCTCGGGGTCAATCAGCCGCTCGCGCTGCAGCTCGACGTGCGCCGCGCCCGCAGGGCCCAGGCGGCGTTCCTCGACCCACGCGGCGTGCGCGTGCGCGCGACGCCCGCGGCCCGGCTGCGCGTACGCGTCTCCGGCGACCGCCGCCACCTCGTGATCGTGCCGCAGAGCGCACTGCGTCCGGGGACGAACGGACGCGTGCGGCTGCGCGTCTCGGCCCGCTACCTGCTCGGCGCAACGCGCAAGGGCCTGGCGTACACCGGCGGACGCCGCGCGGGGACGATCCGCACGACGCTGACGCCGAAGGTCGTCCGCGGCCGCGCCGGGAAGGCGCTGCCGCTGCCGGTTCCGCGGCGCGCCGGCGACGCCGTCGGCACCTGGCGCATGAGCCGGATCGCGCTGTCGCTCCCCGACCTGCTGCCGAGCTACAACCAGATCGGCTTCGACCGCCTCGAGTTCCTCGTCTCGCTCGTCGCCCCGGCAGGACGTGACGGCGCGGTCGGCTGGATGGTCGGCGCCCGGGATGCCGGCGGCTCGCTCGCCGCCGACCCGCTCGCGAAGTGGGCCGTGCCGTTCCTCGTGCGCTACGACCGCCGCGGCCAGCTCGCCTTCACGAACCTCGGCGGTGCCTCGTTCGAGCTCAACGGCTTCGAGAACCGCGCCGGCTTCTGGCGCATGGCGGCGCGCCTGGACCGCAGCGGTGCGGCGACCGGGGCGATGGACCTGGCGCTCGACGTCGACTGCGCGAAGATCGGGTTCTACGGCCAGGCGCTGCAGGGTCTCGGGGCATGCACGAAGACCCGGCCGATGAGCATCTACGGCGCGAGCCTGCTGCAGCCGCTCGCCGCACGACGGGCGCCGGCCGGGCTCGGGAGTGTCGCCTACCGCGTCGAGGCGAGCGTGCAGGGCCCGCGCCTGATCGCGGACATCAGCGGGTCAAAGCTGCGCGCCGACGAGCGCTTCATCACCGTGCTCGCCGTCGACGCGCGAACAGGTCGCCCACTGTCGCTCGACTACAGCTACAAGACCGAGCGCACGCTGGACGCCGCCGGGAACGTCACGCAGGTGAGCCTCCCGCTCCCCGCGCGGGCCTCGCAGCAGCTGCGCGTGGCGCTCATGGTGGACGCCACGCCGTACGGGCCGTGGCGCACGGTCGGCGCCGGCTGACCGAGAGCGGGACGACGGCGGCGGCGCCCGAACGTGCCGGTGACGCGCGCTCTGACGCGCGTCAGGCCGGCGAGACCGCGGGCGCCAGTCCAGGATCCTCGAGGTCGCCGGCGCTCTCGGTGTCGAGATCGTCCGCGGCCCGGCCGCGTCGCAGGCGCAGACCCACGAGCGGGTAGATGAGCGTCGAGAGGATCGCGGCCCCGACGAGCGCCGCGGACGTCGAGCTGCGCATGTGGCCGCCCTCGACGGCGATCGTCGTGATCGCGACGACGAGCGGGAGCTCCGTCGCGGAGAAGAACGCCAGCGCCAGCCGGTCGCGCCCGGGCAGCACCCCGCGGTAGAGCAGCAGCGCGGGCGTGCCGCGTACGACGAGGAACAGCGCGACGAACAGCGGGAGCTTCAGGATCGCGCCCGCGCTCGTCAGCAGCGAGTCCAGGTCGAAGTTGATGCCGCTGACGACGAAGAAGAACGGGATGAAGAACCCGTAGCCGACCGCGGTGAGCTTCGATTCGAAGATGCTGATCTCGCGGCCGCGCAGCGCCAGGCGCGTGATGATGCCGGCGACGAATCCGCCGAGCAGCAGGTCGAGCCCGAGGTCGCTGGCGAGCGCGACGAGCCCGAACACGAGCACCATCGCCACGCGGACTCCCGGCTGGGAGCTCGACTCGAGGTTGCGCTCGAAGAGCCCGAACCCGAGCGACATGCTGCGCACCGCGAACAGCGCGGCCAGCACGCTCAGCGCGATGAACGCCACGAGGATCAGGGCGCTCTTGGCCGGGTGCGTCGTCGACAGCACGAGCGTGATCAGCAGGATCGGCCCGAACTCGCCCAGCGCCCCCGCCGCGAGCAGGTACTTCCCGAACCTCGTGGGGATCTCCCCCGCGTCCTTGAGGATCGGGATCAACGTCCCGATCGCCGTCGTCGCGAGCGCCGAGCCGGTGTAGATGAGCGACACCACGATTCCGGCCCAGGCGAGCAGCCCGCCGACGCCGTAGGCGAGCGCGAGCGACAGGATCCAGCCCACCGCGGCGAGCCGCAGCGGATGGCCGCGGATGCGCTGGAAGTCGATCTCGTACCCGGCGAAGAAGAACAGCATCCCGAGTCCGAGGTTCGAGAAGAACACGACGAACGAGTCCGGCTCGGCGAGGTTCAGGACCTGCGGCCCGATGAGGATTCCGAGCACGAGCTCGACGACCACCACCGGCAGCGTGAACCGCGGGCCGACGACCGCGGCGATGAGCGCGGCGAGCGCCGACGCGAGGACGATGATGAGAAATGAGGTCTCGTCGACGTCGATCATCGCGCTGCGCTGCGCCGCCGGCGCCGCGCATCGAGACGTGCGAGGCCGTAGCCGAACGCGAGCCCGACGCCGATGCACGCGACGATCACGATGATCAGCGGCGTCTCGAACGTGCCGAAGATCCAGTTGACCTCGACGCTGCCGGTGTTCAGGACCGCGAACACGGCGACGAGGGCGCTGACGGTGATCACGACGAGCAGGCGGGCGTTCTCACGCGGGCCGCGTCTCGAGGGACCGGCGGCGCCGCGTGTCGCGGGAGTCTCGTCGCTCATCGTGCGGGCGGCTCCATGCGCGCGATCCTACCCGGCGATCCGGCA
Organism: uncultured Actinomycetes bacterium; assembly: GCA_963787935.1. GTDB lineage: Bacteria > Actinomycetota > Thermoleophilia > Solirubrobacterales > Solirubrobacteraceae > F1-60-MAGs163. Next base: position 221,098 of record CAWBEV010000006.1, on the reverse strand, counting down.
GGACGAGGTGCAAGGATGCGCGCCATGGCGCACGCCGTTGACGACGCGACGATCGACGGGTTCGAGGCGCTGACGCTCGCGTCGGAGGACTCCGGCCTGCGGGCCGTGTTCGTCCCGGGAGCGGGCATGGTCTGCGCGTCCCTGGAACACGATGGTCGTGAGCTCCTGCACCGGGGCGACGGGGTCGGCGCCTACGCCGAGCGCGCCGCGACGTTCGGCGTGCCGCTGCTGCACCCGTGGGCGAATCGGATCGAGCGGCTGAGCTACGAGGCCGCGGGCGTCCACGTGCTGCTCGACCCCGGGCGGATGCCGGTGCACGTCGACGCCGGCGGGCTGGCGATCCACGGGCTCCTGCACGCGAGCGATGCGTGGCAGGTGAGCCGTCGTGAGGCCGACGCGGGCGGCGCCTTGATCGCCGCGCGCCTGGACTCGACGTCCACGGTCGGGCTCGACGCGGGCTTCCCCTTCCCGCACGCGCTCGACCTCGTCGTGACGCTGCGCCACGACCTGCTGAGCTGGTCGCTGACGTTGACCGCGACCGGCGATCGCGCGGTCCCGGTGGCGTTCGGCTGGCACCCCTACCTGCGCCTGCCCGGAATCCCGCGCGAGTCGTGGGAGCTCGAGCTGCCCGTCGTCACGCAGGCGATGCTCGACGGCCGCGGCATCCCGACCGGGCAGACGCGACCGGCCGGCTTTCGCTCCGGGCCGCTCGGCGACCAGGCGTTCGACGACCTCTATCCGCTGCTCGACGATCCCGCGGAGTTCGTCCTGGCCGGCGGCGACGGCGCGCTGCGCCTGCGTCTCGAGGAGGGCTACCGCTGCGCGCAGGTCTACACGCCGGCGGGCGCCGACTTCATCTGCTTCGAGCCCATGACCGCGCCCACCGACGCGCTGCGGCGCGGTGGCAGCGGGCTGCGGCTCGTGAGCCCCGGCCAGGCGTTCACGGCCCGCTGGTCGCTGCTCGTCGAGGGCCGGCCCGGCGCCTGAGCGCGGGTCAGTAGCCGACGGGGTGCCGCACGAGGTAGCCGCTCGACGAGCGCGCCTCGCCGTCCCAACGCGAGCCGTCGTCCATGCCGGAGGTGTCGTAGCGGCGCACACCGCGGCGCGTACGGATCGTCATGTAGGCGTGCCCGGGGTTCGCGTAGATCGTGATGTAGCGGCCGGCTCCGGCCGAGCCCCAGCGCATGAAACCGGACGAGTCGCGCGTGCGGCTCAGAAGCCCCGCGCCGTGCAGGACGTAGGAGATCGAGCCGGAGCAGTCGTAGCCGCTGTCGTTGAACGAGCCGTGGCCCCCGCCGTAGCGGTAGGGCTTGCGGGCGATCCGGTTCGCCGCGGAGATCGCCCGCACGACGGCGATCGGCAGGCCGCTCGGTGAGGATCCGCCGCCGCCGAGCCGCACGCGCTTGAGCACCGGGTGGCTGCCGCCGAGGCCGAGCGCCGACCAGGTCGCCGGGCCGACGACGCCGTCGGCGGTCAGGCCGTGGCCGCGCTGGAAGCGGCGCACGGCGCGCGCGGTCGCCGGGCCGAAGACGCCGTCGGCTCCGATCCCGAGCTTGCGCTGCAGGAGCTTCACGGAGCGCTTCGGCGCGCTGCGGCCGGACCGGCGGCCGCCGGAGCGGTTCGCGCGGCGGATCGCGGCCCAGGTCGCCGGGCCGACGACGCCGTCGGGCTTCAGGCCGTGGCGGCGCTGGAACGTGCGCACCGCGCGCTTCGTGCCCTTGCCGTAGATGCCGTCGGCGCCGAGGTGCAGCGCGCGCTGCAGGTGCTTGACGGCCTTGCCGTGGTCACCGGGCTCGAGCGTCTTCGCGGCCTGGGCGGCGGGCGCCCCGGCGAGCAGGAGGATGGCGCAGGCGGCCGGCACGAGTGCGTGCAGGGGCGCGCGGCGGGCGGATGTGGAGATCTCGTGTCATGGGTTTCGGGCGCCTGCGAGGTGAGCTGACGGGCTCGCATCCGCCAGCTGTGGCGGCCGCTACGCCGCAGACTGTGCGGCGATTCGCCCCGGCGACCGGTGGTCGCAGTGGGTCCCCCGTTCGCCGTCTTCGGTGAGACGACGACTCGGCGCGCCAGCGACGCTACCAATGCTCGCGCGACGGCCGTGCAGGATGCGTTGCAGCGAGCAGGACTGCAGGCGTTCGTGCAGACGGACTACTTGATCAGCAGCGGCGTGCCGACCGGCAGGAGGCGGTAGAGCCGCGCGATGTCCGGGTTCTTGACCCGGATGCAGCCATGCGACGGGCGGCCCGGGATCAGGCCGGGCTGGTTCGTGCCGTGCATCCCGACGACGCCGCCGTTGGGCCAGTCGGTGAGGCTCGGCGCGTAGGCGGACGTTCCGATCGCGTGCGTGCCGTAGACCGGCGTGTTGCGGAAGCGGAACTTCTCGCGGATCCAGAACTTGCCTGCCGGCGTGATCGTGCCGGGCGCGCCCACGCCGACGCGGGCGGACCAGACCTTCCTGCCCTTCTTGTAGAGGGTGGCGCGCAGCGTGCGGCGGTTCACGACGAGCTGATGGCGCACGACGTTGTACGGGCCCAGCGCATCGCGCGGGACCCAGCCCTTCCTCCCGTTCGGGCGCTTCGGGAGGCGGATCTGGACCCACTGACGGTCGGTCGTGGTGTCCGTGCGCTCGGAGAGCAGCAGGTAGACCTCCGGGAAGCCGTCCTCGGTGAAGAACCGCAGCTTCGCGACCTTGCGGGCCTTCGTGCTCGGCCGGCTGTAGACCGCGGAGGTGCCGGCAGGATGCGCCCAGCGACTCTCGAGGCGCTCGTCGGAGAGGCGGCGCACCGTGACGGTCGGCTCGGTGGCGGCGGCGGGCGGCGAGGCTCCGGTGCCGGGTATCACGGCGTCCGCGGCGACGGCGGGCGTCGCGGCGACGGTCGCGGCGAGCCCACCGGCGACGAGGGCCGAGAGCAGGGCGCGACGCAGATGGCGCGGAGGAGTCATCACTTCAGAGAACACGGCTCGGCTCCCAGGGTAGCGGCGGGACCTTCGGAAAGGATCAGCGCCGGACTGCGGAGTGCGACGACGAGGGGGCGGTGCCGTCCTGGCCACCGCCCCCATGCGTCACGCTCTACCGGGTTGCGATCACCCGGTGAACTGCGGGCGAACCGAGCGCGGCGTGCAGCGGCTGAACTGCAGGCGGAGCGTCTTCGCCTTCGTGCCTGACGCGGTCGTGAACTGCACCGTCGCGGTCACCTTGTAGGAGCCGACCTTCAGACGCTTCGTGCGCGTCTTCAGGGTGTACCGGCTGCCGTTGTTCGGCTTCGTCAGCGTCTTCACGGTCTTGCCGTTGATCTTGAAGGTGACCTTCCTGATCTGGCTGCCGCTGACGCTGGCGGTCGCGAACGTCCCGGTGGCGCAGCCGACGGTGCCCTTGAGACGGGCGGACCCGCGCTTCGCGGTGGTGCCACCGGTCGGCGTGCTCCCGCTGTCCGGGTTGACCGGCGAGACGCCGCCACCCGGCGTCTCGGGCGGCGTGACCGGGGTGTCGGCCTTGTTCGTGTACGTGCAGGTGATGACATCGCCGGGGTTCGGCGTGATCGTCACCGTTGCGCCGTCGGTCGGCGACTGGTCGGTGCACACGATCCCCTCGACCGTGTAGCCCGCCGGCACCGTCTCGGTCACGCCGTACGCGACGTCCGGAGCGACCGTGAACGACGTCCCGTCGCCACCTGCGACGACGTCGAACGGGCCGAGGCCACCGGTGAACGAGAAGGTCCCCGTCCCCACCGGGTTCGTGACCTTCTTGATCGTGATCTTCGCCTTCTTCTTGTTCGTGAACGTGCAGACCACGTCGTCGTTCGGGCCGATCGTCACGACACCGCTCTCGGACACCGGCACCGCGACTCGCGGAGCGAGCTGCTCGGCCGGGACCCGGTTGGCGCAGGACAGCGACGTGACGTAGTTGCTCAGCGAGTCACCCTCGCCGACCGTCGCCTCGGAGACCGTGTGGTCACCGGTCGGCACCGTGATCGCGCCCGTCGTGCCACCGTCGCCGACGTTGCCGCCGGTCCCGGCGACCGCGCCGTCGATCTTCAGGTCGAACCCGGAGTCGGCGGCGGGCAGCAGGACCTTGTTCACCGTCAGCGTGCCCGTCTTGCGGTCGTTCGTGATCGTGCAGACCACGTCCTGGCCGGGCCCGACGGTCACGGTGTACGCCCCGGTCGTGTCCACCGGAGCGTCGTCGTGCGCCGTATCGACACACGCGACGTCCACGGTGTATTTGTCGAGGTCGGCGGGCGGGACCGCCTGCTCGCTGAACGTGATCGGGGTGTCGGCGTTGACGGTCGTCACGTCCGTCGCGTCCCCGTCGCCGAAGTCGAGGTTGGTCGTGCCCGCCACCGGCTGCTTCACGTCGCCGTAGAGGATGTTGACCTTGTCGTCGCCGGACGGGCCGGTGAACTTCTTGACGACCTTGAACGTGCCCTTCTTCGTGTTCGTGAAGGTGCAGATCCAGTTGTCGCCAGGGTTCACGGTGACCGTCGTCGACGTGCCGCTCTGGACCGCGTTCGGAGCGACCCACGGCTGAGCGGCCTCGTTGACGCACTCGTAGCTCGAGCCGAACCCGCTGATCAGGCCGCCGCCGGTCGCCGTCTCGCTGACCGCATGGAGCCCGGTCGGCACCGTGATCGCGCCGGTGGTGCCGCCGTTGCCGACGTTGCCGCCGGTGCCCGCGACGTCACCGTCGATGCGCAGGTCGAACCCGGACGTGATCGACTCGGGGTTCGTGACCTTCTTGACCGTGATCTTCCCGTTCTTGCGCTCGTTCTTGATCGTGCAGGTCACGTCGGCGCCCGCGGGAACCGTGACGTTGCCGCCCTGGCTCGCGACCGTCTTGCCATAGGAGTCCTTGCACCCCAGGTCGGAGACCGTGTACTCGGCACCCGGCGAGTTCTCGCCGTACGTGTGGGCCGAGCCGCCGGCGACCGTCTGGTAGGCGCTCGTCGTGTCGCTCACGGTCGCCGTCTTGACGACGTTGCCGTCGATCTTCAGCTGGGCGGTGGCGTCCTGCGGAACCGCGCCGGCCCACTGCTTCTGAATGCGGATCTTGCCCTTGCGGGTGTTCGTGAACGTGCACTTCGTGATGAAGCTGTAGTTGTTGCCCCAGCGCAGCTCGGTCGTGGCGCTGCGGTCGGCGCCGTAGGTCGGCGCAGGCCACGTGCCCCAGTTGTACCAGCCGTCGTTCCAGGGGTACGAGGTGTTCTCGTACGTGTTGTCGCCCTTGTAGGGCTTCTCGCAGACGACCGTGGTGTCGTAGTCCGAGAGCGACGTGCCGTAGCTGCCGCCGTACTCGGTGACCTTGAACTTCTTCCACGGGATCGAGGCGGAGTCGCCACCGGAGGCCCAGCTCCCCGAGAGCCAGGAGCCGCCGTTGCCGAGCTCGAACGACGACACCTGCGCCGCCCAGCCGGAGTCCGGGGTGTCCTTGCGGTCGACCTTGAACAGGAACTTCGCCCCGTCCCTGCGGGCGGTGTCGGAGTCGACGACCACCTTCTTGACCTTGAGGTACCCGTGCCACGCAAAGGCGTTCGGCGCCAGCGCCAGAACGAGCAGTGCGGAGAGCGCCATCAGCCCCACCAGGCTCCGGCGGCGCGTCCGACGTACCTTCTGCACGGCCTCACGAGCCGAGCGTGTGAACTGCATGTGGTGTTCCCCCTTGTGCCGGAGTGCCCCGGCGTCGTTCATCCGTGACCGGACTGCAGCGGCTCCCGAACGTCCCCCCGGAGAGCCAGCCCTTTCCGTACAGGGTAGCTCGATGACCGGCGCATCAGCAACCGCAACACGCGTCCAGTGGTGCGCATCACACGCCCGGCGGCGTCCAGAAGCGCTCAACGGTCATGCCCGTGGGCGAACAACCGCACTGCGGTATATCGCGCAGAGCAGCGAGTTCGGCTCCGTCGCCGTCGTGATCAGCCGCAGCGGCGCAGGCCGTGCGGGAGCTTCGCGGACGCCGAGTTCGGTCCGAACCCGGTGGCCACGAGGCGGCACGAGCGATGTGCGGCACGCCTGGCGGCGGCACGCCGAGCGGCGGCGCGGCGGGCAGCCGCGCGCCTGGCGGCGGCCTTGCGGGCCGCCGCCTTCGAGTGCCGCGAGGCGGTCCGGGGGGCTGTGCGCGGCTGCGCCGGCTGCGTGACGGAGATGTTCTCGGTGCTCTCGACCTGCGCCGCCGCTGGGGGGGATCCTCGCGGTACTCGCGGTGGCCGAAGTCCGTCGTGTACGTCGCACCGCCGTTCGACGAGGTCGGGACGCCGACGACGATGCCGATGCCGATCTCGTCGTACTTCGCGCTGAGGATGTTCTCGCGGTGGCCCTCACTGTGCATCCAGGCGTCGACGATGCGCGCCGGCGTGCCCAGGTAGGACTCGCCCCACGCGATGTTCTCGCCCACGATCCAGGCCCCGGGCTTGCCGAGGTAGCCGGCGGTCGTCAGCCGGTCGGTGAGCGTGCGCCCGTCGGGACCGACGTGCGCGAAGAACTTCTCGCGGACCATGAGCTGCGAGAACCCGAGCGACGCGGTCGTGAGCTGCGCCTGCTCGGTGAGAGCGTTGAGCCCTCGGCTCGTCCGTTCCGCGTTGACGAGGCACAGGGTCGCCTCGGACGTGGCCCGGATGGTGTCGGCGCCGGGCTGCAGGTCGCTGCCGGGACAGTCTGCCGCGAGGGCGGCCGCGGGGGATGCGGCCACTGCGAGAATCGCGGCGAGAACAGCCATGCGTGCAGCGCGGCGCATGTGTCCCCCATCGGCACGGACGCGCGCGGATGTACCGCAGGAGCCGGTTCATGGACGTTTCGCCGAGCGGCGAGCGCAGAGCCTGGACGTTCGTCTGACGAGCGGCGCAACGGCCGCGCCGGGCGGCGCGGCGGCGATGCGCCGCCCTCGGTCCTCAGACGACGGCGGCCGCGCCCCTGGACGGGGCGCGGCCGCGGTGCCGCATCAGGTGTCCTGGTGGATCACCCGGTGAACTTCGGCTTCACGACGCGCGGCTTGCAGCGGCTGAACTGCAGCCGGAGCGTCTTGGGCTTCGTGTTGGCCTCGGTGGTGAACTGGACCGTCGCGGTCACCTTGTACGTGCCGTACTTCAGGCTCTTCGTACGCACCCGCAGCTGGTACTTGCGCCCGACGTTCGGCTTGGTGAGCGTCTTGACCTTCTTGCCGTTCACCTTGAACGTGACCTTCGCGATCTTGCTGCCGCTCACGCTGGCCTTCGACCACTTCGACGCCACGCAGCCGACGGTGCCGGTGAGCGTCGCCTTGCCGGACGAGGCGCCGGACGGGCCCGTGCCGCCGCCGGCCGGGTTGACCACGGTGGAGACGCTGTCGGACGCGGTGACGACCTTGCCGCCGGTGTCCGTGCCCTTGACCGTCGCAACGTTCACGAACGGGTTGGACGTCGTCGCCGTCGTCGTCTTCGAGCACGTGTACGTCCACGTGTCGCCCGGGTTCAGCTGGTTCGGCGTGGCATCGCCGTTCTTCGCCGGACCACTCAGCGTCCCGGCGTCGCACTGCTCGTCGGTCACGACGACCTTGTCGGCATCGAACGACGTGTCGCCGGGGTTCGTGACGTTCAGCTGGTAGCTGAGGATGTCACCCACGGTGGCCGTCGCCGGGCCGACCTTGTCGATGGCGATCTTCGGATGCCGGAAGACCGTCGTCGCGGTGTCGGTGGCCGTGACCGGGGTCTCCTGGCTGTCGACGAACTTCGCCGTCACCGTGTTGACCTCGTCGGGTCCGCCCTTGTCCGTCGTCGGCGCGGGCTTCGTGCACGTATAGGTCCACGTCTCACCCGGCTCGAGGACGTCGTCCTCGTTCCCACCGCTCTTCGCGGTCGGGCCGGTGACGGGCGAGCACTTGTCGTCGACGACGCTGCCGTCGATCGGGAACAGATCAGCGCCGCCCTTGTTCGTGACCTTGTAGACGAAGTTCAGCGTGTCGCCGTTGTACACGACGCGGCTGTCCGTCCCGGTCTCGGCGTGGGTCTTGACGACCTCGAGGGCCACGCGCTTGTTCGTGATCGTGCAGACCACGTTCTCGCCGTCGCTGACCGTCGTCGTCGTCGTCCCTGCCGTCTGGGCATCCGGGTTGTTCGCCAGCAGCCTCAGCTTCGAGAGCAGGACCTCCTGGTTCGCCGGCAGGCAGACCGTCGCGGTCACGTAGTCGCTGAGCTTCGTGTCCACGTTCGCGGCCTGCTCGGCGACGGTGTAGTCCCCGGTCGGGACGGTGATCGCCCCGGTCGTGCCCTGATCACCGACGTCGGCCTTCTTGACCGCCCCGTCCAGGAGCAGGTCGAAGCGGCCGCTGTCGGAAGCCGGCAGCAGGTTCTTCACGATCTCGATCGTGCCGGACTTGCGGCGATTCGTGATCGTGCAGACCACGTCTTTGCCGGCCGGAACCGTGACCGTGCGCTGCAGGCCGTCGGCGCTCAGGCCGATGCCGTTCACACACTCGAACGACGTCGCGTAGTTCGCGGGATCGATGCCCGCTGTGAACTCCTCGCCGATCGTGGGCGACGAGTTGCCCTCGACCGTGATCGGACCGAGTTCGGCGTTGTCGCCGGCGTTCGGCTTCGTCGTCTGATCGATGTTCAGGGTGACCGTGTCATCCCCGAACGGCCCGGTGAAGTGCTTCACCAGCTTGATCGTGCCCTTCTTGGTGTTCTTGAACGTGCAGGTGATGTCGTCGCCCGCGGCAACGTTGATCGTCGCGGTCGAGCCCTGGCCATCGCCCTTCGAGCAGGCGATGTCGGTCAGCGTCCAGCCGGTCGTGCCGGCCTCGGTGATCGTCTTAGTCCCGAGCTCGTTGCCCTTGACCGTGAACGTCTCGGAGTTGTTGACCGCGTCGTTCGGCTGACCGGCCTCATCGTCGAGCTTGAAGTCCCCGAACGAACCGGAGAACCCGAAGTCGGTGCCATCAGCCGGGTCAGCGACCTTCTTGACCGTGACCTTCGCTCCCTTGGTATTGGTGAACGTGCAGACCCAGTTGTCGCCGGCCGCGATCGTCACCGAACCATCGGTGTCCGCCGCGCCCGTGCCGTTGTTGATGCAGCTCAGGCTCTCGCTGTACTGCGCGTCGGTCGCCGGCGCGAGCGCCGCCTCGGTGACCGAGTAGCTGCCGGTGTCCTTCGTCAGCACCGCGGTCGCGTCGGCATCACCGAACGCCGTGCCGCCACCCGGCGACACCGTCTGATCAACGTTGTTGAGCTTCAGATTGAACTTGTCGCTGCCGCCACCATTGAGCTTCTTGACGAGCTTGATCGTGCCGGTCTTGCGCGTGTTGGTGAACGTGCAGACCCAGTTGTCGCCGGCCGCGATCGTCACCGAACCATCGGTGTCCGCCGCGCCCGTGCCGTTGTTGATGCAGCTCAGGCTCTCGCTGTACTGCGCGTCGGTCGCCGGCGCGAGCGCCGCCTCGGTGACCGAGTAGCTGCCGGTGTCCTTCGTCAGCACCGCGGTCGCGTCGGCATCACCGAACGCCGTGCCGCCACCCGGCGACACCGTCTGATCAACGTTGTTGAGCTTCAGATTGAACTTGTCGCTGCCGCCACCATTGAGCTTCTTGACGAGCTTGATCGTGCCGGTCTTGCGCGTGTTGGTGAACGTGCAGACGACGACGTCGCTCTTGTTGACGTCGACCTGACCGTTGGCACCCGGTGTGAACGCGTTGCCGTTGCGCGTGCAAGCGAGCGCCTGGTCGTAGTCGGCCAGCCCGCCGGACTCCGACACGAAATACGTGCCGGTGTTGACCGTGTTCGCACCGGTCGTCAGCGGAGCCGCGCCGTTGGCGCCCGTCAGCTGCGTGTCGGTCTGGCTGCCATTGGCCGCCGTCCCGATGTTCAGCGTCGTCTGGCCCGCAGTACCCGACCACGCCTTCTTCAACTCAATCGAACCGGTCTTGCGCGTGTTGGTGAACGTGCAGACGACGACGTCGCTCTTGTTGACGTCGACCTGACCGTTGGCACCCGGTGTGAACGCGTTGCCGTTGCGCGTGCAAGCGAGCGCCTGGTCGTAGTCGGCCAGCCCGCCGGACTCCGACACGAAATACGTGCCGGTGTTGACCGTGTTCGCACCGGTCGTCAGCGGAGCCGCGCCGTTGGCGCCCGTCAGCTGCGTGTCGGTCTGGCTGCCATTGGCCGCCGTCCCGATGTTCAGCGTCGTCTGGCCCGCAGTACCCGACCACGCCTTCTTCAACTCAATCGAACCCTTCTGCCGCTGGTTCTTGACCGTGCAGGTCACGACGTCGGTCGTGAGGAGGCCGCTGATGTCGAACGTCAGGGTGTCAGGAACTGCGAAGTCGACCCCGTTCTTCTTGCAGTCGACCGCTGTGAGCTCGTACCCCGTCTTCTGGGTCTCCGTGATCTGGATCGAACTCGTCGCCCCCGAGGAACTCGGCTTCCACTGGAAGGTCGCCGTTCCGTTTGCGTCGGTGTTGGCCGAGCGTGGATTGGTCGCGTCCGGGGGACCGGGCTGCACCCACGTGAATGTGGGCGAGCTGACGGTCACGCTGCCGCCGAAAGTCCAGCCGGAGGCGGGCTTGTAGCCCTGCCCGTCACCTTCGTCGACCTGCTTGGTGATCGTCACCGAGGACTTGCAGAGCGACGTGGCGATGTCCTTGAGCGCCGCCTCGAGGTTCGCGAAGTCCTGAACGAGCGTGTAGTCACCCTGGGCGAAGTCAGCGGTGGGGGTCGGGTACTTGTCCGGACCCGAGATCTTCTGGAGGCGCGCCTCGCTGTTGGCGTTCCCGAGCGCGGCGCCAACGCCGACGGCGAACATGTGCGAGCCCTGGGCCTTGACGGCGTTCGCGTGCTGGATCGCGAAGTCGAGGGCGTTGCCATCGTTGCTCTGGTTCGTGAGGACCGAGACGTTGGCGGCCTCGGTCAGCGGCGGGTGGGTGCTGTTGTTGAAGGCGGTGGGGTCGCCGTCGGTGATGAAGACCACGAGGTCGGCCTTGGGCGAGCCGGCCCATGTGCCGTCCCCGTTGTTCGCCTGCTGGACCTCCTGCAGCGCGTCGTCCCAGTTCGTCCACTGGTCGGCCTGGCCGTACTCACTCGGGTCGTAGCCGTCGCCGGGCGTTGCGCCCGCGCCGTCAGGAGTGTCGAAGATGTAACGGCGGAAGATGTTGTTCGCGTTGGTCGTGTCCGTGCCGCCGTTGGCGTCGGTCACGGCCGTGTAGCCGTAGATCTTTCGGGCGCGGCTGTTGAACTCGGTGATGGCGACCTGGGATCCGGTGCCCTTCAGCGAAGAGATGAACGCCCACGCGGCGTTCCGAACGCCCGTCGTCGCACCCGCCGTCGAATTGATCGAACCCGACTCGTCAAGGACGACCATCACGTTGATGCCGCACTTGGATGCGAGATCCGGGTTGGTTGCCGGCGTGGTGGCCGCGAAAGCGGATCCAGCCGAGGCCGAGAGACCGATGAGCGCACAGGCTGCCACGAGGGCAGCGATCAGCAGTGCGCGGACACGCGACGTGCCCACAAGCCCGGTGTTCGGGCGGCCAGACGTAAGCATCCTGCTCAACCTCCGTCCCGTCGAGCTCCGTGTCCCCCACGGCCCGACGGGCTAAGTGCCGGTCATGTCCCCCTGGCGCTCGTACCGGCTCACCGAACGCAGGTGGAGTCACCGTAGCAGCGCCCAGCGGTCGCGTACAAGGGGTAGGCGGTACCGCACATGCGTCCGGTGGGACTACGGACTGCGTCCAGGAAACGTTGAGGGCGGCCTCGGGGGCCGCCCGGCCTCAACCTCGCTCGACTCGCCTCGACCTGAGGTCGAGGTCCGGCGCTCAGGTCCCGCCCTTGACCCGGAACGCGCCGCGCATGAACGGGTGCACGCGGCAGAAGTACGCGTACGTCCCCGGCTTGAGGTTCCTCGGCGTCTTCCACGTCGTGGAGCCGACGCAGCCGGCCTTCAGTGCCCCGGCGAGCCCGGGGACGTCCTTGCAGCGCGCGGCCGGCGCGGGGATGTCGACGGCGGCCGTCATCGGGACCCCGTTGTCGCCGCCGGGGTACAGGCCGCCGGCGTTGAGCGTCGGCCCGAAGCCGAGCTCCCCGGAGTCGAACACCGTGCGACCGTTGGCGAGCGGGTATTTGATCCCGCCCGTCCGGTTGCACGGCGACTTGCACGCGGTGATTGTGTGGAAGCGCACGGTCAGCGGGTTGTCCGCGTTGACGAACGCGAGCTGCTGCCCGGCGCGGATGACCGGCGGCAGGCCCTTGCGCCCGCGCGAGGAGAGGTCGCCCTGCTGGTAGACGAAGTTCTTGATCTTGATCGTCGAGACTCGCGGGCCGTCGCGCAGCGCGATCGGGTTCTGCAGGCCGGGGTTGGGCTGCCCGCCGGAGTCGATGTTCTCCTTGCAGCCGGCCGTGGGTCAGCACGTCGCCCTTGTCGATCGTGCCCGTGAACGGATCCACGCCGCTGACGCTCGGGTCGTCGCTCACGCCGACGACCATGATGCCCATGACCTCGTACCACGAGGCCCTGCTCGTGTCGTAGTCGGCCGTCGTGGTGACGACGTCGCCCTTCTTGAGTGCGACCCGCCAGTCGGGCTTCGTCGCGGTCATCGCGACGTCCCACGAGACGGCGCCGGCGGGTTCGAAGTAGATCGCGTTGCGACCGGAAGATGTTCACCTTCCGCCCCTCGCGCTCGACCCACAGGTCGGTGTTCAGGCCGCCCGGGTGCAGGTGCCCGGCGGTGACCACGGCGGTCGTGTCACGGTCGACGACCCAGCGGTTGCGGACCTTGCCGTCGGCGTAGGGGTTCTTCGCCTGGTCGGGGTAGCGCAGGACGCCCTTCCTGCCGGACCCCTTGGTCGCGTTGAAGACCGGGTAGGGCTTGATGCCCTGGACGTCCATCCACTGCGTCTTGATCTCCTTGATCGCCGACGCCTGCGGAGCGGTGTCCGGGATGAAGTCGATCTCGTACGTGAGGTAGACCCGCTCGGGCGAGCCGCGCAACTCGTGGATCATGTGGTTCAGCAGCCACGACTGCCTGGTCGTGTAGCGCCAGCCGAAGCCCTGTGGGGCGTTGAAGTACGTCTTCTCCTCGCCCGCGGCGAACACCGGCTTGAGGTCCACGAGCCAGACGGCGTGGTGCAGGTGCACCTCGTCGACCGACGGGCTCTTGCCGTCCGCGACGCGGACGAGGCCCGGGCGGAAGCCGACGATCCAGCCGTTGACGTTCGGGCGCTCCTTCTGGACGTCGATGTCGATGATGTTCTGCCCGGGCTTGATCTCCATCGGGCCGAACCGGTACTTGAGCGTCTGGGCCCCGGCGGGGAGCTGCGGCTTGGCGACCGGCGGGATCTTCGTTGCGGCCTCGAAGGCACCGCGCGCGTGCGCGGCCGGAGCGACGGCGAGGGTCGCGGCGAGCGCTGCGAGGACGGGAACGAGCAGTCGTCGGTGGCGGGTCATGCGGGTGGCTCTCGCTCCTGATGGGGTGTGCGGCGTGAGACGTGGGGCGTCATGAACGCCAGAGGTACGGTCGACCCGGCCTCCTGGCGCACCGTCGCGATGCGCCGACCCTCCTGAACCGCTGGGCGCAGCTTACCGACCGCCCAGTCAGTCCGTGCCGGCAACTCCTCGAGCGCCGGCGTGACGACGACGAGGCCCCAGAGCCGCGCCGGTCCGTCGCCGTGCGGCTCGAGGGGACCCACGACCTCGAGGACGACCTCGCCCGCCCAGAGGAACGCCTGGCGCATGCGGCGCTCCGGCGGGCCCGCCTCACGCGTGCGGCGCACGTCCATCCCGATCCCCTCGAGCGCGGCCAGCGTCCGCCTCAGGTCGGGCGTCCGGACGACGACATGGTCGAGGCCGGTGGCGCCGTTCGGGTGCTCTGCGTGCGCAGGTTTCGCGGCGCCGGGTGCGGCGCCGGAGGTCACGATGCCGTCGAGCGACGCGGGGAGCGGCGCGGCTGCACGGAGCGTCCAGCCGAGGATCCCCGCCCCCGCTCCGACCCCGCGCAGGCGCACGACGACGTCGGCGAGCGCCACGGCGTCATCGCGCACCGAGAACCCGAGGCGCGTCCAGGTCTCCGGAGCGTCGGCGACATCGAGCTCGGCGAGGGCGGGAAGCGCGCCGCGGGGCATCGCCGGGAGCCTAGGCTGCGGGCATGACCGACGACGGGCCTGTGGCGGGCGCCGCCGGCCTCGGGCCGCGGGCGCTGCCTCCGAAGCCACCGCGCACACGCTGGCGCACGGCCGCCTGGCTGCTGCTCGCGCTGGTCGCCGTCGCCGGGATCGCGGCCGGGTCGGCGATCGTGCTCGAGCGCCGCAGCGAGCGCCTCGATCGCCAGGCTCGCGAGCGGCGCGCTGCGGGCGGGCGCGAGGCCGCGCGTCTGAGGCGCCTGCAGGCCCCGCACCGCGGCCGGGCGCCGGAGCTGCGCTCCGCTGCCGGCGCCTCGGCGCCGGAGCGGCTCGCCGCGCGCGCGGCGCTCGTGCGGGCCGTCGAGGGTTCGATCCTCCGTGACGCGCGGCGCCGAGCCGCGGCCGGGGAGCTCCGCGGGCCGATCGTCCGCGTCCGCTGCGGGCCGTTCGAGCGCTCGCCCGCGGCCGTCCCGGACGACCGCGTCATCACGCGCGCGGTCGGTCGGTACGACTGCCTCGCGGTGCGTCGCTCGGAGATCGACGCCGTCGGCGGCGGGACGGCGAACCTCGGCTACCCGTTCGTCACGGCGCTCGACTTCTCACGGTTCACCTACGTCTGGTGCCGCAACACGCCGCCGCAGAGCGAGCGCGGCGAGGCCCTGGCGTTCGTGCGGCTCGACCGCGCATGCCTGGCGGCGCGCGGCCGGGCCGTGGGAACCGGGTACGAGGACGTCCCGGACGCCGGCGGCTAGGCCTAGACGGGTCCGGCGTCGCGCTTCAGCACGGCGCGGAACGCGCAGCTCCCGCGCCTGATCTTCACCGAGACCTTCGAGCGGCTGAGGACCGACCCGGAGATGCGCGTCCTGCCGCGCCGTCCGCTGACCTTCCCCCGGCGGATGGCGACCTTCACGTCGGCCAGGCGACCGCAGCGCGTCGCCGCGGTGAGGAAACCCTTGCCGCCCCTGCGCGTCAGGAGCGACATCTTGCCCTGCGCGTCCTTGAACGTCTGATCCGACGGGAGCGAGGCAGCGCCCGCCGGAGACGCGGTGCTCGCCACGGCGCCGACGATCAGGATGGTCGCGAAGCTCGTGCGCACGGCCCTGAGGGTAGACGCCGCCGAGTGCAGACGCGCCGGGCCTACCGGTTGCGCCGGCGCGCCTGACGTGCGGCCTTCGCCTTCGCGCGCTGCTTCTGCTTGGTCGCCTTCGCGGTCTGGTGCGCGTCCGACCCGCGCTTGCCGGCGTCGATGTCGGTCTCCTTCATCGGCGCCCGCGAGCGCGCGTCGCGGACGATCGCGATCGCGATGCCGGTGAGCAGGACGACGCCGGCGATGACGATCAGCACCTGCTGCCAGCTGGCGATGCCGCCGTCGTCGAGGGAACCCGAGGTCGTCGTGACCGTCTGCTGCGGCACCGTCTGGGGGGCCGACGGAAGCCCCTGGAACGGCGAGCCCTGCGCGAACGCCGCGCGCGCGGGCGCGAGCAGCGCGCCGACGAGGACCAGCGTGAGCAGCGCCGCGCGCAGACGCGCGGCGGGTGTGCGGCGGAACGCCATGGCGCGCGCACGATACCCGGAGCGGCGGCCGGCGGCGCGCGCGGCTATCGTCCGGAGCATGCCGCCGAAGGCCCGACAGATCCGCATGGACCAGCGCACGGCGATGGCCGAGATGCAGGCGCTCGAGCAGCGCTCCGACGAGGAGCTCGAGCGCGAGCAGAAGTACAAGTCCGCCGCGCTCTCGATCCTCGGCGCGCGCGCCGCCGAGCGCTACGACGCCGAGGCCTCGCGCGACTACTTCCAGCCGCGCGATCGCCGCGGCGCGCCCGCAGGAGCGGATGCAGATCCGCCGCATGGCCGACGCCTCGCTCGCGCTCGCCGAGCGGCGCCCCGACGACCTGAAGGTCGCGGTCGAGCGCCTCGGACAGGAGGCGCCGTCCAGCCGTCAGCTCTTCCTGCTGCGCGTCGCCGGGCTGCTGGCCCCGCCGCCCGGCGCGGGCTGGCTCGCGCGCGTGCGCGGCATCGCTGCTGATCGTGCTGCTCGTCGTCGCCCTGATGGCGATCGGCTTCGCTCGTCGTGAAGCTCGTCGCGCTCCCGTTCGGCGGCGTCGCGAATCGTCACGGCCGTCTGATCCTGGGCCTCGTCGTGATCGTCGGTGGCGCTCGGGGTGCTCGCGCTCGTCGGCCGCCGCCGGCAGGCGCGCGCCCGCGCGGCCGCGCGGGGCGGCTGACCGCGCCGCGATGTGCGGCCGCTACTCGCTCGCGGCCCCGAACCCCGCGAGCGGTGCGCGAGCGCTTCGGGCTCGGCGACGGACGATCCCGCTCGAGCCGCGCTTCAACATCGCCCCGGGCCAGGACGTCGTCGCGGTCACGACCGACCGCGAGGGCGCACCGCGCGGTGACCTGCTGCGCTGGGGCCTCGTCCCGTTCTGGGCCGACTCGCCGAAGGTCGGCTACAAGATGATCAACGCGCGCGCCGAGACGCTCGTCGAGCGCCCGGCGTTCCGCGACGCACTCGCGACGCCGCCGCTGCCTGATCGTCGCCGACGGGTTCTTCGAGTGGCAGCCGCGCGAGCACACGCCGAAGCAGCCGTGGTGGATCACGCGCGCCGATCACGCGCCGTTCGCGTTCGCCGGGCTGTGGGCGACCTGGCGGCCGGCGCCCGACGTCGAGCCGCTGCGCAGCTGCACGATCATCACGACGCAGGCGAGCGCGTCGCTGCGCGAGATCCACGGGCGGATGCCGGTGATCCTCGCGCCGGACGCCGAGGGCGCCTGGCTCGACCACGGCACGCAGACCGGTGCGCTGGCCGAGCTGCTCGTGCCGTTCCCCGATGCGGAGACGACCGCGACCCCGGTCGGGCGCGCCGTGAACGACGCCGGGCACGACGCGCCCGGACTGCATCGAGCCCGTCGACCCCGGAGCCGGACGAGCCCGCGAGCCGACGCTGTTCTGAGGCGCGCGCGGCCCGTCGCCCGCGGCTCGGGCAGAATGCGCTTCCGATGCAGCCGGTGCTCCTCATCGCGAACCCGACGTCCGGCGGCGGCAAGGTGCCGCGCCTGCTGCCCGCGCGTCCAGGGCGCGGCTCGACGCGCTCGGCGTCGCCGCACCGCACCGAGCTGACGCGCGACCTCCCCCACGCGCGCGAGCTGACGCTCGAGGCGCTCGCGCTCGGCGAGCTGCCCGTCGCGTTCTCGGGCGACGGCGTCGCCGGTGCCGTGGCCGCCGCCGCGGCGCGACCGGCCCGACGCGGTGGTCGGGGTGCTGCCCGGCGGCAGCGGCAACGACTTCTGCCGCCACGTCGGCATCCCGCGGCGACGCGGTCGCGGCGTGCGACGTCCTCGTCCACGGGACGCCGACGCCGATCGACCTCGGCGAGGCCAACGGCGCGCCGCTTCCTGGGGATCGCGAGCCTCGGCTTCGACTCCGAGGCGAACGCGGCGGCGAATGCCGCGCCGCGTGCCCTCGGCCGCGGGATCTACGTCTACGGCGCGCTCAGCGCGATCGCGCGCTGGAAGCCCGCGTCGTTCGAGGTCGAGACCGACGGCGGGCACCGAGCGCTTCGAGGGCTGGTCGGTGATCGCGGCGAACACGAGCGTCTACGGTGGAGGCATGTTCGTCGCACCCGCACGCGCGCCTCGACGACGGCCTGCTCGACGTCGTGCTGATCCGCAAGACGAGCCGCGCGCGCTTCCTCGCCTCGTTCCCGAAGGTCTTCAAGGGCGCGCACGTGCGCGAGCGGCACGTGCGGCGTGCTGCGCGCACGCGAGGTGCGCGTCAGCGCGAGCCGCCCGTTCACCGTCTTCGCCGACGGCGACCCGATCGCCGACCTGCCCGTCGTCGTACGCGCGCTCCCGGCGGCCGTCCGGGTGCTGCTGCCCGGCGCGTGAGCCCGCTGCGCACGAGCCTGGCGGCGGGCGCCGCGCGAACCGCCGGCGGCATCTCGCGGCTGGCCGGCAAGCGGCGGCACGAGCCTGCCCGGCAAGGTCCTGCTGCAGGTCGACCCGCACGCGATCGGGCGGCTCGCCGCGCGTCTGCCGCAGGGCAGCGCGGTGATCTCCGCCACGAACGGCAAGACCACGACCGCCGCGATGGTCGCGGCGATCCTCGAGCGCCGTGGCGAGCACCTGGTCCACAACCGCGCCGGCGCGAACATGGCCGGCGGGATCGCCGCGACGCTGCTGCACGAGCACGGCGATCGCGGGCTCTTCGAGGTCGACGAGTTCTGGCTCGCACGGCTCGTCGCGGAGCTGCAGCCGCGTGCGACGCTGCTCGCGAACCTGTTCCGCGATCAGCTCGACCGCTACGGCGAGCTCGAGACGATCGCCGAGCGCTGGGCGCAGGTGGCGGGCTCGCCGCAGGCCGGGCGGCTCGTGCTGAACGCCGACGACCCGACGGTCGCGGACCTTGGGCGTGAGCGCGAGGACGCGCTGTTCTTCGGCGTCGAGGACGACGGCGTCGCGCTCGCGGCGATGCAGCATGCGTCCGACGCGACGCACTGCCGGCAGCTGCGGTGCGCCGTACGTCTACGAGGCGCACTATCTCGGCCATCTCGGGCGCTATCACTGCGCCGTGTGCGGCGCACGCCGGCCGGAGCCGCGGATCCGCGCCCCGACGTGCGGCTGCAGGGCATCAGCGGGGCGACGTTCACGCTCGAGATCGACGATGCGTCCGCCCCGGTGCGCCTTCCGCTTCCGGGGCTCTACAACGTCTACAACGCGCTCGCCGCCGCCGCGCTGGCGACGGCGCTCGGCGCGCCGCTCGACGAGATCGTCACGGGGCTCGAGGCCGTCCGCGCCGCGTTCGGGCGCGCGGAGACGCGTGCGCGTCGGGGGCCGCGACGTCTCGATCATGCTCGTGAAGAACCCCGCCGGCGCGAACGAGGTCCTGCGGACGCTCGCGCTCGAGCCCGGCGAGCACGACGTGCTGGCGATCCTCAACGACCAGATCGCCGACGGTCGCGACGTGAGCTGGATCTGGGACGCGGACTTCGAGGTGCTCGCCGCCGCACGTGCGCCGTGCGACCTGCAGTGGCTCGCGCGCGGCCGAGATGGCGCTGCGGCTGAAGTACGCGGGCGTTCCCGACGATCGTCATCGTCGTCGAGGAGGAGCTCGCGGGCGCGCTCGACCGCGCCGTCGCCGGCGGCGCGGACCGCCTGTTCGCCCTCCCGACCTACACCGCGATGCTCGCGCTGCGCGAGGAGCTCGTCGCACGCGGGGCCGCAGAGGGGTCGTTCGCGTGAGCGGCGCGCACGACGTCATCTGGCACGACCTCGAGTGCGGCGCCTACGACGCGGACCTCGACGCCTGGCGGACGCTCGCCGACGTCGTCGGCGGCCCGGTGCTCGACGTCGGCGCCGGAACCGGGCGCGTCGCGCTCGACCTCGCCCGGCGCGGTCACGAGGTCGTCGCGCTCGACGCCGAGCAGCCGCTGCTCGACGCGCTGCGCGCGCGGGCCGGCGGGCTGCCCGTCGAGACGGTCTGCGCGGACGCGCGTGCATTCGACCTCGGGCGGTGCTTCCCGCTGATCCTCGTCCCGATGCAGACGGTGCAGATCCTCGGTGGCCCGGCCGGCGCGCGCGGCGTTCCTGCGCTGCGCCGCCGCGCACCTCGCGCCCGGCGGCGTGCTCGCGCTGGCGATCGCCGACACGCTCGACGGCCTCGAAGGCGACGACGGCGGCCCGGAGGGCTGGGAGCGTCTGCCCGTCCCGGACATCCGCGAGATCGACGGCGTCGTCTACGCCAGCCGGCCGGTCGCGATCATGGACGAAGGTCCGACTGCGTGCGGATCGAGCGGCTGCGCGAGGTCGTCGACCGCGAGGGCCGCCGCGAGCGAGGAGCAGGACGTCGTGCGCCTCGACCGGCTGACCCCGCGGAGCTCGAGCAGCAGGGTCGCGAGGCGGGCCTCCGCGTCCTGGCGCCCGGCGCGATCCCGCAGACCGACGAGTACGTCGGATCGACCGTGGTGATGCTCGGTGGCTGAGCGCACGCTGCGCGTCTGCGCGCTCTACCCGGACCTCATGAACATCTACGCCGACCGCGGCAACCTGCTGCTGCTCGAGCGCCGCTGCGCCTGGCGCGGGCATCGGCTTCGCGGTGACCGCGGCGGGCATCGGCGACGCGATCGACCCGGACGCCCACGACCTCTTCTACCTCGGCGGCGGCCAGGACCGCGACCAGGCGCTCTGTGCGCAGGACCTCGTCGACGTCAAGCGCGAGGCGCTCCACGCGGCGGCCGGGCGCGGCGCGGTCGATCCTCGCGGTCTGCGGCGGCTACCAGCTGCTCGGGCACTCGTACGAGCTCGGCGACGAGCACGATCCCCGGCATCGGGCTCGTGGACCTCGAGACGGTGCGCGCCGACGGGCCCGCGGCTGATCGGGAACGTCGCGATCGAGGTCGAGCTCCCCGGGCCCGGTGGAGCGCCCGAGCGCCGTGCTCGCCGGGCTTCGAGAACCACGGCGGGCGCACGCACCTCGGACCGCGGGCGACCGCCGCTCGGGCGCGTGCTGCGCGGGCACGGGAACGACGGACGGTCGGGGCTCGAGGGCGTGCGTCTGCGGCAACGTCATCGGGACCTACCTCCACGGGCCGCTGCTGCCGAAGAACGCCTGGTTCGCCGACTGGCTCGTGCAGACGGCGCTCGGCCTCGACGAGCCGCTCGCCCCGCTCGACGACGCGCTCGAGGACGCGGCGCACGCGGGTGCGCGCCGCGCCGCGGGAGTCCCGGCGCGCCAGTTTTCCCACTGAAACACTTGGCAAATCCGGCCATCTGCGCCGGACGCCGGTTCGGGTCTGCGCTGGAGGGTAGGCTCGCTGCTGCAGGCCCGGACCCGGCCGCTCCCGCGCGCGCTCCGCATGACCGATCAGCACACCGCCCAGACCGAGGGGTCATCCGGCTCGCCGCACGCGGCGACGCTCGAGTTCCGTGCGGCGACGAAGGTCTACGACGGCGCGAGCACCGCCGCGGTGGACGAGCTGTCGCTGACGGTCCCGGCCGGCGAGATCTGCGTCCTGGTCGGGCCGTCAGGCAGCGGCAAGACGACGGCGATGCGCCTCGTGAACCGGATGATCGAGCTCACGAGCGGCGACATCCTGCTCGACGGATCGAGCATCCGCGAGCGCGATCCCGCCGACCTGCGCCGCCACATCGGCTACGCGATCCAGCAGATCGGGCTGTTCCCGCATCGCACGGTCGCTGAGAACATCGCGACGGTGCCGAAGCTCCTGCGCTGGGACAGCGCGCGCATCGACGCGCGCGTCGACGAGCTGCTCGCGATCATCGACCTCGACCCCGAGGAGATGCGCCACCGCTATCCGGCGCAGCTCTCCGGCGGCCAGCGTCAGCGCGTCGGCGTGGCTCGCTCGATCGCCGCCGACCCGACGGTGCTGCTGATGGACGAGCCGTTCGGCGCGATCGACCCGATCACGCGCGATCGCCTGCAGAACGAGTTCCTGCGGCTGCACCGCGAGATCCGCAAGACCGTCGTGTTCGTCACGCACGACATCGACGAGGCGATCAAGATGGGCGACCGGATCGCCGTACTGCGCGCCGGCGGCATACTCGCCCAGTACGCGACGCCCGAGGAGCTGCTGCTCGCGCCGGCCGACGACTTCGTCGCGGACTTCGTCGGCGCCGACCGCGGCCTCAAGCGGCTCTCGCTCGAGCGCATCCGCGACGTGGACCTCTGGACCGCGCCGGCGACGCGGCACGGCGAGCCCGCCGGTCCCGTGCGCGAGGCGCTCGCGAGCGCCGAGGTCGCCTACGCGCTGCTCGTCGACGAGCGCCGGCGCCCGCTCGGGTGGCTCGGCCCGCGCGATCTCGCGGGCGAGCACGTGCCTGAGCGCGCCTCATCGCAGGTGCTCGTGATCGACGAGCAGGACACCGTGCGCGACGCCCTCTCACTCCTGCTGCAGCAGGAGGTCACCTACGGCGCGGTCGTGAACGGCTCCGGCGCGCTCGTCGGCGTGCTGTCCATCGAGCTCATCGAGGCGTTCCTGCGCCGTGAGGGTGAGCGCGCGCAGGCCGCGCAGGCCGCGGCGGGAGCGGGCGCATGAACCTCGTCCTCGCACAGTCGGGCGGCTTCTTCCGCGACCGCAGCTCGGAGAACGCGTCGTGCGTGGAGCGCAACGGCTTCTGCCCGAGCTGGATCGCCGACAACCTCGACCGCTACATCGGGCGACCGCTGCTCGAGCACGTCGAGCTCGTCCTCGTCGCGGTCGCCGCCGGGTTCCTCATCGCGTTCGCGCTCGCGCTGCTGGCGCGGCGCCGGCGCTGGCTCGCCACGCCGATCAGCCAGGTGACGGGCGTCCTCTACACGATCCCCTCGATCGCGGCGTTCTTCCTGCTGCTGCCGTTCACCGGCCGCGGCTTCCTGACGGCGGTCATCGCGCTGACCGCGTACACGCTCGTGATCCTGTTCCGCAACATCATGACCGGCCTCGACAACGTGCCCGAGGAGGCGCGCGATGCGGGCCGCGGAATGGGCCTGACCGGTCGCCAGCTCCTGTGGCGCGTCGAGCTGCCGCTCGCGGTGCCCGAGATCATGGCCGGCCTGCGGATCGCCACGACGACGACGGTCGGCCTCGCGACGCTCGCGTTCTTCGCCGGCGGCGGCGGCCTCGGCGAGACGATCTACGCCGACCTGCGCTTCAAGAGCAACGTCGTGATGGCCGGGGCCGTCGCCGTCCTGCTCGCCGTGATCGCCGACGCGATCCTGCTGGGCATCCAGCGGCTCGCCACGCCGTGGATGCGGGCGGTGTCGCGATGAGCCCGGCCGCCGTCGTCCCCGCCGTCCTCGGGGAGTTCGGCGACGCGATCCAGTTCCTCTTCCAGAGCCGCGAGTCGCGCGCAGGCGGCGCGCAGGTCGGCGGGAGCCAGCTCTGGGGCCTGCTCCTCGATCACCTCTGGCTCTCGGGCGCCGCAATGCTCGTCGCGGTTCTCATCGCCGTGCCGCTCGGCCTCGTCCTCGGGCACACCGGGCGGTTCGGGTTCCTGGCGATCAATCTCTCGAACGTCGGGCGCGCGGTCCCGACACTCGCGCTCGTCGCGTTCCTCGTCGCGTTCATCGGCGTGGGCTTCTGGAACCTGACGCTCGCGCTCGTGCTGCTCGCGATCCCGCCGATCCTCACGAACACGTACGTCGGCGTGCGGCAGGTGGACCGCGAGGTCGCGGACGCCGCGCGCGGCCAGGGCATGACCGGGGCGCAGGTGCTGCGCCGGATCGAGCTGCCGCTCGCGCTCCCGCTGCTGACCGACGGCGTGCGCATCTCGGCCGTGAACGTCATCGCCACGGCGACGCTCGCCCCGCTCGCGGGGGCCTCGTCGCTCGGCGATCCGATCGTGAGCTTCGGCGTCTACGGCGACGCCGGGCGCCTCGCCGGCGCGCTGCTCGTCGCCGCGCTGGCGATCGCCGCCGACCTCGGGATCGCGGCGCTGCGGCGCGCGGTCACCCCGCGCGGGCTGCAGATCACCCCTTCCACATGACCACGAGACCAGGAGGATCCATGACCACCACGCGACCACTGCGAGCGCTGCTCGCGGCGCTCGCCGTCCTCGCGCTGTCCGGCGGCCTCGCGGCCTGCGGCGGCGACGACGGCGGGAGCGACACGAGTGCGTCGGCCACGACCGGCGCCTCGTCGAAGGCGATCGAGAAGAACGCTGCGAACGCAGACGTGAAGCTCACGATCGGCTCGAAGAACTTCACCGAGCAGAAGATCCTGGGCGAGATCTACGCGCAGTCGCTGGCGGCCGCCGGCTACGACGTGAAGACGGAGCTGAACCTCGGCGACGAGAAGACGGCGCTCAAGGCGCTCGAGGACGGCCAGATCTCGGCCTATCCCGAGTACACGGGCACCGCGCTCGGCTCGTTCTTCGACGTGAAGTCCGACGAGATCCCCAAGGACCCGCAGGCCGCCTACGACCAGGTCAAGACCGCCTTCGCCAAGGACGGCATCACGGCGCTCACGCCGACGCCGTTCACCTCGTCGAACGAGGTCGCGGTCACGAAGGAGACCGCGGACAAGCTCGGCCTGGAGAAGATCAGCGACCTCGAGGGCAAGGCCCAGGACCTGACGCTCTACGGCTCGCCCGAGTGCCGCCAGCGCACCGACTGCCTGCTCGGCCTGCAGCAGGTCTACGGGCTGCAGTTCAAGAAGTTCACGCCGGTCGACATCGCGCTGCGCCACGAGGTCCTCTCCAAGGGCCAGGCCGACGTCTCGATCGTCTTCACGACCGACCCGCAGAACGCCCGCGAGGGCTTCGTCCTGCTGAAGGACGACAAGGGGATGTTCCCGCCCTACAACTCGACGCTGCTCGTGAAGGACTCGACGGTCCAGGAGGCCGGCCCGGACATGGCGGCGACCGTCGAGCAGGTGAACACGAACCTCACGGCGCCCGTGATGCAGGAGCTCAACGCGCGCGTGGACCTCGACAAGGAGACCCCGCAGCAGGCCGCGGCGGCGTACCTCAAGCAGTACGGCTACGTCTCGTAGCCGCTGTGGCCGCGCCTCAGGTGCGGCCGGTCGAGCCGAAGCCCCCGTCGCCGCGTGCGGCGGGGGCGAGCTCGTCGACGACCTCGGGCACCGCGAGGGCGACCGGCACGACCACGAGCTGCGCGATGCGCTCGCCCGCCTCGAGCGTGACCGCCGCATCGCGGTCGGTGTTCAGGAGCAGCACCTGCAGCTCGCCGCGGTAGCCCTCGTCGATGAGCCCCGGGGCATTGACGAGCGCGATGCCGTGACGGTCTGCGAGCCCCGAGCGCGGGACGACGAGGCCCGCATGGCCGGCCGGCAGCTCGATCGCGATCCCGGTCCGCACCCGCGCGCGCTCGCCGGCGGCGAGCGCGACCGCATCGAGCGCGCACAGGTCGAGGCCCGCGTCGTTCGGGTGGGCGCGCGCGGGCAGCGCCGCGCGCGCATCGAGGCGCCGGACCGCGAGCTTCACGCCCCCTCCCCGTTCGGCGCCGCGCGGCCGACGGCGTAGCGCGCGAAGCGCTCCGCGACGCGGGCCGGGACGCGGGCACGGACCCGCACGCCGTCCGGCGTGTCCTCGCGCTCGAGGTCACCGACCGACCTCGTGGAGCTCGGCGAGACGCCCGCCCTCGCTGTAGGGCAGCAGCAGGTCGACGGGCTTCAGGCGCGCGAGGAACTCGTCCTCGATCCGGTCGTGCGAGGTGCTCGAGGCCCTCGCCGTCCGCCGCCGACACGAGGACGCCGTCGGGATGACGCCGGCGCAGCTCGGCGCGGCGATCGGCGTCGATCGCGTCGGCCTTGTTCAGGACGAGCAGGCGCGGGTTCTCCCCGGCGCCGATCTCGTCGAGCACGTCGTCGACGGCGCCCATCATCGCGAGCATCTCGTCCTCCTCGACCGAGGCGTCCACGACGTGCAGCACGAGGTCGGCCAGCCGCGTCTCCTCGAGCGTCGCGCCGAACGCCTCGACGAGCTGGTGCGGCAGCTTGCGGATGAAGCCGACGGTGTCGGTGAGCAGGAACGGGCGGCCCGTCGAGCCGCATGACGCGGGTCGTCGGATCGAGCGTGTGGAACAGGCGGTCCTGCACGCCCGACGTTCTGGGCGCCGGTGAGCGCGTTCAGGAGCGTCGACTTGCCGGCGTTCGTGTAGCCGGCGAGCGCGATCTGCGGCAGGCCCGCACGCTCGCGCTCGGCGCGCATCACCTCGCGCGAGCCCTTGACCTCGACGAGCCGGCGCTTCAGCGCGCTGATGCGGTTGCGGGCGAGCCGGCGGTCGGTCTCGATCTGCGTCTCGCCGGGTCCGCGCGTCCCGACGCCGCCGACGCCGAGCCGGTCGAGGTGCGTCCACAGACCGCGCATGCGGGCCATGTTGTACTCGAGCTGCGCGAGCTCGACCTGGAGCTTGCCCTCCGCGCTGTGCGCGTGGCTCGCGAAGATGTCGAGGATCACCGTCGTGCGGTCGACGACGGGCAGGCCGAGCTCGTGCTCGAGGTTGCGCTCCTGACGCGGCGAGAGCTCGTCGTCGCAGGCGACGACATTCGCGTCGGCCGCGAGCGCAAGCGCCCTCACCTCCTCGATCTTCCCGGGACCGAGGTAGCTGTTGGGATGCGGCTGCTCGCGGTGCTGGACCGCCTGCCCGACGACGTCCACGCCCGCGGTGCGCAGCAGCTCGCGCAGCTCGGAGAGGTCGTCGCCCTCCTCGAGCGCCGCGATGCAGAACGCGCGCTGCTTCGAGCGTGGAGCGCGCTGGCCGGCGATGTCGGCGGCGTAGCGCGACTGCGTGGTGCGTCCGTGGCGACTGCGCTGCTGCACTCGCCTGCGAGTCTAGAGCGGTCGGCGGCCGCGCCACCGGGCGGCGAGCGGACCGCACTACGATCGCGCGATGATCGGCCTCGGCGTCGACGTGGGTGGTCCGCGCAAGGGGTTCGACGTCGCGGTCGTGGACGGGCGCACCCTGCTCGGCCGCGCCAGGGGCTGCGACGTGGCCGGCGTGCTCGAGCTGGCGCGGGCTTGGGTGCCCGCCGCGATCGGGATCGACGCCCCGCGTGCCTGCGCGCCCGACGGCGAGCGCAGCCGGGCCGGCGAGCGCGCCCTGGCGCGCGCGATCTGCTCGATCCGCTACACGCCGGACGCCGCGACGGTCACGAGCGGGGGCGCGTTCTACGCCTGGGTCCGCGCCGGGCTCGTGCTCCACGAGGCGTGTGCGCGCGCGTTTGCGCGAACGCCCGTGATCGAGGTGTTCCCGACCGCGTCGTGGACCGTCTGGTGCGGCCCGCGCGCCGGGCGCTCGCGCACGAGCTGGTCGTGCACCGGCCTCGCGACGCTCGACCTCGGCGGCGTCCCGAAGCGGACGAGCCAGGACCTGCGCGACGCGATCGCCGCCGCGGTGACGGCGCGTCTGCACGCCGAAGGGCGCACGCGCGCCTTCGGCGACCTCGTGGTCCCGGCGGACGGCCCGCTAGCGTCCCCGCCGTGACCGACCCGCTCGCCCGGCGCCTCGGCGCCCGCACCCTGGAGCTCGTGGATCTGCCGTCCCCCTCGCGCGCGGAAGGGTCGCTCGCCGCGCACGTCCTCGGGGTCCTGGAGCGCGGCGGGGTTCCGGCGCGCGACGCCGGGGACACGTGCGTGCTCGCCGGCGTCACCGAGCGCGGCAGCGGCCGCTCGTGCTGCTCGCCGGGCACCTCGACACGGTGCCCGCCCAGGACAACCTCCCCGGGTCCCTCGATGACGCGGCCGTGCACGGGCTCGGCGCGGCGGACATGAAGGGCGCGCTCGCGGTCATGATCGAGCTCGCGCTCGACCGCGCCGCGGTGCCGGCGCAGGCCGGCGCCGTCGACCTCGGGTTCGTGTTCTTCGGTCGCGAGGAGCTCCCCCAGTCCGAGAGCGCGCTCGCACCGCTGCTGGAGCGCGAACCGGGGCTGTGCGGCGCGGACCTCGCGATCGTCATGGAGCCGACCGCCGGCGCGCTGCAGGCGGGATGCCTGGGGAACATCAACGCGACGTGGACGTTCCGCGGGCGCAGCGGCCACTCGGCGCGCCCGTGGCTCGCCGACAATGCGATCCACCGGGCCGCGAGCGGCATCGCCGCGCTCGCCGCGCTCGAGCCCGAGCACCACGACTTCGGCGGCCTGCGGTTCTCGGAGGTCGTCTCGGTGACGATGGTCGCGGGCGGGGTCGCGCAGAACGTCGTCCCGGACCTCGCGACGGCGCAGGTCAACTCATCGCTATCCGCCGGGCATCAGCGCCGCGGCGGCGGCGGCACGCCTGCACGCGCTCTGCGATCCGCACGGCGAGCTGCGGATCGACTCGAACGCCCCCTCCGGACCCGTGCCCGAGGGCAACCCGCTCGTCGACGCACTGCGCGCCGCGGGCTCGCTGGCCTACGAGCCCAAGCAGGCATGGACGCCCGTCGCCGAGTTCGGGGTGGCCGGCGTGGACGCCGTGAACTTCGGGCCCGGGGACCCGTCGCAGGCGCACACGCGCGGCGAACACGTGACGCTCGCGGCGCTCGCCCGCAGCCATGCGACGCTCGACGCGTTCGCGCGCGGTGGGGTCCCGGGGAGCTGAACGCATGTCGCTGGAGCTGAACCCGCTGATCGAGGAGTTCGGGGTCTACCCGTTTGCGCGCCTCACCGACGCACGCGCCCGCCTCGAGGCGCGCGGGGTCCCGCTCGTGGACTTCGGCGTCGGCGAGCCGCGCGAGGAGACGCCGGCGTTCATCCGCGAGGCGCTGATCGATGCGATCCGTGAGGCGAGCCGGTCTCCGCCTACCCGCTCGCCGCGGGCCTGCCCGCCTGCGCGAGGCGATCGCCGCCTGGGTCCGGGGCCGGTTCGGCGTGCGGCTCGACCCGGGGATCGAGGTGCTCCCGACGCTCGGGAGCAAGGAGGCGATCTACCACCTCGCGCCGCTCGCTCGATCTGGGCCGGGTGCCGGGCGTGACCTGATCGCGGTTCCCGACGCCCGGGTACCCGGTCGCGGCGCGCGGAGCGCGGTTCGCCGGGCGCCGGCGTCATCGAGTTGCCGCTCGACCCCCAATCGGGCTGGCTGCCTGCGATCGATGCCATCCCGGACGACCTCTGGCGGCGCCTGGCGGTCATCTGGGTGAACCACCCGGGCAACCCGACGGCGGCGACCGCGCCGCTCGCCTTCTACGAGGATCTCGCCGCGCGCTGCCGGCGCCATGGGCGTCGTGCTCGCCTCCGACGAGGCCTACAGCGAGATCTGGCTCGACGGAGAGCCGCCGGTCTCGGTGCTGCAGGTCGACGACCCGACGCACGTGCTGGCGTTCCACTCGCTGTCCAAGCGCTCGTCGATGCCCGGGTATCGCTCGGGCTTCGTCGCCGGCGACCCGCTGCTGATCGCGGCGATGAAGCAGGTGCGTCCCGTCGGTCGGCGTGACGCCGCAGACGTTCGTCCAGCGCGCCTCGATCGCGGCGTGGTGCGACGAGGCGCACGTCGAGGTGACGCGCGCGCGCTACCGCGCCAAGCGCGACGTGCTGCTGCCGGCGCTCGAGGCCATCGGGCTGGAGCACGGCGGCGGCGAGGCGACGTTCTTCCTGTGGTGCCGCGTCCCGGGCGACGGCGACGCGCAGGCGTTCGCCGAGCGCCTGCTCGGCGACGGGATCGTCGTGGCCCCCGGCGACGTTCTTCGGGCGGGGCGGCGCGGGCCACGTCCGCATCGCGCTCGTCCCGACGCTCGAGGACTGCGAGCGTGCCGCGCACGCGCTGCGCGCCCGCGCACTAGATTGAGCGGCGTGAGTGCGTCAGCAGACCGCCGGTGCCTGGGGCGCCGGCCTCGCCACGATCTCCGAGCACGGCGATCGCGTGCTCGACACCCTCTACCCCGCGCCCGCGCTCGGCGCGGCGCCCGGCGCGCGTGCGGCCGGCACCACGCGGATCGACGCCCACGAGGCGGTCTCCCTGCACGGCGAGCCGCTCGCGGAGGCCGCCGGCCACGACGAGCTGCGGCGCGTGCGCCTGGAGACCGTGATCACGGTCCTCGAGGACCTCGCGCGCGCCACCGGCCGACGTGCACGACGCCTACCTGCGCCTGCACCTGCTCTCGCACCGCGCTCGTGCAGCCGCGCGCGATCAACATGGACGGGATCTTCGGCGTGCTGCCGAACGTCGTCTGGACGAGCGCCGGGCCGTGCGATCCCGAGGTCTTCGAGGCGACGCGACTGCGGTTCCTCGCCGCGCGCGAGCACCTGGCGATCACGTCCGTCGACAAGTTCCCGCGCATGACCGACTACGTCGTCCCCGGCGGCGTGCGGATCGCCGACGCCGACCGCGTGCGGCTCGGCGCGCACCTCGCCGAGGGCACGACCGTGATGCACGAGGGCTTCGTGAACTTCAACGCCGGGACGCTCGGCGCCTCGATGGTCGAGGGCCGCATCAGCGCCGGCGTCGTCGTCGGCGACGGCTCGGACATCGGCGGCGGCGCCTCGATCATGGGCACGCTCTCCGGTGGCGGCACGCGAGGTGATCCGCGTCGGCGAGCGCTGCCTGTCGGCGCGAACGCCGGCATCGGGCATCTCGCTCGGCGACGACTGCATCGTCGAGGCCGGGCTCTACGTGACGGCCGGAACGCGCGTGACGCTCCCGGACGGTGCGGTCGTCAAGGCCGCGCGAGCTCAGCGGCGCGCGACGGGCTGCTGTTCCGGCGCAACAGCCAGACCGGCGCCGTCGAGGTCCTGCAGCGCGCCGGTGACTGGGGCGGCCTGAACGCCGCCCTGCACGCGAACGACTGACGCGCCTCAGGGGCCCTCGTACCCCGCGACGAGCAGCCCCGTCAGCTCGTTCAGCAGCGGGATCCGCGGGTTCGTGCGCATGCTCGGGTCGTTGAAGGCCGCGAGCGCCAGGTCGCCGAGCGCCGCATCGAACGTCCTCGCGCGGGATCCCGAGCTCCGCGAGCGAGCGCGGCATGCCGACGGTCTCGAGCAGCTCGTCGACGCGCGCGAACAGCGTCTCGCGCCGCGCGGCCTCGTCGCGGCCGCCGACGCCGAGGATCCACGCCGCCTGCGCGTACTTCTCGGGCGCGACGTACGTGCGCGTAGCCGGGCGCCGGCATGAACTTCGTCGGCAGCGACGCGTTGTAGCGCAGCACGTGCGGCAGGAAGATCGCGTTCGCGCGGCCGTGGGCGATCCCGAAGCGCGCGCCGACCGCGTGCGCGAGCGCGTGGTTGACGCCGACGAACGCGTTGGAGAACGCGAGGCCGGCGATCGTCGCCGCGTTCGCCATCGTCCGTGCGCGCCGCGAGGTCGGAGCCCGTCGGCGAACGCGCGCGGCAGCGCGCTCGAAGATGAGGTTCATCGCCTGCATGCAGAACGCGTCGGTGAACGGCGAGGCGAAGATCGACACGGCCGCCTCGAGCGCATGCGTGAGCGCGTCGATGCCCGTGTCCGCCGTCATCGTCGCGGCGGCATCGTCAGCGTGAGCTTCGGCTCGACGACCGCCATGTCCGGCACGAGCGAGTAGTCGACGAGCGTGATCTTGCGCCCGTCGGCCGTGAGCACCGCCGCGGGCGAGACCTCCGACCCGGTGCCCGCCGTCGTCGGGACGGCGACGAGGCGCGCGTCGTGACGCGACCTGCGGGTACTGCGCCACGCGCTTGCGGGCGTCGAGGAACGGCAGCGAGAGCTCGCGCATCGTCAGCTCGGGGCTCTCGTGGAAGAGCCGGATCGCCTTCGCCGCGTCGAGCACGGACCCGCCGCCGACCGCGACGATGAGGTCGGGCCGCAGGTCTGTCGAGGACCCGCACGCCGGCGCGGATCTCCGCCTCCGGCGGCTCTGGCGAGATCCCCGAGAAGACGTGCACGGAGGCGCCCCGAGGTCAGGTGCGCACGCACCTCGTCGGCCACGCCGCGCTGCTCGGTCCCGGGGTCGGTCACGAGGACGACCTGCCGGGCGTCGACCTCGCGCAGGCTGTCGAGCGAGCCCGGGTTGAAGTACGTGTCGGACGGCACGCGGAACCACTGCGGCGGCGCCTGGCGCCGGGAGACCGTCTTGATGTTCATGAGGTTCCGGTAGTTGACGTTGTCGGTGGTCGTCGATCCGCCCCAGGTTCCGCAGCCGAGCGAGAAGGTCGGGGTCATCGAGTTGTAGACGCCGCCGAGCGCGCCGACGGCGGTCGGGGCGTTGACGAGGATCCGCCCGGTGCGCACGGTCGAGCGCGAAGCGGTCGCACGACGTCCTCGTCGCGCGCGTAGACCGCGGAGGTGTGGCCGAGCCCGTCGTGCTCGGTGACGAGCACGCACGCGTCGATGGCATGCTCGACCGACGGCGAGCGCACGAGCCCGAGCACCGGCATGAGCTTCTCGGCGATCAGCGGGTGGGCGGCGAGCGCGTCGAGGTCGGACGGGAGCGGCGCGAGCAGCACCTTGTCCCCGTCGCCGGCGCGCGATCCCGGCGAGCGCCGCGAGGTCTGCGCACGAGCGACCGAGCGCCTCCAGCTCCATCGTGCCTTCGTCGGTCATCGCGACCGCCGCGAGCCGCTCGACCTCCTCGGCGTCGAGCATCCGCGCGCCCATGCGCTCGAACTCGGCCACGACCTCGTCGTAGATCGCCTCGTCGACGATGCACGTCTGCTCGGCCGGGCAGATGAGCGACGCGTCGAACGTCTTGGAGACGAGGATGTCGACGACCGCCATCGGCACGTCCGCCGAGCGGTGGAGGTAGACCGGCGCGTTGCCGGAGCCGACGCCCATGCACGGCTTGCCGGCAGCGTTCGTCGCAGCGACCGCCTTCGGGCCGCCGGTCGTCCAGATGAAGTCGACGCCGTCGTGGTGGAACAGGTACTGCGAGATGTCGAGCGTCGGGTCGGGGATCACCTGCAGCGCGTGCGGCGGGAGCCCGACGGCCTCGCCGGCCTCCTGGAGCACCTCGATCGCGCGCAGCGCGCAGCGCGCCGCCCGCGCCGACGGGCGGAACAGCATCGCGTTGCGGGTCTTGGCGCCGACGATCGCCTTGAACAGCGCGGTCGAGGTGGGGTTCGTGATCGGGAGCAGCGCGAGCACCACGCCGATCGGCTCGGCGACGTACTCGATGCCGCGCTCGGGGTCCGTCCTCGATGACCCCGACCGTGCGCTTGTCCTTGAGGTAGTCGAACAGGAACTCGGTCGCGATGTAGTTCTTGACGACCTTGTCCTCGAACACCCCGAACCCGGTCTCCTCCATCGCGAGCGCCGCGAGCTCGACCGCGTGCTCGAGCCCGGCGACGACCATCGCCCAGACGATCCGGTCGACCGCCTCCTGGTCGAGCGCACGCAGCGCGTCGGCGGCGCCTTGGGCGCGTGCCACGTAGTCGTCCATGCGCTCCGCCTGCACGGCGTCGAGCACCATGTCGGCCTGCTGCGCCTCAGGCGCGTTGGTCGTGCCGGTCATGCGATCGGTCCTCCCCTCGAGGATGCACTGCGCTCTCCACGACCTTCACGGCGTTCCGCGGCCGTGGCATCGGGAGAACGGGCGGGTGCGCCTGCGGGGAACTACGCGGTCGCGGCGCTCAGCGCGCGAGGTCCACGAGGGTCTGCAGGAGCTCGTCGCTCATCGTGCCCTCGTAGACCGGGATCGCCCAGCCGGTGAGATCCACGTGCAGGTCCTCACCGACCTCGACCTCGAGCTCGCCGCCGTCGAGCGCGACGCGCACCGGCGTATCCCCGCCGCGCAGGACGTACGCGACGGCGGCGCCGCAGGCGCCCGTACCGCTCGACATCGTCTCACCGACGCCGCGTTCGAAGATCCGCGCCCGGATCCAGCCGGGTTCGAGCTCGACCCACCAGCTGACGTTCGTGCGCTCGGGGAACAGCTCGCTCGACTCGATCTGCGGGCCGTGGCCCGGGACGTCGAGCGCGTTGAGCTCGTCGATGTCGTCCAAGCGGATCGTGCACTGCGGGTTGCCGATCGAGACGTGCCGGAACTCCCAGGTGCGTCCGGCGGACCCGACCGTGCCCGACCCGTCGGGCGGACCGTCCGGGTACTGCGCGCTGCTCGTGCTCGCGCGCCCCATGTCGACGCTGCAGGTCGTCTGCGAGGTGATCGTCGGGCGGATCTCCCCGGCACGCGTGCGCACCGAGAACTGCCGCCGGTCGGTCCATCCGCGGCGGCGCAGGTACATGATCGCCTCGCGCACGCCGTTCCCCGAGAGCTCGGCCTCCGACCCGTCGGGGTTGAAGATCCGCAGCTGCGCGACGAAGCCCGGCTCGTCCGTCGGCGCGAGCTCGATTACGCCGTCGGCGCCGATCCCCAGGTGGCGATCGCACACGCGCCGCACGGCGGCGGCGTTGAGCGCGAACGGGAGCACGTCGCGCTCGAGGATGACGTAGTCGTTGCCGAGCGCCTGCCACTTCTCGAAGCGCATGACGCGCAACCCTATGCGGGCGGCGTCCACGGCGTCGAGAGGATCTCGGCCGCGACCTGCGCCGGCGTCGCGGCCGCTGACGTCGAGCACCTCGACGCCCGCGAGCTTGCGCATCCACGTGAGCTGGCGCTTGGCGTAAGTTGCGCGTGCGCCGCTGCATCGCCGGCGAGGTCGCCGGCCAGCAGCTCGTCGAACCCGAGCGCCTTGCGCGCGGTCGGCGAGGCGCCGGCCACGTGCGCGGCCCGGACCTCCTCGACCGCCCCGCGCTCGACCATTCCGGCGGCGCGCGCGTCGATCCGCGCGTAGAGATCCTCGCGCTCACGGACGAGCCCGACGAGCCGCGTCGGGTGGCGCGTGTCGGACGTCCACAGGCGGCTCGGGCCCTCGGGCGGCTCGAGCTCACCGAGATCCAGCAGCGCATGTGCGCGCACGATCCGGTGGCGGTCGTTCGGGTCGATCACCGCGGCCCAGGGGGCGCGATGCGCGAGCCGTGCGTGGAGCTCCGGCGCGCCGACCCGCTCGAGCTCGGCCTCCCAGCGCTGCGCGGACCTCCTCGGGCGGCTGCGGGCGCAGGTCGAGCTCGGCGAGCGCCGCGCGCAGGTAGAGCCCGGTCCCGCCGACGACGATCGGCAGGTCGCCGGCCGCCAGCAGCGCGTCGATCTCGGCGTGCGCGAGCTCCGCGTACTGGCCGACGCTGAACATCGCGTCGACCGGAACGACCGACACGAGCCGGTGCTCGAGCCGCGACGCTGGGCCGCGGACGGCACGCCGGTCAGGATCTCGAGTCCGGCATAGACCTGCAGCGCGTCGGCCGACACGGCGACGGGGCGACGGCCCGCCGCACGCAGGGCATCCGCGAGCGCGAGCGCGACGTCGGTCTTGCCGACGGCGGTCGGGCCGAACACCGCGAGCAGCCCCCGCTCCGGGAGGGCCTGCGGGTGGAGCGCGCCGCCGGCGACCGTCATGGGCGGGAGTATCGTGGCCTGCATGACCGTGCGCATCGGCTCGGGACTGTCCCTGGGCGCGGACCCGCGCGTCGCGGCGATCGAGGCCGGCACCGATGCGCGCCAGGCGCTCCGGGGCGCCCCCGCCGACCTCGTCCTGGTCTTCTGCTCGGGCGCGCACCTCGCGACGCCCGAGGCGACGCTCGAGGGCGTCCACGAGGCGCTCGACCCGCGGACGCTCGTCGGCTGCGGCGCGGGTGGCGTGCTCGCCGCCGGGCGCGAGGTCGAAGGCGGCACTGCGGTCGCGGTCTGGGCTGCGTCGCTGCCCGGCGGGCGGGCGGCCGCGTTCCACTCCGAGGCGCAGGCGATGCCTGACGGCGTCGGCGTCGGCGGCCTGCCCGAATCGGCGGGGCCCGGCGCGGCGGTGCTCCTGCTCGCCGATCCGTACTCGTTCCCGGCCGACCGCGCGCTCGCCGTGCTCGCCGAGCGGGCACCCGGCGCCCCCGTGCTCGGCGGGATCTCGAGCGCGCGGACGCTCGACGGCGACGCCGCGCTGTTTCTCGGTGACCGCTGCCTGCCGAACGGCGCGGTCGGCGTGCGTGCTCGACGGGGTCGAGCTGCTGCCGTGCGTCTCGCAGGGCGCGGCGGCGATCGGCCCCGAGATGCAGATCACGGCCGTCGACGGTCACGTCATCCGCGAGCTCGACGGCCAGCCGGCGCTCGCCGCGCTGCGCGAGGCGATCGAGAGCCTCGCGCCCGGCGAGCGCGAGCTCGTCAGCGGCGGGCTGCTGCTCGGCATCGTCGATCGACGGCCCCCCCGGCGCTCGGGGCCGCGCCCGACTACCTCGTGCGCGGGATCATCGGCGCCGATCCCGAGGCCGGCACGATCACGGTCGGCGCCCCGGTCCGCGAGGGCCAGGTCGGTCCGGCTGCACGCACGCGACGCCGCGTCGGCCGACCGCGACCTGCGCGACGGCCTCGAGCTGCGCGCGCAGCGCGCTCGGCGGCGTCCCGGCCGGGGCGCTCGTCTTCACCTGCAACGGTCGCGGGCGCTCGATGTTCGGCGACGCCCGACCACGACGCCGATGCCGTCGACGAGGAGCTCGGCGGCGCGCCGCGTCGGCCGGCTTCTTCGCCGCCGGCGAGATCGGGCCGGTCGGCGGCGAGAACTTCCTGCACGGCTTCACCGCGACGGTCGCGGTGTTCGCCAGCTGACGCTGACAGACTGCTGACGCCATGAATCTCGCGGGCCGCACCGTCCTGCTCACGGGTGCCACGGGCGGCATCGGGCAGGCGATCGCCCGGCGCGCTGCACGGTGCCGGCGCGCCGCCTGACGCTCACCGGCCGGCGCACCGACGTGCTCGAGCCGCTCGCCGCCGAGCTCGGCGCCGCGGCGTCGTCGCCGCCGACCTCGCCGACCGCGACGGACGTCGCGCGGCTCGTCGCCGCCTGCGCGGGACGTCGACGTGCTGATCGCGAACGCCGCGCTGCCGGCCTCGGGCGCCCTGCTGGTCGTTCGACGTCGACGAGATCGACCGCGCGCTCGAGGTGAACCTGCGCGCGCCGGTCGTGCTGGCGCGCCTGCTCGGCGACGGGCATGGCGCGAGCGCGGCAGCGGCCACTCGTGCTCATCTCGTCGCTGGCCGGGAAGGTCGACGACCGGCGGAGCATCGCTCTACTCGGCGACGAAGTTCGGCCTGCGCGGCTTCGGCCAGGCGCTGCGCACCGACCTGCGCGGCAGCGGCGTCGGCGTCAGCGTCGTCTTCCCGGGCTTCATCCGCGACGCGGGCATGTTCCACGACTCCGGCGCGGAGCTGCCCGGCTTCGTCGGAACGAGCACCCCGGAGCAGGTCGCCGACGGCCGTCCTCGAGCGCGATCGAGCGCGATCGCGGCGAGGTCGACGTCGCGCCGCTCACGATGCGCGCGGGCGTGAAGTTCGCCGAGCTCGCGCCCGGTGTCTCGCGCGCGCCTCGCGCAGCGGCTCGGCGGCGCGAAGCTCGCCGACGAGCTCGCCGACGGTCAGGCCGCCAAGCGCGCTGAGGCGCCGCCGCGTCGGCCGTGAGCGGCCCGACCGCGTCGAGCACCTCGTCGGCGAGCGCCGGGCCGTCGTGCGCGCGGTGCGGCACGGCGCGGACGCGGACGACGACCTCATCGCCGTGGAGCTCCTCGAGCGCGACACTCGGCCGGCTCGCGCAGCGGCGTGCGCACGCCCGCCTCGAGCCGCTGCTGGACGGCGGACGGTGTCGAGCCGGGGCGCAGCCGCGCGAGCAGGTCGATCCCCGCGGGCTCACGCAGCGGGACGACCGCCGAGTTCAGGACGACGCTGTTGGGGACCATGATCGAGTCCTCGCCGTTCGAGAGCGTTCGTGTAGAGCAGGCCGAGCGAGCTCACGACGCCCTCGACGGTCCCGGCCAGCGGGCCGCCCTGCATGCGCACGCGGTCACCGACCCGGAACGGACGGGCGCTCAGCAGGACCGTCCCGGCGAAGAGGTTGCCGATCGTCTGCTGCGCGGCGAGGCCGAGCACGACGGCGGTGAACGCACCGCCGAGCGCGAGCTGGCGCGGCGTGAGGCCGGCGATCCGCAGCGCGACGATCGTGGCGGCGAGGACGAAGACCAGGCGCACGAGGAACCCGACCGTCCCCGCGGTCGCGGGGTCCATCCGCCGGTAGAGCACCGGCGCGACGCCGCGGCCCGCGTCGCGCGCGAACTGCCAGCCGATCGCGATCAGCGCGATCGCGGCGAGGATCGACACGGGGGTGTCGAAGCTCGGGCCGAACAGCGTGTTGCGCTCGTAGTACGCGCCGAGGACGGCGGCGAGCAGGCCGAGCAGCAGCAGCCGCCTCGATCCGGGCGCGCTTGACCGCGCGGCGCGTCGAGCTGCCGGGCGAGGCCGGCCTCCTGCCAGGTGTGGGTACGGGTCTCGAACATGGAACGCATCACGCCGCACGCAACCGCCGGCACATGAAGCCGCGCCTGAGCGTGTGAGCGGATCTCACACGCCGCGCAGGGCGCGGGCGACGAGCGACATCTCGCCGGTCAGCGTCTGGCTCGTCGCGGCGCTGATCTGCACCGGGACGATCTCGCCCGGCTCGGCGAGCCCGGTGAAGTTCACGACCTTGTTGTGGCGCGAGCGGCCGCGCAGGCGCGCGGGATCGGTGCGCGAGGGGCCCTCGACGAGCACGTCGAGCGTGCGGCCCGACGAAGCGCTGCGCGCGCTCGCGGGCGCGCGCGCTGCACGACCTCGACGAGCCGCTCCATGCGCTCGACCTTCACCTCGTGCGGCACGAGGCCCTCGGTGAGCTCGCGCGGCCTCGGTCCCGCGGCGCGGCGAGAAGACGAACGTGAACGCGCCGTCGAACCCGACCTCCTCGACGACCTCGAGCGTCTGCGCGAAGTCCTCCTCGGTCTCCCCCGGGAAGCCGACGATGATGTCCGTCGTGAGCGCGCAGTCCGGGCACGTGCTCGCGGATCAGCGCGACGCGGTCGAGGTAGCGCTCGCGGTCGTAGGTGCGGCGCATCGCCTTCAGGATCCGGCGTCGAGCCGGACTGCAGCGGCAGGTGGATGTGCTCGCAGAGCGCTCGCCAGCTCGGCGTGTGCGAGCACGACGTCCTCGCGCATGTCCTTGGGATGCGGGCTCGTGTAGCGGATCCGCTCGATGCCCGTCGATCGCGTCGACGCGCGCAGCAGCTCGCTGAACGAGCGCGGCGCTCCGGGGCGCAGGTCGCGGCCGTAGGTGTTGACGTTCTGGCCGAGCAGCGTCACCTCGCGCACGCCGTCGGCGGCGAGGCGCTCGACCTCCGTCGACGAGCTCGCTCGAACGGCCGGCTCACCTCGCGCCCGCGGGTGCTCGGGACGATGCAGTACGAGCAGCGGCAGTTGCAGCCGACGCTGATCTGCACCCAGGCCTGGTGCTCGCGCGGCGCGGCGCATCGGCAGGTCGGCCGGTGAAGCCCTCGAACTCGAAGAACCCCTGCGCGGTGAGCGAGTCCGAGGTCAGGAACTCCGCGAGCTTGTGCACCTGGCCGGGGCCGAAGGCGACGTCGACGAACGGGAACTGCGCGAACACCTCGTCCTTCACCGACTGCGCCCAGCAGCCGCCGACGCCGATCACGACGTCCGGGCGCTCGCGCTTGACGCGCTTGGCGTGGCCGAGGTGCGCGACGAACCGCTTGTCCGCCGCCTCGCGGATCGAGCACGTGTTGAACAGGATCAGGTCGGCGCGCTCGCGCTCGGCTGCCTCCTCGTAGCCGAGCGACTCGAGCATGCCCTTCATGCGCTCGGAGTCGTGCTCGTTCATCTGGCAGCCGAACGTGGTGACGTGGTAGCTGGGCATCGGCCGCTCAGGGTACCGCCGGATCGCGGTCGTCCGCGGGTCCGGGCGCCTGCCCTCACGGGTCCGTCTCGTAGCTCCGCGGCCCTGGCAGGCGAATGGCACGTCGCCCACCTCCTGAAGGACCGGGCGGTGGGGTGCCGACGTAGACTTCGAACGCGGTCGCGACCGACAGGAACCGCCCGTCGCCGGAGAACCGCGGCTCGGCGGCGTCGTCAGGAACGCGGAGCCGTCGCGCCCCGGACCGCGACGATCCCGAGGTTCTCGGTACTGCAGTCCGTATCCGCGGTCCGCGTCGCGGGCGCCGCGTGCAGCGTCAGCGCGGCGATCACCACCGCGCCCGCTGATCCGATCCTGCCGGCGTGCGCCCTCACATGCTGAGGGTCCTCCAGCCGGCGTGCCCGAGCATCCGACGTGCCTGGGGATCGGACGACCGGCGAACGCGTCCCCGGGGTCACGCCGCCGCGGGAGCGACGGCACCCCCGGCGGCGTGACCCGGGGCAGGACCCGTGAGGACCGGCGTCCCGAACCCTCGGCGCGAACCCGCGGTCACTTCGCGTACTCCACCGCCCGAGACTCCCGGATGACCGTCACCTTGATCTGCCCCGGGTACTCGAGCTCCGTGCTCGATCTCGCGTGCGATGTCGCGTGCGAGCAGCACCGCGCCGTCGTCGTCGAGCGCACCCGGAGCGACGATGACGCGGATCTCCCGGCCGGCCTGCATCGCGTAGACCTTGTCGACGCCCGCGTGGCGCTCGGCGAGCTGCTCGAGCTCACGCAGGCGCTTGACGTAGTGCTCGAGCGACTCGCCGCGGGCGCCGGGCCGCGCGCCGGAGAGCGCGTCGGCCGCCTGGACGATCACCGCCTCGACGGTCTGCGGCTCGACCTCGTTGTGGTGGGCCTCCATCGCGTGGGCGACGGCCTCATCCTCCCCGTGGCGGCGCGCGAGATCGCCGCCGACCAGCGCGTGCGGCCCCTCGACCTCGCTGGTGACGGCCTTGCCGATGTCGTGCAGCAGCGCGGCGCGCCGGGCGGTCTTGGGGCTGGCGCCGAGCTCGTACGCCATCATCGCGGCGAGCTGCGCGCACTCGACGGAGTGCGCCAGCACGTTCTGCCCGTACGAGGTGCGAAAGCGCAGCCGGCCGAGCAGGCGTGACGAGCTCGGGATCGAGGCCGTGGACGTCGGCCTCGAGGACCGCCTGCTCGCCGAGCTCGATGAGGTGCTCCTCGAGCTCGCTCTTGGCCTGGTAGTAGGTCTCCTCGATCCGCGCCGGGTGGATGCGCCCGTCCTGGAGGAGCTTCTCGAGCGTCATCCGTGCGACCTCGCGCCGCACGCCGTCGAACGCCGAGAGCACGACGGCGTTGGGCGTGTCGTCGATGATGAAGTCGACGCCCGTGAGGTTCTCGAGCGCGCGGATGTTGCGGCCCTCACGACCGATGATCCGGCCCTTCATGTCGTCGGACGGGAGCTGCGACGACGGACACGGTCGTCTCGGCGGCGTGGCTCGCCGGCGAGGCGCTGCATCGCAACCGAGAGGATCGAGCGCACGCGGCGCTCGGCCTGGCGCTTGGTGTCCTCCTCGACCTGCGCGCAGGATCCGCGCCTGGTCGTGGCGCGCATCGTCCTCGACCTCCTTGAGGAGCGCCTGCCTTCGCCTGGCCGGCGCTGAGGCCCGACACGCGCTCGAGCGCGCGGCGCAGCTGCTCGGCGGCATCGGCCGCGGCGCGCCGTTCGCCCTCCGCGGCCCGCTCGCGGTCGGTCGAGCTCGGCGGCCCGCCGGTCGAGGTCCTGCGCGCGCTGGTCGAGGGACCGCTCGAGGCTGCGGCTGGACTCCTCGTGGCGGGCGAGCTCCGCCTCGCGGGTGATGAGCGCGGTCCCGGCCTGGTCGCTCACGGCCACCGCCGCTCCGCGTGTGCGCGCGAAGACGACCGCCGCCACGATCAGCCCCGCCGCGATGACGAGCGCCGCGATGACGAGTTCCATGAGCCATTCCCCTCTCTCCTTCGGAAGGGCGCGGGGCGCGCGCCGGTCCGGCCAGGTGCTGCGTTTCGGGAGCGAGAGACCGGCGCGCTCGGGCGGCGAGGAGGTCGGTGTGGCGCCGCGGCGTGGCCGCGGGCCGCCGTCAGGTGTCAGCGGTGATCAACGGGGTGCGGGGACGGGCCGGACCGGGCCCGGGGCCTCGCGCGTGGAGCACATCTGGTCTGAAGGTGCCACATCAGGTTTCG
The DNA here is from genome assembly GCA_963787935.1 of uncultured Actinomycetes bacterium. Lineage (GTDB taxonomy): Bacteria > Actinomycetota > Thermoleophilia > Solirubrobacterales > Solirubrobacteraceae > F1-60-MAGs163. The sequence continues at coordinate 179,702 of CAWBEV010000006.1, read as the reverse complement.
GGAACTGCTCGAATTGCTGGGTTTTCATCGCCCTTGCGGGCCGGTGTCTTCGCTGTGCGCATGGTAGTACCGGCGCACGCCGACGGCAATCGCGGGCCGCCCGGCCGGGCCGTCAGGCGCGTTCGAAGGCCCGCACGGCGTCGTAGGCGAGCTCGAGGTCGTAGCCGCGCCGCACGAGCACCCCGAGTGCGCGCTCGCGCTCGCGGTCGTCCCGCGGCGGCGTCGGCGAACCGGCGGCGCAGCACGTCGAGCGCCGCCTGCAGCTCGTCGCCGCGGCTCGCGGTCGCCGAGCGCGCGCTCGATCGATCTCGCGCGGCGACGCCGACCTGCCCGAGGCGGCGCTCGATCCGCTCGGTTCCCCACCCGTCGAGGTTCCGGCGGTCCTCCGCGAACGTGCGGGCGTAGCGCTCGTCGTCGAGATAGCCCTGGTCGCTGAGCTCGGTGAGCGTCTCGTCGATCGTGTCGGGCTCGACGCGCTTGTGCTCGAGGTGCCGGCGGACCTCGAGCACCGTCCGATCACGGTGCCCGAGGTACCGGTAGGCGAGGTCGAGGGCGTGCTGGAGCCGCGCCTCGGGATCCTGGACCGTGCGTGCCATGCGACCAGCGGCAGACGCTAGGCGGCCTCGCTCCACGCAGGACCGTCGAGATCGGGCACCAGCGCGCGTCCTCGTCGCGCTCGATCGGGACGACGAGCTCCTGATCGAGGCCGAGCGCCTCGTAGATCTTGCCCTCGATCTCCTTGGCGATCTCCGGGTGCTCGTCGAGGAACGCCTTGGCGTTGTTGCGCCCCTGGCCGAGCCGGTCCTCGCCGTAGGAGAAGAACGAGCCGGACTTCGTGACGATGTTGTGCTCGATCCCGAGGTCGAGGATGCAGCCCGAGCGTCGAGATGCCCGTGCCGAACTCGATGTCGAACTCGGCCTGGCGGAACGGCGCCGCGACCTTGTTCTTGACGACCTTGACGCGGACGCGGTTGCCGACCGCCTCGGTGCCCTCCTTGAGGGTCTCGATGCGGCGGATGTCCAGGCGCTGGGACGAGTAGAACTTCAGCGCGCGGCCGCCCGGCTGGGTCTCGGGCGAGCCGAACATCACGCCGACCTTCTCGCGGATCTGGTTCGTGAACAGGCAGAGCGTCTGCGTGCGGTTGAGGTTGCCGGCGAGCTTGCGCATCGCCTGGCTCATCATCCGCGCCTGCAGGCCGACCGTCTGGTCGCCCATCTGGCCCTCGAGCTCGACGCGCGGCGTCAGCGCCGCGACGGAGTCGACCGCGACGACGTCGACCGCGCCCGAGCGCACGAGCATGTCGGCGATCTCGAGCGCCTGCTCGCCGTAGTCGGGCTGCGAGACGAGCAGCTCGTCGATGTCGACGCCGATCTCCCGCGCGTAGAGCGGGTCCATCGCGTGCTCGGCGTCGATGAACGCGCAGACGCCGCCGAGGCGCTGGGCCTCGGCGAGCACGTGGTAGACGAGCGTCGTCTTGCCCGAGGACTCCGGTCCGAAGAGCTCGACGATCCGCCCGCGCGGCATGCCGCCGATGCCGAGCGCGAGGTCGAGCGACAGCGCGCCGGTCGGGATCGCGTTGACCTTCACCTGGGCGCCCTCGTCGCCCATGCGCATGACGCTGCCCTTGCCGAACTGGCGCTCGATCTGCGTCAGCGCGCCCTGCAGGGCGGCGTCGCGGGCCTTGGCGGCCTTCTCGTCGTTCACGGGCATGTCCTTCAACGACCTTTCTGCGCGTGCGAATGCGGGATTCTCCGCCGCGGACCGGACGGAACGGCCACGCTAGGCCCGGCCGCGTGACCCGTCCACACCGCTTCTGCAACGCTTCGACGGCGATCCTGTCGCGCAGATCGGACGCGACGCTCAGCCGGTGGGCAGCGCGACGGTCTCGAGCGGTTCGTGGCGCGCCGCTCGCGGCCCCAGGATCGAGCGGTAGAGCGTCACCGACGGAACCGTGAAACCGAGGCTGGGCGGCCGCGGGAGCGCGGCCAGGTCGGGCGTGGCGCCGCGCCGGACGCGCGCCACGGTCACGTGCGCGCGCAGCGGGCGCGCGCTCGGGGCGCCAGTCCGCGGCGCACGCGAGCGCGGCGACGAGCCGTTCGTGCAGGCCGGCGAGCTCTCCCGAGGGATCGGCGATCGCGGCCGTCAGCACATGCGGGCGACGCGGGGCGAGCCACAGCGCCCCGCTGACGTCGACCCGCACAGGGCCGGATGCGCTTCCACCGGCGCGCGTCGCCGCGCGCAGCGCGTCGAGCTCGCCGACCGGGCGCTCCCCGAGGAACGCGAGCGTCACGTGCAGTGCTGCGGGGGCGACGGGCCGCAGCGCCGGATCGGCGGCGGCCGCCGTGGCACCCCAGTCGGCCAGCGCATCGCGCGTGCCCGCCGGCAGGTCGGCGGCCGCGAACAGCCGCGCCGTCGCGGGGTTCACGGCGCGAGCGGGTCGCCCTCGCCGAGCAGGACGCGCCGCAGCAGGTGCAGCGCCACCGTCGTCGTGCGGTCGCGCACGTCGGCGCGGTTCCCGGGCAGGTTCACCTTGCGATCGATGCGCGCCCCGCCGCGCTCGGCCACCGACAGCCAGACGAGGCCGACGGGCTTGTCCTGCGAACCGCCGCCGGGACCGGCGATTCCGGTGATGGCGATCCCCACGTCCGCGCCGAGGCGCTCGGCGGCGCCGTCGGCCAGCGCGCGCGCGACCTCGAGCGAGACCGCCCCGTGCGCCGCGATCAGCTCGTCGGGGACGCCCGCGAGCTCGGTCTTCGCCGCGTTCGAGTAGACGACGAGCCCACCGCGCACGTAGTCCGAGGACCCCGAGCATGTCCGTGAGGCGCGCCGCCACGAGCCCGCCGGTGCAGGACTCGGCGAGTCGCAACCGTCCTCAGCGGCGGGCCCCGCAGGAGGTCGGCGACCTGCGTGTCCACCGAGCGCCCGTCCTCGGAGAACAGCGTGTCGGCGTGGCGCTCGCGCACGAGCGCGTGCAGGGCGTCGTAGGCCGGCTGCGCGGGCGGCTCGAACCGCGTGACGATCTCGACCTCGCCGCGGCGCAGGCAGGTCGTGACCTCGAGCTCGTCGAGCGCGATCCCGGCGGCGTGCGCCTGCCGGAGCGTCTCGGCGATCTCCGACTCGGGGATCCCGAACAGCCGCAGCATCTCCTGGCGGTACTCGGTGCGCTCGCGGATCGCCAGGCGGAACGCGTCGGTCTCCACAGCCGCCGACCACATCGGCTGCAGCTCGCGCGGCGGGCCCGGCAGGACGACCACGGTCGGGAACGGCTGCGTCGGATCGGCGTCCGCGGGCGCCACGACGAGTCCGGGCGCGGTGCCGACCGGCTCGAGGATCGTCGCGCCGCGCGGGATCGTCGCCTGCTTGCGATTGCCCTCCTCGATCGCACCCAGGTCGATCCCGGGCCAGCGCTTCGCGATCCCCTCGAGGATCTTCGCGATGCGCCCGCGCAGCGGTTCGTCGAGGACCAGCTCGCGGCCCTGGAAGCGCCCCACGACCTCGGCGGTGAGGTCGTCGGCGGTCGGCCCCAGACCCCCGCTCGTGACGATCAGCGAGCAGCCCTCGTCGGCGAGCCAGCGCAGCGCGGCCTCCATGTCGTGGGGGCGATCGCCGACGATCACGGTCGTCTCGAGGTCCACGCCGAGCTCACGCAGCCGCTCGGAGAGCCACGGCCCGTTGCGATCGCTCACGCGACCGGTGAGCACCTCGGTGCCCGTGACGACGATGCCGGCACGCGCCGCCATCAGCAGGACGGGCCCTCGCTGAGCGGGATCCGGTCGGCGCCCGTCGGCGAGATGACGTACGAGATCCCGCGCGAGACCGACGGGACCTCTCGGCGCTTGCCGTTCACCACGAGGCGCGCGTCCCCGTTGCCGAGCGTCAGCCGCAGGCGCTTGGAGCGGTACGTGCGCGCGGCGGTTCCGGGCTGGAGGATCACGCCGTTGACCAGCGTGCGACCGTCGGCCGCGCGCAGGCACACGTAGACCTGCCCGGTCGGCACGATCTGCAGCCGAGCGACCTTCGGGGCCGCGGGGACCGCCTTCGTCGTCGTCGTGCGCGCGGTGCTCGTCGAGCGCGTCGTGGTGGTCGTGGCTGCCGGGGTCGAGGACCCGTTCCCGCCGTCCCCGCCGCCGCGGCCGAGGAAGAACAGGCCGACGAGCAGCGCGGCGACGAGCCCCCCGATGAGGAGCGCGCGGCCGCCGATCCCCGATCCGCCGGAAGGCCGGCGCTCGCCGCGCTGCGCGCGGCGCTGGCGGTCCCGGCTCGATCCCGGCGGGGCGATCGGTTGCAGCTCGGCGCGCTCGTAGCGGAGCTTGAACTGCTCGACGAGCATCCGGCCGTCGAGTCCGAGGTAGTCCGCGTAGGTCCGCAGGAAGCTCTTGACGAAGGTCGGTCCCGGGAGCAGGTCCCACTCCTCGTTCTCGAGCGCGCGCAGATACTTGCCGCGGATCTTCGTGTCGGCTTCGGCCTCCGTGATGTCGATGCGCGCGCGCATCCGCGCCTCGCGCAGGCTGGAGCCGATTTCGGGCATCGGGCCAGAGGCTATCGGCGCGCGGGTCTCAGACCGCGTCGTCGGCGCCCGCGACGGCACCCGGGGAGCTCGCGGGCTCGGGGAGCTCGACGTCGTGGCCGGCATCGTCCGCGGGCTCCGGCGCGCCTTCGAGCGCGGCGAGCACGCGCGGGAGGTCCGCGTCGCTGACGAGCACCTGACGGGGCTTGGAGCCCTCGTACCCCGAGATGATCCCGCGGCGCTCGAGCATGTCGATCAGGCGTCCTGCGCGGGTGTAGCCGAGGCGCAGGCGCCGCTGCAGCATCGAGGTCGAGGCGGTGCCCATCTCGACGACGAGCTGGATCGCCTCGCCGAGCAGCGGATCCTCGTCGGGGTCGAAGTCGCCGTGATCGCCGCCCTCCCCCTTGCTCTCGTCCTCGACCTCGTCGAGCAGGTCCTCGCGCAGCTGCGGCTCCCCCTGGGCGGCCCAGAACTCGGTGAGCTGGGCGATCTGGGGCTCATCGATGTACGCGCCCTGGATGCGCTCGAGCCGCGAGGTGCCGACGGGCGAGAAGAGCATGTCGCCCTGCCCGAGCAGCGACTCGGCGCCGTTGTGGTCGAGGATCACGCGCGAGTCGGTCTGGCTCGAGACCGCGAAGGCGATCCGCGATGGGACGTTCGCCTTGATCATCCCCGTGATCACGTCCACGCGCGGGCTCTGCGTGGCGAGCACGAGGTGGATGCCGACGGCGCGGGCCTTCTGGGCCAGGCGGATGATCGAGTCCTCGACGTCGGCGGGCGCGACCATCATGAGGTCGGCGAGCTCGTCGATGACGCACAGGAGGTACGGAAGCGGTGCGTCGTCGTTGCCGATGCGGTGCTTGTTGAGCTCGGGAAGCGAGCGCGTCCGGGCGACCGCCATGGTCGCGTAGCGCCACTCCATCTCCCGCACGAGGTTCTGCAGCGCGTTCGCGGCCATCCGCGGGCTCGTGATCACCGGCGTGAGCAGATGCGGGATCGCCTCGTAGTGGTTGAGCTCCACCTGCTTGGGATCGACCAGCACGAGCCGGACCTGATCGGGCGTCGCGCGCAGCAGGATCGAGCTGAGCATCGCGTTGACGCACCCGGACTTGCCGGCGCCGGTCGTGCCCGCGACGAGCAGGTGCGGCATCTTCGCGAGGTCCGCGTGGACCGGCTTGCCGCTGACGTCCTTGCCGAGGAAGACCGTGAGCGGGCTCGCGCCCTCGGGCAGGGCGCCGAAGACGTCCCCGAGCGTGACGATCTTCCGGCGCCGGTTCGGGACCTCGACGCCGACCGCGTGCTTTCCGGGGATCGGGGCGAGGATGCGGATGTCGGTCGCGGCGAGCGCGTAGGCCAGGTCGTCCTTGAGATTGCTGACCTTGTTCATCTTGATCCCGGGGGCGAGCCGCAGCTCGTAGCGCGTGATGTGCGGCCCGGCGACGGTGCCCACCACCTTCGCGTCCACCCCGTGGTGCCCGAGGGCCTCGACGAGCAGCTGCGAGGTGCGCTCCTGGTCGCCGGTGTCCGGGCGCCCCTCCTCCGGCTTCGAGACGCGCAGCAGGGACGGATCCGGAAGGTGGAACGTCCCCTCGCCCGCGGGCTCGGGCGCGGCCGGGCGCTTCGCGCGGCGCCGCGGCTTCGGGTCGGGCGCGACGGGCTCCTCGGCGGACTCCTCGCCCGGGCGCTCGTCGCGGACCTCCGGGGCGCCGTCGCCGCCCGCGCCGAACAGGTCGGGGTAGCGAATCGCCCCGTCGAGGCTCGGGGGACGCTCGCCGGGGCGCACGACGAGCTCGCCCTCGTCGGGCTCGGGCGGGAGCAGCGGCTCGTCCGCGGCCGGCCCCGCAGGCGCGGGGTCCGGGCCGCCGAGGACCGGTGCGGCCGTCCGCCGCAGGATCCGGGTCGTGTCCGCGACGCCCGCGCCCGTGGCGCGCAGGACGCCGGCGACCGACGCGCCCGTCAGGAGCAGGATCCCCGCCAGGAACAGGAACACGGCGACGATGTGCGTGCCGGCCGAGCCGAGCAGCCGGTCGCTTCCGGCCAGCAGCGCGCCGCCGAGCGCGCCGCCGCGCGCGGCGAACGTGTCGGGGGCCCAGGACGCGTCGCCCCCTCCGTCGGAGACGCCGAGCGTGCCAGCGGCGAACGCGAGCGTCGCGCGCCAGGAGCAGGCAGAGCGCCGCGGCGCGGAACGGGCGGACCGCCGGGAGGACCGGGCCCATGACGACGAGCAGGCCGGCGACCGCGAGCCCGACGGGCACCGCGAACGCGACCTGGCCGAGGAGCCATGTGAGGCCGTCCACCAGCGCTGCGCCGCCGGCACCGCCGTCCCAGCCGAGGTAGAGCGGGAAGGCGAGGAACACGCCGGCGGCGAACAGGCCGAGGCCGATCAGGTCGAGGTGCCGGCGTTCGAGCACGGGCAGGCGCCAGCGCCACGACGCCGTGCGGCGGGCGCGGGAGTTCGCCGGTCGGCGGCGAGAGGCGGCGGATGGGCGCTTGGCGCGCGGCTTGGTGGCAGGCATGGCTTCAGGTCAGACCGTGACCGTCACTTCGACGCCGGACGGTGCAGCCCTGCCTTCATCAGCCGTTCAGCTGCTCGCGTACGATGCACAACCCATGAACTCGCGCGATCCCCGGGTCCTCGTCGTCGAAGATGACGAGGACATCGCTCAGGTCCTGCAGCGCTCGCTGCGCATGGAGGGCTACGAGGTCCGGATCGCCGCCGACGGCCAGGCCGCGCTCGACACGGCCGCGACGTTCAATCCCGACCTCGTCGTCCTGGACCTCGGGCTGCCGAAGCTCGACGGGCTCGAGGTCGCCCGGCGCCTGCGCGCGGGCGACGACGTGCCGATCCTCATGCTCACCGCGCGCGACGCCGTGGACGCCCGCGTCGAGGGCCTCGACTCGGGAGCCGACGACTACCTCGTGAAGCCGTTCGAGCGCCAGGAGCTGCTCGCGCGCCTGCGGGCGCTCCTGCGGCGGCGCCCGCCGCGCGGCTCGGCCTCGATCACCGTCGGGGACCTCGCCCTGAACCCGGACACGCACGAGGTCTCGCGCGGCGAGCGCCAGATCGAGCTCACGCAGCGCGAGTTCGAGCTGCTCGAGTACCTCATGCGCAACGAGCGGATCGTGATCCCGCGTCAGCGCCTCCTCGAGGAGGTCTGGGGCTACGACCCGTTCGCCACCACGAACACGATCGAGGTGTTCGTCTCCAACCTGCGCCGCAAGCTCGAGGCCGGCGGCGAGCCGCGGCTCCTGCACACGATCCGCGGTGCGGGGTACGTCCTCCGTGCTTGAGCGTCTCTCGATCCGCTGGCGCCTGGCGCTGATCTCCGCGGCCCTGACGTTCGTGATCCTGCTGTTCTTCGCCGTCGTCATCGGGCAGCTCACGACCTCGAAGATCCGCTCGGACTTCCGCAGCGAGACCGCGAACGCCGCCAGCCGCCTGCAGGACCGGCTGCGCGTACGGGTCAACGGGTCGACCGCAGACCAGCTCGTGCTCGTCTCGCCGAGCATCGACGACTACGCGCTGTCGAACCGTGCGGCGATCCGCCTGTTCAACCGGCTGAAGGCGCCGATCCCGGGGGCGACGACGCCGAACAGCCCGGATCTCGGCCCGCCGATCGACGTCGGCTCGCGTGAGGTCGGCGGGTACCTCGTCGAGACGCGGCGCAGCCTCGTCCCCGTCGAGAACGCCCCCGTGAGCGTCATCGTCTGGAGCGAGTACGCACGGCCGCTCGAGGACCTCCAGCAGACCGTCGCACGCGTGCGCACGTTCCTCGCGCTCGGCGTGTTCGCCGGATCGCTGCTCGCGCTGCTCGGAGGACTCGCCCTGGCGAAGCGCTCGCTGCGCCCGATCGCGGCCCTCACCGCGACGGCGCGCGACATCGCCCGGACGCGCGACCCCGGCCGGCACGTCCCGCAGCCGACGAGCGACGACGAGGTCGGCAAGCTCGCGCGCACCTTCGACGAGATGCTCGAGGCGCTCGAGGATGCGCGCCTGGAGACCGAGGACGCGCTGCTGCGCCAGCGCGAGTTCGTCGCCGACGCATCCCACGAGCTGCGCACGCCGCTGACGAGCGTGCTCGCGAACCTCGAGCTGCTCACCGACGAGCTCGACGGCGAGCGCCGCGAGGCGGCGGAGGCCGCGCTGCGCTCCTCGCGGCGCATGCGCCGGCTCGTCGCCGACCTCCTGCTGCTCGCGCGCTCTGACGCCGGCCGCCAGGAGGCGCACGCACCCGTGAACCTCGCCTCGGTCGCCCGCGACGCCGTCGCCGAGGCGGCGGCGCTGAGCTCCGGTCACGTGCTCGTCCTGGACCGTTGCGAGGGGGCCGTCGTGGACGGCTCGCGCGACGAGCTGCACCGCCTGGCGCTGAACCTCATCGAGAACGCCCTGAACCACACGCCCGCCGGCACGCGCGTCAGCGTCTGCGCGCGCTCAGACGGCGATGACGCCGTGCTGGTCGTGGCCGACGACGGGCCCGGCGTCCCACCCGAGCTGCGCGATCGCATCTTCGAGCGCTTCGTGCGCGCCGGCGGTGACGGCGGCACGTCGACCGGGCTGGGCCTCGCGATCGTTCGCGCGGTCGCCCAGGCCCACGGCGGCGACGTGCGCCTCGAGGACGCCGCTCCGGGCGCGCGGTTCGTCGTGCGCCTGCCGCGCGTGGACGCCGAGCCCGTGACCGACGTGCACCACGCCGAGGGCCCGGCCGCAAGCACCCCGCCGCCGCGGCGGCCCGAGCCCGTCGCATCGCGGCGCTCGCGCCGCTGGCCCGCGCGATCGGGCTGCGCGGCGCGGTGCCGACCCGTCGCCGGCGCCGCTGCGCAGCGCGCCGAGCGGCCGCTAGACCTCGACGACGACCGGCAGCACCATCGGCCGGCGCTTGAGACGCTCGTAGACGAGCGCGGCGAGGTCGTCGTGGAGCATCCCCTGGATGACGTCCACCTCGTGGACGCCCTCCTTCGAGGCGCGGCGCAGCGAGTTCTCGACGGTGCCGCGCAGGTCGTCGAGCAGCTCCTCGGCCTCGTCGGGGAACGGGACGCCGCGGAAGATGATCTCCGGCTCGGCGACCGACGTGCCGTCCTGCTCGGAGATCGTCGCGACGACGACGAAGATGCCGTCGGCGCTGAGCATCCGCCGGTCACGCAGCGCGACGTCGGCGACGTCGCCGATCTCGACCCCGTCCACGAAGATCATCCCTGCGCGCTCGGGGGCGCCGAAGCGCGCTCCGCGCTCGTCGAGCTCGAGCGGCAGGCCGTTCTCGCCCTTGAAGATGTGCTCGGCGGGCACGCCGACCGACTCCGCGAGGCGCCCGTGGAGCTCGAGGCGCTTGAAGTCGCCGTGGAACGGCATCACGTAGCGCGGCTTCGTGAGGTTGAGCATGAGCTTCAGCTCTTCGGCGTAGCCGTGGCCCGAAGCGTGGATCGGGGCGTCCTGGGGCGTGACGACCCGGCAGCCGATGTGGAACAGCCGGTCGATCGTCTCGTTGACCGCGCGCTCGTTGCCCGGCACCGGCGTGGCGGCGAAGACGACCGTGTCGCCGTCGTGGAGCTGGACCTGGTGGTGGTCGTGGAAGGCCATCCGCCGCAGCGCGCTCAACGGCTCGCCCTGGGACCCGGTCGAGACGATCACGAGCCGCTCGTCGGGGAAGTCGTCGATCTCGCGCGGCTGGATGAGCATCCCGTCGGGGACGTCGATGTGCCCGAGCGAGCGGCCGATGTTCACGTTCTTGCGCATCGAGCGCCCGAGCAGCGCGACCTTGCGCCCGAGTTGTGCGGCCGCGTCCACGACCTGCTGCACGCGGTGGATGTTCGACGCGAAGCACGTGACGACGATCCGGCCCTCGCACTGGCTGAAGACCTGCTCGAGGTGCGGGCCGATGCCCGCCTCGCTCGGCGAGAAACCCTGGCGATCGGCATTCGTCGAGTCCCCGCACAGGAGCAGCAGGCCGTCGGCGCCGAGCGCGGCGAGCCGCGCCACGTCGGCCGGCGGACCGTCGACCGGGGTCTGGTCGAACTTGTAGTCGCCGGTGATGAGCACGGTCCCGAGGTCAGTCGTCACCGCGACCGCGCGCGCGTCCGGGATCGAGTGGGTCATGTGGATGAGCTCGACGTCGAACGGGCCGAGCTCGAGCACCTCCCCCGCCTTGACGTCCTCGACGTCGACGTCCTTGAGCCGGTGCTCGTCGAGCTTCGAGCGGGCCATCGCCATCGTCAGCGGTGCGCCGAACACCGGCGGCGGATCACCCTCGCCGCGCAGCTCGCGCAGGATCCACGGCAGCGCTCCGAGGTGGTCCTCGTGGCCGTGCGTGATGACGATGCCCTCGATGTCGTCCACGCGCCCGCGCAGGTACGCGAAGTCCGGGAGCACGAGATCGATGCCGACCTGCTCGGCGGCGGGGAACCGCAGCCCCGCGTCGACGACGAGCAGCCGATCCTCGTACTCGAGGACGGTCATGTTCTTGCCGATCTCGCCGAGCCCGCCGAGCGGCAGGACGCGCATGGTGCCGGTCACACGCGCTCCAGCAGGCCGTGCGCTTCGAGCGCCGCGCGGATGGTCGCGGTCTCCTCGGGGTCGGCCTCGACGAGCGGGAGCCGGGGGATCCCGACCGGCCGGCCGAGCAGGTTCAGCGCGGCCTTCGTCGTCATCGTCAGCGGCCCGACGCCGAGCGCGGCGAACAGCGGCTGCAGCCCGGCGTCGATCGCGGCGCGCTCGTCGGGCTCGTCCACCATCCGGCGCATCTCGGGCCCGACGATGTGGCTGGCGACGAGGATGCCGCCGGCGCCGCCGAGGTCGAGCACGCGAGCGAGCGCGTCGTCGTTCCCCGCGTAGAGGTCGAGACCGTCCACGAGTGCGAGGTTCTTGTCGTTGGCCTGCTTGACCGCCTCGATGTGGTCGAGCTGGGCGAGCTCGGCGAGCAGGTCGTTCGGCATGTCCGATCCCGTGCGCTGCGGGATGTTGTAGAGGACGATCGGGCGGTCGGCCGCGCGCGAGACGGCGCTGAAGTGCGCGACGATGCCGCGGCGGTTCGGCCGGTTGTAGTACGGGTTCACCGACAGCAGGGCATCGGCGCCGAGCTCGCACGCGCGCTCGGTGAACCGGACTGCGTGGCGGGTGTCGTTCGAGCCCACGCCGGCGATGATCGTCGCTCCCGGTGGATGCTCGGCGACCGCCAGCTCGATGAGGCGCAGGTGCTCGGCGTCGCTGAGCGTGGGCGCCTCCCCGGTCGTGCCGCAGACGACGAAGCCGTCGGATCCGTTGGCCGCCAGATGGTGCATCAGATCGACGAACGCGCGCTCGTCGACGGCATCGTCGGCGGTGAACGGCGTGATGATCGCGGTGAGGACCGCACCCAGCTCTGGCACCGACCGAGCCTATCCGACGCACGCGTCCGCCGTCCGCTCCATCCTTCGCGGCCTCCCATGGCGCCGCCGTCCCCTCCGCCCCGGGCCCGCGCAGGCCCTGACGCCCCCCCGGACCCCGATGCGCGGGTGCTGCGGGCCGAGGTGCTCGCGGTGCGCTGGCAGGCGCCGGAGGGCGGCTTCGCGGTCGTCGCAGGTGTCACCGACGAGGGCGATGAGGTGGTCCTGACCGGCACGCTCGACCACGTCCACGAGGGTGAGCTGCTCGAGGCCGCACGGCGCGTGGCGGCGTCATGCAAAGCACGGCTGGCGCTTCGAGGTCGAGCAGGTGCGCGGACTCGGTCCGGTGAGCGATGCGGCGCTCGTCAACGTCCTGGCCGCCGTGAAGCACGTGGGACCGAGCGGCGCGGCATGGCTCGTCGAGCGGCACGGCGCGGACGTGCTCGAGCTCGTCGACGCGGACCCGCGGGCGCGGTTGCGGGAGGTGCCGGGGATCGGCCCGGCGCGGATCGGAGCCTCGGTGCGCTCCTGGGAGCGCCTGCGCGGGCGCCGCGCGCTGCGCCTGTTCCTCGCCGAGCACGGGGTGCCCGGCGGCGCGGCGGCGCGGCTCGAGCGCGCGCTCGGCCCTGAGGCGATCGACCTCCTGCGCGAGGACCCCTACGCGGCCACCGACGTCGAGGGCGTCGGCTTCGCGACCGCCGACGCGCTCGCCCGCGCGCTCGGCGTCCCGCCGGACGCACCCGAGCGCCTCGACGCGGGTGTCCTGCACGCGCTCGCCGACGCCGGGACCGACGGCCACTGCCTCCTGCCGCGCGAGGAGCTCGCGCGCCGGGCCGCGGGGCTGCTCGGCGACGGTGTCGAGCACCGGATCGACGAGCTCGTCGCGCGCGGGCGCCTCGTGGCCGACGGCGACCTGCTCGCCGACCCCGCGATGGATCGCCTGGAGCGGCGGCTGGCCCGGCGCGTGCACACGCTGCTCAGCGACGTCCCGCGGCTGCGCCTGCCGGAGGCCGAGCGGCCGACCACGGGCGCGTTCGTGCCGAGCGACGCGCAGTGGGCGGTCGTCGACGCGGTCCGCGCCGGGCGCCTGGCGATCCTCACGGGCGGCCCGGGCACCGGGAAGACCGCGACGATGCGCGCCCTCGTGGACCTGGTGCGCGGCGCATCGCGCACGGTCACCCTCTGCGCACCGACGGGCAAGGCCGCCCGGCGGCTGGCGGAGTCGACCGGCGCGCAGGCGACGACGATCCACCGGCTGCTCGGCTGGATTCCCGGTGAGGGGTTCGAGCGCGGCCCGGACGACCCGATCCCCGGGACCGACGTGCTCGTCGTGGACGAGGCGTCGATGCTGTCGGTCCAGCTCGCCGACGCGCTGTTCGGGGCGGTCGGCGCGCGCACGCACGTCCTGCTCGTCGGCGATGTGGACCAGCTCGCCCCGGTCGGCCCCGGGCGCGTGCTCGAGGACCTGATCGCCTCGGAGACGGTGCCGACCGTGCGCCTGACGGAGGTCTTCCGCCAGGCGGCGCGCTCGCTGATCGTCCGCGCCGCGCACGCGATCAACGCGGGCCTGACGCCGCCGACCGATCCGAGCGCGGACGGGATTCGCGACTTCTTCGTCATCACGCGCGAGGACCCCGCGGCGATGTTCTCGCAGGTCGCGGCGCTCGCGGCCGAGCGCCTGCCGGCGCACTACGACCTCGACCCGGTCGCCGACGTCCTCGTGCTGTCCCCCATGCACCGTGGCCCGCTCGGCGTCGAGGCGCTGAACACCGAGCTGCGCGCGCGGCTGAACCCTGACGGCACCCCGATCCCCGGCACGGTCCTGCGGGTCGGCGACCGCGTCATCCAGACGCGCAACGACCACGAGCGCGAGCTCATGAACGGCGAGCTCGGGGTCCTGGCCCACCACGACGCCGAACGCGAGACCGTGACCTTCGCCGGCGACGACGGCCGGCGGCTCGCGCTCGGCCTCGATGAGCTCGGGACGCTGCGCCTGGCCCACGCGATCTCGGTGCACAAGGCGCAGGGCAGCCAGGCACCGGCCGTCATCGTCCCGGTGTTCCGCGGCCATCACGTGATGCTGACGCGCAACCTGCTCTACACGGCGGTGACGCGCGCCGAGCGGGTCTGCGTCCTCGTCGCGCAGCCCGCGGCGCTCGCGACCGCACTGCGCACGCGTGACACGCGCCGGCGGCACACGCGTCTGGCGCGGCTGCTCGCGGACGCCTGAGCGGCGCGCCGGCCCACCGCCCGCGCCTCAGCCGTACGGGTGACCGGTCTTGTTCGTTTCGACGTGCAGCTCGCTGAGCAGGCCCTCGAGCAGCCCCCGGTGCTCCGCCGGCGGCGGCGGCGGCGGCGCCGCCTGTGCCTCCGGGACCGTGACGTGGTGCACGACGGCGTGCGTGCGCCGTTCGATCTGCCCGGGGAGGCCGCCCGCGAGCCATTGCGAGGCGCCGGCCTCGAGCGTTGCGACGACGATCTCGTCGTAGCGGGCGTTGTCGTACTCCTCCTCGACCGCCGTCAGCGGCGTCTCGGCGCCGAGCACACCCTTGGCGTGCAGCCCCATGACGCGCAGCTCGACCACCGCCTCGTCGAGCCGCTCGCGGGCGGCCTCACGCTCGCGCACGGGACACGGGGCGAGCACGGTGAACGAGACGTCACGACCATCCGCGAGCCGTCGCAGCTCCTCGGCGAGCGCGGGCGCGCCGACCGTGCGGTTCGCGACGACGAGGATGCGCGTGCCGGTGGCCATCTTCCCTCCTTGGTCAGATCGTGGCCGTCCGCCGACGGTAGCGCGCCCCGCCGGCAGCGGCAAACGCCTACAGCTCACGTGCGTAGCGCAGCGCGGGCGCGTGCCAGCCCTCGCCCTCCTGCCCGGGCCCCGTGGAATCGGCCTCCCAGCCGTGGCGCTCGTAGAACGCGCGGCCGAGGCCGTTCCCGGTGAACACCCACAGCGTGACGCGCGTGAAGCCCAGCGCCCGCAGGCGGTCGAGCGCGTGCGCGTGCAGGTGCGTTCCGAGCCCGGCGCCCTGCGCCGGTGGATCCACGTACAGCGCGTAGAGCATCCCGAGGCCCGGACCGGCATCGCGATCGGTGCTCGCTCCCACCACGATGTACCCGGCGATCCGGCCTGCGACCTCCGCGAGCCAGACCTCGTTCGGCGAGTCCGCGAGCAACGCCTCCCAGCGCGGCAGCTGGCTCTCGACATCGCGCTCGGCGAGGACCTGCGGGTCGAGGATGTCGGCGTACGCGTGCTGCCAGGCGCGCACGCTCACGCCTGCCAGGTCCGCGGCATCGGTCGCCGCGGCCCGGCGCACGAGCTCGCTCACAGCAGGTGCTCGAGCCCGATCAGGACGGGCTCGGGCTGCGTCGCGACGCGTCGCACAGCGAGCAGGACCCCGGGCATGAACGACTCGCGCGCGAGCGAGTCGTGGCGGATCGTCAGCGTCTCGCCGAGACCGCCGAAGATGACCTCCTGGTGGGCCACGAGGCCCGGGAGGCGAACGGAGTGGATCGGCACGTCGGCTCCGAGCGGCTCGCGCATGAGATCCGCCGTCCGCGCGGCGGTCCCGGACGGCGCGTCGAGCTTGCGGTCGTGATGCAGCTCGATGATCTCCGCCTTCGGGAAGTGCTCGGCGGCCTGCGCAGCGAACCGCATCATGAGCACCGCGCCGATGGCGAAGTTGGGCGCGATGAAGATGTTCGCGGGCAGCTCGGGCCCGAGCGCGAGCAGCGGCGCGGCGTCGAACCCGGTCGTCCCGATGACGACGTGCACCCCGGCCCGTACACAGGCGAGCGCGTTCTCCAGCGCCGTGTCCGGGCGCGTGAAGTCCACCACGACGTCCGCGTCAGCCAGAACGTCCGCGAGCGCCGTTCCGAGCGCGGGGTCCGCGCGCCCGGTGAGGACGAGATCCTCGGCGCCCTCGACGGCATCGCAGACCGTCGCCCCCATCCGCCCCGCGGCACCCGCGACCGCGACGCGGATCGGTGCCGGGCTCACGCGGCCACCTCGGCGCCGGCCGGGCAGACGCCGGCGACCGCGGCGCGCAGCGTCGCCTCGTCGGGGCCGATGCCCGCCGCGCTCAGGCGTTCGGGGGCCAGGAGCTCGCGGGCGAGCGCGTCCACGTCCGCGGTCGTGACGGATTCGACGCGCTCGATGAGCTCGTCCACGGTGAGGATCGGCAGGTCGGCGAGCACGGCACCGCCGAGACGGTTCATCCGCGCCGACGTGGACTCGAGCGCCAGCACGAGCCGCCCCTTCGCGTTCTCGCGCGCGAGCTCGACCTCCTGCTCGCTGACGCCGTCCTGGAGCAGGCGCTCGAATTCGGTTCCGACGACCTGGAGCGCGACGGCGACGTTGTCCGGGCGCGTTCCGAGGTAGACCCCGATCTGGCCGGTGCCGGCGTAGCCGCCGTGGAACGAGAAGACGCTGTAGGCCAGGCCGCGCTTCTCGCGCACCTCCTGGAAGAGGCGCGAGGACGACGTCCCGCCGAGGATCGTGTCGAGCACCCGCAGGGCGTAGCGGCGCTCGTCGTCGCGCGCGAGACCCTGGCCGCCGATCGCGACGTGGTACTGCTCGGTCTCCTTGGCGACGAACCGCACGAGCGCGGGCGCGTCGGGGGCCGGCGGCGCCGGCGGTGCCGGCGCGCGCACGGGCCCGTCGGCGGCCTCCTCGGCCGCCTGCACGAGCGCGACGAGCGCGTCGTGGTCGAGCGAGCCGGCTCCGGCGACGACGATGTCGCCCGGCCGGTAGCGCGCCGCGTGGAAGCTGCGCAACGCCTCGGACGTGGCGCCTGAGACGCTGCGACGCGTGCCGATCACGGGCCGCCCGAGCGGATGCGCTCCGAACACCGCCTCGCCGAGCACGTCGAAGACGAGATCCTGCGGGTCGTCCTCGTACATCGCGATCTCCTCGATCACGATCCGGCGCTCGGCATCGAGGTCGGTCGGGCCGAGCGCCGGCCGCCAGACCATGTCGGCCATGACGTCGAACGCGCGCTCGAGGTGCCGGTCGAGCACCCGCGCGTAGACCGAGGTGGACTCCTTGCCCGTCCCGGCGTTCAGCTCGGCGCCCATCGCGTCGAAGATCCGGTCGATCTCGACCGACGCATAGCGCGCCGTCCCGCGGAAGATCATGTGCTCGAGCAGGTGCGACCAGCCGGCGACCGGCCCGTCCTCGGTGGACGAGCCGGTGCCGATGAAGACGCCCAGGGCGGCGGACCGGACCGAGGGCATCGCCTCCGTCACGACCCGCAGCCCCGAACGGAGCGTGGTGAGCGTGTGGTCCGCCACCGACGCCCGGCGGTCCGCGTCAGCCGCGGTCGGGATCGCTGTCCCCGCGCCGGTGCCGCGGACGGCCGGAGCCGCGCTCGCCGCGCTCGCGGTCACGACCGCCACCGCCGCCGTTGCGGTCCCGCCGGGGGCCGCGGTCGCCGCCGCGGTCGCCGCCGGAGGCCACGACGGACGCGAGCTCCTCGGTGGACTTTCCGGCGATCGACGGATCGTCGGACAGGCGCAGGCCGATGCGGCCGCGCTCACGATCGACCTCGACGACCTTGACCTGGATCTCGTCGCCGCGGCTCAGCACGTCCTCGACGTTCTCGACCCGCTGCCCGGGCGAGACGTTCGAGATGTGCAGCAGGCCGTCGGTGCCCTTCGTGAGCTCCACGAACGCGCCGAAGGTCGTCGTCTTGACGACCTTGCCGGTGAACTCGTCACCGACCTCGACCTCCTTCATCATCGTGCGGATGCGCTCGGCGAGCGCCTCGCCGAGCTCCCCGTTGGCCGAGTAGACGAGCACCTGACCTTCGTCGTTGACGTCGATCTGCGACTCGAACTCGTCCGAGAGGCCGCGGATCGTCTCGCCGCCCTTGCCGATCAGCATGCCGATCTGCGACGGGTCGATCTGCAGCTGGATGATGCGCGGGGCGAACGGCGAGAGCTCCTGGGCCGGTGCGTCGATGACCTGCGCCATCTGGCCGAGGATGTTCAGCCGCGCCTCGCGCGCCTGGCTCAGCGCGTCGCGCAGGATGTCGAACGTCAGGCCGCCGATCTTGATGTCCATCTGGATCGCCGTGATGCCCGCCTCGGTGCCGGCGACCTTGAAGTCCATGTCGCCGAGGTGATCCTCGACGCCGGCGATGTCGGTGAGGACGATGTAGTCGTCGCCCTCCTTGATGAGGCCCATCGCGATGCCGGCGACCGGCGCCTTGATCGGCACGCCCGCCTGCATCAGCGACAGCGACGATCCGCAGACCGACGCCATCGACGACGAGCCGTTGGACTCGAGGATGTCGGACACGATGCGGATCGTGTACGGGAACTCCTCGATCGTCGGCACGACCGGCACGAGCGCGCGCTCCGCGAGCGCCCCGTGGCCGATGTCACGGCGCTTGGGACCGCGCATGAAGCCGGCCTCGCCCACCGAGAACGGCGGGAAGTTGTAGTGGTGCCAGTAGTAGCGGTGCTTCTCGAGGCCGAGCGTGTCGATCCGCATCTCCTCCTTGAGCGTGCCGAGCGCCGCGACGGACAGCGCCTGCGTCTGGCCGCGGGTGAAGAGCGCCGAGCCGTGGGTGCGCGGGGCGACGCCGACCTCGATCGCGATCGGGCGGATCTCCTGCGCCGAGCGCCCGTCGGGGCGCTTCTTGTCGACGGCGATCCGGTTGCGGATCGTCGCCTTCTCGAGCTTCGCGAATGCTGCGGCCGCGTCGGAGCGCTTCTGGGTGTAGTCGGCGGCCTCGGGATCGCCGCCGTACTGCTCGACGATCGCCTCCTCGACGGCCTTCGTCGCGTCCTGGCGCTCGAGCTTGTCGACGACCTGCGTCGCGGCGTCGAGCGCGGCGCCGTGCGACGCGGTGATCTGCGCGAGCAGGCCCTCGTCGACGACCGGGGCCTCGACGACGAGCTTCTCCTTGCCGGCCCTGTCGGCGAGGTCGCGCTGCAGCGCGCAGAGCTTCTTGATCTCGCCGTGGGCGATGTCGAGCGCGTCGAGGATCTCCGCCTCCGACAGCTCGCTCGCACCGGCCTCGACCATGAGGATCGCTTCATCAGTGCCGGCGACGATGAGGTCGAGCTCGCTGGCGTTCTCGCTCCCGGGAGCGAGCGACTCCTCGGAGGGATTGACGACGAAGTTGCCGTCGATCTTGCCGATCCGCACGGCGCCGACCGGTGTCGGCAGCGGGACCTCGGAGATCATCAACGCGGCGGAGGCGCCGTTCATCGCGAGGATGTCGTACGGGTGCGCGTAGTCGACGCTCAGCGGGATCGCCACGAGCTGGGTCTCGTAGTGCCAGCCCTTCGGGAACAGCGGCCGGATCGGCCGGTCGATCATGCGGGCGGTGAGCGTGCCCTTCTCGCTGGAGCGGCCCTCGCGCTTGAAGAACGAGCCGGGGATCTTGCCCGCGGCGTACATGCGCTCCTCGACGTCCACCGTCAGCGGGAGGAAGTCGACGTCGCGCAGGTTGCCGGCGGTCGCGGTGCAGAGGACCATCGTGTCCCCCTGGCGGACGACGACGGCGCCGCCGGCCTGC
The DNA here is from genome assembly GCA_963787935.1 of uncultured Actinomycetes bacterium. GTDB lineage: Bacteria > Actinomycetota > Thermoleophilia > Solirubrobacterales > Solirubrobacteraceae > F1-60-MAGs163. The sequence goes on along the minus strand of CAWBEV010000006.1, from coordinate 160,309 downwards.
TTCGCCATCTTGCCGGTCTCGAACGAGATCTCGGTGCCCGCGATCTCGACGGAGACCGTGGTCACGGCGTCAGTACTCATATGAACTGTGAACCTTCTTTCGGAGCCGCCTTCGGATCCTGCGGCCCGTATTCGCTGAATGCTTTCGATATCCGAACCTCGCCATCCTAGCCGGATGGGTCGGGCCGAGGGGGCGCTGCGGCCAGCGCACCGAGGAACGCGGGGTCCGGCGCGCCGTGGTGCAGCGCGCCGCCCGCGGACGAGCGCCGGGGTGCTCGCCGCGCCGCCCCGCAGGGCGTCGCGCACGTCGGCCGCGACGCGCTCGGCGAGCGCCGGATCGCGCCGGTCGGCCTCGAAGCGCTCGAGGTCGAGACCGAGCGTCTCACAGCGCCCCCAGAGGTGCGGATCGTCGAGCCGGCCCTGGTCGGCGAACAGCGCGTCGTGGAAGGCCCAGAACGCGCCCTGGCGGGCCGCGGCCTCGGCGGCGATCGCGGCCGGGACGGCGCGCGGGTGGCGCGCGCGCAGCGGCAGGTGGCGAAAGCAGGTCCGCAGCGGCGCCGCCTGCAGCCGCACCGCGGCGAGGGCGCATTCCGAGCAGGTGAAGTCCGCGTAGAGGACGACCAGCGGCGCATCCGCGGGGCCGCGCACGTGGTCGTCGGAGCGCAGCGACGGGAGCGACGCGCTCGTGAGGTCGGTCATCGCCGCGGAGCCTAGCGGCGTATCTGGAGGTGATGCGCGTCCACACCCTCCGCCGTGAGCAGGTCCTCGACGGGACCCCCGCGGACGTCTTCCCGTTCTTCGCCGATGCGCGGAACCTCGAGGCGCTCACCCCGCCGCTGCTGCACTTTCGCGTCATCACCCCCGCCCCGATCGCGATGCACGCCGGCACGCTCATCCAGTACCGCCTGCGCGTGCACGGCGTCCCGGTGAGCTGGAAGACGCTGATCCAGGAGTGGACGCCGGATCGGGGCTTCGTCGATGTCCAGCTCTCGGGACCCTACGCGCTCTGGCATCACACGCACGAGTTCGAACCGCTCGACGGCGGTCGCACGCGGATGACCGACACGGTGCGCTACGCGATCGGGTTCGGCCCGCTCGGCGCGCTCGCCCACCGCGTGCTCGTGCGGCGCGACGTCGAGGCGATCTTCGACCACCGGGCCGCGGTGATCGGGCCGTTGCTCGACGCGTACCGGGCCAACGACGACGTCCGCGAACTCGCGCCGCTGCGCGCCCCGTAGCGCGGCGCTCAGGCCGTCTCGGTCGGAACGCCGGCGACCACGTGAGCGTGGCCGGGCAGGATCCGCACGGCCCGCACCGCGCGGACGAGATCGGCCGTCGTTCCCGCGACGTCCGCGCGACATGCGGCGCTCACCGAGATCGTCACGAGCACCCAGCGCATATGTGCCCCGGTGAACCGTCGTGGCGCGGGCAGCAGCGCCGCCGCCGTCAGCGCGGTCACACGCGGGTTCGGCGCGGTGCGCGGCCACGACCACGTCGGGCCGACGTACCAGCGCCCGCCCCCGACGTGGCCCATGCGCTCGATCCGCAGGTACGTCGAACGCGCTCCCGCGCGGGGCTCGTTGCCGCGCACGAGGCGCAGCCGGTCACCACGGCGATCGAGGCCCGTCACTCGCGCGCGGCCGACCGCCTCGAGCTCGGAGCCGCACCGCTTTCCCGGCGCACGGTAGGCGCCGATCGCCGGCCGGCCCTCGAGCGCCCCGACGAGCTGGCGGTAGCCCGCCGGAAGCGCGAAGTGCAGGTGGGCGACCGGCCGGCCGCCGGAGCCGCCCGGAACGAGCAGCCGCGTCGTACCGACCGCCGCGCTCGCAGGCGCTGCGGCGAGCAGCAGCCCGGCGAGGATCCCGGCGAGGACCGGAGCCGCGAGGAGGCGGGAGCGACCGAGCGTGCTCATCGGTCCAGCGTAGGCGCCCGCCGGCCGGCGGGCATCCGGTCAGGCTGCGGTCGCCAGGCCGTCGAATACGAGGTTGACGCCCGGCAGGACTCCGGGGTTCTCCCCGAGCCAGCTCCAGGTGACCACGCCGTCCTTCAGGACGACGAGCGCGCGATTCGCCATGCCGCCCGGCTCGAAGTACGCCCCGAACGCGCGCGCCGTCTCGCCCTTGGGCTCGAAGTCCGAGAGCTGCGGGATCGTGACGCCGAGCTTCTCGCGAAACGCCGTCTGGGAGGTCGACGCGTCCGTGGAGACGCCGTAGATCTCGGCGCCCTGCGCGGTGATCTCCCCGAGCGCCTCCTCGTAGACCTGCAACTGGTCGGTGCAGACCGAGCTGAAGGCGAACGGGTAGAAGACCAGGACGACCGTCCTCCCCGCGAGATCGGCGGTCGTGAAGCGCTCGCCGTTCTCGCGCTGGAGCGAGAACGCGGGCGCCGTGGTCCCGGGCGCGATGATGCTCATGCCGCGGGTACGGGCCCTGCGGGCGCTCGGACGACGCTACTTGCGCAGGCCGAGCTCGCGGACGAGGCCGCGGTAGGCCTCGAGGTCGCTCTTCTGCAGGTAGTTCAGCAGCCGGCGACGACGCCCGACGAGCATCAGCAGGCCGCGCCGCGAGGCGTGGTCCTTGCTGTGGGAGCGCAGGTGCTCGGTGAGATCGTTGATGCGCTGGGTGAGGAGCGCGACCTGCACGCGGGTGTTCCCGGTGTCCTGGTCGTTGGCCCCGAACTGCGCCGTCGATCTCGCGGGTCTTCTCGGGCGTGAGGGTGCTCATGATGCGGCGGATCACGGTAGCAGGAGGACGCGCGCCGCCGGGGTCAGGCCGCAGCGGCGATCGCGCGCGTCGCCTCGACGTCCGCACCCATCTGCGCCACGAGCGTCTCGACGCTGGCGAACCGCCGTCTCGCCGCGCAGGCGGCGCAGGAACTGCACGCGCAGCGGCTCGTCGTAGAGCTCGCCGGAGAAGTCGATGAGGTGCGCCTCGATGAGCTCCCCGAGGCCGCTGTCGAACATCGGGCGCACGCCGACGTTCACGGCCGCGGCGTGCCAGGTGCCGTCGGCGGTGCGGGCGCGGGCGGCGTACACGCCGTGCCCGGGCGTGCAGTGGCCCTCGACCGGGACGAGGTTCGCGGTCGGGTACCCGAGCGTGCGCCCGCGCTCGTCCCCGTGGACGACCGGGCCGTCGACGACGAACGGCTCGCCGAGCAGCGTGCCGGCGTACTCGAGCGCCCCGCCGAGCACGAGGCCGCGGATGTGGCTCGAGCTCACGATCTCCCCGTCCATCTCGAACAGCGGGACGACCCGCGTCTCGAACCGCGGATCAGCACGCAGGAGGGCGGGGTCGCCCTGCGCACGGTGCCCGAAGTGGAAGTTCTCGCCGACGCTGACGTGCGTCGCCCGGAGCGCGCCCGACGAGCACGTCGTCGAGGAACTGCGCGGCGCTGCGCGCCGCGAAGTCCGCGTCGAACTCGATCACGACGATCTCCTCGACGCCGAGCGCGGCGACGAGCTCGGCCTTGCGCGCGAGCGTCGTCAGCAGCAGCGGCTCGTGGCCCGGGGCGACGACCGCCGTCGGATGCGGATCGAACGTCAGGACGGTGTCCGCGCCCGCGATCACCTCGCGGTGACCGAGATGCACGCCGTCGAACGTGCCGACGGCGACGCGCCGCGGGCGAGGCTCGGCGTCGGACAGCCGGGTGATCTTCACGCGCGGAAGCCTACGACGGGCTTGAGCGCGCCGTCCTCGCGGGGCTCGGCCAGCGCGATCGGGCCGTCGGCGTCGAGCAGCAGCACCTCGGCGGGCGCGGCGGGCAGCACCCAATCGCCGGACGGGGCGGCCGGCGGCTCGGCGGGCCTCACCGCGAGGCCGTGCGCGGCGCGGCGCGCGTCGTCCGCGCCCAGCCGCACGGACGCGAAGAACCCGAGCGCCGACGCGAGCGGGACGCACGCGTCCCGGGTCCGCGTCCTCGACGCGAACGGCCCGATGCGCGTGCGGCGCAGCTGCTCGGTGTACGCGTCGCCGAGCTCGGCGACGAGGCTGCGCACGTACGTCCCGGACGAGCAGACGATCCGCAGGCCCGCGCGGTCGTCCTCGCGCCAGAGCTCCTCGAACGCGTAGATCGTGACCTCGCGCTCGGGGACCTCGACCTGCTCGCCGCGGCGGGCGCGCTCGTAGGCCTTCACGCCGTCGATGCGGATCGCGCTGTACGCCGGCGGTCGCTGGACGATCCGCCCGGTCGGCAGCACGAGCTCCCGCTCGGGCAGGACGCCGGTCGGCGTGATCACCCCGTCGGGGTCGCCGGTGCGTCGAGATCGCGCCGAAGCGCGCAACCGCGACGTACTCCTTCGGCAGCGCGGTGAAGAACCGCTGGACGCGACGCGCGCGCCCGACGAGGATGATCAGCAGCCCCGTCGCGAACGGATCGAGCGTGCCCGCGTGGCCGGCCTTGCGCACCCCGAGGCCGCGCCGCACGACCGTCGTGATGTCGTGCGAGGTCTTCCCCGCGGGCTTGTCGGCGAGGACGACGCCGTCCACGGGCTCGTCCACGGACGCTCACAGCTGCGCGATGACCTGCTCGCGCAGGAACGCGACGAGCTCGGCCGGCGAGAGCGCGGTGGTGAACCCGGCGGCGGCCTTGTGGCCGCCGCCGCCACCGGCGCGGGCGATGACCGAGACGTCGACCGTCGCCGTCGCGCGGAGCGCAGCGAGACCTTCCAGCGGCCGCTGTCGCCGTCGGAGAGTTCGCGTGCGAGCGCGGCGACCTTCGTGCCCTCGACGGCGCGCAGGCGGTCGACGACGCCCTCGGTGTAGCTCTCCTCGGCGCCGGTCTGGCGGAAGTCCTCGACGCTCAGCTGGCGTCATCGTGAGCGCGCCGCCGGCGTGGCGCTCGGCGCGCGAGAGCGCACGCGCGAACAGCCGCAGCTTCGGCTCGGGCCAGCCCTCGTACACGCGCCGGTAGACGCCGGCGACGTCGACGCCGGCCGCGATCAGGTCGGCCGCCATGAGGTGCGCTGCCGGCCCGGTGTTCTCGTACATGAACCGGCCGGTGTCGGTGATCAGGCCGACGTACAGCGCCTCGCGCGATCTCCGGCGTCGCGGTGACGCCGAGGTCGCGCATCAGGTCCCAGACGATCTCGGCCGTGCACGAGGCGTCCTCGACGACGAGGTTGACCGTCCCGAAGCGTGTGTTGTCGTGGTGGTGGTCGATGTTGAGGATCGTCGCCGCGGGACTGCGGAACGCCTCGACGGGGTTGCGGTCGATGTTCCCGCAGTCCAGGAAGACGATCGTGCGCTCCTCGATGTCCGCGGGCACCGTGCTGACGACGCCGCTGAGGTCGAACCAGCGGTACTCGTAGGGCAGCGGGAACTCGTCGGCGCAGACGAACATCGTCGAGTCCTTGCCGAGCGCCGTGAGGACGCCCGTGCATGCCGACGAGCGAGCCGAGCGCGTCGCCGTCGGGGTGCTCGTGGGTGAGCAGGACGAAGCGCTCGCCGCGGCGCAGCGCGTCGAGCATCTGCGACGCGCGTGTCGACGTGCCGTCGTGCTGCTCATCGCACGTCGCCCCCGCGGTCGGCGGGCGGCGTCACCTCGTCGAGCAGCGCCTCGACCCGGGCGGCGGTGCAGCGCCGTCTCGTCGAGCGCGAACGTGAGCGTCGGCGTGCGCTTCATGCGCAGCTGGCGACCGACCTCGCGCTGGAGCACGCCGTGGGCGGAGGTCAGGCCATCGAGGCAGGCGCGGCGCGCGTCCTCGTCGCCGAGGACGCTCACGAAGACCTGCGCCTGGCGCAGGTCCGCGGCTGGTGTTCACGTCCGTGACCGTCACGAAGCCGACCCGTGGATCCTTGACGCTGCTTGGGAATCGCATCGGCGAGGACCTCCCTGATCGCCTCGTCGACGCGACGCATCCGTGCGCCGCTCATCCTAGATCCATCAGCTCGTCGAACGAGTGCAGCGTCCGTTCGACGCGCACACCGCTCGGGGAACCGGTCCTCGAGCCAGCGCACGACGCGGTCGACCGCGGCCTCGAGCGCGCCGGGCGACGCCGCCCGTGAGCGCCGCGGCGAGCGTCGAGCGCTGCCACTGGTCCTGGTGGGCCACCTCGGCGACCGTCAGACCGTGGCGCCCGTGCAGCTGGGCCTTCACCGACTGCAGCTCGCTGCGCTTGGCCTTCAGGCTCTCGGCCTCCGGGAAGTGCAGATGCACCAGCAGCAGCGCGACGTACGCGCTCATCAGGTCCTACGCGAGCTCGCGCTCGACCTTGCGGGTCTCGTAGGCCTCGAGCACGTCGCCCTCCTTGACGTCCTGGAAGTTCGCGAGCACGATGCCGCACTCGAAGCCCTGCGCGACCTCGCGCGCGTCCTCGTTGAAGCGCTTGAGGCTCGCGAGCGGTCGTGTCGTAGACGACGGTGCCGTCGCGCACGACGCGGATCTTCGCGTCGCGCGTGATCTTGCCCTCGGTGACGTAGCAGCCGGCGATCGTGCCGATCTTCGAGGCCTTGAAGGTCTGCGCGGACCTCGGCCTGGCCGAGCGTGTCCTCGACCTCCTCGGGCTCGAGCATGCCGGACATGGCGTCGCGCAGATCGTCGAGCGCCTTGTAGATGACCGCGTACGTGCGGATCTCGACGCCCTCGCGCTCGGCGGCGGCGCGAGCGTCGCCGACCGGGCGCACGTTGAAGCCGAGGATGACCGCGTCGGAGGCGGCGGCGAGCATCACGTCGGACTCGTTGATGCCGCCGACGCCGCTGTGGATGATGTTGACCTGGACCTCGTCCTGCGGCAGCTTGGCGATCTCGTCCTCGAAGGCCTCCAGCGAGCCGGAGACGTCGGCCTTCAGCACGAGGTTGAGCTCCTTGAGGACTCGCCCTCCTGGATGCCGTGGAAGAGCTCGTCGAACGAGACCTTGCGGCCGGCGCGGCGCGCCTGCGCCTCGTTCTTCAGGCGGATCGCGCGCTCGTTGGCCTGCGAGCGGGCGGCACGGTCGTTCTCGACGACGCGCACGAACTCGCCGGCGTCCGGGACGCCGTCGAAGCCGAGGACCTCGACCGGATCGCCGGGGACGGCCTCGTCGACGCGCTCGCCGGTGTAGTCCTGCATCGCGCGGACCTTGCCCCAGTGCGGGCCGGCGACGAGCGCGTCGCCGACGCGCAGCGTGCCGCGCTGGATCAGGACGGTCACGACGGGGCCGCGGCCCGGGTCGAGCTTCGACTCGATGACGACGCCGCTGGCCTCGGCGTCCGGGTTGGCCTTGAGCTCCTCGAGCTCGGTGACCACGAGGATCGTGTCGAGCAGGTCGTCGAGGCCCTGACGGGTCTTGGCGGAGACGTCGACGTACTCGGTCTCGCCGCCCCAGTCCGAGGGCTGGAGGCTGCGCTGCGTCATCTCGGTGCGCACGCGCGTCGGGTCGGCGCCCTCCTTGTCGATCTTGTTGACCGCGACGATGATCGGCACCTCGGCCGCCTTCGCGTGGTCGATCGCCTCGTCGGTCTGCGGCTTGGGCCCGTCGTCGGCCGCGACGACGACGACGGCGACGTCGGTGACCTTCGCGCCGCGGGCGCGCATGGCGGTGAACGCCTCGTGGCCCGGCGTGTCGAGGAAGGTGATCGCCTTGCCGTTGTGGTGGACCTGGTAGGCGCCGATGTGCTGCGTGATGCCCGCCGGCCTCGCCGCGCGACGACGTCGGTCTCGCGGATCGCGTCGAGCAGCGATGTCTTGCCGTGGTCGACGTGACCCATGATCGTCACGACCGGCGGGCGCTCGACGAGATCGGCTGTCTCGTCCTCGAACACCGGCTCGGCGTCGGCCTCGTCGGACGCGCTGACGACCTCGACCTCCTTGTCGAGCGCCTCGGCGAGCACCATGATCGCCTCGTCGGAGAGCGTCTGGGTGAGCGTCGCCATCTCGCCCATGACCATGAGCTGCTTGATGATCTCCGGCACCGGGACGCCGAGGTACTCGGCGACGTCCTTGACGGTCGAGCCGGAGTTGATCTTCACGGCGTCGGTCGCGCTCTGCGCGCGTCGTGTCGAGCGGCGCGAGCGGCGTGTCGTCGAAGCGGCGGCGACCGCGGCGGCGCGGGCGCGCGGTGCGGCGGGCCGCCGCGGACCGGCGGGCCGCCACCGGGGCCACCGGGGCGGCGCGAGGCCTGCGAGTCGATGACGACGCGGCGCTTGCCGCCGGGACCGCCGGCGGGGCGCGGGCCGGTGCCGGCCGCGCGGCCGCCGGCCTGCGTCTCGTCGCGCTTGGGCCGCTTCGGCGGCTCGGGCACGGAGATGATCTTCGGCCCGGTCCCGGGCGCGGGAGGCTCGATCGACGGGACGACCTTCGCCTGCGCTCGGTCGTCCTTCCCCTTGGCGGGCTTCGCGGGCGCCGCGACGGACGCTTCGGGCGCGGCGGCCTCGGGTGCCTGCGCGGCGGGGGTGGCGGCCTCGGGCGCCGGCGTCGGAGCGGGGGCCGCCGGCGTCGCCGGCGGTCGCGGCCGGGGCCGTCGGCGCGGGGCGGCGGCCTCGGGCGCCGGCGCGGGCGGCGGCCGCCGGCGTCTCAGCGGGCGCGGCAGGTGCGGCGGCCGTGGGCGCTGCGGCGGCCGGCGTCGGCGCCGCAGGCTTCGGGGTCGGCACGGGTGCCGCGGGCGCGGCGGGCTTCGCGGCGCGCCGCGGATCGCTCGGGAGCGTTTCGGACGAACGCGGCGCGCGGGCGCGGCGGGGGCGGGGGCGGCGCGGACGGTGCGTCGCGCGGGCCGCGGGGCCGCGGGGGCGGCGGAGCGTCGGGCTCGAAGACGCGGCGCTGGCCGGCCGGCTCGGGCAGCGGTGCGTCCGGCTCGAACACGCGGCGCGTCGGAGCGGGCGCGGCCGGAGCGGCGGCCTTCGCGGCAGGCGCGGCGGCCCTCGCCGCCGGTGCGGGCGCCTTCTGCGCAGCCGCGGGCGCCTTCGGCGCGGCCGGTGCCTTCGGCGCGGCGGGCTTCGCCTTCGCGGCGGCACCCGCGCCGTTGGCGCCGAGCGCCTTCAGCGCGTCGGTCTCCTCGACGGAGGACGGGCGGCCTTCACCTCGATGCCGGCCGCCTGCAGGCGTCTCGAGGACCTCCTTGCTCGAGAGGTTCTGCTCCTTGGCGATCTCGTGTACGCGCTTCTTGGCCACTAGCCGTCCGATTCTACGAAGTCCTGCGGTCACCGCGACCGGGCGCCGGAACGCCCGCGGCAGTGCCCGGCGCTGCAGCGCCGCCTGCTGCGCAACCGCGTCCCGCACACGTAGGCGCCGCGGCCGGGACGCCGCACCTGAGGGTCGCGGACCACGCGATCGCCGTCGAGGGCGAGCCGCATGCAGCTCCGCCTTCGGCGCCACCCGGCCACAGCCGATGCAGCGCCGCTGCGGGACGTGTCCGACCGCGCCTATGCCGCCGGCTCCCCGGCGCCGCCCGCCTCGGCGGCCTCTTCGGTGATCGCCTCGGCCTCGCCGACGACGGCCTTCTCGTCGAGGACCTCCTCGACGGCGGCGACCGCTTCGGCCACCTCGATCGCCTCCTCGGCGTCCTCGATGGCCTGCTCCGTCGCCTCGAGTTCCTCCGTGGCGACCGCCGCCGCCTCGGCGCCCGCCACGGCGTCGGCGTACGCCTGCTCGCCGCTCGCGACGAGGTCGGCGACGTCCTCCTGGGAGAGGTCGGGATCGGACAGGCGCGCGATCTCCTCGTCGCCGAAGCCCTGGATGAAGAGCATCGAGCTGCCGGAGAAGCGCGACAGCGCCTGGTGCGCCGGGAGGCCGCAGTACGCCGAGCCGGGAAGCGCGGCGTTCGGGCAGCGCCGGCCGGTCGCTGAGCATCGACTGCGCAGCGCCCGCCGGTCTCCTCCTCGTCGTATGACGAGTCGGCGCCGCTCGGCCGCGAACTCGGTCTCCGAGCGGATGTCGATCCGCCAGCCGGTCAGGCGGGCGGCGAGGCGCGCGTTCTGGCCCTCGCGGCCGATCGCCAGCGAGAGCTGGTCGTCCGGCACGATGACCGTCGCCTGGCGGGCGTCGTCGTCGACGAGCACCTCGCGCACGCGGGCCGGCGAGAGCGCCTTGGCGACGAACCGGGCGGGCTCGTCGTTGTAGGGGATGATGTCGATCTTCTCGCCGCGCAGCTCGGAGACGACCATGCGCACGCGCGAGCCGCGCGGGCCGACGCAGGCGCCGACCGGGTCGACGCCGTCCGCGTAGGAGACGACGGCGATCTTCGAGCGGTAGCCGGGCTCGCGTGCGACGTTCGCGATCTCGACGAGCCCGTCGGCGATCTCGGGCACCTCGAGCTCGAAGAGGCTCTTGATGAGCTCCGGGTCGCGGCGGCTGAGGATGATCGACGGGCCCTTCGTGGAGGGCGAGACCTCCTTGATCACGGCCTTCACGCGCTGCCCGTGGTCGTAGCGCTCGCCGTCGACCTGCTCGGAGCGCGGGAGCAGCGCCTCGACGCGCTCGCGCAGCTGCACGAGCGTGTAGCGCGAGTCCGACTGCTGGACGATGCCCGTGACGAGCTCGCCCACGCGGTCGCGGTACTCCTCGTACATCATGTCCCGCTCGGCCTCGCGGATCCGCTGGAGGATCACCTGCTTGGCGGTCTGCGCGGCGATCCGGCCGAAGTCGTCGGGCGTGACGTCGCGCTCCTCGATCTGGTCGCGGTAGAGCGCGAACTTCTCGGGATCGATCTCCGGCTCCTGGCGGCTCGACGTACTCGCCGGTCTCGGGGTCGAGGTACGTGCCCTCGTCGATCGTCTCGACGATCAGCTGCGCCTCGAGGCGCTCGGGGACGAGCAGCTCGATGACGCGGTACTCGCCCGTCTCCGGGTCGAGCTCGACGCGCGCGTACTTCGCGGCGTCCGGCTGCTTCTTGTAGGCCGACAGGAGGGCGTCCTCGAGCGCGGCGATCAGCCGGTCGGGGCTGATGCCCTTCTCGGCTGCCAGGGCCCTCATGGCCTCCACGATCTCGCGGGACATGCGTCTACTCCTCGACGAGGTTCGAACGGTGGATGTCGTCGTACGCAATGGCGACCACGCCGGTGTCCGCCGCGATCGTCACCTCGCGGTCGGTGGCGCCGACGAGCTCGCCGGTGAAGCTGCTTGTGCCCGTCGAGCGGCGTCGCGGGTGCGCACGCGCGCGCGGCGCCCCAGGTACCGCCGGTAGTGGTCGGGCTTCGATCAGCGGCCGCTCGATCGCCCGGGCGAGGACACCTCGAGCGCGTAGCGCTCGCGCACCTCCGGCAGGGCGTGGGTGACGCGCTCGCAGAGCGCGAGGTTCACGCCGTCCGGGTGATCGATCGTCACGCGCACGGTCGAGCCCCCGACGACCTCGACGAGCAGCACCTCGACATCCGGCTCCGCCGTGGCGAGCCGGGTCTCGATGTCGCGTTGCAGGTCGGTGTTCGTCATGGGTTCTCAGAGAACAAAAAAAGCGGGCGGGCGCCCACTTTCGGAACTGCACCGGCCGGTCGCCCGGCCTCGAAAGCTGTAGCGGGAAGATAGCACCGTGGATGCCCCCGAGGTGACCGGAGCCGTGCACGAGGTGGAGCGCTGTCTGCGGGCCTGCGGGGCTCGCTGGCGACGGGTCGCCGCGGGCGAGTGGGGCATCTCGGGCGAGGCCGGCGGGTGGGCGCTGGAGGTCGGCCTCGCGCTGCGCAGTGGGTTCCTGCGCGTGCAGGCGCCGGTGCTCGAACCGGGCCGCGCCGATGCCCGCGAGCTGCTGCATCGCAATCGCCGCGCGGTCCTCGTGCGCTTCACGCAGACGAGCGCCGGCGCGGTCTGGCTGCAGGCCGAGCTGCCCGTCGCCGCCGTCAGCAGCGCCGAGGTCGACCGCCTGCTCGGGCTGCTCGTCGAGCAGGCCGACGCGGTCCGGCTCGCGCACCCATGGCCGCCGCCCTGACCCGCCCACCACGGCGCACGACGGACCTCGGGGACGGCTCAGGCGGCTTCGGACCGCCGGCGCGCGCGATCGCGGTACAGCCGGTAGTCCGCGCGCTCGGGCCGCAGGCAGGCGGCGAGCGCCAGCGGGTGGCGGGCCTCCTGGTGGCGGCCCATGCAGCTGCAGCGAGCGTCCCAGGCAGAAGAGCGCGTAGTCGTTCGTCGGCGCGCGGTCGGCGACCGCGCGGAACTCCTCGGCGGCCTCGCCGTAGCGCCGTGCGCCGAACAGCGCGCGCCCGAGCGCCTCGCGCACCGAGGTCTTCTCGGGCTCCAGATCGCGCGCGCGGCGCAGCGCGACGGTCGCGGCGTGATGGTCGCCGGCCTCCAGGAGGCGAGTGCCGCGCTGGAACAGGTCGTAGGCCGAATCCATGGGCTGCCTTCAGGGTACCGCGGCCCCGGACGGCTCAGAAGGGTCGCGGCGGAAGAGCCCACCAGGCCCGCACACGTCCCGTGAAACCCAGCCCGGAGCCGAGCTCGCGGCGCAGCGCGCGCCGCTCGCGATGGCCCGGTGCCGGTCCGCCGCGCCCGAAGCGTCGCGCGGCAACCTGCTGCACGTAGCGCGCCGCGTCCTCGTCGGCCGAGAGCCGGCGCGCGATGTCCGCGAGCGTCGCGCGCGGCGGCGCCGGACGGCCGCTGCGCCGCAGCGCACGCTCGAGCTCGGCCACCTCGGCGTCGGGCGTGTCGGCGATCCAGCGGGCGCGCCTGCGGCGCAGGAGCACGAGCGCGAGCACGATGCCGAGCACGAGCAGGCCGACCGCGATCCCGATGCGCAGCAGGCGGCCGCCCGCGCCCGCCGTGACCGGCGCCGACGTCGCCGCCGACGCCGGGTCGCTCTGGCGGTCCCCGTTCTCCTGGGTCCCGCGCCCGCGCTCGACCGCGAGCGCCGCCTGCTCGTCTGCGATCTGCTCGCGTGGCGGCGCGGCCGCGGGCGTCGGGTCGAACGTGACCCAGCCGATGGTCGGGAAGTAGGCCTCGACCCAGGAGTGCGCGTCGAAGTCCGTGATGACGTACTCGTCGTGCTCGCGGTCGAACGAGCCGGGGGCGAAACCGACCGCCACGCGGGCCGGCACGCCGCCGAGGCGCAGCAGCAGCGCCATCGCGCCCGAGAAGTGCTGGCAGTACCCGCGGCGGTCGTCGAACAGGAACGCGTCGAGCGGGCGGTCGTGGCGCCCGGGCCGCTCGGTGTAGTCCGCGCCGGTCGATACGCGCTGGCGCACGGCCCGCAGGTACTCGTAGGGCGTGTCCGAACGGGCCTTCAGCCGTTCGGCGAGCGCCTCGATCCGCCGCAGGCCCGACGTTCGCAGCAGTTCGATGCCGTTCGTCCCGGAGATCCCGCTGCCGCGGTAGTCCACGAGCGCCGCCTGGTCGCTGCCGAACGGCGGGACCTCGACCTCGACGGCCGCGCCCTGCGCGCGCTCGGGGGTGTCCGGGGAGCCCGCACCGGGAAGCTGCACGTGGAGCCACGGCCGCGCCATCGCGGGGTAGTCGGTCCCGGCCGTCGCGAGCTGGCCGGGGGTCGGGCGCGGCGTGTAGACGTCGGCCTTGTACGAGGCGCCGCGCCGCAGCACGCCGCGCGCGGTCTCGAACGTCCCGCCGCCCGCGGGGACCGGCCGCTTGGACCAGTCGAAGACGCGGTTCGCGGTGCCCGCGGTGACGAACTGCTCACTGCGCAGGCCGAGCACGCGCACCGAGATCGTCTGCCGCCACTGGGGCTCGGTGCCGTCCTGCTCGCCCTCGGTCTCGAACGGCGCGATCTCCTGCGTGCGGCGCCAGAACCTGCCGTCGAACGTGTCGAGCGACTCCGTCTTCCAGTACGAGGAGGCCTTCGCGCGAATCCGCAGCAGCTCGCGCCCGTCGCGCGGCCAGTCGAGCGGACCGTACTGGTGGTCCCACGTGTACCCGACCGTGCCGCGGTTCGCGACGCTGTCCCCGAGGCTGCGGTAGTCGAACCACGGCGCGTCACGATCGAACGCCGGCGCGACCGCCGCCCCGACGAGCGTCGCGAGCAGGACGACGATCGCGGCGGGGGCCGCCTGCGGCGCGCGGATCCGGTCGGCGAACAGGAAGCCTGCGAACAACGCCGCGAACACCGCGCCGGACAGGTACGGCTGCGGCGGCGTGATCTCGATCACCGGGACGGCGTAGAGCGTGCCGAGGCTGAAGGCCGCCGCGAACGCGGACCCGGGGAGCTCGTCGCGCTCACGCGGCCAGAACGCCTGCAGCACCGCGATCGCCGTCAGCGCCGTCCCACCGATGAGGAGCGTCCAGGTCACCCACACGTCCGGGCCGCGATAGGGCACCGTGACGCCGGCCAGCGAGCCGATGCCGCCCGCGACGCCGCTGATCGAGCTCGTCCCAGCGGTCGGGGATCAGCATGCGGACCGGGACGCCGGCGGCGACGAGCGTTCCGGCGAGCAGAACGGCGGTGACGGCTGTCAGCGCGAGCGCGCCGGTCGCGGCGCCCGGCGACGCGGCCCGCGGCGATCAGCCCGGCGCCGGCCACCACCGCGATCGCGGTCATCGCCCACGCCGTGCCGCGCGTGTCGGCCGACAGCAGCGCGCCCCACTCGAGCAGGCCGACGAGGCACAGCGGCCCGAACAGCGCCAGGCGCTGCGCAGGGCGCCGCGCACGGCCGCGCGCTCGGTGACCGCGGTCCGGCTCATGCGGCGCCCACCGGCTCGGTGGGTCGCGGGGCTCGCCGGCGCCCCACGTCGTAGGCGGTGCAGCCGGCGACCGTGAACGCCGGGCGCCGGCCGGCTGACGTGGCCGGGCACCACGAGCAGACGGGCGGCGCCCGGTGCGCGCAGCAGCCCGCGCGGGGTCTCGCCGGCGGCGCGCGCGCTGACCCACACGAGCGCGCCCCGGCGGGCTCCGAGGCCCGCGAGCACGGGGCCGTCCCCGGTCCCGGCCAGCGCCAGGCGCGCATGCGCGACCGGCCACGTGCGCAGGCCCGGCTCGACCGCCAGCGGACGGCGCTCGCCGGGCAGCAGCAGCGCGCACCCGCCACGTTCTCCGAGGTGGACCGCGATCGACGCGGCGGCGCGCACCGCCGCGTCCGCGTCCTCCTCGCGCGCCGCGCCGCGCAGGTCCACGACGATCAGCGGGCGCGCATCCGCATCGGCGCGCAGGACGCGCTCGTGGAGCTCCCCCGTACGCGAATAGACGGGCCAGGCGATTCGCGAGGCCGGGGTCCCCGGCCGGTGTGCCCGCAGGCCATCGAGGTCGATCTCGGCGGCGGCCGCCGCGCGGCCGCGCACGCCGATCGCGGTGCCGCCCGCGCCGGCGGGGATCTGGAGCGCCTCGATCCGCGGGAGCACGAGGATCTCGTCCGCGGGCATCCGCGCACGGACGGCGCGCCGCGCGAGTCCGAGCGGGTCGCGGACGACGACCTCCGGTGGCGCGAGCACGCGGCGACCGCGGCGGCCGAACCGGGCGCGGATGCGCACGCGCGTGCGCCGGCGCCCCGGTCGCAGCTCGGCGGGGACGACGAGCAGCGGGTCGTGGACCTCGCCCGCCGGAGGCACGAGCCGCCCGGCGACGACGTCCACGGCGACCTCGAGCAGCCTCGTCCTCCACGACGCGTGTCGCACCGAGCGTCCGCGTGACGCGCACGCCGCGCGCCGCCAGGCGGACCCAGAGCGCCGCGACGCCGCCGAGCAGGACGAGCACGAGGCCCGGAACGTACAGCGGCTCGGCGTCGAACAGGCCCGCGACGACCACGAGCGACGTCCCGAGGACGATCGTGCCCGCCGCGCCGCTGAGCGCCCGCCGCATCGCGTCCTCAGCGTGCCGGCGTCGCCGCGAGCGCGTCGGCGACGATCGTCTCGGGCGTCGCGTCCACCGCCTCGGGCGCCAGCACGATGCGGTGCGCGAGCACCGCGGGGGCCAGCGCCTGCACGTCGTCGGGCAGTGCGTGGTCGCGACCGGACAGGAGCGCGCGGGCCTTCGCCGCGCGCAGCAGCATGAGCCCCGCGCGGGGGCTGGCGCCGAGCTCGACGCGGCGGTCCTCGCGCGTACGCGCCAGGAGCGCCACGACGTACCCGCGCAGGGCGTCCGCGGCGTGCACGCGCCTGGCGGCATCCTGCGCGGCGAGCACCTCGGCGGCGCTGGCGACCGGCTCGATCTCCTGGACGCGATCGCCGGACTCGTGGGCGCGCAGCATGTCGGCCTCGGCGGCCGCCGACGGGTAGCCGAGCGCCAGCCGCACCATGAAGCGGTCCACCTGGGCCTCGGGGAGCGGGTAGGTCCCCTCGAACTCGACCGGGTTCTGCGTGGCGAGCACGAGGAACGGACCGGCGAGCTCATGCGTGTGGACGTCGACCGTGACGCGCCGCTCCTGCATGCACTCGAGCAGCCCCGACTGCGTCTTCGGCGAGGCGCGGTTGATCTCGTCGACGACGACGACGTTCGCGAAGATCGGCCCCGGGCGGAACTCGAACGCCTCGGCACGGCGGTTGTAGACGTTCGTCCCGACGACGTCCGCGGGCAGCAGGTCGGCGGTGCACTGCACGCGCGCGAATTCGAGGTCCAGCGAGCGGGCGACCGAGCGCGCGAGCGTCGTCTTGCCGACCCCGGGCAGGTCCTCGATCAGGACGTGACCCTCGGCGATCAGGGCGACGATCACGTCCCCGACCACCTCGGGGCGCACCTGCACCGCCCCGTGCACCGCCTCGGCGACCCGCCTGCCCATCGCGCGCGCGGCGGCGACCTCCTCCTCGGCCACCGGCCCGGTGGGGTCGCCGTAGGTCGTCACGGCCGCGGCGGTGGCTGGGAGACGGCCGCGCGCAGCGCGTCGACCGTCTCGAGGATGGCGCGCGCGACCTCGGCCTTCGTCGTGCGTGCCACGTGCCGCTCGCCGTCGGCGGTGAGGATCGTGACCTCGTTCTCGAGCGCGTCGAAGCCGATGCCCGGCGCCGCCGACGTCGTTCACGACGATCGCGTCGAGACCCTTGCGCTCGAGCTTCTCGCGCCCGTACTCGAGGGCGCCCGCACCGTGCTCGGCGGCGAAGCCGATCAGCGTCTGCGATGGCGCGCGCCGCGCGGCGAGCCCGCTGAGGACGTCGGGGGTCGGCTCGAGCTCGATCGTGAGGCCTTGGCGCCCGCCCTTCTTGAGCTTGCCGGCGGCGCGATCGGCAGGGCGGAAGTCCGCGACGGCGGCGGTCATCACGAGGACGTCGCAGGCGTCGAACGCGGCGCCGCAGGCGGCCTCGAGCTCCGCGGCGCTCTCGACGTCCACGTACCGCACGCCCGGCGTGCGCGGCAGGGTGACGTTCGCCGCGATCACGGTGACCTCGGCGCCGAGCGCGGCGGCCTCGTCGGCGATCGCCCACCCCATCCGCCCCGAGGAGCGGTTGCCGACGTAGCGGACGGCGTCGATCGCCTCACGGGTGCCGCCCGCCGTCACCAGGACGCGCCGGCCGTCCCACGGCCGCGATCCGGCCGGGACGAGCGCCTCGACGGCGGCGAGCAGCTCGGCCGGCTCCGCGAGACGCCCCGCGCCCCACTCGTGGCGGCTCCCGAGGGCGCCGACGCCCGGATCGACGATCGTCACGCCGCGTGCGCGCAGGGTCGCGAGGTTCGCCTGGGTCGCCGGGTGCTCCCACATGTGGTGGTTCATCGCGGGCGCGACGAGCAGCGGGCAGCTGGCCGCGAGCGCGGCGCTCGTGAGCAGGTTGTCCGCGAGCCCCGCGGCGAGCTTGGCGATCGTGTTCGCCGTCGCGGGCGCGACGAGGAACGCGTCCGCGTTGCGGACGAGCTCGAGATGGCTCAGTGGATCGTGCTCGGGCGCCGCCTGGTCGGGGAACGACCCGCGTGCGGGATCGCGCTCCCACTCGGTGGTGAGCACGGGTGCGCCGGTCAGCGCGGCGAACGACGCGGCACCGACGAACCGCTGCGCGTCCGGCGTCTGCACGACGCGGACGGCGTGCCCGGCCTTCGTGGCCAGGCGCACGACCTCGAGCGCCTTGTAGGCGGCGATCCCACCGCTGACGCCGAGCAGGATCCGGGCCATGTCGGTGGAGGCGTCCGATCCTCCGGGAGCCTGGGTGCCCTACCGGTAGTGGTAGGTGATCTTCCCGCTCGCGACTTCCTCGAGCGCGATCGTCAGGTAGTTCTTCGAGCCGGTGTCCACCATCGGCGGCGGGAACTCGTCGAACGTCCCCTCCCCGAGGTTGTGGTAGTAGCTGTTGATCTGACGCGCGCGCTTGGCGGCGACCAGGACGGCAGCGTAGTTCGAGTCGACTTCCTCGAGGAGCGTGTCGATGCGCGGCTGGATCATGCCCCGGATTCTACCGCCCCGCCGATGCCGGCCCGCACGATGCTCGCCAGCGCGTCGACGGCGTCGTGCAGTCGATCGTTGACGACGACGAACGGGAACTCGTCGCGCGCGGCGAGTTCCTCCGCGGCGACGTCGAGCCGGCGCTCGATCACGTCGGGGTCGTCGGTGCCGCGGCCGACGAGCCGTTCGCGCAGCGCATCACGCGAGGGCGGGGCGATGAACACCTGCAGCGCCTCGGGCATCGACGCGCGCACCTGGCGCGCCCCCTGGACCTCGATCTCGAGCACGACGGGCTCGCCGGCCGCGGCGCGGCGCTCGAGCTCCGAGCGCAGCGTGCCGTAGCGGCGGCCGGCGTACTCGGCGTGCTCGACGAACGCGCCCTCGCCGACGAGGCGATCGAAGTCCGCGTCGCTCAGGAAGTGATAGTCGATCCCGTCGGCCTCCCCGGGGCGGGGCGCGCGGGTCGTGGCGGACACGCTCAGGCCGAGCTCGGGGAGCCGCTCGCGCAGCAACCGGATGAGAGTCCCCTTCCCCACGCCCGACGGCCCCGTGATGACGACGACGCGTGCCACGCGCCCATCATCGCGCACGTCCCGGCCGCCCGCGCGGTCAGCGGGAGGTGCGCGCCTGCAGGAGCGCGACGAGCTCAGCGCGCTGGCGCTCGGAGAGGCCGCCGACCGTCTTGCTCGGCGAGATCCGGCACTGCTGGAGGATCTTGTTCGCCTTGACGCGCCCGTACTTCGGCACCGCCAGCAGCATGTCCACGACCTTCGCCGTCTCGAGGAACTCCGGCGGCTCGGTCAGGAGCCGGTCGATCGAGGTCTTCCCGGCGCGCAGGTCACGCTTCAGCTGGGCCCTGCGCGTGCGGATGTCGTTGGCGCGCTGGAGCGCCTCCATCCGCTGCAGATGCGAACGTTCCGGTGCCGCCGCGTGTTTCGCTGCGTTGATGTCGGTGGCCGGCGGCACTCGGCGGCGAGCATACACACTCGCCCCGGCCGGACAAGGGCAACACGTCGAATTCAGCTTCACCTCGACCTGAGGTGCAGTCTTCTTCAGCGTGCTTGACGGTTTGTCACCGATTTCCAGCGGTTTTCGTGGGTATTGTCACGAACCCTCACCGCTCAGGCCACCGAATGCCCGCTCTTTGCGGAGATTTCCGCGAGTTCCGCCCGGACCCGGAGGCCCGCCGCGGGGTCCCGGAAGCTCTCCGTGCCGACGCCGACGAGTGTCGCGCCGGCGTCGAGCAGCTGACGCGCATGAACCCCGCTGCAGACGCCCCCCATGCCCACGATCGGCAGCTCCACGTGCCGCGCGACGGCCGCGATCTGCGCCAGCGCGACACCGCGGATGGCCGGACCCGACAGCCCGCCGGTCCCGCCGCCGAGCCAGGGCGAGCCCGAGCCGTCGGGGTGCGGCGCGAACGCCCGCAGCGTGTTGATGAGCGACACCGCATCGGCCCCGGCCTCCTCGGCCGCCTGCGCCACGCGCCCCACGTCCGCGGTGTTCGGGGTGAGCTTCACGATCAGCGGCTTGACGGCGCGCGGACGCACTGCGCGCAGGAGCCCGCCGAGCTCGACCGGATCGGCGCCGAGATCGAGGCCGGTCCGCACGTTCGGGCACGAGACGTTGAGCTCGATCGCGGCGACCTCCGGGCGCGGGTCGATCGCCTCGACGAGCGCGAGCACCTCGTCGACCGTGGACCCCATGACGTTCGTGATCAGCGGGACGGGGAGCGCGGCGAGCTGCGGCAGATCGTCCGCGAGGTAGCCGTGCAGGCCCTTGTTCGGCAGCCCGATCGAGTTGATCAGCCCGGCGGGCGTCTCCCACAGTCGCGGCGGTGGGTTCCCGGCGCGCGGCTCGAGCGTGATCGTCTTCGAGACGAACGCGGCGAACGGGAACTCCGCGTCGAGGGTGCGCGCCGAAGGCGCGCCGTGCGGCGATCGCGTCGAACGTGCCCGAGCCGTTGACGATCGGATGGTCGAGCTCGAGCCCGCAGAACGCGATCAATGCCCCGCCCCCGGCGTCAGGCAGCTCTCCAGGCGCGCGGCCTCGACGACGGGGCCGTCCACGCAGACCCGCAGATAGCCGCCGCCGCGCTCCGGCACGACGCAGCCGAAGCACGCGCCGAACCCGCAGGCCATGCCCGCCTCGAGCGCGAGCTGCGCCGGCACGCCGCGATCGGCGCACAACGCGCGCACCGCCTCGAGCATCGGCGGCGGACCGCACGCGTAGACCTCGGCATGCGCGTCCGTCTCGAGCTCCGCCGAAAGGAGCTCGGTGACGCGTCCGTGATGGCCGACGGACCCGTCGTCGGTGGCCACGCGCGCGCCCGTCAGCAGCTCGGCGCCGGCGGCGTGGGCGGCGTCGCGAAAGCCGAGCAGCGCGGGGCCGTCCGGACCGAGGGCGTCCTGAAGGATCGCGAGCGGCGCCGTGCCGACGCCGCCACCGCACAGCACGGCGCGGCGCGCGTCGCCGGGTGCGCGAAACCCGTGGCCCAGCGGGCCGGTGACCCAGAGACCGTCCCCGGGCTGCAGCTCGCAGAGGCGTGCGGTCCCCGGACCGACGTCCTCGAGCAGGAACTCGAGGCCCTGGGGCCCGGCGCGCAGGACCGAGAACGCTCGCGGCAGGAACGGGCGCTCGTCGGCCCCCCCGCCCCAGCGCTCCGCGGCGGCGAGCATGTAGAACTGCCCCGGCTGCGGCGCCGGACCGGCGGGATCCGGCGTGACGAGCACCTCGTACGCGCCGTACGTGCGGTGCGCCCCGAGAGTCAGGCGCCGGCGGCCGAACGGCGCGTGCTCGCGCGCGTCCCCGCGGCCGGCAGCAGCGTCACGCCGGGGCCTCGACCGAGCGCTCGCCGCGATGGATCTCCTGGAGCGAGAGCACCTCGGGCCGCCCGTGGCGCCCGGAGGCGATCGCCCGCGCCGCGGCGAGCCCGCCGGAGAGCGTCGTCAGGCACGGCACCCCGCGACTCACGGCGGCGCGGCGGATCTCCCAGCCGTCCGTGCGGGCGCCCGAGCCCGTCGGCGTGTTCACGACGAGGTCCACCTCGCCGCTCTCGATCCAGTCCACGACGTTCGGGTGGCCCTCGCCCACCTTCTGCAGCTCGAGCGCCGGGATCCCCATCCGCTCGATCGCCTCCTTCGTGCCGCGCGTGGCGACGATCCGGAAGCCGAGGTCGTGCAGCGTCTGGGCGACCGCCACGGCGCCGGCCTTGTCGCGGTCGGTGACGGTGATGAACACCGTGCCGCTCGCCGGCAGCGGCGCTCCCGCGGCGGCCTGGGCCTTGGCGAACGCGGTCGGGAAGTCGCGTGCCACGCCCATGACCTCGCCCGTCGAGCGCATCTCGGGGCCGAGGATCGCGTCGGCGCCCTCGAAGCGGTCGAACGGGAGCACCGCCTCCTTCACCGAGACGTGGTCGGCGGCCATCGGCTCGTCGGGCAGGTCGAGATCGGCGATCCGCTCGCCGAGCATCACCCGGCAGGCCATCTTCGCCAGCGGGATGCCGATCGCCTTGCTCACGAACGGCACCGTGCGCGACGCGCGCGGATTCGCCTCGATGACGTAGAGGCGCCCGGCGTGCACGGCGAACTGGACGTTCAGCAGGCCGACGACGCCGAGGCCCAGCGCGATCCCGGTCGCCTGAGCGCGGATCGCCTCGAGCATCTCGGGACCCAGCGAGTGCGGCGGCAGCACGCAGGCCGAGTCGCCGGAGTGGATCCCGGCTTCCTCGACGTGCTGCATGATCCCGCCGACCCAGACCTCCGCGCCGTCGCACAGCGCGTCCACGTCGACCTCGATCGCGTCCTCGAGGAAGCGGTCCAGGAAGATCGCGCGGCCGTCGTCGCGCACGTGGCGCCCGAGGTAGTCCTCGAGGTCCTCGCGGCTGTAGACGATCTCCATCGCTCGGCCGCCGAGGACGTAGCTCGGGCGCACGAGCAGCGGGAACCCGACCTCCTCGGAGGCGGCGAGCGCCTCGTCCACGGAGTGCGCCTCCGCGTACGGCGGGGCGACGTAGCCGAGCTCGTCGAGCAGGCGCCCGAAGCGCCCGCGGTCCTCCGCGAGGTCGATCGCGTCGACGCTCGTGCCGAGCAGCGGCACGCCGGCGGCGACGAGGCCCTCGGCGAGCTTCAGCGGCGTCTGGCCGCCGAACTGGACGATCACGCCCTCGGGCCGCTCGATCTCGGTGACGGCGAGGACGTCGTCGAGCGTCAGCGGCTCGAAGTACAGGCGATCGGAGGTGTCGTAGTCCGTCGAGACCGTCTCGGGGTTGCAGTTCACCATCACGGCATCGCGGCCGGACTCGCGCACGGTCATCGCCGCATGGACGCAGCAGTAGTCGAACTCGATGCCCTGGCCGATGCGATTCGGCCCCGCTCCGAGGATCACGACGGACGCCCGATCGCCGCGCTCGACCTCGTCCGCGCGGCGACGTTCCCAGCCCGAGTAGAAGTACGGCGTGCGCGCCTCGAACTCGGCGGCGCAGGTGTCCACGGCCTTGTACGAGCGCTCACCGGCGAACGGCGCCTGCGGGTCGCGGGCGAACGCCTGGATCTCGCGCAGGAACCAGAGGTCCACGAGGCAGCGCTCGTGGACCTGCTCGACGCTCGCGCCCTGGCGGAAGGCCTCGAGCATCACGTCGTAGCGGTCGGCGTCGGGACGCTCGAGCGTCTCGAGCAGATGATCCACCCCGAGCCCCGCGAGCCGCGCGGGACTGTCGAGCTCGCGACTGCGCATCGCCTTGGCGAACGCCTGCTGGAAGGTGCGGCCCATCGCCATGACCTCGCCGACGCTCTTCATGTGCGTCGAGAGGCGCGGATCGGCGCCGCGGAACTTCTCGAAGGCGAATCGCGGCCACTTCACGACCGCGTAGTCGATCGAGGGCTCGAAGCTCGCCGGCGTCGTGCGCGTGATGTCGTTGGGGATCTCCTCGAGCGTGTAGCCGACGGCGAGCCGCGCGGCGATCTTCGCGATCGGGAAGCCGGTCGCCTTCGAGGCCAGTGCCGAGGAGCGCGAGACGCGCGGATTCATCTCGATGACGAGGATCTCCTCGGTCTCCGGGTTGACCGCGAACTGGACGTTCGAGCCTCCGGTCTCGACGCCGACGGCGCGGATCACCGTCATCGCCTGGTCGCGCAGGCGCTGGTAGAGGCGGTCCGGGAGCGTCTGCTGGGGCGCGACGGTCACCGAATCGCCGGTGTGGACGCCCATCGGGTCGATGTTCTCGATCGAGCAGACGATCACGCAGTTGTCGTTGCGATCGCGCATGACCTCGAGCTCGAACTCGCCCCAGCCGATCACCGACTGGTCGAGCAGCACCTGCCCGATCGGCGAGGCGTCGAGCCCGCGGCGCACGATCTCGCGGTATTCGGCCTCGTCGCGGGCGATCCCGCCGCCGCGGCCGCCGAGCGTGAAGGCCGGCCGGATGATCGCCGGCAGGCCGATGTGCGCGAGCGCGGCGAGCGCCTCATCGACCGTCGTCGCGATCGCGCTCTCGGGCATCCGCAGCCCGGCCGTGTCCATCGTCTCGCGGAAGCGGTCGCGGTCCTCGGCGCGGTCGATCGCGTCGTAGTCCGCGCCGATGAGCTCGACGCCGAAGCGCTCGAGCGTCCCGTCCTCGGCGAGCGCCTTGGCGAGGTTCAGTGCCGTCTGGCCGCCGAGCGTCGGCAGCAGCGCGTCGGGGCGCTCCTTCTCGATGATCTGGGCGACGGGTCCCGGCAGGAGCGGCTCGACGTACGTCGCGTCGGCGAACTCCGGGTCCGTCATGATCGTCGCCGGGTTCGAGTTCACGAGGACGATCTCGTAGCCCTCATCGCGCAGGACCTTGCACGCCTGCACGCCCGAGTAGTCGAACTCCGCGGCCTGCCCGATCACGATCGGGCCCGAGCCGACGATGAGGATCTTGTGGAGGTCGTCCCTGCGCGGCATTCCCCGGTCACCTCCGTGGGGCGTCCGGGTGGGCGGGGCCGGGTTGAGAGTCCGCTGCGCCTCCGGCATCGGTTGACCGGCTCGGCGTCGCCGAGCCTCGTATCTCTTCCAGGAAACGATCAAAGAGGTACAGGGAGTCGTTCGGGCCCGGGCCGGCCTCGGGGTGGTACTGGACCGTCCCCCCGGGGACGTCGAGGAGCGTGAGGCCCTCGACGGTGCGGTCGTAGAGGTTCACGTGGCTGAGCTCGGCGGCGCCGACCTCCGTCTCCCAGCGGACCGGCTCGTCGCGCTCGACGCGCAGGCCGCCGTCGGGCGCGGCGACCGCGAAGCCGTGGTTCTGGGAGGTGATCTCGATTCGCCCCGTGCGCAGGTCCTTCACGGGATGGTTGCCGCCGCGGTGGCCGAACGGGAGCTTGAACGTCTCGAGCCCGACCGCCCGGCACAGCAGCTGGTGGCCGAGGCAGATGCCGAACACCGGGCGCGGCCCGATCACCGCGCGCACGGTGGCGACGACGTCGTCGAGCGCCGCAGGATCGCCCGGGCCGTTGGCCAGGAAGATCGCGTCGGGATCCCGGGCGAGCAGCTCCGCGGGCGTCACCGTGCACGGATGCAGGTCGAGGCGCGCACCGCGCTCGACGAGTTCACGCACGATCGAGCGCTTGATGCCGGTGTCGATCGCGGCGATCCGCGGGCCCCGGTTGGCGGTGCCGTGACGGGAGACCGCTTCCGGCGTCACCTCGAGCGCGAGGTTCAGGCCGGCCATCGGCGGCTCGGCCGCGATCTGCTCACGCGCGCGTTCCTCGGGCGTCGCGGCGGAGAACACACCGCCGCGCATCGCCCCGGCGCTGCGGATGTGGCGCACCAGCGCGCGGGTGTCCACGTCGCTGATCGCAGGGACGCCGCAGTCGGTGAGCCAGTCGAGCCAGCCACGCTCGGCACTCGGCGCATCCTCGGTGTTCACCGCCGAGCGCATGACGACCGCGCGTGCGTGCACGCGGTCGCTCTCCATCGCCTCGGCGCTGACGCCGTAGTTGCCGATGTGCGGGTAGGTGAAGGTGATGATCTGGCGCGCGAACGAGGGATCGGTGACCGACTCCTGATAGCCGCTCATGCCGGTCGTGAAGACGACCTCACCGGTCGCGTCGGGCACGGCGCCGCAGAGCTCGCCGTCGAAGCGCATGCCGTCCTCGAGCAGGACGTAGCCGGGCCGCGCACTCACCGGATCAGCCCCTGGACCGTCTTGAACTCGTCGGTGCCGGCGCGCCCGAGCAGCTCGAACAGCGCCATCTCGACGCTCGTGAGCGTCGCGCCCGCCTGCTCCATGCGGTGCAGCCCGGTGGCGCGGTTGGCCGCCGTGCGCGAGGCGACCGCGTCGGCCGCGACGTGCACGGCGAGCCCCCGGCCGAGGAGGTCGAGCGCGGTCTGGTTCACGCACACGTGCGTCTCGATGCCGCAGAGAAGCACCTGGTCGCGGCCGTCGAGCCCGAACCCGTCGGCCTGGGCGGCGGAGAACACGGTCTTCGGGAGGCGCGGCACGCCTTCGAGATGCGCCGCGACCTCCGGGACGGTCTCCCCGAGCCCGCGCGGGTACTGCTCGGTGACGACGACCGGGACCCCGAGCGCCTGCGCGCCCTGCACGAGCGTCGCGGTCGCGCGTGCGACGTCCTCGAAGCCCTCGACGGCCGGACGGAAGGCTTCCTGGACGTCCACGACGACGAGTGCCGCGCGCTCGCGCTCGAGCGGGCCGGCGCTCACGCGCGCGCTCCGGCGTCCGGCGCCGCGGTGACCGCGAACCCGCGCTCGCGATAGGCGACCGCGCCGCCCGCGACCGTCAGGAGCACGCGGCCGTGGAGGGTCCGGTCCGCGAAGCAGCAGTTCTCCGAGCGGCTCTCGTATCCGTCCTCGCCGACGACCCACGCGGCCTCGAGATCGATGAGCACGAGGTTCGCGGGCTCGCCGGGCATGATCCGCGGCGTCGCGAGGTCGAACAGGGCCCCCCCGGCGCTCATCCGCTCGACGACGAGCGCGAGCTCCAGCACGCCGGGGCGCACGAGCTCGGTGTGGAGCGCCGCGAACGCGGTCTCGAGGCCGGTGGTGCCCATCGGCGCCTGCTCGAACGGGACCTCCTTCTCGTCACGCGCGTGTGGGGCGTGATCGGTGGCGACGCAGTCGATGACGCCGCTGCGCAGGCCTTCGATGAGCGCCTGGCGGTCGGTCTCGGTGCGCAGCGGCGGGTTCATCTTCATCCGCGTGTCGAGCGTGCGCACGGCCTCGTCGGTGAGGCACAGGTGGTGCGGGCTCGCCTCGGCGGTGACGCGGTAGCCGAGCTCCTTCGCCTGCGCGACGGCGCGCACCGAGGCGACGCAGCTGAGGTGCTGCATGTGGACGGCGGCGCCCTCGTACCCGGCGAGCTCCGCGTCACGCGCGACCATCGTGGACTCGCTGACGCTCGGGATCCCGGCGACGCCGAGCAGCGCGCTCACCGCACCCTCGTGCATGACGCCCCCGGCCGACAGCGCGGGGTCCTCCTCGTGCAGCGCGAGAACGCCGCCGGTGAGCCGCTGGTATTGGAGCGCCCGGCGCAGCATTCCGGCGCTGACGACGGGCAGCCCGTCATCGGTGAAGCCGACGGCGCCGGTCTCGCGCAGCGCCTCCATCTCGGTGAGCTCCTCGCCGCGCAGCCCGGCCGTGATCGAGGCGAGGAAGCCGACCGGGATCCGCGCGTCGCGTGCGGCGGCGTCGCGCAGTGCGCGCAGGATCGGCGGCGAGTCGACGACCGGAGCGGTGTTCGGCATCGCGAGGACCGCGCAGAAGCCGCCTGCGGCGGCCGCGCGCGTGCCGGTGTCGAGGTCCTCCTTGTACTCCTGGCCCGGCGTGCGCAGGTGCACGTGCGGGTCAACGAACGCCGGGAACAGCGCGCGGCCCGCGCCGTCGACGACCTCGACCCCCGCGGGGGGGCTCAACGTGCCGGCCGCGCCGAGCTCGGCGATGCGGCCGTCGCGCACCAGCACGTCGCGCTCGCCGTCGAGCTCGCTGCGCGGGTCGAGGACGCGCGCTCCGCGCACGAGCAGGTCGGCCGGGCGGACCGGAGCGCGGACGAGCGGATCGGGATGCAGGGGTTTCACGCGGGCTGGGGCTCCGACGCGCGCGCGCCGGTGCGCGCGGAGGCGAGGACCTCGTAGAGGACGGCCATCCGCACGACGACGCCGGCGGCCACCTGCTCGAGGATCAGCGACTGCGGGGAGTCCACGACGTCGCCGGAGAGCTCGACGCCGCGGTTCACGGGACCGGGATGCATGAGCAGCTGACGCGGCCCGAGCCGCCGGCCGTCGACCTGGTAGACCGCCGCGTACTCGCGCAGCGACGGCACGTAGGCCTGCGCCATGCGCTCGTGCTGCATCCGCAACGCGTAGACGACGTCGGCCTCGCGCAGGTCGTCGAGCGTCGTGCGGACCTCGACGCCGAGCGCCTCGACCTCGCGCGGCATGAGCGTCGGCGGCCCGGCGAGCGTCACCTGCGCGCCCATCGCACGGAAGGCGAGGATGTTCGAGCGCGCGACGCGCGAGTGCAGCACGTCCCCGACGATCCAGATGCGCGTGCCGTCGAGATCGCCGAGCCGGCGGCGCAGCGTGTAGACGTCGAGCAGCGCCTGCGTGGGATGCTCGTGCTTGCCGTCGCCGGCGTTCACGATCGCCGCGTCCGTCCAGCGCGGCAGCAGCGCGGGCGCGCCGGCCCAGGGGCAGCGGATGACGATCGCGTCCGGACGGTGCGCGCTGAGCGTCAGCACGGTGTCCTTCAGCGACTCGCCCTTCTCGACCGAGGATCCCGAGGCGACGAAGTTCACGACGTCCGCGCTGAGGCGCTTGGCGGCGAGCTCGAAGGAGCTGCGCGTGCGGGTGCTCGCCTCGTAGAAGAGGTTCAGGACCGTCCGGCCGCGCAGTGCCGGCACCTTCTTGATGTCGCGCTCGCCGACCTCCTCGAAGGCGGCTGCGCGGTCGCAGATCCGCTCGATCGCGGCGCGGTCCAGGTCCTCGATGCTCAGCAGGTGGTTCACGTCGCGCCTCCCGTCTCCCCCGCCCCGGCCGGCGCCGGCGCGGGACCGGTGCGGGCGCTGATCGTGACCTCGTCGAGACCGTCGATCTCGGTCACCCGGACGTTCACGCGCTCGGTCATCGCGGTCGGCAGGTTCTTGCCGACGTAGTCCGGGCGGATCGGCAGCTCGCGGTGGCCGCGGTCGGCGAGCACCGCGAGCTGGACCTTTGCGGGCCGGCCGTAGTCGAAGAGGGCCTCGATGGCCGCGCGCACCGTACGCCCCGTGTACAGCACGTCGTCGACGATCACGACCGTCGCCCCGTCGATCGGGAAGTCGATCCGCGTCGCGTGGACCTGCGGCATGTCCGAGCGGCGCCCGAGATCGTCGCGGTAGAAGCTGATGTCCACCTGCCCGAGCGGGACCTCCGCGTCGAGCAGATCGCCGAGCAGCGCGTGCAGGCGCTCGGCGAGCACGGCGCCGCGGCGCTGGATCCCGACGACCGCGAGCGCCTCCGGCCCATCGTGCCGTTCCACGATCTCGTGCGCGATCCGCACGAGGGTGCGGCGCATGTCATCGCCGTCGAGGACGACCGTGCTCTGGCTCACGTCTGCTGCCCTTCTGGCCTCTCGGGACCCGGTTAAAGGGACATCTGGAGTGCTGCCCCGGACACTAGCAGCGCGCGCGGCGCTCCGGCCCACCGCCGCGCGCTCACGCCGGCGGCGGCTCGGCGACCCGCTCGGCCTCGAGTTCGGCGCGCGCGTCCTGGGCCGCCGCGAGCTGTCCGGCACGCCAGGCGGCCTCCGTCTCGACGTCCTCCGAGCGCACCAGGCGCGGCGGCCCCTTCTCGGGTGCGGGGAGCTCGAGCGCATCGAAGTCGTGCGGGACGACGACCGCCTCGAACGCCTCGCGCGCCTCGTCGCGCACCGCGCGCGACGGGTAGCGGGTCGAGATGTGGGTGAGTGCGAGCAGGCCGACGCCGGCCTCGCGCGCGACGTCCGCGGCCTGCCGCGCCGTCGAGTGCTCGGTCTGCGCCGCACGCGCCGCGTCCTCGTGCAGGAACGTCGCCTCGTGGACGAGCACGTCCGCTCCGGCGGCGGCGGCGCGCACCATCTCGCAGGGGGCGGTATCGCCGGAGAGGACGATCCGCCGGCCGGGGCGTGGTGGGCCGATCACCTGCTCGGGGCGCACCTCGCCGACCGTCTCGCCGCGCTGCAGGCGCCCGAAGTCGGGGCCGAACGCCACGCCGAGACGCTGCGCGAGCGCATCGTCGAAGCGCCCGGGCCGCTCGTCCTCGGCGACGACGTAGCCGAATGCCGGCGCACGGTGGCGGACGTTGAACGCCTCGACCTCGAACCCGTCGAACTCGATCGCGTCGCCCGCGGTCATCTCGCCGACGCTCAGCGCGTAGGAGAGCGACCCGGCGCCGATGCCGAGCGCGCGCATGAGGCGCTCGGTCCCCGGCGGCCCGAAGACGTCCAGCGGGGCATCGCGCCCGCGCAGCTCGAACGTCTTGAGCATCCCCGGCAGGCCGAGCACGTGATCGGCGTGATGATGGGTCAGGAAGATCGCGGCGACGTCGGGAAGCCCGATGCTGCGGATCAGCTGGCGCTGCGTGCCCTCCCCGCAGTCGAACAGGATCCGCGCGCCGTCGAGCCGCGCGAGCAGCGCCGGGAGACCGCGGCGCGGCGTGGGCACCGAACCGCCCGTCCCGGCGAAGAAGAGCTCGACCTCGTCCATCGCGGCGAGCGTACCGCCGCGGCGTGGCCGGTACGCTGTCGGCGTCGGGCGGGGTTCCCTGCCGCCGCCCGCGCACGCGCCCGTAGCTCAGTGGATAGAGCGCTCGCCTCCGGAGCGAGAGGTCGCAGGTTCGAATCCTGCCGGGCGCGTCCCGGGAGCCCCGAGAGATACAGGGCTCCCGGGTTTCCCGTGGTCGGCGCGGTGTGGAGCGCTTCGCTCATGATGCGCCGCACCGTCCTCTGCGGCGGGCTTGACGGTCACGGGCAGGAACCGCTCGGTGCGGGGCCCGTGGACATGGTGCATGAGAGGAAGCGATACCGGGTATCGGCGGAACGGCGGCCCGGGCCGGCGAGCGTCACGTTTCGTCTCTCCTGGTGTCACCAGACACGAGGGCAAGGACGCGCCCTCGTCGGGCGCCAAGAGCGGTGGAACCTGCAAAGCGGGTTCCTGACCAACCCGTGGCGTTTCCAACGAGCGGCGGCCGACCCCGGGAGTGCCCCGGCGTCGCCACGGGGTACCACTTGGGCGACGCCGGGGTCTCTATCCGTGCGACGCGCACCCGGGGGACCTCGGAAGCGCGCCGCGCCCTACAGGACGTCAACGGCCCCCGGTGCCGGCATCTTCCACCTCGGCGATCCACCCCGCCGCCCATGGAAGCCCGCGCGGTCTGTCGGGCGCCAGCCCCGGCGCGCTCCCGATCCTCGCCAGCCAGGGCCCCCCTTTGGGTCCAGGGCGGTCCCTCTCAGCTCGTTCGTGGCGCCGACAGAAGGGCCACGCGAGCGGCTTCAGCGGCACGTCCCCGTGACGGTACCCGCGTTGTGAGCGGCGGTTGACGTTCCGCGCGGACACGCCGCGAAGCCCGGCGGCGCGTCCACCACATCCTCACCCCCTACCCGTGGCTCAGGGCCTCCGGCCGCCGCCATGGCCACGTGACGACGACGTCCATCGGCCCGGGTGAGCCGACGCCACTCCTCCGCTGGGACCGAAAGCAGCGGCCACGCACAGTGCGGCACCCGACCGACTCGCAAGGCCGGTCAGGGTTCGCCGTCCGTCGCGATTCAGCGTCGGGCGATGGACCGCCGATAACGGGAGTGCCCCGGCGTCGCCACGGGGTACCACTTGGGCGACGCCGGGGTCTCTTCCGTGCGACGCGCACCCGGGGGGCGTGGAAGCGCGCCGCCCCTGCGAAACTACTCCGTTCCCTCGCCCCTGCGGGCTGTCTTCGTATCGGGCACCGGTGCCCCAACCCTGTCGTTCGAGGCGGCGCAATGCACCCCCGGCGGGAAGGATTTCGCCGCAGCGGCGTCCTCATGGACGACCCCGATTTCAGGAGGCTCCTCTCGTGCCGTCCATCGCCCCGTCCAAGCTGTTCGCCGCCGGCCTGGCAGTCTGCGCCCTCGGCGTCGCCGCATGTGGCGGCAGCGACTCCGGCTCGACCTCCACATCCGGCGGCTCGGCCTCCTCGAACGCCGGCGGCGGCTATGGCGCCAAGCCGACGACGACGACCGCCGCAGCGGCGCCGTCCGGCGCCGCCTCGACGGTCAAGCTCGCCGCCGCAGCCGACGGCTCGCTCGCGTTCGACCCGAACACCCTCACCGCGAAGGCCGGGAAGGTCACGCTCGACATGAAGAACCCGCAGAGCAGCGGCATCCCGCATGCCGTCGCCGTCGAGGGCAACGGCGTCGCCGGCTCGGGCGAGGTCGCCCAGCCCGGCGGAACCTCGAAGGTCACCGTCGACCTGGGGCCCGGGACGTACACGTTCTACTGCCCCGTGCCCGGCCACAAGGCCGGCGGCATGGAGGGCACGCTGACCGTGAGCTGATCCGGACGCCGAGGAGTACCGTGCCCGATGTGGCCCGCGCACAGCGCCCGGCGCCGCCGCTGCGGCGCCTGGAACCCGAGGATCTCGGTGATCATCTCGACCGCCTGTTCCGCGCCGCCTGGGCGCTGTGCGGGCGTCGCGAGGACGCCGAGGACCTCGTCCAGGAGACGTATGCGCGCGTGCTCGCGCGGCCGCGCTGGCTGCACGCGCACGACGACCTCGGGTACCTCCTGCGCGTGCTGCGCAACACGCACGCGAGCCGCGTGCGCACCGCCGCCCGCCGCCCGCGGGAGACGACGCTCGACGAGGCGCTGATCGCGGCGGGCGAGCGCGAGTCCGACCCGTCGCTCGACGCGGGCGCGCTGTTCGCCGCGATCGCCCGGCTGCCCGGACCGTTCCGCGAGGCGCTCGTCGCCGTCGACGTCGCCGGGCTGAGCTACGCGGAGGCCGCGCGCGCCCTGCGCGTGCGCGAGGCGACGATCACGAGCCGCCTGCACCGCGCCCGCGGCCGGATCGCCGCGGAGCTCGACCCGCCGCCCGAAGGGCGGACATGACCGGCGCAGGGGACATCGAGGCCCGGCGTGCGGAGCGGGCCGGCGCGCAGGTCCGCGCCGTCGCCGAGGGCGTCGGCGCGCCGCATGCCCTGCGCGCCGCCGTCGCGGCACAGCGGTTGCGGCGCCCGCCCACGCGCCGCCGGGTCGACCCCCGCGCCCTCGCCGCCACCGCGGCGGCGCTGATCGCCGCCCTCGCGCTCGCCGCGGGCCTGCTCGTGGGCAGGCCGTCGCCGGCGGCGGCGCCGACGGTCACCGGCGCCGCGGCGCTGGCGCTGCACGCCCCGGACGACCCGGCGCCGATGCCCGCCGGCGACGGCCGGCTGCGGGCGAGCGTCGGCGGCGTCACGTTCCCCGACTACGGGCAGGGCGGCTGGCGGCCGGTCGGGTCGCGGACCGGCCGCATCGGTGGTCGCGCGGCGATCGCCGTCACCTACTCGCATGGCCGCGGCGCGCTCGGGTACGCGATCGTCGACGGCCCGCCGCTCCCCTGGCCGGTTGAGGCCGAGCGCGTCGTCTACGAGGGCGTTCCGGTCGCGCTCGTGCGTCGCGGGGACGCGGTCGTCGTCACCTGGCGCCGCGGCGGCCATACGTGCGTCGTCGCCGCCCGCGGCCTGCCGGTCGAGCGCCTGCTCGACGTCGCGACCGCCGCCTGAGCGCCAGGTTGACGACGCCACGCGAGCGGCGCGAGGATGCAGCGCCGAGCCCACCGACGCGAGGAACCCCGTGACCCAGATCGAGACGACCGCCGGACCCATCGACGCCGGCGCGATGGGCCGCACGCTCTGCCACGAGCACCTGCTCACGGCCTCCGAGAGCGTGCGCGCCCAGTTCCCGCATCTGCACGATGCGCAACGTGAGTACGACCGGGCCCTGACGCAGGTGCGCGGCGCGATGAGCCACGGCGTGCGCACGATCGTCGACCCCGCGTGCATGGACCTCGCACGCGATGCGCGGTTCGCGCGCCGGGTCGCCGAGGCCACGGGCATCCAGCTCGTCATGTGCACGGGGATCTACGGCCAGCACTACACGTTCCTGCCCCACCACTTCCAGACCCGCGACGAGGACTATCTCGCCGACGCGTTCGTCCACGACATCGAGGTCGGGATCCAGGGCACCGACGTCAAGGCGGCCTTCCTGAAGACCGCGGCGGACGAGCCCGGCATCACGCCGGACGTCGAGAAGGTCCACCGCGCGGCCGCGCGCGCGAGCCTGCGCACGGGGCGACCGATCATGGCCCACTCGCGCCCCGCGAGCCGCACCGGCCTCGAGCAGCTGCGGATCTTCTTCGAGGAGGGCGTCGCCCCCGACCGTGTGATGCTCGCCCACACCGGGGACACCGACGACCTCGAGCACATCGAGGAGCTGCTGGCACTCGGCCCGTACATCGGGATGGACCGCTACGGAACCGACATCTTCCTCCCGGACCCGGCCCGCAACGCGACCGTGACCGAGCTCTGCGCGCGCGGCCACGCCGACCGGATGGTCCTCTCGCAGGATGCCTGCGCGACGATCGACTGGTTCCCCGAGGAGCTCGTCGCCCAGCTCGCGCCGAACTGGTCCTTCACGCACCTCTTCGAGACGATCCTGCCGCAGCTGCTCGAGCTCGGCGTCGCGCAGGCGGACCTCGACACGATGCTCGACGTCACGCCGCGGCGCTGGCTCGCCGGAGATTGAGCCACGACGAACGGGAGCCCCGCAGTCGCTGCGGGGCTCCCGGGAACGACGGCCGCGGACGCGTCCCTACGTGCCGGGCGTCGTTGTGGTCGTGCCGATCGGCAGGCCCTTCGTGAACAGCGTGCTGCCGGGGAACGCCGCGGTGAGCCCCGCAGCGGCCTCGCCGGCGAGCGTGCCGGTCGCGGTGAGCGCCGTGCCGGTCCAGCTGACGTCCGAGAGTTTCAGCAGCTTGATCCGCTCGGAGGCGACCTTCACGGTGAGGCGCAGCTTCCTGCCCTCGCCCTTGATCCGCGGCTCGGTTCCGGTGACGCTCGTCGCGCCGCTCGCGATCGTCAGGCCACCGCTGTGACGGACGTCCGCCTCGAGCTTCTTGCGCCCGTGGCTCTTCGTGCGCGCCTCGATCTTGCCGCGCGTGATTGGGAACGTGAACACTCTCGCCCCCGACCGGATCGGTGTCGCCGACCGTGGCGGGCGCGACCGGAGTCACCGTGAAGCCGGCGGTGGTGAGCGCGGCGAGCGTCTCGGCGCTGACCGTGAGGGTCGTCGTGCCGGCCGAGAAGCGCAGCTTCGTGCGCTCGCGCTTGCCACCGTTCCCGTGGCCGTGCCGGTCGTTGTTCGGGGCGGTCTCGTCCTTGCCCTGGTTGCCCTTGCCGCCCCTGTCGCCGGGGGCGTTGTCCTGGCCGTGGCCGTGGCCGCCGTTGTCGTCGGCCTGCGAGTTGTCGCCGCCGCCGCCCGATCCGTCGTGCGCGACGGCGGGCGTCGCGAATGCGGCGAGCGCCGCGATCGAGAGAACGGCGAACAGCGTGCGCGTGAAGCGCTTCGTCATGGTGGTGTGACTCCTTCCGTACTGCTTGTGCAGGGGACCGTACTGCCGCCTGAGACAACCGCGTCCGGGGAACGTGACGCTCCCGCTGCAAGCGCCCGTGCGTCATCCTGGGGCGCGTGAGCGAGCAGGACGGCGTGCGCCTGGCCACGGCCCTGGCGACGGAGATCGGCGACCGGCGCGTGCTGGAGGCGGTCGCGGCGATCCCGCGCGAGCGCTTCGTCCCACCCGACCTGCAGAAGCGCGCGTACGAGAACCGCCCGCTCCCGATCGGGCTGGAGCAGACGATCTCCCAGCCGCTCGTCGTCGCGCGCATGGCCGAACTGCTCGAGCTGCGCGCCGACGATCGCGTCCTCGACGTCGGCACCGGCTCGGGCTACCACGCCGCGATCCTCGCGTGGCTCGCCGGCCACGTGTGGTCGATCGAGCGCCACGCCGAGCTCTCGCGCACCGCGCATGCGGCGCTCGTCGACGCCGGGGTGGCGAACGTCACGTGCCTCATCGGCGATGGCACGCGCGGCCTGCCCGAACATGCGCCGTTCGACGCGATCAACGTCGCCGCCGCCGCGCGCGCACAGGACGTCGCGCTCCTCGAGGACCAGCTCGGCCCGGGCGGGCGCCTCGTCGCGCCGCTGCGCGGGCGCCCGCAGCGGCTCGTGCGCAGCCGCCGGTCGCCCGACGGCGCGCACGTCACGCGCGAGCTGCTGGAGCCGGTGCGCTTCGTCCCGCTCATCCCCGACGATGCCTAGCGTGCGGGGACCATCTCGTTCGAGCTCAGCAGGCGCCAGGAGGACTGGACCGGGTCGAGGAACTGCGGCGGCTGGCGCACGCGCAGGCGATCGTCGTACGCGTAGGCCTTGATGTAGCCGTCCTGGATCGTGCTGCCGCCCTGACCGACCGGCCCGCGGTACTTCTGGATGATCGTCCCGTTGACCTGCAGCGTCCCCTGTGGCCCGCCGCAGTAGTAGTGGTCGACCATGAACGAGTGGTTCAGGGCCATGATCGCCGCGTCCACCTGGACGCTCCCGATCGCACCAGCGGCGTTGTCGCAGTCGTTCCCGCTGACGTTCCTGATCGGGTGATAGATGCGCACGAAGTCGTTGGCGATGAGCCCGAGCAGCGTGTCCGCGCCCTTCGTCACGTCGCCGTTGATGATGATGTCCTTCTGGCTGGCGATCGTGAGCGACACGGGGTAGGTGCCCTTCACGTAGACGTCGGCGCAGCCGGCGGGCGAGTTGTACGGGTCGTACGGGCGGTAGCTCTGTCCGCAGGCGCCGTTCTGGACGTAGATCAGGCCGTTCGACGGGTAGGGCACCGTCGTGAACGTCGCCGCGCCGCCGGTCTTGACGCTCATGTTCGAGCTGTTCATGACGATCTCGGTGCGCCCGGTGTAGATGTAGGCCGAGTCGGTCTGGTCGCGCAGCTGATCGTTCGCCGGCGGCATCGTGAGGATCGGCGAGGACGGCGACCAGCTGCCGCGGAAGTCCGGGCTCGCGCCCGAGCAGCTCGCGCGCCAGCCGTTGAAGCCGCCCGAGCGCGGCGACGCCGAGACCTCGAGCGCGTCGTCGGGCGTGCGGCCGAAGCGCGGCCGGCCGCAGACGAGGATCTCGTCGTTCGTGTGCATCGGGCCGTTCAGGACGTCGGACCCGGCGAACTGGATCTCCACGCAGTCCTGGCGGACGTTCTGCGGCCGGTTCAGGGCGTCGTAGTAGACGCCGTTGTACGTCTGGTTCCCGCGGCCGTCGCGGTAGTAGCCGCAGTTCGCGGTCGCCCAGCCGGTGATGTCCGGCGTCGTCGGCGCACCGTTGACGTAGCGCGTGTACCAGGCGGGATCGAGCGTCTCGATGTCCGTGAAGTACATGAAGTCCAGGAAGCTGCGCCGGCGGAGCTTGGCGATGATGCTGCGCTTGGTCCCGCGCATGCGCCCCGTGGCCCGGAGCCGCAGCTGGCCGTTGGCGATCATCGTGCCAGCGGGGTCGCCCGTGCTGCACGCGCTCTGGCCGGCCTTCGGCAGCAGCTCGACGGTGTACTGCGCGGCCGAGCTCGGCAGCGCGCGCCACGTGCGCGGGTCGGCCCCCGTGCCGTCCCACGGCTGGTTCACGAACGGCGTGCCGCTGATCGAGGTGCACTGCGTCCAGACCTCGGAGTCGCGCGAGAGGCGGAAGAGGTAGGCGTTGAGGCCCGCCTCGGCGGCCCCGTAGGCCGCCTTGCGATCCTGGTCGCGCCGCGCGTTGGGCGTGTCGGACTGCGTCGTGGTCACGACGGCCGCGGTCAGCGTGGCCATCACGAGCATCATGCCCATGACCGCGGGCAGCGCGATCCCGAGCTCGCTGGACAGGCGACGGCGGATCCCTCGGATCCCGTTCATCAGACGCATCGCGGGCCTCCCGTGATGTCGGTCGGGTCGGAGGAGCGCACGAACACGGAGTCCTGCAGCGTTGCCGAGCCCTGCGTGTTGTTGAAGTCCGCGGCGGGAAGCGCGCGGAACGCGACGCCGATCTTCACCGGCTTGGCGAGGTTCGGGGTCGTCAGCGGCGTGGTGATCAGCGAGTCGGGCAGCGTCGGCGTCCCGGCGCCCCAGGTGTAGTAGCGGAAGACGGGCACGCCCGAGACCTGCTGGACGTTCTCGAGCAGCGTGCGCGTGCTCGTCGCCGTCCCCGGCCATGTCATGTTCGGCGGGGTGCCGGAGCCGACCCAGCGCCGCAGGACGATGTTCCCCGACTCGAGCGCGAGCTCGTGCTTCTCCGGGACCGCGTCGGGACCGCCGAGGTTCACGTAGAACGTCACCGACAGGTCCGAGGCGGCGGCGAGCGCGGGAACCGTGGCGCTGATGCAGACCTGCGAGCGCAGCTCGCGCATCATGAGGTCGAGCGCGAGCCGGCCGCGCTGTGTGGCGTCGACCCGCTGGTAGGTGCGCTTCGAGAGCTGCGTCGAGCGGTCGAGCAGGGTGAACGCGCCGAGGATCACGAGCAGTCCGACCGTCATGCCGACGAGCAGTTCGGGCAGCGTGAAGCCGCGCTCGTCACGCAGCCGCGGGCGCCAGGGCCGCCGCCGGCGCGCCGGGCTCATGCGCACGTCCCCGTGGCCCCGGAGGTCGGGATGCTGAGCGTCAGCGTCGACGTGCCGGCCGGGTTCGCGTTCGAGATCGTGGTGCTCACGACCTTGCGCGTGCCGTCGTCCGCGCAGACCGAATAGTCGCCGTATGGCTGCCCCGGGTTCGTGAGCGCGCCGACGGCCGTCAGCGTGCCGCCGTCATACGTCGAGCCGCAGCCGGGCGTCAGCGGCGTGATGCGCACGCGCGCCGTCGTGTAGGGGGTGCCGCCGCGCTGGATCCGCACGTTCAGCGCGGGCTCGCGCAGCGTGAGCGCCTGGGCGCCGGCGGGCCCGAGCGTCACGCTCGTCGCGGTCTGCCCGAAGAGCCGCGGGTCCGCGCCCGCGCAGTCCCCCGCCCACACGACGTACGCGGTCGTGAACGGGAACAGTGTGAAGCCCGTCGAGATCGTGTTCGCCGGCGAGCCGACGGTGAACCCGCGCGTCCCGGGCGTCGGGATGCCGGTGTTCGCGACGGTGACCGCGCGCCCCTTGTCCACCTGCGTGGAGGCGCCGACCTGCGTGTCGAAGGACGCGTCGACCTTCGCGCCGCGGTCGTAGTCGAAGACGAGCGAGTTCGTGGCGCCGCCGGTGATGGTCGCGCTCTTCGTGATGCTCGTGTTCCCGGCCTTGTCGACCCAGCCGGACTGGTTGAAGTTCACGTCGTAGCTCCCCGCCGGGAGCCCGTTCCAGAAGACGCAGCCGTCGGCGTCGGTCGTCCCGCTGCCGGTCTGCGGCCCGGTGATCCCGACGGGGATCCCCTGGACGCCGGCGGCGAGCCGGTTCTGGATGCGCACGATCAGGCCGCCGGACGTGCCGTCGAGCGAGCCGAGCGGGACGGCGACGATCGTCTCGTTCTTCACCGGCTGCGTCGTGCCCATGACCGGCCAGGTGACCGTGGAGGTGACCTTCAGGTAGTCCGACTTCGTCGCGCCGGACGGGCACGTCACGTTGCCGGTCGTGTCGTCCACCCACTGGGCGCGCGAGACGATCGTGTACGGGATCCCGTCGACCGTCGCGGTGCGCGTGTTGTTGTAGTTCACGAGGTCGCGGAGCTTCATCGCGCGCAGCCGCTCGACGTCATCCTGGGCGAGCGAGGCCGCGGAGGCGCGCGACTTGATCGAGCCGCTGGAACGCGCGGCGACGTCGAGCGAGGCGAGGAAGCCGACGGCGAGAATCACCAGCAGCGCGGCGGCGACCAGCGCTTCGATGACGAACGAGCCGCGTTCGTCGGCAAGCGAGCAGGCATGACGGCGATTCACCTTCACGCCTGCGACATCGGCGTCTGACCGGCCCGCTTGATCGGGAGGGACCACGGGTACGACAACGGTCCGCCGCGGCGGTCCACGATTGGACATCCGTCCAGATTCGGGCGTTCAGCCGCTCGGAAGCGCCTGCACGAGCGAGAGGAGCTCGGCGAACAGGTCGCCCTCGCGGGCGACGCGCTCGAGCACCTGGGGCGCGGTGAACGACAGCGCCCGCGGGTCGCCGGCCTCCGCGCAGGCACGGACCTCGTCCCAGGTGACCGGCGTCGAGACCGTGGGCGCCGCGAGCGCGCGCAGCGAGTACACCGCGACGGTCGTCTTCGCGCGGTCGTTCTGGGCCCAGTCGATGAGCACGCGCCCACGCCGGGCGGCCTTCGCCTGGCGCGCGACGACGAGCTCCGGCTCCTCGCGGGCCAGCAGCTCGGCGACCGCGCGCGCGAACGCCTTCGTCGCCTCGAAGGTCACCTCGGGCCCGTTCAGCGGGACGTAGACCTGCAGGCCCTTGGAGCCGGACGTCTTGGCGAACGCGCGCAGACCGATCCCGTCGAGCATGCCGCGCACGAGCAGGCCGACACGGCAGCACTCGACGATCGTCGCCGGGGCCCCGGGGTCGAGGTCGAAGACGACGGCGGTCGGCACGTCGGGATCGCTCGCGTGCGCGAGCGACGGATGCCATTCGAGCGCCGCGAGCTGTGCGAGCCACACGAGCGTCGCGGGCTCGTCGGCGAGCACGAAGCGGATCGTCTCGCGGCCCAGCGGCACACGCGCCGTGGTCACCCAGTCGGGAGCATGCGCCGGCGCGCGCTTCTCGAAGAACGCCTGGCCCGCGACGCCGTCGGGGAAACGCTTGAGCGTCAGCGCGCGGCCGCGCAGGTGCGGGACCGCGACCGGCGCGATCGCGGCGGCGTATTCGAGCACCGCGCGCTTCGTCACGCCCGGCTCGGGATACAGGACCTTGTCGAGGTTCGTGACGGCGAGTTCGCGGCCGAAGGCGAGCGCCGTCGCCGCACGCCCCGACCCGCGGACCGCGTGCTCGTCGCGGAGCACGAGCGGCGCCGGAGCATCCTCGCGCAGACCGCGCCAGACCGGGTGGCGCAGGAGCCCGTCGGGCGTACGCTGGGCGTACGCCACCTCGGCGAGCAGCACCGGCTCGACCCAGTGCGCCCCGCGCGGGGGCCGCGCCGCGCCCCGCGGCGCGGGGGCGAACGGCGAGCGATCGCTCGCGAGCGGACCGAGCCGCGCCGCGAGCTCCCGCGCCGCGGCGTCCGAGAGGCCCGAGCCGACGCGGCCGGCGTAGCGCAGGCCGCCGCCCGGCTCGGGCTCGCCGAGCAGCAGCGCGCCGATCCGCCCGGAGTGGGCGCCCTCGCCGTCGGCCCAGCCGCCGATCAGGAGGTCGGCGGTCCGCACGGTCTTGACCTTGATCCAGTTCGCGCTGCGGCGCCCCGGCTCGTACGGCGACGTGCGCCGCTTGGCCACGATCCCTTCGAGGCCGAGGTGCTCGGCGACCGCCAGCAGCTCCGCGCCGCTCCCCTCGTGCTCGGCCGGGACCTGCCAGTGCGGGCCGCCGAGGCCGAGCTCGCGCAGCCGCGCCCGCCGCTCGGCGTAGGGCTCGGTGAGGAGCGGGTGACCGTCGAGCCACAGCAGATCGAAGACCACGTACGTCACGGGCGCCTCGTCCGCGAGGCGCGCGATCCGGGCCGGCTGCTGCAGGTGCATCCGGCGCTGCAGGCGCGCGAAGTCCGGCCGGCCGTCCGGATCGAGGGCCACGATCTCGCCGTCGAGGATCGCCCGGTGCTCGTGCAGCGCGCGGTTCAGGCGCGCGAGCTCCGGATAGCGCTCGGTGATGTCGTGGCCGCCCCGGGAGATCAGCGACAGGTGTCCGGGCTCCGAGCGGCACAGCGCGCGGATGCCGTCCCACTTGATCTCGTAGGCCCACGCGCCCGCGTCGCCCGACGGCAGCTCGCCGGGCCTGGCGAGCATCGGCTCGGGCGGGTCCGGCAGCGGCTCGGCCGCCGCGTCCTGCGGCGGGTCCATCCGGTGGATCATCCAGTCCTTCCCGACGGGCTCGCCCGCGCGCGCGAGCGCGAACAGCGCCCAGCGCCCCGCGAGGCGCTCGCCCGTCAGCCGGACCTCGACCTTGCGCTCCTCCCACTTCAGGACCTCGTAGGTCCCGGCGTCGAAGATCCGCATCGTCCCCGCGCCGTAGGTGCCCGCCGGGATCTCGCCGTGGAAGTCGAGGTACTCGAGCGGATGGTCCTCGGTGCGCACCGCGAGGTGGTTCTCGCCGGGGCGATCGGGCAGGAACCGCGGGAGCGCCCACGAGGCGAG
The DNA here is from genome assembly GCA_963787935.1 of uncultured Actinomycetes bacterium. Taxonomy (GTDB): domain Bacteria; phylum Actinomycetota; class Thermoleophilia; order Solirubrobacterales; family Solirubrobacteraceae; genus F1-60-MAGs163. The sequence goes on along the minus strand of CAWBEV010000006.1, from coordinate 118,915 downwards.
CGTGCCGTCGTGCTCGAGCCGCAGGTCCCAGTGCAGGTGGGTCGCGTCGTGCTCCTGCACGACGAACCGCGGCGCGCCGTCGCCGCCGCCGGGCTCTCCCCCGAGGGCTCCGGCGTGGCGGTGAAGTCGCGGCGTCGGCGGTAGTCGCGCAGGCGGTCGGCCACCCCCCGACCGTACCGCCCGCTCCGACGGCGCTCAGCCGCCCGCCACCGCCGGCAGGATCTGCACCTCGGCACCCGGAGCGACGGCCGTGTCGATCCCGTCGCCGAAGCGGATGTCCTCGCCCCCGACGTAGACGTTCACGAACCGGCGCAGCCCGCCCGTGTCGTCGGTGAGCCGGTCGCGCAGCTCGCCGTGGGCGGCGAACAGCGCATCGAGCACTTCGCCGACGGTCTCGCCCTCGACCTGCACCTGGCCGGAGCCGCCCGCCGCGGCGCGCAGCTGGGTCGGCAGCTTCACGACGACGCTCATCGCGTCGCCCCCGCAGCGACCGCCGGCTCGACGACGCGCTCGAACGTGTCGAACGACGCGTCGATCTCGAACGACTCGAAGGTCCCCTTGCACCGCGTCGAGGGTCTTCAGGCCCTCGCCGGTGATGACGAGCACGACCGACTCGTCACGGCCGATCTCCCCGCGCTCGGCGAGCTTCACGAGCGTCGCGGTCGTGACGCCGCCGGCGGTCTCGGTGAAGACGCCGGTGGTCTCGGCGAGCAGCCGGATGCCGGCGCGCACCTCGTCGTCGGTGACCGCCTCGATCGAGCCGCGGCTGCGGCGCGCGAGCTCGAGCGCGTACGGCCCGTCCGCGGGGTTCCCGATCGCCAGCGACTTGGCGATCGTGTCCGGCCGCACCGGCCGGCAGACGTCGTGGCCCGCATCGAACGCCTGGGCCACCGGCGAGCAGCCCTCGGCCTGCGCGCCGTGCATGGCGGGCACCTCGCCGGTGATGAGGCCGAGCTCGAGGAACTCCGAGAAGCCCTTGGCGATCTTCGTGTACAGCGAGCCCGATGCGACCGGCGCGACGATGCGGTCCGGCGTGCGCCACCCGAGCTGCTCGGCGACCTCGTAGGCGATCGTCTTGGAGCCCTCCGCGTAGTACGGGCGCAGGTTGACGTTCACGAACGCCCAGTCGCGCTCGCCGGAGAGCTCGGTGCACAGGCGGTTGACGTCGTCGTAGGTCCCGCGGACCTTCACGAGGTTCGTGCCGTAGACACCGGTCGCCAGGACCTTCTGCTCCTCGAGGTCGGCCGGGATGAAGACGTAGCTCTCCAGGCCGAGCGCGGCGCCGTGCGCGGCGACCGAGTTCGCGAGGTTTCCGGTGGACGCGCAGGCGAGCACCTCGAAGCCGAGTTCACGCGCCCGGGCGGCCGCGACGCTCACGACGCGGTCCTTGAACGAGTGGGTCGGGTTCGCCGCGTCGTTCTTCACCCACACCTCGCCGAGGCCGAGACGCTCGGCGAGCCGGTCGGCGCGGATCAGCGGCGTGCAGCCGGCGGGCAGGCCCGCCCGCGAGGACGCGCGGCCCGAGGGCCCGGGCTGCCCGCCGCTGAGCGGCAGGAAGTCCGCGTAGCGCCAGATGTTCTGCGGGCCCGCCTGGATGCGGCGCCGCAGCCCCGCGACGTCCGTCGTGAGACCCGAGTGGTCGTAGGCGACCTCGAGCGGGCCGAAGCAGCGCCCGCACACGTAGTGCGCCCCGAGATCGTAGTCCGCGCCGCATTCGCGGCAGTTCAAGCCGATGGCTCCCATGAAAAAACCTCCGCCGTGACACGTGGCGGAGGTCCTGGAAACTCCGACCACATCTGACAGGAATTGGCACCTTCCCCTCTCGGGGGGTTGCCGGGGTTTCGTCGGGCCAGTCCCTCCACCCCTCTGGATGTGTCCAGCTATGTGGCGCGCAGCCTACCAAAGCCCTCGGCGCACGTCACGACCGGAATGCCGAATCCGGCGTGAGGCACAGGTACACTGGTGAGCGAGGCGCTCCCGATGTCCGACGACCCGCGAAGTCATGCCCAGCCTGCCCAAGCCCCGCCTTCGCCGGGCGGCCCGCGCACGCGGCGCCGTCGTCGCCGCACCGCCTGACCAGCAGCAGCCGCGCGTCGAGATCATCGAGGGCGGTCCCGAGGGCCGTGACCTGCGCTGGATCAACATCGACGGCTTCCGCGCGGCCGAGCGCGCCTGGCTCGAGGAGCACCACGACTTCCACCCGCTGGACTTCGAGGACCTCGGCTCGCGCAACCAGCGCCCGAAGGTCGACGAGTACGACGACTACCTGTTCATCGTGTTGCAGTTCCCGCGCTACGACAAGCAGGTCGGGCGCCTGAACGCCGCCGAGGTCGACGTGTTCGTCGGCCCCGACTACGTCATCACGATCCCGAACCAGCCGCTGCAGTCGCTCGACTACCTCTTCGAGCGCTGCCAGGACGGCTCGGACCTGCGCGATCAGCTGTTCGCCAAGGGTCCCGGCTACCTCCTGTACCGCATCATCGACGACGCGGTGGACTCCTCGTTCCCGATGCTGCGCAAGATGGGGAACAAGCTCGAGCGCCTCGAGGACGACGTGTTCGAGGGCCGCTCGAGCGAGGTCGTGCGCGACATCTTCAACGTCAAGCAGGAGGTCATCAACTTCCGCAAGATCGTGCGCCCGATGCGCCCCGCGCTGTCGGACCTCGAGCGCTCGACGAAGCGCTACGTCGCCGAGGACGACCTCGACATCTACTTCGACGACATCAACGACGCCTCCGAGCGCGTCTGGGACATGCTCGAGAACTTCAAGGAGGTCGTCGAGGCGCTCGAGAGCACGAACGAGTCGGTCCTCTCGCACCAGCTCAACGACATCCTGCGCGTCCTGACGGCGTTCAGCGTCGTGATGCTCCCGCTGACGCTCATCGCGAGCATCTTCGGGATGAACGTCCACGTGCCGGGCCAGGGCGACATCAGCGGCTTCTGGATCGTGATCGGCGCGATGGTCGTGCTGCTGACGGGCATGGTCGTCGCGTTCCGCCGCCGCGGCTTCCTGTGAGCTCGGACCCGTCCGGCAGTCCCGCGGCACCGGACGCCGGCGTCCTGACCGCGCCGGCGCCGCGCCGGCGCCTGACCGTGATCGTCAACCCGCACGCCACGTCGGTCGAGCCGCGGCTGCGCACGCTGATCCTCGCTGCGCTCGCAGAGCCGCTTCGCGGTGGACGCGCGCGACACGAAGCGCGCGAACCACGCCACCGAACTCGCGCGCGACGGCGGTGCGCGACGGCGCCGAGGCCGTCGCGACGCTCGGGGGCGACGGGACCGTCAACGAGGTCGCCAACGCGCTCGCGCACACGGGCGTCCCGCTGTTCCCGCTGCCGGGCGGCTCGCAGAACGTGTTCCCGAAGATGCTCGGGCTGCCGGCCGACCCGATCGACGCGACCGAGCACCTGCTGGGACTCGCCGACGACTGGCGCCCGCGCGCGGTGGACCTCGGCAGCGTCGAGGACCGCCTGTTCACCTTCTCCGCGGGCGCCGGCCTCGACGCGAGCGTCGTCGAGCACGTGGACGCACACCCCGCGCGCAAGGCGCGCTGGCGCCAGTGGTACTACTCGCTGAGCGCCATCGAGGTCTTCCTGCGCCGCTACGCGGTGCGTCCCCCGCGGCTCGAGGTGATCGCCGACGGCATCGACGGCCCCGTGAGCGGCCTGACCGTCGTCGTGCAGAACGGCGATCCGTACACGTACTTCGGGAGCCGGCCGGTGCGCGTCTGCGAGCGGGCGGGGCTCGAGACCGGATCGCTCTCGGCCGCCGTCCTCGAGCGCGCATCGCCGCTCGACCTGCCGAGCGCGGGCGTGCGCCTGATCTCCGAGCGCTTCGAGGCGACCGATCACCGCCGGGTTCGCTCGCTGCCGGCGGTCGCCGAGCTCGTCGTGCGCTCCGCCGGTGCCGAGCCGTTCGACGTCCACGTGGACGGCGATCACCTCGGCGCCTTTCCGAGCGTGCGCTTCCGCGTCCTGCCGGGCGCGCTGACGGTCGTGACCTAGGCCGACGGTGTGACGCGGTAGGCGTCGAAGACGCCCTCGACGACGCGCAGACGGCCGATCGTCGCCTTCAGCGCCTGGGTATCCCCGACTTCGACGACGAACCGGTTGGAGACCATCGGGCGGTTCACGAGGCAGCGCGCCTCGACGATGTTGATCCCCTGCTCGGCGAGCGTTCGCGAGAGGTCCTCGAGCAGCCGGTGGCGGTCCCAGGCGTCGATCTGGATCTCGACCTTGAACGCGGTCTCGTGGTCGCCCTCCCAGTGCACGGGGACGAAGCGCTCGGGATCCTTGCGCAGCGCCGCGACGTTCGGGCAGTCGTCGCGGTGGATCGTGATGCCGCGGCCCAGCGAGACGTAGCCGACGATCGGGTCGCCCGGCACCGGGTGGCAGCACTTCGCCAGGCGCAGCATGACGTCGTCGACGCCCTCGACGCGGATCCCGTACGAGCCGGACGTGCCGGTCGGCTGGCGGCGCTTGCGCCGGTCCGAGACGAGCGTGTCGGCGACGCCGGTCTCCTCCTCGGCGGCCTCGCCCTGCTTCAGGCGCTGCAGGACCTTGTTGACGACGACCTTCGGCGAGATCTTCGCCCCGCCGAGGGCGACGTAGAACTCGTCCGCCTTGCGGAATCCCATCTCGCGGATGACGTCGGCCAGCAGCGGCGAGCCGGTGATCTTCTGCGCCGGGAGCCCGGCCTTGCGCAGGTGCTCCTGAAGCAGCTCGCGCCCGGCATGCTCGGCGTCCTCGCGGCCCTCGGCCTTGAACCACTGCTTGATCTTGTTGCGCGCACGCGTCGTCTTCACGACGGCGAGCCAGTCGCGCGAGGGCCCGCGCTCGCGCTTGCTCGTCAGGACCTCGACCCGGTCGCCGGAGCGCAGCTGGTAGTTCAGCGGGACGATCTTGCCGTTGACCTTCGCACCGACGCAGCGGTGGCCGAGTTCGGTGTGGATCTCATAGGCGAAGTCGAGCGGCGTCGCACCCGCGGCGAGCGACTTCACCTCGCCCTTGGGCGTGAAGACGAAGACCTCCTCGTCGAAGAGGTCGACCTTCAGGTTCTCGACGAACTCGCGCGGGTCCGAGAGCTCCTGCTGCCAGTCGAGCATCGAGCGCAGCCAGCGGAGCTTCGCCTCGCCCTCGGGGACCTTCACGCGCTTGCCGCTCGGGTCGGCCTTGTACATCCAGTGCGCGGCGACGCCGAACTCCGCCATGTCGTGCATCTCGCGCGTGCGAATCTGGATCTCGAGCGGGAGCCCCTCGGGCCCGATCACCGTCGTGTGCAGCGACTGGTACATGTTGAACTTCGGCATCGCGATGAGGTCCTTGAAGCGCCCCGGGAGCGGCTTCCACAGCGAGTGGATGACGCCGACCGCCCCGTAGCAGTCCTTCACGGAGTCCACGATCACGCGCATCGCCGTGAGGTCGTAGATCTCGTTGAACTCGCGGCCCTTGCGGGTCATCTTCGAGTAGATCGAGTAGAAGTGCTTGGCCCGCCCGGAGATCTCCGCGTGGATGCCGAGCGCGTCGAGCTCGCCCGCAAGCGTCGCGCCCGCGTGCATGACGTACTCCTCGCGCTCCTCGCGCTGCTGATTCACCAGGCCCTTGATCTCCTGGTACTTGCGCGGGTGCAGAGCCGCGAACGCGAGGTCCTCGAGCTCCCACTTGATCGCGTGGATGCCGAGCCGGTGCGCGATCGGCGCATAGATCTCGAGGGTCTCCTTGGCCTTCTCGATCTGCTTCTGCTTGGCCAGCGCACCGATCGTGCGCATGTTGTGCAGGCGGTCGGCGAGCTTGATCAGGATGACCCGGATGTCCGTGGCCATCGCGACCATCATCTTGCGGTAGTTCTCGGCCTGGGCCTCGTCGCGCGAGGTGAACGTGATGCCCTCGAGCTTCGTGACGCCGTCGACGAGCGCGGTGACCTCACCGCCGAACCGCTCCTCGATCTGGGCGAGCTCCGCACTCGTGTCCTCGACGGTGTCGTGGAGGAGCGCGGCGCAGAGGGTCTCGGTGTCCAGGCGCAGGCCCGCGCAGATCTTCGCGACGCCGACCGGGTGGACGATGAAGTCCTCCCCGGACTTGCGGCGCTGGTCGGCGTGGTGACGACAGGAGAAGAGGAACGCCTCGGCGACGCGGTCGCGGTCGACCGGCATCGCCGTCTCGTCGGCGTGCTCCTCGACGATCGCGAACAGGTCCGCGAGCAGCCGGCGCTCGGTCGCGCTGAGCTCGGTGCCGTCGACGACGACGGCATCGGGCACGGCGACGGCGTCGATCGGCGCGCGGCGCTCGACGCGCCCGTTGGCGTCCGCCGGGGCCTCGCCCGCAGCGGGCGCCGCCTCGGTCGTCAGGCCGCCCGCGCGCTCCTGCGGCTCAGCCATGCCCGCCCCTCCTGAACCCGCGCGGCGTACGCGCGGAACGCCTCGGAGCGCTCGAGCTCCGTGCGCCCGGCGTCCAGGACCGCGACCGTGCCGGCGTCGCGGTCGAGCGCGACGAGCCCCAGCTCGAGCAGCACGCGCAGCAGCCGGCCGGCCTGCGCGGCGGTGCGCTGGGCGACGGGATCCCCGCGCAGCGCGTCCTCGAGCGCCGCTCCGGGGTGGTCGCGGAACGTCCGGTAGAGCGCGGCGAGCGCGGCGCGCGGCGCATGATCGGGCTCGAGGACATCCTCGCTGAAGCGTAGCTCAGGCTCCCCCCAGGCCAGATGCGCCGGTCGCTCGCGGGCGAGGTCCTGCAGCAGTGCGCGCTGGGCCTGCCCGAGCGGCGGATCGAGCGCGAGCAGCTGCGGGTAGGGCGCGACGAGCGACGGGTCGCGCTCGAGGGCGCTCCACGAGCACAGTGCGAACCCGCCGAGCAGCCCGTCGAGCGCACGCTGCCGGCGCTCCTCGCAGGCGGCCACGACGAGCACCGGCTCGCCCGAGGCCACGAGCGCTCCGATCGTGGCGGCGGCGCCCGCGCCACGGCGGTCGACGACGCCCGCGGGTGCGAACGCGGCGAGGCCCGCCCCCGCCTCCGGCAGCGGCGCGTCGAGCTCGGCCAGCGCGGCGGCGAGGAAGCCCTCGGGCCGGCCGAGCACGCGGATCGGCGCCGCGGCGGGCGCGCCGGCGGCGCGCAGGACGAGCCGCGGCTCCTCACGCCCGTTCCAGCGATTGACCTCCAGGCCGAAGACGGCGTCGAGACCGTCCTCGTGGCCGTCCGGGAGCCGCGCGCGCCCGAACGCGACGGCCGCTGCGCGAGCCCCGCCGGAGCTCACGCTGAAGCGCACGTGCTTGCCCTCGCCCATCGTGCGCGGATCCGTCAGGCGCGCGGCGGGAACGAGCAGCGACGGGCGCGGGTTGCCGATCCCGAACGGGCTCAGGCGTCCCAGGTCCTCGGCCACGTCGAGCGTCGCGTCGCTCGCCGAGATGACCGCGTCGACGCGCTGGGCCGGCACGAGGTCCTCGGGACGCAGGACCGCCGCGGCGTACGCCTCGAACGCCGAGCGGAACGCGTCCACCTGCGCGCGCTCGATCGTGCACCCGGCGGCGGCGCGATGGCCGCCGTGACGCACGAGGTGCTCGGTGCACGCGTCGAGGCCGCCGAGCAGGTCGAAGCAGGGAATCGAGCGCCCCGAGCCGGTGCCGCGCTCGCCGTCGAGCGCGACGAGCACCATCGGGCGATGGTGGCGCTCGACGAGTCGCGAGGCGACGATCCCGATCACGCCGGCGTGCCAGTCCTCGCCGGCCAGCACGTGGGCGGCGCGTTCGCCCTGGTCGGCGAGCTGGGCCTCGGCCTCGAACAGGATCCGCGTCTCGACGTGGCGGCGCTCGCCGTTGGCACGATCGAGCTCCTGGGCGATCGCATCGGCCCGCTCCTCGTCGGTGGTCAGCAGCAGCTCGACCCCGGCGTCGGCGCGGTCCAGGCGCCCGGCGGCATTGATGCGCGGCGCGAGCCGGAAGGCGACCGTCTGCTCGTCGACCGCGCCGGGGTCGGCCTGCACGACGCGCAGCAGCGCACGCAGGCCGACGCGCTGCGTGCGCCCGAGCGCCACGAGGCCCTCGCGCACCAGGCGGCGGTTCTCCCCCTGGAGCGGCACGCAGTCGGCGACGGTCGCGAGCGCGACGACGTCGAGGTCCGCATCGGCCTCGGCCGGATCGCGCCCGGCCTCGCGGTAGAGCGCCGCGGCGAGCTTGTACGCGACGCCGGCGGCGCAGAGGTCGTCCGCGGGGTAGCCGCTGACGAGCGGGTGGACGATCGGCGCGTCCGGCAGGACGCCGTCGGCGCGCGGCTGGTGGTGGTCGGTGACGACGACGTCGAGCCCGAGCTCGCTCGCGCGGGCGACTTCCTCGACGGCCGTGATGCCGCAGTCGACCGTGACGAGCAGGCGCGCGCCGTCGGCCGCGAGGCGCTCGACGGTCGCGGCGCTCAGGCCGTAGCCGTCCTCGGCGCGGCTCGGCAGGTACCAGCCGGCATCGGCGCCGAGATCCCGCAGGGTGCGCACGAGGATCGCGGTCGAGCAGACGCCGTCGGCGTCGTAGTCGCCGTGCACGACGATGCGCGTGCGCTCGCGCGCATGCTCGAGGATGACGTCGAGCGCCTCGTCGATCCCGGCGAACGCCTCGGGTTCGTGGCGCTCGTCGGCCGCGAGGAACCCGCGCGCCGCGTCGGGATCGGCGAGGCCGCGCCGGACGAGCACCTGAGCCGCGGCCGGCGACAGGCCGAGCTCACGCTCGAGGCGCAGCACGTCGGCGACGGGCGCAGCGGGGATGTCGAGGCGCACGTCGTCCACCGGCGAACCGTAGGGCCGCGGCCCGACGGAACGCCGGCGCGGCGTTCAGAGCTCGAGTGCGACGTTGCCGCGGCGCACGCCGAGCAGGTAGGCGAAGCCGAGGCCGAGCAGCGCGCCCGGGATGCCCTCGAGCGCGCTCGTCAGCGAGATCTCGTCGTTGTTCGGGATCGAGAACCCGGAGATGATCAGGCCGACGAGCGCGGCGCCGACGATCGCGCACAGCAGGCTGCCGACGATCCCGCCCCAGAAGCGGTCTGGGACGAAGATCGCGAAATGCCAGAGGGCCAGGCCCATCGTCACCCAGGCGAGCAGACCCATGGTGCCTACCTCCCGTGCCGCCGGTTGCGCGGCCGCTTCGTCTTGGGCTTCTTCGGGGAATCCTTCAGCACGAGGTCCTCAGGCGCCAGGTCCGCGGTCGGATCGGGCTCGGGTTCCGGCTCGACCGTGGCGGTCGCCGTCTGGCGCTCGGCCTCGTCGACCCCGAGCTCGCGGACCATCTCCTCGAACTCCTCGCGGCTGACCTGCCGGTCGGGATCGTCGGGCGAGGTCAGGCGCCGGCTCGGGCGCTTGGGCCCTTCGGGCTCGACCTCGGTCGCGGCGCCGCCCGCCGCCGTGGCGAACGCCGGCACGAGGCCGCCGTTCGCGCTGGCCACGCGTGCGCGGCGCCGGCGCCAGACGGGCTCGCCCTCCTTCCAGTGCATGAGCACCGGGGAGGCGATGAAGATCGACGAGTACGTGCCGGAGAGCACGCCGATCGCAAGCGCGAAGGCGAAGTCCTTCAGGGTCTCGCCGCCGAAGAACAGGAGCGCGAGGATCGGCATCAGCGTCGAGAACGAGGTCGCCAGCGACCGCATCAGGACCTCGCTCATCGAGCGGTTCATGATCTGCGCGTACGCGGCGCGCGGCATGCGCGGCACGTTCTCGCGGATGCGGTCGAACACGATGATCGTGTCGTACAGCGAGTAGCCGAGGATCGTGAGCAGGGCGGCGACCGTGGCGGTCGTCACCTCGAAGCCGGTCAGGGCGTAGACGCCCGCGGTGATGAGCAGGTCGTGCATGAGCGCGATGAGCACCGGGACCGCGTATTTCCACTCGAAGCGCAGCGCGATGTACGAGCTGATGACGATCAGCGACGCGATGATCGCGATGATCGCGCCCTTGGCGACCGTGTTGCCGAACGTCGGGCCGATCGTCTCGAAGCTGTAGGTGCCCGCCACCGTAGGCCTTGTTCAGGCTCGACTCGACCTGCGCGCGCTCACCGGCCGTGAGCGTGTCCGTCGAGATCTGGTAGGCCTGATTGTTCTTGAATTCCGAGCCGCTGATCTTCTGGATCTTCGCCTTGCCGAGGCCGAGCGGCGTGATCGTCTCGCGGATCGACTGCTCGCTCGCCGGCTGGTTGAGCTCGGCGACCAGGCGCGTGCCCGACGTGAAGTCGATTCCGAGGTTCAGGCCCTTCCCGCCGATCGCCAGAGCGCCGATCAGCAGGATCAACCCGGACGCCGCGAAGAAGTACTTCGACTTCCCCATGAAGTCCCAGTGGAAGCGCTGGCGGGTGGACTGCGCGCCGAGCGCGGACTTGTTGTTGATGAGCCGCGAGCGCCCGACCGTGCCGAGCACCGCCTGCGTGAGCAGCACGGCGGTCAGGAACGAGACGAGCGTGCCGACCCCGAGCGTGAACGCGAATCCCTTGACCCCGGCGGTGGCGAGGATGAAGAGGATGAACGCGACCATGAACGTGACGACGTTCGCGTCGACGATCGCCGTGAGGCCCTTCTTGTAGCCGGTGGAGATCGCGACCGGGATCGAACGCCCGTTGCGGATCTCCTCCTTCACGCGTTCGAAGATCACGATGTTCGCGTCCGCAGCGACGCCGATCGTGAGGATCAGGCCCGCGATGCCCGGCAGCGTGAGCGTGATCGGGATCGCCTTCACGAGCGCGAACATGAAGATCGAGTAGACGGCCAGCGCGCCGACGGCGACGACGCCGAGCACGCGGTAGAAGATCAGCAGGAAGATCGAGACGAGCAGCAGGCCGACGGCGCCGGCGATGAGGCCCTGGTTCAGCGCCTGGCGCCCGAGCGTCGCGGAGACCTCGGTCGCCGAGATGAGCTCGAGCTTCACCGGCAGCGCGCCGGTCTTCAGGAGGTTCGCGAGCTCCTGCGCGCTCTTGATCGTGAAGCCGCCGGAGATCTCCGAGCCGTTGCCGGCGTCGATGCCGTCGGGGTTCTGCTGGAAGTCGATGTAGGGGGCCGAGATGATCTCGTCGTCCAGCACGATCGCGAAGTGCTGGAAGGCCTGCTGCGGGCTGCCGCCGAAGAAGTTGTCCTGGCCGCGCTGGGCGATGTCGCGCGTGACGTTCTGCCAGATCTTGCGGCCCTTGTCCGTGAAGTCGAACGTGACGTTCGGCTGCCCGCTGCCGCCGGTGCCGTTGTCGAAGTTCTGCTCGGGGTTCTTGATGTCCAGGCCGCCGAGTGCCGGCTGGTCCTTCAGGACGTAGTACGAGCTCGGGTGAGCTGTTCTTCTTGTCGGCCGGCTGCTCGGCCCTGACGACGACCGTGCCCGGCTCGACCGTCACGACGCTCGTGTCGGGACCCTGCTTGACGTCGTTGTCCTTGGCCTCCTGCTCGAGGTCGGCCTTCGACTCCTGCGGGCCCGCCGAGGACGGTCTTCGCCTTGTCGTTGACGAGCCAGTACTGCGTCCCGGTCGTCTCCTTGCCGGTGTTCGTCGCCGGGCACTTCGAGGCGCGCTGCACCGCGTCGTACTGCGAGATCGCGCCCGTTCCGGAGCCCGCCGGCCGGGCCGCCCGTCACCGAGGCGTTCGTCGGGTCGGGCTTGCAGTCCGCGCCGAGGACGTTCGTCTCCCAGTCGTAGAAGTAGAGCTGGGCGGTCTTGCCGACCTGGCGCGCGGCCTGGTCGGCGTTCTTAGACGTCCGGCAGCGAGACGTCGATCTGGTCGGAGCCCGTGCGCTGGATCTCGGGCTCGGCGACGCCGAACTTGTCGACGCGCTCGCGCATGATGTCGATCGTGCGCTTGATCGGCCTCGCCGGTGACCTGCGTCTGCTTCGTCGGCTTCGCCTGGTAGACGAGCGACACGCCGCCCTTCAGGTCGAGCCCGAGCTTCGTCGGCTTCGTCGCGATGATCGCGAGCGAGGCGATGAGCAGCCCCGCGACGAACAGCAGGACGAAGATGTTGCGGCGGCGGTCGGTCATGCGGCGGGCGGTTCCTCTCACTTCTCGGGGGTCAGGACGAGCAGCAGGCCGCCGTCGTCGTCGTAGGCGGGGAACAGGTCGGCGGTCGCGCGCGCGGGCAGGTCGCCCTCCGCGTTGCACCTCGACGGGCTTGTCGAGCGCGCGCACGCCCCACTCGAGCACGGTGCCGACCGGGTCCTCCCCGTTCTGGAAGACGCAGGCCGAGCACCTCGCCGACCGGGCGGCCGATGACGCGCTCGTCGTCGAGTCCGGTGAGCTCGAACGCGCCGCGCCCGCAGGCGATCACGCGGCCCTGCTGGTCGCAGACGAAGAACGCCGCGTCGGGCGCCGGGTAGTAGTCGTCGAGCAGCTCGAACAGGAAGCCGAAGCCGCACTTCGTCGCAGCCCTTGGGGTCCGAGCGGAAGCCGGCGGTGCGATCGGTGGCTGCGGAGCGGTTGCCGCAGTTCGGGACAGATGAAGTGATGGGCCATGGCGCTCCCCGCGCGAAGGGTAGGGGTCGCGCGCCGCAGCGCCGCTGCGCCGCGACCGCATCAGAACAGGGCCGGGTCCTGCGGCGGCTCGAGGCCGAGGTGCTCGTAGGCGCGGCGGGTCGCGGCGCGCCCGCGCGGCGTGCGGCGCAGCAGCCCGCACTGCAGCAGATAGGGCTCGTAGACGTCCTCGATCGTGTCGGACTCCTCGCCGACGGCGATCGCGAGCGTCGAGAGGCCGACCGGGCCGCCCGAGAACGTCGTGCACAGCGCGCCGAGGATGTCGCGGTCCAGGCGGTCCAGGCCGAGCGCGTCGACCTCGAGCAGAGTCGAGCGCGCTGATCGGCCGCCTGCGGCGGTCACGACGCCCGTTCCGCGGACCTCCGCCCAGTCGCGCACGCGGCGCAGCAGGCGATTCGCGACGCGCGGCGTGCCGCGGCTGCGCGCGGCGATCGCGAGCGCCCCGTCGTCGTCGAGCTCGACGCCGAGGATCTCGCGCCGAGCGGTGCACGATCGTCGCGAGCTCGGCGGGTCCGTAGGTCTCGAGGCGGTGCTGGATGCCGAAGCGGTCGCGCAGCGGCGTCGACAGCAGCCCGGCGCGCGTCGTCGCGCCGACGAGCGTGAACGGCGGCAGCTCGAGCGTCACGACCCGAGCGCCTGCGCCCTGCCCGATCGTGATCGGCAGGCGCCCGTCCTCCATCGCCGGGTAGAACGTCTCCTCGAGCGCGCGGTTGAGGCGGTGGATCTCGTCGACGAAGAAGACGGCGCTCGGCTCGAGCGCGGTCAGCAGCGCGGCGATGTCGCCCTTGCGCTCGAGCGCCGGGCCGGCCGTCTGCACGAACGGGGCGTCGAGCTCGGTCGGCGATGATCTGCGCGAGCGAGGTCTTGCCGAGCCCGGGCGGGCCCGCGAGCAGCACGTGGTCGAGCGGCTCCCCGCGGCGCCGCCGCGGCCTGCAGCGAGACCGCGAGCTGCTCGCGCATGCCCTCCTGACCGACGAAGTCCTCCAGGCGCCGTGGGCGCAGCGAGCGGTCGAGCTCGTCCTCGCCGGTGAGCGCTCCGGGCGTCTGGATCCGCGGCTGTCCGCGTAGTCGTCCATGGTCAGCGCCGCGCCGCCGCAGCGCGCTCTGCAGCAGCGTCCTCGGCGCTCTCGCCGTCGGCGACGGCGAGCAGCGCGTCGGCCTCGGTCGGAGGCGAAGCCGAGCTCGAGCAGGCCGTCGCGCGCGAGGCGCCGCGGGTCGTCGCCGCGCGTGACGACGATCGCGGGCTCCCCGCCGCCGTCGAGGCCGCCGACGCCGACCTTCTCGCGCAGCTCGACGATGATCCGCTCGGCGGTGCGCTTGCCGATGCCCGGGACTGCCTGGAAGCGGGCCGCGTCGCCGGCCGCGAGCGCCCCGGCGAGCTCGCGCGGCGGTGCCGCCGGAGAGCACGGCGAGCGCGACCTTCGGGCCGACGCCCTGCACGCCGAGCAGCAGCAGGAACAGGTCGCGCTCCTCCTCGGTCGCGAAGCCGTAGAGCTGCATCGTGTCGTCGCGCACGACGAGATGCGTGTGCAGCGACACCGGACGGCCGATCGCCGGGACCTGGCGCAGCGTCTCCGCCGAGACCGCCAGCCGGTACCCGACGCCGCCCGGCGGTCTCGAGCACGACGTGGTCGGTGCGGCGCACGACGACCTCCCCGGCGACGAGCGCGATCATCGGGCCGCCGCCAGGTCGGCGGCCGCCGCGGCGCCGCGCGCAGCGGCGCGTGGTTCGCGTGGCAGATCGCGACCGCGAGCGCGTCGGCGGCGTGGTCGGGCGTCGGCGGCGCCGGCGAGGGCGAGCAGCGCCTGCACCATCCGCGTCACCTGCTCCTTGTCGGCGCGGCCGCTGCCGCAGACGGCGCCCTTGACCTGCTGGGGCGTGTAGTCGTGGCACGGGATCCCGCGGCGCCCGGCCGCCAGCAGCACGACGCCGCGCGCCTGGCCGACGGCGAACGCCGTGCGGACGTTCTGCCCGAAGTAGAGCGCCTCGAGCGCGAGCGCGTCGGGCTCGTGGCGCAGCAGCAGGTCGTCGATGCCGCGTGAAGAGCTCGGCGAGCCGGCGCTCCGGGGCGACCCCGGCGCGCGTCGTCGCGACGCCGCCGTCGAGCGCGACGAGCCGGCCGCTGCGGCGGCGCACCACGCCGAAGCCGCAGTTCGCCAAGCCGGGATCGATGCCGAGGACCACCATCGGGGCTGGATTCTGCGCCCCGCCCCGGATGCCTCCCCGCCGGGCGGCCCGCGGGACTACGGCTGGGCGCGATCGCGGGCGAGCAGTTCGCCGTCCGAGACGCGCTCGAGTCCGAGCCAGCAGAACTCCATCGCGCGGTCGATCACGACCTCGCGCGGGATCTGCTGGTGGTCGTACCACCAGTTCGCCAGCGCCTGCGTCGAGCCCGCGAGGAGCTGGGCGTAGGCCTCGAGGAACAGCGCACGCTGCGCGGGATCCCCCGAGGGGTCCTCGCGGCGGTCGGGGTCGGCCGCCATGAGCTCGGCGATGACGCCGACGGCCTGCGGCTGCACGCCGGCGATCGCCTCGGCGACCTCGGGGTCGGAGGCGTCGCGGAACAGGGCGCGCCAGGCGTCGCGGTGCTCCTCGACGAACGACAGGAACGCGTCGATGCCGCCGCGCAGACGCTCCTCGCCGGTCGCGCCGGTCTCGGCGTTCGCCTGCAGGCGCCGGAAGATCTCGCTCGCGTGACGCTCGACAGCTCGGCGTGCAGCTCGCGCTTGGAGGCGAAGTGCTCGTAGATCAGCGCCTTCGAGACGCCGGCCGTCGGCGGCGATCTCCTCGAGCGAGGCGCCGTGGTAGCCCGGCGCGCGCGAACACCTCGCTCGGCGGCGTCGAGCAGCTCGTCGCGGCGCTCGGCGGCGCTGAGTCGTCGGCGGGGTCGGTCGGCCATCAGCGCCATCCTCGCAGCATAGGCCCGGAGCATAGGGTTCGGCCGATGGCCACCGGCGCGAACGACTGGGCCGCCGACGGACTGCTCGAGGGCCTGGAGGGCCGGGCGCGAACGTCACGGCGGCTTCTGCTCGACGAGCTGGCGGCGCTCGGCGTCGACCACGACGAGCTGCGCGCCGCCGCGCGCGAGGGGCGCCTCGCGGCGCTGCCCGCGGAGGTCCTGCTCGGAGGCGCCGCGCGCTGGTCGGCGCGCGAGGCGGCCGAGCACGCGGGCCTCGACCTCGAGTTCGTGCTCGCCGTGCGGCGCGCGAACGGCATCGCCGGTCACCGACCCCGACGCCCGTGAGCTGAGACGAGACGGACCTCGCGATCGGCGGACACGACACGGCGCTTCACGGAGCTCGGCGTCACCGTCGAGCAGATCGAGGCGACCGCCCGCGTCATGGGCCATGCGCTGCGCCCGCTGGCCGATCAGCTCAGCGACGTGCTGCTCGAGCTCGCCTACGCCCGGGCCTCGACGAGCGCGAGCTCGCCGAGCGCTTCGTCGAGCAGGTCGAGGCGCTGCAGCCGTTCATCGACCGAGCGCTCGTCGAGCGCCGCTGCGGATCCACTTCCGCGACGCGGTCCGCGAGGCCGCGATCGCCGCGCGCCGAGGAGACCGGCGCGGACGGCCTGGCCGACGCGCGCGAGATCGCGTCGCGTTCGCCGACCTCGTCGGACTTCACGCGCCTCGGCGAGGAGCTCCCGCCGCGCGAGCTCGAGCGACGTCGCCGGCACGCTCGGCGAGCTCGCAGCCGAGCGTCGTGGACCCGCCGGTGCGGTTCGTGAAGACGATCGGCGACGCGGTGATGCTCGTCTCCCCCGACGCCGCGGCGCTCGTCGAGACGATGCCTCGGCCTCGTCGCCGCGGCCGACGCCGCGGGGCGAGCTTCCCGCAGGTGCGCGTCGGCATCGCCGTCGGGGCCGGCGATCGCCGCGCGGCGGCGACTGGTTCGGGCGGCCCGTGAACCTCGCGAGCCGCATCACGGCGATCGCGCGCGCCGGCAGCGTGCTCGTCGACGCGCGAGGTGCGCGACGCCGCGCGCGAGGACTTCCGCTGGTCGGAGGCCGGGGTCCGACGCGTGCGCGGGGTGCCGGACCCGGTGCCGACCTACCGCGCACGGCCGCTCGGCGACGTCCGCAGGCCTGAGGCGCCGGCGACCGACCGCAGCGGGCCGGCGCACGCGCCGCACCGCCGGAACCGACAGGCCGCGAGCGCCGCGGCCGCGATGCCCAGCGCCGTCCCCCAGCGCATCGTCGTCTCGACGCCGAGCGCGCTCGACGATCGGCCCGGCGAGCGCGAGCCCGACGGGCATCAGGCCGACGGACGTCGCCCAGTCGTAGGCGGCGACGCGCGCCGTCGCCTCAGGCGGGATCTGCTCCTGGATCGTCGTCTCCCAGAGCGTGAAGAACAGCGAGACGCCGATGCCGGCGAGCAGCTCGAGGCCGCGATCCCGGCGGTCCCGAGCCCGCTCGCGAGGATCACCCCCTGCAGCGAGGCGACGCACCATCGCCGCGAAGCCGCGAACGAGCGTGCGCCGCGGCTTGAGCCGCATCGCGAGGACGCTCCCGGCGACGGCGCCGATCCCGAACGCGGTGACGATCGCGGCCCAGCTCGTCGCGCCGTCGAGGTCGGACTCGGCGATCGCGGGGCCGAGCACGAAGACCGACGGCAGCACGAACACGCTGTAGGCGACGAGCGCCGGGAGGCTCGGCAGCATCCAGCCGCTCGCGCGGACGATCCGCCAGCCGGCGCGCAGGCCCGCGAGCATCGGCTCGGGCTCCCCCTCCTCGGCCGCAGCGATCTCCGCGGGGCGCAGCCGCCAGAGGCGGCCGCGCTGACCATGAACGTCAGCGCGTCGATCGCGATCGCCTCGCCCGGCCCGGTGAGCGCGATCAGCACGCCCGCGAGCGCCGGGCCGAGGATCATGCCGACGTTCTGGGCGAACCCGAACAGCGCGTTGGCCTCCTGCACGCGGGCCGTCTCGACGGTCTGCGGGATGAGGCCGTTCATCGCCGGGCCGAAGAACGCGTCGGCGATGCCGAACGTCGCCATCAGGACGACGAGCATCCAGATCTCCGCGACCCCGCTGAGCAGCAGCGCCGCGCTCGACGAGCCTGGACCATCGCGCGGACGCAGTCGGCGACGAGCATCGCCTCGCGGCGCCCGACGCGGTCGGCGATCGTGCCCGCCGGGCAGCGCGACGATGAGGAACGGCAGCGACGCCGCGGCGGTGACGAGCGCCGAGATCGGCGACGTCGCCGATCGCGAGCACCGCGAACGCCAGCGCGACGTACGTGATCCGGTCGCCGATGACCGACAGCGCCTGGCCCGGCGAACAGCAGCCGGTAGCGCGGCTCCTCGCGCAGGACGGCCGGGAAGCGGGAGTCGCACCCGCCTACCCGGCGCACGCGCTCGAGGACCTCGGCGTCGACGTCGAAGTTCGCGTGCACGTCGCCGACGTCGTCGTTGTCCTCGAGCGTGTCGATGAGCCGCATGAGCTTCGCGGCGGTCGGCTCGTCGATCTCGACGCGCGTCTTGGGCTGCTGCGTGACCTCGGCCGACTCGAACGCGATGCCCGCCTGCTCGAGCGCGCGCGCGCACGGCGGCGAGGTCGGCCGGCTCGCTGAGCGACCTCGAAGACGTCCTCGTCGAGCGCGATGTCCTCGGCGCCGGCGTCGATCGCGACGATCAGGTCGTCCTCGGAGTAGCGCGTCGGCCTCGACGACGACGACGCCCTTCTTGTCGAAGAGGTAGGCGACCGACCCCGGCTCGCCGAGGTTGCCCCCGTGCTTGCTGAACGCGTGGCGGACGTCGCGAGCCGGTGCGATTGCGGTTGTCGGTCAGCGCCTCGACGAGCAGCGCGACGCCGCCCGGGCCCGTAGCCCTCGTAGAGGACCGCCTCGTAGGCCTCGGCGTCGGCGCCCTCACCGGTGCCGCGCTGGATCGCGCGCTCGATGTTGTCCTTGGGCATCGAGGCGTCCTTCGCCTTCTGGACCGCCAGCGCGAGCGACGGGTTGCCCGTCGATGTCGCCCCCGCCCTCCTTCGCGGCGACCGTGATCGCGCGCGCGAGCTTCGTGAAGAGCTTGCCGCGCCGCGCGTCGACGATCGCCTTCTTGTGCTTGATCCCCGCCCACTTCGAATGCCCGGCCATGACGAGCGATGGTAACCAGCACCCGGGGCGCGCGCACTCACGCGCCGAGCGCCTGCGGATGCTCGCGATACCAGGCGAGCGTGCGGCGCAGGCCCTCCTCGAGGTCGACCTGCGGGACCCAGCCGGTGAGGCCGCGGAGCTTCGCCGGATCGACCCACTGGCGGTCGATCTCGCCCTGCCGGAACGCCCGTTCCGCGCACGTCGGGAGCGACGTCGGCGCCGCCGCACGCGGCACACGAGCCGCACGACGTCGAGGACGCGATGCGGGGCGCCGCGCGCCGGCGTTGAACGCCTCGCCCGCCCCGCGCCGGCGTCGAGCAGATCGGCGATCGCGAGGTACGCCTCGACCGCGTCCTCGACGTAGAGGAAGTCGCGCTCGGGCGAGCCGTCCGAGCGCACGACCGGGGCGCGGCCCTCGAGCGACGGCCGCGACCGCCTCGGGGATGAGCCGCGAGCGGTTCTGGTCGCCGCCGCCGTAGAGGTTCGCGAACCGGGTGACCGCGACCGGCAGGCCGTAGGTGTGCCAGTACGAGCGGGCGATGATGTCCGCGGCGGCCTTCGACGCGTCGTACGGGTGCGTCGCGCGCAGCGGCAGGTCCTCGGTGTACGGGCAGCACGTCGGCTGCGGCCCGTAGGCCTTGTCGGAGGCGGCGACGATCGTACGCGCGACGCCGTGCACACGGCAGGCCTCCAGCACGTTCCAGGTGCCGCGCACGTTCGACTCGAACGTCGAGCGCGGCGAGCGGTTCGCCGTGCCCGACGATCGTCTGGGCGGCGAGGTGGAAGCACGGTGTCGCCTCGTGCTCGCCGACCGCGCGCTCGACGAGCTCGGCGTCGAGCAGGTCGCCGTGGACGACGGTGCAGCGGCCTCGGTCCCCTCGAGCACGAGCGCGCTCCCCGGGCGCTCGTCGCGGCGCAGGACGACGACGTGCGCGCCCCGCGCTCGAGCAGCGCAAGGCACAGCCGCGCGCCGAGCAGCCCGTAGGCGCCCGTGACGAGCACGTTGCGCCCGGCGATGGCCGCGCCGTACGGGGCGCTCACCACCGGCGCCATGGGGCCTCCCCGCGCTCGCAGAGGTCGTTGAGCAGCACCGCGTCCTTGTAGGTGTCCATGCAGTCCCAGAAGCCCTCGTGACGGTGGGCGCGCAGCTCGCCGGTCGGCCGCCAGCGCCGTCAGCGGCTCGCGCTCGAGCACGCTCGTCCGCCGTCAGGTGGTCGAGCATCGCCGGGCTCGCAGCAGAGGAAGCCGCCGTTGACCCAGTGCTCCGAGCGCGGCTTCTCGCGAAACCCGGTCACGAGCCCGTCGTCGTCGAGCTCCGCGACCCCGAACTGGCAGCTCGGGCGCACGACGGTCATCGTCGCCGCCGCCCGTGCGCGACGTGCTCGTCGAGCAGCGCCGCGAGATCGACGTCGGCCACCCCGTCGCGCGTACGTCACGCAGAACGTGCCGCCGCGCAGCGCGTCGGCGACGTGGGCGATCCGGCCGCCGGTCGGCGTGTCCGCGCCGGTCGGCAGGCACGACACCGCGAGCGCCGCCGGGCCAGTCCTCGGCCGCCGCGAACGCCGCGATCTGCTCGCCGAGATACCCCGTGAGCAGGCGCACGTCGCGGAAGCCCTGCAGCTCGCGTAGAGCCGCACGACGTGCCAGACGATCGGCCTGCCGCCGATCTCCACGAGCGGCTTGGGGATCGTGCGGGTGTGCTCCTGCAGACGGGTGCCGCGCCCGCCGCAGAGGATCGCGACGGGGGTGTCCTGCGGCCGGGCCATGCGCCGGCGGATGCTCGCACGCGGCCGGTCCGAGCGTCGCGCGACCCGGCGCCAGGTGCGTGTTGCCGCGGGGACACGGCTAGGATCGCCCCGATGAGCGTTCCGGCGGAGATCTTCAAGGCCTACGACATCCGCGGCCTCTACGGCGACCAGATCGACGGCGACCTCGCCGAGCAGATCGGGCGCGCGTTCGCCCGCGTGCTCGGCCGCCCAGGCGGGCCGGCGCCGCGAGCGAGCTCGGCGTCGGCCTCGGCCGCGACATGCGCCTGCAGGCCCCGGAGCTGGCCGAGCGCTACAAGGCCGGGCTCATGGCCGAGGGCGTCCACGTCGATCGACGCCGGAATGGTCGGCACCGAGATGCTCTACTGGCTCGTCGGCTCGCGCGACCTCGACGGCGGGCTGATGTGCACGGCCTCGCACAACCCGAAGGCCTACACCGGCGCGAAGCTCGTCAAGCGCGGCGCGATCGCCCTCTCGGGCGACGCCGGCATCCAGGACATCCGCCGCGACGATCGAGGACGGGCTCGGCAAGGCGCCGGGCGGCGGCACGAGCGAGCACGGTCGAGATCTACTCGAAGTTCCAGAACGCCGCGCTCGCGTTCATCGACCCCGCGAAGGTCAAGCCGCTGAAGGTCGTCGTCGACGGCGGCAACGGCATGGCCGGGCCGATGGTCGGGCCGCTGCTGCGCCACCTCGGGCTCGACCTCGTCGAGACGTACTTCACGCCGGACGGCGACGTTCCCCGACCACGAGCCGAACCCGCTGCTGCCCGAGAACCGCGAGTTCATCATGCGCAAGGTCGTCGAGGAGGGCGCGGACCTCGGCATCGCCTGGGACGGCGACGCCGACCGCTGCTTCTTCATCGACGACACCGGCGCGTTCGTCGACGGCGACTTCCTCACCGCGCTGCTCGCCGAGAGCGCTGGTGCGCAAGGTCCCGCGGCTCGACGATCCTCTACGACGTGCGCGCCTCGCGCGCGCGTCGCGCGACACCGTCGAGCGGCTCGGCGGGACGCGCGCTGCCCAACCGCGTCGGCCACGCGTTCTTCAAGACGCGCATGCGCGAGGAGGACGCGATCTTCGGCGGCGAGGTCTCGCGGCCACTACTACTTCCGCGACTTCTACTGCGCGGACTCCGGGCACGATCCCGGCGCTGCTGATGCTCGAGCTGCTCTCGGACGAGCGGCAAGCGCGCTGAGCGAGCTCGCTCGCGCCCTACCGCTCGACCGTACTTCATCTCCGGCGAGATCAACTCCGAGGTCGCCGACGCCGACGCGAAGATGGCCGAGATCGAGGCGCACGTACGCCGAGCGCGGGCGCGCGAGATCGGCCACCTCGACGGCGTCAGCGTCGACTTCGACGACTGGCACTTCAACGTGCGCCCGTCGAACACCGAGCCGCTGCTGCGCCTGTGCCTGGAGTCGCTCGTCTCCGTGGAGGACATGGAGCGCCGCCGCGACGAGGTGCTCGCGCTGATCCGCGGTCGTGACCGGCGCGGCCCCCACCTCGCTGCCCGCCTCGCTGTGGGATCCGGGCGGCGAGCCCGCGCGGCGCGCGGTCGAGCAGGGCATCCGCTGCCTGCCGATCCCCACGCCGTTCGCGGTCGGGCGGGTGAACGTCTACCTGCATCGAGGACGAGCCGCTGACGCTGCTCGACGCGGCCCGAACTCGGGCCGCGCGCTCGACGCGCTCGAGACCGGGCCTGCGCGCGCTCGGCCGGCGCGTCGAGGACCTCGAGCTGATCGTCGTCAGCCACCAGCACATGGACCACTCGGGCTCGTCGACATCCTCGCGCGCCGCTCCGGCGCCGAGGTCGCGGCGCTCGACCTCCTCGCGCCGTGGCTCGCCCGCTACGGCGAGTTCCAGGACGCCGACGACGCATTCGCCGAGGCGGTCATGGCCGCGCAACGGCATCCCCGACGGAGACGCGCCTGGCGCTGCGCGCGGTCTCCGCGGCGTTCCGCGGCTGGGGCGCGCAGGCGACCGTCACGCGACCGCTCGCCGAGGGCGACGAGCTCGTCCTGCGCGACCGCACGCTGCGCGTCCACCACCGCCCCGGGCACTCGCCGTCGGACACCGTCTTCCACGACGCCGACCGCGCGGCACGCTGCTGGCCGCCGACCACCTGATCAAGCACATCTCGTCGAACCCGCTGATCGCGCGGCCGCTCGACGCGCCGCTCGACGACGCCGGACGTCGCCGCGCGGCCTCGCCCGCCCGCAGTCGCTGCGCATCTACCTCGACTCGCTGGCGCGCGACGCGTGCGATGGACGACGTCGACCTGGTCCTGCCCGGGCACGGCCAGGCGGTCACCGACCACGTCGCGCTGATCGACGAGCGCGTGCGCCTGCACGAGCGGCGCGCGCGCGCGGATCCACCGGATGATCGCCGAGCGGCCGCGCACCGCGTTCGAGATCGCCCAGGCGATGTGGGGCAACGTCGCGGTCACGCAGGCCTACCTCACGCTCAGCGAGGTGCTCGGCCACGTGGACCTGCTGCTCGAACGACGGCGCCGTCGCCGAGGTCGTGGACGCCGAGGGCGTCGTGCACTTCGAGAGCCTGCGCGACCCCGTCACGGACCGCTCGAGCAGCGCCGGCGACCACGTCGTCGACACCCTGCGCGGTCCGCTCCCAGGTGAAGCGCGCGGCGCGCTCGCGGCCCGCGGCGGCGAGCGCACCGTCGCCGATCGCGTCCGCGACCGCGTCCGCGATCGCGCTCGGGTCCTCGGGGTCGGCGTAGCGCGCGGCATCGCCGCAGGTCTCCGGGAGTGCGCCCGACGGCGCGACGACGACGGGCACGCCGCTGGCCATCGCCTCGATCGCGGTCAGGCCGAAGCCCTCGTGGCGTGAGGGCAGGACGAACGCGCAGGCGCCCGCGTAGAGCCCCGGCAGCAGCGCGTCGTCGACGTGGCCGAGGAAGCGCACCGCCGACGCGCCCGCCCCGTCGCGGAACTGCGGGCGGTCGCCGCCCGCGGCGACGAGGTCCACCCCGGAACCGCGCAGGCGCCCGGCGGCGACCTCGAGCGCACCGAGGTTCTTGCGCGCGGTGCGGCTCGCGACGGTCAGGACGTAGGGGCGCACCAGGCCGAGCGCCGTGCGCGCGGCGTCCGCACCCGCCTGCGGCGAGAAGCGCGAGTCCACCCCGCCCGCCACGACGTGGACGCGATCCGGATCGGCCCCGAGCAGGGTCACCACCTCCTCGCGGGAGAAGGCGCTCGGGGTGATCACCGCGACGGCGCGGCGGGCGATCCGCGGGAGCACGGCCCGCTGCCAGCGCGCGTAGGCGGGCGAGTACCAGCCGGGCTCGTGCAGCGCCGCCGCGTCGTGGATGACGACGACGTTCCGCGGCCAGGCGAGCGGGGCGAGGTTCGCGGGGTTCAGGAGCAGCGCGGCGTCGCGGCGCCGGGCGAGCGCCGGCAGCGCGAGCTGCTCCCAGAGCTGACCGGCGCGGTGCGACGAGCGCCGCGGGCGGCCGGGCGACGCCGTAGCGACCGGGGGCGAGCGCCGGGAGCCGGAGCTCGAGCTCGACGCGCCCAGCGCTCGACACCGCCCAGCTCGGGCCGCGCGGCGGCGCGCGTGTTCAGGAGGACGGGCGGGATGTGCCGCTCCCGTCGAGCTCGCCGAGATGCGCGACGTTCGCGGCGTCGGCGGGATCGGCGCTCGGCGCGGCGGCGAACCAGGCGTCGAGGATCTCCCCCAGCTGCGCCTCGCTCGTCAGGCGCAGCGAGAGCGCCAGGACGTTCGCGTCGTTCCAGCGCCGCGCACCGTCGGCGGTCGCCGCGTCCCCGCAGAGCGCGGCGCGCACCCCGGGGACCTTGTTCGCGGCGATCGATGCGCCCGTGCCGGTCCAGCAGCAGACGATCGCCTGGTCGGCCAGGCCGGCGGCGACCGCGCGCGCCGCCGCCTCGCTCGCCCAGGCCCAGTCCTTGCGCTCCCCCGCGGCGAGCGCACCGTGAGCGGCGACGTCGTGGCCCCGGGCACCGAGCTCGGCGACGAGCGCCTCCGCGACGCCCGTGCGCTCGTCCGAGGAGACGGCGATCCGCATGGCCGCGAGTCTAGGCGCGCGGCGCGCGGCGCGGCATGCTGGCGGGTATGGTCGGGACCGTGGACGCCGTCACGCTCGAGCCGCTGGTGCAGGAGCGCGGGCGCGAGCTCGCCGCGGCGCTGCCCCAGGGCAGCCGCGGTCCGCTGCGCGCCATGGACGACCGCGCGATGGAGTTCGCCTCGCAGGACGCCGAGCTGCGTGCGGCGCTGTTCCGCTTCGTCGACGTCGTGCCCGCGTGCCGCTCGCTCGACGACCTCGCGCGTCACCTGACCGGGTTCCTCGACGAGGTCGACGAGCCGCCGCCGACGCATCGACGTCGCGACTGCGCATGGGCTCGACGCCGCGCCGGGCGCGCCGCGCTCGGCGGCGCCGCCGCCGCCGGCGTGCGGCGCATGGCGCACCGCTTCATCGTCGGCGACGACGCCGCGTGAGGCCCACCGCGTCCTGCGCGACCTGTGGTCCGGCGGCGTCGCGGCGTCCGTCGACCTGCTCGGCGAGGCGACGGTCACCGCGCGCGGAGGCCGACCGCTACGCGGCGCGCTGCGCCTCGGCGCTCGACGACCTCGGCGCCGTCTACGCGCCGCTGGATCTCGCGCCCGCTGCTCGAGCGCGACGCCGCCGGCCCGACGCCGCGGGTGAACCTCTCGGTGAAGGTCTCGGCGCTCACCCCGCTGCTGCGCCCGGACGCGCCGGACCTCGGGCGCGACGACGCGGCCCGCGGCTGCGCGACCTGCTGCGCCGCGCCCGCGACGCGCGGGGCGCATCTGCACATCGACATGGAGTCCTACGACTCGCGCGAGGCGATCACCGAGCTCGTGCTCGAGCTGCTCGCCGAGGACGAGTTCCGCGAAGGGCCCTCGGCCGGCGCTCGTCCTGCAGGCCTACCTGCGCGACTCCCCGGCGCTCGCCGACCGGATCGCTGGCCTGGACGCGCGCCCACGAGCGGCGCATCGCCGCTGACCGTCCGGCTCGTCAAGGGCGCCTACTGGGACCACGAGGTCGTCGAGGCCGTGCAGCACGGCTGGACGGCGCCCGTCTTCGAGGTCAAGGCCGACTGCGATCGCAACTTCGAGGCGCTGACGCGCGATGCTGCTCGAGGCGCGTTCGCCGGGCGCGCCGGTGCGCGTCGCCGATCGCCTCGCACAACCTGCGCTCGGTCGCCCACGCGATCGCCGCGAACGAGCTGCTCGGCGGCGGGCCCGCCGACCTCGAGCTCCAGGTGCTGCGCGGCCTCGGCGACGACCTGCAGGCCGCGCTCGCGGCGACCGGGCGGCGCGTGCGCACCTACTGCCCGGTCGGCGACCTCGTCGCGGGGATGGCCTACCTCGTGCGCCGCCTGCTGGAGAACACGAGCAACGAGAGCTTCCTCCACGAGCAGGCCACCGGCGTGCCGCTCGACGAGCTGCTGGCGGCGCCGTGAGCACGCTGCCGCCGTTCCCAACGAGCCGCTGCTCGAGCTGCGCCGCGCGGCCGAGCGCGAGCGCTGCTCGGCGCCGCGCTGCGCGCGCTCGACGCGAGCTCCCGCTGCGCGTGCCGGTGCTGGATCGGCGGCGATGCGCCGCGACGGCGCGCGAGCTCGACTCGACCGACCCGGGTGCGCCCGCGCGCGTCGTCGCGCAGGCCGCGGTCGCGACGCGCCGCCGAGGTCGCCGCGCGCCGTCGCCGTCGCCCGCGCGGCGGCTCCGCGCCTGGGCCGCGGTCGCGGCGGCCGAGCGCGCCGCGATCCTCGTGCGCGCGGCGGCGCTGCTGCGCGAGCGGCGCCTGCGGCTCGCGGCGCTCGCGGTCCGCGAGTGCGCCAAGCCGTGGGACCAGGCCGACGCCGACGTCTGCGAGGCGATCGACTTCCTCGAGTACTACGCGCGCGGTGCGGTCGCGCTCGAGGACGACGCCGCCCGGCTGCTGCAGATCGCCGGGCGAGCGCAACGCGATCGCCTACCGCCCGCGCGGCGTCGTGCGCCGTGATCGCGCCGTGGAACTTCCCGCTCGCGATCCCGCTCGGCATGACCGCCGCCGCGCTCGCGACCGGCAACGCCGTGCTCCTGAAGCCGGCCGAGCAGGCGCCGGGCTGCGCGCGGCGAGCTCGTGCGCGCGCTGCGCGAGGCCGGCGTCCCGCCGGGCGCGCTCGCGCTGCTCCCCGGCGACGGCGAGGCCGGCGCGGCGCTCGTGCGCGCACCCCGGCGTCGCGACGATCGCGTTCACCGGCTCGGTCGCCGTCGGCCTCGACATCCTCGCGCGCCGCCGCGGCCGCGCCGGCGGCAGGCGCCCGGCACCTCACGCGCGTCATCGCCGAGATGGGCGGCAAGAACTGCGTGATCGTCGACTCCGACGCCGACCTCGACGACGCCGTGCCCGGGATCATCGCACTCGGCGTTCGCCTACGCGGGCCAGAAGTGCTCGGCGGCCTCGCGCGTCCTCGTCCACGAGGCGATCGCCGACACGCTGCTCGAGCGGCTCGCCGGCGCCGTCGACGTGCTCGTCGTCGGCCAGGCCGACAGCTTCGGCACGACCGTCCCGCCGGTGATCGAACGCGAGCGCGCAGGAGCGTGTCGCGCGCTACGCGGCGCTCGCCGCGCGCGAGGGCCGGCTCGTCGCCGGCGATGGCGCGCGGCGTGCCCGCCGAGGGCTGGTTCTGCGCGCCCGGTGGTCGCCGCCGACCTGCCGCCGGGACTCGGCCGGTGCTCGCGCGAGGAGATCTTCGGCCCGCTGCTCGCGGTCGAGCGCGTCGCGACGTCGACGAGGCCTGCGACCGCGTCGACGCGCTCCCGTTCGCGCTCACCGGCGGGCTCTACTGCCGCAACCCGCGCACCGTCGAGCACGTCGTGCGCCGCTCGCCGGTCGGCAACCTCTACGTCAACCGCGCGATCACCGGCGCGATGGTCGGGCGCCAGCCGTTCGGCGGCAACCGCCTGTCCGGCACCGGCACGAAGGCCGGCGGCCCCGGACTACCTGCTGCAGTTCGTCGAGCCGCAGGTCGTCACCGAGAACACGGTGCGCCACGGCCTCGTCGTCTAGCGTCGAGCTCCAGGCGCCAGTCGTTGCACCGCATCGTGTTCGCAGGCGGGTACTCCAACGTGACCGGCCCCAGCAGCCGGAAGCCGAGCCGGCCGCAGAGCGCGTTCGAGGGCACGTTGTCGGTCGCCGGGAAGGCGTGGAGCGCGCGCCGCGCGGTGCGCCCGCCGGGCGAGATCGATCGCCTGGGCTCGTCGCCGCGGTCGCCACGCCCCGGCCCTGATACTCGGCGAGCACCGACCAGCCGATCTCGAGGATCGGCTCGTCGCGCCAGTCACGCTCCCACCAGCCGACCCAGCCGACGCCCGCGCCCGCGCCGTCGACGATCTTGAACATCGGGTCCCGCTCGCGGTCGGCGAGATAGCGGCGGTGGCGCTCGGCGATCTCCTCGAGGCGCTCCGGCCCGCCGAGGTGGGCCATCATCGCCGGATCGCCGAGCAGTGCCTCCAGGAGCGGCAGGTCGTCCGGGCCCCACGGCACGAGGCGAACCGGCATCGCGCGGGTCAGGCGCGCCCGGCGGCGCGCACGAGCTCGAGGAACCGCTCGTGGAGCCGCGGATCCTCGCCGAGCTCCGGATGGAAGCTGATCGACGAGCGCCGTGCCCTCACGCGCAGCCACCGGGTGCCCGTCGACGGCGGCGAGGATCTCGACGCCCGGACCGTGCTCGCGCGATCCACGGCGCGCGGATGAAGACGGCGCGCACCGGACCGCCGTCGAGCCCGAAATCGAGGTCCTCCTCGAAGCGAGCGCACCTGACGGCCGAACGCGTTGCGCTCGGCGGCGATGTCCATGATCCCCAGGTGGCTCGCGGTCGAGCATGATCAGGCCCGCGCACGTTCCGAAGATCGGCCGACCGGCGGCGTGGAAGGCGCGCAGCGGCTCCGCCAGGCCCTCGCGCTCGATGCCGAGCGTCATCGTCGTCGACTCGCCGCCCGGGAGCACGAGCCCGTCGAGCCCGTCGAGGTCCGCCGGCACGCGCACCTCGCGCACGCCCGCGCCGAGACCTTCGAGCATCCGCCGGTGCGCCTCGAAGTCGCCCTGCAGCGCGAGCACGCCGATCCGCAGGCCCGCGCCGGGACCCGCGGGCCGGTCTCGACCGCGCTCACCAGCCGCGGTTGGAGAGGAGCTGCGCGTCGTCGAGCTTGCGCGCCTCGAGGCTCTGCATCGCCTGGCCGAGGCCCTCGGAGGCCTTCAGCACGCGGTCGTAGTCCTGGAAGTGCGTCGTCGCCTCGACGATCGCCGCGCCGCGGCGTTCGGGATCCTCGCTCTTGAAGATGCCCGAGCCGACGAACACGCCCTCGGCGCCGAGATGCATGACGAGCGCGGCATCCGCCGGCGTCGCGATGCCGCCGGCGCAGAAGACGACGACCGGGAGCTTGCCGTGCTCGGCGACCGCGCGCACGAGGTCGAGCGGGGCGCCGTGCTCCTTGGCGGCGGTCGCGAGCTCGGCGTCGTCGAGCGTGCCGAGCCGGCGGATCTCGCCGGTGATCGTGCGCATGTGACGCACCGCCTCGACGATGTCGCCGGTGCCGGCCTCGCCCTTGGACCGGATCATCGCCGCGCCCTCGCCGATCCGCCGCAGCGCCTCGCCGAGGTTCGTGGCGCCGCAGACGAACGGGACCTTGTAGGGCCACTTGTCGATGTGGTTGGCCTCGTCGGCCGGCGTCAGGACCTCGGACTCGTCGATGTAGTCGACCTCGAGCGCCTCGAGGATCCCGCGCCTCGGCGAAGTGGCCGATACGCGCCTTGGCCATCACCGGGATCGTCACGGCCTCCTGGATGCCGCGGATCATCTCCGGGTCGCTCATGCGTGCGACGCCGCCGTCACGGCGGATGTCGGACGGCACGCGCTCGAGCGCCATGACCGCGCAGGCGCCCGCCGCCTCGGCGATCTTCGCCTGCTCGGGGTCGACGACGTCCATGATGACGCCGCCCTTGAGCATCTCGGCCAGCCCGGCCTTGACGCGGAACGTCGCTTCGTCGCGCATGAGTCAAGTGTACGAACGCGTCGGCCGATCGCGATGGCGCGTCGCGAGGACGGCGTTGCGCCGGGATGGTGTGGACGCGGAGAGAGTCATCGCGCCGCCGCAGGCGGCGACGCGTCCTGGCAGCGGCCGTTACTTGAGCCGGAAGGCCTTGATCCGGTCCGCATACCGCTCGGTGTCGCGGCTGTAGACGCCGTACGCGAGTGCCTGGATGATGCTCAGGAGCGCGGTGTGGGAGCGGACGTAGGCCGGCGAGTTCGACGAGTAGTAGAGCTGAACGCTGCGCGAGCTTCGCGATGTCCGACAGCGTCGCGTCGGTGATCGCGATCGTCTTGGCCTTGCGGTGGCGCGCGATCTTCATCGCCCGCATGACGAGCGGGTGCGGGCGCCCGGCGCGAGAGCCCGACGACGACCGTGTCCTCGTCGATCCGGCCGAGGCGGCTGAGCGCCTCCTGTGACGGGCTGGCGACGATCTCGGCCTGCACGTCGAGCAGCATCAGCAGGTGGCGCAGGTAGCTCGCGAAGAACGCCATCTGGTCGGTGCCGACGACGAGCACGCGGTGCGACTCGGCGATCGCCTCGACGGATGCCTCGACGTCGCTGCGCGAGACCTTGCGCGCGGTCTCCTCGACGTTGACGTGGTCGGCGGCGATCGCCGTCTCGAACTCGTTCTGGTCGAGCGAGAAGAGCGGCTGGACCGACGTCCCGCCGCCCCCGACCTCACCGGCGGCGACGCGGCGGCGGTACTCCTCGCGCGCCGAGGCCTGCAGCTCCGGGAAGCCCTCGAAGCCGAGCGCCTGCGAGAAGCGCACGACGGTCGAGCTCGAGGTGTTCGCGCGGCGCGCGAGCTCCTCCGCGGTCTGGAAGGCCACGTCGTCCAGGTGGTCGACGATGTACTGCGCGACGTCCTTCTGAGATCGCGAGAACTCGTCGAACCGGGCCTGGATGTAGGCCGAGAGGGACTGGTGGCCGCCGGCCTCGTGAGGGGCGGTCTGCGTCGTCGAGCCGGAGCGCTTCATGGGCGGACCGTCTTTCGACGCCGACCGGGCACGCTCCTTCCCGCACGTCGCCGGATCGCCTAACGTCGCCGCCATGACCGACCGGATCGAGCTCGAGCCGCACGCCATCGAGCGGCTCATCCACAGCGCAGGGCTCGAGGACCTGCGCCACGAGACGCCCGCCGGCGAACGCGACCGCGCGATCGGCCGCGCGCAGACCGCGCTCGATGCGCTCTGCGGCCTCTGCGACCGCGACGGCAGCCCCGACGCCGTCTGGGACGTCCTGGCCGAGCTCGACCGCCGCCGGCTCGCTGACGTTCGCGACGTTCGCGATCAGCGAGCTCTCGGAGACCGACTACTCGTCGCGCTCGCGTCTGTCCGGCTGAGGCGGCGACGGTCCGCTCGCGTGGTACTGACTGACCGGTCAGTCAGGTATAATGGTCTGCCATGAGCGCCACCGAGACCGCCCCCACCGCCACCGAGACCCCGTTCACGCTCGAGCTCTCCGACGAGCAGAAGGAGGTCCGTGACTGGGCCCACGGGTTCGCCGTGAACGTCGTGCGCCCCGCCGCCCACGAGTGGGACGAGCGCGAGGAGACGCCGTGGCCGATCATCCAGGAGGCCGCGAAGATCGGCCTCTACGGCTTCGAGGGCATCGCCCAGTTCTTCGCCGACCCGACCGGGCTCTACGATGCCGATCGTCAACGAGGAGCTCTTCTGGGGCGACGCCGGGATCGGCATGGCGATCTTCGGCACGTCGCTCGCGGTCGCGGCGATCTTCGGCCAGGGAACTCCCGAGCAGATCGGCACCTGGATCCCGCAGTGCTTCGGCTCGGTCGACGAGCCCGCGGTCGCCGCGTTCTGCTCCTCCGAGCCGAACGCGGGCTCGGACGTTTCGGGCATCCGGACCCGTGCGGCGCTACGACGAGGCCACCGGCGAATGGGTGCTCAACGGCCAGAAGGCGTGGGCGACGAACGGCGGGATCGCCGGGGTCCACGTCGTCGATCGCGCAGACCGACGCCGAGCTCGGATCGCGCGGGCACGCGGCGTTCGTCGTGCCGCCCGGCACGCCCGGCTGCACGATGGGCGCGAAGGTCAAGAAGCACGGGCTGCGCGCCTCGCACACGGCGGACGTCTACCTCGACGACTGCCGGATCCCCGGCGACTGCCTGCTCGGCGGCAAGGAGAAGCTCGACGAGCGCCTCGCCCGCGTGCGCGAGGGCAAGAAGGGCAAGGGCCAGGCGGCGATGGCGACGTTCGAGGCGAGCCGCCCGACCGTCGGCGCCCAGGCGATCGGCATCGCCCGCGCGGCCTACGAGTACGCGCTCGAGTACGCCAAGGAGCGCGAGCAGTTCGGCCGCAAGATCATCGAGAACCAGTCGATCGCGTTCACCCTCGCGGACATGAAGATGGAGATCGACGCCGCGCGGCTGCTCGTCTGGCGCGCGTCGTGGATGGGCCGCACGGGGCAGCGCTTCGAGAACGCCGAGGGCTCGATGAGCAAGCTCAAGGCGGGCGAGGTCGCCGTCTGGGCGACCGAGCGGGCGATCCAGATCCTCGGCGGCAACGGCTACGCCCGCGAGTTCCCGGTCGAGCGCTGGCACCGCGACGCGAAGATCTACACGATCTTCGAGGGCACCTCGGAGATCCAGCGGCTCGTGATCGCCCGCGCGATCAGCGGCATGCACATCCGCTGAGCGCCCGGTCAGACGGGCGTCGCACGCAGCAGGGTCAAGGCCCGGCGATACGGCGGGCGCGCGGCGCTCCCGCGCCCTGGGCGCTCGATCTCGCTCAGGCGATCGCGAAGGTCGGCGATCTTCACGATCCGGGCGAGCTCGCCGGCGCGGCCGGGTGCCTCCGCGATCCGTGCCACGTGCTCCTCGTAGGCCGCCGCGTCGAGCTCGGGGTTCCGCGTGAGCAGCGCGATCGCCTCGAGCTCCTCATCGGTCGCGCCGGCGCCGCGCAGCTCCTCGGCGCTCATCGACGAGCACTCGAGGACCTCGTGCAGCCAGGCGACGGTCCGTGCCTCGCGCGGGACGAGCGCGGCGACGCGCCGCACGTGCTCGAGCAGCGGGCTCCCGTATCGGTCGAGCGCACCGCGGTGGACGCGCTCGGCGAGGCGGCGTGCCGATTGAGCCGTCACGAGTCGCCCGATTCCCGCACGTTGCGTGTGAACACGACGTGAAACGTATGCGAACGTGGCACGTCACAACAAGGGGCGCACCACGGAACCCGCGTGCGTAGTTTGTCCGAACGCGGGACAGGCTGCCCGCGCCATGGATGTTCGGACCGCGTGGGCGCGCAGCGGCGACCTGCAGATCCCCTATCAGGTGCTGGGGAACGGCCCGCTCGACGTCGTGCTCGTCCCGTCATTCATGTCGAACATCGAGATCGCCTGGGAACACCCCGGGTGGACGCGGTTCTGCCGGCGGCTCGCGTCGTTCGGGCGGCTGATCCTGTTCGACCGGCGCGGCAACGGCATGTCCGAGGTTGTTCGACGGGCCGAGCCGCGCGATCGCCAGCGCGACCACGATCCGCGACGGCGCACGGACCCTCGACCTCGACACCCGGGCCGGCCTGCACACCGGCGAGTGCGAGCTTCTCCCCGGCGACGACGTCGGCGGGCTCGCCGTCCACATCGGCGCGCGCATCAGCGACCTCGCCGCTCCGGGAGAGATCCTCGTCAGCAGCAGGGCGACCTCATCGTCGGCTCAGTGCAGGTGATGGTCGACCGCGGCGAGCACGACCTCAAGGGCGTGCCCGGGCCCTGGCGGATCTTGGCCGTCGAGGGATAGCGCGTGGTCCTAGCGCTTCCGGAGGCTGCGCCGGCAGGTCGGCCGGCGGGCTCTGGCACGCGCGGCGCAGCCCTCGCGCGCGGTGACGTCGCAGCGCGACCGTGAGATGCCGGACTCGTGCGGTCGCGCGGTACTCGTCGACGCCGGTCGCGTCCGGTCGCGAGTGCCGGCCCGGGTCCACGACGGTGCCGGCGGATCCACGGCGTCCCGGGAGGTCGGCGAGAACGGCCCGCGACCGTGAGCCGAGCGCGAATCCGCCGGGCAGGCTCGTCAGCGTCGCTCGCTGCGAGGTCGCCGCGAGCGCCTCCGCGGTCAGGGTCATCGGCCCGATCGCGGCGACCGACGCCGCGCGGCGCCGCAGCGCGGTCGACCGGGCGCGCAGCTTGGCGACCGCGTCGAGCTCGGTGGCGAGCCGTGCCAGCTTCGGCGGCGTTCCAGCGGCGCGGGCGCGGCCATCGAGCGACGCGAACAGCGCGGTCTGCTCGCTGGAGGTTGCAGCACCAGCCCTGAGAACGGGCCGAAGCTCGCGTCGTCCCAGCGCCGCGAGCGGACGCTGTCCCGTGATCGGCGGCCCGCGGCTGCGGCGCTCGCACGCAGCGACAGCCGCGACGCTCGCGCCGGGGTCTCGGGTGGGCATCCCTTCGGCGGCTGGGCGAAGACCCGCAGCGCCGCAGCCGCCGTCGCCGTCGCCATCATCGCGCCCTTTGCGCTGAGCTGCAGGCCGGTCGAGCACATTCAGCCCGCGCGCCGTGAGTCCCAGCGACCTCGCGGCCAGCCCCGGCGGCAGCGCGACGCCGACCCTGCCGAACGCCGTCGCGCGCGCCGCCTGCGCCGTCGGTCAGTGTCTTCTGGGCAGCCCGGACCTCGGCGCTCGCGAGCCGCTCGAGCGTTCTTCGCGGCCGCGAGTTCGCTTCGTCTGGCGCGTCACCGTCGTCTCGCAGGCGCTCGAGCTGACGCGCCGCGTCCGAGCCGGGCGGGCGCACCGTCCAGCTGCCGGAAGCGCGCCCGCGTCGCCGTCGAGCTTGTGCTGCGCGTCCAGCGCGTCCCGCGTGCGTGAGCCGCGACTGACCTTCAGCGCCTCGAGCCGGGCGCGGGCGTCGACGACGATCTGGTCGACCGCCGTGACCCAGTCCGCGATCCGCTGCCGCTGCGACGTCGCCGGGATCGGGCAGCTTCAGCTCCCTGAAGACCTCCTCGAAGCCCGCCACGACCTCCTCCTGCCGCGGCAGGTCGAGCTGCGTGACCTGCTCGGCGACGCCGTCCGAGGTGCCCCAGATCCAGGTCAGCGGATCGAGGTTGTTCGACAGCTCCTCCCAGAACTCGGCGGCCGCCCGCTCGTCCTCGGCGATCCCGAGCATGATCCGCCGATCCCGGGCGCTGATCCCGTAGGCGTTCGGCCCGGAGCAGTCGCGAGCCTTGCGCGGCTTCGTCGTGCGGCGTCGTTCGTGGTGCGTCGTCGTGGGTTTCGGGTCAACCGTCGGCGACGGCGTGGACGACGGCGCCCCGGCGACCGTGTACTGGCCGAAGCTCAGCGACTCGCTGTAGGCCGACTTGACGCCGCAGGTCGCGATGATCGTGACGTCGACGTTGAAGACGAAGCCCGGGTTGTAGCTCGAGTCGACCGGGACCGAGAACGAGAAGCTCGTGCCGGTGCCTGTCTGCGTCGATGGCGTCGCCGCGGCCGCCGGACCGACCGGAACGACGGTGAAGGTGTAGATGAGCGGGCCGTCCGCGGGCGTGCAGTTCGCCCGCTGGTCGAGGTTGACGGCGCCGGCGCCGAGCCCGACCGAGAACGGCATCGTCGTCCCGATCGAAATCGGGCCCGGTGCCGGACCGCCGGCGTGCGCGGCGTCCGGCCAGTCCAGACCGCACGCCAGTGCCCCCGCGGCGAGCGAGGCGGTCAACAGGAGACGACGCGAGCTGTCGCGCACGCTGGTCATGACCGGCCCCCGCCTGCGCAGATCCTACCTGGGACACGGTCGCGTGAACAGGGCGCCGCGATGGGCCGGATTGGTCGCACTTGAGCGACGCGGCCCGTCGGCGCGGAGCGAGCGGGTCACGTCTGCCTCCGCTCTGCCTCTGAGATCTCGACGACCTGGGGGCGCGTGACTCCGCTGGCGCGCTTGATGCGGTCGCGGGCGAGCTTCTCGGTTGGGTGTCCGTCGAGCCGCCGTGGCTCGGACCTGGAGCGCTTAGGATCGAGCACATGACGATCCAACGGATGGAGCACGTCGGCGTCGTGGTTGACGACCTCGCGGCCGCAACCGAGTTCTTCGTCGAACTCGGACTCGAACTGCAGGGCGAGGGGTCGGCCGAGGGCCGCTGGGTGGACCGCATCGTGGGGCTCGACGGCGTCCGGGCAGAGATCGCGTTCGTGCAGACCCCGGACGGCCACGGACGACTCGAACTCGTGAAGTTCCACTCGCCGTCGACCCAGGGCGGCGACCGGCACGCGCCCGCGAACACTCTGGGCATCCGCCATGTCGCATTCGCCGTCGAAGACATCGACGCCGTCGTCGCCGGCCTGCGAGCCCGCGGCTCTGAGCTTGTCGGCGAGCTGGAGCGCTATGAGGACAGCTACCGGCTCTGCTACGTCCGCGGCCCCGAGGGGATCATCGTCGAGTTGGTAGAGCAGATCGGCTGACGGCGACGAGGCGCTCGCCGAAACCGCAGCGCGATGGGCCGGCCAGGACTCGAACCTGGATCGGACGGGTTATGAGCCCGCTGCTCTGGCCATTGAGCTACCGGCCCGCGGGCCGGGATCCTCGCATGGTGGTCAGCTGCAGCGCGTGAACTCAAGCTTCATCGCCGCGATCGGGAGCCCGCTGCGGCGCGTGAAGCGCACGTTCGCCCGGATCCGGTGCTTGCCGGGGGCGAGCTTCGCGACCGACTGGCGCAGCGTGAAGCGGCCCTTTCCGGTGCGGTGCAGGTAGCGGACCTTGCGTCCGTCGAGGTAGAACATCACGCGCTTGACCTTCTTGCCGCGCACCTCGGCGATCGCGACGTCGTCGACGCACGCGGCGGTCGAGCCGTGCAGGGTCGCGCCCTTGACGGCCGCGGCGGCGCTCAGCGTGCGCGGGCGCGCGGTGGCGACGATCTCGGACTCCACGTGGTTCGTGAACGTGCAGGTCACGTGCTCGCCGGGCTGCAGGTTGATCGCCACCGAGCGGGCCGCGAGGTTCACGACCGAGGCGCCGGCGGCCTGGGCGGCGTCATCGCACGCGATCGACACGAGCTCCGACCCGGTGCGTGTCTGCTCGCTGAAGGTGTAGCTGCCCGGGGAGGCGGTCTTCTCCCACCGCTGTCCGTGGCTAAGCGTGAAGAACCGATCGAGCGGACTGCTGAACGAGAACTTGGGTGGGCCGTCGTCGTCCGGTGGCGGATCGGTGACCTTCGTGATCGTGATCGTGCCGACGTGGAGGTTCGTGATCGTGCACGCGACCTGTGCGCCGCCGGCGACCTCGACGCTCCAGGTGCGCCCGCCGGTCCCGGCCGTCGCGGGCACCGAGGCGCCGTTGCCATCGAAGCACGTCGTCTCCGCAGTGCCCTCGAGCGGGCCCCCGCCGGGCGCGGCCTCGCCGAAGGTGTGGGTGCCGGCCGCGACCGTCACGGCCCCGGTCCCGGCGCCGTCGGTCGCGCCGGAGCGCCGCACGGCGCCGTCGACGCTGAGATCCACGCTGGCGTTCGCCGGCGCGCCGATGAAGCGCTTGGTGACCGTCAGTGTGGCGGGGGGCGCCTTGCGCGTGTTCGTGACGGTGCAGGTCGTCGTGTAGGCGAGGTTGTTCCACCAGCGCAGTTCCACGGTCGCGCGATGCTCGCCGCCGGCCGCGCTGTAGGCCGGCGCCCAGACCGAGCCGTCCTTGCCGAGCCCGTCCCAGACCGGGTCGATCGCGCAGGCGACCGAGGTGTCGTAGCGCGGGTCGTCGGTCTGCGCGACGACGAACGCCTTCCACGAGCTCGCTCCGCCTTCGCCGCCGGAGGCGATGTTCGTGAGCGTCTTGGACTGCCCGCCCGTCAGCGTGAACGCGCCGCCCGTGAGCGTCGTGCCGGCCGGAGCGCTCTTCACCGAGTACGAGAACGCGTCGGCCGGATCGCCGCCGGTGTTCACCGCCTTGACGACGAGGGTGCCGTGCCATGCGTGAGCGGCGGGGGCGGCGACGGCGACGAGGGTGAGCGCGAGCGGCAGGGCGCGCGCGAGGCGGCGGATGGTGGCAGGCATGTCTGCCACTCATCGACCGAACCGGCGCGCTGGAGAAGCGTCATGCGGGCTCGCTGGACGTTTCCCTGATCGTCCTCGTGCGGAGCATGGAACGCCCAGCGCCGGACGGCGGCGCGGGCGCGACGGAAGGCGGGCCTCAGCCCGCCTGCTGGGCCTTCTTGATCGCCGCCTTCATCTCGTCGGGCGAGAAGGCGCCCTCGATCCGCTCGGCGACGCGCCCGTTGCGGTCCAGTACGAAGAGCCACGGCTCGGTCGGGATCCGGTAGCGCGCGGGCTCGGGCCGCAGGCCCTGATCGACGCGGTTCTCCTTGTAGATCTCGTTGTGAATGAACGCGACCTTGTCGCTGCCGAGCTCCGACTGGACCTGGGCCATGATGTCCACGACCGGCCCGCAGACGCGGCTCTGGCAGAGCGCCGGCGTCGCGAACAGCAGCGCGACCGGCTTCTTGCCGTACACGTCGGCGAGGTTCGTCTTGAGGAGCTCGTCCGCGGCCGGCTGGCGCGTCTCGATCCGCGCGGCGTCTCCGGCGACGTCCGCGAGGGTCGGCGTCTTGACCTTCGGCGCCTGCTCGCCGACGGCGGGCGGCAGCCCCTGGGTGCCGGGCTTGTCGACCCCGGCCTCGAACGAGGTCGTGCTGACATGGCGCCCGTCGAGATTCGCGATCGCGCTCACGCGGTACTTCCCGGCCTTCGGGAACTCGACGTCGGCGACGTAGACCGTCTGGGCGGCGTCCGGATCGGAGGTCGTGGTCTTGCTCTGGAACTGCGGCCCCACCGCCAGCGACTCGCTGCGGGCGACGAACGGGCCGCGCACGTGCGAGCCGTCCGGGCGCGAGACGTAGAGCGCCACCGGAGCCTCGGACACCTGCTTGCGGGCCGCGTCGAAGAGCGCGAAGCCGTAGCGGTTGCTGCCGGGCTGGAAGACCGAGACGCTCGGCGCGAGCACGAGGCCCTCCTGCATCCCGGCGCGCAGCTCGCTGAGCCGCTTGCCGCGTGGTGCGGGGAAGTCGGAGGCGGTCGCCGAGGCGACCTGCGAGGACGTCGAGGGGGTCGTCGCGTCAGCGGCGGTGGAGTCCTTCGAGGAGCTTCCGCAGCCGGCCACGGCGAGGACGGCCGCGAGCGCGGCGAGGATCGGGAGGAGGCGTCGCACGAGGCGGCAGTGTAGGACCCCTGGGCATCGCGGCGAGCCGGTTCGAGCGGGGGCCGCCGGCCGCGGTGTGATGGGATACCGCGCGCAGACCGACGAGCACGACCAACCACAGGGAGCAGAGCACATGGCGGAGCGGGCGGCGATCGTGACGGGCGCATCGAGCGGCATCGGCCTGGCGATCGCGGACATGCTGGGCGCCGAGGGCCACGGCCTGACGGTCGCCTCGCGCCGCCCGGAGAAGCTCGAGACCGCGGCCGAGGGCCTGGCCGCGCAGGGCTACGACGTGCAGCACGTCGCCGGGAATCTCGGCGACGAGGAGACGATCGCCGACGTCGTGCGCCGCCACCGGGAGCGCTTCGGGCGCCTCGACGTGCTCGTGAACAACGCCGGGGTCGGGATGGGCGAACTCGCCGACGAGCTCTCGACGAAGAAGATCGACATCCAGCTGAACACGAACCTGCGCTCGATCTTCCTCTTCTACCGCGAGGCGCTGCCGCTGCTGCGCGTCGCCGGCGAGGAGCACCGCAGCGCGCTCGTCGTGAACACCGCCTCGATCTCGGGGATCCGCGGGGAGGCATGGCTGTCGGTCTACTCGGCGACGAAGCACGGCGTCGTCGGCTTCACCCAGGCGATGAACAAGGAGCTCGGCCAGGCCGGGATCAAGAACACCGCGATCTGCCCGGGCTTCGTGGACACGCCGATGACGGACTTCGTCAAGGAGCACGTGCCGGCCGAGACGATGATCCAGCCGACCGACATCGCCGAGGCGGTCCGGTACCTGCTCCACACCTCACCCGGCTGCGTGATCCCCGAGATCCGCTTCGAGCAGCCCGGCGGCGGCCTCGCCCTCCCCGGCCAGTAGTCCCTCTCCCCCTCCCCGCGAACGAAGGATCACGATGAAGCTCGGCGTGCACATCGGGTACTGGGGCCTCGGCCTCACCGGACCGGATCAGCTGGAGATCGTGCAGGAGGCCGAGCGCCTCGGGTACGACTCGGTCTGGACCGCGGAGGCCTACGGCTCGGACGCCGCCACGATCCTCGGCTGGCTCGCGGGCCAGACGAGCACGATCCGCCTGGCCTCCGGCATCTTCCAGATGCCCGGGCGCTCGGCCGCGATGACGGCGATGACCGCCGCGACCATCGACCAGCTCTCCGACGGGCGGATGATCCTCGGGATCGGCTCCTCGGGCCCGCAGGTGAGCGAGGGCTGGCACGGCGTGCGGTTCGCCAAGCAGCTCGCGCGCACCCGCGACTACGTGGCGGTCCTGCGGATGGCGCTCGCCCGCGAACGCCTCGCCTACGAGGGGGAGACGCTCGAACTGCCGCTGCCGGACGGGCCCGGCAAGGCGCTGAAGCTCACGATCTCGACGGTGCAGGAGCGGATCCCGATCTTCATCGCCGCGATCGGCCCGAAGAACACGCAGCTCGCCGGCGAGATCGCCGATGGCGTCATCCCGACGCTGTTCTCCCCCGAGCACGTCGCGATCATGCGCGACGAACTGCAGGCCGGCGTGGACCGCGCCGGCGGCGCCAAGACGCTCGCCGACGTCGAGATCGCCCCGAGCGTACAGGTCTACGTCGGGGACGACGCGGCCGCCGCCCGCGACCTGATGCGGCCGTTCATCGCGCTCTACGTCGGCGGCATGGGTTCGCGCAAGCAGAACTTCTACAACGCGCTCGTGCGCCGCTACGGGTTCGAGGACGCCGCGCAGGAGATCCAGGACCTGTACCTCGAGGGCAAGCGCGATGAGGCGATGGCGGCGATCCCCGACGAGCTGATCGACACCGTCGCGCTGTGCGGGACGAAGGATCAGGTGCGCGAGCGCCTCGCCGCCTACCGCGATGCCGGGGTCGGGACGCTCGGGGTGACGCCGATGGCGTGGACGAAGAACGAGCGCATCGAGCAGCTGCGTCTCGTCGCCGAGCTGAACAGCTAGCGCCGTTGCGCGTCCTTCTCGGCGCCTTCGGCGACCCCGGGCACGCGTTCCCGATGCTCGCCCTCGGGCGGGCGCTGCGGGCACGCGGGCATGACGTCACGCTCGAGACCGCCGAGCGCTGGCGCGCGGACGTCGAGCGCGAGGGCCTCGCCTTCGCCCCGGCGCCGGAGTACCAGGTCTTCCCCACTCGCGAGCGGCCGCTGAAGCCCTACGAGGCGGTCGTGCGGGCCACCGCCACGACGCGCGAGCTCGTGCGCGCGGTGGCCCCGGAGGTCGTCGTGAGCGACATCCTGACGCTCGCCCCCGCGCTGGCGGCCGAGCTCGAGGGCGTCCCCGTCGCGACCCTGATCCCGCATGTGGACCCGCGCGGCGCTCCCGGCTTCCCGCCCTACGCGCTCGGGGCGCGCCTGCCGCGGACGGCCGCCGGCCGCGCGCTGTGGAACGCGCTCGCGCCGCTCGTCGGGCGCGGCGTCGAGCTCGGGCGCACCGAGCTCAACGAGACGCGCCGGCGGCTGGGCCTGCCGCCCCTCACGTACGGCCACGGTGGCATCTCCCGGCGCCTGGCGCTCGTCGGGACCTTCCCCCAGCTCGAGTACCCCCGGCCCCCGGAGCCCGGCACACACGTCGTCGGGCCGCTTCTCTGGGAGCCGCCCCACCACGACGTCGAGCTGCCGCCCGGCGACGCGCCGCTCGTGCTCGTCGCGCCGTCGACCGCCCAGGACGCCGAGCACCGGCTGCTGCGCGCGGCGCTCGCCGGGCTCGCCGGGCTCGGCGACGTGCGCGTGCTGGCGACCTGGAACCGCCGCCCGCTGCCCGGTCCCGTGGAGCCCGCGCCGAACACGCGGCTCGTCGAGTGGGTGAGCTACGCGCGGACGATGCCCCAGTGCGCGGTCGTCGTCTCGCACGGCGGCCACGGCACGCTCGCGCGCGGCCTGGCGAGCGGCGCGGTCGCGGTCGTCGCCCCGGCCGCGGGGGACCAGAACGAGAACGCAGCCCGCGTGGACTGGGCGGGCGCCGGCGTGCGGATCCCGCGGCGGCTCGTCTGCGCGACCTCGGTGCGGCTCGCGGTCCAGCGCGCGCTGGACGGCCCACGGCGCGCGGCGGTCGCACGGGGGCTCGCGGCCTGGTGCGCCGAACACGATCCCGCTGATCGGGCGGCGGAGCTCGTCGAGGGACTCGCGGACGGCCGTCAGCCGGCGCAGGCCTTGTAGACCCGCTTGAGCGTGAGCGTCTTCTTCGTCGAGAGCGTCGCGCGCACGACGACGCTGTAGCGCGCGGCGGGGCGCACCTTCGCGACCGTGATCGCGCGCAGCGCCGCGGCGCCCGACTGCCGGCGGGCGAGCCGGCCGTTGACCTTCACCTGCACCCGCGTCACGCGGCCGCGCGTGGGCTTGCGAAAGCGAATCGAGAGGCGCCGGCGCACCAGGCACGAGCCGTTGCGCGGCAGCACGATCACCTGGTCGGCCCGCGGCGCGCCGGAGCCGCTGCCCGTCGACCGCGGCGACGGCGTCGACGCCGGCCGGTTCTCCGACGCGGGGTCCGAGGCGTCGGGCGGGATCGTCACGAGCGCCTGTGGTGCGCCGCCGACGCCCGCGTCGCCGCTGGCGCCCGTGAGCTGCACTGCGAACGACTCGCCGGGCTCGCCGCCCGC
Organism: uncultured Actinomycetes bacterium; assembly: GCA_963787935.1. Lineage (GTDB taxonomy): Bacteria > Actinomycetota > Thermoleophilia > Solirubrobacterales > Solirubrobacteraceae > F1-60-MAGs163. Next base: position 76,804 of record CAWBEV010000006.1, on the reverse strand, counting down.
TCCGTCGTCGCGGATCGGGATCAGCAGCTCGCGTTCCACCTGGCCGCGGACGAAGCTGATCGTGCCGGACAGCGCGGTGAAGTCCGAGTCGGCGGCCGCGCTGCCGGCGACCGTGCGCCAGCTGACCTCGCCCGCACCGAGCACGCCCTCGGTCCCGGCGCGGGTCACGGTGACCGACGCGTTGCGACCCTCCTGGCCCTGCACGACCGCGTAGCTGAAGCCCGCCGGCGCCGGCGGGCTCGTGCGCAGCGTCAGCGTCCAGCCACCGAGGTGACCGACGTCGAGCGCCTCGTCGTCGTTGAGGAACATCCGCCAGCTCCCCCCGGGGGCCGGGTGCCCCTCGAAGGCGCTGAGGTCCGCTGAGGCGTCGGCCGGCGCCGGGGCGGGCAGTGGCGGATCGCCCGCCACGACGTGATCGGTCGGGCGGAACGGCCCGCCCCCGACGCAGATGCCGAGGTTGCCGAGCGGCATGTCACCCAGGAGCGCCGCGTCATCGAAGCGCACGTCGATCGGCGAGGACGCGGGGATGCCCTCGTTCCCGCAGGAATCGGACATGAGCGTCACCGCGCGGCCGTCCGGAGCCTGCAGCACGGCGTCGAACTCGTCGAGGAAGGTGTGGTCGAGCTGGTCGAGCCGAACGTCGAGATCGCGAACGTACGAGCCGGCGGGCACCGTGACGTCCTGCTGCCACGGATACGGATCGGCGATCCCCATCGAGGCGACGCCCGCCGGCACACGGACGGCCGGCCCGGCGGTCGAAACGGTCGTGACGGTCACCGGGGCGGGCGCGGCCTGCACGCCCGCCGCGGCGACGAGCAGTCCCGCGACGGCCAGCGGCGCGACGAGCCGCACGCGCGGCCGGATCCGCGCACCGGCTGAGCGGTGGTGACGACCGAGGACGTGACGCCGAACCATCTGGGTCCGGTCGGCCATCTGCGCGGCCGCCTCGTGCGGACGTCCCCGCGTCTGGACGGATGGGTGATCGCGGGGCCGTTCCGGTCGTCGGCGTGCCGCGCTGACGATCCCCTACGATCCCCTACTATCCACAGTCGTCCGGGTGATCCGTCGCCCGTGAGCGCCGTTCCGGGGTAGCTCAATGGCAGAGCATTCGGCTGTTAACCGAAGGGTTGTGGGTTCGAATCCCACCCCCGGAGTCTCTCGGCGCGGCCGCCTCGCAGCGACCCGTCAGTCCGCCGGCGAGCGGGTCTGAGCCAGGGTCTCCTCGAGCTCGCGCTCGACCGCCGCGCTGAGCTCCTCGCGGCGCCGCACGAGCGCCACCATGTCGCCCTCACCGCCGCGCTTGGCGACCTCGAGGTCCCGCTGGACGCGGGCGAGCTCGAGGCGCAGCCGCTCAGCCTCGAGCGCGGCGCGGGAGGCCGTGGCGTGGGCCGCCCGGACCTGCAGCTCGGCGAGCAGCCGCCCGAGCTCCTCGTCGTCGGCGGGGGCGTGCAGCGCCTCGCCGGCGTGCTCGCGCAGCAGGAGCGCTGCGCGGCGATGCACGGGCGTCACGAGGTCGAGGTCGAGGTCGAGGTGCGCGAGCGCCGCGCGCCCCTCCTGCGGGAGCGCCAGGCACTGCACGAGGAAGGCGCGCTCGACGGGCGCCGCAGGGTCGGCGAGCGCGCGGCTCGCCGGGGCGGGCGCCGGGCTCGGTGCGGGCTCGGCGACCGGTGCCCGGGCCGGGTCGGGCGCGCTCGATGCGCGGACCGGTTGCGCGACCCACTCGGCGAGCTTCGCGCCGCTCACGCCGAGCCGATCGGCGGCGAGCTCGGTCAGCTCGTCACGCATCGCGCTCGGCCGCCATCGGGGCGATGATCGGCTTCAGCGCCTCGACCACGCGATCCTTGCCCTCGGCGCTGTCGAGGTCCCCGGCCGCGAGCGCCCGCTCGACGCGGAAGCGCACGAACGGCACGGAGGCGCCGACCCGCTCGCGGATCGCCGCGGCACCCGCGCCCTGGACGAGGTCCGCCGGGTCCTGGCCCGCCGGCAGCGGGACGACGCGCAGCTCGAGCCGCCGTCCGGCGGCGACCCTTGGCGGCGCGCAGCATCGCCTCCTGCCCGGCGCTGTCGGCGTCGAGGGCGAGCAGGACGACGGGCGCGAGCCGTGCGAGCTCGGTCGACCTGCTCCTCGGTCAGCGCGGTCCCCATCAGCCCGACGGTGTTGCGCAGCCCCGCCTGATGGAGCGCGATGACGTCCGTGTAGCCCTCGCAGAGGACGACCTGACCGGCCTTCGCCGCAGCGGCGCGCGCGAGATCCGCGCCGAAGAGATGACGGCCCTTGTGGTAGACGACGTTGTCCGTCGAGTTGACGTACTTCGGGCTTCTGATCGGCGCCGACGGCGCGCCCGCCGAAGCCGAGCACGCGCCCGCGCGCGTCGCAGAGCGGGAACTGGATGCGCCGGCGGAAGAAGTCGTAGAGCCCGCCCGTTCTTCCCGCGGCGCACGAGCCCCGCGTCGAGCAGCTCGCGCTCGGAGAACCCGGCCCGCCGCGAGGCGAGCAGCACCGCGTCCCAGGCGCTCGGCGCGTACCCGACGCGGAACTCGCGCAGCACCTGCTCGTCGAGGCCGCGGCCGGCGAGGTACTCCCGCGCGCCCGCCGCCTCGTCGGTCTCCCACAGCTGCCGCACGTACCACGTCGCGGTGCGCTCGAGCAGCTCCAGCAGGCGCTCGCGCTGCTGGCGGCGCTCGGCCGCCTGCGGATCCTCGTCGGCGAGCTCGAGCGTCACGCCGTAGCGGTCGGCGAGGTGCTCGAGCGCCTCGCGGAACGGCAGGCCCTCGGTCAGCTCGACGAACTTGAAGAGGTCGCCGCCCTCGCCGCAGCCGAAGCAGTGGAAGACCTTGTCGGTCGGCGTTGACGCTGAACGACGGGGTGCGCTCGTCGTGGAAGGGGCAGGTGCCCATCCACTGCTGACCCGAGCGCCGCAGCTCGGTCTTCGCGCCGACGAGGTCGAGCATGTCGACCGCCTGGCGGACGCGCTCGATCGAGTCGTCGGTGTACAGGGCCATCGGGCAGAGGCTAGGGACTGTCCGGCGCCTACGCCGCGAAGGACTCCGGGACGGTGAGCTCCTCGAACACGCGGATGCAGTAGCGGTCGGTCATGCCGGCGAGGTAGTCGATGACCCGCTGCGCCGTCGTCGGCGCCGGGCGCCCCGCCGTCGTCGGGGAGCGCGCTCCGGGTCCGCCGCGTAGTGCTCGAAGAGCGTGCGGATCACGCGCTCGATCCGCGCGTGCTCGGTCCGCGCGCTGCGGCCCGAGGTAGACGTGCTCGAACATCCACGTCCGCAGCTCGTCCATCGCCGCCCCGGCCTCGGCGCCCTGGACGATGTCCCCGGCACGGCGCCGAATGCTCGACGAGGTCGTGGACGAGCGCGTCGATGCGCTGCGAGCCGGTGCGCCCGAGCACGGCGATCGCGTCCTGCCGGCAGATCGCCCTCGGCGAGCACACCCGCGCGCACGCGCGTCGTCGATGTCGTGGTTGATGTACGCCACGCGGTCGACGATCCGCACGATCCGGCCCTCGAGCGTTCGCGGCAGCGGCGCGCGGCCGGAGTGGCAGAGGATGCCGTCGCGCACGTCGTCGCTGAGGTTCAGCCCGGCCCCGTCGCGCTCGAGCACGTCGACGACGCGCAGCGAGTGCTCGTAGTGGCGGAACTCGCCGCCGAAGCGCTCGCGCAGGCAGGCGTCGAGGACGCCCTCGCCGATGTGCCCGAACGGCGGGTGCCCGAGATCGTGGCCGAGGCCGACCGCCTCGGCGAGGTCCTCGTTCAGGCGCAGCGCGCGCGCGACGGTGCGCGCGATCTGCGTCACCTCGATCGTGTGCGTGAGCCGCGTGCGGTAGTGGTCGCCCTCCGGCGCGACGAACACCTGCGTCTTGTGCTTCAGGCGCCGGAAGGCCTTCGAGTGCACGATGCGGTCGCGGTCGCGCTGCAGCGGCGAGCGCAGGCCGCAGTCCGGCTCGGCTGACGCGCCGGTGCGCAGGCCACGAGCGCGCGGCGAGCGGCGAGAGCGTCTCCTCCTCGAGCGCGGCGCGGCGCGCGGCGAACGCGGCGGCGACGGGGCCGGGATCGGCGTGCGGGTCCACGCCGCGATTCTCGCATCGCCCGCGTGCCGGGCGCGCGCAGGTTCGTGACGCGGCTCAGGCCACGGCGCGCAGGCGCACCTGCGCGTGATGCTCGGCAGTCTCGATGACGACGCGGTCGGCGAGCCGCAGCGCGCGCGCGTCGGCGGCGGTCGTCTGCGGCCAGCGGCTGTCCCGAGTGCCGTCGCGAGGAACGTGTGCGTCTCGCCGTCGAGCGGGAACGACCCCGCCTCGCAGGCGCCGCAGACGACGCCCCCCGCCGCGGGCGAGAAGCCCGTCAGGTGGTCCGGCCTCGCCGCAGGTCGCACACGCCGCGAGCTGCGGCGCGAGCCCCGCCGCGAGCAGCAGCTTCAGGCGGAAGGCCAGGCGCCGCTGCCGGCGCCGCGCCGCGCCTGCGGGTCCTCGTCGAGCAGCGCGAGCATCGTGCACAGCAGGTTGAAGACCTCCGGGTGGGGCTCGGCGGAGTCGAACAGCCGTGCGACGGCGTCGCACGCGCGCGCGGCGGCGTCGAGCGCGTCGGCGTTGCTCGCGCAGGCGCGGATGGGCCGCGACGGTCTCGCGCGCTCGTGACGGTCAGCAGGTCGCTGCGCCCCTCGTGCAGGCCGAGCTCGCAGGCGGAAGAACGGCTCGAGCCGTCCGCCGAAGCGGCTGCGCGAGCGCCGCACGCCCTTGGCGATCGCGCTCACCCGGCCGCGCATCGGGGTGTAGACGTGCAGGATCCGGTCGGCCTCGCCGTAGCGCATCGAGCGCAGGACGACGGCCTCCGTCGTCAGCGGCCCGGCCATCGCATACCCGTCTGCTATACGTATGACGGTCATGGCCGATGTCATCGTCTACTCGACCGATCCGTGCTCGTTCTGCGCGCGCGCCAAGGACCTGCTCGCCAAGCGCGGCATCGCGTTCGAGGAGGTCAATCTGGCAAAGGACCCGGAGGGACGCGCGGCGCTGCTCGAGCGGACGGGGATGCTGAGCTTCCCCCAGATCATCATCGACGACGAGGTGCTCGGCGGCTTTCGCGAGCTCATCATGGCCGACCAGAGCGGCCGGCTCGAGGACGCTCGACCGCGCCCGCCTGACCCCGCGCGGGCGCGGCTGGCAGCGCTCGCAGACGTACGTCCCGCGTCCGGCGGCGACGAACTTCACGATCTCTGCCGCCGCAGCGCGGGCAGTCCTCGCCCTCGCGGCGATGCACGAGGAACTCGTGCTGGAAGGCGCCGTAGACGCCGTCCGGGATGGCGGAAGTCGTCGATCGTCGCCCCGCCCGCGGCGAGGCCGGCCTGGAGCGCGTCGCGCACGGCGCCGGCGAGCGCCTCGCACTGGGCACCGCGTGAGCGAGCCCGCGGGCCGCAGCGGGTGGATGCCCGCGCGGAACAGCGCCTCGTCGGCGTAGATGTTCCCGACGCCCGCGATCCGCCGCTGGTCGAGCAGGAACGCCTTGACCGGCGCGCGGCGCCCGCGCGCGAGCGCGCGCAGCGCGGCGCCGTCGAGCTCGCCGCCGAGCGGCTCGAGGCCGACGCGGGTCGCGAAGAACGCCTCGAGCGCGTGCGTCGCCGAGCGCCAGCTCGCCGGTGCCGAAGCGCCGCGGGTCGCAGAAGCGCAGCTCGTGGCCGTCGTCGAGCCCGATCCGCACCCGCTGGTAGGGCGCGTCCGGCGACGGGGTCGTAGAGGAACGTCCCGGTCATCCGCAGGTGGCGTGATCAGGAAGACCTCGTCCTCGAGCTCGAAGACGAGCCACTTGCCGCGCCGCGCGAGCCGCCTCGATCGCGCCGGCCGAGCGACCGCGTCGCAGATCGCCTGCGGCGTCGAGCGGGGCGCACCAGCGCGGATCCGAGACCTCGAGCGCCGTGCCAGGCGCCGGCCCGCGACGAGCGGCGCGAGGCTGCGGCGGATCGTCTCGACCTCGGGAAGCTCGGGCATCGCCCGTCCGAGGATACGGTCAGGAGAACGGCGTGCCCGGGAGCCCGGGCTCGTCGCGCGCCGGTCAGCCAGCGCAGGACGCTCGCGCCCGACGTCGGCCATCGGCCCGTCGTGGCGGCGTCCGCCGTCGCCGGCGAACCGCGCCAGCAGCGGCACGCGCTCACGCGTGTGGTCGGCGTGCGGCCATCGCCGGGTCGACGCCGTGGTCGGCCGTGATGACGAGCAGGTCGCCGGGCCGCAGCCGCGCGAGCCACCCGCCGACCGCCGCGTCGATCTCCGCAGCGCGCGGTGGAAGCCCTCGACGTCCTTGCGATGGCCGTAGACGCTGGTCGGTCTCGATGAGGTTCGCGAACGACGAGCCCGTGCGTCCAGGCCGTCGACGAGCCCGTCGATCGACGCGAGCGCCTTGGCGTTCGTCGCCCCGGGGTGCGCCGTCGTCGATCCCGCGGCCGGCGAACAGGTCGTCGACCTTGCCGACCGCGTGCACCGGGACGCCGGCGTCGTGCGAGCGCGTCGAGGTAGGAACGCGCCGGGCGGCGGCAGCGAGAAGTCGCGTCGCCCGTCGGTGCGCTCGAACGCCCCGGGCGCGCCGCGGAACGGCCGCGCGATCACGCGGCCGACCGCGTCCGGCGCCGCGCAGCTCGATCGCGGGCCGCCGCGCAGGCGTCCTCGAGCTCGGCCTGGCGCGACGATGTCCTCGTGGGCGGCGAGCTGGACGACCGAGTCGACCGACGTGTAGACGATCAGCTCGCCGGTGCTGCAGGTGATCGGTCGCCGTAGCGCGTCGATCGCGGCGAGGCCGTCCATGACACCCGCCGCCGCAGAAGCGGCGGCCGGTCGCGGCCTCCAGCCGCGCGACGAGCTCCGGCGGGAGCCCGTCGGGGTAGGTCGGCAGCGGCGCCGGCGTGACGACGCCCATGAGCTCCCAGTGGCCGGTCGTCGAGTCCTTGCCCGGGCCCGAGGTGGTGCGAGCACGCCGTGGAGCGCGGGCGCCGCCGAGCGGCGGGACGCCCGGCAGCGGCAGGATGTTCCCCAGGCCCAGGCGCTCGAGCGCCGGCAGCTCGCAGCCCGCCGACCGCCTCGGCGAGATGGCGCAGCGTGTTCGCGCCCGCGTCGCCGTACTCCGCGGCGTCGGGCTCGGCGCCGGCGCCGAGCGCGTCGATGACGACGACGAAGGCGCGGCGGGCGGCGGTGTCGGCCGGACCGGCGGGCATGCGCGGCGCGATGCTCGCACAGCACCGGGCGGCGCGGGGTCAGCCTGCGGGCGCGCCGTGGCGCAGGCCGTCGAGCGCCAGCGTCAGGATACCGCTGCCAGCCCGCCCCGGGCCGGCCGTGCGCGGTCGCCATGACCGATCCCAGACCGCACATGATCGCCGGGATGTCGGCCTCCGAGCGCGTCGGCGCGCAGCTCGCCGGCTCTCGACGCCGAGCGCGATGAGCTCGGCCGTGCGCTCGCCGACGAGCGCCTTCTCGGCGCTCGGCGCGGACGGCGGCCGCCGGCGCCTGCCACATGACCTGGGACGGCGGCGACGTCCTCCTCCATGAGTCGCGCGGCGGCGAACAGGCAGTCGCGCAGCCGGTCGAACACCGAGCCCGTCGGCCGCGAGCGCGATCTCGACGAGCCCCGCGATCGTCGCGAAGTGGTCGGCGACGAGCGCGCCGAGCAGCGCGTCCTTCGTCGGGAAGTGGCGGTACAGCGTCCCGACCCCCAGGCCGGCGCGCCGGGCGATCTCCTCCATCGGCACGTCCGTGCCGTGCTCGGCGAACGCCGTCCGCGCCGCCGAGAGGATCCGCGCGCGGTTGCGCCGCGCGTCGGCGCGCATGGGACGCGGGTCGAGTGGATGGGCAGAGGACTCGGTGCTGGGCATGTCCGCGTTCCGGGGCGACTTGACAAACGGAATCGGTATTCCGCTAGTGTTCCGAAAGCGGAACGGGAATTCCAGTTCCGCTTGATTCTAGAACGCCCGCAATCGTCCTTCCACCCGCACCGGAGCCATGACCCTCACCGCCACCGCCCGGGCCTCCGCCGGCGCTCCCGAGGTCCGCAAGGGCCTGCTGCTCGCGCTGCTCGCCGCGAGCCAGTTCGTCGTCGTCCTCGACGCCTCGATCACGAACGTCGCGCTGCCGTCGATCGGCCGCGCGCTCGACATCTCCCAGGACGGCCTGTCCTGGGTCGTGAACGCCTACACGCTGACCTTCGGCGGCTTCCTGCTGCTCGGCGGGCGCCTGGCCGACATCCTCGGGCGCCGGCGCGTCTACATCACCGGCCTCGTCCTGTTCGCGGCCGCCTCGTTCGTCGGCGGCCTCGCGCAGAGCGAGGCGATGCTGATCGCCTCGCGCGCCGTGCAGGGGCTCGGCGCCGCGCTGCTCTCCCCCGCGGCGCTGTCGATCCTCACGACGACGTTCCGCGAGGGCGCCGAGCGCAACCGCGCGCTGGGCGTCTGGGGCGCCGTCGCCGGCTCGGGCGGCGCGGTCGGCGTGCTGCTCGGCGGCGTCCTCACCGAGTACCTCAGCTGGCGCTGGGTCCTGCTCGTGAACGTCCCGATCGCCGTCGTGCGCCGTGCTCGCTCGCGCCGCGGCTCGTCCCCGAGAGCCGCGACGAGCGCCAGCGCAGCGGGCTTCGACGTCGCCGGCGCGATCACCGTCACCACCGGGCTCGCGGTGCTCATCTACGCGCTCGTCGACGCCGAACGACGCCGGCTGGGGCTCGGTCGCAGACGTCGGGCTGCTCGCCGCCGCCGCCGCTGCTGCTCGCGAGCTTCGTCGTGATCGAGTCGCGCTCGAAGGCGCCGCTCGTGCCGTTCGACGTCTTCCGCTCGCGCACGCGCACCGGCGCCTATCTGACCGGTCTGCTGATCGGCGCGTCGCTGTTCTCGATGTTCTTCTTCGTCTCGCTCTACATGCAGCAGGTGCTCGGCTGGGACGCGCTGAAGGCGGGCCTCGCCTACCTGCCGCTCGGCCTGACGATCGTCTTCGCGGCCGGACTCGCATCGCAGCTCGTGACGAAGGTCGGGTTCAAGCCGGTGGTGATCACCGGCCTGCTGTTCGTCGCCGTCGGGCTGTTCTGGTTCTCGCAGATCACCGTCGACGGCTCGTTCCTGGGCGACGTGCTCGGGCCCGTCGCTGCTCGCCGCCGTCGGCCTGGGCTTCTCGTTCGTCCCCGTGACGATCGGCGGAACCCACGGCATCAGCGAGCGACGAGGCCGGCCTCGCGTCGCGGGCTCATCAACGCCGGCCAGCAGGTCGGCGGGGCGCTCGGCCTGGCCGTGCTCGTCGGCGATCGCCACGGCGCAGACCAACAGCGTCCTCGACGCGGCGACCGGCCGACCGGATCTTCCCGCGGCGCTCACCGAGGGCTTCCAGGCCGCCTTCCTGGCCGGTGCCGCCCTGTCGCTCGCCGGCGCCGTCGTGGCCGCGGTGATGATCCGCCGGTCCGACAGCCGTTCGGTGATCGGCCAGGCCGCCGACGCCCCGGTCGCCGCCTGAGGCGGGCGCCCGCGGGCGCTCGCCCACCTAGGCGGCGCTCGCCCGCGGGTGCGCGCTGAAGTACTGATCCTTCAGGCGCTCGGCGGACAGGTGCGTGTAGATCTGGGTCGTGGCGATGTCGGCGTGCCCGAGCATCTCCTGGAGCGCGCGCAGGTCGCAGCCTCCGGCGAGCAGGTGCGTCGCGAAGGTGTGGCGCAGCGTGTGCGGGCTCATCCGGTCCTGCAGCCCGACGGCCGCGGCGTGGCCCTGGACGATCTTGTAGAGCCCCTGGCGCGTCAGGCCGCCGCCGCGCTGGTTGACGAACAGGTGCGGCTCCTCGCGCAGCCCGACGAGTCTGCGGCCGCGCCGTCGCGCAGGTACGCGCGCACGGCCGTGACCGCCTCGCGGCCGATCGGGACGAGGCGCTCCTTTGAGCCCTTGCCGCGCGCGCGCAGCACGCCGGCCTCGAGGTCGACGTCGCCGACGAGCAGGCCGGTCGCCTCCGAGGCGCGCAGCCCGCAGGCGTACATGAGCTCGAGCAGCGCGCGGTCGCGCGCGCGCCGCGGGCGCTGCGCCGCGCGGCGCGGCGAGCAGGCGCCCGACCTCGTCGCGACTGAGGACCTGCGGGAGCCGGCGGCGCTTGCGCGGCGCGCGCAGGTCGGCGGTCGGATCGTGGCTCGAGGAGCTCCTCGCGGCGCAGGTGGCGGTAGAACGAGCGCAGGCAGGCGGTCTTGCGCTGCAGCGTCGCCGGGCGCGACCGGCCGGCGCTCGGCGCGTCCCCTGCGGCGAGCTCGTCGAGGAACCCCGTGACCTCGCGCGTGCGCGACCTCGAGCGCGCCGACGTCGCGGCGCTCGAGGTACGCGCCGTACTGCAGCAGATCGGAGCGGTAGGCCTCGAGTGTGTTGCGCGAGAGGCCGCGCTCGAACTCCAGATAGGCCAGGAAGTCGAGCACGTGGTGCTCGAACGGGCGCGCGGGGGCTGCGCCGCTGACGGTCGCCATGAGAGCGTCCTTCGCGCCCCGGCGATCGGCGTCCTCGCGGTGCAACGCGCCGTGCGTCAGGCGGCGCCCGGCCGTCAGGCCTCGGCGAGCGGCGGCTCGGCGTCGCCCTCGGCCAGACGTTCGCGCAGCCACTCAGGCCGATCAGCGTCTTCGCGTCGGGCGTGGCGGCGATCGCACCGTCGAGGTCGTCGAGCGGCCAGCGCGACGACCTCGATGCGCTCGTGCGTCCTCGGGATGCGGCGGTGACCTCGCGCAGCCCGGTCGCGTGGAAGAGGTGCACGACCTCGTCCATGACCCCGATGCTCGTGACGTAGTCGAGGATCGGCTCCCAGTACGCGGCGGCCTTGCCGATCTCCTCGGCGAGCTCGCGCCGCGCGGCATCCAGCGGCGGCTCACCGGGAACGTCGAGCTTGCCGGCGGGGATCTCGAGCACGTCGGGGTCCGCGACCGTCTCGCGCGGCTGGCGCACGAGCCAGACGTGCAGGTCGTCATGCGCGACGATTCCCACAGCCCCGGGGTGATGGACGATCTCGCGCTCGACCTCCTCGCCGTCGGCGTAGCGGTAGCGGTTGCGCGTCACGTACACGATGTGCCCCTGCCAGACGGTCTCGCGCGAGAGGAGCTCGAACCGCCGGTCCTGGGAGTCGGTCATGCGTCGTCCTCGATCGTGGTGGCCAGCACGGTTCCGGCGGCGAGCGCCGCTGCGAAGAACAGCGGGTCCTCGTCGAGCGCCCGGCCCATCGTGCGCGCGGGCAGCCCGCGAGGCGCGCGTAGCGCGCCAGGTCGGCGGGTGCCTCGCGCACGTCGTGGCCCGCTCGACCGCGGGGGATCGCGCCGGCCTCGCCCGGCGGGACCGCGAGCGACGACCGGTGCGAGCAGCAGCTCGAGCACGATGCGCGTGTGATGGGAGAGCCCGCGGTGGCGCGGTCGCGGGTCGCCGCTGGACATCCGCGCGCACAGGACGACCGGGCAGCCGAGCGCCAGCGCGGTGTGCGACGGACTCGAGCGCGATCAGGCCGCCGTGCCCGAGCGCGTGACGCCGAGCCGAGGATCCCGGGGCCGGGCCCGCAGACCGCCGCGTCCCAGCCGAGGTCGTGCAGGCCGTGCTGCGAGCGCGCCGGCGGTCGTGATCGGCCTCGCCCTCGCCGCCGTACGCCGGCGCCGCCGTCACGTGCCCAGCGAGCAGCCCGCGCTCGCGCAGCTCGCGCGACGACACGCGAATGGCCGCCGGGCAGCGCCCCGCCGGCCGTCTGCACGAAGCCCAGGCGCGTCCCGGGACGGGCCTGCCCGAGCGCCCACGCCAGCGGCGCGAGCTGCCCGTGGAGTGAGACGACCGCGACGGGGCGCCCGAGCGGCGACGTGCAGGTCGGGGCCCTCGACCGGCAGCACCGCGTGCTGAAGCGAGGTGTAGTTCAGCTTCATGACGTGCGCGCCCGGGACGCCCGCGCCGTCGAGGCCGCGCGTGAGGTTCACATGGACGATGTCGAAACCGCCCGAGCCGAGACCGAGGTCGGCGGCCTGTGCGTTGACGACGACCTCGTCGCCCTCGTGCGCGGGGCCGACGAGCGTCACGTCCGCGATCGCCGCCCGCTCGCCGCGCCCGGGAACGTCGACGACGAGGCGCTGCTCGGGAGCGTCCGCGGGCCCGGCCCGCACGACGATGCCACGGCGCAGGACGAGCATCAGCCGCCCAGCTCGTCGAGCAGCGCGTACGTCACGTCGAGCATTCCCTCGAGCGCCGCCTGGCTCACGCGCTCGGCCGGCTCGTGGTTGCGCTCGGTGCCGTTCGCGAGGTTCGTGCACGGGAAGCCGCCGGCCTCGAACGCGTTCGCGTCCGAACCGCCGCCGGTGAGGATCCGCCGCGGCGCGTACCCGCACGCGCGCAGCGCCGCCTCGGCGGCGAGCACCTGCGGGGCGTTCGGCCCATGGCGGTAGCCCTCGAAGAGCCGCTCGACGCGTGACGTCGACGTCGCATTCGCAGGAGGGGTCGTTCGCTGCGTCGTGGAAGCGCTCGACGATCTCGCCGACGACCTCGTCGACCGCCTCCGGCACGAGCGAGCGCGCCTCGCCGATCACCGTGCAGCGCTCGGGCACGACGTTCGTGCCGGCCACGCCGCCGTGGATCTGAGCGACGTTCGCGGTCGTCTCGCTCGTCGATCCGGCCGTCCGGCAGGCCCGCGATCGGCGCGCGCCGCAGCGATGATCGCGCTGCGCCCGTCCTGCGGGCGGATCCCGGCGTGCGCCGCCTGGCCGATGAGCTCGGCCTCCCAGCGCACGTACGTCGGCGATCCGACGACGATCTCGCCGATCGGCGTCGCATGGTCGAAGACGTAGCCGAACTCGCTGCGCAGGCGCGAGACATCGAACGCCTTCGCGCCCGCGAGACCCTGCTCCTCGTTGACCGTGAAGAGCAGCTCGACGCCGACCGGCGAGCCCTCGATCGCGGTGCGCCGCGCGAGCTCGAGCAGCATCGCGACGGCGGCCTTGTTGTCGGCGCCGAGGATCGTGTCGCCCGCGCTCTCCCAGCCGCCGTCGACGAACACGGGCTCGATCGGAGCCGCGTGCGGGACGGTGTCGAGGTGCGCGCACAGCAGCACGCTGGCGGTCCGGGTCGCGTCCCGGGATGCGCGCGAGCAGGTTCCCGCACGCGGCCCGCGCCTCGGCGGCCGCCCCGTCCTCCTCGACGGTCAGCCCGAGGTCGGTGAGCTCGGCGCGCACGCGCGCTGCCATCGCGGCCTCCTCGCCGGATGGGCTCGCGATCGCGCAGAGCGCGGCGAACGTGTCGTTCAGCCGCCGGCGTTCGACCTCGGACGCCGGTCTCACAGTCGCCCGCGCCCTCGGCCCGCGGTCATCCGGGCAGGCCGCGGCTCGCGCGCACCTCGCCCGCCTCGGCCTCCGGCGGCGTGACGCCGGCCCGTGAGCGCGCGCGCCGCAGCGCGGCGCCCACGAACTCGCGGAACAGCGGCGCGGGGCGCTCGGGACGGGACTTGAACTCCGGGTGGTACTGGGATGCCACGAAGAACGGGTGCTCGGCCTCGGGCAGCTCGACGACCTCGACGAGGCGCTCGTCCGGCGAGGTGCCGGACACGACGAGCCCGGCGGCCTCGAGCCGCTTGCGCAGGCTGATCGAGACCTCGTAGCGGTGGCGGTGGCGCTCGTAGACGACGGCCTCGCCGTAGAGCTCGCGCGCGCGCGTGTCGGCGTGGAGCTTGATCGGGTCGGCGCCGAGCCGCATCGTGCCGCCGAGGTCGGAGACCTCCTTCTGCTCGGGCAGCAGATCGATCACGGGCCACTCGGTCTCGATGTCGAACTCGGTCGAGTTCGCGCCGTCCATCCCGGCGACGTGGCGGGCGAACTCGCAGACCGCCATCTGCATCCCCAGGCAGATCCCGAGGTACGGGATGCGCTGCTCGCGGGCGACGCGCACCGCACGGATCTTCCCTTCGATCCCGCGCCCGCCGAACCCGCCGGGAACGAGGATCCCATCCGCGGCGCCGAGCCGCTCGACGCGCGATCGCGTCGGTCTCGAGCGCCTCGGAGTCGACCCAGTCGATCTCGATCTTGCCGCCGGCGAGGTTGCCGGAGTGCCGCAGCGCCTCGGAGACCGACTTGTAGGCGTCCTCGAGCTGGACGTACTTGCCGACGAGCGCGATCCGCACCGGGTCCTCGGCCGCCGCGGCCTTCGCCACGATCTCGGCCCACTCCCCGAGGTCCGCGGCCGGGGCCTCGAGCCCGCAGCTCGCTCCAGGATGAAGTCGTCGACGCCCTGCTCGTGGTACCAGAGCGGCACCTCGTAGATGTCGTTCACGTCCTTCGCCGAGACGACCGCGTCGACCGACAGCGAGGCGAACAGGGCGATCTTCTTGCGGATGTCCGCCGACAGCTCGCTCTCGCTGCGGCACAGGAGCATGTCGGGCTGGATGCCGATGCGGCGCAGCTCGTTCACCGAGTGCTGGGTCGGCTTCGTCTTGAGCTCCCCCGCGTGGCCGATGTACGGCACGAGCGTCAGGTGGATGAACATGCAGTTGCGCCGGCCGACGTCGACCGGGAACTGGCGGATCGCCTCGAGGAACGGCAGTGACTCGATGTCGCCGACCGTGCCGCCGATCTCGGTGATGACGACGTCGACGTCGTTCGTCTCGGCGATCAGCCGGACGCGCTGCTTGATCTCGTCGGTGATGTGCGGGACGACCTGGACGGTCGCGCCGAGGTAGTCGCCGCGGCGCTCGCGGCGGATCACCGAGTTGTAGATGCCGCCGGCGGTGACATTCGAGGCCCGCGACGCGTTGACGTCGGTGAAGCGCTCGTAGTGCCCGAGGTCGAGGTCGGTCTCGGCCCCGTCCTCGGTGACGAAGACCTCGCCGTGCTGGTAGGGCGACATCGTGCCGGGATCGACGTTGATGTACGGATCGAACTTCTGGAGGCCGACGCGCAGGCCGCGGGCGACGAGGAGGCGGCCGATCGAGGCGGCGGCGATGCCCTTCCCGAGGGAGGACACGACGCCGCCGGTGATGAAGATGTAGCGGGGCTTGCGCGGAGCGTCAGGCACGGTGGATCCTTCCGAATGAGTCTAGGTGACGGAGCCCAGGGGCGTGCTCGACCAGCGAGTTGATCGAGCGGAACTCCCCGTAGGCGGTGATGAGAACGAGCACGGCGGCCGCGACCGCGAGCCCGGTGGTGCCGAGCGTCAGCACGAGCCACAGGCCCGCGACGACGCCGATGACGTTCGATCCGGTGTCGCCGAGCATCCCGCGCTCGCGCAGGTCGAGCGCGCCGGCGACGAGGATCGGCCCGACCCAGAGCCCGAGGTCGAGCAGCGGGCCGCTGTCGAGCGACCCGATGGTCAGAGCGGCGCCCGAGCAGGACGAACGCCTTGACCGAGCGCCCGGGCCGCAGGTCGAAGAGGTTGAAGAGGTTCGTGGCGAGGACGATCACCGTGGCGGCGAGCAGGAACCGCGGCGACCTCGGGCTGCGTGAGCGCGCTCCAGGTGAGCGCGAGGCCGAGCGTCCCGACGGCCTTGAGCAGCGCCGGTGCTGAACGACCCGCGCAGCGCGGCGGCCCCGTGGCCGCGCCAGCCGCGCGACGCGCCGGCGTACGCGTCGTCGGCGAGGCCGAGCGCGGCCACCCCGAGCACGAGGAACAGCCCGGCGACGCCGAGCGTGTCGCTGTCGAACAGGCCGTAGAGCAGCGCGAGCGGGATCAGGGCGAGCAGCGCCGCGGCCGGGATCAGCAGCCCCAGCGGGCACGGGATCTCGACCTGGCGGTAGTTCGTGCGGACGTGGCCGTTCTCGGCCAGGAACGTGCGCAGCGCAGTGGCGAGGGCGAGCGCGGCGAGCAGTGGAGAGCACGAGGGGCAGCGCTTGCACCGTGGCAACCTAGCGAGCCGCGGCGACGGAACCCCGGCGCGCGTGCAACGTCCGGGCCGCTCGCGGGACCGTATCCTCGACAGCACCCGAGCCGGAGGTCCCCGTGGAGCAGCAGCAGCGCACCGACAAGGTCACCAAGAGCGAGCAGGAGTGGCGCGAGGAGCTCGATCCCAGCGCCTACGCCGTGCTGCGCGAGGCGGCGACCGAGCGCCCGTTCACCGGCGAGTACGTCGACGAGAAGGCCGACGGCGATCTACCGCTGCCGCGGCTGCGGTGCGGAGCTCTTCAGCTCGCAGACGAAGTTCGACTCGGGCTCCGGCTGGCCGAGCTTCACCGACCCGCTGGTCGCCGACGCGGTCGAGCTGCGCACCGACACGCTCGCACGGCATGGTCCGCACCGAGGCCGTCTGCGCGCGCTGCGGCGGGCACCTCGGTCACGTCTTCGACGACGGTCCCGGACCCGAGCGCGCAGCGCTTCTGCATCAACTCCGCGCGCTGGACTTCGACGGGCAGCGCTGATCGGCGGAGCCCGTCAGGGGCCGACGCTCTCGGGGCCCGGAAGCAGGCTCTCGGCGCCGTCGCCGGTGCCGAAGCTCCCGGTCGCCCCGGCGAGCGCGAAGACGAGCGCCGCGCGCCCGGCGCGCTCGTCGATGTTGTCGACGCTCGAGAGGTCGCGGTCGCGGTACCACGGCGACCTGCGACGGCTCGGTCGTCGTCGTCTGCACGCCGACGACCGACACCGGGTTGTCGGTGAGGCCGCGCATCAGCCCGTCCTCGAGATCGTCCGTCTGCGTCTTGGCGTCGCCCTCGAGGCCGGCGGGCGGCCGGCGCGCGACGACGACGCCGTCGAACGGCCCGAGCGAGCCGGCGCGCGTCGAGAAGAGCGCATTGGCCTCGCTCCGCAGCAGGCGCCCGCCCTGCACGAGCTGGATGCCGATGCGCCGGCCGAACGTGCTCGAGCAGGCTCGGATCATCCGGGAGCGCCGTGTAGCGCGTGTCGCCGGCGGCGCTCGGCGAGCGCGGTCAGGTCGGGCGGCTCGCGCAGCGCCAGCGTCCCCGTGAGCGCGGCGCCGCTTCCGGCCAGCGCCTGGCGGACGTCGCGCGGCGAGCGTCCTCGTCCGGCGCGCCGAGGAACAGCAGGCCGATGCGCTCGCCGTCGAGCCGGCCGGCGACGAGCAGCGGGTAGGCGTCGGTGGAATAGCGGCGCTCGGCGTCGCGCGCCTCGCGCGCCTCGCGCGCCTGCGCGCGGGCCTTCGTCACATCGCCGCGCAGCGACTCCCGCACGGACTTCTCCGCCGAGGAGACGAGGCCCGCGTCCCCGATCGCGACGCCGAGCAGCAACCCGACGACGAGCGCGACGAGCACGGCGACGAGCGAGACGGCGTGGTAGCGGAAGTCGAACATGGCGAGGGCCGGGGCGCGCCGAGCCTACCGCCCGCGCCGCGCGGCCCGCTCGCGGGCCGGGCGCGGGCCGTGGGTGCTCAGACCTCGCCGCCGAGCAGCACGCGCAGCTTCAGCCACAGGAGGTCGGCGACGTCGCGCAGCCCCGGAGTGGCGAGGATCACGGCGACGAGCGCGAGCACCCCGACGGCGAGCACGAGCGCGACGGGCGCGATCCCGGGAGCCGGCCGGTAGAGGCGGCTCACGCCCTTGGCGTCGACGATCTTCTCCCCCAGGCGCAGGCGCGTGAGGAACGTCGAGGACATGCCGCGGCGGTTCTTGTCGAGGAACTCGACGAGGTTGAACTGCGAGCCGACCGAGACGATCAGCGAGGCGCCCTTCTCGTTGGCGATCAGCATCGCGACGTCCTGGCTCGTGCCCGGCGCCGGGACGATCTTGTGCGCGCAGCCCGAGCTCCTCGAGCAGGTCGCGCCCCGGGGCGCGACCGTCCGGGTAGGCGTGGACGACGAGCTCGGCGCCGCAGCGCAGCGTCGCCTCCGAAGCCGAGTCCATGTCCCCGACGATCATGTCCGGCCGGAACCCGGCCTCGAGGATCGCGTTGGCGCCGCCGTCGACGCCGACGAGGGCCGGCCGCACGTCGCGGATGTACGGGCGCAGCGCCTGCAGGTCGGCCTGGTGATCGACGCCGCGCACGACGATCAGCGCGGGACGGTCGCGGAAGTCGGTGTCGAAGCGCGGCAGCTCGATCTTGCCGGCGAGCAGGTCCTGCTCCTCGACCATGTGCTCGACGGTGTTCTGCGCGAACGCCTGCGAGCGCGCCGCCGATCTCGCGCCGGCGGCGCTCGGTCGCCGCGCAGCACGTCCTCGGGCTCCTGGGCGATCCCGCGTCGCGACGCGCTCGCCGCCCGACGAGCACGTCGCCGCCGCGCAGCTCGAGCGGATCGCCGTCCTTGAGCCGGTCGAACAGCGCGTCGTCGGGAAGGTCGACGAGCGGGATCCCCGCCTGCACGAGCAGCAGCGGCCCCATGTTCGGGTATTCGCCACTCGACGACGGGCGGCAGTTCAGCACCGCGGCGGCGCCGCACGGCGACGAGGTCCTCGGCGGAGACGCGGTCGAGGTTGCGGTGATCGATCACCGCGATCTCCCCACGGCGGCAGCTTCTTGACGAGCAGCTTCGTCTTGCGACCCCGGCGCACGGGGCCGTGCACGACGGGCGTCTGCGTGAGCGCGGAGCGCTCCATCGCCTGCGAGTCTATGCGGAGCCTTCAGCGGCTCAGCGCAGCTCGCGCGCGTGCCGCCGCGCCGCGGCATCGTCGGCGTCGGCGCCGAGCATCCGCACGAGCTCGCCGACGACCTCGCGGCTCGCGCGAGCTGCGTGACGGTCGTGCGCGCGGGGTCGGCGCCGGCGTCCTTGTCGATCGAGAAGTGCCGCGTCGGCGAGCGAGGCGATCTGCGGCAGGTGCGTGATGCAGAGGATCTGGCGCCCCGCGGCCAGCTCGCGCAGGCGCGCGCCGACGGCGCGGGCCGTCTGGCCGCCGATGCCCGCGTCGACCTCGTCGAACACGAGCGTCGCGGACGACCCGTCGTTCGCGACGCCGAGCAGCGCGAGCATGACGCGCGAGAGCTCGCCGCCGGAGGCCGTCTCGCGGACCGGCCCCGCGGGCACGCCGCGTTCGGCGCCAGCAGGAACTCGACGGTGTCGGTCCCCGCTCGGGCCCGGCTCGCGCGTCTCGACGACGCACCTCGAAGCTCGCGCCCTCCATCGCGAGGTCGCGCGAGCCGCTCGCGCGACAGCCTCCGCGAGCCGCGGCGCCGCCTCCGCGCGCGCGGCGTGCAGCTCGAACGCCAGCGCGTCGCGCTCGGCGGCGGACACCTCGAGCTCGGCGCGACGCCTGCTCGAGCGCGACCTCGGCGTTCGCGAGCTCGTCGTGCCGCACGCCGGCAGTGTTCGGCGTGCTCGAGCACCGCCTCGATCGTGCCGCCGTGCTTGCGCTTGAGCCGGTCGAGCACCGCGAGGCGCTCCTCGGCGGCCTCCAGTGCCCCCGGCTCGCCCTCGAGACCCTCGGCGTAGCCGCCGCAGCTCGGCGCCCAGGTCGGCGGCCTCGTAGAGCGAGCGCCGTGCCAGCGCCCGGTCAGCGCATCGAGTTCGGCGTCGACGCCCGCGACGCCGTCGAGCGCCCCGCCGCCGGCTGCGAGCAGCGCGCTGACGCCGAGGCCGTCGTCGGGTGCGATCGCCTCAGCGGCCGCGAGTGCGCCGCGCCCGCAGGGCCTCGAGGTGGCGCAGGCGCTCGCGCGTCGCGAGCAGCTGCTCGCTCCTCGGCCTCGTCCGGAGCGGCGTCGTCGATCTCCTGGAGCTCGAACGCGAGCAGGTCGAGCTCGCGTTCGCGGGCGCCCGCGAGCTCGGCGAGCTCGTCGAGTGCGCGCTCGCGCAGCGCGGACACGGGCGTGCGCCGCGGCGCTGCGCGCGCGCCGCTCGGCCTGCTCGGGCCCGCAGAATGCGTCGAGGATGTCGAGCTGCGCCGAGGCGAGCGTCAGGCGACGGTGTTCGTGCTGGCCGTAGAACGACGAGCAGCGCCTCGGAGGCCTGCGCAGGTCCGCGACGTTCGCCGAACGCCCGTTCACGTAGCGCCCGCGTACGTCCGTCGGCGCTCACCC
This sequence comes from uncultured Actinomycetes bacterium, assembly GCA_963787935.1. Classification (GTDB taxonomy): domain Bacteria; phylum Actinomycetota; class Thermoleophilia; order Solirubrobacterales; family Solirubrobacteraceae; genus F1-60-MAGs163. The sequence goes on along the minus strand of CAWBEV010000006.1, from coordinate 56,921 downwards.
GGCGTGCGAGCACGAGCTCCTCGCGCATCCGCGTGGGAGCCGAGCTCCCCGAGCGCCGCGCGCAGCTCTCCGGTGCGAGATCGAAGACGCCCTCGACATAGGCCTCCGCGGCGCCGGGCCGCACGATCCCGGGCTCGGACTTGCCCGCCGAGCAGCAGGTCGAGCGCATGGGTCAAGCACGGTCTTGCCGGCGCCCGTCTCACCGGTCAGCACGTTGAGCCCCGGCGCGAGCTGGCAGCTCGGCCCGCTCGATGAGCAGGAGGTTCTCGACGCGGAGCTCATGAAGCACGCTCCCGAGTGAACCAGCGCCCCCCGACGGATCGCATACCGGCATGCGCGTTTCGCGGAGCCCCGGCGCGGAGGCGTCGCAGACCGCCGAGGGACCGTCGCAGTTCGCCCGCCGGCCGGAGCTGCCCCGCGTTCGTCTGCTTCCCCGTCGGCCGGACGGCCGAACCGCAGACGGGCGCGGGCGCGGGCCCGCCCCGCGCCTCAGGACGACGCGAGCCGGCCGAACGTCTCGCGCAGGCGCCGGTAGAACGACGAGCCGGGCAGCAGCGCGAGGTCCGTCGCCTCGCGCAGGAAGCCTGCGGTGATCGTCCCGCCCGGCGCGATCTCACCGACCGGGCGCCCGTCGATCGACACGTCGACGGCGCCGTCGGACCGGTTGTGCACGGTCAGGAGATCCCCCGGGGCGACCACGAGCGCGCGCGCGGTCAGCGAGTGCGGTGCGATGAACGAGACGACGAAGCCCTCCACGCCCCAGGCCAGCACCGGCCCGCCGTTCGCGAGGTTGTAGCCGGTCGACCCCGCCGGGGTGGCGACGACGAGCCCGTCGCAGTCGACGCGCCCGACCTCCTCCCCGCCGACCGCGTAGGCGAGCTCGGCGACGCGCTCACCGGCGCGGCGCGTGATCGCGACGTCGTTCACGGCGGCGAGCGGCTGCCCGGCGTGCTCGACCGCGATCGCCGGCAGCGTCAGCGTCTCGAAGTCCCCGCTGAGCGCGCGCTCGAAGCCTTCGTGGACCTGATCGCGGTCCACCGTCGCCAGGAATCCGATCTCGCCGAAGTTCACGCCGAAGACCGGCACGCTCGTGCCGGCATACGCGCGCAACGCGCGCAGGATCGTCCCGTCGCCGCCGAGCGCGATCGCGAGCTCGACGTCCTTGTCGACCGAGGCATCGAGCACGACGCCCGGGCCGGCCGCGATCGACGGGTGCTTGCGTGACTCCTCGGGATCGAGACGCACCGTGAGCCCGTCGCGCGCGGCGAGCCCGATCAGGTGCCGCAGCGCGTCGTCGGTCTCCCCCGGGCGAGCGTGGGAGAAGACGGTGATCGCGCGCTCGGCGCTCATGCCCCGGCCTCCAGCGCCGCCGCCGGGAGGTCCTCGACCCCGTTCGCGCGCCCGGCCTCGCCGAGCCACACGAACGTCTCGATGTTCCCCTTCGGTCCGGGGAGACCGGACGGCGCGAGGCCGAGGACCTCCGCGCCGCAGGCCTCGCGCGCGAAGGTCGCGACGTCCACGACCGCCTCGCGGCGCAGCGCCGGATCACGCACGACGCCGCCGCTGCCCACGCGCGCACGGCCGACCTCGAACTGCGGCTTGACCATGACGAGCGCGTCGTAGTGCTCCGCGGCGCAGGCGAGCACGGCCGGCAGGAGCTTCGTGAGCGAGATGAACGAGACGTCGGCGACGATCAGGTCCGGTTCGTAGGGCAACTCGTGCGGGACGAGGCGGCGCGCGTTCGAGCGTTCCATCACGGTCACCCGCGGATCGCTCGCGCAACGACCATTCGAGCTCGCCGTAGGCGACGTCGAGCGCGACGACGTGCTCGGCGCCGCGCTGCAGCAGGCAATCGGTGAAGCCCCCGGTCGACGCTCCGACGTCGAGCGCCCGTCGCCCGGCGACGTCGAGCTCCAGGGCGTCGAGCGCGTTCGCGAGCTTCGTGCCGCCGCGCGAGACGAACCGCGGCCGCTCGTCGACGCTGAGCTGCACGTCGTCCGCGACCATCCGGCCCGGCTTGTCCGCGCGCTCGCCCGCGGTGCCGATGCGGACCTCGCCGGCCATCACCGAGGCCGCCGCGCGGGCGCGCGACGGGAACAGCCCCCGGCGGGTGAGCAGGGTGTCGAGGCGGACCTTTTCAGCCATCACGTCGCCGGAACCGTACTTCCCCGGGCGCGCAGGTCCGCGAGATCGCGTCCAGTGTGACGCTCGTCACAGTGAAAAAGGTCTGGAACCCGCACCATGTCCTGCGAGGTGCTCGGAGACGTCCGCCTCACCGCCCTCCAGGCCCGGCGCGATGCCCCGCGACAGACCGGTTCGGGCACCAAGCTTCCCCCAGTGCTCAACAGAAGTTGGACCCACATAGCAGTATCTCTCCTCCCCTGAGACGGCCCGCCCTCACCGGTGGGCCGTCTCTCTTGGGGGGTTTCCGGCCGCGCCGCACTCTCACGATGGTCGGCGCGGCTCGCCTCGTGGCCTGCGGCGGTGGAAGCCCGACTGTGTTGGTCGGGCTACGAATCAGCGCCCGGACGGTGAACCGCCGATAACCGGAGTGCCCCGGCGTCGCCCGGGTAACGCTCTCGGGCGGCAACCGGGGTCGCTCCGTGCGACGCGCAACCGGCAGGGGACCTTCGAGAAGCGCGCCGCCCTACAGGAGGTCAACGGCCTGCGATGTGGGCATCTTCCACCTCGGCGATCCACCACGCCACTCATGGAAGCCCGCACGGTCTCTCGCGCGAGCCTGCGAACGCCGATCTTGGTCCGCCCCGATTCAGCGTCGGACGGTGAACCGCCGATGAACGGAGTGCCCCGGCGTCGCCACCGGTAGCACTGGGCGACGCCGGGGTCTCTTCCGTGCGGCGCGCAACCGGGGGGCCGCGCCGCCCGTCGAGGTTTACACCGTCGGTTCCCTCACCGTCGGTCTGCTTTTCGTCGGGAGTCAGGCTGCTCGGAGCGGAAGGCCCCGGAACAAGGAAGGCTTGACACTCGATGCGCGCGCGAGACACCGTAGTTCGCACGGATGCCTTGGCCTCGCCGCGGCCTATATACCACCCTGCCATTGGGTCGTCGTCGCTGTCACCGGCGAGGTCCCAATGCCACGGTTTGGGAGGGGAAGCGGGCGGGGGGAATTGCCAGGCCCGCTCCCCCTTCTTCGTCTTCGGTGTGGACCTCGGACAGATGCAGAGGGGCCGGTCACGGCCTGGCACGACACCGAGCCACGCCGCGCGCGAAGGCGTGCGTAAGTTCCGCCATCCGCCCCCGTGGAAAAGCACCGACACGCGACAGGGTGCCGACTGATGCCGTCCCCGGGCGCCTCGGGAACCTGTCGGCATCACCGATGGACCCAAGGACGGGCGCAAATGCAGAGAGGGATCGTCCTGGCCTTCGTCCCCCCGGGCCCAGGGTGATCCCTCTCAGCTTCTTCTTCAGCGAATCAACGCCCCGCGCGGCGGGCGGCTTCCGCTGTGGCGGTTGCGCGCGCCGATAGGTGCAGCTCGAGCGCGCGGGCGTGCGGAGTCGAGGGACGCCCCCGGAGTCGAGGGACGCCCCTGTCGTTTGGCACAGGGTGCCCAAACCCAACTGAATCCGGCGCGATCCGACGGTGGTCAGCGTGCAGACCGCGGGAACATCCCCGGAGCGAGAGCAGCAGCGGCCCGGGGGCTCGCATCCGATCCGGGTGTCCGCCCGGCTGGCGCACGCGATCCCGCACCCCCACTGCGACCTTCGTCGGACCGGTGCGAGCACGAAGGTCCTCTGGAAACCCGGACCACGCCGGTGGGACTGTGGTGAGGCTCCCCACCCAGTCCCGAAAGGACCCCCATGCGCAATCGCCTCTCCCTCATGATCGTCTCCGTGCTGGCCATCGGCGCGCTCACCGGCCTCCCCGCCGGAGCGTTCGCCAAGCAGGGCGCCGACGACCCCGCCGGCCACGTCCGCCAGAGCCAGGGCGCTGACGACCCCGCCGGCGACATCCGCCAGAGCCAGGGCGCCGACGACCCCGCCGGCGACGTCCGCCACGGTCAGGGCGCCGACGACAGCGCCTCCAAGAAGACGCAGGCCAAGCGCCGCGCCCACCGCCACGCGCGTCACCACCGTCGCCACCGCGGCGCCGACGACAGCGCCACGCACGTCCGCCGCAGCCACGGCCTCGACGACGGCCCGAGCCACACCTAGGCCACCACCGCTCCTCCCACGCGACGGCCGCCCCGAGATGGGCGGCCGTCGTCGTTGCCGGACCGCTCAGGCGAGCAGCGCCCGTGCCTGCTCGCCGAGCCACGCCACCAGCTCGCGCTGGCGATCCACCACGCCGCCCCAGCGCAGGAAGCCGTGGGCCATGTCCTCGAAGACCTCGACCTCGGCGTCGCCGCCGAACATCTGCAGGCGCCCGGCGAACTGCAGGCCGTCGTCGCGCAGCGGGTCGTGGCCGGCGAGCGCGATCCGCGCGGGCGGCACGCCCGTGAAACTCGACCAGTGCAGCGCGGACGCCCGGAACCGGTCGGCCCCCGCGAGGTACGCCGTCCAGCAGTGCTCCATCTCGGCCGCCGTCAGCAGCGGGCCATCGGCGAACTCGCGGTAGGACGGCGACTCCATGAACGGATCGAGCGCCGGGTAGACGAGCAGCTGGCCCCGGACCGCGGCGCGGGCCTGCTTCGCGGCGAACGCGGCGACGTGCCCGCCGGCGCTGTCGCCGCCGACGAGGATCCGGTCAGCGCCCCAGCCCCAGTCCTCGGCCCCCGCACGCGCGGCCCACAGGACCGCGATCTCGCCGTCGTCGATGGCCGCCGGGAACGGATGCTCGGGCGCCAGCCGATAGTCGACGCTCACGACGAGCTGGCCGGTGGCGTTCGCGAGCGCGCGCGCCGACGCGGTCGAAGCCCTCGAGATTCCCGATCATCCAGCCGCCGCCGTGGAACCAGACGAGCGCCCCGGCCGGCTCGTCGGCCGCGGCGGGCCGGTAGACGCGCGCCGCGAGGTCCGTTCCGTCCGGGCGCGGGATCGCGACCTCGTCGGCTGCGGCGACGTCCTGCGGCGCGCCGCCGAGCGCGGCGGCGACCGTCTCGTATGACGCGCGCAGCGCCTCGAGCCCGCCGTCGTCGACGAGCAGCTTCGTGTCGGCGTCGACGAGCGCCTGGATCTGCGGGTGCAGCGCCGTCATGGCGCGGCAGCCTACGCCTCCGCGCGCAGCTCGTCGGCGACGCCGAGCGCGGCCGTGATGCGCTGTGCGATCGCCTTGCCGGTGAACCCGACCTCGGCGTGCAGCAGCGCCGGCTTGCCATGGGTCACGTACCGGTCGGGCAGCCCGATGCGCAGCATGCGCGGCGCCGGGATGCCCGGTCTCGTTGAAGTGCTCCCAGACCGCCGGAGCCGAAGCCGCCCTGCAGGACGCCCTCCTCGACGGTGACGAGCAGCTCGTGCTCGGCGGCGAGCTGGCCGAGCAGCGCCCCGTCGAGCGGCTTGGCGAAGCGCGCGTCGGCGACCGTCACGTCGAGGTCCTGCTCGGCGAGCAGGTCGGCCGCCTCGAGCGCCTTGCCGACACCCGACGCCGTAGCCGAGCAGCGCGACGCGGCGGCCCTCACGCAGGATCTCGCCGGTCCCGATCTCGATCGCCCGCGGCACGCTCGGCAGCGGGACGCCGACGCCCTCGCCGCGCGGGTAGCGCAGCGCCGACCGGGCCGTCGTGGCGCAGCGCGGTGTGGAGCATGTCACGAGCATCGCCTCGTCGCGCGGGGCCATCAGCGTCATGTTCGGCAGCGGCCGCAGGTAGGCGATGTCGAACACGCCGTGGTGGGTCGGACCGTCGTCGCCGACGAGCCCGGCGCGGTCCATCGCGAAGACGACGTTCAGGTTCTGCAGCGCGACGTCGTGGACGATCTGGTCGAACGCGCGCTGCAGGAAGGTCGAGTAGATCGCGCAGACGGGCTTGACGCCCTCGAGCGCGAGTCCGGAGGCGAACAGGACCGCCTGCTGCTCGGCGATGCCGACGTCGAAGTAGTGCTCGGGCTCGGCCTTCTGGACGATGTCCAGGCCGGTGCCGGTGTTCATCGCCGCGGTGATCCCGACGACGCGCCGGTCGCGCTGGATCTCGCGCGACCATCGCGTTGCCGAAGACCTCGGTGTACGTCGGCGGCTTGGGCGCCGCCGGCGCGGTGTCGGCCGCGACGGGCGCGGGCTTCGGCGCGGGCGCACGGTCGACGATCGACTTGGGCTTCGCGGCGTGCCAGCGTCTCCATGCCCTCGAGGCCGCCGTCCTCGGCGGGCGCGAAGCCCTTGCCCTTGACGGTCGCGATGTGCACGACGACGGGCCGCTGCGCGGCGAACGCGGCGCGTCAGGGCGCGGCGCAGCGCGCCGACGTCGTGGCCGTCGATGACGCCCATGTACGCCCAGTCGAGCTCCTCCCAGAAGAGCCCGGGCGCCCAGAACGCCTTGATCGACTCCTTGAGCTGCGGGCCGAGCTTCTCGAAGCGCGCGCCGATGCCGCCGGGGAGCTGGGTCAGGCGTGCCCTCGACGCCCTCGCGGGCGTGCCAGAACTTCGGGTTCAGCCGCACCCGGTTGAAGTAGCGCGAGAGCGCGCCGACGTTCGGCGCGATCGACATGCCGTTGTCGTTGAGGACGACGACCATCGGCGTGCCCAGGCCGCCGGCCTGGTGGATCGCCTCGAAGGCGACGCCGCCGGTCATCGCGCCGTCGCCGATCACGGCGACGACCTTGCCGGCATCGGGCGTGCCGAGGATCCGCATGCCCTCCTTGAGCCCGACCGCGTAGCCGATCGACGTCGAGGCATGGCCGGCGCCCATGATGTCGTGCTCGCTCTCGGCGATCGAGCAGAACGGAGCGAGGCCCCTCGTACTGGCGGATCGTCGCGAGCTGATCGCGGCGGCCGGTGAGGACCTTGTGCGGATAGGCCTGGTGCCCGACGTCCCAGAGGATCTTGTCCTTCGGGGACTCTCGATCACCGAGTGCAGCGCGACGGCCAGCTCGCAGGTGCCGAGGTTCGCGCCGAAGTGCCCGCCGATCTCGCCGACCGTGTCGATGATGTGCTCGCGGACCTCCTGGGCGACCTGCTGGAGCTCCTCGTCGGAGAGCCCGTGGAGGTCCTGCGGGCTGTCGATGCGATCGAGGAGGCGGGTCATGATGGGAATACGCGCCGGCGGGCGCGGCGGATACAGCTCAGGTGTCGCGATGCGCGATGAAGTCGGTGATCTGCTCGAGCTCGGGCGGCCCCGGAGGGCGCCGCGAGCGCCAGCGCGTCGCGCGCCTTCGCGTGTGAGGCTAGCGCCAGATCGCGGGCGCCCGCCAGCCCGAACTCCGTCACGTACGTGCGCTTGCCGTGGCGCTCATCGCTGCCCGAGGGCTTGCCGAGCGCGGCGTCCGTGCCGGTCACGTCGAGGATGTCGTCGACGATCTGGAAGAGGACGCCGAGCTCGTGGGCGAACGCGCGGTAGCGCTCGAGGCCGGGATCGGACATGCCGTCGAGCAGGCAGACGCACTCGACGGAGGCCCCGATCAGGCGCCCGGTCTTCAGCGCGTGCAGCACGCGCAGCCCCTCCGGCCCGTCGGGCGCCGCGCCCTCGACGTCGATGTACTGCCCGCCGACCATCCCGTTGACGCCGGTGGCCGCGGCGAGCTCGGCGACCGCGGCCAGGATGCTGCGCGGCTCCCCGGGCTGGTCGGTGAGCACGAGCCGGAAGGCCTCGGCGTAGAGGCCGTCGCCGGCGAGGATCGCGACGTCCTCGCCGAACGCGACGTGGCACGTCGGGCGCCCGCGCCGCAGGTCGTCGTCGTCCATCGCCGGCAGGTCGTCGTGGATCAGCGAGTACGTGTGGATCAGCTCGACCGCCGCGGCCAGCGGCAGCACGTCGTCGGCGTCGCGACCGAGCGCGCGCGCGGTGGCCAGCGCGAGCACCGGACGGATGCGCTTGCCGCCCGCCAGCAGCGAGTAGCGCATCGCCTCCTGCGAGCCCGGCGGTCACCGGGGCGTCGGAGAAGCGCAGGTCGTCGCAGGTAGTCCTCGACCTGCGCGCGCAGGTCGTCGGGGTAGCCGGCGTCGCGCCGCTGCTCACAGCAGCGTGTCCTGCCCCGGGATCGGCTCGGCGGCCGTCGCGCGGGCCATGCGCTCGAGCTCGGCGGAGGCCTGGCCGGCGAGCGCGGCGCAGTCCTCGACGAGCCCGGCGGCCGCGTCCGTCGACGAGGTCGCCGCTGCGCAGCTGCTCGGCGGCGCGCTCCAGGCGCGCGACGAGCGTCGTCGAGGGTGCTGGTGTCGAGATCGGTCATGACGGCGCTCCATTCTCGCCGCATCTCGCGCAGCGACGGCGGCGAGGATGCCGTTGACGAAGCCGGGCGCGTCGGCGCCGCAGAAGGTCTTCGCGGTCTCGACGGCCTCGTCGATCGCGCCCTCGGGCGGGATCGGGTGGTCGGCAGGCGCCGCGTCCGGATGCAGCATCTCGAGCAGCGCGATCCGCATGATCGAGCGTCTCGAGCGGCGCGATGCGCTCGATGCGCCAGCCCTTCGCGTGGGCGGAGATCAGCGCGTCGAGCTCGGCGCCGCGATCCTCGGCCGCATAGGCCAGCGAGCGCGTGAACATCGACGCGTCGCGCTCGAAGACGTCGCCGAGCTCGCGCCCGGTGACCTCGTGCTGGTAGAGCGCGAACACGGCGGCGCGGCGCTGGTCGCTGCGGCGGGACATGCGGGCGGCCGGCGCGGACGCCGGCTCAGGCGCGCGACATGTAGTCGCCGGTCTCGGTCTGCACCTTGACGCGGTCGCCGATGTTCACGAACAGCGGGACCTGGACGATCGCGCCGGTCTCGAGCGTCGCCGGCTTGCTGCCGCCGCCGGAGGCGGTGTCGCCGCGCAGGCCCGGCTCGGTCTCGGTGACCTCGAGCTCGACGGACGCCGGCAGCTGCAGCGCCGACGGCTGCCCGTCGATGAACAGCAGGTCGACCTCGTCGTTCGGCTTCGTCCAGCGCAGCTCGTCGGCGACGTTCGGCTGCGGGGATCGCGAGCTGCTCGAAGCTCTCGCTGTCCATGAAGTGCGCATCGGTGCCGTCGGCGTAGAGGAACTGCATCTTGCGCGCCTCGGTGCGCACGGCGCGGAACTTCTCGCCGGCGCGGAAGGTCTTGTCGATGACGTTGCCGTCGGACGTGCCGCCGCAGCTTCGTCCGCACGAACGCCCCGCCCTTGCCGGGCTTGACGTGCTGGAACTCCACGACCTTGAAGATGACGCCGTCGACCTCGATGTGGTTGCCGTTCTTGAGCTGGTTCGTGCTGATCATGTCGCCAGGGAGCCTAGCCCGACGGATCAGATCCGCGGCAGCGCGGCGGCCGAGATGAGCTCGGCCTCGGCGGCCCCCGCACAGACCCGCACCCGCCTGAGCAGCCCGTGGCGGCAGTCCACGATCATCCCCAGTTCGTCCTCGCCGAGCAGCCCCGTCACGAGGAAGCGCGAATCGGTCAGCCCGCGAACGCCCGTGATGTGCACCGGGCGCGTGGGCTGATGGCGGCGCAGGGACCGCAGGCGCTCGTCGATCGAGTCCCACTCGAGCGGCTCGCCCAGGGCGACGAAGGCCGGATGGGAGACCAGCCGGAAGTCCTCCGCAATGAAGCGGTCGAGCCCTCCGAGATCGCCGGACTCCAGTGCGCTGGCGACCCGGGTGACGGTCGCCAGGTTGCGCTCGCGTTCGCCGGTCGTCTTCGTGACGGACATCGTCGCGTCACGGTAGGCGCGCGGGGAGGCGCCGGCATCGGGGGGGACCCGCGACCGGATCGCGGGTTTCCCCCGTCCGCCCGGATCAGCCGGGGCGCTTGACGGCGTCGGCCGCCTTCTTGGCCTTGTCCGAGAGCTTGCCCTTGCCCTTCATCGCGTCGGCGACCTGGCCGGCGTCCTTCTTGAGGTTGTCGGTGCCGCCGCGCTGCTCGATGACCTTGTCGGCCTGCTTCTTCGCCTGATCGGCGAGCTTCTTGAGGTTCATGCGCGAAGCGTAGACCCGCGGCCGCCGTCGCGCATCCGGCGCAGTTCGATCCAGGTCGCCCGCGCGACGGCGCGCACGTCGCCGTCGGGCCCGACGACGGCGCTCGCACCCCAGCGCCCCCGCCCGTGATGGTCGAGCGGCCACGCCAGGACGACCACCTCCTCGCCGACCGCCACCGGGGCGTCGACCCGCCCCGCGAGTCGCCCGAGCACGTGCGGCGGCGCGCCGACCGGCACGGCCGCGGCGGCGCTCGAGCAGTCGAGCGCCACCCAGAGCATCCCCGGCTCCAGGCGCCCCTCCGCGTCGTGCGGCAGACGCTCGGACGGCTCCCAGGTGGTGGCCCACAGCGTGTGGCGCCCGCGCAGCGGGCCCGGATGCAGCGCGACCGCCTCGTCCTGGTCGCGCTCTGGACCGCAGCCGAAGCAGCGCGGGAACGGGTGCTCGCGCACGTCCGCGGGCTCGAGCGCGGCCGCGCGCGCGGCCATGACGCTCACCGACGGGATCGGCCCGACGTCCGGATCCGGGGCGCGGCGCGCGGATGCCAGCTCCTCGTCGCCGGCGAGCAGGACGACGCCGTCCGGCCCCTCGCGGAGCTCGAGCAGGACGCCGAGCGGTACGGGACGGCGCAGCGTGACCTCAGCGGCCCCGGCTGCGGGCAGGCGCGCCGCGAGCAGTCCGGCGACGTAGCCGCCGTTCGCGCTCTGCGGCGGGCCCTCGAACCGCGGATCGACGACGACCGCGGTCAATCGACGACCTGCAGGTCCTTCGGCAGCGTGTTCAGGACGTCGTGCGCCGTCGTCGGTGACGAGCGACGAGATCCTCGATCCGCACGCCGCAGCGCCCGGGCAGGTAGACGCCGGGCTCGACGGTGACGACCATTCCCGGCGCCAGCGCGCGCCGCGCCGAGGCGCGAGAGCCGCGGGCCCTCGTGCACGTCGAGCCCCACGCCGTGACCGAGGCCGTGACCGAAGTGCTCGCCATGACCGGCGGCCTCGATGATGTCGCGGGCGACGGCATCGATCTCGCGTCCCAGCGGCCCCGGGCGCACCGCGGCGAGCGCGGCCTCCTGCGCCTCCAGGACGAGCGCGTAGACGCCGCGCTCCTCGTCGCCGACCTCCCCGACGGCGAACGTGCGGGTGCAGTCCGAGCAGTAGCCCTCGAGCTCGCGCGCCCCAGTCGATCGTCACGAGGCGGCCCTGCTCGATCACGACCGCGCGCGGAACCGCATGCGGCAGCGCGCCGTGCGCGCCGCTCGCGACGATCGGCTCGAAGCTGATCGCCTCGGCGCCGTGGCGGCGGATCGTCACCTCGAGGTCGAGCGCGACCTGCGCCTCGGTGCGCCCCGCGAGTCCGCGCCCGAGCACCTCGGTCAGCGCCGCGGTCGGCGAGGTGCGCGGCCTCGCGGATGCGGCTGATCTCGCCCGTGTCCTTGACCTCGCGCAGGCCCTCGACGAGCCCGCCCGCGGGCACGAGCTCCGCAGCGCTCGCCGACCGCCTCGCGGATCCGCTCGAGCCGGCTCACCGTCACGTGCTCGTCGTCGAACCCGACCCGCGGGGGCGCCGCGCCGTCCCAGGGCGGAAGGTGCTCGGCGAGTGCGGGGCCCAGCAGCTCCTGCGTCGGCCTGCCGGCGGTCCCAGAGCGGCGGCGACCTGCTCGGCGACCTGGCGTGACGTAGCGGAAGTCCGTGAGGAAGAGGCCGGCCGCGCTGGCGGGTCCCGGCGCGCCGAGGATCGCCAGCCCGTTCGAGCCGGTGAAGCCCGTGAGCCAGCGGACGTTCACGAGGTCCGAGACGAGCAGCAGGTCGAGGTCGCGCTCGCGCACGAGCGCGGCCAGCCGCTCCGCGCGTTCGACCTGCGGGCTCATGCGCCCACCTCCGCGAGCGCCTCGCGCAGCGCGCCGAGCGCGGTCGCGTAGCCGTCGGGGCCCTGGCCGCTGACCGTCGCCAGGCACAGGTCGCCGATCACCGAGAGGCGGCGGAACGGCTCGCGCGACTGCACGTCGGAGAGGTGCACCTCGACCGCCGGCAGCGCGGCGATCTCGAGCGCGTCGCGGATCGCGTAGGAGTAGTGCGTCCACGCGCCGGGGTTCAGCAGCAGCCCGTCGGCGAGGTCATCGACCCGGTGCAGGTGCTCGACGTACTCGCCCTCGTAGTTCGTCTGGAAGAACCGCACCTCGAGCCCCAGCGCGCGCGCCTCCTCCGCGATCCGCTGCTCGAGCTTGTCGAGGGTCAGGCCGCCGTAGTGACCGGGATCGCGCCGTCCGAGCTGGTCGAGGTTGACGCCGTGCAGGACGGCGATGCGGTTGTGGGCGAGCACGGTCGCGAGTCTGCCACGAAACCGCGCGGCGGCGGGGCTCGTCGCTGGAGCCCGCGGCGGTTTGCGCCGATAGGACCTCGTATGCGGCGCGTCCGACGGCCATCCGTGCACGCTGCGGCGCTCGCCGCCGCGCTCACGGCCGTCTGCGTGTGGATCGCCTGGTCGGTCCCGGGCATGGGCGACTACGCCCACGAGCTGCGTCCCGCGCTCGGCGCGCTGCTGGCCGGCGATCCCGGCGGGTTCGCGAACGCGGCGCCGCCCTATGCCGGCTCGGTCGTCCCGCGGCTGCCGTTCGCGGGGCTCGCCCACGCGCTCGGCGGCGGCGATCTCACCGTCTACCGCGCCGGCGTCCTGCCGATCCTCGTGGCCGTCGTCGCGCTCGCCTGCGGGCTCGAGGCGCAGATGCGCCGTGCGGGCCGCCCCGCGATCGAGCGGGCCGCCGTCGTCGCGGTCCTGATCGTCGCTCCCGTCGTCCTGCGCGCGCTGCGCGACGGCCATCCCGAGGACGTGCTGACCGGGGTCCTGTGCGTCGCCGCCGTGCTGCTCGCCGCCCGCGACCGCGCCGCACTCGCGGGCGCGGCGCTCGGTCTGGCGATCGCCGGCAAGCCGTGGGCCGTCCTCGCCCTGGCCCCGGCGCTCGCGGTCGCCCCGCGCCGGCGGTTCCTGCTGGCGGGCGTCGCGGGCGTCGTCGCGACGGCGCTCATCGCTCCGCTGCTCCTCCTGGCCCCGATCGCGCGGGCCTCCACGCGGCGGCGGTCAGCCAGACCGGCGCGATCTTCCATCCGCAGCAGCTGTTCTGGCCGCTGCGGGCGGTCCACGCGAACGGCGGAACCACCGGGCCGGCGTGGCTCGCGCCGCTGACCCACCCGCTGATCGTCGTGCTGTCGGTCGCCCTGTCGGCCGCGTGGGCGCTGCGGCGCCGAGCGACCGGCGCGCCGGCCCACGACGTGCTCCTGCTGCTGGCGCTCGTGCTGCTCGTGCGCTGCGCACTCGACCCCTGGAACAACGCCTACTACGCCGTGCCCGCCGTCCTCGCCCTCGCATCCTGGGAGGCGCTGGCGCGGCGGGGCCTCCCGGTGTTCGCGCTGAGCCTGACCGCGCTGACCTGGCTGAGCTTCGCGCGTCTGCCGCAGCTCACCGGCTGGGACGGCCTGGCCACGTTCTACCTCGCCTGGGTGCTGCCGCTGGTCGCCGTCGCCGGCCAGCGCCTGTACCGGCTGCGTGCGCCTCAGGCGATGAGCTCGGCGACCGCCGCGCGCACGTCGCCCGGCGCCACCTGAGCGCCGTGGCGCACATCGCCGGGGCCCTCGCAGAGGACGAACGGCACGTGCTCGGCGGTGCGCTTCTTGTCGCGACGGGTCGCCGCGACGACCGCATCGGCGTCGAGCGCCGTCGATGGACACCGGCAGGCCCGCCGCCTCGAGCAGGCCCTGCACCTGCTCGCGCAGCGCTTCGCGATCGGAGAGGCGCAGCGCCGCGAGCAGCCCGAGACCGACCGCCTCGCCGTGACGCAGACGGTCGTACCCGGTGACCGTCTCGATCGCGTGGCCGATCGTGTGGCCGAGGTTCAGGACCTGCCGGCGCCCGCCATCGCGCTCGTCCGTCGCGACGACCGCGAGCTTCGTCCGCGCGCAGTCGAGGATGATCTCCTCGTCGACCGGGTCGCCCGCGCCGACGCGCTCCCAGAGCGCACCGCCGGCGATCAGCGCGGTCTTCACGACCTCGGCGTAGCCGGCGGCGAACTCCTCGGGCGGGAGCGTCGCGAGCGTCTGCGAATCGACGATCACGCCCGCCGGCTGGTGGTAGGCCCCGACGTAGTTCTTCGCCTCCGGGAGATCAACGCCCGTCTTGCCCCCGTACGCGGAGTCCACCTGCGCGACGAGCGTCGTCGGCACCTGCACCACCGGGATCCCGCGCTGGTAGGTCGCGGCGCAGAAGCCGGCGAGGTCCCCGACGACGCCGCCGCCGATCGCCACGAGGTGATCGGCGCGCGTGACCTCCTGCGCGACGAGCGCCCGCCAGATCGCCTCGGCGGTCGCGAGCGTCTTGTGCTCCTCGCCCGCCGCGATCTCCACGAGGCCCGCGAGCCGCGGCACGCGCCCGGCGCAGTGCTCGGCGACCGTCGCGTCGCTGACGCCGATGCGGCGTGAGGACTCCGGGAGCGGCCACGGGCTGCGCGTGATCGCGCCGCTCCCGATCCAGACCGGGTAGTCGTGCGATGCGCTCGTCGCCCACAGGAGCCGCAGGCGCTCGGGCGCCGGCTCGAGCGCCGCGAGATCGAGCAGGAACGGCGCCGCGCGCCGCAGGAGCGACGCCTCCGAGCCGGGGAGGATCGCGTCGGCGGTCGCCGTGTACAGCGGTTCGCGCGCGGCGAACAGCGCGTCGAACCGCGCCCTGTCGCGTGCGAGCGGACGGCCCTTTCCCGCCGACGCGTGACCACGCCGTCTCGAGATCGACCTCGAGCAGCACGACGGTGTGCTCGCGCAGCGCGTCGCGGACCGCGCCCCGAGCCCAGCGCGCCGCCACCGAGCGCGATCACGGCCGGCGGTCCGGCGAGCAGCTCGAGCACGACCTGCTCCTCGCGGGCGCGGAACGCCGGCTCGCCCTCGCGGTCGAAGAACGCCTCGAGCGGCTCGCCGAGCTGCGCCGCAAGCGTCGCGTCGGCGTCACGCGCCGGAACGGACAGGAGCCGCGTGAGCTCCCGCGCGGCGAAGGTCTTCCCGGCTCCCATGAAGCCGGTGAGGACCAGCGAGCCGGTCAGCGTGGCTTCCACCCGATCCGCTCGCAGTACGCGGCGATCGCGCCGCGCACGTCGTCGAGGTGGTCGCCGCCGAACTTCTCGCGGTAGGCCTCGGCGAGCACGTAGGCGAGCATCGCCTCGCCGACGACGCCGGCCGCCGGGACGGTGCACGAGTCGGTGCGCTCGCGCAGCGCCTGGGCCGGCTCGCGCGTGGCGATGTCGACGGACTGCAGGGGCTGCGTGAGCGTCGGGAGCGGTTTCATCGCCCCGCGCACGATCAGCGGCTCGCCGGTCGTCATGCCGCCCTCGAGGCCGCCGGAGCGGTTCGTCTCGCGAAAGTAGCCGCGCTCCTGGCTGTAGAAGATCTCGTCGTGGGCCTGCGAGCCCGGGCGGGCGGCGAGGTCCCAGCCGTCGCCGAGCGTCGCGCCCTTGACCGCCTGGATCGAGCAGATCGCGCCGGCGATGCGCCCGTCGAGGCGCGTCCTCCCACGAGACGTGCGAACCCAGGCCGGGAACGACGCCGAAGGCGATCACCTCGAACACGCCACCGATCGACTCGTTCGCCTTGCGCTGCACGTTGATGTGCTCGACCATCGCGCGGCTCGCCTCGGGGTCCAGGCAGCGGACCGGGTCCGCGTCGACGGCGTCGAAGTCGGCGAGGCTCAGCGCCCCGCCGGGCGCCGCGGCGTGCACGGTGCCGATCTGGACGACGTGCGAGCGGACCTCGACGCCGAGCGCCGCCAGGAACGCGCGGCACAGCGCGCCGCCGGCGACGCGCGCCGCCGTCTCGCGCGCGCTGGCGCGCTCGAGCACGTTGCGCACGTCGGTGAAGTTGTACTTCCAGACGCCCACGAGATCCGCATGGCCGGGCCGCGGCAGGTGCACCTCGGGGACGTCGGCCTCGACCGGGTGCGGGTTCATCCGCTCCTCCCAGTTCGAGTAGTCGCGGTTGGCGATCTGCAGGGCGATCGGCCCGCCGAGCGTCGTGCCGTGGCGCACGCCCGCCGTGACGAACGCGCGATCGGTCTCGATCTTCATCCGCCCGCCGCGGCCGTGGCCGAGCTGCCGGCGCGCCATGTCGCGGTCGATCGTCTCCGCGGCGAGCCGAGGCCCGCCGGAAGGCCCTCCACGATGCACGTGAGGCCGGGACCGTGCGACTCGCCGGCGGTGATGAGCTTGAGCGCCATGAGGTGGCGCTCAGGCTAGTGGGTGCCCACGGCCGATTGCGGCGCGGCGTACGCGATCAGCCGGCGGGCGTCTCGGTGAGCACGCCGCGGGCGGCGTCCCAGCGGTAGGCGCCGAGCTGGTCGGGGATCGCCCCGTCCTCGGCGGCCATCTCGAGCAGCGCCCGGCCCTCGCGCGACTGGCGGGCGCGCGCCCTGCTCGCGGCCGCGGAGCTCGTGGCCGTCAGCTTGTGGATCGAGACGATGTCCATCTGATACTGCTCGGTGCCGGTCTCGGTGTTCAGGTCGAAGAACTCCGTGTCGCCGACGTGCAGCTCGATCGTCTCGCACGTGGACTTCGAGGGCTTGCACGTTCCGTCACCGGTGCCCTTGGCATCGGAGGACACGAGGAAGACGAGCGTGTCGCCGCCGGTCTTCACGCCGAGGAACACGAAGAACGGGTTTGTCGCCGACGGCAGCGGGGTGAGGCGCGCGACGTTCTGCAGCGTCTTCATCGAGCCGGCCTGGCCGAAGCGCAGCGTCACGCGGTAGGTCGTCAGCGTCTCGCCGGCGGGCGTGTCGCCGCCGCCGGAGGAGGAGTCCGTCTTCGAGTCGCCGGAGCCGCCCGAGCTGCCCGTGTCCGTCGTCGTGTCGCCGCCGCCGCCGGAGGCCTGCGTGGCCGTGTCGGACGAGGTCGACTTCTGCTTCGGGACGAAGAGCTGCTTGAAGGGGTTGCGGTTGTCGCCGGCGTGGATCGTGATGTCGGTCTGCGAGGTGTCGAGCGCGACGACGGTCTCGCCGTCGGGGGTCTTCTGCACGGACGTCGCGGCCGCGAGCTCCGCCGCCTGCTGCGGCTCGGGCTTCTTCGCCAGGATCACCGGGACGGCGACGATCGCGACGAGGAGCGCGAGGGCCACGGGCCAGAGCCGCTTCTCGACGAGGTCGGCCCAGATGTTGCGCAGCGTCGTCATCGTGAGCCTCCGCTCGTCAGCGGCGGCGGAGGTGGCCGCGGCCGTCGGGGAACCGGTGCCGGCGCTCGCGGGCTTGGCGTCGGCGGAGATCGTCTTCGGGCCGCTCGGCGTCGCGCCGGCGGTCAGGCCCTCGCCGGCGGGCAGGACGTAGGCGGTGGCCTCGACGCTCGGCCGTGACCCGCGGGAACCCGGCGCGGCCGGCGGTGAGGTTGACGCTGTCCACGGTCAGCAGCCGCCCGCGGACGTCCACGCCGTTGCGGCGGACCGTCGTGAAGCCGGCGACGTGGTCGAGGAACTTCTTCATGTCGAAGAAGCTCGCCGTCGAAGACGAACGTGAACGGCATCGTCGGGAACCCGGCCGTGCCGACGGTCGCGCCGGGCGGCAGGGTCGCAGCGGCGGCCTGCGTGGCGGGCGCCGGCCGGCGTGGTCGCGCCGGTGCGAGCCGCTCGTGCTCGGCGCCGCCGGCGTGGCGGGCGCGGCGGGCGCGGCGGGCGCGGAGGACGCCGACTTGCCGGAGTTGCCCTCGGCGGTGCTGAGCGTCAGCGAGCGGAAGTCGACGCCCGAGCCGGCGGCGGCCTTGTCGAGCTGGTAGACGAGCGACGGGACGTCGTCGTCGGCCGGCACGGCCTGGCCGAGCTTGGCGACGGCGGCGTAGTCGCGCTCGTAGCGGGCCTTCGCGGCCTGCGGCCTGCGCGGCGCCGGACTCGGCCGTCAGCAGGCGCTGCTCCTGGGCGGCGATCGTCGTCGCGAGAGCTTGGCCGCCTGCTCGCGCTTGGGGGCGAGGATCAGGAACCAGAAGCCGGCGAGGACGAGCGCCGCGGCGATCACGGAGACGACGATGCGGTCACGGCGGGTCACTGGGCACCTCCGTTCGCCGCCGGGGCGGTGCTCGACGATGCGGCGTTCCCGGCCTGGGTCGCGGCGCTGGGAGCGCCCTGCGTCGTGGTGCCGGTGCCGGCCGGCGCCGCGGGCGTGGCTGCGACGGGGGCGGTGAAGAAGACGGTCATCTTGAACTGCGGGAACCGGTCGCTCCCGTTGCGGCAGTCGGTCGAGTTGCCCCCGCCTTCGCCGCCCGCCGAGCCCGAGTCGCCGCCGCCCTCGTCGGACTTCTCCGAGGACTCGAGGCTGACGCGCGTCACGCCGTCGATCCGGCGCATCGCGGACATCATCCCGGCGACGTTCGCCTGGGTCGTCGTGCAGCCCGACCACGTCGACGGCGGGGACGGCGAGCGCGGCGCGCACGCCGCTGGAGCCGTTGGCGCCCGGGGCGACCGAGGCGTTCAGCGAGGTCAGCCAGACGTTCTCGGGGACCGTGCGCGAGATCTCGCCGAGCGCGTGCGCCCAGTCGAAGCGGCTGGCAGCGAGGCTGCGGACGGTCTGCAGGCGCTCTGGCGCGCAGGCTCGCGAAGTCGGTGTAGGCGGCCAGCGTCTGCTGCGTCTGCTCGGCCTGGTCGGCCTTGACCGTGACCGCGGCGAGTTCGTCCTCCTTCGAGGAGATGCTGTTGCCTGCCATGACGTAGGAGGTGAGCAGCACGAGCCCGAGCGCCAGCGCACCGAGCAGCGCGTACACGGCGCCGCCGCTGCGCCCGCCGGCGCCGGCGGCGCGACGCTCCTCGGCCGGCAGCAGGTTGACGGCCGGCGCACCCGCGATCGCGAGCCCCGCGGCGATCGTCAGATCGCCGGGGCGGGTCCCGTCGGGGGCGTCCGAGACGGTCCCCGGCATCGTCTCCAGGCCGAGCTCGGCCCCGAGCGCCTCGGTGAAGCCGGGGACGGCGATCGCCGGGCCGGTGAGCACGGCGCGCGAGACCGGCGCGCCCTCGGTCTGCATGTGGTGGAAGTCCAGGGACTGGCGGATCTCGGCGCCGATGCGGCGCACGCCGTCCTCCAGCACGCGGCGGGCGTCGGCGACGATGTCCGCGTCACCGGTCGACCGCATCGAGCGGAGTCCCGACGCCGACGTGCATGAGCCAGGCGCGTGAGTGCTCGAGTGTCAGGCCGCGCCGCTCGGCGAGCTCGACGGCGAGGCCCTCGAGGCCGGTGCCCGATGCGCGCGTGAAGAGGCACTGCGGGCCGCGGGCGACCGCGACGTTCGTGATGCCCCCGACGTTCGCGTAGAGCGCCGCCTCGTCGGCCGGCGTCGCGCCGGCGAGCGCGCGGATCATCGCGAAGGCGCCGAGGTCGATGCCGTCGAGGCGCAGGCCGGCCGCGTGCACGGCCGCGACGACGTGGTCGATCATGTCGCTGCCGCGCGGCGGCGATCAGGATCCGCTGGCGCGGTCCGTTCGGGCGTGTCGACCATGCCGAGCGGCTGGTAGTCGAGCACGGCCTGGTCGAGCGGCATCGGGATCGCGTCCTGCGCCTGGAAGCGCACGGCCGCGTCGAGCTCCTTGCGGATCGTCGAGCGGCGGGCAGCTCGATGCGTGCGGACGACGACCTTCTGGTTCGCGACGCCGACGCGCACCCGGCGGTCGAGGCCCTTGTGCTCGGCGAACAGCGCCTTGAGCGCGTCTCGCGAGGCCTTCGACGTCGGCGACCTCGCCGTCCCGGACGATGCCGGGCTCGAGCGCGAGCGGTCGCTGCGTGGTCCACGACGACGGCGCCGCTGACGGCGCCACGTGCGCGGCTGAGATCCCGACGGGATCGATGTCGAGGCCGACGACCGGCTTCTGTCGCTGTGCCATGTGATGGAGGGCGGTGTTCGGCCGCCCGGATGGACGCCCGATCCCCCCATCGGCCGCAGCGGCCGATCCCTCAACCCCCAACCACCCGCATCGGCGGATCGTCCAATCGTCCACGCCCGGCGGCGGCCCCCGCGGGGCCGGCGGCCGGGCGGCTCAGAAGCGGTCGAGGTACGCGTCGACGATGTCGTCGCCGACGAAGAACGCGATGATGCCGCCGAGCGCGAGGAACGGCCCGAACGGGACCGCGGTCTTGCGGCCCTGAGCCGTTCCGACGCGTGCCATCACGACGACGCCGACGAGCACGCCGGTGATGAGCGCGATGAAGATCGCCGGCGCCACCGCGCGGCCGAGGTAGAGGCCGAGCATGCCCGCGAGCTTCACGTCCCCCATCCCCATCCCGCGGGGATACAGCCACGCCGCCAGGAAGAAGAACGCGAATGCCGCGGCGCCCGCGATCAGCTGCTCGGGAACGAAGTCGATGTCGAGCGCGAGGCCCGCGACGAGCGCCGCGACGGCCGCCGGGAGCGTGATGCGGTTCGGGATCAACCGCACGTCGAGATCGATCAGCGTGATCGGGACGAGCGCCGTGACGAGCAGCAGCCCGAGCACGATGCGCAGCGCGTCGTCCTGCGTCGCGACGACGAGCGCGAACAGCACGCCGGTCGTGAGCTCGACCGCCGGGTAGCGCCAGGAGATCGGCTCGCCGCAGTCGCGGCAGCGCCCGCGCAGCAGGAGCCATCCGAGGACCGGAACGTTGTCGTACCAGCGGACCGGGGCGTCGCAGTGCGGGCAGTGCGAGCCCGGGTGCAGCAGCGATTCGTCGCGCGGCAGCCGGTAGGCGACGACGTTCAGGAACGACCCGATGGCCAGACCGGCGAGCAGCGCGAGGACGACGAAGGCGGGAGCCACGGCGGGCGAAGGCTAGAGGCGCGGCAGGACGCCTCGCCTGCGCCGAGGAGGTTCGAGTCCCGGCGCGGGCGCAGGCGGGCGATCGTTACCAGATGCCGCCGGTCTTGCAGCCGCCCTGCCCAGCGGTGTCGCAGGAGCGGGTGTAGCCGCCGGCCGCGTTCCGCGCAACGCGGAAGTTGTTGCCGGACTTCGACTCGCCCTGCACGGTGAACGTGCCGACGGCCGAGGCGGTCACAGCGACCTGGCCCTGGCGCAGCGCCGATGTCCAGACCGGTCGTGCCGAGCTCGGCAGCCGTGTCGCAGGCGGTGTAGTCCTGCGTGTCCGCGAAGCACGCCTCGACCTGCGAGACGAGGTTGCGGGCATCGGACTTGGCTGCAGCGTCCTGCCCCTTCTTCTGCTGACCCAGGAAGGTCGGCAGAGCGATGGCGGCGAGGATGCCGATGATCAGAATGACGACGAGGAGCTCGATGAGCGTGAAGCCCTCCTCGTCCCTGAGCGCTCAGCATGCGGGCTCCTGTGAAGTCCTGACAGGGGGTCCGGTCTGCTCGTATCGCCGGCTTGCGCAAGCTTGAGTGGAGTGCGCGAAGTGAAGAGGGCGGGCCCGAAGGCCCGCCCCGAAACTGCGTGATGCGTGACCTGTGGCGTTACCAGACGCCGCCGGTCTTGCAGCCGCCCTCGCCCGCGGTGTCGCAGGTGCGGGTGTAGCCGCCGGCCGCGTTCCGCGCAATCGCGGAAGTTGTTGCCGGACTTCGACTTGCCCTGCACGGTGAACGTGCCGACGGCCGAGGCGGTCACAGCGACCTGGCCCTGGGCAGCGCCGATGTCCAGACCGGTCGTGCCGAGCTCGGCAGCCGTGTCGCAGGCGGTGTAGTCCTGCGTGTCCGCGAAGCACGCCTCGACCTGCGAGACGAGGTTGCGGGCATCGGACTTCGCTGCAGCGTCCTGCCCCTTCTTCTGCTGACCCAGGAAGGTCGGCAGCGCGATGGCGGCGAGGATGCCGATGATCAGAATGACGACGAGGAGCTCGATGAGCGTGAAGCCCTCCTCGCCCTTGCGCACGTTGCGCAGCATGTGATCCTCCTAGGATCGATTTGGCCTCTCGCCAGCTCCTCGTTCACCCCGGTGGCAACCCGGCTGACTCCCCGATGAGGGAGTCCCGTGGCTTTGCGACCCGCCCTCGCGAGCGGTGTGCCCTTGGCGTCCGGAGACCTGGCACTTCTTTCCTGGCCTCATATCGGCGCGCGCCCGCGGGGCCTGAAGCGTTTGGACGTTCGTTCTAAGGCGCGGACCCCAGAACGGCACGGCCGAAGCGGGCGCTACCAGACGCCGCTGCCGGCGCCGTCGTCGCGGCAGCCACCCTGGCCCGCTGCGTCGCACGCACGGGTGCGGCCGGCCGCCGGAGGCCTTGACGAGGCGGAACTCCGTGCCCGAGCGCGAGCGCGCACGGATCGTGTAGCTCCCCGCAGTCGCCGAGGCGACCTCGACCTGGCCGGCGCCCGGCCCGAAGTCGAGGTTCATCGAGCCGAGCTCCGCAGCCGAGTCGCACTGCGCGTAGCTGTCGGTCTGCACGTAGCAGGACTCGACGTGGCTCATGAGCGCGCGGGCGTCCACCTTGGCCGCCGCGTCCTGGCCCTTCCGCTGCTGCCCGAGGAACGCGGGCAGCGCGATCGCGGCGAGAATGCCGATGATCAGCATCACGACGAGCAGCTCCACGAGCGTGAAGCCCTCGTCCCTCCCCCTGCGCGGACCGGTGGCCATGACGGACCGTTCGTCGGCCCGGCGCGGCCGTTCGCCGAGTGTCGTGCCGCTCGCTGGACGGATGACCGGGCGCGATCCGGCATGATCCGTTGCACCGATGCCCGCCCGCCGGCTCACGCTCGTGCTCGTCATGCTCGTCCTCGTGCTCGGGGCGATCGGCGCCGCGCGGCGCGACGCGACGCGCACCCCGGCGACCACGACGACCTCACGCACGACGCCCCAGTCCACCACGACGGGACCCACCGCCACGACCGGCGTGCCGGCGGCTCCGGTGGTCGTCGAGGGCACCCTGCCGGTGGACCGGGTGATCCGCGCTCGCGTCGGCGACAGCGTCGACGTGCGCGTGCGCAGCGACGTGCCCGACATCGCGCGGATCGTGGACGTCGGCGTCTCGGGCGCCGTGGGGCCGAACCTGCCGGGCGAGCTGCGCTTCACGGCCGACGCCCCGGGCCGCTACCCCGTACTGCTCGAGGTCGCGGGCCGGCGCGCCGGACTCGTGATCGTGAGCCCCGCCGCCTGAGGGGCGGCGGCGGGTCTAGCGGAGCATCACCGAACGCTTCAGGCTGACCTTCGTGCCCGAGGCGGTCGCGGTGCCGCGCACGACGAGGACGACGCCCTTGCCGCGCTTGAGGGCCTTCTTGGCCGCCTTCGAGAGCTTCAGCGTGACGGCCTTCTTGCCGGACCCCTTCGTGACGACCGTGGCCTTGGCGACCCGCACGGGCTTCTTGGCCTTCTTGCCGCGCGCGAGCTTCAGGCGCTTGGCGTCCTTGGCGAGCACGACGACCTCGATCGCGCAGGTGGCCTTGCGGTTCACCTGGCAGGTCACGCCGACGCCCTTCTTCAGCGCGGCCTTGAGCTTCTGGATCGGCGCGCCGAGCAGGCTGGCCTTGAAGGTCGCGGAGGTCGAGCCGCCGCCGCCGTTTGCGCCGCCCGCGTTCTGGTTGTTGTTGCCGGACGGCGCCGTGCCGTCCACCGCGAGCGCGGCCGCGGCGGTCGCCTGCGCGCCGTCGTTGTCGGTGACGCGGACCTTGACCGTCGTTCGGATGCGGTTCGGGTAGCTGCGGCTCGTCTGCGCCACGGCGCCCGTGTTCTTCTCGTAGGTGCCGTTGCCGTCGAGGTCCCACTCGTACGCGGACGATCGAGCCGTCGGGGTCCACCGCCCCGGCCGCCGAGAACGTGACGCTCTGACCGGCCTGCGCCGGGTTCGGCGCGATGCTGATCGCGGCGATCGGCGTCTTGTTCAGGACCTGGATGACGATCGTCTTGATGCCCTTCGCGCCCTTGTCGTCGGTGACGATCAGGGTGACGTTGAACGTGCCGACCGTCGTGAACGTGTGGGTGACGGGGGCGCCGGTCGTCGTGGTCTGGTCGACGGTGCCGTCACCGTCCCAGTCCCACCCGTAGCTCACGATGCTGCCGTCGCTGTCCGGATCGGCCGAGCCTGCGGGGTCGAAGGTCACGGTCGCGTTCGGCCGGATCACCGTCTCCGAGGCCGAGGCGACGGCCACCGGCGCCCGCGTGGCGACGACGCCGTGACTGACGGTGTCGGTGGCATTCGCGTTGTCGGTGACGCGCAGGCCCACGGTGTAGGTGCCCGACGCCGGATACGGCGGAAGGGTGATCGTGCTGGCCGACCCGCCGTTCGTCTCGTAGCTCCCGTTGCCATCGAGGTCCCACTCGTACTTCGTGATGGTCCCGTCGGGATCGTTGCTGGAGCCGGCGTTGAGCGTGGCCGGCGCCCCGACGATCGCCGGGGCGTTGTTCACGGCGAACCCGGCGACGGGGGCCTTGTTCTCGATCGTGATCGTGAGCGTGAAGATGCTCGTCGCCCCGAGGTCGTCGGTGACCTTCAGCGTGATGTCGCGGATTCCCGAGAACGGGAACTGCACCACCGAGATCGGGTTGCCCGCCGCGTCGAGCTCGAACGTCCCGTCGTTGTTCAGATCCCACTGGTACCGCACGACCGTCCCGTCGGGATCGCTGGAGCCCGTCGCGTTGAGCGTCGTGTCGGAGAGGGACTGGACGAGCACCGGGGAGACGCTGAACGTCCCGATCGGCGCCTGCGTCACGGGAATGCCCACGACGACCTCGTCCTTGTTCCCGGCGGCGTCCGTGACGCGCAGGCCGACCGGGTGGATGCCCTTGGCGAAGTTCGCGGTGGTCGTCGGCGTCGCGCCCGTATTGCGCTCGTAGGTCCCGTCGCCGTTCATGTCCCACTCGTAGAGCGTCACGGACTGCCCGCCCGCGCCCAGCGATCCCGTCCCGCTCAGATTGAAGTCGACTCCCGGCGCCGGCGGCACCGGGGACCAGGACAGGTTGGCCGTTGCGTGCGCGCCGCACGGCTCACGCGTGATCTCGAGGGTCCACGACACGAGCGTTCCGGTCGCGCCGCCGGCGGCGTCGTTGACCTCGAGCTTCCACGCACCCTGAACCTCGCGCCCTTCGAACGCGGCGAAGTCGCCTTCGGGCGCGAACGAGCCGTTGAACGGCGGGGTGCCGTTGAGGATGCTCTGCGCCGTCGACGTGAAGGTCGTCGTATCGAAGTTCGCCCCGGACCCGCCGCGGTGATCGACGAGGATCACGCGCTGACCGGTCGGTGACAGCAGCGACAGACGCAGTTCACCGTCGGCCGGGTGGGCGATCTTGACCCTGACCTTGATCGCGCGCAGCTTCCCGCTCGCGGTGACGTTCGCGGTCGAGGAGACGGTCTGACCGTCCGTCGTCGGCAGGGGCGTGGTCACCGGATAGGTGTCGGCGGCCATCTGGCTGAAGTTCTCACTCCCCAGAGCCATCGGGCGCACGGTGGTGTTCGTGCACGTTTCGGCGAGTGCCGCGGACGGGACGGCCAGAAGGCCGAGGAATGCTGCGGCGGCGAGGCAGCGGACGAGGGAGCGCGTGATCATGATCATGACGTCGCGCGTATCGGCGTCCTACGGTCGAACCTGATGCCCGGCGCGCCGCACTCCACCGTTCGTCCAGGCTCTGTCGAACATCCGTCGAGCGCGCTGGAACCGGGGTTGCCGATGGGGTAGCGAGCGCCGATCTTGACCACGGCGCGGCGCCGTCCGGGGGGACTCGGTGTGACCGGCGGCCGACCACGCAAGGTTGCCCTTCCGCCGGGGGCGCCGCGCCGCTCCTCCTCTAGTCGACGTCCGCCGCCACGCGCTGCGGAGCCTCCCCGCGCCGGGCGGCCTGAGCGTCGTGACCGGGGAGTGTGATCCCGGTGCCCTCGCACCAGGGGCACGGGACCTCGTGCTGCGTTCCGCCCGCGTTCGAGAGCACGCGTCCGGTCCCGCGACACGGGTGGCACGGCGGGGGTGGCGCGGCCGCCTCGGGCGGCGTGGAGTCCTGGGCCATCGCGCGGCAGCCTAGCGCGGGGCCGCCGCCGGCCCCGTCGGAGCGGCGCCGCGCCCGTATCCTGGAGACGTGAGCGTGCCCTTTCCGCTGACCGGCCCGGTTCCCGCCCGCGCGGACGGGCGCTTCGCGCCGAGCCCGACCGGCCCGCTGCACCTGGGCAACCTGCGCACCGCGCTGCTCGCCTGGCTCGTCGCCCGCTCCGCCGGTGCGCGCCACCTCGTGCGGATCGAGGACCTCGACCCCGGTCGCGTGCGGGAGCCGTTCTATGCAGGCCAGCTCGCCGACCTCGCGGCGCTCGGTCTCGACTGGGACGGCGAGGTGGTCCGCCAGTCGGCGCGCACGGCCCTCTACGAGGCGGCCCTCGCGCGGCTGCGCGCTGACGGCCTCGTGTACGAGTGCTGGTGCACGCGCGCCGAGATCCGGGCCGCGGCGTCCGCGCCGCATGGTGAGGCCCCCGAGGGCGCCTATCCGGGCACCTGCCGCGACCTCGCCGGCCGCCGAGCGCGCACGCCGCGCGGCTTCGGGGCGCGCGCCCGCCCTGCGCGTGCGCGCCGCCGGCGCCCGCGTGGCGTTCACCGACCGCGTCTCCGGCCCGGTCGAGGGCGTCTGCGACGACTTCGTCGTGCGGCGCAACGACGGGGCGTTCGCCTACAACCTCGCGGTCGTCGTGGACGACCACGAGCAGGGCGTCGGCGAGGTCGTGCGCGGCGCGGACCTGCTCGACTCGACGCCGCGCCAGCGGTGGCTGCAGCAGCGCCTCGGCCTCCCCCACCCCGCCTCCGCGCACGTGCCGCTCCTGTGCGGCGCCGACGGCCGGCGCCTCGCCAAGCGCCACGGCGCCGTGACGCTCGCCGATCGCGCGGCGCTCGGGGAATCGCCCGCGACCGTCCGGACGGCGCTCGCCGCATCCGTCGGGCTCGCCGAACCCGGCGAGCCCGTCTCCCTGGAGGCGCTCGTCGAGCGCGTCCGCACCCGAACGACCGTGGAGGTCCCGGCATGACGCCATCCGACGAGGACCCGGCACAGCAGCAGACGGCCGAGCGTGCGGTTCGTGCGCGTGTGGCTCCCGATCCTGATCATCGTCTCGGGGATTCTCGTCGCGGTGATCTTCCGCGAGGACTGGGCCTGGGAGGGCGGCGCGCTGCTCGTCAGCGCCGGGCTCTCGGTCTGGCTCCTGAACTTCTTCTTCCGCCTCGGCGTGCGCGGGGACAGCGACCGCGATCGCGAGCGCAAGGCGCGGGAGCACTACGAGCGCACCGGCCGCTGGCCGGACGAGACGCCGTAGGGTGGCAGCCGTGACCGACACGCAGTCCGTGGCGGCGCTCGCCGATCGCGCCCGCGCAACCGGATCGCTCGCGATCGACACCGAGTTCATGGGCGAGGGCCGCTACCGATCCCTCCTGTGCCTCGTGCAGCTGGGCGTGCGCACCGACGCCGACGACGGCCTCGCCGAGGTCCACGTGCTGGATCCGCTCGTCGACGCCGTGGACCCCGCGCCGCTCGCCGCGCTTCTCGCGGACCCGGACATCGAGATCGTCATGCACGCGGGCCGCCAGGACGTCGCGCTGCTCAAGCGCGCCTGGCACACGGACGTGCGCAACATCTTCGACACGCAGCTCGCCGCCGGGTTCGCCGGCCTGCGCTCGCAGCTCGGCTACGAGGCGCTGCTGCACGAACTGCTCGGCGTCCGGTTGCGCAAGAGCGCGAGCTTCACGCGCTGGGACACCCGTCCGCTCAGCGAGGAGCAGGCCGGCTACGCACGCGAGGACGTGCTGCACCTGCTGGCTGCCGCCGACGCGGTGAAGGAGCGTCTCGAGCACCAGGGCCGGCTCGAGTGGGCGCTCGAGGAGTGCCGCTCACTCGAGGACGTCACGGACGTGCGCGAGGTCGAGACCGTCTTCTCGCGACTGCCGCGGATCAACTCGATCGACCCGGCGCAGCGGGCGGTGGCGTTCGCGCTCGCCGGCTGGCGTGAGGACTGCGCGCGCGAAGAGGACCGCCCGGTGCAGTCGGTGCTCGCCGACGCGGCGCTCGTGGAGATCGCCAAGCGCCGTCCGAAGGACCTCGATCGCCTGCGCCAGATCCGGGGCCTGCACGAGGGCACCGTGCGCCGCCGCGGGAAGGCGATCCTCGACGAGGTCGCCCGCGGCCGCGAGCTCCCGCCGATCCCTGTCGAGGGCGCCAAGCCGCCCGGAACGAACCCCGGCGACGCCTCGCTGATCGTGCTCGCCGAGGCGCTCGTGCGCGCCCGTGCCGCCCAGGCGGAGCTCGCCTACGAGCTGCTCGCCGCGCGCGCCGACCTCCAGAAGATCATCACCGCGGTGCGCCTCGGGCTCGACGAGCCGGACACCCGCACGCTGCAGGGCTGGCGGCGCGAGCTCGTCGGCGCCGAGCTGCTCGAGCTCCTGCGCGGGCGCCGCGCGCTGCGCGTCAGCGCGGACCTCGACATCGAGATCCTCGGCGCGGGCGACGACCGCGACGAGCGCAGCTAGAGCTGGGCGAGCGCCTGCTCGACGACGCGCCGCCCGGCCGCGATCGCCGCGTCGACCCTCGCCCGGTCGATCTCCAGGCGACGCACGAGCGGGGTCCCCGGCGTGGGGGCGAGCTGCTCGGCGCGACCCGCGAACGGCCCGTCCCCGGCGCACGCTGCGGCCAGCGCGTCGGCCTCGGCGTCGTAGAGGCCGGGGCGTGCGCGAATCAGATCGGGAACACGCCCCGGCAGGCGGTTGACGACGCGGTCCTCGGCCAGCCCGTAGAGGCGCCCGCGTGCGCCCTTGCGATACGTCGCATCGCGCGAGCGCAGCGCCAGGACGTGCGTGGCGCCCTCGGCGAGCGGCGTCGCGACCGGGATCGACTCGATCAGCCCCCCGTCGGAGACGAGTTCGCCGCGGTACCGCGCGGTCGTCCCGGCGAAGAACGGGATCGTCATGCTCGCGCGCACCGCGGCGAGCGTGTCGTCGAGGTCGGCGAAGCCGCGCAGCGTTCGCAGCCGTCCGTCGTGCACCCCGACGACGAGCGCGCGGAAGTCGGGGCCGCCGGGGTCGCGCGGCTGTGGCGGGCGAGCTCGCACGAGCGTCATGAGGTGATCGAGCGACACGACCGCGCGCCCGCGCGCGATCCGCCGGTAGTCGATGAACTCGCGGGTGCATGCCTGTTCGAGCACCATGCCGGCCTCGTCCATGCGCCCCGCGGCGGCGTAGGCGGCGACGAGCGAGCCCGACGACGTCCCGTACACGAGGTCCGCGCGCGCGGTCAGCCCGTGCCGCTCGAGCGCGCTCGCCATTCCGGCGGCCATCGAGACCGCGAGCCCACCGCCCTCGATCCCGATGGCGATGTGCGCCCCGTCTGCTCGCGAGCCACTGCGCGCGCGGTTCGCGAGCAGGCGCAGGACCGGGTGCCCGCGCACGCCGCCGACCGCCTTCTCGCCCGGCCCCTCCGCCACCACGATCGCGATCGTAGTCAGCGCCGCACGCGCAGGCGGCCGTCCACCCAGGGCTCCGAGCCCGTGAGCGCCGTGTGGACCGCCTTGACGCCCGAGATCGCGCCCGTGAGGAGCGTCGGGCGATCCTGCTCGAGGTGCCCGACCGGCGGGGTCCCGCGGGCGGGCCTGATCGAGGCCAGATACGGCGGCCCGTCGCCGCTCTCGGTGCCCGCGGCGAGCGTGTCGACGGCGTGCGCGTAGCGGATCGGGCGCGTGCGGTAGCGCTCCTCGAGCGCCGTGTTGATCCGCAGCAGCGTGCGGCCCACGATCAGCCGCTCGGGCATCGACGGCGGGCGCAGCGGGACGCCATACGGGCGCGTCTGGAGCACGAAGACATGGGTGGCGCCCGCGCGCAGGGCCGCCTGGTAGGGGATCGACTCGGACACGGTGCCGTCGACGAACCGGCGGCCGTCATACGGCACCGGCTCGCCGGCGATGCCCGGGATCAGCGACGAGGCGATCAGCGCCGCCCGCAACTGCCGACGGGTCGTGACGCCCGTGAGCGTCACGGGCTCGGCGCTCGCCACGTCCGTCGCCACGAACCCCAGGCGCACGCCGCTGCCGAGCGCCAGCCCGACGGCCTCCGGGTGGGCGCCGAGCACGAGGTCGTCCACGAGGTGGTCGAGGTCCATGATCGGGCCGCGACGGCGCATCGCGCGCCGCGGGTCGATGAACACGCCGTCCGTACAGCCGTTGACGTACGTCAGTGCCGTGTCGGCGCCGACGTCGCCGACGAGCCCGTAGCCGTTCGAGGCACCGGCGGAGACGCCGATGACGATGTCGAAGGCCAGCCGCGCCCCGAGGTCGCCGAGCGCCGTCGCCATCCCCGCGGAGACGACGCCGCGCATCCCGCCGCCCTCGATCGCCAGCGCGAGCGTGTGCGGGTCGCTGCGCGCGCCGGGCCGGCTTCCGGCGGCGATCCGCTCGAGCAGGAGCGCGATGACGGGATGGGTGCGCAGGTCGGCCACGGGCCGCAGTATCGGTCGCGCGGCGCCGATCGCCGAAGGCTCCCCTGCCCCGCACCGCGCCCGACAGCTGCTGCCGGGCGCGCCGCTACCCTGCACGGCAGCCCGATGCCCTCCAGCGACCGTTCCCGCACGCCGAACGGCGATCGCAGCCGGCTGTCCGTCTCGCGCGCCGATCACCACCGCCGCCGCCGCCGCACCGCGGCGGTCGTTCTGTCGGTCGCCGCCGTCGCGTTCATCGCGATCGTCGCGACGAGCGTCGGCAGCAGCGACACCTGGGACCCGGTCAGGCTGCGCGAGGGCGCCGTCGCGGAGCTGCCGAAGCTGCGGCTCGAGGCGCAGGCGAAGAAGGCCGCGGCGGCGGTCGCCCAGCAGAAGCGCCAGCGGGCGCTCGAGTCCGACGCGATCGACGCGACGCTCGCGCAGACGCCGTTCGTGCAAGAACGCGGGCACGCAGAAGCGCCAGGTCGCGCTGACCTTCGACGACGGCCCGAGCCCCTACACCCAGCGGATCCTCGACACGCTGCAGCGCTCGAAGGCGAAGGCGACCTTCTTCATCCTCGGCAGCCAGCTCGCCGAGCACCCGCTGCCGCTCCAGCGCGCGGTCGCCGAGGGCCACGCGATCGGCGACCACTCCTGGTCGCACACGGACCTCACGAAGCTCGATGCCGGCGGCGTCTCGGACGAGCTCGGGCGCACCGCGAACGCGCTCACCTCCGTCGGGATCCCGCGCCCGCGCCTCTTCCGCCCGCCGTACGGCGCGTTCAACGACCTGACGCTCCGCCAGGCCCAGCGGGCGAAGATGCTCCCGGTCCTGTGGAGCATCGACACGCAGGACTACAACGCATCCGATCCCGTCGCGATGGCCCAGCAGGTGCTGGCCGCGGCCCAGCCCGGGTCGATCATCCTGATGCACGACGGCGGCGGCGACCGCACCGTCACGAGCAAGGCGCTCCCGATCATCACGCGCGGCCTGAAGAAGGCCGGCTACCAGATGGTCACGGTTCCGCAGCTGCTGATCGGCAACCCGCCGTCGGCCGAGCAGGAAGCGGTCGCACGCTCCGAGACGCCCTGACGCTCGCGCCCGGTGCGGGCCGCGAGACGTCCTGCACGCGGCGTACCTTTCCGGCATGACCGACACATCGCCGTCCCCAACCGATCCCCCGCCCACCGAGGTCCAGATCCGCGAAGCCCTCGGTCAGATGTCCCGCTACTGGTGGCTCTGGCTCGTCTTCGGCGTGCTGTGGGTCGTCATCGCGCTCGTGATCCTGCAGTTCGACACGGCGTCGCTGAACACGATCGGGATCATCATCGGCGCCATGTTCATCGGCGCCGGGTTCCAGTACCTGGCACTCGCCTCGCTCGGCGGCTCGCTGGCGCTGGCTGTGGATCACCTTCGGCGTGCTGCTCGTGATCGGCGGGGTCGTCGCGATCTTCAACCCGGCGGAGACCTTCAAGGCGGTCGCCGACGTGCTCGGCTTCATCTTCCTGCTCGCGGGCATCTTCTGGACGATCGAGGCGTTCTCCTCGAAGGACGAGAACGAACTCTGGTGGATCGGCCTGATCGCCGGCATCCTGATGATCCTGCTGGCGTTCTGGACCAGCGGTCAGTTCTTCTTCGAGAAGCAGTACATCCTCATCATCTTCGCGGGGATCTGGGCGCTGATGCACGGGGTGACCGACATCATCCGCGCCTTCCAGATCAAGAGGCTCGGCGAGGGGCTCTAGCACGGGCGTCCCGGGCGTCAGCACGCGGGACACGTTGCGGCGTTCTACGCATCGTGAGAGGTTATGGCGGTCCACGACTCCAAGGAGCCGCCGTGCCCGTATCCGCCCGACCCGCCCTGCGTCCCGTGTTCGCCGCCGCAACGGCGTTCGCCGCCTTCGCCGCGCTCGCGCCGGGCGTCACCGGGGCGGCCGCGGTCGACGCCCGCGCGCACGCCGCCAGGACGCTGAACCTCTCCGCCGCATCGAACGACACGCTCGCGTTCAACAAGAAGAGGCTCTCCGTCAGCGCCGGTTCCGTGACGCTGAAGATGAAGAACCCGTCGAACCTCCCGCACGCGATCGCGATCGGCAAGAGGAAGGGCGCGACCGTCAACAAGGGCGATGCGTCGAAGGTCACCGCGACCCTGAAGACGGGCACCTACACGTACTTCTGCCCGGTCAAGGGTCCCGGCTTCAACCACCGCGCCGGCGGCATGACGGGCAAGCTCACCGTGAAGTAACAGTCCGTAGTTCCTACGTGTCGGCGACCGTGCCGGGCCCCGTTGCCCGGCACCGCGCGCAGCCGCGAGGATCGCGCCCATGCCCGGCCGCACCGTCGCAGACCGGCTCGCCGGCCTCGTGCCGTTCGCGATCCGCGCCCCCTCCTCGCACAACACCCAGCCGTGGCGGTTCGTCATCCACGACGACACGCTCGAGCTCTGGGCCGACCGGCGCCGCGGGCTCCCCGTGAACGACCCGTACGACCGCGAGCTGACGATGAGCTGCGGGGCCGCGCTGATGAACCTGCGGCTCACCGCGCTGACCCACATGCTCGCCGTGGACATCGAGGAGCTCCCCGAGGGCGACACCGACCTCCTCGCGCGTCTGACCGTCACCGGCGTCGGCGGCGCCGCCGCCGACGAACGCGAGACGCGCCTGTTCGACGCGATCTCCGAGCGTCAGACGACGCGCCACCCGTTCGCCGACTTCCCGCTCCCCGACGACCTCGCCCCCGCCATCGGCCGGTCCGCCGGCTGGGAGCGCGTCGAGCTCATGGTGCTCGACGACGCTGCGCGCGAGCCGTTCGCCGAGCTCGTCGCCGAGGGCGACCGCGAGCAGTTCCACGACCAGCGCTGGCGGCGTGAGCTCGCGTCGTGGATGCATCCCCTGCGCACCGGCGACGGCATCGGAACGCGCGAGCTCACCGGGCCGGTCGCACGGCTCGTCGTGAGCCACTTCGACGTCGGGCGCACGACCGCGAGCAAGGACGCGCAGCTCGCCCGCGACGCGCCGCTCGTCGCCGTGCTCGCCACGACCGGCGACGAGCCCCACGACTGGCTGCGCGCCGGGCAGGGCCTGCAGCGGATCCTGCTGCGCGCCGCCGCCATGGGCGTCCAGGCCGGCTACCTGAACCAGCCGATCCAGGTCGAGGAGCTGCGCCCGCGGCTGCGCGACGCCACCGGCGTCAGTGGACTGCCTCAGGTCGCCTTCCGAATGGGATTCCCCGCGGCCGAGCTCGTGCCCGCCGCGCGCCGCCCGATCGACGAGGTTCTCGAGGTCCGCTGAGCGCGGGCCCGCACCGCTCCACCGCGCGCTAGCCTCGCGCGGATGGGAGGCCGGATCACGCCGCTGCGCGCGCTCGTCGGCGTGCAGCTCGCGGTGCTCGCGATCGCCGGGCTCGCGACCGTCTTCTCACTGTCGCGCTTCACGCAGGACGAGATCGCGCATTTCAGCTACCTGCAGTCGGTGGCCGAGGACCAGCGGATCCCCACCGTCGGCGAGGACCTCGTCACGCCACAGGCCGAGGCGATCTACGAGGGCGTCTACCCCGCTCCGGGCACGATCGACCGCGGTCGGCGCGGCCTCGGCGGCCAGAGCTACGAGGCCTTCCAGCCGCCGGCGTTCTACGTCGTCGCCGCGCCGGCGTTCCTCGCCGGCGGCGGAGACTACGTGCGCAAGCTGCGCCTCGTTCGCCTGTTCGACCTCGCGCTGCTGCTCGGCTGCGCCGCGCTCCTGTGGCTGCTCGCGCGGCGCGTGGCCGCAGACGACGAGGATCCGCTCGGGCTCTACGCGCTGGGCCTGACGGTGCTGCTGTGGCCCGGGGTCGTCCTGCGCGCGGTGACGGTCTCGAACGCGGGGCTCGAGATGCTCCTCGCGCTCACGCTGACGGTCGTGCTCTGGGACGCGTGGGCCCGGCGCGACCCGCGGCGCCTGCTGTTCGCAGCTCTCGTGTTCGGCCTCGGGCTCCTGACGCGGCTGTCGCTCGTGTCGTTCGCCCCGTCGCTCGCGATCGTGACGGTCGCGGTGCTGCGCGCCGCACCGCTGCCGACGGCGCGGCGCCTGGCCGTCGCCGCGGGCGTCGCCGCGATCCCGGTCGCGCTGCTGCTCCCGTGGCTCGCCTGGAACGTCCACACGTATGACGCGCTCACCGCGTCCGTGCAGGTACGCGCGCTGCAGGAGTCGATCATCAACCCGACCGGGGCCGACTGGGGGTTCGCCGACCTGCCGGCGTTCGTGCGCAAGCTCTCGCGCGGGGTCCTCGCCGAGGAGTGGTGGATCGAGTACCTCTCCTCCGCCAAGCGGATCGCCGGCGAGGTGTTCTTCGCCCTGCTGGCCGTCGTGCCGCTCGCCGCGATGCTGCGGGTCGACGCGCTCCGCCGCCGGCGCCTGCTCGTGCTCGCGGCGCTCCCGGTCGGTGCGACGCTCGCGTGGATGGCGTACGGCCTGGTCGTGGGCGACTGGGACTTCTTCCTGCCGCGCTACCTGTACCCGTCACTCATGGTCTACGGCCTGCTCGCCGCCGTCGGCCTGCGGCGCGTGCTCGGCAGCGACCGGCGGCTCGCGTGGCTCGCGGCGGCGATGACGCTCGTGCTCGTGGTCATCTGGGCGCGCGTGGCGACCGTCGAGCCGTTCACGGGCTGATCATCCGCTCCGCTCAGGCGGGCGGGCGCCGCGCCGAGACGAACTGCGCGAGCCCCGCGACGCGCTGGCCGACGTCCGCGAGCCCGGCCTCGGTGAGCGCGCCCGTCAGCTCCTCACGCCCGAACAGGCGCACACCCGTGAGCTCACGCACGACGGCGTTCGCCGGGCCCACAGGCAGCGGGCCGCGCGCACAGCTCGAGAGCAGCGCGACCCGGCCCCCGGGTGCCAGCACGCGCGCGATCTCGTCGATCGCGGCGAGTGGATGCTCGATGAGATAGAGCGCGGCGAAACAGCAGACGGCGTCGAACGTCCCGTCGGCGAACGGCAGCGCGCAGGCGTCCCCGCGCACGTAGGCGACCGCCTCGGGCACGCCCTCGTGGATGGCGCGGTCGAGCATCGTCGCGGACGCATCGAGCCCGACGACGAGGCCGTCGCCGACCGCGCCCGCGAACCGCCGCGTGAAGTTCCCCGGCCCGCATGCCACGTCGAGCACCCGGTCGCCGGGCGTGAGCATGAGCATCTCCTCGGCGAGCCGGTGCTCGTCGCCCATGCCGGGACCCATCGCGCCCATGAACAGGCGCCCGCCGAGCGGTCGCCACCAGCGCTCGTAGATCACCGGCAGCACGCTGCTCGCCATCAGCCGCTGACCCGGGAGCGCGCCGGTCGGATCCTCGTCGCCGAGGAGATCGAGATAGCCGGCGGCGAGCGCGGGGCGCTCGGGACGATCGGCCGCATCGATCAGGCCGAGCGTGCGCTCCATCGCGGTCGCGATCCCGTCGGCGCGTGCCATCCCCGGAACCTATCCCCCTGGAGGTGACGGCGCTGATCGACACCGAGCGAACTCCGGGCTCACCGGGCTCGGACCGAACGCGACTCCGCTGCGCTCGCGGCCGCCGTGCGCGACGGCCGCGTCACCGCCGTCTCCGGGATGTGACCCGGAGCGGCGGCTGCGGTCAGACGTCCAGGCGCGGGCTGGGGCAGTGCGCGTCGTAGCACACCGCGGGCTGGCCCTCAGAGCCCTGGTGGAAGTGCACGCTCGGCGTGCTGGGGTTCACGCGCAGCCTGCGCGTGACGGCCTCGAGCAGTCGGGGCATCGCGGAACGACCTTTCTTGGATGTGGAAACGACGTCCGGTGGCCGTAGCCGTGCGCGGGACAGAGGCGCAGCGGCGTCCACCGGTTCGGATGATCACACCATCCGAGAGGTGGATTGTAACAGCCTTGTGACAGAGCTCGAAGTGGCTGCAACACGGCTCCCAGCGCGGCCGGTTTGAACCTCCGTCGACGGCGCGCGACACTCCAACGATGACCACCGTTCCATCGAGTGTCGTCGGCGAGTTCGTCGACGCGGTCGTCGCGCGGGACTTCGATCGCGCCCGCGGCCTGCTGCACGCCGAGATCGACTTCCGGGCGATGACGCCGAGGAAGATCTGGGAGGCCGACGACCCCGCCGGCGTCGAGCGCGTCCTGCGTGCCTGGCTCGCCGATCCCGACGAGGAGATCGACGGCGTCGACGCGACGGCGCACATGGCGGTCGAGGACACCGAACGCGTCGGTTGGCGCGTCCGCGGCCGTGACCGCGACGGCGCATTCGTCTTCGAGCAGCAGGCCTACGTGCGCGAGCGCGACCGGCAGGTGGGCTGGCTGCGCATCATGTGCACCGGCACGCGGCGACCGACCGACGCCGGCTGACGAGCCGGCGGCCCTGCGGAAGCCGGGCCTGCCGCTGCTTCCGGGTGAGATAGGGTCGCTGCCATGGGCTCATCAGGACACGGGCGCTGTCCTTGGGGCTCGGAACGGGGCGGCCGGTGCCGGCGCGGGCTCGCCGTCGTCGTGCTGTCCGTGGCACTGATGCTCGTGCTCGCCATCCCGGCGGGTGCGACCTCGGCCACGTCGTGGGGATTCGTCTGCAGCCAGGACTCCCGCTGGGTGCGCGCCAACTGGCCGACGATCCGCACCGACACGGACGCGCTCACCCCCGTCTACTTCCGTGCCTTCCTCGATCGCTACAGCTCGAGGCGGTGGAGGCGGGTTGCCACGACGCGCTGGTACATCGGCGTCTCGGATCGCTTTGGACGCCATCAGATCGACTCGTCCCTGGGGGTACTGCCGGAGCCGTTCGTCGGAGTACTCGGCCACCTGTTCGCCTACGCCACCTCGCACGGCAGCTACGCGGGCCCACAGCTCGGCCCGTTCTTCAGCGATCTCCGGGCGGGCTACTACCGCACTCGGGAGCAGTATTCGGTGGACGGGTCCAGATGGAAGGCACACACCACCGTGAACGGGACGGACCGAACCTTCTGCTGGGTCTGACGCGGGCTGTCGTGACCCGAGGCGACGAACACGCGTCGCACGGACGCTGAACGAGTCCCACGTGTCGGGGCTCCCGGGCTCCCTGGCATGCGTGGAGCGTCGCCTCCGCGATCGCCTTGGGCGCCGCTGGAGTCGGTGATAGGCT
Source organism: uncultured Actinomycetes bacterium (assembly GCA_963787935.1). Taxonomy (GTDB): domain Bacteria; phylum Actinomycetota; class Thermoleophilia; order Solirubrobacterales; family Solirubrobacteraceae; genus F1-60-MAGs163. The sequence goes on along the minus strand of CAWBEV010000006.1, from coordinate 19,523 downwards.
CCGCAGCTCACCGCCGTTCGATCGGCGCAACCACCGGAAGGACCGTCCCGATGGACGAGCTCAGTCCGCCGGACCGCAAGGTCTGACACCCAAACGTCTGCCAAGACATGACGCGGCGCTCTCAGGCGTCGCTGCCGCCCCACAGAAGCGGCGGCACCTCTTGGACGGAAGGCCGGCCCTCGCGCCGGCCTTCCGCACGTTCGGACCCGGCCGCTCAGACCTCCGCGAGCGCCGCGATCCGGCCAGAGTCGACGGCGGCGACGATCCGCGCATGGTCGTCCTCGGTCTGATCGGCATACGCGAGCGAGAACGCTTCGATCGCGCGATCGAAACGCTCGCCGGAGCCGAGATAGCCCGCGACGAACGCCGCACGGCCGGTGCGCGCGTGGGCGCGGGCGAGCGCCCAGCCGCACAGGCGGGCGTAGACGGCGAGCTGCGGGGCGTCCATCGCCGGCACGTTCATGTCCCCCTTCATGTCACGCAGCTGGCGCACGTAGTAGTCGCGCGTGCGCCCGTCGCCGCCGACGGCGGCCGTCGTCCAGCCGAGGAACGGGTCGCCGGCCGCCTGCGTCAGCTGCTGCCCGCGCACGACGCGCTCGCCGTGGTGCGCGTAGGCGCTCTCGCCCGCGAACTCCTCGAGCACTGAGGGCTGGGCCTCCTTGAACTGCAGGAACAGCGGCTCGTCCTCGCGATCGCCCATGAGCAGGAAGATGAGCGCCTCGGTCCCGACCGAGCCGACGCCGACGACCTTGCGTGCGTGGTCGGCGAACGTGTAGCGGCGCAGCACCTCGAGACGGTCGGCCTGAAGGTTCTCCTCGTACCCGGCGACCGCCGCCCGCAGACGTTCGAAGAGCGCGTTGTGGGCATCCAACGGGAACCGCACGACGACCGGCGGGTCGTGGCGGATCCGCCACTCCCCGTCGACGACCTCCCCGAGCTTGTGCAGCGCGCGCAGGCTCGTGCGCCGCTCCGCCTTGGCGATCGCGCGGCGCCGGCGCCGACGCGCCTCGTCCGGCTGCACGGCGTCGAAGCGCTTCGAGATGTCCTCGACGTTGATTCGCGAATACCACACGTCCAGGAAGCGCATCGCGGCGAAGCGCTCCATCTCGGTGCGGTAGGCGAAGGCGGCGCTGCGCGCCGCGGCGCCCCCGTCCTCGTCCGTGAACCCATGGCTGCGCGCGGCGACGGCGACGCTCGCCCCGAGGCGCTTGACGTCCCAGTCGAACGACGCGGGCAGCGTCTCATCGAAGTCGTTGACGTCGAAGACGAGCCTGCGGTCGGGGGCCGCGAACATGCCGAAGTTCAGCAGATGGGCATCCCCGCAGCACTGCACGCGGATGTCCGTGGTGGGCGTCCGCGAGAGGTCCCACGCCATCTGCGCCGCCGAGCCGCGGTAGTACGAGAACGGCGAGGCCACCATCCGCCCGTGGCGGATCGGCACGAGCTCGGGAACCCGCTCGCGCGCCTGCGCCTCGAGCGTCTCGACCGGGTCGGGACGATCCGCGGGCGGCTCCCAGAGCGCGTGGCTGCTGCGCGGCACGTACCGGCGGCGCGCACGCCCGAGCCGCCGCCACTCGTCCGGCGAAAGGACCTCGTGCGCGGGCATCATGATGCCCGGGGACACCTTCGTCATGTCCTGCTCCCCACCCTGTCGTTCGCTGCGGACGCAACCTCGCGCGCCAGCGTACCGGGAGCACGACGACGGACGGGCGGCGCGGCGCGGCGCGCGCAGGATGAACGACAGGAGGCGACGCAGGCGCAGCGAGCTGCCTGCGCGCGTCGCCTCCCGGGAGTGCCGGCGCCTCAGGCGCCGTGGGCTATGCGCCTTCGGGGGCCTTCGCGAGCTCGTAGATGACGATCACGGCGAGCGCGAAGATGCACAGCGCCCAGAACGGCGCCGCGGAGATCGACAGCAGCGCGCCGATGGCGCTGATGCACGCCGCGAAGATCCCGAGCCAGCGGCCGAAACCGCCGCCGGAGAACAGCGAGAACGCCGCGATGATCTCGATCACGCCGATGAGCAGCGTCACCCAGCCCCACGTGTGCAGGCTGCTGATGATGTACGTCGCGTTCTCCGTGAAGAACTTCGAATCGCTGATCGCCGCGATTCCCCAGATGATGTTCAGCGTTCCCGCTACCAGCAGCAGGATCCCCGCGAACACCCACCAGCCTGTGACTCTCGACTCGTTGCTCATCTTGCGCTCCTCGCTTGACGATTCGGGCCCGGCGCCGCGACGGCGTGCGGGTGATGCCGAGCACCACGCTGACGCGTGAGCGCACCGACCGCATCCCCCGGATCGGGTGAAATCGATGACCGACGTCGCGTCCGGCGCACGCGAAGCCCGATGAGTTCCGCCGCCGCGAGCGGTCTGATGAACAAGACGCCGTATCGAGGAGGTTCCAGATGACGCAGACCAGCACGCACTTCACCGTGATCGCCCGGGTGATCGTCACGGTCTCCGACCAGGACCGCGCGATCGACTTCTACGTCGGCACGCTCGGGTTCGAGAAGGTGGCCGACGTGTCCTATGGCGACGGGGAGCGCTGGGTCGAGGTCGCGCCACTCGGTGGCGGTACGACGATCGCGCTCGCACCGCCGATGGGCGGCCCGGTCGGCTCGATGACGGGCATCAGCCTCAGGACGGCGGACATCGACGCCGCCCATGCACCACCTCAAGGAGCATGGCACCGACGTGGACGCAGAGATCCTGCGCCTCGACCCGCCGGTGCCGCCGATGTTCTTCTTCCGCGATCCCGACGGCAACACGCTGCACGTCGCGCAGGACGCCTGACCGCCCGCGCCGGTGGCTCGTTCTGATGGGCGTGGGATCCCGGCGCTACATTCGTACGCGCCCTCAGACGTCCAGTCCCTGCGATGAAGGATTCGCCGTGTCCCGAAACCCGTTCAGCAGCATGACCCGCACCGGCCGCGTTGCGATGCGCCTGTCGCTCGGGCTCGTCGCCGTCGTCGCGCTGGCCGCGGCAGCCGGGTGCGGCGGGAGCGACAAGCCGGCCTACTGCTCGGACCGGAGCACCCTCGAGGAGTCCGTGAAGGCGCTCCCGGACCTCGCCAAGAGCGGCGATGTCAGCGGCCTGAAGACGCAGATCACGACGATCCAGACCGACGCGACGACGCTCGTCGACGCCGCCAAGAGCGACTTCCCGAGTGAGACGAGCACGCTCAACTCGTCCGTCGACACGCTCAAGAGCACGGTGGACGGTCTCCCGGCGAGCCCCTCGACGGCCGACATCGGGGCGGTCGCGGTCCGTGCGGCGAACGTCGTCAGTGCGGTCAAGGGCTTCACCGACGCCACGAGCTCGCAGTGCGACTAGCTCGCGCCCGGTGACCTGACGCGTCGCGGCTGCGCACTACTGGGGCGGCGTCGCGTGGCGCGGCACGCCGCGTCCGGACGTGCCGAGCCGCGGCGTCCTGCCCGCCACGAGGGTGGTGCCGCGGTCACAGGTCGAGATCGTCTGGCCGCCCAGAGGCGGCGTCCCGAGCATGACCGTGGCAGGCAGCTCGCGAGCCGGAGCCACCACCGGACCCGCCTAGGGCCCAGTCGTCCCGAGAACGGCGCCGGCGTAGGCCCGCGCCGCCCGGCGCGCCTCGCGCAGCGCGATCGGGTCGCCGTCCGGGTCCTCCGCGAAGGCATGACGCAGAAGCCCGTCGATCAGCGCGACGAGCGTCCGCCACTGCTCGGGCGTGCCGCGCCGGGTCCCGGCCTGCTCGCGCAGCAGCGCGCCGAGCCGGGTCGCGATGGTCGCGTCGGTCTCGCGCTCGAGACGCCGGGTCGCCGCGTCGAGCGCGCCGGACAGCCACAGCTGCCGGATCGCCGGGTGCTCCCGAACGATGGCCGCATAGCCGTCGACCACGCGGCCGACCGAGTGCGACCAGTCGTCCCGGCCTGACGCCAGCGCGGCGTCGAGCACGCCCGGCATCGCGGCGAGAAAGCGCACGGCGAGGGCTTGGAGCACTGCGTCCTTGTCCTCGAAGAACTGGTAGAGGGTCCCGGTCGGCACACCGGCCGCCGCGGCGAGATCCCGCACCGTGACCGCGTCCGGTTCCCGGTCGCGCAGCAGCTCGGCGGCGGCATCGAGCAGCGCCTCCACGCGCCGCGCGCTGCGTGCCTGCGCCGGGCGGCGCTTGAGGACGTGGGCGTACGCGGCCGGGTCGCTCACTCGGCAGCGGCAGGCGCCGACGCGCCGCGCGCAACGAGGACCCCGACGGCGACGAACAGCAGGGCGCCGACCGGACCGAGAACGGTCGCCTGCGTCGAGAGGTTGCCGCGCCGGCGCTCGTCGAAGCCCGCGACGGCATCGACGGCGTCGACGGCGGCGCCGATCGCCGCGACCGGCGCCAGCGCGGAGGGAGGCGCTGCCAGGAGCGCACCCGCCAGGGCGAGCTCACGCGCACCGAACAGACGCGTGACGAACCGGTCGGAGTGCGCGGGGTCAATCCCGAACAGGCGCGCGGTCTGGTCCGGAGCGAACCAGCTGCCGACGCCGATGAGGGCGCGCGTGACGCCGAGGAAGGTGCGAGCGGGGTGCATGAACCGGAACGTACACCATGTTCATGTTCGGGCAACCAGCCGAAGAGCCGGTCGGCCGGAGTCGCGGCCAAGCCGTCTCAGTTCCGAGCGACCGCCGCCCTGCCCGCATAGCGGGCGCGGTCGCCGAGCTGCTCCTCGATCCGCAGCAGCTGGTTGTACTTCGCGACGCGCTCGGAGCGGGCCGGGGCACCGGTCTTGATCTGCCCGGCGCCGGTGGCGACCGCAAGGTCGGCGATGAACGCATCTTCGGTCTCCCCGGAGCGGTGCGAGATCACGCAGCGGTAGCCCGCGTCCCGCGCCAGGGCGATGGTGTCGAGTGTCTCGGTGAGCGTCCCGATCTGGTTGAGCTTGATCAGGATCGAGTTGGCGATGCCGAGCTTGATTCCTTCAGCGAGGATCTTCGGGTTGGTGACGAAGTTGTCGTCGCCGACGAGCTGCAATCGGCCGCCGAGCCGCTCGGTGAGCAGCTGCCAGCCCTCCACGTCCTGCTCGGCCATCCCGTCCTCCAACGACAGCACGGGGTAGCGGGAGGTGATCTGCTCCCAGTACTCGACCATCTCCGCCGGGCTCAGCGACCGACCCTCACCGGCAAGCTCATAGGCGCCGTCGGAGAAGAACTCGCTCGCCGCCGGGTCCAGGCAGATGGCGAGGTCCTTGTCGGGCTCATAGCCCGCGGCCTCGATGGCCGTCACCAGCAGTTCGAGTGGTGCCTCGTTCGAGGTGAGCGCGGGCGCGAAGCCGCCCTCGTCACCGACGCCGCCGGCGAGCCCGCGCTCCTTCAGCGTGCCCTTCAGCTGCTGGTAGACCTCGGCACCCATCACGACGGCCTGCGAGAACGACGACGCGCCGACGGGAGCGACCATGAACTCCTGGAAGTCGACGGGGTTGTCCGCGTGCACGCCACCGTTGAGCACGTTCATCGTCGGGACCGGAAGCAGCGTCGCGTCCTCACCGCCGAGCCAGCGATACAGCGGCTGCCCGGCCTGCGCGGCCGCCGCCCGCGCCGCCGCCATCGACACACCGAGGATCGCGTTCGCGCCGAGCCGCGACTTGCCCTCCGTGCCATCGAGCGCGATCAGGCGCTCATCGAGCGCGCGCTGATCGGCCGGGTCCAGGCCGCGCACCGCCTCGGCGATCTCTCCGTTGACGTTGGCGATGGCGCGGGTCACGCCCTTGCCACCGAAAGGCCCGACGCCGTCACGCAGCTCCAGCGCCTCGCGCGTTCCCGTCGACGCCCCGGACGGCACCGCGGCGCGACCGGTCGACCCGTCGCCGAGCTGCACATCGACCTCGACGGTCGGGTTGCCGCGGCTGTCGAGGATCTGGCGGGCGTAGACGGACGTGATCGCGCTCATGCCCGCACTATCCCCAACCGGCGTCATCCTCCACACCGGGAGAACTACTGCCCAGCGCCAGACGTCGGCACGACCTCGCCATCATGCCTCCCGTGGCCGAACCCCTCGACGCCGAGCCGCTCTGGGAGATCCCCCAGAACCCCGCGTCAGCCGGTGCGGTACGGCGCCGCGTCCGGGCCTGCGCAGGAGCGAAGCACCGCATCCGCCTCGAAGACGGCCGCCCCGTCGATGGTGTGTCGGCGTGACGCGGGTCCGCGATCCCTCTCAGGAAGAGCACACCGAGCGCTGGCTCACGCCCGGCGTCCGCGGGATCGGGACCGCGAGCCTGCTGTCCGACCTCGGACACGAGAGTCCCGACCTCGCTGCTGCCGAGCCTGCTGACCAGCACGCTCGGCGCTCCCGCCTCCGCGCTCGGCCTGATCGAAGGGGTCTCGGACGGCCTGGCCGGCGCCGCCCGGTTCGCCGGGGGTCCGATAGCCGACGACCCGCACCGGCGGCGCAACGCAGCCGTCGCCGGATACGCCACGACCGCGGTGCTCTCCGGCCTCGTCGGCGTCGCCACGTCCGTCTGGCAGGTCGGCGCGCTGCGCGCGGGCGCATGGGCCGCACGCGGACTGCGCGTGCCCTCACGCAACGCGCTGCTCGCGGACACCGTCCAGTCCGGCGCCTACGGGCGCGCCTACGGCTTCGAGCGGATGATGGACAACCTCGGCGCCGTCGGTGGCCCGCTGCTTGCCCTCGCCCTCGTCTCGCTCGTCGGCACCCGCACCGCGATCCTGCTCTCGACCATCCCCGGCCTGCTCGCCGTACTGGCCATCCTCTACGCAATCCGCCACACGCGACGACCGACACAGACCAAACGCCGCCGCCTGCGCTTTCAGGTTCGCCCGGTCCTGCGCGGCCGTCTGGGACAGCTCATGGGCGCGGTCGGTCTCTTCGAGATGGGCAACGTCGCCGCCACGCTGCTCATCCTTCGAGCGACCGAGCTGCTCGACACCTCGCGCTCGCACCAACACGCCGTCCAGCTCGCCCTGCTCCTCTACACGCTGTACAACGTCGCCGCCACCCTCATGAGCGTCCCCGCCGGACGCTCCGGCGACCGCACCGGACACACACCCGTCCTCGCCGCCGGGATCGCCGCGTTCCTGCTCGCCTACGCCGCCTTCGCCGTCTCGGGCGACGACCTCCTCGTCCTCGGCGTCGCGTTCGTGTTGGCCGGCATCGCGATCGGCCTCGTCGAGACCGCCGAACACGCCTCCGTCGCTGACCTCGCGCCCGACCACATCCGCGGCTCCGCATTCGGGCTGCTCGCCGCCGTGCAGAGCTTCGGCAACCTCCTCGCCAGCGCCGTCGCGGGCATCCTGTGGACCGCGATCTCCCCGACCGCCGCGTTCGGCTACGCCGCGGTGCTGATGCTCGGCGCGCTGGCCCTCCTCGCCGTCAATCGCCGAAGCGCTCCGGCATCCCGATAGCGCGGAGACCAGGGTGGACACTCATGCGTCGCTCCGCACCGATCCGCCGCTCAGCTCTGTGACAGCGTTCGGCTACTTGATCTGGTCGTAGACCTTGAAGAGCGGCAGGTACATCGAGATGACGATGAACCCGACCATGCCGCCGACGACGACGAGCATCAGCGGCTCGAGAATCGACGTGAGCGACTTGACCGACGCGTCGACCTGGTCCTCGTAGAAGTCGGCGATCTTCGTCGAGCATCGCGTCGAGTGCACCGGTCTCCTCGCCGACGGCGACCATCTGGGTCACCATGCCGGGGAAGACGGGCGCGGCCTTCAGCGGCTCGGCGATCGTGCCGCCCTGCTTGACCGAGTCGATGACCGAGACCATGACGTCCTCGACGACGCGGTTGCCGGCGGTCTTGGCGGTGATGTCGAGCGCCTGCATCAGCGGCACGCCGGCGCTGACGAGCGCCGAGAGCGTGCGCGACCAGCGTGCGAGCGAGACCTTCTGGACGATGTCGCCGATCTTGAAGGGGATCCGCAGCCGGAACGCGTCCCACTGCCCGCGGCCCTTCTCGACTGCTCTTCCAGCGCTTGAAGACGTAGACGGTGAGGCCGACGGCGAGGATCAAGGCCCACCAGTAGCCGGTCATCGCCTTGGAGATCGTGACGGTGACCTTCGTGATGAGCGGGAGCTCACCCCCGAACTGCTGGAAGACCCCGATGAACACCGGGACGAGGAACGTCACGAGGCCGATCAGGATGGCCACCGCGAACGTGATGACGACGCCCGGGTACATCATCGCGGACTTCACCTGGCGCCGCAGGGAGTCCTCCTTCTCGAGCTGGTCGGCGACGCGCAGCAGCGCGCTCTCGAGCATGCCGCCGGTCTCCCCCGCGCGGGTCATCGCGACGAACAGCGGCGAGAACGTCTTCGGGTGGCGCTCGAGCGCGTCGGAGAGCGGCAGGCCCGCCTCGACGTCCTTGCGCACGCCGGTGATCGTCTCGGCGAGCAGCTTGTTCTCGGTCTGCGCCTCGAGCACGTAGAGCGCCCGCAGGATCGTCATGCCGGAGCTCACCATCGTGGAGAGCTGCCGGGTCATGACCGTGAGGTCGGCCGGCTTGATCCGGTTGAAGAGATCGAGGTTGATCTCCTTGGAGGCGTGCTTGTCGGCGATCTCCAGGACGATCATGCCGCGCGACTTCAGCTGGTCGGCGACCGCCTGCTTGGAATCGGCGTCGACCTCACCGGTGGCCTTGGCCCCGCTGAAGTCCATCGCCTTCCAGGTGTAGGTCGCCATCGCGCGCTCCGGCCCCCGCTAGGCCGCCATCGGCATGCCGCCGACGCCGATCAGCCGCTTGAGCTCGTCCGGCGTGGACGAGCGGGACTCCGCGAGCCGCTGGGTGATCTTGCCCTGACGCACGAGCGTCGCGAGCGCCGCGTCCATCGACTGCATGCCGACGCCGGCGCCCGTCTGCATCACCGACATGATCTGGTGGGTCTTGCCCTCGCGGATCAGGTTGCGCACGGCGGGCGTCGGGACGAGCGTCTCGATCGCCGCGACGCGTGAGGCGCCGTCCGCGGTCGGCAGCAGCTGCTGGGTCATGACCCCCTGCAGCGCGACGGACAGCTGGACGCGCACCTGGCCCTGCTGGTGGGACGGGAACACGTCGATGACGCGGTCGATCGTCTGCGGGGCGTCCTGCGTGTGCAGGGTCGCGAACACGAGGTGGCCGGTCTCCGCCGCGGTCAGCGCGGTCGAGATCGTCTCGAGGTCGCGCATCTCGCCGACGAGGATCACGTCGGGGTCCTGGCGCAGCGCGGCGCGCAGGGCGAGGGCGAACGATCGGCGCATCGGCGCCGAGCTCACGCTGGTTGACCATGCACTTCTTGTGCGAGTGCAGGAACTCGATCGGGTCCTCGATCGTCATGATGTGCTCTTCGCGCGAGCCGTTGATCTCGTCGATCATCGCGGCGAGCGAGGTGGACTTGCCCGAGCCGGTCGGGCCCGTGACGAGCACGATGCCGCGCGGCTTCTTGCAGAACTCGTGCGCGATCGGCGGCAGGCCCAGGTCGTCGATCGAGATGATCTCGGCCGGGATCAGGCGGAACGCCGCGCCGATCGAGCCGCGCTGGAAGTACGCGTTGACGCGGAAGCGCCCGTGGCCCGGGATCGCGTAGGCGAAGTCGAGCTGCCAGTCCGTCTCGAGGCGCTGGCGCTGATCGTTGTTGAGGATCGAGTACACGATCTCGCGGGTGTCGGCACCGGAGAGCTTCGGATAGCCCTCGAGCGGCGCGAGGCGCCCGCGGACGCGCACCATCGGCGGGGTTCCCGCGGTGATGTGGAGGTCCGAGGCCCGGCGGGCCATGACCTCGAGGAGGACGTCGGCGAAGTCGAATTGCATCGCTGCTCCTATCGGTGAATTCCGCGACGGCCTTGAGCGACGGCGCTCACGCGACGTTCGCCGCGCCGGTGCCGGTGACGCGCGCGACCTCGGCGATCGAGGTGCGGCCCTGCTTGACCTTCTCGAGCCCGTCCTCGCGCAGCCGGCGCATGCCGTCGCGCATCGCGACCTCGGCGATCCGGTCGGCCGAGGCCCGCTCGATCGCGAGCGAGCGGATCTCGTCGGTGAGGCCCATGACCTCGTAGAGGCCGACCCGGCCCTTGTAGCCCGAGCCGCCGCAGCGGTTGCAGCCGGCCGGCTCGTAGGCCTCGATGTCCACGGCCGCTTGGAAGCCGTTGTCGCGCAGGATCTCGGCGGAGATGATCGTCTCGCGCTTGCAGTGCGAGCAGAGCATCCGCGCCAGGCGCTGAGCCACGACGCAGTCGATCGCGCTGGCCACGAGGAACGGCTCGATGCCCATCTCGATCAGGCGCGTGATCGCCGACGGCGCGTCGTTCGTGTGCAGCGTCGAGAGCACCATGTGGCCCGTGAGCGCCGACTCGACGGCGATCTGCGCCGTCTCGCGGTCGCGGATCTCGCCGACCATGATGATGTCCGGGTCGGCGCGCATCATCGCGCGCAGGCCGTTGGCGAACGTCAGGCCCGCCTTCGGGTTCACCTGCAGCTGCGTGATGCCCTCGATCTGGAACTCGACCGGATCCTCGATCGTGATGATGTTCTTCTCCGGCGAGTTCAGCATGTTCACGCCGGTGTAGAGCGTCGTCGACTTGCCGGAGCCCGTCGGGCCGGTGACGAGCACCGCGCCGAAGGGCTGGCGGATCGCACGCTCGAAGCGCTCGTGCTCGGCCGCGAGGAACCCGAGCGAGTCGAGGTCGAGCTCGACCGCGCCGTCCTGGTCGAGGATGCGGATGACGATCGACTCGCCGTGGACGCTCGGCAGCGTGACGACGCGCAGGTCCACGTGCTTGCCGTCGATCGTCAGGCCGACGCGACCATCCTGCGGGATCCGGCGCTCGGAGATGTCGAGCTCGCTCATGATCTTCACGCGGCTGATCGCGCCCGCGACCATGCGCCGCGGGATCGTCGTCGTCTCCTGCAGCACGCCGTCGATCCGGAAGCGCACGCGCAGCTCGCGCCCGTCCGGGGCGAGGTGGATGTCCGAGGCACCGCGCTCGACGCCCTGGGCGATGATCTGGTTGACGAGCTTGATGACCGGCGCGTCCTCGGCGGTCTCGCGCAGGTCGACGACCTCGGCCTCACCGGCGGCCTCCTCCTCCTCGAGCGCCGTGGACTGCACGACGTCGTCGAGGCGGGTGAGCCGGCTGACGAGCCCGAGGATGTCCTCGCGTGAGGCGACGGCCGGGCGCACGTCGTGGCCGGTCATCAGCGCGATCTCGTCGATCGCCATGACGTTCCCCGGATCGGCCATCGCGACGACCAGGCCGTTGTCGCCGGCGAAGCGCACCGGGACGGCCTCGTAGCGCTTGGCCTGCGCCGAGGTGATGAGGTTCGCGGCCGCCATGTCGACCTTGAAGATCGCGAGGTCGAGATGGTCGAGGCCGTGGCGCTCGGCGACCGCGCGCGCGAGCGCGTCCTGTGTCAGCACGCCCTGGTTCAGCAGCGCGTCCTCGAGCGTGACTCCGGCGACGCGCGCCTCCTCGTGGGCCTGCTCGACGCGGTCGTGCGTCGCCAGGCCCAGCTCGACGATGACGTCCTTCAGATAGCGGCTGCCGCCGTTGCGGCTGCGCGGGTGGGTGACCCCGTTCCAGTCCGGGTCCGGCGCAGGCTCACGTGCCAGCGCGCCCTCGGTCGGGGTGATCGTCGTCGTGGGATTCACGGAGCGCAGGTGGGGGTGGTCGTTGGTCATCGTGGTTCGTCGAGCCCTGGCGCGCGGCGGTCCGCATGACGTCCACCGGCGCCGGGCGACCCGTCCAGGCCTCCAGGCTCAATGCTCCTTGGTGGACGAGCACCTCCAGTCCGTCGACGACGGCGCACCCCTGTTCGCTCGCCGCGTTCAGGAAGGCCGTGCCACCGGGCCGGTAGACGAGGTCCACCACGGTCGCGTATCTGGCCAGGTCATCGGCCTGCAGCGGCAGGTCCTTGAACGTCTGGGCGTGAGCTTTCAGTCCCGACAGCGGTGCAGTTCACGATCATGTCGGCCTGCGGGGCCGCTTCTGTGGCATGGCGCGCCCAGTTCGGAGGCGACGGCGGCGGCCCGCGTGGCCGTGCGATTCCAGACCGCGACGTCCACCCCGGACGCGCGCAGCGCCCAGATGACGGCCCGCGCGCTCCCCCCGGCGCCGAGCACGAGCGCGCTGCTCCCCGGCGCCGCGGGCGCCGGCAGCGCCGCCAGGAATCCGGGAGCGTCGGTGTTGTCCGCATGGATCCCGCCGTCCGGCAGGAAGATCAACGTGTTGGCCGCCCCGATCTCGGTCGCACGCGCCGTCGCGACGGTCGGCGAGCGCGAGCGCCGCCTCCTTGTGCGGGATCGTGACGTTCGCCCCGCGCAGCCCGGCGGCACCGAGGGCGCGCGTCGATCTCGGCGAAGCGCTCGGGCGGTACGGGCAGCAGCTGGTAGCGCCAGTCGTGCAGGCCGAGCGCGGCGAGCGCCGCGTTCTGCATCACCGGCGAACGGCTGTGGGCGACGGGCCAGCCGAGGACGCCCAGGCGGGTCGCGCTCATCGCCGGCTCAGTTCTTCGGGCACACGGAGGGGTCCTTCCCCCCGAGCTCCTGGCGCTTGGCGTTGTAGGCCGCGACGTCCCGCTGGAACTGCGGCGTCGGTCTTCGAGAACGTCGTGCGCGCCCTTGCCGCACGGCTTCACGACGTAGAACAGGAAGCCCGTCGTCGCCGGGTTCGCGGCGGCGCGGATCGAGGCGATCCCGGGATTGCCGATCGGCGACGGCGGCAGGCCCTGGCGCCGGCGGGTGTTGAACGGCGAGTCGCGCTCGAGCTCGGAGACCTTCAGCGGCCGGGTCCAGTTGTTCTCCGCATAGCGCGTCGTGGCGTCGATGCCGAGCGGGATCTTCCGCCCCAGGCGGTTGTAGATGACCCCGGCGACGAGCCGGCGCTCGTTGCGCGACGGCGGTCTCGCGCTCGATCATCGACGCGATGATCAGCACGTCGTAGGCGGTCAGGTTCTTGCGCCGCGCGCGGCGCAGGTTCACCGTCGCGAAGTTCTGCTTGAACGCGCGCAGCTGCTCGCGCACGAGGCGCGACGCGCTGGCGCGGCTCGCCCGCAGCTCGTAGGTCGCCGGGAACAGGAAGCCCTCGAGGCTCGCGCCGGGCGGGGCGCCGTAGCGCCGCGGTCGCAGCGCCGGCGAGCGCGCGGAGGCCTGCAGATAGCTGCCGCTGACGCCGGCCTGCTCGACGAGCGGGGCGACCTCGCGCCGCCCCGGGCCCTCGGGGATCAGCACGTCGATCGTCTTCGCCGTCTTCGGCTCGGCGGTCAGCACCGCGAGCGCCGCGCCGTTGCTCATGCCCTCGCGCAGCGTGTAGCGCCCGGCGCGCAGGTTCTCGCGGTCCCCGGAGATCGCGGCGCGCAGCGAGAAGAAGAACCCCGAGCCGACGACCCCGCGCCTGGCGAGCTGATCGCCGATCTGGCTCGCGGACGAACCCGGCTTGACGACGACCACGACCCGGCCCGAGCCATCGCCCGTGAACGGGTTGTACACGGACCAGACGAAGAACAGCGCGATCGCGGCGATGATGCCCACGACGACGAACAGGAAGACGAGCCGGCCTGGCGGCCGCCGGCGCCGGCGCCGCACCGTCACCGGCCGCTGCGGCATCCCCGGTGCGCCCGCCGACGGGCGGACGGTCCCGATCGGGGCCTCCTCGTCGAGCTCCGAGGGTCGCGGGCTCGGGAAGCTGCGCCGCGGCGGCGGCGGCGGCGCGGGGGTCTGCGCGGCCCCGGCATCCAGCGCGTCCGGCCGTGCGGCCGGAGCAGCCGCCACCGGCTCGGGCTCGGGCGGGCGCTCGACCGGCACCTCGGCCGGCGGCGCCGGGACGGACGGGAGCGGCTCGCCGCGCTGGGCGGCGCGCTTGCGCTCACGCTCGAGCCGTGCGGCCTCGCGCTCCTCGGGGCTGCGGCCGCTCATGCGCGCGCTCCGTGCTCGTGCCCGTGGCGCGCGAGCCAGTCCTCGAGCAGGACGGCTGCGGCGCGCGAGTCCTCGGAGGTCCCGTCACCGCCCGCCTGCTGGGCGATCGCCGTCGTGAAGCGCTCGTCGTAGAGCTCGATCGGCACGGCACCGTCGAGCGCCGAGCGCAGGCGGTCGGCGAACGCGCGCGCCTCGCGGGTCTGGTCGGAGTCCGCGCCGCTCAGCGACAGCGGCAGCCCGACGACCACGCGCTCGACCGCGCGCTCGGCGACGAGCTCGCGCAGCGCGCGCAGCCCGGCCTTCGTCGCGGGCCGCAGCACGGGCTCGATCGGCGTCGCGAGCGTGCCGGTCGGATCGCTGACCGCGCAGCCGCAGCGCGCCGATCCGTAGTCGAGGGCGAGCACGCGCACGCAGCCGGTCACGCGGCGAGCGCGGCCGCGATCGCGGCACGCGCCGCCTGCAGCGCCTCGGGGAGCTTCTCGGGGTCCTTGCCGCCGGCCTGGGCCATCGTGTCCCTGCCCCCGCCACCGCCGCCGGCCACCTGCGCCGCGGCCTTCACGATCGCGCCGGCCTTCACCCCGCGTGCGACGAGCGCGGGCGTGACGCTCGCGACGAGGTGCACGCGCCCGTCGGCGGCGGTGCCGAGCACGATCGCCGCCTCGTCGCCGAGCTTGCCCTTGAGCTGGTCGGCGGCCTCCATGAGCGCCTTGGGATCGGTGCCCTCGAGCACCGCGGTGAGCACCCGGGCACCGTCCACGTCCTCGGCGCCGGCCGCCAGCGCGGCGATGTCGACATGGCCGTTCGACGCGCCGCTGCGCTCGGCCTGCCGGGCGCGCTCGCGCAGCTGTGCGATCGCCTCGGGCACGCGCTCCGGCTGCGTGCGCAGTTCGTCGGCGGCCTCGCGCAGCAGCACATCGTGCTCGCGCAGCAGCTGGACGGCGGCCGGGCCCGGTGACCGCCTCGATGCGCCGCACGTTCGCCGCGCTCGAGCCCTCGCTGATGATCCGGAACAGGCCGATCTCCGAGGTCGCGCGCACGTGGGTTCCGCCGCACAGCTCGCGCGAGAGCGCGCCGTCGCCGATCTCGACCATCCGCACGACCTCGCCGTACTTCTCGCCGAACAGCGCCATCGCCCCGAGGCGCCTGGCCTCGTCGAGCGTCGTCGTCAGCGGGCGCACCGGGAGGTTCTCGAGGATCCGGTCGTTCACCTCGTCCTCGACGTGCCGGCGGTCCTCCTCGCTGAGCCTCGCGGTGTGCGTGAAGTCGAAGCGCAGCTTGTCCGGCCCGACGTACGAGCCCGCCTGGCGCACGTGATCGCCGAGCCGCTCGCGCAGCGCGGCGTGCAGCAGGTGCGTGGCCGTGTGGTTGCACGCGGTCGCGTGGCGCGCGGAGCGGTCGACGCGGGCCACGACGCGCTGGCCCTCGCGCAGCTCGCCGTCGGCGAGCTCGACGACGAGCGCCTGGTCGTCGCCCGCGCGCACGACGTCCACGACCTCGGCGCGGCAGTCCCCGCCCTCGCACGCGATCAGGCCCTCGTCGGAGACCTGGCCGCCGCCGGCGGCGTAGAACGGCGACTCGGCGAGCTTCACGAGGACGCGGCCGTCGTCCTCGAGGACACCCTGCACGACGGTGTGGGTCTCGAGGTCCTCATACCCGGTGAACGTCGTGGGATCACCGCCGATCTCGCGCACGAGCTCCGTCGCACGCCCGACCTTCTTCGTCGTCGCTCCCGCCGACGAGCGCGCGCGCTGCGCGTCCATGAGGCGCTCGTACTCGGCGTCCTCGGCGAACGGGACCCCGCGCTCGGCCGCGATCTCGCGCGTGAGCTCGATCGGGAAGCCGAACGTGTCGTGCAGGCGAAACGCGTCCTGCGCACCGACGGCGCCGGCGTCGAGGAGCTCGTCGAGGAGCTTCGTGCCCTGCTCGAGCGTGCGGCCGAAGCCCTCCTCCTCGCCGCGCACCCACTTGAGGATCGTCTCGCGACCGCTGACGAGCTCGGGATACCCGGGGCCCATCGTGTCGATGACCTGCTCGGCGAACCGCGGCAGGAACACCCCCTCGATCCCGATGCGATGCCCCTGCTGGATCGCCCGGCGCATCACCCGTCGCAGGATGTAGCCGCGATCCTCGTTCGAGGGCACGACGCCGTCGCCGATCAGGAACGTCATCGCGCGGGCGTGGTCGGCGAGGATCCGCAGCGCGCGCTCGTCCTCGGAGCGCGTCGCGAGCTCGCGACCGAGCGCCATCAGGGGCACGAACTGGTCGGTCTCGAAGATCGTCTCGACGCCCTGCTGGATGACTGCCATCCGGTTGAGCCCGAGGCCGGTGTCGATGCTCGGCGCCGGCAGCGGCGTCAGCACGCCGCGCGGATCCTGGTCGTACTGCATGAACACGAGGTTCCAGTACTCCAGGAAGCGCTCGTTCTCGCCGCCAGGCAGGTCGTCGGCGGTGCCGTAGGCGAGCCCGCGGTCGAGGTAGAGCTCGCTGCACGGCCCGCAGGGCCCGGTCGGGCCGGCCTCCCAGAAGTTCTCCGAGCGCGAGCACAGCACGATGCGCTCGCGCGGCACGCCGACCGACTCCCAGGCCTCGATCGCCTCGATGTCGGGGCCCAGGCCGAGCTCGTCGTCGCCCTCGAAGACGGTGATCCAGATGTCCTGCGGCTTGAAGCCGAAGCCGCCGAGCGACAGATCCCACGCGTGCTCGACGGCGCCCTGCTTGAAGTACTGCCCGATCGAGAAGTTGCCGAGCATCTCGAAGAACGTCAGGTGGCGCGCGGTGTTCCCGACGTTCTCGATGTCGGTCGTCCGAAAGCACTTCTGGCAGCTCGTCAGCAGCGCGTTCGGCGGTGTGTCGTGCCCGAGGAAGTAGCCCTTCAGCGGGTGCATGCCCGCGGTCGTCAGCAGCACGGTCTCGTCGAAGCTCGCCGGGACGAGCGACGCCGACGGGATGCGCAGGTGGGCGCGCTCTTCGAAGAACGACAGGAAGCGCTCGCGGATCTCGTCCGACGTCATGCTCATGCGGCGATTGTCGCGCATCCCACGATTCGATCGCCGTCAAGCAGGACGGCGGTCTGGCCGGGTGCGGCCGCCCAGGCCGGCTCGCCGAGGTCGAGGACGGCCCCGCGCAGCGTGCACGGCAGCGGAGCCGCGTGGTAGCGGAGCTTCACGTGGCCGACGAGTTCGGCCGGCGCATGCAGCCGCACGTCGGTCAGGCGCACGGTGCTCGTCCGCAGCGTCCTCGCGGCGCCCCACGGTGACCGTGTTTGCGCGCACGTCGGTGCCCGTCACGTACAGCGGGTCGCCCGCCCCTCCGACCCCGAGCCCGCGGCGCTGGCCGACCGTGTATCCGTGCGCGCCGCGGTGGCGGCCGACGGTGCGCCCGCGGCGATCGACGATCGCGCCCGGCCGCTCGCCCGGGCCGCCGTGCCGGGCGAGGAAGGCCGCGCGCCCGGTCCCCGCGAGGAAGCAGAGGTCCTGCGAGTCCGGCTTGCGCGCGACCGGCAGACCCTCGCGCTCGGCGAGCTCGCGGACCGCGGGCTTGCTCAGCTCGCCCAGCGGAAAGCGCATCCGGCGCAGCGCCTGCGGATCGAGTGCGGCGAGCATGTAGCTCTGGTCCTTGGCGGAGTCCGCGCCGGCGCGCAGCAGCCCGTCCGCTCCGACGCGTGCGTAGTGGCCGGTGGCCAGCGCCGGCGCCCCGAGCCGGCCCGCGAGCTCGAGCATCGCGTCGAGGCGGACCTCGCCGTTGCAGCGCACGCACGGGTTCGGGGTCCGGCCCGCGGCGTGCTCGTGCACCCACGGGTCCACGACGCCGGCCCGGAAGGCCTCGCGCAGGTCGAGCGTCAGGTGGGCCAGGCCCATGCCGTGGGCCAGCGCGCGCGCCGTGTGCACGGCGCGCGCCGAGCAGCAGCTGCGCTCGGCGTCGTTCTCGGCGTCGCGCCAGAGCTCGAGCGTCACGGCGACGGGCTCGGCCCCGGGCGGGGCGTGGCGGGCGACGAGCATCGCGGCGACCGCGCTGTCGACCCCGCCGCTCATCGCGACGAGCACGCGGCCCGCGACCGGCTCGGCGCGCCCGTCGGCGTGCACCGCCGCGCCGAGCGCGCGGGCGAACGCGTCGGCGGCGAGATCCGCCGCGTGGCGCTTGCCGGGCAGCAGGCCGCCGAGCTCGCCGGCGATCGCGTCGGTGCCGACCCGCGCGGCGTCGCGCACCGGCGCGCCGCGCACGAGCGCCACCGCGGCGCTCGCCGCCGCGTGCGTCGCCCCACAGCCCTGCGCGTCGAACCCGGCGTCACGCACGTGCTCGCCCTCGACGGCGACGCGCAGCACGACGACGTCCCCGCAGGCGACGGCGCCCGCGCTCGCGGCATGGGCGCCCGCCGGGTGCCGTCCCGCGCCCTGCGGGTGGCGCAGGTGCTCCTCGAAGCGCTCGTCGGCCATCGCCGACGAGTCTAGGCGTGGTCGGAGGCGCTCAGCGCCTGGCGGACCGGCGCACGTCGCCGATCGCCTGGCGCAGCTCGCCGGCGCTCGTGTAGCCGACGATCACGCGGGCGGTGCGCTTCGGGCCGATCACGAGCACCGTCGGAGCCTGGTTGACCGTCGTGGAGCGGGTGAAGACGTCGTACTTGCCGACCTGCGAGATGCTCGCGACGCGCACGACGACGTTCTTGCGCGACGTTGTGCGCACGAGGCGCGCGACCGCCGCGCTGTCGGCGGAGCGGTTGCGGAACATCAGGACGACGGTCTTGCCGTTCGACAGCGCCCGCACGAGCGGCGCGCCGAGCGCGGCAGCGGTGACCGGGCGGCTCCCCGCCTTGACGACGGTCGCCGCCGGCTTCGTCGTGACGGTGCTCTTCGTCGTGCTCGGCTTCGCAGCGCTCGCGGACGAGCCGGACTCACCGGCCGCCTGCTTGGCCGCGTTCTGGCTCGCGGTCGCCGCGGCATTGGCGGCCTCCGTGGCGTTGCGCGCCTTCTCGATGCTGTTCGAGAGGCCCTTGACACCGGGTGCGGTCGGCGCCGGCTGGAGCGGCGGCTCGTTCGTCGCGCCCTTCGGGCGCAGCGCCACGAACCACACGCCCGCGAGGACGACCACCGCGATCAACGCGATGCGGAGCGGGGGCGAGATCTGCTGCACGCCCCCTTGATCGGCGCGACGGGCGCCCGGCTTGAGCGCGCGGGCCGAAAACGTCGCTAGGTGCCGGCGGGTGCCGCGGGCGGCGCGAGCGACCGCAGGCCCAGATCGCGCAGCTGGCGCTCGTCCACCGGTGCGGGCGCGCCGGTGAGCGGGTCGGCGCCGCTCGCGGTCTTCGGGAAGGCGATCACGTCGCGGATCGACTCGCGGCCGGCGATCAGCGCGGTGATCCGATCGACGCCCATCGCGATGCCCCCGTGCGGCGGGGCGCCGTAGCGCAGCGCCTCGAGCAGGAAGCCGAAGCGCTCCTGCGCCTGCTCGCCGTCGAGCCCGAGGTGGTCGAAGACGCGCTGCTGCGTCTCCGGTGAGTGGATGCGGATCGAGCCGCCGCCGATCTCGACGCCGTCGAGCACGAGGTCGTACGCGCGCGAGCGCAGACGCTCGGGATCCTCGAGGTCGCCCTCGGGCGCGGTGAACGGATGGTGCAGCGCGGCCCAGCGCGGGCGCGCGCCCTCGCCTTCGTCGCGCTCGAACA
>CAWBEV010000005.1:0-793166 GCA_963787935.1 uncultured Actinomycetes bacterium | reverse complement strand
GCAGACTCCGGGCGCGGCTGCACGTGATCCCCCAGGCATTCACCTTGTAGAGGTGGCCCTCGCGCGTGGGGCCCTGCTGCTCGCCGTGCCCGGTACGGCGACCCACTTGGGTCCCTTCATCGTGCAGCTGGTCTGCTTCCCCTTCGGCAACGGGGGGATGTTCGGGGGTGGTGGCGGCAGCTGCGCGGCTGCGACTCCCGCGGACCCGCACAGCAGTGCGACCAGCAGCGGGGCGACCAAACAGGGCCTGAGCGCCGGACTCATGGCGAAAGTGTCGCACCGCTCCTGTTCCCCGCACAAGCGTGATTGACGCCGGTGAGAGGCTGGCGCGTGATGAGCCGACTGGCCGAGATCGGCGGCAAGCGCCTTCCCTTCCTGCGCTGGTCGTTTCTGCGCATGGCCCTCGGGCTCAGGACGCTGACCTCCGAGTGGCAGGTGGGTGACGGGCGCGAGGAGGCACTGTGCGCCTACGTCGTCGAGCACGCCCGCGCGGGCGACATCGACGACGTCATCCGGGTGATCGATGAGTTCTGCTACGAGCGGAGCTTCATGATCAACGTCGGCGACGAGAAGGGAGAGCTGCTCGACGCCGCGCTGCGGCGCGCCGGCCCCCGGCTGATCCTCGAGCTCGGCACGTACTGCGGCTACAGCGCGTTGCGACTGGCGCGCGCGATGCCCGACGGCGCCCGCGTGGTCTCCGTCGAGTTCAATGGGTCGAACGCCGCGATCGCGCGGCGGATCCGGGATCACGCCGGGCTCACCGATCAGGTCGGCGTGGTGGTGGGGACGCTCGGGGACGGCGGCGGCACCATCGGTGTGCTCGAGGCCGAGCACGGGTTCGCGGCGGGCGCCGTCGGGTTCGCGTTCCTCGATCACGACAAGGGCGCCTACCTCCCCGACCTCGAGCGCATCCTGCAGCGCGGCTGGTCAAGGCGCGGTCGTCGTCGCCGACAACGTCAAGTTCCCGGGCGCGCCCGAGTACCGGGCGTTCATGGCCGAGCAGGAAGGGCGCACGTGGCGCACTGTCGAGCACGCGACCCACGTCGAATATCAGTCACTGCTCAGCGATCTCGTGCTCGAGTCGGAGTACCTGGGCGCGGGTCACTGATCGTCAGGTCTCAGCTGTGCTGTTCCAGCCATTCGAGGAACTCGGCCGGGTTGAAGATCGGGAACCGGTCGCGGAGGACCAGCAGGTGCTTGTCTCCGGAGACGAGGGCTGCCCTGCGGATCTCGGCCAGAGCGAGGAGGCAGTCGTCGAATCTCGGCAACGGCAGACGCCGACACCACGTCCCGTCGGGTCCACACCTCCCCCGTGGATCCCGCTGCCTTCGCCGCCGCCGTCGCCCGCCGAGGTCGCCGCCGCCGAGGCGCTGCTCGCGCCGTGGCGCGCGATCACCGACCCGCGCATCGACGGCTACGAACACGTGCCGCAGAGCGGCGCGCGCGAGCGGAACCGGCAAGCAGCCGGGCTCGGGATGGTGACGCCTCCGCGGTCGGGACCCTTGGCCACGACCCGCCAGCGGCGACCATCGTCGAGCGAGCACTCGAGTGTCGCCGTCAGCTGGTCGCCGTCGAGGTCCGCGGCCTTCCAGCGCACCGTGGTTGTCCGGCCACGGCCGATCCGCGATCCGGCGCGCAGGCCGCGAGCCGGACGGTGCTGACCCAGTGGGGCCTGCGGATGTCGCTCAAGCGGTTGCGTGAGCCCGGCGCGATGGAGCTGCTCGCCGAGCGCGGCGTGCCGGAGGTCTGGCAGCGCTCGATCAGTGAGGCGCTCGCGCTGATCGACCTGCTCGACGCGCGGATCAGCCCGCTGGATCAGGAGCTGCGCCCGCTCGCGGCAGCTGACGCGCGCGTCGTGCTGCTGGACAGCATTCCCGGCGTCGGCGAACTGCTCGGGCTGACGCTCGCCTCAGAGATCGGGGACATCAGCCGGTTTGCCTCGCCGCGCAAGCTGATCGGCTACGCCGGCCTGGCACCGAAGATCAACCAGTCCGGGGATCGCTCACGCACCGGCGCCCTGTCGAAGGCCGGCTCGCGCACGCTGCGCTGGGCTGCCGTGGAGGCCGCCCAACACGCCTGGCGCCAGTCCAACCCCCTGGCACCAGCTCTACAGCGACATCGCAGCCCGCGCGGGCAAGAACCCCGCCAAAGCCGCTGTGGCGCGCAAGATCCTGATCGCCTCCTGGCACATCCTCTCCCGACACGAGCCCTTCAAGGCGCCGACCAGCCGGCGCCCCGATCCTGCCTCGGCAAGCTCCCGCCGCTTTCTGGCCGCCTGACGGCCCTGCATGGAATTGAGAAGCCGAGACAGCTCCCACGAACACTCTGCGCAGACCCAAGCGCCGAAAGAGAAATGAGCCCCCCACCTCCACAACCGGGAGCACGCCAAGGAGGCCATTGACACAACAACCCAGATCAAAGAGAAAGCGACAGCGGTGATCGCCCCGTCCCCGATCTAAGCTCCGCTCATGGCGCTCAGCGGCTCTCCGGAACTGCGTGCGCTCGCCGGGCGGGTCGCGGATGCGTCCCCGCCCGTGGTCGAGGAGGTGGTGCTGACGGGCAGCATCTCCGTGGTGTCGCCGACGAAAGAGGACGTCGCTGATGACCGTCCGTACCGTGAACACAGAGGCAGGGCGACTCTCCGGTGACCACACTGACGGGGTCGCCCGCTTCCTGGGAATCCCCTACGCGGCAGCTCCAGCGGGCGAAGGCCGATTCGCACCCCCGGGCCCTACCGAACGATGGGCAGGGACCAGGAACGCGACTCGTTACGGCGCTACCGCACCCCAGCCGCCATTGCACCCCGCTCACGCGAATCTGGCTCCGCTGATCGGGCCCGGATGGGTCATCGGAGACGGCGACTACCTCAATCTCAACGTCTGGACACCCGACCCCGGCACGAGTGGGCTTCCGGTGATGGTCTACGTCCACGGCGGCGGGTTCATGATCGGCTCGGGCGCCGCTCCCGCCTTCGACGGCGCCTCGTTCGCGCGCGACGGCGTCGTCCTGGTCACCGTCAACTACCGACTCGGGGGGGAGGGCTTCCTCGCATTGTCCGGTGGGATCACGAACATCGGATTGCGCGATCAGATCGCAGCACTGCACTGGGTTCGCGACAACATCGCCGGGTTCGGCGGGAACCCGGACAACGTCACCGTCTTCGGCGAATCGGCCGGCGGCACCTCGGTCGCGTTCCTGCTGCGCTCCCCGCTGGCCGCCGGACTGTTCCAGCGAGTGATCGTCCAGAGCGGACACGACGAGATGGCTCGCCGGCTCGAGCTCACCGAAGAACTCACGAAGGCACTCGCCGCCCGGCTCGGAACCTCCCCGACAACAGGCGCGTTCCGAGCATTCTCTGCCCCCGACCTGCTGCGCGCGCAGGCAGCTCTGCTCCGAAACGGACCCCGCCCAGACCTGCGCGATGACAACGGTGTCGACCCGGGCCACCGTCGTGCGCTGTTCCTCCCCACCACGGGTGACGACGTCCTCCCCGACCCGGTCGGAGTCCCGAGCACACACTCGCGCGGCGTCGACCTGTTGATCGGCACGACGCTCGAGGAAGCCAACCTCGGTTTCGGTGCCGACGAGTTCGCCGCCTTCGACGCGCATGACGCCGTAGCCGAGCTGGCCGCCACCTACCCCGATGCCGAAGCGCTCCTCGAACGACACGGTCTCCACGACCCGGCCGTCACCCCCGCGCAAGCACTCACAGCCGCCTACACGGACCTGATGTTCCGATCACCGAGCCGCCGCACCGCCCGCCGCCACCCAGGCCTCACCTACCTCTACGAATTCGCATGGCGATCACCACTGCACGGCGCCGCACACGGCCTCGACGTCCCCTTCATCTTCGACACCACACAGGCATGCCGTGGCCTCATCGGCAACGCCGCACCCGACGCCCTCACCCACGCGATGCACCAAACCTGGCTCGACTTCGCAACCCACGGAGATCCCGGCTGGCCCACCTACGACGACGCCAGAAAAGCGATGAGGTTCGATGCCAACCCCCACCTCTGCGAGGACACCGCTCCCGACGACACCGGCGCCGAATACCTGCCGCACAACTCCACAACCCGAAGCTCCGCGCACGCCGAGCATGAGAAACCCGCTCCCAATTTCGGTGCTTGACGAATTCGGACGCGCGGGCCGCGCGGATGGCTGCGTCAGCGCTCACGCATGAGCCCGGCGCGCACGCTGTCGCTTCTTTGCATGGAATGTCATCACCAACAACCGCGCCGCGAGCCCGGGCACCGGCGCCTACCCCCACACGATCGACAACGGGGCCGGGGAGCGGCTCACCTTCGTCAGGCGCGTCCCCGGTTCCGCCGGCGACCGCCTCGAGGTCGAGAACGTCGTCCGGCCCGGCAGCGGGCCGCCGATGCACACCCACCACCAGCAGGAGGAGGGCATCACCGTCGAGCGCGGGCGCATCGCCTACCAGCGGCTCGGCGAGGAGCCGCGGTTCGCCGAGCCGGGCGAGAGCGTCGTCTTCATGCCCGGGGAGGCGCACCGGTTCTGGAATCCCGGCGACGAGGACCTCCACGTCTCGGGCTACATCGAGCCGGCCGACAGCGTGGAGTACTACCTCGTGGCGATGTACGACGCGCTGCGGCGCAGCGGGACGAGTCGGCCGAGCCTGTTCGACGCGGCGTTCCTGGGAACGCGCTACCGCGACGAGTTCGGCATGCCGGAGATCCCCGCTGCCGTGCAGCGCATCGTGTTCCCGATCGTGGTCGGTGTCGGCCGGCTCCTCGGCCGCTACCGGAAGTACGCCGACGCGCCCGAGCCCGTCCGGCGCTGAGGGTCACCGGGATCACGGGCGGGGGTTGTGCGGTGCTGTCGGTGGGCGTAGCGTCGCGTGCGGCAGGTTCTCCAGAAGGAGGCGGGCGATGGGCAGGTTGCAGTCCAAGTCGCTGGGCTCACCGGACGAGGTTCGGCCGTTCGAGGGCGACAGGGGTCAGGTCGAGCTCGTCGCGCTCGAGAGTGGCCCGGTCGGCCTTGGGACGTTCGAGCCCGGCTGGAAGTGGTCCGAGCACGTCAAGCCGATCGCCGGGACCGACAGCTGCCAGGTGCACCACCTCGGGCTACGTGGTCTCCGGGCGGATGAAGGTCGTGATGGACGACGGGTCCGAGGACGAGGTCGGCCCCGGCGATGTGTGCGATATCCCGCCCGGGCACGACGCATGGACCGTCGGCGACGAGGCGTGCGTCATGGTCGACTTCGGCGGCCTGCACGGGTACGCCGTCGGCAGCTGAGCAGCGCGCGGGCCCCTGCGGCGCCGTCGGGGCGCCGCTACCTCCCGCAGCCCCGCGCCTCGAACGCCGCCTTCGTCGTCTGCTCCGACCGCGGGAAGTACGCCCCCATCACCGTCGACTCGGTGCCGGGCGCCGTCACCTTCTGGGGCGCCTGGGCGAAGCTCGGGCTCGGCGCCATGAACCGCATGTAGAGCGTGTCGACGTAGTCGCGTGCGGCGGCGTCGGGGTAGCTCTCACCGTTGCCGAACGTCATCCAGCGGTAGCCGCACGCCGGGGTCGCGTTCTTCGGGCGGTCCGCGGGCCGGGTGATGACGAGGGTGTAGCGACGGTCGCCGCGCAGCGGGACCTGCTGGTCGTACACGCAGTCGTAGCCCAGGCCCGAGACCGGCGAGGAGCCGGTGCACATCGACCAGTAGCGGACCTGGTAGGCGCGCGGCTTCCAGATCTTCGCCGCGGGAAGCGTCGCGGGGAACGTCGGCAGCTTCCCGGTGACGGTGATCACCGGCCCGTGCCTGAGGCTCACCGGCGCGATGAGGTAGCGCGTGTCCGGGTTGGACTGGAAGCCGCCCAGGTCGGACGGCGGGTACTGCGCGGCGCGCTGGAGCGGGTCGGCGATGAAGCTGCCGGCGACGCTGTAGCTGGCGTTCCAGAAGCGCTCCCACAGCGGGGGGGTGTGGGCGGGCGCGTTGGCCGGGTCCGCGGAGGCGGCGACGAGGGACTTCCAGGCGTCCGCCGGGAACGTCGAGGTGCTCTTGTCCTTGATCGGCTGCAGTACCTTGCAGGCGGCCGTGCCCCGAAGCTGTCTGCCGCCCGCGAGCGTCAAAGTGAGCTTCGGCAGACCGGCGCCCCCGGTGCCGTCGAGGCCGCGGTCGGGCAGGTAGTTGCGGATGCTCATGCCGACGCGGGCGGCCGGGTCCGTCGACCCCGTGTAGATCGTGTTCTTCGCGCGCCTCGCCGGAACCGGGCCGCCGGCGACGTGCAGCGTGTAGCGGCGCGGCTTCGCGTCGCGCCGCCGGCCGGCGACGAACGGGTTGACCGACCCGCGGTCGGGCGCGATCTGGAAGTCGCGCAGGTGATCGCCGGGACCGATCTGCCCCCCTCCGACCGCCTTGAAGATCGTGTACGACATGTAGCGCTGGCGCCCGTAGGTCCCGCGGAACGTCAGGCTCGCGCCGGCCGGGAGGAGGTACTGCCCGACGAAGTACGTCGAGCCGACGTCGGGGTAGAGGTTCGGGGTCTGGATCGGCAGCGCCCCGGGCAGGTTCGCGTAGTCCATGCCCTTCGGCGGCGCCCAGAAGCAGTCGTGGCCGTAGCGCGCGTTCGTGAGCTTCGCGAGCTTCGTCGGCAGGTAGTTCGTGCCCGCCTGCGCGGCGCCCGCGCCGGCGATCAGCATCGCCGCGGCACTCGCGAGCCCGACGGCGCTCCTGTGAACTGCACGCTGCGCGGGCATCTGCGTCCTCCTGGACGGTGGACCATCGTGATCGCGGACTGTGCGTGACCGCGCCCTGGGCGGCTCGGTCCCAGCGGGGAGCATCACGTGTGCGCCGCCCTGCGGCGACCGTAGTTCATCCGGAGATCGGCGCGTCCCCGGGGCCGTAGGGTTCGCGCCATGCGCGTCGAGCGGGCTCGATCACTGAGGCGGGTCGCGGGCGCCGCCGCGACGGCCGCGGTCCTCGCCGCCCTCGCCGCGGTTCCCGGGGCGCAGGCGGTCACGAGCACCGACCTGACGAACGGGCCGTTCGCCGACTGCTTCTGGACGGTGGGCGCGATCAACGGGGACCGGATCAACATCGCCTACCCCGACGCCGGCGCCAACTACTGGGCTGCGCAGTACGTCGTCCCCGCAGGCGCGACCCTGCGCCTGAAGGGCACCTTCCCGCACGCGCGCTACAGCTCGATCACCGCGTACAACACGCTCGGCGCGATCCAGGACGCGCTCGCCGACTTCCAGCTGAACCCGGACGCCGGGTCGGTCAACCCGTTCCGCGCGGGCGTCGCGCGCAGTGCCGCGAAGCGGTCGTTCACCGTGACCCTGGCCGGGGACCTGCTGGCGGCGCCCCCCGACCCCGACCAGCGCACGAACGGGCCCGCCCGCAACACGCTGCACCCCGCGTTCGCCGGAAGCGACGTACAGCTCGTCGTCTGGCGCGTATACGTGCCGGACCGCGGCCGCGACCTGCGCGGCGGCGTCCCGCTGCCCAGGCCCGAGCTGCAGCTCGCGGACGGTCGGGTCCTCACCGGCCAGGCGCTGTGCGACGCGCTGACCTCGCAGCAGCCGCGGCTCCCGGACCCGTCCGCGCTGCTCCTCTCCCAGGGCCAGTACGACGCGATGCGCTACCAGCCCGGCAAGCCCGCGTACTTCCCGGCGCAGCGCAGGCCGGTCTGGCGCGCCCTCTACAGCCGCGCGTATCTGCTGGCCCTCTGGACCGGGGAGCAGATCCCGAACCCGACGCGGACCGGCCAGACCGGCTTCTTCCCGAACCTCCACAACCAGTACGTCCGTGCGGCCCTGAACCGCAAGCTCGGCAAGGTCGTCGCGCTGCGCGGCCGGATGGCCACGACGCCCGCGACGTCCGCGGGGCAGCGGTTCATGAAGCCCACGCAGCTGCGCTACCAGTCGTTCTGCATGAACGAGTCGCCGCTGACGACCCAGGTCATGGACTGCGTCTACGACGAGCAGGTGCCGCTCCGCGCCGGACGCCGCTACGTCGTCGTGACGAGCCGCGCCGCGGACCGCCCGCGCAACGCCACGAAGCGGTGCGGCGTGGCGTGGATCCGCTGGTCGCCGCGCGGCGACGGCGGGCGCGACACGGACTTCGGGTGGATGCAGATCCGCACCATGCTGCCGTCGCCGGCCTTCCACCACGCGATCCAGGACACGAGGACCCCGGGCGACGAGCATCGCGTGATGGGCGCGTACCTGCCGGACGCGAGGTACTACCGCGACAGGCGCGCGTTCGAGAGGCTCGGCTGCCCGGCGCGGTAGGCGGGCGCCGGTGGGACACTCGCAGGATGAAGCGGGCTCGATGGACGACCCCGGCGGCCGCGGGAGCGGTCCTCGCGCTGCTCGTGGTGGCAGGGCTCACCGCCGGGTCCGGGGGCGCGGGTGGGGGCGCCGTCGCGGCGTCGTCGGTCCGGCCGAACGTCGTGGTGCTCATGACCGACGATCAGACGTATCGCGATCTGGCGGTGATGCCGCGCACGCGTCACGCGCTCGGTGATGCAGGGGTGACGTTCACGCGGAACTTCGTCTCGTATCCGCTCTGCTGCCCGGCGCGGGCGACGTTGCTCACGGGTCGCTACGCGCACAACCACGGCGTGCGCAGCAACCGGCCCCCGAACGGTGGATACGGGCGCCTGGACAAGCAGAACACGCTGCCGGTCTGGCTGCAGCGCGCCGGCTACACGACCGGTCACATCGGGAAGTACCTGAACGGGTACGGCCGTGACGTGCCCGCCGACGTGCCGCCCGGCTGGAGCGAATGGCACGGCTCGGTGGACGGCTCGACCTACCTGATGTGGGGCTACACGCTCAACGAGGACGGCGCGCTGCGCACCTACGGCCGGCGGACCGTCGAGGACCCGGCGCTCTACCAGACCGACGTCTACCGCGCCAAGGCGATCGACTTCATCCGCCGGCGCGCGCCGCAGCAGCGCCCGTTCTACCTCTCGGTCGCCTTCCTGGCGCCGCACGCCGAGGCCGGGCAGCGCCGGCGCGAGGTCTCGGTGCGGTCGGCTCCGCGCCATCGCGGGCGCTTCGCGACCAAGCCGTTGCCGCGTCCGCCGTCCTTCGACGAGGCCGACGTCTCGGACAAGGCGAGCTTCCTGCGGGCCGCCCCGCGGCTGACGCCGGCCCAGGTCACGCGGATCACGCGCAACCACCGCGCCCGCCAGGAGGCACTGCTCGCGGTCGACGAAGCCGTCGACGCGATCGTCCAGACGCTCCGGGAGACCGGCAGCCTGCAGCGGACGTACATCGTCTTCACGTCCGACAACGGCTTCTTCCACGGAGAGCACCGCGTCCCCCAGGGCAAGTACCTCGTCTACGAGGCCTCCTCGCACGTGCCGCTCATCATCCGTGGCCCGGGCATCCCGGCCGGTCGCCGATCCGCCGAGCTCGTCTCGAACGTCGACCTCGCCCCGACGATCGTCGCCGCCGCGCGAGCGCGCGCGACGAAGACCATGGACGGGCGCTCGCTGCTCCCGTTCGCCCGCGACCCGCAGCGGCGCACGACCCGTCCCATCCTCCACGAAGGGCTCGCCCCCTCCGCCACGGGCGACACCGACCAGGACGGCACCCAGCCCCTCGACCCGGCGAGCGCGGCCCTGCCGGGCTACACCGCGATCCGCACGCCGCGATACCTGTACGTCGCGTACTCCAAACCGGCCGGCCGCGAGCTCTACGACCTGGTCGCCGACCCGTTCGAGCTGCGCTCGCTCGACGGCAAACGGCGGTACGCCCGCACCCAGGCGGCCCTGGCCGGCGAGCTGGCCCGCCTGCGGCGCTGCGCCGGCACCACATGCAGCGCCGCGCGGCCGACACCCCCGCCGCCGCGCCGCTAGCGCCCCGCCCGCGGACGTGCGGTGACCGGCTGAGGGGCGGTGGCCGCGCCCTCGGCGAGCGTGCACATCAGGGCGATGGCGTCTGCGTGGTCCAGGCGATGCTCGCGGGCCAGCGAGCGCCATGTGCCGAACGCGAGTGCGTGGCCGATCGCGGCGCGCGTCCGGCGCGCGGCGCCCCCGCGCAGGCCACGGCCCGTCATCAGGGTGTCCTCGATCACGCGCAGGTAGCCGCGGAAGCCGCCGAGCCGGCGCTCGACGGACGGGACCAGGAGTTCGTCGCGGAGCAGGCTCGTGTACATGCCCTCGGTGCGGCCGTAGAAGGCGTAGAGCTCTCCGAGGGCGGTCGCGAGGCGCTCGGCGGGGTCCGCGATCGCGGTCCAGGCGCTCGGGTCGGGCGGCGGGTTGGCCGCGCGCCAGTGTGATGAGCAGGCGTCGAACAGCGCCTCCTCGTCGGGGAAGTGGCGGTACACCGTCGAGCGGCGCACGCCGGCGTGCTCGGCGATCGCGCTGATCGAGGTTCGCGCCGGACCGAGTTCCTCGTGGAGCGCGACGGCGCTCTCGGTGATCCGCGTGCGCGTCTGCTCCTCGAGCTCGGCTCGGCGCTGCATCCGGTAGGGGCGCTTCTGCGTTTGATCAGACATCGGTGTCTCGTGAAGCTTGACAGATGCCACGGACACGCGCTAGGTTTTCGCGCGACATCAGTGTTCAACGAACTAGGGAGAGACCATGACGACGACCAGTGCAGGGCCGAGGATCATCGGCCCCGGCGACGGGGACGGCGGCTTCCTTGGGAGCATCGGCGTCCGGTTCATGATCGACGGGCACGACGCGAGCGAGCGCTTCTCGCTCGTCGAGCACCCGATGGCGCCGCGCGCGCTCGCCGCCCCGCTGCACCGGCACGCGCGCGAGGACGAGTACAGCTTCGTCCTGGAGGGCCGCATGGGCGCGCTTCTGGGAGACGACGTCGTGGAGGCGGGGCCCGGCGATCTCGTCGTCAAGCCGCGCAACCAGTGGCACACCTTCTGGAATGCGGGCGACGAGCCCTGCCGGATCCTC
Organism: uncultured Actinomycetes bacterium; assembly: GCA_963787935.1. Lineage (GTDB taxonomy): Bacteria > Actinomycetota > Thermoleophilia > Solirubrobacterales > Solirubrobacteraceae > F1-60-MAGs163. The sequence continues at coordinate 782,288 of CAWBEV010000005.1, read as the reverse complement.
GAGATCATCTCGCCGGCCGGGTTCGAGCAGTTCTTCCGGGAGCTGGTCGCGCTGGGCGGGGCGATCAAGGCCGACCCCGAGGAGCTTGCGCAGCTCAGCGGTCGGTTCGGCCTCGAGATGCGGCCCGACTCGGTCCCCGGGCTGCTCGAGCGGTTCGGGCTCACGATCGGGGAGCACCTGACGGGCGGATGGGTGCCCGCGGGGCGCTAGCTGCGTCCAGGAACCGTCGACAGCGAAGCCTTCAGGGCAGAACGACGTACGGCCCCGGCTTGCCGCGTCCCTTCGGTCCCCAGTCGAAGGTCGCGGCGGGGTCCAGGCGCACGCACTTGCCGTTGTGGAGGTTCGTGATCGACTTCGTTCCGGGCGCGTCAACGGCGTCGCAGCGGTAGCCCTTGGGTCCGCGTCGGAGCCTCCCAGTCGGATGGGCGGGCATCTTCGGGAAGAACACGCGCAGCAGACTCCGGGCGCGGCTGCACGTGATCCCCCAGGCATTCACCTTGTAGAGGTGGCCCTCGCGCGTGGGGCCCTGCTTCTCGCCGTGCCCGGGTCCGGCGACCCACTTGGGTCCCTTCATCGTGCAGCTGGTCTGCTTCCCCTTCGGCAACGGGGGGATGTTCGGGGGTGGTGGCGGCAGCTGCGCGGCTGCGACTCCCGCGGACCCGCACAGCAGTGCGACCAGCAGCGGGGCGACCAAACAGGGCCTGAGCGCCGGACGCATGGCGAGAGTGTCGCACCGCTCCTGTTCCCCGCACAAGCGTGATTGACGCCGGTGAGAGGCTGGCGCGTGATGAGCCGGCTGGCCGAGATCGGCGGCAAGCGCCTTCCCTTCCTGCGCTGGTCGTTTCTGCGCATGGCCCTCGGGCTGAGGACGCTGACCTCCGAGTGGCAGGTGGGTGACGGGCGCGAGGAGGCACTGTGCGCCTACGTCGTCGAGCACGCCCGCGCGGGCGACATCGACGACGTCATCCGGGTGATCGATGAGTTCTGCTACGAGCGGAGCTTCATGATCAACGTCGGCGACGAGAAGGGAGAGCTGCTCGACGCCGCGCTGCGGCGCGCCGGCCCCCGGCTGATCCTCGAGCTCGGCACGTACTGCGGCTACAGCGCGTTGCGACTGGCGCGCGCGATGCCCGACGGCGCCCGCGTGGTCTCCGTCGAGTTCAATGGGTCGAACGCCGCGATCGCGCGGCGGATCTGGGATCACGCCGGGCTCACCGACCAGGTCGGCGTGGTGGTGGGGACGCTCGGGGACGGCGGCGGCACCATCGGTGTGCTCGAGGCCGAGCACGGGTTCGCGGCGGGCGCCGTCGGGTTCGCGTTCCTCGATCACGACAAGGGCGCCTACCTCCCCGACCTCGAGCGCATCCTGCAGCGCGGCTGGTTGCGGGCCGGCGCGGTCGTCGTCGCCGACAACGTCAAGTTCCCGGGCGCGCCCGAGTACCGGGCGTTCATGGCCGAGCAGGAAGGGCGGACCTGGCGCACCGTCGAGCACGCGACCCACGTCGAATATCAGTCACTGCTCAGCGATCTCGTGCTCGAGTCGGAGTACCTGGGCGCGGGGCGCTGATCGTCGGGTTGTCTGAGCAGGCGGTTGCGACGCCGTCAGCTGTGCTGGTCCAGCCAGTCGAGGAACTCGGCAGGGTTGAAGATCGGGAACCGGTCGCGGAGGACCAGCAGGTGCTCGTCTCCGGAGACGAGGGCTGCCCTGTGGACCTCGGCCAGAGCGAGGAGGTTGTCGTCGAATCTCGGCAACGGCAGACGCCGACACCACGTCCCGTAGGGTCCACACCTCCCCCGTGGATCCCGCTGCCTTCGCGCCACCGTCGCCCGCCGAGGTCGCCGCCGCCGAGGCGCTGCTCGCGCCGTGGCGCGCGATCACCGACCCGCGCATCGACGGCTACGAACACGTGCCGCAGGGCGGCGGCTACCTGCTCGTCGGCAACCACACGACACTCGGGGTCTTCGACGTGCCGTTCCTCGTCCTCGGCGTCTACCACCGGACCGGCGTGCTCGTGCGCTCGCTGGGCGAACGCCAGCACTTCCGCCTGCCGGTCTGGCGCGACCTGCTCGCGCGCTTCGGCACGATCAACGGCTCGCGCGAGGCGACCCGAGCCGTCATGCGAGCCGGGCAGCCACTGCTCGTGTTCCCCGGTGGCGGGCGCGAGGTCGCACGGCGGCGGGGCGACCACTACCCGCTCGTGTGGCGCGAGCGCATCGGCTTCGCCCGGCTCGCCCTCGAGTTCGGCTACCCGATCGTGCCGGTCTCGATGGTTGGTGTCGACGACATGTGGGACGTCGTCATCGACGCGGACGACGACCTCATGCGCCCCGTGCGCGCGCTCGCCGGGCGCCTTGACATCGACCCGGAGATGGTGTGGCCGGTCGTCCGCGGCCTCGGGCCGACGCCGCTCCCGCGGCCACAGCGCATCTACGGACGCATCGGCCCGCCGATCGACGCGCGGGCGTTCGGCTCCTCGTGGGAGGACGCCGCGGGCGCCCGCCGGCTGCGCGACGCGGCGAAGGCCGCGATCACCAGCGGAATCGAGGACCTGCTCGCCGAGCGCGAGCAGGACCCCGAGCGGCATCTCGTACAACGCGTGCGCGGCGAAGCGCGCCGCCTGACGCGCGCACAGGTCGCCGCGGCGCGACAGCTCGTAGAGCGATTGCCTCGTCCGTGATCGGTGATGAGCAGGGTCGGGACCGGGAACACCGGAGCAGCATCGGCGGTCTCGGCCCGGAAGGGGCCGGGGCAGGCGTCGATCCTGGCGCGGGTAGGGTGCGGGAGCCCGGTTCCTTCTCGAAGAGGTGCGGCATGAATGGGCATGACGAGCGGGTCGCTGCGTTTCGCCGCTTGCACTCCTCCGGCTGTTTCGTCATGCCGAATCCGTGGGATGTGGGGAGCGCGCGGGCACTGGAGCAGCTCGGCTTCAAGGCGCTGGCGACGACGAGTGCCGGGTTCGCCTGGACGTTGGGGCGCGCGGACAACCGAGGTCACACTCGATGAGGTGCTCGAGCATCTGCGTGTCGTCGTGGAGGCCGTCCGCGTGCCGGTGAACGCAGACTTCGAGGGTGGCTTCGCGGTCGATCCGCAGCAGGTCGGCGCGAACGTCAAGCTGGCTGTGGCCACGGGGATCGCCGGGCTCTCGATCGAAGACTCCACCGGCGACGAGGCGGAGCCGCTGCATGACTTCGATCTCGCCGTCGAGCGGGTGCGGGCCGCGCGACGGGCGATCGACGAGAGCGGCACCGGTGTCGTTCTCACCGGCCGGTCGGAGGGGTTCGTGTGCGGACGTCCCGACCTCGAGGAGACGATCCGACGGCTGAGCGCGTACGCCGAAGCGGGCGCTGACTGCCTCTACGCTCCCCGGATCGAGACCGCTGACCAGGTTGGGGCGATCATCACCGCGGTGTCGCCGAAGCCGGTGAATGTGCTCATCAACGCTCCGTTCATGAGCGTTCCGGAGGCGGCGGCACTCGGGGTGCGACGGATCAGCGTGGGGGGCACGCTCGCGCGCAGCGCGTGGGCTGGGTTCCTCCAGGCGGCAGAAGAGATCGCCGAAGCGGGAACGTTCTCACGGTTCGACGAGTTGCCGAACGTCGACGCACTGTTTCGCCATCGATAGCGCGGCCGTGGAAGCAGAACCGTCCGCCGAGCAGCATCCGCGAGCACACCGATGCACGTGCGGGAGACCACCAACGGTTCAGGCCCGGCCGAAGTCACATGACCCATACGAGCGCGAGAGCTGCACCACGGGCACTCGGCTCGTACGCTGCGGCCATGAACCTGGAGTTCCGCTCCGGCAGCGTCGTCTTCGCGCCGGCCGATGCGATCGTGAACGCCGCGAACTCGCAGCTCGCGCATGTCGGGGCGCTCGCGCGGGCGATCTCGGATGGCGCCGGCCCGGCGCTCCAGGCGGAGTGCGATCGCATCGCTGAGGTGCCGACGGGATCGGCCGTCGCGACGACGGCCGGCCGGCTCGCTGCGACGTGGGTGATCCACGCCGTCGGCCCCGTCTGGCGGGGTGGTCAGAGCGGTGAGGCGAACCTGCTCGCGAGCGCCTACCGCTCGTCGCTGCGGGTGGCCGCCGAGGTCGGTGCCCGTTCGGTCGCGCTCCCGTCGATCTCGACGGGGATGTTCGGCTATCCGCTGGAGCTCGCCGCGCCGATCGCGGTCGCGTCGGTTCGCGACGCGTGGGCCGAGCACGCCGATGCGATCGATGCGGTGGCGTTCTACCTGTACTCGGATGAGGAGTTCGCGGTCTTCACGCGCGCCGCCGGCGGCCGGACGTAGCCGCCCCTCACACTGCGAACCGGTGAGCGGCGACGCGCCACGTTTGTGGTGAGCCGACCGCCCCACGTAGTGGGGCTGGTCGCCGCCGCGGCGCAGGTCGCGACTCCTGGACCGCCGCCGATCGGTGTGCCAATGCTGGATGTGAGGCGCGTGCGCACGCACGTGAGGCCCGAAACCAGCAAGGGAGCATCAGATGAACCAGATCGAGTTCGGCGTGTACGCCATCGAGCTGCACGGTCAGCCGAACGCGGTGTATGTCGGCGAGACGTGCAAGCCGTTCGACGAGCGCCTGGCCCAGCACCACGCGGGCGGCCGGCTCGCGGCACGGGTCTTTCGCCACGGCGGCCGCGGCCACCTGCGCGAGGACCTGCACGGTCACCTGCCGCGCTACGCCACCCGCGCCGAGGCCCGGCGCGCCGAGCGCCGGCTCGCCAACCAGCTGAAGGCGCGCGGCTGGCGGGTGCACGTCGGATGAGCGCTCAACGCCGGCGGCGTTCGTGCAACCGAACCCAACCAACGACGAAGGAGCAGGACGAGATGGAAGCGATGAACGCGGAGCCGGACCCCGCAGCGATCGACGAGGCGCTCGTCATGGCGCGTCTCGAGCCCTGCTGGGACATCACGGTCGAGGCGGGCGCGATGCCGGACGGCATGGTGCTCGTGGGGGCGTCGCCGGTCGGCGACGGCGGATCGATGTTCCTCATGATCGACGCGCTCGTCGGCGTGGCCACCGCCGACTTCGCCGAGAGCGACGAGGCGATCGAGGGTGTCATCGAAGGCCTGTACGAGCGCCTGGTGCTCGTGCGTGCGGGGTTCGGCGATGCGGATGAGGCGGGCTGATGATCCCCAACACGATGCTGTTCGCGAAGAACTCCCTGGAGAAGGCCGCGCGTGTCGTCGATGCCGGCGAGGGGAAGGATGCCGCGTTGGAGGTCGCCCTCGCGCAGGCCGCCGCGATCACCGCACTCGCTGAAGGGCTCGCGAACTTGCGCTGCGACCTCGACGTTCACGTGCAGCAGGTCCTCGCCGCAGCCCAGCATCGGGCGAGTGCCGAGGGGGAGCACGACGAGGGCGGTGCGAGTGCCGGCGCGTGAGCTCAGGTCCGCGGCGGCTCGCCTCTCGGGTCCTCCGCCAGTGCCGCCGCCTCACCGAGCACCTCCTCGAGCCGACCGTCCACATCCGCCACCCACAGCCGAAACGCGAGGTCCCGACGCGCAGTCAGCTCGCCCATCGGGTCCTCGAGGATCGAGCGCACGCGTCGGCGCACGAGGGCTGCGAGCTGTGTGAGGGCGTCGTCGAACCGCGTGGCATGTGTGCTCACCGCGAGCTCGTCGATGGCCAGGATCCAGACGTCGGGCGACTGGTGGCGTTCGGCGTGAACGACGACCGCGGCCGGGGCCACCCAGCGCCTGAGGTCGTGCAGGTTCACGAGCGCGGCCCGGTGTCGACGCTGATGGACGACGCTTGGGATGCCCTGGTCGAAGGCGTCCGCCAGGCGCAGGCTCAGCTCATTGCCGGCTGATGGCGGGATCGAAGCGCTGACGTAACTGCGATCGCCCAGGCAGGGCCCCTGCACGAGGATGAGCTCGTCGGTCGGCGTTTCGGCCTGCGCGGGGTTCTCGCCCGCGTGCGCAACTTGCAGCACGGAGAGCTCCTGCAGCAACCCGCCGCAGAACGAGCACGTCCCGGGCGTGTACTCGAGCCGTTCGGTGCGCAGCTCGAAGGACGCCCCGCACTGTCAGTTCGGGATCATCGGCACGCTGAGAAGCTCGGTTCGAGGACCTGACCGAGCGCAACCGGCGACGGCACCTCGCCTCGCCGCGCGGCCTCGTTGACGGCTTTCGAGGTGATCGGCGCAATTTCGTACCGCACCCGTACCGGATCCCGTGTCGGGCGGTGTCCGCGCGAGTCCCGCGCAGTCCACCGGCTTCGGCGTCGGCGGCCTCAGGAAGCGCCTGGTAATGAGGCACTTCTGAGCCGCGACACCGGCGCGGAATCCTTCTAAGCCGACGCCCGGACTCGAACCGGGGACCCCTTCATTACGAGGGCGGCCGGGGTGGTTTCCCGAGTCGGCGTGTGTCCTGTGAAGTCCCTGCAAATCAGCTTGATTTGCAGACCTGACATGACGGGAGTGTATCGCGCTGAAACCCGCTTCCGGACCCGGTAGCGGACCCGGCTAGAGCTCGTTGGGTCCGATGCGGCGTCCGCTTCCGGCCGGCCGATCAGCCACGGAAGACCGTGGACGAGTGCCAGTCGAGCAGCTCGGCGGAAGGACGGTCCTGCGGATCCTTCGGCAGGAGGATCTTGCGGTCTTCGAGGGCGTAGTAGGCGCGCCCGTTCTCGTAGTCCTCGCGGAGAGCGCCGCTCACGGCGAGCCGGTGGTCGGGGCGGACGGTCACATAGCCGAGGTCGAACAGGCGATGGAGATCGCGGCGAAGCGGGATGCCGTTGCTCACGACGTGTCCGCCGCCCATGCCCCACGGCCGGATATGCGCCGCCTCCAAGACGGGCAGCGAGTGCTCGGTCGTGACGGCGCAGGCTCCACCGTAGGCATCGAGGACCGCGATGCGAAACGCACCCTGGCCGAGCCGCGGCGTGACGAGGTGGGGCTTGCCGGCGCGCGCTCCTTCCAGGCTCTCGGCGACCCACTCAACCGAGCGCAGCTCAGCTCGCTCCAGGCACTCTTGCCACAGCCGCGCGCCGTGGCCCGTGCTCAGGTCGTAGGTGCGGCCGCTGACGATGTTGCGCTTCCAGTCCGGCGGGACCGGCACCCACTCATCCGGGGGGAAGAAGACCGGTTGAGCGATCGACACGCAGCCGATCGGGCGGTCCTGGTCGTCGCGCACCATGTCGCGCACGGCCTGGTTGCCGGTCAAGCGGACGAGGCGCTCTCGGAACGCGCGCTCGTCCGGCACGCCGTTCTCCTGGCCGAAGACCTCCCAGGCCCGCCAGACAGGCAGTTGCGCGAAACGGGCGAAGAGGCCGAACCCCCCGATGCCGTCGTGCGGCGCCTTGAGCTTGAAGAAGAATGGCTCGCCGGGCTGCAGCGCATGGAAGGTGAGTCCCCCAGGGCGCCAGAAGTTGACCTCCTCCACGTCCGGGCGCGCGAGGAAGAACTGGTACCAGCCGTGATCAGTTGGGGCGACGAAGCCGCGCACGGTGTGAAGTTGACCGGCTGAACCGGACGCCGGTCAACCTGGCCTGCCGTTCGTCGTAGCGATCCGCTTACGCCGCCGCGACACTCCGGGCCACCTCGAACAGGTCCTCCGGCATCGGTGTCGTCAGTCGCCAGGTGAAGGACACCGGGCGCTCGCCGCGGTGTTCGACGTAGCTTGCCGGCCCCAGGAACGTGAACGGTTGTGTTCCGAGCTCGAAACTCTTGCGTTCACGGACAAACAGTAGAACGCGCGTTCCCTGTTCCTGATGGTTGATGTACCGCTGGACGGTCGGCTGCTCGGGCGTCTGGCGCGACTGGGACTCCCAGTGGAACAGCTCGCGGTTGATCGCGTAGTCCCGGTACATCGTTGTCGGCGAGTAGTCGCGCTCGGCCTTCTTGAGATCGATGAAGAAGACGTCACTCCTGGCCTGGGGCACCCAGAGGATTCCGCCTTGCGTGACCTTCGGCTTCACGCCATCGCCGAAGCCGAGCGCGGCGATGACCTCCTGTCGGGAGTAGCGCGCGTGAAGCGCGAGCGGCACCTCGGGCTCCAGACCTGAAGGCGCGCCTCTGGTCTGGGCGCGTTGGTCGACCGCGTCGAGGAGCTGCACCATTTCGTCGCGGACGGTCGTCTCCACCCAGAGCTCGGCAAAGAACGCATCGAGTGAGGAACGACCGGACCCGCCGGAGCCGAGACCCCACGCCAGCATCGTCAGGAGCCGTCGCTGGCGATCGTCGGCATCGTCGACTGAAGGGGGAGCTCCACCGGTCAGCAGCTGCCGGTACCGCGCGACGCGCTCTGGATCGTCGACGTGCGTCAGGCGGGAGAGCGACCGCAACGTGTGGGCCTCGAGATCAGGATCGACAGCTGACGGCGTCGACTTTCCGGCAGCGCGACGCAGCTCGGTCCAGCTATGTCCGCCGCGGTACACGTCCTCCAGCCGGTGTCCGTACTGGTCAACGAAACCCGCCAGAGTGGTCTCGTCCGGCGCCGACTTCAGGTCAGTGACGAGCGCGTTCCAGCGCGATCGCCGTACCGCGGCCTTGAGGTTGTCGAGCACGATCTCGCGGCTCTGGCGATCGAGGTCGACTGTGCAGCCGGCCGGCAGGAACGGGAAGTCGGACTCGACCTGGTCGATCACCCGTCCGCGCCGAGCGTCGAGCAGCGCAGCGAACCGGTCCTCGAACCGGAACTCCCGGCGGTGCTGTCCGATGAGGTCAAGAACCGTGAGGTGGCTCTTGCCCTCAGCGCGCCGTAGACCGCGTCCGAGCTGCTGTGCGAACACGGTGGGCGACGCCGTCGGACGGAGCAGCAGCAGGCAGTCGACGTCGGGCACGTCGACACCCTCGCCGAGGACCTCGACCGAGAAGACACAGCGCAGCTTCCCCGCCCGCAGGTCATGAAGAACTCGCGAGCGCTCCTCCGGCGCGTCGTCGCCAGTCAGCGCGACGCTGGACAGGCCCGCGTCGGTGAACTTGCGCGCCATGTACCGCGCATGCTCCTTCGAGACGCAGAACCCGAGGGCGCGCATCGCGCCGGGTTCGAAGACGATCTGCTGGATCGCCTCGAGGAGCTTTGCCACGCGGAGGTCGTCATTGGAGAAGAGGTTGCTGAGTTCTTCCGTCGCGTATCCGCCCCGGCGCCATGTCAACCCGCTCAGGTCGGTGCCATCTGCGACGCCGAAGTACTGGAAGGGGACGAGAAAGCCCTGGTCGATGGCCTCCCAGAGCCGTAGCTCGACCGCGATCCGCCCGTCGAACCATGCGGTGATGTCCTGACCATCGAGACGCTCGGGGGTCGCGGTCAGGCCCAGGAGCTCGGCCGGTGCGAGCCGGTGCAACAGTCGGTCGTAGGTGGCGGCCGCCGCATGATGGAACTCGTCGACGACGACCACGTCGAACGCATCTGGGCGCGTCGCCGCGAGGCGATCCTCGTGCAGCGATTGGATCATGGCGAAGACGTGGCGGCCCTCGGCGATCTTGCCGCCGCCGTGGATCTGGCCGAAGGCTCCGTCGCGGAGGACGGCGCGATACGTCGCGAGCGACTGCTTGAGGATCTCCTCGCGGTGAGCGACGAACAGCAGCGAAAGGTCCTCGCCGGCCCTGGCGCGGAGCTGGCGGTAGTCGAGCGCGGCAACAACGGTCTTCCCAGTCCCCGTCGCCGCGACTACGAGATTGCGATGACGGTCGTGTCGTTCGCGCTCGGTCGTCAGGGCATCGAGCATGCGCTGCTGATGCGGATAGGGACGTACATCGAGGCCGGCGAACGAGATCGTCGAGCTCTCACCGAGTGAGCGCCGGTCGTGGTCGCGGAGGGCCTGCGCAAGCTCGTCGCCGTTGACCTCGGGGTCGTAGGCCCCGAAGTGCTCAGAGGCCCAATGACTCTCGAACGTCATCCGCACGCGATCGATGACGTGTGCGGCATCAACCGACGACAGCCGCACGTTCCACTCAAGGCCATCGAAGAGGGCGGTGTGGGACAGGTTCGAGGAGCCGACGAACGCGGTGCTCAGACCAGAGTCGCGTTCGAGCAGCCAGGCCTTTGCATGCAGCTTTGTCGTGCGAGCGTCGAACGCGACCCGCACGTTCGCGCCGAGTCCCACGAGCTCGTCGACCGCGCGCTTCTCCGTGGCGCCCATGTAGGTGGTTGTGATGACGCGCACTCGTCCACCACGCTCGACGACCTGTGCGAGCGCCTCGCGAAGGTGCCGCACGCCGGACCAGATCACGAAGGCGCAGACCAGGTCGACGGAGTCCGCCGATGCGAGCTCCGCGCGCAGCTCCGAGCCGACGTTCGGCTGTCCCTCAGCGTTGACGAGCAGGTCGCTCTGACTGAACGGGGTCGCCGGTGGCGGCGGCAGCGCGACGACGTCTCCAAGTGCCGAGCGAGGTCTGATGCCCTGCAGGAGGCGTGCGGGGATATCGACCTCAGTCTCGGTCGCCGCCCCGCCAGCCAGCAGGCGCAGCGCCGCGTTGGTGCGCTCGGCCTGCGCATCGGCTGGGTCGTCACCGGCGAGCAGGCGTTGGAGCTCGGTCGCCGCGTGGCGTGCGAGGCGATCGGGTGCCTCCGCCGCATCGAGCGCAGCCTCGTCGACGACGTCGGGTTCGAGATCGCTGAGGGCGCGACGGAGTGATTGCGTGATCAGGTGATCGCGCGGCCCGGGCTCGAGCGAGGTCATCGTGTCAGCACGCGAGGTCGACGAGCTCCATCGCCGGCGAGCCTACATCGAGGGGCGAAGCGCTCACCTCGACCTGCTCCAGCACAGGACGACTCGGACGACCGCAGCCACGAGAGCCGTCACGCGATCGCGACCGTCTGAGGCCGGCCAGGGCTACGGCACGACGATCTCGTGTTCGGCATCCCACCGGGTCGCGACGATCGTTCCGCGAGGCTCGAAGTCGGCCGGCAGGTCCGCACGCGACCTGGCGTCCTCCCACGCTTCGCCTGGCGTTGCTCCGTAGCCGTGGCAGACCAGTTGCAGCACATAGCCGTGGCTGGCCCATCCGGTGCTGCGGTCGGTATCCGGTAGCCAGAAATGCCACGGCACAGGCACGTCCATGAGCGACACGCTAAGGACCGACCAGGACAACCCGCCCGCGCGGAGACTGCTTCATGCGAGCCGTCAGGGACAGACGCCGAACCGCGGCACAGAGTTGCATCCAGCCGTGCCAGGGGGGTGGTCCCCCGCTCGTGCGACTAAGCAGTGTGTTGTCGATTGGCAAGCTCGCCGCGGGACCTGGTGCCGGCCGCTACTACGAGGACGCGGTCGCGGGCGGCCGTGGAGGACTACTACGGCGGCGAGAGCGACGGATCAGGGCGAGGCGCGCGGCGTCTGGGTGGGGAGCGGCGCCGCGAGCGTGGGCGCGACCGGCGATGTCGTCGAGGGTCAGATCGAGCCGGCTGCTCGCCGGACAGGACCCGACCTCGGGCGACCTGCTGGGACGCCAGCTCCCTGAGGCGTCGGTCGCCGGGTTCGATCTGACGTTCAAGGCGCCGAAGAGCGTGAGCATCCTCTACGGCATCGCCGGCGAGCGCGTCGCCGACGAGTTGGCCGTCGGGCATGAGGCGGCCGTCGAGGAGGCGCTGGGCTATCTCGAGCGTGAGGCGTGCCGCGGGCGCCGCGGCAAGAACGGCGTGGTCGAGGTCGACGGCCGCGGGTTCATCGGCGCGGCGTTTCGCCATCGCACGTCGCGCGCCGGCGATCCGCTCTTGCACACGCACGTCGTCGTCGCCAATCGCGTCCAGGGACCGGACGATCGCTGGACGGCCCCCGACGCCCGGTACCTGTACCGCCACGCGAAGACCGCGGGGTTCCTCTACCAGGCGGCGCTGCGCGCCGAGCTGACCGACCGGCTGGGACTCGAGTGGTCCGAGGTGGACAAGGGCACCGCTGAGGTGACCGGGTTCTCGCGCGAGGTCGTCGAGCACTTCTCGCGGCGGCGGGCGGAGATCGTGGCCGAGCTGGAGCAGCGCGGGCAGCGCTCGCTGCAGGCGGCGCAGACGGCGGCGCTCGCCACGCGGCAGGGCAAGGACTACGGCGTCCCGATCGGCCGGCTGCGCGAGCAGTGGCGGGCGCGCGCGGCCGAACAGGGCATCGACCGCGCGGCGCTCGATCGGATCCTCACGCCGCGCGAGCGCGGGCCGCAGGCGCCGTGGGACATCGATCTCCGCGAGCTGACCCGGCACGCGAGCACGTTCACGCGCCGCGATGTGCTGCAGGCGCTCGCCGCGGCGCACCGCGACGGAGCGCCGGCCGACGTGATCGAGGCCGAGGCCGACCGCGTGCTTCGCGGCCCCGAGATCGTGCCGGCGATCACCGCCGCCGGCGAGCACGCCTACACAACGAGCGAGCTCGTCGCGCTCGAGCGCGAGCTGCTCGACCGCGGCCAGGAGTCCGCGTTCCCGCGCGCGGGCCGCGCGGACGAGCATCTCGTCGAGGAGGCCATCGCCCGGCGTGAGCTCACCGGCGAGCAGGCCGACCTCGTGCGCGCGATCACGGCCTCGGACCGCCTGGTGACGGTCGTCCGGGCGCCCGCGGGCGCCGGCAAGACCTACGCGCTGGACGCCGCCCGCGAGGCGTGGGTTCGCAGCGGGACCGACGTGACCGGCTGCGCGCTCTCGGCCCGCGCCGCCGCGGAACTGCGCGATCAGGCCGCGATCAACACGACCACGATCGCGCGCCTGCGGCTCGCCGTCGAGCACGGCCATCAGCTGGAGTGGGGTGGGGTGCTCGTGGTCGACGAGGCCGGGATGGTCGGTACGCGCGATCTCGCCGCGCTGGCCGAGCACGTCGACGCGCGTCAGGGACGGCTCGTCCTGGTCGGCGATGATCGCCAGCTCCCGGAGATCGAGGCCGGCGGTGCGTTCCGCGGCCTGGCCGAACGAGCCGGCGCGCACGAGCTGACGAGCGTTCAACGCCAGCGCGACCAGGAGGACCGCGAAGCGCTCGACGCGCTGCGCCGCGGAGACACCCGCTCCTGGGCCGAGCGCTACGGCGAGCGCGGTGATCTCGTCACCGCGCCGACCGCGCCCGCGCTGCGCGAGCGCCTCGTCGCCGACTGGTGGCAGTCGCGCGAGGCCGGCGACGCCGCTGTGATGCTCGCCTACCGCCGGCGCGACGTCGCAGACCTCAACGAGCGTGCCCGCACGCGGATGCGATCAGCCGGACGGTTCGCGGGCGACGACGTCCAACACGGGGAGCGGTCCTACGCCGTCGGCGACGAGGTGCGGCTCGCCCGCAACGACCGCGCCCTTCAGGTCATCAACGGCGACCGCGGCATGGTCCGCGAGGTCGCGGCCGGGCACCTCGACGTGCGGCTGGGGGACGGGCGCGACGTCCGGCTGCCCGGCGACTACGCCGCCGAGCACCTCGACCACGCCTACGCCTCCACCGCCCACCGAGCCCAAGGTGCCAGCGTCGACCGCGCCTTCGTGCTCGGCTCCGACGAGCAGTACCGCGAGTGGGGCTACACCGCGATGACCCGCCACCGCGAGCGCACGCGCTTCTACCTGACCGCGCCGGCGCCCTACCTCAACCGCGAAGCATCAACGACGCTCAGCCACGAGGAACTCGTCGACGCCGCAGCACGCGTCTTCGCAGGCAGCCGCCGCCAGGAACTCGCGCTCGAGGCGATCGAGCGCCACCCGAACGCATCGCGGTTGCTGGAGAAGATCCAGGTGCGCGAGCGCTCGGTCGCCGAAGCTCACGCGCTGGCCAACGAGCTCGAGGCCGAGCGCGAAGCCGTCTCGCGCCTGCGCCGCGGCGCCCGGCGCGAACTCGGGGAACGCGCGGCGTCCGCCCGCGAGCGGGCCCACGGGATGGACCGCGAGGTCGCCAAGCTCGCTGGAGCGCTTCGACACCGACGCCGTCAGCCCGCCGCCGCCGGCCCTCCGGCTCGCCCGCGACCCGATCCCGCTGGAGCGCATGCGCCCACGCGGGCGCGGGATCGATCGCGGACCGGACCTCGGGATGTGAGCCGCTGCCCGCGGAACACCGCGAATGGTCGAGCGTCCGGACCGTTTGCCCGACATTGCGGCATCGCCACCTCGTCGACGTGCGAGACGGCCGCACGCGCGGGCTACCGTTTCGGCATGACGCAGCCGACGAGGCTCACCGCCGCCGACCGCCGGCGTTTCGCGCCGATCATCGCCGCTCGCGTCGACGAGCTGGAGGCGGGTGTTCGGGACACGTCGACCGTGGACGAGCTCGAGGATCTCGCGTGCCAGGCGAGCGTGCGCTTCCAAGGGGCACACGTCCCAGGCGGCGCGGTCGAGATGCTCGTCGACGAGCTGACGCACCGAGCAACGCCGGAGGCCGCCACCATGCTCGCCGCCTTCGCGCAGCTCGGTGCGGCGGACGTGGCGCTCGCCGGCCGCCAGGCACTCGAGCGGCTCGGCCTGCCCGACGCCGCGCTGGACCCACGGGTGTCGCAGCTCGGGCTGCTGCGCGCAACCGAGGTCCGGCGCACCGACCTCCTTCGCGCGCAGACCTGGACGCTCGCGCTGCAGCGCTCCTGGTCAGCCCGAGGTCTGGATCGCCCTGCTCGCCGTCGAGCTCGACGGTCACGGCCCGCTGCTCGCGCGGGGACAGCTGTTCGGTCCGCTCAGCTCGCACGACGGGCTCGACGCCGTGCTCGGCGGCGGCCGCGACGTCGAGCACGTCGCGACGACGACCGACGAAGCCGCCTCGGCGCTGGCGACGGCGGCGGCGCGAAACCGCGAGATCGGCTACGCCGTTCCGCACGAGCTGGCCATCGTGCTCCCGCGGATCGCGCTGGCGCTGGGTCTCGACGTCGATGCGCTCGTCGGGCTGCCCGTCGCGCCCGAGGGCGAGACGCTCTGGGTCGATCCGGAGGACGAGGACGCGTTCGCCCGCGTCGCCGGGCTCATCCTCGATGACTTCGAGGACTGGGGCACCGCGGACGGCAGACCCCACATCCACCTCATCGCCCGCAGCGGCTGGCGGGTCGGCGCGGCGATGCTCGACTACGCGCGCCGCGCGAACGACGGCGCGCTGGGCCGCTGGACCACGACCGATCTCAACGAGCTGTTCCTGCGCTGGATCCCAGAGGAGGAGACCTTCTCCCACCAGGAGATGCGCGACGCGCCGGACGTCGCCAAGGAACTGCTGAGCTACCTGCACGAATCGGGCCGCGCGAGCGGCGCGGAGTCGCTCGAGGCGCTGCTCCAGCGCTGCGACGCACTGCGCCCCGACTTCGAGGAGGCCTGGAGCGACCGCAGCCGCCGCGGACCTGCGCAGAGCCTGGTCATGCAGATGCGTGAGGAGGGCGTCGACCCGACCGACCCCGAGGCGCTGCAGACGTTCATGGACGACTTCAACGCCCGCCCGTTCGAGCAGCGCGACGCGATCCTGGGGCCGCCGCTCGACATGCGCGCGCTTCCGCGGTCGGCGGGAGGGCCGGGAGGCGGGAGCGGCAAGGCGCGCAAGGCAAAGCGACGGTCGGCGAAGGCCTCGCGCAAGCGCAACCGGTAGCCGGCGCCGGGCTCCGGCGTTCGGATGACAGAACCAACACGTACTCGCTTGAGATTACAAAGCACAAGCGTTTGCGCTACTGTTGTGTTATGCCCGAGCTGGTGGATGTCACCGAAGCCGCGCGCGAACTCGAGCTGGATCCCTCGCGGGTGCGGGCGCTGATCGCGACCGGTGCGCTGCGCGCCGACAAGGTCGGCGGCCGCTGGCTCGTGCACTGGGACAGCGTCGTCGCGCGCCGGCGCGCGCCCGTTCCCCCGGGGCGGCCGCTGACGCCGCACAACGCGTGGGCGCTGCTGCTGGAGGCATCCGGCGAGCCGGTTCCCGGCGACGTCGAGCCGGTCGCGCGCTGGCGCCGTCGCCAGGCGCTTCAGCACTGGGGCCTGCTCGCGATCGCGCGGCGCATTGACCGGCGTGCCCGCGTCGGCCGATTCTGGGGGCTGCCCGGTGAGCTGCGCGCGCTGCGTGAGGACGAGGCGCTCGTCCTCACGGGGTCCAGCGCCGCCGGAGCGCTGAAGCTCGAACTCGCGGCACCCGACACGATCGACGCGTACGTCCCGGCCCGACGCGCCGACGAGATCGTGCGCGCCCACGCCCTGCAGGAGGCGCCGGCCTCGCAGGCGAACGTCACGCTGCGAATCGTCCCGGACGACGCCTGGCTGCTCGACGGGCGCCGCATCGCCCCAAAGGCCGCCGTCGCCCTGGACCTCGCCTCGTACGTGGACCCACGGTCATCGCGAGTCGGCACGGAACTGCTCAAGTCGCTCAACCACGGCATCCCGGCAGAGACGTGAACTCCGACGCCGTTCCCGGGATCCGCATCGACGTCCTGGACCCGGACACCATGGCGCTCTGGCGCACGGTCGCCGACGTCGCCATACGGCTCGACGACGACCGCGTGCGCTGGTGCCTGGTCGGCGGCCTCATGGTCGCGCTCTACGCCATCGAGTCCGGGCAGACAGCGCGCCCGACCGTCGACATCGACATCCTCGGCGACGCCCGCCAGCGTCCCAGCGGGACCGAATGGATAGCGCAGAGACTGCGCGACGAACTCGGCGCGACGCCGCACGAGACCTCCGGCCTCGAAGGGGAGAAGGGCTTTCGATTCGAGGTCGCGGGGCAGATCGTCGACGTCTTGGCACCCGAGGGCCTTGGCCGCCCCGCGATGACCGCACGCGGCATGCAGACGATCCAGATCCCGGGCGGCAGCCAGGCGCTCACGCGCATCGAGCGCGTGGAGATCACGATCGACGCCGAGCGCGTCGGGCTTCGGCGGCCGACGCTGCTGGGAGCCATCCTCCTGAAGGCGCGCAGCCTCGCGGTCCACAGCCGCCCAGAGGACCAACGCCAGGACCTCATCCTCCTGCTCGGTCTCATGACGGATCCGAGATCGGCAGCCGAGACGCTTCAGAGCAGCGAGCGGCGATGGCTGCGCGATATCGGGCCCGCGCTGAACCTCGACGACCGCGACCTCGACGCGACGATCGACCCGGCGCGGCTTCGCATCGCGCGCGCCGCGTATCGCCTGCTCGCCGGCACCTGAGCGCCACCGCCGGCCGCCGGTTGTCGATCAGCGTTCGAATCCGGCGGCGCTCCGGGCCTCCCGGACCCACTCGACGACGTCGACCGGCTCGGCCCGCCGGTGCTCGGCGAACACGTGCGCGTACGTGTTGAGCGTCATCGTCGGCGCGTGGCCGAGCTGCTCCGCGAGCTCGACGATCGAGGTGCGCTGCTCGCGGATCAGCAGCGAGGCGAACGAGTGGCGCAGGTCGTAGGGGCGGGGCTGGCCGAGGCCGGCGCGCTCGGTCGCCGGGTCGAAGTGGCGGTGGCGCCAGTTGTTCCAGTCGTCCGTGCGCCACGGGCCGCCGTCGCTGCGCGGGAAGACGAAGTCGTTCGCGCCGCCGGCAGCGCCGACGGCGCGCCAGTGCTGCGAGGTCCTCGGCGAGCGGTGCGATCAGGTCGACCGTGCGGTAGACGCGGTTGGTCTTCTGGCGCTTGAGCTGCCCGTCGCTGACGGCCTGCTCGACGAGCAGCGTGCTCTCGCGGACGTGCCGCCACTCGAGGCCCAGCGCCTCGCCCGGCCGCAGGCCGGCGTAGGCCAGGACGCAGACGAGCGTCGCCGCGCGCACGTCGCCGTCGGCGAGCAGCACCGCGCGGATCCGCTCGATCGCGTCAGGGCTCAGCGGCTCGACCGCGCGCCTGCGGCCCTGGCGCGGCTTGCGCACGACGCTGACCGGGTTCGTCGTCGCCTCGCCCCATTCGATCGCGACGCTGAACATCGCCTGCAGCAGCACCATCGCGTAGCGCGTCGCCTCGGTTCCGACCCCGGCGTCGAGCAGCTCGGCGCGCCACTGCGAGACCATGCGCGGCCGGATCTCGTCGAGCCGCAGATGGCCGAAGCGTTCGCGCAGGCGCCGGTTCCACAGACGCTCATACTCGCGCAGCGTCGACGGAGCGAGCCGGCTCGCCGCGTCGC
This sequence comes from uncultured Actinomycetes bacterium, assembly GCA_963787935.1. Classification (GTDB taxonomy): domain Bacteria; phylum Actinomycetota; class Thermoleophilia; order Solirubrobacterales; family Solirubrobacteraceae; genus F1-60-MAGs163. Next base: position 764,373 of record CAWBEV010000005.1, on the reverse strand, counting down.
CGCGCCAGGTCGGCCAGAACTCGGCGAGCGTGAGACCCTCCTCGCCCGCCGGCTCGACGGCCGTCGCCAGCAGCGGGCCGCCGCGCGACTGCTCGAGCGCGAGCCGCGCCCGCTCGAACTCCGCCTCCTCACGCGTAGCGAACGCGCGACGACAGCGCACGCCGCCGGCGTCGTAGAAGCGCACCGACCAGGTCTCGCTCGTCGAGCCGTCGGCCAGCCGGTAGCGCCGCACGCCGATCGTCGGCTCCCGGTGCTTACGTGGCATCGCTGAACACCCAGCGCTCGAGGTCGGCGGGGCGGATGCGAAAGCCGCCGCGCGAGCCCGCGGCGCCGCGCACCCGGCCGGCGCGCAGCGCCCCGTTGTCGATCGCGCGCCGCACGGTCCGCTCGCAGCAGCGCACGCACCTGGCCGCCTCGGCGATCGTCAGGAACTCGACGTCGGCGCGGCGGCCGGCGTCGTCGGGGAACGGCAGCTCGAGCTGCTCCATCAGCGGTCTCCAGTCGGTGATGCCTTCACTGACTGAGTCGCGCGAACCGGCCGACCACCCCCGCCCCAATTTCCGCTGAGCGGACCCGGCTGGACCCCTCCGGACCCGAGTTCCGGACCCGGTACGGACCCGGTAACCCTCAACCGAGCTCCCCCTGGAAACAAGAAAATCCCCGCTATGCAGGGACTTTTCAAGAGCCGACGCCCGGACTCGAACCGGGGACCCCTTCATTACGAGTGAAGTGCTCTACCAGCTGAGCTACGTCGGCGAAGAAGCCGCCGCCGGCCGAGGGGTAGAGGCCCCCGCAGCCGACAGCGAGCGCGAAGGATAGGGCCTCGCGCGGTGCGGCGCAGCGTCCGTGTTGCGGTCGGCCGGGGCGAGGAGTAGCGTCGCGCGGGTCGACGTGTCGGACTGCGACGCGCGACCAACGGGGGAGTCCGCTGATGCACGATCGCCGCCGTCCGACCTTCAAGGTCGTCCTGCTCCTGGCCGTCGCCCTGCTCGTCATCGCCGGCGCCGTGGTGACCGCCACGGCCGCCCCGGGGCCGTCGACCGATGTGAAGTCCGCGCAGTACGGCGAACACGACGCCGCCCGCCACCAGCGGCCCGTGCAAGGGGATCGGCGGAGAGGCGGGCACGACCTGCCGCGACTCGCTCAAGCGCTACAAGGCCGCCAGGAAGGTCTGCACGAAGAAGAAGAAGGCCGCCAAGCGCAAGAAGTGCCTGAAGAAGCTCAAGCGCACCTACCCGAACTTCGCCAAGTAGCGCCCCTCTTCCACGGCTCCTGATCGCGGCGCTCGCCGGCGTCGCGGTCCTCGCCGTCGCCTGGCGCGGCGGCTACACCGAGGCGGGCCGCGGCGCGACGGTCATGCTCGCGGCGCTCGCGCTCGCCGCGGCGCTCAACGCACGACCCGAGCCCGCCGCCGCGGCCGCCCGCTCAGCGCCGGTCCTGCTGCTCGTCGCGCTCGCGACGCTCGGCGCGCTCAGTGCGGCCTGGACCGTCGGGCCGGTCGACGACGCGCTGCGCTGGGCGCTCGTGCTCGTCGCGCTGGCCGCGCTCGTCATCGCGGCCGCGGCGCTGCCCGGGCCGCAGTCCCACGCCGTGATCCTGGTCGCCGTGGCCGCAGGAGCGGCGCTCGCCGGCCTGCTCGGCGCCGCCGCGCACATCGATCGCCTGGGCCTCGACGTCTGCAGCGCCTGGCGCCCCGCCGGCCCGCTCGAGTACCCGCCCGCGCTCGCGCTCGTCTGTGCGATGGGTCTGCCCGCCGCGCTCTGGTGCGCGAGCTCGGCCGGCCGCACGGCGAGCAGCCTCGGCGCGCTCTGCGGCTGGCTGCTCGTCCTGACCGTCGCGGTCTCCGCCAGCCGCACGGGCGTCGCGCTCGCCGCCCTCTCGCTGGTCGCGGCCGCCGTGCTCCTCGGCGGAGCGCGCGCCCCCCGCGCCGCCGCGCTGATCGCCGCGGCCGGCGGGCTCTCGGCGCTGATCGTCGGCGGCGAGCTCGGTGACGACTCGGCCCTCGCGCTCGTGGCGGCGCTGATACCCGCCGCGATCATCGTCGTCGCCGTCGGAGCCGGCCCGTCGCGCAACGAGAACGAGGCCACCCCCACGGCGCGTCGCGCGCTGCTCGGCGTCCTCGTCCTGATCGGCATCGCCGGCGTCGCGGCCGCGACAGCCCAGGAGCGCGCGAGCGACTGCGCCTACGCCGGGTTCGGTCACGGGCGCACGGCGATCTGGAATGCCGCGCTCGACACCGCCGTCGACCGCCCGCTCCGGGGGTTCGGGCTCGAGAGCTTCGCCGCCGCCTCACGCGCCGAGCAGGCGCGCGTGCGCGACACACCGGTCCAGTACGCCCACGACCTGCCGCTCGAAGCCTGGGTCGAGCTCGGGCTGCTCGGCGTCGTGCTCGTGCTCGCGCTGTACGTCGCGGTGACCCGCGCGGCGCTGCGCGCGACGCGTCCCACGGCCGCGCTGCTCGCGGCGCCGGCGCTCGCGTTCCTCGCGGCGAACCTGCTCGACTGGCCGTGGCATCTCGCCGGCTGCGGGGTGCTGTGGGCGATCGCGGTCGGCGGGCTCGTCGGCGCGCCCCGGCGTCCGTGAGACGACCTCGTGACCGACGACGGGCGCGCCGCACTCGGCCGTCCGCCCGAGGCGATCACGACCCTGCTCGACAGCTGTCGGTGCCGCGCACGCTTGACCGCACCGTGAGCGATCCGCGAGGCTCGCGGCATGCGGCACGGTCCGGCCCATCGCACCCGCACGCAGCGCTCGCTCCCGGCGCTCGTCGTCGTCCTGGCCTGCCTCGGCGCAACCACCGGCACGCCGCCCCCGCTCGCACACGCGACCTCCCCGGGCCGCAACGGGGTCCTGTCGTTCACCGGCCAGACCCGCGCGGGCGTCGGCATCTACAACCTCGCGCCGGCGACCGGAAGCATCCGGGCCCAGCCCGGCACCGGGAACCGCGACACCTACCCGCAGTGGTCGCCCGACGGGCGCAGCGTCGCGTTCACGCGCTACACGCAGCCGCTCGGCGTGACCGAGACCGACTCCGAGAGCGAGGTCTGGGTCGTGGCCGCCGACGGCAAGGGAGCCCGGCAGCTGACCGACCTCGACTTCCGCGCGCCGTGCACCGGCACCCCCGAGGACCGGGCGGTCGGATGGTCGCCCGACGGCGCCGGCGTCCTCTACATCAGCACCGGCTGGAACGGCGGCCCCGACGCGCAGCCCGCCCGCGGGCAGCTCGACTGCCCGAACGGGACGCTCTGGACCGCGGAGCTCGGCGGCGCGCCTGCCGCCGAGCTCGGCGGGCGCCACGGCGGCTGCACGAACGTCGTCGCCGCCGACCCGTCCCCGGACGGCGCGCGCCTCGCGCTGACGAGCCAGCAGGCCGGCTGCCGGAGCCTGGAGCTCTTCGTCAGCGATGCGAACTGGGGCGCGCTGCGAGCGCTGCCGACCGGCCCCGGCGAGCCCTGGGCCGTCAGCTGGTCACCCGACGGCCGCCGCCTGGCCTACGAGATCCGGCGCGGGCGCACGACCTCGGTCGCCGTCATCGGGGCAGACGGCCGCGGCCGCAGGCGGCTCGCGACCGGCAGCAAGCCGGTCTGGTCACCCGACGGCCGGCGGATCGCCTTCATCGGCTCGGATCGCACCCGCGGCGGGGTGATCGCCACGATCACGCCGAACGGGACGCGGCGCAGGACGCTCGTCGCCTGGGAGCTCGGGCGCCGGCCGTTCCTCAACGTGCTCGACCTCGACTGGCAGCCGCGCCGGTAGCGCGAGCGGCACGCGCGCCGGGCCGGAACGAGTGCCGGCGGCGCCGCACGTAGTCCCCCACACCACACCCGCAGACACTCCCGATGGCACGGCGCGGCGCGCGACCTAGCGTCCCAGCCATGGAACGCTTCGAGCTCTGGCTGAACCGCTATGCCGACGCCTGGACCCACGGCGACCCCGACGCGGTGACCGAGCTGTTTGCGCCCGGCGCCCGCTACCACGAAACGCCGTTCGCCGAGCCGCTCGAGGGCGTCGAGGCGATTCGCGCCTACTGGGCGCAGGCGGTCCGGCACAGCCGCCGCGACGTCGCGTTCGCGGCCTCGCCGCTCGCCTTCGACGAGGGCACCGGCATCGCCCGCTGGCACGGGCAGTTCACCGCGGTGCCGACCGAGCACACGGTGATGCTCGACGGAATCCTGATCGTGGAGCTCGACGCGAACGGCCGCTGCGCGGAGTTCCGCGAGTGGTGGCACCGGATCGAGGACCACGGGTAGCCCCCGCGCGCCCGCGCGCCACCTGTCCGGCCACCGCAACCCCGGGTGGCTCGCCGTGTTGCAGCTCACAGGAACCGTTCGCCCGCACCACAACACGGAGGATCCATGCGAATCCGAAACATCATGCTCGCGCTCGTCGCGGTGCTCGCCACGACCGCCCTGGTCGCCGGCCCCGCGCTCGCGCACAAGAAGCACGACAACCACACGAAGCTCACCGGCGGCACCACGACGCTCGTCGTGCCCGATGCCACGCTCGCCGCGCTGACGAACTACACCGTCGACGCCGTCGCCCCCGCGACAAAGGCCGGCTCGACCTTCAGCTTCCCGATCACGAAGGGCCAGTTCAACGAGCGCCGCCACAACAAGAACTTCCGCTCGTTCTTCGGCCGCTTCGCGAAGCGCACCGCAGCCGTCAAGCACGACGGCGGCCTGACCCTCACGAAGGGCACGACGACCGTCAAGGTCGCGAGCCTGCGGATCTGGGTCCGCGGCAGGCACGGCGTGCTCGAGGGCAAGGTCAACGACCGCGGCCGCGTCGCGATCGCGAACCTCAAGAACGTCGTGATCGCGAACGGCAAGGGCACGGCTGACGCGACGCTCACCGGTGTCGCCGCTCGCGGCCTGAACCAGGTGTTCTCGGACACGATCTTCACGAAGGGCGCCGCGCTCGGCGTCGTGACGGTCACTCCGACGACGGCGTAGCGCCCCGGCGCAACGCCGAGCAGTACCCGGGACCCCGCCACGTGCGGGGTCCCGCACGTTTCGCCGCCCCGGCGCGCGAACGCCCGCCGCACGGTACGGTCGCGCGATGCCGCGGCGATCCCGGTCCACGCTCACCACCGCGCTGACGGCGATCGCGCTCGGCGCCGCACTCGCCGCTGATGCGCAGGCCGCCGGCACGTCGAAGGTCACCGGTTCGGTGCGCGCCGCCTGGGTCGAGGAGGGTGCGCCGCTCGCCGACGGCCGGCCGTCCTACCGCCGCGAGGTCGCCGTCCGCTGGACGCCCGTCGCGGTCGTCCGCAAGGCCGCCGACGCCTACTCCTGGCTTCGCCCCCAGTTCATCGACCGCTACGCGGACTACGCGATCGAGTTCGACTGGGGCTACGTGCTGCGCGCGAACGTCGCGCTCGAGCGCTTCACCGAGACCTCACGCCAGGAGTGCCGCGACGGGACGATCGCCGAGCTGACGACACGCGTCGGGATGCTCGCCCGCTCACGCGTGCTCCTGAAGACGAGCGGCACGCTGCTCGACCTGCCGCGGCGGCGCGGCACGCTGAACGTCCGCCTGCCGAATGCGCACATCAGCGACGGCCGTCCGCTCGTCAACGACTTCCTCGCCCCAGGGCTCGCGCGGCTCGCGTACACGGGGGCGATCTGCAGCGAGAGCGGTGGCCCGGTCACCCCGGCGCCCGGCGACCTGCTCGCCGAGCAGGATCTCGACACGGTCCTCGGGGCCGAAGCGCTCAACGCCGTCGTCCAGGCCAACGCGGACCTCCCGCTGACCGTCGCGCGCGGCGGGGCGCTCACGCTGAGCGTCACGCGCCCGCGCGACGTGCCGGACTTCGGCGAGGGACGCCGGCTGTCCGGGAGCTTCGGCGCGAACCTGCGGATCACCGGTCCGCCGCGCGACCGCAGCGCGCGCTGCACGATCCCCGCGGCGTCGGCGGTGCGCCGTGCGCGGTCGCTCAGCGCGATGCTCGGGCTCCTGCGTCGCCACGGCTTCCCGAGCGCGCCGCTCGGGCGACCGCGCAGCGCGCGCGTCGGCGAGCGCGGCGCGCGCTTTGCGATCAATGCGCCTGCAGGCGCGTCAGCGCAGTGCGGGGCCGCGCTCGGCTCACGCCGGGCGCCGGTGCTCGTGCCGCTGCGCGGCTGAGGCGCCTAGGACGTCCCGCTCGTCACGGGCGCGACGCTCGACGTGCTCGACGCGGGCTGCGCGGTGCTGCCCGTCGAGGATGCGGACGTCACCTGCACGGCCTTCGTCGCCGTGCCCGACGACGAGGTGCTCGCGGTGGTGCTCGACGAGGATGACGGGAGCGGGCCGCCCGCGAACGTGACGGCGCCGAGCGCCAGGACGAACGTCGCGAGCGTGCCCGCGGCGACACGCCGGTGGGTTCGGGCCTTGCGCTTCGCGGCGGCGCCGCGCGCCACCGCGGGATCGGGTCTCGGTGCGGTCTCAGGGGTGTCTCTGGGTGCGGGGGAGGAGGAGGTCATGGCCACAGCCTGCGCCCCGCACCTGATCGCGACCTGAACGGCGCCTGGGAGAACCCTGAGAGTCCTCGAGCGGCCCTACGCCCGCCGCGTCAGCGCCGCGGCCCGCGATCCTGCCCTGTTGCGGGGAGTTCCGCACCCGAACCCGTAGCGCGGCCCGGCGCGCAACGGACCGCGGCGCGTCACAATTGGGGGCATGTCCCGCCGGTCCGGCATCGCCCTCGCAGCGCTCCTGCTCGCGCTCGCCATTCCGGCCGGCGCGCAGGCCGACACGCTCGTCTCGCCGATCGCCGAGCCCGGCGGGCCGATGAGCGTCGCCTCGTACGGCAGCACGTTCGCGATCGTCATGCGCCTGGCGCCGACGAACTACGTGCTCATGACCCAGGAGCTCGGCGGCCCGCTCCGGGTCGCCCCGATCGCGCCGTTCCCACGCGAGCCGCGGATCAGCGTCGGCCCCGAGCACAGCGGCGCACGCGTCGTCGTCTACAGCCGCTGCGCGACGAACACGACGACCAGCTGCGATGTCCACAAGTACGCCCCCGCGACCCGCACCGAGCGGAAGCTCGGCGCCATCTCGCGACCGGGTGTCAGCTCGGAGACCGCCGCGTCGTACTTCAAGGGGAACATCGCGTTCACGCGCACGGGCTCCGGCACCGCGGGTGTCTACCTCTACCGCCCGGGTCGCGCGCTGCGTCTGCTCGACCGCAAGCCGGCGTTCGCGACCGGCATCAGCACGAGCCGCGTCTCGACGCTCTACTGGCCGAAGGCGCCCTCCGGTGGCTCGACGTTCGTGCGCCTCATGACGTACGCCGGTGGCGCGCGGACCGTGCGCTCGGCGGACGTCAGCGACGCCGGCGGGACGCGCCTCAGCGACCTCGTGATGACCCGCTACCACGTCTACTGGCGCGCGAGCGACCCGATCAGCGAGACCGCGCGCGCCGAGCGCGTCGGCTTCCACCACCGCGAAGGGCCCGGCGCGGTCCAGAGGAGCGCACGTGCGCTCCCCGGCACGGGCCTGGCGGTGTCGGTGCGCAAGAGCGGGCTCCTCTATTACCTCGCGCCCTCGGGCGCGGCGAACGGCCTGTTCGCCACCGCGCCGCTGATCCGCTTCGGGGCGTAGGCGCCCGGCTCGCAGATAGCCTGCCCGCGTGGCCGCCGCGCCGACGTTCGACCTGCAGTCCCACTCGCTGTGCTCCGACGGTGAGCTCACGCCCGCGGAGGTCGTCGCGCGCGCACGCGAGGCGGGCATCGAGCTGCTCGCGCTGACCGACCACGACACGGTTGCCGGCGTGGACGACGCGCTCGCCGCCGCGGCGGCGCTCGGCGGGATCCGCGTCGTGCCGGCCGCCGAGCTGTCCGCGCTCGATGGCGAGCACGAGGACCTGCACATCCTCGGCTACCGCCTGAACCACCACGACGTCGGGCTGCTCGAGGCGCTCGCGCGCTGGCGCGCCGACCGCCACGCGCGTGGCCACCGGATGGTCGACGCGCTGCGGGCGGAGGGTTGGGCGCTCGACGTGCCCGAGAGCGACCCGACCGGTCCGCCGATCGGCCGCCCGCACATCGCGCGCGCCGTGCTCGCGCACCCGCAGAACGCCGAGCGCCTCGCGGACGAGGGGCTGGCCGACCACGCGCAGGTGCTCGAGGCGTACCTGATCCCGGGCGCGCCGTGCTACGCGCGCCGCACGACCCCGACGGTCGCCGAGGCGATCGCGGCGATCCACGCTGCCGGTGGGCTCGCGGTCTGGGCGCATCCCTACTGGGATCTCGCGAGCGACGCGGACGTGCTCGACACGCTCGCGCGCTTCACGGCGCTCGGGCTCGACGGGGTCGAGGCGTTCTATGCGACCCACACGTGCGAGCAGGTGCGGACGGTCGCGAGCGCCGCGCTCGACCTCGCGCTGCTGACGACCGGCAGCGCCGACTTCCACGGCCCCGACCACCCGCGCTTCGCGCGCTTCCGCGCGTTCGATCTGTGCGGCCTGCCCGCCGACCTCGGGCCGATCGGGCAGGCCTGACGAAACGCTACACCCGCTTGCCGCTCGCGCGCACGAGCAGCCACAGGCCGCCGAACTCGCGGACGTCGTGGCAGAGCGCGACGCCCGGAGGGTCGGCGGCGTACGTGTACAGGGGGCGCCCGCGGTAGGTCGCCTGCAGCCGGCCGCCGCGGCGCTTGGCGGTGCCGAGCAGCGCCTGCTGGACGTTGCCCTTCGCGACCGGCCGGCCCTTCGCGTAGCTGACGGGCCACGCGCCGGCGCAGGCGCCATAGCACTTCGGCGTCTTGCGGCGGTCGGCGGTGAAGATGTAGAGCGGCTTGCCGCGCGCGTCGACGAGCACCTCGCCGTAGTTCGCGATCGTGCGCGTGGTGATCGTGACGCCGGTGCGGGCGGGCTTCGCGGGGGCGGCGGGCTTCGGGGCGGGTGTCGGCGCGCTCGTCGGCTTCGGGGTGGCCGTCGCGGCCCGGGCGGCCGGCGTGCCTGCGCCGTCGTCGCCGTCGGCCGCGGCGCATGCGGGCAGGGCCGCGAGCGCGCCGGCGAGCAGCAGGAGGTGGGCGGTGCGTCGGAGGGTCATGCAGCCACGGTCCGCCGCCCCGCCCGCGCGTTACGTCGCCGCGCGACCTGAGTCCGCCGCAACGCAGGTGTTGACGCTCCGCCGCTAGCCTCGCTCCCCGTGTCCTGGCTCGAAGCCATCGTTCTGGGCCTCGTCCAGGGCCTCACCGAGTTCCTGCCGATCTCCAGCAGCGCGCACCTGCGCTATCGTCCCGGCGATCGCCGGCTGGGACGATCCCGGAGCCGCGTTCACCGCGGTCATCCAGCTCGGCACGATGGCCGCGGTGCTGCTGTACTTCCGCCACGACCTGCTGCGGATCGTCGTCGCGTTCTTCGCGCTCGCTGCGCGACCGCAGCTATTGGCGCAGCGCCGACGCCGACGGGCGGATCGGCTGGTACCTCATCATCGGCACGATCCCGATCTCGGTCTTCGGGGTCCTGTTCGCCGACCAGATCGAGAACGACGTGCGCTCGCTGGAGCTCATCGCGATCGTGATGATCCTCTTCAGCGGCATCCTCTTCTGGGCCGACCGCGCCGGCCGCCGCGACCGTCAGCATCGAGAGCGTGACGCTCAAGCGACGGCGTGATCATCGGCTTCGCGCAGGCGCTCGCGCTGATCCCGGGCGTCAGCCGCTCGGGCGCGACGATCTCGTTCGGCCTGTTCCGCGGCTTCGACCGCGCCGCCGCCGCCCGCTACAGCTTCCTGCTCTCGATCCCGGCGATCGTCCTGTCCGGCATCTTCGAGCTGCGCAAGATCGGCGAGCCGGGGAACACCGCCGGATTCGGCGCGACCGCGATCGCGACGCTCGTCGCGTTCGCCTCGGGCTACGCGGCGATCGCGTGGCTGCTGCGCTACGTGCGCACCCACAACTTCGACATCTTCGTGATCTACCGCGTGATCGTCGGCGTCACGATCCTCGCGCTCGCGCTCAGCGGCACGATCAACTAGTCGCGCCGCCGCAGCGTCCGCGCCAATGCGAACGCGAGCGCCTCGAGCTGGAGCTCCTCGCTCGCGTTCACGGCGAACGCGGCGCGCGTGTCGTCGACGAGCAGCGACGGCCTCGCGCAGGCGGTGTACGTCGCGGCCCTCGGCGTCGGCGCGCAGCGCGTCGAGGCGGTCGGTCGCGTGGACGACGTCCTCGGCGCCGTCGAGCACGCACGCGACGTCGCGCAGCCACAGGCCGCTGAGCCGCAGCGCCCTCGTCGAGCGCGCGCGGTGCGCGCGCGCCGCGCGGCGCGCTTGGCGGTGTCGGCGCCCTCGCGCTCGGCGCGCTTGCGCTCGCGCTTGGGCAGGAGGTCGGCGTCGGCGGCGACGCGCTCGTCGATCGCCTCCTGGGCCTCGGCGCCGAGCGCCTTCGCGCGCTCGAGCAGCGTCATCCACGGGCGCTCGGCGAGCGTCGTCGTTCAGGCAGGCCCGCGCGAACGTCTGCGCCGCGCGGCGCAGCGCCGGCCCCTCGCCGATGCGCGAGCGCGAGCGCGCGGTCACCGTCGCCGAGCGCGAGCCGCGCGCACGCGCGCGCCGTGCTCTGCGTCCACGATCGCGGCTCAGGCGCTCGCTCGAGCGCCTCGGGCGCCGGCGCGTCGAAGCGCACCGGCTGGCAGCGCGAGGCGATCGTCGGCAGCACGTCGCCGGGGCGCTCGGTCAGCAGCACCAGGTGCGCGAACGCGGCCGGCTCCTCGAGCGTCTTGAGCATCCGGTTCGCGGCCTGGTCGTTCATCGTGTCGACGTGCTCGAGGACGAAGACGCGCCGGCGGGCCTCGAACGGCGTGCGCGTCGCCGCGCGCGACGACGGGCTCCTCGACGTCCTCGCGGCGCATCTCGTGCGCGCCGCTCGGCACGACCCAGGTCAGGTCCGGGTGCGAGCCGCGCATCGACGCGCGCGCGGACGCCGTCCGGCTCGGGCGGCGCCCTCGGCGAGCAGCTCGGCGGCGAACGCGCGCGCGGCGGCGGCCTTGCCGGCGCCCGCCGGACCGTGGAAGAGATAGGCGTGCGACGGCGCGCCCTGCGGCGGAAGCGCCGCCCGTCGAGCACGGCGCGGGCGTGCGGGTGGCGGTCGAGCGGCGCGAGCGTCATGCGGGGATGAGGCTACTCGGGGCGCTGGAGGGGTGGCCCGGCGCCCTGAGCGGTGCGGGCTTCCCGGCGTGAGGGGTGGGTGCACGACGTGGGCGCCGGAACGCCGCGCGCCGACTACGATCGCCGCGCATGCCCGGCGCCTGATCACGATCGAAGGCCTCGACGGCGCGGGCAAGACGACGCTCGGCGCCGGGCTGCACGAGGTGCTGCGCGCGCGCGGGCGTGACGGCCGAGCTGCTGCGCGAGCCGGGCGGCGTCGAGCTCTCCGAGCGCCTGCGCGCGCTCGTGAAGGACCCGGCGCTCACCGTCGACCCGCGCGCCGAGGCGCTGATCTACGCCGCGGCCCGCGCGCAGCTCGTCGAGGAGCGGCTGCGGCCGCTGCTCGCGGCCGGCACGTGGGTGCTGCTCGATCGCTTCGTCGACTCCTCGCTCGCCTACCAGGGCGGCGGGCGCGGCGCTCGGCGTCGCGCGAGATCGCCGAGCTGAACCGCTTCGCGACCGGCGGGCTCGCCCCGGACCGCACGCTCTACCTGCGCGTCGACCCGCGCATCGGGCCGCGAGCGCACCGGCACGCGCCTCGAGGGCTTCGACCGGCTCGAGCGCGAGGGCGAGGCGTTCTTCGCCGCGATCGCGCTGACCTACGAGGAGCTCGCCGCGCCGACCCCGACCGCATCCGCGCCGCTCGACGCCGACCAGGCGCCCGAGGTCGTGCTCGCCGACGCGATCGGCGCGCTCGCCGACCTCCTTCCCTAGCATCGCGCCTGTCGTGAGCCACGCGCGCAGCCCGCATCCGCACCTCCTGTTCGCGCTGCTGTGCGCCGTGCTCGCGCTGGCGCTCGCGCCGGCCGCGGCGTTCGCGCAGGGCAGCGACGGCGCCGCCGCCGCACCGCAGGCCGTCGAGCCGGAGGCCGGCAAGTCGGTCGACCCGCTGCCGAGCGATCCGGCGACGACCGTGCCGCCCGCCTCGGAGACGACCGTGCCGGCGACGCCCGCGCCGAATGCGACGACACCCGCACCCGCGACGACGACGACCACCGCGCCCCGACGGTCACGAAGACCACCGAGGCGACGGTCACCGCGCAGCAGGACGACGGCGGCGCGGGCGTCACCTGGTGGCAGATCGCCGCGCTCGCGCTCGCCGCGCTGCTGCTCGCCGTGCTCGTCGTCGTGCTCCTGTGGCGCTGGCGCGGATGGGACCCGAACTGGCTGCAAGCGCTGGCGCCACGCGACCGCCGAGGCCGGCTGGCGCATGAGCCTCGGCTGGGCCGAGTTCCGCGACTTCGTGCATCTCGGGCGCTGAACGCGCCCTGACCCTCCCGTAGCATCGCCGCGTGCCGTTCGGCGAGATTCTCAGCGTCAACCCGTTCGGCGGGGCCGACGAGCCCGGGCGTGCGGCGGCGTTCCTCGTGCTGTTCGCGTTCCTCGTGACGTTCCTCTTCATCCGCACGAGTGCGCGCATGATCCGCGCGCAGGTCTCCTGGTGGCCGGGCGACGTGACGACCGATTCGGGCCTGCACCTGCACCACCTCGTCTGGGGCATCTCGCTGATGCTGCTCAGCGGCTTTCTCGCGTTCGCGATGGCACCCGACAGCCCGTGGTTTCAGATCTGCGCGGCGGCCTTCGGGATCGGCGCCGGGCTGACGCTCGACGAGTTCGCGCTCTGGATCCACCTGCAGGACGTCTACTGGACCGACGAGGGCCGCAGCTCGCTCGACGCGGTCGTGTTCGTCGCCGCGTTCATGCTGCTCGTCGTGGTCGGAACGCGGCCGTTCGGGCTCGACGAGCCGGAGTCCGCGATCGCCACGGCGATCATCGTCTTCCAGGCGCTGCTCTTCGCCTCGATCTCGTTCCTCAAGGGGCGGATCTTCCTCGGCGTGGTCGCGATCTTCATCCCGTTCTTCGGGATCTGGGCGACGTGCCGGATCGGCAAGCCGAACTCGCCGTGGGCGCGGCGCTTCTACAAGGGGCACCGTGAGCACAAGCTCGAGCAGGCCCGCGAGCGCTTCCGCCCGGACTCGCCGGGCCACCGCACGTGGACGGCCGTCCTGAACGCGATCGGGGGGCGCCCGAGCGAGCCGGATCCGCCGCCCGCGCCATAGGATCGCGGTCCGTGAGCCCGTCCGTTCGCCGCCGGCTGTCCGCGACGTGCACCGTCATCGGCACGCTGTGCCTGCTGCTCGCGCTGCCGATCGCCTACCTCGATCGCAACGTCTTCCAGGCGAAGGGATTCGCCGACAACGCCGCCGCGACGCTCCAGGACGACGCGGTGCGCGCGCGCCTGGCGAGCGACGTCACCGGGCGGATCGTCGCGCGCGACCCGCGGCTCGTCTCACTCGCGCCGATCCTCGACGGCACGGTCGACTCGCTGCTGAAGACCCGGCGGGCCGCGGGGCTCGTCCGGGGCGCCGCCATCCAGACCCACAACACGCTCTTCTCCACGACCGAGGGCAGCGTCTTCATCGACCTCGCGAACGTCGGCGTCGTGGCGATCGAGTTCCTGCGGCTGCGGGACCCGGCGCTCGCCGAGAAGCTCGAGCGCCCGCGCGCGATCGTCCTGTCGATCGCCGACCGCACGATCGCCGTCGAGCTCGCCGACCTCGCCCAGAGCGTCGCGTTCCTGGCGTTCGTGCTGCCGCTGCTGGCGCTCGTGCTGCTCGGCGCGGGGCTGCTGCTCGCGGCGCTGCGCCGCCGCGCCGCGTTGAACATCGGCCTGGCGATCTTCACGACCGGCGCGGTGAGCTTCGTGCTGTATCTCGTCGCGCGCGCCGTGATCCTGGCGGGCGAGCGCGGCGATCAGCGCGATGTCGTGTCCGGTGTCCTCGACGCGTTCCTCGGCGGCTTCCCGCTCTGGTGCCTGGCCGTGTCGCTCACGGGGGCGATCGTCGCCGGTTCGGCCGCCTCGGTCGTCGGCGAGCTCGATCCCGCGCGCGATCCCGGCACTCCTCTGGCAGCGGATCACGACGCCGGTGCACTCGACCTGGCGCGACGTGCTCGGCGCCGTGGCGCTCGTCGTCATCGGGCTGCTCGTGATCGGCGATCCGATCGGCGCGCTGACGCTCGCGGTGGACGTCTTCGGCGCCTGGCTCGTGTTCGCCGGTGTCGTCACGCTGCTGCGCCACCTCGTCGGCCCCGTGCCCGAGGGCGACGCAGCTGCCGGCGGTGCGGACGCTGCGGCGCCGGGCGGTCCCCGTGGATCCTCGGCGACGCTCGCGCTCGTCGGGCTGACGGCGGCCGGGCTCACGCTCGTCGTCGAACGGGCGCTCCGGGACGGCGCCCGCGATCGCCGCCGGCACCGGGCTGCAACGGGTCCGACGAGCTCTGCGCCCGGCGCTTCGACCAGGTCACGCTCGCCGACGAGCCACAACGCGATGGGGACGGCGCAGGACGCTGTTCATCAACGCGAACCACGGGCATCAGCCTCGAGCGCCAGCTCGACCTCGGGATCCGCGGCCTGCAGATCGACGCCTACCTCGGCCAGCGCAACGACCAGGGGGTCGTGCGCACGGACCTCGCGCCGAAGGCCGTCGAGGCCGCCGAGGCGAAGATCGGGCCGGAGGGCTGGCCGCGGCCCAGCGCGTCGCCGGCTCGGTGGCGTTCGGCCCGGTGGAGGGCGCCAAGCAGCTCTACCTCTGCCACGTCATCTGCGAGCTCGGCGCGCGTCGAGGGCGTGGACACGCTGCGGCAGATCCGCGACTGGATGGACCGCAACCCGCGCGAGGTGCTCATCGATCGTCGTCGAGGACGCGGCGCCGACCGCGGACATCAAGGCGGCGTTCGAGGACAGCGGCCTCGTCGCCTATGCGAGCGACTTCCAGCCGCGCTCCGGCGCGCCGTTCCCGACGCTCGAGCAGATGATCGACTAGCGGCAAGCGGCTGTTCGTCATGGCCGAGGAGCACGGCGACGCGACGGGCTGGTACCACCGTGCCTACGAGATCATGGAGGAGACGCCGTTCGCGTTCACGTCGGTCGCGCAGCTGCGCAGCGACAGCTCGTGCCGGCCGAACCGCGGTCCGCAGCGACGCGCCGCTGTTCCTCGTGAACCACTGGGTCGAGAGCTACCCGCCGGACCCGCGCGATGCGGATGTCGTGAACCAGCTGCCGTTCCTCGTGGACCGTGCGCGGCGCTGCGCGCGAGATCCGCGATCACACGGTGAACCTGCTCGCGGTCGACTTCGTCGAGCGCGGCGACGTCGTGGGCGCCGCCGAGGTCCTGAACGGCGTGCGAGCCCAGCCGCCGAACAGCTCCGGTTCGGGCTGATCCGGCCCCCAGCGGCTCTACACTGGAGGTGCACCTCAGACGGTCGTTTGCGGGCCCCCGGAGGCACCTCGAACGAGGTTTCCGTCCGACGCCGGTGGGACAGTCCGGTGTTACCCCCAAAGGGCAACGAGAGTCGCCGCAAACACCGAGAATCGGCGGCAGGAGAGAGGAGCAGAGGCAGATGGACGTGACCCCGCAGAGCACCCAGACGACCCTCATCGAGGACGTCGGCCTGGGCGCGCGATGGCGATCGGTCGTCGTTTCACGTCCGCCGGCGTGCATCCGTTCGACACGGTCGAGTGGGAGCTGCGCGACGCGCGCATCGGCCACGGCGACAAGGTCGCCTTCGAGCAGCGCGGCGTCGAGTTCCCGACGACCTGGTCGCAGAACTCCACGAACATCGTCGCCCAGAAGTACTTCCGCGGTCAGCTCGACTCGCCCGCGCGCGAGCGCTCGGTCAAGCAGATGATCGGCCGCGTCGCCGGGCACGATCGCCGACTGGGGCCGCGCGCGCGGCTACTTCGCGACCGACCGAGGACGGCGACAGCCTTCGAGGCCGAGCTCACGTACATCCTGCTGCACCAGATGGCGGCCTTCAACAGCCCGGTCTGGTTCAACGTCGGGTTCGAGGAGCAGCCGCAGTGCTCGGCCTGCTTCATCCTCAGCGTCGAGGACACGATGGAGTCGATCCTCGACTGGAACACCAAGGAGGGCAAGATCTTCCGCGGCGGCTCCGGCTCGGGCATCAACCTCTCGAACATCCGCGGCTCGATGGAGCCGCTGAGCAAGGGCGGCACCGCCTCCGGCCCGGTCTCGTTCATGCGCGGCGCCGACTCGTGGGCCGGCACGATCAAGTCCGGCGGCAAGACGCGGCGCGCGGCGAAGATGGTCGTGCTCGACGTCGACCACCCGGACATCCGTCGAGTTCATCTGGTGCAAGGCCAAGGAGGAGGACAAGGCCGCCGCCCTGCGTGACGCCGGCTTCGACATGTCGATCGACGGCGACGGCTTCACCTCGATCCAGTACCAGAACGCGAACAACTCGGTGCGCGTCACCGACGAGTTCATGCAGGCGGTCGAGGACGACGCCGAGTGGCGCACGATCTCCCGCGCGACCGGCGAGCCGATCGGCGAGCCGATCCGCGCGCGCGAGCTGATGCGCGAGATCGCCGAGGCCGCGTGGCGCTGCGCCGATCCGGGCGTCCAGTACGACACGACGATCAACCAGTGGCACACCTCGCCGAACTCGGGCCGCATCAACGCGTCGAACCCGTGCTCGGAGTACATGCACGTCGACGACTCGGCCTGCAACCTCGCGTCGCTGAACCTCATGAAGTTCCGCCGCCCGGACGGCACGCTTCGACGTCCGAGCCTTCGAGCACGCGATCGACATCGTCCTGCTCGCGCAGGAGATCGTCGTCGGGCCCGTCGAGCTACCCGACCGAGGAGATCGGCGTCAACGCGCGCGCGTTCCGCCAGCTCGGCCTCGGGCTACGCGAACCTCGGCGCGTTCCTGATGGCCAACGGCGTCGCCCTACGACTCCGACGCCGGCCGCGGCACCGCGGCGGCGATCACGGCGCTGATGACCGGCCGCGCGTACGCGCAGTCGGCGAAGGTCGCCGCGGCGATCGGGCCCTACGAGCGCTACGCGGAGAACCGCGAGCCGCACAACGCGCGTGATGCGCATGCACCGCGACGCCTCGTACGCGATCCCGGACTCGACGGTCGACGACGCGCCGCTGCTCGCCGCCGCGCGGCGCTCGTGGGACGAGGCCGTCGAGCTCGGCGAGCGCTTCGGCTACCGCAACGCGCAGGCGACGGTGCTCGCGCCGACCGGGACGATCTCGTTCCTCATGGACTGCGACACGACCGGCATCGAGCCGGACTTCTCGCTCGTCAAGTTCAAGGAGCTCGTCGGCGGCGGGCAGATGACGATCGTCAACCGCACCGTGCCGCTCGCGCTGCAGACGCTCGGCTACGCCGACGAGCAGATCGAGCAGATCGAGCGCGCACATCGCGCGAGCACGGCACGATCGTCGGCGCCCCCGGCCTGCGCGGACGAGCACCTGCTCGGTGTTCGACGTGGCGGTCGGCGAGCGCGCGATCTCGCCCGATGGGCCACATCAAGATGATGGGCGCCGTCCAGCCGTTCATCTCCGGCGCGATCTCCAAGACGGTCAACATGCCGCAGGACGTCGACCGTCGAGGACATCGACGACGCCTACATCGAGGCCTGGCGCCTCGGCGTCAAGGCGCTCGCGATCTACCGCGACGGCTCGAAGACCGCGCAGGCGCTGCGCACCGACGCGCAGGAGGAGCAGGGCGACGGGCGCCGGCGCCGGCGGCTTACACGCAGGAGCAGGTCGACGAGCTCGTCGCGCGCAGGCCGTCGCCGAGGCCAAGCGCGAGGCCGGCCCGACGCGCAAGCGGATGCCGCGCGAGCGCCAGTCGCTCACGCACAAGTTCTCGATCGGCGGCCACGAGGGCTACATCACCGCCGGCATGTACGAGGACGGGACGGTCGGCGAGATCTTCCTCACCGACATCGGCAAGGAGGGCTCGACGCTGCGCGGCATGATGAACTCGTTCGCGACGGCGATCTCGATCGCGCTGCAGTACGGCGTGCCGCTCGAGACGCTCGTGCAGAAGTTCAGCTACATGCGCTTCGAGCCCGGAGGGGATCACCCAGAACCCGGAGATCCCGTTCGCCAAGTCGATGCCCGACTACATCATGCGCTGGCTCGCCTCGCGCTTCCTCGACGCCGACACCCAGGAGGAGCTCGGGATCATGACCGCCGAGGTCCGCGCGCGGAAGCAGGCGCAGGACGCGGCGATGTCGGTCGGCGTCGGACACGGCGACGCCGACGAATGCGCCGTCCGGGGCACCGGCGGCGCAGCGGCACGGCAGCGGCGGCGCGGCGTCGAGCCGCAGCCCGCGCACCGCGGCGCTCACCGACACGCCGCCCGTCGTCCCGGCGCGCTCAGCGGGCTCGACCTCGGCCCGGCCTGCAGCCAGTGCGGCGGGATGATGCAGCGGACGGGCGCGTGCTACACGTGCACGTCCTGCGGCAACAACACCGGCTGCGGTTGAGGCTGAGTGTGGGATCGCTTCCCGTTGTCCGGGCGATCATCCCGGTGTCTGAAGGCCTGGAAAGCCCCGCGCGAGCGGGGCTTTCGCTTTCCGCCGGCGATCTCGATCCCGGCGTCGGAGAGCGGCGATGACGCGACTCCCATCCCGCCCGTTTCCAAGCGATCGCCGGCGGGCGATCCACCACTTGCCCAAGCTCTCGCGGTCGGTCGGAGCCCGGTGTCAGGAGGCGACCTTGTGCCAGACCAGAACCAGCTGGGACTGCGCTCCCTCGGGCCCCGCGAGGAGCGTGGTGAGCGTGAGTTTCCGCGGACCGTTGAACTGGTACTTCCGAACGAGCAACTCTCCTTCCCAGTCACGGATCGACGAGTACTGCACGCGGTGATTGACGGTGCGGCGCTTGGTGTCGACGGTGAAGGTGCCGGTGTACCAGTTGTCGTTGCGGGCGGTCTTGGCCTGTCCGCCCTCGCCGGTGTAGGCCCAGATCTGGCCGGCGGCCGTATACGTGAGCTTCCCCGCAGGGCGCTGACCGTACGGGTAGCCGGTGGTCGTTCCCTGTTCGTTGACCGCTGCGAACGACACCAGACGCCACGTGCCGACCAGCTGCCGCTTGACACTCGCGGCTGTATGTCGGGCATCTGCACGCGAGGACGGCGCGCCGGTCGCGATCGGCGCAACCGCCACGGAAACCAGGACAGACACAGCCAGCAAGCCGAGTGCTCGTCGCATGTCCTTCCTTCCGTTCGTGGGGCCAGGCGGCCCCGGGCCTGTCGGAGGCTACTCGCCATCGACCGCGATGAGGTCAAGCGGCGGTCGGGGCCGGGTGCGGCTGCGGACGCTCATGTCCCGGCAGGCGTAATCCGCCGGTTCTTGCCTTGAGCGACCCGAGCGGCGATCATGGCGCGCATGAGGGGGGTCGTCGCCGTGCTGTCGGTGGTCGTGTGCTGCGGAGCGGCGTCCGCGCCCGCGGTCGCCGCCGACGTGGCGCATCGACCTGCCGCGGGTCGCGCTCGACGCGGACACGACGACCTTCACGGTGTCCGGGACCGCCCCGCTCGCACCGCCTGACGGATCCAACGCGTTCCTCGTCGTCGTCCCGCGCGCGGGCGGCTCGTGCGATCCGCCGGGTCCGGTGACGACGCTCTCGTTCCAGCCGACGTCGGTCCCGGCCGTCGGACAGGTGCTCGCGACCGTCGGCGGCCTCCCGGTCTCCGGGCCGTTCTCGCATCGCTACGAGCTCGTCGGCGTCACGGGGACGGGCGTGATCTGCGCATGGCTGCTCACCCAGGACACGCCGGCCGGCCTCCTCGTCGGCGCGATCGCCACAGCGCCGATCGGGCTCCTGTACCGGCTTCCGACGCGCGTCAACGGCTTCCCGTTCATCCAGCAGACACCCCGCACGCGCGGCGGGGTCCTGACGGCGTACCTCGGCCGCGGCCATCGCTTCACCCGGTTCATGGCGACCTGCGCGCAGCGCGGGCGTCACGAGGGCCAGCGCTTCACGCTCTCGCGCAGCGTGGTGCCCGACCCGGCGACCGGTGCCTTCACGGCTACGGGCATCGCCAGGGCCGACAACTCGAGCAACTACGACGCGCCGATCCCGGCGCCCTACCGCGGCCGCGCGCGGCTCAGCGTCTCCGGGCGGATCGTCGCGACGCGGCGGGGCATTCGCATCCGCGGCACGATGACGCTCGGCGGGCCGGGCCTGTCGTGCGCGCGGACCACGCTGCGGGCGTGATCGCGGACGGCTCGGCGCTACCCGGCGACCAGCAGGCGGGCGCCGAGCTCGGCCTCGGCGCAGGTCGACGAGGTCGCGGTTCCGCTCGAGCCAGGCACCGGACGCGAGATCGGCGGCCAGCGCGGCCACCGCGCGCTCCTCGACCTGCGGACCCACCCGCGCCCAGACCGAGGTTCCGCGCCGGACCGGCTCCTGCAGGTAGGCGTGCGGGCGGCGCCAGTAGGCGTGAAGGAACCCGTCCGCGCAATCCCATGGAATCGGCACGGCCTCCGTGGTGGCGCCGAGCGCCGTGGTGCGGTCGGCGAGCGACGGGCGGCTCGTGGTTTCCGCGGCGAACTCCGGGCAGGTAGTCGCGAATCAGCCAGTACCGGGGGATCAGCACGTCGTCCCACTGGAAGACGACGACGCGGCGCGCCACCCGCGCCATCTCGCGCAGGCCGGCGATCGGGTCACGCCAGTGGTGATCGGACAGGATCGCCATCGCGGCGTCGAACGCGCCGTCGTCGAACGGCAGGTCCTCGGCCACGGCATCGATGCACGGCGCCGCGTGCGACGGCCGCTGCGCGCGCATGACCGCCGACGGCTCGACGGCGGTGAGGCGGCGGCCCGGCGGCTCGTAGGAGCCGGTCCCGGCCCCGACGTTCAGCACGGTCTGCGCGTCCCCGAGCGCCCGCCAGATGCGCGCCGCGATGCGCGGCTCCGTGCGGCGCGCGCCGCTGTAGGCCTGCCCGATCGTGTCGTAGAGCGCACCGGCAGCGCGCCGGTCGCCCGCCATCCCGGGAAGGGTAGGCGAACCCGGCGCCTTCGACGCGTGGCTAGGGGATCTCGACGTCCCGGACCCCGGTGACGGTCGTCCGCCTGCGCACGAAGCGCGGAAGCAGCGCCAGCGCCGCGCTCGTGTCCGGGGCCTCGACGCGCCACCACACCGCATGGCCGCCGGCCAGGCAGGTCGAGGCGGCGGGGCGGTGACGCAGCGGGCTCTCGAACCCGGTCCAGGCCGCGAACGCGGCAGCGCATTCCGTGGCGGTGTGCTGATGATGCAGGAGATAGAAGGGCATGGGATCAGGCTGCCGGACGACGCGCCGGCGATCATCAGGGACGGTCCCTGAACCTGGCGCCCAACGACTGGCGCCCGCCGGAGGGCGGGCGCCAGATCGCGGTTCGTGTGTCGATCGGGTCTAGGCGTTCGAGGGCACCACCTCGCCCTCGGGGGCGACGGTCGGCAGCCAGCCGAGCTTCCTCGGGAGCCACCAGTTGCGGTCGCCCAGGAGCTTCATCGTCGCCGGCAGCAGCACCGCGCGGATCAGCGTGGCGTCGAGCAGGATGGCGAACGCCAGGCCGAGGCCCATCTGCTTGAACATCATCCACGAGAGCGTCCCGAAGATCGCGAACACGCAGACCATCACGACGGCGGCGCTCGTCACGACGCCCGCGGTGCTCTTGATCGCGGACGCGACGGCGTCCTCGGTCTTCATGCCCTTGTCGTAGAGCTCGCGGACCCGCGAGAGGATGAACACGTGGTAGTCCATGGACAGCCCGAACAGCACGACGAACATGAACAGCGGGATCCAGGACTCGATCGGCCCGGTCGCGCTGATGCCCAGCACGCTGTTGAACCAGCCGTGCTGGAAGACGAGCACCATCGCCCCGTAGGCCGCGCCCACGGACAGCAGGTTCAGCACGATCGCCTTGATCGGGATCACGATCGACCGGAACGTGATCAGCAGCAGCAGGAACGCCGCGAGGATCACGAACGCGAACACGAGCGGGAGGTGCGCGATCATCGAGTCGTTGAAATCACGCTCGACGGCGGCCCCGCCGGTCGCGTAGGACTCGAGCCCGGCGACCGGACCGAGCGTCGCCGGGATGATCTCGTCACGCATCGTGTCGAGCGCGCGGCCGGACGCCGCGTCCGTCCCGTCACCGGCGATCGCGACCGTGAGCGTGTTGACCGTCCTGTCCGGGCTCACGTCCTGCTCGATCGGATCGCCGGCCGGGAACTCGTCCGCGTGCCGGTGCGTCGCCTGCTCGAGCTGCGCGACGGCGCGCCTGACGGTGGGCGTGGTGACGTTCTCGCCCTTGATCACGACGCTCATCGACGAGGTCTCGCTCGGGAACGCCGCCTGGAGGTGGTTGTACTTCTGCACGACCTCCAGCTCCTGCGGGAGCGTGTCCGTGCCGGTGCTCCCGATGTCCATGTGCAGCGCCGGAACGGCGAGCGCCAGCAGCAGCGCGACCGAGATGGACGCCCACAGCAGCGGGCGCCGCATGACGCGGTCCACCACGCGGGACCAGAGGCCGTACGACGCCATGCGGGCCTTGAGCCGATCGAGGCCCGGGACGCGCCCCTTGTTCACGCGGTCGCCGCAGAGCGACAGCATGGCCGGGAGCACGGTGAGCGACCCGAGCATCGCGACGGCGACGACGGCGATCGTCCCCGTGGCGAACGACGTGAACGTCGATGCTCCGCCGAGGTACATCCCGGCCATCGCGATCATCACGGTGATGCCGGAGACGAGCACTGCGCGGCCGGACGTCGCTGCCGCCGCGTCGATCGATGCGGAGGTGGTCCTGCCGGCTGCGCGCTCCTCGCGCACTCTGCGCAGGTAGAAGAGCGAGTAGTCGACGCCGACGGCGAGGCCGATCAGGAGGATGACGTGGCTGACCGAGTCATCCACCGGGGCGAGCTGGCTGAGCGGAGCGATGAGGCCCAGCGTGGCGACCACGCTCGTGATCGCGAGCAGGAGCGGGATCCCCGCGGCCACCAGCGCGCCGAACGCGATCAGCAGGATGAGCAGCGTGATCGGGAGCGACGTCGTGCCGGCCTTCTGGAGGTCCGACGAGAAGACCGCATCGATCTCCTTCTCGGTGCTGCCCGCTCCCGACTGCTCGACGCGCAGCTCGGGATGCGCCTTCTGGGCGGCGTCCACGGCCGCGACCGAGGCGTCCACGGTCTCGATGACCTTCGGGTTCTTCGGGTCCCCTGGGACCACGAAGGTCACGAGGACCGCGTCGTCCTTCGGGGCGACCGCGTTCGCGCGATCCTTGTACGGGTCGGAGATCGCCTCGACGCCGTCGACGCCGTCGAGCCGCTTGCTGACGTCGTCCACTACGGCACGAAAGTGTGGATCGCCGGTCTTGAGCTTGCTGCTCTGGATCAGGACCAGCTCGTCGACGCTCTTGGGATAGGCGGAGGCGACGATCCGGTCGGCCGTGCCGGACTCGCCGACACCGGCCTCCTCCTGCGTCAGGGTGTTGGTGCCGATCATGCCGCCGGCGATGAACGCGACGACGACGAAGACGATCCATCCGAAGATCGCGGTCTTGCGGTGCTGGGCACTCCAGCGCCCAGCACGGGCTGCGATGTTGCGTGACGGCTGCATGTGAGTCCCTTCGATGGGTGTGTGCGGCATTGCCGGCAGCCTCGTCGCGCGGCGCCCCGCGAACATCAGGGGTGGTCCCTGAACCGGGTCCCTGAACCGGAGTAGGCTCGCCCGCGAGGTGACGATCGATTCCACCGGCCGGCCGCCCGTCGGGCGTGATCGCGAGCTCGAGCAGCTCGACACGGCGCTCGAGGCGCTGGATGGCCGGACCTCGGCGTTCGTGGCCGTCGAGGGCGAGCCCGGGATCGGCAAGACCCGGGTGCTGCGCGAGGTGCGCGACCGCGCCGAGGCCCGCGGTCACCTCGTTCTCGCCGGCTCGGCAGCGGAGTTCGAGCGCAGCGTGCCGTTCAGCGTCTGGGCGGACGCGCTGGACGCCTACATCGCCGCACAGGGTCTCGACCTGCCGGACGTCGATGATCTGGCCGAGATCCTGCCCGCCCTTCGGCGCCCCGGCGCGGGCGCCAGCTCCGTCGCCGACGAGCGCTACCGCGCGCACCGCGCCATGCGCGGGCTGCTCGAGGTCCTGGCCGCCGAGCGACCGCTCGTGCTCGCCCTCGACGACGTGCACTGGAGCGACCCCGCATCGATCGATCTGATCGCCTCGCTGATTCGCCGCGGTCCGGATGCCCCGGTGCTGATCGTCCTCGCCTTCCGGCCCGGACAGGCGCCGCCGCCGCTGCTCGCGGCGCTCGCGGCGCCCGCGGTCCAGCGGATGACGCTCGGCCAGCTCAGTGAGAGCGATGCCGCGGAGCTGCTCGGCGGCGGCGATGCGCGTGCGATCTACCGCCGCGCGGGCGGCAATCCGTTCTACCTCGAACAGCTCGCGCGCGTCGCCCCGCGAGACGGTGGTGCCGAGAACGCCGACGGCGGAATCCCCGCCGCCGTGACGGCGTCACTCGCCGAGGAGCTCGGCTCGCTGACCGCGGGCGAGCTGGCGCTCCTCCGGGGTGCGGCGGTCGCCGGCGAGCCCTTCGAGCCCGATCTTGCAGCCGCGATCGGCGAGCTCTCGCTGGACGACGGGATCGCGGCGCTCGACACGCTCCTGGCCCGGGACCTGTTGCGGGCGACCAGCGTGCCGCGCCGCTTCAGGTTCCGTCATCCGCTGGTGCGGCACGCGGTCTACGACGATGCACCGCCCGGCTGGCGGCTGCGCGCGCACATGCGCGCGGTACACGCCCTCGAGCAGCGTGGCGCCGCGACGACGGAGCTCGCCCACCACGTCGAGCAGTCCGCGGCCCAGGGCGACGAGGACGCGATCGCGGTGCTCGTCGCAGCCGGCGAAGCGACGGCGCCGCGGGCGCCTGAAGCGGCTGCGCGCTGGTTCGAGGCGGCGTTGCGCCTGCTGCCGGCGGCCGACGCCGAGCGCCAGGTCGAGCTGCGCGTGCAGCTGGCCTCGGCGCAGCGATCGCTCGAGCTCGAGAGCTGCCGCGAGACGTTGCTCGCCGCGATGGAGCTGCTCCCGGAGGACGCCGGCTCGCGCCGCGTGGAGCTCACCGCGTGGTGCGCCGCCGCCGAGCACTGGCTGGGGCGCCACGACGAGGCGCACCGGCGCCTCGCGCGAGCCTGGGACCAGCTTCCGGACCGCTCCAGCGCGGCCGCCGCGGCGCTGCAGATCGAGCTTGCCGTCGACGGGCTGTACGTCCTGGACTTCGACCAGGCCGTCAACCGGGGGCTCGGGGCGCTGGAGCTCGCGCGTGCGCTCGGCGACCGGCCGCTGATCGCCGCTGCGGCGTCCGCGCTGTGTCTCGGCGAAGCCGCCGCGGGCCAGATCGAGGCGGCGCGCGAGCACCGTGCCGAGGCGCTCGCGGAGCTCGAGCGCCTGTCCGACGCCGAACTCGCGCCACGACTGGAGGCGCTCTTCTATCTGGGCTGGGCCGAGAACTACCTCGAGCACTGGGACGCGGCCGTCTCCCACATCGACCGCGGCATCGCGATCGCGCGGGCCACCGGCGAGGGCCGGCTGCTGGTCCCGATGATGCTCGTCAAGGGCTACCCGTTCGAGTTCGGCGGCCGCCTGGCCGAAGCGCTCGAGGTCTCGGAGGCCGCGGTCGAAGCGTCACGGCTGTCCGGCAACGACCACTACCTCTTCTGGTCCCTGTTCGAGCTCGGCTGGGCGCACTACCACGCCGGCCGTCTCGACGAGGCCATCGCCGCCGGCGAGGAGAGTGCCCGCGTCGGCGGGCGACTGGCCGGCGGCACGATGCCCGCATCGGGTGGCGGCCCGGGGTGGCAGCTCGGGTGCGCGCGGTTCGAGGCCGGTGAGGTCGAGCAGGCCTGGGAGATCATGCACGCGCTCGGCGGCGACGACCTCGACCACAAGATCCCCGTGGAGCGGTGCATCGACTGGGAGATCCTCGCGCTCGTCGAACTGGCCCTCGGACGGCAGGAGACGGCCGACGCCTACATCCGCCGTGCCGAGGAGCTCGCCGCCCGGCTTCCGCTCCACCTGCCGACGGCGTTCGCCCTGCGCGGCCGCGCGGCCGTCCTGCTGGCCGCCGGCGACCCGCTCGCGGCGGCCGCGAAGGCCGAGGAGGCGGCCGTCACCGCGGAGGCGGTCGGGGCGCGGCTCGTCGCGGCGTTCGCGCGCGGCCTCGCCGGGCGCGCGCTGGCCGTGGCGGGGGAACGCAAGGCCGCGATCGCCACACTGCGCGGCGCGGAGGCGGAGCTCGACAGCTGCGGCTCGCTGCGCGTGCGCGACGAGCTGCGCCGCGAGCTGCGCAAGCTCGGTGCGCGTGCCGAGACGCGCGGGCCCGCGGCCGCCGGCGACTCGGGGATCCCCGCGCTCACGAAGCGCGAGCTCGAGATCGCCGAGCTCGTCACCGACCGCAGGACGAACCGCGAGATCGCGGCGACGCTGTTCCTGAGCGACAAGACGATCGAGTCGCACCTGCGCAACATCTTCGTGAAGCTCGGCGTCTCCTCGCGCGTGGACGTCGCCCGCGCGGTCGAGCGCGCGCGCGAGGCCGCGTGATGGCCCGCGCCGCGCCGCCGCTCGAAGCAGACGCCGCGCGCCTCGCCGAGCTCGGATACCAGCAGGAGCTCTCGCGCCGGTTGCGGGTCTTCGACAACGCCGCGATGGGATTCGCCGCGATCTCGCCGGTCGTCGGCCTCTACGCGGTCGTCTTCGTCGGCATCGTCGTCGCCGGCCCGGCGTGGGTGCTGGTGCTGCCGATCGCGCTCGCCGGGCAGTGCCTCCTGCTTGCGGTGTACGCGGAGCTCGCGTCGGAGTTCCCGATCGCCGGGGGCGCCTACCAGTGGAGTCGCCGGCTGCTCGGCGGGGCCTACGGGTGGTTCAGCGGCTGGGTGGCGATCTGCGCGTATGCGGTCGCCAACACGACGATCGCCTACCTCGGGGCGCCCTGGCTCCTGTCATTGCTGGGCATCCCGCTGAGCCCGAACCGTATCGTCGCCGCGGGCCTCGTCCTCGTGCTCGTCAGCGCGGCGGCGGGCGCGTTCGGCCTCGAGCTGCTGCGGTGGACGATCAGGCTCGGGATCGCGGCCGAGGTCGTCGCGTCGGTCGGGGTCGGACTCGTCCTGCTGCTCGTCTTCCGCACGCAGAACGTGTCGGTGCTCGGCGACACGCTCGGGGCGGAGGCGCTGTCGGGCGGATCGGTCGCCGCGTCGCTGCTGGCTGCGCTTGCGGTCGCGGGCTGGGTCTTCATCGGCTTCGATGCCTGCGTCGGCGTCTCGGAGGAGACGCGCGACGCCGCCCGCCAGGTTCCGCGGGCGCTCTGGGTCGCGCTGCTGAGCGTCGCCGCGCTGGTCATGCTCAATGCGGTCGCGGCGACGCTCGCCCACCCCGATCCCGCCGTGGTGGTCGCAGGCCGTGACGCCGATCCGGTCCAGACGGCGGTCGTCACGGCGTTCGGCTCGTGGTCGGGCAAGCCGTTCGCGGCCGTCGTGCTCAGCGCCTTCCTCGCCTGCGGCATCGCCGCCCAGTCGCTCACGGCGCGCGCGATGTACTCCGTCGCCCGCGATGACGTGCTCCCCGGCTCGCGCTTCCTGCGCCGCGTCGACCGGCGCGGCTCCCCGGTCGGCGGGATCGTGACGACCGCGGTGGTCGCGAGCCTCGGGCTGCTGCTCGGGCTGAACTCGGCGGCGGTCGGCAGCCTGATCACCTTCGGGACGGCCGCCATCTACCTCGCGTTCCTGCTCGTCGCGCTGGCTGCGCTGGCGGCTCGCATGCGCGGGACCTGGGTGCCGTCCGGAACCGTCCGCCTCGGCCGCCGGACGGGCCTGTGCATCAACCTCGCGGCGGTTGCGTGGCTCGGGTTCGAGACCGTCAACATCGCCTGGCCGCGTGCGTCGCTCGCGCCGCCGGGAGCGCCCGCCTACCAGATCTGGGCCGCGCCGATGCTGCTCGGAGCGATCACGGCGGTGGGGCTGACCTACCTGCTCCTCGCGCGCCCGCAGGACCGGCTCGCCCCCGACTAGCCGCGTCGGTTCAGGGTCCCGGTTCAGGGACGATCATCGATGTTCGCGGGGCGCCTCAGGAGGAGGGTTGGCCCATGACCACTCTCACGCAGTTCTCCCCCAACTCGTTCGGCCCCGGCGGCCGTGCCATCAGCCCCAGCGAGCAGGCACACGCCATCTGGCGGCGCGAGCTCGACGCGGCGCGACGCGCCGAGCGTCGCTCCCGCCGGAGCTTCCGTCTGCCGCGCATGCGTCTGCGTCCGGTCGGGTGATCGGCATGCGCGCCCATGACATGCGCCTCGAGCTCGGCCGCCTGATGGCCGAACGCCTCGACGCCACCGAGGCCGGGCTCGGCGACAACGCCATCTCCATGCGCGAGCTCGACGACGACCTCGTCGCCGCCCGCGAGGCCTACGTCGGCCTTGCCGTGACCGAGATCGCGTCGTTGCGCTGCGAGCTCTGCGGACCGCAGGTCGGTTGACCGCCCGCCGGCCGTGAGGCGGGGGTGCCGGGCGGCCGGGCCGGCGCCGTAGTGTTCGCGCATGAAGGCCTTCACGCTCGCGGCGCTCGACACCCCGCCCTCCCTGCGGCACGACCTGCCCGATCCCGCCGCGCGCGAGCACGAGGTGCTCGTCCGCGTCCACGCGTCCTCGGTGAACCCGGTTGACGGCGCGATCGCCGCCGGAATGCTCGCGCAGATGCTCGACCACGAGTTCCCGGTCGTCCTCGGCCGCGACTACGCGGGAGTCGTCGAGCAGGTCGGCCCGTCGGTGACGGCGTTCGCGCCCGGCGACGAGGTGTTCGGGTTCGTGCCGCACGCCGCCCCGGCGGTCGGCGCCGGCGCCTGGGCGGAGCTCATCGTCGTCCCGGATGATGAGTCCATCGCCCGTGCCCCCACGGGCGTGGACGTCGGCGCCGCCGGCGCCGCGCCGCTGGCCGCGATCACGGCGCTGACCGCCCTCGACGCGCTCGGGACCGGCGCGGGCGACACGGTGCTGATCGTCGGCGCCACCGGCGGCGTCGGCAGCCTCGCCGTGCAGCTCGCCGCGGCCGCAGGCGCGACCGTCATCGCACCCGGCCTGCCCGAGGACGCGGCGTTCCTGCACGAGCTCGGCGCCGGGACCGTGCTCGAGCGCGACGCGGACCTCGCCGCGGCCGTCCTCGCCGCCCACCCGGGCGGCATCGACGCGCTGCTCGACGTCGTCTCCTACACGCCGGACGCGCTCGACGCGTTCGCGGCCGCCCTGAAGCCGGGTGGCCGCGCGGCCTCGCCGAACTCGGCGGCCGGCGACGGTCCCGGCCGGGCGAACGTCATGGCCTCGCCCAGCACCGAGAACCTCCAGCGCGTGGCGCAGCTGCTGCAGGACGGCACCCTGCGCGTCCCGATCCAGCGCACCTACGGCTTCGACCAGGCGGGCGAGGCGCTCCAGGCGCTCGGCACGACGCACACGCAGGGCAAGCTGGCGCTCACGATTCCGTAGGCGATCCGGCATGCCGCCAATGGCCGTGCTCGCGCCCGCGGACCGTGCGCCAGGACTGCCACGTGATGCGCAGGATGATCAGCGTGATGCCGAGGCCGATGAGCGGGTCGGCGATCGGAACGCCGATCGCGACGACCGCAGCCGATGCGACGACCGCCAGCGACACGTACGCGTCGGCGCGCGCGTGGTTGCCGTCGGCGATCAGCGCGGGGCTGTCGAGACGCAGGCCCGCGCGCGTGCGCACGAGCGCCGCGGCGTAGTTCCCGAGATAGCCGATCGCTCCTGCCGCCGCGAGCGCCCACAGATGGTCGGGCGCGTCGGGGTGGATGAGGCGCGAGACCGATTCGAAGCCCGCCACGCAGGCGCTGACGAAGATCGCGGCGACGACGAACAGCCCGGCGACGCGCTCCGCCCGCGGCGAGCGCAGCAGGAAGGCCACGGCCAGCGGAACCGCGGTCAGGGCGTCGCCGAAGTTGTGGATGAGGTCCGCGAGCAGCGCGACGGACCCGGAGAGCACGAAGATGAGCGTCTGCGCGAGCGCCGTGAGCGCCAGCACCCCGAATGAGATGAAGACCGCGCGCAAGCCGGCGC
Organism: uncultured Actinomycetes bacterium; assembly: GCA_963787935.1. GTDB lineage: Bacteria > Actinomycetota > Thermoleophilia > Solirubrobacterales > Solirubrobacteraceae > F1-60-MAGs163. Next base: position 734,337 of record CAWBEV010000005.1, on the reverse strand, counting down.
GGGAGCGCTTGATCGACGGGTCCACGAGCCCGTGGGTGTGGCCCGGTCCACCATGCGCCGCGACGCCCCCGTGCTCGTGGTGCGTCGCGCTCGTCACGGGGTGACGGTGGCAGCGCGCTGCGCGGGCGTCATCCGTGCAATGCCGCGGCGTGCCGATCAACGCGCGCTGCGCAGCGCGTCCGCGGTTTCGGCTGTCGCCCGGGAAGGCCGACTCGAACAGCAGCTCGCTGACGGTGAGAGCGTCCCGCACCGCCGCACCGAGGACAACCGCGCGCGTCCGTCACGCCGTGGGCGCACTGAGGATCTCGCTGGGGGTTATGGCATACTCCATACTCGTGACCTCCGGGGAGCCCTCTGCGCGCGAGCGGATGATCGTCAGCACGGCGCTGCTCGTGCGCGAGCGCGGCGCGCGGGCGACGAGCATCGACGACGTCCTGGCCCACAGCGGCGCGCCGCGCGGCTCGGTCTACCACCACTTCCCGGGCGGTCGCGACGAGCTCCTGCGTGAGGCGACGGCGTTCGCCGGCGACGTCGTCGCGCGGCGGCTCGAGCGCGGCGCGGCGAGCGACCCGGTCGCGGCGTTCGACGCGTTCCTCGAGGGCTACCGCCGCGAGCTGCTCGCCAGCGAGTTCCGCGTCGGCTGCCCGGTCGTCGCCGTCGCGATCGAATCCCGCGAGGACGACGCGGGGGTCCAGGACCAGGCCGGCGCCGCGTTCGCGCGCTGGACCGAGGTGCTGACCGCGAATCTCGGTGCGGCCGGCATCGCCCCCGACCGCGCGCGTGCACTCGCGGTCCTCGCGATCGCCTCGGTCGAGGGCGCGCTCGTCCTGAGCCGCGCGCGCCGTGACGTCGCCCCGCTCGACACCGTCCGCGCCGAGGTCCGGCGCCTGCTGCAGTCCGAGCTCCCGGCTCCCGGGACGCCGCCCTCGATCACCGACCGAACGGAGCACGCATGACCACCGTGGAGCCCTCCGCCGACGCCGGCCTGCGCTGGCAGCCGACCGCCTGCATCCTCTGCGAGTGCAACTGCGGCATCGAGGTCGCGCTCGAGGGCCGCACGCTCAGCCGGATCCGCGGCGACAAGCGCCACCCCGCCTCGCAGGGCTACACGTGCAACAAGGCGATGCGGCTCGACTACTACCAGAACGGCACCGAGCGCCTGACGTCGCCGCTGCGCCGCCGGCCCGACGGCACGTTCGAGGAGATCGACTGGGACACCGCGATCGCCGAGGTCGCGGCCGGCTTCGCGCGCGTGCGCGACGAGCACGGCGGCGAGCGGATCTTCTTCTACGGCGGCGGCGGGCAGGGCAACCATCTCGGCGGCGCCTACAGCGGCGCGTTCCTGCGCGCGGTCGGGGCGCGTCACCGCTCGAGCGCGCTCGCCCAGGAGAAGACCGGCGAGGCGTGGGTCGACGCGCAACTCTCCGGCGGTCACACGCGCGGCGAGTTCGAGCACGCCGAGGTCGCGGTCTTCGTCGGCAAGAACCCGTGGATGTCACAGAGCTTCCCGCGAGCGCGCGTCGTCCTGCGCGAGATCGCCAAGGACCCGGGCCGCGCGATGATCGTCATCGACCCCGTCGTCACCGACACCGCGAAGCTCGCGGACTTCCACCTGCGCGTGCGGCCCGGGACCGACGCGTGGTGCCTGGCGGCGCTCGCCGGCACGCTCGTCCAGGAGGACCTCGTCGACCACGCCTTCCTCGAGGACCACACGAACGGCTTCGACGCCGTCCGCGAGGTGCTCGCCGCGGTGCCGATCGCCGACTACGCGGAGCGTTGCGGCGTCGACGAGGAGCTGATCCGCGGGGCAGCGCGCCGCATCGGCGGCGCGCTGAGCGTCGCGGTGTTCGAGGACCTCGGGATCCAGCAGGCGCCGAACAGCACGCTCTGCTCGTACCTCAACAAGCTCCTGTGGATCCTCACCGGGAGCTTCGCGAAGCCCGGCGGCCAGCACCTGCACTCGTGGCTCGCGCCGCTGTTCAGCGCGCGGCGCGTGGGCCGCACGCCCGTCACGCAGGCGCCGATCATCAACGGACTCGTCCCGTGCAACGTCATCCCCGACGAGATCCTCAGCGACCAGCCCGAGCGCTTCCGCGCGATGCTCGTCGAGAGCTCGAATCCCGCGCACTCGCTCGCCGACTCGCAGCGGATGGGGGAGGCGCTCGACGCGCTCGACCTGCTCGTCGTGATCGACGTGGCGATGACCGAGACCGCGCGGCACGCGCACTACGTCCTGCCGGCGGCGAGCCAGTACGAGAAGGTCGAGGCGACGTTCTTCAACCTCGAGTTCCCGCGCAACACGTTCCACCTGCGCCATCCGCTGCTCGAGCCGCTGCCGGGCACGCTGGCCGAGCCGGAGATCTACGCGCGGCTCGTGCGCGCGCTCGGGGTGCTCGGCGAGGACGACCTCGCGCCGCTGCGCGCGGCCGCCGAAGAGGGGAGGCCCGCGTTCGCGCAGGCGTTCATCGCGGCCTCCACGGCCGACCCGCGCTTCGCCCGCCTCGCGCCGTTCGTCCTCTACGAGACGCTCGGGCCGACGCTGCCCGACGGGCTCGCCGGCGCCGCGGCGCTCTGGGGGCTCGCCCACCGCTGCGCGATGACCTACCCCGAGGCCGTCCGCCGCGCGGGCCACGCCGACGGGGAGGCGCTGTTCGACGCGATCCTGAGCTCGCCCTCGGGCGTCGTCTTCACCGAGGACGAGTACGAGGACGACTTCGGCTACATCATCCATCCGGACCGGCGCCTGGCACTCGAGATCCCCGAACTGCTCGACGGAGTGCGCGCGCTCCACGACGCGCAGCCGGGGTGGACGACCGCGGACTTCCCGATCGTGCTCTCGGCCGGCGAGCGCCGCGCGTACACCGCGAACGACATCTTCCGCAATCCCGCCTGGCGCAAGCGCGACGCGCAGGGCGCCCTGCGCGTGAGCCCGGCCGATGCGGATGCGCTGGGCCTCACGACGGGCGACCGCGCCCGGATCACGACCGCGCGCGGCAGCGCCGAGGCGCTGATCGAGGTCAGCGAGGCGATGCAGGCGGGCCATGCGTCGCTGCCGAACGGCTACGGCCTCAGCACCGCCGGGGCACAGGACGACGTCGGCGTCGCGCCGAACGCGCTGACCTCGTCGGACTGGCGCGACGCGTTCGCCGGCACGCCGTGGCACAAGCACGTCCCGGCGCGGATCGAGGCGCTGGGCGTCGGCTGACCGAGGCTCAGCGCCGGATCGTCAGCGCGAGCGTCGCCTGGCGCGCGGCGTTGCCGGCGACATCGGTCGCGTACCCGAGGTGGGCGCGCAAGCACCGCACCGGACCGTGACGCCCATCTAGGATGCGCGCCGTGAACGGCGTCGACGACCTCCTGGCCAATGCCCAGTCCTACCACCGCACGTTCGAGCGCGGGCGGCTCGAGCGCCCGCCCGCGCGGCGGCTCGCGGTGGTCACGTGCATGGACGCGCGCATCAACCTCTTCTCGCTGCTCGGGCTGCGCGAGGGCGACGCGCACGTGATCCGCAACGCCGGCGGCGTGATCACCGACGACGAGATCCGCTCGCTCGCGATCTCCCAGCGCCTGATGGGCACGCGCGGGATCCTGCTCATCCACCACACCGACTGCGGGATGCAGGCGTTCTCCGACGAGGACTTCCGCCGCGAGCTCGAGGAGGAGACGGGCGTTCCGGTGCCCTGGGACACCGAGGCCTTCAGCGACCTCGAGCTCGACGTGCGCAAGTCCGTCAAACGCGTCGTGGAGAGCCCGTTCATCCCGCACACCGACGCCGTGCGCGGCTTCGTCTACGAGGTCGAGACCGGGCTCCTGCGCGAGGTCTCGGACGAGGACTGATCCGCGGGGTGCGCCTGCGCCCACGCGATGATCGCCTCGGACTCGTGGATCGCCTCGCCCTCGTCGGTGACGAGCGATGCTCTCGACCGGCGGCATGACGAAGCGCCTGGATCGCATGGAGGCCGCGGGCCTCCTGGAGCGCTCGCCCGACCCCGACGACCGCCGCGGCCTGCTCGTCGCGCTGACCCCCAAGGGCCTGCGCACGGTGGACGCCGCGGTCGCGGCGCACATCGCGAACGAGGAGCGGCTGCTGCGGGGCCTCAGCGGCGCCGAGCGCGAGCGGCTCGAGCGGCTGCTCGTGAAGCTCGACGCCTCGATCCGCGCCGGGCGCCCGGCGGGCGCTCAGCCCTGACCGGCGCCGATCCGCGCCTCGCGGAAGCTCACGAGCCGCCCGCGCCGCTCGTCGATGAGCTTCAGGCGGAACGTGCGCACGCCGTCCCACGCCGACAGCGTCGGGACGTCGTGGAAGATCTCGTTCTCGTCGTGCGCGCGCTGGAGGTTGTAGTTCGGGATCCGCGCGCTCAGGTGGTGCACGTGGTGCAGGCCGATGTTCCCCGTGAACCACTGCAGGATCGCCGGGAGCCGCAGGTACGAGCTGCCCTCGAGCGACGCGTCGGCATAGCTCCACTCGCCGTTGCGCTTCCAGTAGGTGTCCTCGAACTGGTGCTGGACGTAGAACAGGAAGACGCCCGCCGCGCCGGCGAGCATCGCGCTCGTCAGCTGCACGAGCAGCACGTCCTGCCAGCCGAGCAGCACGCACAGGGTCAGCACCGCGAGCGCGAGCACGATGTCGGTCGCGACGATCTTGCGCCCGAACCGCGGCCGCGCCCACTGCGGCACGAGCCGCGGGCCGAGGAGCAGCGCCCAGATCGGTCCGACGCCGAGCATCACCACGGGGTTGCGGAACAGGCGGTAGCGCAGCCGCCCGGCGCTCGAGAGGGCCACGTACTCGGCGACGGTCAGCGTCTCGACGTCGCCGTGCCCGCGCTGGTCGATGTCGCCCGATGTCGCGTGATGGATCGCGTGCTCGTGGCGCCAGATGTGGAACGGCGTGTAGACGAGCAGCCCCGTGAGGATGCCGACCCACTTGTTCGCGCGCCGCGACGGCAGGAACGAGCCATGCGTGCAGTCGTGGAAGACGATGAACGTCCGCAGCAGGAACCCGGCGGCCGGGACGGCGAGCACGAGCGTCAGCAGGACCGACACCGGCATCAGCGCGTACATCGCCGCGGTGAGCGCGAGGTAGGCGACGGCGGACGTCAGGAGCTCCAGCGTGCTGCGCGCGACGCGCGGCTTCGTGTAGGGCTTCAGGGATTCACGCCAGAACGAGGCGTCGAGGCGACGACCCTCCGTGTCGGCTGTACCGGACCCTGCGATATCGGTCATGCAACTCCTCGGCAGGGGCCTCGCCGCGCCCGCGATCTGTGAACGGGCCATTGAGGCTACTCCTCGAGCAGGACCTGTGGGCCGCGCTCAACGTTCGACCGACGAGGTCCGGCCGTTGAGACTCGTCGCCTCGATCTTCACGCGGTCGGCGCGGCCGGCGGCGAGCGTCACGCGCGCCGTCCCGCGCGTCACGCGGACGGTCACGGCGCGCGCGAGCGTGCCGCCGCGCCACGCGCTGACCTTCGCCGTGCCGACCTTGCTCGCCCAGAAGCGCACGACCGTCGAGCGCGCGCCGCTCGAGACGCTCGGCGTGCCGAGCCGCACGGGCTCGGCCTCGTAGGCCTTGAAGCGCTCGGCGAGCGAGCAGTACGGATCGCGGTCCAGCCGCTTGCAGAGGCCGCGCAGGAACTCGGTGAACAACTGGTGGTAGTGCAGGTCGGACTCGGCGCCGGCGCCGCTCGGGCCGACCTGGTAGCGCGACCAGGCTCCCGTGTCGTAGCGCTGGAGCGTCGCGTCGGCCTCCGCCTCGCCGTCGTCGAGCACGCGCTTCATGCGCGCGTCGCCGGTGAGCTTCACGTAGTCGAAGAGGCTGTTGAGCGCTGAGGCGAAGCCGTTGCCGACGAGCGCCCCGGGCGACTGGCTGTAGAGCAGCAGATGCACCCGGCCCGCCCCGCGGCGCAGCGCGACGCCGGTCGGCGGCGGCTTCTCGAGCAGCGCGCCGAGGCGCCGGGCGGCGTTCGCGTAGTGCTCGTCGCCGGTGCGGTCGGTGATGATCGCCAGCGCCTTCATCGCCGAGGCGGTCGGCATCGCCGACATCCAGCCGGCGGGCGCGCCGTTCCACGGGAAGAGGTACTCGAACGCGAGCCCGCCGCCGCGCGGGACCGCCCAGCTCAGCAGGTCGTCGGCGAGCGCGGCGGCCTGCGGGGTCGTGCGCTTCGTCCCGAGCAGCCGGTGGACCTCGCCCCAGTTGCCGAGCGGCTGCACCTGCCAGCCGGAGGCGGGATAGAACTGCCAGATCACCCGCGAGCCGCCGATCGTGCGGCGCGCGCCGAAGGCGCCGAGCGGCTGACCGGCGCCGAGCGTCGCGAGGTTCGCCTGCAGCGTGCGCATCACCTGCGTGCGCCGCGCCGCAAACAGCCCGCGCCGCGCGAGCCCGTCGCTGTCGGCGGCGACCGCGCGCAGCAGCGTGCGCTGGGAGACGCCGAGCGAGGCCTTCGGGCGGGCCGCGCGGCGGTAGGTGGACACGTCGGCCGCGTAGTCGCCGCGCGACAGCGTGCCGCTCGAGCGCAGCTGTGCGAGGACGCGCTCGGTCGGCGAGCGGGAGATCGCGCCGAGCGCGGCGGCGGGCAGGCTCACGGCCGCCAGGAGCGCGACCACGGCCGCCAGAAGGGGTCGTACGTGGCGGAGGGCGATACCCACAGGTAAGCAGCCGCACGGTGCCGCGGGCGCCGGTGCCCGACCGGATCCCGGTGCGACGGGTCCCCGGGAGCGACCGCCCGCGCCGTCTGGGAGCATGACGGCCTGATGGCCGAGGACCCCTTCGACGTCGGCGACGCGACCCGTCGCACGTGGCTGGCCGCCGAGCGCACGTGGCTCGCCTGGATGCGCACCGGCCTCGGCTTCGCCGGGATCGCGCTGGCGGTCGGCAAGCTCATCCCGTCGCTCGCCGACACCGAGACCGTCTGGCCGTACGAGACCATCGGCGCGGGCTACGGCCTGCTCGGCGCGACCGTGCTGATCTACGCCGCCGTGCGCCGGCGGCTCGTCGAGGCCGCGCTGCCGCGCGGCGAGTACGTCCCCGCGTCCGACGCGCTGCTCCTCGCGATCCTCACGACGGCCGCGATCCTCGGGCTCGCGACCGTCGTCGTGATCCTCGCCGGCTGACCGCGGCTCGGCGACGAGCCCCCGCCTCGGCCGCCCCCGCTGCGGACGCCCGTTCGATGTCGTCCTGACCGCGCGCGATACTGTGGGCGCGCGCCCGGCCCCGCGGCTCGGCGCCCGTTCACCTGCTCAGGAGGAACCGATGGACGACTCGGCCAAGCTCGGCATCGCGAAGGTCGCACGCGCGCTCGTGTACGTCGTGTACGCGTTCGTGATCATCTCGCTCGTCATCCTCGTCCTCGGGTTCTTCCTGCTGCTGTTCGGCGCGAACCCCGACGCGTCGTTCACCGAGTGGGTCTACCGCAGCCTCGATCGCGTGATGGCGCCGTTCCGCGGCATCTTCAAGACGGTGCCCGTCAACGGCGACTCGGTGCTCGACACGTCGGTGCTCTTCGCGATGATCATCTACACGATCGTCGGCATGGCGCTGCACGCGCTGATCACGTGGCTGACCTCGCGGATCACGCGGATCGAGTATCCGCCCATACGCCCGTACGCGCCGGTGCCGCCGGCGCCGGTGTCCCAGGCGCCGATGTCGCAGCAACAGCAGCCCGCGCCGGTCCAGGCACCGCAGGCGCCGCCCCCGCAGCAGTAGGCGCGACGCTCAGCCGGGCGCGACGCTGAGCGCCAGGTCGAGCTCGATCGCGACCTGTCCGCTGACGGTGCGGTCGGCCGCACCGAACCCCTGGCGTAAGCGCAGCCCGTAGGCACGGCGGTCCACCTCACCGGTGAGCTGCACGCGCCCGCCGCCGTCCGCGTCGGCGCTGACGGTGCCGCGCAGCACCAGTGGGCGCGAGGTCTCGCGGATCGTCAGGTCGCCCTCGACCTCGATGTCGGTGCCCGCGGGGCGCACCGCGGTCGCCACGAAGCGCAGCTCTGGGAACCGCTCGGCCTCGAGGAAGGCCTCGGAGACGATGAAGGCGTCGCGCTGGGGCTCGGTGGTGCGGACCGACGCCGCCTCGACCGTGCCGGAGGCGTCGCCCGGCCCGGAGCTCGGACCGAGGGTCAGCGCGCCCGCGAACGTCTCGAACGCGCCGTGCACCGTGGTGACCCCGAGGTGCTGGACGCTGAAGCGCACGCTCGAGCGCGCGGGATCGACTGCCCAGACGCCCGATGTCGCGAGGGCGGGATCCTTGAGCGGGGTCATGGCAGCATCTTCACCGCGACCGCCGCGGCGCACATCGCGGGCCTCTACGGAGACCGCCCCGCAATTCGACGCGACCCCGCGGTCGCGCGGGGTCGCAGGCACTGCGGTTGGTCGTGGGTGGATCGGGTCAGGCCGGTCCGCGCACGGTGTCGCCGACGTCGGCGATCGCGCGCGCCATCTCGCCGAGGGCGATGAGGTACGTGGCCAGGAAGATCGAGAGCGGTCCCCCGATGAAGATCACGCCGAGGGTCTGCCAGAAGCCGTCGGCCTCGACGGCCCACACGACGACGCCGACGATCGCGAACAGCACGCCGACGTAGCCGAGGATTCGCAGGACGACGGCCCAGGTGCGAAGGGCTGCGTAGTTCGTCATGCGGGCAGATTCGTCGGCGCGGCGGCTGCTCCTTCGCCGCGTGCGCGCTGCACGATCGCGCCCACTCAGCTGTCGAAGCCGAGTGCCGAGGCGGTCGAGCGTGCGCAGCCACACCCCGCGCCGCCCGGCGTTGCGATCGGCGCGCGCGAGCTCGCGCCGCGTCAGGTTGATGGCGGCCGAGCGCAGCGGCTCGGGCGGGAACGGCAACGGCCGCCTGCGCACGAGCTCCAGGCGCGTGCGCTCGCTGTCGCGGCCGTCCACGAGATCGAGCGCGGTGCGCGCGCCGAAGCGGCTCGCTCCGACCCCGAGGCCCGTGAAGCCGACGACGTACGCCGCGCGCCCGCCGAGCGCCTCGCCGAACATCACGCTGAAGCGGCTGCAGGTGTCGATCGCACCGCCCCAGCGATGGCTGAAGCGCAGCCCCTCGAGCTGCGGGAACGTGCGGGCGAAGTTCGCCGCGAGCGTCCGGAACGAGGCCTCGCGCTGATCGCGGTGCGCGCCGACGTCGCCGCGGTGGTAGTAGATCGCGTCGTAGCCGCCCCACAGGATCCGCCCGTCGGCCGTGCGGCGGTAGTAGTGGAACTGGTTCGGCATGTCCGCGAGCCCCTCGCGGCCCTCCCAGCCGACGGCGGCCCACTGCGCGGCGCTCAGCGGCTCGGTGACGAGCACGTAGTCGTAGACCGGGACGATGTAGCGGCGGATCGCGCGCACGAGCGGCGGGAACGCGCTCGTGGCGAGCACGGCGCGGCGCGCGCGGACGCTGCCGCCGGCGGTGCGCGCGCGCACGCCGGCGCCGTCGCGGCGCAGCTCAACGGCCGCCGAGCCCTCGAACAGGCGCACGCCCGCGGCCTGTGCTGCGCGCGCCAGGCCCCACGCGAGCCGCGCGGGGTCGACGAGCGCCGCCCCGTCGCGCTGCGAGGACGCCGCCGAGGTACGTCGGGGAGTTCACGCGCGCGCGGACCTGATCGCGGTCGAGCAGCTCGGCCTGCCAGCCGAAGCGCTGCGCGAGCGCCACGTGGTCGGGCAGCTCGGCGAGCTCGTGAGCGCCGGTGGCGACGGTCGAGCTGCCCGGTGGCCTCGTAGCCGCAGTCGATCGCGTGGCGCTCGATCGTCGCGGCGATCGCCGCGAAGTTCTCGCGCGCCATGCGCTCGAGGACCGGCATCTCGGCCGGCCAGCGACTCGTGCCGTTGTGCAGGCCGTGGGTGAGCGACGCCGCGAGGAACCCGCCGTTGCGGCCGGTCGCGCCGAAGGCGATCGTCTCGGCCTCGAGCAGCACGACCTCGCGTGCCGGATCCTCCTCCTTGGCCAGGAGCGCGGTCCACAGGCCGGTGAAGCCGGCGCCGACGACGACGAGGTCGGCCTCGATCGCTCCGCCGAGCGGCGGCCGGGGGGCGGGTGCGTCGGTCGAGTCGAGCCAGAACGAGCGCGGCTCGGCGTCCGCATAGGCGGCCGACTGCGGGCTGGAGGCGGGCGGGTCGGCGACGTCCATGGGGCATCGCCAGGGTAGCTAGGCTCGCGGGCGTGCTCGACATCCCGATCCGCGGCGAGATGATCCGCCTGGGCCAGCTGCTGAAGCTCGCCGACCTCGCCGACGGCGGCGGCGACGTCAAGACGGTGCTCGGCGGCGGCGGGGTGTTCGTCAACGGCGAACCCGAGAATCGCCGCGGGCGCCAGCTGCATCCCGGCGACGTCGTGCTCGTCGGCGGGACGGAGCTGCGCGTCGTCGCCGACGCCTGAGCCCGCCGTCAGGCGGGCGGGCCGGTGCCCGGCCCGAACATGAGGCCCGGGCGCGCCTCGCGGGGTCCGAGCGCGTGGCGTGCGAGCGGCGCCTGCGCGCCGTCGAGCAGGTCGCGGACGAGCGCCGCGAGCGCCGGCCCGTGCTTGAAGCCGTGGCCCGAGCCGCCGCCGGCGATCCAGACGGACGGGTGCTCGGGGTGCGGGGCGACGACGAACTCGGTGTCGGCGGTCATCTCGTACTGGCACACGCGCCCGCCGATCCGCTGCGCCGCGGCGAGCGCGGGGAACCGGTCCTCGAGGTAGGCCCGGGCGCGCCGCTCGGCGCCGTCACTCAGCGGCCGCTCGATCGTGTCGGGGTCGTACGGCTCGGGCGGAGCCTCGGGCGCGACCTTGAAGCCCTCGCCGTCGAGCTCCGGCAGGCCGTAGAGCGGTACGTCGAAGTCGACGAACACCGGCACGCCGCGCCCGGCGCTCCACGACGCATCGCAGGCGAACGTCGCGTACTCGACGCGCTCGATGCTCAGCGGCACGAGCTCCGGGAAGAGGCCGGCGAGCCACGGGCCGCACGCCCACACGACGCGGTCGGCTTCGAGCACGCGCCCGTCGAGGGCGACCGCGGCGCCGGCGGGGTGAGCGGATCCGCGCACGAGCCGAGTGCCATGAGCCATGGCGAGCGCGACGAGCGTCTCCACCGCGAGCCGTGCGCGGAGCATCCCGGCCTCGGGTTCGAGGACCGCGAACGCGAGCCCCGTGGGATCGAAGCTCGGGAAGAGGCGCCCGGCGACCTCGGGCGCCAGGCGCTCGACCGGTACGCCCTGGGCGCGCAGGGTCGCCTCGGTCGCGGCCTCCCAGCCGCCCTCGCGCCGCGCGAGCCACAGCGCACCGCATTCGACCAGCAGCGTCGCGCCGCTCTCGCGCTCGACCGCGCGCCAGCCCGCGCGTGCGGCCCGCGCCAGCTGCGTGTGCCAGACGTCCCCGCCGTGTCCGCTGCGGATGATCCGGCTGTGGCTGCCCGAGGTCGAGCGCGGGCCCGCCGGCAGGTCGCGCTCGACGAGCGTCACCTCCCAGCCGTCCGCGGCCAGGCGGTGGGCGATGCTCGCGCCGAAGATCCCGGCGCCGACGACGATCGCGGTGGGCATCCGGCGTGATCTACCACGAAACGGCCATGATGGTCATCGCACCGCGCGCGGAGAGCACGCGGCACGAGGCGCTCACGCGTGAGCGCATCCTTCGCGAGCCGCAGCGCCTCCATGCCGCGCGTCCCGGCCCGGGGGCCCGGCCGCGACGTGGCCCGCCCGCGCAGTCGAGGCCGGGGGCGAGGTGTTCCTCGCCCCCGAGGCCTTCGAGGCGAACGTGGTGTCGATGCTTCAGCGCGGCGCGGGGCGCCGCCCGCTGAGCCGAGCGATCGGCTAGCGCCCGCGGTTCGAGCGCCGGCCGCTGGGCCGGGCCGAGTGCACGGTGCGCGAGGCGGCGCCGGACGCGCCGCGGACGGAGCCCGAACGCGGCTTGCTGCGCGAGCCGCCGCGGCGGCCGCCGCCACCGGAGCCGCCGCCCTGGGAGCGGGCCGGCGCGAGCGTGTGCCCGGAGGCCGCGAACTCGCGGTCGAGCTCCAGCTCGGCCGCGATCTTCGAGACGTCCGGGGCCTGCTCGCTGCCGACGAACGTGATGCCGACGCCGGTGCTGCCCGCGCGGCCGGTGCGGCCGATGCGATGCACGTAGCCCTCGCGATCCTCCGGCGGGTCGAAGTTGATGACGTGCGAGATGCCGTCGACGTGGATCCCGCGGGCGGCGACGTCGGTCGCGACGAGCGTGTCGACGCGGCCGGCCTCGAAGCTGCGCGAGCGCCTTCTCGCGCTGGCGCTGGCTCTTGTCGCCGTGCATCGCGACGGCGCTCGTGGCCCTCGCTGCCGAGCCGCTTGACGAGCCGGTCGGCGCCGCGCTTGGTGCGCACGAAGACGAGCGCGAGGTCGCGCTCGGCCCGCAGCTCGCTGATCAGCGCGCGGATGCGCGCGTCGCGCTCGACGGCGACGAAGCGGTGCTCGATGTCGGCGACCTTCTGCGGCGCGGCGGAGGTGCTCGTGGACGACGGCGTCGTGGGTGTACTCCTGGGCGATCGCGCCCGGCCTCGCCGTCGAGCGTCGCCGAGAAGAACAGCGTCTGGCGACCGCGCGGGCACTGGGCGACGATCCGGTCGACCGGCGGGCGGAAGCCCATGTCGAGCATGCGGTCGGCCTCGTCGAGCACGAGGATCTTGACGTTCTCGAGCGTGAACGCACGGCGCCGGAGGAGGTCCTCGAGCCGGCCCGGCGTCGCGACGACGATGTGGGACTTGGCGGCCTCGCGGGCCTGCTTCTCGAGGCCGACGCCGCCGTAGACGGCCGTGACCTTCAGCGCCCGGGCGTGGGCGATCGGGTAGGTCGCCTCGACGATCTGCGTCGCGAGCTCACGCGTCGGGGCGAGGATCAGCGCCGCCGGGCGGCGGTCGGTCGCCTCGATGCGATCGATGATCGGGACCATGAACGCGAGCGTCTTGCCCGACCCCGTGGGCGACTTGGCGAGCACGTCGCGGCCGGCGAGCACGTCGCCGATGACCTTGGTCTGGATGGCGAACGGCGCGGTGAACCCGCGTTCGCTCAGTGCGCCGCACACGGCGCTGGACACGCCGAGATCGGCGAAGGACTGCGTGGACATTGGGACTCCTTGTGGCGGCCGGAGCCGCGTGGTTCGGGAGGCTACGGCTGACCCGAACCGCTTCAAGGCGGGACCCAAGCAAGCTGCCTCGCGCCGGGCAGGCTGCCCAGACGCACGGTTCAGGGTAGCGGGTGCCCGTTCGCCGTCCGCAATTCTGCACCCGGGCGGCCCGCGGTCTGCTTCACTGGTTCACGTGTTTCCTGAGCGGCCAGAGCAACGCCCATGACCACCGACATCAGCGGGAACGCCCTCGGCCGCGAGATCAGCGAGCACTCGGCGGCCGAGCTGGGCGCGGTGATCCGCAGCCGGCGCGAGCAGCTCGGGATCTCGCTGCGGGCGTTCGCCCGCCAGTGCGGGCTCTCGCCCGCGCACGTCAGCAAGGTCGAGCGCGGCCTGGCGAGCCCGAGCGTCGGCACCCTGAGCCGCATCGTCCAGGAGCTCGGCCTCGACGGCTCGGACCTGTTCGGGACGGCCTCGGCGCCCACGGGGGCGAGCGCGCCGATCCTCGTGCGCGCCGCTGACATTCCCGTGCTCGCCTCGGAGCCGGGGTCGCCCGAGGGGAGCATCGTGCGCCTGCTCGCCCGGCCGGACGCCGGCAGCATCCTGGAGACCTTCGGCGGCCCCGACTACTTCCTCCCGCCGACGGTCGCCCCCGCGGACACGATCGTCCTCGTGCTCGCCGGTTCGGTGGAGGTCGACCTCGCCGGGGAGCGGGTCGCGCTCGGCGCCGGCGACTCCCTGGTCATCCCGCCGCAGATGCGGCATTCGATCCGGATCACGGGCGGCCTCGAGACGCACACGCTCTACCTCTCGCCCGCTGGAGCGCAGATGCTCCACGACGAGCCCGCGCCGGCCGCGTGAGCGCGCCGCTGTCCGAGCGGGTCGAGGCCTGGCGTGCGGCGGGGACCGAGCGGCGACTGGGCGGACGCCGGATCCACACCTTCACCCGTCCCGGGACGGAGCCGGCGCTGCTGCTGCTGCACGGCTTCCCGTCGAGCTCGTTCGACTGGCGCGCCCTGCTCGACGCGCTCGCGGAACCGGCGGCGATCGCGTTCGACTGCCTCGGCTTCGGGCTCTCGGAGAAGCCGCGCGATCACGTCTACGCGCTCGCCGGGCAGGCGGACCTCGCCGAGGAGCTCGTGGTGGCCGCCGGGGCCCCGCCCGTCGTGCTCGTCGCGCACGACATGGGCACGTCGGTGGCGACCGAGCTGCTCGCGCGCGACCTGCGCGGCGAACTGCGCATGGACGTGCGCGGCGCGCTGCTCTTCAACGGCAGCGTCATCCTCGAGCGTGCGAACCTCACCGCGGGACAGCGCCTCCTGCGCGGGCCGGCGGGCCCGCTGGCGGCGCGCCTCTCGACCGAGCGCAGCTTCCGCCCGCAGTTCGCCCGGCTGTTCTCCGAAGAGCACCCGCTGCGCGCCGAGGAGGCCGCCGACCAGTGGGCGCTGATCGCCCACGACGATGGACAGCGGATCATGCACAAGCTCGTCCACTATCTCGGTGAGCGGCAGCGACTTGCGGGGCGCTGGCACGGCGCGGTGCGCGACTGGCCGGGGCCGCTGCAGCTCGCGTGGGGCCTCCAGGACCCGGTCGCGGTGCCCGCGGTGCTCGCGGGCCTGCGTCAGCTGCGCCCGCAGGCGCCGGTGACGACCTGGGCGGACATCGGGCACTACCCGGCGATCGAGGACCCGGCTCGGGTCGCCGGCGTCGTGCGCGAGCTGCTCGCGGCCGCGGCCGCGGCGGCCCCGGCCTGAGCGCCGGCCGTGGGGTTCGGCTGCGTCTCGTCGGCCGGCCGACGAAGACGCAGGCACGGTGGCTCAGGCGCCCGTGATCGCCGCGACGAGGCTCGTCGCCGGGACCGACGGGTCGTCGAGTGCGCCGTCGAGGCGGTCGCCTGCGAGGTTCGCGATCTTCCCTGCGAGCTGCGCCGGGTCCAGCGGCCGTCGCGGGGAGCCGGGTGCGGCGAGGACCCGCGCGAGCACCGTGCCGTGCTCGTCCTCGAGACGCGCCTCGCTCTCAGCGAGCGTGGGGTCGGTGACGACCCGCAGTCGCTCGGCGGCCAGCGCGCGGGCGTCGGCGCGCACGGCTTCGAAGTCCGAAACCCCCGGCCCGCCGTGGAGCAGCGTGAACGCGACGAGGTAGGCGATCGAGAACTTCGCCTCGAGCCCCGTGTGCACGTCGTCGTAGGCGGCGGCCTGCCGCGCGCGGGGGTGCACGCGCACCACGAGGGCGCCCGCGGGCAATGCGCCGGGCCCTCCCAGCGTGAGCGCCGCCGCGATCGGCGCGTGCGCCATCAGGCAGCAGGGCCAGAGCTTGATCCAGTTCTCGGCGATCGCGGGCGCCGCCGGATCCGGAACGGCCCAGGTCCCACCGGTGACCGCGCCGAAGCCGTGGGGGCCCTCGAGCGCGCCCGCCGGGACGTGTGCGCCCGCCGCGGCCAGCCGCGCACAGGCGACGCCCTCGGCGGCGGCCAGGCCGACGCCGAGCGCCTTGCCGTCGGAGCCGAAGCCTCCGCGCGCGCCCGCGGCGCGCAGCCCCGCGAGGCCGAGCGCCGCGTCGAGTTCCTCGCCCTCGAGCCCGAGCAGAGCCGCGGCGGCCGCTGCGGCTCCGACGGTGCCGCACACCGCGGTCGGATGCCATCCGCGCTCGTAGAGCGCCGGGTGGCTCGCGCGTGCCAGCGCGCCGGTCCACTCGAACCCGGCGGCGTATGCCGCGAGGACCTCGCCGACCGTCGCAGCGCGCGCGACCCCGACCGCGAGCGCCGCCGGCGCGGCCGCGGCGCTCAGGTGCGCGACTCCCGGGAGGTAGGTGTCGTCGAAGTCCAGGACGTGGCCGGCGGCGCCGAGGCTCGCCGCAGCGGCCGCCACCCCCTCGCCGGAGCCCGCGCGCCGCGCCGCGCGCGCGGCCGGCTCGCCGGAGCCGCCCGCCGCGCACGCGAGCCAGTCGAGCAGCGCGCCACGGTGGGCCCCGCTCACGCCTGCGGTCGTGCGCCGCGGCGCCAGGGCAGCACGCCGTCGATCTCCACGTCGAGCGAGAAGCTCAGCACGGTGCGCACGAGGACGAGCAGCCCGAGCGTGCCCACGTTCTCGAGCGTCAGGTCGACGGCGACCGTCCGGATGAGGTCCGCGGCGACGAACACCTCGAGCCCGAGCAGGAGCCCGCGGCCGAATGTGCTGCGGAGATCCTCATAGATCGAGAACGGCGTGCGACGGGCGAGCATGCCGCGCGTCGCGAGCAGCATCGAGACGACGAAGCTCACGACGATGATCCCGACGCCGATCCATTCGAAGCCCCGCGCGATGTCGTCCATGGTCTTCACGACCGGTCGAAGGCTCCCAGCCGCCCCGGACGCGGACGGCGTGCGAACGAACGATTCACGCCACTAGACGCCCAGCGCGCGTTCCTTGCGGCCGCGCGGCCGGAACGCGGTCTCGAGCTGCTCGCGCGAGAACGGCCCGCTGATCTCCTCGGTGGTCGCGAAACGGAACAGCGCGACGCGGAAGACCGCCATCACCGTCGCCTGGAACAGCGAGGCGACGAGCAGCAGGATCGCGCCGATCGCGATCAGCGCGACGCCGAGCGGGACCGAGGATCCGACGGCCGCGATGCCGAGGCCGATCAGCACGATCGCGGGCAGGACGCCGACGAGGAAGACGATGCCGCCGACCGCCGCACTGCCGACGACGCCCTCCCCCCAGCGGTCGCGGATCACGGAGACCGAGCGCTTCAGCGCCTCCTTGGGGCCGAGTCCCTCGAGCGCGATGACCGGGATCACGAAGAACGTCGCGACGGTCCAGGCGAAGTTCGCAAGGCCGCCGACGATCGCGCTGACGAACTGTCCCGCGCCCTCGCGCAGCAGCGCCTGCAGGGCGCTGATCAGTGCGCCGACGACGAGCTGCACGGCGGCCCAGGCGAGGATCACGCCGAGCCGCGAGCGCGCCGCGGCGAATCCCTCGCCGACGGTCGTGTCCCGGCCGTCGAGCGCACGCGTCGCGCAGGCGGCGAGCGCGACCATGCAGTACTGGCCGATGACGATCACGACGTAGAGGCCGATGATGAACACGGGCAGACCGGCCCAGAAGCTGTCGGCCGCCGCGGCGATCGCGGCGCCGGCGCCGAACAGGAGGGCGCCTGCGAGCAGCGCACAGATCCCGGCGATCACCGGGAAGGCGAGCAGCGAGCGATCGGCGCGCACGACCCCCCAGCTCTGCTTCGTCAGTTCCCAGCCGCGCCTCATGCGTCCCATGCGTGCCTCCGTTCGCCCCCCGGATCCGATCCCCTGCCGGATCGGGCACAGCGTGGCACGTCCGCCGGGTCGCCGGAAAGCGGCTTCAGCGATCGTCGGGCAGCGCGACGACGAGGCGCTCCGCCCGCGGCCCCTCGACGGCGTCCACCGTCAGCTCGACCCCGGCGAAGCGCACGACGTCGCCGACCTTCGGCTGGCGCCCGAGCTCCCCGAAGACGAGGCCGCCGAGCGTGCGGTAGTGCTCGACCGGCAGCGACGTGCCGAACTGCTCGTTGAAGTCGTCGACGGTGAACGTGCCGAACACGCGCACGCGCCCGTCGTCGAGGTGGACGACCGACTCGTCGGGCAGGTCGAACTCGTCCTCGATCTCCCCGATGATCTCCTCGACGAGGTCCTCGAGCGTGACGAGCCCGATCGTCGAGCCGTACTCGTTGATGACGATCGCCATGTGCTGCCCGCCGCGGCGCATCTCCTGCAGCAGCGCGCCGAGGTCCTTCGTCTCCGGCACGACCTCGACCGGGCGCAGCAGATCCTCGATGCGGATCGCGTCGGCACCCTCCTCGTGGACGGCGATGAACAGGTCGCGCACATGGAGGAGGCCCTCGATGTGGTCGAGCGACTCGCGGAAGACCGGATAGCGCGTGTGCGGGGCGTCCACGACCCGCTGCAGCGCCTGGGCCGCGGGGAGCTCGACCGGGATCGCGGTGACCTCCGACCACGGGACCATGACCTCGGCGACCTCCTGGTCGGCGAAGTCGAAGACCCGGTAGAGCATCTCCTCCTCGGCCTCCTCGATGACGCCCGAGTCCTCGGCCTCGGCGAGCATCCCGCGCAGCTCCTCGACCGTGTGCACCGCCCCGGCCGGCGCCGCCGGGATCCCGAGCGGGCGCAGCACGAGCGTCGCCGAGGCCTGGAGGATCCAGACGACGGGGGCGAAGGCGCGCTCCATCAGGTCGATCGGGCGGGCGACGAACGCGGCGACCGCATCGGCGCGCTGCAGCGCGATCGCCTTCGGCACGAGCTCGCCGAGCACGACGCTGAGGTACGTGACGAGCAGGAACGCGAGCACGAACGCGACGGCCACCGACAGCGGGGGAGCCACGGCTTCGCGCACGACCGGCTCGCCGACGGCGCCGAGCAGGATCCCGAGGCCGGTGATCCCGACCTGCACGGTCCCGATGAAGCGCACCGGGTCGTCCATCAGCAACAGCGCGGTCGCCGCACCGCGCCGAGCCCTCGTCGGCGCGCTCGTGCAGGCGCCCGCGGCTCGCGGTGACCAGCGCGTACTCCGCGATCACGAAGAACGCGTTGCCGAGGACGAGCAGCAGGATGAGGAGGATCCCGAGCGGTGTGCTCACGCGCGCTCGTCGGCTGGGCTTGCCACGGCCGCGAATCTACCGCCCGTCGCCGCTAGCGTCCGCGTGGTGCCGACCGCCTACGTCCCGCCGGGGCCCGCGCAGAAGCTCGCGCTCCGCGCCCAGAACCCAGTCGTCCGCGCGCTCCTGCGCTCGCCGGCCCATCGGCTGCTGAGCGGCCGGGTGCTGCTGATCACCTACGACGGCAGGCGCTCGGGGCGGACGTTCACGCTTCCCGTCCAGTACGTGCGCGACGGCGCGGACGTCGTCATCACCGTCGGATGGCCCGAGCACAAGTCGTGGTGGCGGAACTTCGAGGGCGACGGCGCGGACGTCGTGCTGCGGATCGCCGGTGCTGACGTCCGGGGGCGCGCGCGGGCGGTCGTCGAGGACGGCGGCAGCGTCCGGGTGCGGGTGACCCCGGCACACGGCTGATCACCGTTCCGCGGGGATCGCCCGGATACAGTGGACGCGAGCATGGCGACCAGCGGCTGGACCTTCCTGACGAACCACGCGCACGTGCTCCTGTGCATCTCGCGCGACCCGGGCATCCTCCTGCGCGAGGTCGCGGGCGAAGTGGGCATCACCGAGCGGGCGGCGCAGCGGATCGTCGCCGAGCTCGTGGACGCCGGATACGTCACGCGCGAGCGCGATGGCCGGCGCAACCGCTACGAGGTCCACACGCAGCAGCGGATGCGTCACCCGCTCGTGCGCCACCACGACGTCGGCGACCTGCTCGAGCTGCTCAGTCCGGGCGCGAGCGCCGGACCGCGTTAGGCCACCGGGGCCGTCAGATCCCCGGCTCGGCGGGTACGTCGCGGACGGTGCCCGCCGCGGTCACCGGGTCGCTGGAGAGCCGCTGGGCGATGTACACCGGGATCACCGAGAGGATCACGGTGACGACGGCGACGACGTTGACGACCGGCAGCTGGTTCGGCCGCGCGAGATTCGAGAGGATCCAGATCGGGAGCGTCTCGGTGCTGCCGGCGGTGAACGTCGTGACGATCACCTCGTCGAAGCTCAGCGCGAACGCCAGCAGCGCGCCGGCGATGAGCGCCGAGCGCATCTGCGGGAACGTGATGTCGCGGAAGCCGCGCGAGGGGAGCGCGCCGAGATCGGCGCCCGCCTCCTCCAGCGAGGCCGGCGTGCGCCGCAGCCGCGCGATGACGTTGTTGAAGACGACGACGATGCAGAACGTCGTGTGCGCGACCACGATCGTCCAGATCGCGAGGTCCACCTTCAGGATCTGGGTGAACGTCGCGTTCAGCGCCATGCCGGTCACGATGCCGGGCAGCGCGATCGGGAGGATGACGAGGAACGAGATCGACTCCTTCCCGAAGAAGTCGAAGCGCGCGATCGTGTACGAGGCGAGCGTCCCGAGCACGAGCGCGAGCGCCGTCGCGCTGAGGCCGACCTCGACGCTCGTCAGCAGCGCGTCGCGCACGCCCTGGTTGTCGAAGGCGTCCCGGAACCACCTCGTCGTCAGGCCGCTCGGCGGCCACGTCTGCACGCGCGTCGTGTTGAACGCGTAGATCGCGATGACGACGAGCGGGAAGTACAGGAAGGCGAGCGTGATCGCCGACCCGATCCGCAGGACCCACTTCGTTGGGCCGGAGACGGGCATCAGAGCGCCTCGAACGCGCCCAGCCGGCGCGCCACCAGGAGGTAGAGGACCATCACGACGATCGGCACCGTCGCGAACGCCGAGGCGAGCGGCAGGTTGTTCGCGATGCCGACGTTCGCGTAGACGACGTTGCCGATGAACTGCGTGTTCGAGACGAGCTGCGGCGTGATGTAGTCGCCGAGCGTCAACGAGAAGGTGAAGATCGAGCCGGCGACGATCGCCGGGAGCGCGAGCGGCAGGACGACCTGGCGGAACGTGCGCCACGGCCGCGCGCCGAGGTCGCCGGAGGCGTCCAGGAGCGAGTTCGGGATCCGCTCGAGGCCCGCGTAGAGCGGCAGGATCATGTACGGGAGCCAGAGATAGGCCATGACGACCCACACGCGGATGTAGCCCGAGGTCGGCACGGTCAGGCCGACCGGGTCGAGGAACCAGTTCAGGACGCCGTCGGTCGAGAGCATCGTGCGCCACGAGTAGACCTTCACGAGGTAGCTCGCCCACAGCGGCATGAGCACCGCGACGACGAGCAGGCCCTTCGACCGCCCGCCGACGACACGCGCCATGAAGAACGCGATCGGGAACGCCAGCAGGATGTCCGTGAGCGTCACGAGCGCGGCGAGCGAGACCGTGCGCAGCACGATCCGCCGGTAGACCGGCTCCTCGATGATCGTCTTGTAGTTGTCGAGCGAGAAGCCCTTGACGATCAGGCCGGAGAACTCGTTGAGCGACCAGAACGACGTGATCAGCAGGACGACGAGCGACCCGAGGTAGACCACCCCGAGCCAGCCGAGCGGGGCCGCGAGCAGCGACCCCACCCGGAGGCTCTTGATGCGCCAGAAGAGCCCGGCGAGCCGGTGGCGGCTCGCCGGGGCTCCTTCAGGCGCCGGTGCTGGGGTGACGGACACCGGTGCTCGGTGCTGCGCGCAGCCGCGCGGCTAGCCCTTGATGTCCGTCCAGGCCTGGACCCATTGCGAGTAGTCCACGCACTTGTCGCCGCGGCTGTCGCGGCAGTTGCGCGTCGGCGTCGCCCAGAACGCGACCTTCTTGAAGAACTCCTGGTCGCCCGCGTTGTAGGTCTTGCAGTGGTTCTTGTCCGTCGTGAACTCGCACGCCTTGACGTTCGCGGGCGCCTCGCCGAACCACTCGGCGACCTGCGCCTGCACCTTCGGCGTCTGGATGTAGTTCATCCACTCGAGCATGCAGTTCGGGTGCTTGGCCTTCGTCGAGAGCATCCACGTGTCCGACCAGCCCGTGGCGCCCTCCTTCGGCAGCGTCGTCTTGATCGGCTGCTTGTCGGCGGTGAGCAGGTTCGCGGTGTACTGCCAGATCGACCCGACGTCGAGGTCGCCCTGCGCGAAGCCCTGCTGCTGCTTCGTGACGTCGCCCCAGAACTGGCCGATCAGCGGGCGCTGGTCCTTCAGGAGCTTGACGGCCGCGTCGAACTGCGTCTGATCGAGTTCGTAGGGGTTCGTGATCTTCAGGTCCGGCTGCGTGGCCTTCAGGTACACGGCGGCGTCGGCGATCGTGATCGGGTCGTCGTAGATCGTGACCTTGCCCTTGTTCGCCGGGTCGTAGATGACGCTCCAGCTGTCGGGCGCGGGCGTGATCCTGTCGGTGTTGTAGGCGAGCAGGTTCGCGCCGTAGCCGTGCGGGGCGCCGTACATCTGACCGTTGACCGAGTTGTAGGACTGGTTCTTGACGAGCGGGTCGATGTCGTTCCAGTTCGTCAGGATCTTCGTGTCGATCGGGCTGACGTCGCCGCCGGCGATGAGCCGCACGGACGCGTTGCCCGAGGCCGAGACGCCGTCGTAGTTGCCGGTCCGCATGAGCGTGACCATCTCGTCCGAGGTGGCCGCGACCTTCGAGTTGACCTGGCAGCCGGTCTGCTTCTCGAACGGCGTCACCCAGTCCACGTTCTTGTCGGTCGAGCCGTCCTCGGCGTACCCGACCCAGTTGACGATGTTCAGCTCGCCCTCGGTCTTGCCGATCGAGGTGACGACCGGGACGTCGGGCACCTTGAACTCGCCGTTGCCCGAGCTGCCGCTGTTGTCGTCGCCGCCGCACGCGGCGACGCCGAACAACGCGACGCACGCCAGGGCGGCGAACGTGATGATGCGCTTCATGCTTCCTCCTCAGGGAGCGTGGTTCCAGGGGTGAGATCGAAGGTCTGCGCCTCGCGCCAGCCGACCCGCACCTGTCGCCCGCGCAGATCGCGGGCCTCGTCGTGGGACGTCTCGAGGTTCTGGCGCACGACGACGATCTCGCCGCCGGCCTCCAGGACGACGTCGTAGCGCGTGGACTGGCCGACGTAGCTCGCATCGCGGACCGTGCCGGTCTCCACGGTGAGCCCATCCGGGTCCTCGCCGTCGCGCAGGATCCGCACCTTCTCGGGGCGGATCGTGAAGCGCCGGCCGTCGCGGACGAGCACGTTGGAGACGCCGACGAAGCCGGCGACGAACTCGTTGGCCGGCTGCTCGTAGACCTCTGCGGGCGTGCCGACCTGCTCGATCCGCCCGCGGTTGAAGACCGCCAGGCGATCGCTCATCGCGAGCGCCTCGTCCTGATCGTGCGTCACGTAGACGAACGTGATGCCGACCTCCTGCTGGATCTGCTTGAGCTCGACCTGCATCTCCTCGCGGAGCTTGAGGTCGAGCGCGCCGAGCGGCTCGTCGAGCAGCAGGACGCGCGGGCGGTTCACGATCGCGCGCGCCAGCGCGATCCGCTGGCGCTGGCCGCCGGAGAGCTGGGCCGGCTTGCGGCGCCCGACGTCCGGCAGCCGCACCATCTCGAGCGCCGCCTGCGCGCGCGTGCGGCGCTCGGCCTTGCGGACCTTGCGGATCTTCAGGCCGTAGGCGACGTTGTCGAGCACCGTCATGTGCGGGAACAGCGCGTAGTCCTGGAAGACCGTGTTCACGTCGCGCTCGAACGGCGGGCGCCGCGCGACGTCCTCGCCGGCGAGCTCCACGCGGCCCGCGTCCGGGACCTCGAAGCCCGCGATCAGGCGCAGCGTCGTCGTCTTGCCGGAGCCCGACGGGCCGAGCATCGTGAAGAACTCACCGTGCGCGATCTCGAGGTCGACGTCGTCGACGGCCGCGAAGTCGCCGAAGCGCTTCACCAGGCCGACCAGGTTGATGTCGGGCACGCCTGCGACCGGTGTGGTCGCGGCGGCGCCGTCCGCGTGCGTCTCCTCGCTCATCCTCGACAAATCGCTCCCAGCCCGGACGGGATGTCCAAAGGCTCCGGCAGGCTAGTGCAGTCCGGCGCGGCTCCCTCCGTTCACCGTGGCACACGTCCGCCGCGCCCATTGTCCACTGCGGCGCGGGCGGAGTCCACTGCGGACGCCGGTGGAACGTGTCAGGCGGTCACGCCGGCGACGCCGACCAGGCGCCACGGCGTCGCGTCGGTGCCGTCGAGCGCCAGCGTCCAGCGCTCGGTGAAGCGCGTCTCGCGGTCCTGGGCGCCCGAGAGGACCGCCGCGGTGTCGCGATCCTCGACGTAGCGGCGCCCGCGCACGTGCACGGCCAGCGTCATGCGCGCCGGCTCGGGCTCGGCGTCGAGCCGCTCGATCGTGACGCCTTCGACGTTCGGGCCGCGAACGACCAGGCGCGTGCGATGCGAGGCGTCGCCGCCGTAGAGCAGCGCGTCGAGCGCCTCGGGGGTCGCGACCGCCGCGAGCGGGGCGTCGTCGCCGTCCACGGCATCGGCCCACGCCGCGGCGGCGCGGCGCGCCGCCGCGGCGAGCACGTCCGGAGCGAAGCGCCCGTCCACGAGCGCGAGGTCGAGCGCCTGGGTGCGGGCGTCGGCCTCGAGGTCGACGTCCACGAGTTCCGCGGTCCGCACGCCGGGCAGCGCCGCGTCGGCGACCGCGCCCTCGACGAGCGCGGCGTCCTCGAGGCGCCGGTCGTCCCAGGGCGAGGCGATGATCTCCTCGGTGAGGTGATGGGCGCCCTCGCGATCCTGCTCGATCGACATCAGGGTCCAGCGGCCCTCGCGCTTGGCGAGCGTCCAGTACTCGCTGAGGTGCGTGAGCGTGTCGCTGTCGCCCGTGTGCATGATGCGCGCGCCGCCGGGGCCCTCGACGTAGTCCTCGAGGCTTGCGTCGACGTGCACGACGACGCGGTCGTCGGCGTCGTCGGGGCGGTTCACGAGCCCGACGTAGTGGATCGCCGGCCCGCTGATGACGCGCACGCGGTTGTGCCAGCCGCGGCGCGCGAAGTCCGCCAGGCGCCGGCGCCATTCGACGAGCAGATCGGCGCCGACGAGCGCGGCGAGCGTCGCCTCGTCGCGCGCGTCCCATGCGACCTGGATCGCGTCGAACAGCGCGGTCGCGTCGGTGGTCACCTGATCGGCGGCGAACGCGGCGTCGTCCTCGGCGGCCTCGGCCGCCGCCGTGCGCACGCGCTTGTCGCGCTCGGCGCGCGCGCGGCGCATCCGGGCGCCCGCCATCGCCGTGCTGATGACGGAGAACATGATGAACGCGGCGACGATGCCGAACACGACCAGGAACCCGACGACCGAGCCGCCTCCGCCGCCGCCGGCGTAGAAGCCTCCGCCTCCGCCCCCGCCACCGCCGCTGAAGCCGCCGCCCCCGCCGCCGCCGCCGAAGCCGGACGACCCGCCGCCCGCGGCGGCCAGGAGGAGCGTGAACGTTGCGAGGAGACCCATCGGGCCTTCATCGTCGCATAGGGTCCGCCGATGCTCCCCGACTGGCCGCACGGGACGGTCTGCGTCCTGGCCACCAGCGCCGACGACGCGCCGCATGCGATCCCGGTCTCGACGGCGCTGCGGGACGGCGACCGGCGCATCCTGCTGGCGCTCGCGGCGAGCCGCGGGTCGCTCGCGCGCCTGCGCGAGCAGCCGCGCGTCGCGCTCGCCGTGCTCGCGGGCGACGACGTCGCGTTCACCGCGCACGGGACGGCGGCCGTCGTGGCCGATCCGCTGCCCGGGCTCGACGGCGTCGCGGGCGTCGCGATCGACGTCGAGGAGGTCCGCGGGCACGGGCGCACGACGTTCGTCGTGGACGCGGGCGTCGCCTGGCGCTGGACCGATCCGCTCGCGCGCGAGCGCGACGCGGCCGTGCGCAGCGCGCTGCTCGCATACGCTGCGCAGTCGTGAGACTCGCAACATTCCTGCCCCCCGAAGGCGGCGATCCGCTCGCCGGCGCCGTCGACGGCGAGCACGTCATCGCGTTCGACGACGGCTCGACCGTGCTCGCGCGCCTGGCCTCCGGAGACGGCACCCCGCCGGCCGGCCCCGTATTCGCGCTCGACGACGTGACGCTGCTGGCGCCGCACGTCCCGCGCGCGATCTTCGGGATCGGGCTGAACTACCGCGCGCACGCGGCCGAGACCGGCGCGACGCCGCCCGAGCAGCCGATGGTCTTCATGAAGCTCCCGACGTCGGTCGCGCCGCCCGGCGGCCCCGTCCGGATCCCGCCGGTCGTGCGGCGCCTGGACTACGAGGGCGAGCTCGCGGTCGTCATGGGGGCGCAGAACGTCGTCGCCGGCTACGCCGTCGCCGACGACGTGAGCGCGCGCGACCTGCAGCGCCGCGAGTCGCAGTGGACGCGCGCGAAGGGCTCGGACGGGTTCTGCCCGTTCGGCCCGTGGGTCACGACCGCCGACGAGATCGCCGACCCCGAGGCGCTCGCGCTGCGCACCTGGGTCAACGGCGAGCTGCGCCAGGACGCCGAGACCTCGGACCTCGTCTTCACGATCCCCGAGCTCGTCGCGTTCCTCGCCGAGACGATCACGCTCGAGCCCGGCGACCTGATCCTGACGGGCACGCCGAGCGGCGTCGGGATGGCGCTCGACCCGCCGCAGTTCCTGCAGGACGGCGACGTCGTGCGGATCGAGATCGAGGGCCTGGGGGTGATCGAGCATGGCATCGTCGCCTGAGGCCGCGGCGCTGCGCGACCGGCTCGGCGTGCTCGCCGATCTCGGCGCCGCCGAGGCGCTGCTCGGCTGGGACCGCGAGACGATGATGCCCCCCGAGGGCGCGCCGGCCCGCGGCGAGATGATGGCGACGCTCGAGCGCCTCGCGCACGACCGGCTCGCCGACCCCGAGCTCGGCGCCCTGCTCGACACGGTCGCCGCGCAGGCCGCCGCTGCGCCCGAGGGCGACGACGCGGCGATCGCGCGCGTCGTGCGCCGCGACCACGACCGCGCCGTGCGGATCCCGCCGGAGCTCGCAAGCGACCTCGTGCGCTCGAGCGCCGCCGCGATCCCCGCCTGGGTCCAGGCCCGCGAGGACGCCGACTTCGAGCAGTTCCGCCCGCACCTCGAGCGCCAGGTCGCGCTGGCGCGCGAGGTCTCGGCGTGCTTCCCGGAAGCCGGCCACCCGTACGACCCGCTGCTCGAGCTCTATGAGCCGGGCGCGACGACCGCGGCCGTCCGCGCGGTGTTCGCGACGCTGTCGGCGCGCCTGGCGCCGCTCGTCGCGGCGATCGCCGAGCGCCCGGTCCCGGAGCCGCTCCCCGGTCCGTTCCCCGAGGCCGGCCAGCGCGCGCTCGCGCTCGAGATGGCGCGCTCGTTCGGCTACCAGGACGACGGCTGGCGCCTGGACGACACGGTGCACCCCTTCGCCAGCGGCATCGCGCGCGGGGACGTGCGCGTCACCGCGCGCTGGAACTCCGAGGACCTCGGCGGCGTGTTCGCGGTCCTGCACGAGGTCGGGCACGGTCTCTACGAGGCGGGCACGGCGCCGGAGCTCGATCGCACGACGCTCGGGACCGGCGTCTCGCTCGGGATCCACGAGTCCCAGAGCCGCCTGTGGGAGAACCTCGTCGGGCGCTCGCCGGGGTTCTGGGGCCACTGGTACCCGCGGGCCCGCGAGCTGTTCCCGGCGCTGGCCGCGGTCGAGGCCGACGACTTCCTGCGGCGCGTGAACGTCGTGCGCCCGACGTTCATCCGCGTGGAGGCCGACGAAGCGACCTATGCGCTCCACGTGATCCTGCGCTTCGAGCTCGAGACCGCACTGCTCGAGGGCACGCTCGCGGTCGCCGACGTGCCGGCCGCGTGGAACGCGCGCATGCGCGAGCTGCTCGGCGTGGACGTGCCCGACGACGCCCGTGGCTGCCTCCAGGACATCCACTGGGCCGGCGGGCTGATCGGCTACTTCCCGACGTATGCGCTCGGCAACATCGTCTCGGTGCAGCTCTGGGAGGCCGCGCACGCGACGCTGGGGGGGCTCGACGAGGCGATCGCCGCCGGCGACTGCGCGCCGCTGCTCGGCTGGCTGCGTGAGCACGTCCACAACGACGGGCGCCGCCACGACCCGCCCGAGCTCCTGCGCCGCGCGACCGGCGGCGCGCTGGACCCCGAGCCTCTGCTGAACTATCTCGAGCGCAAGTACGCGGCCCTCTACGGGCTCTGATCTTCTGGGAAGGAGGGGGGAGCGGTGGCTTCGGCCGCCGCTCCTCTCGTTCCCGGTCAGTGCGCGGTGATGACGCGGTCGATCAGGCCGTACTCGACGGCCTGATCGGGGGTGAAGAAGCGGTCGCGCTCCATGTCGTCGTGGACCTTCTCGAGCGCCTGCCCGGTGTGGTGGGCGTAGAGCTCGTCGATCTTCGCGCGCGTCTTGAGGATCTCGTTCATGTGGATCTCGATGTCCGAGGACTGGCCCTCGAACCCGGCCGACGGCTGGTGGATCAGGATCCGGCTGTTCGGCAGCGACATGCGCTTTCCCGGGGCGCCCGCGGTCAGCAGCAGCGAGCCCATCGACATCGCGATCCCGCAGCAGATCGTCTGCACGTCGGGCTTGATGAACTGCATCGTGTCGTAGATCGCCATGCCCGCGTAGATCGATCCCCCGGGCGAGTTGATGTAGATCGAGATGTCCTTCTCGGGATCCTGGGACTCGAGGTGCAGGAGCTGGGCGACGACGAGGTTCGCGATCATGTCGTCCACCGCCGAGCCGAGGAAGATGATCCGGTCGTTCAGCAGGCGCGAGTAGATGTCGTACTCGCGCTCGCCGCGCGAGGTGGACTCGATCACGGTGGGGATCAGCGGCATGCGCTGACCCTAGCGAAGCGCCCTTCCCGAACCGGCCCTAGCGATAGAGCGTGGCCATGCCCGTGCGGTCGTAGCGCTCGCCCGAGGCCGCCGGCAGTTCGGCCGCGATCCGCGCGAGGTCGTCCGCGCTGAGCACGACGTCGGCCGCGGCGACGTTCTCCTCGAGGTACGCGCGGCGCTTCGTTCCGGGGATCGGGACGATGAAGTCGCCCTGGGCGAGCACCCAGGCGAGCGCGAGCTGGCCGCTCGTGCAGCCCTTCTCGGCGGCGAGCTCGCCGACCTTCGCCGCGAGCCGCTGGTTCGCGTCGAGATGCTCGGCCGCGAAGCGCGGCTGGTGGCGGCGGAAGTCGTGCTCGTCGAGCTCGTCGGGTGAGCTGAAGCGGCCGCTGAGGAACCCGCGCCCGAGCGGCGAGTACGCGACGAGGCCGATCCCGAGCTCGCGCAGGGCCGGCAGGACCTCGGCCTCGATGTCGCGCGACCACAGCGAGTACTCGCTCTGCACCGCCGCGATCGGGTGGACGGCGTGGGCGCGGCGGATCGTGTCCGCCGAGGCCTCGCTCAGCCCGATGTGGCGGACCTTGCCCTCCGCGACGAGCTCGGCGAGCGCGCCGACCGTCTCCTCGATCGGCACGTTCGGGTCGATGCGGTGCTGGTAGTAGAGGTCGACGTGATCGGTGCGCAGGCGCTGCAGCGAGCCCTCGATCGAGCGGCGCACGTTCTCCGGCGAGCCGTCGATCACGCGGTTCATCGGGTCGTCCTCGGTCGGCGCCCAGCGGATGCCGAACTTCGTCGCGAGCGTCACCGCGTCGCGGCGGCCCGCGAGCGCCGTGCCGAGGAGCTCCTCGTTCGTGAACGGGCCGTACATCTCGGCGGTGTCGAGGAACGTGCACGCCGAGCTCGATCGCGCGGTCGATCGTCGCGAGCGCCTCGTCGTCGTCGGTGCGGCCGTAGAAGGCGCTCATGCCCATGCAGCCGAGGCCGATCGTGCTGACGGTGAGGCCGTCACCCAGGGTGCGCTGTCGCATGCCCTGGACGCTACACCCGAGCCCCGGCCGGCCCGTCAGGGCGCGCGGCCGGCATTCCTGCTGGTATGGGCCCCGTGGCCGCTCGCGACGCGCAGCACGCCGAGACCGGCGCCGCCACCGAGCGGCGCGGCCGCGGCATTCCGGCGCTCGACCCGGTGCCGCCGGTCGCGCTCGTCCTGACGGGCGTTTCGTCGATCCAGTTCGGTGCGGCGCTCGCCGTCGACGCTCTTCGACGAGCTCGGTCCGGCGGGGACCTCGGCTGCTGCGCCTCGGGATTCGCCGCGGTGATCCTGCTCGCGATCTGGCGCCCGCGCGTGCGCGGGCGCCCGGCCGCGCACCTGCGGCTCGTGGCGATCTTCGGCGTGATGCTCGGCGCGATGAACCTCTGCTTCTACGAGGCGCTCGACCGCGTCCCGCTCGGCGTCGCGGTCACGATCGAGTTCATCGGCCCGATCGGCGTCGCGACGCTGCTGTCGCGCCGGCAGAGTGGACTTCGTCTGGATCGCGCTCGCGGTCACCGGGATCGTGCTGCTCGCGCGCGCCGTGGTCGGGAGAGCGAGAGCCTCGACACGATCGGCGCTCGTGTTCGCGCTCGCCGCGGCGATCTGCTGGGGCGCTCTACATCCTGCTCGCGCAGCGGGCCGGGCGCGTACTTCGACGGCGGCGAGGGGCTGGCGATCGCGATGGTCGATCGGCGGCGCTCGTGCCGCTCGATCCCGGGGATCGCCGAGGCGGGCGCCGCGCTGCTCGAGCCGCGATGCTGCTGGCGATCGGCGTCGTGCGTCGCGCTGCTCAGCTCGGTGATCCCGTACTCGCTGGAGACCGAGGCGCTGCGGCGGATGCCGGCGCGCGTCTTCGGCGTCCTGATGTCGCTCGAGCCGGCGCTCGCGGCGCTCGCCGGCTTCCTCGTGCTCTCGCAGGGCCTCGGCGCGCGCGAGCATCGTCGCGATCGCGCTCGTCGTCACGGCGAGCATCGGCGTCACGCGCAGCACGCCCGAGGGCGAGCGCGGCCTGCCGCCGAGGCCGCGATCGACGCCTGAGCGCCGGGCGGCGGCGGTTCGGCGGGTGCCTGGCGCCATACTGCCGCCGGCGTGTTCACGCTCAACCTCCCCAACTTCCTGACGGTCCTGCGCATCCTGCTCGTGCCGGTGCTCGTCGTCGCGCTGCTCGGCGACGCGGGCGGCGAGGCGAGCGACGTGCTCGCCGCGATCGTCTTCGCGATCGCCTCGTTCACCGACGCGATCGACGGCTACATCGCGCGCTCGCGCGAGCAGATCACGACGTTCGGCAAGCTCATGGACCCGGTCGCCGACAAGCTGCTCGTCATCGCCGCGCTGCTGTCGCTCGTCTCGCTCGGGCGGCTGGAGGCGTGGGTCGCGATGGTGATCATCGCGCGCGAGTTCGCGGTCACGGTCGCGCGGCATGGCCGGCACGCGGCGAGGGCGTCGTGATCCCGGCGAACTGGTGGGGCAAGGTCAAGACCGCCGTCCAGGTGCTCACGATCTTCCTGCTGATCCTCATCGACCCCTCGCCCGCCTGGGTCGACGTGCTCGTCTACGTGATGGTCGCGATCACCGTCATCAGCGGCATCGACTACTTCTTCGGGATGCGCCGCCTGCTGCGCGAGGCCGAGGCGCGGCGCGCCGCGGCGCGCGCCCGCGGGAGCCGCGCCCGATGAGGTGGCTCGATCGCGCTCGTCGCGCTGATCGGCGGTCGCTGTCGATCGGCGTCGGCGTCGTACGTCGTCTTCGGCAACCGCGACCCGGTGCCCGACGACATCCGCGCGTGCGTCGGGCAAGGCCGAGCATCGCGGTCGGCGCGCAGCAGCGACGCGCTGAACGCCGCGCGCGCGGACGTCGCAGGCCGGCGGGCTGCGCGTCGTGCGCCGCTGGGACTACGGGCGCACCGACGCGGTGCTGCTGCGGCCGAGCGACGGCGCCTACGCCGTCCTCGCGCTGTCGAACCCCGACGACGCCGTCGCTGCCGAGCGGCGACGTCGGCGCGGCGCGTCTACGACAGCCGAGCCGTCCTGCCGCTGGTCGCGATCGAGACGCCCGACCGCGGGCGTCCTCGTCGCGCTGCGCGCAGGCCGCGACCTGAGCGCCGCTCAGCGGCCGCGCGTCGAGCCACTCGCGCATCGACGTGTGGTGCGGGAGGTGCTCGCCGGTCGCGATCTCGCGGCGCAGCTCGCCGAGCAGGCCGAAGCGCTCGGCGACGACGTTGTGCTGGTGGATCGTCTCGAGGTTCTCCTGGCGCGCCATGACGAACGTGTCGTCGTCGCAGGTCGCCGAAGCGCTCGACGACGTCGCGCACGCGCCTCGCGCACGCAGTCCTCGACGAAGCGCGGGCGGCGGTGGGCCTTCTCGACGACCGCGCCCTCGTCGCGGCGCTTCATCAGCTCGTAGATCTCGCTCGACATCGAGCCCTCGACGATGTCCAGCAGCGTCGCGCGCCTCGAGCTCGCGGTCGCTCGCCCTCGACGCAGCCGATGTACAGCGTGCCGAGGCCGCGCTGGTTGTGCGTGGCGACGGGGACGGCCTCGAGGATCCGCTCGATCTCGTCGTCCGAGAAGCCCTCGCCGCACGAGGCGCTCGCGCGCGCGCGCCGGCGACGAGCTCCTGCGCGCACGGGCACGCGGTCATGCCCTGCGCCGCGACGCCGACGAGCCGCCGCGTGCCGCGCTCGGAGGCGACGGCGGAGCCGAGCAGCGTGTACATCTCCTGCGTCGTGATGCCGCGACACGGGCGCCGGCTTGTGCTCGGGGTAGCGCGCCTCGATCGTCACCTCGGCGCGCAGCGCGTCCTGGCGCTCGCGCACGGTCTCGGCGATCCGCTGCGGCGAGGTCCTCGGCGCTGGAAGGCGCGTGCCGCCGACGATGACCTCGCCGATCGCCTCGTTGACGACCTCCTCGAAGCGCGACATGTGCGCGCCCTTCTGCTGCGGGCCGAGGTCGACGAAGCACTCGAGCTTCGCGTGGTAGAGCTGCTCGGCGCCGGGCGCGCCGATGCGGATGACCTTCTCGACGCCGGTGACGCCGACGCGCGAGAGCGAGACGTGGACCGCGGGCGCGCGGTTCTGGACGTCGGGGGACTGCGGTGAGCGCGGAGGGCTCCATGGAGGCGATCCTGCCTCGGAGGGGGAAGGGCGAAGGGTATCCGGGCGTGCCGCCGAGCTTGTGCTATCAATCACGCACTCTTCGGCTGCAAGCCCCTCCGTCTACGTACGAGAGGACACCATGGCTCAGCCCCTCGCGACGCGCGTCGCGGAACTGCAGGTCCGAGATGTGAGAGATATGGGAGGGGGCGGCCCGGGAGGGTCGTCCTGAGAGTCTCGCGAAGGACCGAGGGGCATTGAGCACCACCAAGAGCGAGGGCCTGCTGGCCGATGAAGCGCCGATCTGGGAGCTCGATGAGCTCCGCCAGCTCGTCGCCGACGGCCAGGAGCGCGGATACCTGACGATCGAGCAGGTCACGACCTGTCTCGAGGAGGTCGACGTCACCAAGGAGCAGGTGCGCGAGCTGCACGCGCACCTCGAGGAGCAGGGCATCGACCTGCTGCACGGAGGACGGCGCGGCTCGCCGCCCCCGCGCCGCCGATCACCGAGGGCCCGCCGGCGCCGCGGCGAGCACGAAGGCCGACGGCAGCGCAAGAAGCCGGAGATCGACCTCACGGTCGAGCCGAGCCTCGACTCGCTGCGGCTCTACCTGCGCTCGATCGGCCGCGTCTCGCTGCTGACCGCCGCGCAGGAGGTCGAGCTCGCCAAGCGCATCGAGCGCGGCGACATGCACGCCAAGCAGCAGATGGTCGAGGCCAACCTGCGGCTCGTCGTCTCGATCGCCAAGGGCTACCTCGGGCCGCGGCCTGACGTTCCTGGACCTGATCCAGGAGGGCTCGCTCGGGCTGATCCGCGCGGTCGAGAAGTTCGACTACCGCCGCGGCTACAAGTTCTCGACGTACGCGACCTGGTGGATCCGCCAGGCCGTGACGCGCGCGATCGCGGACAAGGGGCGCACGATCCGCATCCCGGTCCACATGGTCGAGAAGCTCAACAAGGTCGTGCACGTCGAGCGCCAGCTCGTGCAGCAGCTCGGCCGCGAGCCCTCGCCCGAGGAGATCGCCGCGCGAGCTCGAGTGCACGCCGCGCGAGGTGCGCGACATCCTGCGCATGAGCCAGCAGCCGATCTCGCTCGAGAAGCCGATCGGCGACGAGGAGGAGTCCGAGCTCGGCGACTTCGTCGAGGATCAGACGGCCGAGTCGCCGTTCGAGCTCGCCTCGGAGAACCTGCGCAAGGAGAACGTCGCAGCGTGCGCTGCAGGCGCTGCCGCCGCGCGAGCGCGAGGTCATCGAGATGCGCTTCGGCCTGACCGGCGGGCGCCCGCGCACGCTCGAGGAGGTCGGCCGCGCGTTCAACGTCACGCGCGAGCGGATCCGTCAGATCGAGAACCACACGCTGAAGAAGCTCGAGTCGCTGCCGGAGGCGCAGCGGCTGCGTGACGCCTGCTGAGCGCCGGCGCGCGAGCGTCGTCTCAGGGAGCAGGGAGAGGAGAGGTGCGCGAAGGCCGGCGGGGATGCCGGCCTTCGCGCGTCCGGAGCGTTCGCGCTACCATCCGCGACGCGCCGGGCGCACGTCCGCGGCGCCTCGGAGGGATGTCCGAGTGGTTAAAGGAGACGGGCTGTAAACCCGTTGGCTCTGCCTACGCAGGTTCGAATCCTGCTCCCTCCATCGACGGTCGAGAGCCCCGCGAGCGCGGGGCTCTCGACCGTCCGGGGAGCACCCGGCGCATCCCGCCGCCGATCGCGGCAGAATCCGCGCCGTGTCCCCCCGGTCCGTGACGTTCGCCGTGCCCGCAGCGCTGTGCGCGCTCGCGCTGACGGCTGCGATCGCCCCCGCGGCGGGCGTCGACAGCGCGCGCGTCGAACGCGTCGTCCCGGGGGTCTCGATCCACGGCGTGCAGATCGGCATGAGCGCCGCCCAGGTCCGCAGGCTGCTGCCCCGCAGGCCCGACCGCTCGTACACGCGGCGCCACCCGATCCTCACGCGCACGCTCACGTGGACGTGGGGCAAGCTGTCGGTCGTCTTCGACGGCACGAAGGCGGGCCGGCGGGTCATCAGCGTGACGACGCGCAGCGGCAAGGAGCGCACGGCGCGCGGCGTCGGCGTGGGCTCCACCGAGGAGAAGGTCAGGCAGCAGGTCGCGGGCGTTCGCTGCCGGACCGAGCTCGGCTATCGCCGCTGCGTCGTGGGGACCGAGGTGCGCGGCCAGATCATCACCGACTTCGCGATCTCCAAGAAGGGCCGCGTCACGCGCGTCAGCCTGACGCGCGTCCTGGACTGACCGCCGCGGCAGGGCCCCGGGGCGGCGCGCGCAGGCGCTGCCGCGTGCTATCACCCCCGGCCACATGATCACGCGCACGCGCCTCGTCCTCCCTGCGGCCCTCGCCGCGCTCGCCGTCCTCGCCGCCGCCGGCTGCGGCTCCGACACGACCGAGAGCGCGGCCGACAAGGCCGCGCAGCTCGCGACCGAGCAGCAGCAGAACCCGCCGACCGTCACCGACGTCAACACGTCGCTGAAGGTCGTCAAGGTCAAGCCCTCCGCCGGCGAGTCAGATCTGAAGAAGAAGCCGGCGATTCCCAAGCAGACCGGCGATGCACCGACCGAGCTCGTCGCTCAGGACCTGATCGTCGGCACCGGCAAGGAGGCCAAGGAGGGCGACACGGCCTCCGTGCAGTACGTGGGCGTGCTCTATGACACCGGCAAGGAGTTCGACAGCTCATGGAAGCGCGGCGCCAAGCCGTTCGCGTTCCAGCTCGGCGGCGGTCAGGTCATCCAGGGCTGGGACCAGGGCGTCGTCGGGATGAAGGTCGGCGGTCGCCGGCGGCTGATCATCCCCGCCGAGCTGGCCTACGGCGCGCAGGGTTCGCCTCCGACGATCCCCGCGAACGCCGCGCTCGTCTTCGACGTGGACCTCGAGAAGGTCACCGCGGGCGGCAAGTAGGACTGCGGGCGCGGGTCCATCCGGCCCGCGCCGCAGACTCGATCATCATGTCCACGCGCACCCTCCTCCCGCTGCTTGCGCTCGGCCTGACGGCCTGCGCCGTGCTGCCCGCCGGCGCGAGCGCCGCGACCGCCGGTGGCGGGGTTCACGCGGTGGCGCCGCTCGAGGGCCCGCCGCTCGACCTCGCGTCGGTGGCGCTCGGCCAGCGCGACCGGGACCTGACGCTCGTCGTGCGGGCCCGCAAGAAGATCGAGCCCGCGGACCTCGTCGCCGGGAAGGGTCGCCTGTGCACGACCTTCGTCCAGCGCGGTGACGAGTCGAGCATGTGCATCGAGCGCTCCGGCGGCCACTGGCGCCTGCGTCACGGCGCCGCCGTCGTGAGCGGTGCGTCCGTCGGCCAGCCGCGCGGCGGCACGCTGACCGTGCGGGTCGCGCCCGACGCGGTCGGGCTCAGCACCGGTGTGCTGCGCTGGCACGTCGCGGTCACCCCCGCAGGGTGTGAGGGCGACGGCTGCGTGAGCCGGGCGCCACGCGGCGACGGCTCCTATCCGGGCCGCGTCTGGCGGGCGGTCCTCACCGGCTGCCGCGCGACCGGACCGGCGCAGGTCAGCCGCGGGCCGCGAGGCAAGCGGATCGCGCTGACCTACGACGACGGGCCGTCCGGCTTCACGCCGGCGCTGCTCACGACGCTCAAGAACCTCGGCGTGCACGCGACGTTCTTCGAGATCGGCCAGCAGGTCTCCGGGAACGCCGCGGTCGTGCGCCGGATCCTCGCCGAGGGCCACGAGCTCGCCAACCACTCGTGGAACCACGCGAACCTCGGCGGCGGGGGCCCGGGAGCGACCTCGCAGCTCGCGCGGACGAACGCCGCGATCCGCAGGGTCAGCGGCTACACGCCGTGCGTCTTCCGCCCCCCGTACGGCTCGACGGGGGCGAACCTCGTCTCGCGCGTGCGTGCGCTCGGCATGACGTCGATCCTCTGGAGTGTCGACCCGCTCGACTGGCGGCTGCCCGGCACCGGCGCGATCGTCTCGCGCGTGCTCAGCCAGACCGGCCCGGGCGCGATCATCCTCTCGCACGACGGCGGCGGCCCGCGCGCGCAGACCCTCGCAGCCGCACCGCAGATCATCCGCGCGCTGCGGTCCCGTGGGTACAGGTTCGTGACGGTCTCCGAGCTGCTCGGGTACGAGCAGCGGCTGTCGCTGCAGAAGTAGCGGCCGCTGCGGGCGAATGCCACGTCACGTCCCGTGGCCGTGAGCCCGGGTGGTGTGCTACCGCGAGCGGTGCAGCAGGCGCGCCGGGATCGCCGGCAGGCCGCTCGAGGCGACGCGGGCGGACTTCACGTAGGTCGCGACGTCCTCCTTCGGCACCACGAAGATCTTGCGTCCGTTGAGATAGCGGCCGCGGTCGGACTGGCTGTCCGGGGGGCGGCGGAAGACGTCGATGTGATGGCCGGTGATCGCACCGCCGGTGTCGTCGGCACGGAACCAGCCGTCGCCGTTGAGCGGCTTGTAGGCCGGGGCGTAGACGAGGCTGCCGAGCGGGATCAGGCTCGGGTCCACCGCGACGCTGCGGTAGTAGCGCAGCGGGCGCGACGGGCCGCTGCCGAAGGCGATGCCGTTCGCGCCGACGTAGCGCTTGCCCTGCCCGGCGTACCAGCCGCCGGTCTCGAGCGGGAACGTCACCGCGCCGCGGGCGTTCTTCCAGTAGCCGGCGGCGCGCCAGAAGGGGGCGAAGATGCCGCCGACGCCGAACGACGCGCGCCTGCCGCGGCTCGTGATCCAGCCCGACGATCCGACCGAGGAGATGTGGTAGCGCTTGCCGTCCATCCCGATGCCGTCGCCCTCCATCGAGACGCCGCGCGCGGAGTAGAGCCAGTCCACCTTGCTCTTGCGCCCGAGGCCCGGCGTCTGCACGCGCGCGCCGACGAACCACCACTCCGGAACGGGGTAGTACTCGGTGATCACGACTCTCGAGAGCCACGTCGGCTTCTTCAGCGTCTTCGCACTCGCGGGCGCAGCGCCGACGAGCGCGGCGAGCATCAGCGCCGCGATGAGGATCGAGAGCTTCTTGCGGGCGGGGAAATCCGGCATGGAAGCGTCTGCAGACGGTATCGGACGCTCGCGACCGCGGCTGAAGTCCGCGCCTTTCCGGCCTCACTCGAGGACGACGATCGGATCGCCGACGGCGATCTCCCCGCCGGAGAGGATCTCGGCGTTCAGTCCCGCGCGGTGCGCGAGCCCGCGCATCAGGCCCTCGCGCGCGGTGAGCGACTGCAGGTGGTTGCACGGCTCGCAGAGCTCGATGCCGCGGCACTCGACGTCGCCGACGCGAAAGCGCCTCCCGACGAGCGGGTTCAGGCGCACGCCCGCGGTCGTCACCTGGCGGCGCGACTCGCCCGGCTCGAGCGTGATGCCGTGATCGGCGGCCAGGCGCTCGAGCTCCTCGGCCTCGATCAGCGTCAGCTGCCGAGCGGGATCGGCGCCCTCGTCGAAGTAGCGGTCGCCGCGCAGCCCGGCGCCGGCGACCGCCTCCGCGCGGTCGACGGGGTGGACGGGGCCGCTCTCGACCTCGGCGAGGTGGATGGCGACCACGACGGCGGGCTCGGCGTTCATGGGCGCCAGGGTACTCAGCGCGGCAGCCGGGTCAGCGCTTCTTCGCGACGCCGTTCGGCCTGATCGTGAGCGTCCCGCTGTTGGTCCACCCGGAGCCGCCGGAGAAGACCCCGCCCGCGAGGCTCTGCCGGCCGCCGGCGTAGGGGACCGTGAAGGACGCCGGCTCGGTCGCGAGCAGCGACGCGCCGGGGAGGCCGGGCTGCGGCGGCGGGTCGACCGGCGGATCGCCTTCCGGCGGGCAGTCCATGCTCGCGGTCGAATTCCCCGCGGTCCCGACGTCGTCGACGAGCCACGTGACCTGCAGCTCACCGTCACCGGCGTCGAGGATCGTCACCGACCAGGGACTTGAGCCGGCGATCGGATCGACCATCACGCAGGGCGGCGTCTTCGAGCTGAACGCGAGGTCACCCCAGATCAACGTCCCGCTGGCGCGCCAGACCTTCCCCCCGCCGTCGCTCCCGCGGCGCGCCATGACGGTCGTGTGCAGGGTCCCGCTGCCCTCATGGGTCGCGAAACGGCCGATGCTCTGCAGGTCGAGCGTCACCTCGTAGGCATCGGTGAGCTTGCACAGCTCTTCGTTGAGCTTCGCGCTGAGCTTCTCGATGCTCTGGAAGACGGCGTTCCCATCGACCACCTGCGACAGGGTCCCGAGCTCCGCCCCGGTCCGCTTGTCGACGATCCGGAGGTTCACGAGACCGTCACCCGGGGAGCCGGGCACGTCGGCCGTCGTCCCGAGCACCTCGACGTCGCCGAGGATGAAGTTGCGCGTCACGCGCGTCGAGGGGTCGACGTAGATCGACTGCTGGAACTCGAGCTCCTTGATGATCTCGGCGCGATGCTCGACCTCGAGCACGGAGATCCCGCACTCACGGGCGTCCTGCACGACGTCGGTGATCAGCAGGTCGTCGATCCCCCCGCGGAACGCGTTCCACTCGGGATCCCGCGAGGTCCCCTTCAGCGGCGGGATCTCGACCGCGACCCGGCCCGGTGTCACCTGACCGCGCTCCTGCACGTACGCGGAGCGGGCGCTCGAGCGCCGGGCCTTCTTCCTGCGGCGATTCTTCCTGCGGTTCAGCGTGGCCTTCGTGCGCCGCTGGCCGGCCTTGAGGCTCACCCCGACACGGGTCTCGACGATCTTGCCGCGCTTCGGCGCGATCGTCCCGACGACGAGGTACGTCCCGGCCGGGAGCGACAGGCGGAACGTTCCTTTGCGGCCGACCGTCTGCACCGCGGTCACGGTGCCCGCGGCGCGGCTGATCGCGCGGACGCGCGCCTGGGCGCCCTTCGGCACGCTCGTCCCGAGCGTCCCCGAGAACGTGCCGGGTTTCGGGGTTGCCGCGATCGCCGGGGCGGGCGCTGCGGCGAGCGCGACCACGAGGGCGACCAGGAGGGTGTGCGGCGGAAGGCGGTGCATTGCTGCGATTCAAGCACGACCCGGCATCGCACTCGCCGCATGTCCGAGCCGCTGCGAGCCGCCTACTTCGGGGCGGCCGACGGGCGAACCGTGATCGTCCCGGTGCTCGACCACGGGACCAGCGCCCCCGAGAGCGCCTGCTTTCCGCCGCCCGCGGGCAGCGTGAACGTCTCCGGCCCGATGCCACCGAGTGCCGGGCCGGCCTGGCCACCGAGCGGTGGCGCCGGGGCGCAGACGACCGAGGCGAACAGCTTCGCGGTCTGCAGTCCCTGGGTCGCCACGGTGATCCGCCCGTCGCCGGTCGCGCTGATCGTCACGCCCCACATGCCCTCCGGCTCGCCGGGGATCCACGTGCACGGGAGGCCGTTCCCCGCGAAGACGACGTTCTCGAAGTCGATCGCCGAGGGCTCGCTCTTCCAGCGCGTCGGCGGGGTGTCCGCGTCGCCGTCCTGCGCGCGCGCGACGAGCAGGCCCTTGGCGGTTCCGGTCGCCCGGTAGGCCGGGGCGACGTTCGCGACGGCCGGCGCCTCGAGCGTCAGCTGGTAGGCCTCGGGCTGGCGGCA
The DNA here is from genome assembly GCA_963787935.1 of uncultured Actinomycetes bacterium. Lineage (GTDB taxonomy): Bacteria > Actinomycetota > Thermoleophilia > Solirubrobacterales > Solirubrobacteraceae > F1-60-MAGs163. Next base: position 694,435 of record CAWBEV010000005.1, on the reverse strand, counting down.
CAGGCGCCTGCCGAGCTCCCGGCCGAGCTTCGCGGCCGCGTCGAAGAGGTCCGATCCGAGTGTCCCCGTGAGCGTGTCGAGTGCCTCCCCGCTGCGCGTGTCGTCGAGCGTGATGACGTACGCGATGCCGCCGGAGTTCGTGTTCGTGAGCGTCCCATGGACCGTCACGTCCGGGAGGATGAAGTCCCGCGTGACCCGGGTCGCCGGGTCGAAGTACTCGGACTTCTGGAGGTCGAGCTCCGCCTCCACGAGCTTGCGGTCGGCGGAGTTCGCGACGAGCCGGCCCTGGCACTTCTGCAGGCCCTCCCACACGTCGACCTGCAGCATCTCCGCCAGGCCGCGGTTCAGCACCGCCAGGTCCCCGGTCGCGCCCGCGAACGGCTCGACGGACACCGCGGTCCCGGCGCTCACCTTGCCGCTCTCCTGAACGAATGCCGAACGCGCGCGCGAGCGCTTTCGCGGCCTGGACTTCACGGTCACGCGGCGGCGCTTCTGGCCCGTGCGCAGTGACACCGGCTGGACGCGCACGACGGGCGTGCCGCGGCCGCGGCGCGGGACGATCGCCGTGCGCAGTGCGTAGGCGCCCGCCGGCAGGCGCAGCGAGAACGTGCCGGCGCGACCGAGCGTGCGCGCCGCGGCGATGCGGCCGTCGGCGAGCGCGATGACGCGCAGATCGGCTTCGCCCTTGCCCTTGGCGGGGACGCGCCCGGCGAGGCTGCCGGCGATCGTGCCGGGCTTCGCGGCCGCCGGAGCGCCAGCCGGTGCGGCGAGGAGGAGAACGCCCGCGGCGCAGAGCACCGCGACCAGCGCGAGGAGACGGACCATGGCGGGTGAGGCTACGAGGCGAGCGCGTCACACGCACGGCGAGCACTCGGCTACCCTCCCTCACCAATGCCCTCCTAGCTCAGTTGGTAGAGCACTTCCATGGTAAGGAAGGGGTCATCGGTTCGAGTCCGATGGAGGGCTCTGGCGAAGTCCCTGCTGAGCAGGGACTTCTCTCGTTCGGGGGGACGACCTGACTCAGATCTACTGGGTCCGCACTGGGTCCGAAACGGGTCTGAAGCGGACCCAGTGAGTCCTTTCGGGTCGATTGGGGAGGGGGGTGTCTGCGGGTTCGCGCGACTGAGTAAGTGCACAGGTCGCGTGATGTCACAGCTCGAGTTTCCCTTCCAGCCGGACCGGCCCGACGCTCACGCGGCGGGGTTCCTGACGATCGCCGAGGCGGCCGTGCGGGTGCGCTGCTGCGAGCGCACGATCCGCCGCGCGATCGACAGCGGCGCGCTGCGCGCCGGACGCGTGCGCGGCGAGCCCGGCTCGCGCGGCGGCTACCGGATCCGTCCCGGCGATCTCGATGCGTGGGTGTTCGGCGATGCCGCCTCATAGCCGGCGCGAGCCGACGATCGAGCTGCGTCGCCACCGGCGCGCCGGACGGCAGCGAGAGCGAGCTGTGGTCGGTGCGCTGGTACGACGCGCAGGGCCGGCGCCGGCGGCGCAGCTGCGGCTCGCGCGAGGAGGCCGACTTCGAGCGCGCGCGCCTGGCGCTCAATGCCTCGCGCCCGCGCGAGCGGGGCAGCGAGGGGGAGGAGGAGCCGGCGACGCTGCTGCGCGAGTTCTGGCCGCTGTGGCTGGCGGACGCGCGCAGCCGCCTGCAGCCGGAGACCGCGCGGGCGCACGAGCGCGTCTGGGCCGCGCGGCTGCAGCCCGCGTTCGGCGACGAGCAGCTGCGGGCCATCAAGCCGCGGATGGTCGCCCGCTGGCGCGCCGAGCTGCTCGAGGACGGGCTCGGCGTCGAGGCGGTGCGCAAGGCGATGGTGCTGCTGCAGGCGATCTTCACCGTCGCGATCGAGTGGGGCGAGGCGGACGCCAACCCGGTCAGCGTCGTGCGCAAGCCCCGCCAGGGCCGCCGGCGCGTCGTGATCCCGCTCGCGCCCGAGGACGTCGAGCGGATCCGCGCGCAGCTGCTCGCCGCCGGCGACCTGCGCTCGGCGACGCTCGTCAGCGTGCTCGCCTACGCCGGGCTGCGGCCCGGGGAGGCGCTGGGGCTGGAGCTGCGGCACGTGCGCGAGAACACGCTGCTCGTCGAGCAGGCGGTCGCGCACGGACGGCTCAAGGTGCAGAAGACCGGGCGCAACTACCGCACCGTCGACCTCTTCGACGTGCTGCGCGGCGACCTGGCCGCGTGGACCGCGACGCTCCCCGACGCCGACCCGCGCCGGCTCATCTTCGGCCGGCCGGACGGCGACCCGTGGCATCGGGACGACTGGACCAACTGGCGCAACCGCCGCTTCCATCCCGCGGCGGCCGCGGCGGGGCTCGGCCGGCCGCGGCCCTACGACCTGCGCCACTCGTTCGCCTCGCTGCTGATCCGCGAGCAGCGCGCCTCGATCGTCGAGCTCGCCGAACAGCTCGGCCACGCCCCCACCATGACGCTCGACACCTACTCCCACGTCATGGCCGAACACCGCCGCACCAAACCCGTCGACGTCGAGCACTGGATCACGCGCGCGCGGCACACCGCACAAGCCGAAGCAGCAGCTCCGAAGCATGCTCAGGACCGACCCCACAACCCGGCACACAGTTGCACCCTTGGTGCGGCGTAGACCCGTGTACGTCTGCTGATGGGACGACGATCGCGAAAGCAGGCCGCGGACCGCGCCGTGACACGGCGGCCGGCGAGCCGCGATCACATGGCGCGCGTTCACGTCGCCGACGAGGTCTGGGCTGAGTTCCGGCGCGCTGCCGGCAACACGCCGATGTCGCAGATCCTCGGGCGGCTCGTCGAGCGCGAGGTCGAGCGCGACCGGGCCCGGCGGATCCGGCAGGGCAGCGTCGATGACCAGATCGTGCTCGACGCACTCGAGCGCGCCCGCGAGCTGCACGAGGACGTCGCGGCGATCATCGACCGGCTCGAGCGCCGGGCCTCACCGCCCGTCCCGCCGAGCTGGGACGAGCCGGGCCAGCAGGCGATGGACCTGCCCGAGTGGTAGCCGGTGGCGAGTGACCCTCCTGCGCGTCTACGGGTACACGCCGCATTGCCAATGCCACTGTGTGCGTCGGTTCTGCGTCTGTCCTGCGCGTGGCGGTCAGGGTCTGCAGCCTGATGGTCGGTCGCGGCCCGGATTGGCCGGTACGCTTTGGTGCGTGAAGCGCCGTCGTGTGACGATCGATCTGGACCAGGAAGTCGCGGCTCTGCTGGTGGCGTGCGCTGCTGAGGCGCGTGTCAGTGAGGGCGAGGTTGTCGAGCGGGCGGTGCGGGCGCTGGATCTGCGCGCGCTCGTCGCGCAGATCCGCGAGCGCAGCGATCTCGACGAGGACGCTGCGATGCAGCTCGTGGCCGAGGAGCTTCGCGCGGTACGGGCCGAGCGCGCGGCGTGATTCGCGTCGTCGCCGACGCGAACGTCCTCATCTCCGCCGCACTGGCCCGCTCACCGACCGCTCCCTCGGCGCTCGTGCTCGACGCGGCGCTCGACGGCCGCATAGAACTCGTCAGCTCGCCGTCGCTGCTCGCCGAGATCGCGTCAGTGCTCGCTCGTAAGCGCCTGCGACGCTACCTCTCGCTCGATGAGGCCGAGCGCTTCGTCGCCGACCTCGCATCGCAGACCGCGCTGAGCACCGATGCGCCCCAGCCGCACCCGGCGATCTGCCGTGACCCGGCCGACGACTACCTGATCGCCCTCGCTCTGCACGCCGGCGCTGAAGCGATCGTCACCGGCGACCAAGATCTGCTGGAGATCGCCGACCCACCCGTCGCAGTTCTCACGCCTCGAGCCCTGGCGGAGCGGCTGAACGCGCAGGCGTGAGTGACACCGGCCGGCGTGGGCCAGTTGCCCCGTCGAAGGCGCACCGCACCGTTCGGCGCGCTGCTGCTCGTCGTCCATTGCGACAGCGGGCCGCGTCGGTGAAGGCGGCGCTGGTTCTGCCTCAAAGCGGGGACGCTGAACCGCCACCTCGAAGTGTCATGCACCCTGGAACTCGCTCGGCTCGCTCAGTAAGCTCGATCAGCGCGCCTCCGATTCACGGGAGGAGAGGTCTATGCATCGCCTCATCCTGGTCCTCGCGCTCGGCGTCGCGACCGCACTCGCTGCGTGCGGCTCGGGCGATGAGGACACAGACGCACCAGCGAAGGCCGCGACCACCACCGGCTCGACCGCCGTCGCTGCGGCGAAGCCGCCCACGGGCCTGCCCGCCGGACACCTGCTGTATCGCAGGTACCTGACCGAGGACCAGTCCCGGGCCGCGATCTACGCGGTCGCGCCCGGCGAGACGAACGGGCACGTGATCACCCACCCGCCTGCCGGCGCGGCTGACGGTCGTGCGACGGCGAGCCCGGATGGATCGCGCATCACCTTCACGCGCTGCACTGAGGGCGAGCCTGGCGAGACGAGGATCGGAGAGGGCGCCTGCCACCTGTTCACCGCGAACGTCGACGGGTCCGGCGTCAAGCGCCTCAGCCCGAAGTGCTGCGCCGACGAGAACAGCCCCTGGTACTCACCGGACGGCCACAGTCTCACGTTCGCTCGGATATGGGGAAAGCTCAAGGATGGCGCGGCGCAGCACTCCGAGGTGTTCACGATGACCGCGGACGGCGACAAGCGGACGCAGCTCACGCACGGCTCGGGCAAGGGCTTCCGCGGCGATTCGGGTAACCCGTCGTTCTCGCCGGACGGCAAGCGGATCGCCTACACGTTCGAGTACAGCGCGGCGACGCCACAGGTGGGGAGGCGAGCGATCTTCATCATGGACGCCGACGGCGGCCATCGGCGACAGCTGACACCGTGGAGCCTCGACGCAGGCGACTTCGCGCGCTTCTCTCCCGACGGCTCGCGCGTCATGTTCCGCGCCAAGTACGGCACCGGACCGGGCGGCGACCTCTACACCATTCGCCCAAACGGCTCTGGCCTGAAGCAGCTGACCCACGACATCCCGGGAATGCTGAGCGCCGCGTGGTCACCGGACGGCCGGTACATCGCATATGCGCATGAGCCCGACGACGGCACCCAGCCCGACATCTGGGTGATGAAGGCGGACGGCACCGGCGCAGCCCGGCTGACCGACTCGCCGCAGTGGGACAGCGGTCCCACCTGGGGCATCTGACAGCCGGGCGTGCTCTTGCATCTGTGAGCCGCTACCGCCTTCGCCTGCCACCAGGTACCGCGGCGCCCCGGCGCCAGGCTGCCGCGATCCATGCGTTGCGACACGGAGCGGGTGGCAGAGGATGGCTGCTCGGGTCGCTATCGCTTGGGGGTGGTCATGCAGGTGTCGGGTGTCGTGGATGTTGCTGGTCGGCGTCGCTCGCCAGGTGACGTTGGCGGGCTACAACGCGGGACGTCCGCCGCGGAACAAGGGCCGCCGCTACCCGGCGGACCCGCCGACGGTCGAGGAGATAGTCGCCGTCATGCGCCAGGCAGGCACCAGCGCGCACGGTGAGCGCTTGCGCGCGTTGATGGTGGTGCTCTGGCGCGCGGGCCTGCTGGATCGGTGAGGCGCTCGCCCTCGCCGAGCCCGATCTCGACCAGGCGCGCGGCTCGGTGCTTGTCCGGCGGGGCAAGGGCGGCAAGCGCCGCGAGGTCGGGATGGACACCTGGGCGTGGGAGCAGCTGCAGCCATGGCTTCAGCTGCGCGTGCAGCTCCCGGTCGGTCCGCTGTTCTGCGTCATCAACGCACCCACCCAGGGGCGCCCGTGCGCTGCTGGCGCCGTCCGCCGGCAACTGCGGCACGTCGCCCACCAGGCCGGTGTGCGCAGACGCTTCGCCCCGCACCAGCTGCGTCACGCGCACGCCGTCGAGATGGCCCGCGAGGGCGTGCCGCTGAACGTCATCCAGCGCCAGGTGGGGCACACCAACCTTGGCGTCACCTCGATCTACCTGCAGGGCATCGACAACACCGAGATCATCGCCGCCGTCAACGCCCGCCGAGCGCCCGTACTCAGCGCCAGCTCCGTGCTACGCCTTTGACGTCCCTGAACGACGCCGCCACGCTCCGTGTCGCAACGCATGGGACGCAGGAGCGAGCGCGTGGCTCTCAGATCGCGGTGACGGGGATGGCTCCGGCGTCGCGGATCGCCTTGTCGCTGGCGCCGTCGAGTTCGCCGAGCGGGGTGTAGGCGATCGCGTCGGGGTCGAGGCCGGTCGCCTGCGCGTCCTCGGCGTCGAGGCGCTCGATGAGGTCCTTGGAGGCGAGGATCGCGCCGTCCTTGGCGGCGGCTTCGATGCGCGCGCCCTCGTTCATCTGGTCTCCGAGCGCGGTGACCTCGAGGCGCCCGCGGGTGGCGACCTGGCCGACCATGAGCGTGGCGCCCCAGTGCACGCCGATGTTGAGCTTGACGCGTGACGTCGTCGGGGCCGAGGTGCTCGGCGCCGTCGCGGATCGCGCGGGCGGCCTCGATCGCCGCGCGCGCGGCGGCGGACTCCGAGCCGTCGAAGTCGCCGGCGAGGAACAGCGCCGAGCCGCCGTCCCCGGCGTGCTTGCCGACGATCCCGTCACGGTCGACGACGGACGAGTCGATCAGGTCGGTGAGGTCGCGGATCAGGTCGAAGTAGCCGCGCGAGGACAGCCGCCGCGAGAGCGCCCCGGAGGCTTCGAGGTCGGCGAACAGGATCGCGGCCGGACGGCGGGCCGGGTCGCTGACGCGGTCCATGCGCTCGAACAGCCGCGGGTCTCCGCGGCCCAGGCGTTGCACCAGGCTCTCCGGCACGGTGCTCCGGTAGAGGAACAGCACGCCCAGGAAGCGCCCGGCGTCGTCGTTGATCCGCAGCTGAGCCTGGTACTGGTCGCCGAGCATGTTCCGCCGAAACCGAAGATGCGGCGGGAACGAGAGCCGGTCATGCCAGGCCCGGGGTGGCACCTCGACCGGCTGGACCTTCGCCGCGTACGGAGCGGCGAGGTTGAAGACTTCAGCGAAGTCGGGGTCGCCCGGCTCCAGGTACCGGCGCATGATCGGCACGTTGTGCTGCGTCCAGGCGTTGCCGCTCGTCGTCGTCGACGCGTGCGATCTCCGCGAAGTCGTCGTGGAACGTCCGGACGATGACCGAGTTGCCGATGACGGCGCGTGCCTCCTCACCGACAGACCCATCGTTCGAGCCGACTCGCTGGAGAAGAACACGCAGCGAAACCGCTCGTCCAGGATCTCGCCCATCATGCCGGTGTCCTCGATCATCAGCGCGATCTCGCGCAGTTCGGGATGCTCGGGAAGCTCAGGGACGTACGGCGCGTCGTCACTCATGGGCGCAGGCTAACCGCGACCCCGCCCGACTCCTGCTCAGGACGAGGAGCGACACCGCCGCTCAGCATGAGGAGCGACAGCAGCCCACACCGAGCCACGGGTGGCTCCGCGATGCGCTTCGTCCGTGTCTGGCGCTGGCCGGCGTCGGCCGCTAACCGGGGAGGAGACCGAGCTGGCCGAGAAAGTCCATCTGGTCGAAGAACAGGTGCTCGGACTTCAGCGTGTCGCCGTCCGTGACATAGACCGCCGCCCACCGCAGCTCAACGGCTCGCCCTGTCGGCGCGACATCACCGTTGGGGGTGTGAAGCACGCCATCATGGGTGCCCGCGATGGTCCCTTCGGCCGCCGCGGCTGGCCCGTCGGCTGAGGAGCTGCTTGACCTCAAGGCGGAGGTCCGGGAACGCTTCTTGGAACACGCCCAGGAAGCCAATGACCTCGTCGCGACCGCTGACCTGGGCGCCTGGCGCCGTCATCTCGGCATCGGCGGCCCACGGCTCAGCGTCGCTATCACGGTCGTTGACGGCGGCGATGTGCTTGAGGATCACGTCTTTGGCGTCGGGCATCAGCTCTCCGGTTGTCGTTGGCGGCGCGAGTCTCTCAGATACCGGACTGACGCTTCGGACGAAATGCAGGTGTGCGCCGAACGGCGGCGACCACCCCGAGGAACGTGATCGTGCGACTTGTGAGTGACTCCCATGGCAGGCTTGCGTTGTGGCCGGCGACAAGGCGCAGCGGCGGGCGGCGATCGCACTCCTTGCGGCGTACCACGAGGCGCGGCTCGCGGATCTGATCGAGCACGTCCGCGACGGCCTGGCGCGCTACGACGCGGGCGAGCTCGACGCGTTCGAGCTCGACGCGGTGATGCACCGCTACCAGCGCGCGGCACGCGAGCTGTGGAAGTTCTGCTCGGCCTCGGGTGCGCACGCGGTGACCGTCGCGCGCCTGCTCGAGGAGTCGACCGCCGCCGACGATCTGCCGGACTGGTGGGAGCTGGCCAAGCCGCGCGAGCGCTGAGGCGCGCCGCCGCCCCGGGGCCACCTCACGCCGATCACGATCGGGCACGGGCCATCGGTTCCGGTGCTCACTCATCGCGCCCCGTCCCAGTTGTCGGCCGTCACGACATCCAGCAGCTCCCGTGCGACGTAGCGTCGCTGGCCGCGCGCGCCCTGGGCGGCCTCTTCGAGCAGGCCTGCACCCTCGAGCTGGCGCAGCAGCCGCAGCGCGGTGGGGCGGGCGACGCCGAGGCCGCCTTCGACGAGCGGCTGGTCACGATCGGGTTCTCGCACATCAGGTCGACGACCTGCAGGGCGTTGACGCTGCCGAGCTCGGTGGCCGTCGCGCGGTAGCGCTCGCGCAGCTCGACGATCCGCTCGGCTCGGCTCACGGCGTCGATGGACTGGGAGCGGACGGCTTCCAGGAAGAGCTCGATCCAGGGCAGCGCATCGCCGTCGGTGCGCGTGGCGCGCAGCGCCGCGTAGTAGCGGTCGCGTTCGTGCTCGATCCCGGCGCTCAGGTAGAGCAGCGGCGCGGTCAGCCTCCCGCGGACGATGAGGAACAGGACGAGCAGCAGCCGCCCGAGCCGGCCGTTGCCGTCGAGGAACGGGTGGATCGTCTCGAACTGGGCGTGCAGCAGGGCGTCCTGGACGAGCAGCGGCATGTCCGGCTCCTCGTTGGCGAAGCGCTCCCAGTCGGCGAGCGCCGGCGCGAGCTCGTCGGGGGTGGCGGCACGAAGCTCGCGGTCTCGAGCGTCGAGCCTGGTCGGCCGATCCAGTTCTGTGTCGTGCGCAGCTCGCCGGGGCGCCGGTCCGCGCCGCGCACGCCGCTGAGGAGCCGGCGGTGCGTCTCGAGCAGCATGCGCGCGCTCAGCGGGAGGCGCGGCGCCTCGGTGACGGCCCATTCCATGGCGTCGACGTAGGCGAGGACCTCTTCGACGTCGGCGTTCGGCTGGTCTCCGGCGGCGCCGAGCTCGAAGATCTCGGCGAGCGAGGCCTGGGTGCCCTCGATCATCGTCGAGGCCACGGCCTCGCGCAGCAGGTAGGGCCGGATCAGCAGGTGGGGGTTGGGCAGGAGCTGTCCGACGCCCGCGAGCCGGCCGAGCGCGGCCTCGGCGTCAGCGAGCAGCGGGACGAGGCGGGCGGGCAGCTCGAACGAGCGTGGGAGCGGCGCCGGGAAGTACGCGACGTAGGCGTGGGGCCCGATGGTGCGCCGCGCCTCGCCGAACGCGGTGCGTGGGAAGTCGGCGGCGTCCACCGGGGCAACCTACGCGACCCTAACGAATAGCGCAAGATACGTTAGAGACGGTGCGTGACTGGAACGCGCGCGTGCGGGTCGGCGGGGATCCGGATCGCGCGGTTCCCGATGAGCCACCCACTGGGTCCGCACTGGGCCCGGGACCCCCGTTCAGGCCCGTCCGGCCCGGTGCACTCCCGTCATGTCCAATCTGCAGATCATGGCGATTTGCAGGGACTTCGCTGAACACCACCGGACAGCACCAGACCCCGTGACCCCCCAATCGACCCGAAGGACTCACTGGGTGCAGAAGAGTCCCCGCATTGCAGGGACCTCGCCGAAGCCCTCCATCGACTCGACCGATGAACCCAGAGCGGGTTCGCGCGACTGAGTGGTGCACAGGTCTCGTGATGTCGCAGCTCGAGTTTCCCTTCCAGCCGAACCGCTCCGACGTGCACGCGGCGGGAGCAGTCCACTCCCGCTCGCGGGTTGCGACTTGCAGACCACCTCAGTCTGCTGCGGGCAGGCCCACCCACACCACCGCCATGACCTCACCAGTCATGACATTCCATGCACAGCAGGAGCAGCATCCTCGCTCCTGCCTGTCGTTCCAAGCGGGATCGCGGGAGCGCGTTCGGTCAGCAGTTTGAGGCCCCTCGGGCGGGTAGCGTGAGCGGATGGCGTGGGCGTGCGGTGGGCGTAGCGTCGCGGGCGTCCCACGATCTGAGGAGGCCGGTGATGGGCGTTGTGACCGGGCAGGATGGCTCTGCGCTCCGTGTGGCCTTCGGCCTCGACGCGCTCATGGTCGCTTCGATTGTGGCCTACGTCGCGGTGACCGGGGGTCACGGGCGGCGGGACGATGGCTTCTTCGCCGACCCGGTGCCGGACGGGCTGGCGGTGCTGGCGCTCGCCGCCGCGATCTGCGGGGGCGCTGTTGCTGCGGCGGCGCTCCTGCGCGAGCCGCCGCGCACGCGCGCGGGTCGCTGGGCCCTCGGACTGGCGATCGCCTTCACGGTGAGCTTCCCCGTGCTGGGTCTGATCACCGCGGTACTCCGCCTCGATCAGGGCTGGGCGGAGCCAGTGGCTGCTCCGCTCCAGATCGCTGTGGCGCTCGGCGCGATCGTCCTGGGCGCTCTCGCGCGCGAGCCGCAACGGCGGGGACTGCTACTCATTCCGCTCGTGATCGGCGCGAGCGCCCTGATGTTCTTCCTGACGGACCTGCTCTTCCCGTACTAGATGGTTGATTCCACGTGGTTAGGCGGTGTGGTCGACGAGTGCGCGGCTGGGGCGGTTGAGTTGGTGGTTGAGGCAGACGGCGGCGGCGAGGCAGAGGAAGCGCTGGAGCACGCGTTCGCGCAGGCCGGCGAGGGTGCGCGCGCCGTGGCGTTCGAGGGTCAGCAGGTCTTTGCAGGTCCAGAAGATGCTCTCGATGCGTTGGCGGATCGGCGCCAGGTGCGGTCGGTGGCCGGGTTCATCGCGACGTCGGGGTCGCACGAGCGTGGCGCCCAGCGCGGCGACTTGGGCGGCGAACGGGCGTCCGGCGTAGCCCTTGTCGGCGAGCAGCGTCTCGCCGCCGTGGCGGGTGCAGCGCGCCAACAGTTTCAGACCGACTTCGCGTTCGTCACGCTTGGGGCTCGTGAGCTCGGAGCGCAGCCGCGGACCGGATGGGGCGGTTGCGACGTCCGCGTGGCTGCGGTCGTGCTTCGGCGCCATCACGTGGGACATCCATCAGATCCTCGTGGACGGTGACCTGGCCGCTGCCCACGTCACGATCCACGGCACGCACGAAGGCGGTCTTCCGCCCGGGATGCCGGCCACCCACAAGCCGTTCGCCGTGCGGCACGTCCACCTGATCCGCTTCGCCGCCGACGGTCGGGCACTCGAGCACTGGGCCGTCCGTGACGACCTCGGGATGATGCTGCAGGCTGGGCTCCTGGGTCCGCCGGCGTCCTGACCGGCGCCCGCCCTGCGTCCCGCGTGCGCTGCGGCCTCTCGGGCGGGCCCAGCGACCCTGTGAGCGCGGCGCGATCGATGTTTCGCTTGCCGCTCCAGCGGGTACCCATGGGTGTCGCAGTACACCGATGGGAGAGGGTCTCATGAGCACGAACGGCCGCAGAGCAGCGATCGGTGCGGCAGTCCTCGCACTGAGCAGCGGAGTCGCCGGCGGGGTGTTCGCCGCGAACAAGTCGAGCGACGAGGCAGCCCTCCAGCCGACGCGACAGGCGGCGGACCGGAACATCGAGCGCCGCGTCAGCACACTGCTCGCCCGGATGACGCTCAGGGAGAAGCTGCAGCAGATTCAGCTGCTCTCCGACGGTCAGATCACCGACGCGGAAGCGAAGGACGGCGTCGGGTCGGTCTTCAGCCTCGTCGACCCCGACAAGATCAACCACCTTCAGAAGGTCGCAGTCGAGGAGTCGCGTCTGGGCATCCCGATCCTGTTCGCGTACGACACGATCCACGGCTTCCGGACGATCTTCCCGATCCCGCTCGGCGCGGCGAGCAGCTTCGACCCGAGCGTCGCGTCCGACGACCACCGGTTCGGCGCGCGTGAATCGGCCGCGGTCGGCCTCAAGCAGATCTACAGCCCGATGGTGGACGTCTCGCACGAGCCGCGCTGGGGCCGGATCAGCGAGGCCGGGGGCGAGGACCCGTACCTGAACTCCGTCTTCGCAGCCGCCCGCGTGAAGGCCGCGCAGGGCGACGACTACAGCCGTCCCGACAAGGTCGTCACGAGCGTCAAGCATTACGCCGCCTACGGGCAGCCCGAGGGCGGGCGCGACTACAACACGACCGACATGTCCGAGCAGCGGCTGCGCAACCTGTACCTGCCGCCGTTCAAGGCGGCCGTCGACGCCGGAGCGGACACGGCGATGTGCTCGTTCAACGCGATCAACGGCGTCGGCGGATGCGGCAATCACACGCTCGAGACCGACGTGCTGAAGGGCGAGTGGGGCTTCGACGGCTTCATCGAGAGCGACTACACCGCTGTCGCGGAGCTGCGCGCGTGCCCTGCGAAGACGCCGGACGAGGGCTCGTGCGGGCACGGAAACGCTGCCGATGGGCCCGCTGCGGCGGCGCTCGCGCTCAACTCCGGTACCGATTCGGAGATGGTCAGCACGTTCATCCGGGACTACGGCGCGCAGCTGCTCTCCGACGGCCGGATCTCCCGTGCACGCGTCGACGACGCGGTGCGCCGGATCCTGCGTGTCAAGTTCCGCGCCGGCCTGTTCGAGCATCCATACGTCGATCCCGCCCAGGCGGAGGCCGCGCAGCTGCGGCCCGACGCCGTCGCCGCCGCGCGCAAGGCCGCGGGTCGCTCGATGGTGCTGCTCAAGAATCAGGGCGGCATCCTGCCGCTCGACCCCGGCAAGTCGACCGCGGTCATCGGGCCGCTCGCGAAGAACGGGCACGACATGCTCGGGCCCTGGTGGGGTCGCGGCCGCGATGAGGACGCCGTCACGGTCTTCGACGCCATCAAGGCGCAGAATCCGAATACGACCTACGCGGAGGGGTGCTCGATCGCCGACAAGGAGCCGCCGACCAACACGCCGGCGGACGAGTGCGGGTCCGACGCGGGCTTCGACGAGGCCGTCGCCACGGCCCAGGCCGCCGATCAGGTGGTGCTGGCGCTCGGCGAGTCGCGCGGTCAGAGCGGCGAGGCCGCCGCGCGCAGCGAGATCGACCTCCCCGGCCTGCAGGAGGAGCTCATCGCGCGGATCAAGGCGACCGGGAAGCCGTTCGTCGTCGTCCTCTTCAACGGCCGGCCGCTGACGCTCGAGGGCGTCGAGGGGCCGTCGCCGGCGATCCTCGAGGCGTGGTTCCCGGGCGTCCAGGCCGGCAACGCGGTCGCCGACGTGCTGTTCGGCACGGTCAACCCGGGCGGCAAGCTGCCCGTCTCGTTCCCGCGCCGTGTCGGTCAGGTCCCGATCTACTACAACCACGAGCCCACGGGGCGTCCCTGTGACGCGGGGTCGAAGTACAACTCGCGCTACCGCGACATCCCGAGCTGCGACCCGCAGTACGTCTTCGGCTTCGGACTGAGCTACACGAGCTTCGACATCTCGAACCTGCGCCTCAGCGCGCAGCGCGTGTCGAGGAACGGGAACCTCAAGGCCTCGGTCGACGTGAAGAACACCGGCGGCCGGACCGGCGACGAGGTCGTACAGCTCTACATCAACGACCCGGTGGCGACCATCTCGCAGCCGGTGCGGCGCCTGCGCGGGTTCGAGCGGGTCACGCTCGCGCCCGGGAAGTCGACCACGGTGAGCTTCACGCTCGACCGCACCGACTTCGGCTTCTACGACAACCGCGGGCGGTTCGTCGTCGAGCCGGGCCAGATCGACGTCTATGCCGGCAACAGCTCGCGCGCCGACCTCAGGCAGTCGTTCACCGTGAAGGGGTGACCGACTCAGCCGACGGCGGCCTGCAAGCGATCGAGCGAACGGCGCAGAATCCGTGAGACGTGCATCTGGCTGAGGCCGACCCGCGCCGCGATCTCGCGTTGCGAGAGGCCGGTGACGAATCGCAACAGCACGATCCGCCGTTCGCGGGCGGGGAGCGTGCGCAGGCCAGCAGCGAGCGTGGCGCGGATCTCGACGCGGGTGTATCCCGCGTCGTCCGCGCCCAGCGCGTCGAGAACGGAGCGATCCGCGGTCGACGGCACGTCGAGGGACGACGCGGCGTAGCCGCGGCCGGCCTCGATCGCCTCGAGCACCTCCCCCTCCTCGCGGCCGGTCGCCTCACACACCTCGGGGAGGGTCGGCGTCCGTCCCTGCTGCTCCTCGAAGCACTCCGTGACCTGGCGAACACCGGCGTGCAGCTCCTGCAGGTCACGGGGTGCGCGGATCGCCCAGGACCGGTCGCGGAAGTGCCGCTTGATCTCGCCTGAGATATTCGGCCCGGCGAACGTCGAAAGCCGCCGCCCACGGTCGAGGTCGAACCGGTCGACGGCATTCATGAGGCCGATCGACCCGACCTGGACCAGGTCCTCGAGCGGCTCGCCGCGGTCCAGGTAACCGCGCGCGATGTGCCGCACGAACGGCAGCAGCCGCTCGATCAGCTCGTCTCGGGCCGCGGCGTCGCCGCGTTCGCGGCATCGGACGAGGAGTGCGCGCTCCTCGAGCGCGCCGGAGCGGCGCTTCCAGGTGCGTGGGGCCAGCTTGCGGGGCACGTCAGACCTCCGGGGGGTGGTGGACCCGCGGAAGTCAGGTTGTGCTGCCGGCCGTTCGGCCGACCGCTCGACGCGTGCCCTCCAGCGTTCACGCTACTCGCGTCGTCAAACCGCACCCCACCGCCCAGGCCGGGCCGGCCGTGCCCGTGATCCCGGGCGCCTCCTCCAGACGGCCTGGGCGCTGAGCCGACCTTCAGCGGGCAGCGCCGCGCGCCGGCAGGCGGACGGGCGCGCGCACGTGAACGACGACGTGCGTCGGGCGTGTCGGCGCGGCGAGCGAGAGGAAGTCGCGAATCGTTGCGGCGTGCCCGCAGAAGGCGCAGCCGACCGGGGCGGACGGCGCCACCGGGCGCTCGAGCGGTGCGACCGGGGCATCGCACGACGGGCACGCGAGCGTCCCGGACGCCACGCGCGTCGTGCGCCCGTCGCGGCGCTGCTCGTGGATCCCGGAGGATCCTGCGACGGGGTCGGGCTCGAGCGGCCCGGATCCCTCGATGCCGTGGCGGATGCTCACCCCGCGAAGTCTACGGACGGCCCCGGGGCGGCCGACGCGGCGGCTATACACCGCTGGTTGCGTCATGCACGCCGCCCTCGCGCCCAGGCCCCGATCCGACGACCGTACTCGCGGCCTGCTCGCCGGCCTCGCCGCGTGCCTGGCGCTCGGAGCGCTGAGCCTCGCCGTGCCGGCGGGCCTCGGCTACGACCCGTGGGCGTGGGTCGTGTGGGGCCGGGAGCTCGCGCATCTCGACCTCGACACCCGCGGCGGGCCGTCATGGAAGCCGCTGCCCGTGCTTCTGACGGCGCCGTTCAGTCCGCTCGGCTCGGCGCTCCCGGCGATCTGGCTGGTCCTCGCGCGCACCGCCGGGTTCGCCGCGGTCCTCCTCGCCTACCGGCTGGCGGCGCGCTTCGCCGGCCCGATCGCCGGGCTCGTCGCCGCCGCCGGGCTGTGCGTCGCCACGGACTTCTTCGTCACCGGGCTGCGCGGCTACTCGGAGCCGATGCTCATCGCGCTCGCGTTCGCGGCGATCGACCAGCACCTCGAGGGCCGGCGGCTCGTCGCGCTCGCGCTCGCCGCCGCGGCCGGCCTGCTGCGGCCCGAGATGTGGCTGCTGACCGGGCTCTATGGGCTGGCCCTGCTCGTCGCCGCGGGGCGCCCGCAGTGCGTCCGCGACTGGCGCCGCAGCGCCGTCGTCATCGGGCTCGTGGCGGCGGCCCCGGCGATCTGGCTGGGGCTCGACCGGCTCGGCTCGGGGAGCGCCGTGCAGGCAGGCGAGATCGCCCAGGGCTCCACGCCCGGAAGTGCCGCGCGCGCGGCGAGCCCCGCGCTGACCGTGATCGGGCGGGTCGCCGACGCCGAGATGCTCCCCGTGCTCGTGCTCGCGATCGTCTCGGTGCCGCTCGCCTACCGGCGACGCTCGGCCCCGGTGCTCGTGCTGGCCGGCGGTGCGATCACGTGGATCCTGACGGTCGCGGTCATGGCCGAGGCGGGCTTCACCGGCTCGCGCCGCTACCTCCTCCTCGCTGCGGCACTGCTGTGCGTCCTGGCCGGCGTCGCCGCCGGATGGCTCGTCGCTGACCTGCCGAGCCGCCGTCGCCCGGTCGCTCTCGCCGTGACGGCCGCGGTCCTCGCGCTGTTCGCGTTCGCCCCCGCGCGGACCGACTTCCGGCTGCTGCGCCTGGCGCGCACCCAGAAGGCGCAGGCGGGCGAGCTGCGCGACGCCGTGCGTGCCGCCGGCGGCGCGAGCGCGGTGCGCGCGCTCGGGCGGCCCGTCATCAACCCGTTCGAGCAGACCGCGCTCGCGTGGGACCTCGACGTGCCGCTCCAGAGCGTGACCGCCACGTGGTCCTCGACGCTGCGCCGGCCGGGCTGGCGGGCGCCGGCCGTCGTGTTCCGCGCTCCGGCGAAGCTCGCCGGGCCCAGGCCGGCGCTGCGGCCCGGGCAGGGGCGGACGATCGCGCGCGCCGGGCGCTGGCGCGTGGTCAGCGTCCCGCGTTGACGCGTGCGCGACGGTTGTCGCGTCGCGCCCTCGGAGCGCCGTCCGCGGGCCGGACGGCGGCGGGTCGCCGCAGCCCGTAGCCTCGTCACCGAATGCTGCATCTCATCCTCGTGGACCTGCGGCGGCACGCGGCACGGACGCTGCTGACCGCCATGGGAATCGCCATCGGCGTCGCCACGATCGTCGCGCTGCTGGCGCTGAGCGCCGGAATCGATCGAAGCGCCGCCGGCCTGATCAACCTCGGGGGTGCGGAGCTGGGGATGTTCCAGGGTGGCGTCGGGGAGCTGACGGCCTCCTCGCTGCCGCAATCGCTCGCGCCGCGCGCGCGCCGTCAACCGGGCGTGGCGGACGCCACGCCGATCTCGGTCGCCACCGGTGAGCTGCCGGGGCGCCCGTCGTTCCTCGTGTTCGGCGTCGAACCGCAGAGCTTCGTGTTCCGCAGCCTGGTGTTCGTCGCCGGGCGTGCAGCCCGGGGACCGCGTGAGGTGGTCGTCGGCGACGCGGCGGCCGGCGAACTCGGGGTCCGCGTCGGGGACCCGCTGACGCTCCGGGGCGGCGGGACGTTCCGGGTGGTGGGCATCTACCACGCCGGCGTGACCTTCGAGGACCAGGGCGCGGCGCTGGCGCTCGACGTCGTGTCGCGGATTCGCGGACGCGCCACCGACGCCACGACGATCGCGGTGAAGGTCGACCGCGGCGTTCCCGCCTCGACGGTGGGTCGCCGGCTCGAGCGCGCCTTCCCCGGCACGCTTGCGATCAGCCAGCCCGGCCAGGTCTCGCGCGTGGACACGAACAGCCTGCTCGTGCGCAAGGCGGCCGCGCTGTTCGTCGCGATCGCGCTGATCATCGGCGGGATCGCGGTGATGAACACGATGCTGATGGCGGTGTTCGAGCGTCGCAGCGAGTTCGCCCTGCTGCTCGCCGTCGGCTGGCCGCGCCGGATGGTCGCCCAGCTCGTCGTCGGCGAGGGAATGGTGCTGAGCCTCGCCGGCGCGCTCGCCGGGGTCATGCTCGGCGTCCTCGGCGGCGAGCTGCTCGTCCGCGCCCTCGACGCGTCGGCGCTCGTGAGCCCGCAGTTCTCGCTCTGGACGTTCACGCGGGCGATCCTCATCGCCGGGGCGATGGGCACGATCGGCAGCCTCTACCCCGCCTGGTGGGTGACGCGCCTGACGCCCGCTCGCGCCCTCGGCTAGGCCCGGGCGCCGGCCCGGGCCTGATCGGACACGAGGCGCCCGTCGCGCATCCGCAGGGTCCGGTCGACCTGCAGCGCGGCCTCCGGCTCGTGGCTCACGAGCAGCACGGTCGTCCCGGTCCGGCGCGAGAGCGCGTGCAGGAGCTCCATCACCTCGGCGCTGGCCACCGAGTCCAGCGCGCCCGTCGGCTCGTCGGCGAGCAAGAGCCGCGGCCGGCCGACCATCGCCCGGGCCAGGGCGACCCGCTGGCGCTCCCCGCCGGAGAGCTCGGCGGGCAGGTGCGTGCCGCGCTCGTGCAGGCCGACGTCGCGCAACGCGTCGGCGACGCGGGCGAGCCGGTCGGCGCGCCGCCTGGCTGAGGGGAGCAGCGCCACCTCGACGTTCTCCTCGACGGTGAGGCCCGCGATCAGGTGGTGCAGCTGGAAGACGAACCCGATGACCTCGCGGCGGAAGCGGGCCGGATCGTCGAGGGTGGCGACGTCCTGCCCGCCGACGCGGATGTCGCCGTCATCCGGCCGGTCGAATCCGGCGATCAGGTTCAGCAGCGTGCTCTTGCCCGAGCCGGATGGCCCGGTGAGCAGCGCGAACTCGCCCGGCTGCAGCGCGAAGGACACGTCGCGCACGGCGGTGATCCGCGCACCGAACCGCTTGCTGACGCCGCGGACCACGACGTCGGCGCCGGCGGCCGGCGCGTCCGCGGGCGGCGGCGTCAGATCCCCGCCAGCAGCCACTGATCGCCGGACTTGGTGAACCGCGTGCGGCCGGTGAAGCCGACCTTCGCCAGCGCCGGGGTGCCCGTGTACGTGACGACGGCCGTGTCGCCCGCGACTGTGACGCTCGTGATCTGCGCGTCGCGGATGCTCGCCCGGTCCGCGTCGGTCAGCCGGGAGGCGATGACCCGGACGCTGTCCGCGCACGGCAGCTGCGTCTGGGCGGCGATCCGGTCCTGCCCCGCGGTCGTGATCCGGGCGCACAGCGCCTCGCCGTCGCCGCCGGCGGCCTCGTCCGCGGCGGCCCGCCAGGCCGTACGGACCTGGTCCTGCGGGGAGGGCTCGGGCTCCTCGCCACCGCAGCTCGCGAGGAGGAGCGCGAGGGTCGCGAGCACGAGGGTCCGGCGGTTCATCGGGCGACAGACTAGATGGTCGGTTCCGGTGCGCGGCCGCGCGGGAGGCGGCGACGCGGCGGTCGCGGCGGTCGCGGCGGGCCCCCGCGTAGCCTGTCGCCGATGGAGGGCCACCCCGACCGGCGGCTGCGTCATCGCGTCTCGCCCGAGGACGAGCGCCGGCTCGGGCAGATCGCCGGCGAGAACGAGGAGCAGCAGGCCGAACGCGTCGCGCTCGACGGCGAGGCCGTCGGCGCGTGGCTGCAGCGTGCGCTCGAGCAGGCCCAGCGCGCCGAGCAGCCGTCCTACGTCGACGCGCTCTGCTGTTTCAGCCTCGCCGCCGGGGTGCGCTGCCTCCTCGAGCTCGCGATCGTGCTCCTCGACGACGAGGCGGCGCCCGAGGACCTGCGGCTGCTCGCCGTCCAGCTGCGGCCCCGCGGGCCGGCCTGGGACGGCGCCGCACGCCTCGCGGCCTGGGGCTATTTCGCGGAGTTCGCCCAGCGGAACGTTCCCGCGCAGTACGCGGAGGCGATCGAGCAGGCGACGGCCGCGATGCCGGTGCGGCCCGACACGTGCGCCCAGGTGATCGCGTTCGGCCCGCTGAGCGCCGAAGAGCCCGAGCTCTTCCACACGCGGCTCGCGCGGCTCATCGTCCGCGAGGCCCGTGGGCCCGACGACCTGCGCGGCTCGCTCGAGCTCCAGGACGGCTGGTGGGCGGGCGCCTGGGCGGTCGGCTGGGAGGCGTTCCGCGAGCTCCACGAGCACCACTTCCCGCCCGAGGACTGACGCCTGCGCTCGAAGCTGCGGCCCGGAGTCTGAGAAGCCACCGGGCCGCAGGGCGGTCCGCCGAGGACGTCCTCACCGGGGAGGCGGGCAGGACCTCGGCGTGGACCGCGCAGAGGGAAAGGTCCAAGGAAACTCCCTCTGCCCACGGTGTAGCACGAATCCGCCGGCTGTGCGACAGGGTCGCAGCTGATGACGCTCAGCCCGTTCCGCACTCGCTGAACCCGTACGCCCGGACGAGCGTCCGCTCACGCGCGTTGACGTCGACGAGCCGGGCGTTCAGCGCCTGGAACGTCGGCCGCGCGTTCGCTGCGGCGGCCGCGGCGAGCCGCGTCAGCAGATCCGCCTGGCGGGCGAACAGCGTGCGGATCTCACCGACGGTCGCCTCCTCCCCGCGGGGCGCGGTGAGCGCCGCGAAATCGCGGCTCGCGGTGCGGGCCAGCGCGGCGCCCTGCTCGAGCGCGGACGCGTAGATCGTCAGCGGGGCTCCGGATCCCGCCGTGCGCCGGGTCGTCAGGATCTGATCCTGGAGCGGGCGCGCCGCGCGGTTGTACGCGCCGCAGATCTTGTCGCCCTGCACGAGGTAGATCGCCTTCGTCGGCGGGTTCCCCGGACCCGGTGGCGGCGTGTCACCGTGCCCGCAGGCGCCGACGCCGAGCGCGGCGGCGAGGATCGCGGGGGCGGCGAGCGGGCGCATGCCAGCAGAACATAGGGTTTCTGAGCGCGGCCGCGGCGGGTCGGGTCGCTCGCGATCCGGGGCGGGCCGCCGCTCGACCGGGTCGCGGAACGCTACGGCACCGCGAGCTCGCGGCTCACCCCGCGCACGTGGCCGCCCGGGGCCGGGCTCACGACGACGCGCAGGGGCGCCGTCCGCGAGCGCAGTCGCGCGGCCAGGCGGAAGGCGGAGCGGCCACGGGCAGGCGCCGCGAGCGCCTCGCGGTCGAGCCGCACCCAGCGCCCGGAGGCCGTGCGCCGCTGCAGCGAAGCCACGCCGTCACCGGCCGGACGCGCAGCGCCGGAGACGATCACGCGACCGCCGCGGACGCGCACGCGTCGCACGCCGACCCGCACTCGTGAGGCGACGGTCACGATCGGGCTCGCGGCGCGCTGGGTCGTGCGCGTGACGATGCGCAGCCGCGTCGTCTCCCACAGTGGCCCGACCGTCACGCTGTAGGTCCCGTCACCGCGCGCGGTGAACGTGCGCGTCACCCACGTCGGGCGCGTGAACGGGAAGTCGGTGCGCTCGACGGCGAGACTCGTGCCGCCCACTCCCCGGCCCTCGACGCGCCCGCGCAGCACGACGGTCGCGCCCCAGGTCACCGCCCCGGAGGCGGGGGTGAGGGTCACGCCGGTCGGCGCGCGCAGGGTCCGCAGGGTCCGGTCACGGCCGCGCGCCGTCCCGGTCACGTTCGTCGCGACGACGCGGTAGTGGTAGGTCGTGTACGGCGCGAGGCCGGTGAGCCCCTGTGTGACGGTGCGCCGCCCGGAGCCGGTCGCCGCCTGGGCGGCCGTCGTCGTGCCGTAGGCGGTGGAGGTGCCCCACTCGAAGCGGTAGCTCGTGCTCTGGCCACGCGGATCGACCGAGGCCGTGAGCGTCGCCGCGGTCGATCCGATGCCACGTGCGGCGCCGGTGGTCACGCTCGGGGCGCGCGGAACGGCGAGGGTGCGCAGCGTGCGGTCGGCGCCGCGGTCGATCCCGGCGGCGTTCGTGGCGACGACGCGGTAGTGGTAGGTCGTGTCGCTCGTCAGGCCTGTGAGCGGGACGTTCACGTCGATCGGATCGTCGCCTGCGCCGGCGATCTGCGACGCCGTCTGCAGCCCGTAGGAGTCGGTCGTGCCGTACTCGACGACGTACGTCGTGTCGAGCGTGTTCGGGTCGACGGTGCCGGCGACCGAGGCGGTCGTCAGGGTGATGGCGCCGGCGGCGCCGGTGACGGCCGCGGGCGGCGCGGCGACGGCCGCCTCGGCCGTGCCGGCGAGGACGGCGACGACGAGGACGGCGAGCAGCGCCGGGCGGGCGGGAGGCATGCGCATGCCCGTGGTGACACATGCGGCGCGCGGAAGTTGCTCACACCGGCGACCGGTGCGACGCACACCGGGCGCGACGGCGTTCGGTGGCCTGCAAGCCCGCGTGCGTGCCCTCCGAGCCGTCGGGCATGCTCCCGGGTCGTGTCAGACCGGCCACCGGCCGGACGACCAGGTTCCCGATGCGCATCCTCCACCTCGCCGACGTCCACCTCGATCGCCCGTTCGTCGGGCTCGCGCCCGAGCTCGCCGACGCGCGGCGCCGGCACCTGCGCGGCAGCGTCGAGCGGAGCCTCGAGCTCGCCGCCGAGCGTGGCGCGGAGCTCGTGACGATCGGGGGCGATCTCTGGGAGGACGAGCACGTCACGGCCGACACCCGCGCCTGGCTCGCCGGCGCGCTCGCGCGCTGTGGCCGGCCGGTCGTGCTGATCGCCGGCAACCACGATCCACTGCGCCCCGGCGGGCCCTACGGGCGCACGAGCTGGCCGCAGAACGTCCACCTCTTCCCCGCGGGCGCGCTCACCGAGTTCCGTGCCGGGAACCTCAGCGTCTGGGGGGTCTCCTGGGGTGCCGAGCCGCTGCCGCTCTCCGGCCTGCTCGCCGGGTTCCGCGTGCCGGCCGACGGGCGCCGGCACGTGCTGCTCGTGCATGGGACGGCCGACGGCCACGGCTTCGCCGCGGACGAGGGCGCGGCGGGCTTCTTCACCGGCCGGGCCGTCCGCGATGCCGGCTTCGCCCTCTGCCTGGCCGGTCACATCCACCGCGCGAGCGTCCGTGACGGCGTCGTCTACCCCGGCTCGCCGGAGCCGCTCGGGCGCTCGGAGACCGGGCGCCACTGCGTCGCGCTCGTCGACGGCGACGACGTCGAGCTCCTGGACGTCAACACGTGGCGCTACGAGGACCGCACGACGAGCTGCGAGGGCGCGGCCTCGGGCGCCGACGTCGAGCGCTCGGTCGTCGCTGCGCTGAGCGACGCCGACCCCGAGAACGTGTTCCTGCGCCTCACGCTGCGCGGCACCGTCGAGCGTGGGTGCGACGTGGACGTCGCCGGGCTCGAGGCCGCCCACGGCGGGCGCTACGCGCGCCTCGAGCTGCGCGACGCGACCCGCCCGGCCTTCGACCTGCACGCGCTCGCGGCCCAGCCGACGGCCGTCGGGCGCTTCGTCGCGCGCCTGCAGGAGCGCATCGCGGAGGCCGCGGGCGATCCCGAGGCGACCGCGACGCTCGAGCTCGCGCTCGAGCTCGGCGTCCGCGCGATGCACGAGGACGAGGTGCTCGCCCATGTGGATTGAGCGCGCCACGCTCCGCTTCGGGCGCCTCGACGGGACGTTCGCGCTCGCCCCGGGGCTCACGCTCGTCCACGGACCGAACGAGGCCGGGAAGTCGACGCTCCACGACGCGCTGCTGCGCACGCTGTTCGGGTTCGAGCCGGCCGAGCGCCGCCAGTCCGACGGCGTCACGCGCCGTGACCAGGGCCGGCCGTGGGACGGCGGCCCCTACACCGCGGTCGCCGTCCTGCGCGACGTCGGCGGTCGCGATCTGCGTGTGGAGTGGGACTTCGCCGCCGACCGCGTCGCGGTCCTGGACGCGGCGACGGGCGCCGAGCTCCTGCGCGAGCAGCCGCGCCAGCGCACGCCGTTCACGCTCGGCCCCGACCTGTTCGGGATCGGCCTGGCCGACTACCGCCAGGTCGCCTGTCTCTTCCAGGAGTCCGCGAACCCGGTGGGCCGCAGCGACGACCTCGTGCTCGGGCTGCAGCGCGCCGTCGAGAGCAGCACCCCCGACGTCGGCGTCGGCGAGGCCGACGAGCGGCTGCGCACGCT
Organism: uncultured Actinomycetes bacterium; assembly: GCA_963787935.1. GTDB lineage: Bacteria > Actinomycetota > Thermoleophilia > Solirubrobacterales > Solirubrobacteraceae > F1-60-MAGs163. The sequence continues at coordinate 670,888 of CAWBEV010000005.1, read as the reverse complement.
GCTGAGCGATCTCGGCGTCCACTCGGGCCACTACGGCACGCTGCCCGCGGGCCGCCTGCTCGCCGACCAGCGTACGGCCGACGAGCTGCGCGCCCGGCTCGTCGCGAGCGACGCGCTGCAGGAGGAGCTCGCCGACGACGCGCTGCGCCTCGCGAGGGCCGACGGAGCCGTCACCGCGGCCACCGACGCCCTCGCCGGGATCGATCAGACGCTGCTGCGCGTGCGTGCGACGCGCCTCGCCGGGCGCCGGCGGCGAGTGACCGAGCTGCGCGCCGCGATCGAGCGCGCGCCCGCAGAGCCCGCGATCCTCGAACTTGCGCTGCGCGAGCAGGCCGCGGCCGCCTGGGAGCGCCTCGAGCGCGCCGAGCTCGAGCGCGCCCGGCATCGCGACGCCGCCGATGCGGCGGCCACCGCGGTCGCGACGCTCGACGCGGAGCTCGAAGCGCTGCGCGCCGAGCGCCGGGCGCCGGGGACCGGCGCGGGCCCCGACGAGACGCGCGCGGCGACGATCGCGCAGCTCGCCGCGGCGCGTGAGCTCGCGGCGGCCGCCCCGCCCGAGCCGCCCCGGGCCCTGCCCGACGAGCAGCTCGAGCGGGCACGTGCCGCACGCCCGCGGCTGCGAACGCTCGCCGCAGCCGCCGACGGCCGCGCGCCCAGCCCGGCCTGCTCGCGCTCGCGGGGATCGTCGCGGCGCTGTCCCTGGCGGGCGCCGTGCTCGTCACGCCGGCCCTCGCCGCCGGCCTCGTCGTCGCGCTCCTGCTCGTCCTCGCCGCGCGGCCGCGCGGCGGTCGGGCCGCCGCGCAGCTCGACGCCGAGCTCGCCGCCCTCGGCTGCTCCGAGCTCGAGACCCTCGAGGCACGCGTCGGCGAGTACGAGACCGGGCTGCTCGCCGCGCAGGCGCGCCACGCGGCGTGGGAGGCCGAGCGCGCGCGCCGCCGCGAGCAGGCGGCGGGCATCGACGCCCAGCTCGAGGCCGAGCTCGACGGTGCCGGCATCGCCGCCGGGCCGCTCGCCGAGCGGCTCGCGGGGTTCCGGGCCGCGCAGCGCGACGCCGCGCGGCGCGCCGACCTCGATGCGCACATCACGCGCGCCGAGCTCGAGCGCGCGCGCGCCGCCGAGCCGCTGGCGGCCTTCGATCGCGCGGCGGCCGAGGTCGAGCTCGCCCATTCGGCGCTGGCCGCCTGTCACCGCCGTGCGGGGATCGACGCGACCGACCCGCAGGCCGCGCACGCGGCGTTCGGGGCGCGCGCGGCGCGCGCGGACGCCGACGCCGAACTGCTCGCCGAGGCGGTGCGCGCGCGGCGCGAGCTCGGGCGCATCGCCGCCGAGGGCGGGGGCGATCCCGAGCGCGCGCAGGCCGCCGCCGAGCAGGCGCTGCGCGAGCACGTCGCGCTCCACGGCGAGCTGCCCGACCGCGACGAGGACGAGGAGGCGCTCGAGCGCCGCGGCGAGCGCCTGCGCGGCGAGCTCGCCGCGCGCGGCGCCGAGGCCACCGAGCTGCGAGCCCGGATCGCCGAGCGCGAGGCCGGCGCACCCGCTCCGGCGGCGCTGCGCGAGGCGCTGGCGCTCGTCGAGGCGCGGGTCGCACGCACCGAGCGTACGCGCGCGGCGGTCCGCATCGCCCGCGAGGAGCTCGCCACGGCGGCGAACGCCGCGCACCGCGCGTTCGCGCCGCACCTGAACGCCGCGCTCCAGCGCGCGCTCCCGGCGATCACCGGGGGGCGCTACGCCGCCGCCGTCGTCGACGAGCAGCTCGCGATCCGCGTCGAGGCGCCCGAGACGGGGCGGCTCGTCCCGGTGAACGTGCTGAGCCGCGGGACACGCGACCAGATCGCGATGGTCGAGCGCCTCGAGATCGCGCGGATGCTCGATCCGACCGGCGGCGCGCTGCCGCTGCTGCTCGACGATCCGTTCGCACACTTCGATCCCGAGCGTCTCGAGGCCGGGGCGTCGCTGCTGGCCGAGGTCGCCGCCGAGCGCCAGGTCGTGGTCTTCACCGACGATCCCGCCGTGCTCGCCGCGCTCGAGCTCGCCGCCGGCGCCCCGGTTCTCGAGCTCCCGGGGCCCGCGCCCGCACGCCAGGTCGTCTAGCGGCCCTCTAGATCAGGCGCACGCCGCCGTCGCCGTCGAAATGGGCCTCGAGCCCGGCGACCGGCCGGGCGGTCATCGCGGCGAGCGTGTCGGGGTCGGTGCTCTTGCCGACTGCGCGGGCGCCGTCCTCGAACAGCGCCGTGAGCGTCCCGACGGTCGCGGCGCCGCCGCGGTCGTAGACGACCGTGGCGGTCTCGGCGTCGGCGTGGCCGGCGCGGCCCACGGCGCTCGCCCGCCGCGGGGTCGCGTCGACCTCGTCCTGGACGTGGGCGGCGGTGAACGGCCCGCGCGGCTCACGTGCGCCGTAGACGCCGACCGCATGTTTCGTGAGGTACCAGCCGACCGCCGTCGCCAGCCCGAGCGCATCCGGGTCCTCGCGCAGGCGCGCGACGAGCGCCGCGATCGAATGCGTGACGTAGTTGTTCCCGGGGCCGCCGGCGAACGTCAGCCCGCCCGTGACCGTCAGCGGTCGCGGGTCGCTCCAGGGGTCGACGCCGAGCTCGGCGCAGCCGATCTGCACCGCGCTCGGGAAGCACGAGTACACGTCGAGGTGCGCGACGTCGTCGATGCCCGCGCCCGCGGCGGCGAGCGCGGCGCGCGCGGCGAACCGGATCGCCGGCGACGACCGCAGGTCCGCGCGCTCGGTCACGAACCAGTGGTCGTAGGCGTGGCCGGCGGACTGCGGGAACACCCAGCGCTCACGGTCGATGCCGAGCTCGCGCGCGGCGGCGTCCGAGCACAGCACGAGCGCCGCCGCCTGGTCGGTCTGGATGTTCGAGTTCAGGAGTTTCGTGTACGGCAGCGTGACGAGCCGGTTGTCCGCCGCCGGCGTCGCGATCTCCGCGGCGCTGCGCGCCTGCGGCGACCACGCGTACGGATTCTGCGCGGCGACCTGCGAGAACCGCGACCACAGCTCGCCGAGCCGCGCGCGGTGCTGCTCGAGCGTCGTCCCCGCGGCCGCCCAGAGCGCGTTCTCGAACAGCGGGTACATCACGATCGGCGCGATGAGGTTCGCCGCGACCTCGGCGTCCGTCGCGGGGAAGCGGTCGGCGCCGAGCACGCGGGTCGGGGCCGCATCCTCGTCGACGGCGGGCCACGGCAGCGCGCGCTGGGCCTTCATCGCCGCCGCGACGCTCGCCAGCGCCTCGGCCCCGCACACGATCGCCACGTCGAGGTCGCCCTGCTGGATGCGCGTCGCGACGTGGCTCAGGAGCACCTGCGGACCGTCGCCGCCGAGATTCGAGCGCAGCGTCTCGCCGGGCTCGATCCCGAGCCGTGCGGCGACGAGCGCCGCCGGGTCGTTCCAGCGTCGCGAGGCGATGTCCACGACCGCGAGCGCGCCGGCGCGGCGCAGCAGCGCCGCGCCCGGGCCCGCATCACGCGCCGCGGCACCGACGACCTCGGCGCACATCTCGATCGGGTCCGGCGCGTCGCCGCCGCGCCAGGTGGCCTGGGCGGCGCCGACGATGACGGGATGACGGGGGTCACGCGGCACGGCGCGAGAACCTCGTGCCACAGCGCCGTGCCGCACGTCCGCGCGGCGTCAGTCGCCCATCAGGCGGGCCTTCTCGGCCGCGAACTCCTCCTCGGAGAGCGCCCCGCCGTCGCGCAGGGCGGTGAGCCGCTCGAGCTTCGCGAGCCGATCGGCCTCCGCGTCGCCGCTCGCGCCGACCGTCGTGTCGCCCTGGTCGGTCCCCTTCGTCCTGGCCGTCGCCTTCGCCGCCGCACTCGACGCGAGGCCGGCGGCGGCCGCACCACCGCGTCTCAGCGCGCCGCCCCCGCCGGCCGTCTCAGATCCGGCCGTGTCGAGCGAGGCCTCCGGGAACTCGTGCTCGACCTCGCGCCGCAGGATCCAGACGCCGGCCGCGAGCAGCACGGCGAGGACCAGCAGGAACAGCGGCCGGTTGAACGCCGGGATCGGCGCCCAGACGACGAGCAGCAGGTAGAGCGCGGCGACCACGAGGAAGACGATCTCGGGCCGGTCCTTCAGGACCGGCGCGAGCGACCGCCGGATCGAGGTGGCCGGCCGCGACGGTCCGCCGAGCCAGGCGGCGATCACGGTCGCGATGCCGAGGATGATCGCCTGCCAGGCGAGCGTGTTGAGCAGCGACGTGCCGATCGACCACGCGGAACTCGCGGCGGGCTTGACCGCCGCGGTGGGCACGAGCGCGTCAACGACCGAGGAGCCGATCGCGCCGCGTCCCACCGCGACGACGAGGCCGGCGGCGATCAGGCCGAAGCCCGCGAACATCAGCGTCTGGCGACGGCGGCCGACCGCGAGCCACACGGCGATCGCGAACAGGAGGATGCAGATGAAGCCGAGCCAGTACCCGAGCGTGTCGAGCGCCTTCGCAGCGTCCTGCGCCTGTCCGAGCTCGTCGGACTTCAGGACGGTGATCGTGCCCGCCGACGGCGGGATCTTCGCGACGACCTTGCCCGGGAGCCCGAGCCGTGCGGCGATGTTCGTGAGGATTCCGCGCAGGTCGAGCGTGACGACGCCACCGGTCGTGCTGACGTTGCCGCCGCCCCCGTCGATGACCCGTACGAGCTGCTCGTGGGCGACGCGGTTCGCGTCGGTCCACAGGCCCTGCACCGCCGGGCGCTCGAGCGCGTTCTGCGAGACCTTGTCGAGGAGATTGCGCACGCCGCCGGCGATCACCGGAGCGAGCGGCTGCAGGTCGTTCGGCAGCCGGCCCTGGATCTCCTGGCTGACGTTGACGTTCGCGTAGAGCTCGTCCACGAGGTACGTCGAGACCTGGTCGCGGATCTGCGGGTCCTGCAGCAGCTCCGTGCTCGTCTTCGTCCACTGGTCGGTGTCGAGCAGCTGCTGGCGCGCCCACGAGGCGAAGATCGCGACGATCCCGAGCAGCGTCGCGAGCACGACGAGGATCCGCGCCGTGACGACACGCCCGGTGTGGCGCTGGGGCTCGGCGGTCGCCGCGGTGGCCGGACCCGCCGCCGGAGCGGCCGGCTGCACGGCGGTGTCCGCGTCGCCCGCCTCGTGGCGGGTCGTCGGCGCGTCGTGCGCGTCGTCCTGCGTGGGCTCGTCGGACATCAGTTGCTCTCCCGGTCGTGGACTCGGCGCGCGGTCGGCGCGCCGGCGCTCGATCCGCACTCTGCCATATTCGCGCTGCCCGGGGCGCATCCGGTGGGATACGGTCCGCCCCATGAGCGCCAGCACGTCGCCCGCCGCCCGCCACCGTCCGCGCCGCCTGCTCGGGTTCGGTCGTGCGGCTGCTCGCGCTGCTCGCGCTCGACGCGCTGGTCGTGCTCGGCATGTCGCTGATCCTCAGCGACGTGGACGTGCCGAGCTTCGCGGCGGCGCTGTTCGTCGTCGTCGTGCTGGCGGTGATCAACACGGTGCTCTGGCCGCTGCTGATCCGCATCCTGCTGCCGTTCGCGGTGCTGACGTTCGGGCTCCTGACGCTCGTGCTCGATGCCGCCGCCGTCTGGGTCGCGCTGACGGTGGTCGACGACCAGGACTCGAGCCTGCTGTCGGCGTTCGCGATCGCCGTGGCGCTGGTCGTCGTGAACCTCATCGCCACCTCGACGCTGAACGTCGAGAGCGACGCGCGCCACCTGCGCGTCGTCCGCCGGCGCGTGCGCCACGCGCGCAAGGACAACGCGACCGACGTGCCCGGCGTCATCTTCTTCGAGATCGACGGTCTCGCCGAGGTCGTCCTGCGCCAGGCGCTCAGGGACGGGCACGCGCCGACGATGCAGCGCTGGCTCGAGGAGGGCTCCCACCGCATCGTCTCCTGGCAGTGCGACCTCTCCTCGCAGACCGGTGCGAGTCAGGCGGGCCTGCTGCTCGGCTCGAACGCCGACATGCCGGCGTTCCGCTGGTACGAGAAGGACACGGGGCAGCTCGTCGTCTCGAACAAGCCGAAGGACGCTGCGCTGATCGAGGAGCGTCACAGCAGCGGCGCCGGGCTGCTGGCGGCCGGGGGCACGAGCCGCGGCAACCTCGTCTCCGGCGACGCGCCGCGCGCGTCGGCGACGATGGCGGTGATGCGCGACCGCTCGCGCTCGCGCACGTCCGAGTTCTTCTCCTACTTCTCTGATCCGGGCGGCTTCATCCGCACGCTCGCGCTGGCGATCGGTGACGTCGTCGAGGAGCGGCTCGCCGCCCGCCGCCAGCGCCGCGCGGGGGAGGAGCACGTCGCGCGCGGCGGCTTCTACCCGTTCGCGCGCTGCGCGATCACCGTCATCATGCGCGACCTGAACACCGCCTCGCTCATGGGCGACATCGTCGAGGGCGTCCCGGTCTCCTACTCGACGTACGTCGGCTACGACGAGGTCGCCCACCACTCCGGGATCTGGCAGCCGGACGCGATGAAGGTCCTGCGCCGCCACGACAAGCAGCTCGCGAAGCTCGAGCGCGCGATGAGCCTCGCGCCGCGCCCGTACGAGCTCGTCGTGCTCTCCGACCACGGCCAGACGCAGGGCCGCCCGTTCCGCCAGCGCTACGGGCAGACGCTCGACGAGCTCGTCAACGGGTTGCTCGCCGAGGACAAGGAGCTCAGCGCCCCGCCACCCGTCCCCGAGGATTGGGGCGACCTCGGCGCCTACCTCACCGAGCTGCGCGAGGACCCGAGCGCCGGCGGCCGGCTCGTGCGGCGCCTGACGAAGAGCCGTATGCAGGATGAGACCGTGGCGCTGGGCCCGTCGCGCAGGGCCGGCGAGGCGGAGCGCCGGCTCGAGCGCGAGGAGCTCGAGCAGCGCCCCGACGTCGTCGTGCTGGCCTCCGGCTGTCTCGGGCTGATCTCGTTCCCGCGGATCCCGCACCGCCTGACCGTCGAGGAGATCGCCGTCGAGCATCCGGGCCTCGTGACCTCGCTGGCCGAGCATCCGGGCATCGGCTTCGTGATGGTCCGCTCGGCCCATGACGGCGCGGTCGTACTCGGGCCCCGCGGCAGCCGGCGCCTGCGCGACGATCACGTCGAGGGTGAGGACCCGCTCGCGAATTTCGACGCGCAGGCGGCCGACCACCTGCGTCGCCACGACAGCTTCCGCCACTGCCCCGACATCCTCCTCAACGGGCAGTACTACGCCGAGGACGACGAGATCGCCCCGTTCGAGGAGTTCATGGGCAGCCACGGCGGGATCGGCGGCCCGCAGATGCACCCGTTCGCCGTGGTTCCGGCCGGCTGGAGCGCCGAGCCCGCGTCGATCACCGGTGCCGAGAACATGCACCGCCTCCTGAAGGCCTGGCTCGCGGAGACCGGGCAGGACGTCGTGCACCACGCGGACCAGCTGCCCCCCGCGGCGGCGGCGGCCGGCGCGCCGGACCGGGCGGACTGGGTCGTGCCCGCCGACGTCGAGCGCCCCGCGGGCGGCTGATCAGCCGAAGATCGCGTTGAGCGCCGCGACGGCGAGCGCGCAGAGCGCGATCGACGTCAGCGTCGCCGCGATCAGCGCGCGCTCGATGAACCGCCCGATCCGCGGGCGCGGGCGCAGCAGGGCGGCGCGCAGCCGCGCGAGCGGCCCGTCGCCGAGCGCGGCGAGCTCGGCCTCGCGCACCCGTACGCGCCAGGTGTCCATCATCGCGCGCGCCTCGCGACGGGCCTTCAGCCTCCGCGCGGGGAGCCGCTCGTGACGCTGCTGCCAGAAGGCGAGCGCCTCGCGCGCCTCGTCGAGCGCGCATGGGCCGCGCAGCTCGCGCAGCAGGCGCTCGTCGGGGTCCTCGCCGTGATGTCCGATCGCCGTCGCCATCACCCTTGATGGTAGGCCAGGAAGCGGTGCCGCGGCGCCGTCTCGGGCAGCGGGCACTACCCTCGGCGAGGTGCCCGTCGCCCCGACGCCCACGTCGGCGCCGGCCCGCGATCGCCGCAACGCCGCCCTCGACGGTCTGCGCGGCATCGCCGCGCTGAGTGTCTTCGGCTTCCACGCCTGGCTCTACACGCTCGATCGCGTGCGGGTGGCATCCGGGCGCGGCGACTCGCTCAGCGCGACGATCGCCGCCGAGCTGCGCATCGGGCTCGTGCTGTTCTTCGTGCTCTCGGGCTACCTGCTGTTCCGGCCGTGGGTGCTCGCGCGGCTCGACGGGCGCCCGCGCCCGCGGCTCGGGACCTACGCCGTCCATCGCGCGGGGCGCATCGTCCCCGCGTACTACCTCGCGATCCTCGGCTCGGTGCTCCTGCTGTGGCCGCTGGCCGGAGACCCCGGCGTGCGGTTGCCGCCGGTCGAGCAGCTGCCGCTGTTCTTCGTCTTCGCGCAGAACGCGAGCCCGCAGACGGTGATGACGCTCGACCCGCCGATGTGGACGCTCGCGGTCGAGGCGAGCTTCTATGCGCTGCTCCCGCTGTTCGGTGCACTCGCCCTGCGCGCACGCGGCTCGCGGGCCGGTCAGGCGCTCGTCCCGGTCCTGCTCGTGATCGCGGGCCTCGTGTTCAACTGGCGTCTGGCCCAGGCGACGATCCCGCCGATCACGTGGGCGAAGAGCCTCCCGGCGATGATCCCGTACTTCGGGCTCGGGATGCTCACCGCGGTGCTCGTGCACGGGCGGCGCCTCTCGCGCGGCGCCGCCGCCGCGCTGCTCGCGGGCGGTGCCGTGCTCGTGCTCGCCGACGGCTGGCTCCATGCGAGCGCCGCCGCCGGCACGGACCTCGCGCTGCACCTGCGCGTGATCCGCGACCTGCCGGCCGCCGTCGGGTTCTGCGCGATCCTCGCCGTCGCGGTCGCGCGCCCGCCGCGCGCACTCGGCTGGCGCCCGCTGGCCTGGACCGGCGGCGTCTCCTACGGTCTCTACCTCTGGCACGTCCCGCTGCTGCTGTGGCTGCGCGGCCACGGCCTGCTGCCGCTCGATCCGCTCGGCGCGACGCTCGTCGGCCTGCCGCTGTCGTTGCTCGCCGCGTGGCTGAGCTTCCGGTTCGTCGAGGGGCCCGCGATGCGCTGGGCGCGCCGCACGCGCGTGCTCGGCGCCAACGTCACACGCGGCGCGCGAAGCGCGCGAACAGCTCGCGCCCGTACGCGTTCCATCCCGGAAGCCGCGCCTGCAGCCCCGAGCGGATCGCCCGCTCGTCGCGCCCCAGCCTGACCGCGTCGCCGCCCTCGCGGCGCAGGTCGTGCATCCAGCCCTCGAGGATCGCGCCCGTGACCTCCGGGTGGTACTGGACCCCCCACGCCTCGCCGCGGCGGAAGGCCTGCACGCAGATCTCGTTGCGCGCGAGCTCGACCGCGCCCGGTGGGAGCCGGACGGCGTAGCTGTGCCACTGGAACGCGACGAAGCGCTCGCCGCCGAAACCGAGCACGGGATCGTCGGCGGCCGCCGCGGTGCGCTCGACCTCGAGCCAGCCGAGCTCGCGCGCGGGCGCGCGCACGACGCGCCCGCCCGTCGCCTCGGCGATGAGCTGCGCGCCGAGACAGACGCCGAACGCGGGGCGATCGGCCTCGAGCCACGCCTTCAGCAGCTCGATCTCGCCGGTCAGGTACGGGTAGCGGTCCTGCTCGACGACGTTCTGGTCGCCGCCCAGCACGAGCAGGCCGTCGTAGGCGCCGAGCGGGCGCGGGGGCTCGGGCGCCGTCGCCGGGCACCACTCGTCGAGCTCGCGCCCGGCGTCGCGGGCGCCGTCGGCGAACACGCCGCTCGTGCCGCCCCCGGGGTGGGTGATCGCGAGGATCCGCGCCATCGCGCCGGGCAATCTATCCCGCGCCGCCGGTCGCCCGGCCGGTCGCCGCGCCCGCCGGCCCGGCGACGCCGGCGGCGATCCCGCGCGAGGAGACGAAGCCGATGATCGCGCCGGCCAGGCAGCAGGTGGCCCCGGCGAAGAACGCCGCCGGGTAGTTGCCGCCCCCGCCGAGCGATGCGACGAGGCCCGCGAACGGCGCGCCGAGGGCGACGCCGAGGTCGAAGAACGACGTGAACGCGCCCATCGCCGCCCCGCGGCGCTGATCGCTGATCCGGCGCACGACGATCAGCGCCAGCGACGGGAAGACGAGCGACATCCCCGCGCCCATGACGATCGCGCCGAGGATCGCGACCGGCAGCGTCGTCGCGGCGCCGATCACTGCGAGGCCGGTCGCCTGCACGAGGCCGGCGCCGAACGCGCTGCGCCGCGGCCCGATGCGGTCCGGCAGCGCTCCGAGGACGAGGCGTGAGGCGACGACCGACGCCGCGAACACCGTGAAGACCGCCGCCCCGCCGCCGATGCCGCGGTCGTCGAGCAGCAGCACGACGAACCCGGCCATCGTGCCGTAGCCGACGTTCGCGAGCGAGAGCGCGATGCCGGGGCGCACCGCGGGCGCCGGAACCCAGCGCCGCAGCCCGCGCGCCCCCGGCCCGCCGAACCCGGTTCCCGCGGGCGCGGGCAGGTCGGTCGTGCGCGCACCGGTCTCGGCGTCGGCGATCTCCTCGGCCACCGGCTGGCGCGTCGGGACGCCGGCGTCGATCCGGCGCGCGACGAGCAGTCCCGCGAGCGGCGCGAGCGTCGCGAACGCCCAGACGGGGTCGTAGCCGCCGAGCGCGTAGAGGCTCTCGCCGATGACCGCCCCGAACGTCAGCCCGCCCCAGATCGCCAGGCCGAAGAGCCCGATCGACTGGCCGCGACGCTCGGGCGGGGACAGGTCGACGATCCACGTCACGCCGGCGGTGAAGACCCAGCCGTCGCCGAAGCCGACGACGAGCCGCGCGAGCAGCAGTCCCGGGACGCCCAGCGGCAGGAAGAGCAGCGCGCCCGCGACGCCGCAGATCGCCAGGCCCCAGCCGTGGACGGTCTTGCGCCCGCGCAGGTCGGCGAGGCGGCCGCCGACCGGGCGGCTCACGATCGCGGTCAGGGCGAACGCCCCGACGACGACGCCGACCGCGATGTCGCCGGCGCCGATCGGGCCGGTCACGTACCGCGGAAGCACCGGGAGGACCGCGCCGATCGCCAGGAAGCACAGGAGCGTCGCGGCGAAGACGCCGGCGAACGAGGCGAACGCCGGGTGCCTGGCGCGCAGCGCACGCAGGCGATCGCTGCCGCTGGCGCCGGCGTCCATGCCCGCAGGCTAGATGGTCGAGTCCCGCCCGCAGGTCGCGGCGCGGCGGCGGCGGGCAGGACTCGCGCCCGCGAGGCGGAACCCTGGTGCATGGACTGGCTCCAGCGCCACCGCGGCGTGGTCACGCTCGTCGTCGGACTCCTCATCGTCGCCATCAACGTCGCGAACCTCGCCTCCGGCTCCGGCGGCGTCTGGGGCTGGATCGGTGCCGGCTGCGGCGCGCTGCTGATCGGCATCGGCCTGGCGCAGCTGCGCACCTGACCGCCGCCTGTACCGCGTGGCGGACGCGCAGGCGCGCGGTTTCGACGCCTGTCGGAACCCGCGCGCGGTCGCGGCGCGCGAGAATGCGCGAATGGCGACGCAGACCGGTGCGCGGGACGGCGAGGAGCGGTACGAGCCGCACGCCTTCTTCCGCGACGAGCTCTTCGACGCCGGAGGCACGCCGCGCCCCGCGGCGGCGGCGCTCGTCGCCGAGCTCCAGCGGATCGGCCCCGACGGCCTGGCGGCCGCCGGGCGCCGGCGCGATGCGATCTTCCTGCAGCAGGGGATCACGTTCGAGACGACGGGTGAGGACGGCCCGACGCGCGAGCGCCCGTTCCCGCTGGACCTCGTGCCGCGCGTGCTCACCGGCGTGGAGTGGCGCACGATCAAGCAGGGCCTCGCGCAGCGGATCCGCGCGCTGAACCACTTCGTCGACGACGTCTACCACGGCCGCGAGATCGTCCGCGAGGGGATCGTGCCATGGCCGCTCGTCGCCGGGCGGACGCACTTCGCGCGCGCCGTCCACGGCATCCGCCCGCCGGGCGGCGTCTACTGCCACGTCGCCGGCTGCGACCTCGTGCGCGACAGCGACGGCACCTGGAAGGTGCTCGAGGACAACGTCCGCACGCCGTCGGGCATCTCGTACGTGCTCGAGAACCGCGCCGCGATGGCGCGCCTGGTGCCGGGACTGTTCAGCGCCTACCGCGTGCGGCCCGTGGACCACTATCCGCAGCTGCTGCTCGCCGCGCTGCGCTCGGTCGCTCCGTCGGCCGACAGCGAGGCGACCGTCGTCGTCTGGACGCCCGGCCCGCTGAACAGCGCGTACTTCGAGCACGCGTTCCTCGCGCGCCAGATGGGCGTCGAGCTCGTCGAGGCCTCAGACCTCGTCGTGCGCGACGACGTTCTCTACATGCGCACGACCCGCGGGCTCGAGCGCGTGCACGCGGTCTACCGACGGATCGACGATGACTTCATCGACCCGCTCGAGTTCCGCCCGGACTCGATGCTCGGCGTGCCCGGGCTCGTTCGCGCCTACCGCGCGGGCACGGTCGCGATCGCCAACGCGATCGGCACCGGCGTCGCCGACGACAAGGCGGTCTACCACTACGTCCCGCAGATGATCCGCTACTACCTCGGCGAGGACCCGCTGCTCGAGAACGTCGCCACCTACCTGCTCACCGATCCCGAGCAGCGCGAGTACGTGCTCGAGCGCCTCGACCAGCTCGTCGTCAAGCCGACCGGCGAGTCGGGCGGCAAGGGCGTCTCGATCGGGCCGAGCGCGACCGACGCCGAGCTCGAGCGCCTCGCCGTCAAGGTCCGCGCGAACCCCGAGCGCTGGATCGCCCAGGAGGTCGTGCGGCTCTCGACCGTGCCGACCGCCGGCCACGACGGGCGGCTCGCGCCGCGGCACGTGGATCTGCGCCCGTTCGCCGTCTTCGGCGAGCGCATCGACATCGTCCCGGGCGGCCTCACGCGCGTCGCGCTCGAGGAGGGCTCGATGATCGTGAACTCCTCGCGCGGCGGCGGGTCGAAGGACACCTGGGTGCTCGAGGACGAGGGCGACGACGAGCGCCTCGACGAGACGGTCCCCGAGCCGCTGCCGCCGGCGCTCCCGGACCTGCGCTACGGCGGGTGGACCGGCCAGGCCCAGCAGCAGCAGCAGGGCCCGCGCACGCCGGCGCCGGGGGAGGGCGGGCGCTGATGCTCGCGCGGATCGCGCACGAGCTCTACTGGCTGGGGCGCAATCTCGCCCGCGCGGAGTTCACCGCGCGCGTCGTGGACGGCGTCTTCCAGGTCGAGATCCAGGGCCAGCCGGACGCGCCGTCGGGCGTCGTCCTCGGCTGGGCCGAGCTGCTCGCGATGCTCGGCTCGGGCGCGGCCGGCGAGCGTGTGAGCCGCGCGACGGCGCTCGAGCGCCTGACGCTCGACCCCGACACCCCGGGCTCGATGCGCGCGCACGTCGAGCGCGCACGCGAGGGCGCCCGCACGGTCCGCGACGTCATCAGCGCCGACATGTGGGAGGCGATCAACACGACGGCGCTCACGGTCCGCGGCGACGACACGCCGTCGTGGCTCGCGCCGGCCGGGCCGTACCTCGCGTGCCAGTACGTCAAGGAGCGTGCGGCGCTGATCTGGGGCCTGAGCGAGCGGACGATGCTGCGCGACGAGGCCAAGTGCTTCCTCGACGCGGGCGGGTTCGTCGAGATCGGCGACATGATCCTGCGGATGCTGCGCGTCGCCGTCCCGCCCGGTGGCGAGGCGTCGGCGGGCGGCCCCGCGCTCGCGCTGCTGCAGGCGGTCGGCGGCTTCCAGGCGTACCGGCGCGCGGTCCCGGCGCCGCCGAACGCCGGGCCGGTCGCGCGCTTCCTGCTGTTCGAGCGCGCCTACCCCGACAGCGTCGCCGCGTGCGTGGACTCGCTCCACGACGCGCTGCAGAGCGCGGACACGAGCCCGCGCAACTCCGAGCCCGTCCTGCGCCTCAGCCGGCTCGCGGCCGACCTCGACTTCCAGCGCCGCACGCTCGCCGACGACGCGCTGATCGTCGCGACCTCCGAGAAGGTCCAGCAGGAGCTCGCGCGCGTGGACCAGGACATCGCCGAGCGCTACTTCGCCGGGGCCGCCGCCGGACGCCGCACGACCGTCATCTGAGCATGCACTTCGCGATCCGCCATCTCACCGAATACCACTACGACGGCAGCGTCAGCGACAACCTGAACGCGCTGCGCGTGCGGCCCGCGACGACGTCGACCCAGCGCTGCGACGAGTTCCACGCACGCATCGACCCCGAGACCCGCGTCAGCCGCCACATCGACTACTTCGGGACCGAGGTGCTCGAGTTCGGCATCCCGACGAGCCACGACCACCTGACGATCGACGTGCGCGCGCGCGTCGTGACCTCGGCCCCGCCCGACCCGCCCGCCGGGCCGTGGAACGCGCTGACGACCGCCGGCTACGGCGAGGCGGCCGGCGAGTACCTCCTGCCGTGGGCCGACGAGGGCCTCCCCGCGCGCGTCGACGAGCTGACGACGGCGATCCGCGCGACGAGCCCGCTCGCGACGCTGCGCCTCATGTGCGAGTTCGTCCCCGACGAGTTCGCCTACCGCCGCGGCGCGACGTACGTCGGCTCGACCGTCGCCGACCTGCTCGAGGCGGGCGCGGGCGTCTGCCAGGACTTCGTGCACCTCGGGCTGATCCTGCTGCGCCGCCACGGCATCGCGGCGCGCTACGTCTCCGGGTACCTGTGGGCGGCCCCGGAGGACGGCGGCTCCGACTCGCTCGAGGTGGACACGCACGCCTGGCTCGAGGCGCTGCTCCCCGGGACGGACGGGCGCGGCGAGCCCGTGTGGGTCGGCGCCGACCCGACGAACCGGCGCCTGGCGACCGAGACGCACGTGAAGATCGGGCACGGCCGGTTCTACGCCGACGTCCCCCCCGTCAAGGGCGTCTATCGCGGTCCGTCGGCGTCACTCGAGGCGGGGGTCACGATGTCCCGCCTGGACCCGCAGACGGGCGCTCGCGCCTAGCGGCATCGCCCGGGCCGTCGCGCTACACTGACGCTTCGACTCGCCCGGGGCGGGTCGTTTTTCTGCCCCGGACGCGTCACGACGAGCCTCTCGACCGGAGTCAGCCCTATGGCCCGCGGAGACGTGCGCATTGCGATCACCCTCGCCTGCGAGGACTGCAAGCGCCGCAACTACCAGACGAACAAGAGCAAGCGCAACACGCCCGACCGCCTGACGGTGCGCAAGTACTGCAAGTGGTGCCGGACGCACACGAGCCACAAGGAGACCCGCTAGCGGGATCCGTCGTGGCGCGTGACCGACAGCGGGCCAAGCAGCGCAAGGCTCGTCGCGAGAAGGCGGCGGGTCCGCAGCCGCGTGGCTCGGAGCTGAGCCAGCCGATTCGCGAGGACGTTCCGGGCTCCGTCGAGCACATCGGCGAGTCCGACCAGGTCGACGCCGCGATCGTCGCCGGGGCCGGCGGAGTGCCCGCCCCGGCGGATGCGATCGACCCGCAGGAGGGCGTCGTCGCCCCGGAGAGCCTCTCCGACGAGGACTTCGCCGAGCTCGAGGATCGGATCGACGTGGTCGAGGAGACCATCGAGACCGGGGACGACGAGCAGATCGCGGAGGTCGAGGAGCAGCTCGAGGAGGACATCGAGGAGCGCCGCGCGGACCGTGCCGCGGCCGGCGGCGCCGCACCACCCACGAAGAAGGGTCGCGGGCGGCTGCTCGGTTTTCTCCGGGCTTCGTGGGCCGAGCTCCAGCGCGTCCAGTGGCCGGACCGCCGCCAGGTCGGCCAGGCGACCGCTGTCGTCCTGGGCTTCGTCGTCGTCGCGGGGGCCTACCTCGGCGTGGCCGACGCGGTCGCCCAGAAGATCGTCGACTTCATCATCTAGACGGACGGGAACACCCAGAACTCCATGTATCGCTGGTACGTCGTCAACACCAAGTCCGGGCACGAGAAGAAGGTCAAGCAGAACCTCGAGCACCGGATCGTCTCCCTCGGGCAGGCCCGGGCGGTGCGGCAGGTCGTCGTCCCGACCGAGACCGTCTCCGAGATGAAGGAGAACCAGAAGGTCACGGTCGAGAAGCGCACCATGCCGGGGTACGTCCTCGTGAACATGGACATGAACGACGACTCGTGGACGCTCGTGAAGGGCACGCCGGGCGTGACGGGCTTCGTGGGCTCCTCGAACGACCCCGTGCCGCTCACCCAGCCCGAGGTCGACCGCCTGCTGCACCGCGAGGTCGCCCAGAAGGTCGCGACGAAGGCCCAGTTCGCGATCGGCGAGTCCGTCAAGGTCGTCTCCGGCCCGCTGTCCGACTTCTCCGGCGAGATCGCCGAGATCAACCAGGACGCGGCGAAGCTCAAGGTGCTTGTGTCAATCTTCGGCCGGGAGACGCCGGTCGAGGTCGGGTTCGACCAGGTCAAGAAGATCTAGGCCCGCCCACGGCCGCCACCCTCAATCTCCGCAGAAAGCACGTCATGGCCAAGAAGGTCCTCACCCAGATCAAGCTGCAGGCGCCCGGTGGCGCCGCCAGCCCGGCGCCGCCGGTCGGCCCCGCGCTCGGCCAGCACGGCATCAACATCATGGAGTTCTGCAAGGCGTTCAACGCACAGACGCAGGACAACGCCGGCGTGACGATCCCCGTCGTGATCACCGTCTACGAGGACCGCTCGTTCACGTTCATCACGAAGACGCCTCCCGCCGCCGTGCTCATCAAGCAGGCGATCGGTCTCGACAAGGGCTCGGGCGAGCCGAACCGCAACAAGGTCGGTCAGATCACCCAGGCACAGCTCCGGGAGATCGCCGAGCAGAAGCTCAAGGATCTGAACGCCAACGACGTCGACGCGGCCGCGAAGATCATCGCCGGCACCGCACGGTCGATGGGCGTGGAGGTGGTGTGACGATGACGAAGCACAGCAAGGAGTTCCTCGAGGCGCGCGGCAAGGTCGATCGCGAGTTCGAGTACGAGCCCGCCGACGCCGTCGGCCTCGTCAAGGACCTCGCCCGCGCGAAGTTCGACGAGTCCGTCGAGGTCCACATCCGCACGGGCCTGAACGTCCGGCACGCCGACGAGCAGCTGCGCGGCACGATCGCGCTCCCCAACGGCCTCGGCAAGTCCGTCTCGGTCGCCGTCTTCGCCCAGGGCGACAAGGCGCGCGAGGCCGAGGAGGCCGGTGCGGACGTCGTCGGCGCCGAGGATCTCGCCAAGCGCGTCGAGGAGGGCTTCGACGACTTCGACGTCGCGATCGCCACCCCCGACCTCATGCCCGTCGTCGGGCGCCTGGGCCGCGTGCTCGGCCCGTCGGGCAAGATGCCCAACCCGAAGGTCGGCACCGTGACGATGGACGTCGCGAAGGCCGTCGAGGAGGCGAAGGCCGGCAAGGTCGAGTACCGCACCGACCGCAACGCGATCGTCCACCTCGTGATCGGCAAGGCGAGCTTCGACGACGCGCGCGCTGCTCGAGAACTACGCCGCGGTCATGGACGAGATGGTCCGCGCCAAGCCGCCGGCCGCCAAGGGCAAGTACATCAAGTCGATCACGATCACCTCGACGCAGGGCCCCGGCGTCAAGATCGACCCCACCCGACTTCGCGACATTCTCGAGGAGGCCGCGCCGGCCGCGGCGTAGTCCGAGAATCGCGCCACCGTAGACCTCCGGCAGCCCGCGACGGCGGGTGGAAGACCGGACGAGGAGGCTCATGAACCGAGAGCAGAAGGCAACGGCGGTCGCGGAGATCGCCGAGCAGATCAAGGAGTCCGACGCGATCTTCGCGATCGACTATCGCGGCATCAGCGTCACGCAGGCTGCGGCGGTCCGCGGCCAGCTGCGCGACGCCGACGCGACGTTCCGCGTCGTGAAGAACACGCTCACCGAGCGTGCGGCCGAGGAGGCCGGGTGCCGAGCGCTGAAGGCGCTGCTCAGCGGCCCGACGGCGCTGACGTTCGTGCGCGGCGACGCCGCGACCGCGGCGAAGGCGATCTCCACGTTCAACAGGGAGACGGAGCTCCTCGCCTTCAAGGGCGGCGTCATGAACGGCGAGACGCTCGAGGTCGATGAGATCCAGGCGATCGCGAAGCTCCCGTCGCGCGACGTCCTCTACGGCCAGCTCGTCGGCATCGTCGCCGCGCCGCTGACCGGCCTGGCCCGCGGGCTGGGCGGGCTGCTCGGCGGCCTCGCCGTGGCGCTCGGCCAGGTCCAGGAGAAGAAGGTCTCCGGCGAGATCCCGGCGGGCGAGGCGCCTGCGCAGGCGGCTCCGGCCGCTGAGGCCGAGGCTCCCGCCGAGCGAGGCTCCGGCCCCGCCCGCCGAGGCACCCGCCGACGGCGACGACAGCACTTCCGACAACGAGAACGAGGCGGACGCTTCGGCGTAGGGAACCCCTGCCGAGCACGCCGAAGCGACCAACAGGAGAACCACAGCATGGCTACCAGCACGCAGGATTGGATCGAGGAGCTCAAGGGCATTTCCGTGCTCGAGCTCGCCGAGCGCATCAAGGCGCTCGAGGAGGAGTTCGGCGTCTCGGCGACGGCCGTCGCCGCTGCGGCGCCGGCCGCCGCGGGCGGCGGGGACGGCGCGGCCGTCGAGGAGGAGTCCTCGACGGTCGACGTCGTCCTGACCGCGGCCGGCGACAAGAAGATCCAGGTCATCAAGGTCGTCCGCGCGGCGACCGGCCTGGGCCTCAAGGAGGCCAAGGCCCTCGTCGACGAGGCGCCGAAGCCCATCAAGGAGGGCATCGACCGCGACGAGGCCGACAAGCTCAAGCAGGAGCTCGAAGAGGCCGGCGGTTCCGTCGAGGTCAAGTAGCGCCGCGCGGGGCACGGCCCCGCCGCCGCCGTACCGGAGGGCGCCCCGCGGGCGCCCTCCGTCGTTCCGGGTCGTCCGCGGCGCCTGCTCGAATCCCGCCGGTGGTCGTGCGCGTCCTGAACCCCGGAGCCGCAGACCGGCCGCTGCGGCATCGCTACGGCCTCGTGCTGTGCCTCGTGCTCGCGGCGTTCACGTTCTCGCTGGCCTCGACCTCGGACAGCGACCTCAGTCGCATCGTCGCGGTGGCGCTGCAGGGCGCGGCGCTGATCGTCGCCGTTCAGGCCGCCGGCGAGTCGCGCCATCTCGTGCGCCTGACGATCGTGCTCGTGGCCGCGGCGCTCGCTGCGACGCTGCTGGCGGTCGTGGCGGTCGACCAGCCCGGAGCCTGGGTCCGCGGTGTGCAGGCCGCGCTCTCGGTGATCGCCCCGATCGTCCTGGTGCGCGGGCTCGGCCGCCTGATCCGCGAAGAGGGGGTCGGGATCCAGGCGGTGTACGGCGCGCTCGCGATCTACGTCCTGCTCGGGATGTTCTTCTCGTTCGTCTTCGGCCTGTACGCGGAGCTGTCGTCCCAGGCGTTCTTCGCACAGCCGGGGGTCGGCGACGGGTCCCCGGCGGATCGCCTGTACTTCTCGTTCGAGACGATGACCACGGTCGGGTTCGGGGATCTCACGGCGAGCTCCGGAACCCCACGGGCGCTGACGGTCCTCGAGGCGATCCTCGGCCAGCTCTACCTCGTGACCGTCGTCTCGCTCGTCGTCAGCAACCTGCGCTGGCGCTCGCCGGGACCGGATGCGACCCCCACTTCCGCCGGGCCTCGGCCGAACCAGGCAGCAGAGCCGGGGGATTCGTGACGGACTCTTGACAAACGACCTGCGGGTCGGCGAGGCTGGCGCGCGTCCATGGTGCATTCGCCGACCGGGTCGCTCGAAGGGCTTCGCGACCACAATCGCCAGCGCGTCGTCCGCGCGCTGAGCCATCGGGGCCTGGCGAGCCGCGCAGAGCTGGCGCGGGTGACCGGCCTGAGCCGTACGACGGTCTCGAGTCTCGTGAGCGAGTTGCTGGGGACCGGCCTCGTCGTCGAGCGCGAGGACGTCTCCGGCGCGCCCGCCGGCGCCGCCGGCGGGCGCCCGCCGATGCTGCTGGCGCTCGGCCGCTCCGCCGGGGCGGCCGTCGGCCTGGACTTCGGCCACAGCCACATCCGCGTCGCGGTTTCCGACCTCTCGCACACGGTGCTCGCCGAGCACGAGGTGCGCTTCGACGTCGACGAGCACAGCGCCGGCGCCCTCGACCGCGCCTGCGAGCTCGTCGCGTCGGCGATCGAGGCCTCGGGCATCGCACGGGAGGCCGTGGTCGGCGTCGGCGTCGGTCTCCCCGGGCCCGTCCGCTCGGACTCGCGTGAGCTCGGATCGCCGACGATCCTCCCCGGATGGTCGGGCGTGCGGCTCGCCGAGCTGCTCGAGGAGCGGCTCGGCCTCGACGTGCTCGTCGAGAACGATGCGAACCTCGGCGCGCTCGCCGAGCTCTCGTTCGGCGCGGCGCGCGGCGAGCGCTACGTCGCCTACATCCGCGCCTACTCGGGCATCGGCGCCGGGCTCATCGTCGACGGGCGCCTGTTCCGCGGCGCGCACGGCACCGCCGGCGAGCTCGGTCACGTGATCATCGACGAGCAGGGCCCGGTCTGCCGCTGCGGCAACCGCGGGTGCCTCGAGACGCTCGCCGCCGAGGACGCGATCCTCGACCTGCTGCGCCGCACGCACGGCGCGGATCTCACATACCCGCGGGTCGTCGAGCTCGCCGAGGACGGGGACGCCGCCTGCCGGCGCGTGATCGCCGACGCCGGGCACCACATCGGGATCGCCACGGCGAACCTCTGCAACATCTTCAACCCGAGCATGGTGGTGGTCGGCGGGACGCTCAGCGCGGCCGGCGATCTCCTGCTCGAACCGATGCGCGAGGCGGTCCGCCGCTACGCCATCGCGAGCGCCGCGGCCGACCTCGAGGTCGTGCGCGGCGTGCTGGGCGAGCGCGCCGAAGTTCTCGGAGCACTTGCATTGGTCTTCGCGGAGGGGGAAGGTGCGTTACCCCTGCGCGTCGCGGCCGGGGGCGTCGCATGATGGTCCCGCTCGTATCCGACAACGCACGTATCAACATCATCAAGAACGGGCGGCCCCCCCGCCCAGGAGGAGGAACGGCATGTCTCGTGCCAAGAGGCCGTGGTTCGCGGTCTTCCTCAGCGCGCTTCTCGCGCTGAGCCTGTTCGTCGCCGCTGGGTGCGGCGGGGACGACAACAACAGCAGCACGTCGGGCAGCACGGCGTCGAAGGAATCCCTGAAGGTGGCCGTGCTCCTGCCGGACACGAAGTCCTCGGTGCGCTGGGAGACGGCGGACAAGCCGTTCCTCCAGCAGGCCTTCGACAAGGCGGGCGTCGACGTGACGATCTACAACGCCCAGGGTGACAAGTCCCAGCAGCAGCAGCAGGCTGAGCAGGCGATCACGAACGGGGCGAAGATCCTGCTCCTCGTGAACCTCGACTCGGGCTCCGGCGCCGCCATCCAGGCGAACGCCAAGGCTCAGGGCGTGAAGGTCATCGACTACGACCGCCTGACGCTCAACGGCTCCACTGACTTCTACGTGTCGTTCGACAACGTGAAGGTCGGAGAGCTCCAGGGCCAGGGCCTCGTCAACTGCCTGAAGGGCGCCAGCGGCACGCCGAACATCGCCGTGCTCAACGGCTCGCCGACGGACAACAACGCGACGCTGTTCGCGCAGGGCTACAACTCGATCCTCAACCCGCTCTTCAAGGACGGGACGTTCAAGAAGGCCGCCGATCAGTCCGTGCCCGACTGGGACAACCAGAAGGCGCTGACGATCTTCGAGCAGATGCTCGCGAAGACCAACAACAACATCCAGGGCGTGCTCGCCGCCAACGACGGTCTCGGCAACGCGGCCATCCAGGCGATCAAGGCGCGCAAGCTCAAGCAGATCCCGGTCACCGGACAGGACGCGACCGCGCAGGGGCTGCAGAACATCCTCGCGGGCGACCAGTGCATGACGGTCTACAAGGCCGTCAAGAAGGAGGCCGACGCGGCCGCCGCACTGGCGATCGCGCTCGCCCAGGGCAAGGAGCCCGTGGGCGTCAGCGGCAAGGTCAACGACGGCAAGCGTGACGTGCCGTCGGTGCTCCTCACGCCGGAGGCCATCACGATCGACAACGTCGATGTGCCGATCAAGGACAACTACGTCAAGGCGTCCGAGGTCTGCACCGGCAAGTACAAGCAGCTGTGCACGGAGAACGGCATCACGCCGTAGCCCGACGCGATGGAGGGCGCCCCACCCCGGGGCGCCCTCTCCGCGCCGATCAGGAGGAGAGGGAGCAGTGACCGCACAGACCGAAACCGCGACGCCGTTGCTGGAGTTGCGAGGGGTCGCAAAGCGCTTCGGGGCCGTGCAGGCCCTGACCCACGTGGACCTCAAGGTCCACAGCGGCGAGGTGCTCGCACTCGTCGGTGACAACGGCGCCGGCAAGTCCGTGACGATCAAGTCGCTCGCCGGGATCCACCCGTTCGACGGGGGCGAGATCCTCTGGGACGGCAAGCCCGTGAACATCCACGGCCCCAAGGACACCGCCGACCTCGGGATCGAGATCGTCTACCAGGACCTCGCGCTCTGCGACAACCTCGACGTCGTCGAGAACATGTTCCTCGGCCGCGAGGAACTCGACCGGTTCCACCGGCTCAACGAGTCGAAGATGGAGGGCCGCGCGCGCGAAACGCTCGCGGGCCTCAGCGTGACGACGATCCGCTCGGTCCGCCAGCAGGTGGCGAGCCTCTCCGGCGGCCAGCGGCAGTCGATCGCGGTCGCCAAGGCGGTCATGTGGAACTCCCGCCTCGTGATCCTCGACGAGCCGACCGCCGCCCTCGGCGTCGCGCAGACGCGCCAGGTGCTCGACCTCGTCAAGCGCCTCGGTGAGCAGGGTCTCGGCGTGATCATCGTCTCGCACAACCTGCACGACATCTTCGAGGTCGCCGACCACATCACCGTCCTGCGCCTCGGTCACAGCGTCGCCGAGTTCGACGCGAAGACCGCCACGCAGACCCAGGTCGTCGAGGCGATCACCGCCGGGCAGCTCAAGAGCGTGCCCGGACAGTCGGGCGACGTCGAGGAGGTGGTCGCGTCATGAGTGCCGTCGACGTCGACACGACTCCCGGCGCCGGGCTCCCGCCCGAGGTCGGACCCGCCGAAGTCGAGGCCACGAGTCTCAGCGGCGCCGTCAGGCAGTGGTGGAGCGGGGTGCGCGACGGTGAGCTCGGCGCGCTGCCGATCGTCATCGGCCTGCTCATCATCGCGATCGTCTTCCAGTCGCAGAACAGCAACTTCCTCACCGCTCCGAACTTCGTCAACCTCATCGTCCAGCTCTCGCCGATCGCGGTGATCGGCATGGGCATCGTGTTCGTCCTGCTGCTCGGCGAGATCGACCTGTCGGTCGGCTACGTCAGCGGCGTGGCCGGCGTGTCGGCGGCGCTGCTGCTGACCCCGGACGGCAACGAGCTGCCCGTGATCCTCGTGCTGCCGATCGCGCTGCTCATCGGCACGGCGATCGGCACGTTCCACGGCGTGCTGATCGCGAAGGTCGGCATCCCGTCGTTCATCGTGACGCTCGCGGGCCTGCTGGCCTGGAACGGCGTCGTGCTGCTCCTCATCGGGGATCGCGGCACGGTCACGATCCAGAACGACTTCATCATCGGCTTCGCGAACGACTTCCTCAGCCCCGAGGCCGGGTGGATCCTCGTGTTCGCCTCGATCGCCGCCTATGCGGCGATCGTCCTGATCACGTACCGAAGTCGCGCGAAGGCCGGGCTCCCGAACCAGCCGTTCTCGGTGCTGCTGGTGAAGATCGCGTTCCTGGCCGCGGTCGGCGTCGTGATCGTGGCGGTCGCCAACCAGGACCGTGGCATCCCGTACGTCGGCGTGCTGCTGATCGGGCTGCTGCTGTTCCTGACGTTCGTGACCGACCGCACGAAGTGGGGCCGGTACGTGTTCGCCACCGGCGGCAGCCGCGAGGCGGCCCGCCGCGCCGGTATCAACACCGATCGCATCACGATCACGGTGTTCGCGGTCTGCTCGACGATGGCGGCGCTCGGCGGCATCGTGCTCGCCTCGCGCCTGCGCTCGATCGACACGAACTCGGGCGGCGGCTCGATCCTGCTGTACTCGATCGCGGCGGCGGTCATCGGCGGCACGAGCCTCTTCGGCGGGCGCGGCAGCATCCGCAGTGCGCTGCTCGGTGCACTCGTGATCGCGAGCATCGACAACGGCCTCGGCCTGCTGAACGTCGGCGCCGGCGAGCGCTTCGTCGTCACGGGCCTCGTGCTCCTGGCCGCGGTGACCGTCGACTCGGTCTCCCGCAAGGGCCGCGAGTCGTCCGGCCGGGCCTGAACCGCCGGCACGTGGGCGGCGCCGTCAGCGGCGTCGCCCACGTCGCCCGCACCCCAGACACGACACAGGAGGACCGCGCATGGGCGCATTCGATGGCAAGGTGGCCCTGATCACCGGGGCGAGCCGCGGGATCGGGGCGGCGATCGCCGGGCGCCTGAGCGCCGAGGGCGCGCGGCTCGCCCTCGCCTCGCGCAGCGGCGATGACCTCGGGCTCCCCGACACGCTCGCGCTGCCGACCGACGTGCGCGATCCGGCCGCGCTCGCGGAGCTCGCGGCGGCGGCCGCCGAGCGCTTCGGCGGGATCGACATCGCGATCGCGAACGCCGGCGTCGGCGCCTACGGACCGTTCGAGGAGCTCGGCCTCGAGCACCTCGAGGAGATGATCGACATCAACCTCAAGGGGACGCTCTACACCGCGCGCGCGACCGTCCCGTACCTGCTGCGCTCGGACGCCGGCGACTTCGTCTCGGTCGCCAGCGAGGCGGGCCGCCGCGGGCTTCCCGGCGAGGCGGTCTACTGTGCCTCGAAATTCGGGCAGGTCGGCTTCACGCGCGCGCTCGAGGGCGAACTGCGCGAGCGCGGCGTGCGCTGCACGAGCGTCTGCCCGGGCGGCGTCCACACGGACTTCGCGATGGGCACCGGCCGCGAGCCCGGCATGCCGATGCTCGAGGGCATGATGAGCGCCGACGACGTCGCGGACGTCGTCGTGCATGTGCTCACGCGCCCACGCCACCTGCGGATCCTCGAGACGGCGCTGCGGCCGATGTCGGAGGCCTCGTGGGGATGAGGCTCGGGCTGCTCTCGACGGCGCGCATCAACGAAGCGATCCTCGGCGGCGCCGCCGGCACGGACGCGGTCGACGTCGTCGCCGTCGGCGGGCGTGACGGCGCCCGCACCGAGGCCTACGCGCGCGAGCACGGGATCCCGCGCGCCCACGCCGGGTACGAGGCGCTGCTCACCGATCCGGAGGTGGACGCGGTCTACATCTCGCTGCCCAACGGGCTGCACGTGGAGTGGGCCGTGCGCGCGCTCGAAGCCGGCAAGCACGTGCTGTGCGAGAAGCCGCTGACGCGCCGTGCCGCCGAGGCGGCGCACGCGTTCGACGTGGCCGACCGCGAGGGCCGCGTGCTGATGGAGGCGTTCATGTGGCGCCACAACCCGCAGACGCAGCGGTTCGCGCAGCTCGTCGCGGAGGGTGCGATCGGCGAGCCGCGCCTCGTGCGCGCGGCGTTCTCGTTCCCGCTCGCGCGGGCGGGAGACCCGCGCCTGAGCGGTGAGCTCGACGGCGGGGCCCTCATGGACGTCGGCTGCTACTGCCTCAGCGCGGCGCGCCTGCTCGCGGGTGAGCCGCGCACGGTCAGCGCCTTGCAGGTGACGAATGCGGCGGGCGTCGACACGCGCCTCACGGCGATCATGCGCCACGACGACGCGGTGCTGAGTCATCTGGACTGCGCACTCGACCTTCCGAACCGGATGGAGCTCGAGCTCGCCGGCGCCGACGGGTCGCTGTGGGCGGGCTCGCCGTGGCACTGCCGCGACGGTCGCATCGAGCTGCGCCGCGGCGATGAGGTCGAGATCGTGAGCGTGCCGGTCGCCGACAGCTACCGCCTGGAGCTCGAGAACCTCGCCGCGGCGATCGCGGGCACCGCACCGGCGCTGCTCGGCCGCGACGACGCGCTCGGGCAGGCCCGGGCGATCGAGGCGCTCTACGCCTCGGCGGACGCCGGCGGCGGCGCGGTGAGCGTCGCGAGCTAGCCGAGGAGCGTGCCGACAGCGTCGGCGATGAGCTTCGCCGCGATCAGCACGCAGAGGACGGCGATGATCGTCGTGTTCTCGCGGACGAGCCACGCACGCATCGCGCCGAGGGCCGTCGCGGCGCGCTCGGCCGGCAGCAGCACGTGGATCGCCACCGGGATCCCCGGTGCGAGCGCGCCGAGGAGCACGAACACGGCCAGTGCGACCGCCTGCTCGCTCGGGCCGGCGCCGGTCTGCGCGACCTCGACCCCCGCCCCGATCGTCAGCAGCAGGTTCTTGGGCTTCACGACCGCGAGCAGGACGGCCATCCCGGCGGCACGCGGCGCCGTCAGCGACGCGATGCTCTGCATCCAACCCGGCAGCTCGGGTGCGGCGCCGCCGCGCGGGCGCCGGCGCCACTGCCGTGCTGCGACGAGCAGCAGCAGGAGCCCGAGCACGAGCTTCAGGCCCGTGACCCACGGGGCCGGCCCGCCGTCGTCGTCCGCGTCGGCGAGGTCGGCGACCAGCAGCACGACCGTTGCGAGCAGCGCGATCGCGAGCGTCCACGCCGCGAGGAACGCCGCGCCGTTCGCGCGCCCGCGGGGCGTTGCGAACATCAGGACCACGGCGATCGTCGCCAGCGGGCTGAGCGCGACGCCGACGCCGAACGGCAGGACCGGGCTGATCGCCTGACCCATGACGCCTAGTCGCCGGCGTTCAGCTCGTCGAGCAGCCCGCGCACGCGCCGGATGCGCGCGAGGCGCTCCTCGTCGCGCGGGACCGCGGCGATCCGGGTGCCGCTGCGCGTGCCCCAGCCACGGGCGAGCGCGGCCGCCTCGCCGCCGCCGAGCGCCTGCGCGGCGAGCGCCGCCGCGCCGAGGCCGACGGTGTCCGCCTCGTCCGGCACGTCCACGGCGCGGCCCGAGAGCCGCGCGGCCGTCGCCTGCCAGGCGGCGCCGCGCGCTCCGCCGCCGACGAGCACGAGCGGGGCGCCGGCGTCGAGGCCCCCGGTCGCGTTCTCGAGCGCCTCGAGGCCTGCGAGCAGCGCCTCGAGCGCCCCGTCGTAGACGGCCTGCAGGATCTGCCCGGGGCTCGTCGCGTGGCGCAGGCCGGTGACCGTCGCGGCCGCCGCGGGCAGGTCCGGCGTGCGCTCGCCGTCGAGGTAGGGGAGGACCACGACCTCGCCGGCGGGCTCGACGGCCTCGCGGTCCACGCCGAGCCACGCCGCGAAGCGATCGACCGCGAGCGTCGCGTTCAGCGTGCACGCCAGCGGCAGGAAGCGCGCCCCGGCGTCCGCGAACCCGGCGATGAGCCCGCTCGGATCGGCCGCCGGCCGGCTCGTCACCGCGTAGGCCGTGCCGGAGGTTCCGAGGCTCACGACGGGCACCCCCGGCTCGAGGCCCAGACCGATCGCGGAGCCCATGTTGTCGCCGGTGCCCACCGCCACGATCGCGCCCTCGGGGAGCCCGAGCTGGGCAGCGGCCGCCGCGCTCACGTGCCCGGCGAGATCGCCGCCCTCGTGGACCTCGGGCAGCAGCGCCCGATCGAGGCGCACGCGCTCGAGCGCGAGCACCTCGGCCGCATAGGCACCCGCTGCGGGCGACCACCACCCGGTCCCGGAGGCGTCGCCGCGGTCGGTGACCGCGCGGCCGCAGAGCCGCTCGGTGAGGAAGTCGTGCGGCAGGCGGACGGCGGCCGCCGCGTCCGCGATCGCCGGCGCGGTGCGGCGCAGGTGCGCCCACTTCGTGACGGTGAACGAGGCCACCGGGACGCTCCCGACGGCGCTCGCCCACGCGGCGGGCCCGCCGAGGTCGGCGACGAGATCCGCCGCGTCAGCGGCGCTCGTCGTGTCGTTCCACAGCGGCGCGGGCGCGAGCGGGGCGCCGTCCGGTCCGAGCACGACGAGGCCGTGCTGCTGACCGGCCACGGCGATCGCGCCGATCTCCGCTGCGCGCCCGGTCGCCGCGAGCGCCGCGCGCAGCGCCTCCCACCAGACGAGCGGATCGGAGCGCCGCGCGCCGCCGCTGCCCGTGACCTCGTGCGCGGCGCTCGCGCGGGCCGTGACGCGCCCGTCGGCCGGGTCCACGACGAGCACCTTCGTGCCCTGCGTCGAGCAGTCGACGCCGGCGACGAGGACGGGGCTGTTCGGTGCCGCGGCGATGCCCCCACCCTATCCCGGGGCCCGGCCCGGGATAGGGTGGGGGCCCGTGCCGCCGACCGTTGAGGAGCCTGTCGCATGACCGCCTACGAGCCCCGCCCCGAACACCGCTTCACGTTCGGCCTGTGGACCGTCGGCAACGCCGGCCGCGACCCGTTCGGGGACCCGACCCGCGCCGGCGTGGACCCGGTGGACAGCGTGCGCATGCTCGGGCGAGCTCGGCGCGTGGGGCGTGAACCTCCACGACAACGACCTCGTCCCGTTCGACGCGAGCGCCGCCGAGCGCGACCGGATCGTCGCGCGCTTCCGCGCCGCCGTCGAGGAGGCCGGCATGTGCGTGCCGATGGCGACGACGAACCTCTTCACGCACCCGGTCTTCAAGGACGGTGCGTTCACGGCGAACGACCCGGCCGTCCGGCGCTTCGCATTGCAGAAGACGATGCGCGCGATCGACCTCGGCGTCGAGCTCGGCGCCACGACCTACGTCTTCTGGGGCGGGCGCGAGGGCAGCGAGGTCACCGCGGCCAAGCCGACGGCGGATGCGTTCGACCGCTACCTCGAGGCGCTGAACTTCCTCTGCGGGTACGTGCGCGATCAGGGCTACGACCTGCGCTTCGCGCTCGAGCCGAAGCCGAACGAGCCGCGTGGCGATTCGTTCCTGGCGACCGTCGCCCACGCGCTGACGTTCATCGACCATCTCGACCATCCCGAGATGGTCGGCGTGAACCCCGAGGTCGCCCACGAGACGATGGCCGGACTGAACTTCGTCCACGCGGTCGCGCTGGCGATCTGGGCCGGCAAGCTCTTCCACATCGACCTCAACGCGCAGCGGATGAGCCGTTACGACCAGGACTTCCGCTTCGGGCAGGAGGACCTCAAGGAGGCGTTCCTGCTCGTGCGGCTGCTCGAGGGGTCGGGCTACGACGGCCCGCGCCACTTCGACGCGCACGCGCTGCGCGTCGAGGACGCCGCCGGCGTCGAGGACGTTCGCCCGCGGCTGCATGCGCACCTATCTGATCCTGGCCGAGAAGGCGCGCGAGCTCGACGCCGACCCGCGCTTCGCCGAGGCGCTCGCGGCGGCCAGGGCCCCCGAGCTCGGCAGCCCGACGATCGGGCCGTTCACGGCCGCGGCCGCGGCCGCGCTGCGCGACGAGGCGATCGACCCGGACGCGCTCGCCGCGCGCGGCGCGGGCCACGAGCTCGTCGACCAGCTGCTCGTCGAGCGCCTGCTCGGCGTCTGATCGCCGCGCGCCGCCACGTGACGGACGCCCCGATTCCCGCTATCCTGACGCGGTCGGCCGATAGTCGCAGCCGCTCAAACCGACGGATCCGCGCCACATACGCGGAGCCGCGAGCGGGGTCCGTGAGCGCTGACGCGCCCCCCAGGGGGTCTGCGTAGCGCTGTGCTACTCTGGTCGTTCGCGCTGCAATCCGGGCGCGCCTCGCCGTATCTCCGTCCGCCTCAGACCTCCACGAGGAGTCGCCGTCTTGCCTCGCGTTGACGCTTCCCGCACGCGCCGCACCTTTGCGCGCCTGCCCAACGCCCCTGAAGTCCCCAACCTCATCGACATCCAGCGCCGTTCGTTCCGCTGGCTCGTCGACCCCCAGAAGGGGGGCCTGCGCGAGACCATCGACGACATCTCGCCGATCGAGGACTACACCGGCAACCTCGCCGTCCAGTTCGGCGAGTTCATCTTCGACGAGCCGGCGGCGTCGATCGCCGAGTGCCGCGAGAAGGACCTGACGTACTCCAAGCCGCTCACGGTCACGGTCGCATTCATCAACCAGGAGACCGGCGAGATCCGCGAGCAGTCCGTCTTCATGGGCGACTTCCCGTGGATGACCGACCGCGGCACGTTCATCATCAACGGCACCGAGCGCGTGGTCGTCACGCAGCTCGTCCGCTCGCCGGGCGCCTACGTGATGGAGCCCAAGGACCGCGAGAAGCAGGTCTTCACGGCGAACCTCATGCCCGCGCGCGGCTCGTGGCTCGAGCTCGAGATCGACAAGAAGGGCAAGGTCTTCGTCCGCATCGACCGCAAGCGCAAGCTGCCGATCACCGTGCTCCTGCGCGCGATGACCTACAACCCCGAGACCGACGGGGATGTCGAGGAGACCCACGAGGACATCGAGCGCCTCGACAAGGAGCTGCTCGACCTCTTCGACGGCTCGGTCTACATGAAGAACACGATCGACGCCGATCCCGAGGCGACGAAGACGAAGCAGGGCGCGCTGATCGAGCTGTTCAAGAAGCAGCGCCCCGGCGAGCCGCCGAGCGTGGACGCCGCCTACGCGCTGCTCCAGCAGCTGTTCTTCGATCCCAAGCGCTACGACCTCACGCGCGTGGGGCGCTACAAGCTCAACTCGCGCCTGGGCCTCGACATCGACCTCGAGACCCGCACGCTCACCCACGACGACATCCACGCGCTCGCCCGCGAGCTCGTGAACCTGCCGAAGTGGCTCGGGATCCCCGAGGACCCCGAGGTCGAGATCAAGGACTACGCGGCGGAGGCGGCGATGATGCCGCGCGACCGTGAGTACGCGCCCGGGAAGACCGTCGCCGAGCACCTCGACGAGTACGAGCACTTCGGCAACCGCCGTCTGCGCACCGTCGGCGAGCTGATCCAGGACGCCTTCCGCGTCGGCCTCTACCGCATGGAGCGCGTCGTCCGCGAGCGCCTCACGACGGAGGACGAGGACACGATCACGCCGCAGACGATCGTGAACATCCGCCCGGTCGTCGCCGCGCTGAAGGAGTTCTTCGGCTCCTCGCAGCTCAGCCAGTTCATGGACCAGACGAACTCGCTGGCCGGCCTGACCCACCGCCGGCGCCTCAGCGCGCTCGGCGCGGGCGGCCTCACGCGTGAGCGCGCGCCGATCGAGGTGCGCGACGTCCACCCGACGCATTACGGGCGCATGTGCCCGATCGAGACGCCTGAGGGCCCGAACATCGGCCTGATCGGCTCGCTCTCGAGCTTCGCCGAGATCTCCGACTTCGGCTTCATCACGACGCCCTACCGCGTCGTGAAGGACGGCCTGGTCACCAAGGAGATCGTGCACCTCGACGCCACGCAGGACGAGGAGCAGCTGATCGCGCAGGCGAACCACCCGGTCGACGAGAAGACCGGCAAGCTCAAGGGCCCCGAGGTCATCTGCCGCACGCTGTCGGGCCAGTACGTGACGGTCCCGCCGAAGGACGTCGATCTCGTCGACGTCTCGCCCGAGCAGATCTGGTCGGTCGCGACCGCGATGATCCCGTTCCTCGAGCACGACGACGCGAACCGCGCGCTGATGGGCTCGAACATGCAGCGCCAGGCGGTGCCGCTGCTCGTCCCCGACGCGCCGCTCGTCGGCACCGGCATGGAGCGCCGCGCGGCGCTCGACACCGGTGACGTGCTGCTCTCGGAGATCGACGGCACGGTGGCCTACGTGGACGCCGAGCAGATCGTCATCGAGGGCAAGGACGGAACCCGCGAGCACGAGCTGAACAAGTTCCAGCGCTCGAACCAGGGCACCCTGATCCACCAGCAGCCCCGCGTGCGGACCGGTGAGACCGTGAAGGCCGGCGGCGTGCTGGCCGACGGCTCGTCCACCGACAAGGGTGAGATGGCGCTCGGCAGGAACCTGATGGTCGCCTTCATGTCCTGGGAGGGCTACAACTTCGAGGACGCGATCATCCTCAGCAAGCGCCTCGTCAAGGACGACGAGCTCACCTCGATCCACATCGAGGAGTACGAGATCGACGCGCGCACGACGAAGCTCGGCGACGAGGAGATCACCCGCGACATCCCGAACCGCTCGGAGGAGTCGCTGCGCAACCTCGACGACCGCGGCATCGTGCGCGTCGGCGCCGAGGTCGGCTCCGGGGACCTGCTCGTCGGCAAGGTCACGCCGAAGGGGGAGACCGAGCTGACCGCCGAGGAGAAGCTCATCCGCGCGATCTTCAAGGAGAAGGCGCGCGAGGTCCGCGACACCTCGCTGAAGGTGCCCCACGGCGAGGGCGGGGTCGTCATCGACGTCCTGACGTTCTCGCGCGACAACGGCGACGACCTGCCGCCGGGGGTCAACGAGCTCGTGCGCGTCTTCGTCGCGAAGAAGCGCAAGATCTCCGAGGGCGACAAGCTCGCCGGCCGTCACGGCAACAAGGGCGTCATCTCGAAGATCGTCGACGAGCAGGACATGCCGTTCCTCGAGGACGGCACGCCCGTCGACGTGATCCTCAACCCGCTCGGCGTTCCCAGCCGCATGAACGTCGGCCAGATCCTCGAGACCCACCTCGGGTGGGTCGCCGCGCAGGGCTGGTACGACGACGGCACGACGGCCTACAAGGAGTCGCTCGGCGACACCGACCGCGTCTACGTCTCCACGCCCGTGTTCGACGGCGCGACCGTCGAGGACGTGGACAACGCGCTCGTGAGGTGGCAGGAGGAGCACACCGGCCGGATCCGGATGGACATCGACACATCCCGCATCCCGGGACGCCAGGCGTCGGGCAAGTTCACGCTGTTCAACGGCCGCACCGGTGAGCCGTTCGAGTCGCAGGTGACCGTCGGCTACATGTACATCCTGAAGCTCCTGCACCTCGTGGACGACAAGATCCACGCGCGCTCGACCGGCCCGTACTCGCTCGTCACCCAGCAGCCGCTGGGCGGCAAGGCGCAGTTCGGCGGCCAGCGCTT
Organism: uncultured Actinomycetes bacterium; assembly: GCA_963787935.1. Classification (GTDB taxonomy): domain Bacteria; phylum Actinomycetota; class Thermoleophilia; order Solirubrobacterales; family Solirubrobacteraceae; genus F1-60-MAGs163. Next base: position 638,235 of record CAWBEV010000005.1, on the reverse strand, counting down.
CGGCGAGATGGAGGTCTGGGCGCTCGAGGCGTACGGCGCCGCGTACACGCTCCAGGAGATGTTGACCGTCAAGTCCGACGACACGGTCGGCCGCGTGAAGGCCTACGAGGCGATCGTCAAGGGCGAGAACATCCCCGAGCCGAGCATCCCCGAGTCGTTCAAGGTGCTCCTCAAGGAGATGCAGTCCCTCACGCTCGACGTGAACGTCGTCTCCGAGGAGGGCACGAGCGCCGAGCTGCGCGACGAGGACGACGACCTCCTGCGGGCGGCCGAGGAGCTCGGCATCGACCTCTCCGGCGTGCGCGTCGGCGAAGAGGAGGCCATCGAGCAGGAGTCCGGTGCCGACGCCGAGTCCGACGCCGTCGAGGCGGCCGTGGGCGGCGAGGCCGGCGCCGACGAACAGCTCTCCGTGGAGAGCGACGAGGAGCTCGCCTTCGAGGAGGGCGCAGCGGACCCGGGCGAGGAGGCGTAGGCCGTCCGGCCCACGCCCCGATCAGCGACGAACGAAGGACAGCACCCCGTGATTGACATCAACAATTTCGACGCCATCGAGATCGGCCTCGCCTCCTCCAAGCAGATCCGCGCCTGGAGCTCCGGCGAGGTCACGAAGCCCGAGACGATCAACTACCGCACCCTGAAGCCCGAGAAGGACGGCCTCTTCTGCGAGCGCATCTTCGGTCCGACGAAGGACTGGGAGTGCTACTGCGGCAAGTACAAGCGCGTCCGCTACAAGGGCATCGTCTGCGAGCGCTGCGGCGTCGAGGTCACTCGGTCCAAGGTGCGCCGTGAGCGCATGGGCCACATCGACCTCGCGGCCCCCGTGTCGCACATCTGGTTCTTCAAGGGCGTCCCCAGCCGCATCGGGTACCTGCTCGACATGGCGCCGAAGGAGCTCGAGAAGATCCTGTACTTCGCCGCATCGATCGTGACCTGGGTCGACCAGGAGGCGCGCTGGCGCGACCTGGCCGAGCTCGAGACGCAGATGCAGGCCGAGCTCGATCGCCTCGAGTCCGAGCAGAACGAGCGCACCGGCGAGCTCAAGGCGATGCTCGACGCGCGCGTCGAGTACCTCGAGAGCGGCTCGCAGACGAACTTCGCCGACGAGGACCACCTGTGGGCCGACGCCCTCGAGGTGAACGTCAAGAAGCTCTCCGACGAGGAGCGCAAGAAGCTCGTCTCCGAGGTCAAGAAGACGTTCAACGCCGACATCGACGACACCGAGGCCTACTACGAGGACGCGATGCAGCGTCTGCGTGAGGTCTGGAAGCTCTTCGCGAACAAGGACGAGCCGAGCGAGGACCCGCCGGAGGACGGCGGCGAATGGCCCCTGTCCACGTATGTCGAGAAGCCGATCGAGAAGGACGAGTTCAAGCCCAAGAAGATCATCGCCGACGAGACGTTCTTCCGTGAGCTCAAGGGTCGCTTCGGCTCGCCCTACGGCTTCGGCGAGTACTTCGGCGGCGGCATGGGCGCCGAGCACATCCGCGATCTCCTGCGCGAGAAGGGCGAGTACGACCGCGAGGGCAAGAAGCGCAAGGTCGACGCCGAGCGCGTCGCCGGCAGCGACCTCGCCCCCGAGGACCAGCCCGGCATCGTGCTCGAGCACGAGCGCGTGGATCTCGAGGACCAGGTCAAGAACGGCAAGGGGCAGAAGCAGGCCCGCGCCGTCAAGCGCCTGAAGGTGCTCTCGGCGTTCCTGCAGTCCTCGAACAAGCCCGAGATGATGGTCCTCGAGGCCGTCCCGGTGATCCCGCCGGAGCTGCGCCCGATGGTGCAGCTCGACGGCGGGCGCTTCGCGACCTCGGACCTCAACGACCTCTACCGCCGCGTCATCAACCGCAACAACCGCCTCAAGCGGCTGCTCGACCTCGGCGCGCCCGAGATCATCGTCAACAACGAGAAGCGCATGCTGCAGGAGGCCGTCGACGCGCTGTTCGACAACGGCCGCCGCGGCCGGCCCGTCACGGGCCCGGGCAACCGCCCGCTCAAGTCGCTCTCGGACATGCTCAAGGGCAAGCAGGGCCGGTTCCGCCAGAACCTGCTCGGCAAGCGCGTGGACTACTCGGGGCGCTCGGTCATCGTGGCCGGCCCGTACCTGAAGCTCCACCAGTGCGGCCTGCCGAAGCTCATGGCGCTCGAGCTGTTCAAGCCGTTCATCATGGCCCAGCTCGTCGAGCGCAAGAGCGCGCAGAACATCAAGGCGGCCAAGAAGATGGTCGACACGGCGATCCCCGAGGTCTGGGACGTGCTCGAGGACGTCATCCACGAGCACCCGGTGCTGCTGAACCGCGCGCCGACGCTCCATCGCCTCGGCATCCAGGCGTTCGAGCCGGTGCTCGTCGAGGGCAAGGCGATCCAGGTCCACCCGCTCGTCTGCCACGCGTTCAACGCGGACTTCGACGGCGATCAGATGGCCGTCCACGTCCCGCTGAGCGCCGAGGCGCAGGCGGAGGCGCGGATCCTGATGCTCTCCTCGAACAACATCCTGTCCCCGGCCCACGGCGCGCCGCTGGCGACGCCGACCCAGGACATGGTGCTCGGCGCCTACTACCTCACGTACGGGGACGACGCCGACGTGCTGGCCGCGAAGGAGCAGCAGCTCGGCGACGGCACGTGGCCGAAGGCCGAGCCGCGCCCGCACGTGTTCCGCACCGCGCAGGAGGCCGAGCTCTCCTACGAGGCGAAGGTCGTGAAGCTCCACGACCTCGCCGAGTACCGCCCGCACGGTCGTGAGGAGCACCTCCTCACGACGGTCGGCCGGATCATCTACAACGACCGCATCGAGCGGTCGCTGGAGGAGGCGCTCGGCGAGACGTTCGACCCGACCGACTACCCGTACGTCAACCAGTCCGTCAAGAAGCGCGACACCGTGCGCATCATCGACGCCCTGGTCCAGAAGTACGGGGCGCCGGCCGTGTCGCTCGTGCTCGACGCGTTCAAGGACCTCGGGTTCCGCTACTCGACGCTCGCCGGCATCACGATCTCCAAGAACGACGTCGTGATCCCCGAGAACAAGCAGGGCATCCTCGACAAGTACGAGGCCGAGGTCGGCGAGATCCACGACCAGTACGACATGGGCCTCATCACCCAGCAGGAGCGCCACGAGGCCGTCGTCGACAAGTGGACGCAGGCGACCGACGAGGTCGCGGAGGCCATGGAGGAGAACTTCGACCGCCTGAACCCGATCTTCATGATGGCGGACTCGGGTGCCCGCGGCTCCTTCAAGCAGATCCGCCAGCTCGCCGGCATGCGCGGCCTGATGGCCAACCCGAAGGGCGAGATCATCGAACGCCCGATCAAGGCCAACTTCATGGAAGGCCTGACGGTGCTCGAGTACTTCATCTCGACCCACGGCGCCCGCAAGGGCCTCGCGGACACCGCCCTGCGCACCGCGGACTCCGGCTACCTGACGCGCCGGCTCGTCGACGTCGCCCAGGACGTCATCATTCGCGAGCTCGACTGCGGAACCGAGGAGTTCATCACCCTGCCGGTCCTGGACGCGCAGAACGAGCGCAACACGAACCTCCTCGGGCGCGTGGCCGCCGCGCCGCTCAAGACGAAGCGCGGCCGCGTGATCGTCGCCGAGGGCGACGAGATCGACCGCGCCGAGCTCGACGAGCTCGTCGAGGCCGTCGAGGCCGACAACCTCCCGGCGGCCGACGCCGGGCGGGTGGCGGTGCGCTCGACGCTCAAGTGCCACGCCCTCACCGGCGTGTGCCAGGCGTGCTACGGGCGCTCGCTGGCCACCGGCCAGAAGGCGCAGATCGGCGACGCGGTCGGCATCATCGCCGCGCAGTCGATCGGCGAGCCGGGCACGCAGCTGACGATGCGCACGTTCCACACCGGCGGCGTCGCCGGCGCGGACATCACGCACGGCCTGCCGCGTGTCGTCGAGCTGTTCGAGGCGCGCAAGCCGAAGGGCCTGGCCGAGATGGCCCAGGAGGCCGGCAAGGTCACCGTCGAGGACACCGACAAGCACCTGATCGTGGTCGTCACCGACGACGCCGGTGAGGAGCATCGCTACCAGTTCCCGCGTCGCACGCGGCTGCTGGTGCGCGGTGGCGACAAGGTCGAGCCCGGCACCCAGCTCAACGAGGGCTCGCTGTACCCGCACGACCTGCTCTCGCTGCGCAGCCGGACGGACACCGAGCAGTACCTCGTCGCCGAGGTGCAGAAGGTCTACAAGTCCCAGGGCGTCGACATCAACGACAAGCACATCGAGCTCATCGTCCGCCAGATGATGAAGAAGGTGCGTGTCGACCAGAAGGGCGACACGCAGTTCCTCCCGGGCGCGCTCGTGGACCGCTACGAGTTCCTGCGCACGAACGCGGAGGTCAAGAAGAAGAAGGGCGAGACCGCCCAGTTCGAGGAGGTCATCCTCGGCATCACGAAGGCGTCGCTGAACACCGACTCCTTCCTCTCGGCCGCCTCCTTCCAGGAGACGACGAAGGTGCTCACGGACGCCGCGCTCGAGGGCAAGAAGGACGGCCTGGCGGGTCTCAAGGAGAACGTCATCATCGGCAAGCTCATCCCGGCGGCCACCGGGCTCAAGCGCTACCGGCGCATCGAGATCGAGCCGTCCGAGCCGCTGCCGCGCGCCGACGATGTCGCGCTGCTGGACTCCGACGAGCTGGCCGCGGAGCTCGGGCTCGCCGAGGACGACTTCGGGTCGGACTTCGGGCCCGGCATCGAGCAGGACATCTCCGCCCTCGAGTCGATCGGGACCGGCGGGGAGGGCTCGGACATCGGCTTCGCCGAGGAGCTCGAGTCGCTCGACGTCCCGCCCGCCCAGGAGTAGGACGCCGTCGTGACGGCGGGCGCCCCGCGCGGGGCGCCCGCCTCACAGCCGCTGCTTCCAGGCCGTCAGCGCCGCGGCGTGCCGCGCGGTGAGTCCCTCATGCGGCAGGACCGGGACGAGCAGCGTGGGCCCCGGGCGGTCCACCGCCCAGGCGTGGCAGTGCTCGTCGAGCGCGTCGTCGACCCAGGCCAGCGGCCGGTGCGGACCGGCGTGCGCCTCGATCGCCGCGAGCTTCCAGTGCGCGTGGCCGGTCCCGGGCGTGCGGTCGAAGCTCAGGTGGGGAAGCGGCCCCGGGAGCCCGAGCGCCAGGGGGAGGTACTCGTTGGCCTTCTCCTCCCAGCCGGTGCACCAGACGAGCTCGAAGTCCTCGCAGAGCCCGAGCAGGGTCTCGGCGGCCGTGGACGAAAGGAAGTGGAGCGTGCCGTCCACGATGAGCCACCGACCGCCTGGACGTTCGTCCGAGGCGAAGCCGAACAGCGAGATGACGCCGTCGACGTCGACGAGAAGCAGTGGTTTGCGCGGCATGCAGGGGAATTGCGGCCCGGGCGCGCGGGTGCGCCGCACAAAGCCGGCGAGGAGAGTACCCTGTGGTCCACCGAGTCGGTCAACACCCCTGCGGCCGATGCCGATGACACGGATCGTCACCGGCTTGTGACGCACCCACCGACAGGTCCGGCCTTCTCCCCAGCATGACGCTTCAGCTTGGAATCCTTCTAGCGCTGCTCTGCGCAATCGGCTCGAACCTCGCGTTCTTTCTCAAGCATCGCGGTGCTTGCGACGCGCCGGCCGTCGAGCTGCGCCGCCCACTCCGCAGCGCGATCGCGCTCTGGCGCTCGCGCTGGTTCGCGATCGGCATGGGCGTCGGCCTGCTGGCCTGGCTCCTGCACGTCGCCGCGCTGTCGCTCGCGCCGATGTCCACCGTCCAGGCGGTCGTCGCCGGCGGGGTGGCGATGATCGCCGTCATGGCCGATCGCATCTTCGGGATGAGCGTCGGCCCGCGTCAGTGGTGGGGTCTCGGCCTCACCGCCGCCGGGCTCGTGCTGCTGGCCATCACGATGCCCGCTGCGAACGGGGCGCACGCCTCGTACTCGCTCGCCCCGATGGCCGCGTTCGAGCTCGGGCTGTTCGGGATCGGCGCGCTGCTCGCCTTCGGCCCCGGCGCCGCCGGCGCCCCGGTCGAGCATCGCGGGATCGCGCTCGCCGCGGCCGCCGGCATCCTGTTCGGCGTCTGCAACGTCTCGGTGAAGGCACTCACCGGGCTCGTCGGCCACGGCGACGGCCTGATCGAGCTCATCAGCCCCTGGACCGCGATCGCGATCGCCGGATCGGTCGGCGCCTTCTATGCCTCCGCACGCAGCCTCCAGGACGGCGAGGCGGTCGGGGTCATCGCGATCACCGGCACCGTGATGAGCATCTGCTGCATCGCGGGCGGCATCCTCGTCTTCGGCGATCCGCTGCCGGGCTCCCCGGTCGGCATCGTCCTGCAGTCGCTCGCGTTCGTGCTCGTGATCGTCGCCTCGGCGCTCACCCCGGCGCCGCGCGCCGCCACCGGCGCCGCCACGGCCGCCGTCCGCGCCTGAGTCGCCGCGACGGCACCGGGTGGCCCTGGCCCGGGTTCCCGACGCCCTCGGTGGTCGGGACCGGCCACCCCCGCGGGGCCGCGTGCTTCGCCGGTCACCGGACGGCGTCGCCTGTCCATTCGGTACAACGGATTCGGGCCGCAATCAGCGCTCCGGCGTGCCGTAAGGCCGTAGACTCCGCGCAAGGGTTGTCCAGATCGCACAGGCGGTCGGACGAAGTGGAGAAGAGAGGCCATCGGTCATGACGACGACCACGCCGGCGACCAGCGCCGTCGACTATCAGGAGCTCGCAAAGCGCCACCTGTGGCTGCACTTCAGCCGCATGGGTGCCTACGACCGCGGCGCCGAGATGCCCATCATCGTCAAGGGCGACGGCTGCTACGTCTGGGACGAGCACGGCAACCGGTTCCTCGACGCGCTCAGTGCCCTGTTCTGCGTGAACATCGGCCACGGCCGCGACGACATCGCCCAGGCCGGTGCCGACCAGGCGAAGGAGCTCGGCTTCTTCACGACCTGGTCCTACGCGCACCCGCGCGCGATCGAGCTCGCAGCGAAGGTCGCCTCGCTCGCCCCAGGTGACCTCAACCGCGTCTTCTTCACCTCCGGCGGCGGCGAGTCCGTCGAGACCGCGCTGAAGGTCGCCCGCCACTACCACAAGCTCCGCGGCAAGCCGAACAAGACGAAGTTCATCGCCCGCGAGGTCGCCTACCACGGCACGACCCTCGGCGCGCTCGCCGCCACCGGCGTCACCGGGCTGCGCGAGCCCTACGAGCCGTTCACCCCCGGCGGCTGCCACGTCCCGAACACGAACGTCTACCGCCTGGCGCCCGGCTACGGCGTCGAGAACCTCGCCGAGGCGATCAAGCACCGCATCGAGTTCGAGGGTCCCGACACCGTCGCGGCCGTGATCATGGAGCCCGTCCAGAACGCCGGCGGCTGCTTCGTCCCGCCCGAGGGCTACTGGCAGCGCGCCCGCGAGATCTGCGACGAGTACGACGTTCTGCTGATCTCCGACGAGGTCATCTGCTCCTGGGGGCGCCTCGGCACGTGGTTCGGCGCCCAGCGCTACGACTACCAGCCGGACATCATCACGACGGCCAAGGGCCTGACCTCCTCGTACGCGTCGATGGGCGCGATGATCGCCTCGGACGCCGTCATCGAACCGTTCCTCGAGGGCTCGAACTCGTTCGTCCACGGCTTCACCTTCGGCGGGCACCCGATGGCCTCGGCCGTCGCGCTCGCGAACATCGCGGCGTTCGAGGACGAGGGCATCCTGGAGAACGTCCGTGAGAACGAGCCGCACCTGCGCGCGATGCTCGACTCGCTGCGCGACATCCCGATCGTCGGCGACGTCCGCGGCGCGGGCTACTTCCACGCGATCGAGCTCGTGAAGGATCGCGAGACGAAGGAGACCTTCGACCACGAGGCCTCCGAGACGCTGCTGCGCGGGTTCCTCTCCGGCGAGCTGTTCCGCCGCGGGCTGATCTGCCGCGCCGACGACCGCGGCGACCCGGTCATCCAGCTCGCTCCGCCGCTGATCGCCGGCCCCGAACAGTTCGAGGAGATCCACGCCGTGCTGCGGCCGGTCCTCGAAGAGGCCTCGCGCCGCATGGACGCGCACTAGGACCGCGCGGACCGATGCTCACCGTCCGCGACGTCCTCGGCGACCTCGACATCCGCGTCCTGGCCGGCGAAGGGAACCTCGACGCACCGGTGCGCTGGGTCCACATGTCCGAGCTCGCCGACCCGACGCAGTGGCTCTCCGGCGGCGAGCTGCTGCTGACGACCGGGCTCGCGCTCGACTCGCCGAAGAAGCAGCGCGACTTCGTAGCGACGCTCGCCGACCACGGACTCGCGGGCGTCGGCTTCGGGACCGGCTTCACGCATCAGAAGGTGCCCAAGGCGCTCGTGGACGCCGCAGCCGACCGCGACTTCCCGCTCTTCGAGATCCCGTACGACGTCCCGTTCATCGCGCTCACCGAGCAGGCGTTCACGCGCCTGGTGAACGAGCAGTACGCGCTGCTGCAGCGCTCGATCGCCGCACAGGAGCGCCTGCAGCGGATCGTCCTCAGCGAACGCGGGCTCGAGGCGATCGTCGCGGCGCTCGCGACGCTCATCGGCGGGGCGGCGCTCGTGTTCGACGGCCGCGGTGAGCTCCATGAGCAGCGCACGTTCCGCCGCGAGCTCGGCGCCGCGGTCGTCACCGCACTCGCCGACGAGCTGCGCGAGCGCGCGCGGCGCGGCGACGCCCGCGGCTTCGTCCCCGGGCAGCCCGACCTCGCCTCGCGTGCGCTCGCGCTGCCCGTCGGCTCCCCCGAGGCGCCCGACGGCGGGCTGCCGCAGGCCTGGCTCGTCGCGGTCAAGGACGGCGGCGGCCTCGCCGAGATCGACCGCCTGATCCTCCACCAGGCCGTCACGGTCGTCGCGCTCGAGCTGCTGCGCCGCCGCGTCGCCGACACGACCGAGCGGCGCCTGGCCGGCGACGTGCTGTCCGCGGCGATCGCCGGTGAGCTCGAGGGCGCCGAGCTCGGCCGGCGGCTCGCGCCGTTCGGCCTCGGCGGGCGCGTCAGCACGCTCGTCCTCGCGCCGCCCGAGCGCACCGCGGACGCCTGCGAGGCCGCGCTCGGCGAGGCGCTGCGCAGCGAGGCGGTCAGCGCGCTCGTCGCCCAGCACGGGCGCTTCGTCTGCGCGCTGCTGCCCGGCTACCTCGACGACGAGCTGCTCGAGGTCGCCCAGCGCGTGACCGCGCGCGTCGCCGAGCAGACCGGCGAGCTCCCCCGCGCCGGAGCCGGCCGCGCCCTCGCCGCGGCCCAGGTGCGCGAGTCCTGGCACGAGGCGCGCTTCGCGCTCGAGGCGCGAGAGCTCACCGGCGAGCCCGCCGAGGCCGCCGCCAACGGCAACGGGAGCGGGAACGGTGCCCGCGGCACGACGCCGATCCGCGTCGCCACCTACCGCGACCTCGGCTCCTTCCAGCTCCTGCTCTCGCTGCAGGACACCGACGCACTGCGCCTCTTCTGCGAATCGCTCCTCGGGCCGATCGAGGGCGGCGAAGGCCACTACGGCGGCGAGCTCATGCGCTCGCTCGAGGCGTTCATCGAATGCAACGGGCAGTGGGAGGCCGCCGCTCGGCGCCTGTACTGCCACCGGCACACGCTCCGCTACCGGATCCGCAAGATCGAGGAGCTCACCGGCCGCGACCTCGGCTCCGCTCGGGACCGCATCGAATTCTGGCTCGCCCTGCGCGGGCGTGAGATCGTCCCCACCGTCCAGCGCCCGGTCGCGCGCTAGGTCGCGGCACCCCATCGTCCACCCACCACGGCACAGCGAGGTACCTCAAGTGAAGGTCGGCGTTCCCACCGAGATCAAGAAGGACGAATACCGCGTCGCGCTGACCCCGTCGGGCGTGCGCGAGCTCACCGAGCACGGGCACGCGGTGCTCGTCCAGCAGGGAGCCGGCGAAGGCTCGGCGATCACCGACGAGGACTACGTCGCGCAGGGCGCCACGATCCTCCCGGACGCCGACGCCGTGTTCGCCCAGGCGGACATGATCGTGAAGGTCAAGGAGCCCCAGCCGGGCGAGGTCGCGCGCCTGCGCGACGGCCAGCTGCTGTTCACCTACCTCCACCTCGCCCCCGACGCCGAGCTGACCGCCGGCCTCGTCGCCTCCGGCGCGACGTGCGTCGCCTACGAAACCGTCGAGGACCGCGAGGGGCGGCTGCCGCTGCTCGCGCCGATGAGCGAGATCGCCGGCAAGATCGCGACGCAGGCGGGCGCGTTCATGCTCGAGAAGCCGCTCGGCGGCCGCGGACTGCTGCTCGGGGGCGTCCCAGGGGTCGCCGCCGGGCGGGTGATGGTGATCGGCGGCGGGGTCGTCGGCCAGAACGCCGCGCAGATCGCCCTCGGCATGGGCGCCGAGGTCTACATCTACGACCGCAACATCGACCGCCTGCGCGAGCTGGAGCACCAGATGAACTGGCTCGCGTCCACGTGCTTCGCCTCGACGCTCGAGATCGAGCAGCGCCTGCCGGACGTCGACCTCGTCATCGGCGCGGTGCTCGTCAAGGGCGGCAAGGCGCCGCACGTCGTCACGCGCGAGCACCTGTCGATCATGAAGCGGAACGCCGTGCTCGTGGACGTCTCGATCGACCAGGGCGGCTGCTTCGAGACGAGCCGCGCCACGACCCACTCCGACCCCACCTACGAGGTCGACAACATCACGCACTACTGCGTGGCGAACATGCCCGGCGCCGTCCCGATCACGAGCACCTGGGCGCTCACGAACGCGACCATGCCGTACGTGCTGAAGCTCGCCGACACCGGCGTGCACGCCGCGCTCAGCAGCGACCCGGGGTTCATGAAGGGCCTGAACGTCGCCGCGGGCCGCGTGACCTACGAGCCGGTCGCCCAGGATCAGGGCCTCGAATACACCGAACCCGACGAGGCGCTGTCGATGGTGCCGGCCATCGCCTAGGCGCGCCGGCCCGAGACTCGCTGCTACTCTCCTGCGTCGCATGCCCACGACCAGCCAGCTCATCCGCAAGGGCCGCAAGCCCAAGCCGAAGAAGCTCCTCACGCCGGGCCTGAAGTCCGGCAAGGGACGCAAGAAGAAGACGGCCGCGCCCCAGCGCCGCGGCGTCTGCACGCGCGTCTACACCACCACGCCGAAGAAGCCGAACTCGGCGCTTCGCAAGGTCGCTCGCGTGCGCATCTCCGGTGGCGCGGAAGTCACCGCGTACATTCCCGGAGAGGGCCACAACCTCCAGGAGCACTCCGTCGTGCTCGTGCGCGGCGGTCGCGTCAAGGACCTGCCGGGCGTGCGCTACAAGGTCGTGCGCGGGACGCTCGACGCCGCCGGCGTCAGCGACCGCAAGCAGGCCCGCAGCCAGTACGGCGTCAAGAAGAAGTAGGGGACCCCATGCGTCGCAACGCCGCCCAGCTCCGGCCCGTCGAGCCGGACCCCGTCCACCGCTCGCGCATCGTCCAGCAGGTCATCAACAAGGTGATGCTCGACGGCAAGAAGTCGACCGCCGAAGCGATCGTCTACGACGCGCTCGCGATCCTCAGCGAGAAGACCGGCAAGGACCCGACCGAGGCGCTCGAGGAGTCCGTCAAGGCGCTCACCCCGGTCCTCGAGGTCCGCTCCCGCCGCGTCGGCGGTGCGACCTACCAGGTTCCCGTCGAGGTGCCCGCGCGCCGCGCGCGCACCCTCGCCGTCCGCTGGCTCGTCGAGTTCGCCCGCCAGCGTCGCGAGAAGACGATGGCCCAGCGCCTCGCGAACGAACTGCTCGACGCCCAGTCGCAGCAGGGCGGCGCGTTCAAGCGCAAGGACGACATCTACCGCATGGCGCAGGCCAACAAGGCCTTCGCGCACTATCGCTGGTAACAGCGGGCGCCGCGTCTGCGGCGGCTCCGCTTCCTCGGACCGGGTCGGTCATTCAAGCTCGTCTGCGAGCAGGTCCATGAGCAGGCCGTCGTGCCATTCCAGGTCGTGGCCGCGTTCGTACCGGCGCATGATCCCGACGGGACGGAAGCCGACTGCGGCGTAGGCGCGGATCGCGCGGTCGTTGTGGGCGGCCGGGTCGATCGTGAAGCGGTGGTGGCCGCGGGCTGCGGCGAGCCAGTCGATCGCCAGGCGCAGCGCCTCGGGGCCCAGGCCGCGGGCCTGGAAGGCCGGCGCGAGGGCGATGTCGAGCCCGGCCGCGTGGTAGTCGGGATCGGTGATCTCCGAGAACGCGAGCCAGCCGGCGACCCGCGCGTTGACGACGATCGCGAACGCGGCACCCTCGTTGCGCAGGCCCTCGCGCCGATCCTCGCCCGTGTCGGCCGGGCCGAACCACTCGCGCACGCCCGGGGTCTCGATGATCGCGACGAGCGCCTCGACGTCGGCCTCGTCCGGCGGGCGCAGGCGCACGCGCGGTCCCTGCAGCACGGGAATGCTCATGCCGCAGTCCTACCCGCCCGCGCGGCGCCGATCCACCCCGGCGTGACACGCTGCGTCGCGATGCCCGCCGCCCGCAGCCTCGCGACCGCCCGTCACGAGGCCCGCTTCGCCGCCGCCGCCGTGCGCCACCTCCCGCCGCGCGTCGCGGCGTTCGTCGTGCGCGCGCGCCGCGCCGCGCGGGCACGGAACGACGTGTTCTCGCTCGACTCGGCGCTGCGCCCGGCGAAGCTCGGCACGCTGCTTGACGCCGCCGCCGGGCGCCGCACCGTCGTCGAGCTCGGCACGGGCACCGCGTGGGCGACGATCGCGCTGGCGCTCGCCGAGCCGCAGCGGACGATCGTGAGCTACGACCCGGTCCTGCGCGCCGCGCGCGAGCGCTACCTGGACATCGCCGGCCCCGACGTCCGCGGGCGGATCACGTTCATCCAGGGCCCGGGGGAGGACGGGCCCGGCACCGCGCGCGACGTGGACCTCCTGTTCATCGACAGCTCGCACGAGCGCGACCCCACGATCGCCGAGGTCGGCGTCTGGCGGCCGGTCCTCGCCCCGGGCGCGCTCGTCGTGTTCGACGACTACGGCCACCCGGACTACCCGGGCGTCGCCGAGGCGGTCGCGGCGCTCGGGATCGAGGGCGAGGAGCGCGCGAGCCTCTTCCTCTGGCGCCCGTGAGCGCCGTCAGTCCTCGCCGCGCAGCAGCGCGAGCGCGCCGCCGGCGGTGAGCAGCAGGACCGCGCCGAGCACCTCGGCGTAGGCGCCGATCCCGGCGCGGCCGGTGCCCTCCTGCAGGCGCAACGCCGTCGGGCCGGTCGATCCGACGTCCGGGAGGTCCCCGATCACGGCGATCCCGAGCGCCGCGACCCCCGTCAGCGCGATGCCGAGCGCCGCGACGAGCGACCCACGCAGCGCCGCCGGCAGCAGCACCGCGGCGACGACCGCGAGCACGATCAGCGCGGGGCCGTGGAGGTCCCATCCGGACTGGTCGAGCGCTGCCCTGATCGAGCCGCCGACCTCGACCCGCAGCACGGGGAGGAGGGTGGCGGCGACGAGGCTCGCGACCCCCGCGAGGGCGCAGATCGCAAGGGCCGGATGGACGAGCCAAGCGCCGCGCGGGGCGGTCCGATCCGGGTCAGGGCCTCTGCTATCATCGTCGCTCCGGCGAGAGACGCTGCTCACGCGCGCCCTCCGCCGGATTCGCCCCTGCGCACGGATGGACAGCTCGAGCACATAGCGCCGCACCCGGGTTGACCCCCTGCTGTGCGCGCGGGCCCGAGTGGCCCGTTTTTCTTTCTCTCACTCACCGGAATCCCGCTCACTCATGCCCCGCAAGTTCAGCCTCCTGAAGACCCGGAACATCGGGATCATGGCGCACATCGACGCCGGCAAGACGACGACGACCGAGCGCATCCTCTACTACACCGGCCGCACCTACAAGATCGGCGAGGTGCACGAGGGCGCGGCGACGATGGACTGGATGGAGCAGGAGCAGGAGCGCGGCATCACGATCACGTCGGCCGCCACGACCTGTGAGTGGGCCGACCACCGGATCAACATCATCGACACGCCCGGCCACGTGGACTTCACGGTCGAGGTCGAGCGCTCGCTGCGCGTCCTGGACGGCGCGATCGCGCTGTTCGACTCGGTCGCCGGCGTCGAGCCGCAGTCCGAGACCGTCTGGCGCCAGGCCGACAAGTACGGCGTGCCGCGGATCGCCTACATCAACAAGATGGACCGCATCGGCGCGGACTTCGACAAGGGCGTCGAGACGATGCGCGACCGCCTGGGCGCGCACCCCGTGCCGATCCAGCTGCCGATCGGCGCCGAGAGCGACTTCCTCGGGATCATCGACCTCGTCCAGATGAAGGCGATCGTCTACAAGGACGACCTCGGCAAGGAGCAGGAGGTCGTCGAGATCCCCGCCGAGCACGCCGACCGTGCCGCCGAGGCCCGCGAGCACCTGCTCGAGGAGGCCTCGCACTACGACGACGAGCTCGTCGAGCTCATCCTCGAGGACGCCGAGATCCCCGAGGAGCGCCTGAAGAAGGCGATCCGCAACGCGTCGCTGGCCCTGAAGTTCACGCCCGTGCTCTGCGGCTCCTCGTTCAAGAACAAGGGCGTCCAGCCGCTGCTCGACGCGGTCATCGACTACCTCCCGTCGCCGCTGGACGTGCCGCCGGTCGAGGGCACCGACCCGAAGACCGACGAGCTCGTCGTGCGCAACGCCGACGAGACCGAGCCGTTCGCGGCGCTCGCCTTCAAGATCATGGCCGATCCGTTCGTCGGCAAGCTCACGTACTTCCGCGTGTACTCCGGCCGCCTCGAGGCGGGCTCGCGCGTGCTGAACGTCTCCACCGGCAAGACCGAGCGCGTCGGCCGGATCCTCATGATGCACGCCAACGACCGCGAGGAGCTCCAGGAGGTCTACGCGGGTGACATCGCCGCGGGCGTCGGCATCAAGCAGATCGTCACCGGCGACACGCTGTGCGCGCCGGACAAGCCGGTGAAGCTCGAGAACATCGACTTCCCCGAGCCGGTCATCAAGGTCGCCGTCGAGCCCAGGACGAAGTCCGACCAGGAGAAGATGTCGATCGCGCTCGGCCGCCTCGCCGAGGAGGACCCGACGTTCCAGGTCCAGACGAACGAGGAGAGCGGCCAGACCGAGATCTCCGGAATGGGCGAGCTGCACCTCGAGATCCTCGTCGACCGCATGAAGCGTGAGTTCAACGTCGAGGCGAATGTCGGCAAGCCGCAGGTCTCCTACCGCGAGACCGTCCGTGGCGAGGCCCGCAAGATCGAGGGCAAGTTCATCCGCCAGACCGGCGGCTCCGGCCAGTACGGCGTCGTCTACATCGACCTCGAGCCGGCGCCGGGCGAGGGCTTCGACTTCGTCAACAAGATCAAGGGCGGCTCGATCCCGTCCGAGTTCATTCCCGCGGTCGAGAAGGGCTGCGAGGAGGCGCTCGTCAACGGCGTCAAGGCCGGGTACCCGATGGTCGACGTGCGTGTGACGCTCACCGACGGCAAGTACCACGACACGGACTCGTCGGAGATCGCCTTCAAGGTCGCGGGCTCGCTCGCGTTCAAGGAGGCCGCCAAGCGGGCCAAGCCGGTTCTGCTGGAGCCGATCTTCAAGGTCGAGGTGGTCACGCCCGAGGAGTTCATGGGCGACGTCATCGGCGACCTGAACCGCCGGCGCGGGCGCGTCGAGGGCATGGAGCCCCGCGGCAACGCCCAGGTCGTCAACGGGTACGCCCCGCTGAGCGAGATGTTCGGCTACGCGACGGATCTGCGGTCGGCGACGCAGGGGCGCGCGACGTACACGATGCAGTTCGAGAAGTACGACGAGGTGCCGCCGAACATCGCCGAGAAGATCGTCGAACACCGCACCGGCGAGGCCGTCGCGGCGTAACGCGCCGACGGCGATTCTGAGATAGCTTTCACTGGTTCGCCGATAGACGGCCTCCAGACCCCTTACGACTGAGACACAGGAGCGAACAGCAGTGGCCAAGGAGAAGTTCGAGCGCGACAAGCCGCACGTCAACGTCGGCACCATCGGTCACATCGACCATGGCAAGACGACCCTGACCGCGGCGATCACCACCGTCCTCGCCGAAGCGCAGGGCGGCGAGGCCAAGAGCTTCGCCGAGATCGACAACGCTCCCGAGGAGAAGGAGCGCGGGATCACGATCGCCACCTCGCACGTCGAGTACCAGACCCCGAACCGGCACTACGCCCACGTGGACTGTCCCGGTCACGCCGATTACGTGAAGAACATGATCACGGGTGCGGCGCAGATGGACGGCGCGATCCTCGTGGTCTCGGCCGCCGACGGCCCGATGCCGCAGACGCGCGAGCACATCCTGCTCGCCCGCCAGGTCGGCGTGCCGTACATCGTCGTGTTCCTCAACAAGGTCGACATGGTCGACGACGACGAGCTCCTCGAGCTCGTCGAGGTCGAGGTCCGCGACCTGCTCTCCGAGTACGACTTCCCGGGCGACGAGATCCCGTTCGTCAAGGGCTCGGCGCTCAAGGCGCTCGAGGGTGACGAGGACGCCAAGGCGGCGATCATCGAGCTCTCCGAGCAGCTCGACAGCTACATCCCGGAGCCCGTCCGCGACCTGGACAAGCCGTTCCTGATGCCGGTCGAGGACGTCTTCTCGATCACCGGCCGCGGCACGGTCGCCACCGGCCGCATCGAGCAGGGCGTCGTCCACACCGGCGACGAGGTCGAGATCGTCGGCATCAAGGCGACCGAGAAGACCGTCGTCACCGGCGTCGAGATGTTCCGCAAGATCCTCGACGAGGGTCAGGCGGGCGACAACGTGGGCTGCCTGCTGCGCGGTACGAAGCGCGAGGAGATCGAGCGCGGCCAGGTGCTGTGCAAGCCCGGCTCGATCACGCCGCACACGAAGTTCAAGGCCGAGGTCTACATCCTCAAGAAGGAGGAGGGCGGCCGTCACACGCCGTTCTTCACCGGCTACCGGCCGCAGTTCTACTTCCGCACGACCGACGTGACCGGCGTCGCCCAGCTTCCCGAGGGCGTCGAGATGGTCATGCCGGGCGACAACGTGGCCGATGGACATCGAGCTGATCCAGCCGATCGCCATGGACGCCGGCCTGCGCTTCGCCATTCGCGAGGGCGGCCGCACGGTGGGCTCGGGCGTCGTCACCGAAGTCATCGAGTAGCACTCGCGCGCGGGGCGGGGCCTGCCGGGCCTCGCCCCGTTGCGCGGACGTTCATCAGATACGACACGCAGGACCTGAGGGGCGGGCCCCAGTGGTTCCAGGGGATCCGCCTCCAGCGCGCAATAGGGCAGCACGAACCTTTCATCAGACAGCAGACGGAACGAGACACAGAGCAGTCACATGGCAGCCGCCACCCAGAACAAGATCCGCATCCGGCTCAAGGCCTACGACCACCAGGCCATCGAGACCGCAGCGAAGGAGATCGTCGAGACGGCCTCCCGCACCGGCGCGAGCGTGACCGGTCCCGTGCCCCTGCCCACCGAGAAGAACGTGTACTGCGTGATCCGCTCGCCGTTCAAGGACAAGGACTCGCAGGAGCACTTCGAGATCCGCACGCACAAGCGGCTCATCGACATCCACCAGCCGACGCCCAAGACGGTCGACTCGCTCCAGCGCCTCGACCACCTGCCCGCCGGCGTCGACATCGAGATCCGCCTCGCGGGGTGAGCCGGATGCCCGCGATTCTCGCCAAGAAGCTCGGCATGACGCAGGTGTTCCTGGAGGACGGCCGCGTCGAGCGCGTCACCGTGCTCGAGGCCGGTCCCTGCCCGGTGACCGCCAAGCGCACCGAGGACCGCGACGGCTACGACGCCGTCCAGCTCGCCTTCGGCGCCACGAAGGAGAAGCACCTCTCCAAGCCCGAGCTCGGCCACCTCAAGAAGGCCGACGCCGCCCCGCACAAGCACCTCGTCGAGTTCCGCGACGAGGGCATCGACCTGAACGTCGGCGACACCGTGACCGTCGAGTCCTTCGAGGAGGGCCAGACGATCAAGGTCGCGGGCGTCTCCAAGGGCAAGGGCTTCCAGGGCACGATCAAGCGCCACAACTTCGCCAGCGGCCCGAAGTCCCACGGCTCGCACAACGTGCGCGCCCCGGGCTCGATCGGCGCGTCGGCCTGGCCCGCGCGCGTGTTCAAGGGCGTTCGCGGCCCCGGTCAGATGGGCAACAAGCGCACCACGCAGCGCGGCCTGACGGTCGTGCGTGTCGACGCCGGCCAGAACCTGCTGCTCGTCCGCGGCGCCGTCCCCGGCGCGCGCGGCGGCCTCGTGGAGGTCCGTACCGATGCCTGACGCACAGATCCTCGGCGGCACGAAGAAGGTCGGCCTCGACGAGGCCGCGTTCGGCGCCCGCTTCAACGGCCAGCTCGTGCACGACTCGGTGCGCGCGGAGCTCAACGCCCGTCGTCAGGGCACCGCGTCGACCAAGACGCGCGGCCTCGTCCGCGGCGGCGGCGCGAAGCCCTGGCGCCAGAAGGGCACGGGCCGCGCCCGCGCCGGCTCGTCGCGCTCGCCGATCTGGACCGGCGGCGGCACCGTCTTCGGCCCGCGGCCGCGCCACTACACGTTCAAGGTGAATCGCAAGGAGCGTCGCGCCGCGCTGCGCAGCGCCCTGTCGGTGCACGCCGAGCGCGGCACGATCGCGGTGCTCGACGTCGCGCCGTTCGCCGAGAAGCCCTCGACGAAGCAGGCCGCCGCGCTGCTCGGCCCGTGGGCCGAGGGCGGCTCGGTCCTCGTCGTGCTCACCGAGGACCAGGCGCAGGTCGCGCTCTCGTTCCGCAACCTCAACCGCGTGTCGGTGCTCGCGGCCGCCGAGGCCGGCGTCGCCGACGTGCTCGGCGCCGCGCGCCTGCTCGCCAGCGAGGATGCGCTCGCCGAGCTCGCCGCGCGCGTCACCGGTGAGCCCGCGCCCGCCACGGAGGAGGACGCCTGATCATGGATCCCACCCAGGTCATCATCCGTCCCGTCGTCAGCGAGAAGAGCTACGTGCTCGCCGCGAACGACAAGTACACGTTCCGCGTCCACCCGGATGCGCACAAGACCCAGATCCGCCAGGCCGTGGAGGCGCTGTTCGACGTGAAGGTCGTCGACGTGCGCACGATCTCGGTGAAGTCCAAGCCCAAGCGCCGCGGCTACACGTCCGGCCGCACCCGGGCGTGGAAGAAGGCGATCGTGCAGGTGCGCCCGGGCGACACCATCCCGATCTTCCAGGGCCTGCAGGGCCTCGAGGGGTAACCGATGGCGATCCGCAAGCCCAAGCCCACGAGTCCCGGCCGTCGCTTCGCGACGTACGCCGACTTCGCCGAGATCACGAAGACCGAGCCCGAGAAGACGCTCGTCGAGGGTCTCAAGAAGTCCGGTGGGCGCAACAACAACGGCCGCAAGACCTCGCGCCATCGCGGCGGCGGTGCCAAGCGCCTGTACCGCCGCATCGACTTCAAGCGCCGCAAGGACGCGATCCCGGCGAAGGTCGCCGCGATCGAGTACGACCCGAACCGGACCGCCTACATCGCGCTGCTGCACTACGCCGACGGCGAGAAGGCCTACATCCTCGCGCCGAGCCGGCTGCAGGTGGGCGCGACGGTCATGTCCGGCGCGGGCGCCGAGATCGCGGTCGGCAACTGCCTGCCGCTGGCGAACATGCCGACCGGCACCGTGGTCCACAACGTCGAGCTCCAGCCGGGGCGCGGGGGCCAGCTCGGCCGCTCCGCCGGCGCGGGCATCCAGCTCATGGCCAAGGACGGCGACATGGCGACGCTGCGCCTGCCCTCGGGCGAGATGCGCCTCGTGCGCACCGAGTGCCGCGCGACGGTCGGCACGATCGGCAACGCCGATCACCAGAACGTCAAGGTCGGCAAGGCGGGCCGCAAGCGCCACATGGGCATCCGCCCGCAGACCCGCGGCACGGCGATGAACCCCGTCGACCATCCGCACGGCGGCGGTGAGGGCTCGACCACCGCGGGCCGCCACCCCGTGACGCCGTGGGGCAAGCCGACGCTCGGCTACCGCACGCGCACGAAGAACAAGTCGTCGGATCGCTACATCGTGCGCGGCCGCCGACGTGGGAAGGGCAAGAACCGATGACTCGTTCCAGCAAGAAGGGCCCGTTCGTCGAGGAGCGACTGATGTCGCGGATCGTCAAGCAGAACGAAGCCAACACGAAGACGATGGTCAAGACCTGGTCGCGCACCTCGACGATCTTCCCCGAGATGGTCGGGCACACGATCGCCGTGCACGACGGCCGCAAGCACGTCCCCGTGTTCGTCAGCGAGTCGATGGTCGGGCACAAGCTCGGCGAGTTCGCCCCGACGCGCACGTACCGCGGGCACGCCGGCACCGGGAAGGTCCGCTGATCCGATGGCCGACGAGCAGGACAAGCAGGCCGAGGACGCCGTGACCGAGACCCCGCAGACGCCGGAGGCCGAGGCGACCCCGGACGCGCCGGAGGCGGAGCCGAAGCCGAAGCCGCGGCGCTCGCGCGCCAAGAAGGCCGAGGCGAAGGTCGCGGAGGCCGTCGAGGCCGTCGAGGAGGAGGCCGAGAAGGTCGTCGAGAAGGCCGAGGCCGAGGGAAGGTCGAGGCGACGGCCAAGCCGCGGCGCCGCTCGCGCGCGAAGACGGCCGACGCCGAGCAGGCCCCGGCCGAGGAGCCGAAGGGCGCCAAGGCCGCCAAGCCCGCCACCGGCGAGCGCCCGGTCGTGCGCGCCCACGCGAAGTACGTGCGCACGTCGGCGCGCAAGGCCCGGCTCGTCTGCGACCACATCCGCGGCAAGTCGGTGATCGAGGCGCGCGCGATCCTCGCGCACACCCCGCGCGCCGTGGCCGAGGACTGGCAGAAGCTGCTCGAATCGGCGGTCGCCAACGCCGAGCACAACCACGAGCTCATCGGTGACGAGCTGCGCATCAACTCCGTCACCGCCGACGAGGGCCCGACGCTCAAGCGTTTCCGCCCGCGCGCCCAGGGGCGCGCCACGCGGATCCGCAAGCGCACGAGCCACCTCACGATCACGCTCACGCCGAAGGAGTAACGAGAGACATGGGACAGAAGGTCCATCCCGAGTCGATGCGCGTGGGCTACATCCACGACTGGAAGTCGCATTGGTTCACGGAGCGCAACTTCGCCGACTACCTGGCCGAGGACACGCACATCCGCACGCACATCGAGAACAAGCTGTCGCATGCCGGCATCTCGGAGATCACGATCCGCAAGGACGCCAACGAGGTGGAGGTCAACATCCACACGGCGCGCCCGGGCATCGTCATCGGGAAGTCCGGCAGCGAGGTCGACGCCCTGCGTCGTGACCTGCACCGCATCACGAACAAGTCGGTGAAGGTCAACATCCTCGAGATCAAGCGCCCCGAGCTCGACGCGACCCTCGTCGCGCAGTCCGTCGCCGAGCAGCTCCAGAACCGCGTCGCCTTCCGCCGCGCGATGAAGCGCGCGCTGACGAGTGCCATGCGCTCGGGCGCCAAGGGCTGCAAGATCCAGGTCGGCGGTCGCCTCGGCGGCGCCGAGATGGCCCGCAGCGAGAGCTACTCCGACGGCCGCGTCCCGCTGCACACGCTGCGCGCGGACATCGACTACGGCTTCGCCGAGGCGCGCACGACGTTCGGGCGCATCGGCGTGAAGTGCTGGATCAACAAGGGCGAGATCATGCCCGAGGGCTTCAGCGGCGTGGACCTCACCGACCTCGAGGCGCCTTCGCCGGCGCGCGACGATCGCGGCCCCGGTGGCCGTGACGGCCGTGACGGCCGGGGTCGCGGCCGTGGTGGCCGCGGTGCTCAGGGCGGCGGCGGTGGCCGTGGTGGCCAGGGCGGCGGTCCGGGTGGCTTCGGCGGCGGCGGCGGCCGTGGTCGCGGTGGTCAGGGCGGCGGCGGTGGCCGCGGCCGTGGCCCGCAGGGTGGTGGCCGCTGATGCTGGCTCCCAAGCGCGTCAAGCACCGCAAGGTCATGCGCGGTCGCAGCCGCGGGTACTCGCGCGGGCAGACGACCGTCCAGTTCGGCGAGTACGGGCTGAAGACCCTCGATCACGGGCACCTCACGAATCGCCAGATCGAGGCCGCGCGTATCGCCATGACCCGCAAGATCAAGCGCGGCGGCAAGGTCTGGATCAACATCTTCCCGGACAAGCCCTTCACGAAGAAGCCGGCTGAGACCCGCATGGGCTCCGGCAAGGGCTCGCCCGAGGGCTGGACCGCCGTGGTCAAGCCGGGGCGCGTGATGTTCGAGCTCTCCGGGGTGCCGGAGGATCTCGCCCGCGAGGCGATGCGCCTCGCCGGCCGCAAGCTGCCCGTCCGCACGAAGTTCGTCACGCGCGAGGACCAGTCCTGATGCCCAGCACCAAGGAACTTCGCGACCTGCAGGACGACGAGCTCGTCGAGCAGATCAAGACCGCCCGCAAGGACATCTTCGGGCTTCGCTTCCAGCACGCCACGGGCGAGCTGGAGAACACCGCCGGGCTGCGCAGCGCCAAGCGCGAGCTCGCCCGAGCGCTGACCATCGCGCGCCAGCGCGGCATCGACCCTGACCGGATTCGCTGAACATGTCCGACGAGACGACTGAGAACGAGACCCCCGAGGAGCAGCCGCAGGCCGAGGCCGTCGAGGAGACGGCCCCCGCGGAGGCCGCCCCCGCGGAGGCTCCCGCCGAGGCCGAGGTGACCCCGGCGGCCGAGGTGACCCCGGAGGCCGAGGCGCCCGCCGAGCCCGAGGAGAAGCTGCACCCGAAGGAGGCCCGTCGCCGCAAGCGCTCCGTGCACGGCGGCGAGGTGCGCCCGCAGCGCGATGCCGAGGCGCGTCACGATGAGCGCGGCACCGCCCGCCGTGCGAAGGCCGCCGCCCGCAGCCGTCGCCGCGGCCAGGAGCGCGAGAAGCGCGCCGCCAGGCCGAACGGTGAGGGCACGCCCGCAGCGACGCCCGAGCCCGGCACGCCGCAGACGCGGCAGGGCATCGTCGTCTCCGACAAGGCGGCGAAGACCATCACCGTCCGCATCGACATCGCCAAGCGTCACCCGCGCTACCAGAAGATCGTGCGCTCGACGAAGACGCTGCACGCCCACGACGAGACGAACGACGCCCGCGCGGGCGACGTCGTGCGCGTCGTCGAGTGCCGTCCGATGTCGCGCTCCAAGCGCTGGCGCCTGGTCGAGATCCTGGAGCGTGCCAAGTGATCCAGAACGAGACCCGCCTGAAGGTCGCCGACAACACCGGTGCCCGCGAGATCCTCTGCATCCGCGTGCAGGGCGGCTCCCGCCGCCGCTACGCCGGCGTGGGGGACGTCATCACCGCCACGGTCAAGCAGGCCGCGCCGCAGGGCACCGTCAAGAAGGGCGAGGTCGTCAAGGCCGTCGTCGTGCGCACGAAGAAGGAGTTCGGACGCGAGGACGGCACGTACATCGCCTTCGACGAGAATGCGGCCGTCATCATCGACGCGCAGAACAACCCGCGCGGCACCCGCATCTTCGGGCCCGTCGCCCGTGAGCTGCGCGATCGCAACTTCATGAAGATCGTCAGCCTCGCCCCGGAGGTGCTCTAGAATGGCCATCCGGATTCGTCGTGACGACGACGTCGTCGTCATCAGCGGCAAGGATCGCGGCAAGACCGGCCGCGTCCTGCGCGTGGACCCGAAGAAGAACCGGGTCTACGTCGAGGGCCTGAACATCGTCAAGCGCCACCAGCGTCCGACGCAGGTGGCCGGCGCCGACCGGGCGGAGACCGTCGGGGGCGTCGTCGAGAAGGAAGGCCCGATCCACATCAGCAACATCATGCTCGTCGACCCGAAGGACAAGAAGCCGACCCGCGTGGGCATCACCCGCGAGGACGGGGTCCGCAACCGGGTCACGAAGCGCTCCGGCACGAAGCTCGACTGATTCCCATGCCTTCCACACAGACACCAGCCCGCCTGAAGACGCGGTATCTCGAGGAGATCCGCCCGGCGCTCATCGAGCGCTTCGGCTACACGAGCGTCATGCAGGCCCCGCGCATCGAGAAGATCACGCTGAACATGGGCGTCGGCGACGCGAAGCAGGACTCGAAGGTCCTCGACGCCGCCCAGGAGCAGCTCGCGCAGATCGCCGGCCAGAAGCCGAACATCCGGCGCGCCCGCAAGTCGATCGCCGCCTTCAAGCTGCGCGAGGAGATGCCCGTCGGCGTCGCCGTGACGCTGCGCGGCGAGCGCGCCTACGAGTTCATCGACCGCCTGATGTCGGTCGCGATCCCGCGGATCCGCGACTTCCGCGGCCTGCCCGCGAAGCTCGACGGCCGCGGGAACTACACGATCGGCGTGCGCGAGCAGATCATCTTCCCCGAGATCGACTACGACGCGGTGGACGCCGTCCGCGGCATGGACATCGCGATCACCACCACTGCCCAGACCGACGAGGAGGGCTTCGCCCTGCTCGAGATGTTCGGGATGCCCTTCGTGCACGAGGGCCGCCCGGGCGAGCAGACGAACCCCGAGAAGGACGACTGACCGGATGGCCAAGACCTCCCTGCGCGTGAAGGCGGCGCGCCCCTCGAAGTACAAGACCCGCGACTACACCCGCTGCCGCCGCTGCGGACGCTCGCGCGCGGTCTACCGCAAGTTCGGGATCTGCCGCATCTGCCTGCGCGAGCTCGCGCACAACGGCCACATCCCGGGCATGACGAAGAGCAGCTGGTGATCGCGTGTCGATGACCGATCCGATCGCCGACTTCCTGACGCGGGTGCGCAACGGCATCACCGCGCAGCACGACGTCGTCGAGATCCCCGCGTCGAACCTCAAGCGCGAGATGGCCCGCATCCTCACCGAGCAGGGCTATCTCGCCGGCTACGACGTCGAGGCCCCCAACACCGAGCACCCGGGCCAGGTCCTGCGCGTGCGCCTGAAGTACGGCGAGGATCGCAGCAGCGCGATCGCCGGGCTCAAGCGCGCCTCGCGCCCCGGCCAGCGCTACTACGTCGGCCGCGGCGAGATCCCGAAGGTCCAGGGCGGCATGGGGACCGCCATCGTGTCCACGTCGAGAGGCGTGATGACCGGCCACGAGGCCCGCGCAGCGGGCGTCGGGGGCGAAGTCGTCGCGTTCATCTGGTAACCGGCATGTCCCGCATCGGCCGCAAGCCCATCACCGTCCCCAGCGACGTCGAGGTCAAGATCGAGCCCGAGCTCGTGACCGTCAAGGGCCCGAAGGGCGAGCTCAGCGAGCGCATCTCGCGCGACATCACCGTTCAGCAGGACGGCGAGACGCTGACCGTCGAGCGCCCGACCGACCGCGGCGAGCACCGCGCCCTGCACGGGCTCACCCGCTCGCTCGTGGCGAACATGGTCGAGGGCGTCACCTCCGGGTACGAGAAGAGCCTCGAGATCCAGGGCGTCGGGTATCGCGCGCAGCTCAAGGGCCGCGACCTCGAGCTCGCGCTCGGGTTCTCGCACCCCGTGTCGATCCCCGCACCGGACGGGATCGAGTTCGAGGTCCCGCAGCCGACGAGGGTCATCGTGCGCGGCATCTCCAAGCAGGTCGTCGGCGAGATCGGCCGCCAAGATCCGCAAGCAGCGGCCGCCGGAGCCCTACAAGGGCAAGGGCATCCGCTACGAGGGCGAGTACGTCGCCCGGAAGGTCGGGAAGCGCGCATGAGCGTCAAGACGAAGCCCCAGCAGCGCCTGCGCCGCCGCCGCCGCGTGCGCGCGAAGGTCACCGGAACCGCCGAGCGGCCCCGGATCTCCGTGTTCCGCTCGAACCGCGGCATCTCCGCCCAGCTCGTCGACGACGTCGCCGGGCACACGCTGGCCGCGGTCACGTGGACCGAGGCCGACGTGCGCGACAGCAAGCCGATGGAGCAGGCCGAGGCGCTCGGCCGCAAGCTCGCCGAGCGCGCCAAGGCCGCCGGCATCGAGGCCGCCGTGTTCGATCGCGGCGGCTACCAGTACCACGGCCGGGTCAAGGCCTTCGCGGACGGTGTCCGCGAAGGCGGGCTGACCGTCTGATCCCCGAGAGACTGAGAAGAAGAATCCAGCATGGCCATTGATCGTTCCGTCAGCCCCGCCGGGCTCGACCTGCAGGAGCGGGTCGTCGAGATCAACCGCGTCGCGAAGGTCGTCAAGGGCGGCCGGCGCTTCTCCTTCACCGCGCTGGTCGTGGTCGGGGACGAGAAGGACGTCGTCGGCGTCGGCTACGGCAAGGCCAACGAGGTCCCCGTGGCGATCCAGAAGGGCGTCGAGCAGGCGAAGAAGAACCTCTTCCGCGTGCCGAAGCATCACGCGACCATCCCGCATCAGACGACCGGCGTCTTCGGCTCGGGGCGTGTGCTCCTGAAGCCCGCCTCGCCGGGTACCGGCGTGATCGCCGGCGGCGGCGTCCGCGCGGTGCTCGAGCTCGCGGGGATCCACGACATCCTCTCCAAGAGCCTCGGCTCGCAGAACCCGATCAACCTCGTGAAGGCCACGACCGAGGGCCTGCGCGGCCTGCGCACCCCGGACGAGGTCGCCGAGATCCGCGGCCTGTCGATCAACGAGGTCCTCGGTCTGGCGCCGCATGCCGGCCCGGTCGAGACGCTCGAGGCCGAGGAGCCCGTCGCGGTCGTCGAGCCGAGGTCGTCGTGGCCGAGGAGGAGGTGCCCTCGTGACGACGCTGAAGGTCACGCAGGTGAAGTCCAAGAACGGCTCGAAGCAGAACCAGATCGACACGCTGCGTTCGCTCGGGCTCCGCAAGATCGGTCAGACCGTCGACGTACAGGACTCGCCCCAGGCGCGCGGGATGATCCACACGGTCCGCCACCTGGTGCGCGTCGAGGAGAACGGCTCGTGAGCCCCGCCCCGAAGAAGCACCGAGGAACCGGCCGAGGAGACCATCGGCCTGCACAACCTGAAGCCCGCCCCGGGCAGCCGCCGTCCGCGCAAGCGCGTCGGCCGCGGCCACGGCTCCGGGCACGGCAAGACCTCAGGCCGCGGCCACAAGGGCGCCGGCCAGCGCTCGGGCGCCAAGGACCGCGCACGCTTCGAGGGCGGCCAGATGCCGATCCACATGCGGATGCGCAAGCTGCGCGGCCCGCACATGAAGAAGTCGATGCCGTTCGAGCCGTTCCGCACGCACACGCAGGCCGTGAACCTGCGGGACCTCGACGACCGCTTCGACTCCGGCGCCGACGTGACGCTCGAGGCGCTGAAGGCCAAGAACCTCGGCTCGCGCCGCGACGTCCCGGTCAAGGTCCTGGCCAAGGGCGAGATCTCCAAGCCCCTGACCGTTCACGCGCACGCCTTCAGCGCGAAGGCCCGCGCCGCGATCGAGGCGGCCGGCGGCACGTGCGTCGTCATCGAGAGCTAGCCGCGTAGACTTTCCCGCCGCATGGTCTCGACGATCCTCAGCGCCTTCACGGTCGGCGAGATTCGCAAGAAGCTCGCCATCACGGCGCTGCTCCTCGCGCTCTACCGGCTCGGCGCCCACATCCCGGTGCCCGGCGTCGACGTCCAGGCCGTCAACGACATCCAGACGCAGTTCGGCGGCGGCGGGATCCTGAACCTGCTGAACACGTTCAGCGGCGGCGGGCTCTCGCGCATCGCCGTGTTCGCGCTCGGGATCATGCCCTACATCACGGCGTCGATCATCCTGCAGCTCCTGACGGTCGTCGTGCCCTCGCTCGAGAAGCTCTCCAAGGAGGGCGAGGTCGGGCAGCAGCGGATCACGCAGTACACGCGCTACCTGACCGTCGGCCTCGCGTTCGCCCAGGCGATCGGCTACGTCTTCCTGTTCCGCTCGTTCGAGCCGAGCGCCGGCCAGGCCGTCATCAAGAACTTCGACGTCCCGACGCTGTTCCTCATCGTCATGACGCTGACGGCCGGCTGCGTCGTCGTCATGTGGATGGGCGAGCTGATCACCCAGCGCGGCATCGGCAACGGCATCTCGCTGATGATCTTCGCGTCGATCGTCTCCGGCCTGCCGAACGGCGTGCAGGCCTGGTGGACGAACCCCGACCAGGTCTTCAAGGTCATGATGCCGTTCCTGGCGCTGGCGGTGATCGCGGCGGTCGTCTTCATCCAGGAGGGCCAGCGGCGGATCCCGGTGCAGTACGCCAAGCGCGTGATCGGCCGGCGCATGAGCCAGGGCGGACAGACCTACCTGCCGCTGCGCGTGAACATGGCCGGCGTGATCCCGGTCATCTTCGCCGCGTCGATCATGGCGTTCCCGCCGACGGTCGGCCAGCTGATCCAGCAGCCCTGGGCCACGGACCTCTCGAACTTCTTCAGCCCGTCGAAGGCGCCCTACATCATCGGCGAGACGGTGTTCATCATCCTGTTCACCTACTTCTACACGGCGGTCACGTTCAACCCGGTCGATCAGGCCGACAACCTGAGGAAATACGGCGGGTTCATCCCGGGTGTGCGCCCCGGACGCCCGACGGCCGAGTTCCTGGACCGGATCCTCGCGCGGCTGACGTTCCCCGGCGCGCTGTACCTCGCCGCGGTCGCGGCCCTGCCGACGATCCTCATCAACCAGACGGCCGCGAACTTCTTCTTCGGCGGCACGTCGCTGCTGATCGTCGTCGGCGTCGCGCTCGACACGATGAAGCAGCTCGAGGCGCAGCTGATGATGCGCAACTACGAGGGCTTCCTGAAATAGCCGTGGCGGAGCTGAACCTCATCCTGCTCGGTCCGCCCGGCGCCGGGAAGGGCACGCAGGCCGAGCGGATCCGCGAGGACTTCGACCTCGCGTACATCGCCACCGGCGACATGCTGCGCCAGGCGGTCGCCGACGGCACCGAACTCGGCGTGCAGGCGAAGTCGTTCATGGATGCCGGCGAGCTCGTGCCCGACGAGGTGATCATCGGCGTGATCGTCGAGCGCATCAAGAGCGACGATGCCCGTGACGGCTTCCTGCTCGACGGCTTCCCGCGCACGATCGGCCAGGCGGAGGCGCTCGACGCGGCGCTCGACGACCTCGGTCGCGACCTGACGGGCGTGATCCTGCATCGACGTCCCCGACGAGGAGATCGTCCGGCGCATCTCCGGCCGGCGCGTCAGCCCGAGCTCGGGCCGCGTCTACCACGTCGACTTCGAGCCCCCGAAGGTCGAGGGCAAGGACGACGTCGACGGCTCGGACCTCATCCAGCGCGAGGACGACAAGCCCGAGACGGTCCGCAAGCGCCTCGAGGTCTACCACGCGCAGACCGCGCCGCTCGTCGCCCACTACGAGGACCGTGCGCTCCTGCACCACATCGACGGCACGGCCGCCGCGGATGACGTGCGCGACCACGTGCGCGCCGCGATCGCGACGCTGAAGCTCGAGTCCGACTTCTAGTGCTCGTGCGGGCGGCGCCGTGATCATCCGCAAGACCCCGGAGGAGATCGAGAAGATGGCGGCCGCCGGGGTCGTCCACGCGCGGACGATGAAGCTCGTCGAGAGCAAGATCCGCGAGGGCGTCTCGACCCGCGAGCTCGACGAGGCCGCCGAGCGCTACATCCGCTCGCAGGGCGCCGTGCCCTCGTTCAAGGGCTATCGCGGCTTCCCCGGCTCGATCTGCGCGTCGCCGAACGCGATGGTCGTGCACGGCATCCCGGGCAACTACCGCCTGCAGCGCGGCGACATCATCTCCGTGGACATCGGCGTCACCCTCGACGGCTGGGTCGCCGACGGCGCCTGCACGTTCCCCGTCGGCGCGGTCAGCCCGGTCGCCCAGAAGCTGCTCGAGGTCACCGAGGCCTCGCTGTTCGACGCGGTCGAGCAGGCGCGCCCCGGGAACCGCCTCGGGGACATCTCCTGGGCCGTGCAGTCGCGCGTCGAGGGGGAGGGCATGTCCGTCGTGCGCTCGCTCGTCGGGCACGGCATCGGCCGCGAGATGCACGAGGATCCGCAGGTCCCGAACTTCGGCGAGCCGGGCCGCGGCCCGCTGCTCGAGGAGGGCATGGTGCTGGCCATCGAGCCGATGGTCAACGCCGGTCGCCACGCGGTGCGCATGGGCGACGACGGCTGGGCGATCTTCGCCCAGGACGGCTCGCTGGCGGCGCATTTCGAGTTCACCGTCGCGATCACCGCCGATGGCCCGCGAATCCTGACGCCGTGGCACCTCCAGGAGGCCGCCGTCGCGTGAGTCGCCCGGTCTCCTCCGGTTCGCGTGCTTTGCTACCGTGTTCTGTCCGCGCGCCGTGGCATGGCCATGGGCGCGTGTCCGCGACAGGTAGCGGCGGCCTTCTGCGGCAGCCAGAGCCTCTCGCCGGCCCATCGACGAAGAAGGAACGATGAAGGTACGACCGTCGGTCAAGCCGATGTGCGAAAAGTGCAAGATCATCCGGCGCCATGGCGCCGTTCTCGTGATCTGCCAGAACCCGCGGCACAAGCAGCGGCAGGGGTAGCTGAATGGCTCGTATCGCCGGGATCAACGTCCCGCTCAACAAGCGCGTCGAGGTCGGACTGACCTACATCTACGGCATCGGCCGCTCGACGTCGAACACGCTCCTCACCGAGGCCGGGATCGACCCGAACACGTACGTGCGCGACCTCACCGAGGACGAGGTCGCCAAGCTCCGCGACCTCGTCGACCGCGACCTCATGGTCGAGGGCGACCTGCGGCGCGAGCGCTCCCAGAACGTCAAGCGGCTGATGGAGATCGGCTGCTACCGCGGCCTGCGCCATCGCCGCGGCCTCCCCGTCCGCGGGCAGAACACGAAGACGAACGCCCGCACGCGCAAGGGCCCCAAGCGCATGCAGATCGCCGGCAAGAAGAAGCCCGGGAAGAAGTAGGGACCGACGATGCCCGCACCCAAGCGCCCACAGCGCGGCCGCCGCAAGCCGAAGAAGAACATCCCCGTCGGCCAGGCCCACATCAAGACGAGCTTCAACAACACGATCGTCTCGCTCACCGACCGCGAGGGGAACGTCATCGCATGGGAGTCCGCCGGCGGCGCCGGGTTCAAGGGCTCGCGCAAGTCGACCCCGTTCGCCGCGCAGGTGACCGCCGACTCGGCGGCCCGCAAGGGCATCGAGCAGGGTCTGCAGAAGGTCGATGTGTACGTCAAGGGCCCCGGCTCGGGCCGTGAGACCGCGATCCGCTCCCTCCAGGCCGCCGGCCTCGAGGTCATGAGCGTCCGCGACGTCACGCCGCAGGCCCACAACGGTTGCCGCCCCCGCAAGCGGCGCCGCGTCTAGGAAGGTCTGACCGATGGCTCGCGACACCTCACCGCAGTGCAAGCAGTGCCGCCGGGAAGGCCAGAAGCTCTTTCTCAAGGGCGAGCGCTGCCTCACCGACAAGTGCGGCTTCGAGCGCCGCGCGTACCCGCCGGGCGATCACGGCCGTGGCCGCCAGAAGCAGAGCGAGTACCGCGTGCAGCTGCGTGAGAAGCAGAAGGCCCGCCGCTACTACGGCGTCCTCGAGACGCAGTTCCGCCGCTACTACGACAAGGCCAGTCGCCAGGACGGCATCACGGGCGAGAACCTGCTGACGCTCCTCGAGCGCCGGTTCGACAACGTCCTCGTGCGCCTCGGCTTCGCCGGCTCGCGCCGTCAGGCCCGCCAGCTCGTCCGCCACGGACACTGGACGATCAACGGCCGCCGCGTCGACATCCCCAGCTATCAGGTGCGCGAGGGCGACATCATCGCCGTCAAGGCCGGTTCGCCGGCCGAGCCGCTGATCCGCGAGGCGACCGAGCTCACCGCACAGGTGCCGGCTTGGCTGCAGGCGGACCACGACTCGCTCACCGCCAAGGTCCTGCGCAAGCCGGAGCGTCGTGAGATCACGACCCCGGTGCAGGAGCAGCTCATCGTCGAGCTGTACTCGAAGTAGGCACACGCCCTCGCGCCGCCCTCCGCCCCGGCGGATCGCGGCGCCCCCACCGGCGGCCCGCGCCGTCGCCGGACCGATCACGACCACAGGACTGACACGCCCCGATGCTCGACTTCCAGATTCCCCGCATCACCAGCGAACAGGTCGACGACAACCGCGGCTCGTTCGTCATCGAGCCGCTTGATCGCGGCTTCGGCTACACGTTCGGCAACTCCCTGCGACGCGTGCTGCTCAGCTCGCTCGCCGGTGCGGCCGTCACGAGCGTCCGCATCGAGGGCGTCGCCCACGAGTTCTCGACCATCAAGGGCGTCAAGGAGGACGTCACGGACATCGTCCTGAACCTCAAGGGCATCGTCTGCCGGATGCACTCCGACGCGACCGAGGTCGAGGCCCCGCTCGTCGTCTCGGGCCCCGGCGAGATCACCGCGAAGGACATCGACCTGCCCGCCGGCGTCGAGATCCTCAACCCCGACGTGCACATCGCGACGCTCGAGAAGAAGACGAAGCTCGAGCTGTACCTCACGATCGGCCGCGGTCGCGGATACCGGCCCGCCGAGGAGAACAAGACCGCCGACCAGCCGATCGGCGTCATCCCGATCGACTCGATCTTCTCGCCGGTCCGCCGCGTCGCCTACTCCGTCGAGCAGGCACGCGTCGGGCAGCGCACGGACTACGACAAGCTGACGCTCGACATCGAGACCGACAGCTCGGTCGACCCGCAGGACGCGCTCCGCGAGGCGGCCGAGATCCTCATCTCGCAGCTGGCGATCTTCACCGACGCCGATCGCATCGAGGAGCTCCGCGCGGGCCCCGGCGGTGCGCTCGAGCCCACGGTGGTCGCAGGCGTCGTCAACGGTGCCGGCGGCGGTGCCGCGGGCGGTCCGATGGACGACATCCTGATCGAGGAGCTCGAGCTCGGCGTGCGCTCGTACAACTGCCTCAAGCGCGCCGGCATCCAGACGATCGGCGATCTCGTCGCGAAGTCCGAGGCGGAGCTCAACGCGATCCCGAACTTCGGCAAGAAGTCCATCGACGAGGTCATCGAGACCCTCGCCTCACGCGGGCTCGTCCTCCGTCAGGATTGACGTCGCCATGCGCCACCAGAAGACCCGTCACAAGCTCAGCCGCACCGCCTCGCACCGCAAGGCCCTGCTGCGCAACCTCTGCAAGGAGGTCATCGAGCACGAGCGCATCAAGACCACCGAGGCGAAGGCGAAGGCCGTCAAGCCCGAGGTCGAGCAGCTCATCACGCTCGCCAAGCGCGGCGACCTGCACGCCCGGCGCCAGGCGCTCGCCGCTCTCGGCCAGGACAAGTTCGCGGTGCACAAGCTGTTCGAGGAGGTCGCACCGCGGTACGTCGATCGTCCCGGCGGCTACACGCGGATCCTGAAGCTCGGGCCGCGCCGGTCGGACTCGACCGAGATGGTCTACCTCGAGCTCGTCTGAGTCCCGAGCGACGGCATCGCCGCCGTCCGGCGCCGTCTGAGGGGCACCGGCTCACCGCCCGACGACGCTGACGCCGCTCGGGGTTCAGCCGAGCTCTGCCGGTTCTGCCCGCCTAGACTCGCCCGCCAGTGACCGCGCGTCTCGACATCGAGTACGACGGGTCCGGCTTCTTCGGCTGGGCGCGGCAGCCCGGGGTTCGGACCGTCCAGGCGGAGATCGAATCGGCGCTGGGGCGGATCCTCCAGGCGGAGTTCCCGCTGACGGTCGCCGGGCGGACCGACCGCGGCGTGCACGCCACGGGGCAGGTCGCCTCGTATGAGGGCCCCGTGGTGCGCGCGGAGGCGCTGAACGCGCTGCTGCCCGTGGACGTCGCGGTCCGCGCGTGCAGCGCGGCGCATGAGGGCTTCAGCGCGCGCCATGACGCGCGCTCGCGGTCCTACCGCTATCGGGTGCTCCAGCGCCGCGAGCGCTCGGCGTTCGAGCGCGGTCGCGCGCTCTGGTGGCCGCATCGGCTCGATCGCGACCTCCTGCACGCGTGCGCGGCGCTGCTGCCCGGGGCGCACGACTTCACCGCGTTCACCCCGACCGACACGTACCACGTGCGCTTCGACCGCGACGTGCTGAGCGCGCGCTGGGTCGAGGACGGCGACCTGCTGGCGTTCGAGATCGAAGCGGACGCGTTCATGCGCCACATGAACCGCGTGCTCGTCGGCTCGATGCTCCAGGTCGCCGGAGGGCGCCGGGGGCTCGAGGAGTTCGGCGCGCTCCTCGAGGGCGCGCACCGCCGCGAGGCCGGCCCGACCGCGCCGCCGCACGGCCTCTACCTCGCCGGCGTGCGCTACGGCCCGTCTCGACCGCCGGGCGGGCCGGCCTGACCGCGCGCTGCGCGGTCGAACCCGGCCCACCGGCGGTGGCGCACTCCGCGGCTCGCATGGATGCGCGCCGTCAGAGCGTGGTCGGCGCTCGCGACTATCCTCGTAGACCGTCGATGGACGTCCTGCTGACCAATGACGATGGAATCGAGGCGGAGGGCCTGAACGCCCTGCGCCGCGCGCTGAACGCCGTCGAGGGGGTCCGCCTCGTCGTCATCGCGCCCGACGGCAACCGCTCGGCGATGGCCCGGATGATCACCACCCAGCGCCCGCTGTGGGTCCAGGAGGTGCCGTTCGAGGACGGGACCGTCGGCTATGCGACGGACGGCACCCCGGTCGACTGCGTGCGCTTCGCGCAGCTCGGGCTCGTGCCCGGCTTCGAGCCGCGGCTGATCGTCTCCGGGATCAACCACGGCTCGAACCTCGGCGACGACATCACGTACTCCGGCACGGTCGCCGCGGCGTTCGAAGGCGTCATCCTCGGCATCCCGGCGATCGCCGTCTCCCAGCAGTCCACCGATCGCGAGATGGACTTCCGTTTCGGGCGCAGCTTCGACTTCGAGGCCGGGGCGGCGTTCATCGCGCGCGTCGTGCACGAGCTCGAGGACGTGCCGCTTCCCGAGGGCACGCTGCTGAACGTCAACGTCCCCGGCGACCACCCGGTCGGCGTCGAGGTCACCCGACTCGGCAAGCGCATCTACCGCGACGAGCTGAAGCTCGACGCCGACGAGGGCGCCGGCCGCCGGCGCTACTGGATCTACGGCGCCGATCCGGGCTTCCACGATGAGCCCGGCACCGACCTCGCGGCCGTCGCCGAGGGCCGTATCTCGGTCACGCCCGTGCACTTCGACCTCACCGACGTGCAGGGCATCGACGCGCTCGTCGCCCACGACCTCACGCGGCTGCTCGCGCCGGCGGCCCGCGAGCTGCGGTGAGCACGAAGCGCGCGCGTGCGTCGCAGGCCCGCGCCGAGGCGCTGCGCGCCGAGCTGCGCATCCACAACGAGCGCTATTACGTCCACGACGACCCGCTGATCGGGGACGACGAGTACGACGCGCTGCTCGATGAGCTGCGCGCGATCGAGGCCGAGCACCCCGAGCTCGTCACGCCCGACTCGCCGACTCAGCGCGTCGGCGACGAGCCGGTGAGCGCACTCGACAAGGTCCGCCATCCGGAGCCGATGTTCTCGCTGGCC
This sequence comes from uncultured Actinomycetes bacterium, assembly GCA_963787935.1. Lineage (GTDB taxonomy): Bacteria > Actinomycetota > Thermoleophilia > Solirubrobacterales > Solirubrobacteraceae > F1-60-MAGs163. The sequence goes on along the minus strand of CAWBEV010000005.1, from coordinate 603,138 downwards.
AACGCGCGCAGCGCCGAGGAGCTGCGCGCCTGGGTCCAGCGCATGCGCAACCACCTCGCGCGCGAGGGGATCGAGGATCCGCAGTTCCGCTTCGTCTGCGAGCCGAAGGTCGACGGGCTCGCGATGTCGATCATCTACCGCGACGGCCTGCTCGAGCGCGGCGCGACGCGCGGGAACGGCGAGATCGGCGAGGACGTCACGCACAACCTGCGCACGATCCCGACGGTCCCGTTGCGCATCGACGACGCGCCGCCGTTCGTCGAGGTGCGCGGCGAGGTCTACATGTCCGTGAGCGACTTCGCGGCCGTCAACGAGCGTCGCGCCGAGGCCGGCCAGTCGACGTTCATGAATCCGCGCAACTCGGCCGCGGGCCGGGTTCGCCAGCTCGACCCGCGGCTGGCCGCCGAGCGCCCGCTGCGGCTCTGGGCCTACGCGATCGGCGCCGCCGACGGGCTCGAGCTGCGTTCGCAGTCCGAGGCGCTCGCCTGGCTGCGCGACCGCGGCTTCCCGGTGAACCCCGACATCGTGCGGCTCGACACCGAGGACGAGGTCGTCGCGCGCTGCCTGGAATGGCAACAGCGGCGCGGGGCGCTCGACTTCGAGATCGACGGCGTCGTCGTGAAGGTCGACGACTTCGAGCTGCAGCGCCGCCTCGGTGTCGTCGGGCGCGACCCGCGCTGGGCGATCGCCTGGAAGTTCCCGCCGACGACGAAGGTCACGCGGCTGCTCGCGATCGAGTGGAACCCCGGGAAGTTCGGCGACCTGCACCCGTTCGCCGTGCTCGAGCCGGTGCACGTCGGCGGCGTCACGGTGAAGCTCGCGACGCTCCACAACGAGGAGGACCTCGCGCGCAAGGACCTGCGCCCGGGCGACGAGGTGATCGTCCTGCGCGCCGGCGACGTCATCCCGCAGGTCATCTCGCCGGCCCCGCACGCGGTCGAGCGCCAGGACCGCGCCCCCGCTCCGAGACCGCCGGAGCGCTGCCCGGTGTGTGACACGCCGACCGTCAAGACCGACGGGCACGTGTTCACGAAGTGCCCGAACCGCGAGTGCCCGGGGCGCCGTTGGCAGCTGCTCAAGCACTTCACCTCGCGCGGTGCGATGGACGTGGACGGGCTCGGCGAGAAGCAGGTCGCCGCGCTCATGGACGCGGGGCTCGTCACGACCGCCGGCGACTTCTACCGGCTCACGCCGCAGCAGCTCGTGGAGCTCGAGGGCATGGGGGAGGTCTCGGCGAACCGGCTCGTCGCGGCGCTGGAGGCCTCGAAGCAGCGCCCGTTCGGCCGCGTCCTGTTCGCGCTCGGCATCGAAGGCGTCGGCGAGGTCACCGGGCGCAACCTCGCCCAGCGCTTCCGGACGATCGACGCGCTGCTCACCGCGAGCCCGCAGGACATCGAGCAGACGCCCGGCATCGGGCCGATCGTCGGAACCCTGATCCACACGCAGCTCGCCGACGAGCGGATGCGCGCGCTGATCGCCGATCTGCGTACGGAGGGTCTGCAGTTCGAGGAAGCCGGCACAGCGCCGGGCGACGGCCCGCTCGCCGAGAAGACGTTCGTCCTCACGGGCACGCTCGCCGACCTCACGCGCGAGCAGGCGACCGAGCTCATCCTCGGCGCGGGCGGCCGCGTGACGAGCTCGGTCTCGAAGAAGACCGACTACCTCGTCGCCGGCGAGAGCCCCGGCTCGAAGCTCGAGAAGGCCGAGCGCCTCGGGGTGACGGTGCTCGACGAGCTCGCGCTGCGCGCGCTCGTCGCCGCGAGCTGGCAGTCGTCGTTCGCACGCAGTCTGCGGCGTGCCGCAGTGGATGCACCCGCCGACGTGTCTGCCACCGGCATAGGCTGCATCCCGGTCCGCGAACCTCATCCACGATTCATCGACACTAGTCGTTCGGCAGGCGCCCGACGAGCGGGTGGCTGACGTAGCCGGCGATCGCGCTCGCCGCGCGGTCCTGCGCGACGCGCGCGCGGTTCACGTCGACGCCGTTCATGAGCAGCGCGAACGCCAGCGTGTGGCCCTCGCGCGTCGTGCAGAGACCTGCGAGTGCGCTCACGCGGTTCAGCGTGCCGGTCTTCCCGCGGCAGGCGCCGGCGGCGGACGTCCGGCGCATGCGGCCTGAGAGCGTCCCCGTTCGCCCGGCGACGGCGAGCGAGCTCAGGAACGCGCTGCCCTGCGGTGTGCCGCGCATCCCCGAGAGGAGCGTGATCACCTGGCGCGGGCTCGTGCGGTTCGCGCGTGAGAGGCCCGAGCCGTCGGCGACGTGTGGATGGAGGCCGAGGCGCGACAGTTCGTCACGCACGACCGCGGCGCCCGCCGCCGTCGAGCCCCTCGTGCCGTACGCGGCGCCGAGGTTCTTCAGCAGGGTCTCGGCGTAGAAGTTGTCCGATGGGACGTTCGTGCGCCGCGCCAGCTCGGCCATCGCGGGCGATCGCACGCGCGCGACCTGCCGTGCGCGCTTCGGCGCCGCGCCCGTTCCGGTGCGGCCGAGGACCTTGATGTGCAGGTGCCGCAGCGCGGCCGACAGGCGCCGCGCCGCGCCGAGCGCCGGTCCGGCGTCGCCGGCCGCGAAGCCGCGCTCGACGGTCAGGCCGCCGAGCACGCCGCCGAGGTCGCCGTCGTAGGCACCGCCGGTGCGCGGCCCGCCGCGGTGGCCGTCGAAGCGCGTCTCGTCGCCGAGCACCGAGCCCCCGACGCGGCTGATCCCCGAACGCCCGACCATCCGGGCCAGGCGCATGACCGCCGAGCGGTCGAGCGTCGGGTCGCCGCCGCCGACGAGCACGAGATCGCCGTCGAGGCGCCCGTCCGCGTCCACCTCGCCGACGCGCACGACGCGAGTCGTGAGCCGGGCCTTCGGGCCGAAGCGCCGCAGGACCGTCGAGGTCGTGTAGAGCTTCTCGACGGACGCGGGAACGCGCTCCACGTCGGGCCGGCGCGCGAACAGGGTGGTGCCGGTGTCGAGGTCGCGCACGATCGCGCCGGCGCCGCCGGCTCCGGCGGAGCTCACGGCGCGGTTCAGGGAGCGCTGGAGGGCAGCCGCGTCGAGGGCCAGGGCACCGGCGGGGAGGGCCAGCGACGAGGCGCACGCGGCTGCCAGCGCGACGAGCATGCGACGCGGAGCGGGCACGGCCTGGGACGGTAGCGCGCGCCTCCCACGGCACGCGCAGGTCTGCGGCCAATGGCACATCGGTTTGCGGCTTTTCCGCATCCCTCGCGCCCGTTCGGATCCCTATCCTTGACCGAACGATGGGCAAGGTGGTCAACCTCGACCGTGCCGCGCAGGGACGCGCGAACGGTCCCCGCGGTCAGACGCGTCCCCGGCGCCGAGCGCCCAAGCGCTCCAAGACGGCACTCGTCCTCGGTGGCGGCGGCCTGACCGGCGGCGTCTACGAGATCGGCGCGCTGCGCGCGCTGGATCTGCTGTCGGTCAATCGGACCGTGAACCAGTTCGACGTGTACGTCGGGACGAGCGCCGGGTCGTTCGTCGCCGCGCTCGCCGCGAACGGGATCACGCCCGAGGAGATGATGCGGGTCGTCAACCAGCAGGTGCCCACGCCGTTCCGCGACATCGACGTCGGCACGGTCCTGCAGCCGAACGTCCTCGAGTTCGCGTTGAGCGCGGCGAAGCTCCCGCTGCGGGCGGTCTCGCTCACGCGCGAACTCGCGCCGAACTGGCGCCACGTCTCGGCGATGGACATCGTCCTGGGCCTGCTCGAGGACCTGCCCTCCGGCATCTACAGCGGCTCCGGGCTCGAGCGCTACGTGCGCGAGGTGCTCAGCGACCCCGATCGCACCGACGACTTCCGCGCCGTCGATCCCGAGCTCTACCTCGCGGCGACCGATCTCGACACCTGCGAGCGCATCGTGTTCGGCGCGGACGGGTGGGACGACGTCCCGATCTCGCGCGCGGTGCGGGCGTCGACGGCGCTCCCGATGGTCTACAAGCCGGTCAAGGTCCACGACCGCGAGCTCGTGGACGGCGGCATCATCTCGACGACGAACGTCGACATCGCCGTCCATGCCGGCGCGAAGCTCGTGATCGTCGTGAACCCGATCGTCCCGTACGTCAACGACTTCACGCAGGAGGTCGGCACGCCGTTCGGCAGCCGCCCGCGCCACGTCAGCGACATGGGGCTCGCGCAGATCGGCTACCAGACGTTCAAGCTCCTGGCCTACCAGCGCCTCCACGAGATGGCGCGTCAGTGGGAGCAGAAGTACCCCGACGTCGACATCATGCTCATCGAGCCCGAGCCCGACGACGAGCTGATGTTCCAGACGTCGATCATGGACTTCACCAAGCGCGTGGAGATCGCCCGCCACGGGTTCCAGTCGGTGACGCTGAAGCTCGCCGAGGACTACGACACGTACAAGGAGGTCCTCGAGCGTCACGGCATCGAGATCTCCGCGACGCGCGTGCGCAAGGTCGTCAAGCACGTCACCCGCGAGAAGGAGAAGACGCGGGCCTGGCGGCGCATCCTCGAGCAGACGACGAGCACCCTCCTGCGCCAGTCGGCCTCCGAGACGGTCGATCCGCCCCCGGCGGCCTCCAAGGCCCGCCGCTGATCGCCGCCCAGCCGACCGCGCGAGCGGTCGAACTTGCTCAGGCGTCGAGCGCGCGGCCGAGCGCGCGCAGGAACCGGTCGGTCGCCGGCTGGTCCTGGATCGCCGCGCGCACGTGGCGCGGGTCGCCGAGCGGGCCGCCCGGGCGCACGGTGATCTGCTGCCGGCCCAGGCGTGCGGCGAGCTCGGCCCCGTCGATCGCGGTCGCCGCGAGCCAGACGATGTTCGCCTGGCTCGGCGTGACCTCGACCGGGAGGTCGCGCAGCGCCTCGAGCAGCCGCGCGCGCTCGGCGGCGACGTTCGCGATCCGCCGTTCGATCACGCGCTCGATGCCCGCGACGGCCTCCAGCACACCGGCCTGGGCGAGCTCCCCGATGCCCAGCGGCGGGCCGAGCTCCTCGAGCAGCGGCTCGGAGCCCGGGCCGCCGACGGCGTAGCCGCAGCGCAGGCCGGCGAGGCCCCAGGCCTTCGAGAACGAGCGGAACACGATCAGCCGCGGGTGGTCCTCGGCGAGCCTCAGCGCCGCGTCGCGCTCCTCGGCGTCCACGAAGTCGCGCAGCGCTTCGTCGAGCAGTACCACGACGCGCTCGGGGAGCGCGTCGAGCAGCCTGCGGACCTCGGCTGCCGGCAGCAGCTCGCCGGTCGGGTCGTTCGGATTGCAGAGCGTCACGAGCCGCGTGTGCTCGGTGAGCGCTTCGAGGATCGCGTCGACGCCGAACCCGTGGACCGGCACGAGCTTCCCGCGTGCGCGGCGCGCGAGGATCGGGTAGAGCGGGTAGGAAGGCCACGGCGTGATGAGCTCGTCGCCGGGCTCCAGCAGCGCCTGCGTCGCGGAGGCCAGCAGCTGCGAGGCGCCGTCGCCGACCACGACGCGCTCGGCGGGCAGGCCGTGGCGGTGGCCGAGTTCGGCGCGCAGCTCGCCCGCGCTCTCCATGTACCGGTGGAGCCCGGCGCGGGCGACGAACGTGATCGCGTTGACGACCGCCGACGGCGGGTACCCGGGCCACGTCGTCTTCGAGAGGTCGAGCGGCTCGATGCGGGCCAGGGCCTTGCGCCGGCGCTCGTCGGCCTCGGCCTTCAGCCGCGCGGAGACCTCCTCGTCGGACATCTCCTCGTACTGGCGGTAATGATCCAGCAGGCCCATGTGCGGACGATCAGGGCTGCGCCGGCGGGTTGAGCGAGTCGGCGAGTCCGCCGCCGAAGATGAGCCACAGGCCGAACAGCGTCGCCCCGACCATCGCGGTGTACGCGAACACGCGGCCGATGGCGCCCTCGCGCTGGTCGACGCCCGCCGCACGGCGCACGAGGATCCAGGCGCGGTCGAGCAGCTTGAGGATGACGAGTGCGCCCATGAGCGTCAGCAGGATCCCGATGAACGCGACGCTGAGCGCGAGGAAGATCCGGTCGGCGAGGTACGGGATGTGCGAGACGACCCACAGCCAGCCGATCGGGATCGGGCCCCAGAACAGCATGTTGACGAAGATCATCACCGCGAGGATCGCGCCCGCCAGCAGCGCGTCGCGCTTGCGCCGGCGCGCGTCGCCGGCGACGGGCTCGGTGCGGTAGTGCACAGGCTTCGTCCCCGGGCGCCGACCGACGAACAGGCCGCCGTTGTCGGTGGGATCGGATCTCACGGGATCAAGAGTACGGCCCCGGGGCCGCCGGGCCGCCGGGGCCGCCGGACGGGCATCGCCGCGTCAGCCGCCGTAGAGATCGTCGAACCGCTGCGCGTACTTCTCGTTGACGACGTTGCGCTTGACCTTCAGCGTCGGCGTCAGCTCACCGGTCTCCTGCGAGAGGTCGTGGTCGAGGATGAAGAACTTCTTGACCTGCTCGACCTGTGCGTACTTCTCGTTGGCGTTGTCGAGCTGCTCCTGGACGAGCGCGATGACCTGCGGATCCTGGGCGAGCGCGGCCGGCGAAGTGTCCTCGATCCCGTGCTGCTGGGCCCACGGGACGATCTCCTCCTCGTCGAGCGTCACGAGCATCACCGGGAACGGCCGGCGATCGCCGTGCATGACCGCCTGGCTGATCCAGCGGCTCTGCTTGAGGTCGTTCTCGAGGTTCGCCGGGGTGAGGTTCTTCCCGCCCGCGGTGATGATGATGTCCTTCTTGCGGCCGGTGATGAAGACGTAGCCGTCCTCGTCGACGCGGCCGACGTCGCCGGTGTGCAGCCACCCCTCGACGATCGAGCCGAAGCTCGCGTCGGCGTTCTTGTAGTAGCCGTTGAAGATGTTCGCGCCCTTGATGAGGATCTCGCCGTCGTCGGCGATCTTCACCTCGACGCCGGGCAGCGGCCGCCCGACCGAGCCGAACTTGTGGTTCTCGGGTGTCGAGGTCGTGGCGACCGTCGCGGTCTCGGTCATGCCGTAGCCCTCCATGACCGGGATCCCCGCGCCGTAGAAGAACTCGAGGATCTCCTTGCCGATCGGCGCCGCGCCGGTGACGGCCTCGCGCAGGCGCCCGCCGAACAGGCTCTGCACGAACTCGCTGATCTGCGCGAGCGAGCGGCCCTGCTCGTCGCCCTCCAGCGGCGCGTTCCAGCGGTCCAGGAGCTCCTGGGGCACCGGCTCGCCGCGGTTCTCGAAGTCGCGGATCTGGCCGCCGAGCCGGCTGATCGCGGTGATCACCGGCGCCGGGATCTGGCCCTGGGCGAGCGTGAAGAGCTTCTCGAAGATGCGCGGCACCGACGGGAGGTAGGTCGGGTGCACCTGCATGAGCTCCGGGATCACCTGCTTCGTGTCCCCGCCGTAGTAGGCGACCGTCGTGCCGGTGTCGGTCGAGGTGAGCTGGATCAGCAGCGCGAACGCGTGGGCCAGCGGGAGGAACAGGTAGACGACGTCGTCGCCGCCGAACAGCAGCCCGCGCTCCTCGACCATCGCCAGCACCGAGTGGTAGTTGCCGTGCAGCAGCACGCAGCCCTTCGGCGGCCCGGTCGTCCCGGAGGTGTAGATGAACGTGTAGGGGTCGTCGAGGCCGATGGACTCGTAGCGCTCGACCCACTCCTGCGGATCGCGTGCGCGCCCGCGGGCGCGCACGTCGTCGAGGCCCACCGCGTCGCCGGAGACGCCGGCGGCGTCGATGACGACGATGAAGCGCAGGCTCGGGAGCTTCGCGCGGACCTCCTCGATCTTCGCGAGCTGCTCGGCGTCCTCGACGACGACGCCGACCGACTCGGAGTTCCCGGCGACCCACTCGCACTCGTCCGGGGAGTTCGTCGGGTAGATCGGGACGACGACGCCGCCGGCGGAGCTGATGCCGTACGAGGCGTAGGTCCACTCGGGACGGGTGTTCGCAAGCAGCGAGACGCGCTCGCCCTTCTGCAGGCCCAGGTCGATCAGCCCACGCGCGACCTCGGAGACGATGTCCCCGATCTCGGCGAAGCTGACGTCCACCCACTCGTCGCCGACCTTGTGGCGCACGGCGACCTTGTCGCCGTAGACCTCGGCGGCCTTCGGTGCGAGGTCCGCGATCGTCTTGGACCCCGTCGTGGGGGTGGTTCCTGCCTCCATCGTCCTGCTCTCCTCGTCCGTCGGAACTCCAGGGGAAACAGCGATGCTATAGGTGATCCAGGGCGCGCGAAAGGCGCGCCACGACGGGCGCGCCCGGGTCCCGCGTGGAGCCCTGTTCGCGTGCGACTACGACGCGTGCATCTGCGCCTGTCCCGCGCCCGGGTTGAGGCTGGCGAGACTGGCGAGGAACAGCGTCTTGTCGATGCGGCCCTGGAAGATCGGCACGCCGAGCTCCATGCACTTCGAGATGACTTCGCGACGCTCCAACCCGGACTCACGAGCGAGTTCGGTGGGCGTCAGGTGATTCGCCATCGGAGCAATTCCCTCCTGGTGTCGGGGACCTGCTGTGTTGCGGTCGCGGGAACGCTACTCCTCCCGTCGGACGAAGCACAAGCCGGCTTTGGCGCTGCGAGCGCGGGTTTATCCGGCGCTTAGATTCGCCCGCGACGAGCGGCGTGGTTCGCGCGGTCCGCGGCGCCCACGCGCTGCGCCGGTCGCCGCATGGGCGAGCCGACGTGCCCACTTCGGCGGCCGCCCGGCGCCCGAGGTCAGATCGGGTTCGGCACGTCGAGGGGCGCGTGGCGCACGCCGAAGCGCTCGGCGAGCAGGTCGCCCAGGCGCCGCACGCCGAACGTCTCGGTCGCGTAGTGACCGGCCGCCAGGTAGTGGATGCCCGCCTCGCGCGCCTGGTTCATCACGCGCTCGACCGGCTCGCCCGTGATGAACGCATCGAGGCCGGCGGCGATCGCGTCGTCGAGGTACGGCGAGCCGCCGCCCGAGACGATCCCCACGGTGCGGATCCGTTCGGGGCCGTCGAGGAACGCGAGCGGCTCGCGCCACCCGACGGCGGTGCGGGTGCGCGCGACGAGCTCGGCCGGCGTCAGGCCGTCGCCCGGGAGCTCGCCGACGACGCCGATCGCCGTCCCGTGATGCAGGGCGAACGGGGCGCTGCGCTCGCAGCCGAGCGCGGCGGCCAGGAGCGCGTTGTTGCCGACCTCTGGGTGCCCGTCGAGCGGCAGGTGGTAGGCGGCGAGCGCCACGTCGGCGTCGAAGAGCAGCTGCAGCCGGCGCTTGGCCGCGCGGTCCAGGCCGCGCGGCGGGCCGCCCCAGAAGAGGCCGTGATGGACGACGATCAGCCCCGCCTCGGCGGCGATCGCCTGCTCGAACAGCTCGGCCCCGGCGGAGACGCCGGTCGCGACGACCTCGATCGCCTCGCGTCCCGGGACCTGGAGCCCGTTCGGGCCGTAGTCGTCGAACGCCGCCGGTGTCAGCAGCTCGTCGAGGAACCCGATCAGCTCGGTCAGCGCGGCCATCGCCGCGGACGCTACCGGGCCGGCGCGCCCGCGGGGACCGCCCGGCGTCGGGCGACCTCGGTGCGCACGAGCGGCGCGACCTCGGTTCCGAAGAGCTCCATCGAGCGCAGCACGTCACGGTGCTCGACCGCGCCGAGGCTCATGTGGGCGAGGTAGCGGTCGTGATCGAACAGCTCGTGCTGGAAGAGGATCTTCTCGGCGATCTGCTCGGGCGTGCCGACGGCGAGCGCCCCGCGCGGAGAGCGCAGCGCGCGGTACTGGTCGACGCCCGACGGCGGCCAGCCGCGCTCGCGTCCGATGCGGTTCATCCCCTCGAGATACGTGCGCATGAAGGCGGCGTCCGCCTCCTCGAGGGTGGGGGCGAGGAACGCGTGCGTGTTGATCGCGAGCGCGAGCGCCGCGGGGTCGTGCCCGGCGCGCCGTGCGGCCTCGCGGTAGAGCTCGACGAGCGGGGCGAACCGCTCGGGCCGTCCGCCGATGATCGCGATCGTCAGCGGCAGGCCGAGCGTCCCGGCGCGGATGACGGACTCGGGCGAGCCGCCGACCGCGACCCAGACGGGCAGCGGGTCCTGGACCGGGCGCGGGTACACGCCGCGCCCGTCGATCGCCGGGCGCAGCCGGCCGGACCACGTGACGTGCACGTCCTCGCGGATCCGCAGGAGCAGGTCGAGCTTCTCGGCGTAGAGCTCGTCGTAGTCGTCGAGGTCCTGGCCGAAGAGCGGGAAGGACTCCGTGAACGACCCGCGCCCGGCCATGATCTCGGCGCGCCCGCCGGAGAGCAGGTCGATCGTCGCGAACTGCTGGAAGACGCGGACGGGATCGTCTGAGCTCAGGACCGTGACGGCGCTCGACAGGCGGATGCGCTCGGTCTTCACCGCGGCGGCGCCGAGGACGATCGCGGGCGCGGAGACCGCGTAGTCGGGGCGGTGGTGCTCGCCGACGGCGAACACGTCGAGGCCGAGCTGGTCGGCGAGCTCGATCTCCTCCATGAGCTCGCGCAGGCGCCGCTCGGGCGTCGTGCCGGGGTGAACGTCGCCGAAGGTCGCGAGGCCGAGTTCCATACCGGTCAGGATAGCAGGTGGTTGCACGCGCAACCAGATCCTCGCACGGATGGCTCGCGGTCGAGCTCCCCGGTCAGGACGTAGCGCAGGACCACGACGTCGGCCTCGCGCAGGCGCGTGCGCGTGCGGATCGCGTTGACGCCCGCGCCGAGCTGATCGCGCCAGAACGGCTCGCCGGCCTCGCCGAGGATCTCGGCGCCGCAGTCGTCGCTCGCCCCGTGGTCGGTGACCGGGGAGCTGAACGTGACGTCGAGGCCTGCGTCGGCGGCACCCCGCTCGATGCGCTCGCGCCAGTCGGTGTGGATCTCGCCGGAGAGGTACACGGAGAGGCTCATCGCGTCAGCCTTGCACACGGGTATCGTGCGCCCGGCCGTGACCGACGCCGAACCGCTCCTCGAAGCGCTCACCGACTCGGGCCTCTACTCGATCGGGGCGTTCTTCTGCGATCGTCACCCGGATCTCGTCGACGACGTGCTCGCGCAGAGCGTCGCGATCGAGCAGGCCGGGCTCGCGGCCTGGGCCGCGGACGAGGGCGTCAGCGTCGACACGGCGTTCCAGACCCTGATGACGGGCCTGGCCGTGCGCTACTACACCGCGGTCGCGGGTTCCGCCTAGGGCAGGCGCCGCGACGGCGTGCTCGAGCGCGTCGTGCGCAGCGTCGTGCCGACGATCGAGCGCGCGGCGGACGACGGGGTCGTGCGGTGGGCGTGCTCGCGGGTTGCAGCGGGCTCCTCGAGTCGGTCGAGCTCGCCGGAGAGCAGGTGGACGGCCGCTTCGACGCGCCGGCGCTGGGTCGGGTGGAGCTCCTCGATGAACGTCCGCAGCTCCTCACGCCGGGCGCGGTCGAGCTCGCGGATCACCGAGCGCCCACCGCGGGTGAGCGCGGGGCCGGGATCCGCGGCGAGCAGCCCGAGGTCGTCGAGCATCCGCAGCTGCGTCTCGAGCGCCGCACGATGCAGGCCCGTGCGCGCGACGAGCGTCTCGTGGTCGAGCCCGGAGGGGGAGCGATCGAGCTCGCGCAGGATCCGCGCGTGGACCGGCGAGAGCCCGTGGGCGTGCAGGCGCAGGACGAGTCCGGTGGCCGTGCGGTCGAGGAGCTCGTCGAGCACCTCGCCGAGGTCGGCGGCCAGGCGCGCGGTGTCGCTCGTCTCGGGCCGGGGAATGCTGAGCGTCGACATGGGCGCAGCTCAGCGTCCGAACCTGAAGCGCGGCTCAACTGCACCGAAGGATCCCGCGAGCGGGTCCCCGTGCGCGCGTCCTTGGCATACTCCACCTCGTTCGGGGCGTGGCGCAGCCTGGTAGCGCGCGCCGTTCGGGTCGGCGAGGTCCCCGGTTCGAATCCGGGCGCCCCGATTACGCGAAGGACGCTGGGATCACGCTCGGGCCGCCAGGGGCCCGAGCGCCCCGCGCATCGGCGCGATGCGCCGACGCCACGTCGTCAGCCGAGCCCGAACGACGCGCGCCGCTCGGCCGGCACGAGGTCGAGCTGCTCGGGGTGCTTCTCGATGTAGCCGCGCACGAACGGGCAGAACGGCAGCACGCCGAGCCCGCGCTCGCGCGCGCTGCGCAGGGCGGCGCCGACGAGTTCGCCGCCGAGGCCCCGGCCGCCGAAGCGCTCGTCGATCTCGGTGTGTGTGAAGGCGATCAGCGGCGGGTGCAGCTGATAGGCCGCGAGGCCGGCGCGTTCGCCGTCGACGTGGATCTCGAAGCGCTGCTCCGCGGCGTTGTCGGTCACGTCGTGCGCCATGCTGCGACGCTACCGAACCGGCGCCGGCGCTCAGCTCGGAGCGGCTGGTCCGCGCACGGCCGTCCGAGCCGCGGCGGCGGCGTCGCGGCCGGAGCTGATCGCGCCTTCGATGTAGCCCCCGCCGTCGATCGCGACGTCCCCGCCGGCGAACTGCAGGAGCCCCTGCGGCTGCCCGAGGCCGTCGCCGACCGCGCTCGCCCAGCCGGGCCGCCACGAGAGCCAGGCGCCGCGCGCGAACGGATCGGCGACCCAGTCGTGGCTCTCGGCGACGAGGACCTCGGCCTGCGGTGCGTAGACGCGCAGCGCGGCCTGGACCTCCCGGGGGTCATTGGGGTCCTCCAGCGCGCCGAGCCCGTCGAACCCGCTCACGAGCGTGCCGCCGTCGACGCCGTACATGCCGACGACCCCCTGCAGCGGGTGACCCCAGCCCCAGCCGATCGACCGCTCCGGGAAGCCGCGGCTGACGCTGAGCACCTTCGTTGCGGTCCCCGGGTGGCGCTCGTGCGCGGCCGACCGCTTGACGGGATCCAGCGGCGGGTCGAAGACGACGTCCTCGAGGCAGTTCAGCGGCAGTGCGACGACGGCCGTGCGCGCCGGGTGGACACCTCCGTCGGCCGTCGTCACGCGCACGTGCCCGTCGCCGTGCTCGACGCGGGTGACGACCGCCTCGGTGGCGATCTCCCCGGTGACGTCGCGCGCGAGCGCCGCGACGAGCGCGGCGGTGCCATCGGCGAGCGTCTCGCGCAGCGTCTCGAGGCTGTCCTCGATGGCGAAGCCGGTCAGCGCGAGGTCGGAGGTGAGGATCAGGATCGACTGCTGAGCGGGGTCGCCGCCGCCGATCGTCGCGACCCAGGCGAGCAGCGCCTCCTTCGTCGCCCGCGGCACGTCGAGGGCGTCGATCCAGGCGTCCGCGGCCACGTCGAGCTCGGCCGGCAGGCTCCCGTCGGTGGCGTAGGCGGTCCGGATCGCCGCGACGTCGCGGTCGAGCGCCGGGCGAGCGGGCGCGAACACCGGTCCGAACACGTCGAGCGCGCTCGAACCCTCCCGCCGCCCGTCGGTGCCCGCCCAGACGGCGTGCCCGAACGCCTCGCCCGTCCGCACCGCGAGGTCGTAACGGGCGATCTCGGCGCCGATCGACGGCTGCAGCTCGCGGTTGAACCACGTGCCCCCGAGCTCGACGCGGATGCCGGTCCCGCGCAGGGGGCGGGTCCACGTGCGCCCGCCGAGCCGGTCGCGCGCCTCGAGCACGCGGACGCGCAGCCGCTGCTCCGCGAGGTCGCGCGCGGCGACGAGCCCCGCGATCCCGCCGCCGAGGACGACGACGTCGAGGTCGAGGTCGAGGTCGCTGCTCACGCCGCGGTCACCACCGCCAGGAACTCGCGCAGGGTCGCGAGATAGGCGTCGACATCCGCGCGGGTGTGGGTGAACCCGACCGCCGGACCCGCCGAGTAGATCGCGTCCCAGACACCGCGGTTGGCGAAGAACAGGCGCTGCACCTCGTAGAGCGGTCGGTCGAACGTCGCCGCCGCCGCGTGCGCGTCGCGCGGCAGCTGCGGCCCGTGCGTGTAGCCCGAGCGCGTGTAGAGCCGGTGCGCACGCCAGTCGAGACCGGCCTCGGCGGCCGCCGCCTCGATGCCGTCGGCGAGCACGGCACCGAGTTCCCCTGCGTGGTCGTAGGCCTGCTCGGTGAGCACCTCGTCGAGCGCGGCGCGCGCGCACGCCAGCGAGAGGGCGCTCGCGAACAGGGTGCCGCCGGTGGCGATCTCGCCGCCCTCGACCGCGGCGGCCGCGACGAACCGCTCGGCGAGCTCGGCCCGCATCCCGTAGGCACCGATCGGGACGCCGCCCCCGATCGCCTTGCCCATCGTCAGCAGATCGGGCTTGAGGGCCCACTCGCGCGTCAGGCCGCCATGGCGCGTTGCGAGCGTGTGCGTCTCGTCGAGGATCAGGAGCGTGCCGTGTGCGCGCGTGATCTCGCGCAGACCGGCGTGATAGCCCTCGTCGGGCTGGATCACGCCGGCGTTCGTGAGCGCGGGCTCGGTGAGCACGCAGGCGACCGTCCCGTCGGCGAGCGCCACCTCGAGCGCCTCGAGGTCGTTGAAGGCGATGATCCGCCCGTCGGCGGTCGCGGACGGCGACAGACCCGTTCCCTCGGGAACGATCCGCATGCCGTCGCGATGTGTCAGAAGTTCCTCGGCATGGCCGTGGTACTTCCCGTCGAACGTCAGGATCCGCGGGCGGCCCGTGACCGCGCGGGCGACCCGGATCGCCTCCTGGTTCGCCTGGGTGGCCGACAGCGTGAACTGCCAGGCCGGAAGGCCGAACCGGCGCCCGAGCTCCTGCGCGACCCACAGCGCGTCCTCGCCGGGCAGCAGGAACTGGCCGCCGCGCGCCAGGCGGTCGGCGGCGGCGCGCGTGATCTCGGGGCGTGCGAACCCGTGCGGCATGCTCATGTCCGCGAGGTTGAAGTCGAGGTACGCGTTGCCGTCGACGTCGCGGAACCGTGCTCCCTCGCCGTCGGCGACGACGATCGGCTCGTGCGCGTAGAGGATCCGCATCCAGGCCATCGGGACGCCGAGCGGCATCGCCGCGGCCGAGGCGGCGAGGAGCTCCGTGGAGCGTGGGGTGCGCGCCGCGAAGCGCGCGGCCTCGTGGGCCTCGACCGCCGCCAGGCGCTCGCGCGCGATCGCGGTCGTGGTCATCGGGGCGCCACGGTGGTCCGTCGCCCTACGCTGCGTAGCGGTGCTCGCTGCGCGCGCGCCGCTTGGCCGCCTCGACCTCGCGATCCTTCGGCGGAGCGCTCGTGACGAGCTCCTCGAGCAGGCGGCTCGTCGCCGCGGTCACCTCGGCGACCGCGCGGTCGAAGACCTCCGCGTTCGCCTGCGAGGGCTTCGTGAAGCCGCTGACCTTGCGCACGTACTGCAGGGCGGCGTCGCGGACCTCGTCCGCGGTCGCCGGCGGCTCGTAGTTGTAGAGCGGGCGGATGTTGCGGCACATGGCGCGAGCGTACGACGGATCGCCGCCGCGCGCACGCCGGACGACGCGGCGCCGCTAGCGCGCGCCCGGCAGCAGGCGCAGCTCGAGCTCGCGCCGCACGAGCCGCCCGCCGCGCGCGCGCAGGTGCGTCGCGGTCGCTCCGGGGCGCGAGCTGACCGCCTCGACGAGGCGCCCGCGCCCGGTCATCCGCAGGATCGCGCCGTCGTCCAGCCGGTAGCCGGCGGGGATCGCGCGCTCGGCCACCGCACGCTCGTGCAGGACGGTCTGCTCGGGGAGCAGATCGGCGTGGCAGGAGAGCGAGCAGCCGACGAGGCCGAGGCCCGGTGCGGTGCGCGGCGCGCCGAGCCCGTTCGCCCAGCGGAAGACCGCGCTGTCGCAGACGGCGAGCGCAGAGGCGCAGACGGCCGCGATCGTCGCGACGTCGCGCAGCGCCTCGCGCAGCGCGGGGGCCCAGCCGAGGTCGCGCAGGGTGCCGATCAGCGCCTGCGTGTTCCCGCCGACCATGTAGACGAGGTCGGCCGCCCGCAGCTCCTCGCGCGGGTCGCCCGCGCCCGGCAGCAGCGAGAACACGGGCGCCGCCGACAGGAAGCCGCGACGACCGAGGTGCTGGATGAACTGCAGGTACTGCTGGGCCTGGTCGCCCTGTCCGGCGGCGACGAGGCAGATCCGTGGATGGCGCCCACGCGTGTGGCGCAGGAGATAGTCGTCGGTCGCACGGTCGGCGCTGCCGCGGTAGTGCCAACCGCCGCCGCTGACGAGGATGAGCCGGCCGGGCACGGGCATCGGCGCATCCTCGCCGATCGGCGCAGGCCGGGCCGAGGATCAGACGGTCTTCGGGATCTTCCCGGTGACGCTGAGCATCACGCGCATGCAGCGGTGCCCGGGATCCGACGTCGCGCCGAACATGTTCGGGCAGCCGCCGGGGATGACCGCGATGCCGTGCTCGCGGCAGAATGCGGCCGCTGCGTCGGAGCTGCTCCCGGGGCCCATCCCGCGGTGCAGCCAGACGCGCGGAATGCCGGCGTCGGCGACC
Organism: uncultured Actinomycetes bacterium; assembly: GCA_963787935.1. Classification (GTDB taxonomy): domain Bacteria; phylum Actinomycetota; class Thermoleophilia; order Solirubrobacterales; family Solirubrobacteraceae; genus F1-60-MAGs163. The sequence goes on along the minus strand of CAWBEV010000005.1, from coordinate 586,918 downwards.
TCGTGCACGAGCTCCTCGGCGACCTGTGGCGTCGTGACGATGACGATCGCCGTCCGGGGCCGGCGAGATCGCGCCGACCGATGCGAAGCACGGGTCGCCCTCGACCTCCTCGGCGTTCGGATTCACGGCGAACACCTCGTGGCCGGTGTCGCGCAGGCGCCGGTAGATGAGGTTCGCCGGCTGCTTGGTGTCGCGCGAGACGCCGGCGACGGCGATCCGGTGCTGGGCGAGGAACTCGTCGGCCGCGTCACGGAGCGAGGGCATCGCAGGAGTCTCGTGCCGGCGCCGGCGCCGCGCAACGGGCCGGTCTACCGATGTCGGTTCCGTACTCTTGCGCACCGCGAGTAACGCCCGGGGCCATCGCGGGACGGAACGGGGTGGACGTCATCGTGCTCGACCGCCCGCCATCCTGGCATCACGCCCGCAGGCTGGGTAGCGTGCGCGCGCGGGCGCCGCGCCGGAGTCGCGGCCTGCCCGTCGGACACGATGGCACCCACCGGCACCGGGGACGCGACCCCCGCCTTCGAGCAGGACACGAATGATGCGGCGCTCGTGGCCGCGCTGCGGGCCGGCGACGAGCAGGCCTTCGCCGACCTGATCGCTCGTCTGCACCCGGCGATGCTGCGCATCGCGCGGATGTACGTGCGGACCGACGTGCTCGCGGAGGACGTCGTGCAGGAGACGTGGGTGGCCGTGCTGAACGGGCTGGACCGCTTCGAGGGCCGCTCGAGCCTCAAGACCTGGATCCTGCGGATCCTCGCGAACCGCGCCCGGACGCGCGGCGCGCGCGAGGGCCGCAGCGTGCCGTTCTCCGCGCTCGCCGCGACCGATGCAGTCGTCGGCGAGGAGACCGTCGACGCCGATCGCTTCCGGCCGGTGGACGACGCGTCCTGGCCCTACCACTGGGCCGCGGCCCCGCCGCGCTGGCCGGAGGAGCGGCTGCTGGCGAACGAGACGCTCGGGGTGATCGGGCGTGCGCTCGAGGATCTGCCCGAGGCCCAGCGCGAGGTGCTGCGCCTGCGGGACGTCGAGGGCTGGTCCTCGGACGAGGTCTGTGCGGCACTCGACCTGAGCGCCGGCAACCAGCGGGTGCTGCTGCACCGGGCGCGGGCGAAGGTTCGCGCACAGCTCGAGGACTACTTCATGGGAACGCAGAAGGCGGCCTAGGCATGGCGGCCGAGGACATCACCTGCCGGGAGCTCGTCGAGCTCGTGACCGAGTACGACGACGGCGCGCTGACGCGCGCCGATCGCGCGCGCTTCGAGGAGCACCTCGCCGACTGCGAGGGCTGCGAGACGTACGTCGAGCAGCTGCGCGCGACCGTGCGCAGCGCCGGCCGGCTCGACGCGGGCGTCCTCGAGCCCGCCGCCCGCGAGCGGCTCCTCGTCGCCTTCCGCGACTGGAAGCACGCGCGCGGGGCGGGCGGCGCCTGAGTAGCCGCGGCTCACGGGACCGGCGCGGACTCCCCAGACCACATCACCTCAACGCCCCGCTGCGTGATGGACGTCTCACCGCGAGCGCGCGTCGTTCGGTCTGGACTAGCCTCGGGCTGTGGACCTGTTCAGGGTCACGGCGGCGCGAACGAGCGTCTTCAGCGCCTCCTCGTCGATCTTCTCGCCCTCGTGGAAGTCGATGGCACGCCTTGTGTTCCCGTCAAGACTGGAGTTGAAGAGGCCCGAAGGATCCTCCAGAGCCGCCCCTTTGGCGAAGGTCATCTTCACGACGTTCTTGTACGTCTCGCCGGTGCAGATCAATCCGTCGTGCGACCACACCGGAACCCCTCTCCACTTCCACTCCTCGACGACTTCGGGATCGGCTTCCTTGACCACGGTACGGAGCCGGCTGAGCATCGTGCCCCGCCAGTCGCCCAGCTCCTTGATTCTCGCGTCGATCAGCTGAGAAGGAGACTGGCTCTTCTGCGACTCGCTCGTCTTCATACCCGTTGCTCGTCCCTCATCCCGAGGCTCTGATGAACAGGGACACCGCCGCCGTGCCGATTCTACTGGGGACCTGATCTGGTGCTCGCGCCGCTGCGTGCCGGTCGCGAGCCGGCGCCCGGGGAGCGTCACGCCCCCCATACGGAGACGGCGACCGCTGAGCCGCTCGGTCCCGCCGGGGTCCGCGGCGTTACGCGCGCGGGAGCGCCGAGGCCGGTGCGGCCCGCGCCGGCTCCTCGCTCGCACCGCGCAGCAGCGCGAGGCCCGCGGCGGGGAACAGCACGACGGACAGGAGCCCGGCCGCGACGAGCGCGGCGGCGGAGCCCTCGCTGAGAAGGTCGAGCTGCAGCCCGATCATGGTCGCCGTCACGATGAACGGCAGCGACGTGGCCTGCAGGACGCCGGCGACGATCGTGCGCCGCGTCCCGATCACCGGCCGGTAGAGGATTGCGGGCACCCCGCGCACGACCAGCAGGATCAGCAGGAACAGCGGGATCAGCGCGAGCGTCTCGGCGCTCTCGGTGAGCGCCCCGAGATCGAAGCGCAGGCCGCTCGTCACGAAGAACACCGGGACGAAGACCCCGAACCCGATCGCCTCGAGCTTGTGGCGGAACTCGGGGTGGGTCATCCGCTCGTCGCGGTCGACGAGCCCGAGGACGGCCCCCGCCGCGAACGCGCCGAGGATCGTCTCGAGCCCGAACCGCTCCGCGAGCGCGACGAACCCGATCAGCAGCACGATCGCGCCGCGCACGCGGATCTGCGCCGTCGTGTCCTGCAGGCGCACGAGCACCCCGGAGATCTGCATCGAGCGCTCGCTTCCGCGCAGCGCGACGGCGAGCAGCGCGACGAGCACGCCGAAGGCCAGGAGCAGCACGACCTTCGTCGTCGTGCTCGAGGACCCCTCGCCCGAGAAGAACAGCGTCAGCAGGATGATCGCGCCGAAGTCGGCGATCGAGGCGGCGGCGATCACGAGCTGGCCGAACGGCGCGCCGATCTCGCCGGCGTCCTTCAGGACCGGCACGATCACACCGAGCGAGGTCGCCACGAGGATGATCGCGACGAGCAGCGGCGAGCCGATCAGCCCGGCCGCGTTCAGCGACGCCCCGGCCGCGAGCGCGAGCACGAACGACAGCGCGAACCCGAAGCTCGCCAGCCGCAGCGTTCGCCCGCGCAGCCGCGGCACGTCGATCTCCAGCCCGGAGAGGAACAGGAGGAACGCCAGTCCGACGAGCGCCAGGATCTCGACCGGGACGTCGATCGCGACCCAGCCGAGGCCCGACGGTCCGACGACGATGCCGGCGACGATCTCGAGCACGACCGCAGGGAGGCGCAGCGCGGGCGCCAGGCCGAGCAGCAGCGGCGCCGCGAACGCGATCGCGGTGACCGCCAGCAGGTTCGTGAACTGGACGTCGGGCATGACGGACCTCCCCCGGCTCAGCGGTACTCGGGGTTCGGATGCGCGGGATCACCGAGATCCCAGTCGGTCGCGGCGTTCCCATGCGCCGGGATGCCCCCGGCGTCCTTCAGCATCCGCGCGAGATGCAGCACGTTCCAGGCGAGGAACACCGTGTTGCGCGTCGTCCACGCGTTGTGCTCTCCGCCGGCCTCGGGGTCGAGGTACGAGGGGCCCGGCCCGGCCTCGCCGACCCAGTACGCGTCGGACTGCGGCGGGATCGCCAGGCCGATGTGCTGCAGCGCGTAGAGGAGCTGCGCGCTGACGTGCTTGCCGCCGTCCTCGTTGCCGGTCGTGATCGCCGCGCCGACCTTGCCGTAGTAGGACCACTGGCCGCGATCGTTGAGGTCACCCGAGTAGGCGTAGAGGCGCTCGATGATCGTGCGCGTGACCGAGCTCTGGTCGCCGAGCCAGATCGGCCCGGCGAGAATCACGATGTCCGCGGGCTCCACGAGGTCGCGGTAGATCGCGGGGAAGTCGTCGGCGTCGTAGCCGTGCTCGCGCATGTCCGGCCAGACGCCCGGCGGTATCGCGTGGTCGACGGTCCGCAGCTCGTCGACGCGCACGCCGACGCCCTCGAAGACGCCGCGCGCGATTTCGATGAGACCGTCGGTCTGGCTCTGCTCGGGGGAGCGCTTGAGCGTGCCGTTGAAGATCACGGCGCGCAGATCGTCGTAGCGGGCCGGCGGCTCGTTTGCGAGGCCGGCGATGAACTGCTGGATGGGCGTGGGGATCGGCATGGACGGTCGGTCCGCCGACGTCGCGATCCGTTACGTCGCCGAACCACCGACGCCGTTCGTGCCCGCGACTGCCGGCGCCGAGCAGATCCGAGATTTCGCGTGCCGCGCGTCGAGTGAACCGCCCGCAGTGCCCTGAACGCGTCAGTCCTCCAGCAGCGTGAGCACGTGCCCCTCGTCGGGCCGCGCACGGCCATGCAGCACGTCGCGGTAGACGGCGAGCACCGCGTCGGGGCCGGCGCTGTGCACGATGCGCAGCTGCGCGTCGCCCGCGCCCTCGAGGAACGCGAGGAACGCGCGCCAGGCCTCGCCGAGGCGCTGTTCGAACTCGGCCGGACCCCAGTCGGCGACTCGCTTCAGCGCGAGCGCCGGGGCGAAGAACAGGACCGGCGCGGGACCCGGGAGATCGGGGTCGGCGCCGAGCTCGTCGTGATGCGTGGCGCCGACCGCGCAGTCGTAGCGCAGCGCGTCGCCGAGGTGGTGGTGCAGGCGGCTGCGCACGTCGGCACTGCCGGTGAAGTCGACGCTGACGAGCGGCCGGTCGGCCGGCAGCGATTCGAGGTCCTCGTAGGCGATCACGCGGTCGTAGCAGCCGAGCGCCGCGCAGAACGCGACGTTGCTCGCCGACGTGAGGCCGATCACCTCGACGGAGGGGCGCTGAGCGAGGAAGAACGCGGTCGCGTAGGCGGTCTTGCTCGACGCACCCGAGAGCACCACGCCGGTCGCGCCGAACAGGTCCGCGTCGGCGAGCAGGTCGTCGATCAGGAACGCCGTCGCGAACAGCGGGCGCAGCAGCATCTGCTCGGCCTCGCGGCCCGGGTCGTAGCCGCGGTCGGCGGCGGTCCGCAGGTAGCGGTTGTAGAACGCGGGCAGGTCGGCGCGGTGGGCCGCGCCGTCGGTGAAGCCGCGCTCGTCGACGTCGGTCGCGGCGACGACCAGGTGGGTCGACATCGGGAAGTACCCCCAGATCCGCTCACCCTGCGCCACGTCCGCATGGGCCGAGCGCTCGACGTTCGCGAAGCCCCAGACCGGGATCCGGCCGAGGCCCTGCGGCGCCGGGAAGAAGCGCCAGTACGACATCAGATCGCCCATCGTCGCGTACGTGATGTTGTTCGCCGTCAACGCAAAGGCGTCGATCCGCAGGAGCACCTCTCCGGGGGCGAGCTCGAGGTCCTGCGGCACGCCGGCGGACACGACGTCGCAGGCGTTCAGATCGTCGCGGCGGACGAGCACGTCGAGGGCCTCAGCGGTCATGCGGGTCAGCCTACGACACGGTCGCGGCAGCGCGGGACCGGTCCGCCGGCTGCGGCCGCGACCACGTAGGCTGCCGCGCATGAGTGACGACTGGCGCGTGCGCGCCGATCTGGACGAACCGGCCCACGCTCATCGCCTGCTGCGCGGCATGCACGAGCACGAGGTCGAGCGCGAGACCCGCAGCAAGGCCGGTGCGCGGCTGACCGTCAGCTCGAGCGACCGAAGCGTGTTCGTGTACGCCGAGACGCGCGAGCAGGCCGAAGCGGCCGAGCGCGCGCTGGGCGACGTGCTCGCCGCCCACGAGCTGCGGGCGACGGTGTCGATCACGCGCTGGCACCCGGACTCCGAGAGCTGGGAGGCCGCGGACGTCCCGCTGCCGACGACGCCGGAGGACGAGGCCGCGGAGCATCAGCGCCTCGAGGCGCGTGAGGCGCAGGAGAGCGCGCAGGAGGGCCCGCAGTGGGAGGTGCGGATCGACCTCGGCTCGCACCGTGAGGCGCTCGACGTCGCGGACCGCCTCGAGGCCGAGGGCCTCGTGCCGCTGCGGCGCTGGACGCACGTCTTCATCTCGTGCGCGACGCAGGACGACGCCGAGGCGCTCGCGACGCGCCTGCAGGGCGAGCTCCCGCAGGCCGAGCGCGTGCTCGCCGAGGGCACCGCGAGCGACGCCTGGCAGGCGACGCACCCGTTCGCCGTGCTCGGCGGCATCGCGAACTAGGCGCCGCGCGAGGGACCACGACCGCCGCCGACCGCGCCCCAGGGTCCCTGAGGCGCGGTCTTGGTGGCGTACACCGAACGGCTACCCGAGGTCCCGCCGGGCCACTGGGTCGTCCGTTCGATACGGACCCATGGTCTTCGCGACGCGTTCCGTGAGACGCCGAGGGGGTCGCACTGATGGCCCGACTCGCGCGCCATACGCCAGCACCTGGCTGACCCGGTCCGCGATCTCTCGGGGCTTGCGGGCCGTGCGTGGCGCCTCACGTCCGCTCTCGCTCCCATCCGTCCGCATGCGATCACTGTCCTCCCTGAGCAAACGGCGGGCATCGGAACGATTGCTGATCTTCCTACGGGCGAGTACGCCCACGCGCTGTGGAGATTCCGCACGGGTTTCCCGCAGAGCCACGGAGCTTCGTCGTCCGGTCCGGCGGCGCGGGATGCGATCCTGCGGCGATGCGCGTGCTCGCCCTCGCCATGCCCGTCGCCCTGCTGGCAGCCGCCCTGATCGGGCCCGTGGGGGCGTCCACCGCGCCGGGCCCGCGTCTGGCGGGCTGCCCGGTGTTCCCCGCGAGCAACGCGTGGAATCGCGACGTCTCGGCCGATCCCGTGGATCCGCGCTCGGACGACTACGTGCGCTCGATCGGCACCGGCGGGCATCTGCACCCGGACTTCGGCTCCGGGCGCAACGGCGACTACGGGATTCCGGTCACGATCGCGCCGCGCTCGCTGCGCGGCCGTGCCGTGCGCTTCAAGGCCTACGGCGACGAGAGTGATCGCGGGCGCTACGCGATTCCCGCCCGCGCGCGCATCGAGGGCGGCAGCGACGACCACGTGATCGTCGTCCAGCGCGGGACCTGTCGCCTGTTCGAGCTCTATCGGGCGCGGCGCAGCGCGGGTCGCTGGCTGGCCGACAGCGGCGCGATCTTCGGGCTGCGATCGAACCGGCTGCGTCCGGCGGGCTGGACGTCCGCCGACGCGGCCGGCCTGCCGATCCTGCCGGGGCTCGCCCGACCCGACGAGGCGCGCTCCGGCGCGATCCGCCACGCGCTGCGGTTCACCGTGGCGCGCACGCAGCGCGCCTATGTCTTCCCGGCACGCCACCGCGCCTCCGACGCCGACGACCCGCGCCTGCCGCCGATGGGGCTGCGGCTGCGGCTGAAGGCCGCGTTCGACCTGCGGGGATACCGCGGGCAGTCGCTCGCGATCCTGCGCGCGCTGAAGACCTACGGGATGATCGTCGCCGACAACGGCTCGGACTGGTTCATCAGCGGCGCCGCCGACCGGCGCTGGGACGATCACGACATCGAACAGCTGGGGCGCGTGCCGGGGTCGGCGTTCGAGGCCGTGCGCTCGGGACCGCTGGTCCGCGGGTAGCGACGGGGCTATTGCACGAGGCCGCGATCGAGCGCGTAGCGCACGAGCTCGGCGCGTGTGGTGCGGCGCAGCTTCTGCTGGATGTGGGCGCGATGCGATTCGACGGTGCGCACCGAGAGGTGCAGCTGCTCGGCGATCTCGGCGTTCGTGTGGCCCAGCGCGATCAGCCGCAGCACCTCGGTCTCGCGCTCGGTGAGTTCGTCCGGCGGTGAAGCGGGGCGCAGCGCGGCGAGCGCGGCGCCCAGACGCGGGTTGAGGTAGGAGTCGCCGTCGGCGGCGCGCTGGACGGCCTCGATCAGCTCGTTGTCGGCCGCCTCCTTCAGCACGTAGGCGAGCGCGCCGGCCTGCAGCGCGCTGCGCGCGAACGACGGGTCGTCCTGCATCGTGAGCACGACGACGTTCGTCGCCGGGGACGCCTCCTTGATGTCGGTGATCGCCTCGAGCGAGGTCTTCGTGCCCGGCATGTTCAGGTCGAGGACGATCACCTCGGGCTTGTGCCCGCGCACGTAGCGCACCGCGCCGTCGACGTCGCCGGCCTCGGCGACGACCTCGAAGCCGGGCTCGGCCTCGAGCAGGAGCCGGAGTCCCGCGCGGACGACCTCGTGATCGTCGGCGAGGACGATGTGGACTTCGCCGTTGGGCGTCTGATCCGCCATGTGTTGATCGTAGGTGGCGAGGCGGTCGGCGGGGCACCGTGTGTCTCCCGCCGAAACGTCCGGGTTTTCCCGCAGATCGCGTGGGTCGCCTACCGATTCACGCGGCCGTGCGGCTGCGTACCGTCGCGGGCGTGCCCGGAATGACGGATCCGCGGGAGCATGCGATCACCGTGCTCGTCGCCGATCGCCACCGGCTCGTGCGCGGTGCGCTGACGCGGCTGCTCGAGCGCGAGCCGGGCTTCGCGATCGCCGGGAACGCCGGCGACCTCGACCGCACGCGGCATCTGCTCGGCGAGCGCCGTCCGCAGGCGCTGCTCCTCGAGCCGGCCGTGCTGGGCGATCAGGGCCTGCAGGGGATCCCCGGGCTCGTGCGCTGCTCTCCGGGAACGCGGGTCGTGCTGCTGGCCGACGAGGACTCACTCACCCTGGAGCGCCGTGCCCTCGACCACGGCGCCGCTGCGAGCATCCTCAAGCACGCCCATCCGGACGAGCTCTTCGCCGCCGTGCGCTTCGCGGTCCACGGCGGCGACCTCGGCGCCGCCGCGCTGCACTCGATCTGAGCTCAGGCGGAGCGCTGCACGCGCGGCTGGGCGCCCAGCGGGATGTGCGCGCGCAGCTCGGTCCCGGCCTGCGATGCGGTGACGACCTCCAGGCGCCCGCGGGCGAGCTCGATGCGCTCGCGCATCCCGACGAGGCCGAAGCCGCGCGTCGGGCGCGCCGGATCGAAGCCGTCGCCGTCGTCGCGCACGACGATCTCGATCGCGTCGTCACGCTGGAGGACGGCGATGTCCGCGTGCCGTGCGCCGGAGTGCTTGACGATGTTCGCGAGCGCCTCCTGCACGAGCCGGTAGATCGTGCTCGGCACGTCGACCTCGTCGGCGGCGCCGAGCTGCTCGTCGTCGAGCTCGACCGTGAGCGCGAGGTCCACGCCCGAACTCGAGCGCGTGCGCTCCGCGAGCCCCTCGAGCGCCGCAGTGACCCCGAGCTGGTCGAGCGCCGCCGGCCGCAGGTCCGCGATCAGGCCGCGCAGCGCCTCGATGCTCCCCGAGAGCCGGTCGATCGCCTCGTCGACGACCCGCGCGAGCTGCTCACCCGGCTCACCGCGGCGCGCCGAGGCGAGCAGGATCTTCAGGCCGGCAAGGTCCTGCAGGCTCTCGTCGTGCAGCTCGCGCGCCCAGCGGGAGCGTTCGTGCTCGGCGGCCTCCATGCGCCGGCGCAGGGTGCTGGCGGCGACCCGCTGGGCCGTGACCACCGCGGTCGCCGCGCTCGCCGCGAAGGCCTCGAGGAGCTGCTCCTCGTCGGCGGAGAAGCTCGCGCCCCCGTCCATGCGATCGAACGCGCCGAGCACCCCGACGGTGTCGTCCCGGTAGCGCAGCGGCACGACGAGGCCCTCCTCGGCGCCGACCTCGCGCGCGAGCGCGCGGCGCAGCCGGGTCGCCTGGCCGGCCAGCCGCTCGCCGGTGCTCGTGGCCGCCGCGGTCTCGGGGCCGAGCGGCGCGTCGAGCGCCAGGCGCCGGCCGAGCAGGTCGTCGTTGGCCTGGCCCGCCATCGCGCGGACGACGAGCTCGCCGCCCTCGTCGAGCGCGATCACCATGACGCGCGCCTCGACGAGCGCGCGGCCGCGCTTCGTGACGAGCTCGAGCACGCGATGCAGGTCGGTCTCCGCGCCGAGCGCGCGCGCGATCGACATCGTCGCCTCGAGCGCCGAGACGGTGTGCTCGAGGTCATCGCGGCGTGCGCGCTCGGCCCGATAGAGGTCGGCGTTGCGGATCGCGATCGACGCCCAGTCGGCGAGCACGAGCAGCGTCTGCTCGTCGGACTCGGTGAACGGCCCGCCGTCCTTCTCGGTGAGGTAGAGGTTGCCCCAGGCCGCGCCGCGCACGAGGATCGGGACACCGAGGAACGAGTTCATCGGCGGGTGGTTCGGCGGGAAGCCGTAGGAGCGCTCGTGATCGCCGACGCGCTCGAGGCGCAGCGGCTCGGGACGGCGGATGACCTCGCCGAGCACGCCGTGCCCGCGCGGCGGATCGCCGATGCGCCGGATCGTCGCGGCGTCGAGGCCGCGCGTCAGGAAGCGGACGAGCTTCGAGCGCTCGGGATCCAGGACGCCGAGCGCCGCGTAGCGCGCGCCCGTGAGCTCGCGGGCGACGTCGAGCAGCAGGTGCAGGACCTCGTCGAGGTCGAGCTCGGCCACCAGCGACCGACCCACGTCGAGCAGCCGCCTGAGCCGCTCCGCGTCGAGTGTGGGGTCCTGGACCGCTGGGGTGTCGCGTGGCGGGACTGACGGCACCGTCCGTGGAGACTACTAGGTGTTTACCCGGATGAAAACCACGGAGGCGGCCCTTTGTGCGGTGGGCCGTCGGTTCAGCCCGAGAAGAACGCGCCGTGGAAGCCGAGCGGCACGTGCTGGGGCAGCTCCGCGCGCGCGACCTCGGTGAACGTCGCGGCGTCGAGGACGAGCAGGAAGGACGTCTCACGGTGCCCGTCGAGGACGACCGACAGGCACACGCCGTCGTCCTCGTCGTCGCCGTCCGGGCGCGGCACGAACACCGGCTCGCCCGGCAGGCAGCCGGCCTCGTGCCAGGCGTGATGGGCGGCGCCGTCCTCGACGTCGATCTTCAGGAGCTGGTCGCCGAGCAGCGCCATCCGGTTTCCCGGGCCAGTGCCCTGCGAGCTCACCGCGTAGAGGAAGCGATACGGGCGGCCGTTGCGTCGCCGGTAGTCGATCGTCCCGAGTTCCGCGTTCGGCTCGGCGAGCGGCCGCACGTCCACCGTGCCCGCCACGGGGTCGACGATGCAGCGGCGCAGCTCGGCCCCGGGGATCCGCTCCCCGCGGCGCAGGCGGTCGAGCATCAGCGAGCGCACGATCGACCCGTCCTCGTACGCGAACAGGTCGAGCACCACCGTGCCGTCGTCGCGGTCGTAGGCGTTCACGTGGTGGAACGCTGAAGAACGCCGGCCCCGCGATGCGGGCGCGCTCGGCGCCGCTGTCGCGGTCGAACAGGTGGAACGTCGTGCCGCGGCCCGGGATCTCGCGGAACGCGTCCACGATCCCGCCGCCGCCCTTCAAGACGTGCTTCAGCATGCGGTTCTGGTCGATGACCAGCGGGAACGTCACGAGGATCGCGTAACGCTCGGTGATCGCGAAACTGTGCATGTACGGCGCGTACCGGTCCGGGACCGACGCGATCACGCGCGTCTCCTTCGTCACCGGATCCATCCGGTAGACGTTCACCGAGCAGCGCCGGCCGATCTTCGTCGCGAAGCTCACGACGTCCCCCGTGACCGGGTCCCGGTGAGGGTGGGCGATGGTCAGGACGCCGGGCACGTGCTCGCTCCACGAGCTGACGCCGAGCGTCTCGAGCGTCTCCGGGATCGAAGCTGATCGGCATCGGCGTCTCGGTCATCGCGATCGCCTCGCCCGCGAGCTGCACGACGTTGACGTTCGCGTTGTCGGTGAACCTCGGCTTGAACATCGTCATGACGCGGCCGAACAGCGTGCGGCACGGGTCGGTCCCGAATTCCGAGGCGCCGAGCCGCCCCTCCTCGGTGACGCTGCGGTACTGGCGCGTGCGCAGGAACCGGTTCGCGTAGTCGACCTTCCCGTCGCGGACACCGAAGCGGTGCAGCATCGAGAGCCCGTCGAACCAGTGGCGCAGCTGCTGCTCGCCGGCGTGGAACTGCGAGGGCGAGAGCCGTACGAGCGTGCCGGTGAGCCAGCGCGGGACCGCGCCGCGGACCGGCACGTCGTCGACGCGGATCTCCCGCTGCTGCTCGCTGATCCCGCGGCGCAGGAGCTCTGCGGCGTCCGCGGCGGCGGTCTGCGAGGTCGAGGTGGTGGCCATGGTGTGAGTCTCCACTCACACCTGTGGCGCTGTCAAGCCCGGTGGGCGCGCACGTGCCGGGACATCTGCTGCCTGCGCGCCCCGGCGGGCGCGCTGCGATCTGCGCGCCCCGGCGGGCGCGCTGCGATCCTCTCGGCATGCGCGTTCGCCTCCTCTTCGCCTGCCTCGCCGCCGTCGCGCTCGTCGCCTGCGGCTCCGACGACGACGCCGGCGCCGGGCACGGCTGCGACGGGCTCCCGCAGCGGGACGCCCGCCGCGACCGCGACCAGGCCGGCGACGACCGCGGCCCGCGGCGTGAAGCTCGTGCGCGTCGGGCGGTTCTCCGGTCCGCTGTACGTCACCGCACCGCCGCAGGATCGCAGCCGCGTGATGGTCGTCGAGCAGGCGGGGCGGATCATGCTCGTCAAGGGCGGACGCACGCGGTCGACGCCGTTCCTCGACATCCGCTCGCTCGTGACCGCCGGCGGAGAGCAGGGCCTCCTCGGCCTGGCGTTCGCGCCGGACTATGCGAGCAGCGGGCGCTTCTACGTGTACTTCACGCGCCGCGACGGTCGTCAGGAGGTCGCCGAGTACCGGCGCGCGAGCGCCGACCGCGCCGACGCGGGCTCGCGCCGGCAGGTGCTCGTCATGGCCGACCCGGAGGCCAACCACAACGGCGGCCAGCTGAACTTCGGCCCCGACGGCCTGCTCTACATCGGAACCGGGCGACGGCGGCGGCGGCGACGACCAGCACGGCACCCGCGGCAACGCGCAGGACCTCGGCTCGCTGCTCGGCAAGATCCTGCGGATCGACCCGGTGGCGACCGGCGGGCGGGCCTACGCGATCCCCGGCTCCAACCCGTTCCGCACCCGCTCGGGCGCCCGGCCCGAGATCTACGCCTACGGCCTGCGCAACCCGTGGCGCTGGTCGTTCGACCGGCGCACCGGCGACCTGACGATCGGCGACGTCGGCCAGAACCAGGTCGAGGAGATCGACTTCGCGCCGCGCCGGCACGGCGACGCGGCGTCGAACTTCGGCTGGCGCCCATGGGAGGGCCGGCGGCGCAACTTCGACGAGCCCGCGCCCGGGGCGGTCTTCCCCGTGATCACGAAGAGCCATGACGACGGCTGGTGCTCGATCACCGGCGGCTACGTCGTGCGCGATCCCGGGCTGCCGCACTGCGCGGGCGCTACGTCTACGGCGACTTCTGCAAGGGCCAGGTCCGTACTGCGCGCCTGAAGCTCCCGCGGGCGAGCGGTGACCGGGCGCTCGGCGTGCCGACGGTGAGCCAGCTCAGCTCGTTCGGGGAGGACGCGCGCGGGCGGATCTACGTCGTCTCGCTCGACGGTCCCGTGTACCGCCTCGCCTCGCGCTGACGGGCCCGGGAGCTCAGGCGCTGCGGCGCTCGGAGCGCCGTGCACGGGCGCGCTCGCGCCACGGCGTGAGCGCCGGTGCCGGAGCCTCGCGCAGGCGCTCGAGGGCGGCCCGAGGTCGGCGGCGATCTCGTCGAGGTCGGGAACGACCGCCGCGTCCGCGAGCAGCCCCGCATGGAGGCGGCCGCAGTAGGACAGCGCGCCGATCGTCAGCGCATGCCCATCGAGCGGGGGCACGGCCGGCCAGGCCCCCACGAGGTCGCGGCCGAGCAGCGCGAGCGGGACGGGCGGGCCCGGGACGTTCGAGACGATCAGCGTGAACCGCGCCGCCTGCGCCGCGGCGCGCGCGACCCGGCCGCGGACCGTGGCGGGCAGCAGGTCGGCCGCGCGCAGCAGCGCGTCGCCCGCCGCGGCGTCGCCCGAGTTCTTGCGGGCCCGGGTCCGCGCGCGGATCGTGCGCAGCAGGCGGGCGGGATCGTCCTCGCCGAGTGGCAGGTCGACCGCGAGGAAGGCGATCCGGTTGCCGTGCTCGGCGGCACCCTCCGCGCCCGTGCGGACGCTCGCGGGGACGAGCGCCCGGACGGCCGGCGGGTGCTCACCGCGGCGTTCGAGGGCGGCGCCCGTCGCGATCGCAGCCGCGGTGAGCAGCGCGTCGTTCAGCGTCGCCCCATGGAGGCGCGCCGCCGCCCGGACCTCCTCGAGCGGCACGACCGCGAAGGCCGCACGCCGCGCACGCCCGGCGGACCGCTCGAGGCTCGTCCTTGGTGCAGGGCGCACGAGCGAGCCGGCGGCGCCCACCGCCTGACGAAGGGCCTCAGGGCTGGTCGCGGCGTTGCGGGCGAGCGCCTGGCCGGCCGCGGCGCCGCCGCTCGCGCGCTGGCGCGCGGCGACGGCGAGCGCCGCGGGGGCGCCGCGTGCGGGCCGCGGCGTCCACGCGGCGGGACGCCGGGGCAGCGGCGTCACGCCCGCCGGATCGAACAGCAGCTGGGCGATCTCGATCGCGGCGATCCCGTCCACGAGCGCGTGGTGGGCGACGCCGACGATCGCGAACGCCGGGGCCGGCTCAAGGCCGCTGACGAGCGTCATCCGCCAGAGCGGGCGCCGGCGGTCGAGCGGCGCCGAGAACAGCACGCCGGCCAGGTCGCGCAGCGCCTCCTGGTCGGCGGGCGCGGCGAGGCGCAGCGCCTCGACGTGCCGGGCGATGTCGAAGCCCGCGTCGTCGGCCCAGTGCGGGTCGCCGAGGCCGAGCGCAGGGCGCACGACGCGGCGCCGGAAGCGCGGCACCGCGTCGAGGCGCCCCTCGAGGTGGCGTCGCAGCGCGGCCAGCGACGGCGCGGGTCCGGCGAACCGCAGCGTCCAGCCGACGTTGAGCGGTGCCCGCTCGGTCTCGAGGTCGAGGAAGGCGGCGTCCAGCGCGCTGAGGCGGTCGAGGTCGGTCACGTGCGCCGTCCATCCTGGCACGCACCGCGGGGGCCGCGACGTGACAGGGCGTCGGAACCCGCCGGACCGGCGGTCCGGGCGGATAGCCTCGGGCGATGGACGATCTCGAGCAGATCCGGGCCGACAACCCCGGCCCGTTCACGCTCGAGGGGACGAACACGTGGCTCGTCGGACGCGATCCGTGCTGGGTCGTCGACCCGGGTCCGGCGCTCGCGGCCCACCAGGTGCGTGTCGCGGCCGACGCCGCCGCGCGCGGCGGCGTCGGCGGCATCGCGATCACGCATGGGCACGGCGACCACACCGGCGGCGTGGCGGGACTGCTGGCGCTCGTCGGGGAGGTGCCCGTCGGCGCGAGCTCCTGGCCCGGGCGCGAGCGTCCGGCTCTCCGACGGTGACCGGTTCGGCCCGTTCACCGCGATCGCCGCACCCGGTCACGCCCCCGACCACCTCGCGTTCGTCGCCGGGCGGGCGCTCTTCAGCGGCGACGCGGTCCTCGGGCACGGGAGCGTGTTCATCGCCCCGTACCCCGGGGCGCTGCGCGGCTATCTCGCCGCGCTCGACCGCCTGCTCGAGCTCGACGCCGAGGTCATCGCGCCCGGACACGGGCCGCTCGTCCTCGAGCCGCGCGCGAAGATCGAGGAGTATCGCGACCATCGCCTCGAGCGCGAGCGGCGGCTCGTCGCCGCGCTCGGCGACGGCCTGCGCACCGTGGACGAGCTGCTCGACCGCGCCTGGTCCGATGCGCCCGCCGTGCTGCGCCCGGCCGCGGCGGTCACGCTCGCCTCGCACCTCGACAAGCTCGAGGAGGAGGGACGCCTTCCGGCGGACGTGGACCGCACCGGAATCCCACGCTACGGTGACGCCTGAGCGCGCTCCCCGCGCCGCGCGTTGCGGGGCGGGCCGACCAGGACGAGGGAGAGCATGGCCGTCGAGCGGAAGGTGACCTTCTGCCGCATCTGCGAAGCGCACTGCGGCATGGTGGCGAGCGTCGAGGACGGGGTCCTCACGCAGCTGCGTCCGGACCAGCGAGCACCCGCTGTCGGCGGGGGAGGCCTGTCCGAAGGGCATCGCGATGACCGACGTGCAGAACGACCCCGACCGCGTCCTGCGCCCGTTGCGCCGCGATCGGGCGACCGGGGAGTTCCACGAGGTCTCCTGGGAGGCTGCGATCACGGACATCGGCGCACGCCTGCGCACGGTCATCGCCGAGCACGGTCGCTCCGCGGTCGGCTGGTACTTCGGGAACCCCGGCGCGTTCAGCTACTCGCACTCGCTGTGGGTGAAGGGCTTCATGGAGGGCCTCGGATCGCCGCACTACTACACCGCCTCCTCGCAGGACGTCGCGAACCGCTTCGCGGCGAGCGCGCTGCTCTACGGCTCGCCGGCGCTCGTCCCGATCCCCGACCTGCAGCGCACGAGCTTCCTGCTCATGATCGGCGCCAACCCGTTCGTCTCGCACGGCAGCGTCCTGACCGCGCCGAAGCTCAAGGCGCAGCTGCGCGGCATCGTCGAGCGCGGCGGGCGCGTCGTCGTGGTGGATCCGCGCCGCACCGAGACGGCGCGGAACTTCGAGCACGTCCCGGTGCGCCCCGACAGCGACGCGTGGCTGCTGCTCTCGCTGCTGTGCGTCCTGGTCGAGGAGCACCTCACCGACGAGGCCGCGCTCGCTCGCCAGGCCTCGGGCTGGGGCGTCTGGCGCGAGACCGTGCGCCACTTCCCGCCGGAGGCGACGGCCGACCGCACCGGCATCCCTGCCGGCACCGTGCGTGCAGCTCGCCCGCGACCTCGCCGCCGCGGACGGCGCGGCCGTCTACGGGCGCACCGGATCGTGTCTCGGGCGGTTCGGCACGCTCGTCGCGTTCCTGCTCGACACCCTGATGATCGCGACCGGCAACCTCGATCGCGCGGGCGGTGGCGTCTTCGGACTGCCGGCCGTCGCCTTCGACGAGGTCGCCGCGCAGGCCGGCCTCGACACCTACGGCAAGGTGCGCTCGCGGACCGCGGACTTCCCCGACGTGCTCGGCGCGCTGCCCGCGTCGCTCATCGCGCGCGAGATCACGACGCCCGGCGAGGGTCAGATCCGCGCGTTCTTCACGAGCGCCGGCAACCCGGTGCTGAGCTGCCCGGACGGTGACGCGCTCGAGGCGGCGCTCGGCGACCTCGACCTGTTCGTCTCGCTCGACTTCTACGTCAACGAGACGAACCGCCACGCGGACTACGTGCTTCCGAGCACCACGTGGCTCGAGCGCGACGACCTGCCGCTGCCGTTCCTGGGCTTCTACACGACGCCGTTCGTGCAGTACACCGACGCGGTCCTCGAGCCGCGCGGCGAGGCGCGCGAGGAGTGGAAGATCATCGATGCGATCTCCAAGGAGATCGGCGTGCAGCCCTACGCGTTGCCGGCGCTGCGCACTGCCGCGAAGCTCGGCTACCGCATGACCCCGCAGCGCATGGCCGACCTGCTGCTGCGCACAGGCCGCGAGGGCGACCGCTTCGGCCTGCGCCGCGGGGGACTGAGCCTCCGGCGCCTGCGCCGCGAGCCGCACGGCATCGTCGTCTCCGAGTCGATCCCGACCGGTGTCCTCGGCGGCCGCGTGCGCCACGACGACCACCTCGTCCACCTCGACCATCCCGCGCTGCTCGAGGAGGTCCGGCGCCTGCAGGGCGTGAACGGCGACGATCCCGCGTTCCCGCTGCGGCTGATCGGGATGCGCGAGCTGCGCTCGCACAACTCGTGGATGCACAACGCGCCGCTGCTCATGCGCGGCGGGCGCACGCAGTCCCTGCGGGTGCATCCCGAGGACGCCGAGCGCCACGGTCTGCGCGACGGCGTCCTCGCTCGGATCACGTCGAAGTCCGGCACCGTCGAGGTCCCGGTGAGCGTGACCGACGAGCTGATGCCCGGCACGGTCGCGCTCCCGCACGGCTGGGGGCATCGCGGCGGCTGGCGCCTGGCGAACGACGGCGGGCGGCGTGAACGTCAACGTCCTGATGAGCGCAGAACCCGAGGATCTCGAGCCGCTCGCGGGGATGGCGTTCCTGAACGGCGTTCCCGTCCGGGTCGAGCCGGTCGCTCGCGCGATCGTGCCCGCGGCTCAGGACGCCGTGCCCGCTCCCGCCTGACCGACCGCCGCGGGCGCCTGCGGCATCATTCCCGCGGCCGGTTGGCCGGCGCTCGACGCTGACGTCGTCGCGTCCGCGGTGGCGGGCTCGCCGGCGGCCGGCGGCGCCGCGTCACCGGCGGCGGCTTCGTCGGGGGCGCTCGTCCCACCGGTCTGCGGGTCGCTGATCGCGGCCGGGTCGTGGCTGGGCTCGGCGGTCCCGTCAGCGGCCGCCGGCGCGGGGTCGCCGGCGAGCTCGCCTGGATGCGGCGTGGCGGCGTCCGGGTGCGCGGCCGCGGGCGCGACCACCGGGGTCGTGGCCGCCGCGCGGGTCTGCGCCGCGCCTGTCGCCTCGGCGGGTCCGGCGGCGGCCGGGGTGGGCGCGAGCCGCTCGGCGCCGGGCGTGCACGCGGTGCTCGAGCGAGGCCGCTCCGCCTGCGGTCGCCGCGACGCAGCAGACCACGACGACGGCCTTCGCGGCGGTCGCCGTGACGACGCCGCCGCCCGCGATCCCTGCAGCGCCGCCACCGCCGGCGAGCGCGCCGCCGCCCGCCGTGGCACCGCCGCCGAGGAGCTTCGCGAGCGTCGCCGGCAGGCCGTGGCCCGGGGACAGGGCTCCGAGGCTGCGCGCCGTCCCGTGAAGCGCCGTGCGATACGCCGTGCACTCCGGGCAGTCGCGCAGATGGCGGCGCGCATGGCCACTCGCGCGTACGCCGCGCTCCTTCGCCCCCGCCAGGGCCGCCCGGATGTCGGTGCAGTCGGCGTTGCGCGCCTCGTCGGACTCGGCGAGACCCATTCGCGCGCGAACGAGCAGCGACTTCACCGCCGGGAGCGTGACGTCGAGCGCCGAGGAGAGCTCGTCGTACGTCAGGCCCTCGAGCTCGCGCATGAGCAGCGCCGAGCGCTGCTGCTCGGGCAGGCGCCGCAGATCGCCGACGAGTCGCTGCAGTGCCTCGCGGCGCTCGGCCGCCGTGAACGGGTCGTAGGCGTCCGGCCCCTCACGCTCGACGAGCTCGGCCGGCGTCGGGGCCGGCCGGCGCAGCTCGTCGATGCAGCGGTTGTGGGCGACGCGGTAGAGCCAGGCGCGCAGCGCGATCGGGCGGTCGTCGGCGCGCAGCGCCGCGTAGGCGCGCAGGAACACGTCCTGCAGGGCGTCCTCGGCGTCGCCGCGCAGCATCTGGCGCATGTAGGCCAGCAGGCGAGCGCGATAGCGGTCGTGGATCGCGTCGAAGGCCTCCTCGCTCCCGGCACGGAACAGCGCAAGCAGCTGCGGATCGCTGCGAACGCGCAGCAGGACCGGCGGGGGCGCGGGACGCGCGATCCCGGCGGGGCGCGGCAGGGCGGAGGCTTCCATTCACCGACTCCTCGGGGTGGATTACCCGTGGGAACGCGTGGGAGGGGCGAAGGTTGCGGTGAGCGAGCACTCGACCCCGATCGGGCGGGCGCTTTGCGCCCGCCCGATCTTCGGAGGGTGACGCTAGCTTTCGATGTTGGCCATCACGTGCTTGATGCGCGTGTAGTCCTCGAAGCCGTACTTGCCGAGGTCCTTGCCGTAGCCGGAGTGCTTGAAGCCGCCATGCGGCATCTCGGCGACGATCGGGATGTGGGTGTTGATCCACACGGCGCCGAAGTCGAGGCCCTTGGCCATGCGCGAGGCGCGCCCGAAGTCCTTCGTCCAGACGCTCGAGGCCAGGCCGTACTCGACCCCGTTGGCCCACTCGAGCGCCTGCGCCTCGTCGCTGAACTGCTGGACGGTGATGACCGGCCCGAAGATCTCGTTCTGGATCATCTCGTCGTCCTGCTTGAGGTCGGCGACGACCGTCGGCTCGAACCAGTACCCGCCGCCGTTCTCCGGGGCGCTGCCGCCCGCGGCGACGTTCGCGTGGTCCGGCGCGCGCTCGATGAAGCCCTGCACGCGCTCGCGCTGGACCTGGCTGATGACGGGGCCCATGTACGTGTTGTCGTCGAGCGGGTTGCCGTAGACCGTGCCCTTCGCCTGCTCGGCGAGCGCCTCGACGAAATCGCCGTAGACGCCGGGGCCGGCGAGCACGCGCGTCGCCGCGGTGCAGTCCTGGCCCGCGTTGAAGTAGCCGGCCCCCGCGATGCCCTCCGCGGCGGCCTCGAGGTCGGCGTCGTCGAAGACGATCACCGGTGCCTTGCCGCCGAGCTCGAGGTGGACGCGCTTGAGCGTGTCCGAGGCGGCGGCCGCGACGGCCTTCCCGGCGCGCACCGAGCCGGTGAGCGAGACGAAGTCGACACCCGCGTGACGCACGAGCGCCTCGCCGACATCGCCCTTGCCGAGGATCACGTTGAAGACGCCCGCGGGGACGTGCTTGTTGATGAGCTCGGCCAGCCAGAGCGTCGAGTTCGGCGTGTTCTCCGACGGCTTGAGGATCACCGAGTTGCCGGCGGCGATCGCCGGGGCGAACTTCCAGACGGCCATCATGAACGGGTAGTTCCACGGCGTGATGCCGCCGCAGACGCCGATCGGCTCGCGCCGGATCGAGGACGTGTGGCCGGCCATGTACTCGGCGCTCGCGGTGCCCTCGAGGATCCGGGCCGCTGCGGCCATGAAGCGGATCTGGTCGGCGGCGGGCGGGATCTCCTCGCTGATCGTCAGGGCCAGCGGCTTGCCGGTGTTCTCCGACTCGATCTTCGCGAGCTCCTCGCCGCGCTCCTCGAGCTCGTCGGCGATCCGCAGCAGCGCGAGGCTGCGCTCGGACGGCGTCGCCTCACGCCATTCCAGGAAGCCGGCGCGTGCGGCCTCGACCGCGGCATCGAGGTCGGCGGCGCTCGACGAGCCCATCTCGGCGATCGTTTCCCCGGTCGCGGCGTTCTTCACCTCGTGAACGCCCGTCGCCGGACGTGGGGACGCTCCTTGCGCCGATGACGTTGTGCAGCGTGGCGGTCGTCGCCATGGTTCGCTCTCCTTGTTCGAAACCCACCGAAGCCTCTCCGGAACGTACCAACCCGTAGGGTTCCCGGCCGGACAATCCCTGAGACAAAGGACCGCCAGCGTGACCAACGTCGTCATCTCGTCCGCCGCGCGCACCGCGGTGGGCTCCTACGGGAAGTCGCTCAAGGACGTGCCGCCGACCGAGCTCGGCGCCACAGCCGCGATCGGGGCGATCGAGCGCGCCGGAATCGAGCCCGACCGCGTCGATCACGTCGTCTTCGGCAACGTCATCCACACGAAGCCCGAGGACATGTACATGGCGCGCGTCGTGGGCATCAAGGCGGGGATCCCGAAGGAGACGCCGGCGTACACCGTGAACCGGCTCTGCGGCACCGGGGTGCAGGCGATCGTCTCCGCCGCGCAGGCGATCCAGACCGGTGAGGCGCAGGTCGCGCTCGCCGGCGGCGCGGAGTCCATGAGCCGCGGTCCCTACTGGCTGCCCGACGCGCGCTGGGGCGCACGCATGGGGGAGACGAAGATGGTCGATCCCGTCATGGGCGGGCTCACGGACCCGTTCTCGAGCGTCCTGATGGGCGTCACGGCCGAGAACCTCGCCGAGCAGATGGGCATCACGCGCGAGGACCAGGACGCGTTCGCCGTCGAGTCCCACCGCCGCGCGCTCGCGGCGCGCGAGGCCGGGCGCTTCGACTCGGAGATCGTGCCCGTCGACGTCCGCGTCAAGCGTGAGACGGTGGCGTTCACGAGCGACGAACACATCCGCGAGAACGCCGACGTCGCCTCGATGGCGAAGCTCCCGACCGTGTTCAAGAGGGACGGCGGCACCGTCACGGCCGGAAACGCGTCCGGCATGAACGACGCGGGCGCGGCCGTCGTGCTGATGGACGCCGAGACCGCGAAGCAGCTCGGCGCGCCCGTGCGGGCGCGGATCCTCGCCTACGCGTCGTGCGGCGTGGACCCGTCGATCATGGGCATCGGGCCGGTTCCCGCCGTGCGCAAAGTGCTCGAGCGGGCCGGGCGCTCGCTCGACGAGGTCGGCGTCATCGAGCTCAACGAGGCGTTCGCGGCGCAGGCGCTCGCGGTCATGCGGGACCTCGAGCTCGACCCGGACAAGGTCAATCCCGACGGCGGGGCGATCGCGCTCGGGCACCCGATCGGTGCGACCGGGTCGCTCATCACCGCGAAGGCGCTCGCGGCGATGGAGCGCGACGACCTCGAGCTCGGGCTCGTGACGCTGTGCATCGGCGGCGGGCAGGGCATCGCCCTGCTGCTCGGTCGTGCGTAGCTACTGGCGGTAGTGCTCGACGGTGTCCGCGTCGCGGAGCTGCTCCTGGTCGGGGCTCGCCCCGAACTCCTCCCGCGCGCGGCGCCGGCGCAGCAGGTCCCAGTAGCGGTCCAGCTCGACGCGGATCGCCTCGAGCTGCCCGCGCTCGGCGTCGTCGAGACCGCCCTTCGTGTGCGCGTCGAGGAGCCGGTGCTCGTCGGCGACGAGCTGCTCGATGTGGTCCTGGATGCTCGCGTCGTCGGTCATGCGCGGGAATCTACCCATGGTGTGAAGCGACTATTCTCCGCCGCGCCGTGGGAGCCAGCTCCACGGCCACCGCGACGACAGCGACGGGAAGAGGCGACGTGCCGAAGTTCAAGGACGATCAGGAGGTCTATGCCTCACTCGGGCGCCTGCTCGAGGAGATCGTCGCCGACGAGCGGATCGGCACGCAGATGCAGCGCGCGGACGGCGTGGTGCAGTACCAGTTCCGGCGCCCGGACGCGGTCGTCACCCTGCGGCTCGTCGCCGGCGAGGATCGCACCGTGGTGTTCGGCCAGACCGACGCACGTCCGGACGTGACGCTCGTGATGGACGCCCTCACGGGGCACCGCATCTGGCTCGGCGAGCTGAGCGTGATGACGGCGCTGAACAAGGGCCAGGTGCGTGCCCGCGGGCCTGTTGCGAAGATCCTGACGCTCATCCCGCCCGTGAAGGCTGCGGCGCCGCACTACCGCGATCTGCTGGCCGGTGGGCCGGCGGTGCCGGCGGTGGGCGGCGACCGCGGAGCCCGAGGCCGGGGAGCCGGAGGCGCCGGCGGAGCCGGAGCTGGAGGTCGCTGAACGCGAGCCGCAGGAGCCCGAAGCCGCCGTTGAGGCTGCGGAGCCGTCTGCGGAGGTCACACAACCCGAGGAGCCCGCGGAGCCTGAGGTGCCGGCCGAGGTACCGGTCGAGCCCGAGACGCCCATCGAGGTGCCGGCCCCGCCCGAGGTTCCGGCCGAGCTGCCCGCCGAGCCCGAGGTCCCGGCCGAGGTGCCGGCCACGCCCGAGACACCCGGGACACCCGAGACGCCCCAGACGCCGCCCCCGGACGCCGAGGTTCCCGCGGAGCCCGAAGCCGGCTAGACCGCGAGGGCCGGGGCGTCAGCGGGTGCGCCGGGCGAGCTCGCCCTTCGCGATCCGGCGGTACCGCGAGATCTTCTTCGCGTTCAGGCGGTAGCGCGCGAGGGCCGAGCCGGGCGGGAGCTCGAAGCCGCCGACGAGCTTGTGCGGCGCGAGCGCCCAGCGGCCGTCCACGTCGACCAGGTCGCCGCGGACCTGAAAGTTGCGCTGCCAGGTGAAGTCGGGGCTGTGGGCGTGCGCGGTGATGCAGGCGAGGCCGGCCTCCATGGGCGCGCCGACCGGATCGCCGTCGATCCACACGAGCCGGGCGTCGGCGTCGGCCTGCATGCGCGTGCGCAGCGCGAACGGGAAGCCGTCCTCGCCGACGAACGAGATCACCGCGGTGGGGTAGTCGCGGCCGAGCTCGTCGATCCGCTCGTGCCAGACGACGCCGCCGCCCTCGGGCGGCTCGTGGCCGCCGAGCGGCTCCTCGCTGCGGCCCGAGCGCACCTCCTCGAGCCGCGCATCGAAGAGCTGCGGTTCAGCGTTCAGGTCGCCGCGGGGCCAGAGCCAGACGCGCTCGGGGGTCACGTGGACGTAGAGCCGCACGTAGTACCAGCCCATGAAGCGCCGCATCGTCTCGGGCGGCTGGAGCCTCTGGGCCGCCGGGAGCTTCACCGCGGACTCGCGGTCGTAGCGCCGGCGGTTCGCCTCGAGGTCGCGGTCGTCGACGTGTGCGGTGCCCTGGACGAGGACCATCGGCGGGTCCTCGAGGCCGCTGCCGTTCGGGTCGGAGAACAGCAGTGCGACCTTCGGGTTGCGCTCGGCGTCGACGGCCTTCTTCGGGTAGCCCAGGCCGGTCGTCACGTCCACGCAGCCCTCCTCGGGGTGGTGGTAGGGCGTCACGGGCCAGCCGATCGGCTGGCCGCGCTCATCGATCGTGACGTACTCGGTCGTGATGAAGCGGTCGAAGACCTCGCGGACCTCGGGCGGCAGGGTCGAGGTCATCGGCCGCTCAGCTCGAGCTCGGGGCCGTCGTCGTACCCGGGCTCACCGGGCAGCACGACCCGGGCGACCTCTCCCTCCTGGATCACGCGCGGCTCGACGGGCAGGACCTCGCGGCCGGCTGCGTAGGCGAGCAGCTCGTCGGCGGTGGCGAACGGCGCGAGCTGCTCGAGGTGCTTGATCGTCGGGAACACGAGCGCGATCTCCTCGCGCGCATGGGCGTCGAGCGCACCCTGCGGGCTGAACCACCCGAGGTCCACGATCTCGTCCTCGTCGATCGCGGGCGCGGCGCCCCCCGGGGCGGGGGCGAGGAAGAAGTGCGTGTCGAAGCGGATCGCCACCTGACGCGGGGTGATCCAGCGCGAGAACTTCACGAGGTCGGCCGGCTCGATGCCGCCGACGCCCGCCTCCTCGGCAAGTTCGCGCACCGCGGCGAGCCGATGCGCCTCGTCGCCCTCGCCCTCGTGGGCGTCGACCGCGCCGCCGGGGAACACCCAGACGCCGCCCATGAAGCGCGCGTGCGGGGTGCGCTGCACGAGCAGCAGCTCGAGCGCCTCGCCGCCGCCGCGCAGCAGGATGACCGACGCGGCCTGGCGGACCGGGACGTCCCCGCCGGTCGTGTTCAGCGGCTCTCCGGGCGGTGGCTGATCGATCTGCACCCGGGCAACCTACCAGCGCCCCGGAGGAGCGCTTGACACCCTGTCAACCACTCGACGTGAGGGGTCGCTACCCTCTCGCCGACCATGACCGACACCGAAGCGATCACGCGCTGGATCTGCGAGTCCTGCGGGTTCATCTACGACCCGGCCGAAGGCGATCCTGACGGCGGCATCCCGCCGGGCACCGCGTTCGAGGACATCCCCGACACCTGGTTCTGCCCGGTGTGCGGAGCCCGCAAGCGCGACTTCGTCGAGTACACCGACTGACGCGCCGACGGCGCCCGCACAGCTAGGCCGCGCGGGCGACGGCGCTGCTCGTGACGACGGCGATCGCCTCGGCGGTGATCGCCACGAGGCGGCGCAGCTCCGCCGCCTCGATCGCCAGCGGCGGCATGAGGACGATCGTGTCGCCGAGCGGGCGGATGATCGCCCCGCGCGCGCGAGCCTCGAGTGCCACGCGGTGACCGATCCGCTCGGCGACCGGACGCGCGTGCAGCTCGATCCCGGTCATCAGGCCGCGCCGGCGGATCTCGCGCACGCCGGGCAACCGGGCGACCTCGGTCGCGAGCAGTTCGCCGAGCAGCGCGAGCTTCGGCTGCAGCCGCTCGAGCGTGTGCTCTTCGTCGAACACCGCGAGCGTCGCCAGGGCGGCCGCGCAGGCGAGCGGGTTGCCCGTGTAGGTGTGCCCGTGGAAGAACGTGCGGAACTCCTCGTGGGCGCCGAGGAACCCGTCGTAGACCCGCTCGGTCGTGAGCGTCGCGGCGAGCGGCAGGTAGCCCCCGGTGATGCCCTTGGCGACCGTCAGGAAGTCGGGCGTGACGCCCTCCTGCTCGCAGGCGAACATCGTGCCCGTGCGGCCGAAGCCGGTCGCGACTTCGTCGCAGATGAGGAACACCCCGTGCGCGTCGCACAGCCGGCGCACGGCCCGCAGGTACCCATCGGGGTGGACGAGGATCCCGGCGGCGCCCTGGACGAGCGGCTCGACGATCACCGCTGCGATGCGCTCGCCGTGCTCGTCGAGCAGCGCCGCGAGATCGTCGGCGTCCCCGGGCTCGGCCTGCCGGGTGTCGAACAGCAGCGGCCGGTAGAGCGAGTGGAAGAGCTCGATCCCGCCGACCGAGACCGAGCCGATCGTGTCCCCGTGATAGCTGTTCTTCAGGCACACGAAGCCGGCCCGCCACCACTCGCCGCGCTGGTGGTGCCATTGGTAGGCCATCTTCAGCGCGATCTCGTTGGCCGTCGAGCCGTTGTCGGAGTAGAAGACGCGGCTCAGCGCCTCGGGGGCGAGGTCCACGAGCCGCTCGGCGAGCTCGATCGCCGGCGGGTGGGTCAGGCCGAGCATCGTCGTGTGGGCGACCTTCTCGAGCTGATCGCGCACCGCCGCGTCGATCCGCGGGTGGCGGTGACCGTGGACGTTGCACCACAGCGACGAGACGCCATCGAGGTAGGCCCGGCCGTCGGCGTCGTAGAGCGTGCAGCCCTCGGCGCGCTCGATCACGAGCGGCACCTCGTCGCTCCAGCCCTGCTGCTGGGTGAACGGGTGCCAGAGCACCCGCTGGTCGGCGGCGGCGAGATCGGCGGCGGAGCGCGACGGCATCGCTGGACCGTAGGAGCCGCGCCGGACGGTCGCCCGCGTACGCTGCGCGAGAATGGCGATCCCGATCGAGGTGACGGTGACGTCGGTCGTTCCCGCGCCGACCGACGCCGTCTGGAACGTCGTCGCGTGCCTCGACGGCGTGAACCGGGAGTTCGGCCGGCTGCTGCGCATGACCGGACCGCGCAGCGTCCGGTTCGACGATGCGCGCGTGCCCCGCGGACGGCGCTGGATACGCTCCTGGCTGCTGCTGTTCGGCGTGCTGCCGGTCGAGTACGACGATCTGGTGTTCGTCCGGGTCGACCCCGGTCGCGGTTTCCTCGAGCGCTCCTCGATGCTGACCGTGCGCGTCTGGGAGCACGAACGCACGCTCGCGGCGGTCGGCGACTGGACGATCGTGCGTGATCGAGTGCGCCTCGAGCCGCGGCTGCCGGTGCCGGCCCGCATCCCGGCCGGCCTCGTCCGCCGCCTGTTCGCGCGGCGCCACCGGCGACTGCACTCCTCCTTCGCTGCCACGATCTACCCTGAATGACCATGAACCCGTCCAGCATCCGTTCCCGTCTGCTCGCCGCCGGCGTCCTCGCCGCGCTCGTCGCCGTGCCCGTGGCCGCCGCCCCGGCCGCTGCGCCGAAGGCCCCGGCGAGCCCGGCCGACATCACCGCCTATTACGACGGCGGCGGCTTCACGAAGGACACGAACGCCGTCGTGAAGAAGGCCCGCGCGGCGCTCGAGCGCGGCGTGCGCACGCTCGCCAGGGGCAAGCGGGGCGCGCTCGTCCTCGACATCGACGACACGTCGCTCTCGACCTACCCGTGCCAGAAGGCGCGCGCGAGCTTCGCCCCCGCGGCCGCCGCCGGATGCATCCTCGAGGCCAAGCTCCCGGCGATCACCCAGACGAAGTCGCTGTTCCAGCTTGCCCGCAGGCGCAAGGTGCGCGTCGTGTTCATCACGGGGCGCCCGGAGAGCATCCGCACGCTGACCGAGGCGAACCTGCGCGCGGCCGGCTACAGGGGCTGGTCGAAGCTCGTGATGAAGCCCGCGACGTACACCGACGGCTCGCTCGTGCCGTACAAGAGCGCCGCTCGCAAGGCCGTCCAGAAGTCGGGCGTGCGGATCCTGCTGAACGTCGGCGACCAGCGCAGCGACCTCTCGGGCGGCGCCGCCAGGGCGACGGCGCTGATCCCGAACCCGATGTACGTCACCCCGTGACCCCTGCTCCGCTGACGCTCGTGCTCGGGACGTACCTCGCGCCGATCGAGGAGGTCGACGTGCATCGCGGAGCGCACTCGGCGTTCCTCGACGAGCTCGTGGCGGATGGGCGCGTGCTCGTCGCCGGGCGCCGCACGCCGCCCGAGGGCTCGGTGCTCGTGCTGCGCGCAACGGCACCCGAGACCGTGGCCGAGCTGCTCGCCGCGGACCCGTACGTCGTCGCGGGCGTGGTGCGCTACGACGTCGCGGGCGTGTTCACGCCCGGAAAGCACCCGCCGGAGCTCGGCGGCCTGCTCGGCGCCTGACCGGGTTCGCGGGGCGTGCCTACGGCACGCCGAACCAGCGCTCGAGCGGGAGCGCCGCCCCGGCGGCGGCCAGCGCGGACGGCTCGGCGCCGGTGAACGCGAGCGTGCCGACCTCGGCGCCGCCGAGCGCGGCGATCGTCTCGCGATTGGAGCGCTCCGGCGCCCCGGGGTCGTCCGGCCACGGCGTGAGCACGACGCCGAGCAGCGCGAGCCCGGCGCTGCGCACCGCCTCGATCGTGAGCAGCGTGTGGTTGATCGTGCCGAGCCCGGGCGCCGCCGCGATGACGAGCGGCAGCCCGAGGTCGAGCGCGTAGTCGCGCACGAGGTAGCCGGCGGTGAGCGGGACGAGCAGCCCGCCGACGCCTTCGGCGACGACGACGTCGGCGCCGGCGGCCGCTGCGCGCGCCGCCGCGACGAGCATCGCGGGTTCGAGCGCGACCCCGGCGAGCTCGGCCGCCAGGTGCGGCGAGAGCGGCGGACCGAAGACGTGACCGGTGACGGAGGCGGGCGTGACGCCCGCGGCGGCGGCCAGCAGCTCGTGGTCGGGCGGGCGGCCGGGCTCGGAGTCGTCGACGCCGGTCACCACCGGCTTGACGGGGGCCACGCGTGCCCCGCGTGCAACGAGCGCGGCGACGATCGCCGCGGCCACGAACGGTCTTCCCGACGCCGGTGCCGGTCCCCGTGACGAGGCAGCCGGGGGGCAGCGACGCGGTGCTCACGCCGCTGCGCGGTCGCGCGCGAGATCACGCGCGGCTGCGACCGGGACGCCCGCGTCCGGGCGGAACCCCGCCTGCAGCGCCACGCGGCCCAGCACGCGCGCGGCCTCGCGCAGCTCGTCCTTCGTGTGGGTCGCCATCACCGCGAGCCGCAGCCGCGACGTGCCGGGGGCGACCGTCGGCGGACGGATCGCCTGTGCGAACACCCCCTGCTCGATTGCGAGCTCGCAGATGCGCATCGCCTGCTCGGCGTCGCCGATCACGATCGGCACGATCTGGGTCGCGCCGGCGGCGTCGAACCCCTCACGGGCGAGCTCGTCACGCAGCACGATGCTGTTCAGCGCGAGGCGCTCGACGCGGCGCGGCTCGCGCTCGAGCAGCTCGAGCGCCGCGAGCGCGCCCGCGACCGCGGGCGGCGACGGCGCCGTCGAGAAGATGAACGGTCGTGAGGTGTTCACGAGCAGGCTCGCGATGTCGCGATCGCACGCGGCGTAGGCCCCGTAGCTGCCGAGCGCCTTGCCGAGGGTCCCGATCACGACGTCCACCTCGTGCTCGAGCCCGGCCTCGTGGACGGCGCCGCGCCCGCCGGGCCCGAGGCAACCGACGCCGTGGGCCTCGTCGACGACCGTCCGCACGCGGTGGCGCCGCGCGAGCTCGACGATCTCGGTCAGCGGCGCGACGTCGCCGTCCATCGAGAACACCGAGTCGGTCACGATCAGGGCGCCGCGGCGCCCGGCACGCTCGAGGCCCCACGCGAGGTGCTCGACGTCGTTGTGGCGGTAGACGAAGATCTCGGCGCGCGAGAGCCGGCAGCCGTCGATGATCGAGGCATGGTTCAGTTCGTCGGAGAAGACGACCTCGCGCGGTCCCGCGAGCGCGCTGACGACGCCGACGTTCGCCATGTAGCCGGCGCCGAAGAGGAGCGTGGCGTCGGCGCCCTTGAAGACCGCCAGGCGCTCCTCGAGCTTGCGGTGGATGCGCATCGTGCCCGAGACCAGGCGCGAGGCGCCGGCGCCGACGCCCCAGCGCATCGCGGCGTCGGCCGCCGCCTCGCGCACGCGCGGGTGATCGGCGAGGCCGAGGTAGTTGTTCGAGCAGAGCAGCAGGACCGGACGGCCGTCGAGCACGACCCGCGGGCCCTGCGGCCCGCTGACGAGCCGCATCCTGCGGTACAGCCCGCGGTCGCGCAGGTCCTCGAGACGTTCGCGCACGTCCTGCATGGGGCGCCTAGGCCGCCGTCTCCTCGGCCTGCAGCGCGTCCGGCCACGCGTTCGGCGCACCGTCCGGGCGCGGGGGAACCGCCTTGTCGGCCGCGCGGTAGCGCAGCTGCGAGGACGGGTCCCAGAGCTTCACCGAGAGGTCCACCGTGCCGCTCGGCGTGTAGTCGTCGAGGTACTCCTCCACGACGTCGGGCGTCTGGCCCGCGAGCATGCCGCTGCGGTTGTCCGGGCGCGGGTTCGCGCCGTTGTCAGGCTGGCGCGCGATGTTCAGCCCCTGCTCGGTGAACATCCGGCGGTCCTCCTCGGGCGTGTTGCCGAGCGTCGTGAGGAAGTTCCCCATCATCACGCCGTTGACACCGGCGCGCACGGCGAGCGGCTGGAGCTCGGCGAGGTTCTGCACGCGCCCACCGCACAGGCGGAACAGCGCGTCCGGGAGGATGAGCCGGAAGATCGCGATCCACTTCACCGCCTCCCACGGGTCCATCAGCTCGCGGTCGCCGAACTTCGTCCCGGCCTTCGGGATCAGCAGGTTGATCGGGACGCTCGTCGGATTGATCGCCGCGAGCTCGAACGCCATCTCGACGCGCTGCTCCTCGGTCTCCCCGAGGTTCAGGATCCCGCCGACGCAGGTCTCGAGCCCGGCCTCGCGGACCGCGCTGATCGTGCGCAGGCGGCCCGCGTAGCGCACGGTGGTCGAGACCTCGTCGTAGTAGGACTCGGCGGTTTCGACGTTGTGGTGCACGCGCTGGACGCCGGCCTCCTTGAGTTGCGTCGCGCGCTCGACGCTCATGTGGCCGATCGACGCGCAGCGCTTGAGGTTCGTCTGCTCGGAGACGAGCCGCGCGCCGTCGAGGAACTTCTGGAAGTCGCGCTTCGAGAGCCCCTGGCCCTGCGTGACCATGCAGAAGCGGTGCGCGCCGGCGGCCTCGGCGGCCTTCGCATGCTCGAGGATCTGCTCGGGCTCCATCAGCGCGTGCATCGGGGTCTCGGCCTCGGCGAACCGCGACTGCGCGCAGAAGCCGCAGTCCTCCGCACAGCCGCCGGACTTCGCGTTCACGAGCGAGCACATGTCGGTCGAATCGCCGAACCGTTCGACCCGCGCGGCCCAGGCACGCTCGACGAGTGCCTCGATGTCGTGTGGGTCGGTGAGCGCACCGAGCTCGAGGGCTTCTGCGGGCGTGATGAGCGGGGGCATCGGAACGGGTCCTCCGGAGTCGTCCTGCTGACGTTCCGGAGACTGCCAGCGCTTCCGGACGGGTCTGCCCCGGCGGCGGGCGCTCAGGGACCGCCAGGCCGTCGCCGCTCGCCGAGCGCGAGCGGCGCATCACCGGGTCGACGCTACCCGGCGTGGTCGAGCTCGGCCAGCAAGGGCGCGTGGTCGGACGGCTTGGCGCCCTTGCGGAAGTCGCGGTCGATGCCGCACGCGCGCAGGCCGTCGGCGAGCCCGGCGCTGACGAGCAGCAGATCGATCCGCAGGCCCATCCCGCGGTGGAAGTGCCCCTGGCGGTAGTCCCACCAGGTGAACTGCTGCTCGTCGGGGTGCAGCGCGCGGTAGGCGTCGACGAGGTCGCCGTCGGCGGCGACGGCGCGCAGGCGCGAGCGCTCGGCCTCGGTCACGTGCGTCCCGCCGGCGAATGCCGCCGGGTCGTAGACGTCGATGTCCGCGGGGGCGACGTTCATGTCGCCGCCGACGATCAGCGGGGTGCCCGCGAGCTCCGTGGTCCGCACGCGCAGCATGTCGAGGAACCGGAGCTTCTCGGCGAACGGCTCGCTGTCCACCTCGCGGCCGTTGACGACGTAGACGCTCGCCACGCGCGCGCCGAGCGCCGCGACGTCTGCCTCGACCCAGCGCGCCTCGTCGGCGCGGGCCTCGCCGGGCAGGCCGCTGCCCGCCGGCCGCAGGCCGTGGCCGGCCGCAGCCAGCACGGCGACCCCGGCCCAGCGCCCGCCGCTGTGATGGACCGCCTCGTACCCCGCGGCGCGCAGCTCGGCCTCGGGGAACTGGTCGGCCGCGACCTTCGTCTCCTGCAGGAGCAGCACGTCCGGCTCGTGCAGCGCGAGGAACTCGAGTACGCGCGGCAGCCGCGCGCGCAGCGAGTTCACGTTCCAGGTGGCGACGATCATCGGCCGGTTTCCCACGCGGCGGACCCTAGCTCTGCCGCCGCTCCGGGTGGCCGCGAAGGGAGACGGCCGAGCCCGCACGCGACGTGCTTTCGAGGTCAGTTCACAAGCACCACCGATAGGAGTACTGTCGTTGGTGAGCTGGCCCTGCGGCCAGAATGCTCAGCCCACGCCCGGAAGCCACCTACGGCGCGCCCTGCGCCACGCGGCGGGAGGCGAGGGGTACTGGTTTTGACTGCGGGGCCGGTGTCCTGACTGCACCCGGCGTTACCCCACCGTCCCGGTGGCTTCGTCCCAACCTGGTTGAACGCGTGGGTTCTGGACCTCTGGCCTCCGCGCGAACCACCAGAGGACGGGAAGGCCCGTAGACCATGACGCGCAACGAACAGGACGCGGCAGCGCGAAGGCGCGCATTCAGCCGTAGGCTCTCGGCGGCAATCGATGCTCAACGACGTCTGAACACGCTGCGAGCGGATGGCAGCCCGACCAGAGCAGGCTCGATTGGGCCGAGGGATCCCCGCCACGCCTACCTCACGCAATCGCACGACTAGGAAGGCCTGCCGCTCAACGGGACAAGCATGTGGGGTCCCGAACGGCGCGGCCCGTGCGGTCGAAGAACTTGACGTGACGTTCGCGTAGGGCAGGGACCTTCACCGCCCCTGCCAGCGGGCCGCGCGCTTCTCGGCGAACGCGCGGACGCCCTCGCGCATGTCCTCGGAGGAGAAGCATGCCTCGCGCAGCGCGATGAGCGCGCGCTCGGTCTGCGGATCGAGCTCGGCGCGGGCGGCGAGGACCGCGCGGAAGACCTGCTTGTTGCCGCGCACGCTGAGCGGCGCGTTGTCCGCCAGCTCGGCGGCCCAGTCGAGCGCCGCGGCCTCCAGGCCGTCCGGGCCGACCACGTCGTTCACGAGCCCCCAGTCCTTCGCGGTCGCGGCGGAGATCCGCCGCCCGACGAGGAACAGCTCGCGGGCCCTCGGTGCGCCGATCGCGTCGATGAACCGGCGGATGCCCGTGTGCGAGTAGACGAGACCGAGCTTCGCCGGGGGCATGCCGAACTGCGTGCCGTGGGAGGCGATCCGGATGTCGCACGTCAGCGCGAGCTCGAGGCCCCCGCCGATCGCCAGCCCGTTGATCGCGCAGACGGTCGGCACGTCAGTGGCGTCGAGCGCGTCGAGCGCCTCGGTGAACGGGTGGGCGACGAGCTTCTCGGCCTCGACCGCGAACACGTCGTCGGGGATGTCGCCGATGTCGTAGCCCGAGGAGAAGTACCGTCCCGAGCCGGTGAGCAGCAGGCAGCGCGCGTCGGCCGACCGGACGGTCTCGGCGATCGTGTCGAGGATCGCGTGGTCGAGCGCGCCGCGCTTGTCGGGGTGGTGGATCGCCAGCCGCAGGACGCCGTCCGCCGGCCGGTCGAGGAGGAGCTCGCCGGGCATGGGCGGCAGCCTACGCGCGGGCGATCGCAGGCGCGGGCCCGGGGCCCTGCGGAACGCCGGTCAGCTGAGCACGACGAGCGTGTCGCCCTCGTTCACGGCCTGACCCTCCTCGCAGAGGATCTCCCTGACCGTGCCCTCGTCCTCGGCCTCGACGGGCATCTCCATCTTCATCGACTCGAGGATCACGACGGTGTCGCCCTCGGCGATGGTGTCGCCGACGTGGCACTCGATCTTCCACACGGTGCCGGTGATGTGAGCCTCGATGTCGGGCACGGATCGTCTCCTCGGGAGCTGCTGAACGGATGCGGTCTGGCACGATAGCCCGCGCCATGGACGCCTCTCGCCTCGCCGTCGTGATCGCCGCCCATGAGGAGGCGGACCGCATCGCAGACACCGTCGGCGCGGTTCTCGCCGCGTTCCCGGGCGCGATGGTCGTCGTCGCGGACGACGGCTCGGCGGACGCCACCGCGCAGGTCGCGCGGGACGCCGGTGCGGACGTCGTGCGCCTGCCGCGCCGGACCGGGAAGGGCGGCGCGGCGACGCTCGCCGCCGAGCGTGCGCTCGGCCACGACCCCGAGCTCGTGCTGCTCTGCGACGCCGACCTCGGCGCGAGTGCGGCGCGCCTGCGGCCGCTGCTGCAGGCGGTCGAG
Organism: uncultured Actinomycetes bacterium; assembly: GCA_963787935.1. Taxonomy (GTDB): domain Bacteria; phylum Actinomycetota; class Thermoleophilia; order Solirubrobacterales; family Solirubrobacteraceae; genus F1-60-MAGs163. The sequence continues at coordinate 552,860 of CAWBEV010000005.1, read as the reverse complement.
GACGGCGGCTGCGACCTCGCGGTCGCCGTGTTCGCCCGCAGGATCGGCGGCGGCTTCGGCTTCGCCGTCGGCTTTGCGCACTGGGCGATCGAGAACCTCACGGGCCTCGATCTGCGCGCGCCGATCTCCGGCCAGCGCGCGATGCGCGCCGAGGTCCTCGCGGCCCTCACGCCGTTCGCCCCGCGCTTCGGGATGGAGATCGGGATGACGGTCGACGCCGCGCGTGCGGGCTACCGCGTGGGGGAGGTCGAGGTCGACCTCGAGCACCGCGCGACCGGACGGACCTGGCGCGGGTTCCGCCATCGCCTCCGGCAGTTGCGTGACTTCGGTCGCGTCTGGCTGGCCCGGCGCCTGCGCCCGAGGCCGGCGGCCTGAGCCGCCGACCCCGGGCGGCGGAGCTGTCCCGTCTCCGCCGCCCGGGTCACCTCGGCCCCATCCCTGCGGGGGACGCACGAGCGGGGAGGGTCGGCCCAGCCCGCACGCCCGGATGACCGACGGGTGCCCGGATGGCTGCGTCACAGGAGGAGACATGGGATGCAGAGGGAACCCGGGCCTGACGTCGATCACGCTCAGCACGGTACGCGCGCCCCTGCGGGCCCACCATCGCCATCCGGTCCCAACAGGGACGGCGCCCGTTCGCCCGCCGGTCGAGTCTCCGGGCGCCGGATAGGCTTGCGCGCCGTGATCCTCGCGATCGACCAGGGCACCACGGGGAGCACCTGCCTCGTCTTCGACGCCGAAGCCGGCCTCGTCGGCCGCGCATATCGCGAGTTCACCCAGCACTTCCCGCAGCCGGGCTGGGTCGAGCACGACGCCGGCGAGATCCGGGACGTGACCTTCGCCATGGCCCGCGAGGCGCTCGAGGACGCCGGCGTGCCCGCGGGCGGGCTGGCCGCGGTCGGGATCACGAACCAGCGCGAGACCGTCTGCGTCTGGGACCCGGCGACCGGCGAGCCCCTGCACCGCGCGCTCGTCTGGCAGGACCGGCGCACCGCCGCCCGCTGCGACGAGCTGCGCGCCCAGGGCCACGAGCCGTTCGTGCGCGGGACGACCGGTCTCGTGCTCGACCCGTACTTCTCGGCGACGAAGATCGCCTGGCTGCTCGAGCACGTCGACGGCCTCGCCGATCGGGCGCGGTCGGGACGCGCGGTGTTCGGGACCGTCGACGCGTGGCTGGCCTGGAACCTCACCGGCGAGCACGTCACCGATCCCTCGAACGCCTCGCGCACGCTGCTCTACGACCTGCGCACCGGTGACTGGTCCGACGAGCTGTGCGAGCTCTTCGGGGTCCCGCGGGCCGCACTGCCGCAGGTGCGCCCGTCGATCGGGCACTTCGGGGCGGTGCGCGAGGACGTGCTGCCCGGCCACGGCGGCGTGCCGCTCGCCGGCATCGCCGGCGACCAGCAGGCGGCGCTCTACGGGCAGGCGTGCCTGGATCCCGGCATGGCGAAGAACACCTACGGCACGGGCTCGTTCGTCCTCATGAACACCGGTGACGCGCGGCCCACCGCCCCGCAGGGCCTCCTCGCGACGGTCGCCTGGGCGATCGGCCGGCGCACGGTGTTCGCGCTCGAGGCCTCGATCTTCGCGACGGGGGCGGCGGTGCAGTGGCTGCGCGACGGCCTCGGGATCATCGAGTCGGCCGCCGAGACCGGTCCGCTCGCAGCGTCGCTGGAGGGCAACGACGGGGTCTACTTCGTGCCCGCGCTCGCGGGCCTCGGATCCCCGCACTGGGACCCCTACGCCCGCGGCACGATCGTCGGCCTGACCCGCGGCACCGGCCGCGCACACCTGGCGCGCGCGACGCTCGAGGCGATCGCCTACCAGACCGTCGACGCGGTGCGCGCGCTCGAGGCCGCCGCCGGGCGGCCGGTGGCGGTGCTGAAGGCCGACGGCGGCGCGACGGGCAACGCGTGGCTCATGCAGTTCCAGGCCGACACGCTCGGAGTCCCGGTGGTGGTGCCCGAGATCGCCGAGACCACGGCGCTCGGCGCGGCGCTCATGGCTGGGGTGGGGGCCGGCGTCTGGACGCAGGACCGCGTCGCCGGGCTGTGGGTCGAGCAGACCCGCTACGAGCCCGGGATGGGCGCCGACGAGCGCACCGCGCTGCTGCACGGATGGGCGCGCGCCGTCGAGCGCGCGCGCGGCTGGATCGAGGCGTAACCAGGTGTGCGCGCGGGGGTTGTGAGGCTGATGAGCGACGACGTCCGGCACGAGCCCGCACCCGACGAACCGCCGAGGGAGGAGGGCCTCGTCGAGCTGCGCGAGCAGGTCTACAAGGATCCGCGGCCGCTCGAGCAGCTCCAGAAGTACTACGACTGGCCGCTCACGCACAAGCCGGACTGGGTCTACGACCTCGTGCGGATCGTGATGTCGATCTACGCGTGGATCCCGTTCCGCACGACCTGCGAGCACGCCGAGCGCGTCCCGACCAGCGGCCCGGTGATCTTCGCACCGAACCACTTCTCGAACATCGACCACTTCTTCCTCGGAGCGTTCACGCGCCGCAAGGTCCAGTTCATGGCGAAGTCGCAGCTCTACCAGGGGCTGTTCGCGTGGATCATGAAGCGCGGCGGCGTCTTCCCGGTGCGCCGCGGGCACCGCGACGAGCAGTCCTTCGAGGTGGCGCTCTCGATCCTCGAGCGCGAGGGCACGATCTGCATGTACTGCGAGGGCGGACGCTCGCGGACCGGGCGCCTGGCCGACCGCGCGAAGGCCGGGATCGGACGCGTCGCGCTCGAGAGCGGGGCGGCGGTCCAGCCCGCGGCGATCCACGGGTCGCACAAGGTCCGCAACTGGAAGCGCCTGCAATTCCCCCGGGTGCGCGTGCTCTACGGCGAGCCGCTGCGCTTCGAGGTCGTCCCCGATCCGACGCGCGAGCAGCAGCAGGCCGCGGCCGACCGCATCTTCGAGGAGATCAAGGCGCTCTACGCGCAGCTCGACGCGCGTTAGCGCTTGACGGTCTCGCAGTCCGAGCGCACGTCGTCCCCGAAGTCGGCGAGCACGACGTCGTTCCCCGGGCCGCACGAGACGCGGTCGGTCCCGCCGGCGATGACCTGGATCCGGTCGTCGCCCTCGCCGCCCTGCACGTCGTCGTCGTCGAGGTTGCCGTAGATCTGGTCGTTGCCGGGCCCGCCGTCGAGCCGGTCCTCGCCGCGCTCGCCGTAGAGGCGGTCGTCGCCCTCGTTGCCGAGCACGACGTCGTCGTCGTTGCGACCGTGCACCTCGTCGTCGCCGGGGCCGCCGTGGAGGGTGTCGTTCCCGTCCTCGCCGTCGACATAGTCGTCCCCGAGGCCGCCGAACAGCTCGTCGTTCCCGTCGGCGCCGAAGATCGAGTCGTAGGCGTCCGTGCCGGTGAGGACGTCGTTCGCCGGTGTGCCGCGGATGACGTTCGTCGTCGGCGGGGCGTCGGTCGCGGCCTCCGGCGCGACCGGGATCACCGTCTCGCAGCGCGTGAGCACGTCGCGCGTGGGGGCGTCGGACTCGACGAAGACCGTGTCGGTCCCGGGCCCGCAGTCGACGACGTCGGCGTCCGCGTCCGCGACGCGCACGGTGTCGTCGCCGCTGCCGGCCTCGACATCGTCCTCGCCGGGGCCCGCGACGATCGCGTCGGCGCCCGCCGAGCCGCTCAGCCGGTCGTCGCCGGAACCGCCGTCGAGCGTGTCGTCGCCCGCGGCGCCGGAGATCGTGTCGCGCCCGGCGTCCCCGCGCAGTCCGTCGTCGCCGTCGCGCCCGAAGATGCGGTCGCCGGCGGCGCCCCCGTCGATCGCGTCGTCGCCGGGCCCGCCGTCGATGCGCTCCCCGCCGCTGGCGCCGAGCAGCGTGTCGTCACCCTCGCCGCCGTTGATCTGGCGGTCGCTGCCGCGTCCCGCGTAGATGTAGTCGTCGCCCGGGCCGCCGTCGAGCAGCACGTCGTTGCCGAGACCGCGCTCGTCGATGCGGTCATCGCCCGGGCCGCCGAGGATCGTGTCGTCGCCGTCACCGCCGTCGAGGCTGTCGTTCTCGCTCCCGCCGTCGAGCGTGTCGTCGCCGGTCCCGCCGTCGAGCCGGTCGACACCGGGTCCGCCGCTGAGCCGGTCGCCGCCCTGGTGGCCGAGCAGCCGGTCGTCGCCCTCGCCGCCATCGAGGACGTCGCTCGCGGCGCCGCCGTCCACGAGGTCATTCCCGGGTCCGCCGAACAGCTCGTCGCTGCCGCGGCGGCCGAACAGCGTGTCGTCACCGCCGAGGCCCTCGAGGCGGTCGCGACCGCGCGTCCCGCCGAGCGTGTCCGGGCCCTCGGTGCCGCGCTGGATGCCGAGCCCGGTCTGGAGCGCGAGGCCGACCGGCCGTGTGCCGCGCAGGCGGATCGTCGCGAGGCGGCGGAAGCTCACGGCGCTGATGACCGACAGCGAGGCGCTGCGGCGGTTCGCGACGTACAACCGTGCACCGTCCGATGAGGCGGCGGTGATGCCGGGGCCGCGGCCGACCCGCACCCGCCGGAGCACCCGTCCGCGGCGCAGGTCGACGATCACCGCAACGGCTGCGCGGCCCGCGGCGCCGGCGATCGCGTTCGCGCCGCCCGGCCCGATCGCGAGGCCGCCGCCGATGCCGCGCCCGAGCGCGATCGTGGTTCCGGAGCGCCCGCTCGCGAGGTTCAGGGCCACGAGCCGGCCGCCGCCGCGGCGTGCGTGCGTCAGCACCCACCCGGTGCCGTCCGGGCCGATCGCGACGGCGCTCGCCCCCGAGATGCGCACGCGCCGTGCGAGCGTGAGCGTGGCGAGGTCGACGATCGCGACGTGCCTGCGGTCGAGCGTCGCGAGCGCGCGGCGCCCGTCGGGGTCGATCGCGAGCGACACCGGGCGGGCGGAGGCACCCAGGCGGATGGTCGCGATGCGCGCAGGCAGCGGCTGCGTGGCGAGCACGTCGATCGCCCCGGCGCGGGCGGCGAGCAGGCGCGAGCCGTTCGGGGTGCTCGCCAGCGCGCGGGGGGAGCCGCTCAGCGCGGTCGAGCCGGAGACCAGGCGCCCGGGAAGGTCGAGCGTCACGACACGCGCACCGGTCGCGGCATAGCCGCGCGTGCCGTCGGGCGAGGTGGCGACGGCGCGCGTCGTGCCGCCCACGGGAACTCGCGCGCTGACCGCGTTCGTCGCGACGTTCACGATCGTCACGTCGCCCGTTCCGCCGGCGACCAGCGCGTCGCGGGCGGGGGCCGCCGCGGGGGCGGCGAGCAGCAGCGCCAGCGCAGCTGGCGCGCAGGGGAGGAGGCGGCGCGGCATCACCTACAGAGAACCACGCGGGACCCCCGAAGGTTGCGGGTAGGGTGCCCGCGATGTCCGCCACCAGGCCACCGCTCCTGCGTCCGGGTGTGCTCGACGGCGTGCGCGCGGTGCTCGCCGGGGCGGGCGAGCCCGTCGCGGCGACGCTCGCGGGACTCGGCGCACGGGTCGAGGAGCTGCCGGACGGACTGCTCGGCGCGGAGCAGGAGCTGCCCGCGGCCGCCGGGGCGCTCGACGCCGCGACGGTGCTCGTCGCCGACGCGCGCGGCTGGTACCGCGACCGAGGCCTCGAGCACGCGGTCGAGACGGCCTGGGCGGTGGTGCGAGCCGCCGTGAACGGCGGTCCGGTGGGGGCCGACGGCGGCGGGCGGATCGTGCTGATCGCGCCGCGGCCCGCCGACGGCGCCGATGCGGTCGCGGTGCGCGCGGCGTTCGACAACCTCGCGCGCACGACCTCCGTCGAATGGGCGCGGCTCGGGATTCGCGTCGTCGCGGTGCTCCCGGGCGACGTCACGCCCGATGCCGCGGTCGCCGACGTCCTCGCGTTCGTCGCCTCGCCCGCCGGCGGGTACTACTCGGGCTGCTCGCTCGAGCTCGGGTCGGCCGGGCTCACCGGCAGCTCGTAGCTCAGCCAGCGCGACGGGCGCGCCCCGACGCGGTCGTAGACCTTCTGGGCGCGCGCGTTGTCGAGCGCGGTCTCCCAGACGAGCGCCTTGCCGCCGTGCACGGCGGTGCGCTCGGCGCAGGCGCGGATCAGGGCGTCGGCGAGGCCCGCGCCGCGTGCGGCCGGGTGCACGAAGAGGTCGTTCATGACGCCGATGCGCCCCGCGTCGAGCGTCTGCCAGGACCAGTAGACCGTCGCGAAGCCCGCGGCGCGGCCCTCGGCGTCGCGACCGACGAGCTGGATCCCGTCGCGCTCGGGGTCGGCGATCAGCGCGCGCGCGAGCGCGAGCAGCGCCCCGTCGCTCGGCGAGACCTCGTAGAAGTCGCAGTACCCGCGCATCAGCGGGAGCAGATCCTCGAGATCCTCCTCCCGCACGCGCGTGATCGTGAAGCCCGCCATCGCCTAGGTCGTCATCCCCGTGAACTGGCCGCCCGTGACGTTCAGCGTCTGGCCGTGGACGTAGTTGCTCCACGGTGAGCAGAGGAAGAAGACGCCGCCGGCGGCCTCCTCGGGCGTGCCCGGACGACCGAGCGGGATGAGCATCGCGGCCATCCCGCGCAGCTGGTCGGGGATCCCGAGCTGGACCTTCTCGCCGTCGATCTCCATGACGTTCGACTCGTCCTTCGACGCGGTCAGCCGGGTCTCGATGTATCCGAAGGCGACGGCGTTGCAGTTGACCTTGAACTGCCCCCACTCCTTGGCCAGCGTCTTCGTGAGCCCGACGACCGCGGCCTTCCCCGCCGCGTAGTTCGCCTGGCCGGCGTTGCCCATCGTGCCGCTGATCGAGGAGACGTTCACGACCTTGCGGAAGACCTCGCGGCCCTCCTCCTTCTCGGCCTTCGCCGGCTCGCGCAGGTACGGCGCGGCCTCGCGGATGATCCGGAACGGAGCGACGACGTGGATGTCGAGCATCCGCTGGAACCAGTCGTCGCTCATCTTGTGGATCGGCGCGTCGAGCGTGTACCCGGCGTTGTTGACGATGATGTCGATCTTGCCGAACGCGTCGATCGCGGTCTGCACGAGCGCAGCCGGCGCGCTCGGGTCGGTGAGATCCCCGCCGAAGACGGCCGTCTCGCCGCCGATCTCGCTCGCCGTCTGCGCCGCGACGTCCCCGTCGAGATCGTTGATGACGAGGTTCGCGCCGTGGTCGCTGAGGATCTCAGCCGTCGCGCGGCCGATGCCGCGGGCCGATCCGGTGACGATCGCCACCTTGCCGTCGAGGACTCCCATGCCGTCTCCCTGGATGATCGTGGTCGGTGCCGCGGGATCCTATGGGGCGGGTCGTTCCTACAGCCCCATCGTGCGCCCGAGGATCTCCTTCATGATCTCGTCCGAGCCGCCGCCGATCGGGCCGAGCCGCGCATCGCGGGCGGCGCGCTCGATCCCGTACTCGACCATGTAGCCCGCGCCGCCGTGGATCTGCAGGCACGTGTCGGCCACGTCGAACGCCGCGCGCTGGGTCAGGAGCTTCGCCTCGGTGACCTCGCGCAGCGCGTCCTGGCCGTCGACGAACAGGCGCAGCGCGTGGTAGGTCAGCGCGCGGCCGGCCTCGATCGTCGTCGCCATCTCGGCGAACTTGTGGCGGATCGCCTGGAAGCGGCCGATCTTCCGGCCGAACGCCTCGCGCTCGAGTGCGTAGCGGAGCGTCAGGTCGAAGCAGCCCTGCATCGCCGCGACCGCGCCGATCGCCATCGAGAGCCGCTCCCACTGGAAGTTGGCCATGATGAGCTTGAAGCCGCCGTGCAGCTCGCCGAGCAGGTTCTCGCTCGGCACGAACACGTCGTCGAGCGCGATCAGCGCGGTGTCCGAGGCGTGCCAGCCGAGCTTCTCGAGCTTGCTCGCCTGGTATCCGGGCTGGTCGGTGTCCACGAGGAAGAACGAGATGCCGCCGTGGCCGCCCTCGGGGGTCGTCTTCACCGCCATCACGACGTAGTCGGCCCGCACGCCGTTCGTGATGTACGTCTTGGACCCGTTGATCACCCAGCCGCCGTCGACGTCCTTGGCGTTCGTGCGCAGGCCTGCGACGTCGGAGCCCGCGTCGGGTTCGGTGATGCCGAGCGCGGCGATCTTCGTGCCGGCGATCGACGGGACGAGGTAGCGCTGCTTCTGGTCCTCGGTCCCGAACTTCCACACCGGTGGGGTGGCGATCGTGATGTGCGCGCCGAGCCCGGCCGCAACGCCCGCCCGAGCCGCAGCGCGCGAGCTCCTCGGCGAGCACGGCGTCGTGCAGGTAGCCGCCGCCCTGGCCGCCGTAGGCCTCCTCGTACTTCAGGCCGAGGAACCCGAGCTCGCCCATGCGCGGGAAGAGCTCGCTCGGGAACCAGCGCGCGCGCTCCCACTCGTCGGCGTGCGGGCGCAGCTCGGTCTCGACGAACCGCCGCAGCGACTCGCGCAGCGCAGCGTGCTCCTCGGTGAACGGGGGGAGCAGGCGGCGCTCGGCGGCCTGCGGGACGCCCTTCGTGTACGTCGTCATCGGCGCTCGAACCTCCCGGTCACAGCCGCTTCTTCAGCAGGCCGAAGACGCCGCGGATGACCTCGTTCTGGAGCTGCTTGCCCTGGCGGCTGTTCAGGAAGTCGCCGATGTCCGCGGGTGCACCGCCCTTCGGGGCCCGCGGCGCGGGCGCCGGCTTCTCGGCGGCGGTGCCGGCCGCCTCGGCCGAGGCGCCGGCGATCGCGGGCTTCGCCAGGCGCTCGGCGAGCAGCTCACGGGCGCTCTGGCTGTCCACGCGCGTGCCGTACTTCGCGAACAGCGGCGAGGCCGCGGTGCTCGCCGCGACGTCCCCGGCAGGGTCCATCTTCGAGCGCGTCCCGGGAAGCCGGCTGTGGACGACCGGGGTCGGGACGCCCTTCTCGTCGAGGATCGTGACGAGCGCCTCGCCGATGCCGAGCTGCTGCAGGAGCTGCTCGAGGTCGTAGAAGCCGGACTTCGGGTACGTCTTGACGGCCGCGTTCAGCGCCTTCTGGTCGTCGGGCGTGAACGCGCGCAGCGCGTGCTGCACGCGGTTGCCCAGCTGGCCGAGCACGTCGCCGGGGATGTCCTTCGGGCTCTGCGTGATGAAGAAGACGCCGACGCCCTTGGAGCGGATGAGCCGCACGGTCTGGGTCACCGACTCGACGAACGCCTTGCTCGCGTCGCTGAACAGCAGGTGCGCCTCGTCGAAGAAGAACGCGAGCTTCGGCTTGTCGACGTCACCCTCCTCGGGGAGCGTCTCGAACAGCTCGGCGAGCATCCACATGAGGACCGTCGAGAAGAGCTTCGGCTTGTCCTGGACCGCGGGGAGCTCGAGGCAGCTGATGATCCCGCGGCCATCGGGCGCGGTGCGCATGAGGTCGGCGATGTCGAACTGCGGCTCGCCGAAGAACTCGGTCCCGCCCCCCGTCTCGAGCCCCACGAGGTTGCGCAGCAGCACGCCGACCGTCTGCTTGGAGAGCCCGCCGATGCCCTCGAGCTCCGTCTGGCCCTCCTTGGAGTCCAGGTACGTCAGGAGCGCGCGCAGGTCGGCGAGGTCCAGGAGCCCCAGCGCCTTCGCATCGGCGTAGTGGAAGACGAGCGCGAGGCTCGACTCCTGCGTCTCGTTCGCGCCGAGGACCTTCGCCATCAGCTGGGGGCCGAAATCGGAGACCGTCGCACGGACCGGGACGCCCGGGCCGATCCCCCCGATCGAGAGGAACTCGACCGGGAAGCCGGTCGGCTCGAACGGGATGCCGAGCTCGGCGTCGCGCTTGCCGCCGGGCCCATCGGCCGCGCCGGGCTCCAGCAGCCCCGAGAGGTCGCCCTTGACGTCGGCGACGAACACCGGCACGCCGGCCGACGAGAGCTGCTCGGCGATGCCCTGCAGCGTCTTCGTCTTGCCCGTTCCGGTGGCGCCGGCGATCAGGCCGTGGCGCGTCATCATCGCCAGCGGGGCCTGCACGACCGCGTCCTGATGGAGTGCGCCGTCGAGGACGCCGCGGCCGAGGTCGACGACGGGCCCGTCGACCGCGTAGGCGGCGGTGATCGTCTCGGCGAAGTCCGGCGTCTGGGGCATGGCGGCGATCCTACGGAAGCGTCGCGTGACCGCGACCGGCGTGGTCGAAGCCGGCGAGGTCGCCGTCACGCGAGTAGTACGCGCGCACCTCGCAGATGCGCTCGCCGCGGAAGGCGAGGAACTCGGCGCCGCGATCGAGGCAGCGCGCTCCGGTGCGCGGGTGGTCCCAGCCCATCGACCACTCGATCGCGACCTCATCGGCGCCCTCGACGAGGTGCTCGATGCGCCAGTGGGCGTGCAGGTGCTCGACGGCGAGCCGGGTGTGCTCGCCGATCTGCGCGGCGCCGACCGACGGCGGCCGGCGGGTGTACCAGTGGACCGCGTCGTCGGTGAAGTGCGCCGCCACGGCCGCCGCGTCGCCGCCGTTCAGCGCCGCGTAGTACGAGCGGACGTGGTCGGCGCGCGCGCCCACTCAGGCCGCCCGCGGGCGCATGTCGTCCACGACCTCGAAGATGCCGTTGACGATCACCGTCTCGGCGAACGCGGCCACGCGCTCGAGCCGCCGGGCCTCGGCGGCCCGCACCTCGGGCGTGTCGCGCAGGTGCTCGAGGTCGTCGGCGCTGATGTCGAAGTACCCGATCGTGCAGACCTCATCGGGGTCCTCGTCGTTGCGCAGCACGAGGACGTTGGTCAGACCCGCCGGCCAGTACTCGGGTTCGACCACGGCGCGGAACTGGTCGTAGGTCCCCGGCGTCAGCCGGCGCACCGTCACGGTGCACAGCATCGCTCTGCCTCCTGGGTCGCGGCTCGTCCCGGCGACGCTAGCGCGCCGCCGGAACCACCGCCACCGCCTACAGCCCGTACGAGCGGCCGATCACGTCGAGCATGATCTCGTCGGTGCCCGCGCCGATGCGGTTGAGGCGCATGTCGCGCCAGACACGCTCGACGCCGTACTCCTTCATGTAGCCGGCACCGCCGTGGATCTGGATGCACTCGTCGGCGACCTCGACGGCGATCCGCGCCGAGTAGAGCTTCGCCATCGAGATCTCGCGGACGGGGTACTCGCCGTTCTGGAAGCGCCAGGCGGTCATGTACACGAGCTGGCGCGCCGCCTCGATCTTCGTCGCCATGTCGGCGAACTTGTGGCGGATCGCCTGGAACTTGCCGATCTGCCTGCCGAACGCCGTGCGCTCGAGCGCGTACTGCAGCGTGCGCTCCATGCACAGCTGCGCGCCGGCGACCGACCCCGCGGCGCCGATCAGGCGCTCGCCCTGGAGTTCCCACATGATGTGGTAGAAGCCCTTGCCGACCTCGCCGAGCACGGCCGTGTCGCGGGACGCGGACGTCCTGGAAGGCCAGCAGCGCCGTGTCGCTCGCGTGCATGCCGAGCTTCTCGAGCTTCTTCTCGCGGATCACGCCGGGCGCGTCCATCGGGACGAGGAACAGCGTGAAGCCGTCGTAGCCGGCGTCCGGGTCGGTCTTCGTCACGAGGACGATGACGTCGGCGCGATGACCGTTCGTGATGTACGTCTTCGAGCCGTTGATGACGTACTCGTCGCCGTCGCGTACGGCGCGCGTCTTGACGCCGGCGACGTCCGAGCCGGCATCGGGCTCGGTGATGCCCAGGCAGAGGATCTTCTCGCCCCTGATCGCGGGCACGACCCACTCCTGCTTCTGCTCCTCGGTGCCGAACGCGAGGATCGGCGGCATCGCCATGTCCGTGTGGACGGCGATGCCCATCGCCAGGCCGCCGGACTGCGCGTGCGCGATCTCCTCGGCGAGCACGAGCGCCGAGTAGTAGTCGCCGCCCTGTCCGCCGTAGGCCTCGGGCTTGTCGAGGCCGAGAAAGCCGAGCTCGCCCATGCGATGGAAGACCGAGTCAGGGAACGTCGTCTCCTCCCACTCGTCGGCGTGCGGCGCGAGCTCCTTCTGCGCGAACGAGCGGATCGACTCGCGCAGCTGCTCGTGCTCGTCGGTGAAGATGAAGTGCTTCTTCTTCGCGGCGAAGTCGGGCTTGACGACCGACGAGGTGGTGGCCATGGGGTGGTGGGCTCCTTGGTCTGCAGGTGGGGTCGCCGGACCGTACCGAAGACGGCGGAGAAAGTGAACAGTAGGACTTCCCACTTCTCACTGACGATCGGCGTGCGCACCCGGCGGCCGCCGCGACACGGGGTCGCGGCGGCCGCAGAGCGCCGGCGTCGGCGCTACGGCGCGCGCAGGTGCGCCAGCGCGTCGCGCACGAGTCGGGCGCGCGCCGGCGCGCCGGTCACGCCCTCCAGCCCGAAGCCCCAGTAGAGCGAGCGATCCGTGCGCACGCCGGGACCGTCGACGTAGCCGACCGACCCGGTCTGGAGCCAGTCGTCCGAGTTGCCCGGCGACCCCTCGGGCGCGCCGGGGACGGTCCAGCCGTCGAGGCCCGTCTCGAAGCCGGCGATGTCGGCGGCCGAGCCGTCGACGCTGAAGGTCGCGTCGTCGACGAACGCCCCGAGGCCGTGTGTCGCCGGGTCGGTCATGTACGTGATCGACACCTCCACGTCCGCGCCCGCGTAGGCACGGAGGTCGACCTTCCAGTCCTGGAAGCCGGCCGAGTTGCCCGTCGCCGCGTTCCACGCGCCGCTCGTGCCGGCCGGATCGCACGTGGCGTCCGCACTCCCACCCTCGGGGCCGGTGTAGGTCTCGTAGTGGGTCACGAACGGGTGCAGTTCCACCATCGGGATCTGCGGGCAGCTGAGCCCGAGGTCCTGCGAGGTGTGGCCGTTGACGTCCGCGAGCGTCGTCCAGTCGTCCAAGCCCGCGGTGTGCGCCTCGACGAACACGTAGTCCCAGTCGGGCTCCGTGTCGTAGGAGAGCTTGAACGTGAGGTCCGCGCTCGTCGCGCCGGCCGGAACGCTGAACGTCTTCACGAGCCGGCGGTAGGACTCGTCGCCCGATCGCGAGAACGCGTAGCCGCTCCCCGTCGGCGGGTCGTACGCGGGCGGTCGGTCGAGCTTGATCGCCTGGTCGCTCTCGAACTGTGGGTACCCGGCCGGCTTGAGGATGCTCGACGTCGTCAGGAACGTCGTGACGTTGTCCTGGTTCTCGGCCGAGTCGGCGCCGTTCACGCCGAACGCCAGGTCGCCGACCGGCGCGACCTCCCGGAACGGCAGGGCCGCCGCGGCGTCCACGTCAGCCGCCGCATTGACCGGGATGTACGCCCCCAGCCAGTACTGCTGGAAGTCGTTGGAGACCGCGACGCAGTTCTCGACCTGACCCGGCGGGTCGTCGCCCTGGCCGTCCGTCTGATTCGAGGCGCACGGCGGGCCGGGAGGCGAGCCGAGTGGGTTGAACAGGAACCCGTCCCACGCTCCCTGGAGCGCGAACTTCCCGTTGATGAGCGCCTTTCCGCCCTCGTTGAGGTAGTCGCGGACGTTCAGGATCTCGTCGTCGAGGAGCTTCGAGACGCCCGTGCCGCCCGGCTGACCGGGCTCGCGGGTGTAGAGGTCCTCGCCGGTGTACCAGACGACGGCCCGGTAGTGCGAGAGCACTCCGAGGTTCGTCGGTGCCACGCGTCCGCGGGCGTCGACGTCATGGACGTCATAGCTCGCGCCTGCGTCGTCGAGCGCCGCCTCGAACGTCGCCAGGTACGCCGGGCCGGACGTGTCCTGCAGCGGGCTGGGCCCGGTGTAGTCCTCGGCCGCCATGAGCAGCACGTCGTTCGAGCTGTCCTCGGCGACGGTGTACGTGAACGAGCGCGATGTCGCGCCCTCTGCGGCGAACCACACCTTCACCGTGTCTCCCACGCCGGCGCCCCGCACCTGCGCGCGCAGCCGGTGGTAGTAGACGCCCGGGGTGCCGTAGCGGTCTCCGCCGGCGAACTCGGCGGTCCTGGCCGAGTGCGTCCTGCCGCCGTTGACGCGCCAGTGGGCGCGCACGTCGCCCACCTCGCGCTTGGCGTTGACCTCGACGGTCTGCGGGTCTCCGTACGAGATCGGGAACGTCGTCGGAACGAAGTCCGGCGCGGTGTTCCCAAGGTGCGAGTGGGGATTCGCCGGATCGCCCGCGGACTTCGCGAGGTCCAGGGCGAAGCCGAGGTTCTTGCGGAACTCCGCCCTGACCGCGGCCTCGTCGTCCTGGAACACGAACCCCCCGGGTGAGAACGCCTCGCCGGAGCTCGACGTGCCGCCGACGTCCGGACCCTCGCCACCCGACAGCTCGACCGTGTACGCCTGCGTGCCGTACGTCTTCAGCGCGTCGTCGGTGATGTCGCCGTTCGTCGTGTAGAGCTCGGCCGAGACGTCGGGGTCGAAGCCCTCGATCGCAGGATCGCGGTCGTCGCCGGCGAGCGCCGTCAGGAGCGGCGCATCGGTCGCCTCGGTCTCGACCTGCCAGCCCTCCGGGTAGAGGATCAGCTGGGCGAACGAGTGGTAGTCGATCTGGAAGCGCGCGCGAATGCGCTTCTCGAGCGCGCCCAGGGCGCGGACCTCGGGCTCCGACGCCGGCCCCGAACCGTGGTAGGTCTCGGTCGTGGGGTCGTCGCTCGCGCCCTCGAGGTCGTAGTTCCACTTCTCGGGCCAGTTGCGGTTCGGGTCGACGCCGTCGCCGCTCGTGATCTGTCCGTCGCCGTTCACGTCGCGGAGGTTCTTGCGCCACAGGCGCGTCGCCTTGGATCCGAAGGTGTAGTCGTACCCGTCGGGGTTGACGATCGGGACGATCCACAGCTCACGCGACCCCAGGAGCTTCGGGACACCGCTGGCGCGGTCGCGCTTGTGCTGCACCAGGTACTGGAAGAGGCGCCGGTTCGTCTCGGCGGCGATCCACTCACGGGCGTGCTGGACGGCGTTGTAGAGCACCGCCGGTCGGTCGCCATGGCGCTCGCGGACACCGTCGGTGATCCGGTAGGCGACGAGGTCCTGGCCGAGCACGGACGTGCCGTAGACGACCTTCTGCACGACGTCGCGGTTGCGCCTGGCCAGGTCGTCGTACCAGGTCTTCAGCGGCACGAGCGGCGTCGAGCACGTCGTCGGGCACGGTGCAGGCTTGAGGCTCCATGGACGGAAGACGTCGTACCCGTGGGTCGGCTGCTGGAGCGGGGAGGACGGCGCGGCGCGCAGTGCGCGGGCCACCCCGAACGGTGCGACGACGGTTGCGCCCTTGTCACGCAGCGACTGCGCCTGAGCGGGCGTGGCGACGATCGAGAAGCCCTTCTTGTTCCCGGGCAGGATCGCCTCGGTGAGGTCATAACCCTGCCGGGCGAGCGTGTCGCCGGTGATCTTCCCGCTCACCACGTACTGGCTCAGCGGCTCCGCCGGTTCGCCTGCCGCGAGCGCGGCGGGGGCCGCCGCGCCGGTGATGGCGAACGCCGACACGACGCACGCGAGCGTCGATCGCATGGAATGCATGGTGCTCCTCTCCCTGGAGTTGCGAGACGCCGGTCCGGGGGGTGACCGCGTCGCGTCTTGCGGTCGCGAACCTACGCCGGGTCGTCGACTGCCGCAAGACCATGCCGCACACCCGCTCGGTGAGCGGCGCAAACGCCGCGATCGGAGGTGTCGGACCCGCCGTGCGGGGGGTTCGCGGGGTGACTCGGATACCGTGCCGTCCATGTCCGACGCAGCGGTCCTCTATCACGTCGCGGACGGCGTCGCCACGATCAGCCTGAACCAGCCCGAGACGCGCAACGCGCTCAGCGACGAGGTCCTCGACGGGCTGCTCGCGGCGTTCGAGCGCGCCCGCGACGCGGAGGCCGTGCGCTGCGTCGTCCTCACGAGCACGCACGCGAGCGTGTTCTCGGCCGGCGGCAACCTCGCGGGATTCGCCGCCGAGATCCCGCTCGTCCACAAGCACCAGGGGATCGAGCGGTTCCCGCGCCTGTTCGAGCTCGTCGGCCTGCTCGGCAAGCCGACGATCTGCGCCGCGAACGGCCACGTGCTCGCCGGGGCGCTGGGCATCGCGCTGGCCTGCGATCTCGTGATCGCCAAGGAGTCGGCGACGTTCGGGACGCCCGAGATCAACGTCGGGGTCTTCCCGTTCATGATCATGGCGCTCATCTACCGCAACGTCCCGCGCAAGAAGGCGAACGAGCTGCTGCTGCTCGGCGAGCGGATCGACGCCGCCGAGGCCGAGCGCCTGGGCATCGTCAACCGCGTCGTGCCCGACGCGGAGTTCGACGCGGCGGTCGGCGCATGGGCGGCGAAGCTCGCCGCGAAGTCGCCGGTCCTGATGGCGCTCGGGAAGGACGCGATGTGGCGTCAGCAGGATCTCGCGATCATGGAGGCGCTCGAGCTCCTGCGCGCGCAGCTGACGCTCGCCTTCTCGACCGAGGACATCCAGGAGGGCGTGCGCGCCTTCTTCGAGAAGCGCGATCCCGTGTGGACCGGGCGATGACCCCGCGGGTCGTCGCGCTGCTGTGCCGCACCTCGGACCGCGAGGGGTTCCGAGCGGAGGGCGCGCGCGCCGCCGCCGACGCGATCGCCGAGGCCGCCGGGACGGCGGCGCGGATGGTCGGCACGCCCGGGCTGCCCCGCGAGAGCACCTATGACCAGGACCTGCTGGACGCCCGCGGCTGTCTGCTCGAGGCCGGCGGCCAGCTCGCCGACGCGTTCCACGAGGGCGAGTTCCCGGTGCTCGTCGCGGGCGCCTGCTCGATCACCGTGACGACGCTGCCGGTGCTCGCGCGCGACCGGCCCGACGCGTTCGTCCTGTGGCTCGATGCGCACGGGGACTTCAACTCGCCGCAGACGACGCCCTCGCAGTTCCTCGGCGGCATGTGCCTGGCCGGGGCCTGCGGCGTGTGGGAGACCGGGTTCGAGGGCCCGCCGCTCGACCCGGCACGCGTCGTCATGTGCGGCGTGCGCGACGTGGACCCCGGCGAGCGGGCGCTGCTCGAGACGCACGGCGTCTCGCTCATCGAGCGCCCGAGCCGCCTCGCCGACGCGCTCGCCGGGCGCGAGGTGTTCGTCCACCTGGATCTCGACGTGCTCGACCCGACCGTCGTCGAGGGCTTCGCCTATCCGGCGCCCGGGGGGTTCAGCGCCTCGGGCCTGCAGCGCATCCTCAGCGAGGTCGCGCGCGTGGCGAACGTCATCGGCGTCGAGGTCACCGGGTGCCCGAGCCTGGCCGCCGCGCGCCTCACCGCACCGGTCGTCGCGGCACTGCTTCCGCTCTGAGCGATCGCGTCGCGGGGGCGCCCGCGAGTAGTACGGTGCGCCGCCATGAGCGAGCCCGAGACCGCCCCCCGCAGCATCCTGCGCCCCCTCGTCGAGGATCTCCACGCGCGCCGTGAGCATGCGCGGCTCGGCGGAGGCCCCGAGAAGATCGCCAGGCAGCATGAGGCCGGGAAGCTCACCGCGCGCGAACGGATCGCGCTGCTCATCGACGACGGGACGTTCACCGAGCTCGGGCTGCACGCCGGCATCCACTACTCGGTGCGGGCGCTCGAGGGTCGTGACGCGCCGGCGGACGGCGTCATCACCGGGTACGGGCAGGTGGACGGGCGGATGGTCGCCGTCTGCGCCTACGACTTCACCGTGATGGCCGGCTCGATGGGCATGACGGGCGAGATCAAGGTCGCGCGCCTGCGCGAGCTCGCGCTGACCAAGCGGATGCCGTTCGTCTGGCTTCTGGACTCCGCCGGTGCGCGCATCCAGGAGGCCGTCGGCTCGCTGTTCGCGGGCTCCGGGCACCTGTTCCGCGAGGAGGTGATCATGAGCGGCGTGATCCCGCAGGTCGCCGCGCTCATGGGCCCGTGTGCCGCGGGGACCGCGTACATCCCGGGGCTCGCCGACTTCGTCCCGATGGTCAAGGGCCGCGGCTCGATGGCGCTCGCGGGCCCGCATCTCGTCCGCGCCGCCGTCGGCGAGGACGTCACCCAGGAGGAGCTCGGCGGCTCGCGCGTGCACTGCCGCAAGTCGGGCGTCGGCGACCTCGAGGTCGGCTCGGACGAGGAGTGCCTCGAGCGGATCCGCGAGTACCTCTCGTTCATGCCCTCGAACTGCGAGCAGCCGCCCCCGTTCCGCGCGACCGCCGATCCGATCGACCGCATGGACGAGCAGCTGCTCGACGTCCTCCCGGACTCGAACCGCAAGCCGCACGACATGTACGAGGTGATCCGCCGGATCGTCGACGACGGCGAGTACTTCGACATGAAGCCCCAGTGGGCCAAGACGATCATCACGTGCTTCGCGCGTTTCGGGGGGCGCCCGGTCGGGATCGTCGCGAACCAGCCCAAGCAGCTCGGCGGCATCCTCGACAACGACTCCGCCGACAAGGCCGCGCGGTTCGTGAACCTCTGCAACGCGTACGGCATCGCGCTCGTGTTCCTCATGGACGTGCCGGGCTTCATGGTCGGCACGAAGGTCGAGGCCGCGGGCATCATCCGTCACGGCGCGAAGATGCTGTACGCGGTCTCGAACGCGACCGTCCCGAAGATCACCGTCGTGCTGCGCAAGGCCTATGGCGCCGGCTACTACGTCATGAACGGCCGCGCGTACGAGCCGGACGTGATCGTCGCCTGGCCGAGCGCCGAGATCAGCGTCATGGGCGCCGAGGGCGCCGTGGAGATCGTCATGCGCCGGCAGGTCGAGGAGGCCGACGACCCGGCGGCCAGGAAACGCGAGCTCGTCGACGCCTACCGCGAGATCATCGACGTCTACATCGCGGCCAAGAACGGCATGATCGACGACGTCATCGACCCGCGTGAGACGCGCCCGGTGATCTGCCGGGCACTCGAGATGGCCGAGGGCAAGCGGGTCGAGCGTCCCTGGAAGCGCTCCGGAGTGGTTCCGGTCTGACGGCGGGCCCGCCTACTTCTCGTGCTGGGCGGCGAGGGCGCGCGGGTCGAGGTCGGCGAGCGTGAGCGCCCTCGCGGGCGCGTCGGGGAGGATCGTCGTGACGTGCGGCTCGAGGTCGGTGCCCACGTGGAGCAGCTGTCCGGGCTCGAGCGGCGACCACGCGCCGGCATCGTCGCCCATCGGCTCGCTGGCGACGGCGATCCCCGGAGCCGGCACATCGATCCCGAACCGCAGGCGGTGGCGGCGATCGTGGCGCTCGGGAATGTGCACCTCGCGCTCGTCGAGCCACAGCAGGTCGTGGGTCTGCGGGTAGCGCAGGCCCCAGAGCCCGTCGGGCGCGGCGAGGACGAGGTTCACCGCGTAGAGCGGCAGCTCGGCGGCGATCCAGCCGACCGCCGCCGTGATTCCGGCGCTCACGTCGCCGTCGTGGTCGTCGATCTCCTGCGTGACCAGCGCGAAGACGCGCTCGGAGTCCGTCTCGCCGAGCACGAGCTCGCGGTAGGGCGGGCGCAGCCGCGCCTCGAGCTCGGCGAGGCCGTGGACGACGCCGTTGTGGGCGAGGATCCGCCCGTGCTGCACGAACGGGTGCGTGTTGCGCTCGAGGTTCGCGCCGTTCGTCGCGAAGCGGATGTGGGCGACGAAGATCCGCGAGCGCAGCTCGTGTGCCTCCTGCGGGAAGCGCCGGTCCTCGTAGGCCGCCTGCGCGCGCTTGACGACGTGCGGGTGGCCCGCCCGGTCGAAGGTCCCGATGCCGTAGCCGTCGGGCTCGCGGCGGCTCTGGGCCTCGATGCTGTCGTCGGTCTCGAGCATCCCGAAGGTCGCCGGGTAGGGCTCGGGGGAGATCCGTCCGAACAGGCGGCACATCAGCTGAAGCTCCGCTCGTCCCACCAGGGGAAGAACTCGGGCATCGCCTCGCTCACGCGCATCGGGAAGTCGGCGCGCCGCTTCTCGAGGAACGCCGTGACGCCCTCGACGGCGTCCGGTGAGGCGCCGCGGACCGCGATGGCGCGCGAGTCCACCTTGTGCGCCTCCATCGGATGGTCGGCGCCGAGCATCCGCCAGAGCATCTGGCGGGTGAGCGCGACCGACACCGGCGCCGCGTTGTCGGCGATCTCATGCGCCAGCGCGGAGGCGGCCGGCAGCAGCTCGTCGGGCGGGTGGACGCTGCGCACGAGCCGCCCTTCGAGTGCCTCGGAGGCGTCGAAGACCCGCCCGCTCTCACACCACTCGAGCGCGCGGCTGATCCCGACGATCCGCGGCAGGAACCAGCTCGAGGCGGCTTCGGGGACGATGCCGCGGCGCGCGAAGACGAACCCGAACCGCGCCTCGGAGGACGCGAGCCGGATGTCCATCGGCAGCTGCATGGTCGCGCCGATGCCGACGGCCGGCCCGTTGACCGCCGCGATCACCGGCTTCAGGCACTCGAAGATCCGCAGCGTCACGAGCCCGCCGCCGTCGCGGTGGACATCGGTCGCGTCGGCGTACGCGAACGTCTCCCCGCCCTGTGAGAGATCGGCGCCGGCGCAGAACCCGCGGCCCGCGCCGGTCACGACGACCGCGCGCACGTCGTCGTCGGCGTCCACGACGTCGAACGCCGCGATCAGCTCGCGCGCCATCGTCGCGGTGAACGCGTTGAGCTTGTCCGGGCGGTTCAGGGTGATCGTCGCGACGTGGTCGGCGACCTCGTAGGCGATGTGCTCGAACGCGGCGTCGGTCATGAGCGGGAGCCTAGATCCCCGGTCGCGACGGCGCACGCCCCGCGTGAAGCTCCGCCTGTTCGCACAACGGCCGGGGTCGTACCCTGTAGCGGACCGTCGCCTCAGCGCTGCTCGCGCTCGCGACGGCCTTCTCGCACCCGTCCCGTCTCGAGGCGATATGACCCTCACGAGCACTGATCTGCAGACCGTCGGCCATTGGATCAACGGCGCCCCGGAGTCCGTCGCCGAGCGCTTCGGCGACGTGCACGACCCCGCGACCGGGAAGGTGACCAAGCGCGTCGCGTTCGCCGCGGACGCGGACGTCGATCGCGCGGTGCACGGCGCCCGCGAGGCGTTCGCCGGCTGGAGCGCGGCCTCGCTGTCGAAGCGCACGACGGTCCTGTTCGCCTACCGCGAGCTGCTGACCGCACGCCGCGAGGACCTCGCGCGCATCGTCACGTCCGAGCACGGCAAGACGTTCGACGACGCCCTCGGCGAGGTGCAGCGCGGCCTGGAGGTCGTGGAGTTCGCCTGCGGCATCGCCCATCTCATGAAGGGCGAGGGATCCGAGCAGATCTCCACGCGCGTGGACTCCGCGAGCTATCGCCAGCCGCTCGGCGTCGTCGCCGGCATCACGCCGTTCAACTTCCCGTCGATGGTCCCGATGTGGATGTACCCGCTGGCGATCGCGTGCGGCAACGCGTTCATCCTCAAGCCGAGCGAGAAGGACCCGTCGGCGTCGATCTTCATGGCCGAGCTGCTCGCCGAGGCCGGTCTGCCGGCGGGCGTCTTCAGCGTCATCCAGGGCGACAAGGTCGCCGTTGACGGGCTGCTCCGGCACCCGGAGGTGGACGCCGTCTCGTTCGTCGGCTCGACCCCGGTCGCGAAGTACATCTACGAGACCGCCACGGCGCACGGCAAGCGCGCCCAGGCGCTCGGCGGCGCGAAGAACCACGCGATCGTGCTGCCCGATGCGAACCTCGACGTCGCCGCCGACGCGATCGCCTCGGCGGCGTTCGGCTCCGCCGGGCAGCGCTGCATGGCGATCTCGGCCGTCGTGACCGTCGGCGAGGAGACCGCCGACGCGCTCGCGAGCGCCGTCGTCGAGCGGGCGCGCGCGCTGACCGTCGGCCCGGGCGCCGACCCGAGCAGCGAGATGGGCCCGCTCGTGACCGCCGACGCCCAGCAGCGCGTCAGCACGTACGTCGCCAAGGGCCGGGCCGAGGGCGCCGACGTCGTGCTCGACGGCCGCGAGCTCGTCGTCGCCGGGCACGAGGAGGGGTTCTTCGTCGGCCCGACGGTCATGGACGCCGTCACGGAGGAGATGAGCGTCTACCGCGACGAGGTGTTCGGCCCGCTGCTCGTGCTGCTGCGTGCCGGGTCGTTCGACGAGGCGCTCGAGCTCGTGAACCGCAACGAGTACGGGAACGGCGCCGCGATCTTCACCAGTGACGGCGGTGCCGCGCGCGAGTTCCGCAACCGCGTGACCGCCGGCATGGTCGGCATCAACGTGCCGATCCCGGTCCCGATGGCCTACTACTCGTTCGGCGGCTGGAAGAACAGCCTGTTCGGCGACCTGCACGTCCACGGTCGCGAGGGCGTGCTCTTCTACACCCGCGGCAAGGTCGTCACCGAGCGCTGGCCGAAGAAGGCCCACGGCGTCGACTACGGCTTCCCGACCCAGTCCTGACGGGCCGGCGGTGCGTGAACGACCAAAGGCCGCGGAACGAGCGTCTCGGAGGCCCGCAGCGTCTTGACGCTCCGCCGCGCGATCCGTCAGAGTGGGAAGTGACACGTCCCACTTTCGACGGAGCCGTCGCGTGAGCCTCGAGGACCCCGCAGTCATCACCTGTGCCATCTCCGGTGCGATCGCCGACCGGGCGCAGTGCCCGGCGATCCCGTACACCCCGGACGAGTACGGCGCCGAGGCGCGGCGGATCGTCGATGAGGGCGCGGTCATGATCCACGTCCACGCCCGGCGCCCGGACGGCACGCCGTCGTTCGAGATCGAGGATTTCGCCGCGATCACGGCCGCGATCCGCGATCACGCCGGCGACGTGATCATCAACTACTCGACGGGCGCGATCGGCGTCCCGATCGACAAGCGCCTCGCCTACCTGCGCGAGCTGCGCCCCGACGTCGCCGCGCTGAACATGGGCTCGATGAACTACGCGAAGTACTCGCGCAGCCGCCGGCAGTTCGTCTTCAACACGGTCTTCGCGAACCCGTTCGACGAGATCATCGAACTCCTGACGGCGATGAACGAGCTCGGCATCAAGCCCGAGCACGAGTGCTTCGACATCGGCCACGTCGGGAGCCTCGAGCCGCTCGTCCACATGGGTGTCCTGCACCCACCGCTCCACGTGGACTGCGTGATGGGCGTCGTCGGCGGCATCCCGCCGACCGCGCGGAACCTCGCGGCCATGGTCGACAACATCCCGGGCATCCACGCCGTCCCCGGAGCGCCGCGCAGCCACTGGGCCGTGATCGGGATCTCGCGCGCCCAGTGGACGCTGATCAGCGCCGCCCTCGCGCTGGGCGGCTCGATCCGCGTCGGGCTCGAGGACAACTTCTACCTTCCCGACGGCACGATGGCGCGCTCCAACGGCGACCTCGTCGCCAAGGCACGCGAGATGGTCGTGAACGCCGGACGCCGCCCCGCGACCGTGGGCGAGGCGCGCGCGCTGCTCGGCCTGCCCCAGCCCACGGCCGCCTGACCCACCCCGCACCAGGAGACCCCCGCACCATGAGCCTCCCGCTGGAGGGCGTTCGCGTCCTCGACCTGTCCCGCCTGCTGCCCGGCCCGTTCTGCTCGCTGCTGCTGGCCGACTTCGGCGCCGAGGTGATCAAGGTCGAGGACATGGGCATGGGTGACTACGCGCGCTGGTCGCCGCCGTACTACGAGGGTGCGCCGGACAGCGCGAAGGGCGCGCTCTTCCTCGGCCTCAACCGCAACAAGGCGTCGGTGCGCGTGAACCTCAAGGAGGAGCGCGGCCGCGACGTGCTGTTGCGGCTCATCGCGGGAGCGGACGTCGTGCTCGAGTCCTTCCGCCCTGGGGTGCTCGAGCGCCTCGGCGTCGGGTACGAGCAGATGAAGGCCGTCAACCCGGGCATCGTCTACTGCGCGATCACCGGCTACGGGCTTGACGGCCCGCTGCGCGATCGCTCCGGCCACGACCTGAACTACCTCGGGCTGATCGGGCTCCTGGGCCTCAGCGGCGAGGCGGACGGGCCGCCGGTCCAGGCCGCCGGGCAGATCGCCGACGTCGGCGGCGGCGGGCTCATGGCGGCGTTCGGGATCCTCGCGGCGCTGCGCGAGCGCGAGCGCTCCGGCGAGGGCCAGGTCGTCGACGTCTCGATGGCCGACGGCGCGCTCTCGTGGCTCGCGATGACCGCCGCGAACTACCTCGCCGACGGCGTCGTCCCCAGGCGCGGGCAGATCCCACTCGGCGGGCAGTTCGTCTGCTACCGGCCCTACGCCTGCGCGGACGGGTGGGTCACGCTCGGGGCGCTCGAGCCGAAGTTCTTCGCGAACTTCTGTCGCGGCGTCGGACGTGAGGACCTCATCGAGCACCAGTTCCAGTCACCGGGGAGCGCGCCGCACGCCGAGCTCGAGGCGATCTTCGCGGCGCGCACGCGCGACGAGTGGACGGCGTTCGCCGGCGCGCACGACTGCTGCCTGGAGCCGGTGCTCGACCTCGACGAGGTGCTCGACTCCGAACTCGTCCGCGCGCGCGAGATGGTCGTCGAGATCGAGCAGCCGGGGGCCGACCGGCCCGTGCGCCAGCTCGGCGTCCCGGTGAAGCTCTCGCGGACCCCGGGCGACCCGCATCGCCGGCCCGCGCCCGCGCTCGGCGGGGACACCGACGCGGTGCTGCGCGAGGCGGGCTACGGCGACGAGGAGGTCACCGCGTTGAAGCACGCCGGCGCGGTGGGCGGCCCGGAAACCGAATCCGATCCCGCCCGCCCCTCCTTCCTGACATGAGCGTCCAGCCGCCGGCCGCGCCCGACACCGCGGGCCTGCTGAAGATGCGCGAGCTCGCCGAGCGCTCCGGCGTCAGCGCGGGAACGATCAAGCACTATCTGCGCGAGGGCCTGCTCGGCGACGGCGAGGAGGTCGTCCGCACGTCGCGCAACATGGCCTACTACCCGCCCGACTTCGTCGAGCGGCTGCGCCTCATCAAGCGCCTGCAGGAGGAGCGCTTCATGCCGCTGCGGGTCATCCGCTCGCTCATGGAGCGCGGCCCCGACCAGGCCGCGGCGCTCGTCGCGCTCGAGGACCGGATCCTCGAGCAGGCACTCGACGCGACGCCGGGCGAGCGGGTTTCCGCAGAGGAGGTCGCGCGCCGGTTCGACGTCCCGCAGAACGTCCTCGACCGGCTCGCCGAGCTCGACGTGCTGACGCCCTCAGGCGAGGGCTACGACGCGAACGACGTGCAGATCATCGCCGCGATCGCGCGCTTCCGGGCGGGCGGATACGACGAGGCGCTCGGCTTCACGGTGTTCGACACGCTGCGCTACCGCGACGCGCTCACGCCGCTCGTCGCCGAGGAGGTCCGCACGCTGCTCGACCGCCTCGCCGGTGAGGTGCCGGTCGAGCGTGCGGCGGAGATCATCGCCTCCGGAGCCGAGCCGCTGCGCGACCTGATCGGGGCGATGCACTCGAAGCTCCTGCTCGCCGAGCTTCGCCGCCAGCGCGGCAGCTCCGGTTAACCCCCGGCGGCACCCGGCGGACGGCGGTACGGTGGGACACCGGGCCGCGGCATTGGCGCCGCACGGCCCGCGGGCGACCATACGTCGATGACCTCCGTGACCGCCGAACAGCCCACCGTTCCGACGCCCGCGGCGGAGCCGCCGCAGCACCACACCGACGCTGCGCGGCGCGGCGGGCGCACGTTCGCGCGCCAGATCGGGCGGGACACGCTGTACCTGATCCTCGCGCTCCCGATGGGGATCCTGACGTTCACGCTGATCGTCGCCGGCTGGTCCACCGCACTCGGGTCGCTGCTGACGTTCATCGGCGTCCCCGTCGCCGTGCTGACGATCTTCGGTACGCGCGGCCTGTCGTGGGTCGAGCGCCGGCGCGCGAGGATCGTGACCGGCGAGGAGATCCCGGGTCGCTATCGCCGCCGGCTGCCGCTGCACGGCGAGGACTGGAACTCGCTCGCGGGGATCTGGCAGTGGCTCAAGGACCTGCTCCTCGACGGGCAGACCTGGCGGGACACGCTCTACGGCCTGCTGCTGCTCGGCATCGGGGTCGCGGGCTTCACGATCGCGGTGACGGCCTGGTCGGTGACTCTCGCGCTGCTGAGCGTGCCGGCCTGGTGGTGGGCGCCGGGCGTCGAGACGGACCTCGGGTTCACGATGCTCGACAGCTGGCCGAAGGCACTCGCCGTGTTCGGCGTCGGGCTGATCTCGATCCCGGTGACGCTCGGGCTCGTGCGCGGGTCGAGCGCGCTCTCGGTGGCGATCGCGCGCGGGCTGCTCGGCTGCGGGCGCCAGGACCTCGAGCAGCGCGTCGAGCGCCTCGAGGAGACGCGCGCCGGCGCCGTCGACGCCGCCCAGGCCGAGCTCGAGCGCATCGAGCGCGACCTGCACGACGGCGCGCAGGCGCGGCTCGTCGCCGTCGCGCTGGACCTCGGCCTCGCCGAGCAGCGGCTCACGGCCAGCGGCGACCCCGCGGGCGCGGGCGAGCTCGTGCGCGAGGCACGCGTCGAGACGCAGCGCGCCCTCGCCGAGCTGCGCGACCTCGCGCGCGGGATCCGTCCGGCGCTGCTCGCCGAGCGCGGGCTCGGACCGGCGGTCACGTCGCTCGGCGCGCGCGTCGGCGGCGTGCCCACGACGGTCGACGTCGGGCCGCTCGACGACGTCCCGAGCCCGGTCGAGACCGCCGCCTACTTCGTCGTGGCCGAAGCGCTCACGAACATCGCCAAGCACGCGCAGCGCGACGGCCGCGAGCGTCCGCGTCGCGCGCCGCGGCGACCTGCTCGAGGTCGAGGTCCGCGACGACGGCGTCGGCGGTGCGGATCCGTCCGGCGGCGGCCTCGACGGGCTGCGCAAGCGGGTCGAGGCGCTCGACGGGACGCTCTCCGTGACGAGCCCCGCCGGCGGTCCGACGCTGCTGCGCGTGGAGCTGCCGTGCGGGTCGTGATCGCCGAGGACCTCGCGCTGCTGCGTGACGGGCTGCGCCGGATGCTCGAGGACAACGAGATCGAGGTCGCGGCGGCGGTCGAGGACGGCGACGCGCTGATCGAGGCGATCGAGCGCGAGCGCCCCGATGTCTGCGTCGTGGACGTCAGGCTGCCGCCGACGTTCCGCGACGAGGGCATCCGGGCGGCTCTCGAGGCGCGCAGCCGGCGGCCGGGCCTTCCCGTCCTCGTGCTCTCCCAGTACGTCGAGCGCGTGTTCGCGAAGGAGCTGCTGGCCGACGGCAGCGGCGGAGTGGGCTACCTGCTGAAGGACCGCGTCGCGAACGTCGACGAGTTCATCGAGGCGGTGCGGCGCGTGGCGGGCGGCGGGACCGCGATGGATCCGGAGGTCGTCGCGCAGCTCGTCGCCGGGCGCGGACCGGCGCGTCTGGAGGAGCTCACGCCCCGGGAGCGCGACGTGCTCGCGCTGATGGCCGAGGGCCGCTCGAACGCCGGCATCGCGCGCGAGCTGGTGGTGACCGACGGTGCCGTCGAGAAGCACGTCTCGAACATCTTCGGGAAGCTCGGCCTGCCGCCCAGCGGCGATGACCACCGCCGGGTGCTGGCCGTCATCGCGTGGCTGGAGGAGTAGCCGTGGAACAGCGGGTCAGTCTCATCACCCTGGGCGTCGACGACCTGGCGCGGGCGACCGCGTTCTACGAGTCGCTCGGCTGGACCCACAATCCGATCCCGGGCGCGGACGTGACCTTCTTCCAGGCCGGCGGCATGGTCGTCGGGCTCTGGGGACGCGGCCGGCTGGCCGCCGACAGCGGTGTCGAGGATCCCGGTGGCTGGGGCGGCGTCGCGCTCGCGTACAACGTCGGCTCGCCGGCCGAGGTCGACGCCGTCCTCGGCGAGGCGCGGGCCGCCGGCGCGCAGATCACCCGTGAGGGCGGCCAGACGTTCTACGGCGGGTATTCCGGCGTCTTCGTGGATCCCGACGGGCATCCCTGGGAGATCGCGCACAACCCCGGCTGGACGCTGCGTGAGGACGGGACGATCTCGCTCTCCTGACGCGCGCTACCAGCGCACCTCGTGCCATTCCATGACGCCGTAGCCCTCCGCGAGCTCGATTCCGCCGGGCAGTGACCCCGAGAACCGGCCGAACGGCTGGCGGTAGTCGCTGGCGAACAGCTTCAGGTCGTCGCTGCGGGCGCGTTCGGCCTCGGCGGTGAACGCGAGCGCCGCTCCCTCCTCGGCGAAGGCGACCCCTTCGAGATCCCCGACGAACGCCACCGGCCCGACCTCGCGCGCGGACCCGTCGGCCCAGACGGTGCGCTCGCTCGCCTGCGGCGCGTCGTGCACGCCGGTGACGAGGTTCCAGGCGATGGCGCGGCCGTCGCTCGCGGTGCCGACGCCCGCCGACCAGCGCCAGGCGGTCTCGCGCGCGTGATATCCGGCGGAGGCGTCGATGAGGCCGGCGGCGTCGATCTCGTGGGCGCGGCCGTCGAGCGTGAGGCGGCCGGTCGCCCGGACCGGGTCCTTGCGCGTCCAGATGTACGAGGCACCATGGGGGCTGACGACCTCCATCGGCGTCCCCGCCGGCGTGAGCGCGAGGTCCGCGCTGATCTCGCGCCCCGTGATCGTCAGGCGCCCGTCGCCGACGGCGACGAGCCCGGGCGTGAACGCCGTGCGGTCGCGCAGGCGCCCGCTCGCGCGGTCCAGCACGGCCCAGAAGGCCTGCGGGACCGGCCCGATCCGGACGGTCGCCGCGCAGAGCATCACGTCCGGCCCGTAGACGCCGACGTAGCGCCAGCGCTTCAGCGGGCGCCCGCCGCGCACGAGCGGCATGTGCGCGGGCGGCAGCGGCAGGCCCGCTGGCCGCGCGCGGCCGTCGCCGCGGACCGGCAGTCCGGCCGGGGTGCTCATCGCGGTGCCGTGAGCTTGGCGATGAGCACGCCGCCGAGCAGTGCGGCGAGGATGAGGCGATTGCGCAACGAACGTCCCCCGATCGAGTGCGCCACAGCCTAGGGCCGACCCGAGCGGTGCGCGAGGGCTATCGTTCGCCAGGTCATTGACTGACCAGTCAACGACGGAGGATCTCTCCCCTTGCGCGCCGCGGCCGTACAGCTCACCGCCACCCCGGACACGGACGCGAACCTCGCGGCCGCCGATCGGCTCGTCCGCGCCGCGGCCGCCGACGGCGCGACGCTCGTCCTGCTGCCCGAGAAGTGGAGCGTGCTCGGCCCGGGCGCGGCGCTGCGCGCGGGCGCCCAGTCGCTCGACGGTCCCGCGATCGCGTGGGCGCGCGCGACGGCGCACGAGCTCGGGATCGACCTCGTCGCCGGCTCGATCGCCGAGGTCGTGCCCGGTGAGGACAAGCTGCGCAACACGTCCGTCCACGTCGGCCCCGACGGCGAGGTGCGCGCGCAGTACCGCAAGATCCACCTGTTCGACGTCGAGGTGGGCGGCACCGTCTACCGCGAGTCCGAGCACGAGGCGCCGGGCGACGAGCCGGTGCTCACGACGCTCGCCGACGGGACGGTCGCCGGGATGAGCATCTGTTACGACCTGCGCTTCCCCGAGCTCTACCGCGAGCTCGCGGTCGCCGGGGCCCGCGTGCTGCTCGTGCCGGCCGCGTTCACGCTGCCGACGACGCTCGACCACTGGGAGGTCCTGCTGCGCGCCCGCGCGATCGAGAACCAGTGCTTCGTCGTCGCGGCCAACCAGATCGGCGAGCACGCACCGGGCCTTCGGTCCGGCGGGCGGTCGATGATCGTGGACCCGTGGGGTCTCGTGCTCGCGCAGGCCCCGGATGCCCCGGCCGTGATCAGCGCCGACCTCGAACTCGCTCGCCAGGACGACATCCGTCGTCGCCTGCCCGCGCTCGCGGGGCGCCGGCCGGCCGCCTATCGCGCGCCCCGTCCGGAGGTGGTCCGCTGATGGCGACGCGCAATCCCCAGCAGGCGGCCGAGAAGCGCCGGCTGATCCTCGACGCGGCCGTGCGGGTGTTCGC
Organism: uncultured Actinomycetes bacterium; assembly: GCA_963787935.1. Taxonomy (GTDB): domain Bacteria; phylum Actinomycetota; class Thermoleophilia; order Solirubrobacterales; family Solirubrobacteraceae; genus F1-60-MAGs163. Next base: position 523,364 of record CAWBEV010000005.1, on the reverse strand, counting down.
GCGCCAGGGGTTCCACACGTGCCGGGTCTCGGACATCGCAGACGAGGCCGGGGTCGCCTACGGCCTCGTCTACCACTACTTCCGCTCGAAGGACGAGGTGCTCGACACGCTGTTCCTCGAGCGCTGGGACGTGCTGCTCGACGCGATCCGCGAGGTCGATGCCGACGACGGCCCGGCCGCGCGCGAGAAGCTCTACGCGATCGCCTCGTTCATCGTGGACTCCTACCGCCACGACCCCGACCTCATGAAGGTCATCATCGTCGAGGTCACGCGCGCGGCGAACTCGTTCGGTCGCTCGCACCTGGCGAAGATCCGCGAGGCGTACGACCTGATCGCCGTGATCGTCGAGAAGGGCCAGCGGTCCGGCGAGTTCCAGGACACCGTGACGCCGGCGTTCGCCGCGATGGCCTTCTACGGTGCGATCGAGCAGGTGCTCACCGGATGGATCTTCGATCTGCTGCCGGGCGCGCCCGAGGACTTCGACCAGGCCAAGGAGTTCGTGGTCGAGACGATCTGCGGCGGGCTGGACAGCAGTCGCGCGGCCCGCTGAGATAGGGTCCGGTCCGATGGAGAACGAGCTCGTCAAGCGCCTCATGTGGATGGGATTCGTCGCGGGGATCGAGGCCCTCGCGAGTATCGCCGCGATCCGGCTGTCGATGATCGTCTGGCGGCGCGTGTTCGGGGAAGACCCCCCGGGGATGGACGCATGACCACCGAACCGGCCGGCACGCCCGAGCCGCAGCCCGCGACGCCGCAGCCGGCGGCCCCGCCGCCGCTCCCGCCGCCCGCCGCCGAGCCGGGGCGCTCGATCCTCGAGACGCGCCCCGAGATCCTCGTGGGCGCCGCGGCCGTGAGCGGGTTCGTCCTCGCGCGGCTTCTCGGCCGCGTCCGAGGGGGCTGAGCTGCGATGAGCACGCCGCTTCCGCCCACGACGCCGACACCGACGGGGCCGCCGAGCCCGCCGACGAACGAGACCGCGATGGCCCAGGCGCTCCAGCGCGTCACGACGAGCACGCAGGCGCTCGTGAAGGACCAGGTCGACCTCGCGAAGCTCGAGGTCCAGCAGAAGGCGGCCGTCTTCGGGCGCGGCACCGCGGTCGCGGTCGCCGCGGGCGGCTTCATGCTCGGCGCCCTGATCCTCATCATCCACGGCCTCAGCTGGATGGCGTGGTACCTGTTGTTCCCGAACGACCAGTTCTTCTGGGGCTTCTTCCTCGTCGCGCTGATCCTGATCATCCTCGGCGCGATCGCCGGGTACGTCGCCTTCAGGGCGCTCCAGAAGGCGAAGACGCCGGTGCCCGATCAGGCGCTCGCCGCCGCCCGTGAGACCCAGGCGACGATCGCCGGGGAGACGGAGCTGATGAAGGAGCAGGTGCGCACCGTCGTCACCAAGCCGGAGGACCAGCGCCAGTGAGCACACCGCCGCGCACCCCCGAGGAGATCCGCGCCTCGATCGCCGCCAACCAGGCCGCGCTCGCCACGTCGCTGACGGAGCTGCGCGGCGAGGTCGTCGCGGTCGCCGACTGGCGCGCGCAGATCAACAAGCATCGCCCGCAGGTCATCGTCGGCGCGGTCGTCGCCGGCTTCGTCCTCGGCGGCGGGATCGCCGCGATCTTCGGCCGCCGCCGCTGAGCGAGCGGCCGTTACGGCCGCAACAGCTCAGGGTGCAGGCCGCCGACCCCGATGAGTCCCGGTCCCGCGTAGGTCCCGATCACGGGGCCGATCTCCGAGCAGAACATCGGGTCGGTGCCGAAGATCTCGCGGCCGCGCTCGATCACGCGCTCGGCCTGCTCGGGCGCGCGGATGTGCTGGACGAGCCAGGCGTCAGCGCCATCGGCGTGGCGGTCGGCGAGGTACTCGACCATGCGCTCGAAGGCGCGCTTGTCGGTGCGCACGCGCTCGACGGGCGTGACCCCGTCGTCGAAGGTGAGGATCGGCTTGATCTTCAGCGCGCCGCCGACCCACGCCTGCGCGGTGCCGATGCGGCCTCCGCGGCGCAGGTACTCGAGCGTGTCGAGCGCGAACCAGATCTTCGTGTCGTCGGTCGCGGCGTTCGCGCGCGCGGTCACCTGCTCGACGTCCTGCCCGGCGTTCGCGGCGGCGGCGGTGGCCAGGACGATGGCGCCCAGGCCGCCCGCGCAGCTGCGCGAGTTGACGATCTCGATGCGCCGCTGCGCGCCGTCGGCGGCGAGCTCGGCCGCGGCCTGGCGGGCGGATTCGCACGTGCCCGAGATCCCGGCGCCGAGGTGCACGGAGACGATGTCGTGCCCGGCCTCGACGAGCGGGCGGTACACCTCGATGAAGTCGCCGATCGAGGGTTGCGATGTCGTGGGCGTCTCGCTGGAGCTGCGCAGCCCCGCGTAGAACGCGTCGAAGTTCGGCAGGTCCGCCTCGCGATCGAGCCGGCCGCCCTGGTTCACGTAGAGGCTCACCTCGTGCAGACCCGCCTCGTGCACGAGATCGCTGGGGAGGTAGTGCGTGGAGTCGGTGACGACGGCGACGGACATGGTGCTTGAGCCTAGTGCAGCGCCCGCAGGCCGCGTGAGGCCCTCGCGGATCAACCATCTAGGCTCTGTCGCCATGAGCCTCACGCTCGTCACCGGCGCGACCGGCCTGGTCGGCTCGCACGTCACGCGCCTGCTCGTCGAGCGCGGCGACCGCGTGCGCGTGACGCGGCGCGTCGGGTCCGTCATGGAGCTGCTCGACGGCCTGGATGTCGAGACGGTGCGCGCCGACATCCTCGATCGCCAGTCGGTCCGGCGGGCGCTGCGCGGGGTCACGCGCGTCTTCCACGTCGCCGGGCTGACCTCGCTGCGCGCGGCGGCGGACACGCTCTTCCGCCTGAACGTCGACGGCACCCGGATCGTGCTCGAGGAGGCGCTGCGCGCCGGTGTCGAGCGGGCGGTGCTCACCTCCTCGGTCGCCGCGATCGGGCCCGCCAAGCGCGGGGCGACCGCCGACGAGACGCAGGTCTTCCGCGCCGGGCGCTTCGGCCTCCCGTACGTCAACAGCAAGCACGAGGCGGAGAACGAGGCGCTGCGCATCGCCGCGCACGGCCTGCCGCTCGTGATCGTCAACCCGGCGCACGTGATGGGCAAGGGCGACCTGCACCGCTCGTCGACCGAGCTCGTCCGCCGGTTCCTGCGCCGCCAGATCCCCGCGTACGTCGACGGCGCGCTGAACATCGTGGACGCCGAGGACGTCGCACGCGGCCACCTGCTGGCCGACGAGCATGGCCGGATCGGCGAGCGCTACATCCTCGGCAACCGGAACTTCACGCTCGACCGCCTGTTCGCCGACCTCGGGCGGCTCTCGGGCGTGGCGCCGCCTGCGGTGAAGCTCCCGCTCCCGGTGGCGATCCAGCTCGCCCACGCCGCCGAGGCGCTGCCGGGCACGCCCGTGACGACGGTCGGCGAGATCAAGGCCGCCTCGCTCTGGTGGGCCTACCGTTCGACGAAGGCCAAGCGCGAGCTCGGCTGGGCCCCCTCGCACCACGAGGACACGCTCGTCGCCACGATCGAGTGGTACCGCTCGCGTGAGCCGGACCTGCTCGTCCCGCCCGGCACCCAGCAGCCGCTCGGTCTGCGGCTCGCCGGCTTCGGCGTGCGCCAGGCGACCGGGCTCGTCTCCGCCATCACCCCGGGCTGATGGCGACGCTCTACCGCTGCCGCACGCCGACCGATCGCCTGTGCCCATGCGGGCGGGTCGCGCGCGAGCTGCGTCGGCAGGGCATCGACGCCGATGCGGTGCGCGTGCCGTGGCGACGCCGCGACCGCGACGAGGTCGAGGCGCTGAGCGGGCAGCGCGTCGTGCCGCTGCTCGTCCTCGACGGCGAGGCGATCTGCGACTCGCATCGCATCGTCGAGCATCTGCGCTGGCGGGCCGGCCGCGAGACCGCGACCGCGTCCTAGACGCGCGCTCCCGCCGCGGTACGCTGGTCGTCCGGCGGATCGCCCACTCGGCCGTGCGGGCCCTCGGGTCCGCGATTCGGGTTCCGCGCCGGCTCCGGCCGGCGGACCTGCCCCGATGGCCGGGAGTGTCGACGCCACCCAGGCACCTAACGACACAAGTCCTGGGACGTTTCAGTTCAGTGGTGATCCATGACCGGGGCGACGCCCCTCACCCCTCGCGGGTGGGGGGCGTTCCTAGTGTCGTGGCCGCACGACGACCTTGCGGGCCGGGCCGCCGGGCGCGGCCAGGAGCGCCGCGCGCAGGCCGTCGAGCCCGACGACCGGCCCCGCGAGCGCCCGCCAGTCGAGCGCACCGGCCGCGAGCAGCGTGAGCGCGCGGTCGACCTCGGCGGGCGTGTGATGGAAGGCCCCGCGCAGCTCGAGCTCGTCGTAGTGCAGTGCGCCGGCCGGGAGCGCGACCTCGCTGCCCGCCGGGCAGCCGCCGACGAACACGACGGTCCCGCCCGCTGCGGCGGCGTCGATCGCCGCGCGCCAGGCATCCGGCCTGCCGACCGCCTCGAAGACGAGCTCGTACGACCTCGGTTCCAGGTCCGCCGCGCCGCTCGCGCCGAGCCCGGCGGCCTGCGCGCGGCGCTCGGCGTGGCGGTCGCAGAGTGTGACGTCGCGCCCGTCGAGCACGAGCAGCCGCGCGAGCATCAGGCCGATCGAGCCGCCGCCGAGCACCGCGACGCGCTGCCCACGGCTCCCGCGACCGACCGCGTGGACGGCCGCGGCCAGCGGCTCGGCCATCGCCGCGCCCGCATCGTCGAGACCGTCGGGAATCGCGTGCAGCGCGGCGCGCGGCGCCGCGATCCGCTCGGCGAATCCGCCGAGCACCCAGACGGGAGCCCGGCAGATCGCGGTGCGCCCGGCACGGCAGGGCGCGCAGACACCGCACGCGACCGAGTCCGAGACGAGCACGCGCGCCCCCGTGTCACAGCGCGCGCCGGCGGTCTCGTGGCCGAACCGGCAGGGGTACGGGCCGAGCGCGGGATGGCCGTGGAGCAGCATCTTGCGATCGGTGCCGCAGGTCGTCGCCGCGGTGACGCGGACGAGGACCTCGCCTTCGGGCTCCGGGACCTCCTCGACGCGCAGGTCACCGGGCGCGTGGAGCATCGCCGCCCGCATCACGGCACCACGAGCGCCTTGACCGCCGCTCCGCTGCGTGCCAGCTCGAGCGCGTCGGCCGTCCGAGCGAGCGGCAGGCGGTGCGTGACGAGCGGGGCGGGGTCGACGCGCCCGGAGGCGATCAGGTCGAAGGCGGCGCGCATGTCCGCAGGGCCCGCCGAGTAGGAGGCGTGCACGTCGACCTCGCCGGTGTAGAGGGCGAAGCCGTCGAGGTCGAGTGCCCGGCCCGGGTAGGGCGGGGCGTAGAGGCCGAGCGTCCCGCCCGGCGCGACGGCGGCGAACGCGTCCGCGATCGCCGCCGCGGCCGGGGTGCAGACGAGCGCGACGTCGACGAGTTCGTTGCCGTGGCGCTCGGCACCGAGTGCGAGCGCGCGCTCGAGACGCTCGGGCCGGGGTTCGCGCACCCAGACGGCGTCCACCGCGAGCGCGTGCGCCGCCGCGACGGCGAGCAGTCCGCTGGTTCCCGCGCCGACGACGAGCAGCCCGTCGCCGGCGCGCAGGCCGGCGCGCGTGAACGCACGCAGGACGCAGGCGAGCGGCTCGACGAACGTCGCGCGCTCGGCGTCGAGGTCTCCGATGACGAGCAGTTCGTCGGCGAGATCGGCCGGCACCCGCACGAGGTCCGCGAACCCGCCGGGGTCGAGCGCCGAGGACCGGAACGCCTCGCAGAGGGTCTCGTGACCGCGCCGGCAGCGCCGGCATTCGCCGCACGGGGTGTGGTGATGGACGACGACGCGGTCGCCGGGCGCGCACGTCACGACGCCGTCGCCGACCGCGGCCACCTCGGCGCACAGCTCGTGGCCGAGGACGACCGGCACCTTGCGCGCGACCCACGGCGCCATGACGTCCGAGCCGCAGACCCCGCAGGCGAGCAGCCGGCACACGACCTCGCCGGGCCCGGCGACCGGGTCCGCGCGCTCCTCGATCCGGACCTCGTCCGGGCTGATCGACACCGCGGCGCGCATCAGGCGAGCCCGGCGATCGTCGCGGGGGATGGCGGTTCGGCGATTCCGCGCTCGGTGACGAGTGCGGTGACGAGATTCGCCGGGGTCACGTCGAATGCCGGGTTCCGGACCGGGGTGTCCGCCAGTGTCAGGAGCGCGCCGTCCACGGTGCGGACCTCGTCCGCGCCGCGCTCCTCGATCGCGATGTCGGCACCGCTCGCCACCTGCGGATCGATCGTCGAGCTGGGCCCCGCGACGATGAACGGCACCCCGGCCGCTCGCGCGGCGAGCGCCAGCCCATAGGTGCCGACCTTGTTCGCGACGTCGCCGTTGGCCGCCACACGGTCGCAGCCGACCACCACCGCGTCCGCGGCGCCCTCCCGGAGCAGCGAGGGCGCCGCGCCGTCGACGCAGAGCGCGTGCGGCACCCCGGCGCGCGCGAGCTCCCAGACGGTCAGGCGCGCACCCTGCAGCAGCGGGCGGGTCTCGCAGGCGAGTACCTCGACGCCGTTGCGGGCATGCAGCTCGAAGGCGATCGCCAGCGCCGAGCCGCGCCCCCCGGCCGCGAGCGCGCCGGTGTTGCAGATCGTCATGAGCCGCCGCGCGCCCGTCAGGCGGTCGGCGCCCGCGGTGGCGATCGCGGCGCTCGCGGCGTCCTCCTCGGCATGCAGCGCCTGGGCGGCGCCGCGCGCCGCAGCCGCCATCTGCGCCGGGCCCGCATCGAGGGCGGCGGCGCGCACGCGGTCGACGGCGTGCGCGAGGTTCACGGCCGTCGGGCGCGCTCCGCGCAGCTCTTCCCACGCACGTTCGAGCGTGCCGAGCCCGGGCAGCGCCGCGAGCTCCATCGCGAGGCCGTAGGCGGCGGCGATCCCGATCAGCGGCGCGCCGCGCACCTGCAGGAGCCGGATCGCCGTCGCGGTGTCCGCGGCGCCCTCGAGCGCGAGCCAGAGCTCCTCGTGGGGCAGCGCCGTCTGGTCGAGCACGTGCAGGCGCCGCCCGTCCCAGCGGAGCGCGATCGCGGTCGCGGTGGTCGCCGGCATGCGGCGATGCTATGCCACGCGCGCGGGCTCGCCGACCCGCGATCCTCGGGGCCGCGGTGGACCGGGTGATCCTCTACCGTCCGGCCGCATGCTCCGCCGCCCGGTCGCCCTCGCCGCCTGTGCGCTCGCCGGTGCGCCCGCGGCGCCGGCGCTCGCCGCCGGCGACCCGATCCTCCCGCTCGATCAGGTGCACGCCGGGATGGCCTGCACCGGTGCCTCCGTCGTCCAGGGCACGGCGATCGCGACGTTCGACGTGCACGTCGACGACGTGCTTCCCGGCGGGGGCGATCCGCGCGACGCGCGGATCCTCGTGACGGTCTCGGGCGCGGCCGTCGATGCCACAGGCGTCGGCCCCGGCTTCTCGGGCTCGCCCATCACCTGCGTCGGGGCCGACGGGACGCCGCGGATCATCGGGGCGATCTCCGAGACGATCGGCTCCTACGCCGGCAAGACGGTGCTCGCGACCCCGATCCAGGCGGTGATCGGCGAGCCGGTCGATCCGCCGCAGGCGAAGGCGAGCGCGCGTGCCGCTGCGGTGCTGCGCGCCGCGCTCCCGATCGCCGAGCCGCTCAGCCTGTCCGGCCTGGCGCCCGGGATCGGCGCGGTGCTCCAGCGCGCCGCGCGCCGTGCGGGGCGCGAGGTGTTCCTCGCGCCCGCCGCAGGCCCAGCCGCGACCGCGCCGGCGCTGCGCCCCGGCTCGGCGATGGCCGCGGCGCTCGTCAGCGGCGACCTCGACGCCGGCGCGATCGGCACGGTCGCCTACGTGGACGGCGACGCGGTCTGGGGCTTCGGCCACCCGTTCGACGGCGCGGGCCGGCGCGGCCTGTTCCTGACGCCCGCGTACGTCTTCGCGGTCGTGAACAACCCGGCCGCCACGCAGGAGGTCAGCACGTACAAGCTCGCCACGCCGCTGGATCCGGTCGGCACGCTGACCCAGGACGGCGTCAGCGCGGTGGCCGGCCGACTCGGCGCGGGCCCGGTCAGCTACCCGCTGAGCGTCACGGCACTCGACACGGACACGGGCCGCACGGATGCGCTCCACGCGCGGGTCGCCGACGAGCGCGCGCTCGGCTACCCGTCGGGCAGCTCGGCGCTGACGACGGTTCTGCCGGGTGCGCTCGCGCAGGCGATGTACGGCGCGTTCGGCGGCACACCCTCGCGCCAGAGCGCGAACATGTGCGTGCGCATCTCGGTGCGCGGCCGGCCGAAGCCGCTCGGCTTCTGCAACACGTACGTCTCGGGCGGCAGCGCCGGGTTCGACGGCCTCGTCGCCGGGCCGGTCGTCGCCGACGCGGCCGCCGCGAGCGGGCTCGTCGATCTCTACGACGCGGGCCCGCTCACGGTGACGGGCGTGGACATCGGCGTGCGCGTGCGGCGCGGCATGCAGATCGCAACGCTCGAGGACCTCAGCGGGCCGCGAACGGCACGTCGCGGCCGGACGATCCGCGTGATCGCCACGCTGCTGCGGCCCGGCGGGGCGCGCCTCGCGAAGACGATCCGCGTGCGCGTTCCGCGCGGCATGCCGCGCGGAACGCGCGACCTCCTGCTGCGCGGCACGGCCGCGGACGTCGCCGTCGGCAGCGAGGACGACGGCGCGGCGATCGACCTGACGAGTCTCTTCGAGCCCTCGGGCCAGGAGCAGCCGGGTCCGAAGAGCCTCGGCGAGCTCGCCGACGCGCTTCGCAGCCTGCACCGCTACGACGGCGTGCGGGCGCGCTTCGTGCCGCCCGGGGCCAACGCCCCGCAGAACCTCCCGGACGGTGCCGAGGGCGTGGCGCAGCGCGGGCGGCGCGTGTTCCGCGACGCGAACCTGCGCGTCGACGGCCGCGCCCGGCTGCCGATCGTGATCCGCTGAGGCGGACCGCGACCGGTTCGCCTAGTTCAGGTTGTTCTCGATCTGGAGCGGCGGCCCCTGCGGCGTCTCGGCCGCCGGGGCCTGGGCGGGCGCGTCGGCCGGGGGCGTCACGCCCAGGACCGCGGCGAGCTCGCCGGTCTCGTACATCTCCGTGACGATGTCGCAGCCGCCCACGAGCTCGCCGCGGACGAACAGCTGCGGGATCGTCGGCCAGTTCGACAACGACGAGAGCTCCTGGCGGATGCGCGGGTCGGGCAGCACGTCCACCGCGGCGAACTCGGTGCCGGTGGACTGCAGCGCGGCCACGGTGCGGGCCGAGAAGCCGCAGGCCGGCGCCTCAGGCGTGCCCTTCATGAACAGGAGCACGTCGTGCTCGGTGATGGCCTCGGCGATCGCCTCGCGCAGGGGGTTCTCGGTCTGCTCGCTCATGGGGTCTCCGTCTTGAGTGACAGTGCGTGGATCGGGCCGCCCAGCTCGCCTTCGCCGAACAGCTCGTAGACCATCCGGTGCTGCTCGATCCGGCTCCTGCCGGCGAACGCGTCGGCGACGATCCGGGCCTCGAAATGGACCTCGTCGGCGGTCCGGACCTCGGCGGACGCGCCGGGGATCCCGGACTCGATCCGCGCTTTGAGCTCGTCGGCGCTGGGCATCGGAAGACAGGGTAGCGGTCGCTATACTTCGTGAAGCATGAGCATCGAAATCACCTTCAAGGCCAAGGGCGTCACCTTCACCGATCTCGGTGCCGACAAGGTGCGCGAGTACCTGACGGCTCAGGGCGCGGACGCCGAAGTCGCCGGACTGCGCGTCGGCGTCAAGGGCGGAGGCTGCTCGGGCTTTCAGTACCAGCTCGCGTTCGACGAGGAGCGCGACGGCGATGTCGTCTTCGACGACCACGGCCTGAAGCTGCTCGTGGACCCCCAGAGCCTCTCGTACGTCGACGGCTCGCAGATCGACTACGTCGACTCGCTCACCGGCGCCGGGTTCCAGGTCGTGAACCCGAACGTCGTCGCCGCCTGCGGCTGCGGCTCCTCCTTCCGTGTGAAGGACGAGGACGAAGCCGTCTCGGCGCTCTGAGGTCCGCGCTACGCGGGCTCGTTGTCGAGCGATCGCCAGAGCACGCGGCAGGCGACCGACCGGTAGGGCCGCCACGGCTCGGCGAGCTCGGTGAGCTCCGCCGGCGAGGGCAGCTCCCGGAGCCCGTAGGCCTGCTCGACCGCGCGGCGGATGCCGAGGTCGCCGACGGCGAGCACGTCGGGACGCTCGAGCTGGAACAGCAGGAACATGTGGGCCGACCAGTCGCCGATGCCCTTGACCGCGGTCAGCTCGCGCAGGAGCTCCTCGTCGGGCAGCGTGGAGATGTGCTCGAGGTCGAGCGCGCCGCTGACGACGTGCTCGGCGAGCGACCGCAGGTAGGTCACCTTCGCGCGTGAGAGCCCGACGGCGGTCTTCAGCGCCTCCGGGTCGTCCGCGAGGATCTCCTCGGGCGCTGGCGGGCGCCCGCCGAAGCGCTCGGTGAGGCGCCCGTAGATCACCCGCGCGACGGTCGTCGAGAGCTGCTGCCCGACGATCGCCCGCACGAGCGCCGCATAGTGGTCGGCATGGTCGCGCGTGGGGTCGCGGTCGAACACGGGCCCGTCGCCGCGGTCGATGAGCCCTCCGAGCACGTGGTCGGCGGCACGCAGGTGTGCCAGCGCAGCGGACGGATCGAATCCGACCGGCTGGGCGCCGGCGCCCGCGCGCGCCATCAGGCGCCGGCGCGGGATCGGAGGGCGGGCGTGCGGGGCGGCATGGTCGGCGGGACGGGACGCCGCGTGCATGTGACGCCCCGCGAGGAGGCACAATAGACGCGATGCACGCCCGGCCTGCCCCCGCTGCGCGCCTGCTCGCGCTCGCCGTGGGAGCGGTGCTCGTCCTCCTCCTCGCCGCGTTCCTCGGCGCCCGGGGAACGCCGGCGGCCCACGCGCAGAGCCCGGAGCCCGGGACGCCGCGGGTCGTCGTCGCCTTCTTCCCGCTGCCGGACGTGCCGCCCGCGGACGATCAGGTCGAGCCGCCGCTGGCGTTCCGGCCGATCCTCGACCGCCTCGACGCGCGGCCGCAGCTGTCGCTCGGGCTCAGCAGCGCGGCCCAGGGGCAGTACGACCCGACCCAGGCGCTGCTCGACATCTCGCAGGGGACGCGCGTCTCGCTCTCGACCTACGATCCGAAGCGTCCGCCGAACCTGACGTTCGTGGCCCAGGGCCGCGGCGCGCTCTTCCAGGGCTGGCTCGACGAGATCCTGCGCGCCGACTCGGCGCCGGCGGAGGTCGAGCCGGGCCTGCTCGGCGCCTCCGTCCCGGGCGGCGCCGCGTACGCCGGGGTGCGGGGCCGCGCGCAGCGCGAGGCGATCGCGGCGGCGAACCGCGCGGGGCGGATCGGCACGGTGTCCATCGGCCCGGCCGACGATGTCGCCGCGCGTGCGCGGCGACTCCTGCCGGACCATCAGCTCGTCGTCGTCGGGCTGCCGACCGGGATCGCCGGCGACCTCGCGCTGGACCGGCTGCTCGACGCCCGCGCGGCGAACGAGCTCCTGATCGTCATGCAGACCCCGCCCGACCAGAAGGGCGCCCAGCTGCTCCCGACGGGCATCGCCGGGCTCCCGGGAGCTCCCGGGCAGCTGACCTCGGAGACGACCCATCTCGATGGCGTGATCGCGGGCATCGACGTGCTCCCGACCGTGCTCGACCACCTCGGGCTGCCGGTGCCGTCGACCGTCAAGGGCCAGCCGATGACCGTCGTCCCCGGCCGTGACGCGGGCGCGCTGGAGTCGCTCGCCGATCGGCTGCGCGTCGTCTTCCCGCGGCGCCTGCCCGCGCTGTGGACCCTGCTCGGCGCGTGGCTCATCCTCCTGCTCACGGCATCGCTCATCGCCGACCGGCGCGGCCTGCGCTGGGCGATGCGCGTCGGCGGGCTGGCCGTGCTGTGGGTTCCCGCGGCGGTGCTGCTGACCGCCGCGCTGCGCCCGTCGCGCACGCTCGAGCTGCTGCTCATCTCGCTGATCTCGCTCGTCGCCGCGACGATCACCGACCGGCTCGTGCCGTTCCCGCGCGGCCCCGCCGTCCCCGCGCTCGTGGGGGTCGTCGCATACATCGTGGACCTCGTGCTCGGCTCGCCGCTGATCATCCGCTCGGTGCTCGGGCCGAACCCGCTGTTCGGCTCGCGCTTCTACGGGATCGGGAACGAGCTCGAGGCGGGCCTCTCGGCGCTGCTGCTGATCGGGATCGGCGCACTGCTGTTCGGTCGCGGGCGCTCGCGCGCCGGGGTCGCGGTCTTCGCCTGCTGCGGGCTCGTGCTCGGAATCGCGATGGGCGCGGGCCGCCTGGGCGCGGACGTCGGCGGCGTGATGACGCTCGGCGCCGGCGCCGCCACGGCCGCGGCGCTGATGCTCCCCGGCGGGGTGACGAAGCGGGCGCTCGTCGTCGTCGTCGGGGCGCCGCTCGCGGCGCTCGTCCTGCTCGCCGCGATCGACCTGACGACCGGTGGCGACTCGCACTTCACGCGCACGGTCCTGCGCGCCGACGGCTCCGGCGCCCTGTGGGACATCGTCAGCCGCCGCTACGAACTCGCGGGGCGGGCGCTCATCCGCGGCTTCATGCCGGCCGCGACGCTCATCGCGGTCCTCGCGATCGCCCTCGGGTTCAAGGAGCGGCGCAGCGCCCTCGCGAGCGTCGGCGGGGACGCCGGCTACCGTGCCGCGCTCGGCGGCGTGCTCGCCGTCGGCGTCGGCGGCGCGGTATTCAACGACTCCGGGCCGGTGCTGCTGCTGTTCGCGACGTTCCTGGCGGCCTGCACCGTCGTCTACCTGCGCGGCGCCGCGACGGCGCCCGCGGCGCCGGGTGCCGCCGCGCAGGCAATTGCGCACGTTGCGCCCGTGGAGGGCGGCGGCGCCGGCGCTCCCCGCGATCCCGCCCCCACGGCCCGCTAGGATCCTTCGAGCGATGCGCATCGCCCTGGTCTCCCCCTATTCCTGGACGTATCCCGGGGGCGTGACACGGCACATCGAGGCGCTGGCCGACCGGTTTCTCGCCGACGGCCATGACGTCCGGGTGCTCGCGCCCTTCGATCCGCCCGACGATCGCAGCGCCCGGCTCCACCGCGGCGCGGCGCCGCAGACCCGTGAGCTGCCGGACTACCTCGTCTCGCTGGGCCGGACGATCGGCGTCCCGGCCAACGGCGCGGTCTCGAACGTCACGCCGTTCCCGTCGTCCGTGCAGACGCTGCGCCGCGCGATCGCCGAGGGCGGCTTCGACGTCGTGCACGTCCATGAGCCGGTCGTCCCGCTGCTGAGCTGGGACGCGCTGCGGTCCACCGACACGGCGCTCGTCGGCACGTTCCACACCTACGGCACGAACGTCCTCGCGCACAACCTCGCGGTGACGATGGGGGCGGCGCGCGGGATGCAGCGTCTCCACGGCCGGATCGCGGTCTCCGAGGCGGCGGCCTGGACGGCGCGCCGCTTCTTCGGTGGTCGCTACTCGGTGATCCCGAACGGCGTGCACGTGCCGGAGGTGCCGCAGGTCCACGCGCCCGGCGCGGCCGGGCGCCTGCGGATCGCATTCGTCGGCCAGGCCGTCGAGCGCAAGGGCCTCCCGGTGCTGCTGCGCGCATTCGAGGCGCTGCGCGAGCACGTGGACGTCGAACTGCAGATCGTCGGCGCGGTCGACGACGAGGTCGAGCCGCTGCTGCTCGACGGCGCCGCCGGCGTCACGGTCCTCGGCCGCGTCTCGGACGCCGAGAAGTCCCGCGTGCTGCGCGAGGCCGACGTGCTGTGCGCGCCGTCGCTCGGCGGCGAGAGCTTCGGCATGGTGCTCACCGAGGCGTTCGCACAGGGAACGCCGGTCGTCGCGAGCGACATCGCCGGCTATCGCGACGTCGTGCGCGACGAGCGCGACGGCCTGCTCGTGCCGCGCGGCGACGCGACGGCGCTCGCCGAGACGCTGCGCGATCTCGCGCTGGCGCCCGAGCGCCGCCTCGCGATGTCCCGTGCGGCCGCCGAGCACGCGCCGCGCTACGCCTGGCCGCACGTCGCGGGCGAGATCCTCGGCGTCTACGAGCACGCGGTGGCCGCGCGGCGCCGCACGCTCGCCGTGCCCGCGACCCGTTCGACCCGTCTGGCCCGCAACCTGGCGCTCATGCCTGCCGACGGCCTGCCGAAGGTCCATGCGCAGCGGCTGCCGAGCATCGAGCCCGAGCCGCCCGGCGGCCGGCGCCGTGCGCTGACGCGCACGATCGCCCGCCGCGCCGGCCTCGGCGTTGCAGCCGCCGCCGGCGTCGGCCTGACCGCGCTGGCGCTCGACCGCATCGGCCTCGACCGCGTCGTCACGAGCCTCGTGCGCTCGAGCCCGGCGTGGGTCCTCGCCGCGCTCGGCGTCATGTGCCTCTCGATGGTGCTCCGCGCCGTCGCCTGGAACGCGATCCTCGGAGCGGCACTGCCGGGCCGCCTGCGCTTCTTCGACGCGATGCAGGGGACCGCGATCGGCGTCCTGATGTCCGCGACGCTGCCGGCCCGCCTCGGCGAGCCGGCCCGTGCGATCATCGTCGCGCGGCGTGCCGGGCGCCCGCGGGAGACGACCCCGACGGTCGTCGGCACGCTCGTCTCGCAGACGCTGCTGAACGTCCTGGCGCTGATGATCCTCGGGATCATCGGCTTCTCGACCGTGCACGTCTTCGACGACCACCACGGCGCGCTGCTCGCGGTCGCGATCGCCCCGATGGCGCTGCTGCTCGTCGTGCTCATCGTGCCGGTCCTGCTGCGCTACGGCGGCACCGAGCGCTTCGGGCGCCTGCACGCCGTCACCCGCCCGGTCCGCGACGCCGCGTTCCAGGTTCGAGCCGGCCTGCGCGTCTTTCGCGTGCCGAGGGCGGGGCTGCTCGCGATCGTCGCGCAGCTGGCCGCATGGGCGCTCCAGTGGCTCGCCTGCTACATCCTGCTCGTGGCGCTCGGCCTCGACGGCGTGGCCGGGCTCGGCGCCGCGGCAGCGGTCCTGCTGGCCGTGAACGCCACCGCGGTGCTGCCGGCGACCCCGTCGAACCTCGGTGTCTTCCAGGCCGCCTGCGTCGCGGTGCTCGCCGGCGCGTTCGGCGTCGGAACGGCGGATGCGCTCGGCTATGGCATCGTCCTGCAGGCCGTCGAGATCGCGACGGCCGTCGTGATGGGCACGCCCGCGCTCCTCAAGGAGGGGCTGAGCTGGCGCGACGTGCGCCTGCGCGCGATGCACTCGACGCCGGTGCGCCTGCAGCCGCTTCCCGGTGGGCGCGAGAGCGCCGCCGAGCAGCAGCTCGTCGAGGCGTAGCCCGGCCCGCCGGGCGACGCGCCGTCCGCCCGCCGCGCGAGGCTCTCGTCGTGGCCGACGCGTTCGTCTACCTGCTGCGCTGCTCGGACGACAGCCTCTACACCGGCTGGACGACCGACCTCGACCGGCGCCTGGCGGCACACGCCGCGGGCACGGCGAGCCGCTACACGCGCAGTCGCCGGCCGATCACGCTCGCGGGTGCGTGGCCGATGGACGACCGCACCGCCGCGCGCCGCGAGGAGGCGCGCATCAAGGCGCTGCCGCGCGCCGCGAAGCTCGCGCTCGTCGCCGCGGCGCCGCTCAGCTCGCGTCGGCCGTGACGGCCTGCGCGTCGGCGACGTCGTCCGGGTCCTCGTCGGTGAGCTCGGTGAGGCGCGTCGGGTCGCGGTCGGACCCGGCGATCACGTCATCGGCGCGCTGGCGATCGTCTGGACGGCAGCGTTCCCGACTTCATGCCGAAGTACGTCGCGTCGGGATGGTGGGCGACGATCGCGAGCGTCGACTGCTCGGGCTCGGGGGCGAAGCCGTCGGAGATGCTCATCCCGATCTGCCCGAGGTCGAGCAGCTCCTCCACCTTGAGTGCTCGGACTGGTCGGGCACCGCCGGGTAGCCCCAGGAGTAGCGCCGGCCCTGCGTGCGCTCGATCCCGAGGTCCTCGCGGATCTCGCGCGTGCAGCCACTCGGCGAGGCCCTCGGCGGTCTGCACGCCGAGACCGTGCACGAACAGCTGCTCGGCGTACTCGCCGTCCGCCTCGAGCGCGGCCATCAGCTCGGTGACCTGCGCCGCCGACGGTGACCGCCGGTGATCGCGACGACGTCGAGCTCGCCGGAGTCCTTCGGGCGGTAGAAGTCGGCCAGGCAGATGCGGTCGTGCCCCGGCTGGCGCGGGCACGTGAAGCGGGTCAGCTCGGTCTCGCGGTCCTCGGGGTCGAGCACGACGATGTCGTTGCCCTCCGAGTAGCACGGGAAGTAGCCGAGCAGCGCGCGCGGGCGCAGGTAGTCCTGCTCGGCCCACATGCGCTCCAGGCGCGGGTGGAAGTCCTCGCGCACGAGCGTGCGCCACGCGTCGCCCTTCACGCCGCTGCCGCCCCAGTGGAGCTTGAACAGCACGTGCGTGTCGAGGTGGTGGTAGAGCTCGTCCATGTCGACCGGGATCTCGCGCACGCCCCAGAACGGCGGCTCGGGCACCGGGTTGTCGGTGCGGGCGGGCGAGCGCACGCTGTCGTCGTCGGTGGGGAGCTCCTCGGGCTCGGGGCCCTTCGCGCGCTGGGTCGCGGCGTCGGCGTGGATCTTCGCGACGAGCGACGCGCGGCGTCTCGCTCGTCGACGAGCTGGTCCATCACGGCCAGACCCTCGAACGCGTCCTTGCAGTAGAAGACGCCCGGGTCGTACTGGTCGTCGTCGGACTCCTGGCCGTGCGGGATAGAGCGCGCGCAGGCCGAAGTCGCGGTTGATCGCGGCGCCGCCGATCAGCACCGGGTACTCGAGGCCCTGCGCGTGCAGCTCCTGCACGCACAGCGGCATCTGCTTCGAGGTCGAGACGAGCAGCGCCGACAGGCCGATCGCCGTCGCGTCGTGCTCCTTGGCCGCCTCGAGGATCGTGCCGACCGGGACCTGCTTGCCGAGGTCGACGACCGTGTAGCCGTTGTTCGTGAGGATCGTGTTGACGAGCGACTTGCCGATGTCGTGCACGTCGCCGAACACGGTCGCGAGGACGACGGTGCCCTTCGTGTAGCCCTCGATGCGGTCGAGGTAGTTCTCCAGGCGCGCCACGGCGCGCTTCATGACCTCGGCGCTCTGCAGCACGAACGGCAGGATCAGCTCGCCGGCGCCGAACTTGTCGCCGACCTCCTTCATCGCCGGCAGCAGCACCTCGTTGAGCGTCGGGACGGCGCCGATCTTCTCGACCGACCGGTCGATCCAGTCCTCGACGCCCTCCTTCTTGCGCCGCAGGATGTGGAAGTGCAGCGCCTCCTCGGGCTCCATGCCCTCGGTCGGGTCGGCTGCGCCGCTGATCTCCTCCTCGGCGCCCTTGGACTCGAAGTGGTCGATGAAGCGCTCGAGCGCGTCCTCGCGGCGGTTGAAGACGAGGTCGTCGGCGAGCGCGCGCTCCTCGTCGGAGATCTCGCCGTACGGCGTGATGTGGTTCGGGTTGACCATCGCGAGGTCCAGCCCGGCCTCGACGCAGTGGTGCAGGAAGACCGAGTTCAGGACGGCGCGCGCGCCGGGGGAGACGCCGAAGCTGACGTTCGAGACGCCGAGCGAGGTCTTCACGCCCGGGATCTCGGCCTTGATGCGGCGGATGCCGTCGATCGTCTCGACGGCCGAGGGCTTCCACTCGTCGTCGCCGGTCGTCAGCGTGAACGTCAGGACGTCGAAGATCAGCAGCTCGCGGTCGAGCCCGTGCTCGTCGCAGCACAGCTCGGTGATCCGCTGTGCGATCTCGACCTTGCGCTCGGCCGTCTTGGCCATGCCGACCTCGTCGATCGTCAGCGCGATCAGCGCGGCGCCGTGGGCCGTCGCCATCGGCACGACGCGGTCGAGCTTGTCGCGCCCGGCCTCGAGGTTGATCGAGTTGACGATCGCGCGGCCGGGGATCTGCTCGAGCGCCGTCGCGATGACGTCGGGCTCGGTCGAGTCGACCTGGATCGGCGCGGGCTGCGAGAGCGAGACGCGCTTGGCGACCTCGCGCATCTGCTCGTCCTCGTCCTGGCGCTCGGTCAGCGCGACGCAGAGGTCGAGCACGTGCGCGCCGCCCTCGACCTGGTCCTCGGCGATCTGCACGAGGCCGTCGTAGTCGTCGGCCGAGCAGCAGCTCCTTGGCCTTGCGCGAGCCCTGCGAGTTGACGCGCTCGCCGACGAGCGTCGGCGCGGGTCCTGCACGAGCGGCGGTCGCGGTCATCATCGAGGAGACGCGCGGGGCGCGCGGCTGCGGGCGCGGGGCGACGGGCAGGCCCTTGCAGCGCTCGGCGATCGCCGCGATGTGCTCGGGCGTCGTGCCGCAGCAGCCGCCGACGATCGAGACGCCGTAGCGCTCGACGAACTCGCCGAGCGGCGGCGGCGAGCGGCTCGGGCTGCTCGGGGAAGATCGTCTCGCCGTCGGGTCCCTGGAGCGGGAGCCCGGCGTTCGGGATGCAGTGGACCGGCACGGCGCGAGTGCTCGCCGAGGAAGCGGATCGCGTCGCGCATGTCCTCGGGGCCGGTCGAGCAGTTCAGGCCGATGACGTCGACCTTCAGCGCCTCGAGCGTCGTGAGCACGGCGTCGATGTCGGTGCCCAGCAGCATCTTGCCGCCGTTCGGCAGCAGCGAGACCGAGCACTGGATCGGCACTGCGCGGCCGGCGTCCTCGAACGCCTCGCGCGCGCCGAAGATCGCGGCCTTGACCTCGAGGATGTCCTGCGCGGTCTCGATGATGAGCAGGTCGGCGCCGCCCTCGACGCAGGCCGCGGGCCTGCTCCTCGAAGACCGCGACGAGCTCGCGGAAGCGGATCTGGCCGAGCGTCGGGTCGTCGGAGGCGGGGAGGTGGCCGGTCGGGCCGATCGAGCCGGCGACGAAGCGGTCCTCGCCGACCGCCGCGCGGGCGATCTCGGCCGCCTCGGCGGTTGATCTCGAGCGTGTGCTCGCCGAGGCCCCACTCCTCGAGCTTCAGGCGGCTCGCCTGGAACGTGTCGGTCTCGACGACCTCGGCGCCGGCCTCGACCATCGAGCGCGTGCACGCCCTCGATGACGTCGGGGCGGTTGAGGACGAGCGCCTCGTGGCACTTGCCCGGCAGGCCGCCGTAGTCCTCGCTCGTGAGGTCGAACTGCTCGAGCGTCGCGCCCATGCCGCCGTCGAAGACGACGACGCGTTCGCGGACGGCGGCGAGGTAGTCACGCGGCATACGCCGCAGGCTAGCATGATTTCGACCAACCTTGACACGGTTGTGTCAAGGCACGCGGCGCCCGTTCGCGTACGTCATTTCGGAAACGGAACCTGCGCATCCGTCCTCCCGGCCCCCAGAAGGACACCGGCCCCGCCGAGCTGGCGGGGCCGGTGCACAGCATGGTGCTCGCGCAGCCCGCGGCTACTTGATGAACAGCATCTCCGAGTACTTCGGCAGCGGCCACAGGTCGTCCGCGACGATCTTCTCGAGGTCGTCGGCGACCGTCGCCCGGGTCTTGTCCATCGCCGGGATGACCTTGTCGCGCATGTACATCGCGTGCTCGAGGCCCTCGGTCGCCGGGTGGTCGGCGTTCGCCTTCTCGAGCGCCTTGATGTGCTTCAGGAGCTGCGTCGGTGAGGCCTTGAGCTCGGTCGGCGGCGGTCGTGACGCCGGCCGCCTTGAGCTCGCCGAGGTAGCGCACCGCGGCGGGCAGGATCATCGTGCGCGCGATCGACGCAGCGGTCTCGGCCTCGATGTTGAGCTTCGTCGCGTACTGCTCGACGGCCACCTCGAAGCGCGACTCGAGCTCGCGCTCGCTGAGGACCTCGTAGCGCTCGAAGACCGTGATCGTCTGCTTCTCGACGAGCCACGGCAGCGCGTCCGGCGTGGTGCGCAGGTTCGCCAGCCCGCGCTTCTCGGCCTCCTTGTGCCAGGCGTCGGAGTAGCCGTCGCCGTCGAACACGATCGCGCTTGTGCTTCTTCCAGACGCGCTTGACGATCTCGAGGACGGCCTCGTCGCGCGACATGCCCTTGCCCTGCAGGTTCTCGACCTGGTCGACCATCTCGTCGATCGGCCTCGGCGACGATCGTGTTGAGCGTCGTGTTGACCATGCCGAGCGACATGCTCGAGCCGAGCGCGCGGAACTCGAACTTGTTGCCGGTGAAGGCGAACGGCGAGGTCCGGTTGCGGTCGCCGCCGTGCAGCGGCAGCGGCGGCAGGACGGGGTGCCGAGGCCGAGGAAGTTCCCCGCGGCGTCTGTCGAATCGCCTTGCCGGAGGCGACCGCGTCGAACGCCCGCTCGAGCTCCCCGCCCAGGAAGATCGAGATGATCGCCGGCGGCGCCTCGTTCGCGCCGAGGCGGTGGTCCTGGCCGACGTTCGCGACGGTCGCGCGCAGCAGCTCCTGGTGCTTGTCGACGGCCGCGATGACGGCGGCGCAGAAGAACAGGAACTGCAGGTTCTCGTGCGGCGTGTCGCCGGGCTCGAGCAGGTTGTGCCCGGTGTCGGTGCCCATCGACCAGTTGTTGTGCTTGCCCGAGCCGTTGACGCCGGCGAACGGCTTCTCGTGCAGCAGGCAGACCAGCCCGTAGCGCCGCGCGACGTTCTGCAGCACCTGCATCGTCAGCTGCTGGTGGTCGGAGCCGACGTTCGAGTTCTCGAAGATCGGCGCCAGCTCGTACTGCGCCGGGGCGACCTCGTTGTGGCGCGTCTTGACCGGCACGCCGAGGCGCTGGCAGCTCGTGCTCGGCTCTCGAGCATGCACGCGAGCACGCGCTCGGGGATCGAGCCGAAGTAGTGCTCGTCGAGCTCGTGGCCCTTCGGCGGCTTGGCGCCGAACAGCGTGCGGCCCGTCGTGTAGAGGTCGGGCCGCTCGTAGAAGTACTGCTCGTCGATCAGGAAGTACTCCTGCTCCGGGCCGACGGTCGTGAACACGCGCCCGAGGCCTTGTCGCCGAACAGCTTCAGGGCGCGCAGCGCGACCGTCGAGAGCGCGTCCATCGAGCGCAGCAGCGGGATCTTGTTGTCCAGCGCCTCGCCCGTCCACGAGACGAACGCGGTCGGGATGCACAGGAACGCGCCGTTCGGGTTCTCGAGCATGAACGCCGGGGACGTCGGGTCCCACGCGGTGTAGCCGCGGGCCTCGAACGTCGCCCGGATGCCGCCGGTCGGGAACGAGGAGGCGTCCGGCTCGCCCTGGATCAGCTCCTTGCCGGAGAACTCGGCGATCGCCGTGCCGTCGCCGACCGGGGCGAAGAACGAGTCGTGCTTCTCGGCGGTCGAGGCCCGTGAGCGGCTGGAACCAGTGCGTGTAGTGCGTGGCGCCCTTCTCCATCGCCCACTCGCGCATCTCCTTGGCGACGGCGTCGGCGAGCGCGGGATCGAGCGCGTCGCCGCGATCGAGCGTCGCCTGGAGCTTCTTGTAGACCTCCTTCGGGCAGCCGCGCCTTCTGGACCGCGGGGCTGAAGACGTTCTCGCCGTAGATCGTCGGCGCCGGGCTCGGTCAGGTCGGGGGCGCCGAGGGCGCCGCCGTTCGCGGCTCCACTGGGCGGCGCTGACGTTGTGCTGTCGGGTCTTGCTGGCCATCGTGGTCTCGAGTTCCTCCTGCGGGCTCTGGTGGCGCGCGGCACCGTCCGGCACACGCGCGCGGGGAATGACGCGACTCTGCAGCGGTGAGGCTAGGCGCGGGCCGTCCGGCGCACCTTATCCCGCTGTCCAAGATCCTCGCCGGGCGCTTCGCCCCCTGGTCCGCCGCTCCTCGACCGGCGGGCGAAAGGGCGCGGCGGATCTTTCGACACCCGTCCAATGGAACTTCGCCCGTCCGACCGCAGACTGCCGGCCACACCTCGACTCAGGAGGATTCATGAGACGTTCGCTGACGGTCTGCGCATTGGGCGCGGGCCTGGGGGCCACGCTGCTGTTGCCGGCGACAGCGATGGCCGACACCTTTGATGCCGCCGGGGCAGGGCAGTTGCTGGACTCCGTCGGCATCAACTCGATGTGGGTGCTCGTCGCGGCGGTGCTCGTCCTGTTCATGCAGGCGGGCTTCATGTTCCTCGAGATCGGCTTCTCCCGCGGGAAGAACGCCGGCACCGTGGTCGCGAAGATCCTGACCAACTTCTCGATCGCGGCGCTCATGTACTGGGCGGTCGGATTCGCGTTCGCCTTCGGCGGTGACCCGGGCACGTGATCGGCACGCACGGGTTCTTCCTGCGCGACTACGGCGATCCGCAGACGGCCTTCCCGATCATGGGGCTCTCCGACGCGACGATCGAGTCGAAGTGGATCTTCCAGTTCGCCTTCTGCGCCGTGTCGCTGGCGATCGTCTGGGGCACGACGCTCGAGCGGATCAAGTTCGGCGTCTACGTCATCTACGCCGTCGTGTTCTCCGCCCTGATCTACCCGATCTTCTCGGGCTGGGTCTTCGGCGGCGGCTGGCTGCAGGCGAACCTCGGCATGCAGGACTTCGCCGGCTCGACGGCGGTCCACCTCATCGGTGCGACCGGCGGCCTGGCCGTGCTGCTGCTGCTCGGGGCGCGGCGTGGGAAGTACGGCTCCGACGGGAAGCCGCGGGCGATCCCCGGGCACAACATGCCGCTGTTCGGCCTCGGCGTGATCATCCTGCTGATCGGCTGGTTCGGGTTCAACCCGGGCTCGACCCTCGGCGCGCTCGACGGGCGCTTCACGGAGGTCGCGCTCGTGACCCTCGCTGGCCGCGGGCGCCGGCGTGCTGGGCGCGATCGCGGTGAACGCGCTGATCACGAAGACGATCGACATCGGCATGGCCGGCAACGGCATGATCGGTGCGCTCGTCGCGATCACGGCGCCCTCGGGCTACGTCGCTCCGTGGGCCGGCGTCGTGATCGGCCTGATCGCCGGCGTGCATCGTGCCGCTCGGCGTGTACGCGATCGACAAGAAGCTCGACGACCCGGTCGGTGCACTCACCGCGCACGGCCTGTGCGGTGTCTGGGGCACGCTCGCGTGCGGTCTGTTCACGCTCCCGGCGCTGGCCGAGTACAACGCGGTCGGCGACCCCGGCCTCGTGTACAGCGGGCTCGTTCCACCAGCTGGGCGTCCAGGCCCTCGGCGTCGTGGTCGTGTTCGCCTCGGTCTTCATGCTCGAGCTATCTGGTGTTCTGGGTCGATCAAGAAGACCTACGGCCTGCGCGTCACGGCCGAGGAAGAGGATGCCGGTCTCGACATCTCCGAGCACGGCATGTACGGCTACCCGGAGCAGTTCATCCCGGCCCCTGAGCTCGTGGGCTACGGCGCGGCGCCGCAGTACGGTTCGCCGACCGTCTCCGCTCCGGCCCCCAAGGAGGTCACCGCATGAAGAAGATCGAGGCATACATCCGGCACGAGGCCTTCGAGCCGATCCGCATGGAGCTGCTCGACCTCGGGTTCCCCTCGCTGACGATCAGCGAGGTCAAGGGATCCGGCCGGCAGAAGGGCATCGTGGAGACCTACCGCGGAGCGGTCCTGACGAACTACCTCCGGCCGAAGATCAAGCTGGAGTGCGTCGTCGCGGACAAGGACGTGCAGACGATCGTCGACACGATCCTCAAGCACGGCCGCACGGGCGCCGTCGGTGACGGCAAGGTGTTCGTGCTCCCGGTCGAGGAGGCCTTCCGCGTGCGGACCGGTGAGTCCGGCGAGGAAGTCCTCCAGGCCCACCCGGACGCAGCCGCCACCACGGTCTGACCCGGAACGAGGCGTGATGGCCGGGGCGGCGGGATCCAAGCGTGAACCCGCCGCCCCGCGGCCGTCCGCCGGGCGGGAGCTCGTCGCGCGGCTGCGCGACGTGCACCTGCGGATGGTCGACGCCGTCCTCGGCGGCGAGGGCCTGGGAACCGTCGCGGGGCTGACGGCGGAGGCGGCGGGCGCTCCGGTGGCGATCGTCATCCCCCGCCTCGGGGCGCGGCGCGATGGCGCCGACGGGCGACGAGCGGTTGCTCGGCGTGCTGCGCCGCTACGTCGGCGACCGGGTTCGCGACCGCCCGGCCCGCGTGCCCGCCGAGGTCGTCGCCGAGGCGCCGATCTCCAGCGGGCGACGAGCTCGTCGGATCGGTCCTGCTCCTGCGCGGGGCGGGGCCGCCGCCGGACCCGGAGGCCGCCGAGTTCCTGCACCTGGCCGCCGTCGCCTGCCTGACCGAGGTCGCCGTCGAGGAGGCGCGCGAGGAAGTCGAGGAGAACCTGCGCGGCTCGTTCCTCGAGGAGCTGCGCGCGCGGCCGGATCTCGACCCGCGCGAGGTCGTGCGCCGCGCGGGCCGGCTCGGGCTGCGACCTCGGGCGCGGGGTGATCGTGCTCTGCGCCGAGCTGACGACCGAACGCCCGCGCCAGCTCGTCGCGGGCATCTCGGGCGACTACCCGGGCGCGCTGGCCCAGCACCTGGACGCCGGGCCGTCCGGTCAGCCGCGGGTCTATGCGCTGCTGCCGGCCGTCGGCGGCGACGACGCCCCGGAGGAGACCCTGCGCCGTGCGCGGGCGCTCGCGGACCGTCTCGGGCGCCACGGCATCGTCGGCCTGTCGAGCTTCTACGCCGACCCGGCCGAGCTCGGCCGCGCACTGCAGGAGGCCGAGCTCGTGCTCGACGTGCTGCGCCGGTCGGACGGGATGACGGGCGAGGGGCTCGCGGACATCGGGACCGGGACCTACCGGCTGCTGTTCCGCGTGCTCGCCTCGCACCCCGAGGAGGTGCGCTCGTTCTACGAGGACACCGTCGCGCCGCTCGTGCGCTACGACGACCAGTACCAGACCGACCTCGTCGGAACGCTCGAGGCGTACTTCGAGCAGAACTGCAACATGAACGCGACGTCGGCGGCGATCTATGCCCACCGGCACACGGTCGCCTACCGGCTCGACCGCGTGAAGGAGCTGACGGGCCTGGACCCGACGCAGTCCGAGGATCGCGAGCGCCTCGGCCTGGGCCTCAAGGCCTACCGCATCATCGCTCCGCGGCTTCCGCGCTGAGCGCGGGCCCACTACTGCCCGCGGTAGATGACCTCGCCGGTCTTCGGGTCGACGGTCGCGCGGCGCGGGCGCTGCGTGACGCGCACCGTGACGCTGCCGTCGGCCGGCTGGTCGCCGAAGGTCACGGCCTTCGCCTTGCCGTTGAGGCCCGCGGCGACGCGGTAGTTCAGCGTGTGCGTGCCCGGCACGACCGCGGTCACCGACCAGACGAACGTCCGCTCCTGCCCGGCCTCGAGCCTGCCGAGCGCCCAGGTGTTGACGTAGGCGGTCTTGCCGTTCGGCGGACCGGCGTTCACGACCCACAGCGGCCGCAGCGGGTCGGCGACCCCGGGCTGCGAGGTCTTGTAGGAGAAGCCGTCGAGGGTGATCGCGATGTTCGGGATCGCCTGGTCGCCGGTGTTGCGGACGGTCGCACGGAACGGCACGGTGTCCGCCAGGCCCTGCAGGCGCGGGAAGGAGACGCCGGTGACGTCGACGCTGAACGTGCCCGACGGCTCGTTCACGTCCTGGCGTTCACCGCCGCCGCAACCGGCCAGCACGAGCGCGCCGAGGACCGCGGCCACGGCCGTGGTGCACGCCGGACGTCGTGCGGACCTCCCTTCCCTCACGGCGCGCGACGCTACCACAGCGCCCGGCCTCCGCTGTGCAGGTGACCGCACGCGCGCCACGGCGACGGTTGTCGTTTGCGGACGGTCCGTGCACTCACGTAGAGTCCCGATCGCCGGGCCGCGGGCGAGCGGTCTCGCGCATCAGAGGGAGAGGAGGGAGAATGGTTCGCAGCACCGCCGATCGCGCGATCGCTCCCGCGAGGGAGTTCTTCGAAGAGATCGGCGACATGATGATCCTGACGGGGAAGACGATCGTCTCCGCCGTTCGCCCGCCCTACCCGTACGGGGGCGAGTTCATCTCGCAGTTCCTGTTCGCGCTGCGGCTGTGCTGGTTCCCGCTGCTGATCTCCACGATCGCCTTCGGCTACGGCGCCCCCGGATTGCAGGCCGCGAACTTCCTCGTCCTCTTCGGCGCGCTCGACCGTCTCGGGGGGTTCTTCGTCCTGGCCTCGATCCGCGAGTTCGCGCCGGTCGTCACCGCGATCGTGCTCGCCGGCGTCGCGGGCACCGCGATCACGGCGGACCTCGGCGCCCGCAAGATCCGCGAGGAGCTCGACGCGCTCCAGGTCCTCGGCGTGGACCCGGTGAAGAACCTCGTCGTGCCGCGGTTCCTGGCCCTGATGCTCGTCACGGGGCTGTTCGACATCTACGCGCTCTTGTTCGGCATCTTCGGCGGCATCATCGCCACGCTCGTGAACGACGCTCCCCTCGGCCCGTTCTGGGCCACGTTCTTCACGAACGCCTCGGTCACCGACCTCTGGGGGTCGGTGCTGAAATGCACCGGCTTCGGGGCGATCATCGCGATCGTCTGCTGTTACAAGGGGATGACCGCCTCGGGCGGTGCGGCCGGCGTCGGCCGTGCGGTCAACCAGGCGGTCGTCATCGCCTTCCTCGGCGTCTTCGCGTTCAACTACGTGTTCACGCAGACCCTGCTCGCCACCCATCCGGAGATCAACGTCATCCGCTAGGGGGCGACGCACCGCATGCAACGCATCGGATGGCTCAGCGTCCCGCGCGACTGGCTCGCATCGTTCGGCGAGATCGCGAAGTTCTGCGGCCGCGTCCTGGGCGACGTCCTCAGCCTGCGCGTCTTCAAGTTCTTCGGTGAGGCGCTGCGCCAGGCCGGGATCCTGATCGTCTCCTCGACGCTCGTGATCTGGGGCCTGGTGTTCATCATCGGCCTGCAGTGCGGGATCGAGGGGGCGTACTTCAACCGCTCGGTCGGCGCGCCGGCCTACGCCGGGGTCTTCGCCGCCTGGTGCGACCTGCGCGAGCTCGTGCCGTACGCCTTCGGGTACATGATGGCCGCGAAGGTCGGCACCGGGATCGTGGCGGAGATCGGCTCGATGCGGATCACCGACGAGATCGACGCGCTCGAGGTCATGGGCTTCGACTCGATGCTGTTCCTGTGCGCCACGCGCCTGCTGGCCGCGTTCATGGTGCTGCCGTTCCTCTACGTCGCGGCGGTCGGGGCGGGGTTCTTCGCGAGCTACCTCGCCGTGGTGATCCAGATCGGGGAGGTCTCCAAGGGCGGGTACTCGCTGATCTTCTGGCAGTTCCAGAATCCGCCGGACCTCCTGTTCAGCGCGATGAAAGCCATGTCGATGGCGACGATCATCGTGCTGGTCGGCTGCTACTACGGCTACACGGCGAGCGGCGGGCCCGTCGGCGTCGGCACCGCGACCGCGAAATCCATGGTCTTGAACATCGTGCTCGTGCACCTCATCGGCATGCTCGGCACGCAGGTCTTCTGGGGCGCGAACCCGCGCGCACCGATCGGAGGATGATGAGCGGTGGCTGACGATCACAAGCAGGGCGAGGACCTCGGGTCAGACTTCGTCGACGAGACCGGCGGCGCGCCCGCCGAGGACCTGCCGACGAAGGAGCAGCTCGCCGGGCACTCGTTCGAGGAGCGCATCGAGGAGCGTGAGGCCGCCGAGCAGGTCGCGGAGGCGACCGGCGCCCCGTCGGCGACCGAGCGCGTGCAGGTCGTGCGCGAGCCGGGCCGGACCGAGGACGACGAGTACCGCTGGCACACCGGCATGAACCGCCCGACCGGCGTGCCCGACGCGGTCGAGTTCATCGACGTCCACAAGGCCTTCGGTCGCAACAAGATCCTGCGCGGCCTGAACATGGGCCTGCCCGAGGGCAAGATCTCGATGATCCTGGGCCCGTCCGGGACCGGGAAGTCGGTGTGCATCAAGCACATGGTCGGCCTCCTGTACCCGGACGACGGCGACGTCGTCGTCCACGGCGAGTCCGTGCCGACGATGCGCGACGACGAGCTCTTCGAGATGCGCAAGAAGTTCGGCGTCCTCTTCCAGGACGGCGCGCTCTTCGGCTCGATGAACCTCTACGACAACGTCGCCTTCCCGCTGCGCCAGCACACCGACAAGGGCGAGGAGGAGATCGACGGCATCGTCAGCAGCCGCCTCGCCGAGGTCGGCCTGGGTGCCGCCGGCGACAAGTTCCCGAACGAGCTCTCCGGCGGCATGCGCAAGCGCGCGGGCTTCGCGCGGGCGCTCGTGCTCGACCCCGACATCGTGCTCTTCGACGAGCCCGACTCGGGCCTCGATCCGGTCCGCACGGCGCTCCTGTGCGAGCTCATCCAGGAGATCCACGAGGAGAACGGCGGCGCCTACACCGTCATCACGCACGACATCATGAGCGCCCGGCGCGTCGCCGAGTACATCGCCGTCCTCTGGAAGGGCCGGATCGTCGAGGCCGGCCCCGCCGAGGAGCTCTTCAACTCCGAGAACGCATTCGTCCGCCAGTTCCTCTCCGGGGCGGCCCAGGGCCCGCTGGGCATGGAGTAGCGCAGCCGACCCCTTCGACCGACTCCTCCCCTGACCATTCCCCGATCCTCGACATTCCGCTCTCGCGTCCGGTGCCCCGGAGCTGACGCATGACCGCAGCGCGCATCGCCGGCGTCGGCGTGATCGTGCTCATCGCCGTGGTCGCGGCGGTCGTGCTCATGGGCGGCAAGGAGACGCACAGCTACAAGCTCGTCTTCGAGACGGCCGGGCAGCTCGTGAACGACAACGACGTCCAGGTGGGCGGCCGGCGCATCGGCTCGGTCAAGGACATCCAGCTGACGAACGACAACCGGGCCGAGATCACGGTCGAGGTCGAGGAGCCCTACGCGCCGCTGCACCAGGGCACGACGGCGATCATCCGCGCGACGTCGCTCTCCGGCGTCGCGAACCGCTACATCTCGCTCTCGCCGGGCCCCGACAACGCCTCGGAGCTCGCCGACGGCGAGGTGATCCCCGAGGACCAGACGACGTCGATCGTCGACCTCGACCAGCTCTTCAACACGCTCGACGCCCCGACGCGCAGAGGCCTGGCGCGGACGATCCAGGGCTTCGGCACGTGGTACGCCGGGCGCGGCCTGGAGGCCAACGCGGCCGCGCAGTACTTCTCGCCGGCGCTCAACACGACGCGCGAGCTGATCGAGAAGCTCAACGCCGATCAGCCCGCGCTCGAGGCGCTGCTGCAGAACACCTCGCAGGTCGTCGCGTCGCTGGCGACCGAGAGCGGGACGCTGACCGACGCCGTCTCGAACGCGAACGCGAGCCTCGGTGCGATCGCCGACGAGAACGCCTCGCTCGCCCAGGCGCTCGACCTGCTGCCGCAGACGCTGCGACGCGGCAGCACGACGTTCGTGAACCTCCGCGCGGCGCTCGACGACGTCGACAAGCTCGTCGCCGCCGCGAAGCCGGCCTCGAAGAACCTTGCGCCGTTCCTGGCGACGCTGCGCCCGCTGCTCATCGAGGCCCAGCCGACGATCAGCCAGCTCGCGAAGCTCGCACGGCAGCCGGGCCCGAACAACGATCTGACCGACCTGCTCAACACCGCGCCCGGGCTCGCGAAGGTCGCAGGGCCGGGGTTCAAGAACCAGACCCAGGCGCTGAACGACTCGCTCCCCGTGCTGTCGTTCATCCGGCCGTACACGCCGGACTTCGTCGGCTGGCTGCGCGACTTCGGCCAGAGCGCCACGAACTACGACGCCAACGGCCACTTCGCGCGCATCGCGCCGGCGTTCAACGCGTTCCGCTACGACCAGGGCTCGAACACGCTGATCCCGTTGCCGCCCGCGCTGCGCAAGCCAGGTCTGGACAACGGCGTGTCGGTCGTGCCGCGCTGCCCCGGCGCCGCCGTGCAGCCGCCGGCCGACGGCAGCGCCCCGTGGCGCGACGTCAGCGGCACGCTCGACTGCGACCCCTCGATCTTCCTGCCGGGGCCGTGATCTCGTGAAGCGCATCATCGCCATCGCCGCCGTCCTGCTCTCGGGCATCGCGCTCGTGCTGTTCGCGACGGGCTCGGGCGACGACGGCGGCTACCGCGTCCGCGCGATCTTCGACAACGCCGGGTTCGTGATCCCCGGGATGGACGTGAAGATCGCGGGCGTCGTCGTCGGGGACGTCCAGTCGCTCGACGTGACGCAGAACAAGAAGGCCGCGGTCGTCCTGAACATCGACAACCCCGACTACCAGGACTTCCGCACCGACGCGACCTGCACGATCCGCCCGCAGGCGCTGATCGGCGAGAAGTTCGTCGAGTGCTCGCCGAGCAAGCCGCGCGCCCCGGGCACGCCGCCGCCGCCGCTGCTGCCGAAGATCAAGCAGGGCCCGGGCAAGGGGGAGTACCTCCTGCCGGCGACGAACACGACGAAGACGATCGACCTCGACCTGATCAACAACGTCATGCGCCTGCCCTACCGGCAGCGCTTGACGATCATCCTCAACGAGTTCGGCACGGCGCTGGCGGGCAACGGCCAGGACCTCAACGTGGCGATCAAGAAGGCCAACCCGGCGCTCAAGGCGCTCGACGACGTGCTGAAGGTGCTCGCCGAGCAGAACAAGACGCTCGCGTCGCTCGCGAAGAACGGTGACGAGGTGCTCGCTCCGCTGGCCCGCCAGCGCGCGCGCGTCACCGGGTTCATCAACTCGTCGGGCGAGACGGCGCAGGCGACCGCCGAGGAGAGCGCCGCGCTCCAGGAGAACCTCCAGAAGTTCCCGGCCTTCCTGCGCGAGCTCGGGCCGACGATGGACGCGCTCGGCGGGTTCGCTGACGCGTTCACGCCGGTCGTCCAGGACCTCGGCGGCGCGGCCACCGACATCAACGCGTTCGTCGCGGGGACGCCGGCGTTCGCCAGCGCGGGCGTGCCCGCGCTGAGAGTCGCTCGGCGACACGGCCGACGTCGGCGGTCCGGCGCTGCAGGCCTCGCTCCCGCTCGTCCAGGACCTCGGGACGCTGGGCAAGACGGCCAAGCCGCTCTCGAAGGGCCTCAACGAGCTGCTCACCTCGCTGAAGAACACCGGCGGCATCAACCGGCTGATGGACTTCTTCTTCTACGGCACCGGCGCGGTCAACGGATACGACCAGTACGGCCACTACCTGCGCGCGCGCCTCGTCCTCACGCAGTGCCAGACCTACGTCACGGTCAACCAGCTCCCGTGCACGGCGAACTTCAACAAGGACCTCGGCGCCGTCTCCGCTCCGCCGGCCGGGTCGTCGTCCGCCGCGCCCGCGAACGTCGAGCGTGTGAGCAGCGCCCCGTCCGCCGCCGGGACCTCGGCGATCCGCCTGCCCAAGGCGCTCCTGCCCGGCGACGACGGCACCCGCCCGGGCGCCGGCGCGGCACCGGCGCCCGCCACGAAGCCGACCGCCAGGAGCGCGCCCGACCGGCGCTCGGTCCAGTCCCTCCTCGACTACCTCCTGGGCGAATGAGGAAGCGCACCGGAGCCGCATCGATCGCCGCGAACCCCGTCCTGATCGGGGCGGCGACGACGCTCGTCGTGATCGTGGCGGTCTTCCTGGCCTACAACGCGAACTCGGGCCTGCCGTTCGTGCCGACCTACGACATCAAGGTCGAGGTCCCGAGTGCCGCCGGGCTCGTGCGCGGCAACGACGTGCGCGTCGGCGGCACGCGCGTCGGCACCGTCGCCGACATCAACCCGGTGACGCGGCCGAACGGCGTGGTGACCGCGCAGCTCGGGCTGAAGCTCGAGACGGTCGTCGAGCCGCTCCCCGCCGACACGCGCGTGCTGATCCGCCCGCGCTCGGCGCTCGGCCTGAAGTACGTCCAGCTCACGCGCGGCACCTCCTCGCAGGATCTCCCGAACGGCGGCACCCTGCCGCTGCGCCAGGCGGTGCCACAGCCCGTCGAGCTCGACGAGTTCTTCAACATGTTCGACGACGAGACGCGGCGTGCGGCGCAGGCGAACCTCACGGAGTTCGGCAACACGCTCGCCGGCCGCGGGACCGACCTGAACTTCGCGATCCAGGAGCTCAACCCGCTGCTCGACCAGCTCACGCCGGTCATGAAGCAACCTCTCGAGCGAGCAGACCGACCTCAGGGGCTTCATCGACGGCCTGGCCCAGAGCGCCGCGGTCGTCGCCCCGGTCGCCCGAGACGCAGGCGGACCTGTTCGTGAACCTCGACACGACGTTCTCGGCGCTCGCCGACGTCGCGCGCCCGTACATCCAGGAGTCGATCGCCGAGGGGCCCGAGACGCTCGACGTCGCCACGCGCGACCTGCCGCAGCTCACGCCGTTCCTCGACAACAGCGCCGTCCTGTTCCGCGCGCTGCAGCCGGGCGTGCGCGCGTTCGCGCAAGGCCGCGCCGAACCTCGCGGAGACCGTCCGCATCGGCACGCCGGTGCTCGAGCGCTCACCGGCGTTCAACGCGCGCCTGGCGACGACCCTGAAGGCCGTCGAGACGTTCAGCACCGACCCGCTCGTGACGCTCGGCGTCAAGGACCTCACGGCGGCCTCGCAGATCCTCGAGCCGACCGTCACCTTCGCAGCGCCGGCACAGACCGTCTGCAACTACCTCACCACCCTGCTGCGCAACGCGGCGAGCCTGTTCTCCGAGGGCGGCACGAACGGCACGAGCCAGCGGTTCTCGATCATCGCCGCCCCCGGCGGCCTGCAGCCGGCGCCGAACAACGAGGGCAGCCCGTCCTCGGCGCCCGCCAACGGCCCCAGCACGCCGGGCTTCGACCCCACGAACTACCTGCACTCGAACCCCTATCCGTTCACTGCGGCGCCCGGCCAACCGCACGTCTGCGCCGCGGGCAACGAGGTGTTCGTCCCGGGCCAGAAGGTCATCGGCAACCCGCCGAAGATCAACGGGACGCTGCACGACCCGACGACTCCGACGAGGAACCCCTGATGGCACGCGGATCGAGGAAGCCGCTCACGCTGCGCAAGGACCGCACGGGAAGCAACCCGGTGCTCGTCGGCGCGCTCGTGCTGCTCGCCGCCGTGATCGTCACGTACTTCGGCTTCACGAAGGACTGGCCGTTCTCCCGCGGCTTCCAGTACAAGGCCGTCTTCACGTCCTCGAACTCGATCCGCACGAACTCCCCGGTGCGCATCGCGGGCGTGAACGTCGGCAAGGTCGTGAAGGTCGAGGGCCAGGACGGCACCGACAACGCCGTGATCACGATGGAGGTGAAGGACGAGGGCCTGCCGATCCACAAGGACGCGCGCCTGAAGATCAAGCCGCGCATCTTCCTCGAGGG
Source organism: uncultured Actinomycetes bacterium (assembly GCA_963787935.1). Classification (GTDB taxonomy): domain Bacteria; phylum Actinomycetota; class Thermoleophilia; order Solirubrobacterales; family Solirubrobacteraceae; genus F1-60-MAGs163. The sequence continues at coordinate 490,363 of CAWBEV010000005.1, read as the reverse complement.
CAACTTCTTCGTGGACCTGCAGCCCGGCACGCCGTCGGCCCCGACGATCTCCGACGGCGACACGATTCCCGTCGGTCAGACCGCGACCCCGGTGCAGCTCGACCAGGTGCTGACCGCGCTCCAGCAGGACACGCGCCGCTCGCTGCAGTCGCTGCTCATCGAGCTCGGCTCGTCGCTCACGCGCCGGCCGACGCCCGCCGAGAACGCCGACCAGTCGATCTACACGCAGGACAAGTCCGCCGCAGAGGCGCTGAACAACTCGATCGTCTACGGCGAGCCCGCGCTGAAGAACACCGCGATCGTCAACGAGGCGCTTCAGGGCATCGTGCCGAGCGACCTCACCGGCCTTGTCAAGGGGCTGTCCGAGACGGGGACGAAGCTCGCCGAGAACGACGCCGAGCTCGCGGCGCTCGTCGAGAACTTCAACACCACGATGGCGGCGATCGCCTCGCAGCAGAACGCGGTCCGTGCCTCGGTCCGCGAGCTCGGTCCGACGGTCACGCGAGCCTATGCCTCGCTGGGCTCGCTGAACGACGCGCTGCCGAGCGTGCGCCGGTTCTCGCTGGAGATCATCCCCGGCGTCGAGCAGACCCAGCCCACGATCGACGCGGTCACGCCGTGGATCGCCCAGGCCCGTCCGCTCGTCTCGAAGTCCGAGCTCGGCGGACTCGTCGCCGACACGCAGCCGGCGACCGCGAGCCTCGCGAGCGCCAGCGCCTCGACGGTCCCGCTCATCAAGCAGGGCGATCTGCTCGCCAAGTGCGTGAGCAAGGTGATCCTCCCGGCCGGCGACGTGAAGCTCCAGGACGGGCCGTCGACGACCGGCAAGGAGAACTACAAGGAGTTCTGGTACTCGATGGTCGGGCTCGCCGGCGAGGGCGAGAACTTCGACGGCAACGGCCAGTTCGTGCACTTCCAGACCGGCGGCGGCGGGTACAGCGTGAAGCTCAGCGGCGGCAACCTCGGGGCGGGCGGTGAGCTGTTCGGCAACTCCGTCGGTCAGCCGCTCGGCACGTCGCCCGCCTGGACCCAGACGAAGCCGCCGTTCGTCTCGAACCAGCCCTGCTACACGCAGGCGCGGACCCGCGCTCAGCTCACGCGGGACTTCAACACGGCGCCGGGCCCCTCGGACGCAGGCTGATCCGTGAAGCGCGCGATCCAGAAGCACATCAAGGACTTCATCGCGATCGTCGTGATCGCTGTCCTCGCGGTGCTCGTCGGCGGCTACGTGCTCTCGAACCAGCGCTTCTACCTGCCGGCCTGGGTGCCGATCGTCGGCAGCGATTTCGTCGACTACAACGCCGAGTTCGCGACCGCGCAGGCGGTCACCCCCGGCCAGGGGCAGACCGTGCAGGTGGCCGGCGTCCCGATCGGCGAGATCGGGCAGGTGTCGCTGAAGGACGGCCGCGCCGTCGTCCAGATGAAGATCCGCAAGAAGTACACCCCGATCTACAAGGACGCCACGGCGCTGCTGCGCCCGAAGACGGGCCTCAACGACATGGTCGTCGAGCTCGACCCGGGCAACCGCTCGGCGGGCGCGATCCCGGTCGACGGCGCGATCCCCGTCGGCCAGACCTCCTCGAACGTCAATCCGGACGAGATCCTCGCGGGCCTCGACGTCGACACGCGCGACTACCTGCGCCTGCTGGCGGCCGGCGGCGGCGCCGGGCTCGCCGGCAACTCGCGCCAGCTCTCGGCGACGCTCAAGCGCTTCGACCCGACCGCCCGCTACCTCGCGCGGGTCGGCAAGGCGCTCAGCGTGCGCCAGGCGAACATCAAGCGCTCGATTCGCAACTTCCGCCTGCTGTCCGAGGCGCTCGGGGACCAGGACACGAACCTCGCCCGGTTCGTCACCTCCTCGAACGAGGTGTTCCAGGCGTTCGCCGCCCAGGAGGGCAACCTGAGCGAGACGCTGAGCCTGCTGCCGACGGCGCTGCAGAAGACGAACAGCGCGCTCGGCAAGTCGCAGGTCCTCACCGAGCAGCTGGGCCCGACGCTCAACGCGCTGCTGCCGACCGCACGCGGCCTGGCGCCGGCACTCGAGTCCTTCCAGACGTTCGCGACGGACACCACGCCGGTCATCAAGAACCAGCTGCGGCCGTTCACGAAGGTCGCGCAGCCGACGGCCGCCGCGCTGCGCCCGGCCGCCGCCGATCTCGCCGCGACGACGCCGCAGCTCGACCAGGCGCTCGGCGTCGTCAACGCGCTCTTCAACCAGCTCGCCTACAACCCGCCCGGCAAGCAGGAGGGCTTCCTCTACTGGCTGAGCTGGGGCAACCATGCGGCGGCGTCGATGTTCGGCTCCCAGGACGCCCACGGACCGACGCGCCGCGGCCTCGTCATCGGCTCGTGCTCGTCGCTCCTGACGCTCGAGCGCATCGGCTCGGTGAACCCGGTGCTCGGCACGCTCGCCGCGCTCCTGAACGCGCCGAAGACGAGCGAGGTCTGCAACCTCCCGGCGGCCGCGGCGGCGAAGAAGAAGGGTGCGAGCGCGGCGGCCAAGCCGCAGCTGAAGGCCCAGGGCCTGAGCGCGACGCCGCCGAGCGGCGCGAGCACGAAGGCCGCCGCCCCGACCGGCGCGGCCGCGCCGGCGGCGCCGGCCGCGACCGCGGGAGCCTCGACGCCATGAGGGAGGTGCAGCGCTAGGTGCAGAAGCAGGCCCCGAGCGTCGGACGGATCCTCGTGATGGTGCTGTTCGCGCTGTCGTGCTTCGGGCTGCTCCTGTTCCTCTGGGTCGCGTTCGGCGGCTCGACGCCGCTGCGGGCCGACGGCTACCGGTTCACGGTGCCGTTCAAGGAGGCCGGGCAGCTCGCCCAGGAGGCCGACGTGCGGATCTCCGGCGTGCGCGTCGGCAAGGTGAAGTCGATCCAGGCCGACGCGGTGACCGGGCGCTCGAACGTCGAGATCGAGCTCGAGCCGCAGTACGCGCCGATCCCGGCCGACTCGCGGGTCATGCTGCGCCAGAAGACGCTGCTCGGCGAGACGTACGTCGAGATGACGCCGGGAACCCCAGGGGCGCCGGCGGTGCCCGACGAGGGCACGATCTCCCCGCGCGAGATCAAGCCGACCGTTGAGCTCGACGAGATCATCCGCACCTTCGACGCGCCGACCCGCCGGGCGTTCCAGATCTGGCAGCAGCAGCAGGCGATCGCCGGCGCCGGCCGCGGGCGCACGCTGAACGACGCGATCGGCCAGCTCCCGCCGCTCGAGGAGCAGGCGACGAAGCTCCTCACGACGCTGAACCAGAACTCGCAGGACCTCAGCACGCTCGTGCGCGACACGGGGGTCGTCTTCGCCGCGCTCAGCGCGCGCGGCGACGACCTGCAGCAGCTGATCACGAACGCCAACACGGTGTTCGAGACGACTGCGCAGCGCAACGAGCAGCTTGCGCAGACGTTCGTCGCGCTCCCGACCTTCCAGCGCGAGTCGCGCCTGACCCTCGACCGGCTCGTGCAGTTCGCCGACACGACGAACCCGTTGATCAACGAGCTCAAGCCGGTCGCCGTGCAGCTCACACCGACGATGCAGGCGCTCGACGGCCTCGCGCCGGACCTGCAGGCGCTGTTCACGAACCTCGACCCGGCGATCAGCGCCTCGGTCAAGGGCCTGCCCGCGGTAAACGAGTTCCTCGTCGAACTCGCGCCGTTCCTCGGATCGCTCGACCCGGCCCTGAGCCAGCTCAGCCCGTTCCTGCAGTTCGTCGGCGCCTACCCGAACGAGCTCACGGCGTTCCTGGCGAACTCGACGGCCGCGACGCAGGCGCAGTCCGACTCGAACGGCCGCCAAGTGAAGTACCTGCGCACGACGAACCCGCTCGGCCCCGCGGGCATCGCCGACTACCCGCAGCGCACGCGCTCGAACCGCGCGAGCCCTTACCGCTTCCCGGACGTATCGACAGTTCCTGGCGACCGCGAACATCCCGAACTTCCAGACCTGGCAGTGCACGAACGGCATCGTCGCGCCGCTCTCGCCGGACACGCCGGCGCTGATCGGCCAGCAGCTCACCGACAACATCAACAAGTTCGTGTTCGTCATCCCTCCCGCGTCGTCTCCCGCCGAGACCCCGGCGCCGCAGTGCACGCAGCAGGGGACATACACCGCCGACGGGAGGACGACGCAGTACCCGCAGATCCGCCCGAACGCGACGCCGCCGAAGCTCGGCTTCAACCCGGCGCCGTGACCCGGCGCCTGAGCGGCGCCGCGCGCCCGCCCGCGCCGGTACGGTTCACGCGATGCTCACGCGGCTCCTCGGGCGGCTCATGGGGTCGGCCGCGCGCCGGCCCGTCGCGGTCGGCGCGACCGTGCTGGTGCTCGCGGCCGCGGGCGCCGTGCTCGCGCTGCGCCTGGAACCCAGCGCCGACACCGACACGCTCGTCGGGCGCGCGACCCCGGGGTTCGCGGCCACGGACACGCTGCACCGGCGTTTCGGGGACGACGCGGTCTACGTCGTCGTGCGCGAGCCCGTCTCGCGCGTCGTCCTGACGTCCGACCTCGGGCGCGTCCTGGGGCTCGAGGGCTGTCTGTCGGGCAACGTGCCCGCCGGGCGCACGCCGCCGGGCGGGGCGGACGGGCCCTGCGGGCGCATGGCCGCGACGAAGCCCGCGAAGGTCGTCTTCGGGCCCGGCACGTTCCTGAACACCGCGGTCGAGCAGATCTCCGATCAGTTCCAGGCCTCGGCGAGCACCCAGCAGGCGAAGGCGAAGAAGGCGGGCGACGCCGCGTTCAAGCTCGCTCGCGGGCGTGGGCTCAGCGCACAGCAGGCCGAGACCTATCGCCACGCAGGCCGAGCAGCTCGTGCAGGCCCAGTTCTACCGCGACGTCTTCCAGATCGCGCTGCGCTACGGCCTGACCTCGGCGCCGAACCTCAACGACCCGCGGTTCGTCGCACGGCTGGTCTTCGACGCGACCCGCCCGGCCGGGACCCCGAAGGCGCGCTTCGCCTCGATCTTCCCGGGCAAGGACGGCGCCCTGATCCAGGTGCGCCTGAGGGACGGGCTCGTCCGAACGCCAGCGGCGCACGGCGATCGCGAACATCCGCGCCGCGACGCGGATGCCGAACTGGAGCCTCTCGCAGGGTGACTACGCGGTCACCGGCGCCCCGGTGGTGGTCCAGGAGCTCTCGCACTCGATCTCACGGTCGATCGTGATCCTGCTGCTCGTCGCCGCGCTCGTGATGGCGCTGACGCTGCTGCTCGTGTTCCGCGCGCGCCTGCGGCTCGTGCCGCTGCTCGTCGCGCTCTGCGCGACCGCGCTGACGTTCGGCGTGACCGCGATCGCCGGGCTGCCGCTGACGATGGCCTCGATCGCCGTCATCCCGATCCTCATCGGCCTCGCCGTGGACTACGCGATCCAGCTGCAGGCGCGCGTCCAGGAGGAGGGCCCCCCGGTCGCGGAGGCGGTCGGCCGGGTCGCCGCCCGCGGTGCGCCGACGATCGCGGTGGCGGCCGCCGCGACCGCCGCCGGATTCCTCGTGCTCGCGCTCTCGCCCGTCCCGATGGTGCGCGGGTTCGGGATCCTGCTCGTCGTCGGCATCGTGCTGGCGCTGGGCGTCGCGCTGACGCTCGGCATCGCCGTCCAGGCGCTGGGCCGAGCGCCGCGTCCCGCGCAGCGCGGGGGAGCCGGGGCGCCTGCGCGCGGGCGCGGCCCGGGCCGGCGACGCGGTCGGGTCGGCGTGGCGCGGAGCGGGTGAGATCGTCGCGGGCTCGCGGCCGGGACGCGGCGCGCGCGCCGCCGTCCGCCGCGGCGCCGACGCCGCGCTGCAGGCGGCGATCGCCCATCCGGGCCGCGTGCTCGCCGTCGGGTTCGCGCTCGCGGTGTTCGGGTGGGCGCTCGACACCCAGACCCGCGTCGAGTCCGACGTGCAGAAGCTCGTCCCGCAGAACCTCGCCGGCGCTGCGCGACCTGCGCGACCTGCAGGCGATCAGCGGCGTCGGCGGCGAGGTCGACGTGCTCGTCGAGGGGCGACCGGGTCACCGACCCGAAGGTCGTCGCCTGGATGACGGGCTACCAGGCGCGGATCCTGAAGCAGCTGCGCTTCAGCGCGAAGCGCGGCTGCGGGCGCTCGGAGATCTGCCCGGCGTTCTCGCTGCCGGACCTCTTCACGACGAAGGCCTCGCTCGCCTCGCGCAAGCGCGTCGACGGGCTGCTCGACGCCGTGCCGCCGTACTTCTCGCAGAGCGTCATCACGCCGGACCGGCGCACCGCGACGCTCGCGTTCGGCCTGCGCCTGATGCCGCTCGAGCGCCAGTTCGAGGTGCTGCGAACGATGCGCCGCGAGCTCGACCCGCCTGCCGGGGTGACCGCGCGGCTCGCCGGCCTGCCGGTGCTCGCGGCCGAGGCCAACGAGCGGATCGCCTCGCCGTGGCGACGCATCGCTGACGCTGCTGGCCGGGCTGCTCGCGGTCGGCCTCGTGCTGCTGGCCGCGTTCCGCAGCCCGCGCCGCGCGCTGGTCCCGCTCGTCCCGATCGCGCTGGCGACCGGCTGGTCGGCGCTCGTCCTGTTCCTCACGCGGATCCCGCTGAACCCGATGTCGATCGTGCTCGGGGCGCTCGTGATCGCGATCGCGACCGAGTTCAGCGTCCTGCTCAGTGAGCGCTACCGCGCCGAGCGCGCCGCCGGCCACGACGCCCGACGAGGCGCTGCGCCGCACGTACCGCTCGACCGGCGCGGCGGTGCTGGCCTCCGGCGTGACGGCGATCGCCGGCTTCGCCGTGCTCGTGGTCTCCGACATCCGGATGCTCCGCGACTTCGGGTTCGTCACCGTGATCGACCTGGCGGTGGCGCTGCTCGGCGTGCTCGTCGTCCTGCCCGCCGTGCTCGTGCTCGCCGAGCGCGGTGCGCTCGTTCCCCGCGCGGCGCGCTCCGTCGGCGGCGCGGCGGCGCGGTCGAGCGCGCCCCGGCGGCGTGAGCGGCTCCCGCGGGCCGCTCGGATTTCGGCCCGGACCCCACCGCACCGGAGCCCGCCGAGGATCCGTGGCCCGACGAGCAGCCCGCGGGAGGGGCGCGGCCGACACCCGGCCGCCGCGGCCGCGGGCCGCACGGCACCCTGCGCTCGCGGCTGCCGGGCATCGTGCTCGCTGGTCGCCGCCTTCGTGCTCCTGGCGGTGGTCGGGGTCAACACGCTGCGCACGAAGGGCGGCTCCTCGAGCGGCCCCGCCCGCGGCACGGCGATGCCGCCGTTCGCCGCGCCGCTGGCGGCGGCGCGCGTGCAGGGCGACGTGAACGTCGCGCGCGAGGCGGGCCAGGGGGCCGCGGGCGAGCGCGCCGGCATGCGACGTGCGCGGCGCGGGCATCCTCACCTCGTGCGAGCTCGTGCGTGCGCGCCCGGCGGCGATCGCGTTCTTCGTCACCGGGCGCGAGCGCTGCGCCGACGAGATCGACGCGCTCGCCCGCGCCGCGCGCACGCATCCGCAGATCGCGCTCGCGGCGGTCGCCGTCGGCGGCGACCGGGGTGCGACGGCGCGCCTCGTCGCGCGGCGCGGCTGGCGCTTCCCGGTCGCCTACGACCGCGACGCGGTGCTCGCGAACCTCTACGGGGTCGCCGTCTGCCCGCAGATCACGTACGTTCGCCGCGGCGGCCTCGTCGACGACACGACGATCGGCGAGCTCGACGAGCGCGGGCTCGACCGGCAGCTCGCCGGGCTCGAGCGCCGCTCGGCAGGCGGCGCGCCGTGAGCGGCGACCCGGAGCTCGCAGGCCGGGTGGGTCGACGCCACGCTGCGGGCCGAGTTCCCGGAGCTGGCCGTCCTGACGTGCCCGGCGCCGGCTCCGCCGGGCGCGGGAGCGATCCCGGGGTCCGTCGAGCGGCTCGACGTGCTCGCCGACCGCTTCCACGGGGCGCGCGCGGTCGAACTGCGCCGCGAGGCCGTTCCGGGCGCCTACCGCGTCTTCTTCCGCCACGTCGGGCTCGATCCCGACGTCGTGCGCACCCCGGTCGAAGAGGCGGCGCTCGAGCGCCTGGTCACGGCGGCCATCGCTCGCGCGGGCGACTGGACGACGCGCTGCTGCTCGCGCTGCTCGAGACGGCCGTGCCGGTGACGGCGCTCGACGCCGGCCACCTGTCGGGCGAGGTCGGCCTGCGGCCCGGGCACGCCGGCGAGCGCCTCGGCCGCGGGCCGCACGACCCGGGGCTCCCGGTGGGGCGCCTCGTGCTGGCCGACGCCGACGGGCCGGTCGGGGAGCTCTTCGGCGACGTCGCCGAGCACGTCCGCCCGGGCCGGCGCACACGCGCGCTGCGCCTCGTCGCCGTGCGGATCCCCGGCGTGCCGCCGATCCACGTCGAGGAGGCGCTCTGGACGGCGCGCGAGGCGCTCGGCGGCTGAGCGCGGCGCGGCGCCGGGACGGTCGCCAACGCCCGCCGCGCGGAGTAGACTCGCGCCCGTGGAGCGAGGGGCCATGAGGGAGCTCGGCCGGTCGACGGCGGTACCTGCCGTTCCCGTCGGCGCGCCGCCCGGCGAGGCCGCAGCGCGCCGTGCGCTGCGCGCCCAGATCGGGCGCCTCGAACGGCGCCTGGCCGACGCGGTCGCCGCCTCGATGCCCGACGGGGGCGTCGTGACCGACGTGCCCGCGCTGCGCGGCCCGCGACTGCTGGGTCTCGGTGAGCTCGAGCGCCTGCGCGACGCGCTCGCCGATCGCATCGCGGAGGCCGACGCGCTGCTCGCCGAACGCGAGGAGCGCCGCGAGGACGCCCGTGTGCTGCTCGAGCGGATGCTGCTCGAACCGGGCCGCCACCGCCACGTGCGGATCACCCAGCGCGAGCTCGGCCTCGGCGGCTGCGGCGTCTGGCAGGTCAAGCCGCGCCTCGGCCTGATCGGGATGCTCGCCGGCTGGTGGCACGTGAAGCTCTCCTCGGGCTGTCCGTTAGCCACCTGACATGGGACGGCGCAGCCGCAAGCGCGCGGGGGCTCCCGCGCCGCCGGAACCCGGCCGCGGGACGGCCCGCGGATCCCGCGCCGCGCGCGCGAACGGCGCCCGCCGGCGCGGCACGCGCGGCTCGATGAGGCGCCCAAGCCGCCCTGGGCGCCCGTCCCGCTGACGGAGATCTGCATCTTCGTCGGCCTCGTCACGCTCGGCCTGGCGCTCGTGGACGGCGGCCCGCGCGGCCTGCTGCTGGCCTTCGGGCTGACCCTCGTGACGCTCGCGACGCTCGAGCTCGCGCTGCGCGAGCACCTCGCCGGGTACCGCTCGCACTCGGCGCTGCTGGCGGGTCTCGCGGCGCTCGTCGTGGCCGTCCCGGTCGCGGTCCTCCTGGCAGCGCCGAAGCTCGTGATCCTCGGCGGCCGCGGCGCTCGTGTTCTTCGGCGCCTTCCAGGGCCTGCGCACGGTGTTCCGCCACCGGGCGGGCGGCATGAGCTGGCGCGCGTGAGAGGATGGGCGCGTGACCGACGACCCCGTGACCCAGCCCCCGCTCGGCGACGCGCCCGAGGCCCCGGCCGTGCGGCCCGCCCCGGCGGCGGCTCCGCCCGAGCCACCCGCGCGCCGCATGCGCATCACGGGCGTGCACCACGTGACGCTCATCAGCGCCGACCTCACCCGGACGGCCGCCTTCTATCACGACCTGCTGGGCTTCGCCCTGACGCGCGAGGCCGTCAACGACGACGACCCCGGGTCGCGGCACTTCTGGTTCACCGCCGCGCCCGAGGGCGGCGGCCTGGGCGTCCCGGGGACGATCATCTCGTTCCTCGAGTACCCGCAGATGCAGCCGGGCAGCCAGGGGACCGGCGCCACGCACCACCTCGCGCTGGCGGTCGGGACCCCCGAGGAGGTCGTCGCCTGGCGCGACTACCTGCGTTCGCGCGAGGTGCCGACGACCGAGGTCTTCGAGCGTGGCGGCCTCACGTCGGTCTACCTGCGCGACCCCGACGGGCACATCCTCGAGATCGTCGCGCCCGCCGAGCCCTGAAGGGCGCCGGCGGGCGCGACGTCTCGCACTCCCGTACCTAGGCGCCTGCTGCGGCGAGCATCGGGGCGACGGCCTCGTACTCGCGCGTGCGACCGGCGGCCAGCTGCTCGAGCTGTGCCGCGACCGCGCGTCGCTGGCGGTCGGTCATCGAGCCGATCGTCTTGCTCTCGGACATCGGGATCGACTGCAGGAACCGCCGGCAGCGCGTCTGCCCCCAGCGGCGCTGGCTGGCGAGCAGGTCCGCGACCGTCATCGATTCCGCCTCCCATCGCGATGCAAGGATCACGTCGGCGGCGCTGATGTCCCCCGCGGCGATGCGCCGCTTGAGCTCGGCGCGTGCCAGTCGCACCGCGTTGGCTCGTTCGAGCGCTTGCAGGTGCTGTGGCGCAGGGGTCATCGTCGCTGCTTGCGTCATGGGTCCTCCCCCGGCCGCTCCGGCGTCGGAGCGGCCCTCCTCGTGATCTGGACAATGTGTGTGCGAGCGGCCAGGCGTGTTCGGAACCCGGTCCCTCCGAGCGACGTGCCGGACCGTTCCGAGAGCGCTTCCAAATCGAGCCTCTCGGAGCTGGTGCCTGTCGCTCCCCGGGCGCCTCACCGACGCGGGGCGGAACCTACGAAACACGCAGCGAAGACGTCAACGGCTTGTGAACCGAAACGCGCGCTCGGAGCGCGCATTTCGTCATTGGGGTGCGACGCCCGGCGCGCAAGCACGCGGCGACGGTCAGGCGGTGCCGTGCGGACCCGACGGCAGCGGACCGTGTTCGGCCTCGAACGCGGTCCTGACCTGCGCGAAGGCGTCGAGCGCGCGGTCGAGCGTGGGGCGGTCGTGCGTCGCCATGACGCTCGTGCGCAGCAGCGCGCCGCTCGGCGGGACGGCGGGGTGCAGGGCCGTGTTCACGAACACGCCCGCGTCCCACAGCGCGCGCCACAGCAGCACGGCCTTCCAGTCGTCGCCGACGAGGACCGGGACGATCGGCGTGACGATCGTGCCGTCCACGACGCCCGGCGCGTCGAGCTGGGCGTTCGCGCCGAGACGCTGCGGGCCGACGACCGAGAACCCGATCGCCTCGAGCCCGTCGCGCAGGTAGCGCGCGTTGTCGAGCACGGCGCCGAACAGCGCGGGCCCCTCGTCGGAGCGCACGATCCGCAGCGCCGCGAGCGCCGCGCCGATCGCGGCCGGGACCGCCGAGGCGGTGAAGAGGTAGGCCCGTGAGGAGATCCGCAGGAACTCGATGACCTCGGCCGAGGCGGCGACGAACCCCCCGCACGAGGCGAGCGACTTCGAGAACGTGCCGGTGCGCAGGTCCACGCGGTCCTCGACGCCGAGCAGCTCGGGCGTGCCCGACCCGCGCCGGCCCAGCACGCCGGCGCCGTGCGCGTCGTCGACGAGCAGCCGGGCGCCGTGTGCGGCGCACAGCTCGGCGATCTCGTCCACGGGCGCGATGTCCCCCTCCATCGAGAAGAGGCCGTCCACGACCACCAGGACGCCGCCGCCGTCGCCCGCCGCGCGCTCCAGAGCGCGCTCGAGCTTGTCCATGCGGTTGTGGCGGAACGGGCGGAGCTTCGCCCGCGAGAGCAGGCAGCCGTCGAGGATCGACGCGTGGTCGCCGGAATCGGCGACGACCGTGTCCCCGAGGCCGAGGATCGTCCCGATCGTCCCGACGTTCGTCTGGTGGCCGGTCGTGAAGACCATCGCGTCCTCGGCGCCCATCCAGTCGGCGATCTCGGCCTCGAGCTCGAGGTGCAGCGGGATCGTGCCGTTCAGCAGGCGCGAGCCCGTGAGGCCCGTCCCGTAGGCGTCGAGCGCCGCGCGCGCGCCCTCGACGACCCGTGGGTCGCCCGTGAGGCCGAGGTAGTTGTTGGAGCCGAGCATGATCCGCTCGGCGCCCTCCATGACCACGACGGGCCGCGCCGGGCCGTCCAGGACCCGGAAGTACGGCAGGACGTCCGCCTCGCGGGCGGCGCGCAGCATCTCCGCGCGCTCGTGCCCGCGGGTCTTGGCGAACACGTCGACGTTCGTTCGTGACATATAGGGTGGCCCGCTGTGTCTGTCGAGGTGAAGCCCGTCGCGTCCCAGAGCGACGTCACGGAGTTCATCGAACTCCAATACCGGCTGCACTCTAACGTTCCGCAGTGGATCCCCCCGCTGCGGCTGGAGCGCCGGATCTTCCTGAGCCGCCGGTTCGGCGGCTTCTTCCGCCACGGCGACGCGCGCCTGTTCCTCGCGCGGCGCGACGGGCGCGTCGTGGGGCGCATCAGCGCCCAGATCGACCACGAGTTCAACGCCTATCAGGGCAACGACTGGGGCATGTTCGGCTTCCTCGAGCTCGAGGACGATCCCGAGGTGCTCGAGGCGCTGCTTGCGGCGGCCGCCGCGTGGCTGCGGGCACGCGGGCGTGACCGGATGGTCGGCCCGATGGACTTCACGATGAACGACGAGAGCGGCGTGCTGCTCGAGGGCTTCGAGCGCGAGCCGATGATCCGTCAGCCCTGGCAGCCGCCGTACTACCGCGAACTGTGCGAGGCAGCCGGGCTGGAGAAGGTCGTGGACCTCTACATGTGGGAGCTCGAGGTCGCCGACCGCAGCAAGATCCTGCCGGTGATCTTCGAGCTCGCCGAGACCTCGCGCGCGCAGCATGGGATCCGCATCCGGCACATGTCGCGCCGCTCGCTGCGCCGCGACATGGACGTCTTCGCCGAGATCTACAACGAGGCCTGGAGGAAGAACTTCGGCTTCGTGCCCTACGGCCCCGAGGAGCTCGACGCCTATACGCAGGAGATGCAGCTCGTCTTCGACCCGGACTGGTTCATGGTCGCCGAGACCGCGGACGGCGAGCCCGTCGGCGCCGCGATCACCGTGCCGGACATCAACCAGGTGCTGCGCCGCATGAACGGCCGTGTGCTGCCGACCGGCTGGTGGCACTTCCTGCGCCGGCGCAGGATCGTGGACCGCTGCCGCGTCGGGTTTCTCGGCGTCAAGCCCGAGTACCAGCACACGGGGGTCGCGGCCGCGCTCTACGTCGAGCACTTCGACATGGCCTCGAGCGGCCCGGTCACCTGGGGGGAGATGGGCTGGATCCTCGAGACGAACATCCCCATGAACCGCGGCATGGAGGCGATGGGCGGGCGCATCGTCAAGCGCTACCGCATCTACGAGCAGCGCCTGGATCCGGCGGCCGCCCCTGCCGCCCGGACGGACCTGCGGATCTACGAGCCGCCGGCTCCCACGGCGTCCTGATGGGCGGGTAGCCTTCGCCCCATGGCCGTTCCGGAAGCCCAGCCGCTGGTCGCGGCCACCGAGGAGGTCGACGGCATCGTCGTGCGCGACGCGCGGCTGTTGCCGGCGACGCGCCCGGCGGGCCAGGTCGCGGTCGCGCAGGCCGCGGTCGCCGCGACGTCGTTCGCGGTCGGGGCCGCCGCGGCGGTCGTCATCGCGCGCCACCGTGGCCGCAAGAGCGCTCGCCGCCTGCAGCGCGGACGCCGCCGCGGCCGGGACATCGCCGCGACGCACTCGTTCCTCGTCGACGTCCACGTCCTGAACCGCTGAGGATGCCCGGCCGGCCCGGCGCCGCCGCGACCGTCACGGCGACCGTACGACCCGCGTGGCCGCTGCGACTGCCCGGCGGCGGCCCGGACGGCGTCCTGCGCCGCAGCGGCGCGGGGATCGAGCGCCTGCTGCACGTCGGGGCCGAACCCGTCGTGGTGCGGGTCGAGCAGCCCGCGCCGGAGCGCATCGTCTTCGTCGCGGCCGGGCCGACCGCCGAGGCCGGGGAGGCCGCGATCGCGCGCATGCGCTTCGCCCTGGCCATCGACGACGAGCTGCGCGAGTTCCATGTGCGCTTCCGGTCGGATCCGCTGATCGGCGCGTCCGTACGGCGGCGGCCGCACCTGCGCGTGCGCCGGCGCCCCGAGCCGTTCGAGGCCCTGGCCTGGGCGGTCACCGAGCAGCTGATCGACTTCGCGCGCGCCGTCGGGATCCAGCGGCGCCTGCTCGCGCGCTTCGGACGGCGCTGCGCCCGGACGGGGCTCGTGGACGTCCCGGCGGCCGCGGCGCTCGCCGCGGCGCCTCCCGCCGCGCTCGAGGCCTGCGGTCTCAGTCCCGGGCGAGCGCTGTCGCTGCGGCGCGCGGCGATCGCGGTCGCGAGCGGTCGCGCCGACCTCCACGCCGTCCCGCACGAGGGCGCCTGGGCGCGCCTCGGCGCCATCCCGGGAATCGGAACCTGGACCCTCGACCTGCTCGCCCTGCACGGGCAGGGCCGCTACGAGCGCCTCCCGGCGGGCGACCTGCACTACCTGAAGCTCGTCGGGCGCCTGCGCAGCGGCGGCGACCCCCGGGCGCGGGCGACCGAGGACGAGGTCCGCGAGTTCTTCGCACCGTACGGACCGTGGGCCGGCCTCGCCGGCGTCCACGCGGGCGCCTCCGGCGTCGCTAGCCGGCCTCCGGCCCGGACCCCGCGGTCCCGACACCCTCCCCGGGGAGGAACTCGTTCGTCAGCACCGTCGCGACGTTCACGGGCCGCGTGAGCAGGTCGTTGCGCAGCATCCAGTCCGCGTAGGTCTGCCAGGTGCCGCGGTCCTGGTAGCCGAACGGCCGCTTGGGGTCCTCGGGGAACAGCACCGGCAACGTCGCCTCGACGCTCGCCGTCGCGAAGCCCTCCTTGAGATCGGGCGCCGCGTCGAGCAGCGCCTGGACGCCGACCGCCGGATCGCGGCGCGCGCTGAGCGTGCCGCGCTGCAGCGCCTGGACGAAGCGCCGGATCAGCGCGCCGTCACGTTTGACCGTGTCCTCGCGCGCGACGAGCACGAGCTCGTCATAGGTGGGGACGCCCGCGCGATCCACCGGCAGGATGCGCGGCCGCCGCCGGTCGAGCTTCAGCTGGACGCCCTCGACGTTCCAGAAGGCGCCGAGCGTCGCGTCCACGCGGCCCGAGAGCATGGCCGGCACGAGGTTGAAGCCGACATTGACGGTCGTCACCGAGCCGGGATCGACGCCGGCCGACGTCACGATCTCCTCGAGGTAGGCCTCCTGGTAGGGGATGCCCGCGGTCCCCACGCGCTTGCCCTCGAGCGCGGCGGGGCGGACGGGCCGCCCGCGAACGGTCATCAGCGAGGTGAGCGGTCGCTGGGCGATGGCGCCGACGCTGAGGACGCGCAGCCCCTTCTCGCGCGCCAGCAGGACCTCTGGCTCGTAGGAGATCGCGAGGTCCGCGCGTCCCGCGGCGAGCAGCTTCAACGGCGCCGCCGGGTCCGATGGGGTGCGGATCCCGACGTCGAGGCCCGCGCGCTCGAAGTCGCCCTCGCCCTGCGCCGTGTAGATCCCGACGTGGTCGGGGTTCGGCAGGTAGTCGAGCACGAGCGTCAGCCGGCGCTGCTCCGGGCGGGTGGGGGCGTCGTTCTTCTGCGCGCAGGCCCCCAGCGTCAGCGGTCCGGCGAGCGCCAGGAGCAGGGCGAGGATGCGGGGCGGTGCGGTCACGGACGTCTCCATTCGGGGTCACGGCGGGCCCACGGCACGAGCACGCGCTCGGCCAGGGTGAGGAGGGCGAAGAGCAGGACGGCGAAGGCCGCGAGCAGCACCGCGGCGGCCCAGGCGCGGGCGGTCTCGAGCTGCGGGACGGCCTGCAGGATGACGTTCCCCAGGCCCGCGCTCGAACCCGCATACTCGGCGAACACCGCGCCGATGACCGCGATCGCCACAGCGATCTTGGCGCCGGAGAGCGCACCGGGCAGTGCCGCCGGCGCCTCGACCCAGCGGAACTCCTGCCAGCGCGAGGCGTCGAGCGTGCGCAGGAGCTTGCGCTGCTCGGGGTCCACCGCGGCGAGCGCGTCGAGCGTCGTCACGACCACCGGGAAGAAGCAGACGAGCGTGATGATCGCGAGCTTCGGGCCCATGCCGAACCCGAACCAGACGACGAGCAGCGGGGCGAGGATGACGATCGGCACGGCCTGCGATCCGACGAGCAGCGGGTAGATCGCGCGCCGCGCGGGCGCGAACAGGTGCAGCAGGATCGCCAGCAGCGCGCCGGCGACGAGCGCCGCGAGGATCCCGAGGCCGACCTCGGCGGCGGTCACCGTCAGGTTGTCCCACAGCAGCCCGCGGTCGTCCCACAGCGCGCCGCCGACGTCGCTCGGCGCGGGCAGGATGAAGTCGTCCACCGGGCCCATGCGCGCGTAGGCCTCCCAGGCGCCGAGCAGCGCGAGCACGATCAGCACGGCGATCATCCGGCGAGTGCCTCCAGCGCCCGCTCGCGCAGCGCCACGAGCGCGGGATCGGTGACGCTCCGCGGCCGCTGGAGCCCGACGTCGAGCACGGCGCGCACGCGCGCCGGGCGTGCCGAGAGCACGATGATGCGGTCCGCGAGCACCGCCGCCTCCTCGACGTCGTGCGTCACGAGCAGCGTCGTGCGGTGCTCACGGGCGAGCGCGGCGGCGAGCCAGTCGCGCATCTCCGCCCGCGTCAGGGCGTCGAGGGCGCCGAACGGCTCGTCGAGGCACAGCACGGGCTTGCCCGACAGGAGCGTGCGCAGGAACGCCACGCGCTGGCGCATGCCGCCGGAGAGCTCGTAGGGGCGCGCGCGCTCGAAGCCCTCGAGGCCGAAGGCGACGAACAGCGGGTGCGCGGCCGCGCGCGCCGCGCCGCGGGCGCCCCCGTGGATGCGCACGGCGAGCGCCGCGTTGTCGAGCGCGTCGAGCCACGGCAGCAGCAGGTCGCGCTGGGGCATGAGCACGGCGGGTGCGGCCCGGACCGTGCCGGCATCCGGCGCACGCAGACCGCAGACGAGCTCGAGCAGTGTCGTCTTGCCGCACCCGGACGGGCCGACGAGCGCGACGATCTCACCGGGGGCCGCGGTCAGCCGGACGCGGTCGACCGCGGCCACCGGGGCGGTCCCGCGGCCGTGCGCCGGATACGTCACGGCCACGTCCGCCAGGCGGACGCCGGCCGTGTCGTTCGCTGTGCCGCGAAGCTCCTGTGCGGGAGCCTCGAGCCTCGCCGTCATCGCTCCCTCCGCGGGCATTACCCCACAGGTTCGAAGGGTCCGCGCCGGCTTCGGGCGCGATCTCAGCCGGCCTCCGCCAGCTCCCCTGGTGAACAATTCGTTGCGGCGATGCTATCGCGCACCCCGGTTCCTGCTAGCGTCCGCCGGGTCATGTCGCACATGAGTGCGACGAAAGCAGTGCCAGCGCCCGCAGTATGCGTCACAGCATCCTCCGCGAGTTCGCAGCACATGACGCCGTGGAGGAATACGCATGGCGACAGGTACCGTGAAGTGGTTCAGCGATGAGAAGGGTTTCGGGTTCATCACGCCCGACGACCCCGGCAAGGACGTCTTCGTCCATCACTCGGCGATCCTGGGCGAGGGCTACAAGTCCCTTGCCGAGGGCGCGAAGGTGAACTTCGAGGTCGAGAACGGCCCCAAGGGCCCGGCCGCGAAGGACGTCTCGACGATCTAGTCGCAGCTGCTCGCAGCTTCGCGAAGGGCCGGCCCAGTGCCGGCCCTTCCTCGTTCCGGGCCCCCGTCGCGACGCTCGGAACGACGCGCAGTACATCCGTACCGCAACTTGTGCGGCCCTGTGGTGTCTCTCTTGATGACGCCGCGCATCCACGACCGACTCCGGGCCGCAGGCCGAGGCCCGGATCCGTGCACGGGTCTCCCGGCCCGGTGGCAAGCCCCCCTCGCCACCTGTTGTCGCGACATACCAGCGTCCCGCGCGCCCTGCGTGGCGGGAGGCCGTCTGAACGTGCCGACCCGGTCCCGGTCCAGGGCTGGGCGCCGTGGGACGCTGGTTGCGCGACTGTGCGGGCTTCTGCGGACGACCCCGACCGGCGCGCCGTGAATGCTTCGCGCATGTCCCGACACGCGCTTCTCGCCCCGGTCCTCCTCGCCACGCTCGCATTGCCCGCCTGCTCGGGGAGCGTCGATGTGAGCGTCGGCCAGAAGGCCGTCGACGAGCAGCAGGTCGAGACCGTCAGCCGGCAGCAGCTCTCGAAGTCCGTCGGCCAGGAGTCCCCGGCGATCGATTGCCCGGACGACCTCAAGGGCGAGGTCGGAGCGACGATGACGTGCACGATCAAGCTCGGCGGCAAGCCCTACGACGTCTTCCTCAAGGTGACCGACGTCCAGGGCAAGGACGTCAACTGGGACGTGAAGGTCGCCTCGAAGCCACGCGGGAGCTGACCGCGCCTGAGCGCGTGTCGGCGGCGAGCCGCTCGCCGAGGCTCGCCATGATCTTCTGCGCGATCGACGGTGCGGCCAGCTGGAGGCCCGGTCGATCTGCGGCTCGTACTGCGGGCGCCCGCGGTCCCAGCGACCGTCACAGTGATCCCGACGGAGCCGCACGGGGTGCTCGCGCGGCAGCGAAGCGTGCGCCCGCGCTTCGCGGGGAGATCGCCCGGGCGGCTCAGGTGATGACATCGAGCCCGCCCGCGCGGTAGCGTGGCGCGGTCCGCTCTGACCACGATCCGGAGGACCTCACCCGTGAGCAGTGACGCCATCGAAGAACTTGGACCCATCGACATCGTCGTGATCGGGTTCGCGCCCGGCGCGCCGATGACCGGCGAGTCGGTCCCGATCCTCGTCGATCTGGTCGACAAGGGGATCGTGCGCGTGCTCGACGTGCTGTTCGTCATCAAGAACGACGACGGGACGTTTTCGGGCGTGGACGCCTCGGGGCTCGGCGAGGCCGCCGGCGACTTCGCGCTGTTCGACGGCGCGACGACGGGCCTCATCGGGGACGAGGACGTGGCCGCCGCCGCCGAGGCTCTCGAGCCCGGCTCGGTCGCCGTCGTGCTCGTCTACGAGAACCGGTGGGCGGCGCCGTTCGCCACCGCCGTGCGCCGCAACGGCGGCGTACTGCTCGCCTACGACCGCGTGCCCGTGCAGGATCTCCTTGATGCTCTCGACGCCGCCGAAGCGGCCTGAAAGGAACCACAGTCATGCCACTGCTTCGAATGGCCGCCCGCACCGCCGTGGTCGCCGGCACCGCCACCGCCGTCTCGGGCCGCGTTCAGCGCCGCCAGCAGAATAAGTGGGCCGATCAGGATCAGCAGGCCTACGACGAACAGCAGGCCCCCCAGCAGGCGCCCCCGGCGCCCGCTCCCGCCGCTACGGCCGCCTCGGGCGAGGACGACATGATCGCCCAGCTCAAGCAGCTCGCCGACCTGAAGGACCAGGGCATCCTCACCGACGAGGAGTTCGCCGCCCAGAAGGCCAAGCTGCTCGGGTAGCGTGCGAACGAACGATTCACGACACTAGGCGACCAGCGCGGGCTCGTCGCTGTAGGTCGCGCCGCGCTCGGCCTTCTCGACGAGCGAGGTGGGCGGCTCGAAGCGCTCGCCGTAGGTCGCGGCGAGCTCGCGGGCCCGGGCGACGAACCCGGCGGGGCCGCCGTCGTACCCGTTGATGTACTGCAGGACGCCCCCGGTCCAGCCGGGGAACCCGATGCCGAAGATCGACCCGATGTTCGCGTCGGCGACGGACTCGATGACGCCCTCATCGAGGCACTTGACCGATTCGAGCGACTCGATGAACAGCATCCGCTCGATCAGGTCCTGGAACGGCACGTCGAGGTTCTGGCCCCCGAACGCGTCCTTCAGGCCCGGCCACAGGCGCGTGCGCTTGCCGTCCTCGTACTCGTAGAACCCGGCCCCGGCGAGCTTGCCCCCGCGGTCGAACTCGTCGAGCATCCGGTCGACGACCGTGAACGACGCGTGGTCCTGCCAGGTCCCCCCGGCCGACTCGATCGCGTTCTTGCTCGCGTCGTGGATCTTGCGCATCAGGTTGAGGTTCAGCTCGTCGCTGAGCTGCAGCACGGGGGCCGGGTAGCCGGCCTGACCCGAGGCCTGCTCGATCGACGGCGCCGGGACGCCCTCGAGGAGCATCGCGATGCCCTCGTTGATGAACGTGCCGATCACGCGGCTCGTGAAGAACCCGCGGCTGTCGCTGACGACGATCGGGGTCTTCTTGATCTGCTTCGCGACGTCGAGCGCGCGGTAGAGCGTCTCGTCGCTCGTCTGCTCGCCCTTGATGATCTCGAGCAGCGGCATCTTGTCCACCGGGCTGAAGAAGTGCAGCCCGATGAAGTCCGCTGGGCGGGAAACGCCGTCGGCCAGCTCGGTGATCGGCAGGGTCGAGGTGTTCGAGCCGAGCAGCGCGCCCTCGGCGAGGTGCGGCTCGATCTCGGCGAAGACCTGCGCCTTGACGGCCGGGTCCTCGAAGACGGCCTCGATCACGAGGTCCGCGCCCGCAGCGTCGGCGGGGTCGATCGTCGGCGTGATGCGGGCCAGCAGCTCGTCGGCCTGCTCGGCGGTGGAGCGCCCGCGGGCGACCGCCTTCTCGACGAGCGCCTGCGAGTAGGCCTTGCCCTTGTCGGCGGCCTCCTGCCCGACGTCCTTGAGGACGACCTCGATGCCCGCCTTCGCGCACACGTAGGCGATCGCGGCGCCCATCATGCCGGCGCCGAGCACGACGACCTTGCGCGCGCGGAAGGTCTCGATGCTCTCCGCTCGCCCGCGGTCGCCGTTGACCTGCTGCAGGTCGAAGAAGAACGCCTGGATCATGTTCTTCGACACCTGGCCGGTGACGAGGTCCACGAAGTAGCGGCCCTCGATCTCGATCGCGGTGTCGAAATCCACCTGGGCGCCCTCGACGGCCGCGGACATGATGTGGTGCGGTGCCGGGTAGTTCGCGCCCTTGAGCTGCTTGCGCAGGTTCGCCGGGAACGCCGGCAGGTTCTGCGCGAGCTTCGGGTTCGTCGGTGTGCCGCCGGGGATCTTGTAGCCCTTGACGTCCCAGGGCTGGACGGCCTCCGGGTTCTCGGCGATCCACGCCTTCGCGGCGGGGATCAGGTCATCGGCGGTCGGGACGAGCTCGTCGACGATCCCGATCTCCTTCGCCTTGCCCGGACGCACGCGCTGGCCCTGCAGCAGCAGCTGCATGAGCGCGTCGACGATGCCGAGCATTCGCACGCTGCGCACGACGCCGCCGCCGCCGGGCAGCAGGCCGAGCTGGACCTCCGGGAAGCCGAGCTGGACCGTCGGGTCGTCCACGACGATCCGGCGGTGCGTGGCGAGCGCGATCTCCAGCCCGCCGCCGAGCGCGGCGCCGTTGATCGCCGCGACGACCGGGCGCCCGAGCGACTCCAGGCGCCGCAGCTGGGCCTTCGTGACGCGCACCATCTCCGCGATCGCCTCGGAGTGCTCGGGTGTCGCGGTCTTGAGGTCGTTGAGGTCGCCGCCGGCGAAGAAGGTCTTCTTCGCCGAGGTGAGCACGACGCCGGTGATGGCGTCCTTCTCGGCCTCGAGGCGGTCGACGGTGGCGCCCATGGATGCCACGTAGGCGGCGTTCATCGTGTTCGCCGACTGGTTGGGGTCGTCGAGGGTCAGGACGACGACGCCGTCGTCGTCCTTGTCCCAGCGGATCGTGGTGCTCTCAGCCATGTCAGACCGCCTCCACCACGGTCGCGATGCCCATTCCGCCGCCGACGCAGAGCGTCAGCAGGCCGTACCTGCCACCCGTGCGGTGCAGCTCGTCGATGACGGTGCCGAGGATCATCGCGCCGGTCGCGCCGAGCGGATGACCCATCGCGATCGCGCCGCCGTTGACATTCACCTTGTCGATGTCGAGGCCCATGTCCTTGACGAACCGCAGCACGACGGCGGCGAACGCCTCGTTGATCTCCACGAGGTCGAGGTCGTCGACCGTCAGCCCGGCCTTCTCGAGCGCCTTGCGGCTCGCCGGCGCGGGGCCGGTGAGCATGATCGTCGGGTCCGAGCCCGAGAGCGCCGTCGCGAGGATCTTCGCGCGCGGCGTGAGGCCGAGCTCCTCGCCGGTCCGCTCGTTGCCGATCGTGACGAGCGCGGCGCCGTCCACGATGCCCGAGGAGTTGCCGGGTGTGTGGACGTGCTCGATCTTCTCGATCCAGTGGTACTTCTGCAGCGCGACGGCGTCGAAGCCGCCCATCTCGCCCATCGCGGCGAACGACGGCTTGAGGCCCGAGAGCGTCTCGACGGTCGTGCCGGGGCGGATGAACTCGTCACGGTCCAGGACGACCTGGTCGTTGAGGTCCTTCACGGGGATGACCGAGTTCGCGAAGCGCCCGCCGGCCTGCGCGGCGGCGGCCCGCTCCTGCGAGCGCGCGGCGTAGGCGTCGACGTCCTCGCGGCTGAACTCCTCGATCGTCGCGATGAGGTCCGCGCTGATCCCCTGGGGAACGAACGACGTGTCGTAGTTCGTCTCCGGGTCCATCGCCCAGGCGCCGCCGTCCGAGCCCATCGGGACGCGCGACATGGACTCCACGCCGCCGGCGAACACGAGGTCCTCCCAGCCGGAGGCGACCTTCTGCGCGGCGATGTTCACGGCCTCCAGGCCGGAGGCGCAGAAGCGGTTGAGCTGGACGCCGGCGACGGTGTCCGGCAGGCCGGCCTTGATGGCCGCGGTCTTCGCGATGTCGGCGCCCTGGTCGCCGACCGGCGAGACGCAGCCGAGGACGACGTCGTCGACCCGCGCGGGGTCGAGCCGGTCGTTGCGGATCAGGGTCTCGTGCATGAGGCCCACCACGAGATCCACCGGCTTCGTGCCGTGCAGCGAGCCGTTGAACTTGCCCTTGCCGCGCGGCGTGCGAATCGCATCGAAGACCAGCGCTTCAGCGCTTCCCATCATCGGCTCCTTGAGATCGTTGGCATCCGTTCGGCACGCGTTCGTGACGCCTGCGTCACCGTCGGGTCCCGGCATTGTGCCGTACTCCGCGCGCGGGCGGCGCGCGCCTCGACGGGGTGTCAGGTTGTGGTACCGACACGCCGGCCGAGCGTCCGCCGCATCGCCGCGCCGGGCGCGGCCGGTGCCGGCATGCTTGACAGCGTCGCCCGCGCGGTCGAGAGTCTCGGCGCGCCATGAGCTGGATCGCCGCGGACTTCACGCATCCCGAGCACGTCGAGCTGCCGACCGGCCATCACCTGCGCCCGATCCGCGAGTCCGACGTGGATCTCGATCATCCGGCGGTCATGGGCTCGCGCGAGCGGCTGTTCGCGAAGTACGGGCAGGCCTGGGGCTGGCCGCCGGAGGGGATGACCCACGAGGCCGATCGCGAGGACCTCGCCCATCATGCCGCCGAGATCGCCGCGCACGAGACGTTCAACTACGCGGTCCTCGACGCCGGGGAGACCGAGCTCCTCGGGTGCGTGTACCTCGACCCGCCGGACGAGCACGCGCCGGCCGGCAGCGAGGTCGTCGCGTCGTGGTGGGTCGTGGACGACGCGGTCGGGACCGACCTCGAGCGGGAGCTCGAGGTGTTCGTCCCGCGCTGGCTCGCTGACGTCTGGGGCTTCGGCGCGGTGCACTGGTTTCCATGACGGCCGATGCCGCCGAGACCGGGCGGGTGCTGAGCGCGCAGGCGGACGCGTGGGGCGTCATGGAACGCACGGATCCTTCGGCCACCGTCATCGCGCGCCGCTGACAGACTGCGGCGATGCGCCGCCTGAACATCGCCGACCCGCAGTTCACCTACGACGCCGAGGACCCCGCGGGCTTCCGCGCCGGGATGTGGCGCCTCGGGCCGCAGCTCGGCGCCGAGCAGACCGGGACGAGCGTCTATGAGCTGCCGCCGGGGGAGGCGATCTGCCCCTACCACTACGAGCACGGCGAGGAGGAATGGGCCCTGGTTCTGCGGGGGCGCCCATCGGTGCGGACACCGGACGGGATCGAGCAGCTCGAGCCGCTGGATGTCGTCTTCTTCCCGCGCGGGCCGGACGGCGCCCATCAGATCCGCAACGACGGCCGGACGCCGGCGCGCGTGATGATGTGGTCGACCGTCGTCTACCCGACCGTCTCGGTGTACCCGGACAGCGGCAAGGTCGGCGTCTGGACGGACGGGAAGGCCGACGACCTGCTCGTCGAGCGCTCGAGCGCCGTCGATTAC
Organism: uncultured Actinomycetes bacterium; assembly: GCA_963787935.1. GTDB lineage: Bacteria > Actinomycetota > Thermoleophilia > Solirubrobacterales > Solirubrobacteraceae > F1-60-MAGs163. Next base: position 466,550 of record CAWBEV010000005.1, on the reverse strand, counting down.
TTCCATGGCGAGACGCCGGGGTGAGCGGGCGACCGAGAACATCGGCGCGGTCGTCGTGGGCCGCCGCACGTTCGGCGGCCGCGGTGCGTCGCGAAGGTCGCGGCGCCGGGCGTCACGCTCTGACCTACCGCGTCGTACGCTGAGGTGCGCCCCGGGGGACGCCGAGCACGGCGGGGAGGCGCAGCGCGAGAACCAGGTCGCCGCGGACCGTGAGCCGGCGGGCGATCACGAGCCGCCAGGCGCCGGCGGTTCCGCTGACCAGCTCGAGGAAGGCGACCGGCCCGAGCTCGAGGGTGAGCGTCGGCGTGCGAGCCGACCGCGCAGACATCGTGCAGCGCCCGTCGGCGATCACGACCTGGCGACGGTCGACCCGTTCGCCGCGCTCGCCGCGTACGCGGAACTCGACGACCGCATCGATGCCGGCTGCCCGCTCGGGGTCGAATCGCCGGTGCATCGTGCGGAAGATCTGCGAGACCAGCACCGGGCGCAGCGGGCTGCGCATCGCGAGAGCGAGGCGGTCGTCCGAGGTGCGCGAGACCCAGCGCGACAGCGCGCGGGTCTTGAAGTCCGCGACGGCATGCCGCCGGGCGCGCGTTCGGGGCTGTGTCGTCGCTCAGCCCGCCGCCGCCGGGGCGCCGCGGAGCGCGCCGGTGAACGCCTCCGAGGTCATGACGTCCGAGAACATCGGGTAGTCGAAGCGGATCGCGTTCTCGTGCTCCTCGGGCGAGGTCGCGGCGACGCAGTCCGACAACGTGATGACGTCATAGCCCTTCTCGTATCCGGTCCGCATCGTGGACTCGACGCAGCAGTTCGTCAGGAAGCCGCCGAGCGCGATCGTCGTGATCCCGCGTGCACGCAGGATGAAGTCGAGGTTCGTCGTCGCGAACGTGTCGAGGCCGCGCTTGCCCTCGACGACGACGTCGCCGGCCTGCGGCGCCAGCGCGTCGACGATCTCCGCGCCCCACTCGCCCTTGACGAACGCGGTCGAGTCGACGACGCCCTTGAGGATCCCGTAGGGGTGATCCGACAGCTCCCCGTACCCCGGCGCGAACGTGATCGGGGCGTGGACGATCGTCGCGCCGGCCGCCCGAGCGGCCTCCACGAGCCGGCCGGTGTTCTCGAGCATGCCGGTCTGCTCCATGACGTCCTGGACCGCGCCGTGGAGGGCGCCGCCCTCGGAGGCGAAGTCGTTCTGGTACTCGATCAGGACGACGGCGGTGCGCTTCGGATCGACGGACACGGACGGCTCCTTTCGTCGGGGCGGAGGACCGCTGCCGACTCTACCGCGCCCAGGGCGCCGTGCCGTAGCGCTGGGGTATGGCCAGTTCGGATGAGCTCGCCGCCCGTCCTGCCGAGCGGGCGGCGCCGTCGCTACTCGGCGAAGACCCGATTGGCGATCGTGGGGTCGCCGATCGTCTCGAACGCGACGAGCCGGCCGTCGGCGTTGTACGTCAGGACGTCGACGCTCTCCGTCGTCTCCCCATCGAGGTGAACCGTCGTCAGGACGACGACCTTGTCACCTTCGGCGATGAAGTCGTGCGGCTCCGTGCGGAAGTCCGTGCTCGCGAACCTCGCCCACACCGCCCCGACAGCCTGCCTGCCGTTGTGCGTCCCGGTCAGTGCGTGGTCGCCTCCGACCGTCCATGCGATCGAGTCGTCGATGTTCGCCATCGCACCCTCGGCATCACCGCTGCTGAACGCCGCGTAGGCGGCCTGGGCTGTCTGCTTGTTCTCCTGGGCACCCATCGAGGTGGCCCCTTTCTGTGGAGGGAACTGCGGACGACTGCGAACGTACAGCAGTTCCCTCCACCCCGGGCGCGTCGTGACGGCGCTCGCGGACGCAGCGGTCGTCTGAGTCGCGGCGCGGCGGTGAAGCCCGGGGTTCCATGCGGCGCCGGCGCGGGCGTATGGTGGGCCCATGACGCTCTACACATGTGGCCAGCGCGACCACGGCGCCGCGCTGGGGCACCCGTGCGGACGTGCGGCGAAGGCCCTGCGCGACGCCGGGTATGAGATCGACATCGAGACGGTCGGGGGCTACCGGCTGCTGCCGTGGACGCGGCGCGGCAAGCGTGAGGCGATCCGCAGGCTCTCCGGGCAGGAGGACGTGCCCGTGCTCGTGACCGACGGCGGCGAGGTCGTCAGCGGCTCGGGCACGATCGTCCGCTGGGCGAAGGAGCACCCCGCGAGCTGACGGCTCACCCGCCGAACCAGCGTGCCCGGCGGCTCGAGCCGAACAACTCCTTCTCCGCGACGAGTTCGGCGGTCGGGGCGTTGAAGACCCCGGTCCGCGTCGGGCCGGAGAGGAAGTCGATGTCCACGCGCCCGACGCGGCCCCTGCCGAACTCGATGTAGCAGGACCCGCGCCCGTCGTAGGGCCCAGGCCGCTCACCGCCCTGCAGGTCGGCGATCAGGCGCCGCGCCACGACGCGCGCGGCGCCCTCGGCGAAGACGCCCGCCTTCGGCACGCCGGCCGTCGCGACGTCCCCGACCGCGTACACGCCCGGGAAGCGCGTCTCCAGCGTGGCCGAGTCCACCGGGACATAGCCGTCCTCGGTGATGCCGCTCGCGATCACGACGTCGGGCGCGCGGTGCTTCGGCACGCCGAGGAACAGGTCGAACGGCAGCTCGGTCCGATCGTCCAGGACCGCGACGCTGCGCGCCGGATCGAGCGAGCTCACGCGGCGATCGGGGATCAGCGTGATGTCGCGCTCGGCGAACTCCGCGATCAGCGCGGCCGACGTCTCCGGTGAGGGCGGAACCGGCGTGGGGAGCGGGATCACGAACGAGATGCTGCAGGCGTCGCGCACGCCGCGCTCGGTCAGCTCGTCGTGGAGCAGCAGCGCGCACTCGCTCGGCGCCGGGGGGCACTTGAACGGCGCGTCGCAGACGCCGATGATCGCGTGCCCTTCGGAGAACGTCGGAATGACCTGCGCGAGCCGCTCGGCGCCGGCGACGGAGTAGAACTCGTTGCCGGCCTCCGCGAGGCCCGGCGTGGCATCCATGTCGTAGTCGGCGCCGAGGGCGATCACGAGCACGTCGGCCTCATGGACCCCGGCATCGGTCCTCACGCGCCGCGCCCGGGGATCGATGGCGGTGATCGTCTCGCGCAGGAGCCGTACGCCGCGCTTGGCGACGTCGTCGTAGCTCAGGCGGACCGCCTTGGGCGTCGTGCGACCGAACATCACGTCGAGCTTGGAGAAGCCGAAGACGAACGCGTCGGCGCGGTCGATGAGCGTCACGTCGACCTCGTCGCCGACGGCCTCCGACAGCATCGTGCTGAGCTCGAGCCCGCCGAAGCCGGCCCCGAGGATGAGGACGCGCACGCTCATCAGGCGAGCCTATCCCGGCTGCGGTCGCCGCCGTCGCGCGACGAGATCCCAGGTGCGGCCGCTCTCCGGGGTCGCGTCCGAGCGCGCGAGCTCGTCCACCGCGCAGAGCGCATAGCGGATAGGCTCGGCGACCCCAACGAAGGGAAGCCGATGGCGTACCTCATGACGCATTTCTGGCCGGGCGCGACCGAGGAGCAGTACCGGACGACGCTCGCGGCGGTCCATCCTGCGGGAGGCCTGCCGGAGGGGCAGACCTACCACGCCGCCGGACCGACGGAGGGCGGGATCCTGATCGTCGCCATCTGGGACTCGAAGGAGTCCGCCGACCGCTTCGTCGGCGAGGTGCTGATGCCGAGCATGCCGGTCGAGGGCGGCGTCACCGGGCAGCCGGAGGAGCGGACTGCCGAGGTGGTGAACCTGCAGACGGCGTGAGGCCCAATCGGCCCTGCAGAGGAGCCCGGCGCGCCTCACCTAGCGCCGCGCGGCGTCCGGCGCGGTCAGCGCCTTCACGAAGTCCTCGAGCTGGCTCGTCGTCCAGCACTCGAACGCCTCGCAGTGCTGTGCGTAGGACTCGATCACCGAGTCGCCGTAGTTCCAGTAGAGGCGCGGCTCGGGGTTCAGCCAGTACGTGCGGCCGGCCTTCGCGGCGATCTGCGCGAAGACCTCGGATGCGGGGTCGCGGCCGTTCGTGCGCGCATCGCCGAGGATGATCACGGTCGCCCGCGGGTGCAGCTCGTCCTCGATCTGCTCGCGCAGCTCGCGCCAGACCCGCCCGTAGTCGGTGTAGCCGCTGATGTCCGCGACGCCCGCATCGCGCCCGATCGCCTCGCTGACGGCCTTGAAGTCGCGCTCCTTGTGGAAGACGTCCGTGACCTCGCTGACCCGCTCGATGAAGACGAACGAGCGCATCTTGCGAAACGAGTCGTGGAGTGCGTGCATGACGCTCAGGAAGAACACCGACGCGCTCGTGACGCTCGTCGAGACGTCGCAGACGACGAACAGCTCGGGCCGGCGCGGACGCACCGGCCGGTATTTCAGGACGACCGGGACGCCGCCGGTCTCGAGCGAGGCGCGCATCGTGCGCCGCACGTCCACATGCGCGTGGCGCTTGCGCCCACGGTGCTCCTGCCCCTGGGTCTTCAGCCGGCGCTTGAGCTGCGTGACGACGCGGTGGACGCTCGCGAGGTCCTGGAGCGGGCCGGTCGGCAGCGCGCGATCGAGCTCGTTCAGCGGGCGCGCCGGCGGCAGCGCCTCGGTGCGCTCGATCTGGCGGCGCTCGAGCTCCTGGCGCAGGAGCTGCTCGAAGCGCCGGATCCCGTCGCGCGGCAACCCGTCGTGGCGCGGGTCGTCCTGCGGGAGTTGCGGCTGGGGATCGGTCCGCAGTCCGAGCTGGCGGCGGATCCGCTGGACGTCCACGCCGATGACGCCGGAGCCCTCGCCCTGCTGGCCGAACGCCGCGATCGCCAGGCGCGCAAGGTCGCGCAGCGCGTTCTCGTCGCCGTCGGCGATCATCTGCGCGATCTGCTGGCGCAGCGTCTCGAGGTTCAGCTCGGCGCCGGCATCGTCCATGCCGCCGCCCGCGCCGGCCTCGCGCACGCCCTCACGGACGGCGGCGATCTCCGCTGCGCGGAAGAAGAACCGGTCGAAGACGAGGTCGAAGACGCGACGGTCCTCGGGCGACTTCGCGAGCGTCGCGGCGAGCGTCTCGCGGAACGCGACCGGCTCGGTCCACGGCACCTCCGGCAGCGCGCCGAACGCATCGAGCAGTTCGCTCGTGCCGACCGCGACGCCCTCGCCGCGCAGTTCCTCGCCGAACTCGAGGACGTGGGCGACCAGCCCTTCGGGCAGGTTCTCCGGCGGGGTGTCGCCGAAGATCGCCGCACGCCGCGAGGCACCGCGCGGGGCGGACGCGCCGCGCGGTCTAACCGGCTGAGGCGGCACCGAGGTTGTCCTCCGCCAGGCCGAGCTTCACGCCGACCCGTTCGCTGACGACGTCGAGATCGGTGCGGTGCTTGACGATGATGCTCATCGTGTCGCGGAACGTCCCGGCGTCGATGTCGGTCGCCCCGAGCAGCAGCAGCGCGCGCGCCCAGTCGATCGACTCGGCGATCGACGGCGGCTTCTTGAGGTCGAGGTCGCGGACGAGGGCGACGACCTCCACGAGTCGCCGGGCGACCGCGTCGTCGAGCTGTGGTGCGTGGAGCTGGACGATCTCGAGCTCGTGCTCGAGCGAGGGGTAGTCGAGCCAGAGATACAGGCAGCGGCGCTTGAGCGCCTCGGTGAGCTCGCGCGTGTTGTTCGAGGTCAGCAGCACGATCGGCATCGTGGTGGCCTCGATGCGTCCGAGCTCGGGGATCGTGATCTGGAAGTCCGAGAGCAGCTCGAGCAGCATCGCCTCGAACTCCTGGTCGGTCTTGTCGATCTCGTCGATCAGCAGCACGACGGGCTCAGGTGAGGAGATCGCCGTCATCAGCGGGCGCTCCAGCAGGAACTCCTCGCCGAAGATGTCGTCCTGAACGGCGTCCCAGCCGGTCCCGTCGGCCTCCGCCTGAATGCGAAGGAGCTGCCGGCGGTAGTTCCACTCGTAGAGCGCCTTGGCCTCGTCGAGCCCCTCGTAGCACTGCAGCCGCACCAGCCGGCGGTCGAGCGTCTCGGCGAGCGACTTGGCGAGCTGGGTCTTGCCGACGCCCGCGGGGCCCTCGACGAGGATCGGCTTGCCGAGCTTCGCGGCGAGGTAGGAGACGAGTGCGGTCGAGTCGTCGGGCAGATATCCGACGTCACGCAGTCCCTGTGCGATGGCCTCGACGGATGCGGGGGAGTCGGGCATGGTCGCCTGGATGATATGTACCCCGTGGTGGCCGGCCTCCTGATCCCCCTCGCGCAGCGCGTCTTCGACCTGCAGCGTCAGGGCGACATCGGGCCGTACCTGGCGATCTTCGCCTTCGGGTTCCTGCTCGGGATCATCGGGCACCTGACCGACTCCGTCGAGCTCGTGCTCGCCGGGATCCTCATCGCCGGGGTCGCGGCGATCGTGCCCTGGATCGTCTGGGGCTGACGCGCGGCGGGTCGCTCAGAGCCTGCGGGCGACCTCGGCCGCGGCGCGGCGCCCGGACTGCACGGCGCCCTCCATGTAGCCCATCCACTCGGTCGCCGTCTCGGTGCCGGCCCAGTGGACGACGCCCGTCGGGGTGCGCAGCGCGGCGCCCAGGTCGGTCCAGCCCTTCGGACCGAAGTAGCCGGCGTAGCAGCCGCGCGTGTAGGGATCGGCGGTCCAGTCCTTCTCGACGTAGCCGACCGGCTGGGCCGCCTTGGGGCCGTAGTAGCGCGTGAGCGCCTCGAGCACGGCCGCCCTGCGCGCGGCGGCGGGCCGCGCGGCCCAGGTCGTGGCCTCGGCGCCCTCGATGAATGCGAGCAGCACACCGGGGGAGCCGTCGGGCGGCGAGTTGTCGTACGTGAGCTTCACGGGGCCGCGGTCGGAGTTCGTGTAGCCCGCAAGCCCCTCATCGCGCCAGAACGGCCGGTCGTAGACGACGTTGCACTTGATGACCCGGCCGTTCGGCATGCCGCGATGCAGCGCGCGCCGGCGCCCGGGCAGGTCGTTCGTCGCGATCCGCCCGGCCATGAGCGGGGACATGGCGACGATCACGCGGTCGGCGCGGAAGCTCCCGCGGCTCGTCGTGATCGTGGCCCCGCGGCGATCCTGGGCGATGCGTCGGACCGCGCTGTTCAGGCGCACTGCGCCGGCGAGGCGCTCGGCGAGCTCCAGCGACACGCGCTGCGAGCCGCCGACCCAGCGCAGCTCCTGGGCGCCACCCGCGGTCGAGGTCAGCTGGGTGAACCCGTCGCCCTTGCCCTTGCCGGCGGCGCTCGCGTAGAAGAGGAAGTGCAGGAACGAGAGGTCGGCGGGCTCGGCGGAGAACACCGACTCGGCGACGAGGTCGATGAGGAAGCGCGCGCCGGGCGTCTTGAGGTTCGCGATCTTCCACTGCTCGACGGTCTGCGCGTCGAGCGCGCGCGCGTTCTTCGCACGCAGTGGGTCGCCCGCCGGGACGCCCTTTGCGAGGCCCTCGAGCTCGACGAGCTTCGTCGCGAACTCGGTCAGGTCGGCCTGCGGAATCGGCGGGAGCAGGCCGCGGAACAGCGAGCGCACGCCCTGGTACTCGAAGACGTACTGGCCCTCGTCATACATCTTGAAGGTCTGCAGGCCCAGGTCCTTCGTGAGCTGCAGCATCCGCGTCTGCGTCGGCCCGACCCACTGCCCGCCCGCCTCGACGATCTCGCCGCCGCCGATCGAGGCGTTGAGCGTCCGCCCGCCGACACGGTCACGCCCCTCGAGCACGACGACCTTCGCGCCCTTGCGGCGCAGGTCGCGCGCGGCGCTCAGGCCGGCGAGGCCGGCGCCGACGATCGCGACGTCGACCCGGCGCGGACGTGCCTTCGCCGCGGCAGTCGCGGGGAACGCGCTCGCGGCGACCGCCGCGGCGCCGGCGGCCAGCGCCTCCCGGCGGGTCAGGGGACGGCGGGCGGGGGACGGGATCATGCGAGGAGGCTCCTGGTCGGGGCGCGGGTGCGCGGGGGTCCCGGCAGGGTAGCCGCGGGGCTCAGGCTCCGTGCCGGCCCGCGACCGCGTCCCACGAGCGGGTGCGCCGCGCGCTCCAGCGGGCGGCGCGGCGCTCCCTCTTGGCGGCCGTCGCCGGGCGCTCGGCGTAGAACCGCCGCGCCCACCAGGACGACGGCTTCGCGGCACGCACCGCGCCGATCAACGCGACGAACGGGACGAAGATCCCGAATGCGGCGAGGTAGTACTTGCCCTTCAGTGCGGACAGGGTGACGGTCACGAGGTCAAGGACGAGCACGACCACGATCACGGGTGCGGTGCTCGTATGGCCCCCGAGACCGAACAGCGTCGAGCCGAGGACGACGAGGGCGCCGATCGCCAGCGCGGCGACGATCACGTCGACCGAGTGCCGCCCCTCATCGGCCCAGTAGACGTCGTCGAGGTTCAGCCACAGCGCGAACTCGTCGAGCGTCAGGGCCGCGCCGGCACCGACGGCGACGGCGACGGCGACGATCTCGAGCCACGGGGGCGCAGAAGGATGCCCGGCACGAGGTGGTGCACGTGCGTGCCGCCGGCGTCGAGGCTGCGCGGCCACCAGCTGGGCCCGTCGCGCTGCATCCGCACCCAGAAGCGGGGCGGGGTCGACGACGATCCCGGCGACCCCGGCGATCAGCGCGTCAGTCGTCGGGATCGTCGAAGCTCAGCTGGCCGTCGAACTGCCCGTCGTCGCGACGCTTCGCGCCGCGCCGGCGCGGGCGGGCCCGGCCCGCGGGCGTCGCGGGCGCCGCCGGGACGACGCGGGTCGGGCGCTCGTCGGGCGCCAGCGGCGCGGTCGGGCGGTCCTCCGGCCGCGCGACGCGGGTGACGGCGGTCGCCGGCTCACGCGGAGCGACGGACGTGGGGTCGCCCTCGAGCTTCGTGGTGCGCGGATCATCGCCGTCCACGAGCGGCTCGGGACGGTGGCGCGCGTGCATCCGCCAGCCGGCGTACGTCAGCAGCGCGCCGAACAGGAACGCGATGAAGATTCCCCAGCTCACGCCGACGGTCGTCTTCAGCGCGCCGGTGTCGTTCCCGTTCGGTTTGTCGATCTGGCGGTAGAAGACGAGGAACATCACCCACGCGCCCGCCGCCACCAGCACGAGCCCGTCCCCGCCGGGGAGGTGGAAGGCGCGGCGCTCGGCGCGGGCGAACAGCAGCACGAGCACGGCGAGCGCGACGAGCAGGATCGACGCCTCGACGAACGACCACGCCTCGAAGGCGATCAGCGAGTCATCGACCTTCGTGGTCGTGCCGGCGCTCGTGACGAAGCCCGTCTGCTGGTACCACGGCAGGAACATCGAGACGATCAGTCCTGCTGCGGCGAGGGCGGCGAGTCGCTGTTCGCCGTAGAGCTCGTTCCAGGCGGCGCGCACGCGCGCCGCGACCTGGCTCATGCCGGGGCGCCGGCCGCCGACCGCAGGCGCTCGAGCAGCAGGGCGGCGTCCGCATCGGAGACCGTCCGGAGCTGCCCCTGGAAGGCGAGCTTCCAGTGCTCGGCGGGCCACTTGCGGATGTGCTCGAGGTCGTCCTTGACCGACTCGGCCGGAACCCACTCGTCCTCGTCGAGCACGATCTCCGGCTCGGTGTCAAACCGCCACGGGTAGGGGTCGGCCTTGCCCGGTTTCCCCGGCCAGAGCTTCGTGCGGTCCTCGAAGAGCTCCGAGGTGATCCGCACCGAGGCACCGAACGCCATGACCTTCGTGAGGTAGAGGATGATCCGGTCGCCCGGCGCCATCTCGAGCGCCTGGTTGCGCCGGCGCTCCTTCATCCCGATCACGGTGAAGCCATGCTCGCGCGTCGCGGCGAAGTTCTCCTGGGAGCCGGTGAGGATCCATGTCCGCGCTGCCGGGGCCATGGTGGCAGTGTACGCGCGCTCTGCGACGATCCGGCCGGTGCGTCACGCCTACGGCCCCCATCACGATCAGTTCGGCGAGCTGACCCTCCCGAGCGCGATTCCCGCCGACGAGGGACCGTTCCCGGTCGCGGTGCTGCTCCACGGTGGGAACTGGCAGGCGACCTACGATCTGACGCTCATGACGGGGCTCGCGGTGGACCTCGCGGCGCGCGGCTGGGCGGTCTGGAACCTCGAATACCGCCGCGTCGGGCCGCGCTCGGGCGGAGGCTGGCCACGGACAGGGGAAGACGTGCTCGCCGGTCTCGACCTGCTCGCAGGCCTCGCGGCCGCCGGCGATCCGCTGGACCTCGAGCGGATCGTTCTCATCGGCCACTCGGCAGGCGGGCAGCTCGCTCTCTGGGGCGCGGCGCAGCGTGCCGGCGACGATCGGCCCGTGCGCGTACGCGCGGTCGTCAGCCAGGCCGGCGCCGTGCACCTCGCGCGGCGGGGGGTGCCGACGGTGCGCGACTTCATGGGCGGCACGTACGAGCAGATCCCCGAGCGCTACGACGAGGCCTCGCCGGGCGCGCTGCTGCCGATCGGGGTTCCGGACGCTGCTCGTGCACGGCGAGGCGGACACCGCGGTCCCGCCCGAGATGGGGCGGCGCTACACCGAGCGCGCCCGCGCCGCTGGGGACACGGTCACGCTCGTGCTGCGCTCCGCAGACGGCCACCACGAGCACCTGGACCCCGGGAGCGGTGCATGGGCCGCCGTCGTCCAGTGGCTCGAGCCGCTCGGGCCGTAGCGGCCCGCACCGCCGGCTGAGCCCGCCGCCGGCGACCCGAACCGGGCGGATCGGACCCAGCCCGGCTCAGAGGACCGGGATGTCCTGCACGACCGGCTCGGCGCCGCGCTCGCGCGGCAGGCGCTCGACGAGCCAGTCGATGACCGCGCGCAGCAGCAGCAGGAGCTGCCGCAGGACCTCGGCGAGCTGCTCGCGCAGCTCGGGCGGGATCAGCTCGCCGAGCGTGCCGAACGTGGCGGCCAGCGCCTGCAGGTCGCCGCGGAGCGCGTCGCGCTCCTCGGGCGTGCGCCAGCCCGGCCCGGGGTCCTCGCCGCGTGCGGCGTTCGCGGCCGCGTCGGTCGCCTCGCCGGCGAGGCGCTCGGCCGCATCGCGCGTGGCCTGCAGGCGTGCGCGCAGTTCCGCGAGCGGGTCGCTCGTGCTCGCCTGGTCAGGCATCGGATGCGGCGGGTCGGTCGAACGTCACGTGGAGTGCGCCGTCGGCGAACGTGGCGCCCGTCGGACGATAGTCGCCCAAGGCCGGCGGGAGCGCGAGGGTGCGCTTGTGATCCTCAACGCGAACGACGAGCTCCAGGCCGACCTTCTTCACGTCGATCGCCCCCCTGGTCGCGAACGGCAGTTCGAGCCGCAGCTCGGCGGCCTGCGCGCCGACCGTGAGCTCCTGCGTGATGTGCTCGTGCAGAACCGCGGCGGCGTCCATCCCGGCGAACAGCTCGGCGCCCAGCCGGTCGAGCATCGCGGCGCCGGCGACCTCCTCCGGGAAGTGCGGGGCGCACAGGACGGGCACCGGTCCGAACCCGTCGCGCACGGCCGCGAGCTGCTCCCGCTGATGGGCGCGCCAGCCCGTGAAGTAGGCGCCGGTCTCCTCGGGGAACACGCGGTTGACGACGATCGCGTCCGTCAGGAATCCGTAGAGCGCGAGGTACGTGAACGTCCGGCGCGCCTCGTCGACGACGATCCGCTCGGGCGTCAGCACGAGCCGCACGCTGACGTGCTCGTGGTCGCGCAGGATCTCGTTCATCGCGACGAGCCCGCGGACCATCTGCTGCACGTCGTCGAGCACGGCCGGGTCCGGCAGCCCACGGGAGAACGGCCGCGCGGCGGCGACCATCCGGCTCTGCTGTGGAAACGCCTTCTCGAGCCACCAGCGCGCGACGTCGGGAAACGACAGCAGCCGCAGCGTCTCGCCGGTCGGGGCGCAGTCCACGACGATCGCCTCGTAGGACGCCTCGTCGACGTGGCGGCGCAGCTCGAGCAGGCTGAAGAGCTCGTCGAGGCCGGGCGGGACCGTCAGCTCCTCGGCGGAGATGCGGTCGACGCCGCGCGCGACGAGCAGCTCGCCGAGCCACTCCTGCACGCCCGCCCAACGACGTTCCATCGCGTCCTGAGCGCTCACCTGCTGGGCGTCGAGGCCCACGCCGACCGGTCGCGGCGCGGGGCCGAGGTCGGCCTCGAGCACGTCGCCGAGGCTGTGCGCGGGGTCCGTGGAGAGCACGAGCGTGCGCAGCCCGGCGCCGGCCAGGCGACGTGCGGTCGCGGCGGCGACCGACGTCTTGCCGACGCCGCCCTTACCCGTGTAGAGGATCGTGCGGGGGATCACGGCGCAGCACGATACGCGCGCCGCAGCCGCCCGCCGCCTCAGCCTCCGGCGGGGAAGGGGCGCCCGAGGCGCGCGTAGAGGTACTGGTTGAACTTCTGGGTGGCCACGCACCACGGCCCGGGATCCGGCCAGCGGTCCAGCCGGTGGAGGATCGCCGTCGGCCCGCGGCGTTCGCGCAGCTCGATCGCCTCACGCTCGCGGTCGTGGTTCAGCCGCTGGCACAGGCCCTTCACGAAATCGCGCAGGACCTTGTGGTAGTTCATGTCCGAGAGGACGCCCGGCTGGTAGTACGTCCAGGAGCCGCTGTCCGCCTGGCGCAGCTCGCGCCGTCCCTGGCGCTCGCCTGCGAGGTAGAGATCCCGCCCGAGCGCGTCGTTCGCGTAGATCGAGAAGTCGTGCAGGCCCGCGATCGCCTGGAAGAACGCGTTGAAGATCCGCTGACCGGGCGCGTACGAGTAGGCGAGGTAGTGCGCGCCGTTGCCGGTGCGGATCCGCACGCCGGACGGCGGCGGCGTCCGGAAGATCCCGAGCGCGGCCTTCGCGACCCCGAGCCAGTGGCCCTCGTCGCGGCGCTTGGCCGTCCGCGACAGCGCCATGATCGCGGTTCCCTGCGCGATCCCGCTGACCCACGGCGGTCGTCCGCCGCCGAACCGGAAGAGGTACTCCCAGGCGATCCCGCCGGCACGCTTCGAGGCATAGTCGCGCACCTCGCGGGCCATCTTCCCCAGCTCGGTGTCGAACCCCGTCGCGAGGAACAGCTGGTTCATGCGCGCGAACGTGCCGAGCCACTGGATCTGGATCCCCTGGCCGGGATAGGACTGCCACACGAGCCGGCTGCCGCGGAAGTGGATCCGCCGGCCGTAGGCGAGCGGGCGGCCGGCGGCCCACCACGCCGCGTTGCGCCGCACCGTCTCCATGACGCCCTTCGTCCGCGAGGCGCTGAGCTGCCCGCCGCGCGCCATCGCCGAGGCGTTCGCCAGGACGGCCCGCAGCTCCCGCCGCGGCCCGCCCTTCAGCCGGCGCAGCGTGCGCCGGGCGCGCGCGTAGGTCGCCGCATACGTCGACGCCTGCGCGCGCGGCAGTGCGCCCGCGCGCGCGAGCCGCCGCAGTTCGCCCGGCACGCTTCTCGCATTGGCCGCGCCGCGTGCGGCGGCCGGCGCCGCGCTCGCTGTGCCGCGCGGCACGGGCGGAAGATCGGTCAGCGTCCTGGGCGGCAGGAACGGGTCCTCGCGCACGGCGACGCCGCCGTGCGCGGTGGGCACGAGCACGTCGGAGGCGACCGCGTGAGCCGGGGCCGTGAGGGCCGCGGCGAGCAGCGCGAGCGCCGGAAGAAGGACCGGCGAGCGGCGCACCCGGTGGATGCTACGGTCACGGCCCGCGCGGGCCGCAGTCCGGCTTGCAGGGCTTCCGCCAATGCGCCTCTCGCCTCGTCTCACCCCGTTCGCACTCCCGGTGATCGCGGTCGCGCTCGCGCTCGGCGGCTGCGGCGGCGGCGGTTCGGGCCAGGACACCTCGAAGCTCCTGAAGGACACGTTCTCGGCCGAGCGCCCGGTGAAGAGCGGGCGGCTGGACCTGCTCGTCGACGTGCGCGCGGCCGGCGTCGGCGGCCTGCCCTCGCCGCTGCGGATCGACCTCGAAGGCCCGTTCCAGAGCGTGAAGGCCGGCACGACGCCGAAGTTCGACTTCGACCTGACGCTGAAGACGAAGGACGGGCGGATCTCGGTGGGGGCGATCTCGACGGGCACGCGCGGCTGGGTGACGCTCGGCCAGCGCGCCTACACGCTCAGCTCCGAGCAGTTCCGCGGGATGGCGCCCGCCGCGTCGGTCGCGAGCGGGCAGCCGGGGGTGAGCCTCTCGTCGCTCGGCGTCGATCCTCAGCGGTGGCTCGAGGACGTCCAGGACGAGGGCGTCGTCGATCTCGCGGGCGCGAAGGTCGTCAAGCTCAGCGCCGGCGTGGACGTGCCGCGGCTGCTCGAGGACCTCAACACCCTGCTGAGCCGCGCCGGCGGCACCGGGATCGGCGGCACGGCGGGCCTTCCGAAGGGGATCTCGGCCGCGCGCCGCGCGCAGCTCGAGGACGCCGTGCAGGACGCGAAGGTCACGATCTGGACCGGCGAGAAGGACCATCAGCTGCGACGGATCGCGCTCGATCTCGACGTCGACACCCCGGCGCAGCGCGACGGGCGGATCCGCTTCGACCTCGCGATCGCGGGCCTGAACCAGTCCCAGCCGATCGGGCCGCCGGCGAACCCGCGCCCGCTGTCCGAGCTGACCGCCGCGCTCGCCGTGCTCGGCAATCAGCGGGCGGGCGTCGGCGCCGGCGGGACCGCGACGACGCCGGCCGCGCCGGCGACGACGACGCCCGAGTCCGGGGCAGCCGGCGCCAGCTCGTACGACGCGTGCATCACCGCCGCCGGATCGGAGCTCGCGAAGGTCCAGCAGTGCGCGGCGCTGCTCGGCCGCTAGTCGGGCTCGAAGCACCAGGTCGATCGGCGCGATCGTCTGAGACGAATCGCGACCGGCGCCTCCTGGGCGGCCGGTCAGCCGCGCTCGGCGTCGAGCACGGCGCGCGGGACGTTCGGCACGTCGCAGACCTCGCATTCGCCGTTGACGAGCCGGTACATCCAGCAGCCCGTGCAGAACCCCGTGACGGCCGACAACGAGGCGAGCGCGGCGACGAGCCCGACGAGCCCCCAGCCCGCGACCGGCACGCCGAGCACGAACAGCGCCGTGGCCGACAGCAGGACGCTCGCCCCGACGACGTTCGCGAACCGCGGCGGGCGGCTGTCCTCGAGCTCGCCCTCGCCGAAGCGCGGCTGCAGCACCTCGAAGTAGAGCACGCATGGCAGGCACCAGCGGCGCCCGAGCGTCAGCCCGATCAGGAGCTGGAGCCCGATGAGCGTCGCGAGCCACCACCAGCCGGTCGCGAGCGCGGCGATCGTGAGGGTCGCGACGACCGCCTGGTTCGTGCGCGGCGCGCGGCGGTCGATGATCGTCGTGTCACGGTACGGATCGGCGAGACGGGCTCGATCGGCGGAGGGGGCCATGCCGCAAGTGTAATGCCTGAATCCTGATCGGGATTCGGCCGCCGGCGCCGCGCCATATGCTGGCGCCGTGTCCGACGAGCCCCGCTCCACGAGCCCGTTCGCGTTCCTCATGTCGGCGGGCGGCTGGCCGTACCTGCTCGTGCCGTTCATCCCGATCGCGATCGTGCTCGAGCTCCTGCACGCGGGCGCGGTGGTCGTGTTCGCCACCTCCGCGCTCGGCGTGATCCCGACGGCGGCGCTCATGGGGCGCGCGACCGAGGAGCTCGCGGCGCGATCGGGCCCGGGCATCGGCGGCCTGCTGAACGTCACGTTCGGCAACGCCCCGGAGCTCATCATCGCCCTGTTCGCGCTCGGCGCCGGCCTTCAGGAGGTCGTCAAGGCCTCGATCGTCGGCTCGATCATCGGGAACGTCCTGCTCGTCCTGGGCGCCTCCATGTTCTTCGGCGGGCTCGGCCGCGACCGCCAGCGCTTCAACGCGACGGCGGCGAGCGCGCAGTCCTCGATGCTCGTCCTGGCGATCGCGGCGGTCGCCATGCCCGCGGTCTTCGAGCTCGTTCAGGGCACGGGACTGCCGGCGGTCAGCGCCGAGCGCGTGGACTACGATTCGAGCGTCGAGGGCCTCTCGATCTTCACCGCGGTCGTCCTGCTCGGGGCGTACGTGGCCGGGCTCATCTTCTCGCTGCGCACGCACCGCGACCTGTTCAATCCGCAGGAGGCCGAGGAGGAGCACCTCGGCGGCGTCTGGAGCGTGCGGCGCTCGGTCCTCATGCTCGCGCTCGCCGGCGTGGCCGTCGCGGTGATGTCGGAGATCCTCGTGGGATCGATCGCCGAGACCGCAGAGAAGGCCGGGATCAGCGAGTTCTTCATCGGCGTGATCATCGTGGCGATCGTCGGCAACGCCGCCGAGCACTGGGTCGCGGTGCTCGTCGCGCGCAAGGACAAGATGGACCTCGCGGTGAACATCGCGATCGGCTCGGCCGCGCAGATCGCGCTGTTCGTCGCGCCGGTGCTCGTGTTCTGCTCCTATGTGCTCGGCCCGAGCCCGCTCTCGCTCGTCTTCAACGGGTTCGAGCTCGCGGCGCTGTTCATCGCCGCGCTGATCGCCAACCAGGTGACCCAGGACGGGGAGTCCACGTGGTTCGAGGGCGTGCAGCTGCTGGCCGTCTACGCGATCCTCGCGGCGGCGTTCTTCGTCGCCTAGTGCGCTTCTGACGACGGCTGCTTCGTATGTTGTGAGCGTGCCCTCGCTGCCGCCCCTCCCGCTCGCGGCCCTCGGCGACGACCCGGAGGCGATCGCGATCGTCATCGTCGTGGTCGGCGTGCTGCTGCTCGCCGACCTGCTCCTGTTCTCGCGCGGGCGCGAGCCGTCGTTCCGCGAGAGCGTCGTGTGGAGCATCGGCTGGCTGATCCTCGGCGTGCTCGTGATGATCCCGATCGCGCTGTTCTCAAGCCCCTCGGACGGCGTGAACTACGTCACCGTCTACCTCATCGAGCGCACGCTGTCGCTCGACAACCTCGTCGTCTTCCTGCTGATCTTCGGCTCGTTCGCGGTTCCCCCGCAGCAGCGCGGCGTCCTGCTGTTCTGGGGGATCGTGCTGGCGCTCGCGATGCGCGGCGTGGCGATCGTCGTCGGCGTGGAGCTCATCGAGCGCTTCCACGTCGTGATCTACATCCTCGGGGTGACGCTGCTCGTGCTCGCGTGGCGCATGTGGCAGGGGAGCGCCGAGCACGTCGACCCGCACCGCAACCCGCTCGTGCGGCTCGTGCAGCGGGTGTTCCCGGTCGGCGGCTATGCGGACTCGAAGTTCTTCGTGCGCCTCGACGGCCGGCGCGCGCTGACGCCGATGGCGCTCGCGCTCGTCGCGATCGTGGCCGCGGACATCGCATTCGCGATCGACTCGATCCCCGCCGCGTTCGCGATCACCGAGAACGCGCTCGTGATCTGGGCCGCGAACGGGTTCGCGCTGCTCGGCCTGCGCGCGCTGTTCGCGCTCGTCGAGGAGCTCGTCAAGCGCTTTCGCTACCTCAACCAGACTGTGGCGGTCGTGCTCGCCATCGTCGCGGTGAAGCTCCTGATCCAGGACCTCTGGAAGATGCCGGCGCCGGTGAGCCTCGCGGTCGTCATCGCCCTGTTCGCCGGCGGGATCTGGCTGTCGATCCTCGCCGACCGCCGCGAGGGCCGCCGCGGGGGCCCGCCGCGCGACGGCGCCGCCCCGGCGGTCTCGTAGGCCGGGTCAGCCGAGCTCGGCGAGCTGGCGGGCGACCTCGGCCTCGACGTCGAGCGGCGGCTGCCCCCGCCGCGCCCGGCGGGCGTTGCGCGCTGCGACGAGGTCGCGGATCTCGTCCTCGAGGCCGGGGTCCACGTGCACCGCGGGTGTCAGCAGCGCCGCGAGCTCGGCCTGAACGTCCAGCAGTGGCCGGCCGCTGCGCGCGCGCACGACGTTGCGCGCCTCGAGCATCTGGCGCAGCTCGTCCTCGCGCTCGGCGGCGGCGATCGGGCCGGTCGGCGCGGGCTCACGCGCGGGCCGATCCGTGCCGTCGCGCAGGGAGAGGACGCCCTTCCCGATGTCCGAGTACGAGCGCCGCGCGCCCGCGAGCGTCCCGATCGCGACGACCGCGGCGATCCCCACGACGACGAAGATGACGATGCCGAAGGCCTCCTGCACGTGCCCGACAGTGTCGCGCACGTTGACGGCGCCGTCATCCGGAGTACCATTTGACATCATTGACTGACCAGTCAATCGTGCGGTGCCGTGCGCGACGGATTCGCGGATTCCGGCCCCGTTCCCTTTCCCCGCTCTGAAGGAGAAACCGTGGTCGACTTCACGCTGACCGATGAGCAGAAGAACCTGCGAGATCTGGCGCACGACTTCGCCGAGAACGAGATCCGCCCCGTCGCGGCCCAGCACGACCGGGACAGCAGCTGGCCTCAGGAGGTCGTGGACAAGGCCTGGGAGGTCGGGCTCATGAACATCCACGTCCCGGAGGAATACGGCGGCCCCGGCCTGTCGCACCTCTCGGGCGTGCTCGTCGAGGAGGAGATGGCCTGGGGCTGCTCGGGCATCCAGACCTCGCTCGGCGCCAACGGCCTGGCGTCGACGCCGATCGTCCTCGGCGGCACCGAGGAGCTCAAGCGCGAGGTGCTCGGCGCGCTGATCGAGGCGCCGAAGCTCGCCTCGTTCTGCCTCACCGAGCCGGGCGCCGGTTCGGACGTCGCCGGGATGCGCACCCGCGCGGTGAAGCAGGGCGACAAGTACGTCATCACCGGGCAGAAGTGCTTCATCACGAACGCGAGCCACGCCGACTACTACACGGTGTTCGCGAAGACCGACCCGGACGCCGGTCACCGCGGCATGTCCGCCTTCGTCGTCCCGCGCGACGAGACGGTCATCATCGACAAGAAGGAGGACAAGCTCGGCCAGCGAGCGTCGAACACCGCGACGGTGTCCTTCAACGAGACCGAGATCCCGGTCGGGAACCTCCTCGGCGAGGAGAACAAGGGCTTCAAGCTCGCCATGGCGACGCTCGACCTGACCCGCCCGGCCGTCGCCGCGATGGCCGTCGGCATCGGCCGCGCGGCGTTCGAGGCCGCCAAGGCCTACTCGATCGAGCGCGTCCAGTTCGGGGTGCCGATCGCGATGCACCAGGCGGTCTCGTTCATGATCGCCGACATGGCCACGAAGCTCCACGCCTCGCGGCTCATGACCTGGAACGCCGCCGTGCTGCTCGACCAGGGCCAGCGCGCCTCGCTCGAGTCCTCGCACGCCAAGCGCTTCGCGGCGGACTCCTGCATGGAGATCACGACCGACGCCGTGCAGGTCTTCGGTGGGTACGGATTCACGAAGGACTACCCGGTCGAGAAGTACATGCGCGACGCCAAGATCATGCAGATCTACGAGGGCACCTCGCAGATCCAGCGCCTCGTCATCGCGCGCGAGACGCTCATGCCGCGTCAGGCCGAGAAGCCCGCGGTCGCCGCGACCGCCTAGCCGCGGCCCGCGCAGACGCCGCGGCGAAGGCCGCCCTCCGGGGCGGCCTTCGCCGTTCGGCACCGCGCCCCGCCGCCGCGCGCGGCATCATGCGCGCCGTGCGGCTCGACGGCATCAGCCCCGGCGACATCGTCCGCGTCTCGGTGCGCGGGCGCATGTTCCACGCGATCGTGCGTGGCACGACGGCGAGCGGGCTCCAGGTGGACCCGATCGAGCGCGGCATCAGCTACCGGCAGGTGAAGGCGCACGACGTGCTCGAGCACTGGTCCAAGCGGGGACGCCCGCGCGCGCAGGCCGACCGCGACGTGAACCCCGAGCAGCGCTCGCTCGACGACCTGCTCGATCGCTGAGCGCGATACTTGCGCCGATGCCGCGCCGCGAGACCGAGCAGGCCGTCGCCGAGGCCGCCCCGCTCGAGGCGGCACAGGCCGCCGCGGGCGCCGGGACGGCCGAGGCTCCGCGAGCCGGGGCCGGCACGGCCGATCCGATCGCGGGCGAGTTGCGCCGTGCCGGAGTCCTTCCGCTGCTCGTCCTGCACCTCCTCGGCGCGGGCCCGTCCTACGGCAACCGCCTGATCGAGCGGATCGCCGAGGTCACCGGCGGCCTGCTCGTCGTGAATCCGAACACGATGTACCCGCTGCTGCGCACGCTCGAGCAGCGCGAGCTGATCGTGGGGGAGTGGGAGCACCCCGAGCGGCGCTCGCGCCGCTTCTATGCGATCACGGCGGCCGGCGCGGACGAGCGCGAGCGCCTGCGGATCGAGGTCGCCCCGCGCCTGGACGCCGTCGCGCGCGCGGTCGCCGACCTCCGCGCCACGCTCGCCGGCGAAGCGGAGCGCGGCTCGTGAGGACCGCCAAGGCGCGCATCGTCATGCCCGGCGTGCGGATCGCCGACGTCGAGGATCTCTGGTACGACACGACCCGCTGGCCGGCGTTCGTCGACGGCCTGCACCACGTCGTGGACGTCACGGGGCCCTATCCCGGGCGCGGCGCCCGCGTGCGCTGGGAGTCCCACTCCGGGGGGCGCGGGAAGGTCGTCGAGAACGTCGCGCAGTACGAGCAGCGCTCCGGGCAGACCGTCGCCGTCCAGGACCCGTCGATCCTCGGGACCCAGCAGGTGCGGTTCACCGCCACCGAGGAGGGCGTGCGGATCGAGCTCCAGCTCGAGTACGAGCTCAAGCAGCGCACGACGCTGAACGCGATCAGCGACCTGCTGTTCATCCGCCGCGGCTGGGCCGACTCGCTCCAGCGCACGCTCGTCGCCTTCGCCCGCGAGCTGCGCGGCGACCTCGACCCGCTCTGAGCCGCGCCTACGCCACGGCCTCGGTGCCGGCATCGTGCGGGAACGGGAGGGCGATCGGATCGGCGGCCAGGCGGCTGCGCCCCTGCGCGTCGAACCGGTCCGCGCCGAGGTCGGTCACGTCGGTCACCGCGGTCGAGCCCGTGAGCGCGAGGTCGACGGCCGCCTGTGAGACGGCCGGGCCCCACATCATCCCGTGGCCGCCCGGCGAGGCGAGCGTCGTTCCCGCGACCGGCTCGCGCCCGGCGCCGAGCGCCGGCCCGAGGATCGGGAGGTGATCCGGCGTGTAGTCGATCGTCCCCGTCCAGACCCGGCGCACGTCGAGGTCGCGCGTCACCGGGATCAGCTCGCCGAGCCGTGTCCGGATCGTGCGCAGGTAGTCCCAGTCGATCTCGGTCGCTTCGCCCGGCCGCTCCTCGGGATGGCTCATGCCGTACAGCAGGCCGCCCTCCTCCTGGCGGAGGTAGAGCCCGGGCGCGAGGTCGAAGACCATCGGCAGCGGGCTGCCCGAGAGCGCGGGATGCGGGCTCGTGACCGCGATCTGGTGGCGCGCCCCGCCGACCGGCACGTCGCCGCCGAGCATCCGCGACAGCGCGCGCTGGCCGACGCCGCCGGCGAGGATCACGCGCTCGGTCACGATCGGCCCGGCGCTCGTCCGCACGCCGTGGACCCGGCCGCCGGAGACGTCGATCCCGGTCACCGCGGTGCGCTCGCGCAGCTCGGCGCCCGCGGCCTTCAGCGCCACGACGGCCGCCAGGACGTTGCGCGGCGGGTGGATCGCGCCGTCCTCGGCACAGTACGTCGCGCCGGCGACCTGCGCGGGATCGAGGACCGGGAGCAGCGCCGCCGCCTCGTCCGGATCCACCCAGCGGCTCTCGAGGCCATGGGCATTGTGCATCGCGACGCGCTCGCGCGCGATCGCCGCCTCCTCGTCGTCGAACGCGAGGATCAGGTAGCCGAGTGCGCGGAAGCCGCTGTCGATGCCATAGCGCTCGTGCTGGCCGCGGTAGAAGGCCGTCGTGAAGCGCGCGAGGTCCACGGCCGTCAGCGTCCCGCCCTGCGTACGGACGATGCCCGCGGCGCGCGAGCTCGCGCCCTGGCCGGCCTCGCCCGCGTCGAGCACGACGACCTTCCCGGCGCCGGCGTTCCGCGCGAAGGTCGCGGCCCAGCCGCCGATCGTTCCGGCGCCGACGATGACGAGGTCTGCGGTCTCAGGCATGCGATGTCCCTCTCGATCGGACGTTCGGCGGCCGAGCCTAGAACGATGTGCCACTGCGCACAAGATCAGGATCGCCGCGATGCGCGCTCGCCAGCGCCCGCAGCGCGGCGCCGCGGGCGCTGGCGTAGCCTTGAACGGCCCCGCGGGCGCCGCGCGCCCGGTCATCACGCAAGGAGATCCCTGACCCCATGTTCGTCTTCAAGGCCGCCGTCGTCGGCGCCGGCACGATGGGCGGCCAGATCGCGCAGACGATCGCCGCCGCCGGCATCCCCGTCGTCCTCAAGGACGTCCGCCAGGAGCTCGTCGACGCCGGGATCACCGAGGCGCGCCGCGTGACGCTGGCCGATGCCGCGAAGCTCGTCGAGAAGGGCCGCCTGACCGAGGAGCAGGGGACCGCGCAGGTCGACGAGGTCATCGGCCGGATCACGGGCACCACGACCTACGCGGGCTTCGGCGACGTCGACTTCGTCGTCGAGGCGGTGCCGGAGCGCATGGAGGTCAAGCAGGCGGTGTTCTCCGAGCTCGATGCCTGCACGCCGGGGCACGCGATCCTCGCCTCGAACACGTCGTCGCTCTCGATCAGCGAGATCGGCGAGGCCACGCTGCGGCCGGAGAAGGTCGTCGGCTTTCACTACTTCTACCCGGCGTCGATCATGCCGCTGATCGAGATCGTCGAGGGTGACGAGACGGCGGCCGACACGCGTGCAGGCGGCGGTGACGTTCGCCCAGGCGATCAAGAAGCAGCCGATCACGTGCCTCGAGGTCCCGGGCTTCGTGGTCAACCGGATCCTCAACGCCGGGATCTCCGAGATCTGGCGCGAGCAGGAGGACCGGGGCCTCTCGATCGCGGCGATCGACGCGGGCATCGCCGAGCGCCAGGTCGTTCCGGTCGGGCCCTACCAGCTCGTGAACCTGCTCGGGCTCGACACCGTGCTGCACGTCGCCGAGCACCTGCACGACGCCTACGGGGACCGCTTCTACGTCCCGGCCGGGATGCAGCGGCTGGTCGCGGACGGCAAGCTCGGCGCGAAGACCGGCGGTGACGGGTTCTACGGGCCGTCCGGCGAGGCGAACCTCGAGGGCGACGGCGATCCCGACATCGACACGCTCGTCGAGCTCCTGACGCTCAAGACGTTCGTCGAGGCCTGCCTCGTCCTCGAGGAGGGCGTCGCGTGCCATCGCGACATCGACTTCGGGATGATGGCCGGCGCCGGCCTCGACCCGCGGCGCGGGCTCCTGCCGCCGTTCATGCGCGCCGACGCCGAGGGTCTCGACGTGATCCTCGAGCGCCTCGAGCGGGCGACCGAGCAGCACGGCGAGCGCTTCGCCCCGCCGACGATCCTGCGGCGGCTCGTCGCGCAGGGACGCCTCGGCGCGCAGAGCGGGCAGGGCTTCTATGCCTATCCGAGCTTCGACGCCGAGCAGCCCGCCGGGGACGAGGCGGTCGTGAAGCTCGAGACGCGCGGCACGACCGGGATCGCGTGGCTCGCCAACGGGCCGATGAACTCGATCTCGCCGAAGGTCGTCGGCGACCTCGCGGCCGTCTGGCGCACGGCGCACGACCGCGGCCTGACCGCGCTCGTCGTCGCCTCCTCGAACCCGATGCTGTTCAGCGCCGGAGCCGACCTCAAGGCGTTCACGCAGATGGACGAGGCGGCGGGCCGCGACCTCCTCGCGACGACCCACGGGCTGCTGCGCGACTTCGGGCGCTCGCGCATCGCGACGATCGCGGCCGTCAACGGCCTGGCGTTCGGCGGTGGCTGCGAGGTCGCGATGGCCTGCGACGTGCGGGTCGCCGCGCAGGCCGCGCTGTTCGGCCAGCCCGAGGTGAAGCTCGGGATCATCCCCGGATTCGGTGGCACCCAGCGCCTCCCGCGACTCGTCGGCGAGAACAAGGCGCTCGAGATGAACCTCATCGGTGACCCGATCGGCGCCGATGAGGCATTCGAGTACGGGCTCGTGAACCGCGTCGTCCCGGACCACGAGCTGTTCGACACGGCGCTCGCGTGGGCGCGGCGCCTCGGTGAGCAGGCACCGCTGGCCGTCGAGGCGATCAAGCACGTCTCGGGCGCCGGGGACCTCGACACCGGGATCGAGGCCGAGAAGGCGGCGTTCGCGCGCGTCTTCGCATCGGCCGACGCGAACGAGGGCATCAGCGCGTTCCTCGCCAAGCGCAGGCCGGCGTGGACCGGCAGGTGAGCGTGGCCCAGGACACCGCCGCCCGGGTCGAGCGCCTGGCACGGCTGATCGCCGGCGCGCGCTCGGTCGTCGCGCTGACCGGCGCCGGGATCTCGGTGCCCTCGGGGATCCCGGACTTCCGCACCCCGGGGACGGGGCTGTGGGCGAACGTCGATCCGATGGAGGTCGCCCACATCGACGCCTGGCGCGCGGACCCCGAGCGCTTCTGGCGCTTCTACGGAGAGCGGTTCTCGACGCTCCACGACAAGCTGCCCAACGGCGCGCACGCGGCGCTCGTCGAGCTCGAGGCGCTCGGGCGGCTCGACGCGGTGATCACGCAGAACATCGACATGCTCCACCGCAAGGCCGGCACGGGCGAGATCGTCGAGGTCCACGGGACGATCGAGCACTCCTCGTGCCTGGTGTGCGGGGCGCAGTACCCGCTCGATGAGACGCGCCGGCGCCTGGCGGCCGACGAGCGCGGTGTTCCGCGCTGCAGCTGCGAGGCGCCGCTGAAGCCCGACGTCGTGCTGTTCGGCGAGTTCCTGCCGGAGGGCGCGCTCGAGCGCGCGCACGAACTCGCCGCCGGGGCCGACGTGCTGCTGTGCATCGGCAGCTCGCTCGAGGTGCACCCGGTCGCGCAGCTCCCGGGCGTCACGCAGGCCAACGGCGGCGAGGTCGCGATCGTCACGCAGGGCCGCACGCCGTTCGACGCGCGCGCGGCCGTGAAGCTCGAGGGCGACGTCGTCACCGAGCTGCGCGCGGTCGTCGCGGCGGTCCGCGGCGTGCTCGGCTGACGTCAGCCGCCGAGGCTCGCCTGGGTCCGCGCGCGCAACGCGGCCTCGAGGCGCTCGAGGATGCGGCCCACGTCGGCGACCTGGGGCTCGCTGAGCCCGCCCTCGAGCGCGGCGTTGGCAGCCGCGGCCACCAGCGGGCGCGCGGCCCGCAGCTCGTCGAGCCGTACGTCGAGGTCGCCGTGGCCCGACCAGGGGACGAGCTCGGCGAGGGAGGCCTCGAGCGCGACCCGCAGCTCGAACGCCGCCTCGCGCCAGCGGGCGGCGTCGGCATCCGCGCGGGCGCGGAGCGCCAGGCTCTCGCACGCGAGCGCCACGTCGCGGCCGCCGAGGATCGCGGCCAGCCGCTCCTGCGGGCGCAGCACGCTCTGGCGTGAGCTCCGGTCGGGCTTCGGTGGGGGCAGCTCGACCGCGGTCGTCCAGCGGCCGTCGGCCACGGCGTCCCCGGCACCGGCCCCGACGCGCAGGACGAGCGCGTCCGAGCGGCGCACGCCGGGCGCGCACGGGTCGGCGCTGGCGATCCGCTGGGCCTGCAGGACGCTGTTCAGGACCGCGAGCGCCTCGCTGGCCTGCGCCTCCACGTCGATCTCACGCAGCCAGCGCTCGGCGGGCTCGCTCGAGCGCCTGGGCGCCGATCAGCGTCGCGCGCGTGACCGCGACCGGGGTGGGGGGCGGCTCAGGCGGCGCCTCCCGCGTGCGCCGGCGCCGACCGAGGCTGCGCCGGGTCGGCGCACCGAGCGTGCGCAGCACGAGCACGAACGCGGGCTCTCCGGCGTGGCCGCGCAGGACGTAGCGGCCGTCGGCCGGACCGAGGAGCCACGGCACCTCGATCTGGACGAACCCGAACAGCGGCGAGCCGGCCAGGAGAACCTCAGGGGTCGCGGCGGCGGTCGCCCTGGGCGCGCGCGGCGGCGGCCGTGGCGTGCTTGGTGACCTTGATCGAGAACTTGCTCGGCTGCACGGGGACGATCGGGTTCCTGATCCGCTCGAGGCCGTTCACGAGACGATCCCACTGCTTCGGCTTCAGCGCGCTCCCCGACTCGCTCTGGCTCGGGTCGAAGCCGACGTGGATGTGGTCGTCATGGTCGGACAGGGCGAGGGTGTTGTCGGCGCCCTGGTACTGCATGAGCGTGATGATCTGGTGGGGCTTCATCGTGCCCTGCAGCGTCAGGAGCTGGCGCACGGCCTTGTCGGTGATCGAGCCGGGACCCTGGTGACCGATGATCGGCGTGCCGTTGATCGCGGCGATGTCCACGGCCGACCCGAACGAGTGCTCGGAGACGTTGCCGCTCGTGGTGTAGAAGCCGTGGCCGCAGCGCAGGCTCGTGATCGTCGGCTTCATGCCCTTGGCGGCGAGGAACTCGAGCGTCGCCAGGACGCGGCGATCGACGATCCCGGCGCGGATGTCGCGGCGCCCGCACTCGTAGATCTCGATGTCGGGGCTGTCGAGCACGTGCTTGACGAGCTGCTGCTTGCTCATGAGCATGATCTGGCCGATCGTGAGCCGCTTCGAGGGCCCGTCGCCGCGCGTGAGCGGGTTGCGCGCGCGGTAGATCGCCGTCGAGTCGAGCAGGCGCCAGCCGTCGAGGATCGGCTTCGGGTCGATCCGCGGGCTCTTGCGGCCGGCCGGGCGGATCTCGAAGTACAGGTGCGGCGCGCTCGCGACGCCGAACTGCTGGGCGGCGGCGGATGCCGCGCGCCGGTCGCCGGCGTCGGCGCCCGAGCTGCGGGCGATCGAGGCGCGGCCGACGCGCCCGAGGATCGTGCCGCCGATGACGTGCGAGCCGCGGCGCAGCGGCCGCAGGACCACGTCGTCGCGGTGCAGGCCGTAGGGCTCGGAGAAGTACGCCTTGAACGCGGTGACGCCGGCGGGCAGTGCCTCGGTCTCCGGGGCCTGGGTGGTCGCGGCCTCCTGCGTGTAGGCGCGCACCTGGTCGCGGGTCGCGGTCTCGGGGTGCAGCGGCGTCACCGCCGGGATCGCGAGCTCGCTGTCGCCGGCGACCGGCGCCTCGGTGTCGGTGCTCGCGGCGCGTGCACCGGCGCGCGTCGTGAACGCGACGGCGCGGGCGTGGGCGCGGCGCCCGGCGGCGGTGTCGCGCGCCGGGGTCGGCCCGGCGGGCCCGATGCCGAGATTCCGCAGGATCGCGCGGTTGCGCGCACGCGTGCTGCGGGACACGGCGGGCTTCAGGCCGAGCTCGCGCAGGATCGCGCGGTCGCTCTGGCGCTTGGGCTTCGGGACCGGGTACGTCGCGGCGACCGAGGCGAGGTGTGCGTACGTGTAGGTGTTCCCGTAGGCGTCGCGCACGCGAACGAAGCGCCCGAGGCGATCGTTCGTGCCGAGCGCGATCACGCGGGCGTCCTGGACGGCGACGACCGGTGAGCCGGAGCCCGCGTAGATCCGCATGCCGCGCCGCTGGGCGTCGGACTCGACCGGGATCGACGCACTCGGGCCGCTGATCTTCGCGCCCCTCGTGGCGATGCGCCCGGCGTACGTCGCCTCGGCGGCGACGGGGAAGCGACCGAGCGTGAGCCCCGAGAGCGAGCCGATGACCTCGGCCGGGAGTGCGCTGAGCGCGCGGGCGCGCTTCAGCACGTCGTCGACGTACCACTGCGCGTGGTTGTAGGAGAAGATCGCCTTCTGGAGGCTCTCGCCCGCACCGGCGGCCTTGAGGTAGCGCGCGGCGGCGAAGATCGCGTCAACGGGGTTGTACGGGTCCTTGCGCCCGTCGTTGTTGGCGTCCACCCCGTACGTCGCCCACGTTCCCGGCATGAACTGCATCCAGCCCATCGCACCGGCGCTGCTGACGCTGAGGTTGCGGCCGTAGTCGGTCTCGATGGCGTTGATCGCAGCCAGGACCTCCCAGCGGATGCCGTATTCCACGCCGGCGGCCTGGTAGATGGGCAGCAGGAAGGGGGGCACGCGGAACTGGTCGAGCAGGATGTTCGGGATGCCCCGCGTGATGGACGGCGAGGCGAGCACGTATTGCGGGTCGGTCCCGCCGCCGGTTCCGGCGGGCGGCAGCGGGGCGTTCGCGTCGAGATTCGCGGGCGGATCCTCGAGCAGCGACTTCGGCGGGGGCGGCGGGTTGCCGTCGTCCGGGCCGACGGCGCGGCGCCGTTCGCCGCGGACCTTGCGCTTCATCGGCCGGTGCTTCCTGCCATTGTGCGGCTTAGTCTTACCCTCGACTTTAGGCTTAGACTTGACGGCGTCCTCCTCGACGTCCTGCGGCTCGGGCGTTCCGGCCGCCGGAGTCTCGGTCGACGCGCCCGGATCGGGCTGCGTCGCGGGCTCCTGTGGCGCCGGGGCGGGGCTCGCCGGAGTCTCGGGCGTCGCGGGCGGGCTCGGGGCCTGCGCGGGGGCGGGCCAGCCGGCCGGGCACGGAGCGGGCGCGCCGGCGCTCGTGCCGGCGGGTGCGGCCACGATCGACCCGTCGGTGGCCACGCACGTGGGGGCGGCCTCGTCGGCGACCGCCGGGAACGCCGACCACGCAAGGACGAAGACGGCGCAGAAGGCCGTCACGATCCCGGTGATCAGTGAGCGTCGGTGCATCCTCTCCCTGGCGCCCACGCCGATCCCCGCGATCCGGCACCGGAGCGGGGACCGCCGGAGCACGGCGAAGCTATCAGCCGTGCAGGACCGCAACAGGCGGGCGGCGATCACGCGGGCGTGGATGAAAGGGGTGGAGGGCAAGCTGCTTGACGATCGTGGATGCGCGGCCTCCGGATGGCCGCGCCATGTTCCCCCCTTCGGCGCAACATGCCCGCGCCTTGACCCTGGGATGCCCGATTGGGACAGGGAATCCGGGGTCACCACCTATTCTAACCCTAGACTCGAGGGTTAGATATCAGACGTCCGAGGACCGCCTGACCGGAGCATCGCCGTCACGTGCCGCTCCGGTAGCGTTGGCGGGGCTCCCACCACCGGAAGGACGACGATGACCGACGAGACCGACGGCCTCAAGGACCGTATCAGCCGCCAGGGCGAGGACGCCCTCGGAAGGATCGCTCAGGAACTGCTCGAGAACCCGCTCGTCAGCAGCGCGATCTCGCGGGCGTTCGAGGCACGCGAGCGGGCCTCGCAGGCGCAGGAGGCCGCGATGGGCGCGCTGAACGTGCCGTCGGCGTCCGATCTTGAGCGGCTCACGCGCCGTCTGCGGTCCGTGAGCCAGCGCCTCGAGGGGATCGAGGACGGCGTCGACCGTCTCGGTGAGCGGGTCGCCTCGCAGACCACCGTGGACCTCGACGCGCGCCTGTCCGGCATCGAGGAGCACCTGGCGTCCATCGACACCGCGCTGGGCGACGTCGTCTCGTCGCTCGCGGCGCTGCGCTCGCCGGGGCCGGCGAAGCAGCCGCCGGCGAAGAAGCCGGCGCCGCGGAAGTCCTCGTAGCCGTCAGGCGCCGGCCAGCAGCCCTTCGAGCGCCACCCGGCCGAGCCGCAGCGTCGCGGACTCGAGCGCCGCGCCCGCGAGGCGCTCGCCCGCTCCGGGAGCGGTGTCGGCGACCATCAGCAGGCCCCCGATGCGGATCCCGCGCAGCTGCGCGACGGCGTAGAGCGCGGCCGCCTCCATCTCGACCGCGGCCGCGCCGGCCGCCCGCCACGCGGCGGGTCGCCCGGCGTCGCGCTCGTAGAAGAGGTCGGCCGAGACGATCGTCGCGGTGCGGTCGGCGCGGCGGGCGAGCTCGTCCGCGAGGACCGGGTCACCCGTCAGCCGCTCGCCGGCGCCGAGCGCCGCGCTCGTACCGTCGGCCGCGAGGACGTCGCCGACCGCCACGAGCTCCCCGAGGCCGAGGTCCGGGTCGAGGGCGCCGCAGCTCCCGACGCGCACGGCGATCTCCAGCCCGAGGTCGCACAGCTCCTCGAGGACGATCGCCGCGCTCGGGCCGCCCATTCCGTGGCTCATGATCGTCACGGGGGCACCGTCCGGCGCCGTGCCCGTGTATCCCCAGAGGCCGCGGTTGTGGTTGAACATCCGCGGCTCCTCGGTGATGTGCTGTGCGAGCAGCAGCGCGCGGCCCGGATCCCCCGGCAGCAGCGCGCGCGCGGCGAGGGGCGCCGTCGGGTGCACGTGGCGAGGTTGCGGCACCATCGGCGCGCGAGGATAGTCTGCGCCAATGGCCAAGTCCGAGAAGAAGCCCGGCAAGCGCAAACAGGCCGCTGAGGAGTCGAGGACCGACCAGGTCCGCTCCGCGGTCGACCAGGCGTTCCAGGCCGCCGGCTCGCAGATCTCACGCGAACGCGCGCAGGAGATCGCCGACGATCTGAGCGCCGCTGCCGGGCGCGTGCGCGAGACGCTCGAGGAGCTGCGCCCGCCGACCGCGGAGGAGCTGCGCCGCCTCGGTGAGCGTCTCGACGCCATCGAGAAGCGCCTCGCCGTGCTCGAGCGGCCAGCGGCCACGCGCGCGCGGACGGCGGCGCCGAAGAAGCCGCCTGCGACGAAGGCCGCCGCCCGGCGGCCCGCCGCGAAGAAGCCCGCGCCCGGCACCGCGGCCCGCCGGGGCACCGGCGGCGCGTCGGGCTGAGCGGAAGGGCGGGGTGGCCGGGCGCCGGATCCTCCTGACGGGCGCCGCGAACTTCTGGGGCGCCCGGCTTGCGGCGGCCCTCCTGGAGGACCCCGGGGTCGAGCACGTCGCCGGGGTCGATACGCGCCTGCCCCCGCCGACCCTGCTCGGCGACGAGCGCTTCGCCTTCGTCACCGCGGACCTGCGCGCGCCCGACCTCGTGCGCGCGCTGCGGGCGGCGAACCCCGACACGGTCGTCCACAACGACGTCCTGCAGTTCGCCGAGCCGGGACGCGACCCGCGCGAGCTGCACGACATCAACGTCGTCGGCACGCTGCGCCTGCTCGCGGCCTGCAGCGAGCTCCCGGGCCTGCGCGCGCTCGTCGTGCGCGGTTCGGCGGCGCTCTACGGCGCCGAGCCCTCGGCTCCGTCGTTCATCACCGAGGACCTCGGACGCCGCGCGCCGCTGCGCACGCGCTTTCAGCGCGACCTCGGCGAACTGGAACGGCTCGTCGACGGCTTCGCCCGCCGCGCGCCCGCGGTCACGTGCACCGTGCTCCGCCTGCAGCCGGTCGTCGGTCCGGCGCTCGACACGCCGATCACGCGCCTGCTGCGGGTTCCCGTCGTGCCGACGATGCTCGGCTTCGATCCGCGGATCCAGGTGCTCGACGAGGACGACTCGGTCGCCGCCCTGCACGCCGCCGTCCGCCGCCCGGTCCGCGGTGCGGTGAACATCGCGGCGCCGGACCCGGTGTCGCTCAGCCGCGCCCTGCGCCGGGTGGGGCGGCGCTCGCTGCCGATCGCCCACCCGCTCTACCGGCGCGTCGTCGGGGCGCTCGCGCGGGCGGGCGGGCTGCCGCCGCTGAGCGAGGACGTCACGCGCTACCTGCGCTACGGGCGCACGGTGGACACGGCGCGCATGCGCAGCGACCTCGGGTTCGAGGCCGCTCGCGGGACGCTCGCCGCGCTCGAGCGGGCCGCGGCGGCGCCGCTGCCGCGGGCCGATCGCACGGCGGTGGCGGCGTGAGCGCGCTCACCGCCGTCCCGCGTGAGGCCGCGGGCGCCATCGCCGCGGCGCGCCGCGCCGCGATCGGCGGGTATCCCGAGGACGCCTGGGGGTACGCGCCCCGCTTCGCCCACGACGTCGAGCCGCTCCTCGACCTGCTCTACGACCGCTGGTGGCGGGTGACGGCGGTCGGCGTCGACCACGTCCCGGCCTCCGGCGGCGCGCTGATCGTCGCGAATCACGCCGGCGTGCTGCCCTGGGACGCCGCGATGATCGCCACGGCGATCCACCGCACCCACGGGCCCGAGCGCCATCCGCGCTTCCTCGTGCTCGACTGGGCGTTCGAGATGCCGTGGGTCTCCGTGGCGATCCGGCGCTTCGGCGGCGTACCGGCCTCGCCGCACGACGCCGTCCGCCTGCTCGGCGAGGGGCACGCGGTCATGGTCTTCCCCGAGGGCGCGCAGGGCACCGGGAAGCCCTGGTCCGAGCGCTACCGGCTCGAGCGCTTCGGCCGCGGCGGCTTCATGGAGGTCGCGCTGCGGGCCGGTGTCCCCGTGATCCCGTGTGCGGTCGTCGGCAGCGAGGAGATCTACCCGATGATCGCCCGCGCGCCCGGGGTGCTCGCGCGGCTCGTCGGGGCCCCGTACCTCCCGATCACGCCGACGTTCCCGCTGCTGGGCCCGTTCGGCGCGATCCCGCTCCCGTCGCGCTGGCGGATCGCGTTCGGCCCGCCCGTGGACCTCGGTGGCGCCTCGGGCGCGGACGCGGGGGACCGCGCGCTCGTGCTCGACCTCTCCGACCGGGTTCGAGCGACGATCCAGCAGCTCGTCACCGAGAGCCTCGTCGCCCGTCCCGGCGCGTTCGTCTGACGCCGCGCCGCCGGGTAGGGAAGAATCGGCCCCAGTCTCGACAGGAGGATCAGCGATGGGCATGGAGTTCGAATCCGACCAGGAGTTCCGGACCGTGATGGACGCGGTCTTCGCGATGATGAGCGACGATCCCGACATGGGGCCCAAGCTGCGCGACGCCGACGTCCCCCAGCGCTTCGAGTTCGACGACGTCGACCTCGTCGTGAACGTCCGTTCGACGCGCGGGGGGGAGGACGGGAACCTCTACTGGGAGTGGACCGACGACGTGGACTGGGAGCCGAAGGTCAAGATGAAGATGAGCTCGGAGGTCGCCGTCCGGTACTTCCAGGGCAAGGAGAACGTTCCCGTCGCGATCGCCCGCCGGCGGATCAAGACCGGCGGCGACGTGAAGGCGGCGCTGGCGCTGATCCCGATCACCAAGCCGGTGTACGCGATGTTCCGGGAGATGCTCGAAGCGGACTACCCGCACCTCGTGGCCTAGGCGCACGGAACTCCCCGACCTCGCCCATGACCCGGGGCTCCCCGGACGACCCGCCGCCGCCCGCGACCCTGACCGCCGAACAGGTCGCGCGGCGCGCAGGCGTGTCCGTCTCGACCCTGCGGCGCTGGATCGGCCAGGGCCTGATCCCGGCCGCCCCGCAGGGGCGCGGGGGCTGGCCGCCGGTCGCGGTCTCGCAGGCCCGCATCGTCGCGCGGCTGCGCGAGCGCCGGCACCCGATCGAGGAGATCCGCCTGGCGGTCGAGGACGGGCGCGTGGCCTACGGGTACGTCGACGAGCTGCTGCCCGAGCAGCGGGAGGTCTACACGCTCGATCAGGTGGCCCGCCGCACCGGCCTGCGCCCCGCACTCATCGAGCGCATCTACGGCGCGATGGGCTTCAGCGCGAGCGCCGCCGAGCACTTCGACGACGCCGACCTGCGGATGCTCGAGCACGTCGCAACCGTGCTGGGCGCGGGGTTCCCGCTTGCCGCGTTCCTGCAGCTCGCGCGCGTCTATGGCCAATCGCTCGCGCAGATCGCCGACGCCGAGGTGCGTCTCTTCCACCTCTATGTCCACGAGCCGCTGCTGCGCGACGGCCTCCCGGGCCTCGAGGTCGCCGAGCAGATGGGGGACCTCGCCGGCCAGATCCTCCCGCTCGCCTCGCCGGTGATGGACCACGTCCACCATCGCTTCCTGCAGCACTTCGTCGAGCAGGACATCGTCGGTCACATGGAGCGCGAGATCGGCGAGGCGGGCGCCGAGCTCGGGCGCCTGCGGGTGGCGATCGCGTTCGCCGACCTCGCCGGCTACACCCAGCTCACCGAGCAGGAGGGCGACGAGGAGGCGGCGAGCACCGTCGAGCGCTTCGTGAAGAACGTCACCGAGACGCTGCCCGACGAGGCGCGGATCATCAAGACGATCGGCGACGAGGTGATGCTCGTCTGCAGCGACCCGGCGGCCCTCACCGACTGGGCGGTCGGCTTCCAGCTGCTCGTCTCGGGCCGGCCGCTGCCGCGCATCGGGATCCACGCCGGCGAGGTCCTCTACCGTGACGGCGACTACTACGGGCGCGAGGTGAACCTCGCGGCGCGCGTCGCCGCGCGCGCCGCGGCGGGCGAGGTGCTCGTGACGCGGGCGATCGTGGACGCGGCCGAGGTCCACCAGGAGTTCGAGCTGATCGGCGAGGTGAAGCTCAAGGGCTTCGACGAGCCGACGGAGCTGTTCCTCGCCGTGTTCGCCGACGAATGAGTCCTCGAGGTCCGGCGTAGACTCGCCGCGTGGCTGCGAGCGAGCTGCTCGAGCGGGTCCGGGCCGGCGGTCTCCTGCCGCCGGGGCGCGACGTGCTCGTCCTGCTCTCGGGCGGGCGCGACTCGGTCTGCCTGCTCGACCTCGCGGTGCTGCTCGCCGGAGCGGGGCGCGTCGCCGCCCTGCACGTGAACTACGGGCTGCGCGAGGCGGCGGCCGGCGACGAGCACGCCTGCCGCGAGCTGTGCGCGCGCCTCGAGGTGCCGCTCGTGGTGGAGACCCCCGCGGCGCCGCATGGCGACAGCGGCAACCTCCAGGCATGGGCACGCGACGCGCGCTACGCCGCAGGCGCCCGCCACGCCGCCGCCCGCGGGGCGCGCCTGGCCGCCGGGCACACCGCGACCGACCAGGCCGAGACGATCGTCTATCGCCTCGCCGTCTCGCCGGGGCGCCGGCCGCTCGCCGGCATGCCCGAGGAACGCGGCCTGCTCGTGCGGCCGCTGCTGCGCGCCGGGCTGACCCGCGCGGACACGGCCGCCTGGTGCGCGGCGCGCGGGCTGCCGTGGCGTGAGGATGCGACGAACGACACGGTCGACTTCGCCCGCGGGCGCGTGCGCTCGCGGATCCTGCCGGAGCTGCGCGAGCTCCACCCGGCCGCCGAGGCGAACATCCTGCGCACCGCGCGGCTGCTGGCCGATGAGGGCGAGGTGCTCGACGTCGTCGTCGAGACGGCGCTCGCCGGCCGCGACCGCATCGCGCTCGAACACCTCGCGCGCCTGCCCCCGGCGCTCGCGCGGCTCGTGGTGCGGCGCCTCGCCGAGGAGGCCGCCGGCGGCCTCTGCCCGCGCGCTCCGGGGCGGCTCGACGAGCTGCTCGTCCTGAGCCCGGCGGGGGCGCTCGACGTCGGCGACGGCGCTCGGGCGATCGTCGCAGCCGGGGTGCTGCGCTTCGAGGCGACCCCGCCGCTGCCGCGCCGCGCCGCGCCCGGAGGCGGCGCCGCGGCCTGAGGTCGCGGGGGCTACGCTCCCGGCGCGATGCCCGATGCGCCCGCGCCGCCGATCGGCGAGATCCTCGTCCAGCCCGACCAGCTCAAGGAGCGGGTCCGGGCGCTGGGGCGCCAGATCAGCGAGGACTACGACGAGCGCGACCTGCTCCTCGTCGGCGTCCTGAAGGGCGCGATGTTCTTCCTCTCGGACCTCATGCGGAACATCTCCGCCACGTGCGAGGTGGACTTCATGGCCGTTGCGTCGTATGGCTCGGCGACCGACTCCTCGGGGGTCGTGCGGATCCTCAAGGACCTCGACACGCCGATCGAGGGACGGCACGTCCTGATCGTCGAGGACATCGTGGATTCGGGGCTGACGCTCCAGTACCTGCTGCGCAACCTCGGCGCCCGCGACCCGGCGACGCTCGAGGTCTGCGCCCTGCTCACGAAGCCCGAGCGCCGCAAGGCCGACGTGCCGATCCGCTACGTCGGCTTCGAGATCCCGAACCGGTTCGCCATCGGATACGGCCTCGATCACCGCGAGCGCTGGCGCAATCTCCCGTACGTGGCAGCGCTCGCCGAGCCGGGCGACGACGCCTGACGCCGACGTGACGACGTGTCCAAACCGGCGGGAGCACCGGCCCGTGCTGGTACGCTCATGCCCTTGACCCGCCGTCTCGATACCGGCGCGCCCCGCGTCACATTCCTCGCATGAGCAGGTTCTTCAAGAGCGCCGCCTTCCCGATCCTGATCGTGGTCGTGCTCGCGTTCTTCGCGCAGCGGCTCATCAACACGAACACGCAGGAGAAGCCGCCGACCTACAGCCAGTTCCTGACGGCGCTGAACGCGGGCGAGATCAAGACGGTCGATCTCAAGACGAAGGACAACACGATCGTCGTCACGCCGCGCTCGGGCCCGACCTACGAGACGGGCTACACCGACGGCGGTGCCGACCGCCTCGACGCCCAGCTCGCGGCGGCCGAGCAGCAGGACAAGCTCGAGAGCTACAACATCCAGGGCCGCAAGACCAACGGCTGGCTCTCGCTGCTGACCTACGTCCTGCCGTTCCTCATCTTCATCGGGTTCTGGATCTTCCTCATGAACCAGGTGCAGGGCGGCGGCTCGAAGGTCATGTCGTTCGGCAAGTCGCGCGCCAAGCGCATGTCGGTGGACTCGCCGAAGATCACCTTCCGCGACGTCGCGGGCGCCGACGAGGCGGTCGAGGAGCTCCACGAGATCAAGGAGTTCCTCGAGAACCCGAAGAAGTTCCAGGCGCTCGGGGCCCGCATCCCCAAGGGCGTCCTGCTGTTCGGACCGCCCGGCACCGGCAAGACGCTGCTCGCCCGTGCGGTCGCCGGCGAGGCGGGGGTCCCGTTCTTCTCGATCTCCGGCTCGGACTTCGTCGAGATGTTCGTCGGCGTCGGCGCCAGCCGCGTGCGCGACCTCTTCGAGCAGGCCAAGCAGAACTCGCCGTGCATCATCTTCATGGACGAGATCGACGCCGTCGGCCGTCACCGCGGCGCCGGCCTCGGCGGCGGGCACGACGAGCGCGAGCAGACGCTGAACCAGCTGCTCGTCGAGATGGACGGCTTCACGATGACGGACAACATCATCCTCATCGCCGCCACGAACCGTCCGGACATCCTCGACCCGGCGCTCCTGCGCCCGGGCCGCTTCGACCGCCAGATCGTCGTGGACCGCCCCGACCGCAAGGGCCGCGCGAAGATCCTCGAGGTCCACACGCGCGGCAAGCCGCTCGGCAAGGAGATCGACGTCGACACGCTCGCCGGCCAGACGCCGGGCTTCACGGGCGCGGATCTCGCGAACCTCGTGAACGAGGCGGCGCTGCTCGCAGCCCGCAACGGGAAGCGCGAGATCACGCAGACCGAGCTCGAAGAGGGGATCATGCGCGTGATCGCCGGCCCGGAGAAGAAGACCCGGGTCATGGGCGAGAAGGAGCGGCTCATCACCGCCTACCACGAGATGGGCCACGCGATCGTCGGCCACTACCTCGAGCACGCCGACCCGGTCCACAAGATCTCGATCGTCGGCCGCGGCCAGGCACTCGGCTACACGATCTCGATGCCCCAGGAGGACAAGTTCCTCACGACACGCGCGGAGCTGCAGGACTCGATGGCGATGACGCTCGGCGGCCGCGCCGCCGAGGAGATCGTCTTCGGCGAGATCACCACCGGCGCCTCGAACGACATCGAGAAGGTCACGGCGACCGCCAAGCAGATGGTCATGCGCTTCGGCATGAGCGAGCGCCTCGGCCCGCGCGTCTTCGGCCATGACCACGGCCAGCCGTTCCTCGGGCGCGAGTTCTCCTCCGAGCCGGACTACTCCGACGAGATCGCGCGCGAGATCGACGACGAGATCCGCCGGATCGTCGAATCCGCCCATCAACGCGCACGCGACATCCTCACCGAGCACCGTGAGGCGCTCGAGACCACCTCGCAGGTCCTCATGAAGCGCGAGACGATCGAGAAGGACGAGTTCGCCGCGCTGCTCGCGGGCAAGACCGAGGACGAGGTCTTCGGCCCCGACGACGAGCCGACGGTGCCGCCGCTTCCGGGCGCGCCCGAGGCGACCGACGACCACTCCGGTCGCGAGACGCCGCGCCCGCTGCCGCGTCCCGGCCTCGCCGGGGGCGGCCTCGAGGCGCGCGGGCTCGATCTGCCCGAACGCCCCGACCTCGCCTAGCGGCTCGGAGCCGGCCGCCGCGCGGCATCGGCGCATGACCCGCTCCTTCACCGTGATGGGCGTCGTGAACGTCACGCCCGACTCGTTCTCGGACGGCGGGCTCTGGCTCGACGCGGGCGCGGCGGTCGGCCACGGCACCGAGCTCGCGGCCGAGGGCGCGGGGATCCTCGACGTCGGCGGCGAGTCGACCCGCCCGGGCGCCGAGCCCGTCGGCGAGGCCGAGGAGCTGCGTCGCGTCGTCCCCGTGCTCGAGGGCCTGCGCGTCGCCGCGCCCGGGACGCAGCTCAGCATCGACACCGCGAAGACGGCGGTCGCGCGCGCGGCGCTCGCCGCCGGAGCGACGTACGTCAACGACGTCACGGCGTTCCGCCGGGAGCCTGCGATCGCGGGGCTCGTCGCCGAGGCCGGCGCGGACTGCTGCCTCATGCACATGCGCGGCGAGCCGCGGACGATGCAGGACGACCCGTGCTACGCGGACGTCGTCGACGACGTGCGCGCCTTCCTCGAGGACCGCGCCGCGTTCGCGGTCGCCGAGGGGGTCGCGCCGGAGCGGATCCAGGTGGATCCGGGGATCGGCTTCGGGAAGACGCTCGAGCACAACCTCGAACTCCTGCGCCGGCTCGAGGAGATCGCCGGCCTCGGCTTCCCGGTCGTCGTCGGCGTCTCGCGCAAGTCGTTCCTCGGGCGCCTGACCGGGCGCGCCGATCCCGCCGACCGGGTCGCGGCGACGGTCGCCGCGAACGTCATCGCCTTCGAGCGCGGGGCGCGCGTGTTCCGCGTGCACGACGTCGCCCCGACGGTG
Source organism: uncultured Actinomycetes bacterium (assembly GCA_963787935.1). Classification (GTDB taxonomy): domain Bacteria; phylum Actinomycetota; class Thermoleophilia; order Solirubrobacterales; family Solirubrobacteraceae; genus F1-60-MAGs163. Next base: position 428,269 of record CAWBEV010000005.1, on the reverse strand, counting down.
GATGGGCTGCGCGTCGCGGCTGGTACGTTGCCGGGCGATGACGCCTGACGACGAGCGCGAGCCGGACGAGGACTTCGACCACGACGACGACGAGGACCTCGACGACGAGTACGGCGACGAGGAGCTCGACCGGACGGCCGTCACCGTGGAGGTCACCGGGCTCTCGCTGTACACCCATCACGGCGTGAGCTCGGCCGAGCGCGAGATCGGCCAGCGCCTGATCCTCGACCTGCGCTTCGACGTCGGCGCATGCGACGCGACGGTCACCGATCGCGTCGAGGACACCGTGGACTACGCACGGGTCTGCGAGGTCGTCGCGCTCGTGGCCCAGCGCAGGAGCTATCGCACGCTCGAGGCGCTGTGCACGGCCGTGGCCGACCGGCTGCTCGACGACTTCGAGGCCTCCGAGGTGTGGGTGAAGGCCTCGAAGCCCGAGCCGCCGATCGCGCTGCCGGTCGAGTCGGTCTCGGTCGAGGTGTGGCGGACCGTCCCGCACGAATGACGGCGTTCGACGAGGCGACCGCCGTCCGATCGCTCTGCGACGGGGTCTTCGGCGCGCACAGCCGCGCGGACTGGTCTGCGCCGCTCGGCCCGAACGGCGGCTACCTCGCGGCGATCGTGCTGCGCGCGATGGAGGCGCAGCTCGCCGACCGCTCGCGCCCGGCGCGCTCGATCACGCTGCACTACCTGCGCCCGCCGCGCGAGGGCGACCTGCGCATCGCCGTCGCCGTCGAGCGGGCGGGCCGCACGCTCTCGACGCTCAGCGCGCGGCTCACGCAGGCGGGCCGCACGTGCGTGCTGGCGACCGCGGCGTTCGCCGGGTCGTTCCCCGCCGCGGCGACCTTCACGGCGCCGATGCCGCGCGTGGCGCCCGCGGAGACGCTCGAGCCGTTCGCCCCGCACGAGCGGATGCCGCCGATCGCGCATCGCATCGAGATGCGCGGCGCGGTCGGGGCGATCCCGTTCAGCGGCGGGGACGAGGCGCTCACGGGCGGCTGGATGCGCCTGAACGAGCCCCAGCCGCTCGACGCCGCGGTGCTCGCGCTGTACGCCGACGCATGGCTCCCGGCGGCGTTCACGCGCGTCACCGTGCCGGTTCTCGCACCGACGATCGACCTCACGATCCACTTCCGCGCCCCGGCCGCCGCGGCGGCCGTGCCCGCCGGCGCCCCGGTGCTCGGCGTCTTCCGCTCGGACTACGCGGCCGACGGCCTCGTCGAGGAGGACGGCGAGCTGTGGTCCGCGGACGGCGTGCTGCTCGCGCACTCGCGCCAGCTGGCGCTGCTGACGCCGCCGCGCGGGTCCTCGGAATGATCGGCTACCTCGGCCTCGGCTCGAACGTCGGCGAGCGGCGCGCGAACCTCCAGGCCGCGGCCCGCGCGCTCCCGGCGCACGGCGTGCGCGTGCTCGCGTCCTCGTCGACCTACGAGACCGATCCCGTCGGCCTCGTCCTCGACCAGCCGCCGTTCCTGAACGCCTGCCTGCGGATCGAGACCGAGCTCGGCCCCGAGGAGCTGCTCGACGCGTGCAAGGCCGTCGAGCGCGAGCTCGGCCGCGACCTCGAGGGCGGCGTCCGCCACGGCCCGCGGCCGATCGACGTGGATCTGCTCGTGCTGGGCGACCTGGCGTACGCGAGTGACCGGCTCACGCTGCCGCACGAGCAGGCGACCTCGCGGCGGTTCGTGCTGATCCCGCTGCTGGAGCTCGACTTCGACCTGGCGACGCCGGATGGCGAGCGCCTCGCGGACGCGCTCGCAGCGCTGCCGCTCGACGAGGGCGTGCGGCGCGCCGGAGACCCGCTCGAGCTCCCCGGGACGAGGACCTAGGCCGCGGCCGGGGCGGGGAGGTAGTGCGCGGGGATGATCCCGGCCGGCGCGGCGCCGGGGAAGTCGGGGAACAGCCGCAGGGCGAGCTCCCCGGCGGGCCGCGACTCGATCAGCGGCCGCAGATCGCCGAGGGTCATGAGCAGGCGCAGGCTCGTCGCGATCTGCAGGTCGGCGGCGTTCGGCGGCGCGGCTCCGAGGACGTCGTCCGCGATCCACCCGTCGACCTGGTCGAGCACGCCCGGGAGCGAACGCAGGTCCGCCGGATACGTGGCGTCGGTGGCCTCGTTCGCGCGCATCTCGATGCGCGTCGCGACGGGGCGCGATCGCCTTCAGCACCGGCAGCGGCGTCGGCGGGAGCTTCGACCCGTCGGTGTACGTCGCCATCGCCTCGGGGTGGGCCTTGAACGTCGGCCACAGGATGCGCCGCGCGAGCGGCTGCAGGACGTCGTCGCCCCAGGCCTCGGCGGCCTCGACGCGCGCCCGCGCCTCGGGGTCCGCCGGGAACAGCGGCGGCTCGGGCTGCAGCTGATCGAGGCGGCGCAGGATCGTGCGCGAGCCCGAGAGCTTCTCGCCGTCGATCTTGAGCCCGGGCACCGTGCGCTTGCCGAACAGGACCTTCATGACCGCCATGTGCGCGGGCGGCGGGAACTCGACCGTCGTGTACGGGATCTGCTTGAGCTGCAGTGCGCGCTCGACGGTTGCGCAGGGGTGCGAGCCGTTGACGACGTAGAGCTTGGCGTCCATGGGGGCATCCTATGCCCGCCGCCGTCGGGCGGTCGCGCCGCGCCGGTGCGGTCCGGCGCGCGGCGTAGCCTGTCGCCCTCATGAGCACGCCGCAGCCCATCCCGACGGCGAAGGACGGCTTCCTCAAGGGCCTCTTCGATCTCTCGTTCACGCGCCTGGTGACGACGCGGGTCATCAAGTTCCTCTACGTCCTGCTGCTCGTGATCATCGGGCTCGGGCTGCTCGGGTTCATCGTCGCCGGCGTCGCGAGCGGCTCGGCGCAGGGCATCGTCGTCGCGCTGATCGTCGGCCCGATCGCGGCGCTGCTGTACGTCATCTACGCGCGGGTGATCCTCGAGGTGATCCTCGCGATCTTCCGGATCCTCGAGACGAACCGCGAGATCGCATTCCTCCAGCGCCAGCAGCTCGGCGTCCTGCAGCAGCAGTTCGGTGTGCCGCCGTGCCGCCGGCGCCGGCGCCGCTCACGCCCCAGCCGCCGCCTGAGCAGCACCCGTACCAGCCGCCGCAGCCGCCCGCGGCCTGAGCGCCCGCCGTGGACCCGTGGCCGTTCGGGATACTGGGCCGATGCTGCTCGTCGTCGACGTCGGGAACACCCAGACGCACTTCGGGACGTTCCAGCGGCGAGGAGCTCGTCGAACACTGGCGGTTTGCGACCGTCCGCGACTCGACCGCCGACGAGATCGGCGCCGCGCTGCGCAACCTGCTCGAGCTGCGCGGCGTGGGGCTCGCGGACCTGTCCGCGTCGATCGTCTCCTCGACCGTGCCGCAGCTCGAGCCGGAGTGGCTCTCGATGGCCGAGCGCTACCTCGGCCACCAGATGCTCGCGGTCGGCCCGGGCCTGAAGACGGGCATGGCGATCCGGATCGACAACCCGCGCGAGCTCGGCGCCGATCGGCTCGTGAACGCCGTCGCCGCGTACGACCGCCTCGGCGGGCCGTGCATCTCGGTGGACTTCGGGACGGCCGTGAACTACGACGTCGTCTCGGCCGCGGGCGAGTACCTCGGCGGCGTGATCGCCCCCGGCGTCGAGATCTCGCTCGACGCGCTCACCGCGCGCGGCGCAAAGCTGCCGCGGATCGACCTCGTCGCGCCGCGCGGGGTGATCGGCAAGGGCACGGTCGACGCGATCCGCTCCGGTGTCGTCTACGGGTTCGCCGCCCAGGTGGACGGCATCGTGCGCCGGATTCGCGACGAGCTCGGCGGCACGGGCCCGACGATCGCGACCGGCGGCCTCGCCGAGCACATCGTGCCGTTCACCGAGACGATCGACGACGTCGACGACCTGCTCACGCTCCGCGGGCTCAAGCTGCTCCACGAGCGCAACTGACCCTCTAACGCCCCCTGGCAGGACGCGCCGCCGCTTGCGGCGGCGCGATGATGCGTCCCGGCGGGGTCCGCCGGAAGGTACCCTCAGGGCGTGGCCCAGCCAGCGCTCACCGAGCCGTTCGAGATCGGCGGCGTGCACGTCCCGAACCGGGTCGCGCTCGCACCGCTGGCGGGCATCGGCAACTGGTTCGTGCGGCTCCAGGCGCGCCGCCACGGCGCGGGCCTCACGGTCAGCGAGATGGTCTCGTCGTTCGCGATCCACCATCGCAACGAGAAGACGATGACCGAACTCCTGCGAATCCACCCGCAGGAGCGTGCGACGGGCCCGGCGGGCCGGTCGCGATCCAGCTGTTCGGCCAGGACCCGGACGTCATGCGCTCCGCCGCGGCGATCGTCGCCGAGCGCGGCGCGGACCTCATCGACCTGAACATGGGCTGCCCGGTCCCGAAGGTCTGCAAGACGGGCGCAGGCGCGGCATTGCTCGCGCGATCCCGACACCGCGCTCGCGCTCGCCCGCGCCGCGGGCGAGGGCAGCGGCCTGCCGGTCACGGTGAAACTGCGCTCGGGGCAGCGCGCGGGCGACACGAGCGGGTTCGACCTCGCCGAGCGCCTCGTCGCCGAGGCGCGGCGTGAGCGCGATCGCGCTTCCACCCGCGCTCGGCCCAGGTCCACCACAAGGGCACGCCGGACTACGACCTTGCGGCGCGGCTCGTCGAGCGCCTGCCCGTGCCGGTGATCCTCTCGGGCGGGCTGCGCGACCGCGACGCCGTCCAGCGCGCCTACGCGCACACGGGCGCCGCCGCGGTGATGCTCGCCCGTGGAGCGCTCGGCAACCCGTGGCTCTTCGAGCAGGTCCTCGGCGAGCGCGAGCGTGGGCCGGGGCACGAGGAGATCCTCGCGGAGGTCCACTGGGTCCTCGACCGTGCGGCCGAGCATCTCGGCGAGCAGCGCGCCGCGCGCTACCTGCGCAAGTTCTACCCGTGGTACCTCGAGCGGCTCGGGGCCTCGAAGGCCGATCAGGAGGCCTTCCAGCACACGGCATCGCTGTACGAGGCCCGCGCCCTGCTCGGCGCGCTCGAGCCGCTGCGCGCAGCCGCCTGAGCGCCCGGCGGAGCCGCCGCGGCGGCTCGCTATACTGCGGCGCTCGCCGACCCCAGGGTCCGCCGATCACCCCGCCGTTTGCGGGGTTTTTCCGGTCCTCATCCGCTTCCCGGGAATCGCCATGTCCAAGGACGTCATCCTCACCGCCGAAGGTCTCGAGAAGCTCCAGGACGAGCTCGAGACCCTGCAGAACGACCGCCGCCGCGAGGTGGCCGAGCGCATCAAGGAAGCCCGCGAGTTCGGCGACATCGCCGAGAACTCCGAGTACGACGACGCCAAGAACGAGCAGGCGATGCTCGAGGCGCGCATCGCTCAGCTCGAGGAGAAGCTCCGCGCGGCGCAGGTCATCAACGCCAAGGACGTCTCGACCGACGCCGTGCAGGTCGGGTCGATCGTGCACGTCAAGGACGAGAAGACCGGCAAGTCCGTGAAGTACACGATCGTCGGCTCCGCCGAGGCGAACCCGTCCGAGAACCGCCTGTCGAACGAGTCGCCGGTGGGCAAGGCCCTGATCGGCCGCAAGCGCAACGAGGTCGTGTCGGTCCAGGTTCCCCGCGGCCCGGCGCGCAAGCTCAAGATCACGAAGATCGACGTCGGCGTCTGAGGCCGATGTCCGTGGCGCTCGCATGAGCGACCGGCCCGACGACCTCCCCGCGCGACCCGGACGCCGGCGCGCCCGAGGTCTCGCGGCTGCTCGCCGACCGGCGCGCGAAGCTCGACCGGCTGCGTGAACAGGGCGTCGATCCGTTCCCGCACGCCTACCCCGGGGTTCGGCCCGTCGCCGCGGTCCACGCCGGCTTCGACACGCTCGAGCCGGGGGAGGAGACCGACAGCGCCCACCGCGTCGCCGGGCGGCTCGCCGCCCGCCGCGGGCAGGGCAAGATGGCGTTCCTCGATCTCGTGGACCGCTCGGGCCGCCTCCAGCTGCAGGCGCGTGCCGACGTGCTCGGGCCCGAGCGGATGGCCGCCCTTCTCGACCTCGACCTCGGCGACCTGGTGGGCGTCGACGGGACCGTGTTCCGCTCGCGGCGGGGCGAGCTCTCGCTGAAGGTCACCGACTTCGCGGTCCTCGCGAAGAGCCTGCGGCCGCCGCCCGACAAGCACCACGGCCTGCAGGACGTCGAGACGCGCTTCCGGCGCCGGGAGCTCGATCTCATGGCCAACGAGGAGGCGCGCGCCACGTTCGTCACCCGCGCGGCCGTGATCTCGACCGTGCGCCGCTACCTGGACGCGGCCGGCTTCATCGAGGTCGAGACGCCGGTGCTGCAGCCGCTCTACGGCGGGGCGCTCGCACGGCCGTTCGTCACGCACCACAACGCGCTCGACCGCGACCTGTACCTGCGCATCGCGACCGAGCTGTATCTCAAGCGCTGCATCGTCGGCGGGCTCGAACGCGTCTACGAGCTCGGCAAGGACTTCCGCAACGAGGGCATCTCCTTCAAGCACAACCCCGAGTTCACGATGGTCGAGTGGTACGAGGCCTACGCGGACTACACCGATGCGATGCGGCGCGTCGAGGAGATCGTCGCCGCGGTCGCCGAGACCTGCGGCTACGAGGGCGAGCTCGACTTCACGCCGCCGTGGCGGCGCGTGACGCTGCGCGAGGCGATCGCCGAGCGCACCGGCGGGCTCGACGTGCTCGAGCACCGCACGCGCGAGGCGCTCGCCGCGGCGATCACGGCGTCCGGGCACGTGGACCTCGACGTCGCCGACCGCTCCTGGCCGCAGCTCGTCGACGACCTCCTGAGCAAGTACGTCGAGCCGAACGTCACCGACCCGGTGTTCGTGACCGACTACCCGACCGAGCTCTCGCCGTTCGCCAAGAACCACCGCAGCGAGCCCGGGCTCGTCGAGCGCTTCGAGGCGTTCTGCTCGGGCATGGAGATCGCGAACGCCTTCACCGAGCTCAACGATCCGGACGAGCAGCGCCGGCGCTTCGAGCAACAGGCGCGCCTCGCCGTGGAGGGCGACGAGGAGGCCCAGCCCTACGACGAGGTCTTCGTCGAGGCCCTCGAGCACGGCATGCCGCCGACCGGCGGCGTCGGGATGGGCATCGACCGTGTCGTGATGCTCATGACCGGACAAGCGCTCGATCCGCGAGATCGTGCTGTTCCCGGCGATGCGCGACTGACGCGCTGCGAGCGCCGACGCGCCGAATCGCAGGAAAGCCCGCAGGGAGCGGGAACCCCGGCGCAGACCGCTTCCACAGGCCCGGAGGCCCATGGTGGGCCGCTGATAAACTGGCTCATGCCGCCGAATCCGCCCCGCTCGCTCATCCGGAAGGCCGTCAGGGCCGAAAAGTAGGTTGAGCAGCGGGTCGTCTTCGACCCCATACCGCATCACCAGCCATTCTCGTCAGACCACAGACCACCGTTACGACCGACCAGCCAGACACCCGCCCGGCAGGAAGGACCTAGCAGCACATGTTCGAGCGATTCACGGAGCGCGCCCGTCAGGTGGTCGTCCTCGCGCAGGAAGAGGCGCGGACGCTCAAGCACAATTACATCGGGACCGAGCACATCCTGCTCGGCCTGCTGCGCGAAGAGGAGGGCCTGGCGGCCCGCGTCCTCGAGAGCCTCGACATCACCGTCGAGCGCGTCCGCGCGCAGGTCGTGCGGATCGTCGGCTCGGGCGAGGAGGTCACCTCCGGCCAGATCCCGTTCACCCCGAGAGCCAAGAAGGTCCTCGAGCTCGCGCTGCGCGAGGCGCTGAGCCTCGGCCACAACTACATCGGGACCGAGCACATCCTGCTCGGCCTCGTGCGTGAGAACGAGGGCGTCGCCGCCCGCATCCTGCTCGACTTCGATGCGGACTCCGAGAAGATCCGCAACGAGGTCATCCGCATGCTGTCCGGCCCCGGCGGCCGCCGCCAGGGCTCCGGCTCGGGCACCTCGGGCCAGAGCGCCGCGGCGTCCGGCGAGGGCAAGAAGTCCTCGAAGCTCCTCGACCAGTTCGGTCGCAACCTCACGAAGCTCGCCGCCGACGGCAAGCTCGACCCCGTCGTCGGTCGCGAGACGGAGATCGAGCGGATCATGCAGATCCTCTCGCGGCGCACGAAGAACAACCCCGTGCTGATCGGCGAGCCGGGCGTCGGCAAGACGGCCGTCGTCGAGGGCCTCGCGCAGCGCATCACGAACGCCGACGTGCCCGAGCTGCTGAAGGGCAAGCAGATCTACACGCTCGACCTCGCCGCGCTCGTGGCCGGGTCGAAGTACCGCGGCGAGTTCGAGGAGCGCCTGAAGAAGGTGATGAAGGAGATCACCCAGCGCGGCGACATCATCCTGTTCATCGACGAGCTCCACAACCTCGTCGGCGCCGGCGCCGCCGAGGGCGCGATCGACGCGGCCAGCATCCTGAAGCCCGCGCTCGCGCGCGGCGAGCTGCAGACGATCGGCGCCACGACGCTCGACGAGTACCGCAAGTACCTCGAGCGCGACAGCGCCCTCGAACGCCGCTTCCAGCAGATCCGCGTCGATCAGCCCTCGATCGAGGAGACCGTGCAGATCCTCGAGGGCCTGCGCGACCGCTACGAGCAGCACCACAAGGTCGAGATCACCGACGAGGCCCTGTCGGCCGCTTCGGAACTCGCCGACCGCTACATCTCCGACCGCCAGCTCCCGGACAAGGCGATCGACCTCATCGACGAGGCCGCCTCGCGGATGCGCATCAAGTCGATGACCTCGCCTCCGGTCTACCGCGACCTCGAGGAGAAGATCGAGACGACGCGGCGCGAGAAGGAGGCCGCGATCGAGAACCAGGAGTTCGAGAAGGCGGCCGCGCTGCGCGACGACGAGCGCAAGCTCACGCAGGAGAAGCGCGAGCTCGAGGACCAGTGGCGCAACGGCGAGGGCGACGGCCCGCGGCCGAAGATCGGCGAGGAGGAGATCGCCGACATCGTCTCGATGTGGACGGGCATCCCGGTGTTCAAGCTCACCGAGGCGGAGACCGCGAAGCTCATGCGCATGGAGGACGAACTCCACAAGCGCGTGATCGGCCAGCAGGCCGCGGTCGAGGTCGTCTCGAAGGCGATCCGCCGTTCGCGCGCCGGGCTCAAGGATCCCAAGCGCCCGACGGGCTCGTTCATCTTCCTCGGCCCTTCGGGCGTCGGGAAGACCGAGCTCGCCCGCACGCTCGCGGAGTTCCTGTTCGGCGACGAGGACGCGATGACGCGCATCGACATGTCCGAGTACATGGAGAAGCACGCCGTCTCCCGCCTGGTCGGCTCGCCGCCCGGGTACATCGGCTACGACGAGGGCGGTCAGCTCACCGAGGCCGTGCGCCGCAAGCCGTACTGCGTGCTCCTGCTCGACGAGATCGAGAAGGCGCATCCGGACGTGTTCAACATCCTCCTGCAGATCCTCGAGGACGGCCGCCTCACGGACTCGCAGGGCCGCACGGTGGACTTCCGCCATGCGATCGTGATCATGACCTCGAACATCGGGGCTCAGGAGATCGCCCGCAACACGCCGCTCGGCTTCGCCGTGACGGAGGACGAGACGGGCATCACGTACGAGGACATGAAGGGCCGCATCATGGGCGAGCTCAAGAAGGTCTTCCGCCCCGAGTTCCTGAACCGCATCGACGACGTGATCGTGTTCCACAAGCTCCAGCGCGACGAGATCACGACGATCGTCGAGCTGCTGCTGCGGCGCATCCGCGCGTCGCTGGCCGAGCGCGAGCTGCAGCTGGAGCTCAGCGAGGGCGCGAAGGACTTCCTCGTCGAGAAGGGCTGGGATCCGTCGATGGGCGCCCGGCCGCTGCGCCGCGCGATCCAGCGCTACATCGAGGATCCGCTCGCCGACTTCGTGCTGCGCTCGGAGCTCCCGCCCGGCGCGACCGTGGTCGTCGACCCGGCGCCCGAGGGCGATGACCGCGACGTGATCCTCACGGTCGTCAAGCCCGAGAAGGTCCCGGCGGCGGTCGGCGGCGGCGACGCCCCGGCCGACGAGCCCGCGGCCGAGGTGGGCGAGCCGCCCGCCGAGGACGCGCCGGACGCCTGACGCAGCGACGCATCCGGCAGAAGAAGGGCCGCCTCGCGGCGGCCCTTCTCATGTCCGGGCCGGCGTCCCCCCCAGGTTCCGGCCCCCTGAGCGACGTCCCCCCGTGCTCAGCCGGGACCATTGAACCCTGGTCGGCACGATCGCTGGGTGACGTGGGTCACGCAGGCTGGAGACGGGGTCGCCGCTCCGGTGTTGCGGGGTCGCTCAGCGGCTGTCCGGGATCTCCAGCGTGTAGCCGTAGACGAGGCACTGCGCGCTCGGGCCGTTGCGCCCGTCCTGGCGCACGACGCCGTTGACGACGTAGTTCGTCCCGCCGCGCTGCAGGTGCAGCGTGAACGGTGCCGAGCCCGAGATCTTGAACGTGTGCTGCGTGCCGTTCGGGAGCGGGATCACGACGGTCGTGGCCTGGTTGGAGTTGATCGTCCGCGCGAGGTTCACCGCGTCTCCGGAGGAGTTCGCGAACGTCAGCGTCGTCGCCGGGTCCAGGCGCCCGGCCGCGGCGTTCTCGTCGGCGCACGTGGCGCTGACCGAGCCGATGCCGGCGACTGTGCCGATCGGTGTGGGGGCGAGCGTCTGGTTGTCGACGAGCACCAGGGCTCGCCCGAACGTCGACGAGCGACCGCGCATGACACCGGCCAGGTACTTCCCGTCGATCCGGCCGCGGTCGGCGCCGCTGCGCTTGGTGGCGACGAGCCGCCCGGACGCGGCGCGCAGCGACGCGCCGTCGGCGACGGCGCTGCGACCGTCGACCGCGCCCGCGTTGCGGGCGAAGCTCACCGCGGCGACCGCGGTTCCGGACATGGCGACGATCAACGCGATGCACGCGACGACCAGCGCGGGGGATGGCACGAACCTCGAACGCATGGAAACCTCCTCGGGGGACATGGGTGAACCTTCTAGGGTTCGAGCGCTGCAACACGCCAGACACCCGGATGGAGCGCAGATGAGCGAGGGCGGCGACGAGGTCACCATCAAGGTCCGCGACGACGGGCCCTACAAGGTCACGGGGCCGGTGCAGCTCACGGACGCCGACGGAGTCCCGTTCCCGGCGGTGGTGGGCCCGATCGCGCTGTGCCGCTGCGGGCGCTCGCGCACGAAGCCCTACTGCGACGCTTCGCACCGGGGCGCGGGCTTCTGCGACCGTGCGCGCGCCACGGGCTCGGCGGGCCCGCCCCCCAAGCGCGAGCGTCCGGTTGGCCCGGGGCCCTCGACCCGCACGGTCCACGCCGGCCTGCCGCCCGCGGTCGACGGTCAGCCCTACCTGCCCGGCCCGGTGTTCGCCGCGCCGTTCCACCTGCAGGGCGATCCGGGCGGCGCGCCGCCCGCCTATGCGCGCACCGCCAACCCGACGACCGAGTTGCTCGAGGAGGCGCTCGGCGGGCTCGAGGGTGGTGCGGCGGTCGCCTTCGCGTCCGGGATGGGCGCGATCGCCGCCGTCCTGCTCTCGCTGCTCGAGCCGGGCGACATCGTCGTGGCGCCCGCGGACGGCTACTTCGACGTGCGCACGCTGATCGCGCAGCATCTCGGGTCGCGCGGGGTGCAGGCGCGATTCGTCCCGACCGAGGACGGCGCCGTCCGCGCGGCGCTCGAGGGCGCCCGCCTGCTGTGGCTCGAGTCGCCGTCGAACCCGCTGCTCGACACGGTGGACGTCGCCGCACTCGTCGCGGAGGCCCACGCCGCCGGCGCGCTCGTCGCCGTCGACAACACGCTCGCGACGCCGCTGCGGCTGCGCCCGCTGGAGCTCGGCGCCGACTATCGCCGTCGCAGCCGCGACGAAGCAGCTCTCCGGGCACAGCGACCTGCTGCTCGGGTACGCCGCGACGAGCGACCCCGAGCGCGCGGCCGCGTTGCGTGCGCACCGCACGATCACGGGCGGGGTCCCGGGCCCGTTCGAGTCCTGGCTCGCACACCGCTCACTCCCGACCCTCGCGCTGCGCGTCGAGCGCCAGGAGGCGACCGCGGCGGCGCTCGCGACGCTGCTCTGCGGACGCGAGGACGTGGCCGAGGTCCGCTGGCCGCAGGTCGGCTGCGTCGTCTCGTTCGACCTCGGGTCGCAGCCGCGGGCCGAGGCGTTCCTCGCCGGCTGCCGGCTCGTGGCCGACGCGACGAGCTTCGGGGGCGTGCACTCGAGCGCCGAGCGCCGGGCGCGCTGGGGGGCCGATCGCGGTCTCGCCGGGGCTCGTGCGCTTCAGCGTCGGCCTGGAGGACGCACCGGACCTCCTCGCGGACGTCGCGCAGGCGCTCGACGCGGCCGGCTGACCGGGGGGCGATCCGGCCGGGCCGGCCCCTAGGCTCGGCGCATGGCTCGCCCCGCCACCGTCTTCGTCTGCTCCGGCTGCGGCCACGTCGCGGCGAAGTGGCACGGGCAGTGCCCGGCGTGCTCGGAGTGGAACACCATGGCCGAGGAGCGCGCGCCGGCCAAGGCGGCCGGACGCGGCGCGGGCGGGCGCGGTCGCGGCGCCGGCACCGTCCCGCCCAGGGGCGCCGGGCCGATCCGCCTGCGCGACGTGCGGGCGGACCGGGCCCCGCGCCTGCCCACGGGGATCGGTGAGCTCGACCGGCTGCTCGGCGGCGGCCTCGTCCCCGGGTCGCTCGTACTGCTCGGCGGCTCGCCCGGCATCGGGAAGTCCACCCTGACGACGATGGCCCTCGGGCTGCTGCAGGGCGCCGGACGCACGACGCTCTACGTCTCGGGCGAGGAGTCGGCGGCGCAGATCCGGCTGCGCGCCGAGCGCCTCGAGGCCGGCTCGGCGCCCGGAGCGCTCGACGTCCCCGTGCTCGCCGAGACCGACCTCGACGCGGTCCTGGCGATCCTCGAGGGGGAGTGTCCCGAGGTCTGCGTCGTGGACTCCGTCCAGACGCTGGCGGCCGCCGACCTGACCGGTGCTCCGGGCACCGTCGGCCAGGTGCGCGAGGTCGCCACGCGGATCATGGACGTCGCCAAGCGGACCGGCACGGCGGTGCTGCTCGTCGGGCACGTCACGAAGGACGGCTCGCTCGCCGGCCCGCGGGTGCTCGAGCACCTCGTCGACTGCGTGCTGCAGTTCGAGGGCGAGCGCGAGCGCACGTACCGCACGCTGCGCGCCCTGAAGAACCGCTTCGGCTCGACGAACGACGTCGGGGTCTTCGAGATGCGCGATGGCGGGCTCGTCGAGGTCCTCGACGCGAGCGCGCGCTTCGTCGCGGAGGCCACGCGCGCTCCGGGGAGCGTCGTGCTCGCGGCGATGGAGGGATCGCGCCCGCTGCTCGTCGAGGTGCAGGCGCTCGTCTCGCCGAGCGAGCTCGTCCCCCCGCGCCGCGTGTGCACCGGGATCGACCGCAATCGCCTGGCGCTCGTGCTCGCGGTGCTCGCACGGCACGCGGGCATCGCGACCGGTACGGCCGACGTGTTCGTGAACGTCGTCGGCGGTGTGCGCGTCGACGAGCCGGGAGCCGACCTCGCCGTCGCGCTGGCCGTGGCGAGCGCCGCGCGCGGCGTGACGCTCGCCGAGGGCGCCCGCGCGCCCGCGTGCGCGTTCGGCGAGATCGGGCTCACCGGCGAACTGCGCTCGGTCGCCCATCACGATCGTCGCACCGAGGAGGCCGCGAAGTTCGGCCTCGGGCGGGTCAGCTCGCCCGAGACGGCGCCGACGCTGCGCGACGCGCTGCGCGCCGCGCTCGGCCCCGGGGCCGAGCGTCCGGCGCGGGCCGCCTGACGTCGTCCGCACGGGGCGTTGCACGACGCCGTCCGTGACGGGGCGTCAAACCCTCAACCCCTGGTAGAATCCATGGGGATGGCGCACCGGAGCGGGGATGAGTTGACCGATCTGGAGAGTCGCCAGGAGCCCCGGCTGATGAAGTCGCTCGAGATGGTCGCGCCGGGCACCGCGCTCCGCGAGGGCGTCGACAACATCGTTCACGCGAAGACCGGGGCCCTGATCGTCGTCGGCGATCCCGAGGAGCTCAGCCACCTGTTCTCGGGCGGCATCAAGCTCGACATCGACTACTCGCCCGCCTACCTCTACCAGGTGGCGAAGATGGACGGGGCGATCGTCCTGAACGTGAACGCGACGAAGATCACGATGGCGAACGTCCAGCTGATGCCGGATCCGACGATCCTCTCGCTCGAGACCGGGACGCGCCACCGCACGGCCGAGCGCGTCTCCAAGCAGACCGATGCGCTCGTCATCGCCATCTCCCAGCGGCGCGAGATCGTCTCGCTCTACGTCGACGGCGCGAAGTACATCCTCGAGGACATCCCGACCGTCCTGGCGAAGGCCAACCAGGCGCTCGCGACGCTCGACAAGTACCGCGTGCGCCTCGACCAGGTCTCCACGCGCCTGACCGCACTGGAGTTCGAGGGCGGCGCCACCCTGCACGACGTCCTGACGGTCCTCCAGCGCTCCGAGCTCGTGACGCGCATGGCCGTCGAGATCGAGCGCTACATCGTCGAGCTCGGCACCGAGGGCCGGCTGATCGAGATGCAGCTCGAGGAGACGATGGTCGGGACCGCCGCCGACAAGGCCGCGCTGGTCCATGACTACCTCGCCGAGGACGGCGACGAGGCCTTCGCACACGCGCTCGACCAGCTCGGGCGCCTCCCGCATCAGGATCTGCTCGACTTCGGCCGCCTCGCCGAGCTGCTCGGGTACGACCGCAAGCTCAACACGCTCGACTTCCCCGTCTCGCCGCGGGGCTACCGGATCCTCGGGCGCATACCGCGCCTGCCGAAGATCGTGGTGGCCGGCATCGTGCAGGCGACCGGAGGGCTCGACGAGCTGCTCGCCGCGAGCGACGGCGAGCTCGAGGGCATCGAGGGCGTGGGGGAGATCCGCGCAAAGGACATCCGCGAAGGGCTCAGGCGCCTCCAGGAGATCAACCTCGTTGATCGCTACCTGCAGACGTGAGGCCGATGAACGGTGCTGAGGGAACGGACCGGCAGATCTGCCCGTCCGCACACGAAGGAGGACACCATTTCGGAGGATAGGGACGACCTCGGCGAGGACCTCGAGGTCCCGGTCATCGAGCACATCGAGTTCGAGTGCGGTGACAACGTGGTGTATCCGCATCACGGGGCCGGCAAGGTGCTGAAGAAGGAAGCGAAGGTCATGCTCGGTCAGGAGCGGATCTACCTGACGATCAAGATCCTGCACAACGACATGACGGTGATGGTCCCGTCGGAGAAGGCGACGCAGGTCGGTCTGCGGCGCGTCATCGACGAAGAGACGGTGCAGAAGGTGCTCGCGGTGCTCGCGGACGACGTGTCCGAGATGCCGAAGAACTGGAACCGGCGCTTCAAGCACAACCGGGACAAGATCAAGACCGGCGACATCTACGAGCTCGCCGAGGTCGTGCGCAACCTCGCCATCCGTGAGCACCAGAAGGGGCTCTCGACGGGCGAGAAGCAGATGTTCACCCGGGCCAAGAAGATCCTCGCCTCCGAGCTCATGTACGCGCTCGAGATGGACGAGACCGAGGCCGAAGACCACCTCGACAACCTGCTCGCCGAGTCGGCGGGCGCGAAGGTCTAGGCGGCACCCTTTGACGGCGGTCGCGCTCGTCGTGGCCGCCGGACGCGGCGAACGCCTCGGGTCCTCGGGCCCGAAGGCGCTCGTCGCCGTGTCCGGGCGACCGCTGCTGGCCTGGAGCGTCGCCGCGCTGCGCGAGGTGCCGTCGTTGGCGCGGATCGTCGTCGCGCTGCCCGGCGGGCAGCTCGGCGCGGCCCCCGAGGGCTGCATCGCGGTCGCGGGCGGAGCCCAGCGCTCGCACTCGGTGCGCGCCGCGCTGGCGGCCGCCGGCGACGCGGACGTCGTGCTCGTCCACGACGCCGCACGCCCGCTCCTCACGCCGCAGCTCGCGACGGCGTGCCTGACCGCGCTCGAGGAGGACGGCGGGGACTGGGACGCGGCGATCGCGGCGACCCCGGTCACCGACACGATCAAGCGCGTCCCGACGGGGGTGCGGGTCGCCGAGACCCCGCGGCGCGACGAGCTGTGGGCGATCCAGACGCCGCAGGTCTTCCGGCGGGCGGCGCTCGAGCGCGCGCTGGCGCGCCCGGACGCGGAGCTCGCGGCCGCCACGGACGACGCGATGCTCGTCGAGCGCGACGGTGGGCGGGTGCGGGTGGTGCGGGCGCCGCGCGAGAACCTCAAGGTCACGACGCCGCTGGACCTGCGCGTCGCCGAGCTGCTGCTCGGCGGCCGCTAGCCGGTCGACCGCGACGCGGCGCCCGCCCGCACGCTGCTTGAATCAGGCGCGTGCTGACCGACTACCACGTGCACCTGCGCCCGGACGGCCCCGACAGCGGGCCCGAGCGCTACTTCACCGTCGGCGAACGCCGAGCGCTACCGCGAGGAGGCGAGCGCCCGCGGCATCGGGGAACTCGGCGTCAGCGAGCACATCTACCGCTTCAGCGACGCGCTCGCGATCTGGGACAACGGGCTGTGGCGCGAGTTCGCCCACGACGACGTGGACGCCTACTGTGCGTTCGTGCGCGAGCAGACCGACCTGCGGCTCGGCATCGAGGCGGACTACATCCCCGGGCGCGAGGACCGCGTCGCGCAGTTCCTCGACGCTCGCGAGTGGGACTACATCGTCGGCTCGATCCACTTCGTCGGCGACGGCGCGCTCGACCACGAGGACTACGACATCTGGGGCATGGGCCAGGGCGCCGAGAAGATCTGGAGCACGTACTTCTCGTGGCTCGGCGAGATGGCCCGCACCGGGATGTACGACATCCTCGCCCACCCGGACCTCGTCAAGCACTGGGGTCGCCAGCGCCCGTTCCCCGACGGCGACCTGCGGCGCTTCTACGAGCTCGCGATGGACGGGATCGCCGAGTCGCAGATCGCGATCGAGGTCTCGACCGCCGGTCTGCGCAAGCCGGTCGGCGAGCTCTACCCCGCCCTGGGGTTCCTCGAGATGTGCCTGGACGCGGGCTGCCCGGTCGCGCTCTCGAGCGACGCCCACCACGCCGAGCACCTCGGCTACGGCTACGACGCAGCGCTCGCGTTGCTCGATCGGGCGGGCGTCGCCGAGCTCGCGGTGTTCGAGGGGCGCGAGCGGCGGCTCGAGCCGATCGGTGCGACCGTATGAGCCGCGTGCGGACGGGCATCGGCTGGGATTCGCACCGGCTCGGGCCCGACCGGCCGCTGATCCTCGGCGGCGTGCGCCTCGAGCATCCCGAAGGCCTCGGCCTCGAGGGCCATTCCGACGCGGACGTCCTGACGCACGCGGTGATCGACGCGCTGCTGGGTGCCGCCGGGCTCGACGACGTCGGCACGCATTTCCCCGACACCGACGAGCGCTGGCGCGGCGCCGACTCGCTGGCGCTGCTGCGCGCCGTCGCCGGGCTGCTCGCCGATGGGCGCCTGCGGGTCGAGCACGTGGATGCGACGGTGCTCATCGAGCGGCCGAAGCTCGGGCCGCGCAAGCACGAGATGCGTGACGCGATCGCCGCGGCGCTCGGCGTCGAGCACGCGCAGGTGAACGTCAAGGCCACGACCGGCGAGGGCATCGGGTTCGTCGGCCGCGGTGAGGGCGTCGCCGCCCAGGCCGTCGCGACGCTCGTCGGCTAGCAGGAAGCCCGCGGATGGCGCCTGGTGCGATCGTGCGCGCGCAGGCGCCGGGGGACGTCGCGGCGGTCCGCTCGGTGGTCGAGGCCGCATTCGGACGCGTGGATGAGGCCGAGCTCGTCGCGGCGCTCGAGGCGGACCTGGCCGCTCCGGTCGAGGTCGCGCTCGTCGCCGCGCTCGCGGGCGCGCCGGTCGGCCACGTGCTGCTCTCGCGCCTGGACGTCGGCGGGCACCATGGAGCGGCGCTCGCGCTTGCTCCGCTGAGCGTCTCGCCGGAGCATCAGGGTGCCGGCATCGGCTCCGCGCTCGTGCGCGCCGCGCTTGCGGCCGCCGGCGAGCGCCCGGTTATCGTGCTCGGCGATCCCGCCTTCTACGCGCGCTTCGGCTTCGTGCCCGCCATCCCGCTGGGGCTCGTCCCGCCCGAGGCGTGGCCGGCTGACGCCTGGCGCGTGATCACCCCGGCAGGAGTCGGCGTCCCCCGCGGCGCGGTCGCCTACCCGCGGGCCTTCGGCGCCGTCGCGTAGATTCCGGGCCGTGCGCCCCATCCGCCTGCATGACACCCGGCGCGGCGTGGTCGTCGACCTCGAGCCGCGCGATCCCGGTCGCATCGGGATCTATGCGTGCGGGCCGACGGTCTACAACCGCATCCACATCGGCAACGCGCGCCCGTTCGTCGTCTACTCCGTCCTGAGCCGGTTCCTCGAGCACGAGGGCTACGACGTGACGTTCGTCGCGAACGTCACGGACGTCAACGACAAGATCTACGACGCGGCGAACGCCGCCGATCCGCCGGTGCCGAGCGCGCAGCTCGCCCAGGCGATGACCGACGCCTACTTCGCCGACACCGACGGCCTGGGCCTCGGGCGCCCCGACCACGAGCCGCTCGCGACCGAGACGATGGGCCCGATCATCGACATGATCGCGGCGCTCCTGGACAACGGCAGCGCCTACGCCGTCGAGGGCGACGTCTACTTCCGCGTGCGCGGCGACGCCCACTACGGCGACCTCTCGCACCGGGCCCTGGATGACATGGACCAGGGCGAGGGGGTCGAGGGCGCCGGCCGCAAGGAGGACCCGCTCGACTTCGCGCTGTGGAAGGCGCAGAAGCCGGGCGAGGACACGGCCTGGGATGCGCCGTGGGGCCGCGGCCGGCCGGGCTGGCACATCGAGTGCTCGGCGATGGCCGAGGCGCTGCTCGGCACGGACTTCGACATCCACGGCGGGGGCAACGACCTGATCTTCCCCCACCACGAGAACGAGGCTGCGCAGACGCGCATGGCGCGCGGCAGCGAGCTCGCGCGGATCTGGATGCACAACGGCATGCTCCAGATGGGCGAGGACAAGATGGCCAAGAGCGTCGGCAACATCGCGCTCCTGGGCGACGTGCTCGAGCGCTGGGGCCGGGACGCCGTCGTCCTGTTCTTCTCGACGGCCCACTACCGCCAGCCGCTGCGCTTCTCCGACGACAGCCTGTCCGCCGCCCAGGCGAGCACGCGGCGGATTCGCGAGGCGGCGCGGCGCGCCGTTCCCGGGCCCTCGCCGGCGGACCTCGCCCCGCTGAAGGAGCGCTTCTTCGCGGCGCTCGCCGACGACTTCAACACGCCGCGGGCGCTGGCGGCGCTGTACGAGTGGATCGGCGAGGCGAACAAGCGCGAGGACGTCGGCGACGGCGACCTGCGCGAGATGCTGACCGTGCTCGGGCTCGAGACGCTGCTGGCGGACGGCGGCCGCGACACGGCGGACGGTGCGCAGGGCGCCGGCGGCCCGGACCCGGAGGCGCTCGCGCTGCTCGAGGCCCGCGAGGCGGCCCGCGCAGCGCGCGACTGGGGCGAGGCCGACCGCCTGCGCGACGCGCTCGCCGCGCGCGGCTGGCAGGTGCGCGACTCGGCGGACGGTCCGTCGCTCGTGCGGCCGTGATCATCTACGGGCGCAACGCGGTCCACGAGGCGCTGCGCGCGCAGCGCCGTCGCGTGCACGAGGTCTGGGCCACGCACGGCGCGGCCGGCGCGCCGTGGCTGAGCGCGAGCGGGACCGCGATGCCGCCGGTGCACACGGTCGAGGCGGGCGAGGTCGCCCAGCGCGCCGGCGACCCAGGACCACCAGGGCATCTGCGCCCGCGTCGACGGCTACCACTACGTCGGGGCCCGTGAGCTGCTCGCGAAGCCCGACCCGCTGATCGTCGCGCTCGACGAGGTCCAGGACCCCCAGAACCTCGGGGCGATCTGCCGCACGGCCGAGAGCGCCGGCGCCGACGGGCGTCGTGATCACCGAACGGCGCGCCGCCGAGGTCACGCCGGCGGCGTGCAAGGCCTCGGCCGGGGCGGTCGAGTGGCTGCCGATCGCGCGCGTGCGCAATCTCGCGGACTTCCTCGGCGCGGCGAAGGAGGCCGGCTGCTGGTGCTACGGGGCCGCCGCGGTGCCCGAGGCGATCCCGTACCTCGAGCCCGACTGGCGCGGCGGCGTCGTGCTCGTCCTCGGAGCGGAGGGCAAGGGCCTGCGCCCGCGGGTCGCCGGGGCCTGCGACGCGCTCGTGAGGCTCCCGCTGCGCGGACGGCTCGACTCGCTGAACGTCAGCGCGGCCGCGGCCGCGCTGCTGTACGGAATCTTGCAGCGCCGGGTTGACAGCGCTTCATAACTGTGGGATAAACCCCGCGACTTGAGGGTGAACCTCAGGTCGAGAAATCAACAGCTTCACGTTCGCAGCTGGCGCCAGGGGAGGAGTGCGCCACTGAGCTCGTCCGATGCTTTCCCTGCAAAGGGGACGGAAAGGAACGCTCGTGGCCCGTATCTCCGCTTCATCTCAGTCTCAAGTTCAGGTCGATGATGGATACCTCATCGCCCTGGCCAAGCAGGGTGACCCGACCGCGTACGACCGGCTCGTGCGCCGCTACTACGGGTTCGTCCGTCTGAAAGCCTCGTCGTACTTCCTCGCCGGGGGCGACAGCGACGACCTCATCCAGGAGGGCCTCGTCGGCCTCTACAAGGCGATCCGCGACTACCGGACCGACCGCGAGTCGAGCTTTCGCAACTTCGCCGAGCTCTGCATCACGCGCCAGATCATCACGGCGGTCAAGACCGCGACGCGCAACAAGCACGTGCCGCTGAACCAGTACGTCTCGTTCGCCTCGACGCCCGCGGGCGCCGGCGACGGCGAGCCGACCCTCGACGAGATCCTGCCCGGCTCGACCGTGCACGACCCGGTCAACCAGGTCATCTCGTCCGAGGAGCTGCGTTCGCTCGTCGCCTGCCTGTCGAGCTCGCTCTCCGAGCTCGAGTCGCGCGTGCTGTCGCTCTACCTCGACGGCCGCTCGTACGAGGGGATCGGCGACCTCGTCGGCTGCGACACGAAGACCGTCGACAACGCCCTGCAGCGCGTGAAGCGCAAGGTCGGCGTGCACCTCGCGGCGCGGAACGTGGTGCTCTAGGACCGCGGCGGGACGAGCGCGCGCAACAGGCGGTCGAACAGGGGACGCGTCCGGCCCGCGACGTCCGGGCGCGGCGCGGTGATCTCCTCGAGCCGCAGGCCGTCGATGAGCGCGGCGACGATGTGTGCATCCTCCTTCGGGTGCGTCGAGCCGGCGCGTTCGAGCACCTCGCGCGTGAGCCCCTGCACCGCACGGCCCCAGGCCTCGTGCAGCTCGCGCAGCTCCGGGCTGCGGTCGGTCTCGAGCTGCAGCTCGTAGCCGGCGCGCACGACGACGAGGTCGCCGGAGAGCTGGTCGGCCATCCAGTGCGTCATCGCGTCCACGAGCGAGTCCACGTCGTGCACGAGCGGCGCGACGGCCGCGGCGGTGGCCTCGACGCGCGCGATCTCCGTGGCGGCCACCTGGCGCAGCGCGGCATCGACGATGTCGTCCTTCGAGGTGAAGTGGTAGGTCGTCGAGGACAGCGAGACGCCCGCCGCCTCGGCGACGGCGCGGTGGGTGACGGCGTCCGACGCCACCGTGCCCGATGAGCTCGACGGTGGCGTCGACGATCGCCGCGCGGATCTCCTCGGCGGGCAGGCGGCGGGCGGCTGACTGGGGAGAGGTGCTCATGGGTGTCGGGAGAGTGAACCGGCGCGCAACTCTCGTGGCGCAGGTACGTTTGTACCGTAGCGGCAACGGCTCCGGTACGTTTGTACCTGCCGGGGCCGCTCCTGCCGAAGCCACGCCTCTCCGCCCGGCCTCCATCCGGCCGGCTCTTCCCCTCCATGAGCGAACTCGATCCCACACGCGAACCATCGAACGCCATCGGCCGCCGCGGCTTCCTCGCCGCCGGCGCGGGCGCCTTCCTCTGCACGATCGGCGGCCGGAAGGTGCTGCTCTCGAGGCCCGGGGACGCCGCCAAGGCCGACGCCGCCGCCGCGCAGGTCAAGCGCCCCGCGCTGGCCGGCGGGACGCCGAAGGCGCCGATCGGCTCCGACCCGGTGGACCAGCTGAAGTTCGGAACGCCCGAGCCCGCAGCCCGGCGGCCAGGTGCGCGAGTACTGGATCCAGGTGACGACGGCGCGCTGGGACATGATCCCGAGCCGTCCGCGCCGCGACCAGTGGCACGGGCTCGCGCTCCCGGGCCCGTCCGCGTTCAGGGCTTCATGTACCAGGAGATGACGACCGGGTTCGCTGCGCCGAAGGGCCCGGCGGCGATGCCGGGACCGATCGCTCGAGTGCGAGGTCGGCGACGTGCTGAAGGTGCACGTGCGCAACGCGCTCCCGGAGAGGACGAACCAGGCCGTCACGATGCACCCGCACGGCGTCCGCTACACGCCCGACTACGACGGCGTCTACGTCGGCGACTTCACGCGCGCCGGCGGCTTCATCGCCCCGGGCGAGGAGTTCACGTACACGTGGGAGGCCCGGCCCGACTCGGTCGGCGTCTGGCCCTACCACGACCACGGTCCGAACCACACGCTGAACGCGTTTCGCGGCCTGTTCGGCGCACTGATCGTCCGCGAGCAGGGCGCGAAGCGCCCGGACGTCGAGTACGTCCTCTTCATGCACCAGATCGCGCCGCCCGTCAGCGGGCCTGCCGCGCGCCTACCAGTGCATCAACGGCCGGGCGTACGCGGGCAACACGCCGACGCTGCGCGCGAAGGTCGGCCAGGACGTCGCGATCCACGTGATCGGGATGGACAACAACTTCCACGACTTCCACATCCACGGCCACCGCTGGCGCAAGGACGGGACCGGTCCGTTCACCGACACGCCGACGCTCGGGCCGAACGAGACCGATCACCGCGCGCTTCGTCGAGGACAACCCGGGCCGCTGGCTCTACCACTGCCACGTCTTCTCCCATCAGGACGCGGGGATGACCGGCTTCTACATCGTCGAGCCGTAGTTCACGCATCACAAGGAGAGGGGAAATCCATGTCAAGCAACCCGCACCATCGCCGCGGCGCTCGCCGTCGCCTCGTCGCCTCGCTGTCGCTCGCGGCGTCGCCGGCGCGGTGGACTACCGCCGCCCGCCAAGCCGAAGAACCTCAAGCCTCTCAAGGGCCCGTTCGCGACGCACACGGTCTGCCGCAAGGGCTGTGACTTCACGTCCATCCAGAAGGCCGTCAACGACTCGAAGGCCGGCGACACCGTCAAGGTCAAGCCCGGCACCTACCGCGAGCGCGTGGTCATCAAGGGCGCGAGCAAGCGCTTCCTGAAGCTCATCGGCGACCCGAAGAAGCCGGGCCGGTGATCCTCGAGCGGCAAGAACGCGAAGCCCGCGACGCTGCCGAACAACGGCGATCACGATCAACGGCGCCGACAACGTCACCGTCAACGGCCTCATCGCGCGTTCGACTACGACGGGTACGGGTTCTTCGTCGTCAACAACAACGGGCTACACCGTTCACGAACCTCGTCGCCAAGTTCGTCGGCGTGTACGGCCTGTACGCGTTCAACTCGATCGGCGGCTCGATGTCGAACTCCGTCGCCGCGTGGAACAACGACTCGGGCTTCTACGTCGGCCAGACGCCGCCGCAGACCAAGCCGATGCGCACGATCCTGCAGCAACCTCACGGCCTACGGCAACGTCCTGGGCTACTCGGGCACGAACAGCCGCTACGTGACGATCACGAAGTGCCGCTTCTACAACAACGGCCTCGGGCATCGTCCCGAACGCGCTGGACTCCGAGAAGTTCGCGCCGCCCGAGGACAACGTCATCACCGACAACGACGTGTTCTTCAACAACTTCAACTACTACGCCGGTGCGCCGTTCAAGCTGCGCAACTCCGCCACGGGCACGCCCTACCCGATCGGGACCGGCATCCTGCTGTTCGGCGGGCGCAGGGCGCGGGTCGAGAACAACCGCGTCTACGGCAACTATCTCGTCGGTGTCGGCGCGCTGAAGCAGATCCTGCTCAAGCAGACCGACGCAGCCGACCTGATCGGCAACCAGATCACGGGCAACAACTTCGGCAACGACGGGAAGAACCCGAACGGCCGAGACCTCTTCTACGACGGCAACGGGCGCGACAACTGCGTCGACCCCGGCACGTCGAGGAACAACGTGCCCCTGAACAACAACACGTTCGCGCCGTGCCCCTTCACCGGGGCCAACACCTTCAACGAGGCCGCGCAGACCGAGGCCGTCGGTTGGGCGCTGAACGTCATCGAGCCCGAGAAGAACCCCGCCAACGTTGAGAAGGCGTGGCTCAAGGGCACCCAGACCGCGATTCCGGGCTTCACGCCGATGGAGCGCTGGACGCCATCGATCGGAGTCAAGTGACCCTCAAGAAGACCATCGCGGTCTTCGGCCTGACCGGCATCGCGGCAGTCGCCGCGGTGCCGGCCATGGCCGCCTCGACCGCGACGACCGCCAGCAGCAAACCCCAGAAGAAGACCGTGAAGGTCCTCGACAACTACTTCGGCCCGAAGAAGCTCACCGTGAGCCGCAACCGGCCCTGAAGTTCGTCTGGACCGACGAGACCGCGGACATCCACGATGTCGCGATCGTCTCCGGCCCGAAGGGCGTCAAGAAGTCCCAGTTCACGTCCGAGGCCGCAGGCGCCGGCTACGAGTACCAGTCGAAGTCGCTGAAGAAGCTCACGAAGCCCGGCACGTACAAGTTCATCTGCACCTTCCACGAGAACGACGGCATGGCGTTCACGCTCGTCGTCAAGAAGTAACCAACCCCCCTCTCCAGGAGATCCCATGACCCGTTCCCGCCTCGCGGCGCTCGGCGTCGCCGCGGTCGGGGCGTCGCTCGCGCTCGCCCCCGCCGCCGGTGCCGTCGACTACCCGCCGCCCGCCAAGCCGAAGAACCTCAAGGCACCGACCGGCCCCTTCAAGACGCTCACCGTCTGCAAGAGGCAGGGCTGCCGGTACACGACGATCCAGAAGGCCGTGAACGCGGCGAAGGCCGGCGACACGGTGAAGGTCAAGCCGGGCACGTACAGGAGCGCGTCGTCGTCAAGGGCGCGAGCAAGCGCTACCTGAAGATCATCGGCGACCCGAAGAGGCCGGGCCGCGTGATCCTCAGCGGCAAGGGCTCCACGCCGAAGAACATCCCGAACAACGGCATCGTCATCAACGGCGCCGACAAGGTCACGCTCAACGGCCTGTCGGCCTTCGACTACAGCGGCAACGGGTTCTTCGCCGTGAACGTCACCGACTACCTCATGACGAACCTCGTGGCCAAGCGGGTCGGCGTGTACGGCCTGTACGCGTTCAACTCGGTCGGCGGCGAGATGTCGAACTCCGTCGGCGCGTGGACCAACGACTCGGGCTTCTACGTCGGCCAGACGCCGCCGCAGACCAAGCCGAAGCGCACGATCCTCAAGAACCTCGTCTCGTACGGCAACCAGCTCGGCTACTCGGGCACGAACAGCCGCTACGTCACGATCACGAACAGCCGCTTCTACAACAACGGCATCGGGATCGTCCCGAACGCGCTCGACTCCGAGAAGTACGCGCCGTTCGAGGACAACGTGATCACGAACAACGAGATCTTCTTCAACAACTTCAACTACTACCGCGGCTCGCCGTGGAAGCTCGCCTCGACCTCGACGGGGACGAACTTCCCGGTCGGCATCGGCGTCCTGCTGTTCGGCGGCCGCCGCACGCAGGTCACGGGCAACAAGATCTACGGCAACTACCTCGTCGGGGTCGCCGGCCTGCAGCAGGCGCTGCTCAAGGCGCGTGACGCCCAGGAGCTGATCGGCAACCGGGTCTGGAACAACCAGTTCGGCAACGACGGCAAGAACGTCAACGGCCGCGACCTGTTCTACGACGGCGACGGGCAGGACAACTGCTTCGACCCGGCCGGCACGCAGAACAACGTGCCGAGCGACAACAGCACGCTCGTGCCCTGCGGCGCGAATGGGTTCAACGGGCCGAACAAGTACGCCGGCATCGGCTTCAAGGCCGACGACACGCCGGACCTCGACGGCCTGCTGGCCGGGAACCCCGTGTTCGCCACGGGCGCCGGCTGGTCGCTGCTCATCGACGCGAAGAAGCCGGAGACGGCCGAGACGCCGTGGGTCAAGCATCCGCAGGCACCGGTCACCGGCGTCACGCCGCTGGAGACCTGGACGAAGGCGTTCGGCGCCAACTAGTCCCGCCGCGGCGGGTGCGCCCGGCACGCGCCGGGCGCACCGATCCGCAGCGAACGGCTGCTGTTCCATCGGCCCAGCCGACGGAACAGCAGCCGTTTCGCGTCGTGGGCCGGTCGTCCGCCGCACTCGCGACTAGGTCGCGAGCGGCAGGACGACGAACGCGATGACGAGGTAGTGCGTCGCCGCGGCGCCGGTGACGAGCGAGTGGAAGATCTCGTGGTAGCCGAAGGTCGCAGGCGCCGGGTCCGGGCGACCCGTCGCGTAGATCACCGCTCCCGCGGTGTAGAGCGCACCGCCCAGGCCGAGCGCGGCGACCGACAGCCAGCCGAGCGTCGCCCACGCCTGCGGGATCGTCGCGACCGCGACCCAGCCCATCGCGACGTAGACGATCGCGCTCACCCACTTCGGTGCGCTGACCCAGAGCAGGCTCAGCACGACGCCCGCGATCGCGCCGCCCCAGACGACGATCAGGATCCACGTGGCGAGCGGGCCGTGGAGCACGAGCAGCGCGAACGGCGTGAACGACGCGGCGATGAAGACGAAGATCATCGAGTGGTCGAGTCGGCGCATCCAGGCGCGGGCCGCCGGTCCCCACGTGCGCCGGTGGTAGAGCGCGCTGACCCCGAAGAGGCCGATGATCCCGGCGGCGTAGACCGACGTCGCCACGACCTCGCGCGCGGTGTTGGCGAGCGCGATCAGGATCACCCCGAGCAGGATCGCGGTCCAGAACGAGTACTCGTGGATGACGCCGCGCAGGCGCGGCTTGACCCTGGCGACCGCCGCGGCCGCGCGGTCGGCGGCGTCCTGCGCCGCCTCCACGCCGCGCGCCGCCGCGTCCTGGGCGGCCTCGACGCCGCGCTGGGCGGCGTCCTGGGCGGCCTGGGCCCGCCCCTGCACGGCTTCGACGCTCCGCTCCCGGATGCGCTCGACGCGCTCGGTCATGCCCTGAGCGTAGAGCGTCGCGCGGGCCGCCGCGAACGGCGGCGCTACTCGGCGTCGAACTGCTCGATTCCGAGCGCCGCCGCCCAGACGCCCGCGAGCGCGACGATGTCCGACCAGGGCATCGCCGCACCCCGCAGGCTCGCGGCGCCCTCGATGCCGTCGAGCCTGCAGTCGTGGAACTCGCTGCGCGAGAAGCGCGCTCCGCGCACGTCGAGCCGGCTGAGGTCGCACGTGCGGAAGCAGACGCAGACGAGCTCGGCTTCCAGGAAGTCGGACTGGAGCATGAGGCAGTCCTCGAAGAGCACGCGCGTGAGCTTCGCGGAGGCGAACGATGCGAGGTCGACGAGGCAGCCCCGGAATGTCACGTCCTGGAGCGTCGCCTCGCCGAAGCTCGCGCCGGTCATGCGGCATCCCGTCAGGTGCGCGCCGCGCACATGCGCGCCGCGCACGCTGACGTTCGCGAGGTTGCCGCCGGCGACCTCGATGTTCGTCGCGTGGAGCGCGTCCAGATGGGAGGCCGACAGGTCCGTGTTCGAGAGCCGGCTGTCGGAGATCGAGATGCCGCGAGCGCGCTGTTCGGTGAGCGTCAGTTCGGAGACGACCGTCCCGGCGATGCGGATGTCGTGAGCGAGCGCGGCGCACGCCGTGTCCGCAAGCTCGTCCGGGATCTGCGGCTCGCGCGGCGGCTCGGCGGGACGGAACACCACGGCGACGCTACCAGCGCTCTGTCCAAGCCGGAGAGGGGATTCGAACCCCTGACCCCCTGTTTACAAGACAGGTGCTCTGACCGACTGAGCTACTCCGGCAGCGTCTCGACAGTATCGCCCGTGTCCGCGGGCGCTCGTCAACGGCACCCGAGCGCTCAGCCGGCGGGCCCGACCCCGGCCGCGTGACCGAGGTTGCCATGGCCGTTGGAGGAGACGACGTGCTCGTATGTCGGCACCTCCTCGTCCTGCGGCGGATTCAGGGCGCGCTCCGTCTCCCCGAGGACGACCCCGAACAGCAGGTGCCGCCAGGTCGCCTGGGCGAACGCGGCGCCGCTGCCTGCGAGCGCCGGAAGGTCCTCGCGCGCCGGGTGCAGGCGGTCGCTGAGCGCGACGAGCGGCCAGGTCGCCAGGTGCTCGGTCATCGCGGCCGCCGGGCCCTTCGACCACGAAGGCAGCGGCACGCGCGGCGCGACGTTCGCATACACGGCGCCGAACAGCGCGCCGTTGGCCAGGTGGATCGCCGTCCCGAGCAGCGGCCAGGCCGGCCCGCGGGTGATGAACTTCCCCAGCAGCTCGGTGTCGTCGTAGGGCACACCGAACACGCGCCGGTCGAGCGGCTGCTGCACGGCCCAGACTGCCGCGGCGATCGCCCCGGCCAGGGCGCCGCGCAGCGTGCGGGAGCGGTCGATCGCCATGCACCGCATCCTACTCCCGGGCGCGTGTAACCCCCGGTGGGCGCGGTGGTATCGCTGTCATGGAGCAGGCGGCGCTGCTGGAGCGGGCACGGGAACGCGGGGTCAACCGCTTCGTGCTGGCCATCGTGCGCGCGGCGCTCGTGCCGTTCTTCCTCGTGTACTTCCGCCTCGGCCGGATCGGCCGCGAGCACATCCCGAAGGACGGCCCGCTGATCTTCGCGGCCAACCACCGGTCGTTCCTGGACCCGTTCGTCATCGGCGCGATGCGCCGGCGCCCGATCTACTTCGTCGCGAAGAAGGAGCTGTTCACGAATCCCGGGCTGCTCGGCCGCCTGCAATCGTGGTTCATCAGCTCGCTCGGTGCGTTCCCGATCGACCGCGGCAGCGGCGACAGCGATTCGATGGACACCGCCCGCTGCATCCTCGAGCGCGGTGACGCCGTGATGATCTTCCCCGAGGGCACGCGCGTGCGCCCGGGCCCGCTCGGCCACCCGCGACGCGGCGTCGGTCGTCTGGCGCTCGAGTCCGGTGTCCCGGTCGTCCCGGTCGCGGTGATCGGCACCGAGGACATCCGCACGCGCTGGAAGATCCGCCCCCACAGGGTCACGATCCGCGCCGGCCGGGCACTGCGGTTCCCGCAGGTCGAGCACCCCTCGCCCGCGCTCGCGAAGGCCGTGACCGACCGCATCTGGCCGTGCGTCGAGCTGCAGTGGGAATGGCTCGGCGGGATGCCCCCGCTGCGCCGCGCGGCGATCGTCGGCGCCGGCTCGTGGGGAACGAGCCTCGCGGTCGCACTCGCCCGCGCCGGCATCGCCGTCGAGCTCGGCTGCCGCACGACCGAGCAGGCCGCGGTGCTCGCCGCCGAGCGGCGCAACGAGCGCTACCTGCCGGGCGTCATCCTGCCCGAGGGCGTGCGCGTCGTGCGCGCCACCGACCTCGACCTCGAGGAGGCCGACCTCGCCTGCCTCGCCGTCCCGACCGCCGACCTGCCCGCCGCGCTGGGCCAGGTCGCCGAC
Source organism: uncultured Actinomycetes bacterium (assembly GCA_963787935.1). Classification (GTDB taxonomy): domain Bacteria; phylum Actinomycetota; class Thermoleophilia; order Solirubrobacterales; family Solirubrobacteraceae; genus F1-60-MAGs163. The sequence continues at coordinate 398,833 of CAWBEV010000005.1, read as the reverse complement.
CGCCTCGGGCCGCGGACGGCGCTGCTCGTGCTGTCCAAGGGCCTCGTGCCGCCCGCCGGCGCGCTGCCGACGGCCTGGTGCGCCGCCCGCGCCGCCGGGCACCCGGTCGCGTGTCTCGGCGGCCCCGCGCATGCCGCGGAGGCGCTCGACCACGGGGCGTCGCTCGTCGTCGCCTCGGAGGACCGCAATCTCGTCGCCCAGCTGCGCCGCGCGCTCGCGGACGCCGGGTTCGACGTCGAGACGACCGGCGACGTCGTCGGCGTGGACCTCGCCGGCGTCGCGAAGAACGCCGCCGTCCTGGCCGCCGCGACCGCGAGCGTCCTGGGGCCCAACGCCTCCGGCGCGGCCGCGGGCAAGGTCTTCGCCGAGCTCGCCGCGTACGCCGACCGGCTCGGCGCACGCCCGGAGACGCTCTCCGGGCTCGCCGGGGCCGGCGATCTCGTCGCCTCGGTCGTCGCCGCCGGCGGGCGCAACCGCCGCGCCGGCGAGCTGCTCGCGCGCGGCGTTCCCGCGCGGGACATCCGCCCGACGCTCGGGCACGTCGCCGAGGCGCTGGACGCCCTGCCGCTGCTGGCCGCCGCGCTCGAGGCCGAGCGCGTCCGGGCGCCCGCGGTCCACGCACTCGCGGAGGTCGTCGCGGGCCGCGAGACGGCGGTCGCGTTCGCCGAGCACGTCACCGAACCGCGCCGCGTCGTCGGCGTCCGGGTGGCCTGAGGGATCGCGAGGGTAGGCTGCGATGCGTGGACAAGGCAGACCTCGACGCGCGCTTCTCCGACCTGTACCGCGCGCATCTCAAGGACGTGTACTCGTACTCGTACTACCGCGTGGGCAATCACCACGACGCCGAGGACCTGACCGAGCAGACCTTCCTGCAGGCCTACCGGCACTTCGAGCGTGCGCTGCGCGAGTCCGACGGGCGCCCGCTGCGCCCCTGGCTCATCCGGATCGCCCACAATCTCGCCGCGAACCTCTACCGCGACCGCTCGCGCAAGCCGCAGACGCCGCTCGACTCGGTCGCCGAGCCGGACGCGCTGCACACGACGGAGGACCTCGTCGAGGGCCGCGAGGAGCTGCGCCACATCCTCGCCGGGGTGCAGCAGCTCCCGGACGACCGCCGCGAGGCGCTGATCATGCGCTTCGCCCTCGGGATGGACAACAAGGAGATCGCTCGCGCGCTGGGGCGCACGGATGGCGCCACAAAGGTGCTGATCCATCGCGCCATCAAGCAGCTCGAGGAGATCGTCCGCCAGCCGCAGGAGGCCTGACGCGATGAGCGCCCAGCCGCCCCCCGACCTCGAAGCCCTGCTCAGCCGCGCGCTCGCGCCCGTCGAGCCTCCCGAGCACCTCGCCGTCCAGCTCGAGGAGGCGCTGACGACGATCTCCGCGCTCGCCGCAGACGAGCTCGACGCCTGGGAGCTGCGCTCGCTGCACGACCCGCGCACGTGGGTGCGCCCGGCCGCCGCGATCGCGATCGGCACGGCCGCCGCGGGCGCCGCCGCAGTCCTGCAGGGCCGTCGCCGCCGGCGCGGGCGCAGCCGGGCCCCGCAGCCCGCCGATCCGTTCGCATTCGCCGCGTCCGCCGTGCGGACGATTGCGGACGAGGTCCAGCGCCGCGTGGGGCGCTGATCGCGAGCCGCCCGAGCGGCCGTGAGCGCGGCGGCCCGCTGCTAGCGTGGCCCGCCCACCATGGAAGCGCCGGCCGTCACCACGTGCTACCGCCATCCCGACCGCGAGACGCGCGTCTCGTGTTCGAGCTGCGGGCGGCCGATCTGCCCGGCCTGCATGACGCCGAGCCCGGTCGGGATGCGCTGCCCCGAGTGCTCGAAGGACCGCACGAAGGTGCGCAGCATGCCCGCCGCGCGCGCCGGTGCGGGCGCCGCGACGGCGACCGTCGTCCTGATCGCCGTGAACGTCATCCTGTTCCTGGCGAGCGGGCGCCTGAGCATCGGCGGCGGCGGGGCAGGCGGGGACGCGCTGTTCCGCAACCTCGCGCTGTTCGGCCCGGCGGTGGCCGACGGCGAGTACTGGCGCCTGGTCACCGGCGCTTTCCTGCACGCCGACATCCTTCACATCCTCTTCAACATGTACCTGCTGTGGATCCTCGGGCAGATGCTCGAGCCCGTCCTCGGGATCCCGCGCTACCTCACGCTCTACTTCACGGCGCTGCTCGGCGGCTCGTTCGGCGCGATGCTGTTCGAGCCGAACGCGGTGACGGTCGGGGCCTCGGGGGCGATCTTCGGCCTCATGGGGGCGGCCGCCGTCGAGCTGCACCGCCGCGGGTTCAACCCGCTTCGCACCGACCTCGGCGTGCTGATCATGCTGAACCTCGGACTCACCCTGCTGATCCCGAACATCTCGATCGGCGGCCACGGCGGTGGCCTGACGTTCGGCATCCTCGCGGGGATCGTCTTCCGCGTGGCCGATGATCGCCGCCGGCCGGCGCTCGGCTACGTCGGCTGCGCGCTGCTGGCGGCCGTCGCCGTGTTCGGCGCGATCTCGGTCGCCTGAGCGCCGTTCAGCGGGCGTCGAGGTCGAGCACGGGGCCCGCGGATTCGGGTACGCGCTCGGGATGCAGGACGTGTGCCAGGGTCTCGAGCCCCTCGACGAGCCGCGGTCCGGGCCGCGAGAACGTCGCGCTCGCGTTGACGGCGGCGATCCGCCGGGCCTCGAGGGCGCGCAGCTCGCCGGCATGCAGCTCGGCCTGCTCGAGCGACCGGGCCGCGTCGTAACCGCACGGCATGACGATCGCGACCTCGGGCGCCGCCGCGCGCACCGTGGCCCAGTCGGTCTGGACGGACGGCTCGCCGGCGAAGCCCAGGACGTCGACGCCGCCCGCCAGCTCGATGAGCTGCGGCGTCCAGTGCCCGGCGACGAACACCGGGTCGAGCCATTCGAGCGCGACGACCGGCACCGGCTCTGCGCCGCGGACGGCGTCGCTCACGCGATCCACGCGCGCCCGCAGCCGCGCGACGAGGTCGAGGGCCGCGGCCCCGGCGTCCGTCGCGAGCGCGACGGTCCGGATGTCGCCCATCGTCTCGCCGAAGGTCGTGGGGTCGAGCGTGATGATCTTCGGGCAGACCGGCATCCGCTCGGCGACCGCGCGCACCTCCGCGGAGCTCACCGCACACACCGGGCACAGCTCCTGCGTGACGATCAGATCGGGCTCGAGCTCGCGCAGCAGCTCCTCGTCGAGGACGTAGATCGCCGCGCCAGCCGCCGTGCGCTCGCGCACGGCGGCGTCGATCTCGGCGGCGCTCAGGTCGGCCGGCAGTACGTCGCGGGTGAGCTGTGGGAGCTCGCGCGCGGCGTCGGGGTGGTCGCACTCGTGCGTGACCCCGACGACCTGCTCACCGAGCTCGAGGGCGAACAGCAACTCGGTCGCGTGCGGCACGAGGCTGACGATGCGCATCGCGGCATCGTAGGGGCGCTGCGGGGGCGGCGGCGGCCGCAGGACCGGCTGGTACCCTCGCCGCGGCGAACCAGCGTGCCCGACGACCCACCTCGAAGTAGCGGCCCCCAGGGGGTCCGTCCGTGACCGTGCTGCTGATCATCGCGGTCCTCGTGCTCGTGCTGGTGAACGGGTTCTTCGTCGCGGCCGAGTTCGCGCTCGTACGGGCGTCGCGCGGCCGCCTGGAGGAGCAGGCCCGCGACGGGCTGCGGGGTGCCGCGCGTGCGGTCACGCAGCAGGACGACCTCAGCCGCTACCTGGCCGCCTGCCAGTTCGGGATCACGCTCGCCTCGCTCGGCATCGGCTTCCTCGGCGAGCCGGCGATCGCCACGCTGCTCGAGCCGTCGCTCGGCGGCGCGCTCTCGCATGGCGCCGCGGTGGCGCTGTCGGTCGCGCTCGCGTACGTGATCGTGACGAGCATCCACGTGATCGCCGGCGAGCAGGTGCCGAAGATCTACGCGATCGTCAAGCCCGAGGCGATCGCGCGGCGCTGCGCGCGGCCGCTCGGTCTGTTCGAGTGGTCCACGCGGCCGTTCGTGCACCTGCTGAACGGTGCGGCGAACGGCACCTTGCGCCTGCTGCGGATCGACGCGTCGGCGGAGCTCGATGAGGGCGGCTCGCCCGAGGACCTGAAGCTCCTCATCTCCCAGGCCCAGCTCGGCGGGAAGCTCGACGCGGGCGAGGCGGGGATGCTGGCCGGCGTGTTCCACCTGCACGAGCAGGAGGCCCGGCAGGTCATGACCCCGATCCCGGCCGTCGTCACCGTGGACGTCGCAGACGACGTCGAGACGGCGCTGCGGCGCTGCGTCTCCTCGGGGCATACGCGGCTCGTCGTGACCGAGGAGGAGAACGCCGACCGCGTGCGCGGCACGGTCCACGCGAACTCGCTCGCGCGCCTCTACATGGCCGACGGGCCCTCCGCGCGGATCGAGTCACTCGTGAAGCCGGCCCTGATCGTGCCCGAGACCAAGCCGCTCGACGACCTGCTCGCCGACCTGCAGCGCGAGCGTTCGTCGCTCGCCGTCGTCGTCGACGAGTACGGGCGCACCGCCGGGCTCGTGACCGTCGAGGACATCGTCGAGGAGGTCGTCGGCGAGATCGACGACGAGACCGATCCGGCGGGCGGGGCCGTCCGGCGGCTGGCCAACGGCGACTGGTTCGTGCGCGGGCACGTCGCGATCAGCGACCTGCTCGACCACGGCATCGAGCTCACGGTGGACACGGACGCCTACAACTCGGTCGGCGGCCTCGTGTTCGACGAGCTCGGCCGGCTGCCGAAGCGCGGGGACACCGTCAAGGCCGAGGGCTACTCGATCCGCGTGGAGTCCGTGCGCGAGAATCGCGTCGAGGCGGTCCGCATCCGCCCGCGGGCCCTGCTTCCGCGGTCCTCGGGCGAGGGCTGAGCCTCCGGCCGAAGAACGAAACCGGCCCGCTCGAGGCGGGCCGGTCCGGTGCTTCTGGGAGGAGGTGCACTTGCGAGGTGCGTTCGCAGGACGCATGTTCGGTCACGGCCCTCAAGCCTTCCTAAACGGGGCGTACGGCCTGCGTAAGACTTGCGCGCGCCTGGTCGGGCCGGAAACGAAACCGGCCCGCTCGAGGCGGGCCGGTCCGGTGCTTCTGGGAGGAGGTGCACATGCGAGGTGCGTTCGCTGGGAACATCGTGCGCGACGAACCTGAACCCGGCGTAAAAGACGGCCGGCCCGCGACGTGGGGGAGCTGTCGCGAGCCGGCGCTGTCATGAGGCTGTGCGGGAGGTCGGACGGCGATCGGCCGGCCGGGCTCCCTGTGTCGTGTCCCTGAGGAGGAGTCCTGAGCCTCTCGCGCGACCCTCAAGCGCCGATGAAGGCGAGCGAAAGGTTCCCGCGCATCGCGCTCAGGCGCGCGGGAGCGCGTCCACCCGGGCGATCCAGTCGGCCAGGCGCGGACATGCGCCTTCGACGGCGAGCGTCTCGGCGAGGATCCAGTGCAGCGGCTCGACGTCGTCCGCCGATGGGGTGAGCGTGCCGTACTTCAGAAACGGGAAGGCGCTGACGTCCGCCGCGCCGAACGTGTCGCCGAGCAGGAAGTCGCGTCCGGAGAGCAGGGACTCGAACCACGACAGCGTGCTCGCGATCGTCACCGTGTGCCGCGCGATCGCCTGGTGATCCGGCCGCGGGAGCAGCCGCTCGTCGTCGATCGCGTTCGGGGCGTGCTTCCAGACCCCCTCGAACCACGCGAGGAAGACGTCGGTCTCCGCGCGGCGAGCCGCATCGGCGGGCCACAGCGCCGGCTCGGGAACCTGCTCCTCGAGCCAGGCGACGATCCGCATCGAGTCGGCGATCGCCGCGCCGTCCGCGGGCACGAGCACCGGCACGAGCTCCTGACCGCTGACCTCGAGGACCGCGCCCCGATCGAGCGGGTCGACGTCGACCCACGACGCGTGCAGGCCCTTGTGCGCCAGCGCGAGCGCGACGCGCTCGACGTTCGTCGAGAACGGAATCCGCAGGATCCGCAGGTCAGTAGGCGTAGAAGCCACGGCCGCTCTTGCGTCCGAGCGCTCCCTCGGCCACGAGTGCGCGCAGCTTGGGCGGCGCCGGCCGGCCGATCTCGACGCCGATCGCCTCGGCGACGTCGAGGCCGACGAAGTCGAGCAGTGCGAGTGGTCCCATCGGGTGGCCCGCGCCGAGCGTCATGCAGCGGTCGATGTCCGCGGGCGCCATCCCGGTCTGATCGAGGAACTCGACCGCCGAGAAGAGATACGGGAACAGCAGCCGGTTCACGACGAACCCGGGGATGTCCGGCACGACGACCGGCTCCTTGCCGAGCGCCTCGCACAGCGCGATCGCGCGCTCGCGCGTGGTGCTGCTGGCCTGCGTGGGGAACGCGAGCTCGACGAGCTCCATCCGCGGGACGGGGTTGAACACGTGCAGTCCGACGAAGCGCTCGGGCGCCCCGGTGGCGGCGGCGAGATCGCCGACCGAGAGCGAGGACGTCGTCGTGGCGATCAGGGCGTCGGGACCGGCCACCGAGCCGAGCGTCCCGAGGACGCCCGCCTTCGCCGCCGGATCCTCGGCGACCGCCTCGACGAGGACGGTCGCGTCCGCGAGGTCACTCGCAGCGGTCGTGACGCGGGCCGTGCCGTGCCCCGCGTCGTCGCCCAGCTTCTCGTGATGGCGGGCGATCGCCGCCCGCGCGCGCTCGGCCGAGGCCTCGCTGCGAGCGAGCACCCAGACGTCCCCCGTGCGGGTGGCGATGGCGGCGAGGCCGCAGGCGATGGCGCCGCTGCCGGCGATGGCGATCCGTTCCAAGGCGCGCGGAACATAGCGACTGGGCCGCCGCTGCGGTCGGGCCGCAGCGGCGCGGCCGGCCGGCCGAACCCGACTCGATACGATCCGCGCGCCCCGTCACGACACACCCGGAGGACTGAGGCTCGATGGCACAGCAGGGTCGAGAGGTCGTCATCGTCGAAGCCGTGCGCACGCCGATCGGCCGCGGGCATCCTGAGAAGGGCTACTACAAGGACACGCACCCCGCCGACCTCCTGGGAGCGACCTACACGGAGCTCGTCCGGCGCACCGGGGTCGACCCGAACGCCGTCGAGGACGTCATCGCCGGGTGCGTGCAGCAGTTCGGCGAGCAGGCGTTCAACGTCGCCCGCAACGCGTGGCTCCAGGAGGGTCTCCCGATCGAGGCGGCGGCCACGACGGTGGACCGCCAGTGCGGCTCGGCCCAGCAGGCGGTGAACTTCGGTGCCGCGCTGATCGCCTCCGGGATCCACGACGTCGTGATCGGCTCGGGCGTCGAGCACATGGGCCACATCCCGTTCGCCGCGGGAATGAAGACCCAGCAGGAGTTCGGCGCGGCGTTCACGGCCAAGCTCATGGAGAAACACGACATCGTCGGCCAGGGACTGGGCGCGGAGATGATCGCCGACCAGTGGGAGATCTCCCGTGCCGAGCTCGACGAGCTCGCGGTGCGCTCGCATGCGCTCGCGCACAAGGCCACCGAGGAGGGCCGCTTCGAGCGCGAGATGCTGGCGCTCGAGGTCGGCGGCGAGACGCTCGTCACCGACCAGGGCATCCGGCCGGAGACGAGCCTCGAGGGACTCAGCGCGCTGAAGCCCGCGTTCAAGCCCGACGGCAAGATCACCGCCGGCAACTCCTCGCAGATCTCCGACGGCGCCGCGGCGGTGCTGCTCATGACCCGCGAGAAGGCCGACGAGCTACGGGCTGCGGCCACGGGCGCGGATCGTCGATCAGACGACGGTCGGCTGCGACCCCGTGAAGATGCTCGAAGGACCGATCCCGGCCACCGCGAAGATCCTGCAGCGCAACGCCATGACGATCGGCGACATCGACCGCGTCGAGATCAACGAGGCCTTTGCCCCGGTCGTCGCCGCGTGGGCGCGCGAGCACGAGCCGGACATGGACCGCGTGAACACGCGCGGCGGGGCGATGGCGCTCGGCCATCCGCTCGGCTCGACGGGCGCGCGGCTCATCACGACCCTCCTGCACACCCTCGAGGACGATGACCTCGAGTACGGCCTGGTGACGATGTGCTGCGGCGGGGGGCTCGGCACGGGCACCCTGATCCAGCGGGTCTGAGGCGCGTGATGGCCGGCGAGCGCGGAGCCCCGGTGAGCTGGCTCGTGGTGCGTCCCGGGCTGGGCGTGTTCTCCGCGGACGGGTTCGACGTCGGATCGGTCGAGCACGTGCTCGGCGACGAGGGCGCGGACGTCTTCGAGGGCCTCGTCGTCGACCTCGCCGGCCGGCGCAAGCGCTTCGCGGACGCCGACGAGGTCGTCGGGCTCTACGAGCACGGCGCGGTCCTGCACCGCACCGCCGCGCAGTGCGCGGACCTGCCCGAGCCGCGCCCAGCGCCGGGCGTGCTCGCGGCATCCGGTGACGAACCGCCGCCCGGCCCGCTCGAGCGCCGGCTGCATCGCGCATGGGAGCTCGTGTCCGGGAAGGGCTGAGAGATCAGAGGCTGAGCGCGCCGCTGCGCCCGTACGCCGCCAGCGCGGCGGCGCGCAGCATGGCGAGCTGCCGCCGGGGGACCTCGGCGAGGACCTTCGTCGTCGCCTCGCGCAGCTCCTGATCGCCGCGCGCGAGGCCCTCGAGCAGCGCGACGAGGACGCGCGGATCCTGCGAGCCGCCGCGCACGGCGTTCACGGCCGCGGCGTGGCGCGCGGCCAGATCGGAGGGAACGGGGCGCGCGACCGTCCCGGTCCGCGCGCCCCGTGCAAGGTCCTGCGTCTCCATGCGCGGCAGGATCTCCGCCGGGCGCCGGCCGGTGTGTGCGCTGCCGCACAGGGCGCCGGAGCGCGTGTGCGGCGCTACGCCTCGCGCTCGGCCCCCTGCGCGTGCAGGACGTCGGCGAGCGTCGCCGGCAGCGGACAGGCGCGCCCCGCGACGTAGTCGTAGCCGACGAGCGCACCCCAGCCTTCGGCCAGCACGCGGCCGTCGCGTTCGCTGGCCATGAGGAACGCGATCCGCACGCTCGAGCGGCGGAGGTCCGAGGGACGCACGTGCGTGCGGATCTCCTCGTCGAAGAACGCGGGCGCGCGGTAGTTGATGTGGCACTCGGCGAAGATCAGGCCCCAGTCGTCCTCGGGCTCGGTGGGCCGGTGCGACGGGACGACCGTCGTGATGTACGCGATCCGGGCGCTCTCGAAGAACTGCAGGAACGCGACGTTGTTCAGATGGCGCATCGCGTCGAGGTCGCCGAACCGCACGCGGTCGGTGTGCGAGAACGCCCATCCGTCGAGCGTCGCGCCGGTCGGCACCGACGCCGCGCTCATCCCCAGCGCAGCCCGGTCGCGTGCGCCTCGACGGGCAGCGGGCTCGGCGGCAGCCCGTCCGGGGGGTCGGGCTCGTTGTACCCCGTGGGGGCGACGTCGTTCGGGCCGTCGGGATGGAAGATCGACGCGAGGCACTGGATCTGGCCGCGGCCGGGCCCGAGCTCGAACTGCCCGCCGCCGTACATGCGGATGCCGCGTTCCTCGCACGTGTCGTACATCCGGAAGAGGCTCGCGCAGCGGGCCGAACCGCGAGGGCTTGACGTTCACCATCTTCGGCGGGAACGGCAGCGCGTCCACGTCGTCGACCGAGTGGATGTTCGCGTCCCAGGTGATGCGGTCGCGATCGCCCGCGAGCACCGCGTCGACCTCCGGGATGAGCTTCGGATCCTCGATCCACGCATCGGGGAACGCGGCGGCGATGCGCGCGTAGAAGGCGGGGTCCGGGACGGTGTCCACGACGGTCCCCTCGTAGAGGCCCTTGAAGTCGACCGAGTCCACGGAGCCGCTCGCCACGAGCGTCGCGATCGTCGCCGCGTCCCAGTCGGGGGTGGGGTCGAGCTTGAAGCGCAGCGTCGGGTAGCGCTCGAGCAGCCCGGTCACGCGCGTGACGTCCGGGGCCTCCTCGGGGTCGTTCAGGCGCCGCGAGCAGACGAACGTCACCGGCGCGGGGGTGCGCCCGAGGTGCGCGTGCAGGCTCGTCCCGGCCTGGCGCAGCGCGAGGTCGAGCGCCGCGCACTCGTAGGCCCAGACGCGGTAGTCCACCGACGCGCCGTGGCGCGCGGGCTCGGGCCACAGGTCGAGCTGCTCGAGGTGCTCGCAGAACGATCCGAGCGTCCACGTGCCGGTCAGCGGCTGCACGGCGCCGGCGCGCTGCAGCGCCGCCTGGTCGTCTCCGTCGTAGCTCACGTCCTCGCCGACGCCGGTCTCGCCTGCGCCCTGCAGGGCGAACGTCGTCGTCCGGCGCAGGAACCCGCTGGAGACGCTCCGCTCGCGGGGCTCGAGCTCGTACTCGTCGATCTGGAGCGCCAGCGTGGCGAGCTGCTCGTAGGTGCTCATGCGTCCTCCGGGGTGTTCGCTGGGGCCTGCGCCTCCAGGCGGGCGACGAGCTCGTCGAGCTGCAGCTCCTCGAGCCCGCGGCTGACGGCCTCGAGCTCCCCGGCGCAGTACTCGACGAGCGTGCGACCCTCCTTCACGAGGTCGAGGGTCTCGCGCAGTCCCGCCTCGCCGGAGTCCAGGCGGCGGATGATCGCCTCGAGCCGCGCGGTGGCGGCCTCGTAGCTCGGCTCGGTCGGCTCGTGCTCGTCGCTCATGGGGCGTCCTTGATCCTCGCATCCACGGAGGCGTCCGCGAACGTCAGCCGCACGTCGACCGCCGCGCGGGCCTGTTCGGCGGTCGTGACGAGCCCGCCCGCCCCGTCGTCGACCATCGCGTACCCGCGCTCGAGCACACCGCGCGGGTCGTGTGCGGCGAGCGCGAGCCCGAGGCTCTCGAGGGTGCGGCGGCGGGCCTCGGCCTCGGCACCGTGGGCGGCGCCCGCCTTGCGGCGCAGCACTTCCGCGCGCACGGCGGTGCTCGCACGCTCGTTCGTCGCGCGCCGTGCCCCGGCCGCGCGCAGTTCGCGCACCTTCTGATGCAGGGTGCGGCGGTGCCGGGCGACGTGCTCACCAGGCACGCGGCCGAGGCGCGCGAGCGTCCGGGCGCGCGTCACGACCGCGGCGCGGCCGTGGCGGCGCAGCGCGCCGGCGTGGCGCACCAGCGCGGCGTGTTCGACGGGGACCGCGAGCGGGACCGCGGCCTCGGCGGCGTGCGTCGGCGTCGAGCAGCTGACCGCCGCGACGTCGTCGATGAGCGTGTGGTCGGTGTGGTGTCCGACGCTCGCGATGACGGGCACGCGCAGCAGCGCGACGGTGCGGCAGAGCGTCTCGTCGCAGAACGCGAACAGGTCCGCGAGCGACCCGCCGCCGCGGGCGACGATCACGACGTCGACCTCGGGGATCGCGGCGAGATCCTGCAGCGCGCGGCCGATCGCCGGCGCGGCGTGACGGTCCTGGACCGGGGCGAAGGCCCACACGAGCCGCCCGGCCCACCCGCGCCGGTGGAGCCCGGCGAGGACGTCGTCGCGGGCCTTGCCGGTCTTGCCGGTGACGACGCCGATCGTGCGCGGCAGCACCGGGCGCGGAAGGTGCCGCTGGGGCACGAAGAGGCCCTCGGCATCGAGCCGCCGCCGCAATTCCGCGAGCTGGGCGAGCAGATCGCCCTCGCCGGCGATGCGCAGCCCGACGACGTCGAACGAGAAACCCGGCGACGCGGTCCCGCTGCCGGGGTAGTAGTCGGGCCCGCCGGCGACGACGAGCTGGGCGCCGTCGGCGAGCGCGCCCTCAGGCAGACCGAGCGCGTCGAGGCGGGTCCGCCAGATCGCGCACGGCACGGCACCGTGGGCGTCGCGCAGCTCGAAGTACGCCCGCGCCCGGGTGAGGCGCAGGTTCCAGACCTCGCCGAAGAGCTGCACCCGCGGGCGCTCGCGCAGGAACTCGCGGAACCCCGCGGCCCAGGTTCCGACAGGAAACGGGCCGGGAAGCCCGCTGCCGGTGAGGCCCTGGGGACGGTCCGCGCGCGGCTCGCTCACGGGCGGGGCGCTCCTCGTGCCCTCATGCGGCGACGTTCGCGGCCGCGAGTGCACGCGCGACGGCGACCTTCTGTGCGCTGTCACCGCATGGGACGGCCACGAGCGTCGTCACGCCGGCGGCCTCATAGGCGGTCAGGCGCGCGTCGAGCTCGCCGGGTGTCGTCGCGAGGCAGCCCGCGTCGATGAGCTCGTCGGTGAGCGCCATCGCCGCGCCGACGCGATCGCCGGCCGCGAACCGTTCCTGGCACGCCCGGGCCGCGTCGCCGTGGCCATAGCGCTCGGCCAGCTCGACGTAGAAGTTCTTGTCCTTCGCGCCCATCGCCCCGAGATAGAACGCGAGCCACGGGCGCACGAGGTGACGGGCCTCGTCGCGGTCCTCGTGGACCGCCATCGGCACGACCGGGGCGACGTCGAGCTCCGCGAGCTCGCGGCCGGCGCTCGCGAGGCCCTCGCGCAGCGCGTCCATCAGGACGTCCGGGTTGCGCGGGTCCAGCAGGAACGGCAGCCAGCCGTCGGTGATCTCGCCGACCTGGCGAACGGCCTTCGGCCCGATCGCCCCCAGGTAGATCGGGATCCGCTCCTGGACGGGCTTCGCCAGGAGCTTCAGCGGCTTGCCGAGCCCGAGCGGCGTCCCGCCGCCCTCGTCGAGCGGGAGCTGCACGGGCTCGCGCGCGAGCACCCGCCGCACGACGTCGACGTACTCGCGCGTCCGGGCGAGCGGCCGGGCGAACGGGACGCCGTACCAGCCCTCGCTGACCTGCGGGCCGCTGAGGCCGAGGCCGAGCCGGAAGCGCCCATCGCTGAGGACGTCGAGCGTCGCCGCGGCCATCGCCGTGGCGGTCGGCTTGCGGGCGGGGATCTGCATGAGCCCCGAGCCGAGTCCGACCCGCTCGGTGCGCGCGGCGAGCCAGCCGAGCACCGAGACGGCGTCCTGGCCCCAGGCCTCGGAGATCCAGACGGAATCGAGCCCGAGCTCATCGGCGAGCAGCGCGAGCTCGAGCTGCTCCTGCGGGGTGAACCACGGCCAGTAGGCGAGAAAGAGACCGGTGCGCATGGCCGCACGCTACCGCGCGGCGTGTCGCGGCGGGACTAGCGGAACGCCGGGTCGTTGACGCTCGCCAGCGGCTCGAGGCCGGGCTCGGCGCGGTGGCCGCGGATCTCTCCGTCGAGCCCGAGCGCGTCCAGCCGGGCGATCTCGCGCTCGCCCTCGAGGCGCGCCGGGTGATCGGCGGGAAGGCCGCGGATCAGCCGCCGCAGGCGGTTGCGCAGCTGCAGTGCGAAGTGCGGCGTGGACGCGCCCGTGAGCTTGCGCACGTCCTCGACGGTCACGGTGCTCGCGGCGGTCAGGGCGGGGTCCTGGGCTTCGCTCAAGGGGTGGCTTTCGGCTGCGGGACTCGGGCGATCTCGAGCAGGCCGTCGATCGTCGCCTGCGCGCGGGGAGCGACCGTGTCCGGCGCCCCGACGATCCAGCCGTGATTGTAGACACCGCGCACCGGGTCGCTGGAGTACCCCGGCTTGATGTCGAGCAGATACTGGGCGAGCGCCGCCGGCAGCCCGCCGTCCGCGGCGGTCAGCAGCAGCGGCCCGAAGGTTCCCGTCGCCGAGAGCGGAGCCGAGGCGCCCGCGTCCGCCGGGGTCGAGGGGTTCGCGAAGACGAGCCCGTGCCCGGGATCCACAACGCCCCAGCCGAACCCCGCGTCGCGGAAGCGCGCGAACTCGATCGCGTTCGTCACCGGGTTCGCGCCGGCGATGCGGGTGACCGTGCCGAGGCTCGAGAGCTGGCGCTCGACGTTCGCCGAGATCGCGGAGACCGGGCCCAGGAGGTAGATCCGCGGGCGCCCGTGGGTTCGGATCGCCGCCCGGGTCGGGGCCGGGACGCCGTCGCGCGCGACGAACAGGACCGGATCGCCGGACTTCGCCGCGTACGCGGCGGCGGGCATCGCGAAGGCGGGATCGTCGGCGGTCGTCACGACGACCGCGGCGCTGCGGCGCCCGGCCACGCGCGAGCGGTACTCCGCGATGTTCGCGGCGAGCGTGAACGCGTCGTCGCCGGCGATCGACGTCGTCCGCAGGTCGCCGGGCGGGTCACCGGCGGTGCCGAGCCGGATCGCCTGTGCGCCGTTGGCGCGCGGGGACCCGACGGGCGCGAGGTCGGCGAGCGCGGCGGCCGTGGCGGCGGGTGTCTCACCGCTGTCGGTCAGCAGCAGCGGCGCGCGCAGCGGGGGCGCCATGAGCACCGCCGCGGCGATCGCGGCGCGCCAGTCGTCGGCGTCGGCCAGCGCGACGGCCGGTGCACGCTGGGTGCGCTCGGTCCCCGGGTAGACGACGCGCGCGACGGCGGCGTTGCGCTCCGCGCCCGCGGGCGTGTCGATCCGCGTCGTGTTCTTCGTCGCGCGGATGGGATACGCGGCCGCGGGCGCCGTGCCGGCGGGCGTCGCGCCCTGGGTCCTGAGGCCGACCGGTGCACCGTCCGGGGTGCTGCGGTCGCGGCTGCAGCCGGCGGCGGCACCTGCCAGGACGGCTGCCAGGGTCAGGATCGCGATCGGGCGCAGGAGCGGCGGGCGCACGGGCGCGAGCGTAGCGGGCGCCCGGCGGCGGTTCGCCGGTCCCGTTCGAGACCGCTTCCAGCGGGCTTCTCGCCGGTCTCGGCGCAGGTCGCGGCGCATCCGTCCGACGGAGTTCTGTAGAGTTGGCCCCGACACGCCGAATCCCCACGCCTGTGGGGACCGGGGGACCCAGAAGTCTGGGGCGAATTCCACGGAGATGCCGTGGGAAGCGCCGGTTCGTTCCGCGCTAGCCCGTCAGCTAACCCCGGAGGCTCACGAACGAAACCTGGGACCTGTGCGACTCCGCGCTACGACGATCTTCACGCTGATGGCCGTGCTGTGCGTGCTCGCACCCGCCGCCGCCCTCGCCACCACGAACAAGTCCACCTCCGCCGAGCAGCAGGCCGTCGTCGGCGGCCAGGCGTTCGGGGAGGACAACCTCGCCGACTCGCCGGCCGTCGTCGGCGAGAGCGCCCGGCTGCAGCGCAACGGTCTCGCCGCCGCACCCCAGGACGCCCCGGAAGAGGTCAAGCAGGCCATCTGGGCCGCGAACGAGATCATCGGGCGCCCCTACATCTACGGCGGCGGCCACCGGCGCTTCAGGGACCGCGGCTACGACTGCTCCGGCACGGTCTCCTACGCCCTGAACGGCGGCGGCATGCTCGACAGCCCGCTCGACTCCTCGTCCTTCATGCGCTGGGGCGACTCCGGCAAGGGCGACTGGATCACCGTCTACACGAACCCCGGTCACGCGTACGTCGTGATCGCCGGGCTGCGCCTCGACACGAGCGCGGCCGGCGACCCGCGCGGCGGAAAGGGCCCGCGCTGGCGCCCGACGCTGCGCTCGAACCGCGGCTTCCGCGCACGGCACCCCGAAGGCCTGTAGCCGCGCGGCCTCCGTGCGCGGTAGCGTCGGCGCCATGAGCGACGGCTACCGCACCCTGCACCTCGACGACGTCCCGACCGTCCGGTTCGCGGATGAGGACCAGCCGAACTGGAAGCCCGTGCGCCGGCACCTCGGCGTCCAGGCGTTCGGCACGAACGCGTTCGTGGCGGACGCCGGCGAGATCGTCATCGAGCGCCACGACGAGCTCGTCGAGCACGACGACGGCGTCGAGGATGCGGTCGGCCATCAGGAGCTCTATCTCGTGCTCGGCGGCCGCGCGCGGTTCACCGTCGCCGGCCGGACGTTCGACGTCCCCGAGCGCGGCATGGTCTTCATCGAGGATCCCGCGCTCGTGCGCGAGGCGGTCGCCCAGGAGAACGGCACCGTCGTGTTTGCGGTCGGCGCGCCGCTCGGCGCCGCGTTCTCCGCGTCGGAGTGGGAGGAGCGGTTCTTCGCGCAGGGCACCGAGGACGCCGGGTAGGGAGGCACCGAACGCAGAGGAGGCCCCGGATGATCCGGGGCCCGCGGCAGCGACGGTGACGACCGGAGCCCCTCAGTCCGGGATCAGGCCCTCGCCGGTGAACTCGTGGGCCGCCTCGGCGAGCGAGCTGTCGGCCGGGGGGAGGATGACGTCGGACTCGACGAGCTCGTCGTCGGAGAGCTCCTCGCCCTCGACCCGCACCATCGCGAGCAGCTCGGCGAGCGCGGCCTGGAACCCCGCGTCGTCGCCGGCGTCGACCGCGGCGACGACCGCGTTGTCGAGCTCGTTCACGCGTTCGCGCGCTGCGTCGGACAGACGCCACTGGCCCTCCGCGGAGATCCGGACGATCATGCCGCCGAGCCTCCCGTGCTCTCGCCCTCGACCGCCTCGCCGTCGACGGTCTCGGCCGGGGCCGGCTCGCCGGTGCCGAGCTCGCCGCCGGCGGGCGCGCCGCTGCCGAGCTCGGCCTTGAGTCGCGCGAGGTCGTCATCGACCGCGCTCTGGCTCGAGAGCTCGTGCAGCTGGCGGTCGATGTCGTCCTGCCCGGACCCGAGGGCCGTGAGGTCCTCGAACGTCCCGGCGGTCTCGAGCTCGGAGACGGCGTCGGCGCGCGCCTTCATGTTCTCGGTCTTGTCGACGGCGCGCTGCATCGCGAGCCCGACATCGGCCATCTCCTCGCCCACGCCGGTCGCGGCCTCGGAGATCCGCACCTGGGCCTCGGCGGCCGAGTACTGCGCCTTGATGACCTCCTTCTTCGTGCGGAAGGCCTCGATCTTCGTGCGCAGCTTCTGCTCGGACTCGGTCAGCTTCTCCTGCTGGGCCTCGAGTTCGGTCACCTGCGTGTCGAGCGACTGCAGCTCGGTCTGAGCGACGTTCTTGCGCTCGAGGGCGACGCGAGCGAGCTCCTCGTTGTTCTGGGCGAGTGCCTGGCGCGCCTGCGTGTCGAGCTTGACCACCGACTGTTCGAGCTTCTGCGACTGCATCTGCAGGCGCTTCTTCGCCGTGACGACGTCCGCGATCCCCTTCTTCACGTTCTGCAGCGACTCGAGCTGCTTCTGGTAGCTGTAGTCGAGGGTCTCGCCCGGGTCCTCCGCGCGGTCCAGCAGCTTCGAGATCTTCGCCTTGATGACGGTGGACATGCGTCCGGCGTTGCCGGCCATCGTCGCTCCTTCGGTCGTCGTCGTGATCGGACTCTGTCGGCAGCCTATCCGCTCAGATCGGGATGCCCCACAGGGGGAACCATCGCTCGAGCTCGGGCTCGATCGGCAGGTCGGCACCCGCGATCGCCTTGATCCGCAGCTCGCGCTCGGTCGAACGCGAGCGGTCGCCCTCGGGGACGAACGGGTACCAGCTGCCGCGCTTGAAGTTGTAGATGAAGTACACCGGTGCCGCTTGCGGGTCCTGGAAGGCGAACACGGCGCAGAGCAGCCGCTCGGCGTAGCCGTCGAGGGCGAGTTGGTCGCTGACGGCGTTGATGCCGACCGCCAGGTCCTCGACGTCGTCGTCGCGCACGATCATCCAGCGGTAGCCGAGCGCGTCGTCGCTCGTCTCGACCGTCGAGCCGGTCTCGACCCCCGTTCCGCGCAGGACGGCCTCCATGTCCTGGACGATCCGCTCGAACTCGCCGGTCGCCAGCGGCTGGAAGACGATCGCCGCGGCGCCGCGCGTCGTGATCCCGTGCTGGGCCTCGAGCTCGACGTAGGCGGTCGTGATCGCGAACAGCCGGTCGGGCGCCGGTCCCTGGATCCTGCGGCGCCCGAGGATCGCGTCGAAGAGCCCCATGCCGCTCTACGCCGCCGCCATCAGGCGACGGCCGCGATCGCGGGGCGCCGGCTCGTGCCCTGCAGCTCGGTCTCCATCCGCTCGAGGCGCGCGATGCGCTGCTCCATCGGCGGATGGGTCGAGAAGAGGTTGAACATCGAGCGCTTGGCGCCCGCGGGGAAGATGAAGAACGCGTTCATCTCCGCGTGGCGCAGATCCTGCTGCGGCACGCGCTCCATCTGCCCGCTGATCTTCATCAGCGCGGCGGCCAGTGCGGTCGGACGTCCGGTGAGGATCGCGGCGCCGCGGTCGGCCGCGAACTCGCGATAGCGCGAGAGCGCCTGCATCAGGACGAACGAGATCGCGTAGACGGCCATCGCGACGACGATCACGAAGAAGATGCCGGGTCCCTCGTCGTCGTCCCCGCCGCCGAAGAAGAACCCGAACTGGACGATCATCGAGGCCAGCGACGCGAAGAAGCTCGCCAGGGTCATGATCGCGACGTCGCGGTTCGCCACGTGCGAGAGCTCGTGGGCCATGACCCCTTCGAGCTCTGCGGGCGTCAGGAGGTCCATGATCCCGGTCGTCGCGGTGACGGTCGCGTGCTTCGGCGAGCGGCCGAGCGCGAACGCGTTCGGCATCGAGGACTGCACGACGGCGACCCGTGGCTTCGGGAGGTCCGCCTGGACGCAGAGGCGCTCGACGATCTGGTGGAGCTCCGGTGCCTCCTGCGGCGTGACCGCCTTGGCGCCCATCGAGGCCAGGGCGATCTTGTCCGAGCCGAAGTACTGCGCCGCAAGCAGGCCGCCGGCGAGCAGCACGATCAGGAGCACGCCGGCCCCGGCGGCGAACAGCGCCGCCATGAACGCGACGTAGAGCGCGCCGAGCAGGAACATCGTCAGCAGCATCCGCGCCTGCAGGCCGCGGTCGCGTCCGATCACCGAGGTGGTTCGTGCCATGCATGGAATCTTGCCAGGACGGCCAAACGGGCCCTAAAGGAACCGGGCGCTGATACGCTCGGGCCAGGCCGAATCCCCCGCACAGGCGGGGGAACGGGGGACCCATCGGAGCACTCACCGCTCCCGGGGCGAGTCCGGAGCAGCACCGCTCCGGTAGCGCCGTACGGCGCGAGCCCGTCAGCTCACCTCGCAGGCCTCGTTGCAGCCATTGCCCATGAGTCCAAACGCCCCTAGCTTCCGCCGCCGCATGCGCCTGCGCCTGCTCGTCTCGATCTGCGCTCTCACGTTCCTCGTCTGGGCCGTCCTGCCGCTCGTCTCGAGCGGTGCTCCGACGAACCAGCAGAAGCTCAGCGACCTGCAGCAGCGGATCGAGGCGACCCAGGGCCAGATCGGCCGCAAGAAGGGTCGCGAGCGCGTCCTCACGAGCCAGGTCTCGGCCTGGCAGGCGAAGATCAACCGCCTGCAGGGCAAGATCGACACGCTGCAGTCCCGCCAGGACCTCGTCCAGTCCGATCTCGACGGGGCCGTCGAGGACCTGCGCTCCACGCAGAAGGAGCTGCGCTTCCAGCGCCGGCGCCAGGTGAAGCTCAAGGCGCGGCTCGCGCTCGGGCGGCGGCTGCTCGCGACGCGGCTCGTCGAGCGCTACCAGGCCGACGAGCCGGATCTCGTCACCGTGATCCTGAGCTCCGACGGCTTCGCGCAGCTGCTCGAGCGCGGCGAGTTCCTCAAGCGCATCAACGAGCAGGACCAGCGGATCATCCGCGTCGTGCGCAGCGCGAAGTTCGACGCGAAGGCGAACGCCGCACGCCTCGACGTCCTCGAGCGGCGCCAGCAGAAGGTCGCCGTGCGGATCCAGGAGCGCCGCGACGAGATCGCCGCGGTCAAGCGCGGGCTCGTCTCGACCCGCTCCGGCTACGACGAGGCGCGTGACGGCAAGGCGCAGCTGCTCGCCGGCGTGCGTTCCGAGCGCCGCAAGCTCGAGGGTGCGCTCTCGGGGATGAAGGAGACGCAGGCACGGATCCAGGGGATTCTCACGAGCCCGGGTGCGGGCAGCCTGCCCGCCGGGCCGATCAAGGGGGGCTCGGGCGCGATGATCTGGCCGGTCAACGGGCCGATCACCTCGCCGTTCTGCGAGACGCGTGCGTGGGAGCGCTGCCACCCCGGGATCGACATCGGCGTCCCCGCCGGGACGCCGATCCGCGCAGCGCTCGGCGGCCAGGTGCGGCTCGCCGCGCCGACGAGCGGCTACGGCAACTACACGTGCGTCCAGCACACCGCCTCGCTGTCCACGTGCTACGCGCACCAGTCGCGCTTCGGCACGACGGTCGGCGCCCAGGTCAGCAAGGGCCAGGTCATCGGGTACGTCGGGTGCACCGGACTGTGCTTCGGCGACCACCTGCACTTCGAGGTCCGCGTCAACGGCGCGGTCGTCAATCCCCTGAACTACCTCTAGGAGACGGGCGGCCCCGCGGCCACCGCTGGGCCGACCATCTAGATTCCCACGGGCCGTGCAGCCCGAAGTGGACATCCTCGGTCTTCCGCTGAAGACGTTCGGCCTGATGTTCGCCCTCGGGTTCCTCGCCTCGGGTGCGGTCATCCACCGGCGCATGAGGGAGCTCGGCGTTCCGCTCGACTGGGCCTACGAGATGATCTTCGCCGCGCTCGTCGGCGGGCTCGTCGGCTCGCGCCTCGTCTGGCTCATCGAGAATCCCGACCGCGTCCACGGGTTCGGCGACGTCTTCGGGGGCTCCGGCCTCGTCTGGTACGGCGGCGTTCTCGGCGGCGCGATCGTCGTGCTCCTCTGGGCGCGCTGGCGCGGCTGGCTGAACCTCACGACGCTCGACGTCGCGGCGGTCCCGCTCGCACTGGGCAACGCGATCGGTCGCGTCGGCTGCCAGCTCGCCGGGGACGGCGACTACGGCAAGGCGTGGGACGGCCCGTGGGCGATGGGCTACCCGAAGGGCACCGTCCCGACCGATCCCGGCGAGACCGTCCATCCGACGCCGATCTACGAGACGCTCGCCATGGGCCTCATCGCCTGGTGGCTCTGGACCCTCCGCGACCGCGTGCGTCCCGGTGTCCTGTTCGCCCTGTGGCTCCTGCTCGCGGGCACCGAGCGCCTGCTCGTCGAGTTCCTGCGGCGCAACGACGCGGTGCTGCTGGGCCTGACCGTGCCCCAGCTCCAGAGTCTCGCGATGATCGTGGCAGGCGCCGTGTGGATCGTCGTCGTGCGTCGCCGGCACGGCTCGGCGCTTCTGCCCCGCGGCGAGGACTACCCGCGGGCCTCGGGCGCTGCGGCCGCGGCCGCCTGAGCGCCCGCCGGGCTCAGGTCGCGTCGGCTGACGCGAACGCGCGGCGGACGAACCGCACGCTCAGGTCCTGGAACTCGTCGTCGTGCTGGATCGAGCGGTGGTGGCCGCCGGGCACGCGCACGAAGCGCGTCGGGCGGCGGGCCTCCTCGCGCGCAGCGGCGAGCGCCGCGAGTCCGCGATCGGCACCTGCTCGTCGCCCTCGGCGTGCAGGAGCAGCACCGGGGCGGCCAGCGCGCCGCGGCGTCGAGCGCGTCGTGCTCGGCGAGGAACGCGTCGAGCGCCGGGTCGTCGGCGTCGAAGTCGAAGCGCGCGTCGCGCAGCCCGCGCCGCAGGCCCTCCGCGCTCGCCGGGCAGATCGCGACGACCGCGTCGGCGCCGACGAGACCGGCGGCGACCAGCGCGAGGTACCCGCCCATGCTCGACCCGCGCAGCGCGATCGGTCCGCGCGGAAGCAGCGCGGCCATCCGCGCGACGTCACTGCCCATGCGCCCGTCGAGCGCGCCCTCGCTCGCGCCGTGCCCGCGCTGGTCGAACGCGACCGCGGCCAGGCCGTCGGCGCGGCAGCGGCGCGCGAAGTCGAAGTGGGACTCCTTGCACGAGCCGGCGCCGTGCAGGACCACGACGCCGCCCCGCGGCGTGTCGTCCGGGCAGGAACAGCGCGTAGGAGAGGCCGTCGCGGACGCCGGTCTCGGCCGGAGGGTCGACGTTGACGGTGCGCACGGCGTGGCATGATCCGCCGCCGATGGCCGCCGCGCAACAGCTCTCGCACGTCTACCCGCTCGGCAGCCGCGTGAACGAGCGCGGCCGGCTCGAGATCGGCGGCTGCGACGCGATCGAGCTCGCCGCGCGAGTTCGGCACCCCGTGCTACGTCGTCGCCGAGGACGACATCCGCGCCCGCGCGCGCGTCGTTCGTCGAGGCGTTCGCCGCACGCACGAGCGACTTCGAGGTCGTCTTCGCCTCCAAGGCCTTCCCCTGCACCGCCGTCTACCGGGTCCTCGGCGAGGAGGGGCTCGGCTGCGACGTCGCCGTCGGCGGCGAGCTCGCCCTCGCGCTCGCCGCGGGGGTCGACCCCGCGCGCATCCACATGCACGGCAACGCGAAGTCGCGCGCCGAGCTCGCAGTTCGCGCTCGACGCCGGCGTCGGCGACGTGATCGTCGACAACCTGCGCGACCTCGACCTGCTCGAGGAGCTCGTCGCCGCCGAGCCGCGACGTGCTCCGCAGCCGGTCTTCCTGCGGATCGCGCCCGGGGTGAGCCCCGACACCCATCCGGCGATCTCGACCGGCGGGCCCGAACACGAAGTTCGGCTTCGACCTCGCGCACGCGCCCGCCGCGATCGAGCGCGCGCAGGCGAGCTCCGCGCGTCGAGCTGCGCGGCCTGCACTTCCACATCGGCTCGCAGATCCTCGACATCGCGCCGTTCCGCGCGGCGCTCGCAGGCGCTCGCCGGGCTCGGCGACTTCCCGGCCTACAACCTCGGCGGCGGCCTCGGCGTCGCCTACTCGGCCCACGACGAGCCGCCGTCGATCGAGGACTACGTCGCTGCGAAGGTCGATGCGGTCGCCGAGATCATCGGCCCCGGGCGAGCGTGTGATCGACGAGCCGGGCCGCGCGCTCGTCGCCAACGCCTGCGTGACGCTCTACGAGGTCCAGACCGTCAAGCGCAACGTCGAGACCTACGTCGCCGTCGACGGCGGGATGTCCGACAACCTGCGCCCGATGCTCTACGGCGCGCGCTACGAGGTCGAGGTCGCCGACCGCCTCGGGCGGCGGCACGCGCTGCCACGTCGTCGGCAAGCACTGCGAGTCGGGCGACATCCTCGTGCGCGACGCCGAGCTCGACGACCCGCGGCCCGGCGACGTGCTCGTGACCCCGGCCACCGGCGCCTACGGCCACGCGATGGCCAACAACTACAACGGCGTGCTGCGCCCGCCGGTCGTCTTCGCCAAGGACGGCGACGCGCGCGTCGTCGTGCGCCGCGAGACCTACGAGGATCTCGTGGCCCGCGATGTCTGAGGCGCCGGACTACCGCATCGGCCTGCTCGGCCTCGGCACCGTCGGGGCGGCGTTCGACGCGCTGCTCGAGGAGCGCGCCGACGAGATCGCGCGGCTCACCGGGCTCGCCGGCCGGTCGTCCGCGGCGTGCTGACCCGCAGCCGCGGGCGACTTCGAGGAGATCCTCGAGGACTCGCGACCTCGTCGTCGAGCTGATGGGCGGGATCGAGCCCGCGCGCGAGTACGTGCTGCGGCGCGATGCGCGCCGGGAAGCCACGTGGTCACCGCGAACAAGCAGCTGCTCTGCCAGCACGGCGAGGAGCTGTGGGCGGCCGCGCGCGAGCGCGGCGTCGCAGCTGCGCTTCGAGGCCGCCGTCGCCGGCGTCGTCCCGGTGATCCGCGTGCTCTCCGAGTCGCTCGCCGGCGCGCACGTCGACCGCATCCACGGGATCGTCAACGGCACGACGAACTTCATCCTCACCGAGATGGCCGCGCACGGGCGCCTCCTACGACGACGCGCTCGCCGAGGCGCAGGAGCTCGGCTACGCCGAGGCCGACCCGACCGAGGACGTCACCGGCGCGGACGCCGCGGCGAAGATGGCGATCCTCGCGCGGCTGGCGTTCGGCGCGCCGGTCCACCTCGACGAGGTCGTCTACGAGGGGATCGAGCACCTCACCGCCGACGACATGGCCTACGCGCGACGAGTTCGGCCTCGAGCTCAAGCTCATCGGGCACCGCCGAGCGCGTCGACGGGGGCATCTCGGTGCGCGTGCACCCGGCGTTCCTCTACGCCGGGCACCCGCTGGCGAGCTCGGACGGGCCGTTCAACGCGGTCACGGTCGAGTCACCGGCGATCACCGAGATCACGATCTCGGGGCCCGGGCGCCGGCGGCCCGCAGACCGCGAGCGCCGTGCTCGGGCGACGTCGTCAGCGTCGATGATCCCGCCGCGCCTCGCTCGCCGAGCCGACGGGCCCGGCCGACGATCGTGCGCGACGTCGAGTCGGCGTTCTACCTGCACCTCGAGGTCGCCGACCGGCCCGGCGTGCTCGCTCAGGTCGCCGAGCTGCTCGGCCTGCAGGGCGTCTCGGTGAAGTCCGTCGTCCAGAGGGGGCTGGGGGAGAACGCGCGGCTCGTGATGGTGACCCACCCGGTGCTCGAGTCGCGCTTCTTCGCCGCGGTCGACCTGATCGCCCGCTGGACTTCCTGCGCTCCGCGCCGCGGGCGATCCGCGTCATCGACGAGGAGTTCACCGCCTGAGCGCATGCCCGGCCTCATCGAGCGCTACCGCGACCGCCTGCCGTTCGGCCCGGACGACCCCGTCGTCACGCCTGCAGGAGGGCTCGACCCCGCTCGTCGCGCGCCCCGGCGGTCTCCGAGCGCGTCGGCGCCGAGGTGTGGCTGAAGATCGAGGGCGCCAACCCGACCGGCTCGTTCAAGGACCGCGGGATGACCTGCGCGGTCTCGGCCGCCGTGCGCGAGGGCGCGAGGCCGTGATCTGCGCCTCGACCGGCAACACCGCCGCGAGCGCCGCCGCCTACGCCGCGCGTGCGCGGCTCACCGGCGCGGTGATCGTGCCCGAGGGCAAGATCGCGACCGGCAAGCTCGCCCAGGCGCTCATGCACGGCGCGCGCGTGATCGCGCTGCGCGGCAACTTCGACCGGCGCTCGAGCTCGTGCGCGAGCTCGCCGCGAACCACCCGATCGCGCTCGTGAACTCGGTCAACCCGTTCCGGCTCGAGGGCCAGAAGACCGCGGCGTTCGAGATCCTCGACGAGATCGGGCCGATCGACGCGCTCTGCATCCCGGTCGGCAACGCCGGCAACATCACCGCCTACTGGAAGGGCTTTCGCGAGACGACTCGGACGCGCGCGCCGCGGATGCACGGCTTCCAGGCCGCGGGCGCGGCGCCGCTCGTGCACGGGCGAGCGGGTCGAGCAGCCGGAGACGGTCGCGAGCGCGATCCGGATCGGCAACCCGGCGCGCTGGGAGGAGGCGATGGCGGCGATCCGCGACTCGCGCGGCGCCATCGCGCGCGGTCAGCGACGAGCAGATCCTCGACGCCTACCGGTTCCTCGCCGCCGCGCGAGGGCGTCTTCTGCGAGCCGGCGTCGCGCCGCCTCGGTCGCGGGGCTGCTCGTGCACGGCGCGCCGAGGGCGCCGAGCGGATCGTCTGCGTGCTCACCGGCCACGGCCTCAAGGACCCGCAGACGGCGCTCGAGCAGGCCGGCGCGGTCGTCCCGTGCGAGGCCGGAGCTCGGCGCCGTCGAGCGGCGGTGCTGGGGCTGAGCGTGCAGCGCCGCCGCCTCGTCCGCGTCCCCGCCTCCTCGGCGAACCTCGGGCCCGGGCTTCGACACGTTCGCCGCGGCGCTCGCGCTCCACATGGAGCTCGAGGTCGTCGAGACCGGGCACGTTCGCGGTCGAGACCGACCTCGCCGATCGCGCGCGACCGGCGCAACCTCGCGCGTGCGCGGCTTCGAGCGCCTGCACCCCGCCGACGGCTTCACCTTCCGGATCGGCTCGGACATCCCGCTCTCGGGCGGGCTCGGCACGAGCGCCGCCGCGTATCGTGGCCGGGCTCGTCGCCGCCGACCACCTGTTCGAGCTCGACGCCGACCTGCTCGCGCTCGCCGCCGAGCTCGAGGGCCACCCCGACAACGTCGCGCGCCGCGCTGCTCGGCGGCTTCGTCGTGTGCGCCGACGGCGGGGCCGATGCGCTTCGATCCGCCCGACGGGCTCGAGGCCGTGCTCGTCGTGCCCGCACGAGCCGGTCGCACACGAAGCTCGCGCGGCGCTCGCTCCCGGCCGAGGTGCCGATGGCCGACGCGGTCTTCAACGTCGCCCACGGGGCGCTGCTGATGCTCGGCCTCGCGCGCGGCGACTTCGACCTCGTCGCCCGCGGACTCGCCGACCGCCTCCACCAGGATCGCCGCGCGCACCTGTTCCCGCGCTCGGCCGAGCTCGCGCGCGCGGACGCCGGCAGCTCGGCGCGCTCGGGGCGACGATCTCGGGCGCCGGGCCGACCGTGCTGGTCTGGTGCCGGTACGAGGCGACCGGCGCGGTCGTCGCGGCGCTGCAGCGACGAGGCCGCCGGCTGGGCGGACGTCGCTGCGCGTGCCGTTCGAGCCGACCGGCGCGGACGTCCGCGCGTTGTAGGACGCCCGGGTGCCGTCTACGCTGCGGCCATGGGGGTCCGGAGGGTGTGCCTGCTGCTCGCGGCGCTCGTGGTCGCCGGAACCGCGGCGAGCGCGGCGCCCGCGCACGCGCTGCGCTTCGGGGCGGACCTGCGGCGGCCGGCGAACGCGCAGTTCGGCTGCACGGTGATCCCCGGGATCCTCCCGCTGCCCAGCGGCGCAGCCACCTGCACGTGGTTCTCGGCCGGCACCGCCGGCAACCAGCGCGAGGGTTTCAACGTGCCGGCGGGACGCGGCACCGTGCGGCGCGTGCGCGTGAAGGTCGGTCCGGTCACCGGGCCGATGCGGATCGTCGTGCTGCGAAGCGTGCGCTCAGCGCAGGGCGGCGTCGCGCTCTGCTGCCGTGAGCGGCTGCGCTCGCGGGCGTTCACCCCGCGGGCGAACGCCGTCAGCACGGTGCGGGTCGCGTTCGCCGTGCGCAACGACCGCGTGCCGAATCCGGTCTCCGAGGCGTTCAGCTTCGACACGCTCGCGCTGAGCGTGCTCGCACCCGGCGTGCCCGTCCCGGCACACGACACGGGCATCCTCGACCCGCTCGCGGCGCCGATCTCGGCCGCGTTCTTCCCGGCGCTGCGGGCGCGCCAGGAACGGGCCGACTCCACGGGGACGACGGGGTTCCAGGTGCTGCTGAACGCCGACTGGCTCCCGTCGCGGCGCTGAGGTTCAGGCGGCGTCTGCGATCTGCGCCGCGACGCGCCGGCGTGCGTCCTCGAGCCCGAGGCGCCGCAGCAGCTCCTCGGCGACGAGCAGGTAGTCGGCGCCGAGGTCCGGCCGGTGCTCGTAGATCGAGACCGCGCGCTCGGCCGACTCCGCGTAGGCGATCGACTGGCGGACCGACTGCTCGAGCAGCTTGTCGCCGACGTGCTCCTTCAGCGACTCGAACGCCTCGCGCGAATGCACCGTGCGCATGTCGGCGATGTTGAACAGCACGCCGAGCCACTGGAGGTCGGGGTTCAGGCTGTCGCGGGCGAGCTCGATGACCTCGAGCGCCTGCTCGACCCCCTGCAGCGCGAAGTACTGCGCCTCACTGCTCAGCAGCGCGTAGTCGGCGGCGACGAGCGCGTTCACGGTGAGCAGGCCGAGCGCCGGCGGGCAGTCCACGAGGATCACGTCGTACTCGTCGAGATCGGTCAGCGCGCGACGCAGGGTCAGCTCGCGCCCCATCCGGCCCGCGAGCGTCAGCTCGGCCTCCGCGAGGCTGAGGTTCGCGGGGATGACGTCGTCGCGGATCGCCTCCGCCGCGGTCGCCCGTCCCCCCAGGACGTCGCCGATCGTCGGCTCGGCCTCCGGGTCGAGGTCGAAGTAGTCCGAGAGGTTGCCCTGCGGATCCAGGTCGATGGCGAGCACGCGCAACCCGGCCTCGCGGAAGGCCTCCGCGAGATGACGAACGGCGGTGGTCTTGCCGGTGCCGCCCTTCTGGGACAGGACCGCGATCGTGAGCGCCATGGGTGGGTGGGAGTGTATGACGGGTGGACGTCGTCCGGCTCGGCGCGTTCACCTGGGCGTTGCGAGCGTCCTCGGCGGGCATCCCTGCCCGCCCATGACGTCAACCGCGCCCTCCGGGCGCTCTCGACCGCCGCGCTCTGCGCGGCGCTGCGAAACCGGGTCCTCTCCCATGCGCGGCGCCAACGCCCCATGGGAGAGGACCCGGTTCCTCGGCCGGGTCCTCTCCGTCCCTCTCCTCCGCGGGCCGTGCCCGGCCCGTAGGTCCCGTGTCAGCCGACGGCGTCGGACGAACCGTGTCGGTGAAGCGATCCGACGGGCCCGGCGCCGGCGATCTGCGGCGTGACCTCGAGATAGTGCAGGCGGTAGCGGCCGACGACGATCTCGTCGCCGTCGTGCAGCGTGCGCCACTCGACCCGCTCGCCGTTGACGAACACGCCGTTGAGGCTGCGATCGTCCAGGACGCGCACGCCGTCGGGCTGGCGGACGATCAGCGCGTGCCGGCGCGAGACCGTCGGGTCGTCGAAGCGGACGTCGGCGGCCAGGCTGCGGCCGATCCGCGTCCACTCGCGGGCCAACGGCGCGACGCGCACCGTGTCGCTCTCGCGCCACGCGAGATACTGGCCGGGCCCTTCGAGCTGCTCGCCGGCGAGCTCGAACAGCGTTCCGCGCTCGTCGTCGCCGCCGGGCTGCGGAATGCGGCCCGCGCTCACGCCGCCGGCGAACAACGAGGCGCGGCTG
This sequence comes from uncultured Actinomycetes bacterium, assembly GCA_963787935.1. Classification (GTDB taxonomy): domain Bacteria; phylum Actinomycetota; class Thermoleophilia; order Solirubrobacterales; family Solirubrobacteraceae; genus F1-60-MAGs163. The sequence goes on along the minus strand of CAWBEV010000005.1, from coordinate 370,660 downwards.
AAGCGCTCGCCCGAACACGTCGGGCAGGGCGGCAGGGTGTCCTCCGACTCCAGCGTGACGACGAAGCCACAATGCTCGCATCGGAACGATCCGAGTCCTGCAAGCGTGCCCGAGACCATTGACTGCATTCGCGTGTCTCCCTCATCGGTTGCCGCGCGTGACCCCTCCCAGGACCCCCTCCAGGAGGGATCCTACCCCAGGTGTCAATCGTGCATTGGGCCATTCGACGCATTTTGCACGGTTTTCCCCACCGGGCAGGAGCCGCCGCCATCCCGGCGAATCCGGTCCCATGCTCCGCCCCGTCCTCGGCATCAGCGAACCCGATCTCGAGCGCGAACTGCTGCGCAAGGGCGTCAGCGAGCGGGCCGATGCGGGCACCTGCTGCACGGACTGCGGGCGCCGCCCGCTGATCGGCGAGCTCGTGCATCGCTACGGGGCCGAGACTGTCTGCGCACTGTGCCGGCCGCGGCGTCGCGAGGCCCCGTCGCGCACCGACGTCGTGCGTCACGTCGAGCACGGCATCAGCGTGCGCCGCCGCGAGCTGCGCCGCGCCGCCTGACCGGGATCGCGGGAGGTGCGCAGGTAGACTGCGCGCGCCGATGCACCCGGTCAGCCTCGAGACGACGATCGCCCGTCCCCGTGAAGAGGTCTTCGAGTACCTCGCGGACGTCGCGCATCACCCCGAGTTCACCGACCACTTCATGAAGGACTGGCGGATGCTGCGTGAGGACACCTACGGTCTGGGGGCCGGCGGCCGGTTCCACCTGGACCTGCCGTTCGCGCGGTTCGGCTGGGGCGACTGGTCGGTCGTCGAAGTGGTCGAGCCCTCGCTGCTCGTGCTCGCCGGTCGCACCGGCAAGTACAACCGCAACCGGCTGCTGACCGTCATCCACCTGCGCCATGGTGCGCGCGGCGCCACGCGGGTCGAGGTCACGATCCGCACCGACCCGCACCTGGCCTCGGACCGGTTCCTCGAGCACCTCGGGCAGCGCGGGGCCATGAGGCGCCACTGGCGCAAGGCGCTGCGCCGTCTGCGGCTGATCCTCGAGGAGGATCGCGCCCGCGGCGCGCGCGCCACGATCGCCGGGGGGCCGCGCAAGCCCGCCACCGGCCTGCGTGCGTAGGCCGCGCCCACTAGAATCCCGCGCCGTCATGCGTCGACTGCTCCTCATCGCCCTCGCCCTCGGAACCTTCGGCCTCTCCGCCTGCGGCGAGCAGCAGGAGATCATCACCGTCGGGGAGTCCGAGGCCGAGTACGTCACGCAGGCGGACCTCCAGTACCAGGTTCAGATGTCGCGCCAGCTGAACCCGTTCAACCCGGGCGATCGCAACTACCTCGTGGGGCTTCCCGTCGCCGACCGCGGCCTGCAGCCCGACGAGATCTGGTTCGGCGTCTGGATGCGGGTCGGGAACACGAGCGGCCAGGCGCGGGCCCGCGCGAACGAGTTCCGCATCATCGACACGCGCGGGAACATCTTCGAGCCGATCCCGCTCGCGGCCACGAACGTCTTCGCGTACCGCAACGGCGTGCTCCCGAACGACGCGTTCTACCCGCTGCCCAACACGGCGCCGGGTCAGGGGCCGAACAACGGCGCGCTCGTGCTCTTCAAGCTCCCCGTGGAGGCGCTGAGCTTCCGCCCGCTCGAGCTCGAGTTCTCGGCGCCCGGAGCCACCGGGCAGCCCTCGCAGATCCGGCTCGACGTCTAGTCGCGGAGCAGGCCCGCGGCGAGGATCTCGCGTGCGGCCGGTGCGGCCGACTCGCCGCCCGCGCCCTGGCCCGGAAGCATCACGCCGACCGCGATGCGCGGCTTGCGGTCCTTCGCGGCGGGCGCGTAGGCGACGAACCACGCGGTCGTGTCGGCGGGGTTCGAGCTCGTGTCACCGGGCTCGCGTGAGCGCAGCTCGGCGGTCCCGGTCTTCCCGGCGACGGGGACACCGGCGATCGCGGCGGCGGTCCCGGTGCCGCTGCGCACGACGCCGAGCATGAGCTCGCGCATCTGGCGCGCGGTCTTCGCGCTGACGACGCGCTCGCCGGTCCCCGCCTTCGCGCGGCGCTCCTCGGCGAGGTCGAGCGTGAGCTTCACGCGCCGCCCGTTGTTCGCGATGACGCCCGCGGTCTCGGCCATCTGCAGCGTTGTCGCCTGCACCTCGCCCTGGCCGATCGCCGTCGAGCCGACCGCGAGGTCGTCGCCGATCGCGTCGGCCTGCGGGATCGTGCTCTCGGCGACGCCCGCGAACTGGCCCGGCTGGTTGAACCCGAACTTCTCGGCCGTCGCGACGAGCTTCGCGGGGCCGAGCTTCACGCCCATGGGGGCGAACACCGAGTTGCAGGACTCGGCGAACGCCTGCGGGAGCGACCCGCCGCAGACCTCGCCGCCGGCGTTCGCGAGCGGGACGCCGGAGAGGATCGCGCGGCCCTCGAACGGGTAGGTGTCGGACATCTTCGTCGTGCCGTTGTCGAGCGCGCCGGAGGTCGTCACGACCTTGAACGTCGAGCCCGGCGGCTGGAGCAGCGAGAACGGCACGCCCGAGAACGCCAGCACGGCGCCGGTGCGCGGGTCGAAGGCGACGGCGCCGCCGTAGCGCCCGGCGAGCGACGAGGAGGCGGCCCGCTCGATCCGCGGGTCGATGGTCGTCCGGACGCTCGCGCCGCGGCGCCCCGGGCTGCGGGCGATCACGCGCCCGCCGGCGAGCAGGCGCCCCGACGGGAGGCCGGCGAGCCGCGCGTCGAAGATCCGCTCGAGCCCGCTGGTGCCGACGCGGGCGTCGGCCGGGACGCCCAGCGCCTCGAGGCGCCCGCGCTCCTCCTCGGGGATGACGTCGAGCTTGCCGGCGACCTGCTGGGCGACGTCGGCGATCGAGGAGGTGCGCTCGGGCCCGCTGGCGAGCGCCGTGCCGTCGCGGGCGAAGATCGACCCGCGCGCGCGCATCTGCGTCTGGCGCGTGAGCTGCTGCCCCTCCTTGAGCTCCGGGAACACGAGGTGCGGTGCCCAGGCGATCTTCACGGCGTCGCCGTCCTGGGCGACCGGGACGAGGACGTCGCCCTTCACCGTCCCGAAGATCCGCGTGCGCACCTGGACCGGCACGCGCCAGAGGTTGTCGCCCTGCTTCTCGGGGGTTCCCGCGGTGACGCTGCCCTCGGTCGCCGTGGCGGTCTTCAGCGCGGCGCGGTTGGCGTCGGCGAACGGGATCAGCCCGGTGCGGCGCTGCGCGTCGGCGGTGAGCTGCGCGTGCATACCCGCCCAGTCGCCCGCCGACCAGGACTTCGCGTAGGCCGTGACGGCCTGCTCCCCGTCGTCGCCGCCGGCGCCGATCGCCACCCCCACCGCGAATGCGACGGCGGCGATGATCGCCGCCGGGATCGCGCGGCGGCGCACTCGGTCGCGGCGCTCCTGCGGCGTGCGAGGTCGCGTCGAGCGCTGCGCAGACCCCGCGCGGCGCGCAGGGTCCCCATGCTCGACATCGATCCCGTGCGTCGTCACTGAAAGCCTCCGCCCCCGGAGGGTAGACCGTTTCCAGGTCTGTTCGCCGCGGTTCGTGACGATCCTGTGACGCGATCGTGGCGAAATGCGGCCGCGTCCCGGCAGACGGCGAGGTGGGCGCTAAGGTGCGCGCCGATGGGGAAGACGCTCGTGATCGCCGAGAAGCCGTCCGTGGGCCAGGATCTGGCCCGCGTCCTGCCCGGCCCGTTCAGCAAGCACGCCGGGGCCGGCGAGAAGACGACGCGCTGGCTCGAGGGCCCCGACCACATCATCACCTGGGCGGTCGGGCATCTCGTGCAGCTCGCCGAGCCCGACGAGTACGACGAGAAGTTCAAGAAGTGGCGCATGGCGGACCTTCCGATCGTCCCCTCGCGCTTCAGGCTCGTCGTGCGCGACGAGCGCTCGCAGAAGCAGATGACGGTCGTCAAGCGGCTCCTGCGCTCTGACGAGGTCGACCGCGTCGTCAACGCCTGCGACGCCGGGCGCGAGGGCGAGCTGATCTTCGCCTACCTCTACGAGAAGGCCGGCGCGACGAAGCCGGTGCAGCGCCTGTGGCTGAACTCGATGACCGAGTCGGCGATGCGCGAAGCGCTCGGGAACCTGCTCCCGGGCGAGGCAAAGGAGCGCCTCGAGGAGGCCGCCCGGTCGCGGTCGGAGGCGGACTGGATCGTCGGCATGAACGCCACGCGCGCAGCGACGATCCGCCTGCGCTCGTCCTTCGACGGCGCCGTCTCGCTCGGCCGCGTCCAGACTCCGACGCTCGCGATCCTCACGCGCCGCGAGGAGGAGATCCGCGCCTTCACGCCCGAGACGTACTGGCTCGTGGACGCGGCCTTCCGCGCCGACGACGGGCGTCGCTACGAGGGCCGCTACCACCTGGGCGCCAAGCCGCGTCTGGCGTCGGCGCCCGAGGCCGCGGCGATCGTCGCCGACGTCGCCGGCCAGACCGGCGAGATCACGAAGCTCGAGACGACGAAGCGCACCGAGAAGGCGCCGCTGCTCTACGACCTCACCTCGCTCCAGCGCGAGGCGAACTCGCGCTACGGATTCTCGGCCCGCCGCACGCTCTCGGCCGCACAGCGCTGCTACGAGGAGCACAAGGCGCTGACCTATCCGCGCACGAGCTCGCGCTACCTCACGAGCGACATGGTGGCCGAGATCAAGCCGACCGCCGGATTCGTCGGCCGGCGGCCGGAATACGGGGCGGCCGCCGCATACGTCGGCGGCCTCGATCTGCTGCCGCTCGGCAGGGTCGTCAACGACGAGAAGGTGGGCGACCACCACGCGATCATCCCCACGAAGGCCGAGCACCGGCTCGACAAGATGAGTGATGACGACCGGCGCATCTACGACCTCGTGGCGCGGCGGTTCCTGGCGGTCTTCCACCCCGACGCGGAGTTCGAGAACACGCGCGTGGAGACGACCGTCGCGGCGCACGTCTTCCGCACTCGCGGCAAGGTCCTGATCGTTCCCGGCTGGCGCGGCGTCTACGGCGAGCTGGCCGAGGGCGAGGGTGCGGGCGACGACGACGAGGGGCGCGACCAGCAGCTTCCGAAGCTCCTGCAGGGCGAGCACGTCGAGACACGTCGAGGTGGAGCAGCTCGAGAAGCAGACGAAGCCGCCGCGGCGCTACTCCGACGCATCGCTCCTCGGTGCGATGGAGACCGCCGGCAAGCTCGTCGATGACGACGAGCTGCGCGAGGCGATGACCGAATCCGGCATCGGGACCCCGGCCACGCGTGCGGCGATCATCGAACGGCTCATCGACGTCGGCTACGTCGAGCGCGACGCTCGCGCGCTCGTGCCGACCGAGAAGGGCATGAACGTCATCCGCCTGCTCGACAACCACCCGCTGACCCAGCCGGACCTCACCGGCGAGTGGGAGAAGCGCCTCGAGCAGATCGAGGAGGGCGACGAGACCCGCAAGGCGTTCATGACGGGCATCGCGAAGTTCGCCGGCGAGCTCGTCGGGCAGCTCGACACGACGCTCAAGGACGTGCGGATCCCGCGCGCCAATCTCGGTCCGTGCCCGGTCTGCGGGCAGGACATCGTCGAGAACCGCAAGGGGTATTCGTGCTGGTCGCGCGAGGATCCCGGCTGCGGCTTCGTGATCTGGAAGTCGAAGGCGGGCAAGCAGCTTCCTCCGGCGGTCGCGCGGGAGCTCATCGCGAGCGGCCGGACCGCCAAGCAGGTCACCGGCTTCCGCGGACGCAGCGGGCGCTCGTTCCGCGCGACGCTCGCGCTCGAGCAGTCCCCGGAGGGGAAGTGGCGCGTCGAGTTCGACGAGGCGTGGGCGAAGGAGGGCGCGAAGGCGCCCGCCGCCGACGAGACCGAGAAGGACGCGGCCGCGGCGTCGGCTGCGTCCACCGCCGACGCCGCGTGAGCGGCGCGCGGCCGGCGTCAGATCCGCCGCGCGGTGCGCGACCCTAGGGGTCGCATGCCGCTGGAGCTCGTCACCGGCCCCGCCAACGCCGAGAAGGCCGGCCACGTCCTCGCCGCGGTGCGCGTCGCGGCCGACGCCGGTCGCGCTCCGATCCTCGTGGTGCCGAACATCGCCGATGCGGACGCCTTCCGGCGCGAGCTCGCCGGTGACGCGGTTGCGCTCGGAATCGCGGTCGAGCGCTTCGGCGGGCTGCTCGCGGAGCTCGCCCGCCGCGCCGGTGTCGGCGAGCGCCCGCTGAGCGCTGTCGCCGCCGAGCGCGTGGCCCGGGCGGCGGCCGACGGCCTCGCCGATCGCGGGGTGCTCCAGGAGCTCGCGCCCGCGGCGCGCACGCCCGGGTTCGCCCCGGCCCTCGCACGGCTGTGCGCTGAGTTCGGCACCGCGCGGCGCGATCCCGACACCGTCGCCCGCGCCCTCGCGATCTGGGGCCGGCGCTCGGGGCGCGCGGGGTTCGCCCACGACGTCGCGGCGCTCTACGGCGAGTATGCGCGCCGTCGCGACGCGCTCGGTCGTCCCGACGAGCCCGGCCACGCCTGGAGGGTGCTCGACGCCCTGCGTGCCGCCCCGCGGCTGTGGGGCGGCACGCCGGTCTTCCTCTACGGGTTCGACGACCTGACCGCGATCCAGCTCGACGCCGTCCGCACGCTCGCCGACCACGTCGGCGCCCCCGTCACGGTCTCGCTGCCGTTCGAGCCGCGGACGGCGTTCGCGGGGCGCCAGCGCACCCGCGCGATGCTGGCCGAGCTCGCGCAGACGACGGGCGGCAGCGTCGTCGAGCTCGCCGCAAGCCGCGCGCACTACCGCCCCGAGTCGGCCGATGCGCTGCATGCGATCGAGCGCGGCCTGTTCGAAGCCGACGCCGTCTCGGGGGCTCCCGGCGAGGCCGTCGAGCTGCTCGCGGGCGGCGGCCCGCGAGCCGAGCTCGAGCTCGTCGCCGAGCGCATCCGGCGGCTCGCCGACGAGGGAACGCCGCTCGACCAGATCGCGGTCGCGATGCGCGACGTGCGACGCGCGGCGCCGCTCGTCGAGAGCGTCTTCGCCGAGGCCGGGGTCCCGCTGGCGCTCGAGCGCTGGGTGCCGGTCGGGCAGACGACGCTCGGTCGCGGCCTGCTCGCGCTCCTGCGCGCCGCGCTGCTCGGGGGCGGACTGCGCGACCTGCTCGTCTGGCTGCGCACGCCCGGCGTCCTGCGCGTCGGGGCGCTCGCCGACCGGCTCGAGGCGCGGGCCCGCCGGGACGGCGTCCGCGCGCTCGAGCCGGCGCTCGTGCTGTGGGCCGAGCTCGGCGGATTCCCGCTCGATGCCATCGAACGCCTGCGCGCGGCCGACGACCACGGCCCCGTGCGGCTGTACGAGGCGCTGGCGCGCGAGGCGCCACGGCTGCTCGCCGCGCCGCACCGATCCGGCGGCGCCGGGAGCGCCCCGCTGCTCGGTGCCGATGCGGCCGCCGACGCGCGCGCCGTCGGCCGCATCGTTGCGACGCTCGAGGACCTGCGCCGGATCGGGCGGGCCGATCGCCGGCTCGCGCCCGCCGCCGCCGAGCTCCACGACCTGCTGGCGACCGTCGAGGCCCCCGTGGGGGCGCCGCCGCGGGCCGGGGCCGTCACCGTCGCCGACCCGCTGGCGCTGCGCGCCCGGCGTGTGCGGGCGCTCTTCCTGTGCCGCCTGCAGGAGGGCGTGTTCCCCAAGCCCGGCGACGGCGAGCCGTTCCTGGGTGATGCCGAGCGCCGCGAGATCGACGTGCTGCTCGCCGAGCGGGAGCTCGCGCCGCTCGCGCTGGGGCGCCACGAGGACCGCCTCGACGGCGAGCGCTACCTCCTCTACAACGCGGTCTCGCGCCCGACCGACCTGCTCGTCCTGTCCTGGCACCGCGCCGACGAGGACGGCGAGCCGATCGTGCGCTCACCGTTCGTCGACGACGTCCTCGACGTCCTCGCCCCGGCGCCGGTGCCGCGCGACCGCCGCCTCGGCGCGGTGCGCTGGGACCCCGATGCCGACCTCGGGCCCCACCAGCGGACGCTCGATGCGGCGGCGGCCGAGGGCGAGCGCCGCGGCCGCACGGCCTCCGCGACGCCCGGCGGCGAGCCCCTGTCGAGCCGTGCCGTCCTGGACGTGCTCGGGGCGCGACCGGCGTGGTCGGCGACCGAGCTCGAGACGTACGCGAGCTGCCCGGTGCGCTGGTTCGTCGAGCGCCTGCTGCGGCCCGGGGCGATCGAGCCGGACGCCGAGCCGCTCGGGCGCGGTGCGGTCGCCCACACGGCGCTCGAGCGCACCTTCCGCGAGCTCGCGGCCGAGGGCCGCACGCTCGACGCCACGAGTCTCGAGCACGCGATCGCGCGGATGCGCGTGCATGTGGCGGCCGCCGAGGCCGAGCGGCCGATCTCACCGGACGAGCGCCGCCGGCTCGCCGAGCGCGGACGTCTCGAGGCGGACCTCGCCCGGTATCTGCGGCACGCGTCCGGCGCCGGATCGGCGTTCACACCGCAGGACTTCGAGGTCGAGTTCGGGCTCGGCGACGGGCCGGAGGCGGTCGACATCGGCGGCATTGCGATCCGCGGTCGCATCGACCGCGTGGACCGCGACCCGCGGACGGGCGCGGCGATCATCGTCGACTACAAGGGCCGGCGGCCGCAGAAGCCGTCGGGAACCTGGCTCGAGGACGGGCTGCTCCAGGCGGCGCTCTACGCCCGCGCGTACGAGCAGCTGGCGCAGCCGGCTCGCGTCGTGGGCGCGCTCTACCAGCCGCTCGGTGCGGAGCCCGACAAGATGGCGGCGCGCGGCTTCCTGCTGACCGGCGCCGACGCGACCCGCGGCGACGTGCCGCAGGTGGACCGCATCAGCGAGGACGAGCGCACGGCGCTGCTCGACGCCGTGGCGCAGCGGGCGTGCGAGGTCGTCGCGGACATTCGCAGCGGCCGGCTCGAGCCGCGCCCGGACCGCTGCGGCTGGGACGGCTCGGGCTGCGCGCACCCGTCGATCTGCCGGTGCGCCACGTGACGATCGGCCTCCACGACGCCGACGGCCGGCCGCTCGGCCCGCATGGGCCGCTGACCGATGAGCAGGCGCGCGCGGCGCTGTGCCGCGACGGGCGGCTGCTGATCCGCGCGAACGCGGGCGCGGGCAAGACGATGGTGCTCGTCGAGCGGTTCGTGCGCGACGTGCTCGACACGCGCGATGACGAGCAGCCGATCCGCTGCGCGGACATCCTCGCGATCACGTTCACGCGCAAGGCCGCCGGCGAGCTGCGCGCCCGCGTCCGCTCGCGGTTCCTGGAGCTCGGTCACCGCGCCGAGGCACGCGACGTCGAGCAGGCGTGGATCTCCACGATCGACGGCTTCTGTGCGCGCGTCCTGCGCGCGAACGCCGTCGCCGCCGGGCTCGATCCGGGATTCAGCGTGCTCGAGCCGCCCGCGGCGCGCGAGGTGCACGAGCAGGCGTTCGCCGAGGCGCTCGACGGCTGGCTCGGCGATCCGACGCCGCCCGCGGGTGCGCTCGAGCTGCTCGCCGCCCTGGGGTACGACGGGCTGTTCGACGCCGTGCGCCAGATCTTCGAGAGCCTGCGCAGTGCCGGGCACGAGCATCCGCGCATCCCGATCCCGGCGCCACCCGATGTCGACGCCGCCGAGCGCGCGCTCCGGGAGGCCGTCGGCGCGGCGCTCGGCGAGCTCGGCGACGGCCCGCCGCCCGGCAAGGCCGTGGCACGCGCCCGCGCCGGGCTCGAGGACGCCCTGGCGCAGCTCGGGAGCGGCGCGCGGCCCGGCGCGGCGACGCTCAAGTGCTGGCGCCCGCAGCGAACCGCCGGCGCGCTGAAGACCGTCGTCTTCGACGACTGCCGCGTCGCGTTCGACGCATACGCGCAGGCGCTCGACGACGAGCACGCGCGGCCGCGGCTGCAGCTCGTCGCACGGCTGCTCGAGGCGTTCGACGCGGCCGTCGGGCGCGCCAAGGGTGCGCGCCACGCCCTGGACTTCACCGACCTCGCGCTGCACACGCGCGACCTGCTGCTCGCCCAGCCCGCCGTGGCGGCGGCCTACCGCGCGCGGCTGCGGCGCGTCATGGTCGACGAGTTCCAGGACACGAACCAGCTCCAGCTCGAGCTGCTCGACGCGCTCGGCATCGGCGACGTGTTCCTCGTCGGCGACGCGCTCCAGTCGATCTACGGCTTCCGGCACGCCGACGTCGAGGTCTTCCAGCGGCAGCTGCGCCGGCACGAGGCGCGGGACGCGGCCGGGACCCTCGCCGCGAACTTCCGCTCGGAGCCCGCGATCCTCGACCTCGTGAACGCCGCGCTCGGGGACGTGCACGAGGACGCCGAGTACGTCCCGCTCGTGGCCGGGCTCACCGCATCCGCATCCGCGACCGCCGGCCCCTGCGTCGAGCTCCTGCTGACCGACATCCCGGGCTGGCGCGCGGCGGACCCGGAGCTGCTCGAACGCGTCGTCGCGGGCCTGCCCGCGGGGACCCGGCCGGAGATCGCCGCCGAGGCGCTGCTCGTCGCCCAGCGCGTCCGCGAGCTCGTCGACGGCGGAGCCGCGACGCCCGCCGAGATCGTCGTGCTCGTACGCGCCGGGTCGAACCTGCCCGTGCTCGAGCGCGCGATCGAGCGCACCGGGCTCGCCGCCGTCGCCGCCCAGGGCCGCGGCTGGTGGGGGCGCCTCGAGGTCCTCGACCTGATCGCGCACCTGCGCGTGCTCGCGAACCCCGAGGACGAGGAGGCGCTGTTCGCCGCGCTGGTCGCGTTCGCCGGGGTGGGGCGGGACACGCTCGCGCTGCTGGCGATGGAGCGCGACCGTGCACGTCGAGCCGGCGACGCCGGGTCGCGCGCCTGGGGCGCCATGGAGCGCGCGGTCGCGGGGGCACCCGACGGCCTGCTCGCGGCGATCGAGCCCGCCGAGATCGAGCGGTTGCGCGGCTACGCGGCGCTGCTCGACCGCGAACGCGCCGCCGCCGCCTGGGCGGGGCCGGGTGAGCTGCTGCGGCGCGTCGTGCGCGAGAGCGCCTACGACGTGACCGCGCTCGAGCGGCCCGGTGGCGCCCGGCGCCTGGCGAACGTCCGCAAGCTCGTGCGCCTCGCCCACGAGTTCGAGGCGGGCCCGGGGCGGACCTGCGCGCGTTCGTCGACCACGCCGCGGCCGAGCTCGAGGCCCGCGCACCGACGTCCGGACGCACCCGTCGACATCGGCGCCGATCCCGCCGTGCGCCTCATGACGATCCACGCCGCCAAGGGCCTCGAGTTCCCGGTCGTGATCGTCGCGGACCTCGGGCACGAGCCAGCCGGCCGCGCGCCGCGCGTCCTCGTCGACGGTGGCGCCGCCGGGCTGCGCCTGACGACCATCGACCGCCACAAGATCAGCGCGTTCGACTACGAGCGCCTGAAGGGCGAACGCATGCGCCGTGACCGCGCCGAGGAGCGGCGGGTCATCCACGTCGCCGTCACCCGCGCCCAGCGCCGCCTGATCCTGTCGGGGACCGCGGACCTCGAGCCGTCCGGCTGGGACGTCGACGGCAAGCAGGTGCCGGCCCTGCGCTGGATGCTGCCGCGGCTCCTGCGCGGCGCGGCGCTCGAGCGCCTCGGCGCGCTCGTGCGCGAGGACCTCGTCATCGAGCGCCCGCCGTTCCGGGCCCGCCTGCAGGTCGCGGTGAACGCTCCGCGCACGCTCGGCGCGGTGCTCGTGCTCGATGCCGCAGGCGTCCCGGCGCCGGGTGCCGGCGGTCCCGCGCCGGGACCGGTCCCGGCGCCGGAGGCCGCGGCGGCGCCGCTCGCGCCGCCGGCTCCCGCGACGGTGAGCTACTCGGCGCTCTCCGACTACGCCGCCTGTCCGTACCGCTGGTATCTGCGGCGCGTGCTGCGCCTCCCGGCGCGCGACACCTGGGACCTGGACGAGGTGATTCCGCCGCGGCTCGGCGCCGACGCCCGCCTGCGCGGCACGATCGCCCACGTCCTGCTGGAGGGCCAGGACTTCGGGCCGGCCGCTGCGGTGCCGGAGCCCGCACAGGTCGCCGGCGTCGCAGCCGCCTGCGGAGCCGAGCTCGACGACGCCCAGGTGGCCGACCAGCAGGCGCTCGTCGGCGCGGCGCTCGGCGGGCCGCTGCGGGCGCGGCTCGCGGGCGCTCAGCGACTCGGGCGCGAGGTGGCGTTCGCGCTCGCGCTCGAGCCGGGCGCGGCGGACGCGCCGATGCTGATCGGCTCGATCGACGTGCTCGCCCGCGAGGCTTCGGGCGCCGCGCTCGTCGTGGACTGGAAGACCGACCGCATGGGTCCCGACGCCGATCTCGCCGCCCACGTCGAGGCCGACTACCGGCTGCAGCGCCTGGCCTACGCGCTGGCGGCGCTGCGCGACGGCGCGACGTCGCGTCGAGGTCGTGCACGCGTTTCTCGAGCGGCCGGGCGAGCCGGTGAGCGTCGCGTTCGGCGCGGCCGAGGCGCCCGCGCTCGCCACCGAGCTGCGCGCGGCGGCCGCCGGGCTGCGCGAGGCGCGCTTTCCGGTCACCGACGCGCCCTGGGCGGGGCTGTGTGCCGAGTGCCCGGGCCGCGGCGGCCTGTGCTCGTGGCCCGACGAGCGCACCGCCGCACCCCGTCCCGGCCCCGAACCCTAGGCGGAGGTCTGCGAGTCGGCAGCGGCCCGGCCGGCCGCGCGCCGGCGCCGCAGCTCGCCGTCGAGCTCGGCTCCGTAGAGGAACGCGAGCGCGAGCAGGTACAGCCACAGGAGCAGGATGACCGCGGTCGAGAACGCCCCGTAGAGCGCACCGTAGTGCGAGAAGTTCGTGACGTAGTACGAGAATGCGAGCGAGGCGACGACCCACAGCCCGACGGTCGTCAGCGCGCCGGCCGTGACGAGGTGCCGGCGCCGCGCGGCCTCCGCCGGGGCGAAGCGCAGCACGATGCCGACGGCGACCGTCGCCAGCGCGAGCGCACCCGGCCAGCGGACGAGGTTCCATGCGCCGGTGACGTCGACGCCGAGCCCGAGCAGGTCCACGATGTCCTGTCGCCAGTCGTCCCCCGATGACCATCAGCACGAGCGCGACGAACAGCAGCAGCAGCACGAGCGCGGTGAGCGCGTAGACGATCAGGCGCCGGCGCACGTAGCCGCGCTGCTCCTCGGTCCCGTGCGCGACGTTCACCGCCCGGCCGGCGGCGTTGAAGATGCCCGATGCGGCGTTGAGTGCGACCGCGATCGAGACGACGAGCGTGACGCTCAGCGCACCGCCGGAGAGCGCGGTGGCGCGCCGCGCGGCGGTCTCGACGACTCCGAGCGTCGACTGCGCGGCACCGCGCTCGCGCGCGAGGTCCACGACGGACTGCACGAGGTCGTCGCCGCCGAACACCCCGATCAGCGAGATCGCGACGAGCATGCCCGGGAACACCGACAGCATCGCGTAGTAGCTCAGCGTCCCTGCGCGGTCGGTCATCTCGTGCTCGAAGAAGCGCTCGAGCGCCCGCCAGGGGGCCGTCGGGGCAACGCGGCGCTCGAACCCGGCGCGCAGCACCGCGAACCGCGCCTTCACGACGGTCGCCCCGTAGGGGATGATCGGCCGATGACGAACGGCCAGGACCAGCGGCGCTCACCGGCAGGGCCCTCCGAGGAGGGCGAGGCCCAGCGCACGCAGCGCCAGATGCTCGAGTTGCTCAATGAGGTGCGCGTCGCCATGCCGGGGGTCCAGGTGTTGTTCGCCTTCCTCCTGATCGTCCCATTCCAGGCGGCGTTCCACGACATCACGGGGCCCGAGAAGAGCCTCTACTGGATCGCACTGATCGCCTCGGCGCTCGCGACTGCGTGCTTCACGTCCGAGGCGGCACACCACCGCCTGCTGTTCCACCTCGGCCAGCGCGAGTACATCATCCGCTCGGGCAACCGCATGGCGATCGCCGGCCTCATCGCGCTCGCCGTGGCGATGACCTCGGCGCTCGGGCTCGTGACCGACCTGCTCTACGGGAGCACGACCGCGCGGATCGTCGTCGTCGCCGCCGCGATCGCGTTCGCGAGCCTCTGGTTCGGCGCTCCGCTCCTGCGGCGCCGGCGGATCCTCGCCTCGCGCGACGACGATCGGTAGCCGTCGCCGGGGGGCATCCGGCAACAACGCTTGCGTGCCGTTCGGAAAAGCCGCAGATCGGGCATGCTTCCGGGCATGGCCCGCGCGATCTGGACCGGGACGCTCACGTTCGGCCTCGTGACGATCCCCGTGAAGCTCTACCCCGCCGTGCAGCGCAGGACCGTGCGCTTCAACCAGCTCGACCGGGAGGACAACGCGCGGATCCAGCAGAAGCGCGTGAACAGCCGCTCGGGTGACGAGGTGCCGTACGAGCGGATCGTCAAGGGGTACGAGGTGACGCCCGACCGCTACGTCGTGGTCACCCAGGACGAGCTCGACGCGCTCGACCCGCAGCGCACGCGGACGATCGAGATCGAGGACTTCGTCGACGGCGCGACGATCGACCCGATCATGTTCGACACGACGTACTACGTCGCTCCGGCGACCGGCGGGGCCAAGCCCTACCGGCTGCTGCTCGAGGCGATGCGCGAGACCGGGAAGGTCGGCGTGGCGCGTGTCGTGCTGCGCACGAAGGAGTACCTCGTCGCGCTGCGGCCGACGGGGGACGCGCTGGAGCTCACGACGATGCTGTTCGCCGACGAGGTCGTGGACCCCGGAACGCTCGACGAGCTCGAGGGTGCCGCCGAGGTCACGACGAGCCCGCGCGAGCTCGAGATCGCCGCGCAGCTCATCGGGTCGCTGGCCGCCGACTGGGACCCGTCGCGCTACGAGGACACCTATCGCGCCCGGGTGCTCGACCTCGTCGAGCGCAAGGCTGCGGGCGAGCAGGTCGAGGTGCCCGCGCCGGCCGAGGCCGCGCCCGCTCCGGTCCCGGATCTGATGGCTGCCCTCAAGGCGAGCCTCGACGCCGTGCGCGCCGAGGAGCCGGCCGCGCCGGCCCGTGGGACGGCCGCCGAGAAGTCCGCGGCGAAGCGGGCTGCGGCGGCGAGGAAACCTGCCGCCAAGCGGGCTCCGGCGGCGAAGAAGCCCGCCGCGAAACGCGCCCGCAAGTCCTGATTCGCGCAGCGAGCGCCAAGGTCCGGCCGGGGGGCTCGCGCGAGCCTTCCGTCTGCTCCCGGGCCGGGTAGAATGCCCGGCTCCGCCTCACAGGGTCGCCCCACAGCGCCGCCCACCGGGGACTCTTCCATGACGATGCTCAAGCCGCCCAAGGCCGACGGTCTCTACGACCCACGGTTCGAACACGATGCCTGCGGCGTCGCGATGGTCGCGCGCCTGGACAACGTGCCCTCGCACGAGGTCATCGTGCGAGCGCTCGAGGCGCTCGACAACCTCGAGCACCGCGGGGCCGAGGGCGCCGACGTGCGCACCGGCGACGGCGCCGGGATCCTCGTCCAGCTCCCCGACGCGTTCTTCCGGGGCGTCGTGGACTTCGAGCTGCCCGAGCCCGGCCGCTACGGCGTCGGCGTCTGCTTCCTGCCGCGCGACGCCGCGCTGCGGCGCAAGATCGAGCAGCTGCTGGAGCTCAACGTGCGCGTCGAGGGTCAGCGCGTGCTGGGCTGGCGCGAGGTGCCGGTCGACGAGACGTTCGTCGGCGAGACCGCGAACCGCTCGCGCCCGCACATGCGCCAGCTGTTCATCGGCGCGGGGCCGGGATTCGAGGAGGACCAGGACGCCTTCGAGCGCAAGCTCTACGTCATCCGGCGGATCGTCGAGCTCGCCGCCGGGCCGGACTTCTACGCGCCGAGCTTCTCCTCGCGGACCGTCGTCTACAAGGGGATGCTCATCTCGCACCAGGTCACGGGGTTCTTCCGCGACCTGAAGGATGAGCGCTTCGCCTCGGCACTGGCGCTCGTGCACTCGCGCTTCTCGACGAACACGTTCCCGAGCTGGGAGCTCGCGCACCCGTTCCGGGTGATCGCCCACAACGGCGAGATCAACACGCTGATGGGCAACGTCAACTGGATGCGCGCCCGCGAGAGCCAGCTCGCCAGCGAGCTCTTCGGGCGCGACCTGCAGAAGATCATGCCGATCGTGCGACCCGGCGGCTCGGACTCGGCGACGTTCGACAACGTCCTCGAGCTGCTGATGCTCGCCGGGCGTTCGCTCCCGCACGCGATCATGATGATGATCCCCGAGGCCTACCGCGACCGCGAGGACCTCTCGGACGAGCTCAAGGGCTTCTACGCCTTCCACTCGTGCCTGATGGAGCCCTGGGACGGGCCGGCCGGGGTCTGCTTCACGAACGGCACGATCGTCGGCGCGACGCTCGATCGCAACGGCCTGCGCCCGGGACGCTGGGTCGAGACGCAGGACGGGCTCGTCGTGCTGGGCTCCGAGGCCGGGATGCTCGGCATCGACCCCGCGAACGTCCGCCGCCTGGGTCGCCTGCAGCCGGGGAAGATCTTCCTCGTGGACCTCGAGCAGGGCCGCATCGTCGAGGACGAGGAGGTCAAGCGCGCGGTCTCCACACAGCAGCCGTACGCCGAGTGGGTCGCCCGCAACACCGTGCGCTTCGACGATCTCGAGCCCGCGCACGTGACGATGACCGGCGTCCTGCCGACGCGTCTGCGCCAGCTCGCGTTCGGCTACTCCCAGGAGGACCTGAAGGTCCTGATGGCCCCGATGGCGCGCACGGGCGAGGAGCCGATCGGGTCGATGGGCAACGACGCCGCGCTCGCGGTGCTCTCCGACCAGCGGCCGCCGCTCTACTCGTACTTCAAGCAGCTGTTCGCGCAGGTCACGAATCCGCCGATCGACCCGATCCGCGAGTCGATCGTCATGTCGCTCGCGAGCGGCGTCGGGACGGAGCGCAACCTCCTCGACGAGACGCCCGAGCACGCCCACCAGCTCGTCATGGACCAGCCGATCCTGCGCAACCAGGAGCTCGAGACGCTGCGGCACCTCTCCGGCGCAGTCTTCAAGGCGCACACGATCGACATCACGTGGCCCGCCGAGGAGGGCCCCGAGGGCATGTCGAAGCGGCTCGCGAACGCCTGCGACGAGGCGCACGACGCGATCACCGCCGGCGTGAACATCGTGATCCTCTCGGACCGCCGCGTGGGTCCCGGACGCGCCGCGATCCCCGCGCTGCTGGCCGTCGGTGCGATCCACCACCATCTCGTGCGCCTGGGCAACCGCCTGCGGGCCGGCCTCGTGCTCGAGTCGGGTGAGCCGCGCGAGATCCATCACTTCGCCGCGCTGCTCGGCTACGGCGCCAGCGCGATCAACCCGTACCTGCTGTTCGACGGGGTCGGCGAGCTCGTCGCCGAGGGTCGTGTGCCCGGCGTCGACGACGTCGACGAGGCCGAGCGCCATGTCGTCAAGGCGATCGGCAAGGGCCTCCTCAAGACGATCTCGAAGATGGGGATCTCGACGGTCCAGTCCTACTGCGGCGCGCAGATCTTCGAGGCCGTCGGCCTCGAGCGCGACCTCGTGGACCGCCACTTCACCGGGACCGCCTCGCGCATCGGCGGCGTCGGGATCGACGTGCTCGCCCAGGAGGCGCTCGACCGTCACGCGCGCGCCTGGGGCGACTGGGACGCGAACCCGGACGGCCTGCTGCCGGTCGGCGGCGTCTATGCCTGGCGCCGCGACGGCGAGCACCACATGTGGAACCCCGAGACGATCGCGCTGCTCCAGCACGCGGTGCGGATCGAGAGCGGGAACGGCGATGCGCGCAGCAAGTACCGCGAGTACGCGGCGCTCGTCAACGACGACGCGGCGCGCCGCGCGACGCTGCGCGGGCTGCTGACCTTCCGCGACGACCAGGACCCGCTGCCGCTCGAGGAGATCGAGCCGGCCCGGGAGATCGTCAAGCGCTTCGCGACCGGCGCGATGTCGCTCGGATCGATCTCGACGGAGTCCCACGAGACGCTCGCGATCGCGATGAACCGGCTCGGCGGGCGCTCGAACACGGGCGAGGGCGGTGAGGACCCGCGGCGCTTCACGCGCGACCCGAACGGCGACCTGCGCCGCTCGGCGATCAAGCAGGTGGCCTCGGGCCGCTTCGGCGTGACGATCCACTACCTCGTGAACGCCGACCAACTGCAGATCAAGATGGCCCAGGGCGCCAAGCCCGGGGAGGGCGGCCAGCTGCCGGGCCACAAGGTCGACAAGTACATCGGCTGGGTGCGGCACACGACGCCGGGCGTCGGGCTGATCTCACCTCCGCCGCACCACGACATCTACTCGATCGAGGACCTCAAGCAGCTGATCTACGACCTGCGCTGCGCGAACCCGCGCGCCCAGGTGTCCGTGAAGCTCGTCTCCGAGGTCGGCGTCGGCACGGTCGCCGCGGGCGTCGCCAAGGCGAACGCCGACCACGTCCTGATCTCCGGCCACGACGGCGGCACCGGCGCCTCGCCGCTGAGCTCGATCCAGTCGGCCGGCGTGCCGTGGGAGATCGGCCTTGCGGAGACGCAGCAGACGCTGCTGAAGAACGACCTGCGCTCGCGGATCGTCGTGCAGACCGACGGGCAGATGAAGACCGGCCGCGACGTGGCGATCGCCGCGATGCTCGGGGCCGACGAGTTCGGCTTCTCGACCGCGCCGCTGATCGCGACCGGCTGCATCATGATGCGCGCCTGCCACCTCAATACGTGCCCGGTCGGGATCGCCACCCAGGATCCGGAGCTCCGCGCGCGCTTCGCGGGCAGGCCGGAGCACGTCGTGAACTTCTTCTTCTTCGTCGCCGAGGAGCTGCGCGAGATCATGGCCGCGCTCGGCATCCGGACGATCGACGAGCTCATCGGCCGCAGCGACCTGCTCGTCGCCGACCAGGCGATCGAGCACTGGAAGGCGCGTGGGGTGGACCTCACGCACGTCCTGCACCGCCCGGCGCTTCCGCCGGGCGCGCCGCTGCGGCGCCTGCAGCCTCCGCCGGCGGTGCTCGACGACGCGCTCGACTGGCAGCTCATCCGCGAGGCCGAGCACGCGATCGAGACCGGCGAGGGCATCGACGTCGAACTGCCGATCCGCAACGTCAATCGCTGCGTCGGCGGCCTGCTCTCGAGCCGGATCGCCGGCGAGCGCGGGGCCGAGGGCCTGCCGGAGAGCACGGTGCGTGTGACGTTCCGCGGCTCGGCCGGCCAGAGCTTCGGCGCATGGCTCGCGCCCGGCGTGACGTTCACGCTGCACGGCGACGCGAACGACTACACGGGCAAGGGCCTGTCCGGCGGCGTGCTCGCGGTGATGCCACCTGACGGGGTGAGCTACGCCGCCGAGGACAACGTGATCATCGGCAACACCGTGCTCTACGGCGCGACCAGCGGGCGCGCGTTCTTCCGCGGGATCGCGGGCGAGCGCTTCGCGGTGCGCAACTCGGGTGCCAGCGCCGTCGTCGAGGGCGTCGGCGACCACGGCTGCGAGTACATGACCGGCGGCCGGGTCGTCGTCCTGGGCCCGACCGGCCGGAACTTCGCGGCGGGCATGAGCGGCGGGCTGGCGTTCGTGTTCGACGAGCACGAGCGCTTCCGCGGAAAGGCCAACCCGACGATGCTCGACCAGCTCGAGCCGCTCGACGAGGCGGACGTCATCGAGGTCCGCGACCTCATCGGCGAGCACGTGCAGCGCACCGGCTCGACGCTCGGGCGCCGTGTGCTCGACGACTGGGACGCGCTCGCCCCGAGGTTCGTGAAGGTCTTCCCGGCCGACTACAAGCGCGTGCTGGCCGAGCTTGAGCGCCAGGAGGCCGAGGCCTCCGCCGACCAGCCGGGCCGCGGGCCCGAGCCCGACGCCGTCTCGACCGGCGGCGAGGGCTTCGTCGCCGAGGAGGCGCCCGAGCCGGAGGTCACCCCCTGATGGGCGAGCTCGGAGGCTTCCTGAAGGTCGAGCGCGTCGGGATCCCCTACAAGGACCCGCTCGAGCGCGTCGAGGTCGAGCCCTACCGCGAGTTCATGATCCAGCGCCCCGACGCGGAGCTCGCCGAGCAGGGCGGGCGCTGCATGGAGTGCGGTGTGCCGTTCTGCCACAGCGGCTGCCCGCTCGGGAACCTCATCCCGGACTGGAACGACCTCGTCTACCGCGGCAACTGGCGCGAGGCGATCGTCCAGCTGCACGCGACGAACAACTTCCCGGAGTTCACCGGGCGCCTGTGCCCCGCGCCGTGCGAGGCGGCCTGCGTCCTGGAGATCCGCGAGGGCGACGCGGTCACGATCAAGCAGATCGAGGCCTCGATCATCAACCACGCATGGGACAGCGGCTGGGTCGTGCCGCAGCCGCCGGCGACCGAGAGCCCTTGCCGCGTCGCGGTCGTCGGCTCGGGCCCGGCCGGGATGGCCGCCGCGCAGCAGCTGCGTCGCGCGGGCCATCGCGTCGTGCTGTTCGAACGCGACGAAGCGGCCGGCGGGCTCGTGCGCTTCGGCGTTCCGGACTTCAAGATCGAGAAGTGGATCGTCGAGCGCCGCGTGCAGCAGCTCGTGGCCGAGGGCGTCGAGCTGCGCTGCGGCGTGGACGTCGGCACCGACGTGAGCGCCGGCGAGCTGCGCGAGCAGTTCGATGCGGTCGTCCTGACGATCGGCTCGCGCGTGCCTCGCGACCTGCCGGTCCCGGGCCGCGAGCTCGATGGGATCCACCCGGCGATGGACTACCTCTACGTGCGCAACCGCTGGGTCGCCGGCCAGCTCGGCCCGGATCCCGCCACCGATCCGCCTGACCTCCCGGCGATCACCGCGGCCGGCAAGCACGTCGTCGTCGTCGGCGGCGGCGACACGGGCGCCGACTGCGTCGGCAACGCGATCCGCGAGGGCGCGCTCTCGGTGACCCAGCTCGAGCTGCTCCCCGAACCGCCCGAACATCGCCCCGACGAGCGCACCCCGTGGCCGCTGTGGCCCCAGAAGTTCCGCCTCTCCTACGCGATGGAGGAGGCACGCGACATCGGGCGCGGCGAGCAGGACTTCTCGGTCGTCACGACGCACTTCTCGGGCGCGGACGGGCGCGTGCGGGCCCAGCACATCGCCCAAGCCGACGCGGCGCCGCCGTTCGCCGCGATCCCCGGAACCGAGCGCGAGCTGCGCGCGGACCTCGTGCTGCTCGCGATGGGGTTCGTGCATCCGGAGCGCGCGGGGATCGTCGACCAGCTCGGCGTCGAGCTCGACGCCCGCGGCAACGTGCGCGCGGGAACCTACGAGACCTCGGCGCCGGGCGTGTTCGCCGCCGGTGATGCCCGCCGCGGGCAATCGCTGATCGTCTGGGCGATCAACGAGGGCCGCCAGTGCGCTCGCATGGTGCACCGCTACCTCGGCACGCTCGACGTGGCCGAGCCGGTGCTCGCCGGCGGCGAGAGCGACGCCGGCCGCTGAGGCCGGGCCTACGGCGCCGGGATCTGCTGCAGGGCCACGGGCGCGACGGCGAGGAACGCCGCGGCGACCACGGCGCCGGTCGTGGCGAGCATGCGGGTCATGGCCGCGACGGTAGGCCCGCGCCCGCGGGGCGGTGTGGCCGAGCGGTGACGGTCCCGTGGCGATCTCGTGAACGCACGTGAGCCGGCGGGGCGGAAAATGACGCATGCGTCAGGTTTGCTAGGTTCCCGATCCCATCCTCGACTCCGGCAAAGCGAGAACCATGTCCAACCAGCTCCCGCGGGTGGCCGTCATCGGCGCCGGCTCCTCCGGCATCACCGCCCTCAAGAACCTCGTCGATCAGGGCTTCGACGCCGTCTGCTTCGAGGCCTCCGACCGCATCGGCGGCAATTGGGTCTTCGAGAACTCGAACGGCATGTCCGCGTGCTACCGCGACCTGCACATCAACACCTCGCGTGACCGCATGCAGTACTCGGACTTCCCGATGCCGCGCGACTACCCGGACTACCCGAACCACGCGCAGATCGCCGCGTACTTCGACGCCTACGTCGACCACTTCGCGATCCGCGAGCACATCCGGTTCGAGACGACCGTCGAGCACGCCGAGCGCCTCGAGGACGGCACCTGGGAGCTGACGCTCGCGGGCGGCGAGCGCGAGCGCTTCGATGCGCTGCTGGTCGCCAACGGACACCACTGGGACCCGCGCTGGCCGGAGCCCGCGTTCCCGGGGTCCGGCGAGTTCGAGGGTGTCCAGATGCACGCCCACGCCTACATGGAGCCGGACTTTCTCAAGGACAAGTCCGTCGTCGTGCTCGGCATGGGCAACAGCGCGATGGACATCGCCGTCGAGGCCTCGTACGTCACCGACCGCGTGTTCCTGGCTGCGCGACGCGGCGCCTGGATCGTGCCGAAGTACGTCTTCGGCCGGCCGACCGATCAGCTCAAGAACGACCCGCGGATCCCGTTCAAGCTGCGCCAGAAGGTCTTCGCGAAGCTCATGAAGGCCTACGTCGGCACGCCGCAGCAGTTCGGCCTGCCCGAGCCCGACCACGAGTTCGGCGAGGCGCACCCGACGATCTCCGGGCGCATCCTCGACCGCATCACGCACGGCGCCGTGGTGCCCAAGCCGAACATCGCGCGGCTCGAGCAGGACGCCGTCGTGTTCACCGACGGCACGCGCGAGCCCGTCGACGTCGTCATCTACTGCACGGGCTACAAGATCACGTTCCCGTTCTTCGACGAGGAGTTCGTCGCGGCGCCCGACAACCACATCGAGCTCTACCGGCGCGTCTTCCACCCGGAGGTCCCGAACCTCTTCTTCATCGGCCTCCTGCAGCCGCTCGGCGCGGTGATGCCGCTCGCCGAGGCTCAGGGGCAGTGGGTCGCCGACCACCTGCGCGGCGAGTACGCGCTGCCGCCGCGCGACCGGCTGCTGCGCGAGATCGCCGAGGACCAGGCCGCGATGCGCCGGCGCTACGTCTCCTCCAAGCGCCACACGATCCAGGTCGACTTCGACGACTATCTCCACGACCTGGCCAAGGAGCGCGCCCGCGGAGCCGAGCGCGCACAGGCGCGCGGCTTCGCGCTTCCCGTGCCCGCGCAGGCCGCCCGCGAGGCGACGACGGCGTGAGTGAGGTTCCCGTCGAGGAGGGCGTCCCGGCCGGCAAGCGCGAGGCCACGAAGGCGGCCAACCGCGCCGCGATCGTCGCGGCCGCGCGCGAGGTGTTCGCCGACATCGGGTTCGGGGCCGCGAGCGTACGCGACATCGTGCGCCGCACCGATCTGGCGAGCGGGACGTTCTACAACTACTTCCCGGACAAGGAGTCGGTCCTGCGCGAGATCCTCGACGAGACCGCCGAGGAGGCGCGCGTGCGGGTGCGCGCCGCGCGCCGCGAGGCGACGACGGTCGAGGACTTCGTCGCCGGCGGCTACCGCGCGTACTTCACCTACCTTGCCGAGGACCCGCTGACGCTCGGCCTGCTGCGGCGCAATGCGGGCACGATTCGCGCGATGTTCGACGAGCCGTCGGTCGGCGCCGGGACCGAGGAGCTGCGCGACGATCTCGAAGCGGGCGTCGCCACCGGCGTGCTCCCGGCGCACGACACGCGCCTCATGGCCGCGGCGATGATCGGCGCGGGCTTCGAGGTCGGCATCCGCGTGTTCGACGGCGAGGGGGAGTCCGGCATCGAGGATGCCGTCGAGCTGCTCTCGACGACGTTCGCCGCGGGGCTCGAGCGCCTGCGCGGGGCGTGAGCGACCCGCGCACCGCCGGTCCCTAGACTCGGCGTCGATGCCGTCCTTCTGCCGTCACAACCGCCTCGAGAGCGCCTGCCCGGTCTGCACGAAGAAACGGCGCGCCCAAGAGGCCGGTGCGGCGCACTCGTCCTCGCCGTCCCGCGCGACCCGCCCGTCCGCGGCGCAGCGCCGCAGCGGCGCGACGCGCCGCCGGCCGGCGACGTCCGGGGACATGCGGGTGCGGCGCCTGTCACGCGCGCAGGACGACGGCTTCCAGAGCGAGCTCGTGCCCGGCCTGCACGCGAGCGCCGACGCCGAGCTCCTCGCCGAGGAGCTCGCGTTCGCGCTCGCGCGCCTCGAGGCGCTCACCGCCGGCCGCACGGCACCGGGGCTCTACGGCGAGGCCGCGAGGCTCGCCCGGGCCGGCGACGGGGAGGAGGCGCTGTGGCTCGCGTTCCTCATCGCGCTGCTCGGCCCGCTCGAAGGCGAGGACGATGCGTTCGCGGAGATCGCGCGCGTTCGCGTGCCGTGGGCGACCGGCGAGCTGCCGGACCTGCTGGGCGTACAGACCGGTCCGCGCGGTGCGTACACCGGGGCCCGCGGCACGCAGACCGTCGAGGCCTACCGCGCCTGGGCGGCGCGCGCGGGCTCACAGGCGCAGGCGCTCACGGGTGAGCTCGCGTGGGCTCCCGAGCGGCGCGCCGACCGCGCGTTCGAGCGGCTCGCGCTCCCCGGCCTCAGCCGTGCGGCGCGTATCGAGTACCTGCTCGCATGCGGGGGGCTCGGTCTCGCCGGCGTGCGGCTCGCGGCACTGCACCTCATGGAGGACTCACGCGATCCGACCGTCGTGGCGGCCAAGCGCGTCTTCGGGATCGGTGACCCGCTGCTCGTCGCGCGGCGCGCCGCGGACCTCGCGACGGCGGCCGCCGTGCCGATCGCCGCGTTCGATCTCGGCCTGCTGAACTGGGCGCGGCGCACGGACGATCCCGAGGCGGCACGGATCACGGGCGGCGTCGCGGTCGCGCCGGACGCCGCGGCGCGCGAGCTCGTGCGCGCCGCGCTCGGGCTGCCGGCGGCCGCCGCGGCGAGCGCCGAGCCCGCGCTGTAGGTCGCGAGCCCGCGCTGCTGCGGATCACCGGGCGCTCGCGCAGCTCGCCTGAAGCCGCGGCGAATGACGTGATTTCTCCGCATTTTGCGGAATTCGGGTCCGACCCCGGGGGCAGCGTTGCGCCATTCTTGTCCTAGGCCGAACGGAATCGGTCAGGGAAGGACGCACGGCGAGGCATGGACGACACCGCCCTCGCGGACCCGGCAGCGGGCCGCCGCGAGCTCACCCGTGACGAGCTCGAACGGCTCGTCGCCGATCTGCTGCGCCTGCACGCCGCCTCGCTCCTGCGCATGGCGCGCCGCCACAGCCTGTGCGCGGACGACGCCCAGGACGCCTACCAGCGCGCGCTCGAGATCTTCCTGCGCCACGCCCACCGGCTCGACCCCGAGCGCGCGCCGTCGTGGCTGCGCACCGTCGTCAAGCACGAGGCGATGGCCGTGCGGCGCGCGCGCCAGCGCGACCTCGCCGACCGGCGAGCTCGACTTCGACGCGTTCGAGGCGCGCACGTCGGCTTCGCCCGAGGAGCAGGCGATCGGCTTCGAGCACGTGGCCCGCTCGGCCGAGGCGCTCGAACGCCTCAAGCCGCAGGAGGCGCGTGCACTGTGGCTGCGCGCCCAGGGGAACAGCTACGAGGAGATCCAGCGCCAGACCGGGTGGACGCGCACGAAAGTCAATCGCTGTCTCTACGAAGGGCGCCGGAGCTTCCTCGAGCGGTACGCCGGGATCGAGTCGGGCGCCGAGTGCCGGCGCTGGGAGCCGCTGCTCTCCGCGCTCGTCGACGGCGAGGCGACGACCGCCGAGCTGCGCGAGCTGCGTCCGCACCTGCGGCGCTGTCCGGCGTGCCGGGCGGCGGTGCGCGAGCTGCAGCGCTCCGCGGCGCCGCTGCGCGTGGTGTTCCCGGCGGGCGCGGTGCTGATCGCCGCCGACCACGCCGAGCCGGCGGGCCACCTCTTCGTGAAGGTCTACGACACGGTGACGACCTGGCTCGGCGAGCGGGCGGCGTCCTCGTTCGTCCGCGCTCAGATCCTGGTCGACGGCGTCTCGGCGTCGGCCGGGAAGGCGACGGCGGTCGCGGCGGCCTCCGCGGCGGTCGCCGGCGGCGGCGCGGTCGTCGTCGAGCGGGCCGCCGACCGGCCCGGGTCGGCGGCGCGCGTCGCGGCGGTGGCGCCCGTGGGACGCGCGACGAGCGCCGGCGAGGCACGCGGGAGCCAGCGTGAGCTGACCGTGGCCGAGCAGGTCGAGCAGCGCCTGGCGAGCGAGCGCCGGCGTGCGCGCCGGGCGGCCGCGCACCGCCGCGCGCGCGCCGCCCGGCAGGCCTCGAATACGACGACGACGGCGAGCTCCGCCCCCGCCTCGGGCGCCACGGGCCACGTTGCGCCGGCGGCGGCCGCACCCGCGCCGTCGGCAGTGACCCAGAGCGCCTCGTCCGGCGGCTCGGGGTCCTCGGGCGCCGCCGCGGAGCTCGGCCTGGAGTGATCGAAACCCGCACGTTGCGGGGAGGCCCGGGAAGGCCTGCGGGAATCGTGGTCGCACGCGCCCGTGCCGTCCGATCCGGCCCGTACGTTGCGACCTGTCAGCCGGCCCCATCGTGCCGCGGGAGCGTGTTCATGGCCCTCTGCTTCATCGAACCCCACGACGCCATCCGCGTCATCGCCGAATCCGTCGGACGCGAGGCACGCCGCCAGCTGCTCGGCGAGCTCGTCCGCGCCTGGGTGGACGACATCCCCGAGGCCGAGCTCGAGGCGCACTACGCGAAGGCGATCGCGGACCTCGACGAGCACGATCTTTCGATGCTCGCCGCCTGGCACGCGTCGCTCGAGGTCGGGCAGCCGGTCGCCAACCGCGACTTCCTCGTCGGCGTCTTCGGGTCGCTCGGCGAGAACCGCCGCGAGGCGCTGAAGATCGCGGCGGGCTTCCGCGGCGAGGAGGCCTTCGATGCCGGCGTGTCCGAGGAGCAGGCGCTCGAGACGGTGCTCCCGCACCTCAGCCGCGAGCGCAGCATGGAACTCGCCGAGGAGTGCCTCGAGCTCTATCTCTGGGACCGCCTCGGCTCCGACAACTGACGGCGCCCCGGCGCCGTCACGCCACCAGCGCGGCCCGAACCTCCGCGATCGCCTGCTCCGCATCCCGGAAGCGCACCCCGGTCATGCCGAGCTCGGCGGCGGCGGCCGCGTTCGCCTCGACGTCGTCGATGAACACGCACTCGGCCGCGCTCACGCCGAGCCGCTCGCACGCGAGTTCGTAGATCGCCGCGTCGGGCTTGCGCATGCCGACGAAGGCGGAGTCGATCACGACCTCGAACAGCTCGTCGACCGGCAGCATCGCGCGCCAGCGCGGCTCCCACTCGCGGACGTTGTTCGTGAGCAGCGCCAGGCGCCGGCCCTCGGTGCGCAGCTCGGCGAGGAAGCGGAGCATCTTCTCGTTGGGCTCGAGCGCGGCGAACCAGCGTTCGCTGAACTCGTGCATGTGCACCTCGCGTCCCAGGTCGCGGGTGACCTGGTCGCCGAGGAGCTCCATGAAGTCCGATTCGGTCATGCGGCCGCACTCGAGCTCCCACAGCGGGTTGGCGCCGTTGCGCGCGGTCACCGTGACCATCGCCGCGCCGATCGCCTCGCTCGGGATGCCCGACTCCTCCTGGACGGCGGCGAAGGCCTCGTGCAGCGGCGTCGTCAGGACGCCGCCGAAGTCGCTGATCACCGCGCGGATCATGCCCGGGCGCGCGAGAGGACGTCGTAGCGCCCGACCCCGGTGCGCCCGTCCATGCGCCACTGGACGAACGCGCAGTCCAGGCGCAGGCGCCCGAGGTCGAGCGTCGTGCCGCAGACGACCTCGCCCGAGGCGCGGCGCGGCGGGCCCTCCTCGTCGAGCCAGAGCTCGAGCGCGGCGCGGCGCTGGCGCCCGTCGGCGTCGAACGTCGTGGACAGTCGCGGGTCGGCGACCGCCACGCAGGTCAGCGCGCCGTCCTCGCCGGGAGCGAACAGCGTCGCGCTCAGCGCCTCGCCGCCATGCCCGGGGGCGCCGGACGGAGCGATCGCCGAGACCGCGATCCCCAGGTGCTCGAACCAGGCTCCAAGCGTCCGCGTGCGCTCGATGGACGACCAGTCCGGATCGCCCCACGATCGTCCGCGCTGGCCGAGCGCGTCGAGCGCGTGGTGGCGGCCCGCGAGCGTCGCCGTCCCGCGTGCGCGCACCGGCTGCTCGAAGCCGAGCATGCCGCCGGCCTGCGCGACCGGGTCCCGCTCGTCGATCGCGCACGGCGCGCCGAGCGCCTCGAGCTCGAGGTCGAGGCTGCCCTCCTCGCCGGCGAACGACAGGCGCCAGCGTCGCAGCGGTTCGACCGTCTCGGTGTCGAGGCCGGCGGCCTGCACCGAGCTCCACGAGGTCGCATCCTCGACCGCGACGCCGCCCTCGGCGGCCACGGCGGCGACCTCGCCGCCGGCGAACAGGACGACCAGGCCGCTCGCCGTGCGCCCGCCGGCGAGGCCGAGGCGGACGGTGCCGTAGATGCCGGCCCGTGCGTCGCCGAAGGCGAGCGTGATCGCGTCGGTGAACTGCTCGGAGCGCGCCGCGTGCGGCGCGTCGAGGTCGGGCGGGACGCTCACGGGCGCTGGATGCCGGACCCCGGGCCCCCGAGTGCCGGCGGCGATGCATCGGCGTCGCTCGCCGTGCCGTCCACGTCGTAGGAACGGGGGGTGCGCGTGGCGCGGTAGGCCTTCGCGCCGGCGCCGCCCCATTGCGCGCCGCGCACGGTCCAGACGCCCGCCGGCCCGAAGGCGGCGGCGCCCATCGTGAGGCCGCGCTTCATCGCGAACCGGCGCACGATCCGGCGCGTCGGTCCGATCAGGAGCAGGAAGCCGACGATGTCGGTCACGAAGCCCGGGGTCAGCAGCAGCGTCCCGCCGACGACGACGAGCGCGCCGTCGGCGGTCTCGTTCGCGGGGATCCGGCCGGCCGACAGCGCGTCGCGAAAGCGCCACCACGCCTGGCGGCCCTGGTGGCGCAGGAGCCATGCGCCGAGCAGCGAGTCGGCGACCAGGAGCGCGATCGTCCACCACGGGCCGATGACGTGGCCGACCTGGAGGATCGCCCAGATCTCGATGATCGGGACGACGATGAGGAGCAGCACGAGTAGCGGCATTCCCCACAGGGTACGCGCTGGACGCAGCGCGTCCTGCGGATGTCCGCTACCAGGCGCGGGCGGGCGCGGGGCCGTCGACGCAGCACGCCGGGAAGACGGTTCAGCCCCACGAGCTCGATCAGGGTGCGGATGTGCGGCTGAGCGCCGCGCAACGTCATCGCGCGGCCCGCCTGACGCAGGCGCCGGGCGACCATCGCGAGGTCCACCATCAGGGAGGCGTCGGCGAACGACAACCCGGAGAAGTCGACCACGAGATCGTGCTCGAGCGCGAGCGCGCGCGAGAGTGCCGGACGGCGCAGGCTCTGGGTGGTTCGGTCCTCGTCTCCGCTGCACTGCAGGACCGGGGGGTTGTCGCGGAGTTCGACGATCGCGGCACCGTAGCGCACATCGGGATGGCGTGCCGCCGATCCGGCAAGGACCCCTGCCGGAGGTCCTACACTCGCGTCATGGCCACCGTCGAAGACGTGGAACTCGCCCTCACGAACGTCATCGATCCGGAGCTCGGCCTCGACTTCGTCGAGCTCGGGCTCATC
Source organism: uncultured Actinomycetes bacterium (assembly GCA_963787935.1). Classification (GTDB taxonomy): domain Bacteria; phylum Actinomycetota; class Thermoleophilia; order Solirubrobacterales; family Solirubrobacteraceae; genus F1-60-MAGs163. The sequence goes on along the minus strand of CAWBEV010000005.1, from coordinate 341,437 downwards.
TACGGGATCGAGGTCCGCGGGGGCGACGTGCACGTCACGTACACGCTCACCTCACCGGGCTGCCCGATCGGCCCGATGGTCGCCCAGCAGATCGAGGAGTTCGCCTCCGAGCTCGACGGCGTCGAGTCGGTGACGTCCGCGATGACGTTCAGTCCTCCTTGGACGCCGGAGCGGATGAGCGAGGACGCGAAGTTCGCGCTCGGGTACTGACCGGGTCCGGCGCGGCCTTCAGCGTCTCGCCGCGCCCGCCGTTCACGGCGGTCTTGGCGGCACGCTCCGTGGCGATCGCGCCGAGCTCGGCGATCGAGGCCTCGAGGCCGTCGGCGATCCGGTCGATGTCCGGCAGCGCGTCGTAGTCGCCGAGCAGGCCGAAGTTCAGCTCGCCGTCGTAGCTCATGATCGCGATCGCCAGAGCGTGGTTCTTCGGCAGGAACGCGACCGGGAAGACGTCGAGCAGGCGCCGCCCCGTGACGTAGAGCGGGAACTGCGGTCCCGGGACGTTCGTCACGATGAGGTTGAACAGGCGCGTGGAGAAGTTCAGCCGCGAGGCCTGGGCGAGGATCGTCGGCGGGGCGAAGCTCTGCACGCCGGCGAGCACCTCGGCGCCGACGGCCTGCTTGGACTCCTTGAGCCCGTCCATCGCCTGGCGCACGACGCGCAGCCGTGCGACCGGATCGTCGACGTAGACCGGAAGCGGGCCGCGCATCGCGGCGATGCGGTTCCCGAGCGTGCCGCGCTCGTCCTTGCCGCGAATCGAGACGGGCACGAGCGCGCGCAGCTCGAGACCCTCGGTCCGGGTGCCGCGTGAGCGCAGCCACTGGCGCAGCGCCCCGCTGACGGCGGTCAGCACGACGTCGTTCACCGTGCCGCCGAGCGCATCCTTGATGCGCTTGAACTCCGCGAGGTCGGTGCGCACGACGCGGTAGCGCCGGTGCGGGCCGATCTCGACGTTCAGCGGCGTCTCGGGCGCCGGGTTGAGCCCGGCCCACGCGACCTCGCCGACGCCCTCGAGCCCTTCGCGGAGCTCGGCCACGACCTCCTGCGGGTGCACGAACAGGCCGGCCGCGCGGCGGGCGCCGTCGAGCGCGGTGCGGACCGCGCCGATCGCGCCGGAGGCGACGAGCTCGACGGGCGTCGGCTCCGGCGCGGGCTCCCAGGCCTCGTCGGCGTGGGGGACCGGCGCGGGCTCGCGCTGCAGGTCGAACATGACGGTTGCGAGGTCCACACCGGAGATCCCGTCGATGACCGCGTGATGGGTCTTCGTGATGAGCGACCAGCGGCCGTCCTCGAGGCCCTCGATCACCCAGATCTCCCAGAGCGGCTTCGAGCGGTCGAGCTGCTGGGAGAAGATCCGCGAGGCGAGCCGCAGCAGCTGCTGCTCGGTGCCCGGGCGTGGGAGCGCGGTCTGTCGCACGTGGTACTCGAGGTTGAAGCTCGGGTCGTCGATCCACACCGGCCGGCCCGTCTCGAGCGGCGGGTGGCTGAGCTTCTGGCGATAGCGCGGGACGAGGTGCAGGCGCTCGCGGATCGAGTCCAGGAACACGCCGAACGGCGGCGGCGGACCCTCGAAGATCGTGACGGCGCCGACGTGCATGTGGGACGACGGTCCCTCCTGCACGAGGAACGACGCGTCGATCGCGGTGAGCCGGTCGAAATGCTCCTGCGCCATGCGCGCACCCTACCGGTGACCTATCGTCCGCGGGAATGGAAGAGGCCGCGCTGCAGCGGGAGGCCGAGGCCCGCTACGGCCCCGGGGCCCGGGTCGAGGGACTCGTGCGCCTGCAGGGCGGCTCCTCGCGCGAGCTCTGGGGATTCGATGTGCTCGCGCCGGGCGGCGATCACGCGCTCGTGCTGCGCGAGGACCCGCCCGGCGCGCGCGAAGCGCCGGCCCGCCGGCGCGAGTTCGCGGCGCTCGCCGCCGCCCATGCCGCGGGCGTCCCGGTGCCGGCGCCCGGGTGGCTCATCGCGGGGGACGCCGGGCTCGTCATGGCGCGGCTGGCCGGCGAGGCGATCCCGCGGCGGCTGCTGCGCGAGGGGCGCTACGCGACTGCGCGCGCCCGGCTCGTCGAGGACGTCGCGCGCGCCGCGGCGGCGATTCACGCGATCGCGCCGGAGACGGTCGAGGGCCTCGACGCACCGGCAGCGCCCGCCCATGCGGCACTCGACGCGCTGGCCGCGGAGCTCGTGCGGCTCGGCGAGCCGCACCCGGCGCTCGAGGTCGGCCTGCGGCTCCTGCGGCGCACGGCGCCGGCCCCGCGGCCGGCGCGGCTCGTCCACGGCGACCTGCGGCTGGGCAACCTCATGGTCGACGAGGGCGGGCTCGTCGGGGTGCTCGACTGGGAGCTCTGCCACGCGGGCGACCCGGTCGAGGACCTCGGCTGGATGTGCGTGCGCTCGTGGCGGTTCGGCGCCGACGAGCATCCCGCGCTCGGCGTCGGGACGCGCGCCGAGCTCCTGGCCGCCTACGGCGAGGCCGGCGGCCCGCAGGTCGCTCCGCAGGAGCTGCGCTGGTGGGAGGCGTTCGGCAATCTGCGCTGGGGCGTCATCTGCGTGATCCAGGCGGATCTGCACCTCAGCGGAGCCGCGCCGTCGCTCGAGCGCGCGGCGATCGGGCGGCGCACCTGCGAGCCCGAGTGGGACCTCCTGACGATGCTCGCCGGGGAGGACGCGGCCGACGCGGCGCCGCCCGCACCGGTGATCCAGGATCGCCCGGACGCGCCCGAGCTGCTGGCCGCGGTCGCGCAGTTCCTCATGGACGACGTCCTCGGGGTCGTCCCGGCCGAGCAGCGCTTCGGCGTACGCATCGCCGCCAACAGCGTCGCGATCGCGGCCCGCGAGGCGGCGCTCGAGCAGCCCGCGCGCGCGGCGGCCCGCGAGCGCTCGGCCGCGCTCGTCGCGGAGATCCGTGCCGGTGCGCACGACGAGCGCCTCGAGCAGCTCGTTCGCGAGCTGCGCGCCGAGGTCCGGGCGAAGCTCGCGGTCGCGCGGCCCGGATACGCCTAGTGTCGTGAATCGTTCGTTCGCACGCAGTCTGCGGGCGCCTCGCCGCCAGTGGGATGCACCCGCCGACGTGCCTGTGCCACCGGCACAGGCTGCATCACGGGTCACACCCCACGACCGCCGATGCATCCCGCATTCTGCATCCGAACTTCCGACTCACGACACTAGCCGCGCACAACGTGCCCGGCCGCGCGCAACGCGGCGCTCGCGCGCTCGAGATCAGGTTGACGCACGAGGACCAGGTCGGTGTCGAACGTCGAGAGCGCGAAGATCGACACCTGCGCGCGGGCGAGCGGATCGGTGAGCGCGTGCAGCACTCCGGTCAGCGCGAAGTCGAGCGGCCCGCGCACCGCGAGCGCGGCGAACGGCCCCTCGCGCCGGACGTCGCCGGGCACCGCGTCGGCCGCGCAGACGACGGACAGCTCGTGTGCTGTCCGTACGAGTGCCGAGAGCGTCCCCTCAACGGCCCAGCCCGGGGCCGACGCGCCGGGGTCCAGCCGGGCGACGGCGTAGCGGCCCGCCAGGACGTCCAGCTCGAGGGTCACGGGCTCCACGAGCGGCGAGCGTACCGGCCCGGTCCTGCGAAGATGCGCGGGCAGGCGCAGACCGGCAGCCGACCCAAAGGATTCGCGCGATGGCATGGGACTTCTCGACCGACCCCGAGTTCGAGCAGCAGCTCGAGTGGATGCGAACCTTCGTCCGTGAGGAGATCTGGCCGATCGAGACGGTCTACGACGAGCTCTCCCAGGATCAGCTCGACCGGCTCTACCAGCCCCTGCAGGAGCAGGTCAAGGCGCGCGGGTTGTGGGCCGCGCACCTGGATCCCGAGCTCGGCGGGCAGGGCTTCGGACAGGTGAAGCTCGGGCTCATGCACGAGATCCTCGGGACGTCGCCGTTCGCCCCCGGCGCGTTCGGCAACCAGGCGCCGGACTCCGGCAACAGCGAGATCCTCGCGCTCGCGGGAACGCCCGAGCAGAAGGAGCGCTGGCTGCACCCGCTGCTGAACGGGGATCTGAAGTCCGCCTTCTCGATGACCGAGCCGAATGCCGGCTCGGACCCGACGCTGCTGCGTACGCGCGCCGAGCGCGACGGCGACGGCTGGGTCATCAACGGCCACAAGTGGTTCTCGAGCAACGGCTCGATCGCCGACTTCCTGATCGTCATGGCCGTCACCGACCCCGAGGCGCGCCCGCACCAGCGCGCGTCGATGTTCGTCGTCCCGGTCGACACGCCGGGCGTGACGATCGTGCGCGACGTCGCGACGATGGAGCATCCAGAGCCGAGCTACGGCAAGCTCGGCGGGCACGCCGAGATCCTCTATGAGGACGTGCGCGTGGGTCCCGAGGCGCTGCTCGGCGAGGCGGGCGCCGGCTTCCTCATCGCCCAGCACCGGCTCGTCCCCGGTCGCATCCACCACTGCATGCGCTGGCTCGGCGTCTCGCAGCGCGCCTTCGACATGCTCTGCGAGTACGCGACCCACCGCTACGCCTTCGGGTCGGTGCTCGCCGACAAGCAGACCGTCCAGAACTGGATCGCCGACTCGGCCGCGCAGATGCAGGCGGCGCGGCTGATGACGCTCCACGCGGCGTGGAAGATGGACACGCAGGGGTCCTCCGCGGCCCGTCAGGACGTCTCGCTCGTGAAGGTCTACGGCGCACAGGTGCTCCACGACGTGATCGACCGCGCGCTGCAGATCCACGGGTCGCTCGGGTACTCGACCGACATGCCGCTCGAGGCGATGTACCGCTACGCACGCGCAGCGCGCTTCTACGACGGCCCCGACGAGGTGCACCGCGAGAGCGTCGCGCGGCGGATCCTGCGCGGCTATGCACCGCCCCCGGACGGCGTGCCCACCGAGCACGTCCCGACCCGTCGCGAGGCCGCCAGGCGGAAGTTCGCCGACCTCCTCGAGGCGGTGACGGCAAACGACTGAGCACGCTCTGCGGCCCGTGCCCGCCGGTCCCACGGAACCGCCCGGGCGCCTCGGCGTCCGCGTCCTGGTCATCGCGCTCGTCGTGCAGCTCGTCGTCGCCGGCGTGGCGATCTGGTTCTCGCTGCACGGCTGGCCGTTCGTCGGTGGCGGACGCGACGCCGACCCGGCTCCGGCGACGACCGCGGCGACGGGCTCCGACGTGCCCGCGCGGTTCGTCGCCGGGCCTCCCGGCGACGGCGTCCCGACGCCGCGGGTCGACCGGTTCGACGCGCCGGCCGCGCACGCGCTGCTGCGCCGGCAGGTCGAGACCTATGGCTGGCGCCCGGCGGGGTCCGACAGCCTGCGGCGTCTGGCCACCGAGCTCGCGGGACGCCTGCCGAACGGGCGGCTCGAGGCGGTGCCCGGGCATCCGGGCCTGCAGAACGTCGTCGGCACGCTGCACGGGCGCAGCCCGGCGATCGTCGTCGGCGCCCACTACGACGTCGAGGCCCGGCCGCGCGGCTTCGTCGGCGCCAACGACGGGGCGGCGGGAACGGCCGCGGTCGTCGAGCTCGCGCGCGCGCTGCACCGCGCACCGCGCCCCGCGGGCGCGCGCGCGGTGCGCTTCGTCCTGTTCGACGGGGAGGAGGAGCCCGTCGGCTCGACCGACTTCCTCGCCGATGCGCTGCGCGGCTCGAAGGCCTACGTGCGCGCGCACGGGCGCTCGGTGCGGGAGATGATCCTCCTGGACTACATCGCCAATCGCGGCGTGCGCTTCGCGCGCGAGGGCTCGTCCGACGGGGCGCTCTGGGCCCGCCTGCGCGCCGCGGCCGCGCGGACCGGCACGATCCGGGCCTTCCCGCGCGCGGGGCAGGGGGCGATCCTCGACGACCACACGCCGTTCCTCGAGGCGAGCATCCCGGCGATCGACCTCATCGACTTCGCCTATCCGTGGCGAGACACGCTCGAGGACACGGTCGACAAGACCTCGGTGCGCAGTCTCGACGTGACCGGCGAGACCGTGCTCGCGCTGCTGCTCGAGCGCCGCCGGCGCTGAGCGCTCAGGCTGCGGCGTCCCAGGCGGCCAGGCCGGCGTCGAGGAACGCGAACGCCTGGTCGAGCACCCGCAGCGCGCGCTCGTCGTCGGGCGGCGCCGCGTCGTCGTCCACGGTGCGGTCGAGCGCGGCGAGCACCGCGACCGCGGCGGCGGCGACCATCCGTGCGTGCAGCGGATCCCCGCCCGGGCCGAGGTCGCGCGCGACCTCGCGCGCGAGCGTGCGCTCCATGCGGTCCAGGAGCGCGAGACGGCGTGTCGCGAGCGCCGGGTGCTCGCGGGCCAGGCGCTCGACGAGCTGCTCCTCGTGCGCGTCGAGCGGCGGGTCCTGGGCCACCTCGGCGATCCAGGTGCGCATCCCGTCGATCGCCGTCATCCCCGCGGGGCGCGTCGCGAGGACCTCCTCGAAGCGCACGAGCACGGCCTCGCTGTCGTCGTAGACGACATCCTCCTTCGACGGGAAGTACGCGAAGAACGTGCGCGGCGCGATGTCGGCCGCCTCGGCGATGTCCGCGACGGTCGTCGCCTCGTAGCCGCGCTCGGCGAACAGCCGGAACGCGGCGTCGCGGATCGCGCGGCGCGTGCGGGCCTTCTTGCGTTCGCGCAGTCCGGGGCCGGTGCAGCTCATGTGCCGATCGTAGCTATAGCTGCGGCGAGTGTAAAGATGCAGTAGAACACCTTTTGCATTGAGTGCAGACTCTGGTACGGTCGCGATCAATGTCCGTTCTGCTCGAGCGTCTGGGCCGCGTCGCGGCCGCCCATTGGAAGCGCGCGCTCGCCCTCGCGCTCGCCGGCGTCGTCCTGACGGGCGTCCTGGCGTCGACGATCGGCGGCGCGTTCGTCGATGACTTCTCGGTCCCCGGAACGCCCTCGCAGCAGGCCCGCGACCTGCTCGATGCGCGCTTCCCGGCGGTCTCGGGCGATCCGGCGACCGTCGTGTTCGCGACCGACGACGGCAGCGTTCGCGACGCGCGCGCCGCGAGGGCGATCCGCGCGTCCGTCGAGCGCATCGCGACGCAGCCGAACGTCAGCGGCGTGGCGGCCCCGCTCGGGCGAGCGGGCGCCGGCCAGATCTCGCGCGACGGGCGCATCGGCTTCGCGACCGTGCAGTTCGACCGTCCCGCGGACCAGCTGAGCGCGGCGGCCTACGAGCGCCTCGTGACGGGCACCGAGCCCGCCCGTGCGGCGGGCCTCGAGGTCTCGATGCGCGGCCAGGTCGTCGACGTGGCGCAGCAGCAGCAGTCCTTCCCGATCGGCGAGCTGCTCGGTGTCGCGGCCGCGATCCTGATCCTCACGCTCGTCTTCCGCTCGCTCGTCGCGATGACGATCACGCTCGTCGCCTCGCTGCTGGCGCTCGTCTCAGGGCTCATGCTGCTGCGGCTCGGCGCGGCGGCGACCGACATCCCGAGCGTCGCGCCGACGCTCGGGGTGATGCTCGGCCTCGGCGCGGGCGTCGACTACGCGCTGCTCGTCACCTCGCGCTTCCGTGAGCGATTGGCCGTCGGCGAGGACGCCGTCACCGCCGCCGGCCACGCGAACGGGACCGCGGGCGTCTCGGTCCTGACCGCCGGCGCGATCGTCGTCGTCGCGATCTCCGGCCTGCTGGCGACCGGGATCCCGTTCGTCGGGCGGATGGGGCTCGCGACCGCCGTCGTCGTCGCCACCGTCGCGGTCGGCGCGATCACGCTCCTGCCCGCGCTGCTCGGCGCGGCCGCCCGGCGCCTGCGCCCGCCCGCGGCGGCCACCGTCGGCGAACCGCTCAGCGGGCGCTGGGCCGCGCGCGTCGGGCGCCATCCGTGGCGCTTCGCGGCCGCGGGCGCGTTGCTGCTGGCGCTGCTCGCCGTCCCCGTCACGCAGCTGCGGCTCGGCATGCCCGACGACGGCAACCAGCCGACGTCGGCGACGCAGCGGATCGCCTACGACCGGATCGCCGAGGGCTTCGGCGCCGGGACGAACGCGACGATCCTCGTCGCCGCGGCACTGCCACCGGACTCCGCGGCCGCCGACGCCGCGCTCGCGCACGCTGCGCGCGCGCGTCGCCGCCGAGCCCGGCGTGGCCGCCGTGGGGCCGCCGCAGCGCAGCCCGCGCGCGCGACGCCGCGATCCTCGCGGTGACGCCGAGGACCGCGCCGCAGGACGAGGCGACGGCCGACCTCGTGCAGCGCCTGCGCTCGACCGTCGTGCCCGGCGCGGTCGCGGGCACCGGCACGCGCGCCTACGTCGGCGGGGTGACCGCGGTGCTCCAGGACACGTCCGATCGCGTCGCCGAGCGGCTCCCGGTCTTCATCGCCGTCGTCGTCGGACTGTCGCTGCTGCTCCTGGTCCTCGTCTTCCGCTCGATCTGGGTGCCGGTGATCTCGGCCTGCTTCAACTTCCTGTCCGTGCTCGCCGCCTACGGCGTCGTCGTCGCCGTGTTCCAGCTCGGCATCGGCGCGTCGCTCATCGGCGTCGACGGCGAGGTCCCGATCGTCGCGTTCGTACCGCTGTTCATGTTCGCCCTCCTGTTCGGGCTCTCGATGGACTACAACGTCTTCCTGCAGTCGCGGATCCACGAGGAGTACCGCGGCGGGGCCGGGGCGCGCGACAGCGTCGTGCGCGGCCTCGGGGCGACCGGACGCGTCATCAGCGCGGCCGGCGCGATCATGGTGCTCGTGTTCCTCGGGTTCGTCCTGGAGGACGACATCGTCGTGAAGATGATCGGCGTCGGCCTGGCCACCGCGATCCTCGTCGACGTCCTGATCGTGCGCCTGCTGCTCGCCCCGGCCGTGATGTTCCTGCTCGGGGACCGCGCGTGGTGGCTGCCCGCCTGGCTCGATCGCCGGCTGCCGGACGTGCACCTCGAGGGGCCCGCGGTGCCCGCTGCGTACACTCGTACGGACCCATGAACGCGACCTTCCCGAGCCCCGACAAGATCCTCCTCGCCGCGCCGCGCGGCTACTGCGCGGGCGTCGACCGCGCCGTGCAGACCGTCGAGCGTGCGCTCGAGCTCTACGGCGCTCCGGTCTACGTGCGCAAGGAGATCGTCCACAACAAGCACGTCGTCGAGCAGCTCAAGGAGCGCGGCGCGATCTTCGTCGAGGAGCTCGACGACTCGATCCCCGAGGGCGCCATGACCGTGTTCTCGGCGCACGGCGTCTCGCCGGCCGTGCACCGCGATGCCGAGGCGCGCAGCCTGCGAACGCTCGACGCGACCTGCCCGCTCGTCACGAAGGTCCATCGCGAGGCCGTGAAGTTCGCCGGGGAGGGGTACACGATCGTCCTCATCGGTCACGACGGCCACGAGGAGGTCGAGGGCACGATGGGGGAGGCGCCCGAGGCGATCGTCCTCGTCGAGACCGTCGAGGACGTCGACGCGCTCGAGGTCGCCGACCCCGAGAAGCTCGCCTACATCTCGCAGACGACGCTGTCGGTCGACGAGACGCGCGCGGTCATCAATCGCCTGCGCGAGCGCTTCCCGAGCATCACCGGGCCGCGCACCGATGACATCTGCTACGCCACGACGAACCGCCAGGCGGCCGTCAAGCAGCTCGCGCCGCTGTGCGACCTCGTGCTCGTCATCGGATCGCGCAACTCGTCGAACTCCAATCGCCTCGTCGAGGTCGCTCGCGAGCACGGCGCGGCCTCGCACCTGATCGACAACGAGGATCAGGTCCAGGAGGCGTGGCTCGCAGGCGTCGGCACGCTCGGCATCACCTCGGGCGCCAGCGCGCCGGAAGAGCTCGTGCAGCGGCTCGTCGGCTTCTTCCGCGAGCGCGGGACGCGTGACGTACAGGAGTTCGAGGTCGTCCAGGAGGACGTGCGCTTCATGCTCCCCAAGCCGATCCGCCAGGCGCTGGCGGCGCAGAGCGCCTGACCTGCCGCGCGCCGGTCGCGGCGCCGGTAGCCTCGTCGGCCGTGCCCCCGCCTCGGCTCCCCCTCCTCACCGCGGTTCTCGTCGCCCTGCTGGCGCTCGCCGCGGTGTCCGGCGCCCAGGCGGCCGATCCCGGCCGCTGGACGCTCGCCGGCGCGGACCGCGTTCCGACGCGCTACTACCAGGGCCTCACGCACGACGCAGCGGGCGCGGTCTTCTTCACGGGCGTCCAGCGCGGCGCCTATCGCACCGACGCACGGCTCACCCAGACGCTCGGGCTGGACGAGGCGATCCCGCCCTCGCTGCGCGCGCGTGAGGGCTTCGACCACATCGGGGACCCGTCGTGGGACCCGACCGGTGGTGGGCGCCTGCTGGCGCCGCTCGAGTGCTACAGGATCGGCGCGCCGAACGGCGGCAACACGTGCGGTCGCGGGGCGATCGGCGTGCTGAGCCGGAACCTGGCCTGGCGCTACCGCGTGGCGCTCGACCCGCAGGACATCGCGAAGGCGATGTGGGCGGAGGTCTCACCGGACGGGAGCCTCGTCTGGACCTCGAGCGGGAGCGACCTGCTCGCCTACCGGACGGCCGACCTGACGCCGGACGCCGGCGCGATCAGCGCGGCGCCGCTGCGGCCCGTTCGGCGCGTGGCCGGCGCCGTGCCGCCGAGCGGCGTGACCGGAGCGGCGTTCCAGGGCGGGCGCCTGTTCCTCGCCGGGCAGGACACCGGCACGTTCCAGGTCTGGTCGGTCGACGTCGGCGGTGGAGCGCTCGACCCGCGCCTGGAGATCGAGCGCGACATCGTCGGCGAGTCGGAGGGGCTCGACGTCTTCACGGGGCGCGGGGGCGTGCTGCACTGGCTCGTCACGCCGCTGACGCTCAGCACCCGGGCCCCGACGTTCGGCACGGGCGCCAACGCGCTGCTGAGCTTCGTGCCCGCCGGCGACGGCGCGCTGACGCTGCGCGTCACGAAGCGCACGCTGCGCGCCGGGCGCCCGGCGACGCTCGCGGCCACCGTCCGCCAGACGCTCGGCGGCGTGACGCGGCCGCTCGGCGGCGTCACCGTCAGCGCCGGTTCGCGACGGGCCCGGACCGACGAGCACGGCGAGGCCGAGCTGCGCGTGCGCCCGCTGCGCGCGGGGCGCCTCGAGGTCCGCGCGAGCCGTGGCGACCTCGCGGCGCCGCCGGCCCTCCTGTCGGTCGCCCCGTCCATCGGCCCGCCGCTGCCCGGCCCGCCGAGCGCTCGGGTCGGGGTGGGGGCCGGCGGCCGGCGCCTGCGCGCGGCGCGCCTGATCGACTGCTCGGGCGACGGCGGCTGCGAGGCCGGGGAGCCGCCCGTGCGCCCGCGCGGGTGCCTGAACGCGCGCCGCCGCGCGGACGTGCGGATCGTCCTGATGCGGCGCCCGGCGCGGACGGTGAGCGTGCTCATCGAGGACCGCGCCGGGCGGACGGTCGATGCCGGGCGGGCGGCCGCGACCGGCCGCAACGGGCTCGGGTGGCGCTTCCCGGTGCGCGGCGCGATCCCGGCGCGCGGGCGGCTGACGCTCGTCGTCGTCTACCCCGACCTGACCGGTGCGCTGACCGTCACCCGCCTGCGGGCGGATCGTCGCTGCTGAGCCAGTCGCGCAGCTCCGCGTCGTGTTCGCCGAGCCGCGGCGGGCGGCGCCGGGCGGTCACCGGTGTGTCGCCCAGCCGCAGCGGGGAGCGCGTGCTGCGCACGCCGTCGGCGAGCTCGAGCACCGAGCCGAGCTCGAGGCGCTCGGCGAGCGCGAACGCCTCGCCGATGTCGTTCACGGCGCCGGCCGGAACCCCGGCGGCGTTGAGGTCCTGCGCCCAGTCAGCGGCGTGGCGCGTCGTGAACGACGCCTCGAGCTCGGTCGCGAGCTCCTCGCGATGCCGCACGCGCGCCGCGTTCGTCGCGAAGCGCTCGTCCTCGGCCAGACCTGGGCGCCCGATCGCCGCGCACAGGCGCTCGAAGATCGCGTCGTTGCCGCCGGCGACGGCGAGGTCCTGGTCGGCCGCGCGGAACGTCTCGTACGGGGCGATCGACGGGTGGCGGTTCCCCGTCCGTGTCGGCACCTCGCCGGTGTGCAGGAATGAGGAGCCGAGGTTCAGCAGTGCCGCGAGTCCCGTGTCCATCAGCGAGACCTCGACGCGCTGGCCGCGGCCGGTCCGCTCGCGCGCGTGCAGCGCGCCGAGCGTGCCGATCGTCGCGTAGAGGCCGGTGAGCATGTCGATGAGCGCCGTCCCCGGCTTCGTCGGGCGCCCGTCGGGGTCGCCGGTGATCGACATGTACCCGCACATCGCCTGCACGAGCAGGTCATAGCCCGGAAGGTCGCGCGTGGCCTCACCAGAGCCGAAGGCGCTGATCGACGTGTAGACGACGCGCGGGTTCGCCGCGGCGACCGTTTCGTAGCCGAGGCCCAGGCGGTCCATCGTCCCGGGCCGGAAGGATTCGATCACGACGTCCGCCCGGGCGCACAGCTCGGCGGCGAGCGCCTGGTCGGCGCCGTCGCGCAGGTCGAGCGTCAGCGAGCGCTTGTTGCGGTTGAGCCCGAGGTGGTACGTCGAGCCTTCGGCGACGAACGGCGGGCCCCACTGGCGCGTGTCGTCCCCGGTCCCCGGGCGCTCGACCTTCACGACCTCGGCGCCGAGGTCGCCGAGGTTCTGCGTGCACAAGGGGCCGGCGAGCACGCGCGTGAAGTCGGCGATCAGGAGCCCGTCGAGGGCGGCGTCCGTCATGGCCGGGCAGGCTACCCTGCGCCCCGCGATGCGCACCCTCGTCATCTCCGACCTGCACCTGGGATCCCGGCGCCCCGTCGACATCCTCCGTCGCTCCGAGCCGCTCGATGCGCTCTGCTCGGGGCTCGGCGAGATCGACCGTCTCGTGCTGCTCGGTGACGTGCTCGAGCTGCGTCACGGCCCGCTCCGCGAGGCGCTGAGCATCGCCCGCCCCGTGTTCGAGGCGATCGGCGGCGCGCTGCCCAAGGGCGCCGAGGTCGTGATCACGGCCGGCAACCACGACTACGCGGTCGTCAGCCCGTGGCTCGCGGTGCGCGGCTCGTCGCAGGAGCCCCCGCCGCTCGGGCTCGAGACGCGGACCGACGCGAGCGCCTCGCCGGCCACACAGGCGATCGCCGGCTGGCTCGGCCGGCGCCGCGCCCTGTCGGTCGCCTACCCCGGGCTCTGGCTGCGCGGGGACGTGTGGGCCACGCACGGGCACTACAGCGACCGGCTGATCACGATCCCGACGTTCGAACGCCTCGCCGCCGGCGGCATGGCGCGCGTCGTCGGCAAGCTCCCCGAGGACGGCTCGACCGTCGGCGCCGAGGAGTTCGAGGCGGCGCTCGCGCCGATGTACGCATGGCTCGACCAGATCGCCAACGGCCGCGCGGCCGGGGGGCGCTGGGTCACGGGCGCCGCGACCGCGAAGGCCTGGTCGCTCCTGTCGGCCGACGGGCGCGCGCCGCTGCGCGGCCGCGCGCTGGCCGCGCTGCTGCCGCTCGGCATCGCCGGCATCAACCTCGCCGGCATCGGCCCGGTCAGCGGCAAGCTGTCCTCCGACGACCTGCGGCGTGCGGGCCTGACCGCGATGGCGGCGACCGCGCGGCTGCTCGGCGTGGACGCGCCCTACGTGATCTTCGGCCACACCCACTGCGCGGGCCCGCTGCCGTGGATGGATCCGGGGGAGTGGCGCGTCAACGGCACGACGTCGCTCCTGAACACGGGCTGCTGGACGCAGGAGCCGCGGATCGACACGACCTCGCGCAGCCCATACCGGCCGGGCTATGCCGTCCTCGTCGAGGACACCGGCCCGCCGCGCCTCGTGCGGATCACCGAGGACCTCGGAGAGGTCCCCGCGCACACGTTCTAGGTGAGCTGCCCAGGGACGTGGTGAACGGCTGAAGGGAGACGTCCGGGCCCGTCCTGAGGCTGTGGGTTCTGCGAGGAACCACGGCTCAAAGGAGGGCCCGGATGTCGATGGAAGCTAGCTGGCGGCTCGGACCTGGTGCGCGGCGTCGGATCGTTGAGGCGGTGAAGGCTGGGGTCACGCAGAAGCGGGCCGCGGCCCGCTTCTGCGTGTCGCCCGCGACGGTCAACCTGTGGGTCAAGCGCGAGCGCCAGGCGACTGCCGAGGAGCTCGAGTCGGGCGCTTGGGCGGAGGACCGCTCGAGTCGTCCTCATCGCTCGCCGAGCATGATCAGCGAGGCCGAGCAGGATCGGATCTGCGAGATGCGCGAGCACACCGGCTGGGGGCCACGGCTGATCGCCGCGCTCGTCGGCCGGCCAAACTCAACGGTCCATGCGGCGTTGCGTCGCCGCGGCTGCTCGCGCAAGCCCAAGGCATCGAGGGAGAGCGTTGTTCGCTACGAGTGGCCCTGCCCGGGGCAGCTGTTGCATGTCGATGTCAAGAAGTTCGGGCGGTTCTCGGCGCCCGGGCACAAGGTCACCGGAGATCGCACTCAGCGCTCGCGGCGGGTCGGCTGGGACTACGCACACACGCTGATCGACGACTGCAGCCGTCTGGCCTACACCGAGCTGCTCAACGACGAGAAGGCCGACAGCGTCACGGCGTTCATGCGCCGCGGCCTGGACTGGTTTCTCGACCACGGCATCGTCTGCGAGCGACTGCTCTCCGACAACGCCTGGGCCTACACCCACAACCGCTCGCTGCGCGCGCTGCTCTGGCAGCGCGCGATCACCCACAAGACGATCCGGCCCCACCGCCCACAGACCAACGGCAAGGTCGAGCGCTACCAGCAGACCCTGGCTCGCGAATGGGCCTACGGGCAGACCTACGCCTGCTCAGAGGCTCGCCGAGCCGCCCTGCCACACTGGCTGGAGCACTACAACACGACTCGCAACCACAGCGCCATCGGCGACCGCCCACCCATCAACCGCGTTCGGCACGTCCTCGGGCAGGACAGCTAGGGCCTACGGCGCCAGGCCGGCGGCGAACGACGTGAGGTGGACCTCGAGGCCGTGCTGCGGCCGCAGATCCAGGACGCCCTCGGTGTGGCGCGCGTGCGCGATCAGGCGGTGCGCGCCCGCGTGCGGGATCGCGCGAGCCGATCCGTCGACGAGGAGCTCGCCTGGGCCGCCCGTGACGATCCACACCTCGCCCGCCTCGTAGGGCCCGCTGTAGGCGCCCTCGCGGTCGGCGGTCGGGACGACGATCAGCGCATCGTCGGCGTCCGCGGCGCGGGCGGGCGGGACGAGCTCCTCGTCGAGGCCGAGCAGCTCCTGGATCCGGCGCTCGGTCTCCGCGTAACCGCCCTCGCCGTGGTGCACGTCCGCGAGCCGCAGGCGCGGCGCGAACAGGTAGCGCGCCGGCCAGCCCGGGTTGGCGTAGGCCTGCCAGAGCCGGAAGTCGGTGTCGAGCACGACCGGGTGCTCGATGCCCAGGCGCGCGACGGCCGCACGGACGGCGTCCTCGTCGCGGCCGATCGGGAACCCCGGCGCATGCGCGGAGACCACGCGCAGGCCGTGCTCGGCGTAGCGCTCGTGCCAGGCGCGGACGTACGCGAGCGTGCGCAGCGACGCGGGTCGGCAGAAGTCCCAGAACTCCACGAGAACCGGGCGCGTGGCCTGCTGCTCCATCCGCAGCGGGGCGACGTTCACCCAGCTCAGATCCTTCGGGAACGGCGGCGCCACGATGGTGTCCACCGGGGGGCGCATGCGGATCGCTGACGCTAGCATCGCCCGCCTGATCCGGCTCCCCGACCCACCGCTGCACGACGACGCCGTCGCCCTGCGCGACTGGGGCGCGGACGACGTGCCCGCGCTCGTGCGGGCGTGCACGGATCCGCTGACGCAGCGCTACACCTCGGTCCCGGCGCCGTACACCCCCGAGGACGCCCGGATGTTCGTCGCCGCCGGGCGCTCGGACACGGCGCTGCCGCTCGCCGTCGTGTCGGCGGGGGACCGGACCGCGGTCCTCGGCGCGGTCGGCCTGCATGCGGTCGACGTGCGGCGCGGCCGCGCAGAGATCGGCTACTGGACGGCACCGTGGGCGCGCCGGACGGGCGTCGCGACGCGCGCGCTCGTGCTGCTCTCCGGCTGGGCGCTGACCGACCTCGGCATGCGCCGCGTCGAGCTCTACGCCGAGCCGATGAACGACGCCTCGCAGCGCGTCGCCGAGCTCGCCGGGTTCGTGCGCGGCGAGCTCGTGCGCGGCGGGATCGCGCTGCGCGGGCGCCGCCGCGACGTCATCCGCTTCACGCGCGAGATGCCCCCGGCCGCGGCGCCTGTGTGACCGGTCTCACGGAACCGACACATCGGACGTGCGGTTCCTGGTATTCATACGCGCCCAGTCCCTGAGCAGGAGGAACAATGCGGAGAATCGCTCTCCTGGCGCTGGTCGCGGTCGCGGCCCTCGTCATCCCCGCCTCGTCGGCCTTCGCCGTCGTCGGCACCCAGCTGTTCACCGGTTCGGCGTCGCCGACGAAGGCCGGAACGAAGAAGAAGCCCAAGGCGGTCACGCTGAAGATCCGCCCGTACTTCGACTACACCGCCCCCGCCGAGCAGACGAAGATCAAGGCGGACCCGTTCGCGACGAAGACCGCCAACGTCTTCTTCCCGAAGAACGCCGTCTTCAACGGCAAGTTCTTCCCGTCGTGCGCGCGTCCCAAGGTCCTCTCGGCCGTCGCCTCGTGCCCGAAGGGCTCGCAGGTCGGCAGCGGCACGGCGGCCGGTTTCGCCCTCGGCCTCCTCGAGAAGCTGACGGTGAAGATCTTCAACGCCCCGGGTGGCAAGGGCGTGAACCTCCTCGTCGAGGGCAGCAGCCCGCTCGTCATCAAGGACGTCATTGAGGGCAAGCTCACGAAGCAGTCGGGCAAGTACGGCTACAAGCTCGCCGTGACCGTGCCGGAAGGCCTGCAGCAGCCGGCCCCCGGCGCGATCGCCACGCTCGTGGACTTCGACACGAAGCTCCCCGCGAAGACGATCAAGAAGGGTAAGAAGAAGATCCCGTACGTCGCCTCGAAGGGCTGCACGGGCGGCTCCTGGGCCTGGGGGTACACGGGCGACTACACCGACGGCACCTCGCAGACCGTCGAGACCACCCAGAAGTGCAGCAAGTAGCACCACGCTGAACCGCTGACGTTCCGGTACCGGGGCGGGCCACCTGGCCCGCCCCGTATCGTTCCCGCGCGATGCCACGGGCCGTTCGCCTGCTCGCTGCGACCCTCGTCGCCGCGGTCCCGCTGCTCGTCCTGCCGGTGAGCGCCTCGGCGCACGGGATCGCCCAGCGCGCCGATCTCCCGATCCCCGCGTGGCTGTTCGCGTGGGGGGCCGCGCTCGTGCTGCTCGCCTCGTTCGTCGCGCTCGCCATCCTGTGGCCGAAGCCGGTGCTCCAGCGCGTGCGCGAGCGGCCGATCGTGCGGGTGCCCGTCGTCTTCGAGGTCCTCGCCGGGCTGATCGGCATCGCGATCTTCGGCGCGGTCGTCTACGCCGGATTCGCCGGGTCGCAGACGGCGACGGCGAATCTCACGCCGACCGTCGTGTACGTCCTGTTCTGGGTCGGCGTGCCGTTCGCGACGATCTTCCTCGGTGACGTGTTCGCGGCCTTCAGCCCATGGCGGGCGATCGGCCGCGGGGCGGGCTGGGTCGCCGGCCGGGTCGCCGGTGACGCGCTGCCGGCGCCGATGGCCTATCCGCAGCGCCTCGGACGCTGGCCGGCGGCGCTCGGGATCCTCGCGTTCGCGTGGGTCGAGCTCATCTACATCGACAAGAGCGACCCGAGCATCCTCGCCGCGCTGGCGCTCACCTACGCGATCGCGATGCTCGTCGGCATGACGCTCTACGGCGTCGCGGCGTGGACCGAGCGCGCAGATCCGTTCGGCGTCTACTTCCGCCTGTTCTCGCTGCTGGCGCCGCTGCACTGGAGCGATCGCGAGCTGCGGCTGCGCAAGCCGCTCGGCGGTGCGCCGCTGATGCTCGAGATTCCCGGGTCGGTCGCGCTCGTGTGCATCATGATCGGCTCGACGAGCTTCGACGGCTTCACGCAGGGCTCGCTGTGGACCGGCGCCGACGGTCTCGGGCAGCGGCTCGCGGACGCGTTCGGGAACCTCGGGCTCGGGACCGAGGCCGCGCTGCAGGTCGGTTACAGCGTGGGGCTGTTCGTCGTGATCGGGATCATCTCGGGGCTCTACCGCCTCGGGGTCGCCGGCATGCACTCGGTCGGCGGCGAGCGCACCTCGAACGAGCTTGCGCGGCGCTTCGCGCACAGCCTCGTCCCGATCGCATTCGCGTACATCGCGGCGCACTACTTCTCACTGCTGGTCTTTCAGGGGCAGGCGACCGCGTTCCTGATCTCCGACCCGCTCGGCGACGGGTCGGATCTGTTCGGGACCGCGCAGTCGACGATCGACTACAACGTCATCGGCGCGAACGGCATCTGGTACGCGCAGGTCGCGGCGCTCGTCTGCGGACACGTCGCCGGCCTGACGCTCGCCCACGATCGTGCGCTCGCGACCTGGAAGAGCTCGCGCAGGGCGACGCGCTCGCAATATTGGATGCTGCTCGTCATGATCGCGTACACCTGCCTCGGACTCTGGCTGCTGTCATCGGCCTCCCAATGATCCCGCTCGCACACGCCGGCCACTGGTACCACACGCTGCTGTACATCGCCCCGATCATCCTGATCGCCGGTGGCCTTTGGTGGAGCGGGCGTCACGTGCGCGACGAGGACGACGTCGCGGGCGATGACCCGGCTGAGCCCGGCACTTCGGCCTGATGTCGTGGGTCGGAAGTTCGGATGCAGTCTGCGGGCGAACGAACGATTCACGACACTAGGAGACCGTCCCGCCCGGCGCCGCGCCGGCGTCCTCGCCGAGCAACAGCCGCAGATCGTGGCGCAGCCCCTCGGGCGTGAGCGCATCGTTCGGGAAGCCGACGCGGGCGACGCCGTCGCGGTCGAGCACCACGACGTACGCGCTGTGCTCGAGCCCGCGCTCCTGGGGCTGGATGCCGAAGGCACGCCAGACGGGTTGCAGCGCCGCGTTGTCGCCGAGGAGGAAGCGCATGCGCCCGGTGAGCCGCTGCTCGGAGAGGAATCGCCGCGCGCGCGCCGGGGTGTCGTTCGCCGGGTCGACGCTGATCGCGAGCGCGGGGACCTCGCGGTCGAGGTCGTCGAGGGCGCCGCGGATCTGGGCGGCGAGCGTCGGGCAGTCGTTCTGACAGGTCGTGTACATGAAGGTCAGCACGACCGGTGTCCCGCGCAGCGCGGCGAGCTGCACGGTCCGGCCCTCCTCGTCGCGCAGCGTGAAGTCCTGGGCCGGAGCGGGCGGGCGGATCGCACCTGCGAACGTCCCCGCCGCGACGGGCTCCGGCCCCTGGCGTGAGCCGGCGGCGACGACGAAGACGAGCAGCACGGCGAACACGAGCGTGCCGGCCGTGGCGAGCGCGAGCGGGATGCGCGGATGCATCACCGTCCAGGGTACGACGGGGCGCTGCCGCGGCGCGCCGCGGCGCGGGACGACGAGCGCCTACGCCTCGACGAGGCCGCGGCGGATCGCGTAGCGCACGAGCTCCACGCGGTCGCGCATGCCGAGCTTGCGCAGGATGTTCGCGCGGTGGGACTCGACGGTCTTCTCGCTGAGGTGCAGGACCGCCCCGATCTCGCGGTTCGTGTGCGCCTCCGCGATGAGCTTCAGGACCTCCTGCTCGCGTGGCGTGAGCGGCTCGCGCGGGCCCGTGGCCTCGTCGTCCATCCACTCGCGGATCAGCGTCTCGGTCGCGGCGTTCGTGAGGAACGGCTCTCCGCCGGCGACGGCGTGGACCGCATCGACGAGGTCCTGATCGGCCTCGCGCTTGAGGACGTAACCGGAGGCCCCGGCCTTCAGCGCCTCGAAGACGTAGCGCTCGTCGTCGTGCATCGAGAGGATCAGGACGCTGACCTCCGGCGCCTGGCCGTGCAGCTCGTGCGCGACCTGCAGCCCGGTGAGGCGCGGCATCCCGACGTCGAGGATCGCGATCTGGGGGCGCAGGCGCAGTGCGAGCTCAAGGGCCTCGGCGCCGTCGGAGGCCTCGCCGACGACCGTGACGTCCGGCTGGCGCTCGAGGAGCAGCCGCAGGCCTCCGCGAACGATCCCGTGGTCGTCGGCGATCAGGACGCTGATGGTCATGGCAGGTCTCCGAGGCGCAGCTCGACGGTGGTGCCGCCGCCAGGGGCCGAGCGGACGTCGAGCGTGCCGCCCGCGAGGGTCGCGCGCTCGCGCATGCCGGCCAGTCCGTGACCGTTGCGGCCATTCGCGCCCAGACCGCGCCCGTCATCGCGAACGCGCGTGACGGTCGCGCCGTCCTCGCGCGAGAGTTCGACGCTCACGCGCTCGGCGCAGGCGTGCTGGGCGACGTTCGAGAGGCTCTCCTGGACGACGCGGTAGACGACGATCTGCTCCTCCATCCCGAGCCGGTCCGCGTCGTCGCCCGCGACGCGCAGGTCGGCGCGCACGCCGGTGCGGCGCGAGAACTCGAGGACCTTCGTGCGCAGCGCCGCCGCGAGACCATGGTCGTCGAGGGCCGCCGGCCGCAGCTCGCGCGCGAGCGCGAGCAGCTCCTCGATCGCCTGTGTGGCGGCCGCCTGGGTCTCGCGCAGCTCGTCCTGGAGCTCGGGTGGGGCATCGTGGGCGGTCGCCTGGAGGCGCAGCAGGACGCCGGTCAGCGCCTGGTTGGCCTCGTCGTGCAGGTCGCGGGCGATGCGCGCGCGCTCGGCCTCCTGGGCCCGGAGCACCGCGCCGGCGGTGCGGGCGCGCTCGGCCTCGAGGCGGTCGAGCATCCGCTCGAACGCGCGATCGAGGCGCGCGACCTCCTCGCTCTCGGGCGGCGGGAGCACGGGGCGCGCGGCGGGCCCGGCCGCGTTGACGCGCTCCATCGTGTCGATCAGGCGCTCGAGCGGGGCGAAGCGCCGGCGCAGGACGAACGCGTTGACGAGCACGGTCGCGAGGATCGCCGCGACGAGCACGAGGAAGCGGCGCATGTCGCCGGTGCTGCGCACGTCGAGGTTCGCGGCGACGCTCGCCGCGAGGACCGTCGTGGCGATCAGCGCGCTGTTCACGCCGAGGATCTGCACGAGCAGCGACGGGCGGGAGAGCCGGCGGCGGGGGAGGTCGGGCGTGCGCATGGGGTCCAGACCCCATATCGGCGCGCGGTCCTCGTGCCGATACCCCTGGCGCATCCGGTTCCAGTCCCCCTCGCGGCCCAGTCCCCCGGGTCGCTGCACCGTTTGGCCTCCGCGAACAGGCGCCGCCCCCGGCGCCTGTTCACGTATCGGGACGTCCGCGGCTCAGGACGGTCGAGGCGCTATCCTTTCTGAAGTACTGAATCCCGACCCGAATCAGGTGGTTTTCCAGTGAGCGTCTCAGGGACCGAGCTGCTGCGCCGTGTCAAGGAGCAGGTCAAGGAGGTCGACCCGGCCGAGGTCGCCCAGCTGCTCGGCGAGGGCGTGACCGTCATCGACGTACGTGAGACCGAGGAGCTCGCCTCGGGCAGGCTCCCGGGCGCGGTCCACGTCCCCCGCAGCTACCTCGAGACGCGCATCGAGGGCATCGCCGGCGACCGCACGCAGCGGATCATCCTGTACTGCGCCTCGGGCGTGCGCTCGGCGTTCGGCGCGCACACCCTCATGACCGAGCTGGGCTACGAGGACGTCGAGTCGATGGCCGGGGGGATCACGCTCTGGAAGGACCGCGGCTTCGAGATCGAGGTGCCGCGCACGTTCACGCCTGAGCAGCGCGAGCGCTACAGCCGCCACCTCCTCGTTCCCGAGGTCGGTGTCGACGGCCAGCAGAAGCTGCTCGACGCGAAGGTCCTGCTCCTCGGCGCGGGCGGGCTCGGCTCGCCGGCCGCGCTCTACCTCGCCGCCGCCGGCGTCGGCACGATCGGCATCGTCGACGACGACGTCGTGGACCTCTCGAACCTCCAGCGCCAGGTGATCCACAACACCGAGCGGATCGGCGTGCCGAAGGTCGATTCGGCCGAGCAGGTCATCAACGAGCTGAACCCGGATGTCACGGTCGTGAAGTACGCGCACGCGCCTCGACGCGTCGAACATCATGGAGATCATCGAGGGCTGGGACGTGATCGTCGACGGCGTGGACAACTTCCCCACGCGCTACCTCCTGAACGACGCCTCCGTCCGCCTGCGGATCCCCGTCGTCTCGGCCGCGATCCTCGGCTTCGAGGGCCAGCTCAGCGTGTTCGCGCCCTACGAGGGCCCGTGCTACCGCTGCCTCTTCCGTCAGCCCCCGCCCGCCGAGCTCGCCCCGTCCTGCGGCGCGAACGGCGTGCTCGGCGTGTTGCCCGGGACCATGGGCCTGCTGCAGGCCACCGAGGTCATCAAGCTCGTGGTCGGCGCCGGCGACCCGCTCATCGGGCGCCTGCTGATGTACGACGCGCTCGGCGCGACGGTCACCGAGCTGAAGGTCCGCCGCGATCCCGAATGCCCGATCTGCTCGCGTGCACCCGACGAGATCGCCGCCGAGGAGATGGGCGTCTTCCCGGACTACGACGCGTTCTGCGCCGCCGCTGGCTAGGGTTCCCGCGACCATGGCAACGATCCGCATCCCGCCCGTCCTGCGCCCGTCCGTCGGCGGTGAGCGCGAGCTCACCGCCTCCGGCGCCAACGTCGGCGAGGTGCTGCGCGCGCTCGCGGCGGACCACCCGGAGACGAGCCACCCAGCTCTTCGGCGAGGACGGCGAGCTCAACCGCTACGTCAACGTGTATCTCAACGACGAGGACGTTCGCGTGCTCGACGGGCTGGACACGGAGGTCGGCGACGCCGACGCGCTGGTGATCCTCCCGGCCATGGCCGGCGGGCGCTGAGCGGCGCGCAGGTGGCGCCGCGCGTCGACCCGCCGCCACCGCGGCGCGCCTGCAGGGCGTCGCCGGGAGCCCGGTGCGCGACATCCTGGCGCTCACCGAGCGTCCCGGCGTGATCTCGTTCGCGGGCGGCCTGCCGGACCCCGCGCTGTTCGACGTCGCCCGGGCTGCGCGACGCGTTCGAGCGCGCGCTCACCGGGCCGGCGGCGCGCCGCGCACTGCAGTACTCGACGACCGAGGGCGACCCGGTGCTGCGCGAGCGGATCGCCGCGCTGCTCGCCGGTCGCGGCCTTCCGACGCATGCCGACGACCTGCTCATCACGAGCGGCTCGCAGCAGGCGCTGAACCTCGTGACGACGCTGCTCGTCGAGCCCGGGGCCGCCGTGCTCGTCGAGGAGCCCTCGTACCTCGCGGCGCTGCAGTGCTTCGCGCTCGCCGGCGCGCGGCTCGTGCCGGTCGCCTGTGACGAGGACGGCCTGCTGCCGGAGGCGCTCGAGGCGGCGGTCCGGCGTGAGCGGCCCGTCGCGCTCTACACGATCCCGACCTTCCAGAACCCGAGCGGGCGCACGCTGCCGGCGGCGCGCCGCGCCGCGGTCGCGGCGATCGCCGGGCGCACCGGGCTCTGGGTGATCGAGGACGATCCGTACGGCGAGCTGCGCTTCGACGGCGAGCGCGAACTGCCGATCGCGGCGCTCCCGGACGCGGCGGACCGCACGTTCGCGCTGTCGACGCTCTCGAAGATCGCCGCACCGGGTCTGCGCATCGGCTGGGTCCGCGTTCCCGCCGAGGTGCGCCGGGCGCTCGTGATCGCCAAGCAGGCCGCCGACCTGCACTCGTCCACGATCGACCAGGCCGCCGCAGCCCTGTGGCTCGAGACGGCGGACCTGCAGGCGCGCGTCGCCGAGCTGCGCGGCGTCTACCGCGACCGGCGCGACGCGCTGCTCGCCGGGATCGGCGAGGCGCTGCCGCCCGGAAGCTCCTGGAACCGCCCCGCCGGCGGGATGTTCGTGTGGGGGCGCCTGCCCGACGGGCACGACGCCGCCGCGCTGCTCCAGGCGGCCGTACGCCGCGAGGTCGCGTTCGTTCCCGGGACGCCGTTCTACGCCGGGGCGCCCGATGCGGCGACGTTGCGCCTGTCGTTCACCGCGCATCCGCCGGCGGAGATCGGCGAGGGCCTGCGGCGCCTGCGCGAGGCCTGGGCGCAGGCCTGATCGGCAGCGTCCGAGCCGGGCTGCCCGGCTCGCTATCGTTTCTGAAGTGATGAGCCTGCCGCCGCTCGAATCGCGTCCCTGCGGGGGGCGCTACAGCGACATCGTCGACGCGATCGGCAACACGCCGCTCGTCGAGCTGCGCCGCCTCTCGCCGAAACCCGGCGTGCGGATCTGGGCGAAGCTCGAGTCGCGCAACCCGACCGGCTCGGTGAAGGACCGCGTCGCGAAGGCGCTGATCGAGGACGCCGAGGCGAAGCGCCTCATCCGCCCCGGTCAGACGATCCTCGAGCCGACCTCGGGGAACACGGGCATTTCGCTCGCGATGATCTGCTCGCGCAAGGGCTACGGGCTCAAGGTCGTCATGCCCGACAACGTGACCCCCGAGCGCACCCAGCTGCTGCGCATGTACGGCGCCGAGATCGTCTACTCGCCCGGGGATCAGGGCTCCAACGGCGCGGTCGCGATGGCGCTCGACATGGCCGCCGCCGACGCGTCGTACTACATGCCCTACCAGTACGGGAACCAGGCGAACCCCGACGCGCACTACAACGGCACGGCCGTCGAGATCCTCGATCGAGCTCGATGGGCGCATCGACGCGTTCGTCGCGGGCCTCGGCACGGGCGGGACGCTCATGGGGCACGCGCGGAGGTTCAAGGAGGAGCTCGGCGGCGCGGTGAAGATCGTCGCGGCCGAGCCGATGCAGGGTGAGCCCGTCCAGGGTCTGCGCTCGCTGGACGACGGGTTCATCCCGCCGATCATCGATCTCTCGCTGCTGGACCGCAAGATCTTCGTGACGAACCGCGACGCGGTCATCTGGACGCGCAAGCTGCTCGACGAGGAGGGCCTGTTCGCCGGGGTCTCGTCGGGCGCGATCGCCCGCGTCGCCCATCGCATCGCGGGGGAGATGGACGAGGGCAACGTCGTCTTCATCGTCTGCGACGACGGCTGGAAGTACCTGTCGTCGGGGCTGTACACGCTGCCGGTCGACGAGGTCGAGAACCTCGAGTCGACCGTCTGGTGGTAGCGCCCGCGCGGCGCTGAGGGCCGTCCGTCCAGGGACCCGGCTCACGCACTTGGGCCGCCCCCTATCCTGTGGGCATGCCCAGCATCGGCCCCATGGAGCTCGTCGTCGTCCTCGTCATCGCGCTGATCGTCCTCGGCCCGAAGAAGCTGCCCGAGGTCGGGCGCTCCGTCGGCAAGGGCATGCGCGAGTTCAAGGACTCACTCACGGGCGAGTCGCGCGAAGAGGAGCTCGATCGAGAAGCCGGTGCTGAAGACGAAGGCCGACTCCTAGGCCGGCTGCGCGTAGATTCGGCGGGGATGCGCATCTCCGCCGGGCTTCTCCAGCAGGTCGTCGAGCACGCCGAGCGCGACGCGCCGAACGAGTGCTGCGGCGTGATCGCCGTGCGCGACGACGTCGCGGTCGGCGTGCATCCCGCCGAGAACCTGGCGGCGAGCCCGCTGCGCTTCGAGGTCGACGGCATCGAGCTCCATCGGCTGCTCACCGAGATCGAGGATCGCGGCGAGGATCTCGGCGTGATCTACCACTCCCACACGCGCTCGGAGCCCTACCCGTCGCAGACGGACCTGAACTTCGCCGCGCACTGGCCCGGCGTCGAGTGGCTGATCGTCGGCCTGGCGGGCGGGCGACGAGCCGATCGTGCGCAGCTACCGGATCGCCGACGGGCGCGTTGACGAGGTGGCGGTCGATGTCGTCCCCGGCTGACGACGAGCCCCTCGATCTGCCCGCGCTGCGCGACGACGCACGGGCTCGACGAGCGTTTCTGCCCGGACTGCGGGATGCCGCTGACCTATCAGGCCGCGCCGATCGAGGACGTGGACGCCCGTCACGAGCGGGCGCGCAAGATCCGCCGCCAGTACAGCGAGGGCGACCTCGTCGTGGTCGCGACCGGGCGCAACCAGTCCGAGGCGGACTTCATCTCGAACCTGCTGCTCGAGGAGGGCGTCCCGAGCCTCGTGCGGCGCTCGCGCGGGTTCGACGTTCCCGACATGCTCGCCGCCGGCCCGCGCGACGTGCTCGTGCCCGCGCTCGGGTGAGCCGTCGCCGCGCGAGATCCTGCTGCAGGTCGACCTGCACGATCGCCGCGGCGCGCACCGGGCCGGCGCCCGCGCGGCTGCTCGCCGGGCTGCTCGCCGGGGTCGGGATCGTCGCGCTGATCGTCTGGCTCGGCTCGCTGCTGCAGGGATAGACGGTCACGGCCGGCCATGCGCGCCAGGTGCGAGCGCCAGGCGCCCTCGCTGTGGACGAACGCGCGGCCGCGGAAGGCGTGCTCGAGCGTGCGGCGCGCGCTGTCGGGCTGCTCGATCGCCAGGCGTACGGCGGCCGCCTCGCCCTCCTCGCGGGCGAGCAGGTCGAGCACCGAGCCGCCGAGCAGCTGAGCGTCGCGCACGCCGGGCGGGAACGCCGGCTCGCCGCCCTCGCGCAGGCGCCGCGCGATCGCCGGGCGCGCGTGCGCGGTCTGCCCGGAGAACCACTGGCCGGCGCCCGCCGCGAGCCAGGCCCAGCGCACGTAGCGCGGCGAAAGCTCGCGGCCGGAACGGGGGCGGCAGGCCGGGTTGCTCAGGCCGGCGGCGAGTTGCGCGTAGAGCGCGGCCGGGGTCAGCAGGAGCATCTCGCGTGAGCCCGGCACGTTCGACGCGCGGGCCTCGAGCAGTCGCGGGGCGAGCACGTGGATCTCGCGCGCGCCGAACCAGCCGGCCACGTAGCGCCGCGAGGCGGGCGCGGTGAGGCGGCGCAGCGGCGGTCACCGCCGGCTGCGCGAGGCTCGAGCTGGCCGGCGGTCGAGTGGACGACGACGGCGATACCCTCGGGCACGACGGGAAACGCGCCGGTCAGGCGCTCGCGCGTGCCCTCGAGCAGCTCGAGCACGCCGACGACGGCGTCCGCGTCCTCCTCGGCGTGGCGTGCCGTGAAGCTCGGGGACGTCGTCTCCACCCAGGACATGAGCCCGGCCTCAGGTGCCCGCCGCGGCGTGCTCGAGCTCGTAGTCGAGCTCCGTGCGCACGCCGCGCGCGCTGAGGATCGCCGTGCGCGGCGGCGAGGTCCGGCGCCGCGCGACGGCGGCGCCCAGGCGCGCCGCCGAGGCGAGCGCGCGGTCGGGCGTCGAACCAGTGCAGCAGGCCGCCCGTCGCGCTGAGCTCGACGCTGCGGCGCCCGCCGCGGATCGCGGCCCGGCCGCGTCTCGCCGCGCGCGCAGCGCACGGCCATCGCGCTCGCCTCGGTCGGGACGTGCGCGATCGCCGCCTCGAGCGCGTCGAGCACGGTCTCCGGGGATCCGCGTCGGCGCCGAGCCCGCCGCCGCGCCGCGGTGACCTCGGCGAGGCGCTCGAGCACCTCCGCCGGCGTCAGCTCGCCGTCGCAGCCGGCGCCGAAGACGGCCCCGGTCACCGCCGGCCCGGCGTCGGCGAGCGCGGGCGCCGCGGCGAGCAGCACTGCGTCGGCGAGCGGGCTCGCGAGCCCGGGCTCGTCGCCGTGCGCGAGCACGTCGCCGCCGACGTCGAGCAGCACGACGAGGTCGCAGCCGAGCGCGCGCGGCGGCGGCGGCGATGCCGCCCGCGATGCGCTCGGGGCCGCCGTTCGGGTCGATCAGCACGGTCGGCCGCCCGAGCACGCCGGCCATGCGGCTCTCGGCGAACCGGAAGCCGCCGGGCCCCGCGGTGTCCGGGCCCGGCGAGCGCGGCGGCGGGGTGCAGGCGCTCGCGCGCCGGTGACCTCGTCGAGCGAGCGCGGGCCGGGGAGCGGGTCGACCGGGCGCCGCTCCCAGGTGATGCCCGCCGACGCTCGGCGGGGGTTCCGAGGCGCTCGGCGAGGCCGGCGGCCGCCAGCGCGCCGACGACGTCGCCGCCGCCGCCGATCCCGAGGCACAGGACGCGCGAGGCGTCCGCGAGCAGGATCGTCGGCGGCGCCTCGGGCGACACGGAGGTGCGACTCAGACCAGCGCGGGGACGCGGCCGGAGACGATCGACTCGATCTCCTCGCGGACGCGGCCGAACTCGTCGTCGGAGAGCACCGGCGTGCCCTCGAACGGGAGGTCGCGGGCGATCTCGAGCCAGCGAGCGACAGCCGGCGTAGTCGCCGCGGACGCGGACCGTCACGGGCCGCGGGATGCGGTAGGTGCGCAGCAGCACGACGTGCAGCGGGTGGCGCGGCTTCCAGCTCAGGCGCTTCTCGGCGTAGTCCGTCGTCCAGATGTAGAACGGCGACAGGTCGTTGACGACGCGCGGGTCGGTGACCGTGTAGTGGCGCGGCGACCTCCGCCCAGGCGCGGACGCGGACGCGGTCGGGCTGCGGGATGCCGCCGTCGCGCGTCAGCGCGTGCGTCGGCGGGTCGCCGTCGGGCCAGACGCCCTCCTCGAGCGCGCGCCGCAGCTCCGGCATGTGCGCCTCGCGGACGACGTCGTTGCGCTGGTGGTCGAACGTCGGGTACAGGAAGAAGCGGTCATGCTCGAGCTCGAAGTGCTTGTGCTCCTCGCGGATCCCTCCCTTGCGGAGGGTGAGGAGCTGCTCGCCTTCGGCGAGCGCGCGGACCGTGACCGCCCATTCCTTCATGGCAATTGGCATAGGGATTCCGACTGCTGGACAGGTGGACGACAGAAAACGATCCCGCGCCGGGAGACCGGTGGAGACCGGTCGGGCGACGGGATGTTGTCCATTCTGGCAAACGTGCCCGGCGAATGCCCAAACTTCGCTGCAAATGAGGAATTCCAGGGGCTACTTGTGGCGCGCAGGCGCTCGCTCCGGCGCCAAATCACCGTGGTCGTCCGGAAGCGCGCGCCGCGGTGTTCGGCGCCGTCGTGTGCCGCGATCGCACACGACGAGCGGCCGGATGCGGCGCACTCGGGGACTTCGGGCCGGGTCTAGCCGAGGGCGGTGATGCCGCTGCGGCGCGCGGCCGGCGGCGCAGCTCGAGCTCGACGGCGATCCCGATGTCGAGCTGTCCGAGGGAGCCGCCCGCCATGCGGTGCTCGGTGAGCAGGTCCTCGAGGTGGAAGCGCCCGATCAGCGCGTCGCACTCCACGCAGCCGTTGGCGATGTAGCCGCCGCGGACGCCGGGGCTCTCGCGATGGCGCAGCTCGCCGATGCCGCGGCGCGCGAGCGTCCGGGCGTCGACCGCGGCGCACGAGCGCCTCGTCGATCGCCTCGAGCGGGACGAACCCGCTGCCGTCCGGCGGTGTGCCGGGCTCGACGAGGACGCCGACGATCGGCGCGCACCTTCTGGCGGCAGCACCA
Source organism: uncultured Actinomycetes bacterium (assembly GCA_963787935.1). GTDB lineage: Bacteria > Actinomycetota > Thermoleophilia > Solirubrobacterales > Solirubrobacteraceae > F1-60-MAGs163. The sequence goes on along the minus strand of CAWBEV010000005.1, from coordinate 312,341 downwards.
GCAGGTGTCGGTGACGGCGGCGACGCGCGCGCGCGCCCGACCGGACGGCAGGCTCGCCGGCTGCGGCCGGCTGGGCCGCAGCGGCGTCGCGACGGCTGGCGCAGGCGGTCCTCGAAGGAGATGACCGAGGCGCCGGGCGCCGGGGCGGGGTGCTGGACGAGGTGGTCGATGGCCATGCGTGAACGGCGTTTGTACGGCTGTTCGCGGGCGTTTCCGCAGGACGCTGCGCATTTGCGCACGTTGTCGGCGCGAAACCTGCACAGGCGGTGCACGTTTTCGTCCATGAGCGCTCATACGCGCTGGACGGCTGCGCGGCGCCGGACGGGCGGCATCGGGCGCGCCGAACGGCGGACTCGCGGCGCCCGGCGCGGAGCGCTCCGGCCCTCAGAGCCGCACGCCGGCGAGGCCTTCGAGGACCTCGATCACGGCGGCGTAGTCGACCGTCTCCGAAGCCCGCGGCCGACCGTCGCGGCGAGGATCTCGCGGGCGTCCGCGGCGGCCGGGAAGGGCACGCCGGCGGCGCCGACGGCGTCGAGGCAGTGCTGCACGTCCTTCAGCATGTGCGCGGTCTTGAAGAGCGTCGGGTAGTCGTGCGCGCGCATCGGCCCGGCCTTGAGCGTCAGCACGGCGCTGCCGCCCGCGCCCGCCGACAGGACCTCGACGAGCGCGTCGAGGTCGACGCCGAGCGCGCGTCCGGCGATCAGGGCCTGGCCGGCCGTGATCGTGTTCGCGATCGCCGACGGCGTTGTTGACGAGCTTGACGCGCTGGCCGTGGCCGAGCGGGCCGACGTGCGCGGATCGAGCCGTCCCATCGCCTCGAAGGCGGGCATCGCCCGCGCGACGTCCGCCGGCGTCGCCGCCGACCATGATCGTCAGCGTCCCCGCCTCGGCCGCGGGCGACGAGCCGGTCACCGGCGCGTCGAGGAACGCGAGGCCGCGCTCGGCGCAGCCGGGCGCCGATCGCCAGCGCGTCGGCCGGGGCGATCGTCGACATGTCGGCGAACGAGCGTGCCCGGGCGCGGCGCGCCGCGGCCGCCCCGTCGGGCCCGAGCAGCACGGACTCGACCTGCGGCCCGTCGACGACCATCGTGATCACGAGCTCGGCGTTCGCGGCCGCCTCGGCCGGCGTCGCGGCGACCGCGGCGCCGGGTGCTCGGCGGCCCAGGCCGTCGGCCGTCGCGGTGGTGCGGTTCCAGACGATGACGCTCGTGGCCGGCGGCGAGCGAGGTTCGCGGCCATGCGGGATCCCATGATCCCGAGGCCGAGGAAGGCGATGCGCATCGGGCGATCCTATGCGCCGCACCGCGCGCTCAGGCGAGCCCGAGCCGGTGGGCGACGCCCGCCGCCTCGGTGCGGCTGCGCACGTCGAGCTTCGCGAGGATCCGCGAGACGTGGACGCTCGCGGTCTTCTCGGCCATGAACAGCTCGCGCGCCGATCTCGCGGTTCGTCGCGCCCCGCGCCACGAGTCGCGAGCACCTGGCGCTCGCGCGGCGTCAGGCCGAACGGATCCTCCGGCTCGGGCGCCGTTCGCCGCTCGGGCGACTCGCACCCGGAGCCGTCGACGGCGAGCCGGGCACGCGCGGCGAGGCCGTCCACCTCGGCGCCGAGCCAGCGGGCGCCGAGCCTGCCGGTGATGTCGCGGGCCGCGCTCAGCGTCGCGGTGGCGGCGTCGCGCTCCCCGGCGGCGACGTGCGCCTCGGCGGCGCGCAGGAGGGCGATCGCCTGCGGGTACGGGCGCGAGAGGCGCTCCAGGCCTCGGCGGCGGCCGCGTACGCGGCCGGGTCGCTCGCGCCTCGGGCGCGCTCGAGCTCGGCGGCGCCGCTGCACAGGCGCGCCCGCTCGACCGGCCGCGCCTCCTCGCCGGCGCACGCCTCGAGGCGCAGGACGTACGCCTCGGCACGCGCGATGGCGAGCCGCTCGGCCTCCTCGTCGCCGAGGTCGCGCGCGCGCTGGGCGGCGTCCGCCTCGATGGCCGCGCCGACCTCGGCGAGCCGCGCGATCCGCGCCAGGTCCTCGGAGCAGTACTCGATCGCGTCGAGCGCGTCGTCGACCGCCGTGCGGGCGGCCGTGACGTCGCCGCAGCGGCGCTCGAGCTCGGCGCGCAGCGCGCCCGCCCAGCCGATGAACTGCGGCTCCCGCGAGCCGGCGACGATGTCGGCGACGCGCTCGAGCGCGGCGCGCGCCTCATCGTGGCGCCCGTCGGCGAGCTCGAACTCGGCCACGCGCAGGCGACGGAAGGCGAGGGTGATCCCGCTGAAGCGCTTCTCGGAGGCCGCCATGTGGTCGCGAGCGAGGTCCCAGTCGCCGAGATCCCAGCCGATCTCGGCGACGGTCATCTGCAGCCACTCCGCCGCGCGGCCCTGCGCGCGCGCCCAGCCGAGCCCGGCGAGCGCGATCTCGAGCGCGCGCTCGGAATGCCCGGCGAGGTTCAGCGCGTCGGCGAGGTTCACGTACCCGCTCGAACCGGTCCACGGGGTCGTCGCGAGCGCGATCGACTCCTCGAGGCTGGCCGTCCCCTCCTCGATCTCGCCGCGCGCGATCAGCGCGACGCCGAGCGCGTTCAGCGCCTCGGCGCGCGACTCGGTGGCACCGACGCGGTCGGCGGCCTCGATCGCCGCGGCGGCGGCGGGGATCACCTCGCCGTAGCGGCCGAAGAGCATGCACGCCTTGGCCTCCCAGGCGAGCAGCCGCGCGCGCTCGAGGCTCTCGTCGTCGGCCGGAAGGAGCTCGAGCGCCTCGGTCGCCAGGCGGCGCGCGGCATCCGCGTCGCCGAGCGACCAGCGCGCCTTCGCGAGCCGCTCGAGCGTGTTGGCGGCCAGGTGCGGCTCGGCCGCCCGGTCGACCTGCGCAAGGGCCTCCTCGAGCATCGCGACCGCCCGCGGATACTCGCCGTCGCTCGTGAGCGCCTGCCCGGCGCGCAGCAGCAGCTCGGCGCGCGACGTGCCGGCGAGCTCGCGCGCGCCGCGCACGCGCGGCCAGAGGTCGAGCGCACGCTCGAGCAGCGCCGCGGTCTCGCCATAGGCGTGGACGCGCTCGGAGGCCTCCGCGGCCCGCAGCGACGCGGTGAATGCGGCCGGCTGGTCGCCGGCGATCGTGTAGTGGTGCGCGATCCCGGCGGCGAGGAACACGTCGTCGCCGCGGGTTGCTGCCTTGCTGCTCGAGCGCGTGGGCGAGCGCGAGGTGCAGCTCCGCGTGCTCGCCCGGCAGGAGGTCGTCGTGCACGACCTCGCGCAGCAGCGCGTGGCGGAACTGGTGGCGCCCGGCGCTCGTCGGCGACGATGAGGTTCGCGTCGGCGGCCTCGCGCAGCGCGGCGCGCAGCACGCCGCCGTCGAGCCCGCTCGCGCCGGCGAGCACGTCGTGGGGCAGGACGCGGCCGGCGGCGAGCAGCTGCAGCACCTGCTGCGTCGTCTCGTCGAGGCGCTCGACGCGGACCATGAGCGCATCGCGCAGCGTCGCCGGGAGCGCGCCGCGCCCGTCGAGCCCGGCCGCCAGCAGCTCCTCGGTGAACAGCGGGTTGCCCTCGCTGCGCTGGTAGAGGCGCGCGACGAGCTCGTCCTCGGGCGCCGCGCCGAGGATGCCCGCGAGCTGGTCGGCGACCTGCTCGCGGGTCAGCGGGTCGATGTCCACGCGGCGCGCGTTCGGCGCCCGCAGGAGCTCGGCGAGCAGCGGGCGCAGCGGATGGCGGCGGTGCAGCTCGTCCGAACGCAGCGTCGCGACGACGAGCACGCGCTCGCGCCACAGGTTGCGGCTCAGGAACAGGAGGAACGAGCGCGTCGAGCGGTCCGCCCAGTGGATGTCCTCGAGGCCGATGACGAGCGGCTGCTCACGCGACAGCCGCTCGAAGAGGTCGAACAGGGACTCGAACAGGCGCGCCTGCTCCTGGCCGCCCTCGGTGGCGCGGGCCGGCTCGTCGCCGGCCGTCTCGCCGAGCTCGGGGAACAGCGCTGCGAGTGCCGCGCGGGTGGCCGGCGGCAGCTCGCCGAGGATCGGGTCCCCGCCGCGCACGAGCGGCCGCACGAGCGATACGAGGACCGCGTAGGGCAGCTCGTCCTCACCGAGCTCGAAGCAGTCGGCGCACTCGATGCGCGCACCGCGCTCGCGGGCGACCGTCGCGAAGTCGTCGAGCAGCCGGGTCTTCCCGACGCCCGATTCGCCGGCCACGAAGGCGAAGCCCGGCCGGCCCTCCTCGGCGTCGGCGAGCGCCGCCTCGAGCTCGGCGAGCTCTCCCGTGCGCCCGATCGTGCGCGAGCTTGAGACGCGCGTGCTCACGCGCTCAGTATCGCGCGCCGGCGGGCGGTCGCCGGCGCGCAGCGCGTCGATCACGCCTGCAGCTGTGCTGCGCGCCGCCGCAGGAGGTCCAGGACGGCGAGGGTCGGGCGGAAGGGGTCGGCGATCGCCCGCCCGCCGGAGACGGGCACGGCCGCGGCGATCTCTCCGTCGATCTCCGCGACGAGCACGTCGCCGGTCGGGGCGGGAGCGCTGTCGAGCTGCGCGAGGCGCACGACGGCGCCGGCGTCGTCCGCCGTCGCGCGGCGGATCGCGATCGTCTCGGCCACCGTCGCGCGCTCCGCGTGCTGCGCGCGGCGTGCACGGCGGTGGGTGGCCGCCCGGGTCGCCTCATCGGCGACGACGGCGGGCTGGTAGTGGGTGTAGAGCGTCGAGTACATGGTGTCCTCCATTCGCGTGATGCACCGATGGTGGACTGCGACGGCCGCGCGTACATCGGGCGGATGGAGCCTCTTCGGCGCCCAGACCCCTTACCTCGCCGAGGAGACCCCTTACGCGCCGCGCGGGCGGGGTTCGCCGTACCCGCCGCCGCCGGGCGTCTCGAGTCGCAGGCGGTCCCCGGGGCGCAGCATCCCGCGTGCCTTCGGCTCGAGCTCGCGACCGTTCAGCAGGTTGCGGCCGGGGGTCCCGTCGTGCCCGCCCGCGGCGCCGCGCGGTGCATGGCGCCGGCGCTCGGTGATCAGCGAGAACGTCATCGGCTCGAGGGCCTCGAACTCGCGGATCACGCCGTCGCCGCCGTGATGGGCGCCCGCGCCACCCGATCCGCGGCGCAGCGCGTACTCGGTCACCCGCAGCGGGAACTCGAGCTCGAGCGCCTCGACCGGCGTGTTGAGCGTGTTCGACATCGCGACGTGGACGCCGGACGGGCCGTCGGCGTCGGCGCACCCGCCCTGGCCTCCGCCGAGCGTCTCGTAGTACGTGAACGCCGTCGGTGCCGAGCGTGAGGTTGTTCATCGTCCCCTGGCCGAGCGCGAGGCCGAACGCGCCGAGCACGAGGTCGGCGACGCGGCTCGAGGTCTCGACGTTCCCGGCCACGACCGCCGCCGGCGAGCGGGCGTTCAGCAGCGAGCCCTCCGGGGCGACGACGCGCACCGGCCGCAGCGCGCCGGCGTTCGGCGGGATGTCCGGGTCGGTGAGCACGCGGACCGCGAACAGGCACGCCGAGACGGTCACCGCGAGCGGGCAGTTGAGGTTGCCCCGGTGCTGCGCGGCGCTGCCGGTGAAGTCGAGCGTCAGCTCGTCGCCCGACACGGTCGCGGCGAGGCGCAGCTCGAGGTCGCCCTCACGTGCCTCGAGGGCGTCCACGGCCATGCGCGTCCCATCCGGCAGCTCCGCGAGGCACGCGCGGGTGCGGCGCTCGGCGTAGTCGAGCACGGCCGCGGTCGCGGTGCGCAGCGCCGCAGCGCCGATGCGCGCGGCGAGCTCGCCGAGGCGCGCGGCGCCGGCGCGATTCGCGGCGAGCTGGGCACGCAGGTCCGCACGGCGCTGCTCGGGCTGGCGCATCTGCGCGACGAGCGCGTCGATCAGCGCGGCGTCGAGGACCGTGGGGCGCGATCACGACGCCCTCGTCGGCGAGCGTCGTCGAGTCGGCGGGCATCGAGCCGGGCGTCGGCCCGCCGACGTCGGCGTGGTGGGCGCGGCTCGCGGCGAACCCGAGCAGCTCGCCGTCGTCGAAGGCGGGCGTGACGACCGTGATGTCCGGCAGGTGCGTGCCGCCGGCGTACGGGTCGTTGAGGATCCACGAGCACGCCGTCGGCCTGCGCGCGGCCGGCGACCGCGGCGACCGCGGCCGGCATCGCGCCGAGGTGCACGGGGATGTGCTCGGCCTGCATGACCATCCGCCCCGTCGGGATCGAAGAGCGCGGTCGAGCAGTCGCGGCGCTCCTTGATGTTCGCCGAGTGCGCCGAACGCACGAGCACGGCGCCCATCTCCTCGCACGCGGCGCGCAGCGCACCGGTGACGACCTGCAGCGCGATCGGGTCGAGGTCGCTCATGCACGCTCCAGCACGAGCGTGCCGGTCGGGTCGCTGGCGCCCGCCCAGCCGGCGGGGATCGCCACGGTCGTCTCGGGCAGGTGCAGGACCGTCGGTCCCCGGACGGCGGCGGGCCCGGGCTCCCCGGCGGAGAGGTCCACCGCGGGCCCCGGCTCGATCGCCGCGACGCGGACGGTCACGACCTCGACGCCGGCGTCGTTGCTCGCGCCAGCCGTAGCGGCGCTCGTGGTCGGCCGCGAACGTCGCGCGGACCGCGTCCGCCGAGCCCACCCGGTCGGCGGCGCACGGTGAGCTCGTGCGACTGTCCGCGATAGCGCACGTCGTAGGCGGTCTCCACCCGCGCCGCGCGCGTGCCGAGGATCGCCTGCGCGTCGGCGAGCAGCGCCGCTCGCGCAGCCTCGAGCGCCGCGTCGTCGAGGCTCGCGCCGGACAGGAGCACCGAGCGCTGGCGGTGCACGCGCCGGTCGGCGGCGGCGAGCCCGAGCGCGCTGAGCACGCCGGAGGCGCGCGGGACGAGGATCGTCCGCATCCCGAGCTCCTCGGCGATCGCCGCCGCGTGCAACGGGCCGGCGCCGCCGAAGGCCAGCAGCGCGAAGTCGCGCGGGTCCAGGCCGCGCTCGACGGTCATGACCCGCAGCGCGCGCACCATCTCGGCGTTCGCGACGCGCAGGATGCCGCGCCGCGCAGGCCTCGGGCCCGAGGCCGAGGCTCGCGGCCAGCGTGCCGACCGCCGCCCGCGCGGCCCCGGCGTCGAGGCGGATCCCGCCCGCCAGCGGGGCGCACGGCGTCGAGCGTGCCGAGCACGACGTGCGCGTCGGTGACCGTCGGGTCGCGCCCGCCGCGCCCGTAGGCGGCAGGTCCCGGGTACCGCGCCCGCCGAGCGCGGGCCGACGCGCAGCGCGCCGCCGGCATCGCGCCAGGCGATCGAGCCCCCGCCCGCGCCGACCGTGTGGATGTCCACCATCGGCAGCGTCGACCGGGCGCTCGGCGATCTGGCGCCCGGGGCTCTCGCGCACGCGCCCGTCCTCGACGACGCAGACGTCGCACGAGGTGCCGCCCATGTCGAAGCACAGGAGGTTCGGGTGCGCCGCAGGCGCGCGCGACGAGCGCGGCGGCAGCGGCGCCGCCCGCAGGCCCCGAGAGGACGGTCAGCGCAGCGTGCCCCGCGGCGGTGTGCGCGTCCACGAGCCCGCCGCTGGACTGCATGATCTGCGGTTCGGGCAGGCCGGCGGCGTCGGTGCGCTCGAGCAGCGCGCGCAGGTAGCGCGGCCAGGAGCGGCGAGAGCGCGGCGTCGACCTCGGTCGTCGCCGCGCGCTCGTACTCGCGGAACGTCCCGACGACCTCGTGCGAGAGCGAGACGTGCACGTCGTCGCCGAGGCGCTCGCGCAGCGCCGCGGCGAGCAGCGAGCTCGTGCGCGGGGTCGCGCCAGGCATGCAGCAGGCAGACGGCGACCGCCTCGGGCCGCGACCCGGCGACCGCATCGGCCACGGCCGCCGCATCCTCCGCGTCGAGCGGGCGCAGGACGCCCGCGGGCCCCATCCGCTCGGGCGCGCCGAAGCGCCGCGCGGGCGGCGCCAGCGGCGCGGGCCACGCGGCGCACAGGCGGTAGAGCTCCGGCCGCGTCCTGGCGGCCGAGCTCGATGAGGTCGGCGAAGCCGTCGGTCGCCACGAACGCCGTGCGCGCGTGCACGCCCTCGAGCAGCGCGTTCGTCGCGACGGTCATGCCGTGCGCGAACGCCGCGCACCTCGCCGGGCCGCGCGCCCGCCGCCTCGAGTGCGGCGCCGATCGCCGTCCATCACGCCGAGCGACTGGTCCTCCGGCGTCGTCGGCGCCTTGGCCGTGACGATGCGCCCGGGCGCCGCGAGGACGGCGTCCGTGAACGTCCCGCCGACGTCGACGCCGAGCAGCATGCGCGGGACGCTATCGGGCGCGCTGCGCACGATGGGCCCGGACATGACGACGCCGGGCCCGCTCGCAGGCGGGCCCGGCGTCCGTTCCCCCGAACGTGTCGCTGATCAGGCGGCGATGGCGAGCTCGCGCTGCGCCGCCGCCGCGGTCTCGAGCTCCTCGGTCTCGGCGAGGTGCTGGTGGGAGGGGCAGTAGCCGTTCGTCGTGGACCGGGATGCGCTGGCACGGCGTGCCGCGGCGCGTGGTCGCGCGGCACTGCAGCGGGTTGCCGAAGGCGTCGCGCCCGCGCGTCGTCAGGCTCGCGAGCAGCGCTCGGCGGCGTCGACGTAGTCGCGCACGACGATCCAGACCTTCGCCTGGGACTGCAGCGGGAAATTCGCGCGGATGTCGCGGAACAGGGTCCGGGCGGGCTGGGCGAAGTAATGGCGATCGGTGGCGAGGCGCTCGATGCGCCTGCTCACATGCGCGCGAGCACCTGCGCATGACCGTCACGGCCGGTGACGATGTCGTGCGCGAGCTCGCGGTAGATCGCTCTGCTGACTTGATACATGGACGTCTGGACCCTCCTGGTATGGACCCTGTTGGTGCGTTCCGTCGCAGTTCTCCTCGCGGCGCGAGTATCCGTCCTCCGTGTGAAGGCTGAAACACACGAAAGATGAAGTTCGTGTTAAGCGAGGCGAACCCCTTCCGCGCCGACCGGTCGGCGCTCAGGGGCTCAGATCCAGGGTTCGAACGCCGGGGCGTCGTCGCGCACGACGGCGTGCCGGCGGTCGAGCGCCGGGTCGAGCTCGGGGAAGTCGCGGCGCACGTGCGCCCCGCGGGTCTCCTCGCGCAGCAGCGCGCACTGCGCGACGATGCGCGCGAGCGGGTGCGGGTCCTCGAGCAGCCGCTCGAGCCCGTCGCGGTCGCGGACGATGCCGGCGTCGCGCCACATCGCGTCCCGCGTCTCGCGGCTCGGCAGCGCGAGCGGCGCGGGCGCCGGCGGCGGCCCGGCGGGCGCGGCCGCCGGCTCGTCGAGCGCGGCGTGCGCCGCGCGCGCGCCGAACACCACGCACTCCGACAGCGAGTTCGAGGCGAGCCGGTTCGCACCGTGGAGGCCGGTGCAGGCGGACTCGCCGATCACGAACAGACCGGGCACGCCGGTCTGGCCCATGAGGTTCGTCACGACGCCGCCCATCACGTAATGCGAGGCGGGGGCGACCGGGATGCAGCGCGGTCGTCGGGTCCAGGCCCGAGCTGCGCAGCGCCTCGACGACGTTCGGGAAGCGCGCGGGGTCGACCGCGCGCATGTCGAGTTCGACCGCGGGTGCGCCGGTGCTGCTGCATGACGTCCCAGATCGCGCGGGAGACCTCGTCGCGCGGAGCGAGCTCCTCGACGAAGCGCTCGCCGTCCGGGCGCGTGGAGCGTGGCGCCCTCGCCGCGGATCGCCTCGGTCACGAGGAAGCCCTCGCGCCCGGGGACCCCGGTGACCGCGGTCGGGTGGAACTGGACGAACTCGAGGTCGGCGATCGCCGCCCCTGCGGCGCTGCGCGAGCAGCATGCCGATCCCGAGCGAGCCGGGCGGGTTCGTCGTCCGCCGCCAGAGCGCCGCGGCGCCGCCGGTGGCGATGATCGTCCCGCGCGCGCGCACCGCGCGCCCGTCCTCGCAGAGGACGCCGACGACGCGGCCGTCCTCACGCCACAGGCCCGCGGCACGCGTGAGCTCGAGCACGGCGACGTTCGGGTGCTCGACGAGGTCCGCCGACAGCTGGCGGACGACGCGCCGGCCGGTCGCGCTGCCGCCGGCATGCACGATGCGCCGGCGCGAATGCCCGCCCTCGAGACCGAGTGCGAGGTTGCCGTAGCGATCGGCGTCGAACCGCACGCCGTGGCGCTGCAGGTCGACGATCATCTCGGGTGCCTCGTTCGTCAGCACCTTCGCGGCCGCGGTCCGCACCGCCCCGCGCCCCGCGCGCTCGGTGTCCTCGAGGTGGAGCTGCCGGCGTGTCGTCGATCGCGAGCGCGGCGGCGAGCCCGCCCTGAGCCCAGTAGCTCGCGGTCTGCGCGAGCGGGGTGGCGCTGATGACGGTCACCTGCGCCCCCGCGTCGGCTGCGCTGAGCGCCGCGAACAGCCCGGCCGCCCCGGCGCCCGACGACCGCGACGTCCGCGGCGATGCTCTCGTCCGGGCGCCCGGCCTCCATGGCGGGGTACCGTACCTCGCCGTGCGCCCGCTGGTCCTTCGCCACGAGTCCTCGTTGCGCCACGACACGGGCCTGCACCCCGAGCGCGTCGCGCGCATCGTCGCGATCGAGCGCGAGCTCGGCTGCGCGCGACTGGCTGCGGCTACGAGGTCGAGGACTCGCTCGCCGGCGACGGACGCCCAGCTCCACGCGGTCCACCCGCCGGCCTACTGCGCCGCGATCGCGTCGGCGTGCGCCGCCGGCGGCGGCGCGCTCGACGCCGACACGATCGTCTCGGAGCGGGTCCTTCGAGGCCGCGTGTCACGGCGCCGGCGGCGCGGCGGGGATCGTCGACGCGCTGCTCGGCGGCGGCGCGCCGGTCGCCGCCTCGCTGCACCGCCCGCCCGGCCACCACGCCGAGGCCGCCCGGGCGATGGGCTTCTGCCTCTTCAACAACGTGGCGGTCGCGGCGCGGCACGCCATCGACGCTCACGGCGCTCGAGCGCGTGCTGATCCTCGACTGGGACGTCCATCACGGCAACGGCACGAACGACATCTTCCACGACGACCCGCGAGTCCTGTTCGTCTCGATCCATCAGTGGCCGCTCTACCCGGGGAGCGGGCTCCTCGGCGGACATCGGGTCGGGCGCCGGCACCGGCTGCACCGTGAACCTGCCGGTCCCGGCCGGGTCCGGCGATGCGCTCTACACGTCGCTCGTCGACCACGTCGTGGTCGCCGCTCGGCGCGGGCGTTCGCTCCGCAGCTCGTGCTGCTCTCGGCCGGCTTCGACGCGCACGCGGACGATCCGCTCGCCGGCTGCGAGGTCACCGACGCGGGGTTCGCGGCGATGGCGCGCGAGCATGCGGCGGCTGGCGGCCGAGCTCGAGGTGCCGCTCGGGCTCGTGCTCGAGGGCGGCTACGACCTCGACGCGCTGTCGCGGGCTCGCTCGCGGTGACGCTCGAGACGATCGCCCGCGACCCCGCGGAGCTCGCGGCGCACCCGGCGCCGCTGCATCCGCTCGCCGGCGACGCGGCCCGGCGCGTCGCCGAGCGCACGCCGCTCGCCTGAGCCCTACTTCGCCTGCGCGCCGCCGGTGTCCGGCGTGACGGCCGGCGCCGTGGTCGTCGTCGGCGTCGTGCGGCGCCTGGCGCGCTCGGCGTCGGCGCGGCGTGACGCCGGGCGTCGTCGTGGTCGTGGGCGCCGTGGTCGTCGCTGCGGTGGTCGGTCGGCGCGGGGACGGTCTGCGTCCCCGGGCGGCGGCTGGACGCCGGGAGCGAGCGTCGTCGTCGTGGTGATCGTGCGCGCGGCCGGCGGGTCGTCGTCGGTGAGGCCGATGAACGCGGCGGTCAGGACGCCGAGCGCGACGACCGCGACGCCGAGCAGCGCGAGCATCGGGCGCCGCCAGCGCGGCGTGGGGGCGATCACGGTGCGCGCCGGGTCGCCGCAGCGCAGGCACCAGTCCTGATCGCCGGCCAGCAGCTTCGCCGCAGCGCGGGCAGGGCAGCGCGTTCGGCGGGAGCTGCTCGGGGAACGGTGCCGGGCGGGGCTGATGCTCATGCCGGCGGTGCGGTCGCCGGCGGCTCGTCGGCCGGGGCCTCGCGCGGGCGGCGTCGGGCGCCGGTTCGGGCGCCGCGGGCGGGCCTGGACGTGGGGATCGAACAGCGCCGCCTGGCCCGGCGGCGCGGCGGCCGCCGGCGTCCCGTACGAGGGCGCGCCGTCGTGGCCGACGCCCGCGACGCTCCGTGGGCCGCTGAACGCCAGGCCGCAGTACGGGCAGTAGCGCGCGTCGCTGCCGTGCAGCGCGCCGCAGCGCGGGCAGGCCGAGACGCCCGGGATGAAGAGCTCGTCGTACGGGCGCCGGGACTGCAGCGCGTCCTCGATCGCCCGGATCTCGCGATCGACGGCGTCGATCGCCTCGACCTTCCCGCCGACGAGCAGCTCGTTCGGGCGCTGGAAGCGATGCTGGTCGAAGACGAGGCCGCCGAGGTCGCGGAAGCCCGAGCTCGCGGACCTCGCGCAGGTACCGCAGCCGGCGGCGCAGCCTGCCGCGCTCGCGGAAGCCGGGGCGCCGGGGAACGTTCGCCGCGGCGTCCGGGTCCACGACGAAGGCCTCGGGCGCGCCGGCGGGCGCGCTGTCCGCGTCACCCTCGGGGGATTCCGCGGGCGCGACGGGATCGCCCTGCGGCTGGGGCTCGTCGGGCGCGGGCTGGGGGTCGGGGTGCTCGGCCGGCGTCGGCGGGCCGACGAGCGGATCGCCCTGCGGGACCGGCTCGACGGGCGCCGGCTCGGCGAGCGGCGGCGCGACGATCGTGGGCTGCTCGCGCTCCTCGGGTGCGCGGATCTCCGTCGGGGCGTCCTCGGCGCTCGCTTCGGCGCCGGTCTCGGGTGCCGGCGGGCTCGCACCGAGCGGCTGGAGCAGTGTGATGTCCGAGGGCGCCGAGTCGGCGGATGTGCTGCCGTTCCGGTCCGCGCCCACGGCATCGTCGCCGGCGAGGGGCTCGCCGGCCTCGGGTGCGGGAGCGCCGGCCTGGGCCGCGCCCTTGCGGAAGATCCGATCCTTCAGGCCCATGGTGCGATGGCGGCGTCCGGGGACCCGCCCGGCGGCGAGTCTACCGGCTCACCCAGCAGTTCCCGCCAGCAGGCCAGCACCCGCGCGGCCATCGCGCGCGCGCCGAACAGCTCGGCGCGCCTGCGCCCGTCCACGCGCGGGTCCGGCGGCGTCGAGGCTCGGTGCGAGCGCGGTCGCCCACGCGCCGGCGTCGAACGGCGCGCACAGCGTCCCGGCGACGTCGTCGAGGGCGACCTCGTGGATGCCGGTCGGCGTCGCGGCGACGGGCACGTCGCACGCGAGCGCCTCGAGGACCGCCAGGCCGAAGCCCTCCCGGTCGGACGGCACGAGCACGGCGTTCGCCGCGTTCACCCAGCGCGGCATGTCCCGCGGGGCGATCGCGCCGCCCGTGAGGAGCTGCGCGCCGGCGCGCTGGGCGACCTGCAGCGCGCGGTCGTGGCGCTTGCCCGGCCGCGCCGGGTCGCTCGGGAACAGGAGGTAGCGCCCGGCCGGGTCGAGGCCGAGCTCGGCGCGGGCGCCCGCGCGGTCCAGCGGGCGGAAGCGGTCGGTCGCGACACCGCACGGGAGCACCGCGACCCGGCGGGCGCCGCGCGGAAGCGCGGCGGCGAGGTCGGCGCTGACCGCGGCGGTGAGGTCCTGCGTGCGCAGCGCCGCGGCGGTGATCGCGCGCGAGCGCGGGTGGCGCACGTCGGTCCCGTGCAGCGTGACGAGCCGCACGCGGGCGCGCGCGGCGAGCGCCGGCCACGCGCTGAGCCCGAAGTGCGCGTGCACGACGTCGTAGCGCTCGCCGCGCGCCCGGCGGCGCAGGTCGCGAGCCGCCCGCGCGTAGCCCCCGGGCGGGAAGTGGAACACCTCGATCTCGAGGTCCGGGGCCTCCAGCGTGCGCAGCGCGTCCGCCTGGTCGCGCACGAAGCTCCCGAGCGCGGGCGCGCCCGGGTGGGGCCACATGTTCGTCACGATCAGGGCGCGCATGGCTGGAGGCGGATCGTCGCCGGCCGGCCGCTGGTAGCGTCCGGCCGGCCCGGCGTCCGGAGCGACGATAGGTCGTTGCCCGGCCGGTCACCATCCCCGAGGAGCGCTTCATGCACGGACGGACCCGCCGCCTGCCCACCCGCACCGCGGCCGCGCTGGTCGCGGTCGTCGCGCTGACCGCCGCCGTCGTCCCCGCCGCGCAGGCCGCGCGCGAGCCGAGGCTCACCGCGCCGAAGGCGACGCTCGACGCGGCGCTGCACTGCTACCCCGGCGTCGGCGCCGGCGCGAGTCGCCAGCCGATCATGCTCGTCACCGGGACGGGCGCGTCCGGGCAGGAGGCCTACGCGATCGGCAAGCCGGCGTTCGACGCCTATGGCGCGCCCGTGTGCACGGTCGACTACCCGAACTTCACCACCGCCGACATCCAGGTCTCCGCGCAGTACCTCGTCAACGGGATCCGCGAGCAGGCCCGTCGTGCGGGCCGCCCGATCGCGATCTTCGGCATCAGCCAGGGCGGCCTCCTGCCGCGCTGGGCCCTCACCTACTGGCCGAGCCTGCGCGCGAAGGTCACCGACGTGCTCGCCGCCGCGGGCACGCAGCACGGCACGAACGTGCGCGAGACCGGGAACTGCAAGGTCGCGCCCGGCTGCGCGCCCGCCGCCTGGCAGCAGGCGCGCGGCTCGCACCTGCTGAACGCGCTCAACGCCTACCCGGACGAGTCGCCCGGCAGGACCGCCTGGACGACGGTCCGCTCGCTGAACGACGAGACCGTGCAGCCGCAGGGCGGCAAGCGGCCGACCTCCGCGCTGCGCGGCGCGACGAACATCCTGATCCAGGACGTCTGCCCGGGGCGCAGCGTGACGCACATCGGCACGGCGCTCGACTCGGTGACGTTCGCGGCGTTCGTCGACGCGATCGGCCATCGTGGGGCGGCGAAGCGCTCACGCCTGCCGAAGGACATCTGCGCGACGCTCTACGCGCCGGGGCTCGATCCGGCGACGACGGGCGCGCTGCTCGGCGCGGCCGGCACGCTGACCGCGGGGCGCACCGGCGGCGACGTGGTGCCGCGCGTGACGGCCGAGCCGCGGGTGCTCGCCTACGCACGCCGCGCCGCGCGCTGAGGCGGCGCGAAGGCGGCGCGCCCGCGTCACACCGAGGCGGTGGTGTCGTCACCGGCGCGAGCCCAGACTCCCGGGGACCTGCACCGACCCCACGGAGGAACCATGGGCTACCGCATCCAGGGCCGCGTCCACGCAGCCCTTCACCACGCGCATCGCCGGCTCGCCGGCGAGCGCGGCCAGGGAACCGTCGAGTACGTCGCCCTGATCCTGCTCGTCGCCGGCGTCCTCGCCGGCGTGATCGCCGCCGGCCAGACGCTCAAGGGCGGAGGCATCGCCCAGACGGTCGTCGGCAAGCTCAAGGACGCGATCGAGGGCGTCGGGAAGGCGAAGTGAGGCGCGCGGGCGGCGCGTCCCGTGCGGGCGCGCCGTTCGCGGGGCCCATGAGCGCGCGTATCCTGACGCCCGTGTCCCGCCCGAGCGATCCGCGCCGGCGGCCGATCGCCGTGTTCGACTCCGGCGTCGGCGGCCTGACCGTGCTGCACGAGCTGCTCGTCCAGCTCCCGCACGAGGACTTCGTCTACCTCGGCGACACCGCGCGCTTCCCGTACGGCGACCGGCCGCGCGAGCGAGCTCGAGCGCTTCAGCCCTGCAGATCGCCGAGGAGCTGCTCGCGCGCGGCGCGAAGCTGCTCGTCGTCGCCTGCAACTCGGCGACGGCCGCCGCGCTGCCCGCGCTGCGCGAGCGGATGCGCCAGACGACGCTCGGGGTCGACGTGCTCGGCGTCGTGCGCCCCGAGGCCGTCCAGGCGGTCACGGCGACGCGCAACGGGCGGATCGGCCTGCTCGCGACGCCCGCGACCGTCGCGAGCGGCGCCTACGTCGACGGCCGTCCACGCCGTCGATCCGCACGTCGACCTCGTCTCGGTCGCGACGCCGGAGCTCGCGCCGATCATCCAGGCGGGTTCCCCTTCGACGAGGACGTCGTCGACGTCGTTCGCGGCTATGTCGCGCCGCTGCGCGAGGCGCGCGTCGACACCGTCATCCTCGGCTGCACGCACTACCCGCTCGATCCGCCCGATGCTCCAGCGGATGCTCGGCCGCGGCGTCGAGATCGTCACCTCCGGCGCGGCGCTCGCGCGCCAGGTCGAGCACGCGCTCGGCTCGCGCGGCCTCGGCGAGCCCCGCCAGCGGCGAGGGCGACTACCGCTTCCTGTCCACCGGCGACCCTGAGGCCTTCCGCATGCTCGGCACCCGTTTCCTGCAACTCCCGCTCGGCGACCGTCGAGCAGGTCCACCTCCCGACGGAGCGACGGCATGAGCGCCGTGAGCCCCGAGCGCTCCGGCGGGCGTGCGCGCCGACGAGCTGCGCCCGTGACGATCGAGCCCGGCTTCGTGCAGCACCGCGACCGGGCTCGGCGCTGATCGCCTGCGGCGGGACGCGCGTCATCTGCACCGCCTCGATCCAGGAGGGCGTGCCGCGCT
The DNA here is from genome assembly GCA_963787935.1 of uncultured Actinomycetes bacterium. Taxonomy (GTDB): domain Bacteria; phylum Actinomycetota; class Thermoleophilia; order Solirubrobacterales; family Solirubrobacteraceae; genus F1-60-MAGs163. The sequence goes on along the minus strand of CAWBEV010000005.1, from coordinate 295,900 downwards.
GGCGCGCCGGCTCGGGCCTCGGCTGGGTCACCGCCGAGTACGGGATGCTCCCGGCGTCGACCGGCGAGCGCAAGCAGCGCGACAGCTCGCGCGGGCCGCCTCGACGGGCGCACGCGTCGAGATCCAGCGCCTGATCGGGCGCTCGCTGCGCGGCGTCGTCGACTCCGCGGCGCTCGGCGAGCGCACGATCTACATCGACTGCGACGTGCTCGAGGCCGACGGCGGCACGCGCTGCGCCTCGATCACCGGCGCCTACGTCGCGATCGCGCTCGGCTGCGCGCGCCTGGTCGCCGAGGGCCGGATCGAGCGGCTCGCCGCTGATCGGCTCGGTCGCGGCGGTGTCGTGCGGCATCGTCGGCGACACGCCGCTGCTCGACCTCGACTACCGCGAGGACTCGAGCGCCGAGGTCGACGCGAACGTCGTGATGACCGGGCGAGGGGTCGCTGGTCGAGGTCCAGGCGACCGCCGAGGGGATGCCGCTCGAGCGCGCGCACCTCGACGACCTGCTCGAGCTCGCCGCGCAAGGGCATCCTCGAGCTGCGCGCCGCGCAGGAGCCGGCGATCGCGGAGGGCGCCGCGGGCTGATGCGGCTCGTCCTCGCGACCCGCAACGCGCACAAGGTGCGCGAGCTCGGCGAGCTGCTCGCCGGCGCACGACGGTCGTCGCCGCTGCGCCGACGACGTCGTGCTGCCGCCCGAGACCGGCGACGACGTTCGCCGAGAACGCGCTCGGCAAGGCGCGCGCCGCCGCCGCCGCGACCGGCGACGCGCCGCGATCGCCGACGACTCGGGCATCGTGCGTCGCGGCGCTCGGCGGCGCGCCCGGCGTGCGCTCGGCGCGCTGGGCCGGGCGAGGACGCGACCGACGCCGACAACCTCGAGCTGCTGCTCGCGCGCGTGCCCGACGGCGCCGACCTCGAGTACGTCTGCGCGATCGCGTTCGTCGATCCCGCCGACCGGCGAGGAGCACTCTTCGAGGGCCGCTGCGCCGGCGTGCATGACGACGAGCCGCGCGGCGACGGGCGGCTTCGGCTACGACCCGGCGTTCGTCCCGTCGACGACGACCACGCGGGCGCACGATGGCCGAGCTCACGCCGCGCCGAGAAGGACGCGATCAGCCACCGCGGGCGCGCGGCCCGGGAGCTCCTCGCATGGCTGGCGACGCGCTGACGCGCCGCGCCCGAGGCGCCGCGAGCCGGCATGGCGCCGCAGCAGCGATCCGCCCTGTTCTCGATCGTCGGCGGCCGGGCTTCCTGGTCGGGCTGAAGCTCGTCACGGGCCTGCTCACCGGCTCGCTCGCGATGATCGCCGAGGCGGCGCACTCCGGGCACCGACCTCGTCGCCGCGCTGCTGACGTTCTACGCGCTGCGCGTCGGCGATCCGGCCCGGCCGACCGCGACCACCCCTACGGCCACGGCAAGGCCGAGCACCTCGCCGCGCTCGGCGAGGGCGCGTTCCTCTCGTCGTCAGCGGCGTGATCGTCTTCGAGTCGATCAGCCGCCTGACGCGGCAGCAGCGCGCACCGACGTCGACGCCGCCTGGTGGGCGTTCGCCGTGCTCGGCGGTCGTGCTCGTCGTGGACGTCAGCCGCGCGGTCGATCTCGCTGGCGCGCCTCGCGCGCGCTACGCGCAGCGCGGCGCTGGCCGCGAACGCCGTGCACTTCGCGTCGGACTTCGCGGGCACGCTCGCGGTCGCTCGTCGGCCTCGCGCTCGTGCGCGCCGGGCTACCCGACGCGCCGACGCCGGTCGCCGCGCTCGTTCGTCGCCGGCGCTCGTGATCGTCGCCGCGGTCGCGGCTGATGCGCGCAGAACGTGCAGGTGCTCATGGACCGCGCGCCCGTCGGACGCGGCCGAGATCGCGCGCGCGGCGATCGCCGAGGCCGAGCCGCGCGCCGAGATCCGGCGCGTGCGCGTGCGCGAGGCCGGCGGGCGCGCTTCGTCGACGCGGTCCTCGGCGTCGCCCCGGACGCCGCGGTCGGGCAGGGCCACGCGGTCGCCGACAACGTCGAGCGCGCGATCCGCGAGGCGCTGCCCGCGCAGCGACGTGACGATCCACATCGAGCAGCGCGAGAGCAGCCGACCTGCGCGAGCGCGCGACGGGCGCGGCGCTCTCGGTGCGCCGCGTGCGCGAGGTGCACAACGTGCGCACCGTGGTCGCTCGACGGCGGGCGCACCGAGCTGAGCCTGCACGTGAAGCTCCCGGCCGAGCGAGACGCTCGCCGAGGCCCACCGCGATCGCCGACGAGGTCGAGACGGCGATCCTCGACGGCCGCCCCGGAGATCGGCCGCGTGCACGTGCACCTCGAGCCGCTCGCGGGCGCGCTCGCGCGCGCGCCGCCGACGCCCGCCGAGGACGACGAGCACCGCGACGCGGTCTCGCGAGCGTCGCGCCGACGTGACCGGCAGCCGAGCCCGCGTCGGTCCGCCTGCATCGCGAGCCGCGCGGGCTCGTCGCGTTCGTCACGGTCGCGCTGCCCGGGGGCCGACACGCTCGCGGCCGCGCACGAGGCCGCCGGCAGGATCGAGGCCCGCGCGCGGACGAGCACCCGCGACGTCGCCGAGGTCGTCGTGCACACCGAGCCGGCGACGCGCCGCGAGCGCTCAGGCGAGGTTGATCGCCGGCGGCGCGCCGACGGCGATCGCGAGCGCGCCGTACCCCTGGTAGCCGGCGACGAACAGCAGCACGGCGCCGACGAGGCAGACGCCGACGGTGACGATCCAGGCGATCCGGTTCGAGCGACATCGCGGCGTATCGTCCCAGTCGCCGATGACGACCTCGCTCGCCCGCGACCGGGCCTGCCGCCTGCTGGCCGCGCTGCAGCCGCCCGGGACCGCCTGCGCGGTGCTCGGCCCGGACGGTGCGCTGCTCGCCGGGGACGACGCGCTCGCCGTCCGCGCGGCCGCCGCGCTCGCCGCCGCGCCCGCCGCGCCGAGTCGTCCGTGACGGCGCGCTCGTCGCCGTGCGCGCGGCCGGTGCCGGTGGGGCGGCCGCGGCGCAGGCGGCGCCCGGAGCGCTCGCCGGACTGCTCGCGGGTGATCTGCGTGCCGCGCTCGCCGCGATGTCGTCCGGCGCCGGCTGGAGACGTCCGGCGCCGCGTGGCCACGCGCCCGGCGCACCACCACGACCTCCAGAGGAGCACCAGACCGTGACGAAGTCCGAGTTCGTCGACCACGTCGCCGACCGCGCGGACCTGGCGAAGAAGCAGGCGGCCGAACGCCGTCGACGCGATGCTCGCCACGATCGAGGACGCGCTGAAGCGCGGCAGCGACGTGACGTTCTCCGGCTTCGGCAAGTTCCACGTCGCCGCACGCGACGGCGCGCAGGGCGTGCACCCGCGCACCGGCGAGAAGATCCAGATCGCGGCATCGAAGTCGCCGAAGTTCACCGCCGGCTCCGGGCTGAAGAAGGCCGTCAACGACTGACCCGGCGCCGCCCATCGAGCGGCCGGACGGCCCGGTTCGCCGAGCGGCTCGCGCGGCTCGTCGCCGCGCGCGAGTCGCAGATCGTCCTCGGGCTCGACCCCGACCCGGCGCGGCTGTGGCCGCGGCGCACGCCGCCGTGCCGGCCCGGCGGCACGCCCGCCGAGCGCGCGCGGCCGCGGCGGTGCTCGCGCACTGCCGCGCGGTGATCGACGCCGCCGGGCCCGCCTGCGTCGCGGTCAAGCCGCAGCTCGCCTGCTTCGAGCGCCTCGGCGCCGCCGGCTGGACGGCGCTCGCGCGCGACGGTCGCGCACGCGCAGGGCGCCGGGCTGCTCGTCCTCGCCGACGGCAAGCGCGGCGACATCGACGTCAGCGCGGCCGCCTACGGGCAGGCGCTCGTCGGCGAGCACGCCGACGCCCTTCGGGACGGTCGCGGGCCTCGGCGTGGACGCGTTCACCGCCAATCCCTACATGGGAGCGGACACGCTCGACCGTGCTGGCCGACGCGGCGCGCCGCGCCGGAGCCGGGGTCTTCGTCCTCGTGCGCACGTCGAACCCGGGCGCCGCGGACGTCGAGGACCTCGCGCTCGACGGCGGCGGGACGGTCTGGGAGCGCGTCGCCGCGCTCGTGGACGCGCTCGGCGGCCGCGGCGCGCAGGCGACCGGCGCGCTGAGCGACGTCGGCGCCGTCGTCGGAGCGACGGCGCCCGAGCACGTCGGCCGCCTGCGCGAGCTGATGCCGCGCGCGCCCTTCCTGCTGCCGGGCATCGGCGCCCAGGGCGGGCGCGTCGAGGACCTCGCGCCGGCGTTCGCGCCCGGGCCGCGCCGGCGGGCTCGTCACCGCGTCGCGGTCGATCGTCTTCGCCCACGAACCGGCCGGCGGGGATCCCGGCGGGCGCCGCACGGACCGAGGCCGAGCGGCTGCGCGCCGCCGCCTGGGCGCTCGCCTGAGCCGATCGCATGGGACCGCAACGGATCCGCCACCACGCCGCGTCCGCGGGCCCTAGCATTCGCCCCGATGAACCGCCGCAAGCCCTCGCGCTGGCTCGCGCCGCTGGCGATCCTCGTGGTCGGCGCTGGCGGTCGTGGCGATCCTCAACGCGCGGCCCAGCGACGGCGACGGCGGCGACCGCACGACCGCCTCGGGAACGACGACCAAGAAGGCCGTCGCGACACGAAGAAGAAGCCGACAGCGGACCGTCTACGTCGTGCGCAGCGGCGACACGCTCTCGTCGATCTCGATCGAGACGGGCGTCCCGGTCGTCGCGCCTGCAGGAGCTGAACCCCGACCTCGACGTGCAGGCGCTCCAGCCGGGTCAGCGCCTGAAGCTGCGCCGGTGAAGCGTCTGATCGCCGCGCTCGTCGTCGCCGCGCTCGCCGTGCTGGCGCTCGCCGCGCCGGCCGCGTCGTCGCCGGCCGCTGGCGGCCGGCGCCGCCCGTCGCTCTCGGCGCCCGCGGCGATCCTCGTCCAGCCGCAGACCGGCGACGTCGTCTACCAGCGACGCGCCTCGCAGCGGCGCCAGATCGCCTCGACCACGAAGCTCATGACGGCCTGCTCGCGCTCGAGCGCCGGCGACTCTCCTCGAACGCATGACGGCCGTCGGCTACGACGCGCTCCCGGTCGAGTCGGTCGCCGGGCTGCAGCGCCGGCGAGCGGATGACGACGGCCGACCTGATCCGCGCGCTGCTGCTCGCCAGCGCAAACGACGCCGCCGCGACGATCGCCGTCGAACGTCGGGGGCTCGCAGCGCGGGTTCGTGCGGCTGATGAACGAGCGCGCGCGCCGCGCGGGGCTCCGCGACACGCACTACGCCAACCCGATCGGCCTCGACAGCGACCGCGAACTACTCGACCGCGACGCGACCTCGCGAAGCTCGCGCTGCTCGTGCGCCGCAGCGCCTTCGCCCGGCAGGTCATGGATCGCCCGGGGCGATGCTGCGCAGCGGCGCCCACGCGCGCGTACGTCGCGCAACCGCAACACGCTCGTCGGCGCGGTCCCGTGGATGAACGGCGTGAAGACCGGGCACACGCAGACGGCCGGCTACGTGCCTGGTCGGCGCGGGCCGGCGCGGCGGCGTCGAGCTCGTGAGCGTCGTGCTCGGGCACGCCGAGCGAGGGCGCGCGCAACGCCGACACGCTCGCGCTGCATGCGCTGGGGCTTCACGCGCTATCGCCGCGCGCACGGTCGTCAGCGCGGCAGCCCGGCGGGCCATGCTGCCGGTCGAGGACCAGGACGCCACGGTCGCCGTCGTCCCCGCGCCGCGATGCGTTCGTCGTCGCGCGCCGCGGCGAGCGGCTCCGCCGCCAGGCTGCGCGGCCTGCCCGCCGAGGTCGAGGGCCCGGTGCCGCGCGGGCACGCGCGTCGGGCGAGATCGTGGTCAGCGCCGCGGTCGCGTCGTGGCGCGCGTTCCGCTCGTCACCGCGACGCGCCGTCGCCCGCGCCTCCCTGTGGCAGCGCACGACGGACCTGCGCGGTCCGCTCGCGGTGCTCCTGCTCCTCGGGCTCGCCGTCGCCGCAGCCGCTAGCCTGAGCAGGGTCCGGCCGGCGCCAGGAGCGCCGCGCCGCGGCGGGGCGAGGAGCGAGACCGCGTGATCATCACCGTCACTCTCAACGCGGCGATCGACAAGTCGCTGTCGGTGCCGAACTTCCGGCTCGGTCGCCGGCACCGCACCGTCGAGCAGCGCACGATGCCGGGCGGCAAGGGCGTCAACGTCGCGCGCACGCTCAAGACGCTCGGCCAGCCCGTGATCGCGACCGGCTTCGCCGGCGGCGCGACCGGCACGCGGATCGTCGAGCAGCTCACCGACGAGTCGATCCTCAACGACTTCGTGCGCATCCGCGAGGAGTCGCGCACGAACACCTCGGTCCACGATCCGACGACCGGCACCGCAGACCGAGATCAACGAGCGCGGCCCGGAGGTGACCGCCAAGGAGGTCGAGCTCTTCCGCGACAAGCTCCTGTACCTCGCGCGCGGCGCCGAGATCGTGCGTCTTCGCCGGCTCGCTGCCGCGCGGCGTCGAGCCGTCGATCTACGCCGAGCTGATCCGCGAGCTGCACCGGATGAACGTCACGACGGTCGTCGACGCCGAGGGCGAGCCGATGCGGCTGGCCGTGCGCGCCGAGCCGACGTCGTCTCGCCGAACGTCGCTCGAGGCCGAGGAGCTCGTCGGGCACGAGTTCCACGACGAGCAGGACCGCGATCGTCGCGGTCGGCGAGCTCGCGCGAGCTCGGGGCGCCGCGAGGCGATCGTCACGCTGCCCGGACGGCTGCGTCGCGAGCGTGCTCGTCGACGGGCGGCCGGCGCTGCACCGCGTCTGGATCGAGCCGCGCGAGGCGGTCGCCACCGTCGGCGCCGGCGACGCGTTCCTCGCCGGCTACGTCGCCGCGCGCTACGCGGGCTCGGCGCCGGCGCGAGTGCCTGCGCTTCGGCGTCGCCTGCGGCGCCGAGTCCACGCAGCGCCTGGGCGCGGGCCTGGTCGATCCCAAGGGCGTCGAGCGGCTGCTCGCCGAGGTCGACGTCGAGCGGCTCGAGGCGCCCGCCGAGACCGTCTGAGCGCCGCGGAGGCGCTCGAGAGCCGCCGGGCGCCCGGTGCTATCGTCGACGCGTGGCCGTTGCCGCCGCCACGCTTCGCAGATCCCTCTCCGACCCCGCTCTGCGCGGGGTCGTTTCGTCCGCCCCGAAGCCTAGGATCGACTGATGGAGATTGAGATCGGCCGCGGGAAGAAGGCCCGCCGCGCCTACGGATTCGACGACATCGCGATCGTGCCCTCCCGGCGCACGCGCGACCCCGACGACGTCGACATCTCCTGGAAGCTCGGGCCGTATCGCTTCGAGCTCCCGCTGCTCGCGTCGGCGATGGACGGCGTCGTCTCGCCGCAGCACGGCGATCGATCATCGGCCGCCTCGGCGGCCTCGCCGTCCTGAACCTCGAGGGCATCTTCAGCCGCTACGAGGACGCCGAGGACGAGCTCGAGCGCATCGCCGAGCTGCCGAAGGACGCTCGCGACGCGCGAGATGCAGGCGATCTACCAGGAGCCGATCAAGCCCGAGCTCATGAAGGCGCCGGATCGAGGAGATCAAGGCCAGCGGCGTCGTCACCGCCGCCTCGCTGACGCCGCAGCGCGTCACCGAGTACATCGACCTCGTGCTCGACGCCGGGCTCGACATCCTCGTCATCCAGGGCACCGTCGTCTCCGCCGAGCACGTCTCGAAGACGAGCGAGCCGCTGAACCTCAAGGAGTTCATCGCCGAGCAGCCGATCCCGGTCGTCGTCGGCGGCTGTGCCAGCTACCACACCGGCCTGCACCTCATGCGCACCGGCGCGGCCGGCGTGCTCGTCGGCGTCGGCCCGGGCGCGGCGTGCACGACGCGCGGCGTGCTCGGCCTCGGCGTCCCGCAGGCGACGGCGATCGCCGACGTCGCGGGCGCCCGCTCGACGCACATGCTCGAGACCGGCGAGTACGTCCAGGTCATCGCCGACGGCGGGATGCGCACCGGCGGCGACGTCGCGAAGGCGATCGCCTGCGGCGCCGACGCCGTGATGATCGGCTCGCCGCTGGCGCGCGCCTACGAGGCGCCCGGCCGCGGCTTCCACTGGGGCATGGCGACGTTCCATCCGACGCTCCCGCGCGGCGCGCGGGTGCAGACGGTGCAGAACGGCTCGCTCGAGGAGATCATCGTCGGTCCGGCCCACGAGAACGACGGCACGTTCAACCTGATGGGCGCGCTGCGCACGTCGATGGCGACCTGCGGCTACCAGGACATCGCCGAGTTCAACCGCGCCGAGCTCATGATCGCGCCCGTCGCTGCAGACCGAGGGCAAGCTGCTGCAGTCCTCGCAGGGCGTCGGGATGGGCAGCCGCGGGGCGGCGGCCGCGCGTCCGCGCCGCGGCAACGGATGCGCCCGCCGACAAGGCCGGCGCGCTGAGCGACGACGCCGGCGTGACCGACCGGCACCTGGCGGACGAGCACTCGGCTGGTGACGGCCGACGTCGCCGCGACCGAGTTCGCCGACGAGTCCGCGCCGATCGACATCCCGCGCGCGGTCGACGAGGTCGTCGTCCTCGACTACGGCGGCCAGTACTCGCAGCTGATCGCGCGCCGCGTGCGCGAGCTGCGGCGTCTTCTCCGAGCTGCTGCCGCACCACGTCGGCGCAGCCGAGGTCGCGCGGCGCAAGCCGAAGGGCCTGATCCTCTCCGGCGGGCCCGCCTCCGTCTACTGCGCCCGGTGCCCCGAAGCTCGACCGCGAGCTGCTCGAGCTCGGCATTCCGGTGCTCGGCATCTGCTACGGCATGCAGCTCGTCGCGCTCGAGCTCGGCGGGCAGGTCGAGGGCGCCGAGGTCGGCGAGTACGGCCGCTCGCAGCTGACGGTCCACCGAGCCCGGCGCGCTGTTCGCCGGGCCTGCCGGCCGAGCAGCCGTGCTGGATGTCCCACCGCGACACCGTCTACGCGGCGCCCCCGGGCTTCACCGCGCTCGCGTCCTCGACGCAGTCGCCCGTCGCCGCCTTCGAGTCCGTCGAGCGCGGCGATCTACGGCATCCAGTTCCACCCCGAGGTCGTCCACACGCCCTACGGGCAGGACGTCCTGACGCACTTCCTGCGCGACGTCTGCGGCTGCGACATGACCTGGTCGGCGGCGTCGATCGTCGAGGAGCAGATCGCGCGCATCCGCGCCCAGGTCGGCGACGGCGAAGGTCATCTGCGGGCTCTCCGGCGGCGTCGACTCGTCGGTCGCCGCGCTGCTCGTGCACCGCGCGTCGGCGACCAGCTCACCTGCGTCTTCGTCGACCACGGGATGATGCGCAAGAACGAGGGCGAGCAGGTCGTCGCGACGTTCCGCGACCACTTCCACGTCCCGCTCGTCGCCGTCGACGCCGAGGAGCGGTTCCTCGACAAGCTCGCCGGGCGTCACCGAGCCCGAGCGCAAGCGCAAGATCATCGGCACCGAGTTCATCCGCGTCTTCGAGGAGGAGGCGCGCGAGGCTCGAGCGACGCGTCGCTTCCTCGTCCAGGGCACGCTCTACTCCGACGTCATCGAGTCCGGCGGCGGCACCGGCGCCTCGACGATCAAGTCCCACCACAACGTCGGCGGCCTGCCCGACGACCTCGCAGTTCGAGCTCGTCGAGCCGCTGCGCGCGCTGTTCAAGGACGAGGTGCGCGCCGTCGGCGCCGAGCTCGGGCTGCCCGAGCGGCTCGTCTGGCGCCAGCCGTTCCCCGGCCCCGGCCTCGCGATCCGCATCGTCGGCGGCGAGGCCACGAAGGAGCGCCTCGACCTGCTGCGCGACGCCGACGTCGATCCTCCAGGACGAGATCCGCGGCGCCGGCCTCTACCGCGACCTCTGGCAGTCCTTCTGCGTGCTCCCCGACGTGCGCACCGTCGGCGTGCAGGGCGACGAGCGCACCTACGGCTACGTCGTCGTGATCCGCGCGGTCACGAGCGACGACGCGATGACCGCCGACTGGGCGCGGCTGCCGTACGACCTGCTCGAGCAGATCGCCTCGCGGATGATCAACGAGCTGCGCGACGTGAACCGGGTGGTGCTCGACATCACGTCGAAGCCGCCCGGCACCATCGAGTGGGAGTGATCCGGCGGGCGCTGCGGGCGCCTGCCGTCATCCACCCCGCCGCGCCGTCGCCGCGGTCACTCCCACGGCGCTGTGCGGCGGCTCGCCGACGCCGCCCCCGCGGGGTTCGGTCCGGCAGTTCCTGGCCTTCGGCTCCCGCGGTGGCAGACACGCCGACGGCGAGCCGATCCCCGGGTGGTGGGGCGACTGACGGTCGCCGGCGCCCGGGCGGCTCCGCTCGCCCAACGCCCGCTACCATGTGCCGTCGCGCCGCGCCCGATCCCGGCCGCGCGGCGCTTTTCTCACGCCATGAAGACCTACGTCGCCAACGCCAACGACCGCGAGCGCAACTGGCTCGTCGTCGACGCCAACGGCCAGACGCTCGGCCGGCTCGCCACGCAGATCGCCGACGCCCTGCGCGGCAAGCGCAAGCCCGAGTACACCCCGCACGTCGACACCGGCGACTTCGTCGTCGTCGTCAACGCGGAGAAGATCTCGGTCACGGGCAACAAGCGCCGCGAGAAGCTGTACCGGCGCCACTCCGGCTACCCGGGCGGCCTGAAGGAGCGCACGCTCGAGGAGATGCTCGAGCGCCGTCCCGAAGAGGTCATCCGCATCGCGGTCAAGGGCATGCTGCCCGCGCAACCGCCTGGCCCGCAGGCAGATCACGAAGCTCAAGGTCTACGCGGGTCCCGAGCATCCGCACGTGGCGCAGAAGCCGATTCCGATGGAGATCAAGTCCTGATGGCCGACGAGCCGACCCCGACCGACGAGCAGCCGACGCCGGAGGAGCAGCCCGAGGCGACCGCGGCCGAGCAGCCCGAGGCCGCCGAGCGAGCCCGCCGCTGAGCCGGCAGCCGCCGAGGAGGCCGCCCGCCGAGGAGGCGCCCGCCGAGGAGGCCCGCCGTGAGGCGCCCGCCGAGGAGGCCCGTCGCCGAGGCCGAGGCTCCGACGCCGAGGCCCGTCGCCGAGGAGGCCGTCGCGGCCGAGGAGGAGCTCGACGAGGAGACCGCCGCGCGTCAAGCCGGCGATCCCGGGCGCCGACCTCGAGGTCGACATCGTCGTCGAGGGCGAGGATCCGCTCGGACGCGACGAGGACGGCGAGTACGCCGACGACGAGGAGCGGCGAGCCGAGCGCCGAGGGCGAGGACGAGGACGACGTCGACGACCAGCCGATCGCCGCCGTCATCGAGCTCGCCGCCGACGCGCGCTACCGCGCGACCGGCAAGCGCAAGACGCGCCGTCGCCCGCGTGATCCTCAAGCCGGGCACCGGCGCGTACATCATCAACGGCAAGACGCTCGACGACTTCTTCCCGCGCCCCGCGCTGCAGCGCATCATCCGCCAGCCGCTCGAGACCGTCGGCTACGAGGAGCGCATGGACGTCATCGCGCGCATGCACGGCGGCGGCGTCTCGGCGCAGGCCGGCGCGCTGCGCCACGGCATCTCGCAAGGCGCTGCTCGAGGCCGACCCGAACCTTCGCGGCGAGCTCAAGCGCCGCGGCTTCCTGACGCGCGACGCGCGCGCGAAGGAGCGCAAGAAGGCCGGTCTCAAGAAGGCCCGCAAGCGGCCGCAGTTCAGCAAGCGCTAGCGGACCGCGCCCCGGGCGCACTCTTCGATGGCGCGTGAGCTGTTCGGCACCGACGGCGTTCGCGGCGTCGCCGGCGAGAAGCTGACCGCCGAGCTCGCGCTCGCGCTCGGCCGTGGCGCGGCCGAGCAGACCGGCGCCGAGCGCCCGCGGGTGCTCGTGATCCGCGACACGCGCGAGTCGGGCGAGATGCTCGAGGCCGCGCTGGCGGCGGGCGTCACCTCCGCCGGGGGCGACGTGTTCCTCGGCGGCGTCCTGCCGACCCCGGCGGCCCCGCTGCTGCTCGGCCAGTACGGCTTCGACCTCGCGGCCGTCGTCTCGGCCTCGCACAACCCGTACCGCGACAACGGGATCAAGTTCTTCGGCGCCGACGGCTTCAAGCTCTCCGACGACGACGAGGCAGCGATCGAGGCGCGCCTGCGCGCCGGGTTCGGCCGCGCAGCGAGCGATCGGTCGCGTGCGCGCGCTCCACGGGACGCAGGAGGACTACCTGCGCGCGCTCGAGGTGCGCTTCGCAGGGCCTCGACCTCGACGGCCTGAGCGTGCTGCTCGACTGCGCGCACGGCGCGACCTACCGCGTCGCGCCCGAGATCTTCCGGCGCCTGGGCGCCACCGTCGCCACGATCGGCGACCGAGCCGGACGGGCGCAACATCAACGACGGCGTCGGCTCGACCCACGTCGAGGCGCTGGCCGCAGGCGGTCGTCGCCGGTGGCCACGACGTCGGCTTCGCGTTCGACGGCGACGGCGACCGCGTGCTCGCGGCCGATCGCCACGGCGTCGTCGTCGACGGTGACGAGCTGATCGCGCTCGCCGCGCTGCACCTGCGCGCGGCCGGATCGGCTCGGCGGCGGGGTCGCCGTGACGGTCATGACGAACTACGGCTTCCACTCGGCGATGCGCGAGGCCGGCGTCGAGGTCGCGACGACGAACGTCGGCGACCGCTACGTCCTCGAGGCGCTGCGCGAGCGCGGCTGGGCGCTCGGCGGCGAGCAGTCCGGCCACATCATCGACATGGGCTTCGTCCCGTCCGGCGACGGCATCGCCAGCGCGCTGCTGACGCTCGAGGCGCTGGCGGGCGACGACCTCGCCGACGCGCCACGCGATGGAGAAGCTGCCGCAGACGCTCGTGAACTGCCGCGTCGCCGACAAGGACGTCGCGATGGCGGCCGTCGCGGCGGCCGCCGACGACGAGAACGCGGCGCTCGACGGGCGCGGGCGCGTGCTCGTGCGCCCGAGCGGCACCGAGCAGCTCGTGCGCGTCATGGTCGAGGCGCCGACGCGCCGAGGAGTGCGAGGCGGTCTGCGGCGCGGCTCGTCGCGCTCGTCGAGTCCGCCGCGCTGACCGTCAGCGCCGCGCCGCGCGGCCGCTGAGGCGCCGCGCGCGATCCCGGCGACCGTCACGCGGCGGACGCAGGCGCCGAGGCTCGGCCCTGCCCTGAGCGCTATGTGCGGCATCGTCGGCTACGTCGGTCGGCGCCCGGCGCAGGAGCTCCTGCTCGCGGGCCTCACGAAGCTCGAGTACCGCGGCTACGACTCGGCGGGCGTCTCCGTGATGGACGACGGCGCGATCGAGTCCGTGCGCGCGGTCGGCAACCTCGACCACCTGCGCGAGGCGATCGACCGTCCAGCGCGATGGCGACGGCGCGGTCGCGACGGTCGCGCGCGAGGCGACGATCGGCATCGGTCACACGCGCTGGGCGACGCACGGCCGCGTCAACGAGCAGAACGCGCACCCGCACTTCGACACGAGCGACCGCGTCCACGTCGTCGTCAACGGCATCGTCGAGAACTACCTCGCGCTGCGCGAGCGGCTGAAGGCCGACGGCGCCGTCTTCACCTCGGAGACCGACGCCGAGGTCATCGCGCACCTGATCGCCTCGCACCTGCGCGGCGACCGGCGACGACCTCGTCGAGGCCGTCCGCGCGCGCCTACGCCGAGCTCGAGGGGCACTACGCGTTCGTCGCGATGAGCCTCGACGCGCCGGACGCTGCTCGTCGGCGCGCGCAAGGAGTGCCCGCTGATCGTCGGCATCGGCGACGGCGAGGCGCTTCCTGGCCTCCGCCGTCCCGGCGTTCCTCGCCGAGACGCGCCGCGTGCAGTACGTCGAGAACGGCGAGATCGTCGTCGTGCGAGCCGGGCGCGGCGACGATCCTCACGCCCGCACGGCGAGGTCGTCGAGCGGCCAGGTCTCGGTCGTCGACTGGGACGAGGAGACCGCCGAGAAGGGCGGCTACGAGACGTTCATGCTCAAGGAGATCCACGAGCAGGCGGACGCGATCGCCGAGACGATCGCCGACCGCACCGTCCGCGAGGACGGGGTGGACCTCGACGACGAGGGCGCGCTGAGCGACGAGCATGCTGCTGCGGCGCCCGGCGCATCGTGATCGTCGCCTGCGGCACCTCCTACCACGCGGGCCTGATCGGCCGCTACGCGATCGAGGAGTTCGCGCGCGTGCCCGTCGAGGTCGAGATCGCCTCGCGAGTACCGCTACCGCAACCCGATCGTCGGCCCGGGCGACCTCGTCATCGGCATCACGCAGTCGGGCGAGACCGCCGACACGCTCGCGGCGATGCGGATCGCCCAGGAGCGCGGCGCGACCGTGCTCGCGGTCACGAACATCATGGGCTCGCAGGCCACGCGCGACGCCGACGGCGTCCTCTACACGCGCGCCGGCCTCGAGGTCTCCGTCGCCGCGACGAAGACGTTCCTCTGCCAGGTCGCCGTCATGTACCTGCTCGCGCTGCGCCTCGCGGAGCTGCACGGCACGCTCGACGCGAGCGCCGCACGCAGCTCGTCGCGCGAGCTCAAGGGCATGCCGCAGCCAGATCCAGAAGCTGCTCGAGCACGTCGAGCCGGTCGATCGAGGCGATCGCCGACCGCCACTGGCGCGACGGGTTCTTCCTCTACCTCGGCCGCCACGCCGGCGTCGCGGTCGCCGCACGAGGGCGCGCTGAAGCTCAAGGAGGTCTCCTACATCTCGACCGACGCCTACGCGGCCGGCGAGATGAAGCACGGCCCGATCGCGCTGCTCAGCGAGTCCACGCCGGTCGTCACGGTCGCGACCGACTCGCCGGTGCTCGAGAAGGTCGTCTCGAACATGCAGGAGGTCCGCGCGCGCGGCGCGCACGTGATCGCCGTCGCGACCGAGGGCAACATCGACATCGGCGAGCACGCCGAGTCCGTGATCCGCGTGCCGCGCACCGACTGGATGCTGCAGCCGCTGCTCGCGGTGATCCCGCTGCAGCTGCTGGCCTACCGGATCGCCACGGCGCCGCGGCCTGAACGTCGACCAGCCGCGCAACCTCGCGAAGACCGTCACCGTCGAGTAGGGGCGCGCCGAACGGGCCCGGGTACCGGGGTTTCCACGGACGCCCGGGCACGCAGGCGCGCGTAGCGTCGAGGAGGATGCCCGCCGCACCACACAAGATCGTCATCCTCGGCGGGGGAACCGGCGGCACGCTCACGGCGAACCGCCTGCTGAAGGAGTACGGCGCCGAGGCCCACATCACCGTCGTCGACCACGACGACCGCCACGTCTACCAGCCGGGCCTGCTGTTCGTGCCGTTCGGGCTGGCGGACCCCGAGAGGATCGTCCGCACCCGCAGCGCCCAGCTCCACACGGGGATCCACTTCGTCCTTTCCGAGCTCGACCGCGTCGAGACGGACGCAGACGCCGTGCACCTCGCCGACGGCACGGTGCTCGACTACGACGTCCTCGTGATCGCCACCGGCGTGACGCTGCTGCCCGGCGAGACCGAGGGTCTCCTGGGCCCCGGCTGGAACGACACGGTGTTCACCTTCTACGACCTCGAAGGCGCGGTTGCGCTGCGCGACGCGCTCGCGGAGTTCGCGGGCGGGAAGCTCGTCGTGAACCTCGTCGACATGCCGATCAAGTGCCCGATCGCGCCGCTCGAGTTCGCGTTCCTCGCCGACTGGTACTTCACCGACCGCGGGATCCGCGACCGCGTCGAGCTGACGTTCGTGACGCCGCTCGACGGGGCGTTCACGAAGCCGGTCGCCTCGAAGACCCTCAGCGGCCTGCTCGAGGAGAAGGGCGTGCGCCTGGAGACCGAGTTCGCCACCGGCGAGGTGGACGCACCCGCGGGGCTCCTGCGGAGCTGGGACGAGCGCGAGATCCCGTTCGACCTGCTCGTCACGATCCCGCTGCACGGGGGCGCGGCGTACGTCGAGCGCTCACCCGGTCTCGGCGACGAGCTGAACTTCGTGCCGGCCGACCAGCGCACGCTGCAGGCGAAGGCGGCGCCGAACGTGTTCGTGATCGGCGACGCCGCGAACGTCCCGACGTCGAAGGCCGGCTCGGTCACGCACTTCGAGGGCGAGACGCTGGTCGAGAACATCGAGCGCCACCTGCGCGGCGAGGCGCTCGAGCCGACGTTCGACGGCCATGCGAACTGCTTCATCGAGACCGGCTTCAGCAAGGCGCTGCTGATCGACTTCAACTACGACACCGAGCCGCTGGCCGGCCGGTTCCCCGAGCCGCACGTCGGCCCGCTGCCGCTGCTCAAGGAGTCGCGGCTCAATCACATGGGGAAGCTCATGTTCGAGTGGGTCTACTGGCACGTGCTGCTGCCGGGGCGTGAGTTGCCGGGGGTCAGCAACGAGATGCAGACGGCCGGCAGGCACGAGCCGGGCACCTGAGGACGAGAAGGAGCGAGCATGGCGACCATGACCATCGGCGGCGCCGACGTGACCGTCGACGACGAGGGATTCCTGCAGGACCCCGCACAGTGGACGCGGGAGATCGGCGCGGAGATCGCCCGCGAGAACGGGATCCCCGAGCTGACCGATCGCCATTGGCAGGTCGTCGACTTCATGCGCGAGACGTACCTGCGCGACGGCACGGCGCCCTCGATCCGCACGCTCGGCAAGGCCTCCGGCGTGCCGATCAAGGAGCTCTACCAGCTGTTTCCCAAGGGCCCGGCGAAGCTCGCCGCGAAGATCGGCGGCATTCCCAAGCCGCGCGGCTGCATCTAGATCCAGAGGAGGGCGACCACCATGGCCGCAGAGGACCGGATCGAGAAGGTCTCGATCATCATCAGCAAGGGCTCGCTCGAGGGCATCTATCCCGGCCTCATCATGGCCAACGGGGCGCGCATGGAGGGCATCGAGGCGAACGTCTTCTTCACGTTCTTCGGGATGGACGCGATCCATCGTGAGCGCCACGAGCACGTGAAGGTCGCGTCGGTCGGCAACCCGGGCCTGCACCTCGCGACGTGGGTCGGCGGCGTGCCGGGCATGAGCTCGATCGTCACCCACCAGATGGCCAAGAAGATGGAGGAGCTCGACATCCCGCCGATCCCCGAGTTCGTCGAGCTGATCGCCGACTCGGGCGCCGAGCTCTACGCCTGCAAGGCGTCGGTCGACATGTTCGACCTGACGAAGGACGACTTCATCGAGCAGGTCGCGGACATCATCACCGTCGGCGAGTTCTACGAGAAGGCCGCCGGGGGACAGATCATCTTCACGTAGGCTCCGCGCGTGCATGGCGTCGGACTCGACCTCGTGGAGATCGAGCGCGTCGAGCGGGCGCTGGCGCGCCGCCCGCGCCTGGCGGACCGGCTGTTCTCGCCGGCCGAGCGCGCGTACGCGGCCGGCGCGCGCGCGCCCGGGTGAGCACCTCGCGGCGCGGTTCTGCGCGAAGGAGGCGGTGACGAAGGCGCTCGGGCTCGACGTGCTGCGCCCGCTGGAGATCGAGATCGTCCGCGGCGCCCGGCGGTGCGCCGGTCGGTGACGCTCGCACGGCGCCGCTGCGGCGCGCGCGGCCGCGCTCGGCGCGCACGTGACCGTCTCGCTGACGCACACGCGCCGTCACCGCCGGCGCGTGGCGGTGGCCGCGTGAGCCTCCCCGGCTGGACGGTGCCGCTGCTCGATGCCGAGCGCTCGCGGCGCCTCGGACCGCTGGGCGATCGACGGAGCTGCGGGATCCCGTCGCTCGAGCTCATGGAGCACGCCTCCGAGGGGCTCGCGGCGCTCGTGCGCCGACGTCGCCCCGGACGGGCGTCGTCGTCGTCGTCTGCGGCGGGGGCAACAACGGCGGTGACGGCTACGCCGCGCGCCCGGCTGCTGCGCGAGGCCTGGCGCGATGTGCGTGGTGCTCGCCGCCGTCGCGCCCGAGAAGCTCACGGGCGACGCGCTGGCCCAGGCTCGAGCGGCTGCCCGGGCGACCCGCCGCGGCCGTTCGCGCCCGAGGAGCTCGCGGATGCCGCGGTGATCGTCGACGCGCTGCTCGGGACGGGGTTCGCCGGGGAGCCGCGCGGGCGCGTCGGCGCGGCCGATCGCCGCCGTCGCGGCCGCCGGGGTCCCGGTCGTCGCCTGCGACGTCGCGAGCGGCGTGGACGCCTCGACCGGCGAGGTCGTGGGCGATGCCGTGCGGGCCGTCGCGACGGCGACGTTCCACGCCGCGAAGCCCGGCCTGCTACGTGAACCCCGGCAAGGCGCACGCCGGGATCGGTGCGCGTCGTGGACATCGGCATTCCCGCCGGCGCCCCGATCGCGCCGCCCGACATCGGGCCTGATCGACGACGACGCGCTGCTCGCGACGCTCCCGGGCCGCGGCGCCGGCTGGACGAAGTTCACGAGCGGGCACGTGCTCGTCGCCGGCGGCTCGCGCGGGCTGACCGGCGCGCCGATCCTCGCGGCCGAGGCGGCCGCGCGCGCGGGCGCCGGGCTACGTCACGGCCTGCGTCCCGGCCTCGCGAGCAGCCGGTCGTCGCCGCGCACCTCGTCGAGGTCATGCAGCTCGCGCTCCCCGACGAGGACGGCCATCACACGCGCCGCGGGCGCCGTGGCGGTCCTCGACGAGGCCGCGCGCCGCGGCGGCGCGCTCGTCCTGGGTCCGGGCCTCGGGCGCAGCGACGGGCGCCGTCGGCGTTCGCACGCGAGCTCGCCGCGCGGCGCCGACGTGCCGCTGCTGCTCGACGCCGACGGCCTCAACGCGCTCGCCGGGCGCCTCGACGAGCTCGCCGGCCGCGGGGCGCCGACCGTCCTCACGCCGCACGACGGTGAGCTCGGGCGGCTGCTCGGCGATCCCGGCGGCCGACGTCCACGCCCGGCGCCTGCACCACGCGCGCGAGGCGGCCCGCGCGCGCCGGCGCGGTCGTCGTGCTCAAGGGCGACGACACGCTCGTCGCGCGGCCCGACGGCATCGTCGCGGTCAGCCCCGGCGCCACGCCCGGCGCTCGCGACCGCGGGCACCGGCGACGTCCTCAGCGGCGTGAGCGGCGCGATGCTCGCGCGCGGCATCGATCCGTTCGCCGCCGCGTGCGCTGCGGTGCGCCTGCACGCCCGCGCCGGCGTCGCGCGCCGCGCGGCGGCTGGGGGACGACGGCGTGATCGCGCGCGACGTCATCGAGGCGCTGCCGCAGGCCCGCGACGACCGGGGCTGACGGGCACATCATCTAGGCTGACCGCGATGAGCTCCGGAGGTTCTTCGCGCAGAATGGCGACCCGGTCGCGCCGCGGCGGCGGCGAGGTCGTGCACCGATGCAGGATCGCTGCAATGCCGGTGGCATTGCTCGATCCGACGACGCGCGCGGCGGGGATCGTCGTCCGGCGACCCCGCTCAGACGATTGGAGGAGGGCCGCCGAGCGCCGGGGACCGGTACCTGCGGTGACGGTCCGCGCGCGCGCGCGATCGACCTCGGCGCGATCGAGCGCAACGCCGCGCGACTGTGCGCGGCGGCGCCGCGCGCCGCCGTCTGCGCCGTCGTCAAGGCCGACGCCTACGGGCACGGCATGGTGCCGGCCGCGCGCGCCGCGCTGGCCGGCGGCGCGAGCTGGCTGGCGATCGCCACCGCGCGCGAGGCGCAGGCGCTGCGCGCCGACGGCCTCGCGCGCGCCTGCTCGTCCTCGGGGCGCTGAGCGACGAGGAGCTGCCCGTCGCGCTGGCGGCCGACGCGGACGTCGTCGTCTGGCGTGACGAGCACGTCGCGCGGGTCGCGGCGCTCGGCGGCGGCCGCGTGCACGTGAAGCTCGACAGCGGGATGGGGCGGCTCGGGACCCGCGACCCGGAGGAGGCGACCGCGACGGCGAACGCCGCGGCGGCGACTCCCGGCGTGACGCTTGCGGGGCTCATGACGCACTTCGCGACCGCCGACGAGCGCGGCGACGCGTTCTTCGGCGAGCAGCTCGGGCGGTTCGTCGCCTGGGCGGCGCCGCTGCGCGGCCGCGCACCCGGGCGTCGTGCTGCCACGCGGCGAACAGCGCCGCGACGCTGCGTGACCCGGCGGCCCACTTCGATCTCGTGCGCCCCGGCGTCGCGCTCTACGGGATGGACCCGTTCGGCACGGATCCCGGCGAGCACGCGCTCGAGCCGGCGCTCGAGCTGCGCTCGTACGTCGCCGAGCGTCAAGCCGTGCGCGGCAGGGGAGAGCGCCGGGCTACGGCCGGCGCTTCATCGCCACGGAGGCGACGACGATCGCGACCGTGCCGATCGGCTACGGCGACGGCTGGCGGCGCGGGCTGACGAACGACGCCGACGTGCTCGTCCGCGGACGCCGCCGGCCGCTCGTCGGCACCGTGAGCATGGACAACGTGACGCTCGATGCGGGGCGCCGACGGGGCGCGGCCTCGAGCGTCGGGGACGAGGCGGTGCTGATCGGCGCGCGCAGGGTGACGAGCGGATCCTCGCCGAGGAGATCGCGCGCCGGCTCGGGACGATCAACTACGAGGTCACGTGCGGCATCGGCGCGCGCGTGCCGCGGGTGCACCACCGCGGCGTGGCATGAACGCCGGCACCGACCCGCTCGCGCTGGCGCGCGCGGCGCTCGCCGGCGCGGACGCGTGGCTCGTCGGCGGCGCGGTGCGCGACCGCCTGCTCGGCCGCGGCGGCGCGGAGCTCGACCTCGACGTGGCGCTGGAGGGCGACGCGGCGCCGCTCGCCGCGGCGCTGCGGGCCGCCGCACCGCGGGGCACGGCGGCATTCGCGCTCTCGGACGCTTTCGGCGGCTGGCGCGTCGTCGGGCCCCGGCGGAGCCTGGCAGGTGGACCTCATGCCGCTGCAGGGCGCGACACTCGACGACGACCTGCGCGCGCGCGACCTGACGGTCAACGCGCTCGCCGAGCCGCTCGGCGGCGGCGAGCTGCGTCGACCCGACCGGCGGCCTCGCCGATCTGCGCGCCGCGGCGCCTGCGGATGGTCGCGCCGGAGGCGTTCGACGCCGATCCGCTGCGCGTCCTGCGGCTCGCGCGCCTGTCGGTCGAGCTCGGGTTCGACGCCCGAGCCGGAGACGCTCGCCGCGGCACGCGCGCGCGCGCGGCGGGCTCGAGCGCGTCGCCGGCGAGCGGGTCTTCGCCGAGCTGCGGCGGCATCGTCGGCGGTCCCGAGCCGCTCGCGGGCCTCGAGCGCTCGACGCGCTCGGCGCGACCGCGGTCGTCCTGCCCGAGCTCGACGCGCTGCGCGGGGTCGAGCAGACCGTCTACCACCACAACGACGTCCACGGGCACACGCTCGAGGTCCTCGAGCAGACGATCGCGCTGCAGCGCGATCCGGCGGCGGTCGTCGGGGAGCGAGCGCGGACCGGCGACGCGGTGCGCTGCTCGCCGAGCCGCTCGCCGACGAGCTCACGCGCGGCGGGGCGCTGCGCTGGGGCGGCGCTGCTGCACGACATCGCCAAGCCGATGACGCGGACGGACTTCGGCGACGGCCGCGTCGGGTTTCCCCACCACGACCGCGAGGGTGCGGCGATGTCCCGCGCGATCCTCGCGCGTCTGCGCGCCAGCGAGCGCCTGCGCGCGCACGTCGCGGCGCTCGCGCGTCACCACCTGCGGCTCGGGTTCCTCGTCCACGAGCGGCCGCTGAGCCGCCGGGCGGTGCACCGCTACCTCGTCGACCTGCGACCCGGTCGCGGCCGGACGTGACGCTGCTCGGCATCGCCGACCGCCTCGCGACGCGCGGGCGCAAGGCCGACGAGGCGATCGCGCGGCACCTCGAGGTCGCGCTGCCGATGCTCGGCGACGCGCTCGCCTGGCACGCCGACGGTCCGCCCGCGCCGCTCGTTCGCGGCGACGACCTGGCCGCGGCGCTCGGCATCGAGCCCGGCCCGCGCCTGGGCGAGCTGCTCGCGGAGATCGCCGAGGCCCAGTACGCGGGCGAGGTCACGCACGCGCGAACAGGCGATCGACGACCGGCCGGCGGCTGCTGCTCGGCGACGCCGGGACCTGAGTCAGCGCGCGGCGAGCCGCCGGATCGTTCCGTCGCAGACGCGCACGCAGCCGACGACGGTCTCGTAGACGACGTTGTCCGCCGTGTCGGTCGGCCAGTGGTAGTTCGACGGCGCCTTGTACGCGTTGATCGAACCGAGCATCACCGTCGGATACCCGGCCTTCAGCGCGATCAGCCCGTCCGTGGCGTTGCGGAAGCGCAGCCCGCGCACGAGCTCGACCCCGGCCTGTCGGCCGCGACGTCGGAGACGAGGTCCTTGAAGTCCGCGGGGTACTCGCGCATCCGCAGCATGCCCTCGGCCTCGAGTTGCATGAGCGTCGGCGAGCCGACCGTGTCGACGCAGATGACGTGCGTGCGGTCGACCGGCAGCGCGGCGAAGTGCCGTCTGGCGAACGCCTGCATGCCCTCCATGAACGACTCCTCCGAGCCGGTCGAGACGAGCAGCGACGCGGACGCCCGCGACCGGACGCGCGCGCAGCGTGCGGGCGAGCCCGAGCAGCGTCGCGACGCCGCTGAGGTTGTCGTTCGCCCCCGGGACGGTCGTGCGCGAGCCGATCTCGGCCATCGTCGCGGCCGTCCCGAAGGCGACGATCGCCGCCCAGGCGCCGCAGCACGCGCGAGCCGAGCAGCCCGCTGAGCGCCACGAGCAGCGGCCCGCCGAACACGGGGAACATCACCGGGGGCGTCGTGTCGGAGCGCTCGAGCAGGCCCGGGAAGCGCCTGGCGAAGAACTGCCGGCAGCTGCGGTGCGAACAGCAGGCTCCAGTGCGCGGCGTCGTGGTGGGCGACGACGACGACGGTGCGCTCGGCCTGCGCGTCGCCCGCCTCGGCGACGACGTTCCAGGTCGGCTTCGAGGGCAGCGCGGCACGGCGGAACCACAGCCGCCCGCCCGAGATGTCGTCGGCGATCCCGGCCGCGGCGACGGCGCCGCCCAGCAGGCGCACCCAGCGCCTGCGGCTCAGCGACGCGAGCCCGCCTGCGAGCGCGAGCAGCCCGAGCGGCCACCAGTAGGTCCCGTGGGCACGCTCCTCCTCGACGCGCACGTCGCGCGCGCCCTCGGCGCGCAGGCGCTCGGCGATCCAGGTCGCGGCGCGGCGCTCGCCCTCGGAGGCCGACGGCTTCTCGAACGAGGCGAGGTGGCCGACGGCCTCCTCGGTGAGCGTCCGGAGCGCGTCGTCGGCGTCGCCCAGCGGCTGCGGGCCCGTCTGCGTCGCCATGGGGGCGAACCCTAGAGGACCGGGCGACTAGGCTCCCGCTCATGCCCGAGACCGATCCCGATTGCCTCTTCTGCAAGATCCTCGCCGGTGACCTGCCCGCCCAGATCGTCGACCAGGACGAGCGCACGATCGCGTTCATGGACATCAACCCGGCGACGCGCGGGCACGCGCTCGTCATCCCTCGCGCTCACAGCGTGGACCTCCACGACACGCCGCCCGAGGACGTCGCGGCGACCGCCGTCGCCGCCCAGCGGCTCGCCGAGCGTGCCCGCGACCGCCTGGGTGCCGACGGCGTGAACCTCCTGAACGCCTGCGGCGCCGCCGCGTGGCAGTCGGTGTTCCACTTCCACGTCCACGTGATCCCGCGCTACAGCGACGATCCGCTGAGGCTCCCGTGGATCCCCAGCGGCGGGGACATGGACGAGATCGCCGCGGTCGCCGACGTGCTGCGGGGGGAGGCGTGAGCGCGACGGGGCCGGTGCGCCTCGAGCAGGACGGCCCGCTCGCGGTCATCACGCTCGACGCGCCGCCGCTGAACCTCTTCGACCAGGCGATGATCGACGCGCTGCGCGCCGCGGTCGCCCAGGTCGACGCCGAGAGCCCGCGCGGCCTGCTGATCCGCGCCGAGGGGCGCGCCGTGAGCGGCGGGGTCAACGTGAACCTCTTCGACGGGCTGTCGGCGTCCGAGGGCGAGGAGCTCTGGCGCGGCCTGATCGCGTTCGTCCAGCAGGTCGAGGACCTGCCGTTCCCGACGGTGTTCGCCGCCCACGCGCTGTGCCTGACGGCGGCGTTCGAGCTCTCGCTGGCGTGCGACATCCTGCTCGCCGCCGAGTCGGCGCGCTTCGGGCTCGTCGAGATCGTGGTCGGCCTGACGCCGTCCATGGGCGGTCCGCAGCGCCTGGCCGAGCGCGCCGGCCCCGCGCGGGCCCGCGAGCTCGTGATGACCGGCGAGCTCTACGACGCTGCGACGCTCGAGCGCTGGAACGTCGTGAATCGCGTGCTCCCCGACGACGGCTTCGACGCGGCGGCGCGCAGGTTCGCGCTGCGCCTCGCGCACGGCCCGACGCTCGCGCACGCGGCGACGAAGCGACTCGTCCGGGCGCAGAAGGAGGGCGGGGCGCGCGCGGCCGACGCGCTCGTCCCGGAGGTCGGCGGGGCGCTGTTCGGCACCGAGGATCTGCGCGGCGCCGTGCGATCGTTCCTCGAGAACGGTCCCGGCAAGGCGACCTATGAGGGCCGCTGAGATGCCGTTCGCCCACCACGGGGACATCGCGATCCACTGGCGCGAGGAGGGCGAGGGCGAGCCGCTCGCGCTGATCATGGGCCTCGGCGGCAGCTCCGCCGCCTGGTACCGGCTGCTCCCGCACCTGCGCGATCGAGCACGGGTCATCCTCATCGACAACCGCGGGACCGGCCAGTCCGATCGCATCACCGAGCGCCTGACGCTCGGCGGCATGCTCGGCGACGTCGTGGCGGTGCTCGACGACGCCGGCGTCGAGCGCGCGCACGTCCTCGGCGTCTCGATGGGCGGGATGATCGCCCAGCGCCTCGCGCTCGAGCATCGCGAGCGCGTCCGCTCGCTCGTCCTGGCTGCACGACCGCGCACACGCGCGGCGCGCCGCCGTGGCGCCTGATCGCGGCCGCCGGGGTGCGCCGGATGTCGCCGAAGGCGGCCTTCGAGCTGCTCAGCCGGCGCTCTACGCCGAGCGCACGCGCCGTGAGCGGCCCGACCGCATCCGCGAGGACTTCGCGATGCGCGAGCGCGAGGGGACCCCTCCGGCGACGATCGTCGCCCAGATGCTCGCCGTCGCCGCGCACGACACGCGCCGGCGCCTGGGCGAGCTCGCGGGTCTTCCCGTGACCGTCGTCCATGGGGAGGAGGACGCCCTGATCCCCGTCGATCGTGGCGTCGAGCTCACGGCGCTGATCCCGGGAGCGCGCCTCGTGACGGTGCCCGCAGCAGGGCACATGCTGACCACCGATGCCGAGGAACTCACGGTCCAGGTGCTCCTGGAAGCCCTGTCGTTGCACGATACTCTGATTTTATGACTGGTGAACCGCAACAAAGCGGGACGCACTTGTGTTCAATGGTCGTGATGCAACGACGCCTCCCCGTGGCGCTGGCGGCCCTTTGCGGCCTCGCCCTCGCCCTTCCCACCCTCGCCTCCGCCTCCGTCGTCGAGATCGGCAGGATCGACGCTTCGACCAAGCCCGGATGCCCCGCCAAGCCCTGCTTCGCCGTGAGCCGCACGACCGGCTTCCAGGCCAAGGTCGGCACGAACCGCGGGCTGATGACGATCCCGAAGAACGGGCGCATCGTCGCCTGGACGATCGCGCTCGGCAAGCCCGGCAAGAAGCAGACCGACTTCTTCAACTCGAAGCTCGGCGGTGAGTCGCAGGCCCAGATCACGATCCTGAACCCGCGCGGCAACCTGCGCTCGCGCGCGGTCGCCCAGGGCGAGGCCGTGAAGCTGCGCCCGTACTTCGGCCAGACGGCCCAGTTCCCGCTCCAGAAGTCGATCGCCGTGAAGAAGGGCCAGGTCGTCGCCCTCACCGTGCCGACCTGGGCGCCCGCGCTGGCGACCGGTCTCGGCGGTGACACCTCGTGGCGCGCCAGCCGCGCGAAGGGCACCTGCGACGACACGCAGGGCCAGACGGCCCAGCTCGAGGCGAACCAGCTGGCGCAGTACTTCTGCCTGTATCGCACCGCGCGCCTGACCTACAGCGCCACGCTCATCACCGACCCGGTCAAGTCGAACAGCTCGTCGAAGAAGTAGGCGCGTTCGGCGGAGCTGCAGCCGGGCCGAGCCCCGTGGCCCGCGCGGCTACTTGACGGTGAGCTTGCCGACCATGCCGGCGGCCCGGTGGCCCGGCACGCCGCAGAAGTACGTGTAGGTGCCCGCCTTGAGGTCGCCGTTGACCTTCGAGACGCCGTTCGTCAGCACGGGGCTCTTGATCGGCGTGCCCTCGACCTCGATGTTGTGCGGGATGCCGCTCTTGTTCGGCATCTGGATCTCGATCGGGCCGGGGGGTGCCTGCGCCGTCGTCTCGACGTAGGCGAGCTGGCCGTTCGGGTCGGCCTCGATCGTGAGCACGCCGTTCTTGGCGATCGCGGGCTTGCCGCTCCCGGGCGCCTTGACCGCCGTCGCGAGCAGGCCGGTGTCCTTCCCGGGCACCGCGGCGACCGAGCCGACGTACGCGGCCACGTCACGCGCGTCGTCGCCGGTCACGAGATCCGCCGGCATCTGCTTGCCCATCGGGAACTGGATCTGGCCGTAGACGGCGCTGCGGATCGCGTCGTCACCCCAGTCCTGCTGGCGGGCGACGGTGAAGGCCGCGTCGAGGTTCGGGCCGATGTTGCCCTTCGTACCCGCGCGGTTCAGGACGTGACACGCCCCGCAGTTCTTCACGAACAGCTGCTTGCCGGAGACGAGGTCGACGTCGTTCCCGCCGGTGTTCGTCGTGCAGCCGGTCAGGCCCAGCGCGCCGACGGCGAGCGCGGCGATCCCGGCCGCGTGGATCACACGGTTCATCCTCTGAATTCTCCCCATGAGCGGTTGCAACCCTAACGGGAACGGCGGACCTGATGTCACGCGGTGCCGCGCCCGCTTTTCCGCGGGCCGCCGGACGACGGACGGCCGTGGCGCCCGATAGGATCCGCGCATGGCGCTCGGTCAGCTCTACCGCCTTCGCACGCCGTCCAGCGGGAAGGAGATCATCGTCGAGGCACAGCCCGACAGGATCTACCTCGACGAGGACACCGGCGAGCGCCTCGACGTCGTCGGGAAGCTCACGCCGCTGTCGCCGACCACCTCACGGCTGCCCTGGGCCGTCGAGAACCTGCGCTTCTGCAACTGGTGCGACCAGCCGGCGCAGAAGGACCTGAACGACTGCCCGACCTGCGGGCGCCGCATGGCGCCGCTCGGCGGCTGAGCCGCCGGTCCACGCCGGGACCGGCGTGAAACGGGACCTGCGTGCTCGATCCGGGGGCCCCGCTACCCTGGCGGAGATGCGTCGTCCAGCCATCCTCGTGATCACGTGCCTGCTCGCGCTCGCGAGCGCCGCCGGCCTCTCGGCCTGCGGCGGGGACTCGCGCCCGTACGACCAGGTCCCGGCGTCCGCGCCCCCGCTCGTCCCGCCGGACGACGCGAACGACCTGGCCGCCGGCGGTGCCAGCACGACGGCCACGACGACGACGCCCACGACGACGACCGACACCGGCGGCACCGACACGGGCGGCACCGACACGGGCGGCGCGGGGACCGGCGGCACCGACACCGGCGCCGGCACGGACACCGGCGGCGGCACGGACACCGGCGGGACCGGCGGCGGCACCGACACCGGCGGCGCCGCTCCGGACACCGGCGGGGTCTCGCCGGACGACAATGCCGCGGCCGGGGCCTTCAAGGGCTTCTGCAGCGACAACCCCGGCGCCTGCTGATCCATCAGCGCGGCCACGCGCCGCGAGACCGTAGTTCCGGGCAGCGCAGATCAGCGGTTCGCCCTGATGGGCCATGCGCCGTCGGTGGGGTAGGGTCGCTGGCAGAGCGACACACCGAAGGGGACGTGGAGCGCAACCTCGCCAACCGCCTCCCGAGACCGAGAGGTGACCCTGGAAGGCCTGCCCGGCCGATCAAGCGGCGCCCCGTTCCCTTCGTCGCTTGCCGCGGTCCCGGCTTCGACGGCCCCGCCGACACGGGGTGTCCAGTCGTCGACGACGATCACGCTGCGCGGGCACCCGACCTGCTCGCGCAGCGGGTCCGTCGTCCGCACGTGCGCGCCTACAGCGCGCGCACGACGAGCACGACCCCGATCACGACGAGCGCGACCCCAAGCGTTCCGAGCACGACGTTGAACGCGGCGGCCTCGGAGCGCAACGGCGCCGTCGCGCGCACGTACCACGGCTCACGCTCCTGCGGACCCGAGCCGCCGTCGTCAGCCGGCGACGCCGGGGCGCCGTCCTGGGGATCCTGCGCGGCCGCCACAGGGCGCCGCTAGAGGACGTAGACCGTCGTGAACACGACGATCCACATGACGTCGACGAAGTGCCAGTAGATGCCCGGCACCTCGAGCCCTTCGGAGTTGTTCGGCCCGACGCGGCCCTTGAAGATCCGCACGCCGGACATGAACAGCAGCAGCAGGCCGATCACGACGTGCGCGCCGTGCAGGCCGGTGAGGCCGAAGAACACCGACGCCGAGGCGTTCGTCTTCGGCGTGAAGCCGAGGTGCAGGTACTCGTTGATCTGCACGAACAGGAACGTCGCGCCGAGCAGGAACGTCGTGACGATCCCGGCGCGCATCCCGAAGACGTTGCCGCGCTTGGCCGACATGTCCGTCCAGTGCATCGTCACCGACGAGGAGAGCAGGATCGCCGCGTTCGTCGCGGCGACCGCGACCGGCAGCTCACCGGTCGGCGGCCATGCGTCGCCGGAGACGACGCGGATGAAGAACGTAGGCCGCGAAGAACGCTCCGAAGAGCATCGAGCTCGGAGATGATGAAGAGCAGGATCCCGAGCTGACCTCGGGCTCGACCTTCGAGCTGTGGTGCGCCGCGGGCGGACCGTGATGATGGTCGTCGTGCGGCGACGGCGGCGGGGATCGCGGCGGCTTCCATGGTGTTCCTCTGCGCCTCAGGCCGCTGACCTGACGCCGGCGTCCTCGGCTGGGTGACGATGTGCTTGACGGGCTTGTTCGACGCCTTGCGCACGCGCTCGATGAGGTCGGCGCGCAGCCAGCCGGAGCTGCGTCGCCGGGTACGTCGAGATGACGATGTCGTCGACGTCGAAGAAGTTCAGCGGC
This sequence comes from uncultured Actinomycetes bacterium, assembly GCA_963787935.1. Lineage (GTDB taxonomy): Bacteria > Actinomycetota > Thermoleophilia > Solirubrobacterales > Solirubrobacteraceae > F1-60-MAGs163. The sequence continues at coordinate 267,116 of CAWBEV010000005.1, read as the reverse complement.
GTTCATCGTCGCGGTGTACGGGTCGGGGTCGCCGGTCATGCCGGCGGCCAGCAGATCGTGCCGCCCGCGCGCGGTCGACGACCTGCGTCGAGCCGCGCCTGGGCGCGCTTGACGCGCGATGCCCTCGCCGCCCTCGATCGGCACGACGAACACGAACAGGCGCTCGCGGCCCGCTCGGCTCGGCGTCCGCCATCGCGCGCAGCTCGCGGATCAGCGCGCTCGCTGTTCGTCGTGCGGTTGGCGACGACGAGCGTGATGTCGAACGGCGTCCCGTCCTGCGAGGTCGGTGACGATGTGCTCGACCGGGACGTCGACCGCGTCGGTCGATGCGCTCGACGAAGTCGCGCCGCAGCCAGCCCGACGAGGCGGCCGGGAACGTCGAGACGATGATGTGGTCCGGCTCGTACTCGGCGACGATGTCCATCGTCGCGGTGTAGGGGTCGGGGTCGCCGACCTCGCCGACCGCGTCGATGCCGAGCTCGCGCAGCACGCCGCGCGCGAGGTCGACGCGCACCTGCGCGGCCTCGAAGACCGTGTCGGCGTAGATGATGTTCCCGTGCGTCGGGTTCTTGCGCGGCACGCAGACGATCACGCGCACCGGGCCCTTGGCGGCCTCCTCACGCGCGCGGGCGATGAGCTTGTGGCCCGTGAGCGTCTCGTTGGCGACGACGAGGATCGTGCGCATCGGACCTACTCCTCCGTTGCGGTCGTGGACGAGGCGGCCGCCGGCGGGGCCGTCAGCCCCGGCGGGAACGGCGGCCGGCGGCGGCGCCCTGGAACACCGCGTGGACCGCGCCCGGGACGCCGTACTCGTACGGGCCGCCGACGACCGACGGGCACCGCGTCGAAGTTGAAGATCGGCGGCGGCGAGGACACCTGCCACTCGATCGTCAGCGACGCGCCACGGGTTCGCGACGGCGCGCGGGCCGCCGCGCCAGAGGTGATCATGTTGTAGAGGAAGATCAGCGTCGAGAGCCCGAGCACGAACGACGCGAGCGAGATGATCAGGTTCCAGGTCGCGAACTGCTCGCGCGTAGTCGTACACGCGGCGCGGCATGCCCTGGACGCCGATCAGGTGCATCGGCGCGAAGGTGATGTTGAACGAAGACGAACGTCAGCCAGAAGTGCAGCTTGCCGAGGCGCTCGTCGTACATCCGGCCCGTCATCTTCGGGAACCAGAAGTAGATGCCGGCGAAGATCGTGAACAGCGACCCGCCGAACAGCACGTAGTGGATGTGGGCGACGATGAAGTACGTGTCGCTGACGTGGATGTCGAGCGGCACCATCGCGAGCATCACGCCGGAGATCCCGCCGAGCGTGAACATCGTCAGGAAGCCGACGCGCCCACAGCATCGGCGTGTCCATGTGCAGCACGCCGCGCCACAGCGTCGCCGAGCCAGGAGAAGATCTTGATGCCGGTCGGGATCGCGATCAGCGCCGTCGTGATCATCATCGGGATGCGGATCCAGTCCTGCATGCCCGAGACGAACATGTGGTGCGCCCAGACCGTGAAGCCGAGGACGACGATCGCCAGCAGCGAGAACGCCATCATCCGGTAGCCGAAGATCGGCTTGCGCGCACTGCGTCGCGAGGACCTCGCTGATGATCCCGAAGCCCGGCAGCATCATGATGTAGACGGCCGGGTGCGAGTAGAACCAGAAGACGTGCTGGTACATCAGCACGTCACCGCCCTTGGCCGCGTTGAAGAAGTTGAAGCCGAGCGCGCGGTCGAGCAGCACCATGAACTGCGAGGCGGCGACGAACGGCGTCGCGATGACGACGAGCAGCGACGTCGAGAAGTTCGCCCACACGAGCAGCGGCATGCGGAAGAACGTCATGCCCGGGCGCGCGCATCGTGATGATCGTGACCAGGAAGTTCAGCGCGGTCGCGATCGACGACGCGCCGGCGAACTGCACGCCGATCGTGAAGAACACCTGCCCGATCGGCGCGTCGACCGAGAGCGGGGCGTAGGCCGTCCAGCCGGCCGCGAACGAGCCGCCCGGGGCCAGGAACGACAGCAGCATCATCACGCCGGCCGTCGGCAGCATCCAGAACGACAGCGCGTTCAGACGCGGGAACGCCATGTCCGGCGCGCCGATCATCAGCGGCAGCACGTAGTTCGCGATCCCCGCGAAGACCGGGATGACGAACAGGAAGATCAGGATCGACGCGTGGACCGAGAAGAGCCCGTTGTAGGTGTTCGCGTCGACGAACTGGCGGCCCGGCTGCGGCGAGCTCGGCGCGCACGAGCATCGCCATCAGGCCGCCGACGAACATGAAGAAGAACGACACGCAGATGTACTGGATGCCGATCACCTTGTGATCGGTGTTGACCTTGAAGTAGTCCTTCCAGCGAGTGCGCGCCGTGGTCCTTGTGGTCGTCGACGACGTGCTTGCCGCGCGGCCCAGCGCAGCCAGTAGTCGAAGCAGCCGATGCCGCCGAGGAACCACAGCGGCGTCGATCAGCAGGGCGACCTGCAGCACGCCGTCGCCGTCGTAGACGGGGTCGGCGCCGAAGACCGCGCGCAGGCCGGCACAGCAGCGCGAACGAGAACGCGATCCCGAGGACGATGAAGAGGATCGCCCGGTACCAGCCCGGGGCGCGCAAGCTTCGCGGCCATCACTGCTTCCCTCCGTGCACGCTCTTGTCGATGAACGTCGACGAGCGCGTCGAGCTCCTGCGGGCGTCAGCGTCTGCCCGTAGTTCGGCGGCATGATGTCCTTGCCGAATCCCTTCGCGATCTCCTTGTCCGGGATCGACGATCATCTCGCGGATCGCGGCCGCGTCGTCGTGCCTTCAGCGCCGCGTCGAGGTTCGGGCCCGGTCTGCGGAGTTCGTGCCGGCGGCCGCCAGCGTGTGGCAGGCTGCCGCACGCCAGCGCGCCCGTCTGCGGGTTGCCCGCGACGAACAGCTGCTTGCCGTCGGCCGCGGCGGCGCCGCCGCCGGCGCCCGCGCCGCCGCCGGCGGCGGGCGGCGGTGGCGGGCTTCGTGACGCCGGCGACGCCACGCCGCGTAGGCGGCCGGCGAGACGACGAAGACGTTCTGGCGCATGAAGGCGTGGCCCGAGGCCGCAGAGCTCGGCGCAGACGACCTGGAAGCGGCCGGTCTTCGTCGGCGTCAGCGTGTAGTACGGTCGTGATGCCCGGGCACGGCGTCGACCTTCAGGCGCCACTCCGGCACCCAGAAGTCGTGGAGGACGTCCTTCGAGCGGACCTTGAACTGGACCGGCTCGCCGACCGGGACGAACGAGCCGGTTCGTCTTGATGCCGCTTGCCGCCCTCGCGGTCGCGAACGTCCAGGCGAACTGCTGGCCGGTGACGTTCACGACGCGCGTGCCCTTCGCCGGCGACTCCTGGATGTCGAGCAGCAGCACCGTCGCGTAGGCGCAGAGCGCCGGCGATGATGATCGTCGGGATCGCCGTCCAGACGACCTCGAGTCGTCGTGTTGCCGTGGATCGGCGGGCCGTCGAGGTCCTCCTCGCCCGGGACGCATGTGCCAGCGCCAGATGCTGAACAGCACGACCGTCGTGACGACGACGAAGATCGGCACGGACACGATGACGAGCACGTCCCAGAACGTGTCGATCTTGTGCGCGATCGTCGATCCCTGTGCGGGGAACCAGTCGATCGCCAGCCCGAGGGCGATGCCGAGCGCGCGGGCCGCAAGGACCACCACGACGAGCATCACCCACGTGCGACCCGTAACGGGACCCCGCCGTGTCTCCTCTCCCATTGCGGCCGACAACTTATCGGTTCGCGGGGACGACGCGCAACGACGCCTCATGGGGTGCTGGCGCGCCCGACTGCCGTGCGGGCGCTCGACGCCCTGTCGCAGCCGGCGATCCCGGGTCGCTCAGGCGGCCTGGTAGGCCGCGTCGCCGGCGCCGCTCGCGGGCGATCGCGAAGCGGGCCTGGCTGCGGAACATCGAGGGGGCGAGCCGTGCCGCCGGCGGAAGGCCTTGGCGAACTGCGCGGGCTGGCGATAGCCCGACCCGATGGGCGACCTCGCGCACCGTCACGTCGCGCTCGGCGAGCAGCTCGGCCGCACGATCCATGCGCACGGCGGTCAGGTGCTCGCGGAACGTCGTGTCCGCCGATCTCGGCGAACGCGCGCTGCAGCTGGCGGCGCGACGAGGCGACGCGCCGCGCGATGTCGTCGAGCGAGAGCTCGTCGGCGAACTCGGCGTCCACGATCGCGGAGGCGTCCTCGTACAGGCTCGTCCGCAGGCGGATGGTGGCTCGGTCGCTGCATCGTGACTGAGATACGCAGAGCATGCCCGCCGTGGATGACGTCGAACCGAAGCTTGTGCCTCCGGTGGGGCTGGACGCCGCGTGCCGGCGACCGCTAGATTGCGCCGATCGTCACAAGAAGATCGTGCGATTCGTTACGATGTCGGCGAGCGCACGGAAGGGAGCACGTCGGAGCGATGCAGGTTCGGGACGGGATGAGCCGGGTGGTCCTCGTCGTGGGGCCGGGACACACGCTGCGCGAGGCGGCGCGCCTGATGGCCGAGCGCCGGGTCGGCGCCGCGGTCGTCATGGACCCCGATCTGCCCGGGCCGGGGATCATCACCGAGCGCGACATCGCCTTCGCGCTGGGCTCGGGGCAGGACCCCGACAGCGAGCGCGTCGAGCGACCACATGTCGTCCGACATCGTCTACGCCGCCCCGAACTGGTCGCTCGAGGAGGCGGCGGTGACGATGGTCCGCTTCGGCTTCCGCCACCTCATCGTCGTCGACGGCGGCGAGCTCGCCGGCGTCCTCTCGATGCGCGACATCGTGCGCTGCTGGACGGACGACGGCTCGAGCTGCGAGCTGCCGGCGACGCGTCGCCGGACCGGCGCCGGTCGAGTCGCGGCGCGGCCTGCGCGTCGGCCCGTGACGCCGGATCGACCCGCTGGGAGCTAGTGCTCGACCGGGAGCTCGCGAATGTCGCGGTGCGCGTCGCCGATCCAGGCGATGACGCAGCGACGAGCAGCATGACGACGCCGAGCACGGCGACGAACCACGTTCTCGAGCAGGCCGAGCAGCAGCAGCGTCGAGCGCCGATCGCCACGAGCAACGGCTGGACGCTCGGGCCGGGAAGGTGGATCTCCTCGCCGACGGGCGGGGCGTGGCTTCGGCCGCGCTCATGAGACGTAGAGCGCCGCGGCGACGAAGGTCAGGCCGAACAGGAAGAACCCGAGCGCGGTGACGATCAGCGCCCCGCGGATGTTCTTCCTCGCGAGATTGCGATCCATGTGGTCGATCCGTGGTGGTCGGGGTCAGAACAGGTGGACGTCGGCCACCATAGCGGCGAACAGGGCCGCGAGGTATCCGAGCGAGAAGAGGTAGACGCGCAGCGCCGAGGCGCGGTCGGCCCGGCGGCGCAGCTGCACCGAGAGGACGATGAACGCGACGCCGAGGCCGAGCGAGGCGACGAGGTAGAACGCGCTCAGGCCGCCGGCGCAGAACGGCAGCTGCGTCACGGCGTAGAGCAGCACCGTGTAGAGCAGGATCTGCGGCGCGTCTCGTCCTCGCCGCGCACGACCGGCAGCATCGGGACGCCGACCTTCGCGTACTCGTCCTTCATCAGCAGGCTGAGCGCCCAGAAGTGCGGCGGCGTCCAGAAGAAGACGATGAGAACAGGAAGATCGCCATGCCCGATGAGCGGCCCGTCGACCGCGGCCCAGCCGACGAGCGGCGGGACCGCGCCGGCGGCGCCGCCCCAGACGATGTTCTGCCAGGTGTGCCGCTTGAGCAGCATCGTGTAGCCGACGGCGTAGCCGACGAAGCCGCAGAACGAGAGCCCGGCGGCGAGCGGGTTCACGAGCACGGCGAGCCAGACGAGCGAGACGCGCGCCGAGCACGAGCCCGAACGTCAGCGCCGCGCGCGGCGAGACGCGGCCGCTGGCGACCGGGCGGTCGGCGGTGCGGCTCATCCGCACGTCGATGTCGCGGTCGTACCAGTGGTTGATCGCGCCCGAGCCGCCGGCGGACAGGTAGCCGCCGATGACGGTCGCGAGGACGAGCGCGACGCCGACGGGTCGCCGGCGATGAACATCGCGCTGACCGTCGTGAACAGCAGCAGGCTCTGGACCTTCGGCTTCGTCAGCGCGACGTAGTCGCGCGACGATCTGGCGGGCGCCGGACGAGCGCGGCCGCCTGGGCCGTGCCGTGCTGACGCGCGTGGCCTCCATCGCCGAGGGCCGACCCTACCGACGCCAGACGTCCGCGCCGGCGCCGGCGTCGACGGGCTCGCGGCTCTGACGCTCGATCTGGCGGCGGATGTCCTTCATCGGCTCGACCGAGCGCACGCGCGGGACGACGTCGAAGTTGTTGACCGGCGGCGGCGAGGTGCGTGAACCACTCGAGCGTGTTGGCCTTCCACGGGTCGGCGCCGGCGACGCGCGCCGCTGCTTGAGGCTGCGCACGACGTTGACGATCGTCAGCAGGATCCCCGAGCGCGAGGATGAACGAGCCGATCGTCGAGATCAGGTTGTAGGTCTCCAGGTGGCCGACGTCCGGCGTACTCGTAGACGCGGCGCGGCATGCCGCTGAGGCCCGCCGAGTGCTGGATCAGGAACGTCATCCAGAAGCCGACGAGCATCAGCCAGAAGCTCGTCTTGCCGATGCGCTCGCTGAGCATCCGCCCGGTCATCTTCGGGAACCAGTAGTAGATGCCGGCGAAGATGCGCGAGCACCGCGCCGCCGACGATCGTGTAGTGGAAGTGCGCGACGACGAAGTACGTGTCCTGCAGCTGCCAGTCGACCGGGAAGGTCGCCAGGAAGATGCCGGTGACGCCGCCGAGCAGGAACGTGCCGAGGAAGCCGCACGCGAAGTAGCATCGGCGTGCGTGAACTCGATCGTGCCGCGCCACAGCGTGAAGATCCAGTTGAAGATCTTGACGCCGGTCGGGATCGCGACGAGGTACGTCGCCGAGCGTGAAGAAGACGAGCACGACGTACGGGCAGCGGCGTCGTGAACATGTGGTGCGCCCAGACGAGCGAGCCGATGAACGCGATGCCGAGCGTCGCGGCGGCGATCGCCTTGTAGCCGAAGATCGGCTTGCGCGCGAAGACCGGCAGGACCTCGGAGATGATCGCCGAACGCCGGGCAGCACGAGGATGTAGACCTCGGGGTGGCCGAAGAACCAGAACAGGTGCTGCCAGAGCAGCGGCGAGCCGCCGTTCGTCGCGTCGTAGAAGTGCGTGCCGAAGTGGCGGTCGGTCAGCAGCAGCGTGACGGCGCGCGGCGATCACCGGGAGGCTGATGATCAGCAGGATCGACTGCGTCAGCATCGTCCAGCAGAACAGCGGCAGGCGGCCCCAGCCCATGCCCGGGGCGCGCATGTTCGCGATCGTCACGAAGAAGTTGATCGCGCCGAGCGAACGAGCCGATGCCGAGCAGGTGGACGAGGAAGATCCACGCGTCGACGCCGCCGATCGGCGAGTAGGCCGTCTCCGAGAGCGGCGCGTAACACGTCCAGCCGCACTCGGGCGGGCTGAACAGGAGCGAGCCGTAGAAGACGACGCCGCCGGCGATGAAGAGCCAGAACGACAGCGCGTTCAGGCGCGGGAACGCCATGTCGCGCGCGCCGATCATCAGCGGCACCAGGTAGTTCGCGAAGCCCGCGATCATCGGCATCAGGAACAGGAAGACCATCGTCGTCCCGTGCAACGTGAACAGCGCGTTGTACGTCTGCGGGTCGAGCAGCGTGTTGTCGGCCTGCGCGAGCTGCAGGCGGATCAGCAGCGCCTCGACGCCGCCGACCACGAAGAACACCCACGAGGCGACGAGGTACATGATCCCGATCCGCTTGTGATCGGTCGTCGTCAGCCAGGACGATCCAGCCGGTCTGCCGGCGCGGGACCTCGTGGGCGACGATCTGCGGGACGGTGACCGTGGCTGGGACGGGGGCTGCGATCTGCGTGGTGGCCATGTGGTGCTGGTCGCTCGGGTCTCGAAGGGGACGGGCTTACGGCGTCGTCTGGGCGGCGGCGCGCTCAGCGGTCTGCGCACGCTGGAGGAGCCGCTTCGTGGCGGCCTGCTGGAGGTTGCGCGCGAGCGCCGCCTGCTTGTCGGCCGGCGGATCGCGGCCTTCTGGCGCGCGTACCAGGCCTCGAACTGCGGCCGGCGGCACCGCGACCACGCGGGCGGTCATGTTCGCGTGGTTGCGCCCGCAGAGCTCGGCGCACTGGCCCGTGTACATGCCGGTCCTCGTCGCCTTGAACCAGGTGTAGTTCGTGTAGCCCGGGACGGCGTCGAACTTGCCGCCGAGCTTCGGGATCCACCACGAGTGCGCGACGTCCTGCGAGCGGATCGACAGCGTGACGGTCGTGTTGGTCGGGACGACCATCTGCTCGTAGGCGAAGACGTTGTTCAGGTTGTTGCTCGTCGCCGTCGGCGTACGTGTAGCGCCAGAGGTACTGCTGGCCGTTGACCTCGATCGCCGAGCGAGCTGCCGTTCGGCGGCAGCCGCTGCGTCGGCGCCGGCGGCGACGAACGCGCCGTTCTTCGTGACCGGCAGCGCCGTCGGCGCCGGAATTCGGCGGGTCGTCGATCGTCGCCGAGCTTGACGAAGCGTGACGACGCGATGATCACCAGCGAGCGACGGCGCGCGCCGACGGTCCAGCCGACCTCCAGCCGCGTGTTGCCGTGGATCTGCGCCGGCGACGGCGCCCTTGCGCGCCCGGAACCTGACGAGCGTGTAGATGAGCAGGCCGCCGACGCCGAAGAAGACGATGCGCCGAGGCCCGAAGATGATCAGGTACAGCTGGCGGATGTCGTCGGCGTTCGGCGAGCCGCTGCCCTCGGGCGCGACGAGGCCGGCGAAGGCGCTGCTCGCGGCGAGCAGCAGCACGGCCGGCGAGCGTGAGCAGCGCCGACGGCGGCGAGGCGGCGCGCGGGCACGGGGAGAGCGAGGCGTGATCTCGCAAGGCGCGCGGAACTCTATCGTGGATCCGGCGGGAATGGAGCGCGGCTCAGCGGCCGCGTGAACGACGCCTGGCGCTTCTGCAGGAACGCCAGGACACCCTCGCCGAAGTCGGCCGTGCCCGCCATCTCCTGCTGGATCGCGGCCTCGAGCTCGAGCTGCTCGTCGAGCCGGCTCGTAGGCCCAGGCGTTGAGCTGGCGCTTGGTCCCGGCGTACGAGCGCGTCGGCCCGGCGGCGAGCCGCGCGACGACCGCCTCGACGTCGGCCGTCGAAGCGCGTCGTCCGCGACGACCGCGTTGATGAGGCCCCAGGCGGCGGCCTGTCTCGGCGCCGACCCGCTCGCCGAGCATCGCCATCTCGGCGGCGCGCGCGACGCCGACGCGCGCCGGGCACGAACGCCGACGAGCCGCCGTCCGGGACGAGGCCGATGTTCACGAACGCCAGCAGGAAGTAGGCCGACGGCCGTGGCGTAGACGAGGTCGGCGGTCAGCGCGAGCGACAGTCCGACGCCGACGCTCGGGCCGTTCACCGCGCTGACGACCGGCTTCTCGCAGCCGGCGCAGGCCGGTCAGCACGGGGTGGTAGCGCTCGCGCAGCGAGCGCTGCAGGTCGGGCTGGCCGTCGGGCGTGAGCGTCGCGCGCCTCCATGTCGGTGAGGTCGGCGCCCGAGCAGAACGCGCGCCCGGCGCCCGTGACGAGCACCGCGCGGACCTCGTCGTCGTCGCGCACGGCCTCGAAGGCGGCCAACAGGTCGGTGCTGAGCTGCCGGTTCCACGAGTTCAGCGAGCTCGGGCCGGTTCAGCTCGATCTTCGCGGCGCCGCCCGCGCGCCAGAGGTTGACGGTCTCGAACGCGGTGGCCAGCTCGTAGTCGCGGTCATGGGCGCGCATCCTACGGTCGCGAGCCAGAGGTATGCTCGACAGGCCAATGCGACCGGTGATCGGCATCTGCGGTGCGCTCGAGCACGCGCGCTGGGGCGTGTGGGACCAGCCCGCCGTGCTCACGCCGCTCGCCGTACGTGCGCGCCGTGCAGCTCGCGCGGCGGGCTCGCGCTGATCGTCCCGCCGGATCCCGGCGTTCGGCAACGGTCCCGGAGCAGATCCTCGGTCGGCTCGACGGCCTGATCCTCGCCGGCGGCGCCGACGTCGACCCCGCGATCTACGGCGCGAGCGCCGCATCCGGCGACGACCGGCACGACGCCGGCGCGCGACGAGGCCGAGATCGCGCTGACGAACGCGGCGATCGAGCGCGACCTGCCGCTGCTCGGCATCTGCCGCGGGATGCAGCTCCTGAACGTCGCGCGCGGGGGGACGCTGATCCAGCACCTCCCCGAGGCGAACGGCCACGACGGACATCGCCCGAACCCGGGGTCGTTCGACGGCTCCGAGCACGACGTGCGCCTCGAGGACGGCTCGCTCGCCGCGCAGACCGCGGGGGAGACCGTCCACGTGACGAAGCAGCACCACCACCAGGGCGTCGACGCCCTCGGCGAGGGCCTCGCGGTCACCGGCTGGTCGGCGATCGACGAGCTGCCCGAGGCGATCGAGCTTCCGGGCCGCCGGTTCGTGCTCGGCGTGCAGTGGCACCCGGAGGTCGACCCGGACTCGAAGGTCATCGCCCGGTTCGTCGCCGCCTGCGCGGCCGCGCGCGGCGCGTAGCCCGGGCGGTCGGTCCGTCGGGCCGCGTGATGGATGCGCGAAGGCCCGGCCTAGCGGGGGCGCGCGATTCTCGAAGCCGGCCCGCGCGGTGCGGTTGCGCGTTCGCGTTCGCGTTCGAGGAGTTCGCGGATGCGTTCAGCGTGCTGCATTGCGTTCTTGGACTTCGCGGCCGGGCTCGGCGGGGGCGGGACAGCAGACGCGGGGGGCTTGGGTGTTCTCGAGGGCATCAGGGTGTGTCCGTCATTCGGCTGGGTTCTGAGCTGCCGGCTGGTCCGGGGCGGCGGTCCGGTCCGACGGCGCCGCCCCGGGGGGTCAGTCAGGCGCGGTGAAGTGCAGGTACAGCGCTGACCCTCCCCTCGACCGTTCACGGCGCGGGCATGACGGCGGGCGCTGCCGGCTGGACGAACGGCGGGGTTTCCGGGCCGGGCGGTCGAAGAACCCGGTCAGGCGACCATCCGTCCGTCGCAGCCGTCCCGTCAGCCGCGCGGGTGCCGCCGACGGGCCTCGAGCTACACCAGCCCGGATGCGCGCAGCCACGCCTCGGTGCGCCGCAGACCCTCGTCGAGGTCGACCTGCGGCTCCCAGCCGAGCAGCTCGCGCGCGCGGGTGTTCGGATAGACGGCGCGGCGCGAGAGATAGCGCAGCGCCTCGCGGGTGACGTCGGGCTGCTGCCCGCGCACGCGCGCGAGCACTTCGAGCACGCCGGCGCCCGCCACGACGAGCGGGCGCGGCAGGGTCCGCACGCCGTCCTGCCCGAGCATCTGCGCGTAGCGGTCGAAGTACGCCTTCGCCGTCACGGGCACGCCGTCCCACGCGGTCACGGCCTGCCCGCCGGCCGCCGGCGTCAGCAGCGCGCGCACGATGCAGTCCACGAGGTCGTCGATGTAGACGAGCGTCAGCAGGCCGCCGCCGTCGCCGGGCAGGACGAACGTGCCGGCGCGCATCGCCTCGAAGCGGCCGGACGGTCCACGGGACCGAGCGCGGGCCGTAGACGTCGCCGGGCCGCACGACGGCTGCGCCGCGGCGCAGCGCGAGCTCCTGCGAGGCCGTCTTGGTGTCCACGTACGGCGCGCCGCAGACGCGCGGGCGCGCGTCCTCGCTCGGCAGGTCGCGGGCGAAGTCGTACCCCCAGGTCGCCACCGACGAGAGGTGCACGACGCGCTCGGCGCCCGCGGCGTCGGCCGCATCGAGGACGTTCAGCGTGCCGCGCACGTTCACGCGCACCTGGTCCTCCATGCCGGCGCGGTCACCGAGCAGCGCCGCCGTGTGCACGACGCCGGCCGCGCCCTCGAGCGCATCGGCGAGGACCGCCGGCTGCGTCGTGTCGGCCAGGACGAACCGCGCTCCCGCCTCCTCGACCGGCGCGCGTGCGCCGGGGCTCAGCTCGAGTCCCACGACCTCGAAGCCGTCGGCCGCCAGGCGCTTGCACACCGCGCGCCCGATGAACCCTCCGGCGCCCGTGACGGCGATCCGCGATCCGCTGGCGACCATCGCGCAACCTATACTCGCGGCGCTGTGCGCCTGTCGAGAGCCCTGCGTATCTCGGCGTGGGCGCTCGTCGTCGCCGGAGTCGCCGCCCCGGTCGCGCGCCGGCGGGTGAAGCCTCCCGAGGGCCGCGGTCGCCGCTGCGGCGTGGTCGGCGCCGGTCGCGCTCTGCGTCGCCGTTCCGCGGTCCAAGCCGCGGGACCTCGCCATGTGCGTGCTGCAGATGTGGGCGTACGTCGCGATGTACGAGATGCCCGACGACGATCCGCGAGGCGCTCGAGGCGCGCGTGCAGCATCCGCTACCCGGTGGACGTGGACCGGGTCGATCGGCCTCGGCGAGCTGCCGGGCGAGCGCCTGCAGCGGCGCTTTGCGAACCCGCCGAACCTGCGCGCGCCCGAGAAGCTGCTCGTCTGGGCGCACTGGGTCTGGTTCACGGTGCCGCACGGGACCGTCGCGTACGTCCTCTCCCGCCACCACGAGCAGTTCCCGCGCGCGGCGACGTTCATCTACGCGACGTTCGATATCGGCGTGCTCTGCTACTGGCTCGTGCCGACGGCGCCCCCGTGGTACGCGGCCGAGCACGGCCGTCTCGGCGACGAGGCGGGCGGCTCGGAGCCGCGCCTGCGCCGGATGATGCTCGACTACGGCGAGCAGTTCTGGAAGGACAGCTGGCCGCGCCTCTACGATGCGCTTGCAGGCAACCCGCTCGCCGCCATGCCCTCGCTGCACTTCGCCACCTCCGTGATGGCCGCGCACGTCCTGCAGGACGTGGGCCAGGTCGCAGGGCGCCGTCGGGTGGGCGTACGCCGGAACGCTCGGCTTTGCGCTCGTGTACCTCGGCGAGCACTACGTCGTCGACCTGCTCGCCGGCCTCGCGCTCGCCGAGGGCGTGCGGCACGTCGGAGCCGAGGAGCGCGCCGCTGCTGCGCGCGTTCTCGCGTGCGGTGCAGGCGCCTCGAACGGCGGGCGCATCCGGCATGAGCAGCGCCCCCGCGGACGTCCACGCGCCCGAGCCACCGGACGCCGACGCGGGGGAGATGCCGCGCACGCGGATCACGCGGCGCCAGGCGGTCCTGTTCGGCGTGTTCGCGGTCGCGGTGCGTCGCGTTCCTGTACTTCGGGCTGCCGCAGATCGCCGGGCTCGACGACACGTGGACGCGCGTGCGCGACGGGCGACCCCGCTTGGCTGCTCGCCTGCGTGCTCTTCGAGGTCGTCTCGTTCGGCGGCTACGTGTGGCTGTTCCGCGCGGTCTTCGTGCGCGGCAGCACGCGCATCGACTGGCGCGCGAGCTACGAGATCACGATGGCCGGCCTCGCCGCCACGCGGCTGTTCGCCGCGGCCGGCGCCGGCGGCGCGGCGCTGACCGCGTGGGCGCTGCGGCGCTCGGGCATGCGCGCGCGCACGGTCGCGACGCGGATGGTCGCCCAGTACGTCCTGCTCTACGGCGTCTACATGCTGACGCTCGTCATCGACGGCGTGCGGCCTCTGCACGGGGATCCTTCGCGGCAGCGACGAGTTCGCGCTCACGATCGTGCCGGCGATCTTCGGGTTCGTCGTGCTGCTCATCACGCTGGCGTTCACGCTGATCCCGTCGCAGATCGACGCGACGTCTCGATCAGCTGGGCGAAGGGCTCGGGCCGTTTCGCGCACCTCGTCGCGAAGGCCGTCGCGGCTCCCGGCGGCGGTCGGCGACGGCGTGCGCGAGGCGCTGCGGATCATCCGCGAAGGCGACTGGGGGGTCGCTCGGCGCGGTGATCTGGTGGTACTTCGACATCCTCACGCTGTGGGCCGCGTTCCACGCGTTCGGCGAGCCGCCGCCGTTCGTCGCGCTCGTCATGGCCTACTACCTCGGGATGCTCGCGAACCTGCTGCCGCTCCCGGGCGGGATCGGCGGGGTGGACGGCGGCATGATCGGCGCGCTGATCGCGTTCGGCGTGCCGAGCAGCCTGGCGATCGTCTCGGTGCTGACCTACCGCGCCTTCTCGTTCTGGCTGCCGACGATCCCCGGGCGGATCGCCTACCTGCAGCTGCGCAAGACGGTGCAGGTCTGGCGCGAGGAGGAGGACGCCAGGACGCGGCCTCCGGCGAGGCGGCCGGAGCCCTGCCGGGGGTCGCAACGGACTGCCCGCAGGCGCTACTATACAAAGTGAAGTGAGCCCGTCGACCGCAAGGACCCAGCACCATGAGCCAGATCGAGAACGTCATCATCGTCGGCAGCGGGCCGGCCGGGTACACCGCCGCGCTCTACACCTCGCGCGCGAACCTGAAGCCGCTGCGTCATCGAGGGCTTGCTGTGGGGCGGGCTGCTGCAGCAGACGACCGACGTCGAGAACTACCCCGGCTTCCCGCAGGGCGATCATGGGCCCCGAGCTCATGCAGCAGATGCGCGACCAGGCCGAGCGCTTCGGCACGCGCTTCATCACCGACCTTGCGACGAAGCGTCGAGCTCGCGACCGAGCCGGGCGGCGTCCACAGGGTCTGGGTCGGCGACGACGTGCACGAGACGCGCACCGTGATCCTCGCGATGGGCGCCGAGCACAAGAAGATCGGCGCCCCCGGCGAGGAGGAGCTCGGCGGCCGCGGCGTCTCCTACTGCGCCACCTGCGACGCCGCGTTCTTCGCGGCGAAGGACACGCTGATCGTCGGCGGCGGGGACTCCGCGATGGAGGAGGCGATCTTCCTCTCGAAGTTCGCCTCGAAGGTCACGATCGTCAACCGCCGCGACGAGTTCCGCGCGTCGAAGATCATGCTCGAGCGCGCGCGCGGGATCGACGAACATCGAGTGGCTCACGCCGTACGTCGTCGAGGAGTTCGCGCGCCGGCGAGAACGGCGCGCTGCACACCGCGAAGCTCAAGCAACGTCGAGACCGGCGAGACGCGCGAGGTGCCCGTCGACGGCGCGTTCATCGCGATCGGTCACGAGCCGCAGTCGGAGATCCTCGCCGGCCAGGTGACGGCTCGACGACGAGGGCTACGTCCAGCGTCGAGGGGCGCTCGACGCGCACCGGCGTCCCGGGCGTCTTCGCCGCCGGCGACGTCGTCGACCACACCTACCGCCAGGCCGTCACGGCGGCCGGCTCCGGCTGCCAGGCGGCGCTCGACGCCGAGTGGTACCTGCGCGACACACCGCAGGTTCCGACGCCGCCGAGCCTCGAGGACGCCGGCGACCTCGCCGAGGCGCAGTACGCGCCGCTGCAGCACCCCGCGAGCTGAGCGGCGCGCGCCGCTCAGACCGGGGTGACGACCGTCAGGCCCGCGGCGTCGGCGGCGATCGCCTGGCGATCGTCGTAGGTCACGAAGTCGAGGCGCGGGTCCGGCACGCGCAGCGCCGTCGCGAGGTGGAGCGCCTCGAACGCGCGCTGCGGGGGATCGAACGGCGCGCCGGCGCGTGCGCGCACGCCGTCGTCGCACGGCAGGAGCGCGAGCCGGGCGAGTGCGGCGTCGGCGGTCTGCGGGATGTCCTCGTCGTCGTACAGGTGGCGCAGCGCGCAGTGCAGTTCGACGGCGAGCAGCTCGCTCGAGAGCCACAGCGGGCGGGTGGCGAGGTACTCGACGAGCGCGGCGCTCTCACGCTCGGCCTGCACGAGCTTCATGGCGGCGGACGCGTCGAGATAGGCGATCGTGTTCATCGCCCGCCGCGCGCCCAGCCGAGCGCCCTGCTGCCGCGCCCGCGCGGATCGGCGGGCGCGTCGTCGAGCCACGGAAACGTGCGCGATCCGGTCTGCGCCGGACGCGCGCCGAGTGCCGCGCAGCGCGCGTCATCGCGCGTGAGCTGCGCGCTCTCGTCGGCGAGCGCGCGCGCCCCGACCAGGGCCAGCCGGCGCAGCTGCCCGGCCTCGCTGCGCGTCTCGTCCGCGGGCAGCAGGCGGCGCGTGTGCGCGAGCGCGCGGGCGAGCTCCGGATCCTTCGTGACGCCGATGCGGGGGTGGGACGTCGGCATCGGCAGAGTGTGACACCCGCCGTGTGACACCGCAAGCGCGACGATTCGTCGTGGATGACGGTTGCGGGGTTTCCTGGTTGACGCGAGAGTCAACCGAGCACTACGGTCCTGGACCTGTCCATGGGGAGGGAGGCTGATCGCGCATGTCCACAGTCGCACGCTCGCAGGCCAGGGAGGGCACCTCGGCGAACGCCGCTGCGGCGCGTCTGCGCGCGGTCCACGACGCGCTCGCAGGCCTCGCCGAGATCGACTCGCTCGAGGACCTCGTCGTCGTCGCGCCACGGGCCGCCGCGCTCGCATGCGGGTTCGACCGCGCCGTGCTGGCGCACGTGCGCGAGGACCAGATCGCCTACGCCGCCGCGGCGAACGTCGTCGACTCCTCGCGTGAGCGCGAGTTCGCCGCGCTCGCCCGAGCGGCGCGCGCGCCGCTCGTCGACTGCCCGCCGGAGCTCGAGGCGGTCACCGGTCAGTACCCGGTGATCGTCCGCGACGTGGACCGCGCCGATGCGCCCGTCTTCGAACCGCTGATGCGGTACCTCGGCGTGCGCGAGTACCTCGTCGCGCCGGTCGTGCACGGTGGCCACACGATCGCGCTGATCGGCGCCGACCGCTACGCGAGCGACGGCACGCTCACCGACCTCGACGCCGAGCTGCTGTGGATGTTCGCGACGGGCATCGGCTGGGGGATGCGGCAGGCCGCCGCCCAGCGCCACGGCGCCGTGCCCGCGCCGAAGCGCGCGGCATGGGTCGAGGAGGATCTCGCGGACCTCGTGCGCAGCTGGGCGGACGTGCCAGGCGGGTGGGCGCACGGGCTGGAGGACCGGGACGCTCGCGCCCGCGAGGAGCTCGAGTCGCTGACGGGCCGCGAGCGCGAGGTCCTCGACCTGATCGCCGCCGGCGCGAGCAACCACCAGATCGCCGACCGGCTCGTCGTGTCCGAGTCGACGGTGAAGAGCCACGTGCGCGGCGTGCTGCGCAAGCTCGGAGCGAGCAACCGCACGCAGGCGGTGGCGCGGTACCACGGCTGGGCGGCGGGGCGTTCGTGCCGGAGCGCTGAACCGCGCGAACCGGGTATCGTCGGTTGAGCATGCGGCACGGAGGACGCACGGGACTGGTCGGGCTGGGTGCTGCGCTGAGCGCGCTGGCGCTCCCGGTGGCAGCGCCGGCCACCGTCATCCCCGAGAGCACGAAGCTCAACGCCGGGGTCATGAACATCAGCTTCGACTCCATCTGCCTCTACACGCCGACTGACCTCGCGATCCCCAAAGGCACCGAGGTGATCTGGTCGGGGTCGACCGTCACGTGCCCGCTCGTGTTCGACGAATCGATCGGGATCGAGCGCATCGGCAACCCGTCGAACGTTCACGGGATCTTCCTCGAGGCCGGCAAGTACCCGTACCACAGTGAGACGCGGCCGACGCGCGGTGGCACGATCTACGCCATCGGCGCCCGCGCCCGGCTGAAGGCCGACCCGTTCCAGGTCTACTCGGCCGACCCGGTCGCGGTGGCGCTCGACGCCGCTGCGTCGGACTCAGTGGACTACCTCCCCGACGCGACGAAGCCGACCGAGGGGATTCCGACGATCACGGACTACGCGTTCGACTTCGGGAACGACGGTGTGTTCGACCAGACCGGGACCGCGACGTCGGCTCAGTACGTCGTGCCCGGCCCGGGCACGTACCAGGCCCGCCTGCACGTCACCGACAACCAGAACCGGACCGACGACGACGTCGTTACGATCGAGGTCAAGAAGCCGATCCCGTTCGCCCCGCCGCTGGACCGGAGCGGCAACCAGGACAGCACCGCATCCGGCACGACGAAGAAGGGCCGGGTCGTCGTCACCGTCAAGCGCAGGATCAAGGTCAAGATCGTGCGGCGCAAGGGCATCGTCGTGAAGGTCCGCGTGCCGAATGTCAGCGACAAGGTGCGGGCGACGCTGAGCCTCGGGAAGCGCAAGCTCGGGTCACGGTCGTCAGCCGGGAACGGCTCGAGCCTCACGCGGACGCTGCGCCTGAAGCTCAACCGCAAGGGCAAGCGGATCGTGAAGCCGCGCAAGTCGCGGCGGCTGCGTGTCACAGTCGTGGTCACCGACCTCGCCGGCGAGCAGATCACGGTCAAGCGCAGCGTTCGCGCGCGGCGCTGACCTCATCGCTGCGAGCCCGCGGCGGCGCGCCTCAGCGCGTGCGCTTCTTCTTGCTCTTCTTCGACGCTCGTGTCTTGCGCAGCGTGAGCGTGTACTTCGTCTGGGCCTCGACCGCGGTCGTGCCGGACTGCGGGTCGCTGGCGTCCAGCGGGTCAGGTGCCTCGACGCTCACGTAGAGCGTCGAGCTGCGCTTCGACCGGTACCGCACGACCGGGGAGTTCGTGACGCCCGACGCGTCGGCGAGGAGATACGTCGTTCGGCTCTTGGAGATGTCGAACGATCCCGTCTTGGCCGACCAGATCCCGACGTCGAGGAGGCCGTTCTTCCCGGAGCTGACGCTCGCGGTGAGCGTCTCGCCCCTGCGGACGTACACCGGGACGACGTCCTGCGGGTCCTTCCCGGCAGCGACCGCGGACTTCAGCCGCAGCAGGCGCTTGCGGGTGAGCTGGCGCGGATGGCGCTTGGGGTTCTGCTTGAGCCAGAAGACGTCGTCGTCGAGTTCCGTCGCGTCCTTCGCGGGTGCGGGCGCAGCGGCGCCCGCGGCGACGTCCAGCAGGCCGAAGCCCGAGTCGTCATCGCGACCCGCGCCGTAGAGATCCTTCACCGCCGAGAGGCGCATGATGTCGTAGAGCTGCCCCGCGCTGAGCTGCGGGCGCAGCGCCTTGATCAGCGCCGCGGCTCCGGCGACCGCGGGCGCCGAGAACGACGTCCCGTTGGCGTTCCCGTAGCCGCTGATGCAGACGCCGGCCGGCGCCGGCAGCGAGAGGCTCGCCCCCGGGCTCACGACATCGAGCGCTGGGCCGAAGTTCGAGAACGCGTCGCGCGTGCCGTCGAGGCTCGACGAGCCGACCGCGATCACCCGGCTGAGGGTCGACGGAACGGTCGCCGCACCCTTGCCCTCGTTCCCGATCGCCGCGACCGTGATCGTGCCGGCGTCGAACGCGGCGAGGATCGCCTGCTGCAGCACGTCCGAATCGGCCTGCTGGACGTCGTCCTTCGGGTTGCTGCTCGAGATGTTGATCACGGCGGCGCCGCGGGCGACGGCGGTCTGGATCGCCTTCACGACCCACGACGCCGTCGTCTCCGAGGACGCGGTGTAGATCGAGATCGGCAGGATCGGGCTCGTCGGCGAGACGCCCTGGAAGCGGCCGAGCCTGCCGGCGGCGACCGAAGCGACCTCGGTGCCGTGGGCGTCGTTGTCCGCGGTGTTCGTCGTCCCGTTCGTGACGTTGGCCCCGGGAAGCACGCGCCCCGCGAGCTCGGGCACCGCCGGGTCGACCCCGGTGTCGAGGACCGCGATCGGCGGCGTGCTGGGCGCGCACCGTCGTGGCATTCGCTCCGGTCGCGAGCGCGAGCGCGGACGTTGGCCGACGGCGGGTCCGAGCACGTGCTCGCGAGCCCGGCTGCGCGCGAGCGTGCGTCGGGCTGGGCGGCGAACACACCGGGCCGCTGCTCAAGCTTGGCGGCGAACTGCGCGGCGCTCGTGCCGATCGGCGGTACTTGGAGTGTGTACGCGCGAAGCCTCGGGGCGAGCTCCGCGACGAGGCGGGGCTCACCGGGGAGCGCGCTGGCCGAGGCTGCCGTCGCGAGCACGCGCTCGGCGGACGCGGCGCCCGGAGCGGCCGCGGGAGCGGCGGCCGCGAGCACGATCGCCGCCGTCGATCATTGAGCCGACCTGAGCACGAGCTACTTCCCGGAGAGGTCCACGTTGACGATCAGCTTCGTCGCTGACCAGGATCGGGAGCGGGATCTGGAAGCCGTTGCACGGCTGCGTCGGAACGCCCGGCGACAGGCAGGCGACGACGTTCAGGATGTCCGGCGGCGAGGTGAGCCTGAGCTTCGTCAGACCGCTCGGCGCCCGACCTTGCCGCGCAAGAAGAACGTCTGCTTGAACTCGCAGTAGCCGGTCGTGATGTACGGCTCGTTGCAGCCCGTGTCGTCGTTGCGCAGCTCGAGCGGAAGCTGGACCGTCGTGTACGACGATCGCGGTCGCGGTGCCGCTCGCGAACAGCGTCGTCGAGCTCGTCGTGTCGGAGTCGAGCAGCGACGCGGGTCGGGTTGCCGGTGCGGATCGCCGAGCTACACCTGGCCGTTGCAGTCGTCGTCGATGAAGACGTGGCGTCTGGCCGAGGGTGATGCTGCCGTGCGTGAGCGTCACCTGGATGTCGGTGTTGGGCTTGAATCTTCCCGGGATGAACCCGCGCAGGTTCCCGCTGACCGCGGCCTGGCGCGTGAAAGACGCCGAAGTCGAGCAGCGCGTAGCTGCCGGGGAGGATCGTCGATACTTGACCGGCGATGCCCAGCTCCTCGGCGCTCGGCAGGTGTCTTGCAGTTGCCGAACTTGTAGACCCGCTGGCCGGCGCTTCACGGTGACGATCGTTGCGCCTGCTTGATCTTGACCTTGACCTCTTGATCGTGTAGATCGAGCGGTACTTGCCCGTCTTCTTCACGACGGCGACGCACTGCTTCGCGCACGAGACCTTCACGGCGACGCGGACCTTACGCGCACGATCGTGCGCTGGAACTTGCCCTTGTTGCGGCCCTTCTTGATCTTCACGAACTTGTACTTGTAGGTCGTGGTCCGCAGCGTCACGAGCTTGCCGCTCTTGAGGATCTGGGCGTTGCACCGTGCGGAAGCGGTTGCGCTTGGCGACGAATCGGTGGTCGCGGTCGCGTTGGTCGGCACCGGAAGCTGCGGGCGAAGCGACTGGAACGTCGCGGCCGCCGAGGCTGGCGGCGAGGAGGCGCCGGCCGCCGCGGGTGCAGCGAGTGCGAGCGCGGTGAGCGCCAGGACGGCGGCGGACTCACGCCGGCCGGGGGAACGTGAGAAGAAGCTCATGAGACTCATCCGTGAAAGAGACAGCTCCGGTGAAGTTCGGTTTCGCCTCCGGCCCGACTCTGACGACTCCTCGATGCGGGTGCGCCGCTTCGCAGTCGCCGGTCGGCTCAGAGGCGGAAGACGCGAGAGCCCCGGATCGCATTTCGCGCGACCCGGGGCGTTCTCGCGGCTGTCTGCCGGCACCGTGCCGGCAGACAGCCTGTGAACCGCTACTGGTTGGCCTGGTTGCCACCGATCAGAATGTCGGCCTCCACGTTGTTGACCGTCAGGTCACCAGCGACCGAGACCTTCGAGCCATCGGACGACGTCGTATACGGCACACCGGGGGCCGTGAGTGGCGCAACACCTGCGAGCGCCACGGCCTGGAACGGCGCGCT
This sequence comes from uncultured Actinomycetes bacterium, assembly GCA_963787935.1. GTDB lineage: Bacteria > Actinomycetota > Thermoleophilia > Solirubrobacterales > Solirubrobacteraceae > F1-60-MAGs163. The sequence goes on along the minus strand of CAWBEV010000005.1, from coordinate 245,755 downwards.
GTTGCACGGGACCGTCGGTGCACTTGACGCCGACCCCGGGCTGATCGGCGGGCCTGGCACCTTCGGTGCCGTGCTCGCCTGAGTCGCCGGCGTGCCGGCCGCGGACAGCATCGTCGCGAACGTCTGGTGCGGGAACAGGCATGCGGCCAGGCCGATCTGCGTGCCCTTGTTACCGAGCGACGAAAGCGTCGCCTTAGCGATGCGCAGCGCACCGGTAGGCGTGATCGCCGGGGCGATCTTCAGATTGCCCTGAAGGCGGACTCCCGCGATGTAGTTCTGGACGTATCCGGTCCAAGCCTGACGGCAGTTGAACGCGAATGCGGGCCAGTCGGCGTTGTCCACCAGCGGCTGCGGATCGCCGTCCACCTCGCGAAGGATCGAGTTGATCTTCGTCGCGAAGTTGATGGTCACGTCAATGCCATAGCCCTTGCCGGGGATGTTCCCGAACAGGTTCGCCTGGCCGCCGGACTGCCCGGTAGTCACCTGCTGCGAACCCTCGACGCCGGAGTCGGTCTTGATGCCGGCCGACGCGATCGCCAGGGACAGCGGACCGGTGCGCAGGACCGTGTCCTGAGCGCTGGGCGCGCCGAGAATCGGGCCGCCGCTCGGGAAGGGCGTGGACGACCCGAGGTTGTTCGGGTTGTCGGTCTGCTTGCCGCCTCGTCACGGCGGCAATCGAGTCAACGCCCGGGACCACGGGGAACGCAGGAACGGTCGACAGGTCGCCAAGACCCAGGCCCGCGGCGAGAACGGCCTTACCGGTCGCGTTCGCCGAGTTGGAGAGCGGCGAAACCGGGTTGCCGAGTCCGTCGACGACCGGAATGCCGCCGACCGGCGCGGCGCCGTTGAAGCCGCCGCAGCCTGCGCTGCCGGCGGTGCTGTAGGGCACCGTGCTTGTGTCCGTGTTCCACAGCAGCGGAATCGACGTCGTCGTCAGGCCCCCGCCCTCGAGCAGCGCGAGCTTCACATTGCCGAGCGCGCCGCCGTCGTAGGAGTCAGCGAACTGGATCTCGGCCGGCAGCTTGCCGCCGAGGTAGATCGAGCGCTGGCCCAGCGAGGCGCCGAGATCGATCGTCGCGTTGTTCGGGTTGTTGGCATTGTCGTTCCGCAGCTTCACGGTGACCGGCAGCGTGAAGTTGACCAGCGACGCCTTCTTCAGGAACGACGCGCGCTTGACGACGCGCGGGTTCTTCTTGACGGCTCGCCGCAGTTCGTTGCGAACCTTTGCCTTCTGCCTCGGCGACAGCTTCTTCGCGCTCGCAGCACCTGCGAACACTCCGAAGGCCATCGCCAGCACCGTGAGCATCCCCACGATACGAAGGGTGTGCCTTCTCAGGGACACGAACTCCTCCTTGATGGTTGGACCTTTCCCCCCTGCCGATTGGCAGCGTAACCGTGACGTGTCCAGTGGCGCATCATCCGAAAGGATGAACTTCGGGCCGTGAACCCGCGGTGAGCGGGCATCCCGCGCCGTGTCGCGCTGAGCGGTCAGTCGCGTTACAGTCGCGCTCCGGTGAACGATGCTCCGGAGCTCCGGAGGTCCCAGGGGGCCGGGGCCGCGGAGTCGGGACGCAAGGACGCGACCTGGTGAGTCGCGGAGAGACATCTACGGCGGAGGACGGGGCCGCGATCGGGCTGACGCTGGTCGCGTCCTGCTCCCGGCCGGCGCGAGCTGGTCCACGTCGCCGCCAACGCCGAGGACGGCCTCGCACACGGCCGGCACGAGGCGGTCCCAGCGTCGGCGCGAAGGCGCGCAAGCCCGATCTCCGCGCGAGCGCCTGCGCCGCCGCCGTGCGCTAGCGCGCTCGATCCGGCGCAACCCGCGCATCGTCCTGCGACCGGGCTTCCTGCGCACGGCGTGCTGAGACTTCAAGCTCCCCATCACCGTGCGGCTCAACCCGGCCGTGAACAGCACCGGGTCGCCCGCCGCGAGTGACGACGTCCTGCGCATCGCGTGGAACGACCAGACGGCGCCGTGGCCGGATCTCGACGGCGCCGGACCGCTCGCCTTCGCCCCCGCGGCCGCGGCGACCACGACGCTGTCGGGCCGGTTCACGATGCAGTGGAAGTTCGGCGCGGACGCGAGCGGCTACGGCGCGCTCGGTGCGCTCGAGACGAGCCAGGGGCAGGCGATCGCGATCGCCGGGACACCGTTCGACGTCGCCGCCTTCGACCCGGCGTGCCCGTCCGGCCCCGCCGTCGCGGCCACGGCGCGGCGCGACGGGTTGGGCGGCGACGTCGCGGGAGTGAGCATCGAATCAGCCGGCTCGCGCTCGGCCTCGCGAACCTCCTGAGCGGAACGATCCGAGGCTCTCTGAACCTCCACTTCAGCTTCAGGTCAACGGTCACTGGTGGTTGCGGTGCCCTCACCTCGACGACGCGGGTCGTGAATCCCGCGGGCGGGCCGACCCGCGGCGCCACCCGTACCCGTGCCGTTCAACGGCGCGCTCAAGATCAGCCCGACGCTGACCGCCGACGGCAAGCTGCGTCTCGCGCGCATGGTCATCGACGAAGGGCAACTGCCCCAGCAGCCCGCGTTCGGGTACGTCGCGGCCTGCACCGCCGCGTTCGGCGTGCTCGACGACACGAGCTGCGTCCCGGGTGACGGCGACGGGATGCTGTTCCCGGCACGCGTGTCGTTCGCACGGCTGACGGCCGAACTCATCGTCGGCGATGTCGGCGGCTGATGCCGGCCCGGCTCATCACGATCCCGATGAGCCACTTCTGCGAGAAGGGCCGCTGGACGCTCGACCATGCGGGGATCGCCTACGACGAGGACGGCTGGCCGCCCGGCCTGCACCTCGCCGCGATCCTGCCGCGGCGTGCCGAGACGACGCCCGTGCTCGTCATGAACGGCGACACGCTGCGCGGGAGCGATCGCGTCCTCGCTTATGCCGCCGAGCGTGGTGCGGGCGACCTGATCCCGGACGACCCTGATGAGCGCGCCGAGGTCGAGCGCTGGGTGACCATCGCCGACACCCGCCTCGGGATCGAGTCGCGTCGCTGGTTCTACTCGTGGGCGACGTCCGAGCCGCAGCTGCTCAAGGACATGGTGGAGGTGAACGCGCGTGGGTGGCGCGGGCCGGTGGCCGGCGCGACGCTCTCGGTGAGCGGCCCGATGATCCGCCGCCGCTTCGACGTCGACCGCACGACGCGCTTCGAGGCCGCCGAGCGCGTCCGCACGGTGTTCGCCGAAGCCGACGCTGCGCGCAGCGACGACTCCCCGTACCTCGTCGGCGGGCGCTTCACCGCCGCCGACCTCGCGTTCGCCGCGCTCGGGGCACCGATGGTCTTCCCCGAGGGGTACGGACCGTCCGGGGCGCTCACGTTCGAGGACCTCCCCGAGGCCATGCGCACCGAGGTCGAGACCTGGCGCAGCGAACCGTCGGGCCGGGCCATCGAACTCGTGTACGCTCGCCACCGCCGACCGACCGGTCAGTAAGAGCCCGGCAGTTCGGCAGGGAGAAGGGTCACTGGGGGAGGTCGCAGGTCCGGTGCTGCCACAGCGTCAATTGCTGCCGCGCGCGCTCATCGTCGCGGTCTTCGCGCTGTCGTGCTTCACGATCCTCGTGTTCCTGTGGAGCACGTTCGGCGGGCCGGTGCCGCTGCGTGCGCAGGGCTACCGCGTGAAGGTCCCGTTCGACGAGGCGACGACGCTCGGGGTGCAGGCCGAGGTCCGCCTCAGCGGCGTTCCGATCGGGCGGGTCGTGGACCTCCAGCGCACGGAGAACGGCCTGACGGAGGCGACGCTCCAGATCGACCCGGGCTTCACGCCGCTGCGCACGGACACGCGCGCGACGCTGCGCCAGAAGTCGCTCGCCGGTGAGACGTACGTCGAGGTCAGCGCGGGGGACCCGTCCTCGGCCGCGGTCCCCGATCGCGGCAGCATCCCGGCGCGCAACGTCGAGCCGACCGTCCAGCTCGACGAGGTGTTCCGCACGTTCACCCCGCGCGTGCGGGCGGCGTTCAAGACCTGGATCGAGCAGCAGGCGCTCGCGGGCGCCGGTCGCGGCCGCGTGCAGAACGAGGCGCTCGCGCAGCTCGCGCCGCTCGAGCAGCAGGCGACGCAGCTGCTGACGACCGTGCGCGCCAACGACGACGCGCTCCGCACGCTGGTGCGCGACACCGGGGTCGTGTTCGCGGCGCTGTCCGAGCGCCGGGCCGACCTGCAGAGCCTGATCCGCAGCGCCGATCGGGTCTTCGAGACGACCGCGCAGCGCAACGACCAGCTCGCCGCGACGTTCGAGGCGTTCCCGGCGTTCGAGCGCGAGTCGCGCGCGACGCTCGACGCGCTGACCGCGTTCGCCGACGGCGCCGACCCGCTCGTCACGCAGCTGCAGGGCGTCGCGAAGGAGGCGACGCCGACGTTCGAGGCGGCCGGCGACCTCGCCCCCGACCTGCGGGCGCTGCTCGACGGCCTCGGGAGCGCACAGAGCGCCGGCGAGAACGGCCTGCCCGCGGCGGACGACTTCCTCGGCAGCCTGACCGGCTTCACGCAGGCGCTGCCGAGCCCGCTGACCCAGCTCAACCCGTTCCTCGGCTACGTCGGCTCGTTCAAGGACGACCTGATCTCGCTCGTCGCGAACAGCGCCGCGGCGACGAACGCGTTCGTGAACCAGGGCAGGGGAAAGCAGCACTACCTGCGCGGCCTCACGATGCTCATGCCCGAGGGGCTCGCGCACTACCCGCAGCGGCTCAGCTCGAACCGCGTGAACCCCTATCCGCTGCCGCGCTCGTCGAACGCGCTGTATCCGGTCCAGCCGAGTTTCGACACCGCGCAGTGCACCGGCGCGCCGTGGCCGAGCGTCCAGGACGGCCCGGGCGTACCGCAGCTCGCGATCGACACCGTGCGCAAGATGCTCGGCGACGGCACGCCGATCGGCCCGCCCTGCATCCAGTCCCCGCTGCGCAATGGCAAGCGCTTCCCGCAGCTCGTTCCCGACCCCACCCCGACCACCCCATGAGGAGGAGTACCAGCATGAGGACCCCGACCGGGCGGCGCATCGCCGCCTGCCTCGCCGCCATGACGGCGGTGCTCGCATTCACCGCCCCGGCGGCTCACGCAACCGTCAGCGCGGAGCTCTCGGCCGGCGCCGTCCTGCTCGAGCAGCCGACGGGCAGCCCGTGGGCGCTCGACCTGCTGCTCGGCGCGAAGGTGATCGAGAGCACCGGCCAGGAGAACCTGCCGATCACCGAGAAGTTCACCTTCCAGTTCCCGAAGGCGAAGGTCAACGCCGACCAGTTCCCGGTCTGCAAGGCGACCGACGGCGATCTCATCTCGAAGGGCCCGCGCGCCTGCCCGGCGAGCACGAAGATCGGCGGCGGCACGGCGTCGGTGCGTGCGATCTCGCTCCCGTTCCCCGCTGACGTGACGCTCTTCAACGGCAAGGGCACGAAGAGCAGGCGCGAGATCATCCTCTGGGCGAACGCGACGACCGTCGACGTGACCGTCGTCCTGCGCGGGACGCTCTCGAAGATCAGCAACGGCAACTACGGCTTCCGCCTGGAGCTCCCGGTCCCGGAGATCAAGGTGCTCGACGGCCAGTTCGTCGCGATCGAGGGCTTCGACGTGCGCGTCGGCAAGCACATCAAGAAGGGCCGCAAGAAGATCAGCTACCTCGAGGCGCCGACGAAGTGCGCGGGCGCCGGCTGGCCGTTCACGTTCCGCGCCGACCTGCGCGGCGGGGCGTTCGGCTCCGACCAGAAGACGATCAGCTGCACGATCCGGGCGGCGTAGGGGCCGATCGCGGGGGGCTCGGACGAGCGGGGCGGCGGCGCGTTGCCGCCCCGCCGGCCGGGCCTACAGCTGCACGAACACGCTCTTGTTCTCGAGGTAGGCGCCGAGGCCCTCGTGGCCGTGCTCGCGGCCGATCCCGCTGGCCTTGAAGCCGCCGAACGGGGCGGCGGGGTCGCCGACGCTCCAGCAGTTCACGTAGACGCTGCCCGCGCGCAGCAGCGCGGCGAGCTTGTGGGCGCTCGAGACGTCGCGCGTCCAGACGCCGGCCGCGAGGCCGTAGTCGCCGGCGTTCGCGCGCTCGGCGACCTCCTCGAGATCGCCGTAGGGCTGCGCGACGAGCACCGGGCCGAAGATCTCCTCGCGCACGATGCGCGCGTCGTCGTCGGTCGTCGTGAAGAGCGTCGGCTCGACGAAGTAGCCGCCTTCGCGGCCCTCGACGACGGTCCCGCCGCCGGCGACCAGCTCGGCCTCGCCGCGGCCGGTCTCGATGTAGCCGCTGACGCGCTCGTGCTGCTCGGCGCTCACGAGCGGGCCGACGAACGTGTCGGGGTCGAGGCCCGGGCCGGGGACCGTCGCCCGGGCCGTCTCGGCGAGGCCGCTGACGACCTCGTCGAACATCGCCTCGGGCACCATCAGGCGCGAGGCGGCGTTGCAGGCCTGGCCGGAGTTGAAGTAGAGGCCGGCGAACGAGCCGCGCACGGCCGCGCCGACGTCGGCGTCGGGCAGCACGATGTTCGGCGACTTGCCGCCGAGCTCGAGCGTCACGCGCTTGAGGCCGCGGCCGGCGACCGACGCGATCTCGCGGCCGACGGCGGTCGAGCCGGTGAACGCGATCTTGTCCACCCCGGGGTGCTCGACGAGCGCGGCGCCGGTCGAGCCGTCCCCCGTCAGGACGTTCAGGACGCCCGGCGGGATCCCGGCTTCGAGCGCGAGCTCGCCGAGGCGCAGCGCCGTGAGCGGCGTCTGCTCGGCGGGCTTCAGGACGATCGTGCAGCCCGCGGCGAGCGCCGGGCCGATCTTCCACGAGGCCATCAGCAGCGGGAAGTTCCACGGGATGATCTGCCCGCAGACGCCGACCGGCTCGGGCCGCGTGTAGCAGTGCACGTCGGGGCTCGAGATCGGGATCGTGTTGCCCTCGATCTTCGTCGGCCAGCCCGCGAAGTAGCGCAGGTGCGCGACGGTCGAGCGCACGTCCACGAGCTTTGCGAACTTCAGCGGCTTGCCGTTGTCGAGCGATTCGAGCTGCGCGAGCTCCTCGCTGTTCGCCTCGACCGCGTCGGCGAGCGCCCAGATCCGCGCGCTGCGCTCGGCCGCCGCCATCGTGCGCCACGTGGCGATCGGCGCGAACGCCGCGCGCGCGGCCGCGACGGCGGCGTCCACGTCGGCGGCGCCGGCCTGCGCGACGGTCGCGATCACGTTGCCGGTCGCGGGGTCGAGCGTGTCGAACGTCGCGCCGTCGGCGGCCTTGACCCACTCGCCGCCGATCAGCAGGCCGTGGTCGCGCTCGCAGAAGGCGCGAGCGGCGGGGGACAGTGCATCGGGCAGGACGGGGGTCGTGGCCATGGATCGTGCTCCTGGTGGTCGCGTGCTGCGGGGAGTCTCTCAGGTGCTCTCACCGCGAGCGCGGCGCAGGTCGTCGATGTCCATGAGGTCGCGATCGCGGCCGGCCGCGGCCTTCATGGCGATGACGTCCTCGTAGCCGGCGACGAGTACGGGCTCGTCACGCCGGGAACCCGGAAGGGGACGGCGTTCGCGTGCAGCCGCGCGAAGCCGCCGACACCCGGGACCTCCTGCAGCAATATCGAAGAGTCACGGCGTGAGGACGATCTTCAGCGCTTCGCGCGCTGTCGTAGAGGTCGTAGGCCTCGGCGGCCTGCGTCGAGCGGCATGTGGTGGGTGACGAGCGGGGCGGGATCCAGCCGCCCGGCGGCCAGCAGCTCGAGCACGGGGTCCACGTGCGCGATGACGTTCGCCTGCCCGCCGACGGATCGTCAGCGACTTGATCCACGCGAGGCCCATGTGGACCTCGGCGCGCTCGGCGTAGACGCCGACGACGCTGACCGTGCCGGCCTTGCGCGCCATCCGGATCGCGAGGTCGAGCGCGCGCGGATCGCCGACGGCCTCGATCGCGACGTCGACGCCGCGCCCGCCGGTGAACTGCTTGGCGGCCGCGCGCGGGTCCTCCTCGGTGAGGTGCACGGCGTGCGCGCCGAACGTGCGCGCCATCGCGAGGCGCTCGGCGACCGTGTCGATCGCGATCACGTGCGCGGCGCCGGCGAGCGAGCGCGCACCTGCACGGCGCACAGGCCGACCGGGCCGAGCCCGAGGACCGCGACCGTGTCCCCGGGCGTCACGCCGGCCGCGACGACCGCGTGGTAGCCGGTGCCCATGACGTCGCCGGCGAACAGCGCGACGTCGTCGACGAGGTCCTCGGGCACGCGGCGCAGCGTGAGGTTCGCGTACGGGACGAGCGCGAGCTCGGCCTGCGTGCCCTGCAGGACGCCGAGGCCGCTGCCGTGGCCGAAGGTCCGCCCGTCGTCGCACTTGTGGTAGTCGCCCGCGGCGGCAGAACCAGCACGTGCCGCAGGCGACCTGGAAGGTCCCGAGGACGCGGTCGCCGACGGCCACGGCCGTGACGGCGTCACCGGCCGCGACGACCTCGCCGACGTACTCGTGGCCGATCGTGAATCCGGGCTCGATCTGGACGCGGCCGTGGTAGATGTGCAGGTCCGATCCGCAGACGCCGGTCGCCGTGACGCGCACGATCGCGTCGTCCGGCGCGAGCAGCTCGGGCTCGGGCTTCTCGACGACCTCGACCTGCTCGGGACCCTGGAAGGCGACGGCCAGCATCGCCGGGACGCTAGCGCGCGGCCCGCAGCTTCGCCTTGGCGGCCTTGCGCTCGCGCTTGGCGGCGAGAGCCGACGTACTCGGTGAGGCTCGCGGCGAACCCGCCGGCGAGCTCGTCGAGGTCGGCGAGCTCGTCGTAGTCGCCGATCAGGCCGAAGCCGACCATGCCGTTGTAGCTCATGACCGCCACGGCGAGCGCGCGGTCCCCGGCGAGGAATGCGAGCGGGTAGATCTCCTCGATCTCGCGGCCGAGGAGATACAGCGGGAACTGGGGGCCGGGGATGTTCGTGACGAGCAGGTTGTAGGCGCGCGTCGAGAAGTTCACGCGCGTGGACTGCGCGAGGATCGTCGGGGGCGCGAACTCCTGGGCGTCGGCGATGATCTCGGCGCCGAGCGCCTCTTCGACTCCTTGAGGCCCGTCATCGCCTCCTGGACGAGGCGCAGCCGCGCGACCGGGTCGCCGATGTCCACGGGCAGCGGCGCGACGAGCTGCGTCAGGCGGTTGCCGAGCGCGCCGTGCTCCTCGCGAGCGCGCGTCGAGACGGGCACGCCGGCGCGCAGCTCGACGCCCTCGGTGCGCAGCCCGCGCCCGTGCATCCACGAGCGGATCGCGCCGGCGGTGACGGCGAGCACGACGTCGTTGACGGTGCCGCCGAAGACGTTCTTGACGCGCTTGAAGTCCTCGAGCTCGCTGCGCACGAACTGCACGCGCCGGTGCGGGCCGATCTTCACGTTCAGCGGTGAGGTCGGCGCGGGGCGCACGAGCGCCATCGCCGCCTCGCCGAGACCCTGCGCGGCCTGGCGCAGGCGCGTGCGATCGGCGATCGTGCCGAGCACGCGGACCGGCGCCTCGGCGACGTCGCGGGCGGTGCCGTTCAGCGAGATCGCGGCGAGCTCGGCGGCGCTCGGCTCCGGGTGCGCGACCCACGGCGCGCCGTCGGCGAGATGCTCGGGCTGCGGGCTCGATGTCGAACAGCGCGGTCGTGATGTCCACGCCGCTGACGCCGTCGACGACCGCGTGGTGGGTCTTCGAGATCAGCGCGAAGCGGTCGTCCTCGAGGCCCTCGACGAGCAGCAGCTCCCAGAGCGGCTTCGAGCGGTCCAGCCGCTGGGAGTAGATCCGCGCGACGAGCCGGCGCAGCGCGGCCTCGTCGCCGGGGCTCGGGATCGCGTTGTGGCGCACGTGGTACTCGAGGTTGAAGTACGGGTCGTCGATCCAGCATCGGCCGGCCGACGCCGGCGGGCGGGTAGGCGAGCTTCTGGCGATAGCGCGGGACGCGATCCAGGCGCGACGCGCACGTGCGCGAGCAGCTCGTCGAACGACGGCGGCGGACCGTGGAAGATCGCGACGCCGCCGATGTGCATGTGGCTCGTCGGGCGCTCCTGCAGGAGGAATGCCGCGTCGAGCGCGCTCAGGGGATCGAGGTGCTGCTGGACGGCTGCCATCGGCGCGAGCCTACTTGATCGCGCTTCGGGCGATCTCTATGCTGGCCGGTCAGTACAGACAGTTCCGAGGGCTGCCGTACGCTGCGCCCGATCCCGCCAGGAGGACCCGCCGCCATGCCCGATCCCGCCACCCCGTCGAAGGCCGTGCTCGTCACCGGATGCTCGTCCGGCATCGGGCGCGCCACCGCGACCCGCCTCGCCGACCGCGGCTGGGACGTCTACGCGACCGCGCGCCGGCTCGACGCGATCGCCGACCTCGAGCAGCACGGGTGCCGGCTGCTGCGCCTCGACGTGACCGACGAGGCGTCGATGCAGGAGGCCGTCAGCGCGATCGAGGCCGAGCACGGCGCGGTCGGGGTGCTCGTGAACAACGCGGGGTACTCGCAGTCCGGCGCGATCGAGTCGATCCCGATGGACGACGTGCGCCGCCAGTTCGAGACGAACGTCTTCGGGCTCGTGCGGCTCACGCAGCTCGTGCTTCCCGCCATGCGCGCGCAGCGCTGGGGCAAGGTCGTGAACGTCAGCTCGATGGGCGCGAACTTCACGTTCCCCGGCGGCGGCTTCTACCACGCGACGAAGTACGCGCTCGAGGCGATCAGCGACGCGCTGCGCTTCGAGGTGCGCGCGTTCGGCATCGACGTCGTCGTGATCCAGCCCGGGCTGATCAAGACCGGGTTCGGCGACGTCGCGGCGTCGTCGGTCGAGGAGGGCGGCGGTGCGGCGGGCGGCCCCTACGGCGTCGTTCAACGCCTCGGTCGCCGAGGCCACGCACGACGTCTACGAGAAGGGCCCGCTGGCGAAGCTCGGCGGCGGACCCGAGGACGTCGCCTCCGCGATCGAGCGCGCGATCACCGCCCGGCGCCCGAAGATCCGCTACCGCGTGACGCCGAGCGCCCACATGCTCGTCACCCAGCGCGCGCTGATGACCGACGGCATGTGGGACGCGTTCCTGCGCACCCAGTTCCCGCAGCCGGGCAAGAAGGAGTAGCCGTTCGTCGTCCTTGACGACGCGCAGCAGCGCACGATCGCCTCCGGCGCGAGACGCGTTCCGAGGCCGGTCGAGGCAGTAGTTCCCACGACGCAGGGGTGTGCTTCTCCGGATGGCGTGAGCCCCGCGAGTCGGGAGGCTGCCGTCATGGCCGAACCCTCGCGCGCCGCGCGATGCGCGGCAAGGACGACCGGGCGATCGCCCGGACGGTCTGCGAGCACGGCCCCAAGGACGCCGCCGAGCAGTGGCGTGACGCGCCAGAGCTACCCGGGCGTCAAGCAGGCCGAGCACGTCGACTTCTATCGCGCCGCCGTCGCCGACGAGGCGACGATCGCCGGCTGCCTGAAGCGCGCGGATCAGCTCGGGCGCGAGTTCGCGGCCTAGCTTCCGATGGCGGTCTTCCTCGCCTATGTGGAGCCCGTGCCGGGACGCCTCTACCCGCTGATCTCGACCTTCCGTGAACTTGTCGCCCGCGGACACCGCGTCACAGTCCGCACAGGCACCAGCGAGGTCGAGCTGCTGCGCTCGCTCGGCATCGACGCTGAGCCGCTCGCCGCGGAGATCGTCGACTTCGAGCCGCAGGACTGGCGGGCGCGCACCCGCTTCGGGGCGCTGCTCGCCGGGCTGGGACAGTTCGGCGAACGCGCTCGCTTCCAGATCCCGGATCTTCAGCGTGCGATCGCGCTCGAGGATCCCGATGTGCTGCTCGTCGACGAGACGTCGTGGGGAGCAGCCGCCGCCGCTGAGCGATCTGGGCTTCCGTGGGCGTTCTGCGTCCCCTCACCGGTGCCGCTGCCGTCACGGGACGCGCCGCCGTTCGGGCTCGGGCTCGCCCCGCGCCACGACGCTGTGGGCCGAGTCCGTGACGCGCTCGCCGCGCGCGTCGCGCTCGGCAGCCTCGCCCGACTCATCGCCTCGCACGTCAATCCGCTGCGCCGTGAGCTCGGCCTTGCGCCGCTGCACTCACTCGCCGACTTCTACCTCGCCGCGACGCTCGTGCTCGCCTTCACCGCCGAGCCGTTCGAATACCCGCGATCGGACTGGCCCGCCAAGGTCCGCCTCGTCGGGCCCGGCACCTGGGAGCCGCCGGCGGAGCCCCCGGATTGGCTTGACGGCCTCCGCGGACCGCTCGTGCTCGTCAACTGCTCCACGCTCTTCCAGAACGACAGCCGCATCGTCGAGGTCGCCTGCGCAGCGTTCGAGGATCAGCCCTTCGACGTGATCATCACCACGGCCGACATCGACCCATCCGGCTTCCGCGCGCCGGCGCGCGTCCACATCGAGCGCTTCATCCCACACTCCCAGGTGCTCGACCGCGCCGCCTGCGTCGTCTGCCACGCCGGCATGGGGATCACCCAGAAGGCACTCGCCCACGGCGTGCCCGTCGTGGCGATCCCGTTCGGGCGCGACCAGCCCGAAGTCGCCCGGCGCGTCGAGACCGCGCACGCAGGCGTCAGACTCCCTGCCCGAAAGCTGCGCCCCGACCGGCTCCTCGGTGCCGTGCGGACCGCCGTCGGACTGCGCCCCGGGGCGCAGCGAATCGCCGCGGCATTCGCCCGGATCGACACCCCGAGGATCGCCGCCACGGCCCTGGAGGACCTCGCCACGGGGCGCGATCGCCCGGCCGCCTGATCGCGGGCGTAAGACCAAACCTTGCGCGGCCTGCCGAGGCTCGCGGCGGCGCGGCTACGACCAGAACTCGTCCCAGGCGTAGAGGTCGAAGAAGTGCTCCCGACCGTCCACCACCCGGCCGTCCTTGAGCTCGAAGACGACGCAGCCGTCGACTTCCAGGTGCTTGCCGTCGCGGTCCGCGCTGTTGTGGTGAACGCCGACCACGCGGTCATCGTCACCCGCAAGCACGTGCTGCAAGGTGGCCTTGAAGGTCCCTCCCGTCTGCCCGCCGTACTGGCCGAACTGGGCAAAGATCGCCTCGCGGCCCTGGTGGTCGCCGGCGAGCGGGCCTCGCCCCGGCGTGTGCCACGACGCACCCTCGTCGAAGAGCTCGGTGAGCGTCTCCATGTCGGCTGCGTTGAAGGCCGCGTACCCGCGCCGCACGATCTCGGCGTTCTCGTCTGCTCCCATCGTCTTCCTCCTGCCGGCTGCTCTCAGGACAGGTTCGACACTACCCGGCTCCCGCGTCCGATGCACGAGGCAGGAGCGCCCGCGGGCGTCCGTGCCGCGGCGCAGCTCACGCGCCGAGCGTGAGCTCGCCGCGCTCGATCGCGAGCAGCCGCTCCTTCCGCTCGAGCCCGCCCGTGTAGCCGCCGAGCGCGCCACCCGAGCGCACGACGCGGTGACACGGGACGACGATCGGCATCGGGTTCGAGCCGAGCGCGTTGCCGGCGGCCCGCGAGCCGTCCGGGCTCCCGGCCGCGGCGGCGACCTGGGCGTAGGTGTCGACCTGTCCGTACGGGATCTCCCGGGCGGCCTGCAGCACGCGGCGGCCGAACGGGCCGCGGACGAGCGCCCAGTCGAGCGGCAGGTCGAACTGCGTGCGCCGGCCGGCGAAGTACTCGTCGAGCTCGCGCGCGACCGGGTCGAGTGCTGCGCGCCGCTCGAGGATCCGCGGCGAGAGCCGCTCGGCGATCCAGGTCAGGACCGCGTCGCGCCGCCGGTCCAGTCCTCGTAGGAGAGCGCGGCGAGGCCGCGGTCGGTGACGGCGGCCAGCAGCGGGCCGACCGGCGTCTCGAGCGTCGTGACGCGCACGTCGGCGGGGGCGCTTGCGGCGAAGCGTGCGGCGGCGGCCGCGGCGGCGTCCGTGTCGGCCGGGGGGCGGGTGAGGGTCTGGCGGGTCATCGGTGGAGCTCCTCTCGCAGGGTCTTCAGTCCCTCGCGCGCGCCTGGCGCGAGGCCTCCTCGATGCACCCGAGCGCCGCGCCGATCTGGGCGTGCGTCAGGTCGCCGGCGAAGCGCAGCAGCAGCACGGCGCGCTGGCGCGCGGGCAGCCGCGCCACGCGCGCCCAGGCGTCGCCGGGCGGTTCGGGATCGGGCGCCGCCGGGCGCTCGGGCAGCTCCGCGACCGGCACGGCGCGGCGCGCGCGGGCGCGGTGGTGATCGATCGCCTTGCGATGGGCGATCGTCAGCACCCACGCCTGCAGGTTCTCGCCGTCGCGCAGCCTCGGGTAGGCCCGCATCGCCGACAGGAACGTCTCCTGGAAGCAGTCGTCGGCGTGCTCGCGGCCGACCGACGCGACGAGGAAGCGCCAGACGGCGTCGCGCTGCTCGTCGAGGAAGCGCTGGAACGGCGGCGGGGTCATCGCAGGTTCAACGCGCGCGTGCGCCGAACGTGAGGCTCAGGCGTCCGGGTGCTCGTGGAAGCCCGCACCGGTCTGCGACGCCGAGCCGGCCCTGTCAGACCAGCTCGCGCAGCAGCGGCGCGGCGCGGTAGGCCGGGTCGCCGCGCTCGGCGTGGAGCGCGTCGAGCACCGCGAGCACGTGCTCGAGGCCGATCAGCGTCGCCCCAGGCGAGCGGCCCGCGCGGGTGGTTGAGCCCGAGCGATCATGCCGGCGTCCACGTCGTCGGGCGAGCCGACGCCCTCGCCGACCGCGAACGCCGCCTCGTTGACGAGCTGGCAGACGATCCGGCCGAGCACGAGCCCGGGCGCGTCGCCGACCCACGCCGTGTGCAGGCCGAGCGTGGCGAAGAACCGCTCGGCTGCGCTCGGCGCTGTGCGCGCTCGTCCCGGTCGTGCGCGTGAGCTCGACGAGCCCGCCCGCGGCGAGCGGCGGGAGCGCGTGGAAGCCCGCCGCGCGCGCCGCCGCCGTCGAGCGCGGCGAGCGAGCCCTCGGCGCAGAGCAGCGCGACCGGCCCGCCCTGCAGCGGGTCCTCGCCGGGCGCCCCGCCGCAGTCGACGATCAGGTCCGGGACCTCGCCGGCGGCGTCGCCGGGCTCGCGCACGTCCCAGCCGGCCTCGATCGGCGAGCGCGCGCAGCTCGTCGGCGACTGCAGGTCGCCGGCGATCACGACCAGCGCCGCCGTCCGGGCGGCGGGCCGGCGGCCTCGGGCGCCGGCGGGTCGGCCTCGCGCACGATCGCGCCGCCGTCGTCGTAGGCGTACCAGCCGCGGCCGGTCTTGCGGCCGTGGCGCCCGCTCGCGACCATCCGCGCGCTCAGCGGCGAGGGGCGCCAGCGCGGCTCGCCGAAGCTCAGCTCGTAGAAGCTCTCCGAGACCGCGAAGCCGGTGTCGATCCCGACGAGGTCCTGCAGCTCGAACGGGCCCATGCGAAAGCCGCCGCCGAGGCGCGCGATCCGGTCGACGCCGTCGGCGTCGGCGAGGCCCTCCGTGACGCAGCGCAGCGCCTCGAGCCCGAACGGGCGCCCGCAGCGGTTGACGAGGAAGCCGGGGCCGTCGGCGGCGTCGATGACGCGCCGGCCCATCGCGGCGCCGGTCGCGCGCGCGAGCGTCGAGCGCGCGCTCGCTCGTCTTGACGCCCGCGATCGACCTCGACGAGCTTCATCACCGGCGCGGGGTTGAAGAAGTGCATGCCGACGACGCGCTCGGGCCGCGGGCACGTGGCGCGCGAGCGCGGTGATCGGGATCGAGGAGGTGTTCGACGCGAGGACGCAGTCGGCGGCGACGACCGCGGCGAGCTCGGCGATACAGCGTCGTGCTTCAGCTCCGCGATCCTCGGGCGCGGCCTCGATCACGAGCTCGCACGCGTGCAGGCCCTCGACCGTGTCGACGGCCTCGATGCGCTCCCACGCGGCGCGCACGCTCGGCCTCGGAGAGCTTCCCGCGCGCCTTCGCGCCCTCGAGGCCCTCAGCACGCGCGCGGCGCCGCGCTCGGCGGCGCCCGGGAGCGGGTCGAAGAGCAGCGTGCGGGCGCCGGTCGTCGCAGGCGAGCTGCGCGATCCCGGCGCCCATCGTGCCGGCGCCCGCGACGCCGATGACGGCGGGCAGCGCGGCCGCGCGCTCGCTCACGCGGTGGTCGGCTCGCGCTCGATGACCATCGGCTTGAGCGCGTCGATGCCGGTCGCGGCGCGGCCGATGATGAGCTGCTGGATCTGGCTCGTGCCCTCGTAGATCGTCGTCACGCGCGCGTCGCGGTAGAACCGCTCGACCGGGTGGTCGTCGAGCTGTAGCCCGCGCCGCCGTGGACCTGGATCGCGGTGTTCGCAGCACCACTTCGCGGCCTCGGTGGCGTAGTACTTGCGATCGACGTCTCGACGCGTGCTCTTGCGACCCGCGTCCTTCACGCTGCCCGCCTGGAAGACGAGCAGCCGCGCGGCGTGGGTGCGCACGACCATGTCGGCGATCATCGCCTGCACGAGCTGGAAGCCGGCGATCGGGCGGTCGAACTGCGTGCGCTCCTGCGCGTACCTGACGGACTCGTCGAGCGAAGCCTGGCAGATGCCGACGCAGCCGGCCGCGACGCTGTAGCGGCCCGAGTCCAGCGCGCTCATCGCGACCTTGAAGCCGTCGCCGACCTCGCCGAGCATCGAGTCCGGGCCGGCGACGCACGTCGTCGAGCGCGATCGACGGCGGTGTCCGAGGCCCAGAGGCCCATCTTGCCCTCGATCGGCGAGGGCTGGAAGCCGGGCTGGTCGGTCTCGACGAGGAAGCAGGCGAGCCCCTTGTGCCCGAGCGACGGGTCGGTCTGCGCGAAGATCAGCGCGAGCTTGCGCGTGGTTGCCGAGCGAGATCCACATCTTCGCGCCGTTGATCGTCCAGCTGCCGTCGTCCTGCTTGACCGCGCGCGTCTTCTGGTTGGCGGCGCCCGAGCCGGTGTCGGGCTCGGTCAGGCCGAAGCAGCCGAGCCACTCGCCGCTGCACAGCAGCGGCAGGTAGCTTCGCTTCTGCTCCTCGGTGCCCCACTTGAGGATCGTCGAGCAGACGAGCGAGGTCTGGACGCGAGATGACGGTGCGCATCGCCGGAGCAGCCGCGGCCGATCTCCTCGCAGATGATCGCGTAGGTGATGTAGTCCAGGCCGGCGCCGCCGTACTCCTGCGGCACGATCGCGCCGAGGTAGCCCTGGTCGGCGATCTTCGCCACGAGATCCAGTGTCGAAGTGGTGGTTCGCGGCTGTTCGTCCCGGCGACCGGGATGATCTCGTTGTCGGTGAACTCGCGGCGGTCTGCTTGATCAGCCGCTGCTCGTCGGTCAGCTCGAAGTCCATGCTGCGAGCTTACGCCGTCGCGGCGCTTCCGAGCACGAGGGTCGCCTGACTCGAGAGCACGCCGCCGTTGCCGTGGGCGACCGCGACGTCGCAGCCGGGCACCTGGCGCTCGCCGGCCTCGCCGCGCAGCTGGCGGACGCGCCTCGACGATCGCGTGCAGCCCGTACATCCCCGGGTGGCGTGTACGAGAGCCCGCCGCCGTTCGTGTTCACCGGCAGCGCGCCGCCGGGTGCGATCGCGCCCGCTCGCGGCGAACGGCCCGCCCTCGCCCTTGGCGCAGAAGCCGAGATCCTCGAGGAACAGGATCGGCGTGATCGTGAAGGCGTCGTAGAGCTGCGCGCACGTCGACCTCCGCGGGCCTCACGCCGGCCTCGGCGAACGCGCGCGCGCCGGACTCGGCGGCGGCGGTCGTCGTCAGCGTCGGCATGCCCGTGACGTGGCGGTGGCTGTGTCGCCTCGCCGGCGCCGAGCACGAGCACCGGCGGCCGCCGCAGCGTCCGCGCGCGCTCGGCCGAGACGTGACGACGATCGCGGCGCCGCCGTCGGTCACCAGGCAGCAGTCGCGGACCGTCAGCGGGTCGGCGACCATCCGGGCTGCGAGGACGTCGTCGATCGTCAGCGGCTCGCGTGACCACGCGCCGGGGTTGCGCTGCGGCCCAGCGGCGCGCGGACGACCGCGACGCTCGGCGAGCTGCTCGCGCGTCGTGCCGAACTCGTGCATGTGCCGCGAGGCCGCCAGCGCATAGGCGGTGACGGGCATCGCGGGTCGGAACGGGGCCTCCCACGGATCGAGCTCCTGCACGCTCGCGCTGCGCGCGCCCGACGAGCCGCTGGGTGCTGCCGTAGGCGATCAGCGCGACCTCGCACAGCCCCGCGGCGATCGCCGCGCGCGCGTGGCTCGACGTGGACACAGAACGACGAGCCGCCGACGTTCGTGCGCGTCGGTGTAGCGGGCGGCGATGCCGAGCTCCTGGGCGAGGTTCAGCGGCGCCATCGGGAGCTGCGTCGTCGCGGCGAACAGCCCGTCGACGTCGGCGAGCGTCAGCCCGCAGTCCTCCAGCGCGCGCAGCGATGCCTGGGCCATGAGGTCGACGGGGCGCGTGCCGTCCGCGACCGCGCCGAGATCGCGACTCGGCCGCGCCGGCGATCGCGGCGCGTCGCGCGCAGGGAGCTCATCGGCCGGCGGGGTTCTCGACGGGGACGAAGACCGGAAGGCGCTCCCCGGTCTCGGGATCCGGGTCGGTGAAGCGTGCGACGACGCGCAGCCCGATCGGCACCGCGTCACCCGGCGGCCCCTCGACGCGGCTCATCATCCGCGGGCCCTCGTCGAGCTCGACAGCGCGACGTTGCGCGGCTCGGCGTCGCGCGCGTGGAGCGCGGTCGTCGCATAGACCGTGCCGCGGCCGGCGCTCTCGCGCCAGACGACGGGCTCGCCGGTGCCCGGGACGTCGGCGATGCGCGGCGGCCAGACGGGCGTGCCGTCGGGTGCGGCCGGGAAGGCGAGGCGGCCGTCGCGCCAGGCGGCGGCGACGATCGCGGCGGGGGATGTGGGGGCCTCGGTCACGGCCGCGCGACGCTATCGGTCGGCGCGCGTAGGATCGCCGGCGTGGACCCGTTCGTCGTCATCATCGTCACGCTCGTCGGGGGCTTCCTCGTCGCGCGTGATCCTGCTCGGCATCTTCTATCCGGGCTCGGGCGCCGCGCAGGTCGACTGGCGGCCGACTCGCTCACGCCGAGGTCGAGTACCAGAACGAGCTCGACGATCTCGACCAGATGCACGCGAGGCGATCAACGCCAAGCGCGCCGCGCGGCGGCGCGCCGACGCTCACCGAGACCGACCTCCGCGAGCAGGTGCGGCGGACCTGCGCGAGCAGGTCGCCGCCGGCGAGGACGCGCTCGTCGAGGAGGACATCGCGCAGATGCTCGAGGTGAAGAACGCGCGCCGCGCGACGAAGGGCCTGCCCGCGGTGACGCGCGAGGACTACCGGCGCGACCTCGGCGGGGACGGCGCGTGAGGGCGCTGATCGTCGGCGGCGGCTGCCGCGGACTCGACCTGGCGCGGGCGCTCGGAGCCGGCGGGCACGCGGTGCGGATCGTGACGCGCACCGAGGCCGGTCGCGCGGCGATCGAGGCTGCGGGCGCGGAGTGCTGGATCGGCACGCCGGACGTCATCGGCACGCTGCGCTACGCGCTCGAGAACGTGACGCTCGTCTTCTGGCTGCTCGGCACGGCGAGCGGAGACGCCGGACCAGATCGCGCCGCTGCACGGCTCGCGGCTGCGGATGATGCTCGAGAAGACGACCGACACGACGGTTCGCGGCGTCGTCTACGAGGCGGCGGGCACGGTCGGCGACGACGTGCTGGCGAGCGGCATCGCCGAGATGGAGCACGCCCAGCGCACGAACGAGATCCCGTTCCGGCTGCTGCATGCGGATCCGCGCGGGGACCGCGAGGCGTGGCTCGCCGAGGCACAGGGCGCGATCGCGTCGCTGCTGGCCGGCCCGCGGCGCGTGGCGGCGGGCTGACGCGGGCCGCCGACGGGCCGTCGCGGGCTGCGTCGAGGGTGACCGAATCGTGCGCTGGGAGGTGGGCATCGGCGCACCCTCGCGCCGCGAGGCTCGACCGGGCGCAGATCGCGAGCTCCGAGGGCGAACCGGTGCACGGTCGTCACGGACGCCGGCGACGACCTGCGCCTCCCCGCAGCCGGAATCGCGTGCTAGGCTCGCCCGCAGGAAATACCTGATTACCGACCGGATTTCATAGGAGCCCCGCGATGGCCGACTACGCCAAGGACGTGCTCGTCTCGACCGACTGGGTCGAGGAGCACCTGAATGACCCGCAGATCCGCATCGTCGAGGTGGACGAGAACCCGGCGCTGTACGCCGAGGCCCACATCCCGGGGGCGGTCGGCTTCGACTGGCAGCGCGACCTCCAGGATCAGGTCAAGCGCGACTTCCTCGGCCCGCAGGAGTTCGGCGCGCTGCTCGGCTCGCGCGGCATCTCGAACGAGCACACGATCGTGCTCTATGGCGATCGCAACAACTGGTTCGCCGCCTACACGTACTGGTACCTGCAGTACTACGGTCACGCGAACGTCAAGCTCGTCAACGGCCCGCGCGAGAAGTGGATCGCCGAGGGCCGGCCGACCTCGACCGAGGTGCCGTCCCACGCACCGGTCACGTTCACCGCGCAGGACGGCAACGAGGCGATCCGCGCCCAGCGCGACCGCGTCCTCGGCGCACTCGACAACGGCACGAGCCTCGTCGACGTGCGCTCGCCCCAGGAGTACTCGGGCGAACTCATCGCGATGGCCGGCTACGAGCAGGAGGGGGCCCAGCGCGCCGGTCACATCCCCGGCGCGGCGAGTGTCCCGTGGGCCCAGGCCGTCACCGAGGACGGCACGTTCAAGAGCGCCGACGAGCTGCGCGAGCTCTACACGTCCAAGGGCGTGCTGAACGGCCAGCCGGTCATCGCCTACTGCCGCATCGGCGAGCGCTCGGCGCACACGTGGTTCGTCCTGCACGAGCTGCTCGGCCAGGACGACGTGCGCAACTACGACGGGTCGTGGACCGAGTGGGGCAACCTCGTCAACGTCCCGATCGAGAAGGACGTCTAGGAGCTGACCGCGGAAGGCGGGCGCTCGCGCAGGCGCCCGCCGCCGTCAGCGCAGGTCCGCCGCCGCGACCCGCTCGAGCAGGTCGGCGAGGATCCGCGCGGTCGCGCCCCAGACGAGGTGCTCGCCGACGACGTACGTGTCGGTGCGGAACGGGACGCCGCGGCGCATGCAGCCGGCGGCGGTCGTAGCCGGCGCGCAGCTCGGCGAGCGAGAACTCGAGCACCTGCTCGACCTCGAACGCGCGACGGCGCCCATTCGTGGCCGGGCTCGATCAGCCCGACGAACGGATAGACCGCGTAGTTCGTCGCGATCGTCGGCGTCGGCTGCAGCGCGCCGATCAGGTCGACCGCCTCGGCCGGGAGGCCGATCTCCTCGCGGGCCTCGCGCAGCGCCGTGTCGCGCAGGTCGCTCTCGTCGATGTCCTGGCGCCCGCCGGGGAACGAGATCTCGCCGGCATGGCGGCGCAGGTCGTCGCGGCGCTTGGTCAGGACGACGCCGAGACCGCCGTCCGCGTGCGCGTAGAGCGGCACGAGGACGGCCGCGTCGATGCGGCCGTGCACGTCGAGCGCCGCCGCCTCCTCGGGGTCGAGGAGGACCGGCCGCAGCGCCTCGGCGAGCTCAGCTCGCGAGCGAGACGCGCTCGACACGCTCGTCGAACATGACCTCGCCCTCGAGCGTGCGGTGGACCGGGCACTTCGCCGCGATCACCGTCAGGCGCTCGACCTGCTCGTCGGTGAGGCTGTCGGGGAGGCGCAGCACGAGGCTCGAACCGCGTCGGCGCGCCGCGCTCGGCCGGGGTGAAGTCGCACCTCGACCTCGACCGCGCCGACGTCCCAGCCCTTGCGCGTCGGCGTACATCTCGATCGTGACGGCGACGCAGCCCGCGAGGCTCGCGGCGAGCAGCTCCGAGCGGGCTCGGGCCCTCGTCGGTCCCGCCGGCGTCGGTCGGCTCGTCGAGGGCGAGCTCGTGCTGGCGGACCCTGAGCGGTGTGGCGGAAGCCCGACTCGCGGGTGGCGGTGGCCTTCATCGATGCCTCGATTATGACAAGGGGTTGAAGAGCAGCCCCGTCGGGACCTTCGGCGTGAAGAACGTGGACTTCGGCGGCATGTTCACGCCGGCGGCCGCGATCTCGCCGATCTGCTCGACGCTGGCGCCCGGCAGGAAGAACGCGACGTCGTAGCGCGCCCGAGCGCACGAGCTCGACCGCCTCGCGCGTCGCTGCGCGAGTAGCCGAGCCCGCGGAAGTGCGAGATGTCGTCCTCGGTCAGGCCCGAGCGGGCCCGTCAGGATCAGCGCCTCGAGGATCGCGGTGTCGAGGTGGCGGTAGGGCTCCGGGAAGTCGGCGAGCGCGCGGTCGGCGATCGCCTGGTCCTTGAGCGTCAGGCGGAACGGACGCTGCAGGTGGGCGTCGATGTACCCGAGCTGCAGCGGTCCGCCGCGGGTCGGCCGCGGCGGCGGCAGCTCGTCGGCGCTCGCGAGCTCCGTCGATCGTCGAAGCACTCGCGCAGCGTCGCCGGCGAGCGCCTCCTGCGTGCCGGGTCGCCCGCGCAGCCCGCTGACGAGCCGGTGCGTGGGGAAGACCGTGAGGCCCGGGTCCTCGAGCGCGACGAGGTGCATGAGGACGTAGCGGTGCTCGCCCTCGCCGCCGATCTCGTCGGCGTAGACGCGTGCGGTCTCGTAGCGGTGGTGGCCGTCGGCGATCAGCAGCTCGGCCGGCGCGAGCGCCGCGCTGGACCGCGGCGATCGCGTCCGGGTCGGCGACGCGCCACAGGCGGTTGCGCGTGCCGTCCGCGTCGGTCTGCTCGCCGAACGGCGGCGTCGGCGCGACGTGCGGCGCGAGCGCCGCCCAGGCGGCTGCCGGCCGGGTCGCCGTAGAGCGAGAAGATCGGCGAGAGGTTCGCGCGCGTCGCGCGCGTCAGCCGCAGGCGGTCCTCCTTCGGGCCCGGGATGCGTGCGCTCGTGCGGGCGGATGCGGCCGGGGCCGTAGTCCTCGACGCGGACGCGCGCGAGGAAGCCCGTTGCGCGTGCGCGCGGCGCCGTCGGGGCCGGTGTACTCCTGGGTCAGCGCCCAGAGCGCCGGCTCGTCGTCGCGCACGACGGCGCCCGCCGCGCGCCACGCGATCGAGCAGCTCGGCGGCGTGGGCGTAGGGGTCGCCGCCGGGCTCGGCCGGCTCCGGGCAGGTCGATCCCGACGACGTTGTACGGCGAGCGGCCGGCGAGCTCCGCGCGCTGCTCGGGGTCGATCACGTCGTACGGCGGCGAGCAGACCGCGTCGAGCGAGCCGACGACGGCGAGGTCGTAGTGGAGGGCGCGGAGCGGCTGGACGTCGGCCATGCGCCGAGGCTAGAGGAGGCGAAGCGCGGCTGCGGACTCGCGCGCAATGCGCTGCGTCAATCCGCAGACCTGCACCGAACGCGTCACATGCGACCCGTGGAGCGGTCATGCTCCCTGAGATGGGGAGCAGCGGTCCGCGCCGGCGAGGCGACGAGCGGCGACGTATCCCCTCGGTGACCGCCGAGGTGCTGAAGTTCGCCGCGGTGGCGCTCGGCTCGATGCTGCTGATCGCCGCGGGCGCCGCGCAGCTGCTGCGCAACCAGACCCGCGACGAGGCGGTCCGCGACGCGACGAATCTCACGCGGCTCGCCGGCGACGGCATCGTCGAGCCGCTCGTCACCCCCGCGGTGCTGGCCGGTGATCGCCGCGCGATCGCGCGGCTCGACCGCGCCGTCCGGCAGCGCGTGCTCGACCCGCGGCGTGACGCGCGTCAAGCTCTGGACCGCCGACGGCACGGTCGTCTACTCGGACCTCCCGGGGCTCATCGGCCGGCGGTTCACGCTCGACGACGAGGAGCTCGAGGTGATGCGCACCGGCGGTGCCGCCGCCACGGTCAATGACCTCGGCGCCGACGAGAATCGCTTCGAGCGCGGCGGCGGGAAGCTCCTCGAGGTGTACACCGGGATCCGCTCGACGACCGGTGCGCCGATCATGTTCGAGGCCTACTCGCGCTACGAGGCGATCGCCGCGAGCGGGCGGCGCCAGTGGACGACGCTCGCCCCGGCGCTCATCGGGGCGCTCCTCCTGTTGTGGGCGCTGCTCGTCCCGCTCGCGTGGTCGCTTGCGCGGCGCCTGCGCGACCGCCACCGTGAACGCGAGGCGCTCACGCTCCGGGCGATCGAGGCCTCGGACCTCGAGCGCCGGCGGATCGCCGCGGACCTCCACGACGGCCCGGTGCAGAGCATGGCCGGTGTCTCGTTCGCGCTCGCGGCGGCCGCCGATCGCGCGGGTGCGGGGGAGGCACCGCACCTCGAGCCGGCGCTGCGCGACGCCTCCTCGCGGGCGCGCCAGAGCATGCGCGAGCTGCGCGCCTTGCTCGTGGACATCCATCCACCGACGCTCAAGCGCGCCGGGCTCGGACCCGCGCTGACCGACCTCGCGACGCCGCTGCATCGCAAGGGCGTCGAGGTCGACCTCGACCTGCCGGCGCAGCTCTCGCTCGCGCCAGAGGTCGAGGCGCTGATCTTCCGCGGCGCCCAGGAGGCGCTGCGCAACGTCGCCAAGCATGCGGACGCCGGCAACGTCTCGGTGCGCGTGACGAAGGGTCGCGACCGCGCCGTGCTCGCCGTGTCCGATGACGGGCGCGGGCTCCGCGGGCGCACGACGGACCCCGATCACATGGGGCTCGTGCTGCTCGCGGGCCTCGCGGGCGACGCGGGCGGCCGCCTCGACGTCCAGGAGCCGCCCGAGGGCGGTACGCGGCTGACGCTGGAGGTCCCGCTCCCGTGATCCGCGTGCTGATCGCCGAGGACCACCCGGTCGCGCGCGAGGGCCTGCTCGTGTTCCTCGACGCGCAGGAGGACCTCGACGTGGTCGCGGTCGCCGAGAACGGCCTCGAGGCGGTGGAGCTCGCCGAGCGCGCGGAGCCCGACGTCGTCCTCATGGACATGGACATGCCCGAGCTCGACGGCGTCGGCGCGACGCGCCGGATCAGCGCCAGGCCCGGTGCGCCCGCGGTCGTCATGCTCACCGCGTTCTCCGGACCGGACTGGATCAACGACGCGCTCGACGCCGGCGCCGGCGGCTACGTGCTCAAGGACGCCGAGCCCCACGAGGTGGTGCAGGCGGTGCGCGCAGCGGCGGCCGGCCACGCCCCGCTGAGCCCGGAGGCGGCCGCCGCCGTCCTCGCACAGCGCCGCGACCGTGCCAGTACGGAGGTGACGCTGTCGCCGCGGGAACGCGAGGTGCTGAGGCTCGTCGCCGACGGCCTGTCGAACAAGGCGATCGCGAGCGAGCTCGGGATCAGCGAGAAGACCGTGAAGACCCACCTGACGAGCGTCTTTCACCGCATCGGCGTGCGCGACCGGACCGCAGCGGCCGCGTGGGCGCACGAGCATCGGGTCGCAGACCTGCCCGTCGCGTCCTGACGGCACTGCGACGTTCGTCGCAGTGGGCCCGACGACGAACGTCCTCTGGAAACCCGGACCGCGCCGGTGGGACTCTCGTGAGGCTTCGCTCCCATCCCCGAAAGGACCCTCCAATGCGCAAGCGCCTCTCCGTCCTCATCGTGTCCGCCGTCGCCATCGGCGCGCTCGCCGGACTTCCCGCCGGCGCGTCCGCCAAGCACGGCGCCGACGATCCCGTCGGTCACGTCCGTCACAGCCAGGGCGCCGACGACAACGTGTCGAAGACGACCGCCAAGCGTCGTGCGCACCGTCGCGCGCGTCATCACCGTCGTCACGGCCGCGGCGCCGATGACGCCGTCGGCCACATCCGCCACGGCCGCGGCCTCGACGACGGCCCGAACCACACCTGATCCCTCGCCGGTCCCCCTGCACGACGGCCGCCCTGCGACGGGCGGCCGTCGTCGTTCGGGCGGACGCCTGCGTGTGCCCGGCCGGCGGGCCCTACCATCGTCCGCTCATCGGGGCGTGGCGCAGCCTGGTAGCGCACCTGCTTTGGGAGCAGGGGGTCGCCGGTTCAAATCCGGCCGCCCCGATTCGAGGGACGAGGGCGAAGCCCGGCGACACCCCCGAATCCTCAGAATGCATGGGCGACGAACTGTGGACTGCCGGGCAGCATGGCGTTCGCTCCGCATCGGTGAGATGCTGCGCTCACGATGGATGCTCACCCGCAGAAGGTCTCAGCGACCGGTGGCGAGCACGTGCGATTCGGCAAGGCGCTCGGCACGCGCCGGATGCTCAGCGCGGCTGCGACGGGCGCCCCGCTGCTGGCCGTGCGGCGCGAGCCGGTGGCGTCCGACCTCCGCGCCCTCGCCGTAGGAGAGCCATCATGCCGGCAGAGTCGCACCTCAGTCACCGCTCGAACTGGCTCCGGGCCGCCGTGCTCGGCGCCAACGACGGGATCGTTTCCACCGCCAGCCTGGTCCTCGGCGTCGCCGCCTCCGGCGCGTCGGGCAGCGCGATCATGACCGCCGGCGTCGCTGGCCTCGCAGCGGGCGCGTTGTCGATGGCCGCCGGCGAGTACGTCTCGGTGAGCTCGCAGCGCGACTCCGAGGAGGCGGACCTCCGGCTCGAGCAGCGCGAGCTGCGCGATGATCCGGGCGGCGAGCTGCGCGAGCTCGCCGAGATCTACGAGGGTCGTGGACTCCGGGCCGATCTGGCACACCAGGTCGCGGTCGAGTTGACCAGCTCGGACGCGCTGGCAGCCCACGCACGTGACGAGCTCGGTCTCGAGGATCAACGGCGTGCCCGCCCGCTGCAGGCGGCCTGGACATCGGGAGTTGCGTTCTCGGCCGGCGCGATTCTGCCGCTGCTCGCCATCGGCCTCGCTCCCGCGTCGATGAGGGCCGCCACCTGCGTCGGCGCGACCCTCGTGGCGCTCGCCCTGCTCGGCGACGTCGGAGCGCGCCTCGGCGGTGCGCGGCGCCTGCCGGCCACGTCACGCGTCCTCACTTGGGGCGCTCTGGCGATGGCCGTCACCGCCGCCATCGGCGCGGTGGTCGGCCAGGCCACAGGCTGAACAACTCGCCGCGAGGTTCTCCGCGCCTGTCTCCTGCATGGAATGCAGGAGCGCGTGTTGACCTTCGCCTGTCGCCGCGGGTACGTTCGCCGCGGACGAGGTCTCACTTCAGGAAGGGCTCGGCATGAGGTCATCGAGGGGTCTGGTGCTCGCTCCGCTGACGGGGGTGCTCGCCGCCGTGCTGTACGCCGCGGGGATTCTCTTGTTCTCGGATACCCCCGACTCGGACGCGAGCGGCGCCAAGGTCCTGGCCTACTACGTCGCGAACAAGTCCGACCAGCAGGCCGCTGCTGTGATCTTCGGCTACGGATCGTTGTTTCTCGTGCTGTTCGGTGCTGCGCTGCGCTCTGGGCTTCGACGCGGCGAGCGCGAGGCCGACGGACCGGCGACGCTCGCGTTCGGGGGCGCCCTCCTCATGGGCACCGGGATCATGTTGCTCACCGGTGTCAGCCTGGCCATCGCATCGAAGCCGTCCGCACTCGATCCAGCAGCCGCCCAGGCGTTGAATGCGCTCCAGAATGGGGTCTGGATCCCGTTCATCGTCGGGCAGTCGATTCTGATGCTCGGCGCCGGCATCGCCATCCTTCGCGGGGGAGCGCTGCCGTCGTGGCTGGGCTGGGTTGCGTTCGTACTCGGGGTCGTGTCGGCCTCGCCCGTGGGGTGGTTCGCGTTCTTCCCCGTGCTGCTGTGGATCGTCGTCGTCGCGATCCTGCTGGCTCGGCGGGCATCGGCCGCCGGCCGCGAGCCGAGCGCGGCGGTCACGCCCGCGGCATAGCTCGCTCCCGGTCGCCGCCCGGCACGTCCGCTCCCGCGCCGTCAGGTGAGCGCGAAGAGCTGCCAGTCCTCGGGAATCCCCTTGAGAGCGTGGGTTCCGCGGTCCTGGAACTTCAGGCCGGAGCCGGCGGTCAGGTCGCGTACGGTGCGGGACACCAGGACCTCGTCGGGGCCGGCCTCCGCCATGACACGGGCGGCGACGTGGACGGCGAGACCGGCGATGTCGTCACCCTGAAGTTCGATCTCGCCCACATGCACGCCGGCACGCGCGTGGAGGTCCTCGGCGGGGAGCGCGTCGAGGATCCAGCGCGCGGCCTCGGTGCCGCGGGCGGGACCGGAGAAGGTGGCGAGCACCCCGTCGCCGGTGGATTTCACGAGCCGGCCGTCGAACCGCGCGAGCCCCTCGCGGACGATCTGGGCATGGCGGTCGAGGCGGGCGCTCCACGCGGCGTCCCCGAGGCGGGCGAGCTGGTCGGTGGAACCGACGATGTCGGTGAACAGCACGGTGGCGAGCACCCGCTCGGTCCGTGCCGCCGGCGGCGGCGCACCGACGAACGCGCGGATCCGGGCGAGGATCTCGGAGGTGTCGCCGAGCCAGGGCAGATGCTCGTCGCCCGGCAGTTCGACCATCTCCGCGTGCGGGATCCGGGCAGCGGCGACCCGCGCGGCCTTGATCGGGAGGACGTGGTCGCCGGTGCGCTGCAGGACGAGCACCGGCTGGTGGATGGCGCTGAGCGCATCCCATGCGGTCAGCCCCTCCTCGAACGCCGCGTGGTAGCGCCGCGCCACGGTGGGCGAGGCGCACGCGCGCTGCAGCCGGCCCCAGGCGTCGTCGGGGTCCCGCGCTCCCGGGAGCCAGACGCGTCCGTCACGCCCTTCGCCCCACGTTTCGGCGGTGCGTCGGATGAGGTCCCGCCAGTCGGCGTACTCGGCGTCGGTCATCTCGCCCTGCGCGCGAGGGTCGAAGAGGCCTGCGGTCGCATTGAGGAGCACGACGCGACCGACCCGCTCCGGACTGCCGGCGGCCGCCAGGCAGGCGGTCACGCCACCCTCGGAGACCCCGACCACCGTCGGTCGCCGGAGCCCGGCGACGTCCATGACCGCCAGGAGCTGCTCGATCCGGGTCTCCACCGCCGGCGTCACGTCGACCGGGTCGGACGCGCCGGTGCCCGGCTTGTCGTAGACCGCCACGCGCGCGAACCCGGCCAGCGCCGAGAAGAAGTCGCGCGGCTGCGGGAACTGCCAGAAGAGATCGACGTTCGAGACCCAGCCTGGGATGAACAGCAGCTCGGCCGGCCCCTCGCCGAACACCTGCCACGCGATGCTCACGCCGTCGTGCTCGAGATACTGCGTCCGCGGTGGCTCCATGCGGCCGGTTCTACCGGATCGCGCCGCCGCGGTCGTGGCGGTCCCGACGTCTGGCCGGCCGGATGGACGGGGCCTGCCGGCTCGGTAAGAGTGGCGAACGCCGTTGTTGGCACATCCCCACGACGAGGAGCTGAGATGGAGCAGAGGTCGATGGCACCGCAGCCGGGGTTCGAGGACGTCACCTACGCGGTCGAGGATGGCCTCGCGTGGATCACGATCTCCAGGCCGGACCGCTACAACGCCTTCCGGGCACGGACGATCGACGAGCTGATCGGCTGCTTCAAGCGCGCCTGGGCCGACCCGGACGTGGGCGTGATCTGTCTGACGGGCGCCGGCGAGAAGGCATTCTGCACCGGCGGCGACCAGAAGCAGCGCGCCGAGAGCGGCGACTACGGTCCGTCGGCCTACGGGCTGTTCGAGGTCGACCAGCTGCATCGGCTGATCCGTGCGGTGCCGAAGCCGGTGATCGCCGCCGTCAACGGGTACGCGATCGGCGGCGGGCACGTGCTGCACGTGCTCTGCGACCTGACGATCGCCGCGAGTCATGCGCGCTTCGGCCAGAGCGGGCCGCGTGTCGGGTCGTTCGACGCGGGGTTCGGGACGGGCTACCTGGCGCGTGTCGTCGGCGAGAAGCGCGCGCGCGAGATCTGGTTCCTGTGCCGCCAGTACGACGCGGCGACGGCGGAGTCCTGGGGTCTGGTGAACGCCGTCGTCCCGGGCGGCGAGCTGCATGCGGAGGTGCGCCGCTGGGCGGACGAGATGCTGGCGCTGTCGCCCACGGCGCTGCGCTTTCTCAAGCAGTCCTTCAACGCCGACACCGAGCACCTGGCCGGCGTCGGGAGCGTCGCGTTCACGGGCCTGCACCAGTTCGAGGGCTCGGCCGAGGCCACCGAGGGCGTCGCCGCGTTCGCCGAGCGGCGTGCGCCGGACTTCACCGCGTTCCGGTCCTCGGTGTCGGTGTGAGCGCGCGCGTGGCACTCGTGACCGGCGGGGCGCGGGGCATCGGCGCGGCCGCCTGCCGCGCGCTGTGCGACCAGGGCGCCGCCGTCGCGGTCGCCGATCTGCGCGGCGAGCTCGCCGGGCGGACCGCGGCCGAGCTGACGGCGGCCGGCCACCGCGCGGTCGGCGTCGTCCTCGACGTGACCGACACCGCATCGGTCGCCGCGGCCGCCGCCGTCGTGCGTTCCGAGCTCGGCGAGGTCGACGTGCTGGTCAACAACGCCGGCTGGGACGAGCTGCGCCCGTTCGTCGCGACCGACGAGGCGTTCTGGGAGCGCATCGTCGACGTGAACTACATGGGCGCGCTGCGGGTCACGCGTGAGGTCCTGCCCGGCATGATCGACCGGGGCTGGGGACGCGTGGTGTTCACCGCGTCCGACGCGGGGCGCGTGGGCTCGTCGCTCGAGTCCGTCTATGCGGGCGCGAAGGGCGGCATCATCGCGTTCGCCAAGTCGATCGCCCGCGAGACGGCACGGGCCGGGGTGACCGCGAACGTCGTCTGCCCGGGACCGACGCAGACGGCGCTGCTCGACGAGATCACGGCCGAGCACGAGGACGCGGCGAAGGTGATCGCAGCCATGACGCGGGCAGTGCCGATGAAGCGCCTCGGGCAGCCCGAGGACGTCGCAGCGGCGGTCGCGTTCTTCTGCTCCGAGCAGGCCGGATTCATCACCGGGCAGACGCTGTCGGTCAGCGGGGGGCTGACGATGGCCTGAAGCGTGCGGTACGAAGTCGATCCACCGAGGGACGAGGTCGGGAGCTAGAAGAAGCCCTTCGGGATCAGGCCGTGCTCGCGGGCCTGGCGCTCGAGTTCATCGCGGAAATCCGGGTGGGCGATCGAGATCATCGCGCTGGCCCGCTCAGGAATGGACTTCCCCTTGAGGTTGACGATCCCGTACTCGGTGACGACGTACATCATGTCGGCGCGGGAGGTGGTGACGATGTTGCCGGGCGTCAGATCGACGACGACGCGACTCGCGCGGGCGCCGTGGCGCTCGTACGTGGAAGACATGCAGATGAACGACTTGCCGCCCTCGGAGGCGTAGGCGCCGCGTACGAACTGCGACTGCCCACCCGTTCCGCTGATGTGTCGGTGGCCGGCGGACTCGCTCGCGGCCTGGCCCTGCAGGTCCATCTGCGTCGTGCTGTTGATCGCGACCATGCGGTCGTTCTGCATCACGATGTGCGGCGGGTTGGTCAGGTCGACGGCGTGGCAGAGGAAGTCGGGGTTGCGATCGGCCGTCTCGTACTGCATCGTCGTCCCGACCCCGAACGTGCAGACGACCTTGCCGGGGTAGAGCCTCTTGCGGGCTCCGGTGACGACCCCGGCGCGGTAGAGGTCGACGATGCCGTCCGTCAGCATCTCGGTGTGGACGCCGAGGTCGCGCACGCCGCTCTCGCGCAGCAGCGAGCAGACCGCGTTCGGCATCGCCCCGATGCCGATCTGCAGGCAGCTGCCATCCTCGACCTCGGCGGCGATGCGCTGGGCGACGGCACGGTCGGCGTCGGTGGGCGGCGGGTTCGGGATCTCCGGGACGGGGCCGTCGCCCGCGATCACGAAGTCGACCTCGCTCCGCGTTCGTCCTTCGGGCGGGTCTTGAGTACGGCGACCTGGGGCGGGTCGATGAAGCGCCGGTAGTAGTCCGGGATCTCACCGAGGTTGCAGGGGATGTAGTTCGCGAGGCCGGCGTCGCCCTTCGCGCGGTCGTAGCCCGTGTAATGCCAGTTGAACCAGTGGAAGTGCTCGCGGCCGGGGTCGGCCTCGAGCACGGCACGTGGCCGCACGGTCAGGCACGCGCGGATCTTCACGTCGTCGAGCTCATCGACCCGCTGCGCGAGCGCGGAGTCGAACACGTCCGGCTGGCCGAGGCCCGTGCCGTACTCGACCCAGTCGCCGGAGTGGACGAGCGCCGCAGCGTCAGCCGCGGAGATGCGTCTCGCCCGCGCGCGCTTCGACCTCCTCCCTCCAAGTGCTCCACGTTCCGTCGCCATGCCGCGCCCCTCTTCCGTGTTCGGTGGCGCGAGCGTATGGACGCGCCACCGCCGTCGCAAGACGATGTCGATCGGCGGCGGTGAAGCGGAGCGGCGCTGCGACGGACGACAGTCCGGAGTGGCAGCGCCTCGCCGCCCGGGTCCGGTCGAGCTCGGCGGCGTCCTCTGGCACGTGCTCCTGACGTAGAGGGTCGATCCCCAGTGCGGGCTGACTTCACCCGTTCTTTGCCTTCGCGTTCCTACGCTCGGCGCTGTGAACGATCTTGCGATCACGCACGACCTGAACGCGTGGGCCATGCGCCACGACGGCGTCGAGGACGGGATCTCCGCGTATGCCGCGGTATCGGAGGCGCTGTTCCTGCTCCTGCTCGCGGTGCTGTTCGTCGCCGTCTGGGGCCGGATGCGGAGCCTCGCCCGCCGCGCCGCGGTGGCCGCCGGCGCGAGCGCCGGCATCGCCCTGCTCATCGGACAGCTCCTGTCGCACGTCGTTGATCGCCCGCGCCCGTTCGTCGCCCACCCGGGCCTCGTGCACCTCTTCGCCCCGCACGCGGCCGACGCCTCGTTCCCCAGCGACCATGCGACGGCCGCCTTCGCGATCGCGACGGCGATCCTGCTGCGCAACCGCATGTGGGGCCTGCTGACACTCGCGGCGGCGATCGCCCTCGCCGCAAGCCGGGTCGTCATCGGCGTCCACTATCCGCTCGACGTCCTGGCCGGCGCCGCCCTCGGCGCGGCCGTCGCGCTGGTCCTCTTCGCCCCCGGCCCGCGACGGCTCACCGACCGGATCGCCGACACGACCGGCGCGGCACTCGACGGGGCCCTGAGCCGCGCGCGCACGCTCGCCGGCGTCGGCCGCTGACCGCAGAGACCGATCAGCCGCACGACGCCGCGCACGATGAGCAGCACCCCGATCGCGCCGGCGGTGCGGTACCGCATCCGCCAGGCCGAGGCGCTGCGGATCGCCGAGGCGACGCGAGCGGACCCGCGGTGACGCGCCCGTTCGCGGCGAGCGCATACTGTCGGCCATGATCCGAACCGGTCCTCGAACCCCGGCCAGCCGTCGCGTCGCGATCACATGGCTGCTCGTCCTGGCCCCGGTGGTCGTGCTGCTGGCCGGAGCAGGGTTCGCCAGCCTGGAGTCGGACACGGTCTCCTCCTACTGGGAGGGCCTGTGGTGGGCGCTGTCACTGATGACGACCGTCGGGTTCGTCGGCGAGTCGCCCGAGACGACCGGCGGCCGGATCCTCTCGGGCGTGCTGATGGTCTCGGGCTTCGCGCTCCTCGCGGTGGCGACTGCCGCGGTGGCCTCGCTGTTCGTGCGCGAGGAGGAGGCGCCCGGGGAACAACGCGAGCGGGAGTTCGAGGTGGCGGCGTTCGCGCGGCTGGACGAGGTGTCCCAGCGCCTCAGCGCGATCGAGCGCGAGCTCGCCGGTGACGGCGCCTCGGGCTCCGCGACCGCGCACAAGCGCGAGCGCACGGAGGGTGCGGACTAGCGCTCGGCGGGCGCGACGTGGCGTGCCGTCGCCCGCGCCGCCGTCACAGCCCGAGCGCGCGGACCCCGGTCTCCGCGTAGCCGATGTGGTGGGCGAGCTCGTGGCGCACGGTCCGCCGGATCTCGGCTGCGAGCCGGTCCGGATCGTCGCCGAAGTCGCGCGTCAGGGTGTCCCGGTAGACGACGATCTGTGCCGGGACGTCCGGGTTCGCGACACCCGCTCCGTGGTACAGGCCGTAGGCGCCGGCCGCGCGGCCGTCGTCGGCCACGAGGACCGGGACGTTCTCCAGCGCGCGCAGGTACGGGGCGGGAAGCTCGTCGAGGCTGAGACGGACGAGCTCGGTGAAGTCGTCGGATGCCGAAGGACGGGGGTCCGGCGCCACGTCGTCGTCCGGCGTGATCGGCGGGGCACCGAGCACGGTGCGGATGTTCATGAGAACGCCCATGGCCGGACCAGCATGGCGTGGGCGCCTGAGCGGCGGCTAAGGCCGCGGTTCCTACACTCCGCGCATGCGCGAGCCGGTCGTCATCGCGCCGGGCTGCGGCGAGGTCGTCGGCGACGCGCCGCAGCGGCGCGTCGAGATCCTCTCCGATCACGACGCGCTGCACGCGACGTTCACCCGCTACGGCCCGCGGCGCGACGGCGCGGACCTGCACGTCCACCGCCGCCACAGCGACCTGTTCTTCGTGCTCGACGGCGAGCTGACGATCAGGCTCGGCGTCGAGGACGACCGCGTGGTGCTGCCGGCCGGGACGCTCGCGTGCATGCCCGCGCTCGTGGTCCACGGCTTTCGCAACGGCAGCGACGCCGAGGTGCGCTACCTCAACCTGCACGCGCCGGGCCGCGGCTTCGCCGACTTCCTGCGCGCCGCGCGCGAGGGGCGCGAGCTCGTCTACGACCAGGAGCCGCCGCCCGCGGACGGTCTGCGCCCCTTCACGGACGCCGCGATCGGCGCCGCCGAGGCGCTGGGCGACGGCGTCACGCTGCTGGCCGACGTCGAGGACGTCGCGATCGCGGAGCTGCGGCTCGACCCCGGCGGCCTGCCGGCGCCCGCGCACGTGCATCACCGCCACGTCGAGTCGTTCTGGGTGCTCGCCGGGGAGCTGCTCGTGACGATCGGCGAGCGCGAGCTCAGCGGTACCCGCCGGCACGTGGGTGCAGGTGCCGGCCGGCGTCCCGCACACGCTCGCGGCCGCCGGCGCCGAACCCGTGCGCCTGCTCGACATCCACACGCCGAGCCGTGGCTTCGGCGCGTTCCTGCGCGAGCGTTCCGGCGCGCAGGACGAACAGGACGCGGCCGCGCGCGCCGGGTTCGATCAGGAGCCGGCGCCGCAGCCCGTCAGCGGCGCCGCGCGCTCGCCTCGAGCGCGGGATTCGTCCAGCCGGCGTCGGTCGGGTTGACCGTCGTCCCGGGAGCGACGATCTCGTCGATCCGGTCGAGCAGCGCGTCGTCGAGCTCGACGTCCGCGGCGCCGAGCTGCGACTCGAGCTGCTCCATCGTGCGCGGGCCGATGATCGCCGCCGTCACCGCCGGGTGGCGGATCACGAACGCGAGCGCGAGGTGGATCAGCGAGATGCCCGCCTCGTCCGCGAGCTGCCCGAGCGCGTCGGCCGCCTCGAGCTTCGCCTGGTTCGCCGGAATCGACAGGTCGTAGCGCGCGGGGATCATCGCCGAGCGCCGCGAGGTCAGGTCGTCGGCCCCCGTGCGCCAGCGGCCCGAGAGCCAGCCGCCGCCCAGCGGGCTCCACGGGATGACGCCCATCCCGAACTCGCGGCAGGTCGGCAGCACGTCGGCCTCGATGCCGCGTGCGAGGATCGAGTACGGCGGCTGCTCGCAGACGAAGCGCTGGTGGCCGCGGTCACGGGCGACCCACTGCGCCTTGACGATCTGGGCGGCGGGGTACGTCGAGGAGCCGATGTAGCGGATCTTGCCCTGCGCGACGAGGTCCGAGAGCGCGCCGAGCGTCTCGTCGTGATCGGTCCACGGATCCCAGCGGTGCACCTGGTAGAGGTCGATCCAGTCGGTCTGCAGGCGCTTCAGCGAGGCCTCGACCTCGCGGAAGATCCAGCGGCGCGAGTTGCCGGCCTCGTTGGGGTCGTCGCCCATCGTGCCGTGGAACTTCGTGGCGAGCACGACGTTGTCGCGCCGGCCCCCGGCGAGGGCCTTGCCGACGATCTCCTCGGACTCCCCGCGGGCGTAGACGTCGGCCGTGTCGATGAAGTTGATCCCGGCGTCGAGCGCGCGGTGGATGATCCCGACGCTCACCTCGTGATCGGGCTCGCCCCAGGCCCCGAACATCATCGCTCCAAGGCAGAGCGGGCTGACGTGGACACCGGTGCGGCCGAGGGTGCGCTGATCCATGCGGCGAACGCTACAACTCGGTGAGTTGGCGGGATGGCCACCCGCGGCACCTACATCGTCGCGACGACCGGGTGGGTGCCGCCGCTGACGGTGAGCTCGCCGTCGCGGAGCGGCTGGTGGCACGCGCCGCAGACGGTCACCGGGTGGAACTCGGCGCCGCACGTGTGCCGGAAGACGATCGGCTCGGCGCCCGGGTTCACGTGCCGATCCCCCCACTCCTTCAGCGCGAGCAGGATCGGCTGGAGCTCGAGCCCGGACTCGGTCAGCAGGTACTCGTACCGCGGGGGGCGCTCCGAATACCGGCGGCGGGCGATGACACCCGCCGCCTCGAGCTTGCGCAGGCGCGCGGTGAGCACGTCCCGCGGTGCGCCCGTCCCGGCGACGAGCTCCTCGAAGCGTCTCTGGCCGTAGCGCAGCTCGCGCACGACGAGCAGTGCGTAGCGGTCACCGACGATCCCCAGCGCGTCCGTGATGGAGCAGACCCGTCGGGTCCGTTTGCTTCCCAAACTCACGTTGGGTAGCGTAGCTCGCCGGGTGGATGCGCCCGCCGTCAACCGCCGAGAGGAGTCCGCATGAGCCCTGAGGGGAGCTCGCCCGACACCATCGTCCTGATCCACGGCTTCTGGGTGACGCCGCGGAGCTGGGAGCACTGGATCACGCACTACGAGGCCCGCGGCTTCCGCGTCCTCGCGCCGGCCTATCCCGGATTCGAGGTCGAGGTCGAAGCGCTGAACGCCGACACGACGCCGATCGAGGCGCTGACCGTCCCCGCGATCGTCGAGCACCTCGAAGTCGTGATCGGCGAGCTCGACGCGCCGCCGATCCTGATCGGCCACTCCGCCGGCGGGGCGTTCGTGCAGCTCCTGCTCGACCACGGCTTCGGCGCGGCCGGCGTCGCGATCAACTCCGCGCCGACCGAGGGCGTGCCGGTCGTCCCGCTCTCGCAGATCAAGGCGAGCTTCCCGGTGCTGAAGAACCCCGCCAACCGCCATCGCGCGGTCGGCCTCACGCCGGAGCAGTGGCACTACGCGTTCACGAACACGTTCAGCGACGAGCGCTCCCGCGAGCTGTACGAGCGCTACCACGTCCCCGCGTCCGGCGCGATCTTCTGGGGCAGCGCGCTGGCGAACATCCATCCCGGCCACGACGACACGTACGTCGACTATCGCAACGACGCGCGCGCGCCGCTGCTGTTCATCTCCGGCGATGAGGATCACCTGATGCCGCCGAAGATCCAGCGCTCGAACGCCAAGCACTACAAGTCCGCCACCGTGACCGAGGTGCAGGAGTTCGAGGGACCCCACCTGCTTCCCGCGCGGGAGAACTGGGAGGAGGTCGCCGACGCCGCGCTGGACTGGGCGCTCAGCCACGCGACGGCGGCCGCCGGGTCGGCCGAGCCCGCGTGACGGGCGTCCGCATCACGCACATCGGCGGACCGACGGCCCTGATCGAGGTCGGCGGCTGGCGCCTCTTGACCGATCCGACGTTCGATCCGCCCGGGCGGCGGTACTTCTTCGGCTGGGGCACGACGTCGCGCAAGCTCGCCGGCCCGGCGATCGCAGCAGCCGACCTCGGGCGGATCGATGCGGTCCTCCTGACCCACGACCACCACGGCGACAACCTCGACCCCGCCGGGCGCGCGCTGCTCCCGTCGGCGGGTGTGATCGTGACGACGGTCTCCGGTGCGAAGCGCCTCGGCGGGAGGCGCTCGCGGGCTCGCCCCGTGGGGTACCACGACGCTGACGGCGCCCGGGCGTCCGGACATCGAGATCACGGCGACGCCGTGCCGGCACGGCCCGCCGCTCAGTCACCCGATCGTCGGTGACGTGATCGGCTTCGCGCTGCGCTGGGACGGTCAGGAGCACGGCGTCCTGTGGATCACCGGCGACACCGTCCTCTATGACGGAGTCCGCGAGGTCCCGGAGCGCCTGCGCGTCGACACGGCGCTGCTGCACCTCGGCGGCGTGCGCTTCCCGGTGTCCGGTCCGCTGCGCTACACGATGACCGCGCGCGAGGCCGTCGAGCTCTGCGAGCTCGTCCGCCCGCGGACCGCGATCCCGATCCACTACGAGGGGTGGAAGCACTTCCGCGAGGGCCGCGAGGCCATCGAGCCCGTGTTCGCCGCCGCGCCCGGCGAGGTCCGCCGCAGCATCCGCTGGCTGCCGATCGGCGTCGCGGTCGACCTGGACGCGTGAGCGCCGGCCGTGCGCCGGTAGCTGCCTGCGCGTGATCGAGGCGCTCGACGCCGGCGAGCCACGGCCACTGGGCAAGTCAGGTCGAGAAGATCGCCGAGATCGCTTGCCGCCGCAGCCCGCGTGAGGGCGCTCGTCACGGGCTCCTGCGGCGTCATCGGCCGCGCGATCGTCGCCGGCGACTCGACGGGGCAGGTCCTGCCGTGGACGGCGGCATGGGGCTGATGTCGCAGTCGCTGGCGACGGGGGCGCGGGCTGATCTGACGCGGCAACGGGTAGTTTCGGGACATGCCCGCCGTGATCGAGACGACCGCGCTCACGAAGCGCTTCGGCCCCACGACCGCGGTCGACGGGCTCGATCTCGAGGTCCGCCAGGGCGAGGTCTTCGGCTTTCTCGGGCCGAACGGCGCCGGAAAGACCACGACGATCCGGCTGCTCCTCGGGCTGATCCGCCCGACCGGCGGAACGGCTCGCGTCGGCGGGCACGACTCGTGGGCCGCTCCGGTGCAGACCCACGAGCACCTGGCGGTCGTCACCGCCGACCCGGCGCTCTGGCCGCAGCTCACCGCGCGCGAGACCTTCGAGCTGCTCGGCAACCTGCACGGGAGCTGCGACGCGGCCTACCGCGACGAACTGGTCGAGCGCTTCGACCTGGACCCCGACAAGAAGATGCGCGCGTTCTCGACCGGCAACCGCCAGAAGGTCGCCCTGATCGCGGCGTTCATGACGCGGCCCGACGTGCTGATCTTCGACGAGCCGACGAGCGGCCTGGACCCGCTGCGCAAGGTCGTCTTCCGCGAGTGCCTGCTCGAGGCGAAGGAGCGCGGGCAGACGATCTTCCTCTCCTCGCACCTGCTGATCGAGGTCGAGGAGAGCGCCGACCGCGTCGGTCTCCTGCGGCGCGGGCGCCTGGTCGAGGTCGGGACGTTCGCCGAGCTTCGGCACCTGAGCGCGGTCGCCGTCGACGTGACCGTCGAGGGCGACCCGCCCGACCTCGCGGGGATTCCCGGGGTCGAGGGCGTGCGCGTGGACGGGCGTCGCCTGACCTTCCAGGTGCACGGCTCGATGGCGCCGGTGCTCGACGCGCTCGCACCCGCGCGCCCGGTGCATCTCACGAGCCGCGAGCCCTCGCTCGAGGACCTCTTCCTCGCCCGCTATGGCGACGAGGACTGAGGCGCCACGCCCCGCGGGGCTCGTCGGGCGCCTGGCGTTCGGCGGGGTCGCGCGCGGCGCGCTGATCTGGGGCATGGTGTTCGCGCTGACCGTCGTCTCGTCGGTGTTCGCCTACAAGTCCACGTACGGCACCCCGGCCGAGCGCGCGCAGCTGCTGCGCGGGATCACCTCGAACAGCGGGATCCAGGCGCTGTTCGGGCCGGCGCGCGACATCGACACGGTCGGCGGATTCCTCGCCTGGCGCACGCTCGGGCTGATGCCGCTGGTCGCCGGGATCTGGGGCCTGCTCGTCGGCACGCGCCTGCTGCGCGGCGAGGAGGACGCCGGCCGCTGGGAGACGCTGCTGGCAGCGCCGATCACGCGCGGGCGCGCGACGCTCGCGACGCTCGGCGGGATCGGGGCGGCCTGCGTGGTGCTGTACGCGCTGACGGCCCTCGCCGTGCTGGCCGCGCGTCGTCTCGGGCGACGTGCCGCTGGGCGGGGCGCTGTGGCTGACGCTCGCGCTCTGCATCGCCGCGCCGGCGTTCGCGGTCGTCGGCGCCGTCACCTCGCAGCTCGCCGCCACGCGCCGCGAGGCCGCGGCGCTCGCCGGCGGCGTGTTCGCGATCGCGTTCCTCGTGCGCGTCGCGGCCGACGGGTCGCAGAGCCTCGAGTGGCTGCGCTGGCTGACGCCGCTGGGGTGGATCGAGGAGCTGCGACCGCTGACCGGAGCGCAGCCGATCGCGCTCGTGCCGCTGCTCGCCTGGATCGCGCTGCTCGCCTGGCTGAGCGTGCGGCTCGCGGCGCGGCGCGACCTCGGAGCCTCGCTCCTCGCCCACCGCGACGAGCGTGCGCCGCGGCACGCCGGGCTCGGGTCCGTGACCGCCTTCTCGCTGCGTGAGGCGCAGGGCGGCCTGATCGGCTGGGCGCTCGGCCTCGGCCTGACCGCGTTCGTCTTCGGCTTCGTCTCGAAGGCCGTCGCCGACATCGCGCGCGAGTCGGCCGGCATCCGCAAGCACGTCGAGAGCACGACCGCGGCGAAGATCGACATCGCGAGCGCCGAGGGGTACCTCGCGCTCGTCTTCATCTTCCTGGCCGTGGCGCTCAGCCTCTACGCGGCGACCCACGCGACGGCGGCGCGCACCGAGGAGCTGACGGGCCGGCTCGACACGCTGCTGGCAGGGCACGCCGGGCGCCGCCAGTGGCTCGGCGGGCGGATCGCCGTGGCGGCGCTCGCGTGCATCGCCCTCGCGCTCGTCATGGCGGTCGCCGCGTGGGGCGGGGCGGCTGTCAAGGGCGCCGACGTCAGCCTCGGGGATCTGCTCGAGACCTCGCTCAACACGCTGCCGGTCGTCGCGCTGTTCCTGGGCCTCGCGATCCTCGGGTTCGCGCTCGTCCCGCGGCACACCGGGGCGATCGCCTTCGGCCTCGTCGGCGGTGCCTATCTCTGGGAGCAGACCGGCGCGATCGTCAAGGCACCGGAGTGGGTGCTCGCGATCTCCCCGTTCCACTGGCTCGCGCTCGTCCCGAGCGAGCCGTTCGACCTCGTCGCCTCGCTCGTCATGCTCGGGGTGGGCGCGGCGGCCGCGCTCGCGGGCGTCGAGGCGTTCCGCCGCCGCGACATCGTGACCGAGTAGCCGCCGGCCGCTTCGTCGCTCCCGCACCGCATCGGAGTAGGCTCGGCGCGGGAGGAGACCCGACGATGCGACAGCTCACCAGCCTCGACGCGCAGTTCCTGGCCATCGAGGACGGGCGCCACTACGGCCACGTCAGCGGGCTGGCGATCTACGACCCGTCGACGGCGCCGGGCGGGATCCTGGATGCCGCGCGCGTGCGGACGGTGGTCGCCGAGCGCATGCATCTGCTGCCGCCGTTCCGCTGGCGGCTCGCCGAGGTGCCGTTCGGGCTCGACCATCCCTACTGGGTCGACGACGAGCGCTTCGATCTCGAGTTCCACGTGCGCGAGCTCGCGCTGCCCGCCCCCGGCTCGCGACGATCAGCTCGCCGAGCAGGTGGCGCGCCTGTTCGCGCGCGGGCTCGACCGCTCGCATCCCCTGTGGGAGCTCTACGTCATCCAGGGCCTCGAGCACGGGCGCGTCGCGGTGTTCACGAAGATCCACCACGCCGCCGTCGACGGCCTGTCCGGCGCGGAGATCCTGAGCGTGCTGCTCGACGTCTCGCCCGAGGGGCGCGACATCGAGCCGCGGCCGGCCTCGAACCGCCGCGGCGGCGAGCGGATGCCCGGCGACGTCGAGATGCTCGGGCGCGGGCTGGCCGGGACTGCCGCGCCAGCCGTTGCGCGCCGCACGGCGGATGCCGAAGACGCTCGCGAACCTCGATGCGCTCCCCACGCTGCGGCACGTCCCGGGCGCCGGCGCGATCGCGAGCGCCACGCGCCGGATCGGGCGCGTCGTCGCCCCGCGCCGCGAGGACGGCGGCGTGCTCGAGGGACGTCGCCTGAAGGCGCCGCGCACACGCTTCCAGGGTTCGATCTCCCCGTACCGGCGGATCGCGTTCGGCTCCGTCCCGCTGTCCGAGGTCAAGGCGATCAAGAACGCGACCGGGTGCACCGTCAACGACGTCGTGATGGCGACCTGCGCGGGAGCGATGCGCTCGTTCCTGCTGGCGCACGACGAGCTCCCCGACGAGCCGCTCGTGACGATGGTCCCGGTGTCCGTTCGCACACCCGAGCAGTTCGGCACCTTCGGGAACCGCGTGTCGACGATGATCGTCGAGCTGCCGACCGACGACGCGGATCCGGCGCGCCGGCTGGAGCGGATGCACGAGACGATGCGCTCGGCGAAGGAGCGCCATCAGGCGCTGCCGGCATC
This sequence comes from uncultured Actinomycetes bacterium, assembly GCA_963787935.1. Lineage (GTDB taxonomy): Bacteria > Actinomycetota > Thermoleophilia > Solirubrobacterales > Solirubrobacteraceae > F1-60-MAGs163. The sequence continues at coordinate 203,864 of CAWBEV010000005.1, read as the reverse complement.
GATGCTGCAGGACGCGAACGAGATCATCCCGCCGGCACTGTTCGCCCGTGCCTCGCGGGTCACGGCGCGCCTGGCGGTCACGCGCGGGCTCGAGGCGCCCACGAACCTCGTCATCTCGAACGTGCCGGGCTCGCCCGTGCCGATGTACCTCGCCGGTGCGAAGCTCGAGGCGCAGTACCCGATCTCGGCGATCATCGACGGCGTCGGGATGAACATCACGCTGCTGAGCTACCGCGACCAGCTCGACTTCGGCATCGTCGCCGACCGCGAGATGCTCGACGAGGCGTGGGATCTGATCCGTCGCATCGAGGCCGCGCACGCGGAGCTGCTCGCGCTGGTGCCCCGCAGGCGTGCCGCACCGAAGGGCGCGGGGCGCAATGGGGCCGCACCGGCGAAGGCCGAGCAGCAGGCCTGACCGCAGGCCACCGACACGGTCCGGCGCAGGAGGCGAACGCCATGTCCATCGAAGGGGACCTCGCCGCCGCCAAGGACCGGGCACGGACCACGTGGGACGCCGGCGACTTCGGCGCGATCGCCGCCTACAACGCCGCGGTCGGCGACGCCATCGTCGCGCGCACCGCGCTCGGCGCGGGCGACGAGGTGCTGGACGTCGCCTGTGGGACCGGGAACACGACCCTGCCCGCGGCGAGGACCGGCGCGCGCGTCCACGGCCTCGACCTCGCGCCCGGCCTGCTCGAGAAGGCGCGCGCGAACGCGGCGCGCGACGGGCTCGAGATCGACTTCGTGCTCGGGGACGCCGAGGCCCTCCCGTGGCCCGCCGCCACGTTCGACGTCGTGGTCTCGACGTTCGGCTGCATGTTCGCGCCGCGCCACGAGGTCGCCGCGGCCGAGATCGCGCGCGTGCTGAAGCCGGGCGGGCGGATCGGGCTCTGCTGCTGGACCCCGGAGGGTGACCTCGGGCGCTTCTTCGGTGTCGTCGCCGGGCATCTGCCGCCGCCGCCCGAGTGGTTCCGGCCCCCGCCGCTGTGGGGCGTCCCGGACCATGTCACCGAGCTGTTCGCGGGAACGGGTCTCACGCCGCGCTTCGACCGCACGAGGGTGGAGATGACCTTTGCGTCCCCCGACGCGGCGGTCGATCGAGTACGAGCAGAAGTTCGGCCCCGTCGTGATGGCACGTGCCGCGCTGGACGACGCCGGCCGCGCCGCCCTGCACGAGGACCTGCTCAGGTTCTTCCGCGAGGCGAGCACGACCGATGCGGCCGGGAACGCCGTGTTCGGCCCCGAGTACCTCGTGATCACGGGCGCGAAGGCCGCAGGCTAGGGCGCGGTGGCCGTCACGAGCCAGGTGGACGCGGGAGCCCAGACGCCGTCGGGCCCGGCGTACTCGGCGAGGCCCTCGCGCAGCTCCGCGAAGACGCGCTCGTGCAGGTGGGCCGCGCGGTCGCCGGCGAGCCGCAGGAGCTCTCCCGCAGGCCCGATGGACATGACGAGGTCGATCGCCTCGTCGAGGTCGCGCCCGACCTGGATCGGCAGGTCGCTGCGGTGAAACGCGACGTCCGTGAACCCGGCGTGGAGCAGGATCTCGGAGGTCGTGTCCGCGTCGGCCATCGAGAACGGTCCCGGGCCACAGGTCGGTTCGTCGTACTCCTCCGGGCGCTCCACGATCCCCTCGACGATCGTCTGCGCGCGGTAGAGCCAGTCGTTGTCCGTGCGCCGCCGCCAGACGACCATGACGAACCGGCCCCCGGGCTCGAGCGCCGCGCGGACGTTGCGCAGCGCGGGGACGGGCCCGGTGAAGAACATCGTGCCCATCCGCGAGAACGCCAGCGTGAACGGACCGGGCAGCGGCTCGGTCTGCACGTCGGCGACGAGGAACCGTACGTTCTCGAACCCCGCCTCGGCGGCCTCACGGGTCGCCGTATCGATGAACTGCGCCGCCGCGTCCACGCCGATCACCTCGCCGCCCGGGCCGACGAGCGCGGCGATCTGCTGCGTCGTGTCACCGAACCCGCAGCCGATGTCCAGGACGCGCTCCCCGGTGCGCGGCGGGACGAGGCGCAGGGCGGCGTCGCCGTGCGCGCCGAGCCCGGTCGTCACGATCGGGCGGAACCGGACGAAGCGCTCGTAGAGCGGTCCGTCCCACGCCTGGATCGCCTCGGCGTTCACGCCGGTGCCCCAGCGGGTCTCGGGGCTGCCCATCACCGTCCTCCCTCGCGTCGGATCGGAGGACCACGATACGCCTGCGGACTCGGGCTCGCCACGCCGGCGGCGCAGCGCATTGACTGCGTCCGGGGCCGGCGTCAGCCTCCAGCGGATGGATCGTGCCGAGACCGTCGCCGTCGGGCGGCTCGTCGTCGGTGACCAGCTGGACGCGGACGCCAGCCCGCTGGCGGTGTGGCTCGGCCTGCGCGTGCGCGGCGCGCTCGTGGAGCCGACGCGCCCGGCGCTCGCACGCGCGTATCCGGGGCCGTCCGGCAAGCTCGCGGTCTTCGTCCACGGGCTCGGGGAGACCGAGCACGCCTGGATGCTCGGGGGCCGCAGGACCTACGGCGAGCGCCTGCGGACCGACGCCGGCTGGACCGCGCTCGAGGTCCGCTACAACACCGGGCTGCCGGTCGAGCGCAACGGCCGCGAGCTCGCCGCGCTGCTCGAGGCGGTCTGCGCGCGCTGGCCGGTCGACGTCGCTCAGCTCGCGCTCGTCGGCCACTGGATGGGCGGGCTGGTCGCGTGCGCGGCGCTGCGCGCCGGCGCCGACGACGAGCTCGCATTCGTCGAGCACGCCACGCACGTGATCTGCCTGGCGACCCCGCACGGCGGCGCCCCGCTCGCCAAGGGCTGTCACGTGATGACGCGCGCTCTGGGGCGCCTGCCGGAGGCGGCCGCGGTCGCGGGTCGCGGGCCGCGGATGCCGGCCGGCATCGACGACCTGCGCCACGGCCCGGACATCGCCCACGTCGAAGGCGTGGCCTACCGCTACCTCGCCGCGACGGTCGCGCACGGCGGCCGTGACCCGCTGGCGGCCGAGCACGTCGACGTCGTCGGCGGCGCCCACCACATCCGGGTGCTCAACGACGAGCGCGTGTACGCGCAGCTGCGCCGGCGGCTCGAGGCGCCCGAGTAGGTCCCAGGACGCACGCCGGTGGGAACCGTCTGCGCATCCGCGCTGGACGTGCGGCGCGTCGGGGCGGGCCCGCCCGTCGTGCTCGTCAACGGCAGCATCGTGGGGGCCGAGCGCACATGGCGCGAGCAGCTGCCGCTCGCCGAGCTCCTCGGCGATCAGCGGCGCCTCGTCGGCCACTCGTACGGCGCGGTGATCGCGCTGCACGCCGCGGCGCTGCGCCCCGCCGCGGTGTGGTCGCTGACGATCTCGGAGCCCGGGTGCCTGAGCGTCGCCGCCGGCGACCCGCGGGTCGACGCGATGATCGCCGACGGGAACCGGCTCTTCGCGTGGGCGCCGGAAAGCAGCGAGCGCGAGCTCCTGGCGCTCTTCCGCAGCGGGGTCGGGTCGACGCATCGCACGCCGGAGGACCTCGCGCTCGCCCGGCGCCGTTCCCGAAACTCGTGATCTCCGGCGAACACTCGGACGTGTTCGATCTCGTCTGCGATCGGGTCGCCGCGCGGATCGGCGCGCAGCGGGCGGTGATCGCCGGTCGCGGGCACACGATCCCGCGCGTGGGAACGGCCTACAACGAGCGACTCGACATGCACCTCGTCTATGCTGCGCGCCAGTGCGGCCCGGGAACCGGACGCGAGCAGCGGCGCGGTTCCTCCATCTCCACAAGGAGCCCATCGCCATGACCTATGTCCTCGGAGTCGTCGTCGCCGCCGCCTGGGCGGGCGTCGCGTACCTCGGGTTCAAGCTCGACCGGGAGAGCACGACCCGCTGAGCGCGCCTCGGCGTGAGCCCTTGCGGGCCGGCCGGCGGAGGCGTACTGTCGGCGACCACGTCTTACTCACGGTGAGCCAGGCGGCGAGCATGCCGCTCGCGCCGGCCCACCGCACGAGCCAAGGGGCGGCGCGCGCCGCCGGCGGAGCCTGCCGACCGGGCGGGCGGCTCGCGGCGCGCAGCTGTCGCTGAATCGCGACGCGGGCGGGCCGGTATCGTGGACGGCGTTCCCGGCGACGACCCCACTTCTCTCGCCCTCACGGTGGGGTGCACGTTCGGCTTCGAAACCCCGCAGCCGGTCTCGGCGGTCCTTCAGGTCGCGCCGCTCGGCCGCGACCACGAGCTGCGCTCGGAGCACTGGGAGACGGACGCCGAGCATCACGGGTACCACGACCTGTACGGCAACCGCTGTGAGCGCTTCACGATCCCGGCCGGCGCATCGCAGCTCGTCTACGAGGCCGACGTCCGGCTGGCGGCGGCCGGTGACCGGGTCGCACCCGGGACGCCCGAGACGCCGATCATGGCGCTGCCGGATGAGCTCATCGCCTACCTCATGCCGAGCCGCTTCTGCCTGCCGGACGAGCTCGGCCATGAGGCATGGCAGCGCTTCGGCGGTCTCGCGCCGGGGTGGGAGCGGGTGCAGGCGATCGTCGACTACGTGCACGGGCACCTCGACTGGGTCCCCGGTGCGTCGAACCCGTGGACGACCGCCGCCGACGCCCACCGGGCCGGGCAGGGCGTCTGCCGCGACTTCGCGCACCTCGCGATCACCTTCTGCCGGGCCCTGAACATCCCCGCGCGGTACGTCGTCGGTTACATCCCCGCGATCGACGTGCCGCTCCCGGTCGAGCCGATGGACTTCGCCGCCTGGTTCGAGGTCCACCTCGACGGCGCGTGGCACACGTTCGACGCGCGCAACAACCGCCATCGCGTGGGCCGCGTCGTCGTCGGCCGCGGCCGCGACGCCGTGGATGTCGCGCTCATCACCTCGTTCGGTCCGGTGACCCTCACGGAATTCGAGGTCCGCGCCGGATAGTGGGTCTCGACGAACGCCGCCGTCGTTCGACCGTGCGCGCCGGCCGCGCCTCGATCGGCGAGCGCTGCGCGGGACCCATTCGCGCGACGGACGGCGCGGGATCGGCGAGACTGTCCCGAGATTCCACGAAGTGCAGGAGACCACGATGACCGACGTGCTCACGACCGCTGAGATCGAGCCCGCCCCCGATGGGATGATCGCCGTCGAGAATCCCGCCACAGGCGAGCAGATCGCCACCGTCGAGAACATGAGCTCGGCCCAGGTGGAGGCGCTTGTCGCCCGCGCGCGCCGCGCGCAGCCCGCCTGGGAGGCGCTGGGGTTCGACGAGCGGGCACGGCTCATGTACCGGCTGCGCCACTGGCTCGTCACGAACCGCGCGGCGGTCATCGACACGGTCGTCGCCGAGAACGGCAAGACCCGCGAGGACGCGCTGCTCGCCGAGCTCTTCTACATGGCCGACTCGCTCGGCTTCTGGGCCAAGCGCGCGGAGAAGTACCTCGCCGATGAGAAGGTTCGCACGCACTCGCCGTTCGTCTTCGGCAAGAAGGTCGTGATCCGTCATCGCCCGCTCGGCGTGGTCGGCGTCATCGCGCCGTGGAACTACCCGCTGACGCTCGGCGTCGGTGACGCGCTGCCCGCGCTGATGGCAGGCAACTCGGTCGTCATCAAGCCGAGCGAGATCACGCCGCTCGCCACGAAGCAGTTCGTCGAAGCGGCGCGCGAGGTCGGGTTCCCCGAGGACGTCTTCCTGCTGGCGACCGGTGACGGCGCGACCGGCGCGGCGCTCGTCGAGTCGGCCGACATGATCATGTTCACCGGCTCGACGGGCACGGGCCGCAAGATCGGTGCGCGCTGCGGTGAGCGCCTGATCCCGTGCTCGCTCGAGCTCGGCGGCAAGGACCCGCTGATCGTCCTCTCCGATGCCGACCTCGAGCGCGCGGCGAACGTCGCGGTCGAATGGGCGATGCGGAACGCCGGCCAGATCTGCATGTCGGTCGAGCGGGTGTACGTCGAGGCGCCGGTGTACGACGAGTTCGTACAGAAGGTCACCGCCAAGGTCGCCGCGCTGCGCCAGGGGGTTCCGGGCGCGGCCGGCTCGGTCGACGTCGGGGCGATCACCTTCCCGCCGCAGATCGACCTCATCGAAGCGCACGTGCGCGACGCGGTCGACAAGGGGGCGCGAATCGCCGTCGGGGGCCATCGGGGTGGCGGGCCCGGGCGGTTCTTCGAGCCGACGGTGCTCCTCGACGTCGATCACAGCATGAGCTGCATGACCGACGAGACATTCGGCCCGACGCTCCCGGTCATGAAGGTCGCCGACGAGGAGGAGGCGATCCGGCTGGCCAACGACGGCCCGTACGGTCTCGGCTCGAGCGTCTTCACGCGGGACATCGCGCGCGGCGAGCGTGTCGCGCGCCGCCTGCATGCGGGCGTCACGTGGATCAACGACGCGATCATGAGCTACCTCGCGCAGGAGGCGCCGTTCGGCGGCGCGCGCGACTCCGGGCTCGGCGCTCGCCATGGAGTGCACGGCATCCGCAAGTACTGCCAGACGCAGACGATCCTCACGACGCGCTTCGCGCTCAGGCGCGAGCCGACGATGCTCCCGAACGCCGCGGGCCGCAGCCGGCTGTTCGAGCGACTCATGGTGCTGCTCTGGGGGCGCGCCCCGCGGTAGTCCGGTCGCGGTGCGGCTACAGTCGTTGTCATCGCCGAGCACTTCCGCTCGGCCCAAGCAGTGCCCGCGTCCGCAGTCGTTGCTCAGTGGCACCCTCCGCGTTTCGCCCGCACAGGAGGAAGCACGCATGGCAACCGGAACCGTGAAGTGGTTCAACGACGACAAGGGCTTCGGGTTCATCACGCCCGACGACTCGAGCAAGGACCTGTTCGTCCATCACAACGAGATCGCCGGCGAGGGCTACAGGTCGCTCGCCGAGGGCGCCAAGGTCTCCTACGACGCCGAGGCCGGGGACAAGGGTCCCAAGGCCGTCAACGTGACCGTCGTCTAGCCGATCGAGCCCGCGTTTGTGTCCGACGGCCCGCGCGAGCGGGCCGTCGGTCGTTCTGGTCGGCGCTGTGCGGCGGTCTCTCAGGAACCTCCCAGGGTTCTCCAACATCATGGACGGCGATGACCGACACCCTCGCCTCCCATCGCGTGCTCGTCGTCGACGACGAGCCGAACATCGTGGACATCGTCTCGATGGCGCTGCGCTTCCAGGGATACACGGTCGCGTCGGCCGGCAACGGCGCCGAGGCGCTCAGCGCGGTCGGCGCGTTCCACCCGGACCTCATGGTGCTCGACGTGATGCTGCCGGACATGGAGGGCTTCGAGGTCGCGCGGCGCCTGGGTGATCGGCGCGCCGACGTGCCGATCGTCTTCCTGACCGCGCGCGATGCGACCGAGGACAAGCTCCGCGGCCTCGCCGGCGGCGGCGACGACTACGTGACCAAGCCGTTCAGCCTCGAGGAGCTCGTCGCCCGCATCCGCGTGATCCTGCGCCGCACCGGCCGCACCGAGGAGCAGTCCGGCCACCTGCGCTTCGACGACCTCGAGCTCGACGAGGACACGCGCGAGGTGACGCGCGGCGGAACGCTCATCGAGCTCACCGCGACCGAGTACCGGCTGCTGCGCTACCTCATGCTCAACCCGCGCCGCGTCCTGACCCGCGCGCAGATCCTCGACAACGTCTGGGACTACGACTTCGGCGGCGATGCGCGCGTGCTCGAGACGTACGTCAGCTACCTGCGCAAGAAGGTCGACGTGCTCGGCGAGCCGCTGATCCACACGGTCCGTGGGGTCGGCTACGCGCTGCGGATGCCGCGGCCATGATGCGGTCGCTGCGCGCACGCCTGATCGTGGGCCTGCTCGCGCTCGCCGCGGTCGGGCTCGTGCTCGCCGGCGCGATCACCTACGCCGAGCAGCGCTCGTTCCTCATCGACCGCGTCGATCAGCAGGCGCGCGGCGCGATGCCGGCCGTCTCGCGTGCGTTCGAGGCTCAGGGCATCCGCGATCCCTCCGCGCCCGAGCGACCGGGCGGCGCGCCCGGCGGCGCTCCGGGGGGCGGTCGCGACGGTGGCCTCGGCCCGGCCGGGGCCGACGCGAACCTGCCGCCGGGCACCTACGCACAGCTGCGCAGCGCGAGCGGCAGCGTGCTCGGGACGACCGTCCTCTCGTACACGAAGCTCGCGGCCCCGGAGCTCCCGGCGACGCTGGCGCCCGGGCGGGTCACGACGGTCGGCGCGCGCGGCGGTTCCGGCCTGCGCTACCGCGCGCTCGCGCTGCCCAATCGGGAGGGCACGGGCACGACCGTCGTCGCGATCCCGCTCGCGGACGTCGCCCAGACCCTCGACCGGCTGCTCGTCGTCGAGGCGCTCGTGATCGGCGGGGTGCTGCTCCTGCTCGGCGTCGGCGCGTGGTTCGTCGTCGGCGTCGGCCTGCGCCCGCTCGAACGGATGGGCCGGACCGCCGGCGCGATCGCCGGCGGCGACATGTCCCATCGCGTGAGCCCGGCGACCGCGCGGACCGAGATCGGGCGCCTGGGCCTGGCGCTGAACGCGATGCTCGGCCGGCTCGAGGGCGCGTTCGCCGAGCGCCGGGCGAGCGAGGACCGCCTGCGCCGCTTCCTCGCCGACGCCTCGCACGAGCTCCGAACGCCGCTGGCGTCGATCCGCGGCTACGCCGAGCTGCTGCGCATCGGCGCGGCCGAAGATCCCGAGGAGCGCGAGCGCGCGGTCGTGCGCATCGAGGACGAGGCGACGCGCATGGGCGCGCTCGTCGAGGACCTGCTGACGCTGGCGCGTCTCGACGAGGTCCGCGAGCCGCGGCGCGAGGACGTGGACCTCGCCGCGCTCGCCCGCGACGCCGTGGATGACGCGCGCGTGACGGGGCCCGAGCGCGAGATCGACGTGCGCAGCGCCGGTCCCGCGCCGGTGCTGGGTGACCCGGACCTGCTGCGCCAGGTGCTCGCGAACCTCCTGCGCAATGCGCTCGTGCACACGCCCGCCGGAACGCCGATCGAGGTCTCGGTCGTGCCCGAGGGCGAGCACCAGCGCCTCGAGGTCCGCGACCACGGCCCGGGACTGCCGCCGGCGCAGGGCGATCCGTTCGAGCGCTTCTGGCGTGCGGAGCGCGGTCGCGAACGCGGTCGCGCCGGGGCGGGCCTCGGGCTCGCGATCGTCGCCGGGATCGTCGACGCGCACGGCGGTCGCGTCCACGCCGAGACCGCGCGGGACGGCGGCGCGCGCTTCATCGTGTGCCTCCCCGCCGAGGCGGCCGCGCCGGTGATGGCCGGCGTCTCAGCGGATTCCCAGGTCTGAGCCAGGGTCCTCCCAGCGCCCGGTCCCAGCATGGTCGGTGCCGCGGCAGTCCCGCCCGGCAGCGAAACCAGGAGACACGCCATGCCCAGTTCCCGCAGTTCCCGCACCGTCGCCGCCGTGCTCGCCAGCGCCGTGATCGTGCCGACCGCCGCGATCGGCGTCGGCAGCGCCGTCGCCCAGAGCAACGACAGCACGACGACGACCACCACCACGACGGGCCGCAGCGCACAGGGCCCGCGTCGCCATGGCCCCGACACGGCCGCGCTCGCCGCGAAGCTCGGCGTCAGCGAGGCGAAGCTCAAGGCCGCGTTCGAGGCGACGCGCCCGTCCGGCGCGCCGCCGAAGGGCGACCCGGGCGCGGGGCTCGCCACCGACATCGCGAGCGCGCTCGGCGTGAGCACCGCCAAGGTTCAGGCGATCCTCGAGGCCAACCGCCCGGCGAAGCCCGTTGCGGGGACGAAGCCTCCCGCCGGGTCGAAGCCCGACATCTCAGGCCTCGTCAGTGCCCTGAGCACGGGCCTCGGCATCGACAAGGCGACCGTGCAGGCGGCGCTCGCCAAGCAGCAGGCCGCCCACAGGGCCGCGGACACCGCGCGCGAGGCGGCGATGGCCACGGCGCTCGCCAAGCAGCTGAACCTCGACGCCGCGACGGTGCAGAAGGCGCTCGCGGCGACGCGGCCCGCCGGCCGCCCGTAGAGCCCCGACGACGCCCGGAGTGGGGCACGGACGCCGCCGGGATTCCCCCCTCGGCGGCGCCCGGTCGTCGGTCCGGCGCGCGCGCCCGGCCAATCCGCAGAGCGGCTGGTCGGGGCGCCCGGTCCCCTGTGGCTTCCGCCGCCGTTCGCCGGCGGCCGGGCGTGAAGCCGAGCCCGTAGGCTTCGGCGATGGGCGACGCGGGGTTCCTGGAGGTCGACGGCGGACGGCTCGCCTGGGCGAGTGACGGGGAGGGCCCGGCGTTGCTGCTCGTCCACGCCGGCGTCGCCGATCAGCGCATGTGGGACCCGCTCGTTGCGCTGCTCGCCGGCGAGCAGCGCGTCGTGCGGGTGGACCTGCGCGGGTTCGGCCGCAGCAGCTCGTGCGCAGGCTCCTTCTCCGCCGTGGCGGACCTCGTCGCGCTGCTCGACCTGCTCGGCGTCGAGCGCGCGACGGTCGTCGGCGCATCCTTCGGCGGCCGCGTCGCGCTCTGCCTGGCGGCCGAGGCACCCGAGCGCGTGGCCGCGCTCGTGCTGCTGGCACCCGCGATCGGTGAGCACGCGTGGTCGCAGGCCGTGCAGGCGTTCGGGGACGCCGAGGACGCGGCGCTCGAGCGCGGCGACCTCGACCTGGCGGTCGAGCTGAACCTCCGCATGTGGGTGGACGGGCCGGCCCGCGCACCCGATCAGAGCGATCCCGGGATCCGCGCGCTCGTCGCCGACATGCAGCGCACCGCGTTCGAGCTGCAGCTCGCCGACGAGAGCGACTACGAGCTCGGCGCGCCCGAGCTCGCAGCGGTCCGCGCGCCCACGCTCGTCATCGTCGGCGGCCGCGATGTTCCCGACTTCGCGGCGATCGCCGAGCGGCTCGCCCGTGAGCTTCCCGGCGCCGAGCTCCACCGAATCCCGGCGGCCGGGCACCTGCTCGCGCTCGAGCAGCCCGAGATCGTCGCGGCCCAGATCACGGCGTTCGCTCCGCGCCCGTGACGCGGCCGGCCGTGGCGCTCGGTCGTGCCGCGTGGGATCGCGGCGCCGGTGGCCGCGAGTGCGCGGTTCGCTCACCAGCGCAGCAGTGCGGCGATGCCGCCGACGGCCTGCAGCTCGTCGGAGCTCTCGGCGTCGAGCGCCGTGATCAGCGCGTCGGTGGCGATCGCCGCTTCGACCGCTCGCTCGCCGAGCAGCTCGGGCGGCCCGCCGATCGCCTCCGGGACCATGCCCGTGGCCGCAGAGAAGTCGTGTGCGGGGTCGAGCACGAGGTGCTCGACGCGGCCCTCGGCGAGCGCGCCGAGCGTCTCCTGGGCGCCGAGCGCCGCGGCGCCGCCGGCCTGCGCACGCTCGTGCGCGAGCGCGACGAGCGCGGTCGTTCGCCGGCGCCAGGCGTCCTCGAGCAGTGGCTCGAGCGCCTCGGCGATCGCCGCGGGGTCCTCGCCGGCGAGGTTCAGGTCGCTCTCGGCGACGACGCGCTCGGCGAGCGCGACCGGCAGCGCGGCGCGGAACCGGGCCGCCACCTGCGTCTCGGACACGAGCACGATCCGCTCCCAGCCGAGCTCCTCGAGGCGACTCGCGGTCTGCGTCGCCGCGGTGTCGAACAGCTGGTCGCGCTGCGCGTCCACGCGCGCCTCGTACCGCTCCTGGTGCGAGGTGGTCTGCACGCCGCGCCCCGGACCGCCGGCCGCCGAGCCGCCGTACGGACGCCAGTCCCCGAGCTCCAGCTCGAAGACCGAGTCGCGCGGCTCGCTCGGCTCGGCCTGCTCGATCTGCAGCAGGCGCACGACCTCGCCGGAGACGAGCACGATCCCGGTCGGCGCTCCGCGGTCGGCGATGTCCACGAGCGGGGAGACGAACGGCTTGGCGTCCCAGATGACCGCATCCTCGCGCAGCGGGAGCTGGAGGCCGAAGCGCCGCACGTCGGCCCCGTCCGCGTCGACGAACCAGGCGACGCTGCGCGCGCGCTCGGCCGGCTCGAGCGCGACGAGCTCGTCCTCGATCCGCTTGCGCAGGGCGCGGAACGCCAATCGGTCCTCGCGATCGTCCCCGGCTTCGAGCCGCTCGCCGATCGCGCCCAGTCCGTTGCGCAGCGCAACGTGCCAGGCCGGCGTCGTGCTCGTGTTCGCCGGGTCGCGCGGATCGGTGCGTGCGTACACGCTGACGATCGGGCGCTCAGGGTCGCTGGTCGCCAGGACTCGCAGGTCAGCGCGCGTGAACATGCCCGGACCCTAGAGGTTGGGGGCCCGTGCCCGGAGCGTCACGGCGCCAGCACGAGGCACGTCGTGGTCGCGTGCGCGAGCAGTCGGCCCTGGGCGTCGCGCACGCGCCCCTCGGCGGTCGCGGTGCGCCGGCCGGCGTGGATGACGTTCCCCTCGGCGACGATCCGTCCGTCGCCCAGGCGCGGCGGGCGCACGTACTTCACGTCGAGCTGGACGGTCGTGTACGACGTGCCCGCCGGCAGCACGGACTGGATCGCCGAGCCCATCGCACTGTCGAGGAGCGTCGCGAGCAGCCCGCCGTGGACCGTGCCGAGCGGGTTCAGGTGCTCCTCGCCCGGCTCGAGCGCGAACGCGACACGCCCCTCCTCGACGGTCTCGAGCGAGAGGTCGAGCAGGACGGCGAAGCCCGGAGGCGGAACGCTCGCCGGACTTGATCGCCTGCAGGAGCTCGAGGCCGGTCATGCCGTCACGGCCTCGGCCTCGGGCTCGGCGACGGCGACCTCGACGTGCCCGAGCGCCGCGAGCACGAGCCCGCTGGCGAGCGAGCCCGCGAGGATGAACGCGTACGCGGCGTCGAAGTCCGCGACGCTCTGCGGGCTGCCGAGCAGCGCGACGAGCACCGCGAGGCCGACGGCGACGCCCAGCTGGCGGCCCATCGTAGACGACCGCGGTCCCGGTCGCGAAGCGCTCGGGCGGCAGCACGACCGCTGCGGCGGCGGTGATCGTCGGGATCACGAGCCCGACGCCCGCACCGCCGACGAGCATCCCCGGCAGGAACGCGCCGGCGTAGTCCGGCACCGGGCCGAGCTGCGTCAGCCACCACAGGGCCGAGAGCGCGAACAGCGCGGTGCCGGCGGCGCCGACCTGCGCCATGCCGACGCGTCGCGCGAGGACCGCGCCGGGCAGGCTGAACAGCGCGGCCATCGCGGGCCCGGGTGCGATCTCCAGGCCGGCCTGCAGCACGTCGCGGCCCCATGGGCCGGTGAGGAAGAGGACGCTCGTCAGCAGCATCGAGCCGAAGGCCGCGAAGAACAGCATCGCCGAGACGACGGCGACGCGGAACGGGCGGATCCGCAGCAGGGCCGGATCCACGACCGGCGCGGGATGGTGCAGGCAGCGCCGCGCGACGATCGCGAGCAGGACCGCCGCGAGCGCCCAGAGGCCGATCACGCGCGGGTCGCCCCAGCCCCAGTCCGGGCCCTCGACGACCCCGCCGACGAGCGCGCCGACGGCGACGGCGAGCAGCAGCGCTCCGAGCCCGTCGGGACGGCTGGTGCCCGGGTCACGGGCCTCGCGCAGGACGCGCACGCCGACGATCAGCGCGGCGATGCCGACGGGGACGTTCACGAGGAACACCCAGCGCCAGCTGACGTCCACGAGCAGGCCGCCGATCGGCGGCCCCGCAGCGGCGGCGACCGCGCTGACCGCGGCCCACCCGGCCACGGCGACCGAACGCTGCTGCGGCGGGAACAGCGGCAGCAGCAACGCGAGCGACGCCGGGAGCATGAGCGCCGCGCCGACGGCCTGCAGCACGCGCATCGCGACGAGGCCCTCGACCGACCAGACCGCCGCGCAGGCGGCGCTGGCGGCGGTGAAGACCACGAGCCCGGTCAGGAAGACGCGCTTGCGGCCGTACGCGTCGGCCCAGCGGCCGGCGGGGACGAGCAGCGCGGCGAAGACGATGGTGTACGCGTTCAGCACCCAGCTGAGGCCACCGAGACTCGCCCCGGAGAACTCCTCCTCGAGCGCGGGGAACGCGATGTTCACGATGAAGAGATCGAGGCCGGCCATGAAGGCGCCGAGGCAGACGACGACCACCGAAGCACGAGTACGTTGCGTCATAGGACGGACCGTAGCGCACAACGTTGCTTCACGCAACGTACTCGTCTACACTCGATCCCGATGCTGCCCGCGACGTATGACACCCAGGTCTGCTCGATCGCCCGCGCGCTCGAGGTCGTCGGCGAGCGCTGGTCGCTGCTGATCATCCGCGACGTCTTCCTGGGTGTGCGGCGCTTCGAGGATCTCCAGCGCGAGCTCGGCATCGCGCGCAACGTGCTCTCCGCGCGGCTCGAGAAGCTGACGGCCGACGGGATCCTCGAGCGCCGGCGCTACAACGAGCGCCCGCCGCGCGACGAGTTCCGGCTCACCGAGAAGGGCCTCGACCTGTGGCCCTCGATCGTCGCCCTCATGCAATGGGGCGACCGGTACGCGCCGAGCCCGGGCGGGCCGCCGACGGTGCTCGAGCACCGCGGCTGCGGCGGCGCCGTCAGCGCACATCGCACCTGCGAGCGCTGCGGCGCCGAGCTCGAGGTCCGCGACATCGCGGCCCACGCCGGTCCCGGGGCGCCCGCGAACCATCCGCTCCTGGCCCGCGCAGGCGCGCCCTGAGCACGCCGCCGGTCGAACGCGGGTGGCCGGGAGCGCCGGCCACCCTCGGCGTCAGACCGTGACGGCGCCGATCGCCTCCTGGTAGATGCCCATCGCCCGCTCGAGGCCCGTGCCGATGTAGCCGTGCACGACGCCCAGGTTCTCGACGATGAGCCCGGCGCGGGTCGTCATGCGCTCGAACTCCTCGGAGGCCTGGACGGCATCGAGCTGCTCGCGTGCGCCACGCAGGACGATGAACCCGTCGAGCTCACCGCCGTGGGGCTCGAGCAGCATCGCCTCCCAGCTCTCGATCCGACCGGCCTCCTCGAGTGACGCGTAGAACGCGATCGCCTCGCCGAACACCTCGAGGCCCTTCGCCTCCCGGCCGCGGACGGGTGCTCCCCATCCGATGAACAAGGCTGCGTCAGCCATTGCCCCTCCTTTCGAGGGATTGGGAACGACCGACACTACCCGCCACGCCGCCGTGCTGCTCGGCATGATCAGGCGATGGCCGATGACGGTGTGCCCCAGACCCTGGACGTCCCGCGCGTTCCCGCCTCGGCGGGGGCGCTGATCTTCGATCGCCTCGGGCGACTGCTGGTTCTCAAGCCGAGCTACAAGAAGCGGTGGACCATCCCCGGCGGGCAGATGGAGGAGGGCGGCGAGACGCCGTGGGAGACGTGCCGGCGTGAGACCTTCGAGGAGTGCGGGCTGCGCGTCGAGCGGGGCCGGCTCGTGTGCGTGGACTTCCTGCGCCCGAAGCCCGGCCGCCCCGGCGGGATGCGGTTCCTGTTCGACTGCGGGACGTTCGACGATGCGCAGCTCGCGCAGATCCGGCTGCAGGACGAGGAGATCCTCGAGCACCGCCTGGTGTCGCTCGACGGGGCGTGCGAGCTCCTGAGCGGGCCCGTCCGGCGCCGGGTCCGCGCGGCCGCGGGTCGCCGGCGCGCCGTCTACCTCGAGGACGGCCGGCGCGTCGCAGGGGTGCGGTAGCCCGACGTGCTGAGCGAGCGTCTGACCGCGCAGCTGCTCGCGGGCGCCCCGGCGCCCGGAACGGCCGCGGTCGCCGAGCGGCTGCTCGCGGTCCAGGCCCAGGACGCGCGCGGCGTGCGCCTGGCGATCCGCGCCCGGACCCGCGGGCTGCGGGCGGCGGACGTCGACCGCGCGCTCACCAACGAGCGCTCGGTGCTCATCTCGTGGCTGAACCGCGGGACGCTGCAGCTCGTGCGGCGCGAGGACCATCCGTGGCTGCATGCCCTCACGACGCCCCCGCTCGTCACCGGCAACGCCCGGCGCCTGGAGCAGGAGGGCGTCTCGCCGGCGGCGGCCGAGCGCGGCGTTTCGGTGATCGAGCGTGCGCTCGGCGACGACGGGCCGCTCGCCCGCGCGGCATTGCGCGAGCGCCTCGACGTCGCGGGCGTGCCGACCGCCGGCCAGGCGCTCGTCCACCTCCTGATGCTCGCGAGCCTGCGCGGCCTGATCGTGCGCGGGCCGGTCATCGGCGCCGATCAGGCGTTCGTCCTCGTGCGCGACTGGACCGCGCCGCTGGGGCCTGTGGACCGCGATGCGGCGCTCGCCGAGCTCGCGCGGCGCTTTCTCGCCGGCCACGGACCGGCCGACGCGCGCGACCTCGCGAAGTGGGCCGGGCTGCCACTGCGCGATGCGCGCGCCGGGCTCGGCGCGATCGGCGGCGAGCTCGCCGAGCGCGACGACGGCCGCGTCGATCTCTGCGACCGGCCGCCGGCCGCCGAGCTCCCGGCGCCGTGCCTGCTCGGTGCGTTCGATCCGCTGCTGCTCGGGTGGCGCTCGCGCGAGCCGGTCCTCGGATCGCACACCGGAGTCGTCACGACCAACGGGGTCTTCCGGCCGATCGCGCTCGTGCGCGGCCGCGCCGTGGCGACGTGGCGCCTGCAACGCGGGGCGCTCGTCCTCGAGCCGTTCGGGCGGATCGCGCGCCGCGACGGCGCGGCGCTCGAGCGCGACGCCGGCGACGTGCGCCGCTTCCTTGACATGTGACCAAGAGGTCACCTATCTTGTGCACGTGGCCGACGACGACGATCGCGTGTTCAGGGCGCTCGCCGACCCGACGCGGCGGTTCCTGCTCGACCGGCTCTTCACGCGTGACGGCCGCACGCTGACGGAGCTCGAGTCGGAGCTGGAGATGACGCGCTTCGGCGTCATGAAGCACCTGCGCGTCCTCGAGGACGCGGGCCTGGTGGTGTCGCGGCGCTCGGGCCGGGAGAAGCTCCACTTCCTGAACCCGGTCCCGATCCGGCTGATCCACGACCGCTGGATCGACAAGTACACCGAGCGTCGGGTGTCGGCGCTCGCAGATCTCAAGTACGACCTGGAGGAGACCGCATGACGACGGCAGCGAACATCGAGACGACGCAGGTCTACCGCGTCTGGATCCGGGCGACGCCCGAGGCGATCTGGGACGCCATCACCCGGCCCGAGTGGACCGACCGCTACGGCTATGGCGGATTCGCCGAGTACGGCGACCTGACGGCCGGGACGCCCTACCGCATCCTCGCGGGGACCGGGATGCAGCAGGCCGGGGTGACCGGGCCCGTGGTCGATGGCGAGCTCGTCGAGGTCGACCCGCCGCGGCGCTTCGTGCAGACCTGGCGGATGCTCATGGACCCCGAGATCGCCGCGGAGCCGTTGACGCGCGTGGCCTACGAGATCGAACCCCAGGAGGGCGGGGTCACGCGGCTCACGATCACCCACGACGTCGCGGGCGCGCCGAGGACGGCGACGCTCGTCAGCGGGGCGCTCGCGGACACGGGCGCCGGCGGTGGCTGGGCCTGGATCCTCAGCGATCTCAAGACGCTGCTCGAGACGGGCGCGCCGCTCGCCGGCTGAGCGCGGCCGGCGGCGCTCGCCGCCGATCGCGAGCAGAGTGGGCGGCCGACACCTGGGGGGGATCGCCGGCCGCCCGCGTGGTCATGGGAGGCGGCGGGGCAGCCGGGGAAACTCGCCGGCCGCCCGCTCGATGAACCATGGCGCACGGCGAGAGAGCGCGGGCGTCGCCCAGGCGACTGCTCCACGCGCTTCCTCGCGCTGCGTCACGCAGTGGCGCTGCGGATGAATCGAACTGCAACAGACGGGCACGGGACCTCCGGGGTTCGTTGACCTCGAAAGTCAGATCGCGCTGCCCGCCCGCGGTCGGCCGACCTCACGATGAATGCCCTTCGCCAGGAACGGTACCGCGCAGGTCAAGGGGAGCTGCGTCTCGCCGCGGGAAGCTCGTGCTCGTCGACGAGATCGGTCGGCGCGAGGATGAACACCTCACACATGATGTCCGGGTCCTGTTGGTTGCCGCTCATGAAGCCGATCACGGGCCGCCCCGTGGCGTCCTGGATCACTGCGGTGAACCGCTCGCGCATGAGGTCCTGAAAATCCATCCGCTGCTGGATCACCGACGAGCCGCGCCCGCCCTCGAACAACGTCTGCTCCACCCGCGAGAACCCGCCGCGCAGCAGGCACACGACGAGATCGTCCTCGTAGTAGGACTTCGTCCGCATCGGTCCGCGACCGTAGAACTCCTTCAGCAGGGCGACCATGCCGTCCGAGATCGCGGTGAGCACGTCGCCGTGCGTGCGGAGCTGGCTCTCAGGGTTCGTCGGGCGGCTCAAAGCGGAACGCGCAAACGGGTGAAGCACGGACTCGGCGATTGTAGATGGCGGCGGCGATCCGTGCTCGCAGATTACGACTTGTTGCCAGATCGTCGAGATGGACGTAGGCTCGGTTGGCACGTCGGGACATCGGCGCAGCCGGACGAGGGGAGGGCGTGATGGTGCGTGGTCGTGGATGGTGTGCGGCGCTGCTCGCGGCGGCGGCGATCCTGCTCGTCGCGGCGGCGACGGCGATGGCCGCCCAGGTGCGGGTGATCGTCGTCGGCGGGCCCGGTGAGGGCGAGGGCATCTATGACGCGACGGCGACGGCGATCAAGCCGGTCGGCGGGCGGATCACGGCGCCGAGCACGTTCAAGTGCAACAGCGCGAACCTCATCGTCAAGGCGAAGAGCATCAAGCTCAAGGGCGGGAAGCTGAACTACAGCGGCCCGGCGTACGTGGACTTCTTCCGTGCCCCGAAGATCCTCGGGACGCTGACCTGGAAGGGCACGCCGACGAAGGGCACGATCCGCTTCCAGGCCAAGAAGAGCGTCAAGCCGAACCCGAAGGGCGGCGTGAAGATCGTCACGAAGGCCTGCGACACCGGCACGCTGAAGTTCAAGCTGCGCTGAGCGCGGCGCCGCGGCCGCGACCGCTCAGGTCGCGGCCGTGCGGTAGAGCGCGTGCAGGACCTCGGTCGCCGGTGGCGGGGGAGACCGCCCACGCGACCTCGGCGAGCGCGCCGACGCGCGGGCCGACCTGCTCGGCGCGCGTGCGCAGCGCCTCGGCGATGAGGTCCGCCGCCTGCTCGGGCGACAGCGCGGGGATGCGGTCGTAGCGCTTCGGTGGCCTGGCTCATCGGCGTGCGCACGAGCGGCATGTGGATCGTCGAGAAGCGCACGTCGTCGCCGCAGGCACTCGGCACGCCGCCACGCGCGTGAACGCCTCGAGCGCGGCCTTCGAGCCGAGGTAGGCCGAGAAGCGCGGCGTGCATGTCTGCACCCCGAGCGTGCTGACGTTCACGACGTGCCCCGAGCGCCGCGCGCGCATCCCGGGCAGCAGGCCGAGCGTCAGCCGCACCGGCGCGAAGTAGTTCAGGCGCATCGTGCGCTCGTAGTCGTGGAAGCGGTCGTAGCTCTGGGCGATCGAGCGGCGAATCGAGCGGGCCGCGTTGTTCACGAGCACGTCGACCTCGTGGCCGTCGTCGCCGAGGCGTTCCAGGAGCTCCTCGATCGCCTCCAGATCCGAGAGGTCGGCCGGGTAGGCGGCGGCGGTGCCGCCGCGGTCCTCGATCTGGGCCGCGAGCTCGTCGAGCTGCTCGGCGCCGCGCGCGACGAGCAGCGTCCGCGCGCCCGCGTCGGCGAGCTGCAGCGCGGCGGCGCGCCCGATCCCGTACGAGCTCCCGGTCACGAGCACCGTTCGCCCGCCGACCGCGGCCTCGAGCGAGCGCGTGGGCAGCAGCGGCGCAGCCGTCGCCTGGGCCAGCCGGCCGAGCGAGCGCGCGACCTCGCCGGCCTCGAGCGACAGCGCGCCGTCGACCACCCGGCGGGCGGCGCGTGGGAGGGGGATCCAGTCCGGGCTCATGGCGGCGATGCTACGGGCTCACGGGGCCGGTGACCGGGCGGTGCGCGAGGATGCGCGCGTGAACCGGCTGCGCCACGTGACCGCGACGCGCTACGCTGCGCCGCTGCGCGAGGGCGGGTCGCTCCCCGGCCTCGTCGAAGCCGATGACGACGGGCTGTACGTCGTGAAGTTCCGCGGCGCCGGTCAGGGGGAGGGCGCGCTCGTCGCCGAGGTCGTCGCCGGCGAACTCGGCCGGGCGCTCGGCCTCCCGGTGCCCGAGCTCGTGACCGTCGAGCTCGACCCGCAGATCGGGCACGCCGAGCCCGACCCCGAGATCCAGGAGCTGCTCGAGGCGAGCGCCGGGCTGAACCTCGGCATGGACTTCCTCCCGGGGGCGCTCCCGTTCACTCCCGCGGCGGCGCGGGCGATCGCCCCCGCACTGGCCGCGGACGTCGTCTGGTTCGATGCGCTCGTGACGAACGTCGACCGCACCCCGCGCAACCCGAACCTGCTCGTCTGGCACGGGCGCCCATGGCTCATCGACCACGGCGCCGCGTTCTACCGCCGTCACGGCGCAGCGCGGTTCTCCGAGACGGCCGGCGCCGCGTTCGGGGGGATCGCCGACCACGTGCTGCTGGCCGTCGCGGGCTCGCTCGCCGACGCGGACGAGCGTCTCGCCGGGCGTGCGCGCGCGGCCGTGCCCATGGCGGTGCAGTCGGTGCCCGCCGGCTGGCTCGGCGCGGACCCCGACGCCGCCCGGGCGGAGCTCACCGCGTTCCTCGAGCAGCGGCTGAGTGCTCCGCGCGCGTTCGTTCAGGAGGCCGAGGATGCACGCGGCTAGGCCGTTTCAGTACGCGATCGTGCGCGTCGTGCCGCACGTCGAGCGCGGCGAGTTCCTGAACGTCGGCGTCGCGCTCTTCTGCCGTCAGCACGGGTTCCTCGCGCTGCGCGTCGCGCTCGACGAGGCGCGCCTGCGTGCGCTCGCCCCGGACGCCGACCCGGTCGCGATCCGCCCGCATCTCGACGCGCTCTGCGCGGTGGCGGCCGGCGACCCCGCAGGCGGGCCGCTCGCGGAGCTCAGCCAGTCCGAGCGCTTCGGCTGGCTCGCCGCTCCGTCGTCCACGGTCATCCAGGCCTCGGAGATCCACACGGGCCTGACGGACGATCCGCAGGCGACGCTCGACCACCTCTTCGCGACGCTCGTCGCGTCGCCCTAGTGTCGTGAATCGTTCGTTCGCACGCAGTCTGCGGGCGCCTCGCCGCCAGTGGGATGCACCCGCCGACGTGCCTGTGCCACCGGCACAGGCTGCATCACGGGTCACACCCCACGACCGCCGATGCATCCCGCATTCTGCATCCGAACTTCCGACTCACGACACTAGTTCGTTCCCTCGGGCGTCACGAGGCAGCTCTTCGGCGGCTTGCCGTCCTTGCTCTTCGCCGAGCACAGCGCCTCGCCGTCGTCGGCCTTGTCGAGCGCCGTGGTGTCGGGGCGCGTCGGCACCCCGTCGAGGCTGCCGAACGCGACGACGATGTTGTCGTCCTTGGCGAGCACGTGGGTGGCCGGGTCCTCGATCTCGCGCCCATTGACGAACACGTGGAGCTTGCGATCGCCTTCGGCACGCAGCCCACCGATGTGATCGGGCCCGAACGCCACGCCCCAGACGCCGAACAGGTCGCCGAGCGTCACCGTGATCGGGTTGTCAGCCTCGATGTGGACCACGCCGCTGCCGTCGTGCGTGTGCACCGCCGAGGCGACGTCCTGCTTCAGCTGCAGCCCGATCTCCTTCGGGACGGGGACGAGCAGGCCGTCGTCGTAGATCCGCAGCTGCTGGTGGACGTGGAACTTCTCGGTGCCGGGGCGCGGGATCCCCAGGATCCGCAGGCGCTGGGGGAGCTTGGCGTACTCGGCGGGCCACGGCGGCTGGGCGTCGCTGACCCCGGGGCCGCCGACGACCGAGGCCCCCGGGGCCAGGGCGACCGGCGTGCCGGGCCCGTCGCCGCCGCAGCCGGCGAGGATCGCGATCAACGCCAGCGCAGCGCAGGCGGCGATCGACAGGCGGGCGGGGCGGGCGACCATCGCGCTGAGGGTAAGGCCGCGCCGCTCAGCGTGCGTCGGTGGGCAGCGGGCGGAAGCGGCGCAGGCGCAGCGAGTTCGTGACGACGAACACGCTCGAGAAGGCCATCGCGGCGCCCGCGATCAGCGGGTTCAGGAGCCCGGCGGCCGCCAGCGGGATCGCGGCGACGTTGTACGCGAATGCCCAGAAGAGGTTGCCCTTGATCGTCGCGAGCGTGCGCCGCGAGAGCCGGATCGCATCGGCAGCCCCGTAGAGGTCGCCGCTGACGAGCGTCAGGTCGCCCGCCTCGATCGCCACGTCGGTGCCCGTGCCGATCGCGATGCCGAGGTCTGCCCGCGCGAGCGCCGGGGCGTCGTTCACGCCGTCGCCGACCATCGCCACGACCCGCCCGCGTTCCTGCAGCCGGCGCACTTCGGCCTCCTTCTCCTGCGGGAGCACCTCGGCGAGCACCGTGGCGATGCCGACCTCGCTCGCGACGGCCTGGGCGGTCGCGGCGGTGTCGCCCGTGAGCAGCACGGGCTCGAGGCCGAGCTCGCGCAGCGCCGCGACCGCGGCGGCGCTCGTCGGCTTCACGGTGTCGGCGACGACGAACAGCGCGCGGGCCGCGCCGTCCCACCCGGCGGCGACGGCGGTGCGGTCGGCCGCGTGCGCGGCCTGCCGGGCGCCCAGGAGCTCCGGCCCGAGCGGGAGACCCTGTTCGGCGAGCAGCGCCGGTCGTCCGACGACGACCGCGCGGCCCTCGACGGTGCCGGTCACGCCGAGGCCCTCGCGGGCGGCGAAGGCGCCCGCGGGCGCAAGCGCACCGAGGCGCTCGCGCGCGCCCGCGGCGATCGCCTGCGCGATCGGGTGCTCCGAGGCGTCCTCGAGCGCCCCGGCCACGCGCAGCGCCTCGTCGGAAGTCGTACCGGGCGCGGTGACGACGTCCACGAGCGCCATGCGCCCGCTCGTGACGGTGCCGGTCTTGTCGAGGACGATCGTGTCCACCCGCCGCGTGGACTCCAGGACCTCGGGGCCCTTGATGAGGATGCCGAGCTGCGCGCCGCGGCCGGTGCCGACGAGCAGCGCGGTCGGGGTGGCCAGGCCGAGCGCACAGGGGCAGGCGATGATGAGGACCGCCACCGCGGCCGAGAACGCGAACGTCGCGGGCTCGCCGGCGAGCAGCCAGCCGGCGAGCGTGCCGAGCGCGATCACGATCACGATCGGGACGAACACCGCCGACACGCGGTCTGCCAGGCGCTGGACCGGCGCCTTGCCGCTCTGGGCGTCGCTGACGAGGCGCGTGATCTGCGCGAGCGCGGTGTCGGCGCCGACGCGCGTGGCGCGCACGACGAGCCGGCCGCCGAGGTTCACCGTCGCCCCGGTGACGGCGTCCCCGGGCGCGACCTCGATCGGCACGCTCTCGCCGGTCAGGAGCGAGGCGTCGACCGCCGAGGCGCCCTCCTCGACGACCCCGTCGGTCGCGACCTTCTCGCCCGGGCGCACGACGAACCGTGATCCCACGCGCAGGTCGCCGATCGGGATCCGCTGCTCGGTTCCGTCGGCGACCAGCACCGCGACGTCCTTTGCGCCGAGCTCGAGCAGCGCGCGCAGCGCGGCGCCGGCGCGGCGCTTGGCTCGTGCCTCGAGGTAGCGGCCCGCGAGCAGGAAGACGATGACGACCGCGGCGACCTCGAGGTAGAGCTCGTCGCCGGCGGCGCCGCGGTCGAGCGCGAGCGAGAAGCTCATCGTCATGCCCGGCATGCCCGCGCCGAGGAAGAACAGGGCGACGACCGACCATCCGTAGGCGGCGAGCGTGCCGAGCGAGATCAGCGTGTCCATCGTGACCGCGCGGTGGCGCAGGTTCAGCCAGGCGGCGCGATGGAAGGGCCAGCCGCCCCACAGGACGACCGGCGTCGCGAGCTGGAGCGCGAGCCACTGCCAGTACTCGAACTGCAGCGCCGGGACCATCGACATCGCGAGCACCGGCGCGGCCAGGACGGCCGAGACGATGAGCCGGCGGCGCAGGTCGGCGGTGGCGGCCTCCTGGAGATCGCGCGCGCGGTCGTCGCCGGCCGGCGTGCCGGTGGCGGGTGGCGCGGGGAGGACGGCGTGGTAGCCGGTGGCCTCGACGGTCTCGACGAGCAGCTCGGGCGATGCCCGGGCGGGGTCGAATGCGACGGTCGCCTCCTCGGTCGCGAAGTTCACCGTCGCGTCGACACCGTCGAGCCGGTTCAGGCGCTTCTCGATGCGCGCGGCGCACGAGGCGCACGTCATGCCCTCGATCGGGAGCCGCAGGCGCTCGGTGTCGGCGGCGATGCTCATCGCGCCCTCAGGCGGCGACCTCGTAGCCGGCCTCGTCGATCGCGGCGCGCACGGCTGCCGGGTCGACGCGCTCACCGCGCACGCGGACCTCGCCGGCGTCGAGGTCCACCGCGACGGCCGCGACGCCGGCGACCGCGGAGATCGCGTCGGTGACCGCCCGGACGCAGTGCTCGCAGTTCATGCCGGTGACGCGATAGTTCGTGTCCATGAACCGATCGTAGCACATACCCCCTAAGGGTATGCTATGCTGCGCGCCATGACGACCGAATCCGCGACCGGCCCGCACGGCTACTCCGCCGACAAGGAGCGCCTCGCGAGGCGCCTCGCGCGCGTCGAGGGGCAGGTGCGCGGCGTCGCGCGCATGATCGAGGAGGACCGCTACTGCATCGACGTCCTCACGCAGATCAGCGCCGTCCAGGCGGCGCTCGACAAGGTCGCGCTCGGCCTTCTCGACGACCACACGCGTCACTGCGTGATGGGCGCCGAGGGGGAGGCGCTGCGCGACGAGCGCACCGCCGAGCTCATGGCCGCGGTCGCGCGCCTCATGCGCCGCGGCTGACGCGATCGGCGCCATGCCCGCCGTGGTGGGCGTGGACGACCGCGTGCCCGCGCCCGCGGGCGATGAGCCGGCGGTTCACCGGCACCGTCACGAGGAACGCGACGGCCAGCGCGGCCGCCAGCGAGCCCCAGAACAGGGCGTCGCCGAGCCCCGCGTCCATCGCGCCCGGCACGGCCAGCACGAAGGCGTTGTCGACGACCTCCATCACGGCGATCGAGATCGTGTCCGCGGCCAGGGCCAGCGGGATCACCGCTGCGAGCGCCATGCCGGAGCGCAGCAGCGGCAGCGCGGTCAGGCCATAGCCGAAGAGGAACGCGAGCGCGATCGCCAGCGCGATCGAGGCGGCGTCGCCCCAGCCGAGGGCCGTGGCGATCGCGAGCCCGAGGATCTCGCCGATCGCGCAGCCGGTGAGGCAGTGGGCGGTCGCCACGACCGCCAGGCGGGTGAGCTCGCGCCCGCCGGGCGCGCCGGCGTGCGGGGCGCCCGCGGTGCGAGGCGGTCGTGGAGTCGCGGACATGCCGCGATGATACCCCCAGGGGGTATAGGCGTCAAGCTGTGCTCCGCGTCGCGCCGCGCTAAGGTCGCCGGCGATGATGGAGGGAGAGAAGCGCGCGACGATCGATGCCCCGCTCGAGGTCGTCTACGCGGTCGTGGCCGACATCGAGGGCTACGCGGACTGGCACCCGTTCTTCGCGACCGTCGCGGTCACCGATCGCGACCCGGACGGGCGCGCCGCGGCCGCGGAGTGCACCCACCCGACGCCGGTCGCGACGCTCAGCACGCAGATGACCTTCGACTACGACCCGCGAACCGCGGTCGAGGCGCGTCGCGCCGGCGGGGACTTCAAGGCGATGACCGGCGGCTTCGCGCTCGAGGACCAGGGGATGGTCACGCTCGTCACGCACCGGCTCCTCGTGGATCCCGGGATGCGCCTCGGGCTGCTCCTGCGCGGGCCGGTCGCGGAGAAGGTCCGCACGAGCGTCCTGAACGGCGCGATGCGCGGCCTCGCCGAGGCCGTCGCCGGGCGCGCCTGACGGGCGCGCCTGCCACCATCCCACCGCACGCCCCCGTAGCTCAGCTGGATAGAGCAGCGGACTTCTAATCCGCAGGTCCCTGGTTCGAGTCCAGGCGGGGGCGCTGTAAGTCCGCGTGCGCGCGGCTTCTCACCGGCGGGTCCCCGGCGCTTGACGGTCAGCGGCGCGCCGCCTCCGGCGATTCCGACGCTCCCGAAGAGTCGTCAGAGGTCGTGCACGCCTCACGCCGGCCACCACGTTCGACTGGGGACCCACGGGCGGGAAGGTCGGCTGATCATCCGACGAGCTCGTCGAGCGTCCGGCCGCTGAGCACCGAGCGCGGCTGCTCGGCGACGATGTCCGAGCCGGGGCGCGCGCGGTCGTCGCGGCGCTTGATCAGCAGCCACTGCGCCTTGGCTCCCGGCCGTGTGCGCTGCAGCGCGAACCCGCCGCGCAGCTTCTCGCCGTGCAGGACGAACACGGCGTGGCCGCGCATCAGCGCCTCCGGCCAGGCGACGCGCCCGCCCTGTTCGTAGGTCCCGCGATCCCAGACGATCACGCCGCCCCCCTCGAGCGCACCCTCGAACGCGTTGTGCGCCCGGTCGTGATCGCCGACCTCGACGGCGAGCCGCTTGACCGCCGGATCCAGCGACGGCCCCCTCGGCACCGCCCACGAGCGCATGACTCCCCCGACCTCCAGGCGCAGGTCGAAGTGGTGCGCGGTCGCGGCGTGCTCCTGCACGACGAAGACCCCGGCACGCACGCCGCGGATCGCGAACTGCTCGTGGCCCTCGATCGCGACGTGCTCGATCGCGACGTCGGCGACGCGTGCGAGTCGCGGGCCGGACCGCAGGAACGTCGCGAGCCCGGCGACCGCCGGACGCCGCGCCCTCCGCGTGGACGAGCACGGTCCCGTCCTCGCCGTTGCGCACCCAGCCCATCAGGCCGAGCGCGCGGGCCCGCCGGACCGTCGCATCGCGGAACCCCACGCCCTGGACCTCCCCGCGGACGACGGCGCGAATCGCATCGCCGGCCATCACGGATCAGACGCCTACGGGGTGGCCGCCGCCCGCTGCGGCGGCCGCACCAGCCGCAGGGTGAACGTCACCGACTCGTCGACCGTCCAGCTGCCGTCGGCGATGCGGCTCGCGAGGTACTGGATCGGGGCGCCCCAGGCGGTCTGGAGCTCGAGCACGCTGAAGTCGCTGCGCAGGACGCCCTCGTCGCGTCCGCGACCGAACAGGCGCCAGAGCACCTCGATCATGTGGTCGCGCGGGGCGGAGAACTCCGCGGGGAACGCCGGGGCCCAGCGAAACGCCTGCCAGTGGACGTTCGCCTCGCAGATCCGCCGCGTGACCCGCTCCAGCTCGACGAGGACCTTCGGTGCCGCCGGGTCCAGGCCGTCGATGATCGCGCCGACGTCCTCCAGATAGCGCGCGTACACCTGCATCAGCAGGTCCTCGCGCGAGGCGAAGTGCCGGTGGAGCGTCGCGCGGTGCACGCCTGCGCGCGCCGCGATCCGCTGGAGGCCGGCGCGCGGGTCGGCGGCGAGCTCGATGCGAGCGGCCTCGATCAGCGACGCGAGGTTGCGTCGCGCGTCGGCGCGAGCCGGGCGCGTCCGGGAAGGACCGTCCACCATGCGCGCAGCCTAGGCCTCCCGGGCGCTGCGCGCACCATCGGCCGGCGGGCAGCGCGTACACTGAGCCGCGCGCGGTGGGTGTAGCTCAGCTGGTAGAGCTCCTGGTTGTGGTCCAGGCGGTCGCGGGTTCGAGTCCCGTCACTCACCCCTCACTCCTCACGCCCGGCGACACGCCCCGCGCACGGCGGTCGCGACGCGGTTCCTCGCCGTTGGAGATCCGCCGCCGCCCGGGTAGCGGGGGAAGCTCGGCGGGTGGCCGCCACCGGCGCGCTGCACGCGCGATACTCCGTGCCGTGACTCCCGAGGTCCACTATGCGTCGAACGGCGACGTGGCGCTGGCCTGGACCGAGATCGGCGAGGGCCCGATCGACATGCTCGTGCTGCTCGGCGGCATCTCGCACGTCGAGTACCTCTGGGAGGAGCCCGGCCTGGCGCGGTACTTCGAGAGCCTCGCGGGATTCTGCCGCGTGATCCTCATGGACCGTCGCGGCGTCGGCCTCTCGGATCCGGTGAACGGGCACCTCACGATGGACGACGAGGTGCGCGACATCGACGCCGTCCTTGCGGACGCCAAGAGCGAGCGCCCGGTGCTCTACGGCTACACGTGGGGCGGTCCGCTCTGCATTCACTACGCACGCACACGGCCCGAGCACGTGCGCGCCCTGATCCTCTACGCCGCGGTCGCCACGACCCGCCTCTCCTCGGCGGACTTCGACCACGAACTCGATCCCGAGAACCGTGACTCGGAGATCGAGCTCACGCTGGCGACCTGGGGCACCGCCGCCGCGATCGAGGACCTCGCGCCCTCGCGCGCCGACGACGAGCGCCTGAAGGCCTGGCTCGGGAAGCTCACGCGGCTGTCCTCGAGTCCCGGCGCGATGCGCAACCTGTGGCGCAGCACCGGCGGCTACGACGCCCGCGAGGACCTCGCCGACATCCACCTCCCGACGCTGCTGCTGCATCGCGTCGGCGACCGCGTCGTGGACGTGCGCCACTCGCGCTTCATGGCCGAGCACATCAAGGGCGCGCGCTACGTCGAGCTCGAGGGCGTCGACAACCTGCCGAGCGTCGGCGACAGCGGCGCACTCGTCGCCGAGATCGAGGAGTTCCTGACCGGCTCGCGCCGGCGTTCGATCGAGCGCGCGCTCTACACCGTGCTCGTGACGGACATCGTCGGCTCGACCGGGCACGCCGCGCGCATGGGGGACGGTCCCTGGCGCGACCTGCTCGCGGCGCACGACACCGCGGTGCGCCGCGAGATCGACCGCTTCGGCGGCCGTGAGGTCAAGACCCTCGGCGACGGGTTCCTGATCGCCTTCGACGGGGCGCCGAGCCTCGCGCACAAGTGCGCCCTGGCGATCGTCGAGGCCGTCGGAGGGCTGCTGCTCGAGGTGCGGATCGGTGTCCACACCGGTGAGTGCGAGTTGATCGGCGACGACGTCGGCGGCATGGCCGTGCACATCGCCTCGCGCGTCTGCCAGCTCGCGGGCCCGAACCAGGTCTACGCGTCCGGCACCGCCTACGGCACCGTCGTCGGCTCGGGGCTGCAGTTCGAGATGATCGGCTCGCAGCCGCTGAAGGGCGTGCCGGGTCAGTGGCCGATCCTGCGCCTCACGGGCTGAGCGACGCCCACGGGCTCACGCCCAGGGATCGCGCCCGCGCGCCCGCGCGGCCGCGACGTGCGCCAGCAGCGCCGCCCCGTCGGCGAGCCCGCCGTAGAGGTGGCCGAGCGGGCCGGTGACGATCCAGGCGCGCAGGCGGGTGACGGCGGGCGGGCGGTGGCGGGCCACGACCTGACGCTATCGTGCCGCCGATGCCCGCCGCCGTCGTCAGCGCCACCGTCACCGACCTGCCCGAGTCCCGGGTGCGCGTGGACGTCGAGGTGCCCGCCGAGGTCGTCGAGCGGCGTCTGGAGCAGGTCGCGAAGGACCTGGGGCGCGACATGAAGATGCCCGGGTTCCGCAAGGGCAAGGTGCCGCCGCAGGTCATCCTCCAGCGCATGGGCCGCGAGGCCGTGCTGGATGAGACGATCCGCACGACGCTCGGGCGCTGGTACGTGCAGGCCGTCGACGAGGCGGGCCTGCACACCGTCGGCGATCCCGACCTCTCGCTCGAGGATCCGCCCGCCGCCGGCGCGCCGCTGACCTTCAGCTTCGAGATCGGCGTGCGCCCGACCGCGACGCTCGGCACGTACAAGGGCGTCGAGGCCCCGCGCCGCGAGCCCGAGGCCGACGCGGAGGCCGTCACCGGCCAGCTCGAGGAGCTGCGCGGGCGGATGGCGAAGCTCGAGACCGTCGAGGAGGCCGCCGCCGAGGGCGACTTCGTCGTCATGGACTACGTCGGCAGCATCGACGGCGAGGAGTTCGAGGGCGGCACCGGGAACGACCAGCTCATCGAGCTCGGCTCCGGCCGCCTGATCCCGGGCTTCGAGGAGCAGCTCACCGGTGCGAGCGCCGGCGACGAGCGTGCCGTGCAGCTCGCCTTCCCCGAGGACTACCAGGCCGAGCACCTGGCCGGGAGGGACGCGGAGTTCGCGGTCATCGTCAAGGAGATCCGCCGCAAGATCCTCCCCGAGCTCGACGATGACTTCGCCTCCGACGCGGCCGGCTTCGACACGCTCGACGAGCTGCGCGAGGACATCGCCACGCGCCTGCGCGAGATGGACGAGCAGCGCGCCGACGGCGAGTACCGCGAGGCGGTCCTCGACGCGGTCGTCGACCAGGCGACGGTCACCGTGCCCGAGGCGCTGATCGAGGCGCGCGCCCGCGAGCTCCTCGACCGCATGCTCCACCAGCTCGAGCACCAGGGCATCAACCGGGACATGTACTTCCAGATCTCCGGGCGCACCGAGGAGGAGCTGCTGGCCGAGGGCGCCGAGGACGCCGAGCGCACGCTGAAGCGCGAGGCGGTGCTCGCCGCGCTCGTCGAGGCCGAGGGCATCGAGCCCTCCGACGGCGACGTCCTCGACGCGCTGCAGGAGCCGGCGGCGCGCGAGAACACGACGCCCGAGAAGCTCCGCGACCGGCTCGACAAGGCCGGCCGTCTCGACGACCTCGTGGACGACCTCGCCCAGCGCGCCGCGCTCGACCTGATCGTCGAGCACGCGAGCCCGATCACGCCCGGCCAGGCCGAGGCGCGCGAGAAGCTCTGGACGCCCGACAAGGGCGACTGATCAGCGCGCGTCGGCCGTCCGTCCAGCAGCTCCGTCGACGGTCCCGCGCCCCGGTAGAAGAGGCGTCGGCCCGGCCCATTCCCGTTGCTAGGCTTGCCTGATTCGCCCGGGCACGTTGTTGCGGGCGGAAGGATTCATCCCGGCCGACCGAAATAGAGCGAGGACCATGAGCCCCCTTGTCCCCATGGTGGTGGAGCAGACGTCCCGAGGCGAGCGCGCCTTCGACATCTACTCGCGCCTTCTGAACGAGCGCATCGTCTTCCTGGGGACGCCGGTGGACGATCAGATCGCGAACCTCATCGTGGCCCAGCTGCTCCACCTGGAGTCGCAGGACCCCGACAAGGACATCTCGATCTACATCAACTCGCCCGGCGGCTCGGTGTACTCGGGCCTGGCGATCTACGACACGATGCAGTTCATCAAGCCCGACGTGCAGACCATCTGCGTCGGGATCGCGATGTCGATGGGGGCGCTGCTGCTCGCCGGCGGCGCCGCGGGCAAGCGCATGGCGCTGCCCAACGCGAAGATCCTCATCCACCAGGTCAGCTCGGGCTTCCAGGGCCAGGCGACCGACATCGAGATCCACGCGAAGGAGATCATCGACGTGCGCCAGCGCCTGGACAAGATCCTCTCCGAGCACACGGGCCAGGAGTACGACAAGGTCCGCCAGGACACCGAGCGCGACTACTTCATGTCCGCGGACGAGGCGCAGACCTACGGCATCATCGACCGCGTGATCGCCCACCACTAGGGCGCATCGCGGGCTGCTTCGGGGAGAAGAGATGGCGCGACCGACGGATTCCAACGAGCAACTGCTGTGCAGCTTCTGCGGCAAGTCCCAGCGGCAGGTGAAGAAGCTCATCGCCGGCCCCGGCGTCTACATCTGCGACGAGTGCATCGATCTCTGCAACGAGATCATCGACGAGGAGCTCACCGCACCCCCGTCGTTCGACCTCGAGAACCTTCCGCGTCCCAAGGAGATCTACGGCGTGCTCGACGAGTACGTCGTCGGGCAGGAATCCGCCAAGCGGGCGCTCTCGGTCGCGGTCTACAACCACTACAAGCGCGTGCAGATGGCGCAGACGGCCGACCAGGAGATCGAGCTGCAGAAGTCGAACATCCTGCTGCTCGGCCCGACCGGCTGCGGCAAGACGCTGCTGGCCCAGACGCTCGCGCGCATCCTGAACGTCCCGTTCGCGATCGCCGACGCCACGGCGCTCACCGAGGCCGGCTATGTCGGCGAGGATGTCGAGAACATCCTCCTGAAGCTCATCCAGGCCGCCGACTACGACGTCAAGAAGGCCGAGACGGGCATCATCTACATCGACGAGGTCGACAAGATCGCCCGCAAGGCCGACAACCCGTCGATCACGCGCGACGTCTCCGGCGAGGGCGTCCAGCAGGCGCTCCTGAAGATCCTCGAGGGCACCCAGGCGAGCGTGCCCCCGCAGGGCGGGCGCAAGCACCCGCACCAGGAGTTCCTCACGATCGACACGACGAACATCCTGTTCGTCTGCGGCGGCGCGTTCGCGAACCTCGACACCGTGATCGAGCGGCGCATCGGGAGCCAGGGCATCGGCTTCGGCGCGACGATCCCGACGAAGGCCGAGCGCGACCCGGGCGAGATCTTCTCCGAGTGCCTCCCCGAGGACCTCGTGAACTACGGCCTGATCCCCGAGTTCATCGGCCGCCTGCCCGTGATGAGCGCGGTCAACCAGCTCACGCGCGAGGACCTCATCTCGATCCTCACCGAGCCGCGCAACGCGCTCACCAAGCAGTTCCAGAAGTTCTTCAACTTCGACGGCATCGAGCTCGTGTTCTCCGAGGACTCGCTGAACTCGATCGCCGACAAGGCGCTCGAGCGCGAGACCGGCGCGCGCGGCCTGCGCTCGATCATGGAGGAGATCCTCCTCGAGGTGCAGTTCGAGCTGCCCTCGCGCCGCGACGTCAAGAAGTGCGTCGTCACGCGTGAGACCGTGCTCAACGGCCTGCCCCCGACGCTCGTGACCGAGGCGGTCAGCGAGGACGAGGGCGAGCAGCAGGACACCGCCCAGGCGGGCTGAGCGCCCGACGCGTCGAAGCGGTGTTCCCCCGGTGCGCAGCCGGGGTACCTTCCGGTGAGGTTCACGCACCCGACCACGGAACTCCGCCATGTTCAAAGCCTTCCGCGCCGTCCCATGGATCCTCGTCATCGCCGCTCTGCGGGTGGTCTACGACCACTGGCAGCGGATGGACGACGCCGATCGCCGGCGGGTCACCGAGATCGTCAGGAACTCGAAGGGCCTGCCGAACAAGATGACCCGGCAGGAGCGCCGCGATCTCGTCGACATCGGCAAGCGCCTGGACCACATCGGCCTCGGCCGCGATCTGGCGGCCACCGCGGCGCCGTTTCCGACGCCGGGACTGAAGACGAAGGCGGACAAGCGCGCGGCCAAGACGCAGGCGAAGGCGCAGGCCGAGGCGAACGGCTGAGCGGGCGGCGCGGGACGTAGACTCCGCGCCCCGTGTCGGACCTGACGTCGAAGACCCGCTTCGAACCCGCCGAGGCCGAGCCCCGGATCATGGCCCGCTGGCTCGCCAGCGGGCTGTTCCACGCCGAGCCCGAGGGCACCTCGGCCGAGAACTACTCGATCGCGATCCCGCCGCCGAACGTCACCGGCGCGCTCCACATGGGGCACGCGCTGAACGGCGCGATCCAGGACGTCCTGATCCGCTATCACCGGATGAAGGACACGCGCAGCGAGTGGATCCTCGGCACCGACCACGCCGGCATCGCGACGCAGAAGCAGGTCGAGAAGCGGCTCGTCGAGCAGGGGAGCTCGCGCGAGGCGATCGGCCGCGAGGCGTTCAACGAGCAGGTCTGGGAGTGGCGCGAGGAATTCGGCGGCACGATCATCGAGCAGTTCAAGCGCCTGGGCGCCTCGTGCGACTACGCGCGTGAGCGCTTCACGCTCGATGCCGCCTACCACCGCGCGGTCCTGAAGGTCTTCTGCGACCTCTACGACGACGGCCTCATCTACCGCGACCTCTACCTCGTCAACTGGGATCCGGGGAGCCGCTCGGCGATCTCCGATCTCGAGGTCGAGGACCGCGACGTCACGGACACGCTGTTCCACATCGCCTACCCGCTGAGCGACGGCAGCGGCGAGGTCGTCGTCGCCACGGTCCGCCCCGAGACGATGCTCGCCGACACGGCGGTCGCCGTGAACCCCGGCGACGAGCGCTTCACGCAGCTCGTCGGTCGGTCGGTGACGCTGCCGCTCGTCGGGCGCGAGCTGCCGATCATCGCCGACGAGTACGTGAAGAGCGACTTCGGCACGGGCTGCCTGAAGATCACCCCCGGCCACGACCCGAACGACTTCGAGATCGGCCGGCACCACGGGCTCGCGGAGATCACGGTCATCGGCGAGGACGGCACGATGAACGCGGAGGCGGGCGCCTACGCCGGCCTGCCGGTCGATGAGGCCCGCGAGCGCGTCGTCGGCGCGCTGCGCGAGCAGGGCCTGCTGCGCGCCGAGGAGCCCTACCGCCACACCGTCCCGTTCTCGCATCGTTCCGGCGAGCGGATCGAGCCGCTGATCTCGCTGCAGTGGTTCATGAACATGGAGCAGCTCGCGCCGCCGGCGATCGAGGCGGTCATGAGCGGGCGCATCAGGATCCACCCCGAGAGCCAGTCGCGCCGCTACGTGGACTGGCTCGAGAACATCCGGCCGTGGTGCATCAGCCGCCAGCTCTGGTGGGGCCACCAGATCCCCGTCTGGTACCGCGGTGACGAGACGCACGTCGGCGTCGAGCCGCCGCAGGGTGACGGCTGGACGCAGGATCCCGACGTGCTCGACACGTGGTTCAGCAGCGCGCTGTGGCCGTTCGCGACGCTCGGCTGGCCCGAGGACACGCCCGAGCTGCGGGCCTTCTACCCGACCGACGTCCTCTCGACCGCGCGCGACATCCTGTTCCTCTGGGTCGCGCGGATGGTGATGCTGGGGCTGCGCTTCGCCGGTGACGTCCCGTTCGAGCACGTCTACGTGCACTCGGTGATCCAGGCACCCGACGGGCGCCGGATGAGCAAGTCGCTCGGGACGGGGATCGACCCGCTCGAGGAGATCGACCGCCACGGCGCGGATGCGGTGCGGTTCGGGCTGCTCGCGATGTCCTCGACGCAGGACGTGCGCTACTCCAACGAGAAGGTCGAGCAGGGTCAGGCGCTGGCGAACAAGCTCTTCAACATCTCGCGGTTCGTGCTGCTCAACGTCGCCGAGGACGCCGAGCCCGCGCCGCGCCCGACCGCGGTCGAGGACCGCTGGATCCTCTCGCGGCTGCAGCGCGCGATCGCGACGACCTCCGAGCACGTCGAGGGCTTCGACTTCTCCAAGGCTGCGCTCGGGCTCTACGACGTCGTCTACGGCGAGCTCGCCGACTGGTACCTCGAGCTCATCAAGGGCCGCGAATTCGACGCGGAGCTGTCGGCGACGGTGCTCTTCGTCCTGCGCGAGACGCTCGCGCTCGCCCATCCCTTCATGCCGTTCGTCACCGAGGAGATCTGGGACGCGATGCCGGCCGCCGACGGCCTGCTCGTCGGTGCGCGCTTCCCGACCGCCGACGCCGTGCTCATCGACGAGGACGCCGAGCGGGCCATCGGCGACGTCATCGCTGCGGTGACGGCCGTGCGCTCGTGGCGCAACGAGGCGGGCGTGGCGCCCGGCGCGCGCCTGCCGGCTCGGCTCGCCGCGGACGGCTACCTCGAGACGGCGGCACTCGTCGCGCGAATCGGGCGTCTGGATCTCGAGGCCGGCGCCGCGAGCGACACCGACGCCGCCGTCAGCGTGCCCGTACCGGGCGGCGCGGTCGAGATCCTCGCGAGTGAGCTCGTCGACCCCGAGGAGCAGGATCACAGGCGCGAGGCCCGCCGTGCGGAGCTCACGGCCGAGATCGCGCGCGCCGAGGGCAAGCTCGCCAACGAGGGCTTCATCGGGAAGGCGCCGCCCGCGCTCGTCGAGGCGGAGCGCGCGAAGCTCGAACGCCTGCGCGGCGAGCGCGACGCGCTGTGAGGGCCGGGTCCGCCGCCGTGATGCCCGAGCCGGTCTCCTTGCCCGATCGCAGCTGGTCCCTCGCGGACGCCGAGCGCTGGCTGCTCTCGCTCGAGCTCTTCGGGATGACCTTCGGACTCGAGCGGATGCGCCGGCTCATGACGGTGCTCGGCTCACCCCAGGAGCGCTTTCGCTCGATCCACGTCGTCGGCTCGAACGGGAAGTCCTCGACGGTGCGCATGATCGCCGCGATCCTCGAGCGCCACGGGGTCGCCACCGGGGCCTACCTCTCGCCGCACCTCGTGTCGTTCACCGAGCGCGTGCGCGTGCGCGAGCACGACGTGCCCGACGCGGCGTTCGCCGACGCCGTGTGCCGCGCCGCCCGCGCGACCGTGACCGTGAACCGCAGCGCCCCCGCCGGCGATCCCGTGACCCAGTTCGAGGCGCTGACCGCGGCCGCCTATGACGAGCTCGCGCGTGCCGGCGTGGACACCGCCGTCGTCGAGGCGGGTCTCGGCGGGCGCTACGACGCGACGAACGTCATCCCGTCGGTGGTCCAGGTGCTCACGAACGTCTCGCTCGAGCACACGCGCTGGCTCGGCCCGACGATCAGCGACATCGCCGCCGAGAAGACCGACGTCGTGCGTCCCGGCGGGACGCTCGTCGTCGGCGCCGACCCACACCCGGAGGCGCTCGCGGTCGCCGAGCGCGTCTGCGCCGAGCGCGGGGCACGCCTCGTGGTGGCGGGCGCCGACCCCGGAACGCGCGTGCTCGCGCAGGGCGCGTTCCAGCGCCGCAACTTCGCGCTCGCCCGCGCGGCCGCCGAGGCGTTCCTCGGCGAGCTCGCGGACGAGTCCGTCGCCGCCGCGGCCGCGGGGACGGCCGTGCCTGGGCGCTTCGAGGTCGTCGCCGAGAACCCGGTCACGATCTTCGACGGGGCCCATAACGATGCCGGCGTGCGCGCGCTCGCCGAGGCGCTGCGCGACTTCCTCGACGGCCGGCGGCTCGTCGCGTGCCTGTCCGTCCTGGACGACAAGGACGCTGCGGGCATGCTGCGCGAGCTCCTGCCGCTCTGCGACCACGCGGTCTTCACGGCGGCCGGCAACCCGCGCGCGCTGCCGCCGGCGACGCTCGACTCGCTCGCGCGCCAGCTCGGGCGCGCCCCCGGAACGACCTCGGTCGTCTCGGGCCCGCACGCGGCGCTCGCCGCCGCTCGTGGTGCCGCCGGCCCCGATGGCGTGGCGCTCGCGGCCGGTTCCCTGTATCTCATCGCGGATCTGCTGCGCCCGCAGGGCGCGCCCAGGGGGTCGATGCTGTGAACGACAACGGACCGTCCGTGATCACCATGGTGATCGTGGTCGCGCTGCTCGTGGCGCTCGTGATCCTCGTCTTCTTCGGCCTCGGCTACCTGTTCGGGCGCGTGTTCCTGTAGGCACGGTCGCGCTCCTCGCCGCCTTCCGAGGTCTTCTGCACGCGCCCGGCGAGCAGGTGACGGCGGGCCGGTGGCGAACGGTGCTCTACCCTCTCCGCGGACCCTATGTCGCCCACCCCTGCCATCTTCGGGATCGAGAACGGCACGATCAACACGGTCGTTCAGCTCGTGCTGCTCGGCTTCGTCGTCCTGTGGCTGGCGCTCGTCTGGTACACGTTCGCCGACGCCCGCCGGCGTCTGGACGACGGCCTGCTGATCGGCTCCGCGGTGCTCGCTGCGATCGTCTTCCCGTTCGTCGGGACGTTCGTCTACATGATCGTGCGCCCGCCGGAGTACCTCGAGGACGTGCGTGAGCGCGAGCTCGAGATGCAGGCGGCCGAGGCGCGTCTGATCGCCAGCGACTATCAGTTGTGCCCGCACTGCGACGAGGCCGTCGCGAAGGATTTCCTGCGCTGCCCGCACTGCTTGCGCAAGCTGCGCGACAGGTGCGGGTCGTGCACGCGGCCGCTCGACCCCGATTGGCTCATCTGCCCGTACTGCGAGGCGGAGATCCCGGGCGTCACGCCCCAGCGCCGTCCGCGGCGCGGGCGGGCGGAGGCGGGTGAGGAGCATGGCTTCGACGAGGCGTTCGCCGAGGAGCCGCTGCTCGCCGAGCATCACGGCTACGACGACGGGTCCGCCGACGAGACGCTCGTCGGCGAGGACCCGGGTGACCGGGCCACCGATCCTCGCCTCTGACCCCTCGAACCACGGAGAACCCCATGGACCGGACCCTCATCCTGGTCAAGCCGGACGCCTTCGCGCGCAACCTCACCGGTGAGATCATCGCCCGCTTCGAGCGCAAGGGCCTGCGGCTCGTCGCGCTGAAGCTCATGCGCGCCTGGGAGGAGCTCGCCGAGGAACACTACGCCGAGCACGCCGAGCGCCCGTTCTTCGGCGAGCTGGTCGCGTTCATCACGAGCGGCCCGCTCG
Organism: uncultured Actinomycetes bacterium; assembly: GCA_963787935.1. Classification (GTDB taxonomy): domain Bacteria; phylum Actinomycetota; class Thermoleophilia; order Solirubrobacterales; family Solirubrobacteraceae; genus F1-60-MAGs163. Next base: position 166,022 of record CAWBEV010000005.1, on the reverse strand, counting down.
TCGCGATGGTCCTCGAGGGCCACGAGGCCGTTCCCGCCGCCCGTCAGGTGATCGGCGCGACGAACCCGCTCGAGGCCGCCAGCGGCTCGATCCGCGGCGATTTCGCGCTCGAGGTCGGCTCGAACATGGTCCACGGATCGGATTCGGCGGAGTCGGCCGCCCGCGAGGCGGCGCTCTTCTTCCCGGAGCTCGGGTAGGGCGCCCGGACCCCGCTGCGAACCGTCCCGTCCGCGGCCGGAGCGCGCGCATGACCGCACCGTTCCTCTGGGACGCGTCGCTGCAGCTCGTGCTGGCGTCGGCCTCGCCGCAGCGCCAGGCGATCCTCGCGCGCCTCGAGGTCGCCTTCGACGCACGGCCGACCGAGGCCGAGGAGGTCGAGGACGGCGAGCCGTTCACCGTCGCCGCCGAGAACGCGCGCCGCAAGGCGCTCGCCGGGCGCGCGGCGCTGACCGACGACGAGCGCACGCGCACCGTCGTCCTCGCGTGCGACACGGTCGTCGCGCTGAGCGGCCGCGTCTACGGCAAGCCGGCCGACGAGATGCAGGCGCGCGCCTTTCTCAGCGACCTGCAGGGCGACACGCACGACGTGCTCGGGTCGCTGGCCGTCGCCACGCCCGACGGGCACGTCCTGGAGCGCACCGATCGCACGCTCGTGACGTTTGCTGCGCTGGACGCCGGTCAGATCGCGGAGTACGCCCACACCGGCGAATGGCGCGGGCGCGCGGGCGGGTATGCGATCCAGGGGCGCGGCGGGGCGATCGTCGAGCGGATCGAGGGCGACTACCTCAATGTCGTCGGCCTTCCCGTGCCGGCCCTGAGAGCCCTCGTGCAAGGTCTCGTGCCGCCGTTCTAGGCGCACCCGGACGGCTACACTTCATGGAACGACGCGGCGGGCCGCGCCCCGATCCGCCGGGTGCCTTCGAACCCGGCCGCGTCCCTCGCGTCCCATGGGAGTCTTCAGCTACCTGACCGGTATGGGCGGCCGCGACATGGCGGTCGACCTCGGCACCGCAAACACGCTCGTCTACGTGCGCGGGCGCGGCATCGTACTGTCGGAGCCGAGTGTGGTGGCGATCGACTCCCGCACGGGCGAGGTGCACGCCGTGGGCATCGAGGCCAAGCGCATGCTCGGTCGCACCCCGGGGACGATCCAGGCCATCCGGCCGCTGAAGGACGGCGTGATCGCCGACTTCGACGTCACCGAGGAGATGCTGCGGCACTTCATCCAGAAGGTGCATCAGAATCGCTGGGCGCATCCGCGCGTCGTCGTCTGCGTTCCGTCCGGCGTGACCGGGGTGGAGAAGCGCGCCGTGGAGGAGGCCTGCCTGTCGGCGGGCGCCCGCCAGGCATACCTCATCGAGGAGCCGATGGCCGCGGCGATCGGCGCCGGCCTGCCGGTCGGGGAACCGACCGGTTCGATGATCGTCGACATCGGCGGCGGCACGAGCGAGGTCGCCGTGATCTCGCTCGGCGGCATCGTCGTCAGCCAGTCCATCAGGATCGGCGGCGACGAGCTCGACGAGGCGATCATCAACTACGCAAAGCGCGAGTACAAGCTCCTCATCGGTCAGCAGACCGCCGAGGAGGTCAAGCTGGAGATCGGGTCCGCCCACCCGATGGACGACGAGGTCCAGGCGGAGATCCGCGGCCGCGACATGGTGTCCGGCCTGCCGAAGACCGTCGTCCTGACCAGCGAGGAGATCCGCGGCGCCCTCGAGGAGCCGCTCTCGCAGATCATCGACGCGGTCAAGGAGACCCTGGACCGCACCCCCCCGGAGCTCGCCTCCGACATCATGGATCGCGGCATCATGCTCGCGGGCGGCGGATCGCTGCTGCAGGGGCTCGACGAGCGCCTGCGGGAAGAGACCCAGATGCCCGCCCACCTGGCCGAGTCGCCGCTGACGTGCGTCGCCGTCGGCTCGGGCCGCTCCCTCGAGGAGTTCGAGGTGATCCATCGCACAAACCGCAACACGAGCAGGAACCGCCGCCGGCGCTACTAGCGTGAGCATCCTGGCGCGACATCCCATGCCTCGACCGACCACCACTTCACCGTGTACGACAAGTCGCTGCGCCGGCGCCGGGTAACCCTCGCGCTCCTCGTGGCGGCCTCGCTGCTGCTGCTCACCGTGTACTTCGGTGAGTCGGCCGGTGGTGGGCTGCACAGCGTCCAGAAGGGCGTGCTCGAGGTCGTCTCTCCGATCCAGGAGGGGGCCAGCCGCGCGCTCAAGCCCGTGCGCGATCTCGCCGGCTGGTTCGGCGACACGATCGACGCCAAGGGCCAGGTCGACGAGCTCAGGAAGCAGCGCGCCACGCTGCGCGCACAGGCGCTCGCGGGCACCGACGCCGTGCGCCAGAACCGTCAGCTCCAGGGTCTGCTCGACCTCAACGGCGCCGTCGGGCTGAAGGACAGCGGGCCGGTGACCGCGCGCGTCATCGGGCAGTCGCCGACCGTCTGGTATTCGACGATCACGATCGACAAGGGCACGAGCAGCGGCGTGCGCGCCGGGCAGCCCGCGGTGACCGCCGACGGCCTCATCGGCCAGGTGACGACCGCGACGTCGAACTCCTCGGTCGTCACGCTGATCACCGACGGCGACGTCGCGGTGCCCGCGCGGGTCAGCGAGAACGGCGTTCCGGGCGTCGTGCAGACCTCCGCCGGCGGTCCGAGCGACCTGCGCCTGAAATACACGACGCGCCGCGACCGCGTCGAGGAGGGCAACAGCGTCGTCACGGCCGGCACGACCTCGCAGTCCGACCGCCTGCAGTCGCTCTACCCGCCGGGCATCCCGATCGGGACGGTCACGCGCGTCGACGACGCGGGCACCGACACCCAGCAGGTGCACGTGCGGCCGTACGCCGATCTGCGCCGCCTGGAGTTCATCGAGGTCCTCACCCGCCGAGCGGACGGGAATCGCTGATGGGCGTCGATCCCCGGCAGCTCGTCTGGCGCCTGATCGTCCTCGGGCTCGTGACCGTGCTCGTGCAGATCGCCGCGGTTTCGCAGCTGAAGCTCTTCGGCGCCAACGCGGACCTCACGCCGCTCGCGGTCGCGATGGTCGGCCTGCTCGCCGGCTCGCTGCCGGGGGCCGTGTTCGGCTTCGGCGCCGGGCTGTTCCTCGACCTCGCGCTGGTCCAGACGGTCGGGATGTCCTCGCTGCTGTTCCTGATCATCGGCTACGGCGCCGGGCGCCTGCGCGAGCTGCGCGACCCGCAGGGTGCGCTCGTGCCGGTCGCGGTCGGTGCGGCCGCCACGGCGATCGCCCAGCTCGGCTTCTCGCTGATGCGCTTCCTGCTCGGCGACGAGGTGCCGCTCGACATCGCGCTGCTGTGGCAGACGCTGCTGACGATCGGCCTGAACGCGGCGATCGCGATCCCGTTCTACGCGCTCGTGCGCCGCTGGCTGCTGCCGGCGCTGCCCGACGACCCGCGCCGGCGCCGGCGCCGGGCCTACACGACCGGCGGCCTCTCGCCGCTCACGAGGGCCTGATGTTCGAGCCCGTCGGCAACCCCGGATCGCGCATCCCGCCCGCCTCGCCGCAGCTCGCGATGCGCGTGGCGATCCTCGGCGGCATCGCGTTCGCGCTGTTCGCGATCGTCTTCCTGCGCCTCTGGTTCCTGCAGGTCCTCTCCGGTGACCAGTACCGCCAGGACGCGATGAACAACCGCGTGCGCACGGTCGCCGTCAGCGCGCCGCGCGGGTCGATCCTCGACCGCAACGGGCGGCCGCTCGTCGAGAACCGCGTCGCCACCGTCGTGCAGCTCGACCCCAAGCGCCTGCCGCCGGCCACACGTGACGCGGCGGCGCGCTGGGGCCAGCTCATGGGGCAGCGGGCCGCGCGGCCCAAGGGGCGGCGCGGCGCCCCGGTCCCGATCCCGGCGCCGGCGACCCCCGAGCTGGCGCGGCGGTTCGCGCGCCTGGGCTCGGTGCTCGGCGTCTCGGCGGGCACGATCAACGAGCGCGTCATCCAGCAGCTCGCGGTGCTCCCGTACGCGAACGTGCGCGTGAAGGTCGACGTGCCGGCCTCGATGCGCAACTACCTGCTCGAGCGCCAGCGCGAGTTCCCCGGCATCGCCGTCCAGCAGGTCTACCTGCGGCGCTATCCCCAGGGCGCGACCGCCGCGCAGCTCGTCGGGACCGTCGGCGAGATCAGCCCCGAGGAGCTCGGCACCGACCGCTTCCGCGGGGTCACGCAGGGCACGACCGTCGGCAAGCAGGGGATCGAGCGCTCCTACGACCGCTACCTGCGCGGCGCGAACGGCAAGGAGACCATCACCGTCGACGCCGCCGGGCGCCCGAAGAGCCAGCGGCTCGCGCGTGAGCCGCGGCCCGGCGACCAGCTGCGCACGTCGCTCGACCTCGGCCTGCAGCGCGTGGGCCAGAGCGCGCTCGCCGGCATGGTCCAGGGCGGGAGCGGCACCGCCGGCGCGTTCGTCGCGATCGACCCGCGCAACGGTCAGGTCCTGGCGATGGGCTCCTACCCGACGTTCGATCCCTCCGTGCTCTCGCGGCCGATCTCGAAGGCGAAGTACGACGCGCTGTTCGGCGAGGAGGCCGGCGCGCCGCAGTTCAACCGCGCGATCGGCGGCACCTATCCGACCGGCTCCACGTTCAAGCCGATCACCGCGCTCGCGGCGCTCGAGCGCGGGATCATCACCCCCGACACGCCGATCAACGATCCCGGCGTGCTGAAGGTCGGCACCCAGGAGTTCAAGAACGCGGGCAACGCGGTGAACGGCACGATCAGCCTGCGCCGCGCGCTGCAGGTCTCCTCGGACGTCTTCTTCTACACGCTCGGCCGTGACGCGAACGGCCTGCAGGGCCAGGTCATCCAGTCGTGGGCGCGCAGGCTCGGGCTCGACAAGCCGACCGGCATCGACGTGCCCGGGGAGGCGTCAGGCACGATTCCCGACCGGGCCTGGCGGCGCAAGGTCGCCGAGCAGGAACGCGCGTGCGAGAAGCAGAAGCGGGTCGCCTCCTGCGGCATCTCTGACAAGCGGCCGTGGTCGGTCGGCGACAACATCCAGCTCGCCGTCGGCCAGGGCGACGTGCAGGCCTCGCCGCTGCAGATGGCCGTCGCCTACTCGACGATCGCCAACGGCGGGAAGGTCGTGCGCCCGCACCTGGGCCTCGCCGTCGAGGACGACGGCGGGCGTGAGCTGCAGCGCATCGACACGCCGGCCGCGCGGCGGGTGAAGATCGACGAGGCCGACCGCCGGGCGATCCTCGACGGCCTCAACCTCTCGACGAAGGACGACGGCACCTCCGCGAAGGTCTTCGCCGGATGGAACCAGAGCGCGTTCCCGGTCTACGGCAAGACCGGCACGGCCGAGCGCCCGCCGAAGGGCGACCAGTCCTGGTACGTCGCCTACGTCCCGCACGCGACGAAGCCGATCGTGATCGCCGCGACCGTCGAGGAGGGCGGCTTCGGCTCCGACGCCGCCGCCCCGATCACCTGCCGCATGCTCGCCGCCTGGTTCGACCAGCGCGCCGGCTGCGCCCCGGGCCGCTCGAGGACGAACTGATGGCCGCCCGCAACGCGATCCAGGCCGCCGACGAGGCCGCGACGCCGCGCGTGCGCTCGCTCGTGCTGCCCTTCGACCCGGTCCTGGCGCTCGCCGTGATCGGGCTCGTCGTCTGCTCGCTGCTCGCCGTCGGCGCCGCGACGGCCGACGACGTCGCCGGCAGCCCCGACTACTTCGTCAAGCGCCAGGCCGTCTATTTCGCGGTCGGCGGGATCGCGGCGCTCGGGTTGTGGCGCATGGACTACTCGCGCCTGCGCGAGATGAAGTACGCGATCTACGGCGCCCTGATCGCGTCGATCCTCGCCGTGATGGTCTTCGGGAACGTCGCCCGCGGCTCGCGCCGGTCCATCGACCTGCCGTTCTTCTCCTTCCAGGCCTCCGAGCTCGGCAAGGTCCTGCTGGTCGTGTCGCTGTCGGCCTTCATGGTCGACATGACGCGCCGCATGGGGGACCGCCGGACGACCGCGCGGATCATGCTGCTCGCACTCGTGCCGGCCGGCCTCGTCATGCTCCAGCCGGACCTCGGCTCGGCCCTGGTCTACATCGTCATCGCCCTGGCCGTGCTGTTCGTGGCCGGCGCCCCGTGGCGGCAGTTCGCCGCGCTCGGGGCACTGGCCGTGGTCGCGATCGCCCTGGCGCTCGTCGCCCTCCCGGCGGCGGGGGTGGACGTCCTGCACAACTACCAGAAGGAGCGCCTGACGGCGTTCCTGCACCCGTCCGACACCGCGGGCGACGAGGGCTACCAGCAGAACCAGTCGCGCATCGCGATCGGGTCCGGCGAGAAGACCGGGCGCGGCGAACGCGCGACGCAGACGAAGTACAACTTCCTCCCCGAGCACCACACCGATTTCGTGTTCGCCGTCGTCGGCGAACGCTGGGGCTTCGCGGGAGCCGCCCTCATCCTCTCGCTCTACGCGCTGCTCATCTGGCGCGGCCTTCGCATACTCACGCTCTCGAAGAATCTCTACGGCGCGCTCGTCGCGGGCGGCATCGTCACGATGCTGCTGTTCCAGGTCTTCGTGAACGTCGGGATGAACATCGGGATCATGCCGATCACCGGCATCCCGCTGCCCCTCATGAGCTACGGCGGCTCGTCGATCATCACGACGATGCTCGCCGTCGGGCTCCTGCAGTCGATCCATGCGCAGGGCCGGGCCGCCACGGCGTCCAAGGGACGGGTGGTCACCTTCCAATGAATCGAGTTCCTCAGTGAAGAAGCAAGTCCTCGTCAGCGTCGACCCCTGGGAGACCCGGGTGGCGCTGCTCGAACAGGCCGGGACACCGGCCCCCAAGACCGCGCGGCGCCAGCCGCGCAAGAAGGACCCGGCCGCCGGGTACCGCGTCGCGGAGCTCTATCTCGAACGCCGCGGCAGCCGGTCGATCGTCGGCAACATCTACCTCGGCCGTGTGGACAACGTCCTCGACGGCCTCGAGGCCGCGTTCATCGACATCGGCCTCGAGAAGAACGGCTTCCTGCACATCGACGAGATCGTGCTGCCCGGCGTGGAGATCCCGCGCCGCGGCCGCGGCCAGGAGGGCGGCAAGCGCATCAGCGACCTGCTCAAGCCCGGCCAGGAGGTCGTCGTGCAGGTCGTCAAGGACCCCCTGAAGACGAAGGGCGCCCGCTGCTCGATGGATCTCACGATCGCCGGGCGTTACATGGTCTACACGCCGACCGGCGAGGGCATCGGCGTCTCCAAGCGCCTCGACGACAAGGAGCGCGAGCGCCTGCGCAAGCAGGTCAAGGGCCTCGATCTCATGGGCGGGGGGGCGATCGTCCGCACCGCCGCGCACGGCGCGCGGCGCGAGGACTTCGAGCGCGAGCTGCCGTACCTCTTCAAGCTCCACGAGGTCCTCCAGCAGCGCGTCGCGGCGCAGACCGCGCCGTCGCTCGTCTTCCAGGAGGCCGACCTCTCGGTCCGCGTCGTGCGCGACATCTTCAGCGCCGACTTCGAGCGCGCCGTCGTGGACGACGAGAAGCAGTACCAGCGCCTGCGCTCGTTCTTCGCGCGCACCGCCCCCGAGCTCGTCGACCGCGTCGAGCTCTGGGAGGGCTCCAAGCCCCTGTTCGAGGAGTCCGGCGTCGAGCAGGTGATCCAGGGGCTGACCTCGCGCCGCGTGGACCTGCCGAGCGGCGGCTATCTCATGATCGACTACGGCGAGGCCCTGACGGTCTTCGACGTGAACTCCGGGTCGTTCGTCGGCCGCGGCCGCCAGGCACGCTTGGAGGACACGATCACGAAGACGAACCTCGAGGCCGCCGACGAGGTCGTGCGCCAGCTGCGCCTGCGCGACATCGGCGGGATCATCGTCATCGACTTCATCGACATGACGAAGGCGCGCAACCGCGACGCCGTGATGAAGACGCTGCGCAAGGCGCTTGACGAGGACCGCACGAAGACGTTCACCGCCGAGATCTCGAAGCTCGGGCTCGTCGAGATGACGCGCCAGAACGTGACCGAGGGCGTGCGCGAGATCATCAGCCGCGCGTGCCCGACCTGCGACGGCGACGGCGTCGTGCTCAGCGAGGAGACGATCGCGATCGAGTTCGATCGCAAGCTGCGCGAGATCGCGGCGCGCGCGCCGCGCGGCGTCGAGGCGTTCCTCGTCCAGGTGCACCCGAGCGTCAGCATCGAGTTCACCGGCATCGGGGCGCGGATGCTCCACGAGCTCGAGGACGCGACCGGCAAGGTCTTCCACTTCGAGGGCTCCGAGAGTCTGCCGCTCGACCACTTCGCGGTGACGATGCAGGGCACGATCGAGGAGGTCCGCGAGCGGGCCGTCCCGTTCACCGAGGGCGAGGAGGTCCTCGTGAAGATCGTCGAGCCGCACATGTACAACGTGGACGACGCGGTCGCGAAGATCGACGGCTACGTCGTCTCGGTCACCGGTGGCGGCCGCCTGATCGGCGAGAAGCACCTCGTTCGGATCGAGCAGGCGGGCCGCAACTCGGCGCGCGCCGTGCTCGTGGACCCGCCCCCGGCCGCAACGGCGCCCGCGAAGGAGCCGCCCGCCGAGCAGGAGAAGCCCGCGCGGCGCGCGCGCTCGCGCGGGGGACGCGCAAAGCCGGCCGAGAACGGGTCGGCGCAGGTCGCCGCCGAGCCCGACGAGGCGCCCGCCGAGGCCGTCGAGGCCGCGGCCGGGGACGCCGCTGACGGCGATGCCCTAGAATCGAAGCCTCGGCGCCGCGGCCGCAGAGGCGGACGGCGCCGTTCCGCTGCCACGGCGGATGCCGCATCGGCGGCAGAGACCACGACGGAGTAGGAACGTCTTCATGTACGCAATCGTCAAGACCGGCGGGAAGCAGTACCGCGTCGAGCAGGGGCAGACCCTGCTGGTCGAGCGCCTGCCCGAGGACGAGGGCGCGACCGTCGCGCTCGAGCCGATCCTGTTCCGCTCGGACGACGTCGTCTTCGACGCCGACGGCCTCGCGAAGGTCAAGGTCGACGCGAAGATCGTCGAGCACCTGCGCGGCCCCAAGATCCGCGTCTTCAAGTACAAGCCCAAGCGCGGCTACAAGCGCACCGCCGGGCATCGCCAGGAGCTGACCCGCATCGAGGTCACCGAGATCAAGATGCTCTCGCGCAAGCCCGCCCAGAAGAAGACGGCCGAGCCGGCTCCCGAGCCCGCGGCCGAGGCGACGACGGAGGCCTAGACAGATGGCACACAAGAAGGGGCTCGGCTCCTCCCGCAACGGCCGCGACTCGAACGCCCAGCGCCTCGGCGTGAAGACGTTCGCCGGCCAGACCGTCAGCGGCGGCGAGATCATCGTCCGCCAGCGCGGCACCCGCTTTCGTCCCGGCGCCGGCGTCGGGATCGGCAAGGACGACACGCTGTTCGCCAAGTCGGCGGGCATCGTCGAGTTCACGACCGGCCGTCGCGGCCGCGTCGTGAACATCGTCCCCGCCGACGCCGAGTAGCGCCCGGCCGATGGATCCGCGCCGGCCGCGAAGCTCCCCGCCGCGTGGGCCCACCTAGACCGGCTGCTGCGTCGGACGCACGAGGATCTCGCTGACGTCCACGTGCGGCGGCTGCGAGATCGCGTACATGACCGCGTTCGCGATGTCCTCATCCACGAGCGCGTGCTGCGGGCGGTTCTCGAAGAACGGCGTGTCCACCATGCCCGGCTCGATCAGGGTCACGCGCACGCCGCTGCCGACGAGTTCACCGCGCAGCGACATCCCCATGCCGGTGACGGCCCACTTCGTGCTCGAATAGAGGCTTCCGGGGATCGCGACGCGTCCCGCGACCGATCCGGTCAGCAGGTAGTGGCCGGTCGAGGAGCGGATCGCGTCGAACGTCGCGCGCACCGTGAAGGCCGCGCCCAGGACGTTCGTCAGCACCATGTCGCGCCAGTGCTCGACGCTGTCGCCCTGCTCCTGGGAGAAGCTGCGCTTGCCCCCGAACCCGGCGTTGACGAACGCGACGTCGATGCGCTCGAACGCCTCGAGCGCTCGCGCGACGAGCCGCTCGTTGTCGGCGTAGGAGGTCACGTCGGTCACGACGGCGACGGCGCGCTCCGGGCCTCCGCACTCGGCGGCGAGCGCCGCGAGCTTCTCCTCTGAGCGGGCGGCGAGGACGAGGCGGTGACCGGCGCGCGCGGCGGCGCGTGCGGTCGCGGCGCCGATGCCGCTCGAGGCACCGGTGATGAGGACGACGCGATCGTCGGGCATGGGGGCTCCTGGTCGGGCTGCGAGGATGAACATGGTGGGGCCCGGGACCGGGTCCGCAGGCGCATCATGCTCTACGACAAGGCTCGCATCTTCGTTCAAGGTGGTCGCGGCGGCGACGGCTGCCTCTCGTTCCGTCGCGAGGCGCACGTCCCGCGCGGCGGTCCCGATGGCGGTGACGGCGGCCACGGGGCGAGCGTCGTGCTCGTCTGCGACGACTCGCTGCGCGACCTGCAGAGCTTCAAGCGCCGCGCGCACTACAAGGCCGAGCGCGGGCGGCACGGCGAGGGTGCGCTGAAGCACGGGCGCTCGGGTGAGGACCTGCTCGTGAAGGTGCCGCCCGGGACCGAGATCCGGATGCCCGACGGGACCGTGCACGACCTCGTCATCCCGGGCCAGCGCGCCGTCGTGGCGCGCGGCGGCACCGGCGGTCGCGGCAACGCGCGCTTCAAGAGCCCGACGCGCCAGACACCGCGCTTCTCCGAGCGCGGGCTCGAGGGGGAGGCGGAGTGGGTCGACCTGCAGCTGAAGCTGCTCGCCGACGTCGGCCTCGTCGGCCTGCCGAACGCCGGCAAGTCGTCGCTCATCTCGGTCCTGACCCGCGCAGCGCCGAAGATCGCCGACTACCCCTTCACGACGCTCGAGCCGCACCTCGGCGTGCTGGAGGGTGCCGAGCGCCAGCTGATCCTCGCGGACATCCCGGGGCTCATCGAAGGCGCCAGCGAGGGCGCGGGCCTCGGGCACGACTTCCTCGCGCACGTCGAGCGCACGCGGTTGCTCGTCCACGTCCTGGACCTCGCGCCGGTCGACGGCTCGGACCCCCGCGCGAACTTCGCGACGATCGAGCGCGAGCTCGAGCGCCACGACGCGCGCCTGGCGGCGCTGCCGCGCATCCTGGCCCTCTCGAAGGCCGACCTCATGCCTCCGCGGGACGCCGTCGCGGCTGCGGCGGACTGGCGCGAGCGCCTCGGGGCGGACGTGCCGGTGCTCGTGACCTCGAGCGCCACGCACGAGGGCCTCGAGGACCTGAAGGCCGAGCTCCTGCACCGCGTCCCGGTGAGTGCGCCGCGGCCGCTGGACGAGCTCGCCGCCGAGGAGGCGCTCGCCGAGCACCAGGTGTTCCGGCCCGCCGCCGGGCGCTCGTGGGAGGTCGAGCCGCTCGGCGAGGGCGCCTACCGGGTGATCGGCGAGCCGGTCGAGCGCCTGCTCGCACGCTACGACGTCGAGAACGAGGAGGCGCTCGCCCACGTCGAGCGCCGCCTGCGCCGGATGGGGGTCATCCGCGCGCTCGAGCACGCCGGCTTCGAGCCGGGCGACGACGTCGAAATCGCCGGCGTCGTGTTCGAGCTGGACCCGTCGTAGCTATCGTCCCCGCGCCGTGGCCCGCTTCGTCGTCAAGCTCGGATCGAACATCGTCGCGCAGGACGACGGTGCGCTGCGCGCCGACGTGCTCGAGCACATCTGCGCGGCGCTCGCCGCGCGCCACGCCGCCGGTGACGACGTCGTGATCGTCACGAGCGGGGCGATCGTTCGCGGGATGGAGGTCATGGAGCTGCGCGGACGCCCGTCGGCGATGGCCGACCTGCAGGCCGCCAGCGCCGTCGGCCAGGGGAAGCTCTACCGGGTCTACGACGAGCTCCTGCGCGAACGCGGGATCGTCAGCGCCCAGGTGCTGCTGACGTTCTTCGACATCGGGCACCGTGCGCACTACCTCAACGCGCGCCGCACGCTCGGACGCCTGCTGGACTGGCGCGTCGTCCCCGTGATCAACGAGAACGACACGACGGCGACCGACGAGATCTCGTTCGGCGACAACGACTTCCTCGCCGCGCAGGTGGCGATCCTCGTGGGTGCCGAGCGCCTCGTGCTGCTGACGAACCAGGACGGCCTGCACACCGCGGACCCGCGCAGCGACCCGCAGGCGCCGCTCGTGCGCGAGGTCGGCGACGCCGCCGAGCTCGCGGCGTTCGAGATCGGGCAGAGCCCCTCCGCGCTCGGCTCAGGCGGGATGCGCTCGAAGGTCGTGGCGGCGGAGATGGCGACCGCGGCCGGGATCCCGACGACGATCTGCTCGGGATTGCGGCACGGGGGTCTCGAGCAGGCGCTCGGCGGGGCGGCGGTCGGGACGCGGTTCGCCCCGCAGGAGCAGCGCTACTCCTCGTTCGAGCTGTGGCTGAAGTACGCGAAGCCCGCACGCGGGACGGTCACCGTCGACGCCGGAGCCGCGCGCGCGCTGCGCGAGGGCGGCGCATCGCTGCTGCCCGTCGGGATCGTGGAGGTCGAGGGCGCCTTCGAGCAGGGCGACGCGATCGAGGTGCGCGACGGGGCGGGCCTGATCGGCAAGGGGATCTCGAACTACCGCGCGGGCGAGCTGCGGCGCGTGATCGGGCGCCAGTCCGACGCGGTCCGCGAGATCCTGCCGCGCGCCGCCGACGAGGCGGTGCACCGCGACTACTTCGTCCTGGCCTGAGCGGCGATGGGGGAGGACGACCTCCTCGAACGCGCCGCGGAGCTGCCGCACGCCCGCGAGCTCGCCGCCGGGCGCTTCGCCCCGCTCGTGGCCTCGCCGCTGCTGATCCGGGACGTGCGCGGTCCCGGAGGCGCCGGGGGCCGGCGCATCACCGCGGGCGTCCTGGGGACGCACGCCGACGCGCGCTTCGCATTGGTCGTCGAGCAGGGCGACCGCACGCCCTCGGTGCGCGCCTTCGGCGATGCGACGGCGTGTGCGCACGCGTTCGGCGCCGAGCTCGCCCGTGCGGCGCGCGATGGGCTGAGCGCGCGGCCCGAACCGACGCTCCCGACCTCGCTGGAGCTCGTCGCCGCGGGCGCTGCACGGCTCGCCTGACTACCCTGTTCCCATGGCCATCACCGCCCGTTCGGTCACCGATCTGTGCCAGTCCGCGCGCACGGCCGCCCGCATCCTGGCCGCGACCGACAGCGCCACCCGCGACGGCGCCCTGCACGCGATCGCGGACGCGCTCGAGGCGCGCACGCCGGAGATCCTCGAGGCGAATGCGCGCGACATGGAGGCCGGGCGCGAGGCCGGGCTCTCGGACGCGCTGCTCGACCGCCTCGCACTGAGCGCCGAGCGCATCGCCGCGATCGCGGACGGCGCCCGGCGGGTCGCGGCGCTCACGGACCCGGTCGGCGAGCTGATCGGCGGCGGGCGGCTCGCCAACGGCCTCGAGCTCAGGAAGGTGCGCGTCCCGCTCGGCGTCGTCGCGGTCGTCTACGAGGCGCGGCCGAACGTCACGATCGATGCCGCCGCGCTGTGCCTGAAGTCCGGCAACGCCTGCGTGCTGCGCGGCTCGTCGTCGGCGGCGCACTCCAACGCGGTGCTCGCCGGGATCGCCGCGGAGGCGGCCGAGGGCGCCGGGCTGCCGTCCGGTGCCGTCGCGCTCGTCGCCGGCGGCGGGCGCGCGGAGCTCGCGGAGCTCGCCACGCAGGAGGGGGTCGTCGACCTGATCATCCCGCGCGGGGGCGAGGGCCTGAAGGCGGCGCTCAAGGGCGTCGCCACCGTTCCGGTGATCTACGCCGCCTCCGGCAACTGCCACGTGTACGTGGATGCGGCCGCCGACCTCGACAAGGCCGTCGCGATCGCGGTCAACGCGAAGACCCACCGGCCCGGCGTGTGCAACGCCGCCGAGACGCTGCTCGTGCATGCCGACGTCGCCGGGGCGTTCGTGCCGCGCGTCCTCCAGGCGCTGCGGGCAGCGGGCGTCGAGCTGCGCGTGGACGCGCGCACGCGCTCGCTGGCCGGCGCGGACGGTCCGCAGGACCTCGTCGACGCGACCGACGAAGACTGGGACACCGAGTTCCTGGCACTCGTGCTGGCGGTCGGCGTGGTGGACTCGCTCGACGCGGCGATCGCGCACGTGGGCGCGCACGGCTCCGGGCACTCCGAGGCGATCGTCACCGAGGACCTCGCGGCGGCGCTCGCCTTCGAGCGCGGCGTCGACGCCGCGTGCGTCTACATCAACGCCTCGACGCGGTTCACCGACGGCGGCGAGTTCGGGATGGGCGCCGAGATCGGCAACTCGACCCAGAAGCTGCACGCGCGCGGCCCGATCGGCCTGCGCGAGCTGTGCACGTTCAAGTACGTCGTGACCGGGAACGGCCACGTGCGCCCGTGAACCGCGTCGGGCTCCTCGGCGGCAGCTTCAACCCGCCGCATCTCGGGCACCTCGTCTGCGCGCAGGAGGCCCTCGACCAGCTCGGCCTCGATCGCGTCGTCCTGGTCCCGGCCCGCGTCCCGCCGCACAAGGAGCTGCAGGCCGACCCCGGCCCGGAGGCCCGGATCGCGCTGTGCGAGCTTGCGGTCGCCGGCGACGAGCGCTTCGCCGTGTCCGACCTCGAGGCGCGCCGCGCGGGACCGTCGTACACGGTGGATACGCTGCGAGCGCTGCATGCGAGCGATCCTGAGGACGAGCTGACGTTCATCGTCGGCGGCGACATGGCGCAGAGCCTGCCGTCGTGGCGCGCGCCGGAGGAGGTGCTCCGGCTCGCCCGCATGGCCGTCGCCGAGCGCGACGGGCTGCGCCGCGAGGATCTCGAGCGCCGGATCGCGCCGCTGCACGACGGCTCGCGCGTGACGTTCTTCGACATGCCGCGCCTCGACCTCAGCTCGACCCTCGTGCGCCGGCGCGTGTCCGAGGGCCGGCCGATCCGCTACCTCGTCCCCGACGCCGTCGCCGCCGAGATCGCAGCGCGCGGCTGGTACCGCGAGCCGGCGATCGCCGGCGGCGTGCGCGCCCCGAATCCCACCCGCCAGGAGCCCTCAGGATGAGTCCCCAGCATCACCCCGCCACCGCACCCGCCGAGGACCTCGGCGCTGAGCGGCTGACCGAACTGATCGCCGGCTACGCCCTCGACAAGAAGGCGCAGGACGTCGTCGTGCTCGACCTGCGCGGGGTCTCGGGCTTCACCGACGCGTTCGTGATCTGCACCGGCGCCAGCGATCGTCAGGCGAAGGCGATCCACGACGGGATCCACTACGGCCTCAAGAAGGACCACGGGCTGCTGCCGCGGCGCGTCGAGGGCGTCACCGAGTCGCGCTGGATCCTCATGGACTACCTCGACGTCGTCGTCCACGTGTTCACGCCCGACACGCGCGACTTCTATCGCCTCGAGACGCTCTGGGGCGACGTCCCGCGGCGCGTCTTCGAGGACGGTCCGCCGGAGGTCGTGCCCGCAGGCGGGCCCGCCCCCGGGGCTGCGGCGTAGCCCCGCGGGACGACGAAGGCCGCCCGGTCGGACGGCCTTCGGTGCAGTGGAGCTGAGGGGGCTCGAACCCCTGACCTTCGCGCTGCCAGCGCGACGCTCTCCCAGCTGAGCTACAGCCCCGCGGTCGTACTGCGCGGTACATCGTACAAGAGTGCGACGGGGAATCCGGACCGCTCAGACCGCCCGCGGCGCGCAGAACGCCGCGATCGTGGCGTTCAGCAGATCGGCGCGCTCCCACTGCAGGAAGTGCCCTGCGCGCGGGACGACGAACGGCCCGACGAGCTCCTCGAAGGCGACCTCGCAGCGCTCGGGGAAATCACGGAACAGGACGTGGTCGTCGGGACCGTAGAGCGCCACGGTCGGGACCGGGCTCGGCTCGAAGAACCGCGGTCGCTCGGACAGCGGGCGCGTCCCGAGCGCGCTCTCGTAGTTCCCGAACGATGCGCGCAGCGTCGCCGCGTCCTCGAACGGCTCGGCCATGAACGCCGCCGCCTCGCGCGAGAACGCTCCCGGCGTCGCCCAGAGCCGTGAGCCGTAGAACTGCGCGACGTAGCGACGCCGCTCGGCGGCCGTACGCAGCTCGGCCGCAAGCGCGTCAGCGTCCCGACCCTGGCGCACGAAGTAGTCGGCCGCCTGGCGGACCTCGCGCGAGGGCGCGGGATCGATCCCGGCGGCCGCGTAGGCCTCCGGCAGGATCGGCAGGATGCAGTTGAAGAGCACCTGGCGCGTGACGAACCCGGGGAAGCGCAGCCCGAGGTCGACGATGGCGCCGCCGCCGAGGTCGCCGCCGGACGCCACGCACGCCGCGTGGCCGAGATGTTCGGCCACGAGCGCGTGCAGATCGCGCGCGTGCGCGGCGAGGTCGTACGTGCCGTCGGCGACCGGCCCGGTGTCCCCGAACCCGCGCAGGTCCGGCACGATCACCTCGAACCCGGCCTCGGTCAGCGGCGCGATGTTGCGCCACCAGATGCGCCGGGTCTCGGGCCAGCCGTGCACGAGCAGCAGCGGCGTGCCATGGCCGCCGTCTGGGCGCTCGTGCACGTAGGCGAGCTCGACCCCGTCGCGCACGAGCGCTCGGTGAACCGCGAAACGGTGCGGGTCGAGGTCGGGTGACGGCGCGGTCCCGGACACGGCCCGGACACTATCCTCAGGCCCTGCCGATGACCGAGCGCCGCTACGACCCCGAGGAGATCGAACCCCGCTGGCAGCGCGTCTGGGCGGGCGAGCACACGTGGGAGGTCGCGAACCCCGCTCCGGGCACCACGGCCGACGAGGTGCCGAAGTCCTACGTCCTCGAGATGCTCCCGTACCCGAGCGGCGAGCCGCACATCGGGCACCTGAAGGTCTACTCGGTCGGCGACGCGGTCGCCCACTTCCACCGCCGCACCGGGCGCCGGGTCCTGCACCCGATGGGCTACGACGCCTTCGGCCTGCCGGCCGAGAACCACGCGATCAAGACCGGGCAGCATCCGCGTGCGTCGACCGACGAGGCGATCGGCGAGTTCCAGCTCCAGTTCCGCCGCTGGGGGATCTCGATCGACTGGTCGCGGGAGTTCGGCACGCACGAGCCGCGCTACTACCGCTGGACGCAGTGGATCTTCAACGAGCTCCTGCGCAGCGGCCTGGCCTACCGCAAGGACGCGGCGGTCAAGTGGTGCCCGAACGACCAGACGGTGCTCGCCAACGAGCAGGTCATCGACGGCCACTGCGAGCGCTGCGGCTTCGAGGTCGAGGTCAAGCAGCTCAACCAGTGGTTCTTCCGGATCACCGACTACGCGGACCGGCTGCTCGACGACCTCGAGACGATCGAGTGGCCCGAGCACGTCAAGACGATGCAGCGCAACTGGATCGGGCGCTCGGAGGGCGCGGAGGTCGTCTTCCGCTGCGAGGAGCTCGGCATCGACTACCCGGTCTTCACGACGCGTCCCGACACGCTGTTCGGCGCGACGTTCTTCGTCATGGCGCCCGAGCACCCTGACGTCGAGCGCCTCAGCGCCGGCACCGAGCACGAGGCGGCGGTGCGCGACTACGTCAACGCGACGCTCACGCAGTCGAACGAGCTGCGCGGTGCGCTCGACAAGGAGAAGACCGGCGTCTCCCTCGGCCGGCACGTCGTGAACCCGGTCAACGGCGAGGCGCTGCCGATGTACGTCGCCGACTACGTCCTCATGGAATACGGGACGGGGGCGATCATGGCGGTGCCGGCCCACGACGAGCGCGACCACGCGTTCGCCGAGCGGTTCGGGCTCCCGATCCGCCGCGTCATCGAGGGCGAGAACCCCGATGGCGACGCCGAGGGCCTCCCGTACGCCGGTGACGGGGCACTCGTGAACTCGGCGCCCGAGTTCGACGGCCTGCCGAATCGCGATGCGCTCGAGGCGATCGTCGGCTGGCTCGACCGCGAGGGCAAGGGCCACGCGTCGGTGAACTACCGGCTGCGCGACTGGCTGCTCTCGCGCCAGCGCTACTGGGGCTGCCCGATCCCGGTCGTGCACTGCGGGTCCTGCGGGATCGTCCCCGTTCCCGACGAGGACCTGCCGGTGCTGCTGCCGGACGTCTCGGACTACGCGCCGAAGGGCCGCTCGCCGCTCGCCGCGGCCACGGACTGGGTGACGACGACCTGCCCGTCGTGCGGCGGCCAAGCCGAGCGCGAGACGGACACGATGGACACGTTCGTGGATTCGTCCTGGTACTTCCTGCGCTACTGCGATGCGGGCAACGACGCGGCGGCCTGGGATGCCGCGGTGCTCCGCGAGTGGATGCCGGTCGACCAGTACATCGGCGGCGTCGAGCACGCGATCCTGCACCTGATGTACGCGCGCTTCTTCTGCAAGGCGCTGAGCGACCTCGGCCACCTCGACGTGCAGGAGCCGTTCGCCCGGCTCTTCACCCAGGGGATGATCACGAAGGACGGGGCGAAGATGTCCAAGTCCAAGGGGAACGTCGTCTCACCCCGGGAGATCGTGGAACGCCACGGCGCCGACACCGCGCGCGCCTACATCCTGTTCATCGGGCCGCCCGACCAGGATGCCGACTGGTCCGACGATGGCCTCGAGGGGGTGCATCGGTTCCTCGCACGCCTGTGGCGCCTGAGCGCCGACGTCGCCGAGCGGCCCGCCGAGGATCTGCCCGCCGACCCGCAGGGCGCCGACCTCGTGCTCGTGCGCAAGGCGCACTGGGCGATCGAGAAGGTCACCGGCGACATGGCGGGGCGCTTTGCGTTCAACACGGCGATCGCGGCGATCATGGAGCTCACGAACGAGATCTCCCGGCTGCGCGAAGAAGCCGGGACCGGCGCGATGCGCTTTGCGCTCGCGACCGCGAACTCGCTGCTGTTCGGCTTCGCTCCGCACACCGCGGCCGACGGCTACGACCGCCTCACCGGAGCGCGTGTCTGGGAGCAGCCGTGGCCGGTCGCGGACGCGGCGTTCCTCGAGACCGACAGCTACGAGCTCGTCTGCCAGGTCAACGGGAAGGTCCGCGACCGCGTGCAGGCGCCGGCCGATGCGGGCCGCGCGGCGCTCGAGCAGCTCGCGCTGGCCGCGCCGAACGTGCAGGCGCACGTGAACGGCAAGGACGTCGTGAAGGTCGTCGTCGTGCCCGGCAAGCTCGTGAACGTCGTGGTGCGCTGAGCGATGGAGCGGCGCACGGTGATCGCCGTGGCGGGCTCGGGCGACGCCGGCGACGTGGCGCTCGTGCTCGCCGAGGAGACGGGCGCAGCGCTCGCCGAGGCGGGCTACGTCGTCGCCACGGGCGGGCTCGGGGGCATCATGGAGGCCGCCTCGCGCGGCGCGCGCTCGAAGCTCGGCACGACGCTCGGCATCCTGCCGGGGGGCGACCCGCAGGACGCGAACGGCTGGGTCGAGCTCGCGCTCCCCACCGGCATCGGCGAGACGCGCAACGCGCTGCTCGTCAGCGCCGCGCAGGGGCTGATCGCGATCGGCGGCGGCTACGGAACGCTCACCGAGGTCGCGATCGCGCTGAAGCAGGGCAAGCCCGTCATCGGGCTGGGCACGTGGGACGTCGACGGTGTCGAGCCGGCCCAGACCCCGGCCGAGGCCGTGACGGCGATGACCGCACGATTGGGGTAATCCCGGCGTCATTCGGGCGCGATCGCGCAGGTCACGTGCCACACGGCCCGCCGTAGCGTGGCGGCATGCCCGAGATCTCCCGCCACGCCGCCATCGCGTACGGGCTCGGGCTGGTCGTCGTGCTCGTCGTCGGCGGGCACTGGGTGGCGAGCCGCGGCGGCACCGCCGAACACGCCGCCGCCGCGCCCGCGGCGGTCTCCGGGCCGGGCGGGCCGGCCCTGACGCGGCCGCCGGAGCGCGGCGCGACCGTGCACGTCGCCGGGGCGGTCCGTCATCCCGGCGTCTACCGCCTGCGGCCCGGCGCGCGCGTGCGCGACGCCGTGCAGCGGGCGGGCGGGGCCGCGCGCGGGGCCGACACCGCGGCGGTGAACCTCGCGGCGAAGCTCGCCGACGGCCAGCAGGTGCTCGTCCCGTCCCGCGCGCCGCTTGTCGGCGGAGGGCCGGTCGCGGCGGCCGGACCGTCGCCGGGCTCCGGCCCGGTCAGCCTCAACGCCGCGACGCTCGAGCAGCTCGACGCGCTCGACGGCGTCGGCCCGGTGACCGCGCAGAAGATCCTCGACCGGCGCCGGGAGGCCGGTGGGTTCGCCTCCGTCGACGACCTCGCCGACATTCCCGGCATCGGGCCCAAGACGCTCGAGTCGCTGCGAGGGCAGCTCGCGCCGTGAGCACTCTCGCGGCGGCGCTCGCCGGTGTGCGAGCGCGACCGGCGACGCTCGCGCTCGCCGCGCTGACCGTCGGCCTCGCCGCCGGGCCGCGTGCGCCCGCGCTGCTCGCACCCGCGGCGCTCGCCGTCCCGGTGCTGACCGCCGGGCCGCTCGGCTGTGCCGGCGCGCTCGCCGCTCTTGGGGGCGGTGCGCTGCTCGCCGACGCGCGCGACGACGCGCTGGACGGGCCGTCGCCCGTGACCAGTGCGGCGGCCGGTGGTGTGACGGTCAGGACGCGCGTCATCGCGCTCGAGGCCCCGCGGCGCGGGCGCTTCGGTTGGAGCGTCTTCGCGGCGCTGGCGGGCGACCGGGTCCTCGTGCGCGCGGGCGGCGTGCCGCCGCGACTCGTCACCGGCGCGGAGCTCGTCGTGGACGGCCGTCTCGCCCCGCCGGGCCCGCGCGAGGGCTGGCTGCGCGCACGGCATGTTCACGCGACGCTCGACGCGCGCGCCGTGCGGCCGAGCGGGCGGGTCCGTGGCGGACTCGCCGGGGCGATCGACGGCGTCCGTATGCGCGCACAGCGGGCGCTCGCGCGCGGGCTGCCACCGCCGGAGGCCGCGCTGCTGCGCGGCATGGTGCTCGGCGACGACAGCGCGCTGCCGACGGCGGTTCGCGACGAGCTGCGCGCTGCAGGCCTCGGCCACCTCGTCGCCGCGAGCGGCGCGAACATCACGCTGCTCGCGCTGCTCGGGCTCGCGGCCGGCGCCGTGCTGGGCCTCGGGCGCCGCGCGCGGCTCGTCGTCGTGCTCGCGCTGATCGCCGGGTACGTCCCGCTCGCGGGCGGCGGTCCGTCGATCCAGCGCGCCGGGGTCATGGGCGCCGCGGGCATCGCGGCGCTGCTCGCCTCGCGCCCGCAGCAGCGCTGGCATGCGCTGCTGCTCGCGGCGGCGGTGACGCTCGCGCTCGATCCGCGCGCGCTCGAGGCCCCCGGCTGGCAGCTGAGCTTCGCCGCCGTCGCGGCCATCGGCCTGCTCGGCGGGCCGCTCCGCGTGCGGCTCGAACGGCGTGGCGTCCCCGGCCCGCTCGCCGAGGCCGCGGCGCTGACGCTCGCCGCGACGCTCGGGACCGCCCCGGTGGCCGCGGCGACCTTCGGCCGCGTCTCGCTCGCTGCGCTCCCCGCGAACCTGCTCGTCGCGCCGATCGTGGGGCCGGTCACGTGGTTCGGGATGCTCGCGGCCGCCGCCGGTCAGGTGGCGCCGGGGCTCGCCCTCCCGCTGAACTGGGCGGCGGCCGCGCCGCTCGCGTGGATCACCTTCACCGGGCACGTCGCCGCCGCGATGCCGGGGGCGCAGCTCGCGACCGGCGCGGTCCCCGTCCTCGCGGCGCTCGCCGTCCTCGTCCTCGTCGTGCTCGTCCCGCGGGCGCGCCGGCCGGCGCTCGTCGTACTCGGGCCGCTGCTCGTGGCGGCGGTGCTCATCGTCCGCCACGCGCGACCGGCGCCGCCGGGACCGCCGGGACCGGGGATCCTGCGGATCACGGCGCTCGACGTGGGCCAGGGTGACGCGACGCTTCTGCAGGCCGGCGGGCGCACGGTTCTCGTGGACAGCGGCCCGCCCGATGCACCGCTTCCGCGGCGCCTGCACGACGCGGGCGTGGCGCGCCTCGACGTGCTCGTGGGGACGCACGCGCAGGCCGACCACATCGGCGGCGCCGGCGCGGTGCTGCGCGCGCTGCCGGTCGGGCTCGTGCTCGACGGGCGCGACGGCGTGCGCGAGCGCCACGGCACCGAGATGGCGCGCGCCGCCGCCGCCGGGAACGTCCGGCTCGCCGCCCCGCAGGCCGGCGATGCGCTGCGTCTCGGCGGTCTCGAGCTGCGGGTGCTGTGGCCGCCGCCGCGACCTGCGGGCGCCGCCGCCGGCGCCGACCCCAACGACCGCGCGATCGTGATCCTGGCCCGCCTCGGCGCGACGCGCGTGCTGCTGACCGCCGACGCCGAGTCGAACGTGCTCGGGCGGCTCGCGCTCGGACCGGTCGACGTCCTGAAGGTCAGCCACCACGGCAGCGCCGACCCGGGGCTGCCGGCCCTGCTTGCGCGCCTGCGCCCGCGTGTCGCGCTCATCGAGGTCGGACGGGGAAACGACTACGGGCACCCGACCGCGCAGGCGCTCGGCGCGCTGCAGGCCGCCGGGGTGCGCGTTCTGCGGACCGATCGCGACGGGACGGTGCGCGTCGAGGGCGCGGGTGCGCGGCTGCACGTCCAGGCGCACGCCTAGACTCGGCGCCGGTGCCCGTGTTCAAGGCCGCCTACCTCATCCACGGTGACGATCACGGCCGCGTCGGTGAACGCCGTGCGCGCCTGCGCGCCGTCGCCGAGCAGTCCTCCGGGGCGGGCGGCGTCGAGATCTTCGAGGGGGACGCCGCGACGCCCGAGTCGATCGCGCTGGCGCTGAACGCGATGACGTTCGCCGTCGGGCGGCGGTTCCTGATCGTCGAGGGGACCGAGCGCTGGAAGGACGCCGACGTGCGCGCCGAGCTCGCCGGCCCGCTCGCCGCGATGCCGCCGG
This sequence comes from uncultured Actinomycetes bacterium, assembly GCA_963787935.1. GTDB lineage: Bacteria > Actinomycetota > Thermoleophilia > Solirubrobacterales > Solirubrobacteraceae > F1-60-MAGs163. The sequence continues at coordinate 143,307 of CAWBEV010000005.1, read as the reverse complement.
ACACGACGATCGCGTTCTTCGCGCGCGAGGACGGCCGGGTGCAGGCGCCGAAGGCGCTGCACGAGGCCGTCGCGGCGGCCGGAGGCGACGTCGCCGCCGAGCGCACGCTGAAGGCCAAGGACCTCCCGCGCTGGGCGATCGAGCAGGCCGGGCGGCTCGGGCTGCGCCTCGACGGCGCCGGCGCGCGGGCGCTCGTCGCGCAGGTCGGCGACCGCCAGCAGCGCCTGCTGCGCGAGCTCGAGAAGCTCGCGCTCGAGCACGGGGAGGGGGCCGCGATCGGCGTCGAGGAGGTCGAGGCATCAGCCGCGTCGTCGGCCGAGCGCCAGGTCTGGGGCCTCGTGGACGCCGTCGTGGCCCGCGACGCACGCGCGGCGCTCGCCTCCTACACGGCACTGCGCGGGCAGGGCGAGGACCTCGAGCGGCTGCTGCCGCTCATGGCACGCCGCCTGCGCGAGGTGCTGGGCATCGCCGAGCGGCTGGAAGCCGGCATGAGCCCCTCCGACGTGAAGGGCACGCTGCGCATGGCCCCGTACGCGGCCGACCGGCGCCTGGCGGAGGCGCGCGGCGCGGACGCCGAGAGCCTGCGGCTCGCGCTCGAGGCGCTGGCGGCGCTCGAGCTCGACACGCGCGGCGCCGGCGACCTCGCGCCCGACACGGCGGCGACGCGCACGATCATCACGATCGCCGCCTGAGCCGCCCGAGAACGACGAAGAGCCCGCCGGGTCCCGGCGAGCTCGAGGGATGCCGGGCGAGCCGGCGGTGAGCGGATCAGTCCTGAGCGCCGGCGCGCACGCGGGCGGCGCGGGACTTCTTGCGCGCGCCCGTGTTGCGATGCAGCGCGCCGCGCTTGACGGCCTTGTCGATCGTCGAGACGAGGCGCAGGTGCTCCTCGTCCGCCGCCGCGGCGTCGCCGCCGGCGACCGCCGCGCTCAGGCGGCGGAAATACGTCTTGATCGACGAGGTGTAGCGCTTGTTCTCAAGCCGCTCACGCTCGGAGCGCAGGATGCGCTTCTTCTGCGAATGAATGTTGGCCATAGCCGAGGGGCAGTGTAGCGGCCGCCCGCCGCCCGGGACCCCGCGCCCCGACCGCAGATCGCCCTAGCATCAGGCCCAGTGACCTCGCCCACCGGCCCCCAGCCGCCGGCGGACGACGAGCCCCGGCCCGAGCCCGGTCCGGCCTCGCCGGCCGCCGCTGAGCAGCCGCCGTTGCCCGACGCGCTCGAGGACCCGGGCGCGGTCGTCACCGCGCAGCTCGGCGCCGGCGGCACCTCGCCGGACACCGACGCCTCGGCCGCCGCCGTCGCGGGAGCCGTCGCCGCCGAGGCCGAGGCCGAGCGGCTCGCCGGCACGACCCCCGCGGCCGAGGCGCGCATGGCGCGCAACACCGCGATCTTCTCGGTCGCCACGGGCGCCTCGCGGATCGCGGGGCTCGCGCGCGAGATCGTCGCCGCGAGCTACTTCGGCACGAGCGGGGCCGCGTCGGCGTTCACGATCGCGTTCCAGGTCCCGAACCTCGTCCGCGGCCTGTTCGCCGACGCCGCGCTGAGCGCCGCCTTCGTGCCGGTGTTCACCGAGTACCTCGAGCACAAGAAGCGCCGCGAGGCGGTGCTCCTGGCCTCGACGCTGTTCTGGATCATCCTGCTCGTCCTCGGGGCGCTGACGGCGCTGTTCGTCGTCGGGGCCGGCGTGATCATGCCGCTGTTCATCCCGGGCGACCAGTTCACGCCGAGCCTCGTGGACCTCACGGTCGGGCTGTCGCAGCTGCTGTTCCCGGTCGTCGTGCTGCTCGGGATCAACGGCCTGCTCGTCGGGATCGTCAACGCGTACCACCACTTCACGATCCCGGCGATCGCGCCGCTCGTGTGGAACGTCGTGATCATCGGCTCGCTGATCGCGCTGCGCGGGCTGTTCGAGGGGCAGGACCAGATCTACGCGTACGCGATCGGCGTCCTGCTCGGCACGATCGTCCAGCTGCTCATGGTCGTGCCGGTGCTCGGGAGGATCGATTTCCGGCTGAAGGTCCACCTGAACTGGCGCGACCCCGGCGTCAGGCGCGTCTTCACCCTGATGCTGCCGGTGACGATCGGGCTGGGCGTCATCAACGTCGACCTGCTGATCAACTCCGTGATCGGCGCGCTGATCAGCGAGAGCGCTCCGCGCGCGATCGACGCGGCCTTCCGGATCTACATGCTGCCCCAGGGCATGTTCAGCGTCGCGCTCGCGACGGTGCTGTTCCCGTCGCTGAGCCGGCTCGTCGCGCGCAAGGACACGGCGGGCCTGCGGAGCCTGCTGGGGACGGGCACGCGCCAGAACCTGCTGCTGCTCGTGCCGGCCGCGGCCGCGACGATGGTGCTCGCCGCCCCGATCGTCCAGCTCATCTACCAGTACGGCTCGTTCGGCAGCGCCTCGACCGACGAGGTCAAGACGGCGCTCTTCTGGTTCTCGTTCTCGCTGCCGTTCGCCGGCGTCAACCTGCTCTTCACGCGGACGTTCTTCTCGCTGCAGCGACCGTGGATCCCGACCGCCCTGGCCGCCGGGAGCCTCGTCGCGAACCTCGTCATCTCGCTGCTGCTCTACAAGCCGTTCGGGATCGCTGGCCCGGTGATCGGCACGGCCGTCGCGAGCGCGTCCATGACCTTCCTGCAGGCGCACTTCATGCGCGGCGAGCTGGACGGCTCGATCGAGGGCCGCGCGACGCTCGTCGCGACCGCGAAGATCCTCGTGGCGTCGGTGCTCCTGGCGGGCGTCGCCTACGGCGTCTGGGCGGTCCTCGACGGGCTCGTGGGGGACGCGCACGCACTGGCGCGCATCGTCAGCGTCGGCCCGGCACTGGCGGCCGGGTTCGCCGCCTATGCGCTCGCGGTCCAGTTCCTGCGCGTCCCCGAGGCCGAGCAGATCCGTCGCTTCGCGACCGCGCGCCTGCCCCGCCGGCGCCACTGATCGAGGCCACGGGCGGCTGCCGAGGCGCGCCGGCCGCGCGTCCGATGGCTGCCGCGCGCGGCGCTCCGCGTACCCTGGGACCCGGCTATGGACCAGGCCCACATCCGCAACTTCTCGATCATCGCCCACATCGACCACGGGAAGTCGACGCTCGCCGACCGCATCCTCGAGATGACGAAGACCGTCGATCCGCGGGCGATGCGCGCCCAGGTGCTCGACTCCATGGACCTCGAGCGCGAGCGCGGGATCACGATCAAGGCGCAGGCGGTGCGGGTCTCGTACACCGCGCGCGACGGCGAGACCTACCAGCTGCACCTCATCGACACGCCCGGGCACGTGGACTTCACCTACGAGGTCTCGCGCTCGCTCGCCGCGTGCGAGGGCGCGCTGCTCGTCGTGGACGCCTCGCAGGGCGTCGAGGCGCAGACGCTGGCGAACACGTACCTCGCGATCGACTCGGGCCTCGAGCTGATCCCGTGCCTGAACAAGATCGACCTCCCGGGCGCCGAGCCCGAGCGGGTCGGCGCCGAGGTCGCGGAGCTGCTCGGGGAGCCCGCCGAGGGGATCCGGATCATCTCCGGCAAGACGGGGCAGGGCGTCGAGGAGGTCCTCGAGGAGCTCGTCGCGCGCGTTCCGCCGCCCGCCGGAGACCCGGACGCACCCGCCGCGCGCGCTGATCTTCGACTCGGAGTTCGACCAGTACCGCGGCGTGATCGCCTACATCCGCGTCGTCGACGGCGTGTTCCGCAAGGGCGAGGCGATCCGCGCGATGGCCGCGGGGACCGAGGCCGACATCGACGACATCGGGTTCTTCACGCCGGCGCAGACGCCCGTCGCGGAGCTGCGCGCGGGCGAGGTCGGGTACGTCATCACGGGCATCAAGGACGTCACGCGCCTGCGCGTCGGCGACACGCTCACGACGAAGGCCGGCGGGGCGAGCGAGGCGCTGCCCGGCTACCGCGACGTCAAGCCGATGGTCTTCTGCGGCATCTTCCCGATCGACGCCGACCAGTACCCGGACCTGCGCGACGCGCTCGAGAAGCTCACGCTGAACGACGCGGCGCTCACGTGGGAGCCGGAGACCTCCGACGCGCTCGGCTTCGGCTTCCGCTGCGGCTTCCTCGGGCTGCTGCACATGGACATCGTGCGCGAGCGGCTCGAGCGCGAGTACGACCTGAACCTGCTGGCGACGATGCCGTCGGTCGGATTCGAGCTGACGCTGACCAACGGCGAGGAGCTCGAGGTCCACAACCCCTCGGACTTCCCGGACCCGGCGCGCGTCACGGAGATCCGCGAGCCGATGATCCGCGCGAGCATCCTCTCGCCGACCGAGTACGTCGGGCCGATCATGGAGCTCTGCCAGGAGAAGCGCGGCGAGCACGCCGGCATGCACTACCTCTCCTCCGAGCGCGTGCAGCTCACCTACGACCTGCCGCTGGCCGAGATCGTGCTCGACTTCTTCGACCAGCTCAAGTCGCGCACGCGCGGCTACGCGTCGCTCGACTACGAGCTCAGCGAAATGCAGGCGTCGGACCTCGTGAAGCTCGACGTGCTGCTCGCCGGCGAGCCGGTCGACGCGCTCTCGATGCTCGTGCACCGCGACAAGGCCTACGCGATCGGGCGCACCCTCACCGAGAAGCTGCGCGAGAAGATCCCGCGCCAGCAGTACGACGTCCCGATCCAGGCGGCGATCGGCTCGCACATCGTCGCGCGCGAGACGGTGAAGGCGTTCCGCAAGGACGTGATCGCCAAGTGCTACGGCGGCGACATCTCACGCAAGCGCAAGCTCCTCGAGAAGCAGAAGGAGGGCAAGAAGCGCATGAAGCAGGTGGGCCGCATCGAGGTGCCGCAGGAGGCGTTCCTCGCGGTGCTCGAACTGGGCGACAAGTGACCGCGGGAGCGCGCTCAGCGCCGCGCCCGCGACGTCACGTGCCGAGCGCCTTGAGCACGAGCCGCTTCGGCCGCCCGCCGTCGAACTCGCAGTAGAAGATCGCCTGCCAGGGACCGAGGTCGAGGCGACCGCCGGTGATCGGCAGGACCACCTGGTGGTGGACGAGCAGGTTCTTGAGGTGGGCGTCCCCGTTGTCCTCGCCGCCGCGGTGGTGGCGGAAGTCCCCGGGGTCCGGCCCGAGCTCGCGCGCGGTCTCGTTCGCCGCGGGCCTCCAGGAGGGCGGCGCGAGCTTGTCGAGCCACTCGAGCGTGTCCTCGAGGATCCCCGGCTCGTCGTCGTTGACCCAGACGCCCGCGGTGATGTGCATCGCGCTCACGAGGATCATCCCCTCGCTGATCCCCGAGTCGTCGACGGCCTCCTGGACCTCGTCGGTGATCCGCACGAACTCGCGGCGCCGCTCGGTCGCGAAGGTGAGGTAGGCGGTGTGGGTGCGCATCGGCGGATCCTCGCGCACGCCGCCGCGGCGAGGCGCGATGATGACGCGATGGACCTGGGACTCGAGGGGAAGATCTGCGTCGTCACGGGCGCCTCGCGCGGCATCGGCCGTGCGACCGCCGAGCGTCTGAGCGCCGAGGGCGCGCGTGTCCTGCTCGTCGCGCGCGGGGAGGACGAGGTCCGGGCGGCGGCCGAGGCCTGCGGGCCGCAGGCCGAATGGCTCGCCTGCGACGTCACCCACCCCGAGGCCGACGCGGAGATCATCGCCGACGCCGTCGAGCAGATGGGCGGCTGCGACGTGCTCGTCAACAACGCGGGCACGAGCTGGTCGCGGTCGCTCGACGAGCTCACCGACGAGGATTGGCTCGCGCAGTACGCGCTGCACGTGCTCGCGCCGATGCGGCTCATGCGCGCGGCCGCGCCGCTGATGGCCGAGCGCGGCGGGGGGCGGATCGTGAACGTCTGCTCCTCGGCGGGCAAGCGCCCGTCGCTGACGAACGCCGCCTACAGCGTCACGAAGGCCGCGCAGCTCTCGCTCTCGCGGGTGTTCGCGGACGCCTACGCGGCCGACGGCGTGCTCGTGAACGCCGTGACGCCCGGGCCGGTCGCGAGCGAGCTGTGGATGGCCCCGGGCGGGATGGCCGAGCAGACGGCGGCCGCGCGCGGCGTGAGCCGCGAGGAGGCGATCGCGATCCAGGAGGCGAAGGTGCCCCTGGGGCGCTTCGCCGAGCCGGGGGAGATCGCCGACGTGATCGTCTTTCTCTGCTCGGCGCGGGCGAGCACGGTCACGGGCGCGGCCTGGTCGGCTGACGGCGGCGCCGTCGCGATCATCGTCTGATCCGATCGCCCCGCGAGCACCGTGCCGGGATCGCACCCGCGGCGTCGTCCTGAGCGCGGCGGGGCGCCGGTACCATCGGCCGGGTGCTCACGCCGCGGCAAGCGCTGATCCTCCGCAAGGTGGTGGAGGCGCATCACGAGACCGGTCAGCCGGTCGGCTCCAAGACGCTCGCGACCGACACCGAGCTCGACTGCGGGCCCTCGACGATCCGCCACGAGCTCGCGATCCTCGAGGAGCAGGGCCTGCTGGCGCACCCGCACACGTCGGCAGGGCGGATCCCGACCGACGCGGGGCGGCGCTTCTACGTCGACCGCCTGCTGCCGGCGCGCCGCCGTGCCGAGCTCGCCCTGCCGCTGGTGCGACGCGAGGTCGACGAGGCGATGCGCGCGACGAGCGAGACGCTCGCGCAGGTCACGAACCTCCTGGCGATCGTGTCGGCGCCGCCGGTGGACACGGCGACGATCTGGCGCGTCGAGGTGCTGCTGCTGCAGCCGCAGGTCGCGATGGTCGTCGTGATCACCTCGACGGGCGGCGTCTCGAAGCGCATGGTCACGTTCGAGACTCCGGTGGACCCGGGGCTCGTCTCGTGGGCCGGCGAGTACCTCAACGAGCGGCTGGTGGGGCTCGGGCTCGGCGCGCGGATGCTCCACAGCCGCCTCACCGACCCGTCGCTCGGCGTCACCGAGCAGCGGTTCCTGCACGCGCTGTCGCCGGCGTTCGCCGAGCTCTCCTCGACCGCCGAGGACACGCTCTACGTCGAGGGCGCTGCGCGCCTGCTCGGCGCCGACCGCCTGCAGGACCTCGCGCAGATCAATGAGCTGCTGACCGCCCTCGAGCGGCGGGTCGCGCTGCTCGGCGTCCTGCGCATGGCGCTCGGCGAGCGCGACGTTCTCGTGCGCATCGGGAGCGAGAACGAGCTCCCCGCGCTGCAGTCGCTGGCGCTCGTCGCCGCCGGCTACGGGCTGCCCTCGCGCAAGCTCGGCACCGTCTCGGTGATCGGGCCGGTGCGGATGGACTACGGGCGGACGATCGCCACCGTCCGCGAGGCGGCGGCGCAGCTCTCGCGCTACGTCGAGGACGTCTACGAGGGCTCGAGCCACTAGCCTCGGAGCCTCATGTCGAGCACCCTGCCGCGCGACCCGTACGAGGTGCTCGGCGTCCCGCGGGACGCCGACGAGGTCGCGATCAAGAAGTCCTTCCGCCGGCTCGCCCGTGAGCTGCACCCGGATGTCAACGCGCACGACCCGGACGCGGAGAACAAGTTCAAGGAGGCCGCCGAGGCCTACGAGATCCTCTCGGATCCCCGGCGGCGGGAGATCTTCGACCGCTACGGCCACGAGGGCCTGCGCAGCGGCGGGATGCGGCCGAACTTCGAGGGGTTCGGCTCGATCGGCGACCTCTTCGAGGCGTTCTTCGGCTCGGCCTTCGCGGGCGGCTTCGGCGGTGCCCACGGCGGTCCGATCCAGGGGGACGACGCGATCCTCGGCCTGGAGATCACGCTCGGCCAGGCGGCGAGCGGCACGACCGAGGAGGTGACGTTCGAGGCCGTGGACGTCTGCGAGCGCTGCTCCGGCGAGGGCGCCGAGCCCGGCACCGAGGTCCGCGCGTGCGAGCGCTGCGGCGGCTCGGGTGTCCTGCAGGTCGTCACGCGCTCCCCGTTCGGCCAGGTCGTGCGCAGCGCCGCCTGCGATGCGTGCCATGGCGAGGGGCGGATCCCCGAGACGCCGTGCGAGGCCTGCGACGGGCGTGGGCGCGTCGTGGCGCCGCGCACGCTGCAGGTCGAGGTCCCTGCGGGCATCGCCGACGGGCAGCGCATCCGGATCGCCGGCCGCGGGCACGCGGGCGAGCACGGCGGCCCGGCCGGCGACCTCTACGTCCAGGTCCACGTCGCGCCCGACGAGCGGCTGCTGCGCGACGGCGACGACCTGGTCACGGTGCTCGACGTCCCCGCCCCGCAGGCGGCGCTCGGCGCAACGCTCCCGGCGCCGTCGCTCGACGGTGACACCGAGGTCGTCGTTCCGGCCGCGACCCAGCCCGGCGAGGTCCTGACGCTCAAGGGGCTCGGGATGCCGCACCTGCGCCGCCCCGAACGGCGCGGTGACCTGCGGGTCGTCGTGAACGTGCTGATCCCCCGACGGCTGACCGCCGAGCAGCGCGAGCTCGTCCAGCGCCTGTCGGACTCGCTGACGCCCGAGAACCTCGCGGCGCCCGAGGGCATCGGCGCGAAGCTGCGCCGTCTGTTCCACCGATGATCCGGCTCGCGCTGCGCGTGCGCCGCGCCGACGCCGAGGTCGTGCTCGTCGAGCTGCTCGAGCTCGCGCCGTCCGGCGTCGAGGAGCGCGAGCTCGACGGCGGCATCATCGAGTACGCGGTCTACGGCCCGCCCGGGGAGATCCCGGCGCTGCCGGAGCTGCGCGCCGCGGCGGGGGGCGCGCTCGTCGAGGTCCTGACCGAGGAGATCGCCGACGACTGGCACGAGCGCTGGAGGGCCTTCCACCGGCCCGTGGTGATCGCCGCGCCGGCGCGCGGGGGCCGCGGCCTGCGCGTGCGCCCGCCGTGGGAGGACGACCCCGGCGATCCGGCAGTCGAGGACCTCGTCATCGACCCCGGGCAGGCGTTCGGGACCGGCGCCCACGACACGACCCGGCTGTGCCTCGAGCTGCTGCTCGAGCTCGAGCCCGGCGGTGGGTGCGTGGACGTCGGCTGCGGCTCGGGTGTGCTCGCGATCGCCGCGGCGCGCCGCGGGTGGGCGCCGGTGCTGGGGCTCGACCACGAGCTCGAGAGCGTGGCGGCGACCGAGGCGAACGCCGCCGTCAACGGCGTCACGGTGCGCGCGCGGCCGTTCGACCTGCTCCACGACGGGCCCGCCCCCGGCGCGCCGACCGTGCTCGCGAACCTCCTGCGCCCGCTGCTCCTGACGCTCGCCACAGACGGGTTCGAGGGTGGGCTCGTGCCGGATGCGCTGATCGTGAGCGGGCTGCTCGCGCACGAGGCGGACGAGGTGGCGGCGGCGTTCGCCGCGTCGATGGGGCTGCGCGAGGCCGACCGGCGCGGGGGCGGGGAGTGGGCGGCCCTGCTGCTCGTCAGCTGAGGATCTCGCGGCTCGAGCGCGCCGTCTCGAGATGGCCGACGAGGCGGGCGGCCGCGGCGGCCGGCTCGTCCGGGCCGTCGGGGGCGAGGCCGGTGTGCACCCAGCCCGGGTCGAAGGCGAAGACCGCGATGCCCTTCGCGCCGCCGACCTCCTGGCGCAGCGTCGCGGTGAGCGACTCGAGCGCCGCCTTCGACGCCGCGTAGGCACCCATCCCGCGGCGCCCGGCGCTCACCTTCGGGGCCACGACGTTCGCGATGACACCGGCGCCGCGCTCAGCCATGCCCGGTGCCAGGCGCCCGGCGAGCACGAACGGCGTGAGCGCGTTCACCTGGAAGCTGCGGTCGAGGTCCTCGAGCCCGATCTCGGCGATCGTGCCGTCGATCCGCACGGCGGCGTTGTTCACGAGCACGTCCACGCGCCCATGGCGGGCCTCGACGTCGTCGGCGAGCCGCAGCGCGTCGGCCGGATCGGCGAGGTCGACGACGTGGCGCGAGGCGAGCGGGGGTGCGGTGAGCAGGTCGCCACGGCGCGCCGCGCCGGCGACGCGCGCTCCGCGGTCGGCGAGCAGCGCCGCGGTCGCCGCGCCGATCCCGCTCGAGGCGCCGGTCAGCAGGACGATCTTCCCGTCGAGGTCCATGCGTCAGGTACGCCGCCCGGCCCCGCCCGGATCGCCGCCTTGACATGCCAAACTACGCAAAGTAGTTTTAAACCTATGTTCAGTAGCTCAACCGAATCGAGGACTGAGATGCCCGCCGACCGGCTCACCCAGGTCACCCGCCTGCGGAGCATGAACGCCTACCTCGTCCACGAGGACGACGGCCTGACGCTCGTCGACACGACGATGCCCGGTTCCGCCAAGACGATCCTGCGCGCCGCCGAGCAGACCGGCGCACCGATCGTGCGCGTCGCCCTGACCCACGCGCACGGCGACCACATCGGATCGCTCGACGCGCTCGCACGGGCGCTCCCGGACGCGGAGGTGCTGATCGGGGCGCGCGAGGCGCGGCTGCTCGACAAGGATCGCAGCCTCGACCCCGGCGAGGACCCGGCGAAGCTGCGCGGCTCGTTCCCCGGCGCGCGCACGAAGCCGACGCGCCTGCTCGAAGCCGGCGAGCGCGTCGGCTCGCTCGAGGTCGTCGCGGCTCCCGGCCACACGCCGGGCCACATCGCGTTCCTCGACACGCGTGACGGAACGCTCCTCTGCGGCGACGCCTTCTCGACGCTCGGGGGCGTGGCCACGAGCGCGAAGGTCAACCCGCGCTTCCCGCTTCCGGCGCTCGCGACGTGGAGCCGGGCGACCGAGCTCGAGTCCGCGCGCCGGCTGCGCGCGCTCGACCCCACGCGCCTGGCACCCGGGCACGGGCGGATCGTCGCGGCGCCCACGGCTGCGATGGACGCCGCGATCGCGAAGGCCGCCTGATGGCCCGCCGGGGCCTGGACAGCGCGCAGGTCGTCGCCGTCGCGACGGCGATCGCGGACGCCGAAGGGCTCGAGGCGATGACGCTCGCCCGCGTGGCGCGCGAGCTCGGCGTGCGCGCGCCGTCGCTCTACAACCACGTGGACGGCCACGAGGGCCTGCGGATCGCCGTCGCCACGCGCGCGCTGGAGCAGCTCGCCGACGCCCTGGGCGCCGCCGGCGTCGGGCGCTCGGGGGCGGACGCGCTGCGTGCCATGGCGCACGCCTACCGCGACGTCGCGCGCGAGCACCCGGGCGCCTACCGGGCGACCGTCGGGCGCGCCACGAGCACCGACACCGCCTTTCGCTCCGCGGCCGAGCGGACGCTGGAGGTGCTGTTCGACGCCCTGCGCGCCTGGGACCTTCCGTATGAGGACGCCGTCCATGCGGTGCGCGGGCTGCGCAGCGCCCTGCACGGCTTCGTCGAGCTGCAGGCCGCCGGGGACTTCGCGCTCGCCGTGGACGCGGACGCGTCGTTCGAGCGACTGATCGCGACGATCACCGCCGGCCTCGGGGTGCCCGCGGGCGCGTCGGCGGGCGCGGTAGCGTCCGCGACATGAGCCACCTGCGCGAGGACGTGACCGTGCCCTCCGGCGGCGACGAGCTCGCCGCCTGGGTGTACCGCCCCACGGCCGCCGCCGCCGGCGAGCGCGTGCCGTGCGTCGTGATGGCCCACGGGTTCAGCGCCACCCGGCGCGACGGGCTCGAGCCCTACGCCGAGCGCTTCGCCGAGGCGGGCCTCGGCGTCGTGCTGTTCGACTATCGCGGCTTCGGCGACAGCGGCGGCGCTGTGCGCCAGGTCGTCGACGTGCGCGGCCAGCAGGAGGACTTCGCGAACGCCGTGCGCTTCGCGGCGCGCCTGCCGTGGGTCGATCCGGCGCGCATCGCGCTGTTCGGCTCGTCGTTCTCCGGCGGGCACGTCGTGCAGGTCGCCGCACGCGACCACCAGATCGCCGCGGCGATCGCCCAGGCCCCGTTCGCCGACGGCCTGGCGCAGCTGCGCAACGTCGCTCCGCGGACCGCGCTGCGCGGCACGCTCGACGGGCTCGCCGACCTGATCGGCGCGGCGTTCGGCCGCCCGCCGCGCACGCTCCCGGCGGTCGCCGCGCCCGGCGGCTACGCCGTGATGACCGCGGCGGAGGCCGAGCCGGGGTTCCGGGCGATCGTCGGCGCGCAGTCGCGCTGGAGGAACGCGGTCGCAGCCCGGATCATGCTGCAGGTCGGATCGTTTCGCCCGGTGCGCAGCGCTCCGCAGGTCGCCTGCCCGCTGCTCGTGTGCGTCTGCGACCTCGACGCGACGACCCCACCCGGTGCGGCGGTGCGGCTCGCCGAGCTCGCCCCGCGCGGCGCGCTCGTCCGCTACCCGATCGGCCACTTCGACATCTACACCGGGATGGACTTCGAGCGCGCCGTCGGCGACCAGGTCGCGTTCCTGCAGCGCGTGCTGCAGCCGTCGGGGGCGCCGGTCGGCGCCTGATCACCGGGCGCAGCCGCAGGCGTCGCCGCGCCAGGCATCGCGCCCCTCGCGGACGGCGATGCCCGCAACGACGAGCGCCGCGATCGGGTCGAGCCACCATGCCCCGAACGCCGCGGTCGCGACGAGCCCGGCGAGCACCGCCGCCGCCTGCGCAGCGCAGAGCAGGTTCTGGCGGCCCTCACCCTGTGTCGCGCGTGAGCCGAGCGCACGGCCGATCCGCTCCTTGGCGACCCCGAGCAGCGGCATCAGCACGACGGCGCTCGCTGTGACGAGGATGCCGAGCGTGCTGGCGTCGGGCTGCTCGCCCGTCGCGAGGCGGTGGACGGCCTCGATCGCGAGGTAGGGCGCGAGCAGGAAGAACGAGATCGCGACGATCCGCTGGGCGTGCCGCTCGGCCGCCTGCGAGAACGTGCGCCCTCCGCTGAAGCGCCAGATCACGACGACCGAGGCGAGCCCCTCGATCGCCGAGCCCAGACCCCACCCGATCAGCGCGATCGAGCCGGCCGCGACGCCCGCGCCCAGGCCCAGCACGCCCTCGGCGGTGACCCACAGGAGGCTCGCCCAGCTCAGCGCCTTCGCCCAGCGCGCGAGCTGCAGCTGGTTGCGCGTGGCGAGCGCGGTGGCCATCGCCCGAGTGTGGCAGCTAGCCTCGTCGCCATGGCCTGGAACGTCGTGATCGCCGGCGGGGGATTCGGCGGCTTCTACGCCGCCCGCACGCTCGAGCGCCTGCTGCCTGCGCAGAGTGCGCGCGTGACGCTCGTCAGCGACGACAACTTCATGCTCTACACGCCGTTGCTGCCGGGTGCCGCGGCTGGGACGCTCGAGCCGCGTCACGTCGTCGTGCCGTTGCGCGAGGAGCTGCGCCGCACCGACCTGCGCGTCGGCCGCGTGACCGCTGCCGACCCCGCGACGCGCACGCTGACGCTCGCGCGCGCCGACGGCGAACGCGACCGGCTGCGCTACGACCAGCTGATCGTCGCGCTCGGATCGGTCTCGCGCGTGCTGCCGATCCCCGGGCTCGCCGAGCACGGCGTCGGCTTCAAGACGCTCGCGGAGGCGATCGCGCTGCGCAACGGTGTCCTGCGGACGCTCGAGATCGCCGAGTCGGTCGAGGACCGCGACGAGCGCCGCGCGTGGCTCACGTATGTGTTCGTCGGCGCGGGCTACGCCGGGCTCGAAGGACTCGCCGAGCTCCAGGACTTCGCCGCCGACGAGATCGAGCTCTACCCGCGCTGCCGCACCGAGGGGATGCGCTGGATCCTCGTGGAGGCGCGCGACCGGGTGATGCCGGAGATCTCCCCGTCGCTCGCGGAGTTCGCCACGCGCGAGCTGCGCTCGCGCGGCATCGAGATCCGGACGGGAACCACACTCCAGGAGGTCACGGCACGCAGCGTGCGGCTCTCCGACGGCGAGGTCGTGCCCACGCGCACCCTCGTGTGGACCGCCGGCGTGCGGCCGACGTCGGTGATCGCCGACCTCGGCCTGCCGCTCGACGAGACCGGGCGCATCCGGACCGAGCGGACGCTGCGGGTGCCCGGTCACGAGAACGTCTGGGCGATCGGCGACGCCGCCGCGGTGGACGACCCGGCACGCCGCGGGAACCCGTGCCCGCCGACCGCCCAGCACGCGATCCGCCAGGGGCGCCTCGTGGCCCGCAACGTCGCGGCGTCGATCGGCCGCGGCGCGGTGCAGCCGTTCCGCTACCGCTCGCGCGGCGTGTTCGTGGACTTGGGGAAGAGCGACGCGGTCGCCAGCACGATGGGCATCAGATGGCGCGGGTTGCCCGCCTGGTTCCTGGCCCGCAGCTACCACCTCCTGATGATGCCGGGGCTCAAGCGCAAGGCACGCCTGCTGATCGACTGGAACGTCCAGCTCCTCTTCGGGCGCGACGCCTCGGAGCTCGGGCGCCTCGGACACCCGCCGTCGCTCGCCGAGGTCGAGCGGCGCGACGGGGCGCCGGGCGGCGCGAACGCCGCGGCGCCCGCCGCCGACGGGGATGTTGCGGCGCCGCAACCGCCCACGTAGGGTGGCGCGAGAGCGCGCAGGAGCGTTCCGCCGAACGTCGAAGGGAATCACGATGAGGATCACGCGCAGCCGCACCACGACGCTCGCCGCGCTGCTGACCGCCGCGCTGGCGACGGGCGGACTGGCCGCGTGCGGGAGCGACGACGGTGGCTCGACCGGCACCGCCGGCGCGGGCGCCACGACCCCGGCGCCGGCAGCGACGACCGAGGCGACGACGACCGCGGACTCCACGCAGTCGGCAGCGGCGGACGGCGAGGCCGTCTTCGCCGCGAACTGTGCGAGCTGCCACACGCTGAAGGCGGCCGACGCGACCGGTCAGGTCGGCCCGAACCTCGACGATCTGCAGCCCGACGAGGCGCGCGTCGTGGCCCAGGTGAACGCCGGCGGCGGCCCGATGCCCGCGTTCAAGGGCGTCCTCAGCACCGAGGAGATCCAGGCGGTCGCGCAGTACGTCTCGTCGAACGCCGGGAAGTGACGGGCGGGCCCGCGCGGCCCGCCTTCCGGACACCGCCGCGCACCCACCTATAGTGGTGGCACATGTCGGTGACCGACACCGTGAGGCAGGACCTCACCGCCGCGATGAAGGCGGGGGAGAAGGACCGCGTCGGCACCCTGCGCCTCGTGCTCTCCGAACTCCAGAAGGACGCCAAGGAGGGCACGGGCGACGAGCTGGCCGTGCTGCGCCGTGAGCGCAAGCGCCGCCTCGAGGCGGCCGGGGCATTCCGCGACGGGGGCAGGCCGGAGCTCGCCGACGCCGAGGAGTCCGAGGCGGTGCTCATCAGCGGGTACCTGCCGGCGGAGCTCTCCGACGAGCAGCTGCAGGGCATCGTGGCGGGCGCGATCGCCGAGACGGGCGCGAGCTCGCCGAAGGACATGGGACAGGTCATGAAGGCCACGATGACGGCGGTCGACGGGCGCGCGGACGGCAAGCGCGTCGCGGCGCTCGTCCAGGAGGCGCTGCGCAGCTGATGCGACGGACGATCGAGCTCGACAACGAGACGGCCTCGGCGCTCTCGGGCACCGGGGACACCGTGCTGCGCCAGCTCGAGGAGCACGTCGCGTGCGACCTGTTCCTGCGCGGGAACCTCGTGACGCTCGACGGCGAGGCCGAGGCGGTCGCCGGCGCTGCCGTGGTCGTCCGCGAGCTCGCCGACCTCGTCGAGCAGGGCCACGAGATCGGCGAGGGCACGATCGCCGCGGTGACCGGCGCGCTCGACCGCCACACGTCGCCCGCCGACATCCTCGAGGACGTGGTCTGGCGCCACCGTGCGCGCAAGGTCGCTCCGAAGACCGTCAATCAGAAGCGCTACGTGGACTCGATCCGGGGCAACACCGTGACGTTCGGGATCGGGCCGGCGGGCACCGGCAAGACGTTCCTGGCCGTCGCGATGGCCGCTGCGGCGCTCGCACGGCGCGAGGTCAACCGGATCATCCTCACGCGCCCGGCGGTCGAGGCCGGCGAGCGGCTCGGGTTCCTCCCCGGCGACCTGATGGCCAAGATCGACCCCTACCTGCGCCCGCTGTTCGACGCGCTGAACGACATGATGGACCCGGAGAAGGTCTCCGGGCACCTCGAGCGCGGGGTCATCGAGGTCGCGCCGCTCGCGTTCATGCGCGGGCGCACGCTGAACGACTCGTTCGTGATCCTCGACGAGGCCCAGAACACGAGCCCCGAGCAGATGAAGATGTTCCTCACGCGCCTGGGGTTCGGCTCGAAGATGGTCATCACCGGCGACATCACGCAGATCGACCTGCCGCGCGAGCAGACCTCGGGCCTCGTCGTCGTCAGCGAGATCCTCGGTGCGGTCGACGGCGTGGACTTCGTGCGCTTCGGCGGCGAGGACGTCGTGCGCCACCGGCTCGTGCAGAAGATCGTCGAGGCCTACGGGTCGTTCGCCGAGCGCCAGGCGCCCGAGCTGCACGCCGCGGACCGCGATCGCCGCCGAGCCTGACGGCGGATGCTGGACGTCGATGTCATCGGCGAGGAGCACGCCCCCGGCGCGCCCGCGCAGCCCGAGGTCGAGCGCCTGCTCGCGTTCGCGTTCGCCTCGGCGGGGGTCGAGGACGGGCACGTCGCCGTCGAGTACGTCGCGCCGGACCGGATCACCGCGCTGAACGCCCAGCACCGCGGCGCGGCGGGCCCGACGGACGTGCTGTCGTTCCCCGTGGACGAGGCCGGTGCGACGGGCCTGCCGCCCGAGGAACGCGAGCTCGGCGACATCGTGATCTGCCCCGAGCACACGACCGACCTGCGCGAGGCGATCGTGCACGGCGCGCTGCACCTCGTCGGGATGGACCACGAGACCGACGAGGGCGAGATGCTCGCCCTGCAGGCCGAGATCCTGAGCTGGTGAGCGACGCGACGCTCACGCGGGCCGGTTTCGTGGCCCTGGCGGGGCGGCCGAACGTCGGCAAGTCCACGCTCGTGAACGCCGTCGTCGGGCGCAAGGTCGCGATCGTCTCGGACAAGCCGCAGACGACCCGCCGCGCGATCCGCGGCGTCGCCACCGCCGGGGACACGCAGCTCGTGCTCGTCGACCTCCCCGGAGTCCAGCGCCCGCGCGACGAGCTGACCCGGCGGATGCAGCGGCGCGTCGAGCTCGAGCTCAAGGACAGCGACGCCGCGCTGCTCGTCCTCAACGGGCAGGAGGGCGTCGGCCCCGGCGACCGGTTCATCGCGAGCGTCCTGCGCGGGTCCTCCGTGCCGGTCGTGATCGCCGTGAACAAGATCGACCGCCTGAAGCCGGCGAAGCTCGTCGAGCTGCTGCTGGCGGGCGAGGCGCTCGAGCTCACCGAGCACCTGTTCCCGGTCAGCGCGCGCACGGGCGAGGGGATCACGGCGCTCGTCGAGCACCTCTCGGCGCTGATGCCCGCGAGCCCGTTCCTGTTCGGCTCCGAGGACCGCTCGGACCAGACCCCCGAGATGCTGCTCGCCGAGCTCGTCCGCGAGCAGGTGCTGCGGCGCACCTTCCAGGAGGTGCCGCACTCGGTCGAGGTGATGATCGAGGACCTCGAGTTCCCGCGCGAGGACCTCGCGATCGTCCGTGCCCGCGTCTGGGTCGAGACCGACTCGCAGAAGGGCATCCTGATCGGGAAGGGCGGGACGATGATCAAGCAGGTCGGCACGGCGGCCCGCAAGGAGCTCGAGCGCGAACTCGGCGTGAAGGTCCACCTGGAGCTCTCGGTGCGCGTGCGGCGCGGCTGGCGCGGCGACGACCGGCTGCTCGACCGGCTCGGGATCGAGTAGGGGCGCCTCAGCCCAGGCGCCGGCCGAGCTCGTCGGCGAGCGCCTGCGTCTCGTCCGGGCCGATGCCGTGCGCGGCCAGGAACGGCAGCGTGATGACCGGTGCGCGCGCCCCGCGGCGCAGGCGCCGCAGCTGCGCGGCCTGGAGCGCCGCGCGTTCGTGCCGGGTGCGCAGCGCGGTTCCGACGACCTGCGGCACGGCACCGCCCGCGTCCGACACCGCCGCGAGGTCGCTTCGTGTGAGCGGGTCGCGCAGCACCGCGTTCACGACGATCGCGCGCGGCCCGTGGCCGAGCTGCTCCTCGAGGCGATCCTGCAGTTCGAGCGTCTCGTTGACCGGCGTCTCCTCGGCGGTGGCGACGGTGACGACCGCGCAGCGCGCCGGGTCCTCGAGCAGCTCGCTCACGAGCCGCGCCTGCGAGGCGATCGGGCCGACGCGCGCGATCTCGGCGAAGGTGTGCGGGGTGCGCAGCAGCCCGAGGCCGTGGCCCGAGGCCGGCGCGTCGAGCACGACCAGGTCGTAGCCGCGTGCGCCCGGCAGCCAGCGGCGCTCGCCGCCGAGCTCCCAGGCCTTCGTCACCGTCACGAGCTCGCGGGCGCCGGGGGCCGCTGCGACGAACCCCGAGAACGCGCGCGAGCGCACCGCGAGCTCGACGAGCGCCCGCGGGCGCACGAGGCGGCCCGCCCACTCCGCGAGCGCGCCCTCGGGGTCGACCGTCGTCGTCCACAGCCGCGGGCCGACCTCCTCCTCGGTGCCGGGCGCCCCGGCCGCCGGATGGCCGAGCAGCGCCGGAACGCGGCGCTGGCCGGAGACCTCGCAGACGATCGTCCGGCGGCCGGCGCGTGCCGCGACGAGCGCGAGCGCCGCCGCGACGGTCGTCTTGCCGACGCCGCCCTTGCCCGTGACGACGACGAGCTCGCGTTCGAGCACTGAGGGTTGTTGTGCCATGCCGCGACCCGTACCGTAGAGGGGAACGTGGGTCCCACCGCCGATCATGAGGTGCGCGAGGCGTACCGTGCCTGTGCGCGCATGCAGCGGCGCCGCGACCCCACGTACTACTGGGCGGTCCGGTGCCTGCCGCGCGAGCGCCGCCCCGCGGTGCACGCGCTCTACGGCTTCGTGCGCGGTGCCGACGACATCGCCGACGACACGCGGCGCAACGGCGAGCGCCGGGCGCTGCTCGACGCCTGGCAGTCCGAGCTCGAGGCGGGGCTGGCGCGCGGCGGCTCGGGGCACCCGGTGATCGCCGCGCTCGTCGACGCCGGCCCGCGCCACGACATGCCGCTCGAGCACCTCGGGCGCTACATGGACTCGATGCGCGCCGACTGCGACGAGCCGGTGCGCATGCACAGCCAGGAGCAGCTCGAGCGCTACATGGACGGCACGGCGACGGTCGGCCTGATCATGGCGCCGCTGCTCGGCGCGCCGGACGCGGCCGGCGCGCCGCTCTCGCGGCTCGGGGTGGCCTTCCAGCTCACGAACCTGATCCGCGACGTCCAGGAGGACTGGCGCCTGGGCCGCGTGTACCTGCCGGGCCTCCACGAGGAGGACCTGCGGCGCCGCGCCGCGACGCATCGTCTGCGCGAGCACGTCGCCCAGCAGGTCGCCCGTGCGCGCGAGCTGTTCCGCGACACCGATGCGATCGCCGGCGCGCTCCCCGCCGCCGTGCGCCCGGGGGTCCGGGTGGCCGCCGGGGTCTACACCCGCGTGCTGGACCGCGTCGAGCGTCAGGAGTACGACGTCGTGACCCGGACCGCCGGCCTGCGCCCGTGGGAGGCGGCGCGGGCGGTCGCCGGAGCGCTCGCGCCGTGACGGTCCGCGCGACGAAGCGCGGCGCCGAGCGCACGTCGCTCGACGGGACCCGGGTGGACGTGCTGATCTGCGGCGCCTCGTTCGCCGGGCTCACGGTCGCGCGCGAGCTCGCCGGCTCCGGCGCCGACGTCCTGGTCGTGGACCGCTACGAGATCGGCGAGCGCCAGACGTCGGCCTGCGCGTGCCCGACGCCGTGGCTGCGTGCGTTGGGGCTCGACGACGCGATCCGCCAGGAGCTGCGTCACATGACCTTCGCGACGCCCCACGGCGTCGTGCGCTACCGCCTGCCGTGGTCGTGGTCGGCGTTCGACTACCGCACGCTCTGCGAGCTGCTCTGGGAGCAGTCCGGCGGCGCGCGGTTCGACGCCGCGAAGGTCGAGGGCCGCGGGCGGCGCCTGCCCGGCGGCGACCTCGAGGTGCTGACCGACCGCGGCGCGATCAGCGCCCCGCTGGTCGTGGACGGTCTCGGCTGGCGGCGGGTGCTCTCGAGTCCCCACTACCAGCCGCCCGAGGCCCCGCTGTCGCGTGGCCTCGAGGTGCACCCGGGCCATGACGGCTCGGGCGACGCGCTCGAGATCTGGATCGAGCGCGGCGTCGTGCGCCGCGGCTACGGCTGGCGCGTGCCCGCCGGGGCGGAGGCGCGGATCGGCGTGGGCTCCTACGATCCGCGCCGGCGCGTGCGCGCGCCCACCGTCGCGCTCGCCGAGCGGCTGCAGGCCGATGCGGTGCGCTACCAGGGCAACTGGTTCCCACACCGGCTGCGCACGGGCGCGGAGGACGGCGTGTTCTTCGTCGGCGACAGCGCGGGCCACTGCTTCCCGCTCTCCGGCGAGGGGATCCGCACGGCGTTCTACTTCGGCCTGGCCGCCGGACGCGAGCTGCGCAGCGTGCTCGAGGGGCGCCAGAGCCGCGAGCAGGCGCTCGCCGCGTACGCCGGCTTCCACAACGCCCACCGGCGCCCGTTCGCGATCGCGCTCGCCCTGCAGCGGCTGATCCCGGCGCTGCCGCCGCGCCTGCTCACGGCGGTGCTCCGGGTCGTCGGCCGCCGGCGGCTCATCGACCGCTCGTTCGGCTGGTACCTGCGCCAGGCCGACCCGGCATTCGCCGCTGCGGCCCCCGAGCCGGGACGGCGCGCCGCACGGGCGCTCGCCGAGGCCGCCTGACCGGCGGCGCGCGCACGTTGCGAGAATGGCGCGCATGGAGATCGCCTTCGACGAGCGCGGCCTCGTGCCGGTCGTCATCCAGGACTGGACGACCGGCGAGGTCCTGACGCTCGCCTACGCGAACGCGGAGGCGCTCGCCCGCACGCGCGCGAGCGGCGAGCTGCACCTCTGGAGCCGCTCGCGCGGCGAGCTGTGGCACAAGGGCGCGACGTCCGGGAACGTCCAGCGCGTGCGCGCGCTGCGCGTGGACTGCGACGGCGACGCGCTGCTCGCGCTCGTCGAGCCCGCGGGCCCGGCGTGCCACACCGGCGAGCGCACGTGCTTCTTCAGCGGCGACCTCGAGCCGCCGGCCCCGCACGAGGCCCTCCCCGGCCTCGAGCGCACGCTGCGGGCGCGCGCGGCCGAGCGTCCGGAGGGCTCCTACACCGTGGAGCTCCTCGACGATCCGCCGCTGATCGGCGCGAAGGTCGAGGAGGAGGCCGAGGAGGTCGCCCGCGCGGCCCGGGAGGAGACCGATCAGCGCGTCGACAGCGAGGCCGCCGACGTCCTCTACCACCTCACGGTGCTGCTCCACAGCCGCGGGCGCACGCTCGCGGACGCCGAGCGCGAGCTCGTCGAGCGGCGCCGGTGAGCGCGCCCGCACTACTCTGCGCCCTCAGCTGATGGACGCCTCCGCCGACGCCGTGCCGCTGCCCGTCGAGCCCTCCCTGGCGGAGGTGCGCGCCCTCGCACGCGACCACAACCTCGTGCCGCTGCGCCACACGTTCATCGACGACTGCGAGACGCCGGTCAGCGCGTTCCTGAAGCTCCGCGGGCGCAACCCCGAGCACCCGGCGTTCCTGCTCGAATCGGCCGAGCAGGGCCAGCGCGTCGGGCGCTACAGCTTCATCGGCGTGCGCCCGCGGTCGGTCCTGCGCTGGTCGCTCGGCGACCCCGGCGACCCGTACGCGCTGGCGGCCGAGGAGGTCGGGCGCTGGAACCAGGCGCCGCTGCCCGACCTGCCGCCGTTCTCCGGCGGGCTCGTCGGCTACTTCGGCTACGACCTCGTGCGGACGGTCGAGCCGCTGGGCGACCCGAACCCCGACCCGGTCGGCCTGCCGGACATGGCGCTGATGCTCAGCGACGTCCTCGTCGTCTTCGACCACCTCAAGCACACCATCACGATTCTCGTGAACGTCTTCGCGGAGGACGGCGGCGACCTCGACGCGGCCCATGCGGACGCGATCGCGACGATCCTCAAGGCGCGCACGCTGCTCGCCGGGCCCGTGCCGCGGCCCGACACGCTCCGCGCTCCGCGCGCCGTCCCGGCGTTCACCTCGAACCTCGAGCGCCCGCAGTTCGAGGCGATCGTCGCGCGGATCATCGAGTACGTGCACGCCGGGGACGCCTTCCAGGTCGTGCCCTCGCAGCGCTGGTCGGCCGACGTGGACGCGGACCCCTTCTCGATCTACCGCGGGCTGCGCGTCGTGAACCCGAGCCCGTACATGTACTTCCTGGACTTCCGCGACTTCCAGGTCGCCGGCGCGAGCCCCGAGCCGCTGCTGACCGTCAGCGGGCGCCACGTCTCCACGCGCCCGATCGCCGGCACCCGCCCGCGCGGCGCGGACGCCGAGGAGGACGCGGTGATCGCCGCGGGGCTCCTGCGCGACGAGAAGGAGCGCGCCGAGCACGTGATGCTCGTGGATCTCGGGCGCAACGACCTCGGGCGGGTGTGCGAGTACGGCTCGGTCCAGGTGGACACGCTTCATGGCCGTCGAGACCTACTCGCACGTCATGCACATCGTCTCGTCGGTCTCCGGGACGCTGCGCGCGGGCATCGGCCCGATGGACGCGCTGCGCAGCGTCCTGCCCGCCGGGACGCTGTCCGGGGCGCCGAAGGTCCGTGCGATGCAGATCATCGACGAGCTCGAGCCGGTCAAGCGCGGCGGCTACGGCGGCGCGATCGGCTATCTCGGCTACACCGGCGACCTCGACACGTGCATCCACATCCGCACGGTCGTGCTGAAGGACGGGCGCGCGCACATCCAGGCCGGCGGCGGCACCGTCGCGGACGCCAAGCCCGACTACGAGTACGAGGAGTCGGTGAACAAGGCGCGCGCGGTGAAGGGCGCGATCGAGCTCGCCGCGACGCAGGCGGACTGGTGGTGAGCGCGACGGCCGACGCACCGCGGGTCCTGGTGATCGACAACTACGACTCGTTCACCTACAACCTCGTCCAGTTCCTCGGGGAGCTCGGCGCGGATCTCGAGGTCGTGCGCAACGACCGCGCCGGCGTCGACGAGCTGCTCGCGCGGCGCCCCGATCGGGTGGTCGTCTCGCCGGGACCGTGCACGCCGAACGAAGCGGGGATCTCGCTCGAGGTCGTGCGGCGCTTCCCCGAGGCCGGGATCCCGACGCTCGGCGTGTGCCTGGGCCACCAGTCGCTCGCGCAGGCGTTCGGCGGGCGCGTCATCCGCCACGAACCGGTGCACGGGAAGACCACGACGATCCGCCACGACGGCAGGACGATCTTCCGCGGCCTCGAATCACCGCTGACCGTGGGCCGCTACCACTCGCTCGTCGTCGCGCAGGACGTGCCGGACTGCTTCGAGGTCTCCGCGACCGGGGGCGGCGTCGTCATGGCGATCCGCCACCTCGAGCTGCCCGCCGAGGGCGTGCAGTTCCATCCCGAGTCGGTCCTCACGGACGGCGGGATGCTCATGCTCGAGAGCTTCCTCGAGGGACCGGCCGACTGATGGCCGACGAGCTCCTGACCGAGGCGATCGACGCGCTCGCCTCCGGCCGCGACCTCCCGCGCGAGCAGACCGCCGCGGTCCTCGCGCGCATCATGGAGGGCGGCGCCTCGGAGGTGCAGATCGCGGGATTCCTGATCGCGCTGCGCACGAAGGGGGAGACCGTCGACGAGGTCGCCGGCCTCGCTGAGGCGATGCGCGCGTTCGCGACGCCGGTGCGCCCCGCGCGTGAGGACCTCGTGGACACTGCGGGAACGGGCGGCGGGCGGCGCACGTTCAACATCTCGACGACCGCCGCGCTGATCGCCGCGGGCGCCGGCTGCGCCGTCGCCAAGCACGGCAACCGTTCCGCCACGGGCCTCAGCGGCTCGGCCGACGTCCTCGAGGCGCTCGGGGCGCGGCTCGACCTCGATCCTGCAGCCGAGGCGCGCGCGATCGACGAGGTCGGCTTCGGCTTCATGTTCGCCCCGGCACATCACGCCGCCACGCGGTTCGTCGTCCCGGTGCGGCGCGAGCTCGCGGTGCGCACCGTGTTCAACCTGCTCGGCCCGCTCACGAATCCGGCGGGCGCGCGGCGCCAGCTCGTCGGCGTCGCCGACCCCGACGCGCTCGACCTCGTGGCAGGTGCGCTCGCGCGGCTGGGCACCGACCGGGCGCTGGTAGTGTCCAGCGCCGACGGCCTGGACGAGCTCAGCACGTCCGGCCCGACCCACGTCGTGGAGGTCGCCTCCGACACCCTGCGCCGCTACGTCGTCGAACCAGAGGACGTCGGGCTGACGCGTGCCGCCCCCGACGCGATCGCCGGCGGCACCCCCGAGGAGAACGCCGCGATCACGTCCGCGATCCTCGCCGGCGAGCCCGGTCCGCCGCGTGACATCGCGCTGCTGAACGCCGGCGCGGCGATCCTCGCGGGCGGGCGCGCCGACACGCTCGCGGAGGGCGTCGCGGCGGCCGCGACGGCGGTGGACAGCGGTGCCGCCGCGCAGGCGCTCGCGCGCTACGTGGCACTGAGCCGGGAGCTCGCGGCGTGAACCTCCTGGAGCGCATCGTCGACGCCACGCGCGAGGACGTCGCCCGGCGTCGGCGCGACGTGCCGCTGGCGGACCTCGAGCACCGGCTCGAGGCACGCGGGCCGGAGCGCCCGTTCGAGGAGGCGCTCGGCCGGCCGGGCGTCTCGGTGATCGCCGAATTCAAGCGCCGTTCGCCGAGCGCCGGCGAGATCCGCCCGGGAGCGACCGTGCCGGAGGTCGTGCGCGCCTACGAGCAGGCCGGCGCCTCGGCACTCTCGGTGCTCACCGAGACGCGCCACTTCGGCGGCGGGCTCGACGACCTGCTCGCCGCGCGCTCGGTCAGCCGCCTGCCGATCCTGCGCAAGGACTTCCTCGTCGACCCCTACCAGGTCGTCGAGTCGGCGGTGCACGGCGCCGACGCGATCCTGCTGATCGTCGCCGCGCTCGAGGACCGCGACCTCGCCGGCCTGCACGGCCTCGCGCACGAGCTCGACCTCGACGTCCTCGTCGAGGTCCACGACGACGAGGAGCTCGAGCGCGCCCTGCAGACCGTGGACCCGAACCTCATCGGGATCAACAACCGCGACCTCTCGGACTTCAGCGTGGACGTCGAGCGCACCTACGAGCTGCTCGTCGACGTCCCGGCCGGCAAGACCGTGGTGAGCGAGTCGGGCTTCCACCAGCGCGACCAGCTCCTCGAGCTCGAACGGGTCGGCGTGGACGCCGTCCTCGTCGGCGAGAGCCTCATGCGCGCGCCGGATCCCGGCGCCGCCCTGCTCGTACTCACCGGCGAGGTCGAGCCCGACCACCGCTAGCCCGCCGCTTCGGAAGTCCTGAGCGGCGGTTTACGAATCCTTCACGAATCGCCTCGATCCTCGGTCCGATGAAGACTTCCCGATCTGCGTGGCCGATCGCGCTGTTCTCCGCCCTTCTGGGCGGCGTCGTGGCCGTGGCGCTCGCCGGCGCGCTCGGCGTCGGCGGCACCGACACGAAGACCGTCGTCCAGCAGGCCCCGCTCTCGAACCTCCGCACCGCCAGCGACGAGGAGGGCCTCACCGCGCGCGACATCTACAAGCGCGACGCACCCGGCGTCGTCTTCATCAGCGCGAACGTCGTGCAGCAGTCCGACTCCCCGTTCGGGTTCCCGCAGCAGCAGCAGGGCCAGGCCACCGGGTCGGGCTTCGTCATCGACCGCCAGGGCGTGATCCTCACGAACGCCCACGTCGTCGACGGCGCGACGAAGGTCACGGTCCGCTTCCAGGACAAGAAGGTCGCCGACGCGAAGATCCTCGGCAAGGACCGCTCGACCGACCTCGCCGTCCTGAAGGTCGATCCGGAGGGCATCGACCTCAAGCCGCTGCAACTCGGCTCGGCGAAGGACGTGCAGGTGGGTGACCCGGTCGTCGCGATCGGCAATCCCTTCGGCCTGGATCGCACGCTCACCACCGGCGTCGTGTCGGCCAAGCAGCGCGAGATCAGCGGCCTCAACGGCTTCACGATCAGCGACGTCATCCAGACGGACGCGGCGATCAACCCCGGCAACTCGGGCGGTCCGCTGATCGACGCCGCCGGCCGCGTGATCGGCATCAACTCGCAGATCGAGACCGGCGGCTCCGGCAGCAGCGGCAACGTCGGCATCGGCTTCGCCGTGCCGATCGACACCGCGCGCAAGCTCCTGCCCGAGCTGAAGCAGGGCAGCGTCAACACGGGCTACCTCGGTGTCACGACCCGCACCGTCGACACGCAGCTCAAGGGCCTGAACCTCCCCGTGGACCGCGGCGCGCTCGTGCTGGCCGTCCAGCCCGGCAGCCCCGCCGCGCAGGCCGGGATCAAGGGCGGGAGCATCCAGGCCCAGCTCGAGGGCGAGAACGTGACGCTCGGCGGCGACATCATCGTCAGGGCCGACGGCAAGACCGTCACCTCGAGCGAGCAGCTCTCGACGTACGTCTCGTCCAAGCGCCAGGGCGACGAGGTCAAGTTCCAGCTCGTCCGCGACGGCAAGTCGAAGACCGTCACGGTCAAGCTCGGCCAGCGGCCCGAGCAGGCACCGAGCCAGTCGCAGCAGCAGTCGCCCTGAGGCGATCTGCCACGATGACGGGGTGCCCGAACCACCCCGGATGAAGATCTGCGGCATCACCGGCCTGGACGACGCGCAGCTGGCGGTCGAGGCCGGTGCCTGGGCGCTCGGCCTCATCCTCTGGGAGGGCTCGGCGCGCCGCTGCGGGCTGCCCGAAGCCCAGCTCGTCGCCCGCACGCTGCGCCGCAGCGCCGAGATCTGCGGGGTCTTCGTGAACCCGGCGCTCGACGAGGTCACCGAGCTCGCCGACGCGATCGGCCTGACGATGATCCAGCTGCACGGCGAGGAGGGCCCGGCGTTCTGCGACGAGGTGCGCCGGCGCACCGGGGCGAAGATCGTGAAGGCCGCGCGCGTGCAGTCGGTCGCCGACCTGCAGGCGCTCGGGCCGTTCCACACCGACTTCCAGCTGCTCGACACCCATCACGAGGACCTGCGCGGCGGCACCGGGGAGACCTGGGACTGGCGCCTGGTCGCCGACCGCCGCTCGTCGGTCCCGCTGATCCTCAGCGGCGGCCTGACCGCCGAGAACGTCGGCGAGGCGATCGGCATCGTCCACCCGTTCGCGGTCGATACGGCGAGCGGCACCGAGTCCGCGCCGGGCCGCAAGGATCCGGCGAGGCTCGAGGCGTTCGCGCGCGCCGTGCGCGCGACGGCGACCGTCGAGGCCGTCTCGTGAGCGTGACGTCCGGCGTCGAGCACCGCTTCGGCCCCTACGGGGGCCAGTACGTGCCCGAGACGCTGATGCCCGCGCTCGAGGCGCTCGAGGCCGCGTGGCTCGACGCCTGGCGCGACACGGCGTTCCGCGCCGAGCTCGACCTGCTGCTGCGCGACTACGCCGGGCGCGCGACGCCGCTGTACCTCGCCGAGCGCCTGAGCGAGGTCGCCGGGCGCGCGATCTGGCTCAAGCGCGAGGACCTGCTGCACACCGGCGCGCACAAGCTCAACAACGCGCTCGGCCAGAGCCTCCTGGCGCGTCGCATGGGCAAGCGCCGCGTCATCGCCGAGACGGGTGCCGGCCAGCACGGCGTCGGGACGGCGACCGCGTGCGCGCTGCTCGGCCTGGAGTGCGTCGTCTACATGGGGGAGGAGGACATGCGCCGCCAGCTCCCCAACGTCCAGCGCATGGAGCTCCTGGGCGCCGAGGTTCGCCCGGTCCACGCCGGGACGCGCACGCTGAAGGAGGCGACCTCCGAGGCGATCCGCGACTGGGTGACGAACGTCGACGACACGCACTACGTCATCGGCTCGGTCGTCGGCCCGGCGCCGTACCCGGTGATCGTGCGCGACCTGCAGCGCGTGATCGGCGACGAGGCGCGCGCCCAGCTGCTCGAGCGCGAGGGACGCCTGCCGGACCGTGTCGTCGCCTGCGTGGGCGGCGGCTCCAACGCGATCGGCATCTTCACGGCGTTCGTCGGCGACGGCGACGTCGCGCTGCTCGGCGTCGAGGCGGCCGGCGAGGGCCTGGACAGCGGTCGCCACGGCGCGCCGCTGACGGTCGGCGGTCGCCCCGGCGTGCTGCACGGCTCGCTCACCGCGCTGCTGCAGACCGAGGAGGGGCAGGTCGTGGAGGCGCATTCGGTCTCCGCCGGCCTCGACTATCCCGGGGTCGGTCCCGAGCACGCGTGGCTGCGCGACACGGGCCGCGCGAGCTACGTCGCCGTGACCGACGACGCCGCGCTCGACGCCGTCCGCGACGTCGCGCGGCTCGAGGGCATCATCCCCGCCCTGGAGACCGCCCACGCCCTGCACGTCGTGCTGCGCGAGCCGTCGGACTCCGAGCTCGACCTGCTCTGCCTGTCGGGCCGCGGCGACAAGGACCTCGCCGAGGTCATGGCCCGTCTCGGAGCCCGATGAGCACCGAGGCGCGGACGAGCGGCGCTGAGCGGATCGCCGCCGCGTTCGCCGGCTGCGACAAGCGCGCGGCGCTGATGCCCTACCTCATGGGCGGGTTCCCGGACGTCGCGACCTCGCGCGCGATCGGCGAGGCGTACGCCGACGGCGGGGCGGACCTCGTCGAGCTCGGCGTGCCGTTCTCCGATCCGATCGCCGACGGCCCCGTGATCCAGGCGGCGGGGTCCCGCGCGCTCGCGTCCGGCGCGACGGTCGACGACGTGCTCGCCGTCGCCGCGGCGCTCGCACCGCGCGTCCCCGTCGTGCTCATGACGTACGCGAACCTCGTGCTGGCGCGTGGCGTCGAGTTGTTCGCGCAGGACGCGGCGGCCGCCGGTGCGAGCGGGCTGATCGTCCCGGACCTGCCGCTCGAGGAGGCTCCCAAGGTCCTCGAGGCCTGCGACGCGGCCGGGGTGGCGCTCGTCCCGCTCGTGGCGCCGACGACGACCGACGAGCGGCTCGAGCGCATCGGGAGCCGCGCGCGCGGCTTCCTCTACAGCGTCTCGGTGACCGGCACGACCGGGGAGCGCGCGGTCCTCAGCGACGCGTTCGCGGCAGTCGTCGCGCGCGCGAAGGCCCACACCGACGTGCCGGTCGCACTCGGGTTCGGGATCTCGAGCCCCGAGCAGGCGTCCGACGCGGCCGCCGCCGGTGCCGACGGCGTGATCGTCGGCAGCCGCCTCGTGCGGGCCGCCGCGGAGGCCGCCGATCCGGCCGCGGCGGTGCGCGAGCTCGTCACGGCGTTCGCCCAGGCGCTGCGCTAGGATCCGCGCCGTCATGGGCCTCGCACTCGTCGCCACCTCCGCGTTCGCGCTCTGGGTGATCCTCGCCTCGCTCGGCGTGAAGTCCTTCGACGGCTTCCTGCTCGCCCTGCTGATCATCCTGATCGCCGTCGCGATGAAGATCGCCGGCGGCCGCGCAAGCTCACCCGACTGAGCCGCGCGGGTCCTCGCAGGCCCCGCGTACGCGGAACGTACGCGCGCCGTTGCCGCATGTGCATACAATCGCGGGCCTCGCGGTCCGTGACGGACCGCAATCACACATCAGCGTCTCTGAGGAGGGACCTCTTGCGAGCACGTTCCGTGGCAGCTCTGGCCTGCGTGGCCGCTTCGCTGTCGCTCGGCCTCGCCGCGTGTGGCGGCGATGACAATGGCGGCGGTGGCTCAGGTGGCACCGTCAGCGGTGACAACCTGACGATCTACTCCAGCCTTCCGCTGCAGGGCGATTCCCGCCCGCAGTCGCAGTCGGTGATCAACGGCGAGAAGCTGGCGCTTGAGGCGGTCGGCGGCAAGGTCGGCAACTTCACCATCAAGTACGTGTCGCTCGACGACTCCACCGCCGCAGCCGGCAAGTGGGATCCGGGCGCCACCTCGTCCAACGCGCGCAAGGCCGCGCAGGACAAGACCACCATCGCCTACCTCGGCGAGTTCAACTCGGGTGCATCGGCGATCTCGATCCCGATCCTCAACCAGGCCGGGATCCTCCAGGTCTCGCCGTCGAACACGTACGTCGGCCTGACGTCGTCGGAGGGCGCCGAGAAGGGCGAGCCGGACAAGTACTACCCGACCGGCAAGCGCACCTACGGGCGCGTCGTCCCGCGCGGACCTCACGCAGGCCGCCGCGCAGGCCACCTATCAGAAGGACGAGGGCTGCACGAAGCTCTACATCCTGAACGACAAGGAGGTCTACGGAAAGGGCCTCGCCGACAACACGCAGCAGGCCGCCGACGCCCAGGGCATCGTCGTCCTCGGCAACGACGGCATCGACACCAAGGCGGCGAACTTCCGCACGGTCGCGCAGAAGATCAAGTCGTCGGGCGCCGACTGCATGTTCTTCGGTGGCATCACGCAGAACAAGGCCGTCCAGGTCTGGAAGGACGTCCACGCCGCAGTGCCGAACGCGAAGCTGTTCGGCCCCGACGGCGTCGCCGAGTCCCCGTTCACGGAGAACCTCAGCGCGAGCGAGCAGGCCGTGACGTTCATCACGAACCCGACGCTCGATCCGAAGCTCTACCCGCCGTCGGGCCAGGAGTTCTTCGCGAACTACAAGAAGACCTACGGCAAGGATCCCGAGCCGTACGCCATCTACGGGTTCGAGGCCATGTCGGTCGTGCTCAGCGCGATCAAGGAGGCCGCGGCGAAGGGCAACGACCGCCAGACGGTCATCGATCAGTTCTTCGCCGTCCAGGACCGTGACTCGGTCCTCGGCAACTACTCGATCGACGACAACGGCGACACGACGCTCACCGACTACGGCGGAAACCTCGTCAAGGACGGCGCGCTCGTGTTCAACAAGGTCATCAAGGCGGCCGTCACGCCCGAGGCCAACCAGTAGTCACAAGGCAACTGATCGACACCCGCGGGCGGGCCGGCGACTTGCCGACCCGTCCCGGCTGGCGGTAGCTTCACCGCAGCGTCCGCCATGGAAGCCGCCTCGATTCCCGCCCCGCCCGGCTCGCAGCGCAAGACCCCGCTGCAGTTCGTCGCGGACAACATCCTCTGGATCATCTTCGGGGCGGTCATCGTCGGGTACCTGGCGACGGACTTCACGCAGACCGTGGACGACGTCAAGACGGGGCTGTCGAACGGGATGATCTGGGCGCTGATCGCGCTCGGCTACACGCTCGTCTACGGCATCATCGAGCTCATCAACTTCGCCCACGGCGAGGTCTTCATGATCGGCTCGTTCGTCGCCGTGAGCCTCTGGCAGACGATGGGCGTCACGGGGACCAGCAGCGTCATCGCGATCGCGGGGGCGATCCTCGTCGCGCTGCTCGTCTCGATGTTCGCGAGCGGCGCGCTGAACGTCATGATCGAGCGCGTGGCCTACCGGCCGCTGCGCGGCGCGCCGAAGCTCGCGCCGCTGATCACCGCGATCGGGATGAGCTTCATCCTGCAGAACGTCGGCCTGCTGTGGCGTCCGACGCCCGACTCGTCGCCCGACCTCATCGGCTCGCAGAAGTCGCTCTTCACGGTCCTCGACGTGTCCGTGGAGCGCTCGGACGTGTTCGCGGTCGTCGTGACCGTCCCGCTGCTGATCGCGCTCGTGTGGTTCGTCGGGCAGACGAAGTACGGCAAGGCGATGCGCGCGACCGCGCAGGACCCCGACGCCGCGCGGCTCATGGGCATCAACGTCGACCGCACGATCGGGCTGACGTTCCTGCTCGGCGGCCTGCTGGCGGGCGCCGCCGGGATGATCTACGCGATCTACAACGGCACGGTGCAGTTCAACCAGGGCTTCACGGCCGGGCTGATCGCGTTCACGGCGGCGGTCATGGGCGGGATCGGCAACCTCAAGGGCGCCGTCGTCGGCGGCCTCATCATCGGCGTGATCCAATCGCTCTCCGACACGCACTTCGGGCAGGTCTGGACGCCGGCGATCGTCTTCGGGATCCTGATCTTCGTGATGGTGTTCAAGCCCTCCGGCCTGTTCGGCGAGGAGGTGCGCGAAGGATGACCCGCACCGTCTCGAACACGTCGCTGAGGCGCACCCGCGGCGACCTCGCGAACCTCCTGCCCAACTGGGCGTGGGGTGCGATCGCGATCGGCCTGGCGATCCTCTACCCGTTCATCATCGAGAACGTCGTCTCGAGCTCGGACGACCTGCTCGACGCGTCGATCCAGACGCTCGCCTACGTGATCATGGCGCTCGGCCTGAACATCGTGGTCGGGTTCGCGGGCCTGCTCGACCTCGGCTACGTCGCGTTCTTCGCGATCGGCGCGTTCGTCATGGGCTGGCTCGGCTCGCAGCAGTTCCCCGACGTCAGCGGCGGCTCCGGGATCCACGTCCTCACGCCGGCGCGCTCCCCGCTCGGCGGCGAGATCCCGGGCATTCACATCAACTTCTTCCTCGTGATCTTCATCGCGGCGGCGTTCACGGCGATGTGGGGCGTCATCCTCGGCGCCCCGACGCTGCGCCTGCGCGGCGACTACCTGGCGATCGTGACGCTCGCCTTCGGCGAGATCGTGCCGCGCGTGTTCGAGAACGCGACCAGCGGCATCTTCGGCATCGGCAGCATCGACTTCTCCAACGGGCGCCAGGGGATCACGCCGATCGACAAGATCAACTGGCCGTGGACGGACGCCACGTTCCAATACCCCTTGCAGCTGAAACCCGTCTACTACGTCGGGCTGGGGATGGTCCTCCTGGTCATCTTCTTCAACCGGCGCCTGCGGGACTCACGCCTGGGTCGTGCCTGGATCGCGGTCCGCGAGGACGAGGTCGCGGCCTCGTCGATGGGCGTGAACCTCGTCCGCACGAAGCTCTGGGCCTACGCGCTGGGCGCCGCGCTCGGCGGGTTCGCCGGCGCGTTCCTCGCGACCTACAACAACACCGTCAACGTCGACCAGTTCGAGTTCGGCATCTCGGTCTTCATCCTCTGCATGGTCATCCTCGGCGGCATGGGGAACATCTGGGGCGTGATCCTCGGTGCGATCACACTCTCGATGATCAACCGCTTCCTGCTGCCGCAGCTCAACGGCGTGCCGGACTCGATCGGCCTGGACTTCGACGTCACGTCGATCAACTTCGGGATCTTCGGGTTCCTGCTGCTGGCGATGATGGTGCTGCGGCCCGAGGGCCTCATCCCGTCCACCAGACGGCGGCTCGAGCTGCACGGCGCCGACCTCGACGAGGACGAGGCGGCCTGGTTCGACGACCCGAGCATGTACGACACCCGCCACGACGAGGGGCGGCCGATGTGAGCGAGCCGCTCCTTCAGGCCACCGGCATCTCGAAGGTGTTCGGCGGGCTCGTCGCGGTGAACGACGTGTCGTTCGAGGTCCCGCAGAAGGCGATCGTCTCGCTGATCGGCCCGAACGGCGCCGGCAAGACGACGTTCTTCAACTGCATGACCGGGCTCTACAAGCCGACGACCGGCTCGGTGCTCTTCGACGGCAACGACATCACGGCCAAGCGCGCCGACCTCGTCACGACCGCCGGGATCGCGCGCACGTTCCAGAACATCAAGCTCTTCCGGACGATGACCGCGATCGAGAACGTGAAGGTCGGGATGCACGCCCGCCTGCGCTCGCGCGTCACCGGCATGGTGCTGCGCACGCCGTTCGTGCGCCGCGAGGAGAAGAGCGCCGACGAGCACGCGCGGGAGCTGCTGGCGTTCGTGGGGCTCGATCGCCACGACGAGCTCGCGATGAACCTCCCGTACGGCGACCAGCGGCGCCTGGAGATCGCGCGTGCGCTGGGCTCGGAGCCCAAGCTGCTGCTGCTCGACGAGCCGACGGCCGGCATGAACCCGCAGGAGTCCGAGGAGCTGCGCCGGCTCATGGAGCAGCTGCGCTCCGAGAAGGAGATCTCGGTCCTGCTGATCGAGCACGACATGAAGGTCGTGATGAACGTCTCCGACCACATCACCGTGCTCGACGGCGGGGAGAAGATCGCCGAGGGCTCGCCGACCGACGTGCGCGCCGACCCGCGCGTCATCGAGGCCTATCTCGGGAGCCAGGCGTGAGCGACGCGCCCGTCAGCGATCCCGGCACCGCGCCGCTGCTGCAGGTCGAGGACATCAAGACGTTCTACGGCGCGATCCAGGCGCTCAAGGGGATCTCGCTCGAGGTCCACGAGGGCGAGATCGTGACGCTCATCGGCTCCAACGGCGCGGGGAAGTCCACGACGCTGCGCTCGATCTCGGGGATCGTGCCGCCGCGCGACGGGCGGATCATCTTCGAGGGCCGCGAGATCCAGGAGCTCAGCGGGCACGAGGTCGCCGCGATCGGGATCGCGCAGTCGCCCGAGGGTCGCCGGATCTTCCCGCGCATGACCGTGCGCGAGAACCTCGAGATGGGCGCGTTCATCCGCAGGGACAGCGAGATCGAGGAGGACATCACGCGCGTCTTCGATCTGTTCCCGCGGCTGCGCGAGCGTGAGAAGCAGAAGGGCGGCACGATGTCCGGCGGCGAGCAGCAGATGCTCGCGATGGGCCGTGCGCTCATGGCCCGCCCGCGGCTGCTCCTGCTCGACGAGCCGTCGCTCGGCCTGGCGCCGGTGATCGTCGACAAGATCTACGAGATCGTGCGCGAGATCAACGAGCAGGGCACGACGATCCTGCTCGTCGAGCAGAACGCGAACTACGCGCTCGACGTCTCCGCGCGCGGCTACGTCCTCGAGACCGGCCAGGTCGCGCTCAGCGACTCGTCTGCGAACCTGCGCAACGACCCGCGCGTCCAGGACGCCTACCTCGGAACATGACCCTCCCGCTCGCCGTCCTCGGAATCAAGGCGCTGTACCTGCTCTACGTATGGCTGCTGTCCTGCATCATCGCCTCGTGGCTCTCCGAGCAGAAGGGCTACGGCGAGAAGGCGGGCCTCGGCACCGGGCTGCTGCTCAGCGTCATCGCGATCGTGATCTGGCTCGCCTGGCCGGCGAAGCCGAACTCGAAGTGGAAGCACCGCCGCCAGCGCAGGGCTGCGAAGGCCGCGGCGGCGAAGCCGCCGAACGACGCCTGAGGCTCACCCGAGCGCGCTGCGCAGGGCCTCGTCGAGGTCGGGGTGGGCGAAGGCGATACCCGTGCGCGAGGGCCGCTGTGGGCACGGCGCGCTGGCCCTCGGTGACGATCTCGGCCATCTCGCCGTAGAGCAGGCGCAGCGCGAACGCGGGCACCGGCGCGACCGCCGGGCGGTGCAGCGCGCGGCCGAGCGCCTTGGAGAACTCGGCGTTCGTGACGGGCTCTGGGGCGCTCCCGTTCACCGGCCCGCTCCAGTCCTCGCCGTCGAGCGCCGCGAGGTAGAGCCCGACGATGTCGTCCACGTGGATCCACGGCATGTACTGCTCGCCACCGGCGACCGGCCCCCCGACGCCGAGCCTGAACGGCGGGAGCATCGTCTTCAGCGCCCCGCCGCCGGCGTCGAGCACGACGCCCGTGCGGATCGTCACGACGCGCACGCCGAGTGCGGCCGCGGCGAGCGCCTCACGCTCCCAGACGACGCACACCTGTGCGAGGAAGTCCCCTCCGGCCGGAGCGGACTCCTCGACGCGCTCGTCGCCGTGCTTGCCGTAGTAGCCGACGGCCGAGGACGAGACGAGGACGGCGGGGCGCTCGGAAGCCGCGCCCAGGCCCGCGACGAGGTTGCGCGTGCCGACCTCGCGGCTCTCGAGGATCGATGCCTTGACCTGCGCGTTCCAGCGCTGGGCGACCGGCTCGCCGGCGAGATGCACGACCGCGTCGCGCCCGGTCAGCGCGTCGGCCGGCGGCGGTTCCGCGAGCGGGTCCCACGCGAGCGCCGGCACGCCGAGCGCGGCCGAGGCCTTCGCGGGCGAGCGCGACAGGGCCAGTACGTCGTCGCCGCGGGCGGTGAGGGCTGCGACGAGCCGGGGTCCGATGAGGCCGGTCGCGCCGGTGATGGTGATCTTCACAAACGTCCTTCGGGTCAGGGGTCCTCTCGCAGTACGGACCTCGTGCGAGTGTGGCGCATCGCGGGTCCGCGCGCGCGACGCGCGGCGGCGATCAGGTGCGCGGCAGCACGCGGACGCGGCCGTCGGGATCGGCGATCCCGACGGCGATCGTGTTGCGCCCGCTGCGCAGCCGGCGCTCGGGCAGCGGAATCGCGAACTGCACCCGGCTCGAGGCCCAGTCGCTGAAGGCGCGGCCCTGCGCGACGGCGCGGCCGTTGAGCACCGCGACGAGTGCGCTTCCCGCGGGGACCCCCCGCAGGTCGCCGGCGAGCAGCGCCGGGATCACGGGACCGGCGAGCCGCACGCCCGTGAACGCCCCCGCGCCGTCGATCCGCACCGAGGCGCCGCCGCCGGCGGCCACGCGCGCCGTGATCCGCCCGCCGATCAGCGCCGGGCCGGAAGCGATCGGCGTGCGCCCGTCGACGCCGCCGAACGCGGCGTTCCAGGCGCGCACCTGAACGCTGCGCCCGGCGACGAGGTCGGCGAACGGCAGGGTGCGCACGACGTTCGGGCGGACGTAGCAGCAGGCGGCGAACAGCCGCACGGGACGCTGCGGGCGCGGGCGCTGCAGCGGCAGGCCGGTGACGCCCCGCGGCGGGCGGTGCCCGGTCGCCCGGGCGATCGTCGGCAGGAGGTCCATCAGCTGCGCCGACCCGCGGTCGACGCGCCCGCGGTGCTGGCGCGGGTACTTCACGAACAGCGGGACGTTCGCGATCTCGGCGACGTTCGCGGTCTGCACTGCGCGGCGGTCGGCGAGCGGGGTGAACGACGTCCCGTGGTCGGAGGTGACGATCACGAGCGCGCGGTCCCAGAGCCCGGCGCGCTCGAGCAGCCCGCGGTAGCGCCCGACGATCCGGTCGGCGAGGCCGGCCTGCAGGAGGAAGCGCTGGCGGCCGACGAGCGCCTCGGCCGGGTCCTCGACCCACGCGCCGCTCGCGTCGATTCCGGGCAGCTCGAACGCGCGGGAGAACCCGTAGCGTCGGCCGCTGGGCAGGAACTCGTAGGGAAGATGCGGGAGCATCACGTGCGCCGCGTAGAACGGCGGCCGCGCGCCCGGTCGCCGGCGGCCGAGCTGCGCCATCGAGCCGACGAGGCTGCGCAGCTGCCCGAGGTGCCAGCGAACGTCCCGCTCGCGCGGGGTCGGGCGCAGCGAGACGCCGAACAGCTCGTGCCGCGGCGGGCTGCGTCGCGTGCACCAGCTGGCGGGGCACAGGCGGGGCAGCCAGTTGTAGCGGCTCGCCCAGGTCACACGGTGACTGCCGGCCAGCATCCGGAACACCGTCCTGCCGGCGTCCTGCGAGCCGCGGTTGATGCGGCCGGTCAGCAATCCCGGGATCGCCCGCACCGTGACGTCCCCGTTCGTCGTCGCATACGGGTACCACGTCGCGGTGTGCCCGAGTGCCGCCAGGTGCGGGAAGCGGCGTGCGTCGACGGTGTCGTGCGGGCCGCTGAGCGGCGCTGACGGGAACTCATCGAGGATCAGCAGCACGACGGGCGCGGGCGCCGGCTTCGCGGTCGCCGTCGCAGGCGCCACCGCCGCGAGGACCGCCGCGAGGAGCATCATGGGCAGCCGCATCGAGCGCGACGCTACCGAAGCGAGCGGGCCTTGCGGGCCGGTCGCCGCCTCAGGAGCCGCGGAGCGCCTCGACGTCCGAGGCGGCGAACCCGATCGTGTGCCGCTCCTCGGGGGCCGCGCCGGTCAGGCGAGCCTCCGCGGCGACGGCGTCGGCGACGACGGGCGCGACGTCGCGATTGAACACCGACGGGATGATGTAGTCCTCGCGCAGCTCGTCGTCGCGCACGATCTGCGCGATCGCCCGCGCAGCGGCCATCTTCATCGGTTCGGTGATCTGCGTCGCGCGCACGTCGAGCGCACCGCGGAAGATCCCCGGGAACGCCAGGACGTTGTTGATCTGGTTCGGGTAGTCCGAGCGGCCGGTCGCGATGATCCGCGCATAGGGCTCGGCCTCATCGGGGCTGACCTCGGGCGTCGGGTTGGCCATCGCGAAGACCATCGCGTCGGGGCGCATGTCCGCGAGCGCCGTGGCGGGCATGATGCGCGCCCCCGAGAGGCCGATGAAGAGGTCCATGCCGCGGATCGCGTCGGCGGGCCCGCCGCTGAGCTTCTCGGGGTTCGTCGTCTCGGCATACCAGCGCTTGACGGGGTTCATCGACCCGTCCCGGTAGTCGGGGCGCTCGGTGCCGACGATGCCCTTCGAGTCGACCCCGATCAGGTCGCGAACGCCGGCCTCCAGGAGGATCTTCGAGACGGCGATGCCCGCGGCGCCCAGGCCGGTGACGAGGACGCGCAGGTCCATGAGCTCGCGGCCCGTGAGCTTGCAGGCGTTCAGCAGCGCGGCCAGCGTCACGATCGCGGTGCCGTGCTGGTCGTCGTGGAAGACGGGGATGTCGAGGTCGGCCTTCAGGCGCTCCTCGATCTCGAAGCAGCGCGGCGCCGAGATGTCCTCCAGGTTGATCCCGCCGAAGCCGGGCGCGATCGCCGTGACGGTCGCGACGATCTCGTCCGGGTCCTTCGTCTCCAGGCAGATCGGGAACGCGTCGACGCCGGCGAACTCCTTGAAGAGCATCGCCTTGCCCTCCATCACCGGCATCGCCGCACGCGGGCCGATGTCGCCGAGGCCGAGCACCGCGGTCCCGTCGCTCACGACGGCGACCGTGTTGCGCTTGATCGTGTACTGGAAGGCCTTGTCGGGGTCGGCCGCGATCGCCTGGGACACGCGGGCGACGCCCGGGGTGTAGGCCATCGAGAGGTCGTCGCGGGTCTTGAGCGGGTGCTTGTTGTGCTGCTCGATCTTGCCGCCGACGTGCAGCAGGAAGGTGCGGTCGGTCGCGTCCACGACGTGCGCGCCCTCGACGCCGTTGATCGCCGCGAGGATGTTCTCCCAGTGATCGGCGTCGTGCGCGTCCACCGTCACGTCGCGCACGAGCTGGGATCCGGAGACGTCCACGAGGTCGATCGCGCCGATCGTCCCGCCCGCGAGCCCGATCGCGCCGGCGACCTTCCCGAGCATCCCGGGCTGGTCCTCGATCTCGACCCGGATGGTCAGGCTGTACTGGGCGGACGGGGTTGGGGACACGGGTTCGAGTCTACGGAGCGGCCGCTGCCGGGCGCCGCGAGCCTCACGGCACGCGCACCGCCGGCGACGGGGCTTCGCGGCGCTCGAAGAGATCCTCCGGCTCGAGCCCGCTGCGGACGGCGTCGTCGTCGGCATCGCCGCGGATCGCGATTGCGGCCTCGAGTGCTGCGCGGGCGGCGAGACTCTCGCTCCCGGCGAACTCCGTGAGGTGCGCCATGTCGCGCCGGACGCGCGCGCGGGGCGCGCCGCGGCCTCCGATAGCGTCACGGGAGATGGCTGACGAGCTCTACCTCATCGACGGAAACAGCCTCGCGTATCGCGCGTTCTTCGCGCTTCCCGAGTCGATCGCCACCTCGAAGGGACAGCCGACGAACGCGATCTTCGGGTTCGCCTCGATGCTCGTGAAGATCATGACCGAGCACGGGCAGAAGCCGACGATCGTGGCCTGGGACGCCGGCAGCTCGGGGCGCAAGGAGCTCTACGGCGAGTACAAGGCCCAGCGCACGTCGCGCCCGGATCTGCTGCGCGAGCAGTGGCCGCACCTCGAGCCGCTCGTGGACGCCTTCGGGTACACGAACGTCAAGGTCGAGGGCTACGAGGCGGACGACGTGATCGCCACGATCGCCGAGCGTGCACGGGGCGCCGACATCCCGGTCGTCATCGTCACCGGCGATCGCGACGCGTTCCAGCTCATCGATTCCGAGGGGCGCGTGAAGGTCATGGCGACCGCGCGCGGCATCACGGAGACGAAGCTCTACGACCACGAGGCCGTCATCGAGCGCTACGGCATCGCGCCGGAGCTGATCCCCGACTTCTACGGGCTCAAGGGGGACACGTCCGACAACATCCCCGGCGTCCCGGGCATCGGGGACAAGACGGCGGCGCAGCTCCTGCAGCAGTTCGGCACGCTCGAGGGCGTCCTCGGTCACGTGGACGAGGTCTCGGGGGCCAAGCGCAAGGAGAACCTCACGAACCACGCGGACGATGCGCGCGTCTCGAAGGCGCTCGCGACGATGCAGCGCGACGTGCCGCTCGAACTCGACCCGCGGACCGAGTTCGCGCGTGAGCCCGACCGCTCGCGCCTGCGTGAGGTCTTCCGCGAGTTCGAGCTGCGCGACCCGCTGCGGCGCCTGGAGGAGGCGCTCGGGACCGACGAGGCGGCGCCGACCGCGGCGCAGGACGCCACGCGGCTGCGCGCCGCGGTGCGCGCCGGGGGCGTCGAGGACGCGGCGCGGATCGGCGATCCGGCCGATGCCGTGGCGATCGTCGTCCTGGAGCCCGCGGCCGGCGAGGGCGAGCTGTTCGCGCGCGAGCAGTCCTGGCGCTTCGGCGCGGCCAGCGGCACGCAGGCCGTCTGCGGCGAGCTCGCGGGCCCCGCGGCGCTCGTCACCGCGCTCGGCGAGCGCCCCGTGATCGCCCACGACGCCAAGGCGCTCGGCCTCGTGCCGGCGACGCTCGCGCACGACACACTGCTCGCCGCCTACCTCCTGGACCCCGCGCGCCGTGCGTTCCCGTTCACCGAGCTCTGCGACGAGCGCGGCCTGCAGACGGACGTCGAGGATCCGGTCGCCGCGGACGCGGTGCGGCTGCTTGCGCTCGCGGCCGCGCAGCGCGCCGAGCTCTCGGGGCGCGAGCAGGAGTGGCTGCTCGACGAGGTGGAGCTGCCGCTGGTGCGCGCGCTGCGCGCGATGGAGGTCGCCGGCGTGCGCCTCAACTGCGAGCGTCTCGCCGCGATCGGCGAGCGCGTGGCTGCCGAGATCGCCGCGCTCGAGCGCGAGATCTGGGATCTCTCCGGCGAGGAGTTCGTGATCGGCTCGCCGCAGCAGCTCGGCGCCGTGCTGTTCGAGAAGCTCGGCCTCTCGAAGAAGCGCCGCGGCAAGACCGGCTTCTCGACCGACGCGCGCGTGCTGCAGGCGATTCGCGACGAGCACCCGATCGTGCCGAAGATCGAGCGCTGGCGCGAGCTCAACCAGCTCACGAAGACCTACCTCGACGTCCTGCCGCAGCTCGTGGACGCCGAGAGCCGTATCCACACGACGTTCGTGCAGGCCGTCGCGAGCACCGGCCGGCTCTCCTCGACGAACCCGAACCTCCAGAACGTTCCGGTGCGCACGCCGCTGGGGCGCGAGATCCGCGGGTGCTTCGAGGCGGCGCCGGGGAACGTGCTGCTGTCCGCCGACTACTCGCAGGTCGAGCTTCGGATCCTCGCGCACGTCGCCGACGAGCCGGTGCTCAAGGAGGTCTTCATCCGGGGCGAGGACGTCCACACCGCGACCGCGCGCGAGGTCTTCCAGGTCGCCGAGGAGGACATCGACCCGGGCATGCGCTCGAAGTCGAAGATGATCAACTACGGCATCGTCTACGGACTCACCGACTACGGGCTCGCCGACCGCCTGAACATCCCGCGCGAGGAGGCCAAGACGTTCATCGACGCCTACCTCGAGCGCTTCGCGCGCGTCGCCGCGTTCATGCAGGCGACGATCGAGCAGGCGACCGAGCAGGGCTACGTCACGACGCTGTTCGGGCGCCGGCGCACGATCCCGGAGCTGCGTGCGCGCAACTACCAGGTGCGCACGCTCGGCGAGCGCCTCGCGGTGAACACGGTCATCCAGGGCACCGCGGCCGACGTCATGAAGCTCGCCATGATCGGCGCCCATGACGCGCTCGCCGCGAGCGGGCTCGAGACGCGCATGATCCTGACGATCCACGACGAGCTCCTGTTCGAGGGTCCGCCGTCGGAGACGGACGCGGTGCGCGAGCTCGCAGCGCGCGAGATGGTCGCGCCCTGGGGGGACCGCGAGCCGCCGCTCGGCGTCGAGATCGGCATCGGGTCGACCTGGCTGGAGGCGAAGTGATGGACCGCGCGAGCGCGGCGCTCCTCGTCGTCGCGGCGGGCGCGATGGCCGGTGCGCAGGCGCCCGTCAACGGCGCGCTCGCGAAGATCGTCGGGACCTGGCAGGCGGCGCTCGTGAGCTTCGCCATCGGCCTGGTGCTCGTGACCGTCGTCGTCGCGGTCGCGGCGGGCGGCTTCGGCAGCCTCGGCGGAATGCCGGACGTCCCCTGGTGGGCGCTGCTCGGCGGCGTGTTCGGTGTGGCGATCGTCACGACGTCGATCGTCGCGGTCGGCCCGCTCGGCGCCGCCGGCG
Source organism: uncultured Actinomycetes bacterium (assembly GCA_963787935.1). Classification (GTDB taxonomy): domain Bacteria; phylum Actinomycetota; class Thermoleophilia; order Solirubrobacterales; family Solirubrobacteraceae; genus F1-60-MAGs163. Next base: position 101,514 of record CAWBEV010000005.1, on the reverse strand, counting down.
TGACCGCGGCGGTCGTCGCCGGGCAGGTGACCGCGTCGGTGATCATCGACCGGTTCGCGCTGTTCGGCGTGCGCGAGCAGCCGATCACGCCCTCGAAGCTCGCGGGCATCCTGCTGCTCGCGGCCGGCGTGTACCTCGTCGTGCGCGACTGAAGCGCGCCGCCGGGCGCCTCAGGCGGCGACGCGCTCGACGAGCGGCGCCGCGGCGGGTGCCGGGCCTCCCAGCGCGTAGGCCGGCGGGCAGATGCCGAGGTAGTGCGAGAAGGCCCAGCGCACGAAGCGCGGATGGTCCATCGCCTCGAGCATGCTCGTCATCGCCGGGTAGGCGTTGACCTTCCCGACCCCGCGCTGCACGCGCAGCAGCCAGCGGTAGGCGTAGCGCTTCTCCTCGCAGAACGCGGCGTAGCGCTCGAGCGCCTGCGCGCGCGTCTGGCGCCCGGTGAGCACATGGCGCAGCTCGCGCCCGCAGGCCAGGCCGAAGTAGAACGCCGGGCGGATTCCCTCGGCGGTCGTCGGCAGGCAGTGCCCGGCGCTGTCCCCGACGAAGAACACGCGGTCCTCAACCGGGTCGCGCATCTGGTGGGGGATCCAGTTGCCCTGGTAGCGGTCGGCGGGCAGGCCGCAATCGCTCGCGAGCAGGACGGTCGGCTCCCGGACGTGGCGGTGCGGGTCGAATGCGCCGACGCCGACGCGTCGCTCGCCGCCCGCCGGGAAGTCCCACGAGTACCCGGAGCGGACGTACCGCGGGTCGAGCCAGATCGTCAGGTCGTCGGAACGACCGTCCGGGTGGACCTCGAGGCCGCGGGAGAGACGTGCGTTCGGCGGCTGGATCGGGTCGCCGCCGGCCGCCAGCACGCGCCGCCAGCCGAGGGCGTCCACGACGAGCGGGGCGTGCACGTCCCCGCGGTCGGTGTGCACGAGCACCGTGCCGTCCTCGCGGCGGGTCGCGCCGGAGACGGTCGCCGTCTCGAAGCGCGCGGCGCCGGCCTGCGCCCAGAGCAGGTCGCAGAGCTGGCGGTAGTCGAACGTCGAGAACGTGAACGGCAGGCCCCAGCGGAACGTCTTCAGCGACGTGTTGATCACGAGCTCGCCGAACGTCTGGCGAACGGCTGCGTCGAGGCCCAGATGCTCAAGCCATTCGGTCGGCACCGCGCACGCCGATGTCTGCTTCTCGCCGATCTCGTAGCGGTCGAGGACCAGCACGTCGGCGCCCGTCGTGGAGAGCTCCCGCGCGACGGCCAGCCCCGCGAACGAGGCGCCGCAGACGACCACGTCGTGGCCGCCTCCGATGGGGGTGCGCTCAGCGCCGCGCTTGGTCGCCCGAACCGGCATCGGCCGGGCATTCTACGAAGCGGGGATCGCGCTACCCTTGCCGGTCACATGACCACCACCACTACCGACATCCCCACCGAGCCGAAGGTCGTCCCAGGAAGTGACGGCCTGCTGATCGAGGTCGATGGGCAGATCGTTCCCAACTACGACGCCACGTTCACCGCCATCAACGAGGGCGAGGTCGTCAGCGGCCGCGTCGTCCGCATCGACAAGGACGAGGTCCTCGTCGACATCGGCTACAAGAGCGAAGGGGTCATCCCCAACAACGAGCTCTCGATCCGCAAGAACGTCGACCCGCACGATGAGGTCGAGATGGGCGAGGAGGTCGACGCGCTGGTCCTCACCAAGGAGGATCAGGACGGCCGCCTGATCATGTCCAAGAAGCGCGCCCGCTTCGAGAAGGCGTGGCGGCGCATCGAGGCTGCGGCCGAGTCCGGCGAGCCGGTCGAGGGCCACGTGATCGAGGTCGTCAAGGGCGGCCTGATCATCGACCTCGGCGTGCGCGGCTTCCTGCCCGCCTCGCTCGTGGACATCCGCCGCGTCGCGAACCTCGACGAGTTCCTGCACCAGACGATCGAGTGCAAGGTCATCGAGCTCAACCGCTCGCGCAACAACGTCGTCCTCTCGCGCCGCGCGGTGCTCGAGGAGGAGCGCAAGGAGCAGCGCCAGGAGATCCTCGATCGCCTGCAGCCGGGCCTCGTCGTCGAGGGCCAGATCTCGAACATCGTCGACTTCGGCGCGTTCGTGGACCTCAACGGCATCGACGGCCTGATCCACATCTCCGAGCTCTCGTGGTCGCACGTGAACCACCCGAGCGAGATCCTCAACATCGGCGACACCGTGCAGGTCAAGGTGCTCGACATCGACCGCGACCGCCAGCGCATCTCCCTGGGCCTCAAGCAGACCCAGGAGGACCCGTGGCAGCGTGTCGTCGACACCTACCACGTGGGTGACGACCTCGAGGGCACCGTCACGAAGGTCGTGACGTTCGGCGCGTTCGTCGAGATCCTCGACGGCGTCGAGGGCCTCGTCCACATCTCCGAGCTGGCCCCGCACCACGTCGAGAACCCGCGCGAGATCGTCCAGCCGGGCGACACCGTGAAGGTCAAGGTGCTCGAGATCGACTCCGAGCGCCGCCGCCTGTCGCTGTCGGTCAAGCGCGTGGAGGGTCAGATCCTGTCCGCCCACACCGGCGACCTCGAGCCGGTCGGCGCGGGTGACCTCGACGACGTGCCGGAGCTTGGCCTGAGCGACGACGTGTTCGCCGGCGGCGCCGCCCCGACGATCGCCGAGCAGGACGCCGAGCCGACCGCCGAGGGCGAGACCGAGGCGCAGGCCGAGGCGGTTGCCGATGAGGCCGAGGTCGTCGTGCAGGACGAGGCGCCGGACGCGCCCGAGGCCGACGTGCCGGCGCCCGACACCGAGCAGGCCCAGCCGTCCTGAACGACTCCCGCCCCGTCCCCTTCGTCGGTCTGACCGGGGGGTTGGGGTCGGGCAAGTCGACCGCGCTCGCGGCCCTCGAGCAGCTCGGGGCCGCGACGCTCTCGACCGACACCGTCGTCCACGAGCTGTACGGCTCGGACGAGGTGCGCACGGCGGTCGTGGCGCGCTGGGGCCCGGAGATGGCCCCGGGCGGCACGGTCGACCGCGCAGCGGTCGCGCGGCACGCGTTCGCGGACCCGGACGAGCGCCGCTGGCTCGAGGCCCTGCTCTGGCCGCGCGTCGCGGCGCGCGTTGCGACCTGGCGGACCGAGCAGGACCGGCGGGAACCGCAGCCGCCCGCCGCTATCGTGGAGACCCCGCTGCTCTTCGAGGCCGGTATGGACCGGGCCTACGACGCGACGATCGCGGTCGTCGCCGACGAGACGGTCCGGGCCGAGCGCGCTGCGGCGCGCGGGCACGAAGCGATCGACGAGCGCGCCGCGCGGCAGCTCAGCCAGGACGAGAAGGCCGCGCGTGCGACGTACGTCGTGCGCAACGACGGAACCGTCGAGCAGCTGCAGTCCGACCTGGCCGTCATCCTCGAACGCCTGCGCAGATGAGCCCGCCCACGCCGACCGCCATCCCGTCCGCCCGCGCCGCCGCGCGTCGTGAACGCCGGGCCGTGCGCCGGCGCCGGATCGCCTGGGGGCTCGGGCTGCTCGGCGTGGCGGCCGTCGTCGTCGCCCTGATCTCACCGCACTTCGGCAAGGCCGTGCAGGAGGTGCAGCTCCCGCTGCGCCACGAGGACATCATCCGCCAGCAGGCGCGCGAGAAGGACCTCGACCCCGCACTGATCGCCGCGGTCATCTACGCGGAGTCGCGCTTCGTTCCCGGCCGGACCTCGGCGGCCGGCGCGCAGGGGCTCATGCAGATCACGCCGGAGACGGCCAAGGACATCGCCAAGCGCTCCGGCGGAACCGCGTTCGTCCTGGACGACCTCGACACGCCGCAGGTGAACATCTCCTACGGCTCGTATCTGCTGCGCGAGCTGCTGGACCGCTATGACGGCGACGTCGCCGCAGCCCTCGCGGCCTACAACGCCGGCCCGGGGAACGCCGACCGCTGGGGCGGCTCCTCGCTGACGGTGGACGAGATCCCGTTCCCCGAGACGCGCCACTACGTGCAGAAGGTCCTCGACGCACGCGAGCAGTACCGCGACCGCTACGCGCGCGAACTCGGCCTCTAGGCCGCACAGCCGACCTGGCCGCCGCCCGCGGCGACGCGTCAGGGCGCCGGCGCGGCGTCGATGGTCGTCGTGCCCGTCGCGAGTTCCGGCGCAGAGGCGTTCGGCTCGGGCTCGAGCGTCGCGGACGGCTCGGTGACCGTCGGGGCCGAGGCCGGCGCTGGCGTCGTCGGCCCGGTGATCGCCTGGGGCGCGGCCGCCGGTGCGCCGCCGCCGGGCGGCAGGCGCGGACCGCGCTCGGCGAACACCGGTCGCAGTGCGGCGTCACGCATGCGACCGCGAACAGCGCGGCCGTCAGGCCGAGCGCGGGCGCCTTGAGGAGCATGCTGCGCATGTGGGTCCTTTCGTGGAGGGGCGCCACACGCGACGACGCGGCAACGCGCCGTTTGTGAGGCCGGCCTCCCGGAACCGCCCTCGCCGCGCGATACCGTGGAGCGCCGATGCCGCAGTTCAAGCTCGATGCCGCCTTCAGCCCGACCGCCGACCAGCCCCAGGCGATCACGTCGATCGCGGCGGCGATCGAGGAGGGGGACCGGTTCACGACGCTCCTGGGCGCGACCGGCACCGGCAAGACGATGACGATGGCCGCCGCGATCGAGCGCATGCAGCGCCCGGCGCTCGTCCTGGCCCACAACAAGACGCTCGCCGCCCAGCTCTGCAACGAGTTCCGCACGTTCTTCCCCGAGAACGCGGTCGAGTACTTCGTGAGCTACTACGACTACTACCAGCCCGAGGCGTACGTCCCGAGCAAGGACCTCTACATCGAGAAGGACTCGGCGATCAACCAGGAGGTCGACCGCCTGCGGCACGCGGCGACGGCCGCGCTGTTCGCCCGGCGCGACGTCATCATCGTCGCCTCGGTCTCGGCGATCTACGGCATGGGCTCGCCCGAGACCTACGACGCGAACGTCCAGATCCTGCGCCGCGGCGAGGACGTGGACCGCGACGCGCTGCTGCGCAAGCTCGTCTCGATCCAGTACACGCGCAACGACACCGCGCTCGGCCGCGGCACGTTCCGCGTGCGTGGCGAGGCGCTCGAGGTGTTCCCCGCCGACGCCGAGACGGCGTTCCGCGCAACCCTGTTCGGTGATGAGGTCGAGCGCCTGCAGAAGTTCGACCCGCTCACCGGCGAGCTGCTCGAGGACGACCTCGAGCACATCGCCGTCTGGCCCGCGACGCACTACAACGTCAAGGAGGGCTCGATCGAGCGCGCCGTCGAGGAGATCGGCCGCGAGCTGGGCGCGCGCTGCGCCGAGCTCGAGGCGGACGGGAAGCTGCTCGAGTCCCATCGCCTGCGCCAGCGCACCCAGTACGACATGGAGATGCTGCGCGAGATGGGCTTCTGCAACGGCATCGAGAACTACTCGCGGATCCTCGACGGGCGCAACCCGGGCGACCGGCCGTACTGCCTGATCGACTACTTCCCCGAGGACTTCGTCTGCTTCATCGACGAGTCCCACCAGACCGTGCCGCAGCTCGGCGCGATGTACGAGGGCGACCGCAGCCGCAAGGGGACGCTCGTGGACTACGGGTTCCGGCTGCCGAGCGCGATGGACAACCGCCCGCAGACCTTCGACGAGTTCCTCTCGATCACGCCCCAGATCGTCTTCGTCAGCGCGACGCCCGGCGACTTCGAGCGCACGCGCGCGACGCGCACGGTCGAGCAGATCGTGCGCCCGACGGGCATCGTGGACCCCGTCGTGGAGGTGCGCGAGACGAAGGGCCAGATCGACGACCTCATGAACGAGGTGCGCGCGCGGGTGGATCGCAACGAGCGCGTGCTCGTCACGACGCTCACGAAGAAGATGAGCGAGGACCTCACCGACTACCTGCTCGAGATGGGGTTCCGCGTGCGCTACCTGCACAGCGAGGTGGACACGCTCGAGCGGATTCAGATCATCCGCGACCTGCGCCTGGGGGAGTACGACGTGCTCGTCGGCGTCAACCTCCTGCGCGAGGGGCTCGACCTGCCCGAGGTCTCGCTCGTGGCGATCCTCGACGCCGACAAGGAGGGCTTCCTGCGCGGTGAGACCTCGCTGATCCAGACGATCGGCCGCGCGGCGCGCAACGTCGACGGCGTCGTGCTCATGTACGCCGACAAGGAGACCGCCGCGATGCGCGCGGCGCTCTCGGAGACCGACCGCCGTCGCGCGATCCAGCTCGCCTACAACGAGGAGCACGGGATCACCGCCGCCTCGATCGTCAAGGGCGTCAGCGACATCGCCGAGTTCCTGATGGCCGAGAGCAAGACCCCCAAGGGCCGCCGCCGCCGTGAGCGCTCGCGCAGGAAGGACATCGCCCCCGGGGAGCTCGAGAAGACGATCGTCGAGCTCGAGGAGGAGATGCTCGCGGCCGCCGAGGACCTGCGCTTCGAGTACGCCGCGCGGCTGCGCGACGAGATCCGCGAGCTGCGCCGCGAGCTCGAGACCGTCCAGGCGATGGGGCTCGAGGCGGTCGAGGAGTGTAGGGGCGCCCGCCGTGCACGAGGCGCTGCTCGAGTGGTACGCCGGCGAGCGCCGTGCGCTGCCGTGGCGGCGGACGCGCGATCCGTACGCGATCCTCGTCTCCGAGGTGATGCTCCAGCAGACGCAGGTGGCACGGGTCGTCCCGCGCTACGAGGCGTGGCTCGAGCGCTGGCCGGGCGAGACCGAGCTCGCCGCGGCACCCCGCTCGGACGTGCTCGCAGCCTGGGTCGGGCTGGGCTACAACGCGCGTGCCGTGCGCCTGCAGGAGGCGTGCCGGATCGTCACGTGCGACGGCTGGCCGCGGACGGCGCGGGGCCTGCGCGCGCTGCCGGGCGTCGGGCCGTACACGGCGGCGGCGGTCGCGTCGTTCGCGTTCGGCGAGCAGGTGGCCGCCGTGGACACGAACGTGCACCGCGTCGCCGCCCGGCTCGGCATGGGTCCTGCTGAGACGCTGCTGCCGCGCGGACGGGCGGCCGACTGGAACCAGGCGATGATGGAGCTCGGCGCGACCGTCTGCCGCGCCCGAGAGGCGCGCTGCGAGCGCTGCCCCCTCGCGCCCGCATGCGCCTCGCGCGGTGCCGTCCGCATCGCGCCGCGGGCGCCCGCGGGCACCCGCGAGCGCTTTGAGGACTCCAACCGGTGGGTGCGCGGGCGGATCGTCGCGGCGCTCGCCGCGGGGGAGGAGCTCCCGGCCGGGATCGATCCCGAACGTCTCGCGCCCGCCCTCGAGGGACTGGTCCGCGAGGGCCTCGTGATCCGCGAGGGCGCCTGCGCCCGGCTCGCCTGAGCGCCGCCGTCGCTACCCTCCGCGGCCATGAGCACCGCTGCACCCGACTCGTCCGCCGACGCCGCCCGTGAGGACGCGCTGACGCGCCTGGAGGCGCTCGAGCGTGAGGTCGAGCAGCTCGCCGATCACGTGCGCGCGGTCACCGCCCGCCTGCAGGCGGATCTCTCGCGAACGCGCGCCAGCGTGCACGAGCTGCACGCGGCCGGCGGCGCGGCGCGCATCGAGCCGCCCGTCGGCGGCGAGGCGCCCGCGGTCGCCGATGAGCCGCCGCCGACCGAGCCGACGCCGCTCGCCGAGCCGCCCATCGGCGGCGACGCCCCGGAGGGGGCGGACGAGGGCGCACGACTCGTCGCGCTGGATCTCGTGATGCGCGGCACCGACCGCGCCGCGGCCGAGCGCGAGCTTCGCGCATCGTTCCCCGGCGTCGACGCCGGTCCGCTCCTCGACGAGGCCGCCGCAACTCTCGGCGCCTGAGCCGGGTTTCAGGAACGTGTCCCGTCGCGCGCCGCTCCTCGTGCTGCTCGTCACCGCGTTGCTCGCGGCCGGCGCAGGCGTGCCCGCGGCCGCCCCGGCGGCCACCCCCGAGCGGTTCTTCGGCGTCCTCGCGGACGGCCCGATGCTCGACGGGAGCGTGGACGTGGCCGCGGAGCTGCGGCTCATGCGGGCCTCCGGCGTCGGATCCGTGCGGCTGCCCGTCTACTGGCGCGAGCTCGAGCCCGAGGCCGGAGCGTTCGCGATCCAGCGGCTCGACGCGTTCATCGGCGCGGCCGCGGACGCGGGCCTCGACGTCCTGCCGGTCGTGATGGGGACCCCGGCGTGGGCCGCCCGCGCGCCCGTCACGATGGCCTCGCCGCCGGCCGACCCGGCGACGTACGCGCGGTTCATGGGGCGCCTGGTGCGCCGCTACGGCCCCGGCGGAGCGTTCTGGGCCGCACGCGCGGGGCGCGTGGTCCCGGTGCACTCGTGGCAGATCTGGAACGAGCCCGACCTGCCGAAGTTCTGGGCGACGAAGGGCTCGTGGGAGCGGGGATACGTGCGGCTGCTGCGCGCCGCTCGGCGCTCGGTCAAGAGCGCCGATCCGGCATCGAAGGTCGTGCTCGCCGGTCTGACGAATCGCTCCTGGCTCGAGCTGCGGAGCCTCTATCGCGCCGGCGCCCGTGGGCAGTTCGACGTCGCGGCCGGGCATCCGTTCAGCGCGACGGTCGCGAACGTCGTGCGGATCGTCGGTCTCCTGCGCGCCGAGATGCGCCGCGCGGGGGATGCCCGCACGCCACTCATGCTCACCGAGGTCTCGTGGACCTCGGGGAAGGGCCGCTCGACGCTGAACTACGGCTGGGAGACGACCGAGAGCGGGCAGGCGGCGAAGGTCCGCGAGGCACTGAAGGCGCTCGCTGCACGTCGCGGGCCGGATCGGCTCGCAGGCCTGTACTGGGCGACGTGGCTGTCGCCGCAGATCGGTTCGAAGGTCTCCTTCGACTACTCGGGACTGCGCCGCATGGACGCGGGGCGCCCCGTCGCGAAGCCGGCGCTCACGGCGTTCCGCACGACGGTCGCGCGTCTCACGCGCTGAGCGGCCGGCAGCGGACGCGGCTGCGGTCGAGCAGTCGCCCGTCGGCGGCGACGATGTCGACGGTCGCGCGCCCGCGCCGCAGGTGCAGGCGCATCCCGCCCGTCCGCAGCCGGTCGGCGAACCTGACGGCCGGGGTGTCCCGGCTGCGGCGCGGGATCGGGACGTTCGAGCGCCCGCCGGCGCCGCTCACGAGCTGGCGCAGCCCGTCGCGGTCGGCGAGCCGCTGCAGATCGTGGTCGTGTCCGCTGATGACGAGCCGGCCGTGGCCCGCGAACGCCTGCCAGAGCGGGTCCATGCCGACGATCGAGCCGTGGTATCCGGAGCTGTAGCGGGGGCGGTGCCAGATCGCGATCCGGCAGGTCCCCGGCCGGCGCACGGCGCGCGTGAGCCATGCCACCTGCGGGGAGAGCGCGTCGTGGTCGGCCTCGCTGTTGAGCGACAGGATGTCCCAGCCGGCGATGCGCCGCCTGCGCCAGTCCGGCACCGCCTGCCCGGTCTTCGCCGTCCAATACGGGCGGTACCCGGCGTCCCGGTTCGGCCACTCGTGGTTGCCGGGGGTCGGGAGCGAGCGGCGGGCGAGCGGTCCGTACAGCGGGTCGTAGTGCGTGCGGAACTCCTCGGCCGTCCCCGTCTCGTACACGTCGCCGAGGTAGAGGAAGAGGTCCGGGTGCTCGCGGCGCACGCGCGCCGCGAGTTCGCGGCCCGCGTCGTCGGGGAAGGCGTCGCCGACGGCCCAGACGATCGCCGCGCTCGAGCCCTTCTGCGCGGCGCGCCCGGGCGCGGTCGTCCCGGAGGCCGGCGCGGCGCTCGTCATCGCCTGCACCGCCGGAGCGGACGTCGCGGCGCCGGAGCCGGTCGCGCAGGCGGTCGCCACCGGGACGCACGCCGCGAGCACGAGGAGGAGCAGGCGTGCGCGCATCGCCCCATGATGGCGCGCGGGGCGCCGCGACGCGCCGTCCGGCTAGGTTGAGGACGTGCCGACGGTCGTGCTCTTCAACCTGCCGCTCGCCGGTCACATGCCGTCCGCGCTCGGGGTCACGGCCGAACTCGCCGCACGCGGCGTGCGCGTCGTGGCGTGGGGCACGCAGGAGTACCGCGCGGCGATCGAGGCCGCCGGCGGGGAGTTCCGCGACTACGGAGCCTGGGTTCCCGAGGACTACGAGCCGCCGGTGCAGAGCCTGATGGGCGTCGCCGCGGACCTCGCGGACATCGCCGAGCGGCTCTTCCCGGCGGCGGCCGCGTCGGTCGTGGAGGAGCGTGCGGACGTGGTCGCGTTCGACTCGATGGCCCCGTGGGGGCGGATCGCCGCCCAGCACGACGGGGCTCCGGCGGTGAGCCTCACGAGCACGTTCCTCGTCGACCCGGTGATGTTCCGCTCGCCGACGCTGGCGTTCGATCTCGTTCGCGACGCCTTGACGTCGGGATCGGCGCGCCGGCGCCTGAAGCGCACGTCGAAGCGGATGCTGCGCGAGCGCGACGTGCGTCTCGGCGGTCTGCCCGACGTCATGGGCGGCCGGGGCGATCGCACCGTCGTCTTCACCTCGGCGGCGTTCCAGCCGCACGCCGAGCGCTTCGACGACAGCGTGCGGTTCGTGGGTCCGACCCTGGCGCCCGCGACGCCGGGGTCCGATCCGGGGCTTCTGGACGCGCTCGGCGACGAGTCGATCGTGTACGTGGCGCTCGGCACGCTCCACCACGACCGGCCGGCGTTCTACCGCGGGTGTTTCGAGGCGCTCGGCGGCGGGTCCGAGCGGATCCTGGTGTCGATCGGAGCCGACACCGACCCGGCGGCGCTCGGCCCCGTGCCGGGGAACGTCGTCGTGCGCCCGTCCGTGCCGCATAGCGAGGTGCTCGAGCGGGCGGCGGTCTTCGTCAGCCATGGCGGGATGAACAGCGTCAGCGAGAGCCTCGCCGCGGGTGTGCCGGTCGTCCTGTGGCCCCAGCAGCCCGAGCAGGCGCTCGTCGCACGGCGCGTGCGCGACCTCGGGGCGGGGGTCCTGCTTGGCCGCCGCCCGTCCGCGGCGGACATCGGGCGGGCGGTGGAGGAGGTGCGCGGCGCGGGGTACCGCGAGGCCGCGGCGGCCGTCGGGGCGACCCTGCGCCAGGCCGGCGGGCGCGGCGCAGCGGCCGACGAGATCGAACGTCTGTTCGCCTGACTAGAATCGAAGGCGATGCCGCCCTCCAACGCGATCGTCGTCTCCGGCGCGCGCGAACACAACCTGAAGGACATCTCGCTCGAGCTGCCGCGCGACGCGCTCGTGGTGATCACCGGCCTGTCCGGCTCGGGGAAGTCCTCGCTCGCGTTCGACACGATCTACGCGGAGGGCCAGCGCCGCTACGTCGAGTCGCTGAGCGCCTACGCTCGCCAATTCCTGGGTCAGATGGACAAGCCCGACGTGGACTCGATCGAGGGGCTCTCGCCGGCGATCTCGATCGACCAGAAGACGACCTCACGCAATCCGCGGTCGACGGTCGGCACCGTCACCGAGGTCTACGACTACCTGCGGCTGCTGTGGGCGCGCGTCGGTCATCCGCACTGCCATGTCTGCGGAGCGCCGATCACCGGCCAGTCGGCCGAGCAGATCATCGACCAGGTCATGGAGCTCGAGGAGGGGACCCGCTTCATGGTGCTCGCGCCGGTCGTTCGCGGCCGCAAGGGCGAGTACGGGCGGATGTTCGACGAGCTGCGCACGGACGGGTTCGCGCGGGCCAAGGTCGACGGCGAGCTGCGGATGCTCGAGGACGGGATCGAGCTCGACAAGAAGTACAAGCACGACATCTCGGTGGTCGTGGACCGGCTCGTGATGCGCCACGACGTGCGCAAGCGCCTGGCCGACTCGATCGAGACCGCCGTCGGCCTCGCCGACGGGATCGTGGAGATCGAGCTCGTGCCGCGCGCGGGCGAGGCGGCAGGGCGGGACGCCGCGCCGAGCACGCTCCTCACCTTCAGCGAGAAGTTCGCCTGCCTGAAGTGCGGGACCTCGATGCCCGAGCTCGAGCCGCGGATCTTCTCGTTCAACTCGCCGCACGGCGCATGCGAGCGCTGCACGGGGCTCGGCTCGCAGATGGAGATCGATCCCGAGCTCGTGGTGCCGGACCCGACGCTCTCGATCGGCGAGGGTGCGCTCGCGCCGTGGGCGGCCAGCGCCTCGCAGTACTACGAGCAGATCACGACGGCGCTCGCCGAGCAGTACGACGTGGACCTCACGACCCCGTGGGCGAGCCTCCCGGCCGAGCAGCGCGACCTGTTCCTGCACGGGACGGGCGGCGAGCGCGTGTTCGTCACCTATCGCAACCGCTATGGGCGCGAACGCTCGTATGCGACGCGGTTCGAGGGGATCGTGCCGAACCTCGAGCGCCGCTATCGCGAGACGGACTCCGACCAGATGCGCGAGCGCATCGAGGAGTTCATGGCCGTCGTGCCGTGCCCCGCGTGCGGCGGCTCGCGCCTGCGGCCGGAGTCGCGCGCGGTCCTCGTCGGTGGCATGGCGATCCACGAGTTCACGGCCCTGTCGGTGCGCCAGGCGCTGCGCTGGCTCGACGACGTGACGCTCACCGAGACCGAGCGCCACATCGCGCGGCTGATCCTGCGCGAGATCGAGGAGCGCCTGCGGTTTCTCGACGACGTCGGCATCGGCTATCTCTCGCTCGACCGCGGCGCCGCGAGCCTGTCGGGCGGGGAGGCGCAGCGGATCCGGCTCGCCACGCAGATCGGCTCGGCGCTCGTCGGCGTGCTGTACGTGCTCGACGAGCCGTCCATCGGGCTGCACCAGCGCGACAACACGAAGCTCATCGGCACCCTCGAGCGGCTGCGCGACCTGGGGAACACGGTTCTCGTGGTCGAGCACGACGAGCAGACGATGCGCGCCGCCGACTGGCTCGTGGACCTCGGCCCCGGAGCCGGCGAGCACGGCGGGCGGATCGTCGCGCAGGGGCCCGCGGCGAAGGTCGAGAAGATCAAGGGGTCGCTCACCGGGCAGTTCCTCGCCGGGACCGCGCAGGTGGACGTGCCCGCCGGCCGACGCAAGCCGAGCGGGTCGCTCGAGATCCGCGGGGCCCGCCAGCACAACCTGCGCGCGGTCGACGTGAAGATCCCGCTCGGAGTCATGACGTGCGTCACGGGTGTCTCGGGCTCCGGCAAGTCGACACTCGTCAACGAGGTGCTGTTCAAGGCCGTCGCGAACCGCCTGCACCGGGCGCGCCAGCGCCCCGGGGCGCACACGGCGGTCCTCGGGCTCGATCAGCTCGACAAGATCATTCAGGTCGACCAGTCGCCGATCGGGCGCACACCGCGCTCGAACCCCGCGACGTACACCGGGCTGTTCGACGTGATCCGCGATCTGTTCTCGAAGACCCCCGAGGCCCGCGCCCGCGGGTACAAGCCGGGCCGGTTCTCGTTCAACGTCAAGGGCGGCCGTTGCGAGGTCTGCAAGGGCGACGGGCAGATCAAGATCGAGATGCACTTCCTCCCGGACGTCTACGTCCCGTGCGAGCAGTGCCACGGCAAGCGCTACAACCGCGAGACGCTCGACGTGCGCTTCAAGGGGAAGACGATCGCCGACGTCCTCGACATGCCCGTCGAGGAGGCGCTCGAGTTCTTCCGGCACATCCCGAAGATCCACCGGCGGCTCGACACGCTGAACGACGTCGGGCTCGGCTACATCCGGCTCGGCCAGCCCGCCACGACGCTCTCGGGCGGCGAGGCCCAGCGCGTGAAGCTCGCGACCGAGCTCTCGAAGGTCGCGACGGGCCGCACGCTCTACATCCTCGACGAGCCGACGACCGGCCTGCACTTCGCGGACGTGCAGCGGCTGCTCGACGTCCTGCACCGGCTCGTGGAAGCGGGCAACTCGGTCGTCGTGATCGAGCACAACCTCGACGTCATCAAGACCGCCGACCGGCTGATCGACATGGGCCCCGAGGGCGGGGAAGAGGGCGGCACGGTCGTCGCGAAGGGCACCCCCGAGGAGGTCGCCGGCACGCCCGGGTCGTACACCGGGGAGTTCCTGGCGCGTCTCGTGACGCCGGCGGCACCGCGGGCACGGCGCGGCACCGGGCGCCGTGCCCGGCCCCAGAAGGCCGCGGCGTAGGCGGATCGTCCGCCCGCCTGGACGTCCGCCGCCGGCGGGTCTAGCCTCAACCGCACGTCGTCGAAGCGGAGGGGACCATGTGGGGCAGTGCTCGCATTGCGATCGGCATGACGCTGCTCGCCATCGGAGTCGCACCCGCGACGGCGCAGGCCGCCGCGGACATCGAGGGGACCTGGTCCTTCAACGGCGGCGCGGTGGTCGTCGCGCCGGCCGCGGACGGATCGTTCACCGGCACGATCTCCAAGCAGACGCTGCTCGCCACGTGCCCGCACGCCGTCGGCGAGCAGATGTGGCTCGGCCTGCGCCGTCAACCGGACGGGCAGTACTTCGGCGGCCACCAGTGGTACGTCAATGACGGGTGCGCGCCGATCCCGAGGCGCGGGAACACGGCTTACCGCGTCCTGAAGAACGCCGAGGGCAAGACGTTCCTGCGCGTCTGCTTCGCCGGGCCGGAGAATCCCGAGCTGCAGCCGACGATCGCCGCCGACGGGACGTCCGCGAACACCACTGCGGGCTGTGCGGACTCGGATCTCATCGCTCCGCCGCCGAGCTTCGCGAACACGGTCGTGCTGCCGAAGCAGGGCAAGAAGAAGTGCCTCTCGCGGCGCGCGTTCCGGATCCGCCTCAGGGAACCGGCCGGCGACAAGCTCGTCACGGCGACCGTGTTCCTCAACGGCAGGCAGATCAAGGTCCTGCAGGGTGCGCGGATCACGGCCGGCGTGAAGCTCACCGGCCTGCCCAAGGGCCGCTACACGCTGAAGATCGTCGCGAAGACCCAGCTGAACCGGACCATCCAGGGAACGCGCAAGTACCGGACATGCACGAAGAAGCGCCGCAGCTCGAACCGGATCAGGGTCTGAGATCACGTTCCGGCCGTGGCCGGGAGCTTTCGGGCAGACGAGCCCGCGCCCTGACGCCGCTCGCGCTCGTCGCGCTCGCGGCCTCGGTTGCGGTGCGAACGGCGGCACGGCCTCCCCGCCCCCGGCCGCCACCGGCGTGGTCGCCCAGACGACCGCCGCGCCGTGCGAGCGCCCGACCGCCGCGGGCACCACGACCGTGCGCTTCACGAGCGCCGGCCGGGCGCGCACGGTGCGGCTCGACCTGCCGGCCGCTGCGGCGGGTCGACGGGTGCCGGTCCTGCTCGCGCTGCACTTCGCCAGCGGGACGGGCGCCGAGATGGCACGCGAGACGCGTCTCTCGCCGACGACGACGCGTGCAGGACTCGCGGCGGCCTACCCCTCGTCGATGACCCCGGGTTCGTGGGACCTGCGCGGTCCGCGCGACGTGCGACAGATCGCCGATCTCCTCGACGCGCTCGCCGGAGTCGCCTGCGTGGACGACGCGCACGTGTTCGCCACGGGCGTCTCGAACGGCGCGAGCATGTCCGCGCGCCTGGGCTGCTCACTCGCCGAGCGCCTCGCGGGGATCGCCCCGGTAGCCCCCGGTCTGCGCGCGATCGCGCCCTGCACGACCGGCAGGCAGCTCGCGGTCCTCGAGATCCACGGCCTCGACGACCGCGTCGTGCCCTACAGCGGGCGAGCGGGCGCGGGCGCCGTGCTCCCGTGGCTGCGATCGTGGGCGCAACGCGACGACTGCGGCGCGAAGCCCGTCGCGACGCGCGTACGCCGCGGCATCACGCGCCTGCGCTGGCGCGGGTGCGCCGCGGCCGCGACGGTCGAGCACCTGCGGCTCGCGGGCACCGATCACGGCTGGCCGGGCTCGGGCGGGCGCTTCCCGCGACACGACCCGACGGGCCTGCGCGCCACGACGGTCGTGACGCGCTGGGCCGCGGGCCTGTCAGCATCCGGCGCGTGAGCGACCTGTCGAACGTGCGGCTGTGGTGGACGAAGTGGCGCTGGTACCAGCGCGGCGTCCTGCCCTGGCACCGCGCGGCGATCCACCGCGAGTTCGCGCGCCGCCGCGCGTTCTGCAAGTGGCCGGTGAACGGCGAGGTGCTCGAGCTGCTGCGGTCCGGGCGCCTGGAGATCGGCGACGGGACGCTGCTCGAGCCCGGGGTCTGGCTGACCGGGGGCGAACAGGGTCGGATCCGCCTCGGAGCGGGCGTGTTCCTCAACCAGGGCGTGATGGTCGCGGCGATCGACCTCGTCGAGATCGGCGATCACTGCATGGCGGCCAACGGCTGCATGATCACGGACGCCAACCATCGTTTCGACGATTCGACGCGCCCGATCACCTGGCAGGGGTTCACCACGAAGGGGCCGACGCGGATCGCCGACAACGTGTGGCTCGGCGCGAACGTCGTCGTCACGAGCGGCGTGACGATCGGTGCGCGCAGCGTGATCGGCGCGAACAGCGTCGTCACGAGTGACATCCCGCCGGCGTCGATCGCCGCGGGCGCTCCGGCGAAAGTGCTGCGGACGATCGACTTCGGCGCGCCGGCGGGCGCCGAAGCCACGTAGCGCGCCGCGCTACTTGTTCACGACGACGAGGATGCCCTCGACGGCGAACGCGAAGAACGCGATCAGCGCGACGGTTGCGAGCGCCGCCCAGGCGACCATCGTCGCCGAGCGGCCGTCACGGCGCGCATCGCCGGCGCGGGCGGTCCCGAGTAGGGTGACCGAGAAGCACGCCGTCACCCCGAAGGTGACGACGAGCGCGGCGACGATCAGCTCGCCGATCTGCGATCGCGACGCTCGAGGCGAGGATCATGCGTCCACCGCCACGGTCGGCGCCGGCGCCGCGGGTGCGCCGGGGGACCGCAGGGCGCTCGCGCGGCGGCCGAAGATCGCGAGCAGCAGGCCGAGCCCGGAGATCGCGACCAGGACCGGGCCGACCGCCCCGTCGCCGAAGACCGCGCACATCCCGTAGGCGGCGGCGCCGATGATGGCGGCGGCCGGGAGCGTCAGCACCCAGGCGAGCGCGATGTTGCTCGCCACGCCCCAGCGGACCGCCGAGACGCTCTTCGCCGCACCGGCGCCCATGACGCCGCCGGAGATGACGTGCGTGGTGGACAGCGGGTAGCCCAGTGCGGTCGCGCTGAACAGCACCGCGGCGCCCGCGCTCTGGGCCGAGAAGCCCTGCGCCGGGTCCATCTTGATGATCCGCGAGCCCATCGTCCGGATGATGCGCCAGCCGCCGGACCAGGTCCCGAGCGCGATCGCCGTGGCCGAGCTGATGATCACCCAGGTCGGCACGTCGAAGCTGTCGGAGGGGAGGTTCCCGTTGGCGATCAGGGCGAGCGTGATGATGCCCATCGTCTTCTGCGCGTCGTTCGTGCCGTGGGCGAGCGCGAACAGGCTGCTGCTGACCAGCTGCCCATGGCGGAAGCCACGGGCCATGGGCCCCGGGCGCTGGCGCCCGATGATCAGGTAGGCCGTGAGGATCGCCATGCCGGCGACCACGAAGGCGAGGACCGGGGCGACGAGCCCGGGGATCAGGACCTTGTCGACGACGCCGCTCACGTTGATCGCGCCGGTGCCGGCCGCGGCGAGCGCCGCGCCGATGACGCCGCCGATCAGGGCATGCGACGAACTGGCGGGCAGGCCGAACCACCAGGTGACGAGGTTCCACGTGATCGCGCCGATCAGCGCGGCGAAGATGACGGTCGGCGTGACGGCGCCCGACTCGACGATCCCGCTGCCGATCGTGGCCGCGACCTTCAGCGAGATGAAGGCGCCGACGAAGTTCAGGATCGCGGCGAGGCCGACGGCGACCTTCGGCGGGAGCGCGCGCGTCCCGATCGAGGTCGCGACGGCGTTGGCGGTGTCGTGGAAGCCGTTGGTGAAGTCGAAGCCGAGCGCCGTCGCAATGACGATCAGGAGGATGATGTCGCCGCTGTCCATGCTGTCGACTCAGCGGTTCTTGATGATGATCTGGTCGATGACGTCCGCCGCGTGCTCGCAGGCGTCGATCGCCTGTTCGAGCCGCGTGTAGATGTCCTTCCAGCGGATGACGACCATCGGGTCGATGCCGTTGCCGAACAGCGCCGCGATCGCGTCGCGGCTCACGCGGTCGGCCTCGTTCTCGATCCGGTGGATCTCGCGCGTGTACTCGTTCGCATCCTGGAACCCGCGGATGCACGGCACCGCGAGCGCGACGTTGCGCGTCGCCGCGACGAGCAGCGCCGCCAGGTGCTGGGACTGCTCCATCGGCGCCTCGATGCCGTAGAGGCCGAGGAAGTCGGCGGCCTCCTCGGTGAAGTCGACGATGTCGTCGAGCGCCGAGGAGAGGCTGAGGATGTCCTCGCGGTCGATCGGCGTGACGAACGTCTGGTTCAGCCGCGTGCGGATCTCGTTGCGGGTCGTGTCGGCCTCGTGCTCGGCGTCCACGATCGCCTGGAAGAGCTCGTCGTGGCGCTCGGGGAAGTGGGCGAGCAGCTCATCGAGATGCTCGGTCGCGCGGACGGCGGTGCCGACCAGCTCATCGAACCGGTCGTAGAAGACGCGGTCGCGGGAGGCGAGGAGGTGCGTGAGGCTGGCCATGGCTCCGGATCTCAGCGCCGTGGGGGCGCGGGTCGTGGACGCTTTCAGGAAGCAGCGATCCGGATGCTACGCAGGGAATTGCGCGCCGGTGTGAACGGGCTGTGAACACGATGTCAACACGCGCCCAGCGCCGGCGCGCCGGTCGCGAGCGGGCACCGGCGCGCGGCCGGCGCCCGTCGCGAGCGGCTCAGATCGGGTGAGCGATGCCGGGCTCGTCGTCGAGGCCCGCCTGGAAGATCGCGAGCTCGTCGGCGTCGATCGAGTAGCCGTGCTCGGACGCGGGATAGACCCGCGCGCGCACGTCGTGGGTGTAGGCGGCCACGCCCGCGACCATCTCGTCCAGGAGATTCGCGTAGCGCTTGACGAACCGTGCGCCGAGCCCCTCGCGGATCCCGAGCAGGTCGTGGAAGACGAGGACCTGCCCATCGACCGCCGGGCCGGCGCCGATCCCGATCACGGGGATCCGGATCCGCGGCATGAGCTCGGCGGCGACCGCCGACGGGATCGCCTCGAAGACGAGCGAGAAGCAGCCCGCCTCCTGCAGCGCAAGCGCCTCGCGAGCGATGCGCGCCGCGGCCTCCGCGGTCCGGCCCTGGGCCTTGTAGCCGCCGAGCGCCGTCGAGGTCTGCGGTGTCAGGCCGACGTGGCCCATCACCGGGATGCCGGCGGCGGCGATCGCGCGCGCCCGCCGGACCGGCGTCTCGCCACCGCCCTCGAGCTTCACGGCGTCGCAGCCGGCCTCCTTGACGAACCGCATCGCCGTCGTCACGGCCTGCTCGTCGCTGACCTCGTAGGAGCCGAAGGGCAGGTCGCCGACGAGGAACGGGGTGCGCAGCCCGCGCCGGACGGCCTTCGCCAGCACGAGCAACTCGTCGAGCGACACGGGGACGGTGGAGTCGTAGCCGAGCACGGTCATCGCGCCCGAGTCACCGACCAGCACGAGATCCACGCCCGCCTGCTCGGCGGCGCGCGCACTCGGGTGGTCGTAGGCGGTCACCATGACGATCGGCTCGCCGTGGCGCTTCATCTCCAGCAGCCGCGGGAGCGTCATCGGCAGGCGCGAGGCGTCCGCCGGGACCTGGACGTTCGTGGGCATCGTGGACATGCGGGTCTCCTAGCTCGCGATGGTCGATGCCGGGCCGCGCCCGGTCACCGCCCGCGGGTCGGGGTCTCGATCGGAACTACCCCTCGGCGGCGCCGAGGGAACAGGGACGAGCAGGTTGTCGATGAGGCGCACGTCACCGACGCGCGCCGCGGTGAGGAGCAGGACCGTGTCGCCGAGCACGCCGGCCGGGGCGAGCGTGTCGGGATCGACGGCGGCGAAGTACTCGGGGTCGGCTCCGTGGGCGCGGAGCGTCGCGAGGCCGTGCTCGGCGATCGCCGCGCCGTCGCGCAGGTCGCCGGTCTCGATCGCGCCGGCCGCGGCCTGCAGTGCCTGCGAGAGGGCCAGTGCGCGGCGCAGCCCGCCGGCGTCCAGCCGCCCGTTGCGACTCGAGAGCGCGAGCCCGTCCGCGTCACGGACCGTCGGGACGACGACGATCCTGGCGGGCAGGTTCAGGTCGCGCACGAGGCGCTGCACGACGAGCGCCTGCTGGGCGTCCTTGGCGCCGAAGTACGCCGCGTCGGGCGCACACATCGCCAGGAGCTTCGTGACCACCGTCGCGACGCCGTCGAAGTGCCCGATGCCGCGCTGAGCGCCCTCGAGCGTCTCGGTCAGCGGGCCGCCGACGTGGACGGTCGTGGCGAACCCGGGCGGATACACCTCGGCCGCCGCGGGAGCGAAGAGGATGTCGGCTCCGGCGGCCTGCGCGAGCTCGGCGTCGGCGGCCTCCGTGCGCGGGTAGGCGGCGAGATCGGCGGCCTCGTCGAACTGCGCCGGGTTCACGAACAGCGAGACCACGACGACGTCCTGCTCGGCGCGCGCCCGGCGGACCAGCGCGAGGTGGCCGGGATGCAGCGCGCCCATCGTCGGCACGAGGCCGATGCTGCGGCCGGCGCGACGCTCCGGGGCCAGCAGCGCCCGCAGGTCCTCGACCGTGCGGACCGTCCGCAGCGCCGGCGCCGGCTCGCCATCAAGGGCCGGCCGGGCGTCCCGCTGCGCGAGCGCGCGCGTGGCGCCGGCGAGTGCATCGAACGCCGGCAGGAAGCCGGGCGTGCGGGCCGCGAGCGCCTCGCGCTGGCGCGCGACCGTCTCGCCGTCGCCGCGGGCGATCGGCCCGGTCAGCGCCGCGGGACCGCCCGCGGTCGCCCAGTTCTCGAGGCTCGCGCGCACGAGCGGGACGAGCGCCGCGCGCGGCACGCCGGCCGTCGCGGCGAGGCGCTCGGCGGCGTCCTCGAGGGTCACGAGGAAGTTCGAGGCCAGGGAGGCCGCCGCGTGGTAGGCGGCGCGGTCGGCGTCGGCGACCTCGAACGGCACCATCGCGAGGGCCTCGGCGAGCTCACGGGCGAGGGCCGCGGCACGGGGGGTGCTTCCGGCGATCGCGCAGCCGGCGCCCGCGAACGCCGCGCCGCCGGCCGTCACGGTCATCAGCGGATGCAGGCCGAACCGCCTCGTGGCCGGCGAGCGCGGCGAGCCCGGTCGCGCCGGAGCAGTGGCCGACGAGCGCGCCGGGGCGGATCGCGGCGGCGGCCTCCGCGATCGCGGCGTCCGGCACGCAGAGGAGCACGGCGTCGGCGCCGGCGCCGTCGAAGCCGCGGCCGTGGGGCCCGGAGACCTCGCGCCCGGCACCGCGAAGGGCGGCGGCCAGGGCCGTTCCGAGGCGTCCTGCGCCGACGATGGCGATCCGGAGGCTCATGCTCGATCCAGTTCCCGCGGGATACCGGTCAGTCGTGGGGTGGGGTGGGGTCCTGCCGTGCCTTGGGTTGAGGTCCGTCCCCGAAGGTGACGGCCACGTCACGGACTGTACCACCGCCACCCGCGGGTACGATCGCTGAGCCGATGCCCGTTCCCGCGACCGCCGACGCCCGCCGCGAGGCGCTCAAGGACGTGTTCCTGGAGGCCCGCGGATGCACCCGGTGCCCGCACCTCGCGGCGACGCGTACGCAGGTCGTCTTCGGGGCCGGGAACGCCGACGCGGACCTCATGTTCGTCGGGGAGGCGCCCGGGCGCGACGAGGACGAGCAGGGCGTCCCGTTCGTCGGACGGGCCGGGCGGTTCCTCGGCGAGCTGCTCCAGGGCATCGGCCTGCGTGCGCGAGGACGTGTTCATCGCGAACGTCCTGAAGTGCCGTCCACCCGAGAACCGCAACCCGACGCCGCTCGAGATCGAGCACTGCGGCGAGTACCTGTTGCGTCAGCTCGAGCTCATCCAGCCGATCGTCGTCGTGACCCTCGGGAACTTCGCCACGAAGCTCCTGCGCGATGACCCCACCGGGATCACCCGGATCCACGGGCAGGCCGAGGAGCGCGTCATCGGACGGCGCGCGGTGCGCCTGTTCCCCGTGCTGCACCCCGCCGCGGCGCTCTACACGCCGGCCAACCGCGCGGTCCTCGAAGCGGACTTCGCCCGCATCCCGGGGCTGCTCGCGCTCGGCGCGCCCGAGCAGCCGGCCGCCCGTGCCGACGTCGGGGTCGATGCCGACACCGAGCCCGGGCACGCCGTTCAGGTCGAGCCCGACGAGCCCGCGACCGCCGCGCCCCAGACGCCGGCGCCCGCGACCGACCCGGAACCCGATCAGCTCGGGCTCTTCTGAGCGGCGCGCAGCGCCGCCAGCAGCGCGCGGTTGCGCTCACCCCGGCGGCCGGCGGCGGCACGCAGCGCGAACGTCAGCGCCTGGTCGCGGTCGTCGCGCCTGAGCGCCCGCGGGCCGAGGTTCGCCGCGACGACCGCGCGCCGGCGGCGCGCCTGGAGATCGAGCGCCGCGTCGCCGAGCGCCGGGGCGGTCGCGTGGCCGCCGACGTGCACGAGCGCGACGTCGGGACACAGGACGGTGGGGACGCCGGCGGCGCCCGCCCGCAGGCAGAGGTCGAGGTCCTCGTAGTAGAGGAACGCCTCGGCGTTGAACGGGCCGAGGCGGCGCAGGGTGCCGGTGCGTGCGGCCACGCATGCCGCGATCGCCCAGCCGACGACCCGCTCGCGGCTGGAGCGATGCGGCTCGAGCCGCTCGCGGGCGGGCCGGGGGAGGAGCCGCGGCGGAACGATCGCGGCGAACCGCGTCGCGCGCGTGGCCGGGAGCGGGTGCGCGCTGCGCTGGACCGAGCCGTCGGGATCGAGCAGCCGGGGGACGAACAGCGCGTCGCGTTCGGCGGCCCGGGCGGCGAGCAGCGTCAGGCCGTCGTCGAGGGCGAGGCAGTCCGGGTTCAGGAGCACGGTCACGCGGTGGCGGGCCAGGGCCAGGCCGGCGTCGTTCGCGGCCCCGAAGCCCAGGTTGCCCGGGAGCTCCAGCAGCTCGCAGCCGCGCGCACGGGCGAGCGCGGGCCCGCCGTCGCTCGAGCCCGAGTCCACGCAGACGATCTGCGGCGCGGTGCTCAGCCGCTCGAGCGAGTCCAGCAGCCGCCGCAGGTGATCCTCGGACTGGTGCAGCACGACGAGCGCGGTGAAGCTCATCGGGCCGCCCCGCCGGCCGCCGCTTCGAGGACCGCCCGCAGCTCGTGCGCCGCGCGCTCCCACGAGAGCGGCGCGATCATCGCCTGCGCGCGTGCACCGAGCTCGTCGCGGAGCGTCGCGTCGCCGGCGATCCGCCGCAGTGCGGCGCCGAGCGCCTCCGCGTTCCCGGGCGGGACGAACAGCGCCGCCTCGCCGAGGGTTTCGCGGAAGACCGGGAGGTCGCTCAGGACCGACGGCGTGCCGTGGGCCGCGGCCTCGACCGGCGGCAGTCCGAAGCCCTCGAGCCACGAGGGCTGCACGAGCGCGACGGCGTCGCGGTAGAGGGCGCCGAGCCGCTCGTCGGGCACCTGGCCGAGCACGATGAGCTCCGGGACGCGCTCGAGCTGCGCAGCCATGCGCCCGCGGCCGGCGAGCACGACGGGCAGGCCGATGCCGCCGTTGCGTGCGGCGGCCGCGAGCACGTCGAGCCCCTTGCGCGGCTCGAGCGCCCCCACCGCGAGCACGAACCGCTCGGGAACCCGCGGGTCGCGGGGAGCTCCGGCGCCGCCTGCGGGAAGCGATCGCGGAGCCTCGCGGATCACCGCGAAGCGCTCGGCGCGCACCGGCCAACCGGCGCGCACGAGCTCGTCGCGGACGGCGGCGCTCGGCGTCACGACCCGTGCGGCGCTGGCCGCGAGCGCGCGCGGCCGGGCGAGGCGGTGCCAGAGTCGCTCGTAGGCCGTGAAGTCCTGCGGACGCGCTTCGAAGGAGCGGTCGTGGACGGTCAGCACGACCGGGGTCCGGGCGCCGACGGCGACCGGCGCGGGCGCGGGGATCCAGACGACATCCGCGCCGCCGGCGAGCGTCGTCGAGCCGCGGGCGACCGGTGACGGCGGCCGCGCCGAACGCGAGCCGCCCCGGCGCGCGGGTGCGGACGACCCGGACTCCGGGCGGCGCCGTGACGGGATTGCGGCCCGGAACGACCGCGAGCCACGTGTCGGAGGGAAACGCCCGCGCGAGCTCGCGCAGCATCGCCTCGAGGTAGCGGCCGACCCCACGCCCGGACCCCAGGTGCCGCGCGTCCACCGCAATGCGTCGTCCTCGGGTGGCGTCGGGCATCGACCGCGCATCGTATGAGGCGTGGCCGCCGCCGCCTTCCCGGTACGCTCGGCGGCGCATGACGTCGGACCCCCTCAGCGCTCCCCGGCGCGTCGCGCTCGTTCACGACTTCCTGCTCGACCTCCGCGGAGCCGAGCGGGTCTTCCTGCAGCTCTGCGAGCTCTACCCGGACGCGGATCTGTTCACCGCGGTCTACGACGAGCGGGGCACCGAGGGACGCTTCGCCCATCGCCGGGTGCACACGTCGGGCTTGCAGCGCCTGCGCCCGACGGCGCGCACGTTCCGCCCGCTGCTGCCGTTCTACCCGGCGGCGATGGAGGCGCTGGACCTGCGCGGCTACGACCTCGTCATCTCGAGCTCGTCGGCGTGGGCGCACGGCGTGATCCCGGATCCCGAGGCGGTCCACGTCTGCTACTGCCACAACCCGTTCCGCTACGCGTGGAACGAGCGCGAGGCGACCCTGGCCGCGCGCGGCCCGCTGACGCGGCCGCTGCTCGCGGCGATCATGCGCCGCTGGCGCCAGTGGGACTTCGTCGCCGCCCAGCGCGTGGACGCCTACGTCGCGAACTCGGCGGTCACGCAGCGGCGCATCGAGCGCTACTTCGCCCGCGACGCGACGATTCTCCACCCGCCGGTCGAGACCGGCCGCTTCGCGCCCGGGAACGTCGGCGAGCACTACCTCGTGCTCTCGGAGATCATGG
Organism: uncultured Actinomycetes bacterium; assembly: GCA_963787935.1. GTDB lineage: Bacteria > Actinomycetota > Thermoleophilia > Solirubrobacterales > Solirubrobacteraceae > F1-60-MAGs163. The sequence continues at coordinate 76,819 of CAWBEV010000005.1, read as the reverse complement.
CCCACAAGCGCATCGAGGTCGCGGTCCGCGCGTTCAGCGAGCTCGGCCTGCCGCTCGTCGTCGCCGGGAACGGGCCGGACGCGCGGCGCCTGCAGGCGCCACGCGGCGCCGAACGTCGCATTCGTCGGCCGGGTCAGCGACGCCGAAGCCGAGCGCCTGCTGCGCACCTGCCGGGCGCTCGTCGTGACGGCGACCGAGGAGTTCGGGATCGCCGCGGTGGAGGCCCAGGCGTCCGGGCGCCCGGTGATCGCCCTGCGCGACGGCGGGGTGCTCGAGACGGTCCTCGAGGGCGAGACGGGCGTCTTCTACGCGCCCTCGCGGCCCGCGGCGCTCGCGCAGGTCGTGCAGTCGTTCGACCCGTCCTCCGTCGATCCGGCGCGCTGCATCCGCAACGCCGAGCGGTTCGCTTCGGGCCGGTTCCGTGCGTCGTTCCACGACATCGTCGAGGACGCGCGCTCCGGCGGGCTGCAGCGCCCCGGCGCCGGGCGCCGGCCGATGCCGCGCGTGCGCGTCGGCGGCCTTGCGCTGCAGGGCCGCGGCTGGGGCTGAGCGGTCCTCAGCGGGCGCGCGGGTCCAGCTCGTGCGCGCGCCGGCGTGCCTGCGCGGCGAGCGCCGGATCGTCGGCCTCGACGATCGCGGCGAGCAGCAGCCACGCGGAGCGGTTCTCCGGCTCGTCGCGCAGGACCGCTCGCAGCCCGTTGACGGCGCGCTCGTGCCGTCCCAGGAGGCCGAAGGCCAGGGCGCGGTACACGTCCGGCTGCGAGCTCGCATTCAGCATGCGCGCGCCGTCCAGGCGCTCGAGGGCCGCCTGGGCCTGCGGCGGGCTCGCGCGCAGCAGCCGCACGCCGGCGTCCTGGCGGCGCTGGTCGCGCAGCCCGATCGCCAGCCAGGCGACGGCCGCCACGGCGCACGCGAGCAGCACGACGCGCATGATCGGCGCTGGAGCGACGGCCTGGGCCACGCGCCAATGGTAGGCACCATCGACTACGCTCGCCGCCCGATGCCTGCGGCTCTCCGCGCAGTCGCCGTCGCCGTGATCCTCGCGGGGCCGACCATTCTCGCCTTCCGCTCCGGGGGGTACTTCGACCAGCCGCGCCTCGGGGCGGGCATCGTCGCCTGGACGCTCGTCGCGCTCGGAGCCGTCCTGTCCCCGGTGCCGCTGCCGCGTTCGCGGCCCGGGCGCCTCGCGGTGCTCGGGCTCGTCGCGCTGACGGCGCTCGTCGGGCTCTCGATCCTCTGGGCTCCGGTCCGCGGCCCCGCGCAGGCCGACCTGCAGCGGCTGCTCCTCTACGCGGGCGCGTTCCTCGCGGGGATCGCCTTCCTGCGCCGCCCGGCCGGCCTGCGGCTCGTCGAGCCGGCGTTCGCCGCGGGGACGCTCGTCGTCGTCGGATACGGGCTCGCGGGGCGGCTTCTGCCGGGGATCGTGACCCAGACCGCGAGCACGTCGGCGATCGGGCGCCTCGAGCAGCCGCTGACCTATTGGAACGCCACCGGGATGCTCGCGGCGTGCGGCGTCGTCCTGGCCCTGCGCGTCGCGGCCGAGGGAACCCGCGACGTGCGCATGCGGGCGGCGGCCGCCGCCGCGGTCGTGCCGCTCGGCCTCGGCGTCTACCTCTCGTTCTCACGTGGCGCGCTGCTCGCGCTCGGTCTCGGGCTCGTGGTGCTCGTCGCGCTCACGCGCGAGCGCGGTCAGCTGCGCGTCGTCGCGGTCGGCGTGGTCACGGCGACGGCGGCGTCGGTCGCGGGCGCGCTGCTGCCGGCGGTGCGCGCGCTCGAGGGCGGCGCGGGCACGCGCGAGCGCGAGGGGCTCGTGATGCTCGTCGTGCTCGTGGCACTGATGGGCCTGGCGGCGTTCGCCCAGCGGCGGCTGGCGGCACGCCCTGACGGTGCGCCGCTGTCGGCGCCGCGCGTGCTCGCCGCGGCGCTCGTCGTGCTGCTCGTCGGCGGTTTCCTGTTCGCCGCCGGGGGTGACGGCAGTCGCGGCGGCCAGCCCCGTCAGGGCGCCGACTCGCGCCGGCTCACCTCGCTGGAGAGCAACCGCTACGACTACTGGAAGGTCGCGGCCGACCAGTTCGCGGGCGCGCCGCTGGCCGGCGAGGGCTCGGGGTCGTTCCGGGTCGCCTGGCGACGCGAGCGGACGATCGACGACCCCGCGCTCGACGCGCACTCGATCTACATCGAGACGGCGGGCGAGCTCGGCCTGCTCGGCCTGCTCGCGCTCGGGCTGTTCCTCGCCGGGGTCGCGTGGGCGGCGGTGCTCGCGCTGCGCGCCGACCGGGCGGCGGCCGCCGGCGCGGTCGCGGCGCTCGCGGCGCTGGCGCTGCATGCAGGGCTCGACTGGGACTGGGAGATGCCGGCGCTGGCGCTGCTGGGCGTGCTGCTCGCGGCCGCGCTCGTCAACGCGGCCGAGACGTCGACCGACGAGCGCGCGAGCCCCTCCTGATCGCGCTCGGGCTCCGGGCCGGTGCGGATGACGACCGCGAACCCGTTGCCGACCTTCCGGTCGGGGTCCTCGGTCTCGAGGACCTCGAGGCCGATCCGCTCGCACAGCGCGACGAAGCTCTCGCACGTCCACACCGACCAGTGGCGATCCTCGGACGAGGTGAAGCCGCGCGCGTGGCGCTCGAGCAGCTCGTCGACGCTCGTCAGCGGCCGGCCGGCGTCGAACGTGCGGTCGCGGTGCGGGACGACGATGAGCAGGTAGTGGCGCGCGACGCGCTGCCACTCGCGCAGCGCACGGATCGGATCCGGGAAATGCTCGATGACGTGCGAGGCCAGCACGAAGTCGACGCTCTTGTCGGCGAACGGGAGCGCGTCGCCCGGAGCGACGACGTCCACCGCGAGCGCGTGGCCGGCGAGCCGGCGCTCCTCGTCCTTGTAGACCGTGTCCAGCTCCGCGAAGCGGTCCACGTTGACCGCGTCCACGGGGTAGGCGTTGTGGGCGCTGCCGCCGATCTCGACGCCGTGCAGGCCGCGCAGGTAGCGGATCGCCAACTGGTACTCCCCGCGGCGGCGCTGGGCGGCCCACCAGACCAGGCGCGGCGGGAGCAGGCTGACGGCCCGTTGGGCGAGGCGCCCCATCGGGCGATGTTCTAGCAGCACGACGCGTAGGCTTGGCCGCGTGCGGGCGGCCAGACGGAACGCGATCGCGAGCCTGGCGACCGCGGCGACCGGCATCGCCGCCGCGCTGATCGGCACGCCGCTGATCATCGACCACGTGGGCCGCAGCGGCTACGGCGTCTGGACGCTCGCGATGGCGCTCGTCATCTACCTCGGCATCGTCGAGGCCGGTCTCGCACCGACCGCGCAGCGCTTCGTGGCGCTGGCGCGCGGCGCCGGCGATCAAGCGCGCGCCGCGCGCGTCTTCTGGTCGATGCTCGGCTTCTACACCGGCCTGGGGCTCGTCGCGTTCCTCGTCGTCGAGGGCTTCGCGCCGGCCATCGCCGGCCTGTTCGACTTCCCGCCCGCGCTCGAGCAGCAGGCCGCGGGCCTGCTGCGGATCGTCGGGCTCGCGCTCCCGCTCGGGCTGCTCGTCGCGGCGCTCGCGAACGCCCTGCAGGGGTTCGAGCGCTTCACCGCCGTCGCGGTGACGGCGGCGGCCGGTTCGATCGCCTATCTCGCCGCTCTCGTCCTCCTGATCGCCCGCGATGCCGAGCTCGAGACGCTCGGCTGGGCGGTGATCGTCTCGCAGGCGGTGCTCGTGCTCTCACGGACGGCGCTCGTCCTCGACATCCTGCACACCCGCCCCGCGCTGGTCTCACGCGAGGACGCGCGCGCGATGGCGTCGCTGTCCGCGCGGCTGCAGGTCTCGGTGATCTCGCTGATCGTCAACGGGCAGAGCGACCGCGTCGTCGCCGGGCTCGTCGCCCCCGCGGCGACGGTCGGCCAGGTGGGCATCGCCGCGCAGCTGGCGGAGTCGGGCCGGCTCGTGGCCGCAGCGCCGCTCGTGCCGGCGACGAACCGGTTCGCCGCGCTGCACGGCGCCGGCGATGCCGCGGGCCTGCGCGGCGCGTTCGCGCACGCCGATCGCGTCTGGATCGTGGCCGTCCTCGGGGCCGTGCTGATCGGCGTGGCGAGCGCGACCGCGCTCGTGACCGCCTGGCTCGGCGAGGGTTTCGGGCGCGCGGGGGCGTACGCATCGATGCTGATCGCCGCCTATGGCGCGAACCTCCTGCTCGGCATCCGCACCGCGTACCTGCGGGCGACCGGCAACGCCGGGCTCGAGTCGCGCGCGGGCGTCGTGCTGATGGTGCTGAACCTCGTCTTCACCGTCCCGCTGGCGATCGCGTTCGGCGCCACCGGCGTGATCGCCGGCTCGCTCATCGCCTATCTGGCCGGCAGCGCCTGGTTCGCGCGGCGGTTTCATCTGCTCGCGCCGCAGGCGCGCTCCGTCACGCTGCAGGGCATGCTGCGACCGCTGCTCCTCGCCGGCGGCTGCGCGCTGCTCGCCGGGGCATGGGGAACGTGGACAGTCGGGCTCGTGCCGCCGGGCTGGGGTCTGCTGCTCGTCGTGCCCGGCGCCGCATGTGCGTGGGGGCTCTACCTGGCGCTCGCGCTCGGCGTGCGACCGCTGCCGCGAGACCTGCTCGCCGCGCTCGAGGGTCAGGCGCGCGGGACGAGCACGACCCAGTCGCCGTAGCGCGCGGCCTCGCGGTACGCGGCGGCGAGATAGGCGTCGAGCAGTCGCACGCCGCTCGAGCGGCCGGAGCGGTTCGGTTCCGGCGCGGCGGTGACGGGGTCGACCCAGCGCACGACCGCGCGCGGGCGCGTGCGCCGCAGGTCGGCGATGATCTCGCGCTGGACCGGCGCGCTCGTGACGACCCCCGGGGCCTGGATGTCGTAGCGCGTGGCGTTCGGGCGATCGGCGAGCACGTAGAACAGCGGTGCGCCGGCAGTCGTGATGTCGGCGCGCCGGCCCAGGACGTAGATCGGCTCCCCGGGCGGCACGCGCCCGCGCACGTCGCGGACGGCGGCGCGCAGCGCTGTCGCCTCGCCGGCGGGCGCCCGGATCCCGGCGGCGCCCGGGAGGTCGAGCGCGACCGTCGCCTCGCGCACGCCGAGCCAGCGGCGATCGACGCCCTCCAGCAGCGCCGCCGCGAGTGCCGCGACGGCCACGAGCGCCGCGAGGCCCGCGAGCACTGGCCGCGCCTCCCGGCGCCGGCGCAGCGGCCAGGCGGCCGCGGCGGCCCACGCCGCGAGCACCGCGGCGAGCACCGCGAGCGGGGCGCGGTGGTAGATGTCGGGGCGCACGACGAGGTAGTGCGCCATGCCCACGCCGAACACCGCGGTGGCGATCACGGGCCAGTCGCGCGCGCGCCGGAACGTCAGCGCCAGCGTGGTGAGCGCGGCGACCAGTCCGGTCACGAGCGCGAGCGGCAGGTAGAACGCGACCACCTGCTCGAGCACGTCGCTCACGAGCGCCCCGGCCGACGAGGTGTCGAGCGCCTCGGGGTAGCGCAGCGGGAACGGCAGCGCCTGGTAGTCGCCGAAGTCGAGCACGGGGTAGCGCACGAGCAGGTCCCACGACCTGCCGAGCCCCGCGCGCACGACCACCGGCAGGTAGAGCGCGAGCGCCACGGCGGCCGCAGGGAGTGCGAAGCGCCCGCTGCGTACGGCGCGCGCGCGGCCGGGCCCGGGGGCGACGAGCAGTGCGACCAGTACGCCGAGCCCGAGGTACGCCGCGAACTCCAGCCGCCAGGCCGCGCAGACGCCGGCCAGGACGCCCGCCCACACCGGCCGGCGCTCGAACAGCAGCAGCGCGCCGAGCGCGAGCGCCAGCGCGATCGGGAACGGGTGCGGGGCGGTCGGGAACGCCATCGCAGTCGCGCTGACGGCCCACGTCGCGAGCGCCAGGCCGGGGCCGGCGCGCCTGCGTGCCAGCCGCCAGGCGAGCAGCGCGACCGTCGCGTCGGTGAGCACGCGGACGACCCGCCACCATACGAGCGAGGGCCCGAACGCGGCCCACAGCGCGCCGAGCAGGTACGGCTGGCCCGGCGGGTAGAACCACCAGAAGTCGCGGTAGGGCGCCTGGCCGTCGGCGATCCGCGCCGCAGCCTGGAGCATGAGGCCCTCGTCGTTCGGCTGGATGCCCTTCAGGACGGTGATCGCCGAGAGCAGCGCGCCGGCGGCGAACAGCAGTGCCGAGGGCGCCCAGCGGCTGCGGCGCACCCGCTCGGGCGCGAGGTCCAGGGGGCCGCGCGAACGCGCCGGAGGCGAGGCGGCGCCGGGCGACACCCCGAGTATGCTACCCGCGATGTCCTCACCCGGATCCGCCAGCGCGCCCGACGAGGAGCGCCTGGAGGACCTGCGGGTCGCCGCGCTCGACGCCATCGGGCGCTACGCCGACGCGGCCCTGGGCCCGCGACCGTTCACGGCGGGCCGTACGCTCGTCCCGACGGGCGGCCGCGTGCTCGACGCCGCCGACCTGCGCTCGATGGGTGACGCGCTGCTCGACGCGTGGCTCACCGAGGGCCGCTTCGCGAGCGCCTTCCGCGAGGCGTTCGCCGTGGAGGCCGGGCGCGCCGCCGCGGCGCTCGTGGGCTCGGGCTCGCAGGCGAACCTGCTGGCGACCGCGGCGGCCATGTCCCCGCTGCACGAGCGGCCGCTGCGCCCCGGTGACGAGGTCATCACGCCCGCGGTCGGCTTCCCGACGACGATCAACCCGGCGATCCAGCTCGGGCTGCGGCCCGTGTTCGTGGACGTCGAGGTGGACACGCTGAACCCGTCGCTCGAGCAGTTCGCGGCGGCGATCGGGCCGCAGACGCGCGCCGTCGTCGCCGCGCACTGCCTCGGCAATCCGTTCGATGCGGCCGGCCTGGCGGCGCTCTGTGCTGAACGCGAGCTGGTCCTGATCGAGGACGTCTGCGACGCGCTCGGGTCGACGCTCGGCGGGCGGCCCGTCGGCACCTTCGGCGCCGCGGCGACCTACTCGTTCTACCCGGCCCACCACATGACCACGGGGGAGGGCGGCGCGGTCGCCACCGACGCCCCCGTCTGGACGCGTGCGGTCGCCTCGCTGCGTGAATGGGGGCGCGACTGCTGGTGCCCGCCCGGCGTCAACGACGCGTGCGGGCATCGGTTCGAGGGCCAGTTCGGCGCCCTGCCGGTGGGCTTCGACCACAAGTACGTGTTCGGGCAGATCGGCTTCAACTTCAAGGTCACCGACATGCAGGCGGCGCTCGGTCTCACGCAGCTCGCGAAGCTCGCGGGCTTCCATGCGGCGCGCCGGCGCAACGCCGCCCGGCTGATCGCCGCGCTCGCGGCGCACGAGGACCGGCTGGTGCTGCCGCGCACGCTCCCCGGCGCCGACCCCTCGTGGTTCGGGGTGCCGCTGACGCTCCGCGACGGCGGCGCCGCCGAGCGCAACGCGCTGCAGGTGTTCCTCCAGGAGCGGCGCGTCGACTCGCGGCTCATGCTCGCCGGGAACATGACCCGCCAGCCCGCCTACCGCGGGATCGACCACCGCGTCAGCGGCGAGCTGACGGGTGCCGATCGCGTGACCGAGGCATCGATCTGGCTCGGCTGCAGCCCGAACATCCCCGACGCGGCGATCGACTGGGCCGCCGAGTCGGTGGCCGCCTTCCTCGCCCGCTAGCTGTCGGGCCGACCTGCGGCACGCAGCATGTCCGGCCGCTCGCGCAACTCGTAGAGCGTCGCGCAGCCGATCCGCTGCGGCGGCGCGGCGAGCAGCGGGGCGATCGCGCGCTCGAGCTTCGGCAGGTTCAGCGGGCGGCAGTCGGCCAGGAGCCAGCGCGCGCGGCTCTCGCGCACGAGGTCGCGGGCCTGCGCGTCGCTCAGACGGCCCTCGAAGAGGTCGTTCACGGAGGTGGCGCGCCGGTCCCAGTCCGGCGTCCACGAGAACGGCCCGACCCACGTCTCGCGCCCGCTGCGCGAGGGGACGAGCAGGGCCGCGTACGTCGGGGCCAGGACGCCGCCGGGCCGCGGATCGGCCTCCAGGCGCTTGAGCGCCGCGACCTCGTCGGGGAAGACCCAGTACGGGTCGGCGCCCGACTGCACGCTGCTGCGCAGCACGTCGGTCTTGTGGACCGTCCCCGGGACGATCAGGACGGCCAGCGCGGCCAGGACCAGCCAGCGCCTCGGCTGCGCCCAGACGCTGCGCACGCCGAGGACGGCCAGGATCGAGAGCGGCAGCGCGAGGCCCTGGAAGCTGTGGTACGGGAACGTGCCGAACGGCTGCAGGTACACCGCGAGGATCGCGAACGGCCAGACGCGCACGGCGAGCTGCTGCCAGCTCGTGGCGGGCAACCGGTAGGCGAGGGCCGCCGGTGCGGCGAGCGGCAGCACGGTCAGGGTCATCGCCCACCACGGCCACGACCAGAGGGGCTGGGCGCCGGCGCGGTTCGCCTCGCCCGCGAGCTCCCAGCCCGGATCGGCGTGCGAGAGCCACAGGTAGTAGGCGGTCGGGAGCGCGAGCGTGACCGCGAGCGCCGCGAGCATGCCCCACGCGGGACGCTCGCCGCCCCAGCGCCGCCGCGTGCGCAGCAGCTCGACCGCGCCGACGATCACGGCGAGCTCGGCGCCCTGCCAGGGCTGCAGCCACATGATGATCAGCGCGGCGAGCAGGCACGGCACGAGCAGCGCGGCGCGCCGCTCGGCACGCCAGCGCTCGAGGCCGAGCAGGACGAGCGGCACGAGGAAGACCGCGATCGCGGTGAACAGGTAGCCCCAGAGATAGTGGGCCGACCACATCTCGCCGGAGATGAAGCCGAACATGTACTCGCGGCGCAGCCCGCCCCAGCCGGTCCAGGCGACGAGCGCGACGACCGGCATCACCGCGAACAGGGCGAGCGCGAGCGCCACGTGCCGGTCGCTCGGCCGCGCGAGGAGCCGGTGCACGTAGCGCAGGCACCCCGCGAACGTCACGAGGATCGCGACCGGCTTCCAGAACAGGTAGCTCAGCGGGATCGAGATCCCCAGGACGTTGTGCAGCAGCGCGCTGATCAGCAGTCCCGGGTGCAGGAAGCGCCGCGTGCCGTCGGGCGCGAGATCCCACGGGTTGCCGATCAGCACGTGGTGGGCGGACTCGCGGATCCAGGCGAGGTACTGCATCTGGTCGGTCGCGAACAGGCCGTCGGCGCCCGACAGCGGACGGCCCTTCGTGGCGAGCGCCAGCAGCGGGAACAGCGCCAGGACGGTCAGCGCGAGGAACAGCGCGATCTCGACCGCGTCGAGACCGATCCGCCCCGCGACGCGGTCGGCGCGCTCACGCAGGGTGGACCGCAGTCGTGGGTGGGCGACGACGCTCACGGCGGCCAACGGTACTCAGCGGCCGGGCGTGGCGGCGCGTCTGAGGTTGCGCGCGAGGCGCGCCACGGCGCCGCGGACCCCGAGCGCCTCGCGGGTCTCGCCGACGAGGCCGGGGTACAGCGCGAGCGTCGCGCGGCGCAGCGCCGCCCGGTGCGGGCCCCCGCCCGGCGTCGGGCGCTCGCAGAAGCCGAGCAGCGGGCGCGCGGCCCGGTCCCACGTGAAGCGCCGCGCAGTGTCGCGGGCCGCGGTGGCCGCCTGCGCGCGGCGCGCGTCGTCGCCCAGGAGCCGGGCGAGTGCGGCGGCGAGCGCCTCCGGGTCGCCGGGGGGCACGGTCAGGCCGAGGCCCTCGCGTGCCACGAGGTCGGCGAGCGTGTCGCCCTGGGTCGCCACGACGGGCAGACCCGCCCAGAGGCAGTCGAGCATCCGCGTGCGGAAGGCGAAGCGCGTCTCGAGGTGGTCGTGGTGGGCCGAGACGCCGATGTCGGCCTCGAGCAGCCACCCGCCGCGCTGCTCGTAGGGGACCCAGCCGCGGTTGACGTGCACGAGCGTCCCCTCGAGGCCGCTGCGGTCCAGGTGGGCGAGCATCCGCGCGCCCGCATCCATCGCGTCGATCGGCTCCAGCGCCGGGCGCCCGAGGCCCATGACGACCAGGTGCGTGCGCGGCCCCGCGGTGCGCGCCGCGTCGAGCAGCGCGATCGCGTCGATCGCGGTCTCGGGGTCGAGCCAGTTCCACACGCCGCCGCCCCAGAGGACGATCCGGTCCTCGGGCGCGATCGCGCCGAACATCGCGCGGGCGCCGGGGCCGGGCTGCGGCGGCTCGGCGGGCAGGCCGAACGGGACGACGTCGATCAGCGCGCGCAGCGTCGGATCGTGCTCGTAGGCGGCGAGGTCCACGAGGCCCTCGGCCGCGAGCATCCCGAGCCACAGGTCGCGCTGCTTCTCGCTCGCGCAGACGATCTGGCCGGCGGCCGCGAGGTGCGCGATCGCGGTGCGCGCGACGACCTGCTGCTGTCGGCGGCGGTCGGCCGGGGCCTTCGCGCGGCCGGCCTCGAGCACCTCGAAGACCGTCGGGTTGTAGAGATCGGCGATCAGCCGCGTCCCGAGTCGCGGAAGCTGGGCGAGCAGGCGCGGCGGCAGTTGCTGGGCGACGACGACGTCGGCCGCGGCGACCGCGGCGCGCAGCGGCGCGTAGTCGGCGAACCCCGCCTCGACGAGCGTGACCTGCGGCCCGGGGGCGACGCTCGGCGCGGGCGCCGCCAGGACGACCTCGTGGCGGGCGGCGAGCGCCGTCGCCAGCTCGCGCGCGCGAATCGCGGGACCGGCCATCCGCGCCCCGACGGGCTCGGAGGAGACGACGAGGACGTGCGCCACGGGACGCCCGTCAGGAGACCGGCTCGGCCGGGCGCCGGTCCTGCTCGATCGGCTGGAGCGGGGTGGCGGGGTGACGCAGCAGCGCCCAGCGCCGGCGGCGCTCGTCGAGGCGGTAGCGCGCGAGGACGCCGAGCGTCTGCAGCCCGTAGCGGACCGAGGCGCGGAACGAGACGCTCGAGGCCTCGAGGAAGTAGCGCGTCGGGATCGGCAGCTCCACGACGCGGGCGCCGCGGTCGACGATCTGGGCGAAGATCTGCTGGTCGAACACGAAGCCGTCGCTGTTGCGCAGGAACGGCACCGTGCGCAGGAACGCCGTCGAGAAGGCGCGGTAGCCCGTGTGGTACTCGGAGAAGTCCTTGTCGAAGGCGAGGTTCTCGATCCCGGTCAGGAACCGGTTGCCGACCCACTTCCAGCGCGGCATGCCGCCCGCGATCGCGCGGTCCTCGAGCAGGCGCGAGCCCATCACGACGTCGGCGTGGCCGTCGACGATCGGCCGCACCATGTCCGCGACGAGCGCGGCGTCGTACTGGTGGTCGGCGTGCACCATCACGATCACGTCGGCGCCGTCGAGCGCCGCGCGCGTGTAGCACGTCTTCTGGTTCGCGCCGTAGCCGCGGTTCGCCGGGTGGCGGAGCACCTCGAAGCCCTCGGCGAGCGCCGCCTCGGTCGTCTCGTCACCGCTCGCGTCGTCGACGAGCAGGGCGCGATCGAACGCCTCGACGGGCAGGTCGCGCGCGACGAGCGCGACGGTCGACGCCGCCCGGTAGGCGGGCAGGACGACGTGGACCTTGAGCTCGCCGCCGCGGTCGGCCGCGAGCGGGGCCACGGGCCGGCGCACGGGCTCCTTGACGGCGAGCACGACGCGCTCGTCGCCGAGCGAGAGCGAGAGCGAGCGGTGCTCGGGGATCCGTGCGGCGGCCGCGCGGACCGCGGCGCCGACGGGGCCGCCGCGCTCGGCGAAGCCCTGCAGCCAGTAGCGCGCGGAGAACGTGCGCACGAGCGCGACGTCGTCGGCGAGCACGAGCCCGCGGGCGGCGATCAGTTCGCGCAGCGTGAAGCGCGGGAGCAGGAACGTGTGGGCGGGCAGGTAGCCCCACCAGCGCGCGCCGGCGAGCCGCGCGGTCGGCGAGGCGGGGTCCGGCGTGACGACGCACAGGACGCCGCCGGGCGCCAGCAGCTCCTGGCAGCGCTCGAGCGCGCCCGCCGGATCATCGAGGTGCTCGAGGACGTCCACGAGCAGGACGGCGTCCCAGGTCCCGTGCTCCTGCGGGCCGAGCGTCTCGAGCGGCTCCTCGCGCACGTCGAGGCCCAGCCGCTCACGGGCGTGGCGGGCCGAGCTCTCCGAGAGCTCCAGGCCGCGCACCTCCCAGCCGCGGCGGCGCGCCTCGTCGAGCAGGAGGCCGTGCCCGCAGCCGATCTCGAGCAGGCGCCCGGGCGACCGACGGCGCTCGACGAGGTCGAGCAGCCAGTTGGCGGTGGAGCGGCGTCCAAGCTCCTCGGCGAGGTAGCCCGTGTCGTCCATCTCGCGGTAGAGGTCCTCGAGGGCGTCGGCGCCCGGCAGCGACGGCTGCTGGACCGTGGCGCACTCGCGGCAGCGGTACAGGTCCCCGTAGGCCTGGGGCCGATGGCACGTCGGGGAGAAGTCACCGGGCTCGGGGGCGCTCGCGGCACCCGGATGGCGGAGCTCGAGGGCACCGCCGCAGATCCCGCAGGCGGCAGGGGTGGACATGAGGCGCAGAACCCTAACGCGCCGGAGCCGCGCACCGGCCGCTCGTGCTCGGGCCGTCCGTACACTGCGCGCGGTGGGCGAGGTGCGCATGTCGGTCGTGGTGCCGGCGTACAACGAGGAGCGCGCGATCGCGGGGACGGTCGGCGCGCTGCAGCGCCACCTGGACGCGATCGGCGAGCCGTACGAGATCCTCGTCGTCGACAACGCGAGCACCGACGCCACGTGTGAGCGGGTCGTCGCCGCTCCTTCACGACGAGCGCGTGCGCCTGCTCGTCAACGACCGCAACCGCGGCAAGGGCTACTCGGTCCGGCGCGGGATGCTCGCGTCCCGCGGCGCGCGCGTGCTGCACTGCGATGCCGACTGCGGCCCGTCGCTGGCCTCGCTCGACGGGATGCGGGCGCTGCTGGAAGATCACGACCTGGTCGTCGGGTCGCGGCTCGCCCCGGGGGCCGACGTCGGGCGCCGCCAGCCGCTGCGCCGGCGCATCGTCGGGCGCTCGTTCCAGCAGCTCTGCCGCTGGATCCTCAGCGAGCCGACGACGGACCTCTACTGCGGTTTCAAGCTCTGGCGCGGGGATGCCGCGCGCGACGTGTTCGCGCGCCTCTCGCTCGACGGCTGGACCTACGACGCCGAGGCGATCGCGCTCGCACGCGCGCTCGGCTATCGCATCACGCGAGACCGGGATCGTGTGGGCCGACCGCGACGGCTCGCGCCTCTCGATGGCGCGCGTGCTCGTGCCGGTCGTCCGCGAGCTGCTGCAGGCGCGCGCGCACGTGCGCCGCGAGGCCGCCCGCGGGCGCGCGGCGGGTCCCGCGACCCCGGCGCGGCCGCTCGCGGGACCGTGAGCGCGGCGCCGCTGCCGCGGCCGCGCGGCGCCGACTGGATCGTCCTCACCGCGCTGCTCGCGCTCGCCCTCGCGCCGCTCGCCGGACTGCTCGTGCGCGTCTGGACGCAGGGCGGCGTCGTCACCGGCGGCGACGGGTTCCTCGTCGCCGACCCGCTGCAGTACCTGAACTGGCTGCGGGAGAGCGGCGAGCACGGGGCGGCCGGGAACCTCTACGACCTCGCCCCGGGGCCGCGCCCGTTCGTGCACCCGCTGATCCTGCTCTCGGGCGGGCTGCACCGGCTCGGCCTCGGCGTCGCGGCCGCCTACCTCGCGTGGAAGCCGGCGGCCGTGCTCGCGCTGTTCGCGGGCGCGTTCGCGTGGGCGGGGCGGTTCCTCGTACGCGCCGGGGACCGCCGGCTCGCGGTCGTGCTCGCGCTGTTCTTCGCCTCGCCCGTCGCCGCGCTCGTCGGCTGGGCCGGAATCGGCGGCGGGCCGACGAAGTTCGACGTCGACTTCATCAGCGGCGAGCTGTGGACCGGCACGTACCTGTGGGGGTACCTGTTCACCGCGATCGGCGTCGGCGTCATGCCGCTCGGCCTGCTGGCCTACGAGCGCGGGCGCGACGGCGGCGGCGGGCGGGCGCGGGCGCTCGCCGCGGCGCTGGGCCTGTTCGTCGCCTGGCTGCAGCCGTGGCAGGGCATCACCTTCGCGCTGATTCTCGTCGCGGCCGAGTTCCTGACGTGGCGCCGCGCCCGGCGCCGCGTCGCCGCGGCCGCGCGCGACCTCGTCCCGGTGCTCACGGCGACGGCGCTGCCGCTCGTCTACTACCTGCTCCTCTCGCGCTACGACAGCGCCTGGGAGCTCGCCGGGATCGTCAACGACTTCGGGCGCTGGCCGCTGTGGGTGACGGTCGCCGGGCTGGCACCGATCGCGCTTCCGGCGCTGCTGGCCTACCGCCTGCCCGCGCCGTCGTTCGGGGACCTCGCGCTGCGCATCTGGCCGATCGCCGGGCTCGTCGTCTTCTACCAGCCCGCGGGCACGTTCCCGTTCCACGCCTTCCAGGGCCTCGCGCTCCCGCTCGCGGTGCTCGGCGTTCTCGCCGTGCGCGATGCCCTCGGCGAGCGCTCGCTGCCGATCGCGGCCGTGCTGGCGGTCTGCGCGCTCCTGATCGTGCCCGGCTCGCTCTACCGCGCCGACGAGCTGCGCGGCGCCGTGAGTGCCGGGCGCCAGCCCTTCTTCCTCGAACCGGACGAACGCGACGCACTGCGCTGGATCGAGGCCGCGCCCGAGCGCGGAGGCGTGCTCACGCCCGTCTACAGCGGCCTGCTGATCCCGGCGTACACCGGCCGTGAGACGTGGATCGGCGCCGGGTCGTGGACGCCGGACTTCGCACGCCGCCAGATCCTCACCGACCGGCTCTTCAGCGGGAGGATGGGGCCGGCCGAGGCGCGCCGGGTCGTCCGCGAGTCCGGTGCGCGGTTCGTCTACGCCGACTGTCACGGGCGCACCGACCTGACGGCGCTGCTCAGCCCCGTCGTGACGGGGCCGCCGCGCCGGTTCGGGTGCGCGCGCGTGTGGACCGTCGCGGGACGCGTTCGTGCGGGGCGGTCTCTGATGGCGGCCACCGGCGCATCGGTCGCCGCCGAGGTTCCGGAAGGCCTCGTCGCCGCCGACCCCTCGCACGCGCGGTTCCCGCTCGTCGACGCGATCCGCGCCTTCGCGGCGCTCACGATCTTCGGCTTCCACATCGTCTTCCACCTCGGGCTGCTCGGCACCGGGGTGCTCTCGCGCTACCTCGGGAACCTCAACGTCGGCGTGCCCGTGTTCTTCGTCGTCTCGGGCTTCCTGCTCTACCGCCCGTTCGTCACGGCGCGGCTGGCCGGAGCCGGAGCGCCGGATCCCGTGCCCTACGGGATCCGGCGCGCGCTGCGGATCGTCCCGGCCTACTGGGTCGCGCTGCCGATCATCGCGGTCCTGCTCGGCGAGTGGTACGTCTTCACGCCGCGCGGCATCGTCACCTTCTTCGGCTTCCTGCAGGTCTACGACGCCGGCACGATCGTCGACGGGATCGGGCAGGCGTGGACACTCTGCATCGAGGTGAGCTTCTACGTCGCGCTCCCGGTCTGGGCCTTCCTCGCGCGGCGCTGCTTCGCGGGCGGCGATCGCGCCCGGGTCGTGCGCTGGGAGCTCGTCGCGCTCGCGGTCGTGTTCGCCGGCTCGCTCCTGTGGAAGGTCGTGTTCCTCCAGGTGTTCGAGCCCGAGCACTTCGGCTACCTGACCTTCCAGGTCACCCTGCCGGCGTTCGCCGACCAGTTCGCGCTCGGGATGGGACTCGCCGTGGTCAGCGTCGCCGTCAGCGCCGGGATGCGGCCGCCGCGGTTCTTCGCGCTCGTCGGCCGGGCACCGTGGATCCCGTGGCTGATCGCGCTCGCGCTCTACGGCCTGCTCGGGTTGCGCGCGGGGTCGTTCGGCCAGACGTGGGGAGACGCCGGGGTGGTCCGACACGAGCTCAAGGGCCTGATCGGCCTCTTCATCCTCATGCCGGCCGTCATCGGGGTCGGCGCCGGGGGCGCGATCCGCCGCGCGATGGACCGCCCGCAGGTCCTGTGGTTCGGCCTCATCTCCTACTCGTTCTACCTCTGGCATCTCGCGGTGATCCTGAAGCTCCGCGACTGGCTCCCGGGCACGCCGTGGCCGCTCGTGGCGGCGCTCGCACTGGCGGTCTCGACGCTCGTCGCATGGGCGAGCCACCGCTGGATCGAGGCGCCGGGCATCGCGCTCGGGCGCCGCTGGGCGCGCGCCGCGGCGGCGCGCCGCGGCGCGCCATCGCGGACCTAGGGGATGGCGGCCTCGGCCGCCGACGCCGTCTCGGCCGCCGCGAGGGCGTCGGCCTCCGCGATGCTCGGGAGCCGGTCCGCCTCGCGGGCGCCGCCGGGCCGCAGCGCGAGCGCGAGCATCGTCGCGGCGAACGCGACGTTCAGGCCGAGCAGTCCGATCGCGACGCCCTCGAGCGTGCCGCCGACCGCGACGACGACCGCCGGCACGGCGAGGGCCATCAGCGCGACGAGCCCGACGAACGCCCGCCGGCCGAGACCGAGCGAGAACTGGAGTGCCAGGAACGACACGCCGAGCAGCGACATGGCGGCGCCGAGCCACGGCAGTGCCGCGGTGGCGAGGTCGGCCTCGTCGCCGAACACGAGGTCGAGCAGCGGGCCGGCGGCGACCGCGTAGACGAGCACCATCGGCACCGCCACGAGCGCGAGCAGGCCCGCCGTGCGGCCGAGGAGGTGCCGCGGATCGCGGCCGCGCGCCGCTTCGCGCGTCGTCTCCGGGAGCAGGTAGAGCCCGAGCCCGACCGCCACCCAGACGACGCCCTTCGCCGCGACCGACGCCTCGGCGTAGGCGCCCGAGAGGCTCGAGGAGAACTCGTGGCCGACGGCGACGACGTCGATGTTCTGGACGACGGCGAACAGCGTCAGCGCGGCGACCGGAACGGGGTTGCGGCGCGCGAGGTCGCGCAGACCCGCGCGCGGCGGGACGTGGTCGGGCGGCCCGAGGCGCCGGCGCGCCTCGAGCGCGAGCATCACCGCGACGGGGATGATCGCGACCGGCACCGAGAGGATGAAGATCATCGTCACGCCCGCGCCGGCGAGAGCGGCCACGAGCCCGAAGCCGAGGCGAAAGGCCTGCTCGATCACGAGGCTCACGGCCACCGGGCGGTAGTCGGCCAGGCCCTGCAGGACGCCGCGCAACAGCGCCAGCCCGGTCCACAGGACGCCGGCCGGGATCACCGTGGCCGCTGCCCAGGACTGCGAGACCTGCATCGCGTCGGCGAGCGGCTCACGCAGGAACACGCACACGACGGCGGCGACCATGGTCGCCGCGAGGATCCGCTCGAGCCAGGCGCGCAGCGTCGCGGCCGCGGCCCCGTTCGTGCCGAGCGTCCCGAGCGCCGTGTCGCGGGCGGCGGCGGCCTGCAGCGCCGATGCGGGCACGATCAGGATCGTGAACACCGAGACCATGCGGGCCAGTTCGCCATAGCCCTGGGTGCCGAGCGCGCGTGCGAAGACGATCGTCGCGGCCAGGGCGAGTGCGTTCGCGGCGAGCTGGGCCCCGGCCAGTCCCGCGGCGCGCGCGGTGTGCGACTCGCGCGAGAGACGACCTCGCGGCGCGGCGCCGGACGGCTGCGGGCGCGGCGTGGCGTCCTCCTGCGTCACTGCGACCACGCTAGCGGAGCGTCTCGCGCGGCGTGGGGACGCGGCTCGGTGCGACCCGCGCTCCACTACCCTCTCGCGGGATGCGCGTCCGCTCGCTCCTCGCCCTCATATCCGTGCTCGCGGTCCTCGGGCTGCCCGCCGCCGCGCTCGCGCAGAGCGCCGGTGACGAGCAGTACGTGGATCCGCTCGGCGGCGGCCAGACGACCGGCGGCGGCTCGCAGCAGGGCTCGGGCGGCGGCTCGTCGGGCTCGGGCGGCGGCACCTCCCAGGGGTCGTCGGGCGGCTCCACGGGCTCGTCGGGAGGCTCCGTCTCGTCCGGCGCGCCCGCGGCGCCCGTCACCTCCCCGACGACGGCCGCGGCCACGGGGACCGCGGCCGCTTCGCCGGCCGAGCTCGCCCGCACCGGTCTCGACGTGCGGGTCGTCGCCGCGCTGGGCGGGATCCTGCTGCTCGCCGGCGGCCTCGCCCTGCGCCGCCCCCGGCATGGGCGGCGCTGACTCCGTCACGACGGCCGGTCCCGAGGAGACCGAGCGGCTCGCCGCGCAGCTCGCGGCGGCCCTGCGCCCCGGGGACGTCGTGCTCGTCTCGGGCGACCTCGGCGCCGGCAAGACGACGTTCGTCCGCGGCGCCTGCCGCGCGCTCGGCGTCCGCGGCCCGGTGACGAGCCCGACGTTCACGATCGCCCGGCGCTACGAGGACGGGCGCGTGCCGATCTCGCATCTGGACCTCTACCGGCTGGCGGGCGCGACCGATGAGGACCCCGCGCTCCTCGACGACGAGCTGGGCGCCGACCGGATCACGTTCGTCGAGTGGCCCCAGAGCGCCGACCTGCCGCTCGAGCATGGCCGGGTCGCCGCACGGGTCGAGCTCGGGCACGCGGGCGCGGGCCGGCGCACGGTGCGGATCCTGCGGGAGCTGCGATGAGCGTCGTCCTCGCGTTCGACACCGCGACACCTGCGACGGTCGTCGGCGTGCGGTCCGCAGCGGCGCCGGCGCTCACGCTCCGCGACGACCCCGCGCCCGGCGCCCGGCCGAACCACGCCGCGCGCCTGCTGACCCTCTGTGAGGCGGCGCTGGACGCCGCGGGCGCCGTCTGGGCCGACGTCGAGCGGATCGGCGTCGGTGTCGGTCCCGGGACGTTCACGGGGCTGCGCATCGGGGTCGCCACGGCGCGGGCGCTCGCCCAGGCCACCGGCGCCGCCGCGGTCCCGGTCTCGACGCTCGCGGCGCTCGCGGCGGGCGCGCGCGCGGCGCGGCCGGGGTCCGCGGTGCTCGCCGTGCTCGACGCCCGGCGCGGCGAGGCGTTCGCGGCCGGCTGGGGGCCGTCCGGGAACGCGATCGGTGAGCCGCAGGCACTGGCGCCCGAGGCGCTCGCCACCCGCGCCGCAGCGCTCCCGGCCGGGGCGCTGGCGGTCGGGGACGGCGCGGTACGCTTCCGCGACCGGCTGCGAACCGGCGGGCCTGGCGGTGCCGGGCGACGACTCACCACTGCACCGCGTCGACGGAGCCGCCCTGTGCGAGCTCACGCGGACGGGCTCGGCGGTGGCACTCGAGGCGCTCGTCCCGGCCTACGTCCGGCTCCCGGACGCCGAAATCGCGCGGCGCCGCCGCGAGGCCGGGCAGGCATGACCGACACCGCCCTGGACATCCGCCGCCTGACCTACGCGGACCTCCCGCAGGTCATCGCGATCGAGCGCCGCTCGTTCCCGACACCCTGGTCGCTGGCGATGTTCGTGCTGGAGCTCAGCAAGCCGGCGGGCGTGTGCCTGGCGGCCCGGCACGAGGGGCAGCTCGCCGGGTACGTCATCTGCTCGCGCTTCGAGGACGTCTGGCACGTCATGAACATCTCGGTGGATCCCGTCCGGCGCCGCGAGGGCATCGCGTCGTCACTGCTCGCCGAGGTCATCGGCCGGGTCGGGGGGGATGCGCGGCTCACCCTCGAGGTGCGCCCGTCGAACACGGGCGCGATCGCCCTCTACGAACGGTTCGGGTTCCTCCCCGCAGGGATGCGCCGGCGCTACTACCAGGACAACGGCGAGGACGCCGTGATCATGTGGCGCACGCCCGCGACACGCCAGGGACGGCTCGACGACGTGCCGAACCCGGGGCCGGTCCCGCTGTCGTGAGCGGCCTCGTCCTGGGCATCGAGACGAGCTGCGACGACACCTGCGCGGCGGTCGTGACGCGCGGCCGCGAGATCCGCTCGAACGTCATCTCCTCGCAGGGCATCCACGACCGCTACGGCGGTGTCGTGCCGGAGGTCGCCGCGCGACACCACCTCGAGCTCGTCAACGAGGTCGTCGACGACGCCCTGCGCCAGGCGGGCGCCGGACTCGACGATCTCGGCGCGATCGCGGTCACGAACGGCCCGGGTCTCGTCGGCGCGCTGCTCGTCGGGGTCGCCACGGCGAAGGGCCTGGCGGCGGCGCGCGGGCTCCGGCTCGTCGGCGTGGACCATCTGCAGGGCCACATCGCCGCGAACTTCGCGGCGCCCGACCCGTTCGAGCCGCCGTTCGTGTGCCTCATCGCCAGCGGGGGGCACACGTTCCTCGCGCGGGTCGACGCGCACGTCGGGTTCGAGGTCCTCGGCGTGACCCTCGACGACGCCGCGGGGGAGGCCTTCGACAAGGGCGCACGGATGCTCGGCCTGCCGTTCCCGGGCGGGCCGCACCTCGAGCGCGCGGCACGCGACGGCGATCCGCAGGCGTTCGCGTTCCCCGTGGCCGGCGGCCTGGCCGGCCTGGACTTCTCGTTCGCCGGGGTCAAGACGGCGCTGCTCTACACGGTCCGCGACCTCGGCGAGGACGTCGCCGCCGAGCGCCGCGCCGACCTCGCCGCCTCCTTCCAGCACGCGATCGTCGAGGCGCTGGCACGGCGTGCCGAGCAGGCGCTCACGCAGACCGGGCTCGACCGTCTTGCGATCGGCGGCGGCGTGGCAGCCAATGGCCCGCTGCGCGATCGCCTGGCCGGCCTCGGGGTCGCGCTGCGCGTCCCGCCGCGTGCACTGTGCACCGACAACGCCGCGATGATCGCCCTCGCGGCGCTCGATCTCGAGCCGCTCGCGCCGGCGCAGGCCCTGGCGCTCGACGCGTTCGCGACCGGGCAGCGCGGCCTGTGAGCGCCGCTCGCGTCACGGTGTTCGTGCGGCCGGGCTGCCACCTCTGCGACGCCGCGCTGGCGGTCCTCGCCCGCGTCGGCGAGGACCATTCGCTCGCGCTCGAGGTCGTCGACATCGAGCGCGATCCCGCGCTGCATGGGCGCTACCTCGAGCGGATCCCCGTCATCGCGCTCGACGGCGCCGAGCTCTACGACTTCCACGTGGACGAGGAGGACCTGCGCGGTCGCCTCGGCTCGCTAGAGTCGGCATCCGGATGACCGTCGGGGCGATCCCAGGCTCGGCCGTGGACGACGCGGACGACGCGGTGCCGGCAGAGCGCCTCTCGCTGGGCGTGGCCGCGCGGCTGTCGCGCTACCTCCAGGTGCTGACGCAGGCCAAGAAGATGGGCAAGGAGACGATCTCCTCACAGGAGCTCTCCGAGTACACCCACGTGAACTCGACGCAGATCCGCCGCGACCTGTCGGGGTTCGGGAAGTTCGGCAAGCGCGGCGTCGGCTACAACGTCGACTCGCTCGTCTCGCAGATCCGCCGGATTCTGCAGACCGGGGGGCAGCACAACATCGCGCTGTTCGGCGCGGGCCATCTCGGCAAGGCGATCGCCTCCTCGGACATCTTCGCCGACCACGGCTTCAACGTCGTGGCGATCTTCGACGCCGACAAGAAGACGATCGGGACGAAGGTCGGCGGCCAGCAGGTGCGCGACGTCGCCGACCTCGGGCAGGTCGTCGAGGACGAGGGCATCGTCGTCGGCGTGCTCGCGGTCCCGACGCCGGCCGCGCAGCCGCTCGCCGACCAGCTCGTCGCCGCGGGCGTGCGGATCATCTTCAACTACTCCGAGGCGCTCCTGCAGGTGCCGCCCGAGGTCACGGTCCACACCTCGAGCCCCGCCGTCGACCTGCTCCACGCGCTCTACTTCTACCTGTCGTGAGCCTCGACCTCGACCGCGCAGAGGCCGGGTTCGCCGCGTCCACCGACGGCACGGTCGGCATCGAGGAGGAGTTCGCCGTCCTCGACCCCGCGACGCTCGACATGGTCCCGCGCTTCGAGGACCTGCGTGACGCCGCGGCCGCCGATCCGGTGCTCGCCGCGGCGATCGCCGGGGAGCTGATCTCCTCGGAGATCGAGATCCGCTCGGGCGTCGGACGCGACGTCCACGATGCGCTCGCCCAGCAGCAGGTGCCGCGCGAGCGGCTGTTCGCGCTGGCCGAGCGCCTCGGCATCGCCCTGGGCTCCACCGGCACCCACCCGTGGGCCGACTACCGCGAGCAGCGCAACATCGACACCGAGCACTACCGCCGCGTCGTCGAAGGCCTGCAGTACGTGGCGCGGCGCAACAACACGTTCGCCCTGCACGTCCACGTCGGGATCAACGGCGTCGACCGCGCCGTCCGCGTCTGCGACCGGCTGCGGCCGGTGCTGCCCACGCTCCTGGCCGTCGGCGGCAACTCGCCGTTCCTCGAGGACTGCGACACGGGGCTGGCGTCCGTGCGCACGCAGATCTTCACGAAGACCTTCCCGCGCTGCGGCATCCCGGACGCCTACGGCTCGTGGGCGACATATCGCGCCTACCTCGAGTTCCTCGTGGCGACGAACTCGATCGTCGAGGACACGCAGGTCTGGTGGTCGGTCCGCCCGCATCCGGCGTTCGGGACGGTCGAGGTGCGCATCTGCGACGCGCAGCTGACCGCGCCGGAGTCGGGGGCGCTGTCCGAGCTCATCGTCGCGTGCGTGCTGCAGGCCGCCCGCGACGAGGACGAGGGCGTTCCGCACACGGATCTGGCGCGGCGATTCATCGAGGAGAACCTCTGGCGCGCGATCCGCTGGGGGATGGACGGCATGTTCATCGACCTCGAGCGCGGCGTCGAGGTCCCCGCCCGTGCCGCGCTCGACGGCCTGCTCGCGTGGACCGCGCCCGTGCGCTCCGAGGGCGCCATCGAGCCGGTCTTCCGCGAGCACAACGGCGCGCACCGCCAGCGGGCGCGCCTCGCCGAGGGGGCGGGACTGCACGAGGTCTACGCTTCGACGGTGGACGACACGCGTCGCACCTACGCCCCGCTGACCAGCAACCCGGAGGTCCCAGCGTCGTGACCGATGAGCCCTTCCAGCCCGGCCCCGGGCAGGATCCGACGACCGGCGAGCCGTTGCGCGAGCCGACCGAGGAGGAGCTGCGTGCCGCCTACGAGGCCGAGCTCAAGCGCCTGCGCGTGGAGGAGGTGCTCGTCCAGACCGTCGTCTCGCTGCTGAATCTCGGCGCCCGCAAGGCCGGGCTCGTTCCGGGGACCGAGGACGAGCGCGACCCCGAGCAGGTGCGCCTGGCCGTCGAGGGCGTCCGGGGCCTCCTGCCGCTGATCGAGCCCGCGCTCGGCGAGAACGGCGCGTCGCTGCGCGACGCCCTGGCGCAGCTGCAGGTCGCCTACGCGCAGCTCGCGGGCACCGCACCCGGCGGCGGCGAGAGCGGCGGCGGTCCGCCGCCCGCGGGCACCGGCGGCCAGGAGCAGTCGCCGGCTGAGGGGCAGGGCCCGGCACAGAGCTCCGGGCGGCTCTGGGTTCCCGGTCAGTAGCCGGGCCGGACCGCGTTCCGGGCCCGCTTCGCGCTACGATTCCGCGGCTTTCCCGACGGGGCGCATCCCTGCGTGCGCCCCCTTCCGTGCGCGGACTCCCCAGACCCGCACGTCACCTTGACTTCGGAGGATCCAACCCTTGTCTGAGTTCCTGATCGACCACGGGGTCGTCGTCGCAGTGGTCTGCGCACTGATCGCGGTCGCCTACGGTGTCCTGACGACGTCGCAGCTGCTCGCGCTCTCCCCGGGCAACGATGAGATGCGCCGCATCTCCGGTGCGGTGCAGCAGGGCGCGCGCGCCTACCTCAACCGCCAGTACATGGTGATCGCGGCCGTCGGCGTGGTCCTGTTCATCGCGCTCATCTTCGTCCAGGACATCTACGTCGCGATCGGCTTCCTCCTCGGCGGCCTGCTGTCCGGGTCGGCCGGCTACATCGGCATGAACGTCTCGGTCCGCGCGAACGCCCGCGTCGCGGAGTCTGCGCGCGGCGGCATCAGCCCGGCGCTCGGCGTGGCCTTCCGCGGCGGAGCGATCACCGGCATGCTCGTCGTCGGCCTCGCGCTGCTCGGCGTCGCCGCCTACTACGGCATCCTGACCTCGTTCTTCGACCAGACCCAGAAGGAGGCCGTCGACGCGCTGATCGGCCTCGGGTTCGGCGGCTCGCTGATCTCGGTCTTCGCCCGGCTCGGCGGCGGCATCTTCACGAAGGCCGCCGACGTCGGCGCCGACCTCGTCGGCAAGGTCGAGGCGGGGATCCCCGAGGACGACCCGCGCAACCCGGCCGTGATCGCCGACAACGTCGGCGACAACGTCGGCGACTGCGCCGGCATGGCGGCCGACCTGTTCGAGACCTACGCGGTGACCGCGGTCGCCGTGATGCTGCTCGGCGTCCTGACCTTCAACGAGGCGACGGCCGTCGCGCTCTACCCGCTCGTGCTCGGCGCCGTGGCGATCGTCGCCTCGATCATCGGCACGTTCGCCGTGCGCACCACGACCGGCAACGTCGAGCGCGCGCTCTACCAGGGCCTCGTGGTCTCCGGCCTGATCGCCGCCCTCGCCTTCTACCCGGTCACCCACTGGATGATGGACGGCATCACGTACAAGACCGCCGCCGGCGGCCTCGACGCGCCGAGCGTCACGGACCTCTACTTCTGCTCGCTCGTCGGCATCGGCGTCACCGCGCTGCTGTTCGTGCTGACCGACTACTACACCTCCACGCGCTTCGGCCCGGTCCGCAAGACCGCGGAGGCCTCCCAGACCGGTCACGCCACGAACATCATCTCCGGCCTGGCGCAGGGCCTGCAGGCGACCGCCCTCCCGGCGCTCGTGCTGGTGTTCGGCATCCTGATCTCCTGGAAGCTCGCCGGCGGCGGCGTCCAGGGCATCTACGGCATCGGCGTCGCGGTGATGGGCCAGCTGTCGCTGACCGGCCTGATCGTCGCGCTCGACGCGTTCGGCCCGATCACCGACAACGCCGGCGGCATCGCCGAGATGGCGGACATGCCGGAGGACGTGCGCAACGTCACCGATCCACTCGATGCGGTCGGCAACACGACGAAGGCCGTCACGAAGGGCTACGCGATCGGCTCGGCGGTGCTCGCCGCGATCGTGCTGTTCGCCGGCTTCAAGGCCGAGCTCGCAGCCGAGGACGTCAAGACGATCTTCCTCGTCGACAACCCGGCCGTGCTCATGGGCCTCCTGATCGGCGGCATGATGGTCACGCTGTTCGCCGCGCTCTCGATGGAGGCCGTCGGCCGCGCCGGCGGCGCCGTCGTCGAGGAGGTGCGCCGCCAGTTCCGGGAGAAGCCCGGGATCATGGAGGGCACCGACGAGCCGGACTACGCCGCGTGCGTGGACATCGTCACGAAGTCGGCCCAGCGCGAGATGATCATCCCGTCGCTGATCCCGATCGTCTTCACGACGATCGTCGGCCTGATCTCCGTGGAGGCGCTCGGCGGCCTGCTCATGGGCGTCATCGTCGTCGGTTTCTTCTTCGCCGTTCTCATGACCGCCGGCGGCGGCGCGTGGGACAACGCGAAGAAGCTCATCGAGGACGGCGCATTCGGCGGCAAGGGCTCGGAGGCCCACGCGGCGTCGGTCACCGGCGACACGGTCGGCGACCCGTTCAAGGACACCGCCGGACCGGCGATCAACCCGATGATCAAGGTCGCGAACATCGTCGCGATCCTCATCATCCCGATCATCTCCTAGGGGTCATCCGCGGTGGCGTCCTCGGTGGCGCCTCGCGTATGGTCGCCTCATGACGACGACCACCCAGGATGCCGCCGGCGCCCCGGGCCTCACGGCGAACACGCTCACCGAGGCCTTCCGCCGCACCGCCGCCGCTCACCCCGATCGCGTCGCGCTGCGCACGCCGGACGACGCGGTGTCGTTCACGTACGCGGAGGTTCGCGAGCGCGCCGAACGGCTCGCCGCCGGTCTTCACGGCCTCGGGCTGCGGCGCGGGGACACGGTCGGGATCATGCTCGTCAACCGCCCCGAGTTCCACGTCGTGGATCTCGCCGGGCTGCTCGTCGGCGCGACGCCGTTCTCGATCTACAACACCTCGGCACCCGAGCAGATCGAGTACCTCTTCGGCGACGCCGGCAACCGGATCGCGTTCACCGAGCGTCAGTTCGTCGAGCGCGTGCTCGCCGCGCGTGACGCGGGGACCGCGATCGAGACGATCATCCTGCTGGACGCCGAGGACCACGAGTCGCTCCCGGACGGCGTGATCTCGGTGGCACAGGCGGAGGCGGCCGCCGACGGGTCGTTCGACCTCTCGACCTCGCTCGCCGCGATCGAGCCGCAGGACGTGCTGACGCTCATCTACACCTCGGGCACCACGGGCCCGCCGAAGGGCGTGATGCTCACCCACGCGAACCTGCTCGGCACCATCGCCGGCATGCACGGGGCGTACGCGTGGCCCGTGGAGGGCAGCGGCGTCTCGTTCCTGCCCTCGGCCCACATCGCCGACCGCTGGGGCTTTCACTACGCCGCGCTCATGGTCTACGGCTACACGATCACCTCGTGCCCGGACCCCAAACAGGTCATGCAGGTCGTCCAGCAGGTCCGCCCGACGTTCTTCGGGGCGGTCCCGCGCATCTGGGAGAAGCTCAAGGCGGGCCTCGAGGCGATGATCGCGGGACAGGAGGACGCGGCGACGAAGGCCCGCATGGAGGGCGCGCTCGCCGCGGCGATCCGCAAGGTCCGGCTCGAGCAGGCGGGCGAGCCGGTGCCCGACGACCTGGCCGCGGCCGTCGCGGCCGCCGACGCGCAGCTCTTCGGGCCGCTGCGCGCGATGCTCGGGCTCGAGAACGTCCAGTGGAGCGTCGTCGGCGCCGCGCCCACGCCGCTCGAGGCGCTCGAGTTCTTCGCCGCGATCGGCCTGCCGCCGTGCGAGGTCTGGGGCATGAGCGAGACCTCGGCGATCGCGACGATGAACACGCCCGACGACATGCGCCTGGGAACCGTCGGCAAGCCGATCCCGGGCGTCGAGCTGCGTCTCGCCGACGACGGCGAGCTGTTCGTGCGCGGCCCGAACGTCATGAGCGGCTATCGGAACCTGCCCGAGAAGACCGCGGAGGCGCTCAGCGACGACGGCTGGCTCGCGACCGGCGACATCGCGGAGATCGACGCGGACGGCTTCGTCCGGATCGTCGACCGCAAGAAGGAGATCATCATCAACGCGGCCGGCAAGAACATGAGCCCGGCGAACATCGAGGCGCGGATCAAGGCGGCATCGCCGCTCATCGGCCAGGCCGTGTGCATCGGCGACGCGCGCCCGTACAACGTGGCGCTGATCTCACTCGACCCCGAGGGCGCCGCCGGACGGGCACACCTTGACCCTGAGACGATCGCGCTCGTCGAGGAGGCGGTCGCGCTGGCGAACAGCCAGCTCTCGCGCGTCGAACAGATCAAGAAGTTCGCGATCGTCCCGGAGGAGTGGCAGCCGGGGGGTGACGAGCTCACGCCGACGATGAAGCTCAAGCGCAAGCCGATCGCCGCGAAGTACGCCGCCGAGATCGAGGCGCTCTACGCCTGATGGGGCCGCGCGAGCGCGCCGGTGTCCAGGCGTGCTCTGGACGCTCCGAGGGCCGCCGACAGACGCATTGCCGATCTATGCGGGCGGCCTGCGGCGCTCTACCGTGACGTTGCGATGAGACGAGCGGCACGAGGGCTGCGACGAACGGCCGTCCTGGGGGGTTGGGTGGCCGTCCCGGCGGCGCTGGCGATCCTGTCGGCGTCGCCGGGGGCCGCCATGGCTGCCGCAGCGTTGGGCGCACCGGCCACGGAGGGCTCGGTGCGTCATCCGCCGCTCGTCTCGATCGTGGCGCCGTCAGCGGCGAGCGCCTACCGGCTCGGCGATCCGGTGCAGCTGCGGGGCGAGGCGTCCGATCCGGACGGCCCGCTCACGGGGGACCAGCTGCACTGGACCGTCGTCCGTCACACGGGCGCGGTCGCCGAGACGGTCGCGGAGGCGCGCGGGGCGGAGGCCTCGTTCACGCCCTCGGACCGGTACGGCGCCGGCACGACCTACGTCGTGCGCTTCGCGGCGACCGGCCCGGACGGCGTCGGCCAGTCCACGGAGCTCACGCTGCACCCCGAGACGGTCCGAGTGACCCTGCGCAGCACTCCTGAGGGCGCCGGACTCGCGTTCGGCGCGACGAGTGCGCCCGGGACCCGCACGATCGAGCAGGCCGTCGGGCTGCGCACGGAGCTCAGCGCGCCCGAGACGTTCACGCCCGTCGGCGGGGCCGAGGTCGTCTTCGACGGCTGGAGCGACGGGGGTGGGCGCGTGCACACGATCGTCGTTCCGGCGCAGGACACGGAGTTCGTCGCCCGCTACCGCGAGCCCGCGCAGGAGATCGCCGACGCGGTCGGGCCTCGCACGCCGTCGGACGCCGCGGGCGTCGGCGACAGCGCCCGGGCCGCGCGCGCCGTGCCCGCGCTGACGTTCGACCCGCCGAACCCGTTCGGCCCGCGGATGGTCGGCGGCGTGCTGCGCGATGCTCCGGCCGGCGGCCGGGTCGAGGTCGCGGTCCGCCGCGGAACCCCGGGCCGGCGCTGCGGTTGGTGGCTCACGCGCGTCAAGCGCTTCACGAAGGGCCGCCCGGCCGCCTGCGCGAAGCCGCGCTGGATCGCGGCCACCATGCTGCCCGCGCGCGCCGGCACGCTGCGCTGGCGCGCGGCGCTCGGGCGGCGCCTTCCGGCCGGCTCCTACGCCTTCGTCGTGCGCGTCCTCGACGCGCAGGGCACGCCGGTGCGCTTCCTGCGCGGCTGAGCGTCCCGCGCCCGTCCGGAGCACGCGCCGCGGCGCCCTGCGCCGGAACGACGATTGCCGCGACCCGCCCCGTCGCCTACCGTGGAGTCATGGCCACTGACACGCGCTTCTGGCATCCCTTCGCCGACATGGCGCTCGTGCGCTCGAACGAGGTCGTCATCGTCCGCGGTGACGGCTGCTCGGTGTGGGACGCCGAGGGCACCGAGTACTTCGACGGGACCGCGAGCCTCTGGTGCGTCAACGTCGGGCACGGCCGCGACGCGATCGTCGACGCCGCGGCGGCGCAGATGCGCCAGCTCGCGAGCTACTCGGCGTTCGGCGCGTTCGCCAACCGCCCGGCGCTCGACCTCGCCGACCGGCTCGCCGGCTTCGCCGATGGGATCGTCGAGGACCCGCGGGTCTTCTTCGGCCTCGGCGGCGGTGACGCCATCGACACCGCGGCGAAGCTCGCGCGGCGCTACTTCACGGCGATCGGCCAGCCCGAGCGCATGCACATCATCGGGCGCACACAGGGCTACCACGGGACGCACGGCCACGGAACGAGCATCGGCGGGATCGCCCCGAACCAGGCCGGGTTCGGTCCGCTGGACCCCGAGACGACGCGCGTCCCGTGGGACTCGCTGGAGGCGCTCGAGGCCGAGTTCGAGCGCGTCGGGCCGGAGCGCGTCGCGGCCGTCTTCGCCGAGCCCGTGATCGGCGCCGGCGGCGTGCACCGCGTCCCGCCCGGGTACCTGCAGGGCCTCGCAGCGCTCTGCGCCCGCCACGGCGCGCTGTTCGTCGCCGACTGCGTGATCGGTGCCTTCGGGCGCCTCGGCACGTGGTGGGGCGCTGACCGCTTCGACCTGCGGCCGGACATGATCACGTTCGCCAAGGGCGTCACCAGCGGCTACCTGCCGCTCGGCGGGGTCGTCATCTCGGGCAGGGTCGCCGAGCCGTTCTGGACCGGCGAGGGCCTCTGGTTCCGCCATGGGCAGACGTATTCCGGGCACCCGACCGCGTGCGCCGCCGCGATGGCGAACCTCGACATCATCGAGGCCGAGGGCCTGCTCGAGCGCGGGCGCGAGCTCGAGGACGAGATCGCCGCGGCGCTCGGGACGCTCGCCGGGAACGACCTCGTCGGAGCCGTGCGCGCCGGCATCGGTGCGCTCGGCGCCGTCGCGTTCGAGCCCGAGGCGCTCGCCGCGCATCCAGACCTGCCGCTGCGCACGTTCGCCCAGGCGAAGGCCCGCGGTGTGCTCGTGCGACCGCTCGGCGACGCGGTCGCGATCTCGCCGCCGCTGATCGCCACGCGCGAGCAGATCGATCGCGCGGCGCAGGCGATCGGCGAAGCGGTCGCGGTGGTCGCCGCAGACCTCGGGCGCGCGACGACTCCGGCGGCGAGCTGACCCGCCCGCCCCCGGCCGTTCGCGGCCCTAGACTCCCGTCGGTTTGCGGATGGGAGCCATGACCTAGATGGCAGAGCGCCGGTTGCACGGCCTCCAGCGAGTGCTGGGGGTCAACGCGTTGTTCTCGACCGCCTACGGGAACGTCGGGTCGTCGATCTACTACGCGCTCGGCCTCGTCGCGTCGTTCGCGCTGGGCCTCACGCCGCTCGTCTTCGTCATCACGGGGTTCATCTTCTTCCTCGTCGCCTCGACGTACGCGGAGGCGACGGCGATGTACCCCGAGGCGGGCGGCTCCTCGAGCTTCGCGCGCCACGCGTTCAACGAGTTCTGGAGCTTCTTCGCCGCCTGGGCGCAGATGCTGAACTACACGATCACGATCGCGATCTCGGCGTTCTTCGTGCCGCACTACCTCGGCGGTCTGTTCTGGGAGCCGCTGCGCTCCTCGCCGGGGGACATCATCTTCGGCATCGGCGTCGTGATCGTGCTGTCGGTCGTGAACGTCGTGGGCGTCAAGGAGTCGGCGGGCGTGAACATCACGCTCGCGCTCCTGGACTTCGCGACGCAGCTGCTGCTCGTGCTCGTCGGCCTGTTCCTCGTCTTCTCGCCGCAGACGCTGGCCGACAACGTGCAGTTCGGGATCGCGCCGACGTGGAAGGACTTCTTCCTGGCGATCCCGGTCGGCATGATCGCCTACACCGGGATCGAGACGATCTCGAACATGGCCGAGGAGGCCAAGGACGAGCAGAAGACGATCCCGAAGGCGATCAATCGCGTCGTGATCGCCGTGTTCGCGATCTACGCCGTCCTCCCGGCCGTCGCCCTGTCGGCGCTGCCCGTCACCGAGCAGGCGAACGGCACCTACATAACGCTGCTCGGCGAGCCCGAGGAGAGCGGGGGCTACGCAGGCGACCCGATCCTCGGCGTCGTCAAGCAGCTCGACCTCGGCGCGCTCCAGGGCGCCGCCCAGATCTACGTCGGGCTGCTCGCCGCGACGATCCTCTTCATCGCGACGAACGCGGGGATCATCGGCGTCTCGCGCCTGGTGTACTCGATGGGCATCCATCGCCAGGTCCCCGATCGCCTGCGCCAGCTGCACCCGAAGTACGGCACGCCGTGGATCGGGATCCTGCTGTTCGGGGCGGTCGCCTGCGTCGCGATGATCCCGGGCCAGGCGGACTTCCTCGGGAACATCTATGCGTTCGGCGCGATGCTGTCGTTCACGATCGCGCAACTCGCGGTGATCAAGCTGCGGGCGAGCAAGCCTGACGTTCTGCGCCCCTACCGCGGGCCGATGAACGCGACGATTCGCGGCGTGGACGTCCCGATCTTCGCGGTTCTGGGCGCGATCGGCACGGCGCTCGCGTTCGCGGTCGTCACCTTCCTGCACGTGGACGTCGCGATCGCCGGCGTCGGCTGGCTCGTCGTGGGCTGCGTCTTCTACCCGCTCTACCGCCATCGTCACGGGCTGAACCTGACGGAGACCGTGAAGGTCGCGGTGCCCAAGCCGGTCGTCGCCCACGAGGCCGAGTACGAGTCGGTGCTCGTCGCGCTCGACCCTCGGCAGTTCTCTCCGGGGGCGATCGCCACCGCCGTGAAGCTCGCAGCGCGCCGGCGCCGCGGCATCCATGTGCTCGTGCCGATCTCGGTGCCGGCCTCGTCGCCGATCGATGCCGCGATGCCGGAGCAGGAGCGCGCCGCGCAGACGATCATCGAGCAGGCGCGGCTGATCGGCGGGCGCCGCGTCACCGGCCACTGGGAGAAGGTCCGCGCCGGCCAGGCCGGTCGCCTGATCGTCGAGGAGGCGCGCGAGCTGCGCTCCCGCGCGATCGTCATGCCGCTGCCCCCGCGGCAGGCCGGTGCGGTGTTCGGCAAGACGCTCGAGACGGTGCTCGCGGACCGTCCGTGCCGCGTGATCATCCAGACCGACCCGCAGGCGAGCCGGCCGAAGCCGCACGCGGAGCTGCCGCGGTCGGGGGCGGCCGCATGAGCGGCCGCGACGCCCACCGCCAGCTGACGACCTTCTTCTCGGTCGTCCTGATCCTGCTCGGCGCGGCGATGATCATCCGCACGCTCGCGGCCGGCGGCGGGGCGCTCGCCGTCGGGATCCTGCTCGGCGTGCTGTTCATCGCTGCGGGCCTGGGACGCATCTGGGTCGCCCGGAGGCCGTCGTGAGCCCGCATCGCCACGTGCGCACCGAGCAGATGTTCCGCCGCGGCCTCGGCTCGCCGATGCTGTTCAGCATCGTCTACACGGTCATCGCGAGCTCGATCTACTTCGCGCTCGGGGTGGTCGCCGGGTACGCGCTCGGCCTGACGCCGCTCGTGTTCCTGCTGTCCGGCGGCATGTACCTGCTGGCGACGATGACGTACGTCGAGGGCTCCTCGCTGCACCAGGAGCGCGCGGGTTCGACGGTCTTCGCGCGCCACGCGTTCAACGAGCTCTGGAGCTTCGTCGCCGGCTGGGCCGTGCTCCTGGACTACGTGATCCTGATCGCGGCGACCGCGTTCTCGGCGACGAACTACCTCGGCGCGTTCTGGGAGCCGCTCGGCGACGGCGGCACGGTCGAGGCGGTCGCGATCCTCGCGATCCTCGCCTACGTCGCGGTGCGCAACATCCGCGGCTTCTCGACGACCCGCTCGATGCGGATCCGGCTGCTCGTCGTGGCGGACGTCGCGGTGCAGCTCGCGCTGATCGCGCTCGGTCTCGCGCTGTTCTTCGACGCGCACGCGATCACGAGCACGATCGAGCTCGGGACGACGCCGACCGTCGAGGACGTGATCGTCGCGCTCGGCATCGCCACCGTCGTCTCGACGGGCCTGGAGTCGGCGGCCGGGCTCGCCGGCGAGGTGGACGTCAGCCGCCGCGACCTGCGGCGGCTCGTGAGCGCCTCGTCGCTGACGGTGATCGTCGTCTACACGGGCATCGCGCTCGTCGCGATCAGCGCGCAGCCGGTGGTGGACGGGCGCACGACGCTGTCCTCGACCTACGAGGAGGCGCCGATGCTCGGCATCGCGGCCGCATTCGACCAGGAGTGGCTGCGCGACGGGTCGAAGTACGTGATCGCCGCGGTCGCGGCGGTGACGCTCGTCGCGGCGGCGAACTCGGCGATGCTCGGGCTCTCGCGCCTGGCGTACTCGCTGTCCACGAACCGCCAGGTCCCGAGCGCGCTCGGGCGCCTGCACCCGACACGCTTCACGCCGTGGGTCCTGATCCTGCTGGCGACCGGCATCGCGGCGGCGCTCGCGCTCCCGCGCGACCTGAACTTCCTGCTGGGCCTCTACGCGTTCGGCGCGCTGCTCGGCCTGACGATCGCGCACGCGGCGATCATCCGCCTGCGCTACAGCGAGCCGGACCGGCCGCGGCCCTATGCGATCCCGTTCAGCGTGCGGCTCGGCGGGGGCGCGCTGCCGCTCCCGGCGGTGCTCGGCCTGGTGCTGAGCCTCGCCGCCTGGGTCTCGGTGATCATCACGCACGAGGACGCGCGCTGGGTCGGCGTGGCCTGGCTCGCGTTCGGGCTCCTGCTGTACGTCGTCTACCGGCGCGCCACCGGCAAGCCGCTGCTGACGCGTGTCACCGTGCCCCGGGAGGCGCTGCTCGGCGAGCACGTCGAGGCCGAGTACGGCTCGATCCTCGTGCCGATCTTCGGGACGCCGCTCGACGACGACATCGTCCAGACCGCGGGGCGCCTGGCCGCCGCGGAGGACGTGGACGTGGGGGAGGGGCCGACGATCGAGGCGCTGTGGGTCTTCGAGGTGCCGATGTCGCTGCCGATCGACGCGCGGCTGCCCGAGGCCGAGCTCACCCGCGCGCGCGCCGCACTGGCACGCGCGAAGGCGATCGGCGAGGAGTACGCGGGCGTGCAGGTCGCGACCGCGACGGTGCGTTCGCGGCGCGCCGGTCAGGCGATCGTCGACGAGGCGCGACGCCGCGGCGTCCAGGCGATCGTCCTCGCCGCCGAGGAGCCGACGCAGATCCGCGGTGGCGCGCGTCTGGGCGGGCGCGGCGGCCTTGAGAACTACGTCGGCGAGGTCACGAAGACCGTCGTGACGAAGGCCCGCTGCTCGGTGATCCTGACGGCCCCCGCGGTCGGCGACCGGCCCGTCTCCGGAGACGATGCGGATGGCGGGACGGCCGAGCCCGCGGGGAAGCTAGAGTGAGCGCGCGATGTCCTTCATCCTGATCGTCGGAGCGGGCCGCGTGGGCTCCGCCACCGCCCGCGCGATGCTCGCCGCCGGCCACGAGGTGTCCGTGCTGGACGAGGATCCGCTCTCGCACGAGCGGCTCGACGCCGGCCAGGAGACGACCTGGGAGGACGCCGGCGGGCGGTTCACGATCGGCCAGGCGATCGAGAGCGACGCGCTGGTCGAAGCCGGCATCCAGGAGGCGGACGTGTTCATCGCCTCGACCGACGGCGACAACACGAACCTCACGATCGCCCAGATCGCCCAGCGGATGTTCGACGTCCCCACGGTCCTGGTGCGCGTGATGGATCCGGCGCGCGCCGAGTGGTACGCCGCGCAGGGGCTCCGGACGATCTGCCCGACGAAGTACGCGGTCGAGATGTTCGAGCAGGCGCTCGCGGACGTCGTCTGATGTACGGGATCATCGTCGGAGGCGGCAAGGTCGGCCTGAACCTCACGCGCGAGCTCCTGGACAAGGGCCAGGAGGTGACGCTCATCGAGCAGCGCCGCGACCGCTACCTCGCGATCAGCGAGGAGCTCGAGCACGTCGTGCAGTACGGCGACGGCACCGAGCTGTGGGTGCTCGAGCGCGCCGGCATCCAGCGCGCGGACCTCGTCGTGGCCGTCACCGGCGACGACGAGGACAACATCCTCATCTGCCAGATCGCGCGTGAGAAGTACCTCGTCGAGAGCATCATCGCCCGCGTCAACAACCCGCGCAACGGCCAGTACTTCAAGCTCCTGGGCATCCAGCCGGCCGTTTCGGCGACCGACCTGATCCTGCGCCTCATCGAGCACGAGGTCCCCGAGTACGGACTCGTCCACCTGCTCGACCTCCCGGGCGAGCAGCTCGAGATCATCGAGGTCGAGGTGACGGCGGGTGCACCCGCCGCAGGGTGCGCCGTGAGCGACCTGAACATGCCCGACGGCAGCCTCGTCATCTCGGTGCTGCGCCGTGACGGCGGTGGCTTCGTGCCGAAGGCGGACACGGTCATCGAAGCCGGCGACGAGGTGCTCGTCGTGCCTCGATCCGGGCCTCGAGTCGGCCGTGACGCCGCTGTTCTCGGCCTGAGTCAGCCGCCGGGTCGCGTGGGTGGCGAGCATGCACGCCGCCGGGCGTGCTCAGCACGACGGCGTGCCTCGACGGGCCCATCGAGCGTCACCTTGTGGCGCCGAACGGGCGGCGCACTGCGCGGGCGGGGAGAATGCGCGCATGCGTCTCTATCCCGATCTGCCGGCCGCCCGCACGCGCGCGATCGCCGGCGACATCCTCGTGCTCGCATGCCTGATCCTGTTCGCCTGGGCGGGGATGAAGGTCCATGACACGGTTCTGCAGCTCAACACGCTCTCGCAGGGCGTGCAGGACGCCGGGACCGCCGTCAACGGCGGGTTCTCCGACGTCGCCGGGGCCGTCGGAAGCCTCCCGATCGTCGGCAGCACGCTCGCCGACAGCCTGAAGAACGCGGGTCAGGCGACCGGCGGGAACGTCGTGAAGGCCGGGCTGGCAGGGGAGACCGCGGTGAACGACACGGCGACGGTCCTCGGCTGGGTCACGTTCCTGCTGCCGGGCATCGTGCTGCTCGTGCTCGTGATCCCGCTCCGGGTGCGCCAGATCATCCGGCTGACGGACGCCGCCCGGCACCTGGGCCCCGTGATCGGCCCTGAGCGCCAGCGGCTGCTGGCGATGCGCGCGGCGTTCGGGCTGCCCTGGGCGGCCCTCGAGAACTACTCGCAGGACCCGATGAGCGACCTCGAGGCCGGGCACTTCGACCCGCTCGTGGAGGCGCTCTACGCCGACGTCGGCCTGCGACCACCCGCCCTTGCGGCCCCCGGCGGCTGACCGGCCGCACCGCCTATACTGGGCCGCCGTTGCGGGATGGTGTAACGGCAGCACGGCGCGCTCTGGACGCGTTAGTCTAGGTTCGAATCCTAGTCCCGCAGTCACGAAACCCCCGCAAACACGGGGGTTTCTGCGTCTCGGGGCGCTCATGGGCCAGTCCATGGGCCAGTCGGAGGACGAAACCCGCGCAAACTGCGGTTTTCGCGTCTCGGGCGCTCATGGGACAGTCGGGAGATCCGTGGCTGCTGCTTCCGGGTAGCGTCAACCCGTGCCGCTGCGCCCGCTCGCCCGGGTCGTCCACACACCCGCCGTCCTCCGGGCGAACGAGACGGTGCACCGGTGGGGCTGCCCCGACCTCGACGGCATCGCACGCACCCTCAACCACGACACCGTGCTCTGGCGCAACCGCGCACCGACCGCCGCGTGCCCAGCGTGCCGGCCCACGCTCGAGCTGCACCTGAGCGCCGGGACCACCGCGGAAGCTGCCCGCCGCGCGCGGCGTTGATTCGCTGAGGGGCCCGCGCTCTCCAGCGCGCGGGCCCCGTTCTATGCCACCGCGCCTCGCGAGGCCGTCGCGCAGTTGACCGAGGAGGGCATGAGCACCCGTGAGATCGGCGCGGTGGAAGATGCCGGCATCGCGGACCGTTGATCCTCCCGAAGGGCGCGGCGCGCTTCGGGAGGTCCCTCGGTTGCGCGTCGCACGGAGGAGAACCCCGGCGTCGCCCAGAGCGTTAACCCCCGTGGCGACGCCGGGCACTCCCGTTATCGGCGGTTCACCGTCCGACGCTGAATCGTTGTGGACCCGCCCGAGGTGAAACGCGGGAAGCTGTCGCCCCAGCGTCGCATCGGCCCCGCGCCCGACGCGGCCCGCGCCTTGACCGCCGCCAAGTCTCAGTTCGTCTCCAGCGTCCCGGGCGCCGTCGGAAGCACCGGGTAGTTGCATCATTGAGAGAGTGCTTAGTGGACTACTGTTCCCGGCAGCGAGCGACAGGGGCCGGCAGCATGACCACGACCCGCGGGCCCGCGCTCGAAGATTGCACCAGAGTGATGGGGCGACCAGGCTGGCGAGGCGGTCAAGGCCCGCTCGGTCGGCTGGCTGCTGCGCGACGTTGCCCACGGCGCACAGCTGGGCGGCCGCCGTGCAGGCGAAGGGATGAGCGCGATGGACACCGGCGAGCGGATCGTGCGGGCGCCCTCGTCTCAAGGCGTGGGATAGAGCGCCCTGATTCCTGCGAGATCGTCGGGCTGCAGAGTGCGCAGCGTGGAGTTGTAGGAGACGGTCGGGTACATCACGGTCCCGGCGACGGCGCTGTGGCTTAGGCCCAGCAGGTGACCGAGCTCGTGCAGGGCGACGGTCTCGATGTCGAGTCCACCTGCGACCGCTCCGTCGACCCACGTCTCGGTGTCGTCGAAGTGCAGCGGCTTCGGGTAATCCGTCGTCACCACTGAGCACCCGGGCGGGTAGTCGGAGTGAGCCACGACGTTGCCCGCCATGCTGTGGTCGGGATCAGCCTCCGGGCGCCATTCGATGCGGATGTCGGCGTCGATGGGGATGTCGCCCCCCGAGATCACCCGGAACGTCAGCCTGACACCGGCGCCGGCCCACGTGTTCAACGCCCGGCGGATCGCGTTGATGGCGACCCCCTGAGTCACGTCCGTGGTGATCGCAGATGCCCCCGGCCGGCCGAACTGGTACGAGAGGTTTCGGCGGTCCCACGCGCACACGGTCGCGAAGTTGATGGACGGCCGACCGAACAGATCCGGCATGCCACATCGGGGGGCCGCCATGAACTCGCGGGTGGCGGCGTCGAGCACCCCGGGTGTGCCGATGTCGTAGCGCCTCTGGAGCTCCACGAGCGCCCGGACGGTCGCCTCATCCAGATGCCCCGGCTCGGGCGCGGTGTCGAGCGCGCCGGGAGCGAAGTCCAAGTACCCGAAACGCTTCAGGAAATTCTGGACCTCGGCGACGCTCGGATCGGATTCGCCGGGCTCGAGCTCCGGGCCCTGGCGGATGACGTCTGGGTCATACGCCTGCTGAAGCATCTCAGCGCGACGATCGCGCGCGGTCATGACAACCTCCGTTTGCGGCCCCGTTCTCAGCCCGCGGGGGTCCACTCCCGTCGAACTCGTCCCAGTGCGCTCTCTCGTGGTGGTTCCAGCCACAGGTGCCCGGGAAACCACCGCTGACACGACGGCGCGCCGTGCGTTCCTTACGAAGGGCAGGACGATCTGCTCGACGCTCACTTCGACGGCTGAGCCACTGCTGAACGCTTCCCATGGCGGCACCTCTTCGAGACTCGCTCGGGCGATGCTACGCCCAGTCTCAGGCGCGGTCAATCGATCCCAGTCGTCTCCGGCGACGGGCCATGCGTTGGCCAGACCTGAGCTCGGTCCGCTGGCAAGTGACCGCACACCAGGTAGGTGCGCTCACTCCTGCCCAGAGGCATTGCGAAGGCGAGCCCGACCGGATCGCGCCTCGGTCGTCCGCGAGAAAGCCATGACCCCGGTGTGGTCGTCCTCCTCCAGCGCACCGCGCGTCAGCCGTCGCCGCTCGCCAACAAACCCGCATGAGGTCACGACGCTCGCGCTCAGCCCTGACGGGGCGTCACGCGTACCTACTCGGGGCTGTGCGGCGGACGGCGTCGCCGCCTTCAACGTCGCCCGACAGACCCCGTCGGCCTGACCGGGTTCGCGCGCAGGCGGCCAAGGAAACGGTCATGTCCTACCAGGCACCTCGAGCTTCACACCTGCACCGTTGATCGGAGTAGCGGCGCTGAGCCTCGTACTGGCGGCATCGTCCGCCGCCCCGGTGACGGCGCCGCGTGTCTTCACCGTCGTCGGTTCAAGAACCGGCGGAGGCGCCTGACCCGAGCCACGATGCAGCGGCGACGTCCGTATGGCCTATGGTCGAGCGGGTCGCGGCCGCACCGGACGGAGAACTGCCGCCACGAGTCCGGCTGCAGCCGTGACGTTCAGCGTGTCGGCCGGCGCTCGAGTTGCACCTGAGCGCCGGGACCGCCACGGCGGAAGATGCGTGCCGCGCGGGGCGTTGATTCGCTGAGGCCACCGTGAACTACCGGTACATGCTTGCGCGTGCCGCCCTGATCTGGACGGCCCGCATCACCGAGATGCCATGGAGAGTCGCCGTGCGACTCTCATCCTCGGTGCGAGTTTGGGGTGAGTGAGCGCTGTGGCGCTCGCCCCCGACGCGCATAGCGGTGAACCACCCACCGACGTGCGTGAAGCCGGTCTCGACGACGACAACTACACGGAACCCGTCGCCGATGCGCACGCCCTCGTCGCCTAGTGATCTCAAGGCGCTGGTTCGTGAGGCGCCTCTCCTGAGCTCGGCGTAGCGTCGTCTCGTGCCGCTCGAGCCGCCCGCTGGGTCGTCCACACACGCGCCGTCATCGCGGCGAACGACACGGTGCACAAGTTGGGATGCCCCGTGCCGGCCCGCGCTCGAGCTGGACCTGTCGGCGCGCAGCCACGGCGGAAGATCCCCGCCGCGCGGGCCGTTGATTCGCTGAGGGCCCGCGTGCTCGACCGCGCGGGCCCGTTCTATGCCCGTCGCGAGGCCGTGGCGTGCTCGCATCCGTGGCGCCCCGCCGCGGAAGATGGACTACCGAGCCTTCGTTCTTTGTTGGGCGGCCTTTTTCCGCCCGCCAGCAACCATTGGCCGGTCAACCCGAGCACGAACTGGAGTCAGCATGTGCAGACACGACAGCCCGGAGCACCTACGGCTGATCGCGGACACGCGCTACGGCCGGATGATCGGGTGTCTGATCTGCGGTGCCTCCACGCTGATCCGAGATGCGCCTCCGGCCTTGCGTGCGACCGCGGCGAGCGCTGAAGGCGCGGGACCAGCCGCGGCGCCATCCCAGTAATTGAGCCCGGATCAGGTCTACGCCCGGGACCAGTTCTGGTCAGAGCCGCGCCGCGAAGAGCCGGCAGCTCATGCAGTCGCCACACGGCGGCGGCACCGCGCCTGAGCGAACGGCGCGGTCCGGGATGGGCATCAGGGCGCTTTCATGCGCTCACGACGTGATGCGAACGCCCGGTGATGACCGTCGTGCTCGACCTGTGGGGCTGCGTCGTCGCGGGCGCAGGTTCGCAGCGGGATAACGGCGGGGTGCCGGACATGGCGTCTGCTCCCGTGTCCGGCACCCCAGCCGTCTCGCCGCTGCGCGGCTGCGCTGCTAGCTGCCGGTCATGTAGCCAGTCAACAGGCAGGTGTTGCCCTGCTGCGCCCTGCCGACGACGCCCGAGACGCTGCTCGTGCCGTCATCGGTGACAGCCGTGAACGCCTGAGAGACGTTCGCAGCGGTGATGGTCGCGGTCGTGTTCGCGCCGAGATTCGCGAATGCGGCATTCAGCCCGATCGACCGCTGCGAGTCCAGATTGCCGGCCTGCAGCTGGATCGCGCCGCACGTACCTGCGCCGTTCGTCGCCGATGTGATCGTGAAGTTGCCGATCGTCTTCGTCTGCGAGGCGTTGGCGGCGAGCCGCTGGGTGAATGCCACCAGGCTCGGCCCGGTCGTCCCGCCACCACCTGCGGTCGGGAGGTTGAGCGTGGACTCGTCGATGTCCGCGCCGGTCAGGGAGTCGTTCTTGACCTGGTTGGATCCGACGGCGTCGGCCGCGATCTCCGAGGCCCCGACGGCGCCGCCCTTGATCTCCGAGCCGCCGACGGCGTTGGCCTTGATCTCCGAGCTTCTGACGGCGTTGGCCTTGATCTCCGAGCTGCCGACGGCGTTGGCCTTGATGTCGTCTGCGGTGACCGTGTTCGACCCGCTCAGGGCCATGGCGCTCCCGGTGCCGAGCGCGGCGACGAGGGCGATGAAGGCGATGACCAGGGCAGGCGACGGAAGCTTCCTCATTCTGGCGAGCATGTGTGTCCTCCCGTTTGGATGCGAGGCGTACTGCGAAGGCTCCTCCGGTGATCGTGCTCCGCTGGGGCCTTCCGCCCCCTGACCAGCCCACACTAGTCCGGCGTCGGTGGCCCGGTCAAACATGCGTCACGGAGGGGTGAGGTGGCCGATGATGAATCCCGAGCGCTGCGCTTCCCGCGCAGAACACCTTGACGCCTTGGCCTGTCCGGCCCGCAGCGCCGAGCCCGACAACACGAGGGACTCTTGGTCCGGTGGCTTCGTGGGAAGCCCGCGCGCGTGAGCACTTCCGACTGCTCATCAAGGCGCCGCGGGCGATCCCCCCAAGGCCCCGGGGACCGAGGTCCGGGGCCACCCACGGCGCACTCACAGTGTCGGCCGATACGGGTTGCGCCTTGACCGCCGCCAAGTGACGTTCGTCCGACCGCCGTCGGAAGCACGGGGCAGTCGTACCACGACCAGGCGCTTTCGGCACCGTAGGGGCGGCGGGGCGGGCGCCCTTTGTCGCGGCGTGGAGCACTGCGGACGATTCGTCCGCGGCCAATACGGATGCGCCGCCCGGGGCAACCGGGGAGGGTCACCAGAGAGCGTTCACTCCGGGCGCGGAAGCGAGTTCAGACATGGAGAGGGGTGACGCCTTGCAGTGGGATCTCGGACTCCAAGGAGTAGGGCTGCTCATCGCCATGTCGCTGGGGTTCGGCGCCATCGCCCAGCTCGTGGCGGGGAGGTCGACCACACGCTGGCTCTGGCTCATCGCCGCGGCTGCCTACTTCGTCGGCGGCCTCTTCATCAGCGAGGTCTGGTTCGGGTGGGCGACGGAGGAAGACCTGCAGCCGAACATCGACGGTCTGTCGTTCGACGAGGTGCTGCTGATCGGCCTGGTTCCGGGCATCGCCAGCGTGCTCGTCACTCGGTACGTGATGCGGAGGAGACGACGTCATTCGGCCGGTGGCGGCTGAACGTGTGTCATGAAGCTGCAGGTCGCCATCCAGCGCGGTGGAGCCGGGTCACGATCGAGACGTACCCGTACCTGCGACCTGATCAGCGCGGCCACAACGCCGGCGCCCGGAGAGGGGAGCGGGGACCGACGGTGAATCCCGAGGGGCGGCGCGCTGCGCTTCCCCCCGGTTGCGCGCCGCATGGAGAGAACCCCGGCGTCGCCCTGAGTGGTACCCGTGGCGACGCCGGGGCCCTCCCGTCATCGGCTA
Source organism: uncultured Actinomycetes bacterium (assembly GCA_963787935.1). Classification (GTDB taxonomy): domain Bacteria; phylum Actinomycetota; class Thermoleophilia; order Solirubrobacterales; family Solirubrobacteraceae; genus F1-60-MAGs163. The sequence continues at coordinate 34,941 of CAWBEV010000005.1, read as the reverse complement.
TTCAGCGTCGGACGGTGAATCGGCCCGGTGGCTGGGGTGTGCCTCGCCGGCGGAACGCCCGTGCGGGCGGCGGCCGTTAGAAGCGACCCCGCCCGCGTGGCCCGGGAGGTGAAGCTCCCGAGCGCCACCGAAACTACCGGCCGGGCCGAACAGGCCGGCCGCGACCTCAGGCCGGCGTGACCGCGGCCTGGTAGTCGCGCACGCGCCGGGCAAGCTCCTGCAGGAGCTTCCAGGCGACTTCGGGGTGGTCGGTGATCAGCGGCTTGAAATGCCACTGGGAAAGGACCCAGCACTGCACGTCGGTGTCGGCGACGATCGTGGCACCGCGGGTGCCGCCGGTCAGCAGCGCCATCTCGCCGTAGTGCTGGCCCGGCGAGAGCGTGCCCTTCGGGACGCCTTTGACCTTGACGCTCGCGGTGCCCTCGGCGATGAGGAAGAACCCGATGCCGCCGGCGTCCTCGGTGGACATGTCGGATCCGGCCGCGAAGTGCCGCTCGCGCAGGTCGTCGGCGAGCTGGCGGCGCGCGCGGTCGTCGAGGCTCTCGAGCAGCGGGGCACGGGCGATCGTCTCTGCGGCGGTGGCCATGCGGCCGAGCCTATCCCGGTACCCGGATCCCGGCAACACGCTGGCGCGCGGCGCGGCGCGGGAGCCGCTAGGCGGCGGCCTGCGCCGCCCAGTCGCGGTAGAGCTCGGCGTAGGCGCCGCCCGCGTCCATGAGCTCCTCGTGCGTGCCCTGCTCGGCGATGCGGCCGCGCTCCATGACGACGATCCGCCCCGCCTGACGGATCGTCGAGAGCCGGTGGGCGACGATGATCGCGGTGCGTCCGGCGAGCAGCCGGCGCATGCCGGTCTCGATGCGGCCCTCGGTGTGGATGTCGACGTTCGAGGTCGCCTCGTCGAGGATCAGCAGCCGCGGGTCGGCGGCGAGCGCGCGCGCGAACGCGATCAGCTGGCGCTGCCCGGCGGACAGCTGTACGCCGCGCTCGCCGACCTGCGTCTCGAGCCCGTTCGGCAGGCGGCTGATGAACTCCCACGCGCCGACCGCGCGTGCGGCGTCCTCGAGTTCCTGTTCGGTCGCGTGTTCGCGCCCGAACGCGAGGTTGTCGGCGATCGTGCCGCTGAAGAGAAACGCCTCCTGGGGCACGATGCCCATCTGGCTGCGCAGCGAGTGCATCGTGACGGTCCGCAGGTCGTGGCCGTCCACGAGCACCCGGCCCTCGGTCGGGTCGTAGAAGCGCGCCACGAGCTTGGCGAACGTCGACTTGCCGGCCCCGGTCGCGCCGACCAGCGCGATGGTCTGCCCCGGCGGGATCGTGATCGTCACGTCGTCGAGCGCGAGCTTCACGTCGTCCTCGGTGCGATAGCGGAACGAGACGTCCTCGAAGCGCACCTCGCCGCGGATCCGCGGCAGCTCGCGCGCGCCGCGCGCGTCGACGAGGTCCGGCTCGGTGTCGAGCAGCTCGAAGATCTTGTCGAGCGCCGCCATGCCGGACTGGTAGGTCGTGTAGACCTGCGAGAGCTGCCCGATCGGGTCGAAGAAGCCGTTCAGCGCCGCGATGAAGCCGACGAGCACGCCGATCTCGATGTTCCCGTCGATCGCCTGCAGCCCGCCGACGACGATCACCGCGACGGTCGCCAGCGCGCTGACGAACTCGACGACCGGGAAGTACGCGGCGTTGAGATAGACGGTCTTCATGTTCGCCTCGCGGTTGCGCTCGTTGAGCTCGGCGAAGCGGTCCTGGTGAAACGGTTCGCGGGCGAACGAGCGCACGACGCGGATCCCGGAGAGCGTCTCCTGCAGGTAGGCGGTGATCGAGCCGATCGTCTCGCGCGTCGTCTTGTAGGCGTCCGCGCTGGCGACGCGGAAGACGAGCGAGCCGAGCGCCATGATCGGGAAGATCAGGAAGATGATCAGCGCGAGCTGCCAGTCGAGCAGCAGCAGGATGACCATGGAGCCCAGGAGCGTCAGTGAGGCCTGGAAGAGCGTGACGATCGTGTCGGTGACGAGCGAGTTCAGCGCGTCCACGTCGTTCGTCATCCGGCTGATGAGGACGCCGGCGGGCCGGCGCTCGTAGAAGCCGACCGGCATCTTCTGCAGGTGCGTGAAGATCCGGATCCGCAGGTCCTGCAGGGCGCGCTGGCCGACCCACCCGACGAGGTACGTCTGCCCGTAGGAGGCCGCCCAGACGATCAGGACGCTGGCGAGGTACGCGGCGACGACGAGGTTCAGGGTGGCGACGTCGCCGGGAATGATGCCCTTGTCGATCGCGGCCGCCGCGAGCGGTGCCGGCGCCAGCGAGGCGGCGACGCCGACGAGCAGGGTCAGGAACATGAGGATCGTGCGCGTGCGGTAGGGCCGCACGAGCGCGATCAGGTGGCGCACCTTGCGCCCGCGCCCGCTCGTGCCCTGCAGGCGCCGGCGCACGTCGGCGCGCAGCGCGCCCGCGCGTTCACGGCGGGTGGGCTCGGGCGAGGGCGTGGGGGCGGGGGTGCTCACAGCGCGGGCACCTCCGGCTCGATCGGCTTGCGCGTGAGGAACACCTGGTCCGGGAGGCCCTTCGCGACGATCTCCTGGTAGAGCTCGTTGTGCTCGAGCAGGTCCTCGTGCGTGCCGTGCGCGATGAGGAAGCCGTCGTCGAGGACGACGATCTCCTGGGCGAGGGCGATCGTGGACAGGCGGTGGGCGATGACGAAGGTCGTGCGCCCGGCCATGACCTCGCGCAGCGCGTCCTTGATCTGGTGCTCGGTCGAGGCGTCGACGCTCGAGGTCGCGTCGTCGAGGATCAGGATGCGCGGGTCCGCGAGCAGCGCGCGGGCGATCGCCAGGCGCTGGCGCTGGCCGCCCGAGAGCGTCAGGCCGCGCTCGCCCACGCGCGTGTCGTACCCGTCGGGCAGCCGTGCGATGAAGTCGTGGGCCTGCGCGCGGCGCGCGGCGATCTCGACCTCGCCGTCGGTGGCGCCCGGGCGCGCGTAGGCGATGTTGTCCGCGACGCTCGCCGAGAACAGGAACGGGTCGTCGTTGACGACGGCGATCTCCGAGCGCAGTGCCGACGTGTCGACGTCGCGCACGTCCACACCGTCCACGAGCACGGCTCCCGGCGGTCACGTCGTACAGGCGCGGCACGAGCTGCACGAGCGAGGTCTTGCCCGAGCCCGTGCCGCCGACGATGGCGACCGTGCAGCCGGCCGGCACCTCGAGGCTGAGGTCGCAGAGCGCGGGCTTCGAGGAGCCCTCGTAGATGAGCGTCGCGTCGCGGAACTCCACGCGGCCGCGACCGGGCGGCAGCGGGCCCGCGCCAGGCTTGGCGACGACCTGCGGGTCGCGGTCGAGGATCTCGAACAGGCGCGCGCCGGAGGCCGTCGCGCGCTGGGCCATGCCGAGCGAGACGCCGAGCGTGCGCATCGGCGAGATCAGCATCAGGAGGTACGTGTAGAAGGCGCTGAAGACGCCGAGCGAGATCTGGCCGTCGATGACCATCCGGCCGCCGACGAACAGCACGGCGGCGAGGCCGAGCTGGGGGAGGAACCCGATGAACGGGTTGTAGAAGGCCTGCAGGCGCGTGGAGACCATCGACTGGTCGAAGACACGGCCGACCTGGTAGGCGAAGCGGCGCTCCTGGCGCTTCTCGGCGGCGAACGCCTTCACGACGCGCACGCCGGAGACGTTCTCCTCGACGTCGGCCGTGAGCTCGGCGATCCGCTGCTGGACCTCCTGCATCGCCGGGCGCGAGCGGCGCCCGTAGCGCGCGGCCACGAAGATCACGAACGGGACCGGGATCAGCGAGATCGCCGCCAGGCGCGGCTCGGCGATGAACATCGCGACGGACGCGAGCACGATCGTCAGCGCGCTCTGCATCATGAAGATCAGGCCGTAGCCCAGGAAGAAGCGCACCGCCTGCAGGTCCACGGTGGCGCGCGACATGAGCTGGCCGGTCTGCCGGCGGTCGAAGAACGCGAGCTCGAGCGACTGCAGGTGGTCGTACATGCGCCCGCGCAGGTCGCGCTCGACGCCGAGCGAGACCCGACCGGCGACGAGCCGTCGCACGATCGTCAGGCCCAGGCGCAGGACGCCCGCGATCGCGACCACGACGGCGAGCTCGGTCAGGCCGGGCTTGTCGCCCTGGCGGATCGCGTCGATCGCCTGGCCGGTGAGCCACGGGATCGCGACCGTCATGCTCATCGCGGCCGTCGCGAGGACCCCGGAAAGCACGACGGCGCGCCGGTAGGGGCGCAGGAATCCCAGGAGTCGTCGGAAGGTCTTCACGCTTCAGAAAGTATAGTGAGGCGATGCGGGCGCCCCGGTTCGGTCTCTGCGACAGCTGTACGCAGCAGCGCGTCGTCCGGACCGGCCGCGGATCGGTGTTCACGCTCTGCGAGCGCTCACGCACCGATCCGGCGTTCCCGAAGTATCCCGCCGTCCCGGTCCTGCGCTGCCGCGGCTTCGCCGAGCGCGGCGCCGTCAGCGGGCCGGGGGAGCCGGATCCGAGGTGAGGCGCGCGGCCGCGCGGGCCTCGACCTCGTAGGGGTTCGCCGCGTAGCGCCGCCAGATGTAGGAGAGCGGCATGTGCAGCGGGCGGTGCTGCATCTGCCAGACGTGACAGAGCTCGTGGGTCACGAGGTCGTCGGAGGTCTGCGCGAGCGGCTTGCGCAGGAAGATCACCGTCCAGGTGGCGTACCCGTCGAACTTCCGCAGCCCCGGCACGTGGAAGAGCCACGGCGTGCTGACGAGGCGCACATGGCGAAGCCGGACCGGGCTGCGGATACCAGCCGAGGGTGTCGAGACGCGCCTTCGCGCGCGCGAGCCGCGCGCGGGCCGCGGCGCCCCGGTCAGCCACCGGTGCCGGAGCCGCTGCCCGTCCCTGCGGATCCCGCCGCGCTCGAAGAGCCCGTTGCGGCGCCGCTCTGGGTGCCGTTCACAGCGCCGCTGCTCGTGCCCGTGCCGCTGCCCGAGCCGACCCGCTCTGGTTCTGCCCGGACGCCGGGGCGCTGCCGAACGGGTCGAGCACGAGGAACGCGCGGTCGTCCTGGTTGGCCTGCGTGAGGCTGAACGTGAACAGCGTCGGCAGCGTGATCTGGTCCACGAGCAGCGCATCGGGTGAGCGCGTCACGGTCTTCACGGTCGGCACGCGGTCGGTGAGCGTCGCGTCGAGCGGCTTGCTCAGCTCGCTGCCGACCTGGTTCTTGCGGAAGAACAGCGCCTGGCTCGGCGTCTGGCCGGGAGCCGGGAGGCATCAGCACGACGACCTGCTTGACGCCGTCGAGGTAGCGGAAGCTGTAGAGCGCGAGCTCGAGCGCCTCGCGGCGCAGGAGCAGGTGGCGCCGGCGCGAGGGCTTGCCCGAGGCGATCGCGCAGTTCGGGCCGAGCCCGCACAGGCGGTACAGGACGCCCTTGTCCTCGAAGAGCTTGATGTCGCCGCCCTGGGCCGGGGCCTGGCGGAGCGCGACGGTCAGCGGCAGGCCCGCGACCTCCATCGGCCCGCCCTCGACGAGGACGAGCTGGTGCCCGTCGGGCAGGCGGTACTGGCCACCGGTGTGATCGGCGATCTGCTGGGTGCCGGTCTTGTCTCCGTTCGGCTCCCAGGACGACCAGCCGGACGCCTGCGAGCGCTGCCCGGAGTCGGACCCGCCGAACACCAGCAGCCCGGCGCCGACGACCGCGGCCACGGCGATCGCGATCAGCGCGCCGGTGAGGAACTGGAAGCGCGGGGCGTGCGGCGGCTCGGCATGCGATGCGGCGACCGCGGGCGCGGCGGTCGCGGGGATCGGCTCCGGGAGCAGCGCGTGGCCGAGCTGCTCCTCGTGGCGCTCCTCGATCGACTCGTCGATCGCCTCACCCTCGACGATGTCGTCGACGATCGCGGGGTCGCCGAGCAGCGGGCCGTCGCCGGTCGGGCGCAACTCGTTCGGATCGTGGCGCGGGCGGCTGCCCGCAGGGTCCTGCGGGCGCTCGGGCCCGGTCTCCTCGTGGTCGTCGAAGAGCGAGGTCACAGCTTCGGCCAGATGTCGTCGTCGAGGACGTCGATCGCGGGCGCCTGGAGCTCGGCGGCGTCGAGCACCTCGACGACCTCGTCCCCGTAGAGCTCGCGCCGCTGGACCAGGATCTCGGCGATCTCGGCCACGGCCTCGCGGTTGCTGCGCATCGCGCAGACCGCGGTCAGGTAGCACTGCCCGAGGATCCGCGCCGCGGCGGCCCGCTTCGACGGATCCGACAGCACCGCGGCGAGCGCGTCGCCGGACATCGGGCTCGCGCCCGCGCGATTCATGATCTGCAGCCCGATCGCCTCGAAGCGCTGCATGATCGCCCGCTCGCGCTCCTCGCGGACCGCGTCGAGCACGCGGCCGCGCAGGTCCACCGGCTCGGGACCCATGGCGCACATGCCGACCATGTACGCCGCGCGCATCGTCGCGCTCTGGACGTCGCCGCCGACGCCGCGCGAGTTCTCGCCGTAGAAGACGTGCTCGGCGGCCATCGCGCCGAGGGTCATGACGAGGTTGCCGACCTCCTCGTGGCGCCAGGCCGAGAAGCGCTCGTCGCGCTCGGTGCCCTGGTAGTGGCCGAGCGAGCCGCCGCGCTTGCGGATCGAGAGCCGCGTGGACAGGATGTTGTCCATGTAGAGGTGGCTGGCGATCGCGTGGCCCGCCTCGTGGATCGCGGTCGCGCGCGTCTCCTCGGGCATGTACTCGACGTTCTGGGCGGTGCCGGTCTCGATCGTCGTCATCGCCTCGACGATGTCGGTCCACTCGAACGCCGGGCGCCCGTCCGCGTGGGCGTACGTCAGCGCCATCGAGCAGACCTGCTCGATCATCGCGGGCGAGTAGCCGTTCGTGATCCGGGCGAGCTCGTCGCGGCGGCGGTCGGAGTCGAGGTCCTCGACGTGCTGCACACGCTGCAGGTAGAGCTCGAAGATGTCCTTGCGGTCGTCCTTCGTCGGCGTGCGGAACCAGATGTGGCGGCCCATCCGCCCGGGGCGCAGGAGCGCGGGGTCGAGGCGGTCGGGCGGAACGTTCGTGGCTCCGATGAAGTAGACCTGCTCGGTGCGCGGCTTGGCCGGGGGCAGCCGCAGCGGGACCCTCCCGATCTTGCGCGGGACGATGTAGAGCGCGTCGAGGATCGTGTTCGTCTTGTTGCGCAGGAACTTGCGCATGACCGGCGGCTCGTCGACGCCGTCCATCTGCACGAGCAGCTGGTTCAGGGCCATTCCGCCGCCCATGCCGCCCATCATGCCGCCGGGGAACATCATGTTCGCCATCCGGTCGCGCACCGCCGCGATCGCCGGCGGGTACAGCGGGAGCGCGTCCGGGGCCCGGGCCGCGAACAGGCGATCACGCCAGGCCGCCGACTCGATGACGACGTCGCCGCTCGCGCGTGAGGGCGCCCCACGGGCCGAAGAACGCGAGGTCCTGGAAGGACGACGGGTCGAGCGGGGCGCTCATGCCGCCGCCCATCGCCCCGCCGAGCGCCTGCCGGCGCAGGCCGACGGCGTCGATCTCGTCGATGAAGACGATGCACTGGCCGCCCCACTTGCGCGCGAGGCGCCGTGCCTTGGAGAGCAGGAACATCACGATGATGACGTCCATCCCGATGAACGTCTGGGCGAAGCCCGAGCCGGGCATCGTCACGATCGGCGAGTTGAACGACGTCGCGATCGCCTTGGCGAGCATCGTCTTGCCGACGCCGGGGGCGCCGAGGAAGAGGACGCCGCGCTCGGGCTTGCCGCCCGCCTCGCGGAAGGCCTCGCCGGACTGCCACAGCGAGATCACCCGCGTGATCTCCTGCTTGGGCTCGTCCTGCCCGCGCACGTCGCTGAGCTTCACGCCCCAGTCCGCGTCACCCGGCTCGTAGCCCTTCATCTGGCGCAGCCCGAAGAACAGCAGCGGGCCGAACAGGATCAGGAGGTTGATGAGGAACAGCAGCGGGAGCTGCAGGCCCAGGATCAGGAGCATCGGCAGCGCCGCGACGATCCCGTCGGCGACCTCGCTCCACGTGACGCCGAAGATCAGGAAGACGATCTGGACGATGACGAGGAAGACGATGAGGTGGATGAGGCGCCGGTAGAACGTCTTCCAGAACCACAGCCGCCGGCGTCCGACGACGTCCTCGTCGAGCAGGTCGCGCCCGGCCCCGGAGAGGCTCGCCCGCGGGATCAGCCGGTGCGCGATGACGTCGATCAGGCCGCGGAAGGCCCCGATGAAGCCGATCGTGCCGAGCAGGGCCCAGATGAACTTCCAGCCGTTGACCTCGTAGAGCAGGTAGAACGTGGCCGGGCTCGTGAGGACCGCGACGATCGTGGCCAGTCGCCCGAGGCGCCGCCAGGCGGCTGCGAGCGCCAGTCGTTCCTCGGGCATCGGTGGCCCGAGCTGCGTCGTGTCCTGCCCCATGGGAGCGGAGGGTAACGCGCCGGGGGGCCGGGATACAGCAGTTCTCGCTGCACATCCCCGCAACCGGGGGCAGCGCGCGGCGCCGCCGCGCCCGCTACCGTCGCTCGTCGTGTCCGGTTCCCGTTCGGCCGCTCTTGCGCTGGCCGCTTCCGTCCTAGCGCTCGCGCTGCCGTCGTCGGCCTCGGCGCTGAAGCTCGCCCCGTGCCGGACACAGGAGGGGTTCGCCTGCGGCACGCTGCGCGTCCCGCTCGACCACCGCGGGAAGACGCGCGGCAGCATCGGTCTGGCGGTCGCGGTCCAGCGGCGCCGCCCCAGGGGCGCCGGTCTCATGATCGCGCTCTCGGGCGGTCCCGGGCAGGGCTCGGTGAGCGGGGCGGCGTCGTTCGCCCTGAGCCTCGGTCCGGTCCTGCGCCGCTACCGGCTCGTCGTGCTCGACCAGCGCGGCACCGGCGCCTCCGGGGCCCTGTCGTGCCCGAAGGTGCAGGCGCTCGGAGCGCTCGACCCGTTCACGCCGGGCGTCATTCGCGACTGTGCGCTGCGAATCGGCGCGCGCCGCGCCTTCTACCGGACCGCGGACACCGTCGCGGACCTCGACGCGCTGCGCCGCGCCTTCGGCGTCGAGAAGGTCGCGCTGATGGGCATCAGCTACGGCACCTGGGTCGCGCAGGAGTACGCGCGCACGTATCCGGAGCGCACCGACAGCCTGATCCTCGATTCGATCGTGGGCCCCCAGCCGCCCGACGCGTTCTTCCTGGACACCTACCGGCGCCTGCCGCGCATCCTGCGCGAGCAGTGCGCGCGCCGGCGCTGTCGCGGCGTGACGAGCGATCCGGTCGGCGACCTCGGGGCCGTCGCCAAGCGCCTGCGCAGCGGACCGATCCGCGGCAGCGTCTACACCGCCGACGGGCGCCGGCGCGCGGCGAGCTACACGAGCGAGGAGCAGCTCTCGTTCCTCGTCACCTCGACCGATCTGAACCCGTTCATGCAGGCGCGGATGCCCGGCGCGCTCGCGGCCGCGGGGCGCGGCGACCCGGCCGCGCTGCTGCGCCTGCGCCGCATCGGCGAGGGGCCGCCGACCACGACGAAGGAGCTGAGCTTCGGCCTGAACGTCGTGACGAGCTGCCAGGACGCCGAGCTGCCGTTCGGGCTGGACACCGACGTGAGCGCCCGCCCGGCGCTCGTCGCCGCGCAGCTCGCCGCGATCCCGCCCGCCGACTACGCGCCGTGGTCGGCCGCGGTCGTGCGCAGCTCGAGCTACGCGGACGACTGCCTGGACTTCCCGCGCGACGATCGCCCGCGATCCGTGCTCGGGCCGCTGCCGGACGTGCGCGCGCTGCTGCTCTCGGGGCGCCTGGACATGCGCACCCCGGTCGAGAACGGGCGCGAGGTCGCCGCGCTGCTTCCGCAGGCGAGCGTCGTCGAGGTGCCCGGCAACGGCCATGACCAGGTGGACAGCGACGCGACCGGCTGCGTCGAGGCCGCGCTGCGGCGCTGGACCGCGCGCAGGAGCGTCGGCACCCCGTGCCGCGGCAAGTCCAACCAGGTCAGCCCGATCGAGCGCCCGCCGCTGAAGCTCTCGGAGTTCCGCGCGCCGTCCGGCGCGCGCGGCGACCGCGGGCGCACGGTGCTCGCCGCGCTCGAGACCGCCGCCGAGGTGCGCTTCAGCGCGCTCGAGGCGGTCTTCGCCGGGTTCAGGCCGCGCGGCGGCGGCCTGCGCTCCGGCAGCTTCGCCGCCGACGACGCGTTCTCGGGAACGATCCGCCTGCGCGACTACTCGTACGTCCCGGGCGTGCGCCTCAGCGGGACGCTCGACGTCAACGGCGGGTTCCTGAGCGGGCGCGTGACCGTCCGCGGGCGCTTCTCCGGCGGCCTGACGATCACCTCGTCGAGCACGGCCTCCGGCATGCTCGGAGGGCGTGCGGTTCGCGTGGCGCGCGGCGCCGTCGCGGCGGCCTCGAGTTCCGGGCCGGGCCCGTCGGACTTCGCGGTGCCCGCGGCGCTGCTGCGCCCGCGGGGCGCCGAGCGCGCGCTCAGCGCGCGCGCCGGGCGCTGAAGCGGATCCGGCGCGAGGCACACGGATCGGCCTGGCCGATCGTCCCGCGCACCTGGAGGCTCCCCCGGACGAGTGGCTCGCGCCCGCTGAAGCGCCCGTCCACGCGCAGGCGCTCGGAGATCGGGCCGCGCGTGAAGCCGAACCCGCGCCGGCCCGCTGAGATCCGGGCGCCGACCGGCAGGCCGATGAACAGTGGCCCGATGTCGCCCTCGGGCATGCACACGTAGCGGCGCAGCGTCAGGCGGACGCCGTCGACCTGGCCGGCACGCACGGTCAGCGCGAGCGCGAGGTCCTGCGTCGAGGAGCGGTAGACGCCGTCGGCGACGGGTGCCGCCGAGGCCGCGGCGGGCAGTGCGAGCAGCGCCGCGAGGGCGGCGGCGAGCAGCGCAGGACGGGGTCGATGGGCCGGACCGGGCACCCCTCCGAGGGTAGAGCGCGGGCGCCCGCCCCGCGCCGGTCGGATACCGCGCAACCCGGGGCCCGAAGCGGCGTTCCAGCGCCAGAGTCATCGCGGGACGGGAGGCCCCGCGAGACCGGGAACGGGGCCGCGCACCGTGCGCGGCCCCGTCCTCATTCGGCCGACCGGACCGGGCTATTCGTTCGCCGGCTCGTCCTTCACACAGACGACCGACGGGTCGCTCTGGCAGAGCGCGTAGGTCTTGTTCTGGGCCATCTGGGTGCGCGTCGAGATGACGAACGGCACCGACGTCGAGGGGCCGTCGGCGACCGCCACGACGTAGTGCGCCCCCGTGTCCCAGGCCGAGAAGCCGCCGAGCGCCGCGGAGGCGCCCTCGGCGGTTCCCTGGGCGACGCCCTGCTGCTGGCCCTTCTCGAAGCCCGCCTTCTCGCCCTCCGTCTTGCCGGTCTCCTTGCCCTGCTGCTCACCGGCCTTCGCCCCGGCCTGCGCGCCCTTCTGCTGCCCGGCCGTGAAGCCGTCGTCGTAGATCGCCTGGTAGGCGGACTCGCCGGGGGCGTACTTGTCGGCCTCGCTGTTCTCGCCGTTGTTGAAGCCGAGGAGATAGCCGCCGAGCAGTGTGAGCAGCGCGATGAGCGCCGCGCCGGCCCACCACCAGCCGCCGGGCCCGGGCGTCGCCGGCGGGACGGCACCGGGCGGCGGCTGGTACTGGCCCTCGTGGTACTCGGGTGGCGCAGCCTGGCCGGGGGGTGGTCCCTGCGGCGGCGTGCCGCCGGGCGGGGGAACGGACGAGCCACCAGCCTCCATCGAACGTCAACCTCCGTCGATCGCGAACACGGGAGGACGCGGACGCTACCCCCGATCGCGGACGACCTCGACGGACGGCCGAGGAGTCACTCCGGTCAGCGCGCTCGGGCGACCACGCCGCCCGAGCCGTCGACCGGTGTGGTCGCCGTCGGGGTCTGCGAGGGCGCCTGCAGCAGCGCGTTCGGGAGCCGCAGGAGCGCCCGCCAGGTGGCGTCGTCGAACGAGCCGGTGACCGGGAGGCTCGCGCGGCGCTGCACCCCGCGCACGGCGCGGGAGGTCTTCGCATCGAGCTTCGCGGTCACCGGGACCATCCGGCCGGTGCCGCGCAGCAGCCACTGGGCCTGCACGACGAGATCCCCGCGGGCGCCGGGCCGGAGCGCGGGCCAGCCCGGGTCGGCGGTGCTGCCGACGCCGATGTTCCCGAGCGGCTTCGTCAGCGGCGCCCAGAGCCGGCTCGGCGCTGCGGCCCACTCCCACCAGCTGATGCCGGGCGCGGCGTAGGCCGCCGCGATCTGGCGGAAGCGCAGGACGTCGCGCGCCGCGGGCGACTCGTAGAGCTGGCCGATCGGGTGAATCGGTCGCCGGTAGATCCGGTTCAGCCGGAACGTGCGCGCCATCGATGCGTCCACGCGATCGCCGATCGCCTTCCAGTAGACCTGCGGGAGGTTCACCTGGGCCCCGCCGCGCCCGAGGAAGACCGAATACGGGAACGTCGGGTGGAAGTCGATGTAGGGGAAGCTCGTCATGCCGAGCGGGTAGTCGCCCCCGACGCGCGCGCGCAGCGATCGCAGGTACGAGCGCGCGCTCGCGTAACGGCCCTCGTAGGTGCTCTCGGCATCGATGATCATGCAGTCCGCGCCGTTGGCCTTCGTGACCGCGCCCGCCCGGGCCTCGGCCAGCGGCCGTCGGCCGTAGACGAACTGCCAGCCGCAGACGCGCAGGCCGGCGGCCTTCAGGCCCGCGACCACGGGCTTCGAGAATTGGCGCCAGGCGCTGCCGCCGTCGCCGGACTTCAGGTAGACGGCGGTGATGCCGTTGTCGCGCGCGCGCTGGGCGATCCGCGCGATGTCGCCGCCCTCGGTCTGGCTGAGCTGCCAGATCCACATCGCCTGGCCGGTGAACGCCGGGTCGACCTGCCCCGGCGGCGAGGCAGGGGCGATCGCCGCGCCGTCACCGCCGTCCTGGGCGACGGCGCCGCTGGGAAGCACGAGCAGGGCCGCGACGGCGGCTCCCGCGGCGATCCGGCCACGGCGCATACGCATCACGGTAGCCGGGTGGGCTCCCCGGCGAAAGGGCTGCATGCCTGCTGAAACGCATCGGGGGACACAGGGTTGCGGTCGCGTAGGGTCCGGCGATGGACTTCGAGCAGCGCTACCGCGTGCCCGCCGAGGGCTTCCGGCTCGCGGCCCACGACCCCGCCGACCGCGCCGGCCTGGACAAGACGGCCGCCGCGCCGCTGCGCGCGGCCGACCTCGAGCGCCTCGCCGCCCTGCAGGAGCGCCTCTACGCCGAGGACCGGCGCGCGCTGCTCGTGGTCTTCCAGGCGATGGACGCCGCCGGGAAGGACGGGACGATCGCGCACGTCATGACGGGCGTGAACCCGCAGGGCGTGAGCGTCACCTCGTTCAAGCAGCCGTCGTCGCTGGAGCTCGCACACGACTTCCTGTGGCGCTGCCAGCTGGCCGCGCCGCGCCGCGGGCAGATCGGGATCTTCAACCGCTCGCACTACGAGGAGGTGCTCGTCGTGCGCGTGCACCCCGAGTACCTCGCCGCACAGGCGATCGATCCCGAGCGCGGGGCGGGGAACGAGCTCTGGCACGAGCGCTTCGCGGCGATCGCCGGATGGGAGCGCCAACTGGAGGCGGCGGGTACGCGGGTCGTGAAGTTCTTCCTGCACGTCTCGCGCGCCGAGCAGCGCGAGCGCTTCCTGGCGCGCGCCGAGGAACAGGACAAGCACTGGAAGTTCAGTGCCGCGGACATCCGCGAGCGGGCCCACTGGGACGCCTACCAGCAGGCCTACGAGGACGCGCTGCGCGCGACGAGCACCAAGGCGGCGCCCTGGTACGTCATCCCGGCCGATCACAAGTGGCTCATGCGCACGGCCGTCGCCGCGATCCTCGTGGACCACCTCGAGGACATGGACCCGCAGTTCCCGGCCGTCAGCGGCGAGGAGCTCGCCGAGCTCGACGCCGCCCGCGCCGAGCTCGAGGCCGAGGACGGCTGAGTCAGCCGATCGTGAGCTTCAGGATCGCCGCGATCCCGACCACGAGGATCAGCGCGCGCAGGGCGGCGGGCGGCAGCCGCCGTCCGTAGCGCCCGCCGACGAAGCCGCCGGCGATCGAGCCGGCGGCGATCAGCAGCGCCGGCGCCCAGGCGACCGGCGCGACGAACACGAAGATGAGCGCCGCGATCCCGTTGACGAGCCCCGCGAGGACGTTCTTCAGCGCGTTCGTGCGATGCAGGTCCTGGTCGAGCGTGACCCCGAGGATCGCGAGCAGCATGATGCCCTGCGCCGCACCGAAGTAGCCGCCGTAGAGCCCGGCCGCGAAGACCCCGGCGAGCGCGGTGCGGCCACCGTGCTCATGCGGCTCGCGCTGCCGCGCCGCGAGCGCGCGCGATATCCGCGGCTGCAGCACGACGAGGACGAGCGCGGCGGCGATGAAGGCCGGGACGATCGTCGCGAACCAGTCCGCCGGGAGCGCGAGCAGCAGCGCTGCGCCGCTCGCCCCCCCGAGGAGCGACGCGCGCCCGAGCCACAGCACGCGGGCGCTCTGGCCGGCGAGCTCGCGGCGATAGCCGACCGACCCGGCGACCGAGCCCGGGACGAGCCCGATGTTGTTCGAGACGTTCGCGACGACGGGGGCGTAGCCGAACGCGAGCAGTACCGGGAACGTGATCAGCGTCCCGCTGCCGACGACGGTGTTGATCGTGCCGGCGGCCATGCCTGCGGCGAGGATCGCAATGGCCTCGGCCGCGCTCATCGGAAGTCGATCCTACGCGGCGTGCCGCGTGCTCGAGAATCGGGGCCCTCGCTTGACCGCATCGGCCAGAATGCGCAGATGCTCTCGCCCGTCTGCGGCGCGCGAGGCGGGGCGGCGAGGCTCGCCCCGTGCCTGCTCGCCGCTCTCGCCCTCGCCGCCATCGCGCTGCCGTCGCCCGCGGCGGCGCGCTCGAGCGCGCACCTGCGCGTCGGCTCGCTGTCGCTCGGCCGCTGCACGGACGGCCCGCCCGGCTGGTGGTGCGGGCGGATCGTGCGCGCGCTCGACCCGCAGCGGCCCGGCGGCCGGCGGATTCCGATCGCGCTGCGCTGGCGCCCTGCGAGCGGGGGCCCGACCACTGCACCCCCGCTCGTCGCCGTCGAGGGCGGCCCCGGCTATCCGTCGATCGGCAGCCGCATCGAGTACACGGGCATCTACGGGCCGTTGCTGCGCCGGCGCAACCTGCTGCTCGTCGACAACCGCGGAACCGGCGGGTCGGCGCTCATCGACTGCCCCGAGGTGCAGAAGTTCTCCGGCGTGACGTCGGGCGCCGACTTCCCGGCGCGTGCGGCCCGCTGCGCGCAGCGGATCGAGCGGCGCTTCGGTGCGGGCTCCGCGAGCCTGTTCGCGACCGCCTACGCGGTGGACGACCTCGATGCCGTCATGCGGTCGCTGCGCCTCGCGCCGGTGGATCTCTACGGCGACTCGTACGGCACGTACTTCGCCCAGTCGTTCCTCGCGCGCCATCCGGACCGCGTGCACTCGGTGGTGCTCGACTCGTCGTACGCGGTGCGCAACCTGGACCCGTGGTACGGCTCCTCGGGGGAGACCGCGCGCACGGCGATGGACCTCGTCTGCGCGCGCGATGCCGGGTGCGCCGGCGCCGCGGCGGGCAGCGCGAGCGCACGGCTCGCCACGCTGCTCGAGCAGCTGCGGCGCGCGCCGATCACCGGCCGCACGCGGGACGCCGACGGCTCGGCGATCAGCGCGCGGGCCGACCCGCGGGCGATCGTGGACCTCGTCCAGGACGCGGGATCCGATCCGGTGATCTACCGCGAGCTCGACGCGTCCGTCCGTGCGGCACTCGACGGCGACCCGGTGCCGCTCCTGCGCCTCGTCGGGCAGGCGACGACCTACGACCACAGCCCGAGCCCCGCCGGCTACTTCTCGAACGGCCTCTACCTCGCCGTGGCGTGTTCGGACTACCCGCAGCTGTTCTCGCCGGGCGCGACGCCCGCCGCGCGCCGCACGCAGTTCGACGCACGCCGCGCGAGCGCGCCGGTCTCGGCGTTCGCGCCGTTCATGCTCGATGAGTGGCTCTCGGTCAGCGCCTACACGCAGCCCTACCGCGCATGCCTGGACTGGCCCGCGCCGCGGCGCGCCGTGCCGCCGCTCGTGCCGTCCGGCGCCGGTGCGCTGCCCGAGCGCATCCCGGTGCTCCTCATCGGCGGGGACCTGGACTCGCTCACGCCGCTGTCGGATGCGCCGGCGTTCGCCCCGGGGATCGGCCGCACGACGCGCATCGTCACGCTGCGCAACACCGTTCACGTGACCTCCGAGGGGGACACGTACCTCGTCGCCGGCGCGGACTGCGGGCGCCGGATCATTCGCGCGTTCGTGCGCGAACCGGCGCGCCTGGCGCGCCTCGACGCGAGCTGCGCCGATCGCATCCCGCCGCTCCATACGCCGGGCGCCTACCCGACGACGTTCGACGCCGTGCGCCCGGCGCGGGCCTCGGGCGCCGACCCGGGCGAGCGCGCGCGCCGCGCCGCGGTCGTCGCGGCCGGCGCGATGGCCGACGCGGTGATCCGCGAGTACTACGGCGCCGTCGGCAAGGGGCCGGGGCTGCGCGGCGGGTCGTTCACCGTCAAGGACGACCGGTTCACGCTGCGCGGCGTCCGGTTCGTCGGCGACGCGACGGTGGCCGGCAGCGCCACCTGGCGCGCATCCGACGGCCGGGTGCGAGGCCGGCTGACGGTCACCGCGCCGGGCGGCGCACCGCTGGCGGTGGACCTCGCCTGGGCCCAGCGCTCGACGGCGGCGACCGCGCGGGTCGCCGGTCGGACGTTGACCCTGCCGGTCCCGTAGCGCTGGCACGCGGACGCGGTCCGCTGCGCAGTGCTTTGCGGTCCGAAGCGAACGGGACTGCCCCCGCTGCGCCGGGGGTGTTTGACCAGCCGCCGGTGTGGTGGGACGCTCGCTGTGTCGACGAGGGGAGACGGACGTGGACCATCACGGGTCGGAGAGCTACTTCGTCATCGGGGAGGGCCTGCTCGGTCAGAGCCAGGGCACCGGTGCGCCGGGTGTGAGAGCGCTCGCCGCCGTCGCGGCGCCGTTCCGCTTCTCGCGCATGGGCCCGAGCGGCGCCGGCCATCAGACCGCGGAGTCCGCACGCAAGCGCCTGGCGAACGCGATGACCGAGAGCGGCGGCAAGACCTCGCGGATCCCGTCGGGGTTCACGTATCTCGGGCAGTTCATCGATCACGACCTGACGTTCGACAAGACGAACGTCATGCTCGGGACGACCGTTTCCCCGGCAGCGCTGCTGCAGGCGCGCTCGCCGAGCCTGGACCTCGACTCGCTCTACGGGGCCGGCCCGCAGGACCCGGAGTCGGCGAAGTTCTACGAGGCCGACGGCGAGCACCTGAAGGTCGGGAGGACCGATGCGATCGACGGAGATCCGGCGATGGTCGGCTTCGACCTGCCGCGCGGGGCCGGCACGTCCGCGAGCGCCAAGCGCCGCGCGGTGATTCCCGACCCGCGCAACGACGAGAACCTCGCGGTCGCCCAGACGCACGGCGCGATGATCCGCTTCCACAATCGCGTCGTGGACACGCTTCCCGCCGCCGTCCCCGCGGCCCAGCGGTTCGCGACGGCGCGCGAGCTCGTGACGAAGCACTACCAGTGGATGATCCGCTCGGACTTCCTGCCGCGGATCGTCACGTCGAGCGTCCTGAACGACGTGTTCACCAACGGCCGCAAGGCCTTCGAGGTCGGGGCCGCGCCGACCGACGTCCCGACGATGCCGATCGAGTTCTCCGTCGCCGTCTATCGGCTGGGACACTCGATGGTGCGGCGCGCGTACGACTGGAACGCGCGCTTCGACTTCGGCGCCGGCACGCTCGACCTGCTGTTCACGTTCTCGGCGACCGGGGGCGACCTCGGCGGCGGTCCGCGGCTGCCGAGCAACTGGATCGCCGACTTCCGGCGCCTCTACGACTTCTCCGAGGCGGCCCGGCCGGACCTGACCGTGCCGAAGGAGCAGTTCAACCGGGCGATGCGGATCGACACGCTGCTCGTGGACCCGCTGCGCAACCTTCCGCCGGGAAGCTTCGGCGGACCGGCGGTGCCGTTCGACGATCCGCGCGCGAACCTTGCGTTCCGCAACCTCACGCGGGCGCGGATGGTGAAGCTCGCGACCGGACAGCAGATGGCGTCGTTCCTGACGAGCAAGGGCGTGGCGATCACGAAGCTCACGCGCATGCAGATCCGCGACGGGAAGGACGGCGCCGAGCTCGACCGCCTGACGACGAACCAGCGCCGCGACCTGCTCGGGAAGACGCCGCTGTGGTTCTACATCCTGCGCGAGGCCGAGCTCGGCGGGGGCAAGCTCAAGAACGTCGGTGCGCGGATCGTCGCCGAGACGTTCCACCGGGCGATCGAGGGCAGCGCGCAGTCGATCGTCCGCGACACCGCGTGGCGTCCGACGCTCGGCCCGGACAGCACGACGTTCCGCATGGTCGACCTGCTCCTGTTCGCGTTCGAGGGGCAGAAGGCGAAGCTCGCGCCGCTGGGGTAGCGGAAGGGGCGCTCGCCGCTCAGCCTGTGATCGCACCCGGCGAGGCGACCGGGCGTCAGCCGCTCACGTCCCGTTCCGTCGGTCGGACGTGCTCGTGGCGGGCGAAGTACCCGGCCCCGGGGCCGAGGCGCCGGTGGTTCTCCAGCCCCGCCGCGCTCGCGCGCCGCTCGGCGGCGGCCGGGCTCACCCAGTGCGGGTCACCGAAGAGCTCGCCGTTGACGATGCGACCAGCGGGCTTGAGGACGCGCGCCATCTCGCGCCAGGCGGCGTCCTGGTCGGGGATCTCCCCGAGGGTGGTGACGAGCACGACGGCGTCGAACGTCCCATCGGGGTACGGCAGGAGCTGTGCGTCCGCGCAGCTCGGCGTCACGTTCTCGAGGCCCCGGTCGCGGGCGCGGCGCATCGTGTCGTCGAGCATCGCCTGCTGGACGTCGAGGATGTCGAGCCGGCCGTCCGGCCCGATCCACTCTGCCAGCGGGAGCGTGTAGTAGCCGGTGCCGGGGCCGATCTCGAGGATCCGCTCGCCCTGCCGCGGCTCGAGGATCTCGCGCAGCCGTGCGCGGGTGATGAGCGGGTGCGGTGGCTCGAGCCAGAAGCGCTGGGAGTACGGGCACGCCGACGGATGCCGGCGCCACCAGAGCATCGCGCCGACGAGCGACGCGATGCCCAGCAGCGCGGCGAGACGGGCGCCGCAGCCGAGCCGCTGATCGTTGCGGGACATGCTCGCAACGCTACGGCGCCGCCCATGCGCGGCGAATCCGTGGCTGCTACGGGTCGGCGTGGTGGTCCCGCGCTTACGCTGCACGCATGCCGGTCGACTTCCAGGCGGCGGGGCTGCTCGACGATCTGCGGGATCCGCGCGAGCGCGCCGAGCGCATCGCGCTGTTGCACCACCTCCTGCACCGAGGTGTGCCGCTGGAGGATCTTCGGCGCGCCGCCGCGGACGGGCGGTTGGTCGTGCTCGCCGTCGAGCGGGCGCTGGACGCGACGGACGCGGGGTATACGCCGGCTGACGTCGCCCGGCGAACCGGGCTGGAAGTGGAGGCGGTCCGCCGGCTGCGTGCGTCGTTCGGGCTCGCCGTCCCGGCCGCCGACGAGCGCGGTCTCGGCGAACCCGACGTCGCGGAGGTGCACCGCGCGCAGGAGGTGCTCGCGCTCGGATTCACCGAACAGCAGCTCCTGCGACTCAACCGCGAGGTCGGCCTGGCCGCGGCGCAGGCGGCGGCTGCGATGCTCCAGGCCGCCGGCGCCGCCGTCCTGCGTCCCGGGGAGGGCGAGCACGAGCTCGCGCACCGCCTCGCGCTCGCCGCGGCGCAGCTGCTGCCGATGGCGGGCTCGATCGCGTCGTACGCCGTCCAGGAGCACCTCCGCGCACAGCTGAGCCGCACGGCGATCACTCCGGCGGAGCTCCGCGCCGGGCACCCGCGCGACCTCCACGAGATCACGGTCCTGTTCGTCGACCTCGTCGGCTTCACCGCGCTCGGCCAACGCTCCGGTCCCGAGCGACTCGGCGACGTCGCCGAGCGCCTGGCGGCCATCGCCGCCGCCGTCTCCGAACCTCCCGTGACGCTCGTGAAGACCATCGGGGACGCCGCGATGCTCGTCGCACCGGAGCCTGCGCCGCTGCTCCTCACGGCCGCCGCCCTGATGGCGGCGGCCGAGGCCGAGGGTCCGGGCTTCCCGCGGCTGCGCGGCGGCGTGGCGCACGGCGTCGCGCTCGCCCGCGGTGGCGACTGGTACGGCGAACCCGTGAACCTCGCCAGCCGCATCTGCGACGCGACGCCGCCCGGTGCCATCCTCGCCCCGGACGACGTGAAGGAGGCATCCCCGACCGCGCACTGGGCATTCTCCGGCGCCGAACGCCTGAAGGGCATCGCCCAGCCGGTGCGACTCTGGCGGCTTGAGATCAGGCCGGCGGCGCGAGCCTCACGCCCACGACCCGCGTGACTCGACCAGTCACTCCTGGCCGGGCGCGCGCTGGTCGAGGAGCGGGACTACTGCGTCCGGCTGCCCACGCCCAGCGCTGACATCGTCGCGTGGGCCGGAGCAGCAGCGTCGCGTTCGATCGCGCGCATCCCCGGCAGGAACAGCCCGGCGAGCGTGACGCCCGCCCCGAGCAGTCCGGCGGCGACGAGCGTCGTCTGTGCGCCGATGATGCCCGCGACGGGACCGGTCAGTGCGAACGAGAGCGGCATCAGACCGATGGAGATCAGCCAGTCGAGGCTCGAGACGCGCCCGAGCAGGTTGGTGGGCACGTGGCGCTGCTTCGCCGTCATCCACACGATCGCGCCGGCGGTTTCGAGGCCGTTGAAGACGATGCTGACGAGCATCAGCTGCCAGACGGCGGTCGCGATGCCGTACCCGGCGACGGCTGCCGTGGCGAGCGCCCAGGCGATGTACATGAAGGTGATCTCGCGCCGGGGTTCCCGGCGCTGGCCCATCGCCAGCGCGCAGCCGATCGATCCGATGCCGCCTGCCCCGAGCACGAGGCCGAGATCCATGCCGCCGCCACCGAGGTCGTTCTTGACGACGAACGGCAGCAGCACCTCGGTCGGACCGAGGAACAGCAGATAGGTGATTGCAGCCGTCACGAACGTGCCCCAGAGCCAGACGTGTCGCCGCACGTACGCGAAGCCCTCTTTGAGATCGGCGGCGACGGAGGCGGTCTGCTGCACGACGCGCCGCGGGAGCGGGGTCATCAGCAGGACGGCGGCGGCGGACACGGCGAACGAGAGCGCGTCGAGCGCAAACGCCCCGCCCGTACCGATCAGGTCGATGAGCACACCGCCGAGCGCCGGGCCCATGAGCCGCAGCGCCAGCGGCCGCACGACCTGGTCGAGCGCGTTGGCCTGCGTCAGCTCTGCGGCGGGCAGGACGTCGGGGACGATCGCGTCGAAGGCCGGGGCGAAGAAGGCCTGTCCGGCACCGTAGACGGCGACGAGCACGATCATGTGCCACAGCTCGAGTGCGCCCGTGATCGAGAGGATCGCCAGCGCACCGACTGCGACGGCACGCGTCGCGTCGGCGGCGATCATCACCCGCCGGCGGTCGAATCGGTCGCTCGCGACGCCGCCGACGAGCAGCAGGACGATCGTCGGAACAGTCATCGCGATGCCGACCATCGCGAGCGCCGTCGGGGTGTTCGACAGCGAGTAGACCTGCCACGCCATCGCCACCAGGAATGCACCGTCGCCAAGCAGCGACACGGACATCCCCGTCCACAGCAGGCGAAAGTCGCGATGGCGGAGCGGAGCCAGCGAGCGCACGCCGCGGCCGGCCCCGGGGCGGTCCAGTGCCTCGTAGCTATGGTGCATCGACAGGCACGCCGTCGCGGGGGTCGGTGCCCACGCCGTCCGTCCTGCCCGGCCACGCCCGCAACGTCTCGACGACGTCGTAGGCGTCCATCGGACGCGCGAAGTAGTAGCCCTGGCCGAGATCGCAGCCGAGATCGCGCAGGCGCGTCCACTGGTCGAGGTGCTCGATGCCCTCCGCAACGACCTCGAGCTCCAGGGTCTTGCCGAGCGCGACGACCGCGCGGGCCAGGCCCGATGCCTGCGGGGTCGCGCCCTCGCGCAGGAATGAGCGGTCCATCTTCAGGACGTCGACGGGGAACCGGCTGAGGTAGCTGAGCGACGAGTAGCCGGTGCCGAAGTCGTCCATCGCGAGACGCACGCCGATCGCGCGCAGCTCTTCCAGCCGCTGGACGGCCAGCTCGGTCTCGGTCATCAGGACCGACTCCGTGATCTCCAGGGTCAGGAGTTCAGGGGGAAGCCCCGACTCGGTCAGCGCGTCGTGCACATCGGCGACCACGTCGCTGTGCTGGAGCTGCTTGACCGACAGGTTGACGCTCATCGTGAGCGGCGGGTGGAACGGCGCAGTGCGCGCGATCGCCATCGCCTGGCGGCAGGCCTCGCGCAGGACCCAGCGGCCCATCGGCACGATCAGGCCGCTCTCCTCGGCGAACGCGATGAACGAGTCGGGCCGCAGCATGCCGCGCTCGGGATGACGCCAGCGCAACAGCGCCTCGACGCCCGCGACAGATCCGTCATCGAGGTGAACGACCGGCTGGTAGGCAAGCTCGAACTCGCCGGCACTGAGCGCCCGCTGCAGGTCGGCGCGCAGCTCGAGGCGCGCCATCACGCCTTCGTGCATCGCCGGCTCGAACATCCGGTAGGCGCCCTTGCCGTCGCGCTTGGCGATGTACATCGCGGCGTCGGCGTTGCGGATCAGCTCGTCGGCGTCGCCGCGGCCTTCGCTCTCGAGCACCGAGATGCCCAAGCTGCAGCGGATGCTGAGCTCCTTGCCCCGGATGGACAGCGGCTGTGCGAGCGCCTCGATGATGCGCTCGGCGGTCTCGGCGCCCTCGTCGATGGTCGCGACGTCCTCGAGCAGCACGGCGAACTCGTCGCCGCCGAAACGCGCCGCGGTGTCGCTCGCGCGGACGCTCGCGTCGAGGCGCTTGGCGACCGTCAGCAGCACACCGTCCCCGGCCGCGTGACCGAGGCTGTCGTTGATCGTCTTGAAGTCGTCGAGGTCGAGGAAGATGATCGCCAGCCCGGACTGCCCCCTGCGCGCCCTTGCGATCGCCTGGCGCACGCGCTCGACGAAGAACGCACGGTTGGGCAGGCCGGTCACCGCGTCGTGGAAGGCCTGGTGGGCGAGCTGCTCCTCGAACGCCTTGCGCTCCCCGATGTCGCGCGCGTTGAGCACGACCCCCTGCACGTACTCGTCGTCGAGCAGGTTCGTGTGCAGGATCTCGAACTCGCGCTCGCTGCCGTCCTTGTGGCGCAGCGTGCACTCGAGCACCTCGCCGTCGCTGCCGGCCTGCGAGGGACCCTCGGTCAGCAGGCGCAGCAGGCGCGCGCGGTCGCCGCCGACGAGCAGGCTGCCGAAGCGCGTGCCGAGCAGCTCCTCGGGGGCGTAGCCGAGCACGCGCTCGCTGGACGGGCTCTGGTAGGTGACGGTGGCGTCGGGACCGACGACCGTGATCAGGTCGCTGGCGTGCTGGACGAGCGACTCGAACCGCGCCTCGCTCTTGCGGCGCTGGACCTGCTCGGTCAGCGAAGCGCTCTCGAGCGCGAGCACGAGGTTCGTCGCCAGCGAGCGCAGCGCCGCGACGATCGGCTCGGCCGTCACCCGCGGGCGGGCCACGACGAGCAGTCCGAGTATCTCGCCGCGGACGTGCAGGCCGAGGCTGATCACATGGCCGCATCCGGCATCGAGCCGCAGCTCTTCGCGAGCGTCCGCGGCGAGCTCATCCGTCCCGCGGCGGTCCGGTCCGTCGGCGAGATCCAGCAGCGCGCGGGCGGTCGACGACGAGAGCAGGGCATCGTCCTCCGCGGCCGGGTCGTCGCTGCGCGCGACGACCTGCAGACCGTCGAGCTGACGCTCACACAGCAGTGCCGTGCCCGGCCCTTGAAGGAGTGGCCCGATCGCGTCGAGCACCGCCTGCTGGATCTCCTTTCGGCCGCTCGCCGCTGCGAGCGCGGCGCCCGCGCTGCTGAGCACGCGCTCGCGCGCGACCGAACGCTCCTGCTGGCGCACGAGCCCGGCCATCCGGGCGACGACGAGACCGAAGAGCACGACGGACGCGCCGATCACGACGAGGACATCGACGTTCCCGTTACGCGCCTCGGTGACGAACAGGATCGCCGGCGCGATCAGCGATGCGCCGGCCAGCAGCGCCAGTCGCAGCGGGGTGAGCCGCGCGGTCGCACTGGGAGACGAGCGATCGAGTTCGCGCATCGACGGGTGCAGCGCCGCCGCACCCCAGAGGATGTAGAAGGCGATCCAGCCGACGTCGAGGCTGAGCTGGTGGGTGAAGGTCCCGTTGAGGATCATCAACCCGTAGATGAAGTCGGTCACCAGCAGCGCGACGATGCTCGTGCTGAGCAGGTAGAACGCTGTCCGCCGGCGACCGCCGTCGAGTGCCAGCACCACGGCCGGGACGAGCAGCATCAGATCGCCGAGCGGGTACGCGACCGATACGAGCTTCGGGAGCGTCGAGAGCGACTCGTCGTGCAGGTAGGGCGCGATCAGCCAGACCCACGAGGGCAGCGCCAGCCCGAGCGCGACGATCATCGCGTCGATCCCGCCGCTGCGGTTGCCCTGGGCGCCGCGGCGGCGCAGGATCACGATCAGTCCGGCCATCAGTGCGGGGTAGACGGCCAGATAGATCGCGTCGCCCAACGAGGGGAACGGCACCTCGTGGTGCACGAGCTTCGGGTAGCTGTACGTGTAGACGTCGCCGAGCCAGAACAGCGCCAGGCCGACGGCGAACAGCCACCACGCGACCGTCGAGCTCGGCCGGTTGCGGCGAATGCCGACGGCGACCGCGACAACGCCGCTGAGTCCCAGCAGGTTCATGAACGGCGCGCTTCCGCGCAGCGGCGGTACCGTGAGATACGCCAGCGTGCCGATCGCGCCAAGGGCGAGGTACAGCACCCACGCCCGGTCCCGCGCGAGGTTCGACGCGTGCGTGGTCACTACGCCGCCTGCTTCAGCGGGGGCGCCGACGCGGCCGGCTGGAGCTCACCACGCTGGGCGAGCTCCTCGATCGCCGCGATCAGGGCGTCGACCTCCGCGTCCGTGTTCGCGGCGGTGAGCTGCGCGCGGAACCCGACCTCGTGCTTGGGAACGAGCGGGTAGGCGGCGAGCGTCACGTACACGCCGCGGTCGAAGAGCAGGCGCCCGACAGCGTCGATGCGCTCGTGATCGCGCAGCGGGACCTCGATGATCGGCAGTCCCGAGTGATTCGGCGTGTGAACCCCGAGCGCGGCCATCGCGTCAAGGACACGGGCGGCGTGGCGGGAGACGACACGACGCAGCTCGTCGCCGCGGGTCTCGTTGACGTCGAACCCCGCGAGCACCGTTGCAAGCGAGGCGACGGGTGAGGGGCCCGAGTAGAGGTACGGCGGGGCCGCGACCTTCAGCAACTGCTTCAGCTCGGTCGGGCATGCGATGAACGCCAGCAACGAGGAGTACGACTTCGAGAACCCGCCGACCAGCACGATGCTGTCGTAGGTCTCGCCGACGTGACGCACGATGCTGTTGCCGCGCGAGCCGTACGGGCTGGTCTCATCAGCGGTGCGCTCGCCGATCACCCCGAACCCGTGGGCATCATCGACGTAGAGCAGTGCACCGTGACGCCGCGCGACCTCGGCGAACGCCGCCAGGTCGGGGGCGTTGCCCGTCATGCTGTTCACGCCGTCCATGCACACCAATCGCGTGGGGTCGCGCTCGGCCTGCAGCAGCTCGTCGAGGTGGTCGGGGTCTTCGAAGCGGAACTTGCGGATCGCGGCGCCGCGCGAGCGCGCGACCTGGCAGCCGTCGTAGATCGTCTTGTGTGCGCGAGCGTCGAGGAAGACCGTGCCGGAGGCGGCGAGCAGCGGGATGACCGACATGTGGATGTGGGTGATCGTCGGCAGGACGAGCGAGTCCTCGCACCCGAGAAGATCGGTCAGCCGCGCTTCGATCTGCTCGTACAACACGGGGCTGCCGAGCAGTCGCGACCAGCTGGGATGGGTGCCCCAGGCCTCCAGGTAGGCCGGCACTGCATCGATGATCTCCTTGTCGAGATCGAAGCCGAGGTAGTTGCAGGAGGCGAAGTCGGCGAGCCACTTCTCGCCCACGCGGATCATCCGGCCATTCACCTCGTCGATGACGGCGTCCATCATCGGGTGACTCGCCGTCAGCGCAGAGAGGTCAGCGACGGTCTCGAGCCAGTGATCGAGCCACGGAGTGCGAACCGGACCGACGCCGGCGGACCTGCCACGACGGGACGCGCGAGACACGCTCTGCTCGACGTGAGGCGCCATAGCCGAACACATCGGATTGAGCCCAATGATGCTTTAGCTCATTCCGTGCACGTTGGACGCGCAAATGCACCGTTCGGCGGGAGCGCCCGAGCAGCGTGCCCAGTCCTGCGCTGCCCCCTGCGAACGTTGTTGTGCGCCGCCGCACAAGCACTGCTCGATGCGGCGTGGGCCCAGGTGCTTCCGCGCGCATCGAGAGCCGCCGCGACGGAACCTCATCGAACGGACTGAGGCCGCGTCCTGCACACCGGCTCTTCTCGACGGGTGCGCGATCCGTGCGAACCACGGAAGCGTGTTTGCGCAGGGCGCTTGGGGAGCGCTACATCGGGGGTGCCCCGAGTGCGAGCGCCTGGGCCCGCGCAGGCTGGACGATCGTCAGCTGCTTCCGCCGGTTCAAGGAGGAAGATGCGTGAGCGAAGAGGGTTGGCGCCCATCCGTCTTTCACTGCGTGTGATGGCCGACCACGAGATACGACGGCTACGGATGGGCGCCAGGCCCCGCGCGCCGGCGCCCGATGCCGCACTCCCAAGAACAGGAGCCGGCCGAGCGCCTGACAGGCGCAGGTTCGCCGTCCGGTCGGCCGGCCGACGAGCACGACACGCAGCCGCTCGCGAGGATCCGCCGCCGTCCGTAAGCTCGTTCGTCTACGCGTCTCGAAAGGAGTCCGATGCTCATGAGCAGCGTCCTGGTGCTCGCGGTCGGCACCGGTGTGGTGGTCATCGTCGTCGCCGTCGCGATCGTGCTCGTGGCATTGATGGTGGCCCTGACGATGCAGGGTCGGCGGCACGAAGGCGCCCGGCGGCGGGGTGACGCCGAGCGCCATTTGGACGATGCCGAGAGCCGAGCCGTGCGGGCAGAGCACGAGCGTGACGTGGCACTCGAGAGCGGGGAAGACTCGCACCCACCCGAGTAGGAGTCAGCCTGGCGCTCGGAGGCGCGCGCGATCCTCGCCGCGAAGGAGCCGGTCCGCAGGACGTTTCAGGATGCCGGAGGAGGGCCAGCACCAGATGCTCGACGGGTTGAGCCGTCGCGAGCGGTTCACGTCCGATCGGGATCTACCTGGCGCTCGTCAGCCCACCAGTCGCGCTGGCCATCGACGTCTTCGCGCTGAGCCTCGCCGAGATTGGGCGCGCCGATGACGAGGATCTCGAGGCCCTTCGGCCCGGCCTCGTAGCCTCGCCACGTACCGGGCGGGACGCGCACCGCGTCCCATTCCTTGAGCTCGACGGTCTCGTCGTCGACCTTCATCCTCCCGCTCCCGCGCAGGACCACGTACACCTCCTCCTGCTTCCTGTGCGTGTGGCCGTACGGAAAGCGATACCCGGGTGGGACGCGCTGGTAGCTCAGGCCGGATTTCTCGAGTTCGAGCGCCTCGGTCGCGGAGCGGAACTCCAGGTCCGGCGCGCCGTCGAACTTGGACCCGAGATCCTCCAGGTCCTCCTTGAGGTTCCTGAGCGTGAACGGCACGGCGCAACCCTATGGCACCCGTGGCTGGGGTCGCCGATCTGATACGTCAAGCGCCGCGGTGCCAGATTCCTTCCCGGCAGCGCTCCGCGGTCAGACACAGGAGGTATTGCTTCCCCCGCCGTCGCGTACACGACCAGCAGGCCCGGAGCGTCGTTGTCGAGCGACCGCTTCATCATCGAATTGGACGCGCTCGACTCCAGCACCGGGCAGACCACACTCGTGTCGCGGCAGACCGGAGCGCCGTAGGCGATGGCCTTGAGACGCGGGCGCCGGGCCCGCCGGTGCTCCGGGCACTCGCGGGCGAGGTGAGGCGGGCCGCTCAGCGCCGGACGGTGACGCGCAGGGTCGCCGTGCCGACGTGGACGGCGTCGTCCACGCGGACGCTGACCGTGTAGCCGCCGACCGGCAGCAGCCGCCGGCGTGTGCTGCGGATCGCGATGCTGCAGCCCGGGCGGTTGCAGTAGGTCGTGCGCGTCGTGACGCGCCTGCTCCCGCGGCGCAGCGTGACGGTGATCTTCGCCGTGCGCTGCAGGCCGGCGATCCGCACCGTGATCCCCTGCCGGCGCCGCGGGCGCGTGCTCACCAGACGGACGGACTTGAACGGCGCGGGCGACTGCCGGGACCCGGGCGTTCGCTGGTCACTGTCGGCCAGGCGGGCGCCGAACGTCGGCGAGGCGCCCTCGCCCACGAGGCGCGGGGTGCCGCCGCCCACGGGAACCAGCATCACCTGGCCGCCGCGCTCGAAGACGACCTCGGCCCCGTCCGGGGAGAACTCGGGCTCCGTGTCCGCGGGGCCCGCGGTGAGATCGCGGACCAGCGCGCCGCCGGCCGCGTCGTAGAGCGCGATCACCGACCCGTTCGTCCCCGGGTCGCCGGCGGCGGCAGCCACGAGGCGCCCGTCGGGGGACCCGTCCGGGGCCCACAGATCGCGGCCGGAATCGCGTGCGACCCAGCGCTCGCAGCCGCCGGCACCCTGCCACAGGCACAGCGCCCGGCGACTGCCGAGCGACTCGTCCATGATCGCCCGCTCGCCGAGCCAGCCGCTGGTCACCCCGCCCTCGTTCTCGCCCCAGGGCGTTCCGGTCCCGTTCGCGCGCCAGAGCTTCACCCAGTTGCTCGAGACGATGACCGGCCAGGGCGACAGCGGGAGCCGTTCCTGGGCGACCGCGACGGTGGCGCCGCCCGCGCTGATCGTGATCCCGCGGTTGATCTGCCCGGGCGCGACCTCGACCCGCGCGCCGCTCGCCGGGTCCGCGACGAACACCCGGGTGCCCT
Organism: uncultured Actinomycetes bacterium; assembly: GCA_963787935.1. GTDB lineage: Bacteria > Actinomycetota > Thermoleophilia > Solirubrobacterales > Solirubrobacteraceae > F1-60-MAGs163. The sequence goes on along the minus strand of CAWBEV010000005.1, from coordinate 5,953 downwards.
GGCGGAAGGCCAGGCGCGTGCCGGCGGCGTTGAACGCGGGGCTCGCGTAGGGCGCGGCGGCGCTGCCGTCGGTGGTGATCTGGCGCCGGCCGGAGCCGTCGCTGCGCATCGAGCAGAGCTGGTCGCCGCAGCGCGCGACGATCTCGTGGACGGCTCCCTCGGCGGCAGGCGCCACCCAGGCGGCCAGCAGGAGGAGCGACGCGAGGGCGAGCCGGCGCATGCCCCCATGGTGCGCCCGCCACGGCCCCGCCACATCGGCGTCCCCGCGGATCTCACGCGCAGGGACTACGGATGCTGTCCGCGCCAAGCCCGGAGGTTCGCCCAGCGCGGCCTGCAGCGTGCCCGCCCATGATCGCCGCCGAGCTCGACCGCCTGCTGCATCGCCACCGCGCACGCGAGCGCATCCGCGGCGCCCGTGAACACGACCATCAGCCCATCGCCGAGGTTCTTCACCTCACGCCCATCGCACCCGACGACGCACTCGCGCAGAGCATCCAGACGGGCGCGCTGCACGACCCCGAAGCGCTCATCCCCGAGCCGCCGCAAGCGCCTCCGTGAACGCCGCCGCGTCGGTGAAGAGGACCGTCAGCGTCGCCTGCACACGCCGATCTTGCCCGCAGGTCAGTTCGCCTGCCGCTCCTCCGTCCCATGCAAGGAGCGCGCAGTCAGTCGCGGGCGGCGGCTGGGCAACTACGGAACGGGACGCGGCCGTTCTGCGGATGACCGCACTCCGTTCCTTCTCGTAGCGTCCGCGTCACCTGCGACCGGGAAGAGCTCGGATCGACCGTGAGCGACAGGACTGAGCATCAGACACCGACCGGTGGCGGCGCGTCGTCGCGGATCGGTCCCGAGGTGCTGCTGAGCCTGGTTGTGGCGGCGTGTCTGCTGGTCGAGGCGGTCGTCGCCAAGAACGTCCTGGAGGTCGAACTCGACTTCTTCTCGCAGTTCGCGGCGCTCTGGGTCTACATCGCATACCTGGTCACCGGGCTCCGCGACCGGTCATCGTCGTTCGCGTTCGCGTTCGCGGCGATCGGCGCCACGGCCGCTGTGCTCGTTCTCTACGCCCTCTGACGGAGCCGCCCGGGGGTTCCAACTCGGCACGCCCGCGACGGACGAATTGCAGGAGCGCGCGACGGGGCGCGGCTGCCGGTCTCGTCTTCCGCACGAGTTCGCTCCGGACGGACATCATGCAGTTCGCCGACAGCAGATCGTCGCATTTCGGGACACATCCGGGACACAAACGCCCCTGACCCCGCGCACTCCTCGCGCACAGTCGAAAGGAGCCGGTACGCAGGACGTTCCAGGATGCCGGAGGAGGGACTCGAACCCCCGACACGCGGATTATGATTCCGCTGCTCTAACCGACTGAGCTACTCCGGCGGGGGAGGGGCAGGATAGCGCCGGCCGTAGAGTCCCGGGCGTGACGCCGTCGCCCTCGACCGCCACCCTCCTGGCCGTCCCGAACGTCTCCGAGGGTGCCGATGCCGCGGTGCTCGGCGCGGTCGGAGCGGCGTTCGCCTCCACCGGGGCGCGCCTGCTGACACCCGAGCCGCACGCAGACCCCGATCACGATCGCGCGGTCTTCACGCTCGCGGCGGCCCCGGGCGCGCTTGCGCCCGCGTTGCTCGCCGGAGCGTGCGCGGTGCTCGAGCGCATCCGCCTGGGCGAGCACGACGGGCTGCACCCGCACGTGGGCGCGCTCGACGTCGTGCCGATCGTCCACCTCGACGACGCCCGCCGGGGCGCGGCGTGTGCCGAGGCGCTCGTGACCGCCGACCTGCTCGGCCACGAGCTCGGGTTGCCCGTGTTCCTCTACGGCGAGCTCGCGGGCGGGCGCACGCGCGCCCAGCTGCGCCGCGGTGGTGCGCCCGAGCTCGCGCGGCGCATCGCCGCCGGCGAGCTCCTGCCGGATTTCGGCCCGCCGCGCGCGCACCCGACCGCGGGCGCCGTGCTCGTCGCCGCCCGTGCGCCGCTCGTCGCGTTCAACGTCGAGCTCGCCCCGCCCGCGACGCTCGCCGACGCGCGCCGCATCGCCGCGCTGATCCGCGAGGGCGGCGAGGAGGGCCTGCCCGGCGTGCGGGCGATCGGTCTCGAGCTCGCCCATCGCGGCGGCATCTCGCAGGTCTCGGTGAACGTCGAGGATCATCGCCGTGTGCCGCTCGCCGAGCTCGTGGCCGCGATCGCCCGCCACACGCCGGTCGCCGAGGCCGAGCTCGTCGGCCTGGCGCCGCGGGCCGCGTTCGACGGCTGGCCCGCGGACCTCGCGTGCCGCAACCGGGCGACGGTCGAGGACGCTCTACGATCCTGAGCACGATGGCCCAGACGAAGAAGAAGCGCAGCACGAAGCACCGGGGGAATGCCGCCGGCGTCGTCGAGTCGCGCGGGCGCACCGGGCGCAAGCTCAGCGGCGACGAGCGCAAGCCGGGCGGGAAGAAGGACCCCAAGCAGGCGCGCATGGACCGCCTGAACCGCCCGCCGACCTGGAAGGGCGCCGCGCAGCGCTCGCTGATCGCGGTCGTCGTGTTCGCCGCGGTCCTGATCCTCTTCTTCAAGCAGAAGCCCGCTGCGACGATCAGCCTCGCCGGGTTCCTCATGATCCTCTACGTGCCGCTGAGCTACTACACGGATCTCGTCCTCTACCGCCGCCGCCAGAAGAAGCAGCTCGAGCAGCGCGCGGGCGGTGCGAAGCCGAAGCCACGGGGCTGAAGGCGTGGACGTGCGGATGTTCACCGTCGGGCCGGTGCAGGAGAACTGCTTCCTGCTGCGCCGCAGCGCCGAGGCCGATCACGCGGTGCTCGTGGACCCGGGCGAGGAGGCGCCGGCGCTGCTGGCCGCGCTCGACGAGCTCGGCGTGACGCTCGACGCGATCCTGCTCACCCACACCCACTTCGACCACGTCGGCGCGGTCGCACCCGTCGCGCGCGCCACGGGCGCGCCGGTCTACTGCCCGGTGCTCGAGACTCAGGTGCTCGCGGACATCATGCGCTACGTCCCCTGGGAGGGCTTCGGCCCGTTCGAGTCCTGGGACGCCGAGGCGACGGTGTCCGGCGGCGAACACCTGCGGCTCGCGGGGTTCGAGATCGACGTGCTGTTCACGCCGGGCCACAGCCCGGGGCACGTCGTCTACGCGTTCGCCAGGGACCCCGAGCACCCGGACGTGCCGACGATCCTCGCCTCCGGCGACGTGCTGTTCGAGGGCTCTGTCGGGCGCACCGACCTGCCCGGCGGCGACCACGCGACGCTCATGGCCTCGATCGCCCGGCTCGTCGAGCGCTATGAGGACGACACGGTCGTGCTCCCGGGACATATGGGCATCACCGAACTCGGCCGCGAGCGCCGGACGAACCCGTTCCTCGCGGACCTGCCCGCGCCGGCCCCGTGAGCGAGCGTCTCCAGGCGCCGCGCGGGACGTTCGACGTGCTGCCCGAGCAGGCCGCCCTGCGGCTGCAGGTCGAGGTGGCCGCGCGTCGCGTGCTCGAGGCCGCCGGCTACCGGCGGATCGAGACCCCGGTCTTCGAGGACACCGACGTCTTCCGCCGGACGGTCGGCGAGTCGACCGACATCGTCCAGAAGGAGATGTACACGCTCACCGACGGCGGCGGGCGCTCGCTGACACTGCGTCCCGAGGTGACCGCGCCGATCGTGCGCGCCTACCTCGAGCACGGGATGCACAAGCTTCCGCAGCCGGTGAAGCTCTGGTACCTCTCAAGCTGCTTTCGCTACGAGCGCGCGCAGGCCGGACGCTACCGCCAGTTCTGGCAGATCGGCGCCGAGGCGATCGGCTCCGACGATCCGGCAGTGGACGCCGAGTCGATCCTGCTGTTGCGCGCGATCCTCGCCGAGCTCGGCGTGCGCGGCGTCGTCCTGCGCCTGGCGAGCCTCGGCACCCCGGCCTCGCGCGCGCGCCACCGCGAGCTGCTGCAGGCGCACCTGCGCGCGCACGAGGACCGTCTCGCGACCGAGGTGCGCGAGCGCATCGACCTGAACCCGCTCCGCGCCTTCGACAGCGACCATCCCGGCACGCGCGCGGTCATGCGGACCGCGCCGCAGCTGATGGACCATCTCGACCCCGAGGATCTCGAGCACTTCGCGGCGGTGCGCGCGATGCTCGACGCCGCCGAGGTCACCTATGAGCTCGACCCGACGCTCGTGCGCGGCCTGGACTACTACACGCGTACGGTCTTCGAGTTCACGAGCGACGCGCTCGGCGCGCAGAGCGGCGTCGGCGGCGGCGGGCGTTACGACGGGCTTGCGCAGGAACTCGGCGGCGCGCGCACGCCCGGGATGGGCTGGGCGGCGGGGATCGAGCGGATCCTGCTGGCCGCCGAAGAGCGCCCCGTGCCCGAGCCGGTCTGCGACCTGTACGTCGCGATCGCGGGCGCCGCGCCCGAACTGCGCATCGCCGCGTTCGCGCTCGCGGGCGAGGCGCGCCGGGCGGGCGTGCCGGCCCAGCTCGAGCTCGCCGGGCGCTCGCTGAAGGGCCAGTTCAAGCAGGCTGCGCGCCTGAAGGCGCGCTACGTTGCGATCGTGGGCGACGACGGGATCGAGCTCAAGGACATGGAGAGCGCCGAGCAGGAGCCCGCTCAGTCGGCCGCGGCGGTCGTGGCCCGGGTGCTGCGCGGGCGGCACGGATGAGCGCCCCGCAGGCCAACGCCTTCCGCGACACGTGGGCGGGTGAGCTCGCCGCCGCCGACGCCGGTCATCGCGTCCGCGTGGCCGGCTGGGTTCATCGCCGTCGCGACCACGGCGGCCTGATCTTCATCGACCTGCGCGACCGCTCCGGGCTGCTCCAGATCGTCTTCCACCCCGAGACGAGCGGCGGCGCGTTCGCGCTCGCCGAGCGCCTGCGGCCCGAGCACGTCGTCTCGATCTCCGGCGAGGTCGTCCTGCGCGAGCCGGGCAACGTCAATCCCGCGCTCGCGACCGGCGAGATCGAGGTCAGCGTCGGCGGATGCGAGGTCCTTGCACAGAGCGAGACGCCGCCGTTCCCGATCGACGAGGACACGCCGGTGGACGAGACCCTGCGCCTGCGCTACCGCTGGCTCGACCTGCGCCGCCAGGGGATGCTCGACGCGATGCTCACGCGCACGCTCGTCGTGCGCACGATGCGCCGGGTGCTCGACGACCGCGGGTTCCTCGAGCTCGAGACGCCGATCCTCACGCGCTCGACGCCCGAGGGCGCGCGCGACTTCCTCGTGCCGAGCCGCCTGAGCCCCGGCACGTCGTACGCGCTCCCGCAGAGCCCGCAGCTCTTCAAGCAGCTGCTCATGATGGCCGGCTACGAGCGCTACTACCAGATCGCGCGCTGCTTCCGCGACGAGGATCTGCGCGCCGATCGCCAGCCGGAGTTCACGCAGCTCGACCTCGAGATGGCGTTCGTCGCCGAGGACGACGTGATCGAGGTGATGGAGGCGGTGATGGCGTCCGTCTTCGCCGCGACGGACTTCGACGTGCCGCCGACGCCGTGGCCGCAGATGTCCTACGACGCGGCCGTCGCGCGGTTCGGCGTGGACCGCCCCGACACGCGCTTCGGCCTGGAGATCCGCGACGTCTCCGATCAGCTTCGCGGCTCGGAGTTCAAGGTCTTCGAGGGCGTCCTGGCCGCGGGCGGCGTCGTGCGCGCGATCAACGCCGGCGCGCGCGAGCTCTCGCGCTCGGAGCTCGACGGGTTGAACGAGGTCGTCCAAGTACACGGCGCGAAGGCCGTCGCCCCGATCACCGTGCAGGCCGAGGAGCCCGGTTGGGCCGGGAACCTCGCGAAGTTCTTCCGCCCCGACCAGATCGCCTCGGTGAACACCGCGCTCGAGGCGGCGCCCGGGGACCTGCTCCTGTTCGTCGCCGACCAGCGGCGGACCGCGGCGGCCGCGCTGGGCGGGCTGCGCCTGCATCTCGGCGAACGCTTCGGCCTGATCCCCGCCGATCGCCACGATCCGGTGTGGATCCGGGACTTCCC
>CAWBEV010000004.1:0-316019 GCA_963787935.1 uncultured Actinomycetes bacterium | reverse complement strand
ACCCGGATGCGCTCCGCGACCGCGACGGCCTCGCGGCGCGAGCCCACGCCGAGCTTGCGCAGGATGTTCTTGACGTGCGAGCGCACCGTCTCGATCGACAGCACGAGCTCGCCCGCGATGTCGTCGGTCGAGCGGCCCTCGCAGATGAGGTCGAGCACCTCCCACTCGCGCGGGGTGAGCGGGCTGCGCACCGGGCGCATGCCCACGCCGTCCGGGCGCAGCGTCCTGATCGACTCGACGAGGCGCATCGTAAGGCGCCGGCTGACGACCGCCTCGCCGCGATGGGCCGACTCGAGCGCACGCGGGAGTGCGTCGGGGTCGAGATCCTTCGAGAGGAAGCCGATCGCTCCCGCGCGGAGCCCCATGAAGCCCATCTCGTCGCCGTCGCTGGAGGTGAGGATCAGGACCTTCACGTCCGCGTTGCGGGCCGTGATCTGACGTGTGGCCTCGAGGCCGTCGACGACGGGCATCACGATGTCCATCACGACGATATCGGGCCGGTAGTACGCGCTGAGCTCGATCGCGTCGCGGCCGTTGCTCGCTTCGGCGACCACGTGGTAGCCCTCGTTCTGGAGCGCGTCACGCAGGACGCGCCGTGTGAGCGCGTCGTCGTCCGCGACGATCACGCGGATCGGTCCGGCGCTCCGCACCCCCTGCTCATCCGTCGACGCAGCGCCGTTGCCGGTTCCGTCCGGCTCTTCGCCTTGCATCATGCCCCCCTTCTGTTCCCCCGCGCAAACCGCCGGTGGCCAGGGATCATCGCACGTCAGCCGCGCATTACAAGGCATCGCGAGTCACGTCGAGCGGCGACGGGGCGGCCCCCCAGGGGGGGACCTCCGGGGGACCGCCGCGTCACCTCCGGCTGCCAGAGCTCATGAGCCCATGCGGCAGATGACGCTGGGACCCAGGTCGCGATCTGACCCGTGCCGGACACACAGCGTCCCGTCTCCGGCACCCGCGCGCGAGGGGAAGCCGTGCCGTGACACCGGTGGTCCGCTCGCCGGAGACCGGGTGACGAACTTCACCCAACAGTCTCCCAAGAGGTTCGACACACTGACGCTTGCTTGCGTCAACCTGTGCAAAGAGCGAAGTCTGCTCGGGGAGACAAGCTCCGAACATAGACCACCGCGCGACGCATTCCGGGGGGAATAATGCGCGAATCAACGACGTCCACGTCACGGATTGACGTGATCCACGATCTCAGAGCACAGCTGGTGACCATCACCGCCGTGTGCGACGACCTCACGGCTTCCGGACTGACGCGGCAGCACGCCGACGACCTGGAGCGCATCCGCCGGGCGGCCGGCCTCATGGCGGCGCGCGTCGACGACGCGCTCGTCGACGACGGGGCGCGGGCCGCCGCGCCCGAACCCGTCGACGTCGGGAACGTCGTCGTCATGCTCGCCGACCAGCTGCGGCCGCTCGCGGCCATGCGCGGCTGCTCGCTCGTCGCGACCGTGGTGCCCGGCGCGTGCGTCCTCGGACGCGAACCCGAGCTCGTCTCGGCGGTCCAGAATCTCGTCGACAACGCGATCCGGCACAGCCCGGCCGGCGGCGTCGTGCGGTGCGGGGTCACCCGGCGCCGCGGCATGGTGCGGATCTCGGTGACGGACTCCGGCCCGGGCTTCGCGGAGGCCGACCGCGAGCGCCTGCTGCGACCGCGCGAGCGCGGCACGACGGGCGGCGCGGGCCTGGGCCTCGCGATCGCCTCCTCGACCGCACGGAGCCAGGGCGGGCAGCTGACGGTCACCGACGCTCCCGAGGGCGGCGCCCGCGTCATCCTCGACCTTCCGGCGACCGCGGTCCGTCCGCGGCGCAGACGTCGTCAGGCGCAGCGGCGAACGGCCGCGTGACGCTGGCCGCCCGGCGCGACCTCAGGCCTTCGTGGTGTCCTCGAGCTCCTTCTTGGACGCGTCCTCGAGCTCGGCGGTGGTCGAGTGCGAGGCGCGCAGCTCGTAGTCCGCGCGAGCCTTCGGATCGATGTCCATGAGCACCTTGTCGGCCTTCACGGCGCGGGCGATCGCCTCACGGCCGCGGCGCGGGATCGCGGCGCTGAACTGGTTGAGCGGGCCGACCGAGCGCGGCACGTAGACGTCGAAGCGCGGGACCTTCAGCGCCGAGACGATCTCGTTCGCGACATCCTCGGGCAGCACGTGCTTGACGCCGCGCGTCTGGGGCAGGCCCGAGCCGAGCTCGGTCTGCACGACGACCGGCATGACGCACGAGACCTCGACGCCGGTGCCGCGCGTCTCCCAGCGCAGCGCCTCGCTCATGCCGACGACGTAGTGCTTCGTCCCGCAGTACGTCGCGCCGCCGGGGTACCCCGCCTTCCCGGCCGAGGAGGCGATGTTCACGATGTGCCCGCGGCCGCGCTTGAGCATCTGCGGCAGCGCGAGCATGCACCCGTAGTGCACGCCGTAGATGTTGATGTCGATCATCCGCTTCGTCGTGGCGAGCGGCTCGTCGACGTAGAGGCCGAGCTGCATGATCCCGGCGTTGTTGATGATGATGTCGACGGGCCCGAGCTGCTCCTCGGTGACGGCGATGAAGTGCTCGAAGGACTCCAGGTCGGTGACGTCGAGGCCGACGGCGATCGCGTTCGGCCCGAGCTCCGCGGCGGCCTCCTCGGCGGCGGCGAGGTCGAGATCGCCGATCGCGACCTTCATGCCCTCACGCACCAGCGCCCGAGCCGTTGCGCGGCCGATGCCGCGGCCTGCGCCGGTGATGGCGGCCACCTGGCCGACGAGGATGCGGGGCTGCTTGGCCATCTGGAGGCTCCTCCTGCGGAAACGTGCGTGACGGGGTGTCGACTGAGGCTAGCGAAAAGATGACGGGTGCGTCACGGAGCGGGGACGTCGCGGAAGCCCCTCACCCGACCTTCACCGACGCGCTCGCGGACGAGACGCCCCTGTCGGCGGCGGTGAGCCGCAGCACGACGCTCGCGGAGAAGCCCCGGCGCGCCCTGCGCAGCGCCTTCGCGGCGGCCGCGCTCGCCTTGAGCTTCAGCTTCCCGCCGCGCAGCGCGGTGCAGGCGCCCTTGCCCGTCGCGATCGTGACCTTCGCGCTCTTCGCCTTGAGCCTCAGCGCCTTGGCCGTCTTCTTCGTGATCTGGAGCGTGAGCGCCGCCTGCGCGTCGCGCGAGCACGTGACGGGGACGATGACGCCCTTTCCGAGCGCCGTGCGCTTGAGCTTCGCGCCCTTCCTCAGCCCGAGCTTGCCGCTGAGCGCCTTCGGCAGCGCCGGTCCCGGGTCGGGGTTCTGGGCGGCCGGGACGATGCCGCCCGGGCAGCCGTTCGAGAAGCCGACGCCGGCCTGAGTCGGGCACAGGTCCTGGCCGCCGTAGATGCCGTCCTTGTCGGGATCCGGAACGACCGCCGGGAGGCAGCCGTTGGCGAGGGTGCCCTTCGTCGCGGGACAGAGGTCCGCCGAATCGATGACCCCGTCGCCGTCGGTGTCCGGGCCGGCGAGCGTGCGGAAGTCCGCCGAGCCCGTGATCAGGGGCGGGCCGGCAGGCGCGGGGTCGAACGTCCAGGTCGCCCGCATCGGCACGTTCCACTCCCCCGCCGGGTTCGACGGCGTGCCCGGTGGGTCGAACCCCACCGGCGCGTACCCGCCGTTCGGCCCCAGCGCGCTGCCCGTGGCGCTGACCTTGAACAGACTCCCGCCCGCCGGGATCGCGTCGTTCCAGGCGCCGGAGACCTTGAAGTCGTTGCAGGACCACACGGTCGCGCTCGTGTCGGTGCGCGTCAGGCTCGGGCAGAACGTCCCGCCCTGGCCGGCCGTATAGAGGTTCGCGAACAGCTCGACACGGCTCTCGGTGTTCGCCGGCGTCGGGTTCGGCTTCCAGAACGGGACCGCACCGGGCCGCTCGAAGAAGACCTGCGGGCCACCGCCCGACCCGGCGGGGAACACGGCCGAGTAGGCACGGCTCAGGCCGGGATTCGCGTACACCCCCGTCGCGTTCGAGAGCCAGTAGAAGCCGTCCGGCGGCGAGGAGGTGATGCCGACCGCCGGCGCACTGGACCTCACCGGGACGAAGATCTTGAAGAGCTGTCCGCTCGCGATGAGCCGGCCGCCGAAGGACAGCGCGTTCGACTGGTAGATGGATGGCGACGCACCGTTGACGCAGTACGGGCCTGAGCCGACGCCCTGCAGGCTCCAGCTCTGGTTCGTCAGGTCCTCCCAGTTCGGCGAGCTGCGCGGGAGGCCGAAGCAGCGGATCTGGCGGGCGGTGTCGACGACGGTGGTGTTCGGGAGGATCAGGTCGGTCCTCACGAACGACGAGCCCGGTCCGCACGGATTCCCCGGGATGCTGATCGTGAACACGGTCCAGTAGGGGCTGTTCACTGTCGGCACCGCACCGCCCGGTGCGCCTCCGAAGCCGGCGATCCCCTGGACCATGATCTCGGTGTACGGCTCGCCGAGGATCGCCGTGGAGCAATTCTGGCCCGCCTGCGAGAAGAGCTCCCCGGAGAACCAGTTCGTGCTCGGGGAGCTGCCGGTGATGATCTCCTCCGGCGTGGCGGCGCTCGCCGTCGCCGGGGCGAGCGCGAGCAGGCAGCTGACGACGAACAGGGCACGGCGGACACGGAGCACGGCGAATCCCTTCCTTGCGCGGCTGGGCCGGCGGGGAGGCTACTCGCGCGCCGGACGGCCCCACATCCGGGAGTGCCCGCACTGGACGCACGGTCGAGCGGGCGACGGACGCGCCGCGAGGGCGTAGACTTCCGCGACGCTCGACGGGGTGTCACAGGTCGAGCGGGTCGTCACCACGAGGAGAGCTCACCATGGCCGTGTCCGTCGCCCTGTCCGAGGTCCAGCGCGCCGCGCTGGAGGCGCTCTGCGACACGTTCGCGCCGTCGATCGAGCGTGAGGAGGACCCGACCGGCTTCTGGGGACGCAGCGCGAGCGACCTGCAGATCCCGGCGATCATCGAGGAGCGCCTCTCCGGCGGCCTCGTGCCCGAGGAGCAGCTCGAGGGACTGCGCGGGCTGCTCGACGCGCTGGCCGCGGACGGCATCGTCGACGCGCCGCCGGAGGCCCGCGAGCAGATCGTGCTCGGCTTCATGGACTCCGGGCCGGAGGCGCTCGCCGGCCTCGGCGCGCTCAAGGGCCTGACCCACCTGCTGTTCTACGCGCTGCCCGACCCGTCCACCGGGCGCAACCCGAACTGGGAGGCGATCGGCTACCCCGGCCCGCGCGCCGTGCCACCGTCCGCCGAGGACGCGCCGAAGACGATCCCGATCACGCGCCCGGACGCCGAGGATCTGACGCTGAGCGCCGACGTCGTCGTGATCGGTTCGGGATCGGGCGGCGGCGTCGTCGCCGGGCACCTCGCGACGCACGGCAAGGACGTCGTCGTGCTCGAGGCCGGCGGGTACTACAACGAGGCGGACTTCAACCAGCTCGAGCTCTGGGCCTACGAGAACCTCTACCGCGCGGGCGGCATGTCGGGGACCGCGGACGGGCGCCTCGCGCTCATGACCGGCTCGAACCTCGGCGGCGGCTCGACGGTGAACTGGACGAACTGCCTGCGCACGTACCCGTGGGTGCGCGAGCAGTGGGAGCACGAGCACGGGCTCGAGGGCCTCGCGGGCGAGGACTACGACCGGATCCTCGACACCGTCAGCGAGCGCGTGAACGTCACCGACCGCTGCTCGGACTGGAACCCGGTCACCGAGACGCTCAGGCGGGCCTGCGAGGCGCGCGGCCACGAGTTCCGGCGGATCACGCGCAACGCCGACGAGGCCCGCTACGACGCCGACCTCGCGGGGCTCATGGGCTTCGGCGACGTCAGCGGCTCGAAGAACTCGACCCAGCGGACCTGGCTGCAGGACGCCGCCGACGCGGGCGCCCGGTTCGTCGTGAACTGCACCGTCGAGCGGGTGCTCGTCGAGGACGGGCGCGCGGCCGGCGTGACCGGCACGTACACCGACGCCGAGGGGCGCACGGCGAAGGTCACCGTCCGCGCGCCGACCGTCGTGGTCGCCGCCGGCGCGCTCGACACGCCGGCCATCCTGCTGCGCAGCGGCATCGGCGGGCCCGCCGCCGGCGACTACCTGCGCCTGCACCCGGCCACCGCGGTCGCCGGCTTCTACGACGAGGCGCAGCAGGGCTGGTGGGGGCCGCCGCAGTCCGGCCTCTCGGCCGCGTGCGCCGACATCGAGGACGGCTACGGCTACCTCATCGAGACCTCGCATGCGAGCCCCGGGGTCAGCGGCGCCGCCTTCCCGTTCCAGGGCGGCGAGGCGCACAAGGAGCTCATGGCGCGCAGCCCGGTGACCGCCGCGTTCGTGCTGCTGATCCGCGACCACGGGCACGGCCGCGTGACGATCGACGCCGCCGGGACGCCGGTGCACGACTACCCGTTCGACGACGAGCTCGACCTGCGCGTCTTCGCGCACGGCCTCGAGGAGCTCGTGCGCCTGCACGAGGCGGCCGGCGCGAACGGGATCGCGACCTTCCACCGCGAGCTCGCGCCGTGGACGCGCGACTCGGGCGAGTCGATCGACGACTTCGTGACCCGGGTGCGCGAGGCGTCGCTCGCGCCGTACGACCACGCGACCTTCTCACTGCACCACATGGGCTCGGCGCGGATGGGCCGCGACCCGCAGACGAGCGTCGCGAACGGCTGGGGCGAGCTCCATGACACGCCGGGGGTGTGGATCGGCGACGCGAGCGGATTCCCGACGGCGTCCGGGACGAACCCCATGCTGACGACGATGGCGCTCGCGCTCCGCACCGCGGAGGCGATCGCCGACGGAAAGGGCGCCTAGCCGGATGCCGCGCACACAGCACCGCTTCACGCACGACGGTCACACGCTCGCCTACGACGTCGTCGGTGACGGCGACCGGACGGTCGTCCTCACCCACGGCCTGCTCATGAGCCGCAAGATGCACCGGCCGCTCTCGCGGCGCCTGGCCGAGCGCGGCTACCGGGCGGTGTCGCTGGACTTCCTCGGCCACGGCGACTCGGACCGGCCCGCGACGATGACCTCCTACTCGATGCAGGAGTTCGGGCGCGAGATCATCGCGCTGCTCGACCACCTCGAGGTCGACCAGGCCGTCGTGCAGGGCACCTCGCTCGGCGCGAACGCTGCGCTCGAGGCGGCGGTCGCGGCGCCCGAGCGGATCCGCGGCATGGTCATCGAGATGCCGGTCCTCGACAACGCGATCCTCGGGGCCGGCGTGGCGTTCCTGCCGTTCATGGTCGCGCTGCGGTTCGCCGCGCCGGCGATCCGCGTGCTGAACACCGTCGCCGGGGCGATCCCGACCGCGCGCGTGCCGGCGATCGACATGCTCATGGACTGGCCGCGCGATCCTCCGGCGCCGTCGCTTGCGGTGCTCCAGGGCCTGTTCTTCGGGCGCATCGCGCCGCCGACGGCGGTGCGGCGCACGATCGAGGTGCCGGCGCTCGTCGTCGGTCATCCGAACGACCCGATCCACCCGTTCACCGATTCCGACGAGCTCGTGCGCGAGCTGCCGAACGGGAAGCTCGTCGAGGCCGAGTCGATCATCGAGATGCGCATGCGCCCCGAGCGCCTGACCGCGGAGATCGCCGCGTTCGTCGATGCGTGCTGGAAGCCGACCGCGGCCGAGCGGGCGGCGAAGCGCCGCGCCTCGACGCGCAAGGCGAAGGCGCGGCGCAGCGCGGCCTGAGCGACCTGCGGGATCCCGCCTGGTCGGGCGGGCCTCGATCGGGCAGACTCATGGCTGATGCGGGGAGGAGGCGCGAGACGCGTCGGGCTCGGCGTGCTGATCGCGCTGCTGATCGGCGCGCTCGCGCCTGTGGCGGCGCAGGCGGTCCCGCCCGTGACGGGGGCGGCGTCCGCAGTCGGCTGGAACACGGCGACACTCGATGGGTCCGTCCCGCCACCGATCGACGGGACCTCGTGGTTCTTCGAGTTCGGGACTTCGACCCCACCGCCGGACGACCTCGCGACGTCATCGACGCCGTTCTCCGGCGCCGGGCCGGTCCGGGAGCGCATCAGCGGGCTCCCGCCGGGAACGCTGCATCACTTCCGGCTCGTCAGCGACGACGGGCTCAACCCGGTCGAGACGGGCGCCGACGCGACGTTCACGACCCGCGCCGAGGACCCGCCCGCTGTGCTCGCCGCTGCGCTCGCCGATGTCGCCTCGCAGGTCACGGGCGCAGCCTGGGTGACGAAGGGCGGGACGCCGACCACGACGGCGTCCGGAGTGCTCGCGGCGCCGCTGTCCGGATTCCCGCTCAGCGGCCCGAGCGCCGCGCTGCTCACGACCGGTGCGGCGGATCCTCGCGGCCACGGCGAACGACAGCCAGAGCGCCACCGGTCTTCCCGCGGGGGTCGCCGAGGCCGCGCCGCGGGACCGGCGCCTTCGACGCGAGCGTCCTGCGCGATCGACCTCGTACGCACCCGCCGACGCACGCTGCCTGTCGATCGCGTTCCGGTTCCTGTCCGAGGAGTTCCCGGAGTTCGTCGGCTCGACGTTCAACGACGCGTTCATCGCCGAGCTCGACGCGAGCACCTGGACGACGAGCGGCGCGGAGATCAGCGCGCCCCGGGAACTTCGCGTTCGGACCGGGCGGACGGTCGGTGAGCGTCAACGGCGTCGGGCCCGCCGCCGTGTCCGCCGACGCCGCCGCCGGCACGACCTACGACGCGGCGACCGTGATCCTGCGCGCGTCGACGCCGGTGACCCCCGGCGCCCACAGCCTGTACCTCTCGATCTTCGACAACGGTGATCCGACCTTCGACTGTGCCGTCCTCGTCGACCGCGTCGGGTTCGGGGGCGCCGCAGGGGCCGCGTGCGCGCCCGGCGTCGTGACCGACGCGACACCGCCGGGAGCGTCCGGGACCGGCTCGACGCCGCTCGGGCCGTCCGCTCCGGGTGGCGCGGTCGGCGGATCGGGCGCCGGCGGCACGACGCCGCCCGTGCCGGCGCTCGGGCGCTCGGTCGTCGGCGGCCTGATCTCCGGCACCGTCCGCGTCACGTTCCCGGACGGGACGACGCGCACGCTCGGCCCCGGCGCGTCGATCCCGCTCGGCTCGAGTGTGGACGCGCGCAGAGGGCACGTCCGGATCACCGCCGCCGACGGGACCGGCGGCACGATGAGCGGCGAGTTCTGGGACGGCGTCTTCCGCGTCACGCAGCCCGCCGGCAGGCCCGTGACGACCGACCTGAAGCTCGTCGAGGACGTCGGGCTGAAGCGCTGCCCGAAGCTCGGCCGCGGCGCGCGCTCGGCCAGGCGCCGCAAGCCCGGACGGCGTCTGTTGTGGGGGGACGGCAAGGGCCGCTTCCGCACGAGCGGCAACTACGGCGCCGCGGTCGTGCGCGGCACGCGCTGGCTCGTGCAGGACTCGTGCGCCGGGACGCTCGTGAAGGTCGTCCGCGGCGTCGTCGACGTCCGCGACGCCGGCCGCCGCAGGACGGTCACGGTGAACGCCGGGCGGCGCTACCTCGCCCGGCGCCGGCGCTGAGGCGGTCGCCTACCGGCGCGGCGGGTCGTGCCAGGCCGGCGTCTCGCCGCGGTAGAGCCCGTCGCCGCCGAAGACGATCCGCAGCGAGCGCCACAGGATCCGCAGGTCCAGGCGCCAGGACCGGTGCTCGATGTACCAGAGGTCGAGCTCGATCCGCTCGGCCCAGGGGATCTCCGCGCGCCCGTTGACCTGCGCCCAGCCGGTCATCCCGGGCTTCACGGCCAGGCGCCCGCGCTGGCGCGCGGTGTACTGCTCGACCTGGATCGGGACGGTCGGCCGCGGGCCGATGATCGCCATCTCGCCGCTTCAGGACGTTCACGAGGTTCGGCACCTCGTCGAGCGACGTGCGGCGCAGCAGGCGCCCGACGCGCGTGATCCGCGTGTCGCCCTCGCTGACCGCGAGCCCGGCGCCCATGCCCTCGGCGCCGCTGACCATCGTGCGCAGCTTGATGACGTCGAACGGCGCGGCCGTCCTTGCCGATCCGCCGCTGGCGGTAGATCGGGCTGCCGTGCGGACTCCAGCCGGATCGCGACGAGCGCCGCGAGCAGGAACGGCGCGGCGAGCGCCAGCGCGAGCGCCGCGACGACGATGTCGAACAGGCGGCGCATCAGCGCGTGCCCTCCGGCGGCGCCCAGCCCGCGGGCGTTCCGTGGCGCAGGTGGTCGTACAGGCCGGCCGCGACCGACGCGTTCGTGAGCACGTAGTAGCGCGCGACGAGCAGCGGGCGCGCACGCCGCGCCCCGCCGAGCGCGGCCGCCGCGAGCAGGCCGAGCTGCAGCGCGAACGCCACGACGTACACCGGGCCCTCGCCGAGCAGCGCGGCGTTCGTCGCGAGCGCAGACGACGTGCAGGAACGGCGCCGCGTAGCGCAGCACGCGGTGCGAGGCGATCATCAGCGCGTAGCGCGGCGGGTACCCCTTCGGCGAGAGCATCCCGCCGCGCAGGACGATCGGCCAGGCGTGGCTCATCATCCGCCGCTTGCGGGCGAACTCGCCCTCGATCGACGGCACCATCTTCTCGGTCGCCCGCGCGCCGGGCTCGTACACCGCGCGGCGCCCGCGCTTGACGAAGTTGAACGGGAACGACGAGGTCGTGGCCCATCACCGGGTCGACCTCGAGGTAGTCCTCGCGGCGCACGGCGTAGATCGCGCCGTTGCCGGCGGTGACGCTCGCCAGGCGCGACTCGAGCGCCGCGCAGCCACATCTCGTAGCGCCAGTAGAGCCCCTCCTGGTTCGTGCCGTCGTCGGGGTTCACGAACCGCACCTGCCCGCAGACGTAGCCGACGTCCGGCGCCGCCCGCAGGCGCGCGACGAGCGCGCGCAGCGCGTCGGGCTCCCACGTCGAGTTCGCGTCGGAGAACGCGATGATCGTGCTGCGCGGGTCGGCCGCGCGCACCGCGCGCGTCCTGCGCGCGGACCTTGCCGCCGCGGGGCAGCTCGAGCACGAGGTCGGCGCCGGCGTCGCGGGCGCGCCGGGGCGTGTCGTCGGGCGAGCCGTCGCAGGCGACGAGCACCTCCAGGCGGTCGGCCGGCCAGTCGAGCGCGCGCGCGTTGCGCGACCTTCGCCGGCGATGACGTCGCCCTCGCGATGCGCGGCGATCGCGAGCGTCACGTGCGGCTCGTCGCCCGGCCGCGGGCACCGGCGGCGCGGGCGTGCGCCGCACGCCGCGACCGCGCGCGATCGAGTGCGGCGAGCAGCGAGCGGGTAGCCGGCCTGCGTGTAGACGAGCAGCCCGGCGGAGCGCCCAGAAGGTGGCCTTCAGCGCGGTCATCCGGCCGCCGAGTCTGACGCGCGCGCGTACAGCTCGAGGTGGGCGCGCGGCGATCGCGGCCCAGCCGTAGTGCTCGCGCGCGGCGGCGGCGGCGCGCTCCCCGAGCGCCGCGCGCGCTCGCGGGGTCGGCGAGCAGCCCGGCGAGCGTCGCGTGGAGGGCGCGCGCGTCACCCGGCGGCACGAGCTCGGCGACCCCGCCGCGGGCGACCTCGGGGAACCCGCCGACGGCGCTGAGCACGAGCGGGCGCCCGAACGCGAGCGCCGTGAACAGCACCCCGGACTGGTCGATCTCGCGGTAGGGCAGCGTCACGAGATCGGCCCGCTCGAAGAACGCCGGCAGCTCGGCGTCGGGCACGAAGCGCTCGATGAACCGCACGCCCGGGGGCGCGGCGGCCTTCAGCGCGGTCGTGTCCATCCGCGGCATCCCGACGACCCACAGCTCCGCGTCCTCGATGCCGCGCCACGCCTCGAGCGCGACGTCGATCCCCTTGTAGGGCCGCAGCAGGCCGAACAGCAGCACGACCGGCTTCGTCGACCGCGGCGAGCTCGCGCGGCAGCGGGCGCGCGTCGGGCACGTCGAGCAGGTGCGCGAACGCGCCGTGCGGGATCACCGTGACCTTCGCGGGATCCACGCCGACCTCCTCGACGAGCCGCCCGCGCCCGTGCTCGGAGTGCACGACGACGGCGTCGACACGCTCGTAGAGGCGACGCTGCGCCGCCCGCTGGCCGCGCCGCGGCTCGCGCGGCAGCACGTCGTGGGCGGTCAGCACGAGCGGGCGACCCGGCGGGAGCAGCCGCGTGTCGAGCTGCTGCACGCTGAGCCACTGGAAGTGCACGACGTCGGCGGCCCGGGCGCGGCGGCGGTAGCGAGCATGTCGGGCACGTGCTGGGCCAGGCGCACGAGCTGCCGCGCGCGACCGCCGAGCCGGCGCGGCCCGCGGCCGTAGAACGCCTCATCGACGCGTAGCCCGCGCCGCGCGGCACGGGACCGTAGGCGAAGCGGCTCGTGACGAGCGTGACGTCCGCCCCCGCGGCGGCCAGTGCGGCGCACAGCGCATGGTCGTACGGCGGTGTGTACGCCGGGGGGTCGACGACGTGGATGCGCACCGCCGTTCACAATAGGCGCCCGTGCCGGACGCAGCCGCCCCGACCAGCGACGTCGAGCTGACCTTCTGCGTCGTGAACACCCAGCAGCGCGAGCTGCTGGTCCGGGGCCTCGACGCGATCGCGCTGGAGCGTGCCGCGCTGCCGTTCGCGACGGAGGTGCTCGTGCTGGACAACGCCTCGACCGACGGAAGCGTCGGTGCCGCACGCAAGCACCCCACCGTCGACGAGGTGATCGCGCTGCCGCGCAGGCGCGGCAAGGCCGAGAACGACACGGAGCTGCTGCAGCGCGCTCGCGGGCGCTACGCGCTGCTGCTGAACGAGGACTCCGAGCTGCGGCCCGGCGCGACGCTCGCGCTGCGCGCGGCGCTCGAGCAGAACCTGCGCGCGGGCGCCGCCGGCGCGCGACTGCTGCGCCCCGACGGCCGGGTGCAGCCGAGCGCGTGGAGCTTCCCCACGCCGCGCAGCGCGCTCGCGGCCGCGCTGTTCGTGCACCGCTGGACGACCGTCCAGAGTCGCGGGGACCGCACCCGCGTGGTCGACTGGGCGCAGAGCGCGGCGCTGCTCGTGCGCCGCCAGGCGGCCCGCGAGATCGGCTGGTTCGACCCGCAGTTCTTCGTCTACTCCGACGAGGTGGACTTCTGCAAGCGCCTGGCAGACGCATGGCTGGCACACGCTCTACGTGCCGGGCGCGCTCGCCGATCCACCACGAGCAGCTCTCGACCGGCCCGGTGCCCGAGCGGCGGATCGTCGAGCTCTCGCGCAACCGCGACCGCTACATGCGCAAGCACCACTCGCGCCTGGCGGCCGCGCTCGTGCGCTGGCTGACGGCGTGGACGTACGCGCTGCGCGCGCTCGCGGCGACCGTGCTCCCGCGGCACGACCCGAAGCGCTACTGGTTCCACGTGCAGGCGACGCTGCACCCCGACCGCGGCGAGGGCCTGCGCGAGGCGGCGACCGACTACAACCGCGGCCCGCGGCTGTAGCCGAGGATCCTGGCCCACGGGGTCAGCACGAACGCCGCCAGCAGCCCCAGCAGCACGACCTGCAGCACGATCGCCCACGGTGAGGTGATCCCGTCGTCGATGACGTTCCTGAGCGTGCGCTCGGCGAGCCGCGCGCCGCCGACGTAGAGCGAGTACGTCACGAGGCGCCCGCAGAAGAACGCGAGCGTCACGGGCACGAGCCGCACCTGCGGGGTGAGCCCGGCCGCCTCGAAGAGCTGCGTCGACGGCAGCGGGGACAGCAGGAACAGGCCGAGCACCCCCCAGCGGCCCGCGCGGCGCTGCGTGAGCGTCGCGCCCACCGCCTCGAGGTCGGTCCGCTTGTGTTCCGGGAGGTGCCCGCCGAGGCGCCGGAACGCCGAGGCCAGCACGAACCGCCCGCAGGCCGCCGCCGCGGCCCCGCCGACGACGAGGACGGGTGCGGGGAGGTCGTACTTCAGCAGGAAGACGATCAGGACCGTCCACGTGGGCGGCCCGAACGCGGGCAGCAGGTTCACCCCGAACACCACGACCAGCATCAGCAGGACGTGACCGAGGGTGCCGCTCATGCCGGCGCCCCGCGGGCGCGCGCCGCGCGCACGCCCGTGCGGACCCGGGCGAGCTCGGCGGGCGTCACGACGCGCACGGCGACGAGCGCGAACGGGATCACCGCGAGGACCGCGAGACGCGACGCGAAGCCGGCGGCACCGGCATCCGGCAGCAGCAGGTTCCCGCCGACCGCGAGCACGCCGACGACGAGCACGAGCGGCACCAGCCGGCCCCACTCGAACGGCACCGTGAAGAGCCGCCGCGTCAGGAGGTAGAGCGCGACGAGCATCGCGAGGTAGGCGGCGACGAGCGCGAGCGCCGCACCCTCGATCCCGAGCGGGCCGACGAGCCAGACGAGGACGCCGACGTTCACCACGAGCCCGGCCGCCGCCGCCGGAAGCGTGCGCGTCGTGACCTTGGCCCGGCCGGCGATCGTGACGAGCACGAGGTACAGGCCGTAGAGCGCCCAGCCGAGCGCGAGCCACGGGAGCGCCTCGTGCGCGTCGAAGAAGTCCGGCGCGGCGAGCAGCCGCACGACCCACCGGCCGAGCAGCTCGAACCCGGCGACGATCAGCCCCGTGATCACGAGATACGCGGTCGTCACGCGCGCGTAGACGCGCGCCGGCCTCGGCGTCGTCGGCGATCGAGTAGGCCAGCGGCGGCCAGGCGAGCTGGAAGCCGCGCACGAGCACGATCACCGCGGTCGCGAGCTTGATCGCGACCGAGTAGAGCCCGGCGGCGGCGGGGCTGTCCACGCGCAGCAGGTACGCGCGGTCCACGACGTTCAGGAGGAACACGGCCGCGTCGGCCGGGACCGTCGGCGCCCCGAAGCGCATCATCGGGCCGAGCGGCGTGCGCACCTGCGGCAGCCCGACGTGCTCGCGCACCGCGAGCACCCAGAGGCCGATGAGCACCACGGCGGAGGCCGCGTAGTTCCCGATGACGTACCCGCGCGCGCCCTCGTCGAGCACGACGACGAGCAGCACCGTCAGCGCGACCGTCAGCACGACGTTCGTCGCCGACGCGATGAGGTACGTGCGCCGGCGCTCCTCGACGCGCAGCAGCGCGTACGCCACCTCGAGGTTCGTGAACGCCCAGATGCCGAACACGCCGAACGCCATCAGCGTCGCGTCGTGCGTGCCGAGGACGAGGTCCGACAGCGGCCCGGCGAGCAGCACGCCGGCGGCCAGCGCGAGCGTCGTCGTCAGCAGCACGAACGTCGTCGTCGTGCGCGCGAGGTGGCGGCGGCGATCGGGGTGCTCGTCGTCGAACCACGAGCGCACGAACGCCTCGCCCATGCCGAAGCGCAGCAGGATGCTCGCGAGGATCACGAGCGTCAGCAGCGTCTCGGCGTACCCGAAGTCCGCGGGTGTCAGATGGCGCGTGTAGAGCGGCAGCGTGAACAGCGCGAGCAGGCCCGCGAGCAGGCTCGCGGACTGGTAGGCGAGCCCGGAGCTCGCCAGGCGCTTGAGATACCCCTCCACCGGCGGGGCCACCGTACCGCCCGCGGTGGGCGCAAGTAGGGTGCGCGTCCGTGGCCCAGACCCGTGACGAGCGCCCGCCGATCTGCGTGCTCCTGCTGCCGCGTGAGCTCGAGCGGTTCATCCTGCGCGACCAGGCCGAGGACCTGCTGCGCGCCCCGCACGTCGTCGCCGTGGACCCCCCGCGCGTGCGCTACGGAGCGATCGCGCGGCTCCCGACGCCGGCGGGCGACATGATCGCCGCACGGCAGGCGAAACGGCTCGTGCGCGCGCTGCGGCGCGACCGCGGCGAGCCGCGCGTCGTCGTCATCTTCCACCCGCTGCAGTACCCGCTCGCACGGGCGCTGCTCGGGCTCTGCCCCGGCAGCGAGCTGTGGTACGGGCGCTGGGACCGCTACGAGCGCGCCTACGACGCGAGCCCCGCGCGGCGCGAGCGCCTCGAGGAGCTGCACACGCTCGCCGCCGAGCGCTCGGCGCTGACGTTCGTGGCATCGGTGAAGCTCGCGGACCTCGAGCGCGAGGCCGGGCGCGGCGACCCGGCGCTCGTCGGGCTGGCCGCCGACTCGTTCCCGGCGCCCGACCCGCGCGGCACGATCGTCGCGGTCTCGCTCGGGCACCTCGGCTGGCGGACCGACTGGGCGCTGCTGCGCGCGGTCGCCGACACGCTCGGCGACCGGCTCGTGCTGCTCCTGATCGGGGCCTGGCACGAGGACGAGTGCAAGGACGACCCGGACTTCGCCGCCTGCCGCGCGCACCCGAGCCTCGTCTGGCTCGGCGCGCAGCCGGACCCGGTCGCGGCGCGCCTGATCCTGACCGCGGACGTCGGGATCGTGCCGTTCAAGGTCGAGCCGTTCAACGACGCCGGGCTGCCCTACAGGATCCTGAAGTACGCCCGCCTGGGCCGGCCCACCGTGACGCCCGAGCTCGCCGGCGTGCACACCTGGGAGCGGGCGGTCACGACCGCCGCGGGCGCTCCGCAGTTCGCCGCCGCGCTGGCCGCGTTCGCAGGCGCGCGCGCGGCCCCGGACCTCGAGCTGCGCGAGTGGGCCGTCGCGCAGACCGCACGCACGCAGAACGGGCCGCTCTGGGAGCGGCTCGAGCGCCTCGGGATCGCGCGCGACGCCTGAGGCTCAGGCGCCCGGCGGGCAGGCCGCGTAGGCGGCGAAGCGCCCGCGCCGGGCGATCGGGACGAACCCCGGGTCCGGCGCATTCGTGCGCGGGCTGGCGCCGTCCGCGAACCCGTAGCGCCGCAGCGTCTTCGGATCGGCGTAGAACAGCGCGACGCCGCGGTCGCGCAGCAGCGCCGAGCGCGCGCCGACCTCCCTGCGCGAGGCGTCGAGGATCCAGCGCGTGTCCGGCGTCAGGCGGTAGTTCGGCAGGGTCAGCGTCCCGCAGCGCAGGTCGCGGCGCACCGCGGGGTCGGCGAGAATCGCGACGAGGTCGTCGTGCACCCCGCGCACGAACCGCAGCTCCGCGGTGAAGCGCCCGGCGACCGAGAGCTGCACGAGGGCGAACACGAGGCCCAGGCCGACGAGCACGGCGACCGCCGCGGCCCACGGCCGGCGCAGCGGCGCAGCGCGCGGCAGCGCGGCCCAGCCGGCCAGCGCGTCGCCGGCGAACAGCGTCAGGGCGATCGCCGGGATCGTCAGGTAGCGCGGCAGGATCGAGAGGCCCGCCAGCCCGGTCGCCAGGAACGTGAGGATCCCCGCGCCGAGCAGCGCGAGCGGCACGTGCAGCGCGCGCGCGGGCAGGTCGCGGCGCCAGGCGACGAGACCCACGCCGGCGAGCGCCGCGAGGAAGACCGGCGGGCGCAGCGCGTCGGCGAGGAACGTCACGAACGCGCCGGGCACCGCGCCGACGCCGCGGTCGCGGCCGAGCTCGTCGGCGAGGTCGCTCGTGGCGTGCAGCGAGAACAGCGGGTCGCCGGTGACGGCGAGGTCCACGAGCGCCCACGCGAGCGGTGCGGCGAGCGCGAGCGCGAGCAGGCCGAGCCGGCGGTCGCGGCGGCCGTCCGCACCGCGCGGCCAC
The DNA here is from genome assembly GCA_963787935.1 of uncultured Actinomycetes bacterium. Classification (GTDB taxonomy): domain Bacteria; phylum Actinomycetota; class Thermoleophilia; order Solirubrobacterales; family Solirubrobacteraceae; genus F1-60-MAGs163. The sequence goes on along the minus strand of CAWBEV010000004.1, from coordinate 298,640 downwards.
GCGCACCACGCCCAGTAGGCGCCGGCGAGGATCCACGCCTCCGGGCGCAGCAGCCCGGCGACCGCGAGCAGCGCCATCACGAGCGCCCCGCGCCGCGGGCGCTCGGCCTCGAGCGCGGCCGCCCACAGCACGAGCGCGAGGAACGGCACGTCCACGTAGGCGCGCGCCGCGTAGAGCAGCAGCGCGAAGCTCGAACCGGTGAGGAGTGCGGCGACGATCCCGGGCCAGCGCCCGAAGACCGCGCTGCCCGTGCGGTAGACCGCCCAGACGAGCGCCACGAGCGCGAGGACCGTGAGGAGCACCATCGCGCGATCGGCGTCCTGCCCGATGACGCCGGCCATCACCGCGGCCGTGGCGAGGTACAGCGGATGCTCGGTCGGCGCCTGGTAGGCCTCGAACGTCGGGGTCACGCCGTGAAGGAGCTCCCGCCCCCAGACCAGGTGGTAGTAGGTGTCGTAGTTCGGATAGGTCGGGACGAGCGCCCAGGCGACCGCCGCGGCGAGCGCGAGGAGCCCGAAGACCAGGGCCTCGCGGCGCGCCGGGCTCATGCGGTCTCCGCGATCTCCGGCGGCGGGGCGCCCGCGGCGGCCCGGTCGACGCGGACCGCCGCCGCCTGCTGGGCGGCCACCGCGGTGCCGACCCCGAGCAGCACCCAGGTCAGCGGGTCCTCGAGGAACGCGGCGTACATGAGCGTGTGCACGAGCAGCGCGGCGAAGGCGGCGGCGACCCCGGCACGGACCGGGCCCGCCGACGCGTCGCGGAACAGGCGCGCGAGCGCGAACGCGAGCAGCGCGAGGTACGCCAGCAGGCCGACGACGCCCTGCTCGGCGCCGATCGTGATCGGGATCGTGTGCGAGGCGGACGTCGCGCGCTCGGCCGAGACGTCCTCGGCGCGCCGGTACTCGCGCGAGAACGAGCCGGAGCCCCACCCCTGCGCCGGCCGCGCGGTGAAGAGGTCCACCCCGCCCTGGATCAGGTCCGCGCGGCCGCTCGTCGCGTCGTTCGTCGAGGCGCCGCCGTCGAACGCGTTCGTCCCGAGCGCGACCGCGCCGGCTGCGAGCACGACGAGCAACGCCGAGGCGGCGAGCGTCCAGCGCAGGCTCCAGCGCAGCGCGGCGAGCACGGCGAGCCCGACGAGCAACGCGGCGAAGCTCGACTGCGAGAGCGTCAGGACGAGCCCCCCGAAGAGGAAGGCCACGACGAGCGCCGCCCAGGCGACCTCCTTCGGGCGCTTGCGCCACAGCATCCACGTCACGAGCAGCACGAGCACGACGGCGAGGAAGCGCCCGTAGATGTTCGGGTCGAAGAACAGCGAGTTGACGCGGAAGTAGTCCTCGAGCTGGTTCGACGCGATGACCTTCGGGTTCAGGAACAGGTGCCGGGTGGCGAACTCGACGTAGCCGATCGACGCGAGCGCGACGGCCAGCCCGACGAGCACCGCGAGCGAGAGGCCCGCCAGGCGGGTCGTCCACCGCAGGCGTGCCACGAGCGCGAACAGCAGCGCGAACGGGACGTAGAAGAAGACGACGTTCTCGAGCGCGCGGTCGGTGTCCGCCGAGTACGACGTCTGGACCGCGTAGAGCACGAGGACCGCCGCGAGCGCCCATTCCAGGCCGCCGGGCCGCGGATCCTCGCCGTCCTCGCGCGCCGGCGGCGGCTCGCGCAGCCGCGGGACGGCCCAGGCGAGCGTCCCGGCCGCGACGACGAGGTAGAGCGGCAGCAGGAGGTTCGCCGTCGAGCCCCCGACGGCGATCGGGATGCGGAACGGGATCGTCGCGACGACGGCCAGCGGCAGGGCCGTCGGGACGCGCGCGAACAGCACGGCGAGCCCTGCGACGAGGAGCAGCCCGAGCACGACGGCGACGGCGGCGAGCGCCGGGCGCTCGCGCAGGCTCTGAACCTGATCGGTCCCCGAGATCTGCGCGACGAGGATGACCGGTGCGACGACGAGTGCCCCGAGCATGAGCCACGCGCGCGCCCGGTCCGAGCGCACGACGAGCGCTCCGGCGGCCAGCGCGGCGCAGGCGATCAGCGGGAGAGCAGTTGCCATGTGCGGTCCATGAGGCCCTGGACGTCGGGGTCGGAGTCCAGCCGCTGCGGCAGCTCCGGCAGCCCGAAGCGGATCACGGTGCCGCGGCCCACCCGCAGCGCGACGATCACCGCGCGGCCGTCCGCGTCGACGGCCGACGACAGGAGCTTCGCGCGCCCGGGCGAGAGCGTCTCCTCGGAGCCGGTGAAGCCGCGGAACTCGCCCTCGGTCTCGCGGAAGAGGTCGATGTCGTCCCGGGCGTTCGTGAGGTCCACCGTGCCGCGGCGCAGCGGGGCGATGCGGCTGCCGAAGATGTCCGCGCTCGACGGCGGGGTCGGATCGATGAGGCGCAGGCGCCCGGTCAGGCGCACCTGGCGCTGCAGCGAGCCCGTGCCCATCGAGGCGAGCGTGCCGCCCGCGGTGACGAACCGCCGCAGGCGCTTCTGGACGACCGGCGGGAGCCACACGGCGTCCCCGGCGAGCAGCACGCCGGAGTGGCCGCTGAGCTTCGGCCCGGCGTTCAGGGCGAGCGCGACGTCGGTCGTGATGTCGTAGCGATGGCGGTTGCGGTCGAGCCAGGCGAGGGTCGGCGCCTCGCGCGCGGCGAAGCCGACCGGCGCGCGCGTCCCGAGCACGCGGCCGAGACGCACGTCGCGCCCGTCGATCAGGAGGTTCGGCTCACCGTCCCCGTCGTCGTCGACGGGGTTGCGCCCCTGCCAGGTCATGAGCGGCAGGACGACGAGCACCTTGTGACGCGCACGGTCGTCGACGCCGAAGGCGGCGCTCGCCGTGTGCGACCCGCGCCGCGCCGTGAACACGTACGCGCCGGAGTTCGCGGCCGGCGTCCTGACCGCCACGAGCGGCCGTGTCGCGGTGCCCTCGCGCAGCGGCTCGGCGCCCACGCGCCGCACGGTCCAGGCGTACGAACGCCGGCGTGCGTCGACGCCGATCGTCACGCGCCGACCCGCGCGCACCGGCAGCAGCGGCGGCTGGACGACGAGCCGGCGTACGGTGATGCCGCCGCGCCCGGGGAGCGTCTGCCCGTAGGGCACCGACGGCAGCCCATCGGCGTCGAGCGGCACCGAGGTCCCGATGTTGCCGGCGACGTCGCGCGTCTCGGCGACGACGACGTACGTGCCCGGGGCCGCGCGACGGCCGTCGTCCGCGCGCCCGTCCCACGAGATCAGCGTCTCGCCGTCGGGAACCGCGATCGTGCGCACGAGCTCCGGCGGCCGCGGCCAGGTGCGGAAGATCAGCAGGCGCCCGCGGCGCGCCGGCGCCTGCAGGCGGATCCGCGCGGGCTTGCCGTCCGGGCGCGGCAGGAGCTCGGGGCCACGGCCCCGCTCGGGCCCGACCGACGCGACGACCGGCACCGGAGCCGTGCGATCCACGCGGAACGCGCGCGGGACGATGACGTTGCGCCCCTGGTCGCGCAGCGTGATGCGCACGCGGTAGGTCCCGTCCGGGACCTCGCGGCCGCGCTCGTCGGTGCCGTCCCAGACGAGGCTCGGGGTGAGCTGCGCGTAGGCCGCCATCCGCAGGCCCGAGGCGAGCTCCTTCACCGTGTCGCCCTGGTCGTCCACGACCGCGACGTCGACGGTGTCCGCGCGCTTGAGCCGGAACGAGACGCGCTGGCGATCGAAGCGCCCGTCGCGGTTCGGCGAGATGACGCGGTACTTGATCTGGAAGCGCTGCACGACCGACGGAGCGGACTTCAGCTCCTGCGCGGCGAAGAACGCCCCGAACGCGCTGACGACGAGCAGCGCGAAGACGACCTGGGCCAGGCGGGTCACAGCGCGACGAGGCTCCCGTTCGCCGGCCGCTCGGGGATCCCCTCCCCGCCGCTCAGAGCGGCCAGCGCCAGGCGGATCGTGTTGCCGTGGCAGACGATCACCGCCGGGTGCGCCGCGACCCGTGCGCGCCAGTCCGCGATCCCCTCCATGACGCGCCGCTGCTGATCGGCGAAGCGCTCACCACCCGGGAAGCCCCAGGTCATGTCCACCTCGAGGAAGCGCCGGAACCCGGCGGGGTCGTCGGCCATCACCTCCTCGAACGTCCGGTCCGTCCAGTGGCCCGCGTCGGTCTCCGCGAAGCGCGGGTCGACGACGGGCTCGAGCCCGATCTCGGCGCCGACGATCGCGGCCGTCTCCTGCGCACGTGCGACGTCGCTGCAGACGAGCGTCACCGGGGCGACCGCCGCGACGGCGTCGGCGAGCCGGCGTGCCTGGGCGCGCCCGGTGGCGTCGAGCGGGACCGGCTGCAGGCCCTGGAAGCGGCCGGCGGCGTTGTAGGCCGTCTGCCCGTGACGGGCGAGGTACAGACCCCCGGGTGCCATCGCGCTACTGCGCCTGGTCGGCGCCGACGATGACCACGACCGGCGCGTTGCCGCCGAGCACGCGCGCGTTCTGGTCCATCGGCTGCAGTGCGCCGCTGCCGAGCCCGATGAGCTTCGCGACGTCGAGGCCCTCGGTGCGCGCGTCGGGCTCGTAATAGACGATCGTCGTCGCGCGGGCCTGGTTCGACGTGTCGGTCGTGACCGGGCCGACCTGCTTGTAGCCGCCGGCCTGGACCTTGTCGGCCGCGCTGCGCGCCAGCCCGGAGACGGTCGTGCCGTTCAGGACCGCGATCTGCGTGGCGGCGCGATCCGGAGCGGCGGGCGGCTTCGAGGTCGTGCTCGAGCCGCCGCCCTGCGCGGACGTCGTGGTCTCGACGGTGTTCGGGGCGGGCGTCGTGGTGGTCGTGCCGCTGTCGCCGCCGAAGACCTGCGTGATCAGGAGGATCGCGATGCCGACGATCACGAGGCCGCCGAGGACGACGGCGAGCAGGCCGCGGCGCGAGCCGCGGGCGGCCGGCGCGGTGGCCGGGCGCGGCGGCAGCGTCGTCTCGCTCGTGGCGGCGCGCGCGGGCGCCGCGGCCGGGCGCGGGCGCGGGCGCGGCGCGCCTGACGGCGCGGGCGCGGTGGTGCGCGCGGCCGCGGGCGTCGCGGGCTTCACGGCCGGCTCGGACGGCTCAGGGGCGGGCGGCTCGGGGGCGCTCGGGGGCGCCGCGGCCGGCGCGGAGGCGGCCGCCGTCGGCGCGGCGCCTGCAGCGCCCGCGGCGGGGACCGCAGCGGCCGGGGTCGGCGTGGGGCTCGGGGACGTGCCCGCACCGCCGCCGGCGGGCGTCGCGGGAGCGGCGGCGGCGGGTGGCGCGCCCGAGCTGGCGGTGACCGGCTGGACCGTCGTGGGCTGGGCTCCCGCGGCGGGCGGCGCGGGAGCGGTCGCGGCGGCGCCCTGGCCGGCGGCGCTCGCGGGCTTCGCGCCGGGCGTCGTCACGGCGGGCGCACCGCCGGCGGCCGCACCCGCGGTCGCGGCGGCGCCTGCCGCGCTCGCTGCGGCGGGTGTGGCACCGGCGGGCGCTGCGGGGGCCGGCGCCGGGCGCGCGGCCGCGGCGGGCGTCGCAGGCGTCGTCCGGCGCTGGGCCTCGGTCACGACGCGCTGCTGCAGGTCGGCGTCACGCTCGGGCGCGCGGCCGGCCCATTCACGCAGGCGCTTGACCTCGCGGGCCTGGGCGAAGTACAGGAGCGCGAGCACGCCGAGACCGGCGACCGCGGCGAAGCCCGCGTAGGCGCCGTACTTCTCGATCCTGTCGGTCAGCGACAGGGCAGCGATGACCGCCGTCATGACCGCGCCATGCTAGATGCTCGCCCCATCGGAAGGCTCACCTGCGGGCACGCGCGCGCCCGCCAGCTCACCGACCTTGGAGGCGAGGCCCGCCGCGTCGCCCTCCAGCACGAGCAGCGAGATCTCGTCGAACCAGGCGCTGACCTCGTCCGGATCGCGCTGCTCGCGGGCGGCGTGGAGGATCTTCTCGGCCGGCGTCGGCTGCGGACGCTCGGACGGGTTGAAGAGCTCCTCGTGGAGCTTCTCGCCGGGCCGGCGTCCGACGACCTCGATCGCGATGTCCTCGTCCGGCCGCAGGCCCGAGAGCTCGATCATGTCACGGGCGAGCTGCAGGATCGGGACCGGCTCGCCCATCTCGAGCACGAAGATCTCGCCGCCCTTCCCGAGCGAGCCCGAGCGGATGATGAGCTGCACGGCCTCCGGGATCGTCATGAAGTAGCGCGTCATGCGCTCGTCGGTGACCGTGACCGGGCCGCCGCGAGCGATCTGCCGGCGGAAGATCGGCACGACCGACCCGGACGAGCCGAGGACGTTGCCGAACCGCACGGTCGCGAAGCGGGTCTGCGTGAAGCGCGCGCTCATCTCCTCGACGGCGTACTCGGCGAGCGCCTTCGAGGCACCCATGACGGTCGCCGGCGTGACCGCCTTGTCGGTCGAGACGAGCAGGAACGCCCGCACGCCGGCCTCGCCGGCCAGGCGCGCGACGAGCCGCGTCGCGAGGGCGTTGTTGCGCACCGCCTCGACGGGGTTGGCCTCCATCAGCCCGACGTGCTTGTAGGCGGCCGCGTGGAAGATGATCGTCGGGCGGAACTCGGCGAGCACCTCCCGCATGCGCTCACCCTCCTTGCAGTCCGCGAGGACGGCGGCGAGCGCCGACGGGTGGACGTGGCGGTCCTCCTCGAGCTCGCGCTGGATCCGGAACAGGTTGTCCTCGGCATGGTCCAGGAGGATCAGCCGCCGCGGCGCGACGCGCGCGATCTGACGGCAGAGCTCTGCGCCGATCGAGCCGCCCGCGCCCGTGACGAGCACGACCTCGCCACTGAGATAGGCGCCGACCCGGTCGAGCTCCATCCGCACCGGCTCGCGCCCCAGGATGTCCTCGACCTGGACCTCGCGCACCTGGCGCACGACCGCGCCCGAGCCGGCCTGCAGCAACTCGAAGACGGTCGGCAGCGTGCGGACCGGGATCCCCCGCTCGCGCCCGGCGCGCACCACGCGCGCGCGCAGGGTTCCCGGCGCGGAGGGGATCGCGATCAGGATCTCGTCCGGCTCGGTCTCGTCGAGGATCCGGCGCAGCTGCTCGGTGCCGCCGAGGACCTTGACCCCGTCCACGCGCACGCTCTGCTTCAGCGGATCGTCGTCGACGAATCCCACCGGGTTGAGGTCGAGCATCGGATTGCGCAGGATCTCGCGCAGGGTCAGGCGACCGCCGTCGCCGGCGCCGACGATCAGCACGCGCCGCGCATCCCTGCGCGCGCGGAAGCCGCGCAACGGCCGGTCGTAGAGCGTGCGCGCGATGAACCGCACACCGCCGACGAGCAGCAGCGTCAGCAGGAAGAACAGCGCGATCACGCCGGTCGGGATCGTGACCGTCACGTCGCCGCTCGACGAGGGCTGCGTGACCGGCTTCCAGAACGCGACGAGCCCGACGACCGCGAGCGTCAGCAGGACGACGGCCTGCAGCAGGCCCGAGTAGTCGCGCTGGGTGACGTAGCGCCACTGCTTCTGCTCGATCCGCAGCAGCGTGAACACGACCAGCGCGAGGACGACCACCCAGGGCAGCGTGGTCTCGAGGAGATCCTGAAAGCGAGCGGGCACTCCGACCGACTGGTCGAACCGCAGGCGGTAGGCCAGGAAGTAGGCCAGCGCGACGAGCGCCGCGTCCACCACGAGCTGGACGATCGAATGCCGGTGCAGCGGAAGTGCCGCCGAACGGAGCCGTCGGCGCATCGCCCCGGAGTCTAGCCGCGTTCGGGCCCTCGCCGGGCTCCCGCACGACCGCGTGCGCGCGCTGCGAGCGGGCTGCAGAGGAGGTCCACGAGCAGCTCCGGATCGCGTCGCACGCGTCCACTGAGCGCGGCCGCCTCGGCCGCGGGGTCGCGGCGCTCGAGCCGGACGTCCTGCGGGCGCTCCAGGCGCCGCAGCCGCCCCTCGGCGATCAGCTGTTCGTCGACGGCGCCCAGGCGCCCCTCGAACGTCGTCCAGACCGGCGTCCCGAGCGCGACCGCCTCGCGGTTCATCGTCCCGCCCGCGCTCACGACGAGGTCGGCGACGGCGATCAGCGACGGGGCGTCGATCGCGCGCTCGGGGATCACGAACCCGCCGGCCTGCGTGAGCTCGGCGCGCTGCTCGGGAGTGCGCGGCAGGACGACGACCTGACCCTGCGCGCGCAGGCGGTCGAGCACGTCCGCGAACACGTCGTTCTCGAAGCGGTGGTAGAGCGAGACGGCGGGCGGGGTGCGGACGACCGCGAGCGGTGCGCCGGCGTCGAGGCCGAGCTCGTCGAGCACGCCGCGGTCGGGCTCGAAGTCCGCGAGGTAGTACTCCTCCTTGAGCCCCGGGTAGCGCTGGAGCTTGCCGCGCGCGCCGTAGCGATCCAGGCGCTCGGGCGGGATCGCCTCCGGCACGACCACGGCCTGCGCCAGCCGGCAGTTCACCGTGTGCTGGACCGTCGCCCACTCGTAGTCGAACATCGTCGAGCACGGGATCCGCAGCAGCCGCGCGGCGACCGTCACGTCGTTCGAGCCGTGCCCGAGCGCGAGGTCGAACCGCCGGCCGCGCGCCCAGCGCGTGAGCGCACCGGAGCGCGCGGCGAGCCCCGTCGCCTTCGCCGCCAGGCGCCCGCCGCGATGGCGGCCGATGACGGTCGCGTCGATGCCGTGCCGCTCGCACAGGGCGACCGTCTGGGCGAAGTCCCGGGCGGTGACGTGCACCTCGGCGCCGCGGGCGCGCAGGCGCCGGATCACGGGCGCCAGCACGAGCACGTGCGGCGAGTTCGTCAGGTCGATCCAGACGCGCATCGACCGCGCCTCAGGCGCCGAACGCGCGCACCGCGGCGGCCACCTCGGCGACCTGGACGCGGGTGATCGCCGCGCTGATCGGGAGGGCGAGATGCGTGCGCGCGGCCTCGTCGGTCCCCGGGAGCGCGGCGGCGGTGCGCCACGGACGCATCGCGGGCTGCTCGTGGACGGGCGTGCGGTAGTAGGCGCGGGCCTCGATCCCCCGCTCGGCAAGGGCCGCGGCCAGCGCGTCGGCGCGCGCGTGGCGCACGACGTAGAGATGCCAGGCGGGCTGCGCGCCCGGGCTCGGCTGCGGGGCCGACGCCGCGCCGAGGCCCTCCTCGCCATACCAGGCGCCGGCCGCGCGGCGATGCTCCGCCCACGACGGAAGCTCGGGCAGCAGGACGCGCAGCACGGCGGCCTGGAGCTCGTCGAGGCGCGAGTTCACCCCGACCTCCTCGTAGGTGACCTTGTCGCGCGAGCCGTGGAAGCGCAGCATCCGGACGCGCTCTGCGAGCTCGTGATCGGACGTCGTGATCGCCCCGCCGTCGCCGAACGCGCCGAGATTCTTCGACGGGTAGAACGAGAACACGCCGAGTGCGGCGATCGAGCCCGGGGCGCCGTCCGGGCCGCGCGAGCCGGCGGCCTGCGCCGCGTCCTCGATCACCGGGATGCCGAGCGCCTCGATGCCGCGCACGTCGGCGACGTTGCCGAACAGGTGCACGGCGATCACGGCCTTCGTCCGCGGCGTGAGCGCGGCGCGAACGGTCTCGGGCGTCACGAGGAACGTCGCGGGGTCCACGTCCGCGAACACCGGCGTCGCGCCCGTCGGCGGGATCGCCTCGGCGCTCGCGTAGAACGTGAACGACGGCACGACGACCTCGTCGCCGGGCCCGACGCCGAGCGCGCGCAGCGCGATCGTGAGGCCCTCGGTGCCGTTCGCCACGCCGATCGCGGCGCCCGCGCCGAGCGCGTCCGCGAACTCCTCCTCGAACGCCGCGACGTTCGGGCCGAGGATGAAGCGCCCGTCGTCGAGGACCCCGAGAACGGCGTCCTCGAGGCGATCGCGGAGGGGCTCGAGCGGCGTCGCGGGGTCGAACAGGGGGATCGGCATCGAGCTCCCAACGCTACCCTCTCGTGCCCGTGCCGCTCTCCACGCTCCTCGTTCTCGCGTCCGTCACGGACAAGCTCGCCGACTGGGCCACGACCGTCGTCGGCGACCTCGGGCTCCCCGGGATCTTCGTCCTGATGACGCTCGAGAGCATGTGCGTCCCGATCCCGTCGGAGCCGACGATGCTGTTCGCCGGCTTCAACGTCAGCGAGGGCACGTACTCGTTCATCGCCGTGGTCTCGGTGGCCGTCGCCGCGAACGTCCTGGGCTCGTGGATCGCCTACGGCGTCGGGCGATTCGGGCGGCTCGAGCTCGTCGAACGCCACGGCAAGTGGCTGCACATCACGCCGGCGAACCTCGCCTGGGCCGACCGCTGGTTCGAGAAGTACGGCGACGCGGCGGTGTTCTTCAGCCGCATGCTCCCGATCATCCGCACGTTCATCTCGCTGCCGGCCGGCGTCGCGCGGATGCCGTTCTGGCGCTTCACGGTCCTCACCCTCCTCGGCTGCATCCCGTGGATGGCGGGCCTGACGCTCATCGGCACGTCGGTCGGGTCGAACTGGGAGGACTGGAAGAGCCGGCTGCACTACGTGGACTACCTCGTGCTCGTCCTGCTCGTCGCGGGCGTCGTCTACCTGTTCGTGCGCTGGCGCCGCACCCGCGCGGCCGCGGCGGATGCCCCCGCCGCCTGAGTCCGCCGCCGCGCTCCCGGCGCGCCACGCGCTCGCGCTCGGGCTCCTGCACGGACCGGCCGAGCTGCTGCCGGTCTCCTCCTCCGGGCACGTGACGCTCGTGCCGTGGCTGCTCGGCTGGCCCTATCCGGAGCTCGAGCCCGACCTGCGCAAGGCGTTCGAGGTCGCCCTCCACGCCGGCACCGCGCTCGGCCTGCTGATCGCGCTGCGCGGGGAGGTGCGCGAGGCGGCCCGCGGCCTGGACCGCCGGCGGATCACGCTGCTCGCGGGCTCGTTCCTGCCGCCGGCGATCGTCGGACTGACGCTCGAGGGGCCGATCGAGCGCCGGCTCGGGACGCCCGGCTCGATCGCCGCCGGCCTGCTGCTCGGCTCGGCGGCGATGACGCTCGCCGACGGCCTCGGGGCCCAGGAGCGCGAGCGCGAGGACGCGACCGGCGCCGACGCGCTGCTGCTCGGTCTCGCCCAGGCGAGCGCGCTCATGCCGGGGGCCTCGCGTGGCGGAATGACGCTCGCCGCGATGCGCGCCCGGCGCTTCCGGCGCCCGGCCGCCAGCGCGCTCTCGCGGCACGTCGCGCTGCCGGTGATCGCCGGGGCGAGCGTCCTCAAGGGCGTGCGCCTCGCGCAGCGCGGACTGCCGCCGGGCATGACCGGGCGGTTCGCGCTCGGCATGACGGCGTCGTTCGCCTCGACGCTCGCGGCCGCGCGGCTCGTCCCGGTCGAGCGCGTCGGGGCGCTCTGGCCGTACGCGGCCTATCGCAGCGCGCTGGCGGGCGTGACGCTCCGGCGTCTGCGAGGATCGCGGCGATGAGCGACGCGTACGCCGCCGCCGGCGTCGACACGAGCCAGTCCGACCGCGCCGTGCGTGCGATCGTGGGCGTGCTGTCCACGATCGAGACCGGCGCCCCCTCGCGCGTCGTGGACCTTCCGGGCCACTACGCGAGCGTCCTGCGCGTCGCCGAGAACCTCGGGATCGCGATCGCCACCGACGGCGTCGGCTCGAAGCTCGTGCTCGCCGAGCAGACCGGGCGCCTGGACACCGTCGGGATCGACTGCATCGCGATGAACGTCAACGACCTGGTCTGCGTCGGCGCGGAGCCGATCGCGATGGTCGACTACCTCGCCGTCGAACAGGCCGACCCGGTCGCCACCGAGGCGATCGGCCGCGGCCTGGCGATCGGCGCCTCGGACGCGGGCATCGAGATCCCGGGCGGCGAGCTCGCCGTGCTCCCGGAGCTCATCCGCGGCCACCCGTCACCGCACGGCTTCGACCTCTGCGGCACCGCGATCGGCACCGTCGCGCTCGACGCGATCGTGACCGGGGCGAGCATCGAGCCGGGGGACGCGCTCGTCGGCGCGCCCTCGAGCGGCCTGCACTCGAACGGCTACACGCTCGCCCGCCGCGTGCTGATCGAGGACGGGCCCGGGCTCGATGCGCGCCCGCCCGAGCTCGACGGCGCGAGCGTCGCCGACGCGCTGCTCGAGCCGACCGTCATCTACGTGCGCGCCGTGCTCGACCTCCTGCGCAGCGACGTGCCGGTGCGCGGCCTGGCCCACATCACCGGCGGGGGGCTGCGCAACCTCGTGCGCCTCGGACCGCGGCGGCTCGGCTTCCGGATCGAGGAGCCGCTCCCCGCCGCGCCGGTCTTCGAGCTCATCGCGCGCCTCGGCGACGTGCCGGCCGCGGAGATGTGGGAGGTCTTCAACATGGGCTGCGGCCTCGTCGCGGTCGTCCCGGAGGCGCATGCCGAGCACGCCGCGGAGATCCTCGGGAACCGCCACCCCGGGAGCACGCGGATCGGGACCGTGACCGACCGCGCCGGTGAGACGCTCGCCCCCGGCGGAACCGCCGTCGGCTGAGCCACGCTAGCCGGCCGGCTGCCAGACGTCGGCGGCCAGCACGCGCTCGGGCCGCGCGCGCCAGTCGTCCGCAAGCCGCCAGAGCGCCGCCGCCGCCGCGGGCCGCGGCAGGCCGCAGACCGACGCCACCTCGGCGGTCGTCATCCGCCCGAACCGCGCGAGCGCCTGCTCGGGGGTGGGCTCGGGCTCGCCCAGCGGCTCGGCGCCGGCGGCCGTCACGGCGCGCTCCAGCGGCGCGTACTCCCAGACGTTCTGCGGGCGCAGCGGCGCAGCGCCGCCGTCGCCCACGACGAACGCGGGGGCGTTCGCGACGAAGCCGTGGCGCTCGCCGAGCGCGCGCCGGTGCTCGAGGTCCTCAGCGAGCGCCTCGACGCTCGCGGAGGAGCGCAGGTCGATCTCGAACCGTGCGACGTCCATGCCCGGCACCTGCCCGGCGGCGCGGATCAGCGCGTCGGCCGTGTCGAGCTTCGCGCGGTCGAGCATGAACCCCTCGCGCAGGACGCGCAGGTAGGCGCCGTCGCGGCCCTGATCGGCGGCGGCCTTCACCGCCTGGCAGGCGGGGTACGTGCTCGCGGGCGGGCGGTCGATCCACAGCCGCGGGTCGACCGGCATCCCGCTCCGGGCGCTCGCCTCGCAGAGCTCGCTCGTGAGCTTCAGCGGGTCCTCGACCGTGCGCACCATGCCGCTCATGACGTAGGTGATCCGCACCCGGTCACCGAACTGAGTCACCAGTCGCCGCAGTGCCGGCTCGGCCGCCCAGCCCCACGGGCAGGCCGGATCCGTGAGGTACGCGACATGAACGCCGTCCACATCACCACAATACGACCCATGAGCTCGCCCGTCGGCACCCTCCTCAACGGGCGCTATCGCATCGACGAGGCGATCGGTCGCGGCGGGATGTCGACGGTCTGGAAGGCGTTCGACACGACGCTCGAGCGTCCGGTGGCGATCAAGATGATGCACCGCGACGTCGCGCGGGACACCGACCAGCTCGAGCGCTTCCGGCGCGAGGCGAAGGCGATCGCGAAGCTCAGCTCGCCGTACGTCGTCGGCGTGATCGACGCCGGCGAGGAAAACCACACGCCGTACATCGTCCTCGAGTACGTCGAGGGCGAGACGCTGAAGGAGCGCATCAAGCGCCTGGAGCGGCTCGACGTGGCCGAGGCCGTCGCCTACGCGATCGAGATCGCCCGCGGCCTGCAGGCAGCGCACGACCGCCACATCGTCCATCGCGACGTCAAGCCGCAGAACGTCCTGCTCGACGAGGACGGCGCGGCGCGCGTCACGGACTTCGGCATCGCGCGCTCGCTGACCGAGGAGGGGCTGACCGCCGACGGCCGCGTCCTCGGGACGACCGACTACGTGAGCCCCGAGCAGGCGCTCGGCCACGCCGTCACCCCGCAGTCCGACCTCTACTCGCTCGGCGTCGTGCTGTTCGAGATGCTCACGGGCGACGTCCCGTTCCACGGCGAGAACCAGGTCGCCGTCGCGATGCATCACGTCCGCGACGAGCTGCCGGACGTCCAATCGCGCAGGCCGCAGGTCTCGAGCGCGCTGGCCGCCGTCGTGGACCGTGCGACCGCGAAGGACCTCGACCGGCGCTATCCGGCCGCCGCGGACATGATCGCCGACCTCGAGGACACGCTGGCGATCGAGACCGCCCGCTCCGGGCACATCACCGGCGAGGCGACGACCGTGTTCCAGTCGCTGCCCGCGCAGACGCGTGCGCGGGTCCCGGGGCGCATCGTGCACCCGTGGCGCTGGCTCACGGGCATCGCGCTGATCGCCGTCGTCGCCGTCGCGGCGTTCGCGCTGCTCGCGAACCGGACCGAGCGCGGCACCGGGACGCGGAACGTCGCGCCCGCCGCCCCCGGGCTCCAGGAGGTGCCGCTGAAGCAGACCGCGGCCGCCGACTACGACCCCGCGGGGGACCGCCAGGAGCATCCCGAGGCGACGGCCGCGGTGCTCGACGGCGACGCCGCGACGAGCTGGTCCACCGAGACCTACGAGAACGGCAACCTCGCGAAGGCCGGCGTCGGGATCACGCTCGACGCCTCACCGCGGCTCGCCGCCCGGGCGCTCGGGCTGCGCACGCCGACCCCCGGCTGGAGCGGCGACGTCTACGCGGCGTCGGGCGGCGCCCAGCCGCCGGCGACCCTCGACGACCCGGCCTGGAAGAAGGTCGGCACGATCCCCACCGCCGAGCGCCGCCAGCGGATCGACCTCGACACCGCCGGGCAGGCCTATCGCTGGTACCTCGTCTGGATCGCGAAGTTCGCGCCGGGGCAGGACAAGGTCTCGATCTCCGAGCTCTCGCTCTACCGCTAGTGCACGACACGAGCGCTCATGCCAGCGCGCGGGCGAGATCCCCGCGGCGCGCCACCGCGACGCCCCCGAGGCCGAGCCAGCCCGCCATGCGCTCGAGCTCGGCGCGCAGCGCCTCCGCGGTCTCGGCCGGCGCGTGCGGCTCGGCGTGCGCGGCCTGCACGCGCAGCACGCCGGCGCGGCGGTCGGCCTTGAGGTCCACGCGGGCGACGAGCCGGTCGCCGAGCAGGAACGGCAGGACGTAGTAGCCGTGGACGCGCCGCGGCGCCGGGACGTAGATCTCGATCCGGTAGCGCATGCCGAACAGGCGCTCGACGCGCGAGCGTTCCCAGACGAGCGGATCGAACGGCGCGAGGAGGGCGGCGCCCGTGGCCGACCGCGGCACCGTCGCGGCCGCGTGCAGGTAGGCCGGCTCACGCCAGCCCTCGACGGCCACCGGCAGCAGCTCGCCCGCCTCGGTCAACTCGCCGACCCGTGCTCGCGCCTCGTCGACCGGCAGCCGGAAGTAGTCGCGCAGATCGCGCTCGGTGGCGACGCCGCATGCGCGCGCCGCGACCCGGACGAGCTCGCGCTGCGCCGCGTCGAGCGGTGGGGTGGGCGTCGCGATCACAGCGCGTGGCAGCACGCGCTCGGGCAGGTCGTAGAGCCGCTCGAAGCCGCGCCGGCGGGCCGCGGTGACCGCCCCGCTCCAGAACAGGAACTCGACGGCGCGCTTGACGTCGGACCAGCCCCACCACGGCTCCGAGCGCCGCGGCCGCTCGTCCTCGGCCAGCGCCCGCGCGGAGATCGGGCCGCGCGCCCGGACGTCCTCGAGCACGCGCTCGAGCAGCTCTGGCTGCTCGCGGTGCACGCTCCGCATGCCGCCCCAGGCCTCGTGGGCGGCGCGGTCCATCCGCCAGCGCAGATGCGGCTGCAGGCGCACCGGCAGCAGCGAGGCCTCGTGGCCCCAGTACTCGAACAGCCGGCGCGGGGCGCGCGCCGAGAGCCGGTCGAGGTCCGCGCGGTCGTAGGGACCCAGACGGCTGAAGGCCGGCAGGTAGTGCGCGCGGGCGAGCACGATGACCGAGTCGATCTGCACGACGCCGAGGCGCTCGACCAGCGCCCGCAACTGCCGTGGACCGGGCACGCCCGCCGGCCGCGGGCGCCCGAGGCCCTGGGCGCCGACCGCCACGCGCCGGGCCTCGGAGATCGAGAGCCGCTCGCGGCGGCGGGGCGCAGGTGCGGCGCGCATCGCCGGACGCGGAGCTAGTACCGGTAGCGGCGCTCGTCGCGGTGACGCTCGATCGCGATCGCGACGAGCCGGTCGACGAGCTCCGGGTAGGGGACGCCGGTCGCCTCCCAGAGCTTGCCGTAGACGCTCGTCTGGGTGAACCCGGGCATCGTGTTCAGCTCGTTCAGCAGCACCTCGTCGCCGTCCACGAAGAAGTCCGCGCGCGCCAGGCCGCTGCAGCCGCCCTCGCGGAAGGCGAGCACGGCGAGCTCGCGGACCCGGTCGCGGGCGCGCGCCGAGATCCGCGCCGGGACGACGAGCTCCATGCCCCCCGGCGTGTACTTCGCCTCGTAGTCGTACCAGCCGCCGGGCGACGCGCTGCGCAGGACGACGATCTCGCCGGGCTCGCTGGCGCGCGCGGTCGCGGTGTGCCCGAGCACCGAGCACTCGACCTCGAGGCCGGGGGCCGCGGCCTCGACGATCACGCGCGGATCGTGCCGGAAGGCCTCGTGGAGCGCCGCGGGCAGCTCGTCCGCGCTCGCCACGCGCACGATGCCGACCGATGAGCCCAGGCGCGCGGGCTTGACGAACACGGGCAGGCCGAGCGCGCCGACCGCGGCGGCGACCGCCGCGGGGTCCGCACGCCAGGCCGCGTCGTGGACGGCGGCGTAGTCGACCTGCGGCAGGCCGGCGCGCGCCATCAGGTCCTTGAAGACGACCTTGTCCATGCACGCCGCCGAGGCGAGCACGCCCGAGCCGACGTAGGGCACGTCGAGCAGCTCGAGCAGGCCCTGCACCGTGCCGTCCTCGCCGAACGGGCCGTGCAGCACCGGGAACGCCGCGTCGGCTCCGAGCAGCCCACGGCCGGGCCGCACCGCGAGCTCGGCCCCGTTGTGCCACCAGGCGCCGTCGCGGTCGAGCTCGACCCACAGGACCTCGTGCCCGGCGCGCAGCAACCCCTCCTGGACCGAGGCCGCGCTGCCGAGCGAGATCTCGTGCTCGGACGAGCGCCCGCCGCCGAGGACCGCGACCCTCACGGCGTGCCGCCCGTTCCGGAGGGCGTCGTGGGCGTCGGCGGCACGAAGCGGCCGACGCCGACCGTCACGCGGGTGCCGGGCTTGGCCTTGCCGCCCGAGGGGTCCTGGGAGATCACGATGCCTTCCTGATCCTCGGTGTCGACGTCCACGGTGGTGCGGCGCACCGAGAAGCCCGCCCCGGAGAGCCGCTCGATCGCCGTGGCCTCATCGTCCCCGACCGTGTCGGGGACGTCGACCTGCGTCGGCGCCTTTGCGACGACGAGTGCGACGGTCGACCCCTTCGGCGCCTTCCCGCCGCCGGTCGGGCTCTGGCTGATGACGTCGCCGGCCTCGACGTCCTGGCTCTCCTGCTGGGTGACGGTGACGGTGAAGCCCGCGGTCGTGAGCGTCGTGCGCGCGTCGTCCTCGGTCGAGCCGACGACGTTCGGGACGTCCACCTCGGCCTTGCCCGACGACACGATCAGCGTGACCGTCGAACCGAGCTCGAGCGACGTGCCCTCCGGGGGCTGCGTGGCGACGGCGTCACCGGCGGCGACCGTGTCCGAGGATCGCTCGCGGACGCGGACGCGGAACCCGGCGGCCTTCAGGCGGCGCGCCGCCTGGTCGCGCGTGAGCCCGTCGACCCCGGGGACGGCCTTCGTCCCGGGACCGTCGGAGACCGTCAGCGTCACGACGGAGCCCTTGTCGGCCCGGGCGCCGCCCTCGGGGCGCTGCCCGATCACCTCGCCCTTCGGTCGCTCGGAGGTCTTGGCGACGGTGTCCACGGAGAAGCCCTCGCGCTGCAGCACGGACTGCGCCGTCGCGACGTCGCTTCCGACGACCTCGGGCACGGTCACCTGATCCTTCTTCAGGAGCACGAGCGCGCCGATCACCGCGGCGACGACGAGCAGCGCGATCAGCGCGAAGATCCACCAGCGGCGGCCCGGTCCGTCGTCGTCCTCCGGCGGCACGACCGGCGGCGGGTGCCCGTACGACGGGGGCATCGTGTCCTGCGGGTAGACCGACGGGCCGCCCGGCACGACCGCGGGAATCCCGGCGATCGTCGCGTCGGTCGGCGGGCCCGCTGCGACGCCCGCGGGGACGCCGCTGCGCACGGCCTCGAGCGCGGCGATGAACGCATCGGCGTCGGGGAACCGCGCCGCCGGGTCCTTCTGCAGCGCGCACAGGACGGCGGCCTCGAGCGCCGGCGGGACGGCGGGGTTGAAGGCGCTCGGCGGGACGGGCGCCTCGCCGACCTGCTTGAGCGCGATCGCGACCGCGCTCTCGCCCTCGAACGGCACGCGGCCGGTGAGCAGCTCGTAGAGGATGATCCCGACCGAATACAGGTCCGACTGGGCGCTCACCGCATGCCCCTGCGCCTGCTCCGGCGAGAGGTACTGCGCGGTGCCCATGATCGAGCCCGTCTGCGTCATGTCCGACGCGCCGGCGCGGGCGATCCCGAAGTCCGTGACGGTGACGCGCCCCTCGTCGTCGACGATGACGTTGTGCGGCTTGAGGTCGCGGTGGATGACCCCCCGGCGGTGGGCGAACCGCGCCGCCTGGAGGATCTGGATCGCGTAGTCGCAGGCGACCGCAGGGTCGAGCGGCGCCTCCTGGTGGACGATCGCCTTCAGCGAGCGGCCCTCGAGGTACTCCATCGCGATGTAGTACGTGCCGTCCCACTCGCCGCGGTCGTAGACCGACACGACGTGCTGGTGATTGAGGCCCGCCGCGGCCGACGCCTCACGGCGGAAGCGCTCGACGAACTCGGGGTCCTCGGCGAAGCGCCGGTGGAGGACCTTCAGGGCCACGCGCCGGCCGAGCTGCACGTCGGTCGCGAGATAGACGTCCGCCATCCCGCCCGAGCCGAGGCGGTGCTCGACCGTGTAGCGCCCGTCGACGACGGTCCGGGGTTCGAGGCGCTCGGTCATCGCAGGAGGGACTCCATCACGGCGCGCGCGATCGGCGCGGCGTCGGTGCCGCCGAACCCGCCGACCGTGCGCTCGATCGTCACGGCGACCGCCACGCGCGGGTCGTCGGCCGGGGCGAAGCCGATGAACCACGGCTGCGTGATGTTCTGCCCCACGTCGCGCTCGGCGGTGCCGGTCTTGCCCGCGACGTCGATGCCCGCGAGCGCCGCGGCCGTGCCCGTCCCCTCCTGCACCACCCTCGTCATCATGTTCGTGACCTTCTTCGCCGTGCTCGCCGACATCACCTTGGAGAACGACTCCGGGTCGTTGGAAAGAGCGGTCCTTCCGTCGGGGTCGATCGCGCGCGTCCCGATGACCGGCCGCATGAGCACGCCCCCGTTCGCGACCGACGCCGCGACCATCGCCATCTGCAGCGGCGTGACCTGGAGCTTGTCCTGACCGATCGCCATGCGCCCGACGTCCACGCACGGGTTCGTCGCCGAGACGAACCGCCGGCCGCATACGGGGCCGCTCGGGCGGCGCTCGCTGCCCGGCAGGTCGACCGGCACCTGGCGGTCGAACCCCAGGCGGTCCATGTACCGCTGCATCGTGCGCCCGCCGACCTGCTCGCCCACCTGCGCCCAGACGGTGTTCACCGAGTTCGTCAGCGCGGTCGTGAGGTCGATCGGCCCGAAGTCCGCTCCGCCGTCGTTGTTCAGCGGGACGCCGGAGATCTTCACGCCGTTGCTGCCGTCCACGATCGAGGCGGGGTCGAACTTCCCCGAGTCGATCGCGGCGATCGCGGTCACGACCTTGAACGTCGAGCCGGGCGGGTAGCCGGCCTGCGTGTTGCGGTTCAGGAGCGGGGCGCCCGGTGCGCGGTTCAGGCGGTTCGTGGCCGCCGCGCTGCGCAGATCGTTCGGGTCGTACCCGGGCACGGAGGCCATGACCTTGACCCGGCCGGTGCGCGGGTCCAGCGCGACGACGGCGCCGGCGCGGCCGGCGAGCTGGTCGAGCGCGATCCGCTGGGCGCCCGGATCGAGCGCGGTGCGCAGGTCGTTGCCGCGGCGGTCCTTGCCCTGCAGGCGCCGCAGCGTCTGCTGCAGCCCGGAGGAGCGGCCGCTGAGCTCGCCGTTGTAGAAGCGCTCGAGCCCCGCCGTTCCCGGGTTGAGATACGAGTAGCCGACCGTCTGCGCGAACAGGCCCTGCACGGGGTAGCGGCGTGTGTAGGTGCCGTCCGAGCGCTGCACCGAGCGCGCGAGCGTCGTGCCGTCATCCGCGATGATCAGCCCGCGGTCGATCTTCTGCTGCTCGATCTGCGCGCGCTTGTTCTGCGGGTTGTCCTGCAGTTCGCCGCGGTCGATGACCGCCCAGCGCGAGGTGAAGAACACGAGCACGCGCGAACAGCAGCAGCGAGACCGCGAAGACGCGGACGATCGGCGCGTTCACGAGCGCGCCTCGCGCCGGGCCCGGTCGGAGACGAGCAGCAGCAGCGCCACGATCACGAAGTTCGCGACGATCGAGGAGCCGCCGTAGGAGACGAACGGGAGCGTGACGCCGGTCAGCGGAATGACCTTCGTGACGCCGCCGACGATCACGAAGACCTGCAGCGCGATGACCGTCGTCAGGCCGGTCGCCAGGAGCTTCGAGAACGAGTCGCGTGCGAGCACCGCGATCCGGAAGCCCCGCTCGACGAGCAGCACGTAGACGAGCAGCAGCGCACACGCGCCGATGAGCCCCAGCTCGTTGACGATCACGGCGTAGATGAGGTCGGTCTGCGCCGCCGGCAGGATCGGCGTGTCGCCGAGGCGCACGAGCGACTGGCCGAAGCCCTGCCCCCAGACCCCGCCGTCGGCCTGCGCGAACAGGGACTGGGCGAGCTGGTAGCTGCCGCCGATCCGGCCGTAGAGCGCGGGATCGAACGGGTGCTGCCAGGCGTCCACGCGGTCCTGCACGTGGCCGACGGTGTTCGCGAAGAACCACGCCCCCGCGGCGAACAGCGCGAAGCCGACGGCCGGGAAGATCACGCGGTTCGTCGCCACGTAGAGCATCGCGAGGAAGCCGCCGAAGAACATGACCGACGAGCCGAGGTCGCGGATGAAGACGAGCAGGACCATCGCGAGGCCCCAGACGACGAGCAGCGGCGCGAGGTGCTTGAGCGGCGGGATCGTGATGCCCCACTTCGTCCGCGCGACGAGCAGCTGGCGCGTGTCGCGCAGGTAGCTCGCCAGGAAGATGATGATCCCGATCTTCGCGAACTCCGCCGGCTGGAAGGCGACGGGCCCGACGTCGACCCCGAGGTAGGCCCCGTTGACCTGCGCGCCGACCCCCGGCACGCGCGGCAGGAGCAGCAGCAGCAGGCTCGCCGCGGCGATGACGTACCGGTAGCGCTCGAGCACGCGATAGTCGCGCACGACGATGATCGTCGCGGTGAAGAACAGCAGCCCGACGACGAACCACTGCGCCTGCTCACGCGCGAGCGTGTCGTCCAGGCGGTAGATCACCACGAGCCCGACGCCCGCGAGCACCGCGACGATCGGGAAGACGTACGGGTCGGCGTCGGGCAGCCGCCAGCGGATCACGAGGTGCGCCACGAGGCACAGGCCGAGGAACAGCGCCCCGTAGGTCAGCGATGCGTCGGCGACGACGTCGCGCTCCTGCACGAACACCGCGGCGAAGCCCGCCGTGACGAGGACCGCCGCCGGAACGAGGCCGAAGAGCTCGCGGGTGCGCGCGCTCACGTCCCGCCGAGCCTCCCGAGCTCGAGCTGGCGCAGCAGGTCGTCGGCGTCCTCGCGTGAGCGCAGGCTGTGGTCGGTGATCGTGCGCTGCTGACCGTCCGTGAGCTGCGCGCCGCTGACCCCGGAGGTGTAGACCGGCTGATAGAGCTCGATCCCCGCCGGCAGCTCGTACGGCACGCCGCGGTAGAGCGTCACGAAGCCGTCGTTCCCGGTGCCGACGAAGTACACGGCCTGCGAGGCGAGGTACGCCCCGGCCAGCACGACGAGGACGAACAGCACCGCGATCACCGACCCCGGGCCGACCCGCAGGCGCCGGCGCCGGCGCGGCTTCGGCGCCGGTCGCGGCGGGAGCGGCGCGCGGCGCGGCGCGGCGCCCTCCGGTGCGGTGGGCGCCGGGAGCGGGCCCTCGGCGGTCTCGGTCGTGGCGAGCGCGCGGCGGACGTCCTCGGCGCGGAGCGCGGCGGCGCCGACCTGCGTCGCGTCCTCGTCGACGGGCGCGGCGCCGTCCTCGACGTCCTCGACGTCCTCGACACGGAACAGCACGACGGTGATGTTGTCCCGCCCGCCCGCGGCGTTCGCCTGCTCGACGAGCGTGCGTGCGGCACTCGCGAGGTCCGGCGCCTGCGCGAGGACCGCCGCGATCTGCGCCTCGTGGACCATCGAGGTCAGGCCGTCGCTGCAGATGAGGTAGACGTCGCCGTCGAGCGCGCGGAAGGTGTGCGAGTCGGGCTGCACGAGCTGCTCGGGGCCCAGCGCGCGCGTGATGATCGAGCGCTGCGGGTGCTCCTCGGCCTCCTCGGGCCGCAGGCGTCCCTGCTTCACGAGCTCCTCGACGAGCGAGTGGTCGGTCGTCAGGCGCTCGAACGCCCCGCCGCGGCGGCGGTAGAGGCGGCTGTCGCCGACGTGGACGACCGTCAGGTCGAGCTCGCCGAGATGGGCCGCGGTGAGCGTCGTGCCCATCCCGGCGCGTTCGTCGTCGGCGACCGACAGCGCGTGGATGCGTTCGTTCGCCTGTTGCACGGCGAGCGCGAGGCGCTGCTCGATGCTGCCGCTGCCCGGTAGCCCGTGCGCGAGCGTCTCGACCGCCGTGCGCGAGGCGACCTCCCCCGCCTGGGCGCCGCCCATGCCGTCGGCGACCGCGAACAGCGGCGCGCGTGCGAAGTACGCGTCCTCGTTCGCCCGGCGCTGGCGGCCGGTGTCGGTGCGCTCGGTGTGCTCGGCGACGCGCAGCATGCTCACCGGTCCACGTACGTGAACTCGCTGTCGCCGATCCGCACGCGGTCGCCGCGATGCAGCGGCTGCGGGCCCGAGACGAGCTCCTCGTTGAGGTACGTCCCGTTCGTCGAGCCGAGGTCCTCGAGCACGACGAGGCCACCGCGGCGCGAGAGCTTTGCGTGGCGCCCGGAGGCGAACGGGTCGTCGAGGCGGATCTCGGCCTGCTCGCCGCGTCCGAGCACCGCGCCCTCGCCGACCTCGTACTCCATCCCGGGCGTGTGGCCGGGCGCGCGCTCGACGATCAGGCGCGGCTCGACCGCCGCGCCCGACGGCGCTCCGACAGCCGCGTGCATGCCCGTCGCGTCGGGCGGCGGGACGGCCTGCGCAGCGACGGCCGCGACGCGCTCGTCGTCGGGCCGGCGCAGGTCGCGCAGCGCGCTGCGCGCGACCCAGACGATGAACAGGTACAGGACGACGAGGAACGCTGCCTGCAGGGCGACGGCGGTCGGCTCGAGCATCACTCGACCTCGAATCGCGCGGAGACGGTCCCGACGTCGAGGCGGTCCCCGGAGGCGAGCACGTGGATCCCTGCGATGCGCCGGCCGTTGACCTGGACGCCGTTCGTCGAGCCGAGATCCTCGATCGTCCAGCTCCCGTCGTCGGCGAACGCCACGCGCGCGTGGCGGCGCGAGACGTTGGAGTCCCCCAGGACGACGTCGCATTCGCGGCTGCGCCCGATCACCGCACCGCCGGGGCCGATCGCGAAGCGCTTGCCCTCCGCGGCCAGGATCGCGCGGCCGCGGCGCACGGCGCGCGCCTCCTCGAGTTCCTCGCGCTTGCGAGCGGCGCCGGAGACGACCATCGTCTCGCCGGACGGCGCCGGGCGCGGCGCCCGCTGCGCGGCGGCCGGCGGCGGCGCGCTCGCCGCGGGGCGCGGCTCCGGCTCGACGTGGACGGTGCGCGTCTCGATGCCGAACTCCCCGAGGCCCAGGCGCTCATCGGTCTCGAAGCCGATCTCCGGCGTCGCCACGAGCGCCAGGCGCTCGGCGCGCGCGTGCTCGAGCAGGTAGGCCGACAGCTCCTCGGCGACCTGGTCCTCGATCTCCGCGTAGCGCTCGCGGTCGTCGGGCGAGAGCCACACGACGTACTCGTGCGGGGCGTAGGTGCGCGACAGGGAGACCGTCCGGTGCTCGTCCATCTCGCGTGCGAGGCGGCGCGCCAGCTCGACGGGGCGCACCTCCGTGCGGAAGACGCGGCCGAACGTGCCCTCCACGAGGCCGGCGAGCTTGCTCTCGAGGTTGCGAAGGACGCTCATGATCGACGTGCGAGGGGGGCGCCCAGCCGGCGCCGCTCACCGCTCGCAGCGCGTTCCATGCTAGGGACTGACGCCGCCGGGATGCCCCGTTCGCGCCGCCGTGCGGTCCTGCCGCAGCGCCGCCCCGAGCAGGGCGGCAGCGGCTCCGGCGACGGCGCCCGCGGCGAGCCCGCGCGGCTCGGGCTGCATGCCGGGCCACGGCAGCGCGGCGGCCAGCGCGCCCGTCGCCGATGCGACGCCGGCCGCCCAGCCGGTGACGAGCACGAGGTCCACGAGCAGGCGCCGACCGCGCACGAGCGCCGGAAGGACGAGCGCGGCGAGCGCCCACACGACGGCGACGAGCGGCGCGCCCGAGGCGAGGATCGGGCCCAGGACGTCCGTCAGGGCCCCGGCGACCGACCCCTCCCAGGCGTGCGCGGGCGGCGTCCCGGGCACGTCGCCGAGGAACAGTGCGGGGCGCAGCACGGGCTCGGCGAGCAGCAGCCACCAGAGGCCGAGTGCACCGAGCGCGACCCGCCGCTCGGCCGTGCGCGCCTGCCCGGCGAGGGCGGGCCAGGCGAGCGCGAGCCCCGCAAGGCCGAGGATCGGGGCGCCGGCCGGCGCCGACCAGAGCGCGCCGGCGCCCGGCAGCAGCAGCGCGACGGGGATCACCGCGGCCGCCAGCACGATCCCGAGGCCGGGCAGGCCGGTCGCCGCGAGCCAGGCGACGAGCGCGGTCGCCGCCAGCAGCCAGCCGGCGCGCGGCAGGAGCGCGACGAGCGCCGCCGCCGCCAGCGCCGCGAGCACGATCGAGCCTCCGGCGGGCGCCAGGCCGGGAGGCGCGGCGGTCAGGACGGCTGCGATGAGCATTCCCGCCGCGCCAGCGGCGATGAGGCGCGGTGCCGGTCCGCCGCGCACGTCCTGAGAGGACAGGTGCTCGCCGGCCGTCCACGGGAGCGGCGCGACGATCTCGTGCTCGCCGGTGACGAGCCGCTCGGCGCGCGACGCGGCGACCGGGCCGACGGTCCGGTCGGCCTCCTCGAGCGACTCGTCGAGTGCTTCGCGCAGCTCGGCGAGCGTCCCGCGGTCGTCCGGATGGGGAAGCAGCGCCCGGTCGAGCGCGCCCGTGACCGGGCGCGGCAGGTCGGGCCGCAGGCGCCGCAGCGGTGGGAGCCGCGCACCGACGCGGCGCACGGTCTCGGCGGCGCCGTGCGCGCGGATCGGGTTCACGCCGCTCAGCGCCTCGTAGAGGACGAGCGCGAGCGCGTAGAGGTCGGCGGCCCCCGTGACCGGGAGCCCCTCGGCCTGCTCCGGTGCCATGTAGGCGAGCGTGCCGACGACGTCGCCGGTCCGGGTGAGCCCGCTGTCGCCGGCGATCCGCGCGACGCCGAAGTCGGTGAGCTTCGCGATCCCCGCCTCGCCGAGCGGGTTGTCGGGCACCATGACGTTCGCCGGCTTCATGTCGCGGTGGACGACTCCGCGCTCGTGGGCGTGCTCGAGCGCATCGCAGAGCGCCGCCCCGATCCGCACGATGTCGCGATCCGACAGCGCGCCCGCCTCCGTGAGGTCGGCGAGCGTGTGCCCGCGCACGAGCTCGGAGACGAGGTACAGCGCATCGGCGTCACGGCCGGCCTCGTGGAGCGCCACGATGGCGGGGTGCGACAGGCGTGCCGCGGCGTGCGCCTCGCGCTCGGCGCGGGCCGCGATCTGCTCGTCGTGGGTCTCGATGCGCTTGACCGCCACGACGCGGTCGAGGTGCACGTCGTGCGCGAGCCAGACGACTCCGAACGCGCCCGAACCGATGCGGCGCACGAGCCGGTACCGGTCGAGCGCGAGCTCCGGCGGCGGGGTGCCGGAGGCCTCCCGCACACGCGCGGGTGTGGCTGTGTCGGCGGTCTGCACCGCGTCCGTGGTTCGCCGCCGGCGGCCTGCCGTCCTGCCCCGCAAGGCAGGACATCGGGCGTTGACGGCAAACTTGCAACCTGGCGCAGTCGCACGGCCGACGTGCATACTCCGCTTTCCGCCTTCCCGGCGGACCGAGCCATGTCCTTCTTCGACGACGACGACGAGCCGACCCGGGTCTCCGCCCCGCGGCGCCGTGCTCGGCCGTCCGCACCGCGGCGTCCCGCCGCTCGCCCTGCCGGCGGTGGTGGCGGTGGTGGCGGCGACGGAACCGACCGCCAGACCGTGCGCACGCGTCAGGCCGTCGCGCTCGGCGCCGGGCTGCTGGTCCTGATCCTGCTCGTCTTCGGTGTCAAGGGCTGCCTCGACAGCCGCAACGAGCGCGCGCTGAAGGACTACACGCGCGACGCCTCCTCGATCATCGCGGACTCCAACGACCAGGTCGCGAAGCCGTTCTTCGAGCTCCTGAGCTCCGGGCAGGCGACCGGCAACGATCTGCAGGTCCAGGTCAACCAGATCCGCCTCACGGCCGAGGAGGACGCCAAGCGCGCCCGCGAGCTGAGCGTCCCGGACGCGATGCGCGCCGCGCAGCAGAACCTCCTGCTGACGCTCGACCTGCGCGCCCAGGCGCTGACCCGGATCGCCGAGAAGCTCCCGGCGGCCCAGGGCCGCGGCCAGCAGGCCGAGAAGGCGACCTCGGAGATCGCCGGTCAGATGCAGATGTTCCTGACGTCCGACGTCGTCTACTCCCAGCGCGCCGCGCCGCTGATCGTGCAGGCGCTCGACGAGGCCGGCATCTCCGGTCAGAGCGTGCCCGCCAGCCAGTCGCTCCCGGGCTACACGTGGCTCGCGCCGGAGACGGTCGCGAACGCGATCGGCGGGCAGGGCGGCGGCACGACGGGCGGCACGGTCGCACCCGGGCTCCACGGGCACGGCATCGTGAGCACGGCGATCGGCGACACGACCCTGCAGCCCGACGGCGCGACGAACCGCATCGCCTCGAAGCCGCCGGTGACGGTCACCGTGAAGTTCGCCAACCAGGGCGACAACAACGAGAAGAACGTCACGGTGACGCTGAGCCTCGCCGCGCCCGGCCAGGCGCCGATCACCGCGAAGAAGACCGTGAACGCGACGACCGCCGGCACGGAGGCCGAGGTCGCGATCCCGCTGACGAAGGTCCCGCCCGCCGGCACCGCCTCGGAGCTCACCGTGAAGGTGGCCCCGGTGCCCGGCGAGGAGAACACCGACAACAACACGGCGACGTACACGGTCCTGTTCACCGGCTGAGCCGGAGCGCCGGGTCGCTGACGCGCGGCCTATGCTCACGGCATCGTGGCGGACCTCGACGAGCACCACCGGCATCGTCGCGCTCGCGGGCGTCGTGGTCGCGATCGCCGCGGTCGTCGTCTGCAGCGTCCTCTGGCGCCGCCTCGCGCGGCTGCAGGCCGACCAGCGGCTGATCCTGGGCGCCGGCGAGCGCGACGTCGTCGCCCACGCAGCCGATCTCGAGCGCTCGTTCCAATCGCTCAACGACTACATCGTGGACGTCGCGACCGGCCTCGAGGGCCGGCTCGGGGTCGCCGAGACGCGGCTCGGACACGCGATCACCCATCGCGCCGTCGTGCGCTACGACGCCTACAACGAGCTGTCCGGGCGCCAGTCGACGTCGATCGCGCTGCTCGACGACCACCGCTCCGGGCTCGTCCTGTCCTCGATCCACCATCGCGACCAGGCGCGGCTCTACGTCAAGCAGGTGACCGCAGGGCGTCAGCAGGGTGCCGCTCTCCCCCGAGGAGGAGGAGGCCGTCCGCGCGGCGATGGCCGGCGAGGTCCCGGACGATGTCCCGGGAGCGCCGCAGACGTGATGCGCATCGGGTATCTCGGCCCTCCCGGCACGTTCAGCGAGGAGGCGCTGCGCGCGTCGCTCGCGCTCGCCGGGAACGGCGCCGCCGAGGCCGAGCTCGTGCCGCTCGCGACCGTGCACGCCGTCGTCGCAGCGATCGCCGCGGGCGACGTCGACCGTGCGATCGCCCCGATCGAGAACTCGCTCGAGGGGTCCGTGACCGCCGCGGTCGACGCGCTCGTGCACGACGCGCCCGGCGTGCGGATCATCGGTGAGATCGTGCTGCCCGTCCGCTACCGCCTCCTCGCGCGGCCCGGCGTCCTGCTGCAGGACGTGCGCGCCGTGCTGTCCCATCCCCAGGCGCTCGCCCAGTGCGCGCGGTTCCTGCGCGAGCGCCTGCCGGCGGCCGAGGTGCGCGCGACGACGTCCACCGCCGAGGCGGTCCGCGTGGTCGCGGAGGCCGACGAGCCGTGGGCGGCGCTCGGCACGAGCCTCGCCGCGGAGCTCTACCGCGTCGGCGTCCTCGCCGAGGACGTCGAGGACGACCCGGCGAACGCGACGCGCTTCGTGTGGCTCGGCCGCGGGGACGCCGCGGTCGCCGACGGCCGGGCGTGGAAGAGCACGATCCTGTTCTCGGGCGACGGCGACGGGGAGCCCGGGTGGCTCGTGCGCTGCCTCTCGGAGTTCGCCTTCCGCGGCGTGAACCTCACCCGCATCGAGTCGCGCCCGGCGAAGCGCCGCCTCGGGCACTACGTGTTCCTCGTCGACTGTGCGGGGCGCGCGGACGCCCCCGGGCCGGCGGCCGAGGCGCTCGCGGCGCTGCAGGACCACGCCGACGACGTGCGGCTCCTCGGGGCCTACCCCGCCGCCGAGCGCGGCTGAGCGCGGCATCCGCGGCGCCCGGCAGGTGCGCGGCGCGCGTCCGGCGCCCGGGTACACTGCCCGGCAGAGCGCCGATGGGCACGGTCACGCCACCAGTCCCGAGCGGGTCCGCGCCGGTCAGTGAGCACCGGCGGCGCGGACGTGATGCCGGACGGGTGCTCGTGCTGAACGCGACCTTCGAGCCGATCAACGTCTGCTCGGTGCGGCGCGCAGCGGTGCTGCTCCTGAAGGAGAAGGCCGAGCTCGTGGAGCGCGCGGCGTGGGAGCTGCGCTCCGAGCACACGCAGATGCCGCGCCCGGTCGTGATCCGCCTCATGACCTACGTGCGCGTGCCGCGCGACACCGAACGGCGCAAGATCACGCGGCGCGCGGTCTTCGCGCGCGACGGCTGGTCGTGCCAGTACTGCGGGGCGCGGTCGAACCTCACGGTCGACCACGTGATCCCGCGCTCGAAGGGCGGCGATTCGAGCTGGGAGAACATCGTGGCCTCGTGCGCGCCGTGCAACCGGCGCAAGGGCGACCGGCTGCCCGCCCAGGCGAACATGCACCCGCGCCGTGCGCCGCGCCCGCCGAGCCCGACGGTCTTCATCGCCGTCGCCACGCCGCGCATCCCGCACGCGTGGAAGCAGTGGCTGCCGGCCGAGGCGGCGTAGCCCTGCCCGCACGGGCGCGCGGGCCCGGAAACGCGCGAGGCACCGGATCGACCGCCCGGTGCCTCGCGTACCACTCTGACTGGTGAATCGCCGCTCCCCTTGACGGCCGGAGGGACCAGGTCCGGCGGGATCGGCGACGGTGTCCCGGATTGGATTCCGCTGAGCGGGTCCAGCCAACCGCGGTCTAGCGGCCGGTCACCTCCAGGGTCCCGCAAGAACTGTGACTACCGATACGGACCACCTCCTTCCTCTGGTAGGCGGGAGGGTATCAACGCCTCGGACGGACCTCACGCGCCCGGCTCGGCGCCGGGCGCAGCGCCGCTACTCGGCCGGCTCGGTGTCCGCGTCGTCGACGTCCTCGGGCTCCGCGCCGTCGAGCCCCGCGACGGCCTCGCCGAGCGGCTCGTCGAACACCGCGGCGGCCTCGAGGTCGCCGTCCTCGCCCGCGACGGGCGCCGCGGTCTCGTCGCCGGAGTCCACGACGAGCGCCACCGCGCTGACGACGTCGTCCTCGCGGATGTTCATGACCTTCACGCCCTGCGAGACGCGCCCGTAGCGGTTGATGCCGCCCGCCAGCGTGCGCTGCACCATCCCCTCGCGGGAGATGAAGACGAGCTCCTGGTGCTCGCGCACGACGAGCGCGCCGGCCAGCGCGCCCTTCTTGTCGGTCAGCGAGATCGTCTTGACGCCCATCGTCCCGCGACCCTTGACCGGGTAGTCGTCGATCGCGGTGCGCTTGCCGAAGCCGTTCTCGGTGACGACGAACACGTCCTGCCCCGGGCGCGCGACGTCCATCGCGAGCACGGCGTTGCCCTTCTTGGCGACGTTCATCCCGCGCACGCCGCCGGTGTCGCGCCCCATCGCGCGAACCTGCGACTCCTCGAAGCGCGAGGCCTGGCCCGAGCGGGAGACCATGATGACCGTCTCGCCCGGGTCCACGTTGCGGACCGCCACGAGCTCGTCGTCGTCGCGGATGTTGATCGCGATGATCCCGTCGGCCTTGATCGGGGTGTTGTACTTCTGCAGCTCGGTCTTCTTGATCTGCCCGCCGCGCGTGGCGAAGATCAGGTACGCGGTCTCGCTGAAGTCGCGCGTCGAGAGCACGGACTGGATGCGCTCGCCCTCGCGCAGCGGGAGGACGTTCACGAGCGCACGGCCCTTCGCCGTGCGCGAGGCCTCGGGGAGCTCGTAGACCTTCGAGCGATAGACCTTGCCGCGGTTCGAGAAGAACAGCAGGTAGTCGTGCGAGGAGCACACGAACAGGTGCTCGATGTAGTCCCCGTCCTTCATGTCCATCCCGGTCACGCCGCGGCCGCCGCGCTGCTGCTGGCGGTAGGTCGCCAGCGGGAGCGACTTGATGTAGCCCGAGTGCGTGATCGTGATGACCATCTGCTGGTCGGCGATCAGGTCCTCGATGTCGAGCTCGTCCTCGCTCGCGGTGATCTCGGTGCGCCGTTCGTCGGCGAAGCGCTCGGCGATCTCCCCGAGCTCCTCCTTGATCAGGTCGAGCACGGCGCTCTCGCTGCCGAGCAGCTCGCGCAGCTCGCGGATCCGCTCGGTGACGTCGTCGTGCTCGCGCTTGATCGCGTCGGACTCGAGCGCCGTCAGCTGCGCGAGGCGCAGGTCGAGGATCGCCGTCGCCTGCACGGCGGTGAGGCCGAAGCGCTCGACGAGCTGCTCACGCGCGTTCTCGCGGTCGGCGGATGCGCGGATCAGCTCGATGATCGCGTCGAGGTTGTCGAGCGCGATCAGGAGGCCGAGGAGGATGTGGGCGCGCGCCTCCTTGATGCCGAGCTCGTGCTTGGCGCGGCGCACGACGACCTCGCGCTGGTGGGCGACGTACGAGGTGATGACCTCGAGCAGCGAGAGCGTCTTCGGGACGCCGTCCACGAGCGCGACCGTGTTGACGCCGAACGTCGACTGCATCGAGGTGTGCTTGTAGAGCTGGTTCAGCACGACCTTCGGGATGACGTCGCGCTTGAGCTCGATGACGAGCCGCATGCCGTTGCGGTCGGATTCGTCGCGCAGGTCGGTGATGTCCGGGATCTTCTTGTCGTGGACGAGCTCGGCGATCTTCTGGATCAGGCCGCCCTCGCCGCCCTTCTTCACCTGGTAGGGCAGCTCGGTGACGACGATCGCCTCCTTGCCCTGGGTCAGCGGCTCGATGTGCGCGCGCGCGCGGACGCGGACGCGGCCGCGGCCGGTCTCGTAGGCGTCGCGGATGCCCTGCCGGCCGAGGATCGTGCCGCCGGTCGGGAAGTCGGGGCCCTTGACGTACTTCATGAGGCCCTCGACGCCGATCGTCGGGTCGTCGATGTACGCGATGACGGCGTCGCTCACCTCGCGCAGGTTGTGCGGCGGGATGTTCGTCGCCATCCCGACCGCGATGCCCGACGAGCCGTTGACGAGCAGGTTCGGGAAGCGCGCCGGAAGGACGAGCGGCTCCTGCGTGCGCCCGTCGTAGTTCGGCCCGAAGTCGACCGTGTCCATGTCGAGGTCGCGGAGCATCTCCATCGCCAGCCGCGTGAGGCGCGCCTCGGTGTAGCGCATCGCGGCGGCCGGGTCGTCGTCCACCGAGCCGAAGTTCCCCTGGCCGTCGACGAGCGGGTAGCGCATCGAGAAGTCCTGCGCCATCCGGACGAGCGCGTCGTAGATCGCCGAGTCGCCGTGCGGGTGGTAGTTGCCCATCACCTCGCCGACGATGCGCGCGCACTTCGCGTAGCCGCGCGTCGGGCCGAGGCCCAGCTCGGACATGCCGTAGAGGACGCGGCGGTGGACCGGCTTGAGCCCGTCGCGCACGTCCGGCAGCGCGCGACCGACGATGACGGACATCGCGTAGTCGAGGTACGCGGTCTTCATCTCGTCCTCGAGCGCGCGCGGCTCGAAGCGGTCGGTCAGCACATCGGCGGAGGCCATACGGGTCCCTTCGTTCTGCTGCGCGTCAGACGTCGAGGTTCACGACGGCGCGGGCGTTGTCCTCGATGAACTGGCGGCGTGGCTCCACCACGTCGCCCATGAGCTTCGAGAAGATCTGGTCGGCGGCGGTGGCGTCCCCGATCGTCACCTTCTGCAGCGTGCGCGACGCCGGGTCCATCGTCGTCTCGCGCAGCTGCTCGGCGTTCATCTCGCCCAGCCCCTTGAAGCGGCTGAGCTGGACGCCCCGCTGCGCGACCCCGATGACCGAGCCGCGCAATGCGGCGAACGACGGCGCGATGTCGTGGCGCTCGCCGAGCGTCACGTGGAACGGCGGCGTGCCGGCGAGCTTCACGAGGTCCTGGTGGACCTTGAGGAAGTTGCGGTACTCGCTGGACTCGAACAGGCCGACCGGGATGCGATGGGTCTGCGCGAGCCCGGTCTGGCGCTCGATCGCCCGCACGACGAGCTCGTCGTCGTCGCGCCCGGTGAGCTCGGTGTGCAGGTGCTCGTTCTCGTGGTCGGCCTCGGAGAGCAGGCGGACGGCGTCGTCGAGCGTCTGCGCGGATTCGTCGAGCATCGCCGACTCCTCGAGGAACCGCACGAGCTCGTGCCCGTGGATGCCGCGCAGCGCCGTCGCGAGCGTGTCGTAGCGCTTCATGCTCTTGCGGTAGGTGTGCCAGCGCGCCTCGGTGATCTTGAACGGCTCGCCGTCGCGGTCGGTCACCGCGAGCTTCTCGTACTTGTCGGCGAGCAGCACGTCCTCGAGTTCGGACTCCTTCTCGATGTAGCGCTCCTGGCTGCCCTGCTTGAGCTTGTAGAGCGGCGGCTTGGCGATGTAGACGTAGCCGGCCTCGATGAGCTCCTGCATCTCGCGGAACAGGAGCGTCAGCACGAGCGTGCGGATGTGCGCGCCGTCGACGTCGGCGTCGGTCATGAGGATGACCTTGTGGTAGCGGGCGCGCTCGATGTCGAACTCGTCGCGCACGCCGGTCCCGATCGCCGTGATCAGCGCCTGGACCTCGTTGTTCTGCAGGACCTTGTCGATGCGCGCCTTCTCGACGTTCAGGATCTTGCCGCGCAGCGGGAGGACCGCCTGCGTGTTGCGGTCGCGGCCCTGCTTCGCCGAGCCTCCGGCGGAGTCGCCCTCGACGACGAAGATCTCCGCGAGCGACGGGTCCTTCACCGAGCAGTCGGCGAGCTTGCCCGGCAGACGCGAGTTCTCGAGCGCGCTCTTGCGCCGCGTGAGGTCGCGCGCCTTGCGCGCCGCCGACCGCGCCTGCGCGGCCTGGACGGCCTTGCGGATCACGGCCCGCGCCTCCTGCGGGTTCTCCTCGAGGAACTCGGCGAGCTTCGTGTTGACGATCGACTCGACGAATCCCTGCATCCCGGGATTGCCGAGCTTCGTCTTCGTCTGGCCCTCGAACTGCGGGTCGGCGAGCTTCGCCGAGATGACCGCCGTGAGACCTTCGCGCACGTCCTCGCCGGAGAGGTTGTCGTCCTTCTCCTTGAGTTCGCCCTTCTCGCGGGCGTACTTGTTCAGCGTGCGCGTGAGCGCGGAGCGAAAGCCCGAGAGGTGCGAGCCGCCCTCGTGGGTGTTGATGTTGTTCGCGAACGAGAACACCGACTCCTGGTAGGAGGCGTTCCACTGCAGCGCGACCTCGACCGCGCCCTCCTCGCCGTCGTCCTCGAAGTAGATGACCTTCTTCTGGATCGGCTCCTTGTTCTCGTTGAGGTAGCGGACGAAGTCCTCGATGCCGCCCTCGTACTGGAACTCGACCTTCCCGCCCTCGCCGCGTTCGTCCGTGAGCGTGATGTGCAGGCCGCGGGTCAGGAACGCCGTCTCGCGCAGGCGCTGCTCGAGGATCGAGAAGTCGAACTCGGTCTCCTCGAAGATGTCGTCGTCGGGCAGGAACCAGATCCGCGTGCCGGTGACGTCGGTCTTCTCGCCCTTCGCGAGCGCGTCCTGCGGGACGCCGCGCGCGTAGTGCTGGGTGTGCGCGAAGCCCTCGCGGCGCACGACGATCTCCAGCTCCTCCGAGAGCGCGTTGACGACCGAGACGCCGACGCCGTGCAGGCCGCCCGAGACCTTGTAGCCGCCGCCGTCGCCGAACTTGCCGCCGGCGTGCAGGACGGTCAGCACGACCTCGACCGCCGGCTTGTCCTCCTTCTCCATCACGCCCACCGGGATGCCGCGGCCGTCGTCGGAGACCGTGACCGAGTTGTCCGCGTGAATCGTCACGTCGACGCGTGAGCAGTGGCCGGCGAGCGCCTCGTCGACGGAGTTGTCGACCACCTCGTAGACGAGGTGGTGCAGGCCGCGGATGCCCGTCGAGCCGATGTACATGCCCGGCCGCTTGCGCACGGCTTCCAGGCCCTCGAGGACGGTGATGTCCTGGGCGCCGTACGAGCCGTCCGACGCGGTGCTCTTGGGGCTGTCCTGCTTCTCGGCCATGGTTCTCCGCTGACGTGAAAAACCCCGGTTCCGGGCCTCGAGGGCGCGCGGCCGGGGCGAGGGAATTCAGTTGACAGAAGAATAGCAAAGCCGGGGGTCGAACCGCGCCTTCCCGACCCCAGAAAGTCCCTGCAAATCGGCTTGAATTGCGTGGTCTTCCGAACGCCTCACGCGCCGCCGCGCGCCCAGCGCCGTGCGGGCACCGTCTGGCAGCGCAGACCGCGCACGAGCTCGGCCCCCAGAACGGCGTTCAGGCGGTCCACGAGCTCGGGTCCCATGAGGTCGAGCTCCTGGGCCCAGGCGGCGCTCGTGCACGTCACCGTGACGATGCCGCCGGCCTCTCCGGTGGGGGTCGCCTGCTCGGCCACCGCCGCCCCCGCGGCCTCCGGCCAGACGCGCTGGACGGCGCCGAGCGTCGTCGCCGGCGCCAGCGCATCGGCCAGCGCCTGGACGGCGGGCCCGATCTCCCGCGGCCGGCCGCGCTTCATGCGGCGACGGCCCCCCGCAGGACGGTGCCTGCGTCGACCGCCAGGCGGGTGACGTCCGGCGCCGCGGCGCCCGGGACGTGCTCGACGTCCGTCGTCGTCACGACGACCTGCCCCGCGCGCGTGACGCGCTCGACGAGCCGCGCTCGACGCCCGGCATCGAGCTCGCTCATCACGTCGTCGAGCAGCAGCACCGGCACCGCGCCGCGCTCGCGGTCGAGCGCCTCGCGCTCGGCGACCAGCAGGGCCAGGAGCGCGAGGCGCTGCTCGCCCTGGGACCCGTAGACGCGCAGCTCGCGCCCATCGCAGAGGATCGCGAGATCGTCGCGATGCGGGCCGTGACCGGTGAAGCCGCGCTCGAGGTCTCCCGGAAGGCGCTCGGCGAGCTCGTCGGCGAACGCCTCGGGGGACTCGGCCGCCGACCGCGGTCGGTAGCGCAGCTCCGCGCCGGCGCGCAGCCCGAGGTCGGCCGCGAGCGCGCAGACGCCCGGCGCCACGAGCGCCACGGCGCGCTCGCGGTCGGAGCGCAGCTCGAGCGCGTGGCGGCCGAGCTCGAGGTCCCAGGTGCGCAGCGCATCGGATGGCGCCGCGCCGGAGCGCACGCGGGCCAGGAGCGCGTTGCGCTGGCCGAGCGCCTGCGCGTAGGCGCGGCGGGTGGCGGCGCGCGCCGGCCAGAGGCCGGTGACGAGCTGGTCGAGGTGTGCGCGGCGCACCGCGGGCGGCCCCTTCACGAGCTCCAGGCGATCGGGGAGGAAGACCGTGAGCAGCGGGCGGAAGGGAACGTCGAGCAGGCGCTCGACCGGCGCACCGTCAGCCGTGCAGCGCTTCGGCTCGCCGGCACGGAACCCGACCGCGAGCTCGTGCATGCCGTCGGGCGTGGCGACGTCCACCTCGACCCGCGCGGCGGGCGCGCCGAAGCGCACGACCTCGCGTTCGTTCGCCGTGCGGCACGAGCGGGCCGTACAGCCGAAGTACAGCGCCTCGAGGAGGTTCGTCTTGCCCGCCCCGTTCGGGCCGTGGATCACGGTGAGACGCTCACCGAGCGTCACCTCCGCGGCGGAGTAGATGCGGAAGTCCCGCAGGCGCACCCTCCGCACGGACGGCATCACACGTTCAGGCGAATCGGCATGATGAGGTAGAGGAACCCGCTGCCGTCGGCGGACTCGATGAGGCCGGGCCGCAGCGGGCTGATGAGCTTCAGCACGACGGCGTCGGCCGCGGCGCTCTCGATGCCCGCGATGAGGAACTCCGGGTTGAACCCGATCTCGAACGGTTCGCCCGCGAACGGCACCGGCAGCGTGTCGCTCGCCTCGCCGACGTCGGGCGTCTGGGCCGACACGCGCAACTCGCCCTCGCCGAACGACAGCCGCAGCGGCGCGTTCTTCTGCGCGAGCAGCGCGATGCGCTTGACGACGTCGAGCACCTCGTGACGGTCCACGGTCAGTTCGTGCTCGAACTGCTCGGGGAGCAGCTGGCGATAGTTCGGGAACTGACCATCGATGAGCCGCGAGGAGAGCGTCGCCTCACCGGCCTCGAAGACGACCTGGTTCGCACGCACCCCGATCGTGATCGTGTCGGTCTCGGGATCCACGAGCCGCGTGAGCTCCTCGAGTGCACGGGCAGGGACGTTGGCCTCGAAGCCCTCGGCGAGCGCGCCGGCGAGCGTCGTCTCCTTGACGCTCAGGCGATAGGAGTCCGTCGCGACCATCCGCAGGCTCGAGCCCTCGGCCGACACGAGGACCCCGGTGAGGATCGGGCGCGTCTCGTCGCGTGAGGCCGAGCGCGAGACGCGCTCGACCGTCTCGGTGAACGCGTGCGCCGGCATCGCCACGGTCGTCTCGCCGCCGGGCTCGGGCAGCTGCGGGAAGTCCTCGGCGCGCAGCGTGCGCAGGTGGAATCGCGCAGTGCCGGCGACGATCTCGACGTCCTGCTGCTCGGGACGCAGCTCGAGCGTCACGGTTCCGCCCGGTAGGCTGCGAACGACCTCCAGCAGCAGGCGACCCGGGAGGACCACCTCACCCGGGCGCATCACCTCGGCCTGGAGCGGGACGCGCAGTCCGAGGTCCATGTCCGTCGCCCGCAGCTCGACGCCGTCGGCCGCGGCGATCTGGACGCCGGCGAGCGCCTGGATCGCACTGCGCGTCGAGGAGACGCGCGCCACGGTCTGAATGTGGTCGCGCAACTCGGTGGTGGAGGTGGAGATCTTCACGATGAGAACCTCAGAGAAGAGAAGGAGTCAGACGTCGTAGGGGCTGTTCAGATGTCGATGGCGGCGAGGATCCCCGCTCCGAGCGGGAAAGCTGCGCACAATCGCGGTGCCCGGTGAGCCCACGGAGTCTGTCAGTCCCGGCGGTCGGTCTGCGGGGCCGCGGTCCCCGTGGACAGGCGTGTCGACAACTCCGCGACGATCGACGAGGCCTCCGGGTCGCTCGCAAGGCGCTCGGCGGTGCGCCGGCAGGCGTGCATGACGGTCGTGTGCCCACGCCCGCCGAACCGATCGCCGATCGCGGGAAGGCTCGCCTCGGTGTGCTCGCGCGCGAGGTACATGGCGATCTGCCGCGGCCACGCGACGCGCGCGGTCCGTGACGCCGAGAGCAGCTCCTCGCGCGTCAGGCCGAACGCGGCGCAGGTCGCCTCCTGGACGTCGTCGATCGTCACGCGGCCCACCCCGGCGCGCGGCCCGCCGGGCGGGAAGAGCTCGTCGAGCACCTCGTTCGCGAGGTCCGGCGTGAGGCTGCGGCCGCGCAGCGAGGCATAGGCGACGATCCGGATGAGGGCTCCCTCGAGGGCGCGGAGGTTCGTCGTCACTCGGCCGGCGATCACGCCGAGAACCGTCGTCGTCGGCGATCGGGAGCGCGTCGAGCGCCACGCGCTTGCGCAACGCGGCAAGCCGTGTGCGCGGGTCCGGGGGCTCGAGCGCCGCGACGAGCCCGGAGTCGAAGCGGTCACGCAGGCGGTCCTCGAGCGCCGCGAGATCCCGGGGCGGTCGGTCGGAGGTCAGGACGACCTGGGCGCCCGCGTCGCGCAGCGCATTGAAGGTGTGGAAGAACTCCTCCTCGGTGCGCGCCTTCGACATGAGGAACTGGACGTCGTCGACGAGCAGCACGTCCGTGTCGCGGTAGCGGCCCTTGAATGCGTCGATCCGACCGCGCTGCAGTGCGGCGATGAACTCGTTGGCGAAGGTCTCCGCGGTCACGTAGCGCACGCGGACGCCGTCGCCGTACTGCAGGAGGTAGGTGCCGATCGCGTGCAGGAGATGGGTCTTTCCGACGCCCGGCGGTCCGCAGAGGAAGAGCGGGTTGTAGGCGGTCCCGGGGTTTTCGGAGACCGCGAGCGCGGCGGCGTGCGCGAAGCGGTTCGAGGGGCCGATGACGAATTGGTCGAAGGTGTACCGCGGACTCAGCGGGGCGTCACCGGGGACCGGCGGCGGCTCGCCCGCGCCCGCATCCGCGCGGGCGGAGGGGTCCGGGGCGCCGGTGTCCGCGCCGTGGAGGTGGACGGTGACGTCGGCCCCGAGGACTGCGCCGGCGCTCGCCTGCAGTACGCGCGCGAAGCGTTCGGCGACCCACCCGCGCGTCTCGGGCGGGGCGGTGATCACGAGGTCGCGACCGTCGAAGGCGGTGACCCGCAGCGGCGCCAGCCAGATGTCGAACATCGACGCGCCGACCGCATCGCGCAAGTCGTCGGCGAGGCGTTCCCAGGTCGTGTCGAGGTCGTCCGTGCGCACCGCAGGGTCCTGCGCCGCCCGCTGGCAGCGCAGTCGTTCACCATTCAGAGAGGGCCCCGCAGGGCCCGGAAGCGGCAACGTAGCAGAGGTCTCACCACGCACTTCCGGCGAGCGCCGGCTGACCGGCGAGCGATGTCGCAAATCGCGGGAAAGCCTTGGTCTCGGCGGTCCGGCGGTCCGGCCCGGCGCCCGCATGCCGCTGCGGGGCGGCTATCATGGCCGTCCCTCGACCCCGGGTCTGCCATGAAGCGCACCTACCAGCCCAAGAAGCGCAAGCGCGCACGCACGCACGGCTTCCGCGAGCGCATGAGCTCGCGCGCCGGCCGTGCCGTGCTCAAGCGGCGTCGCGCAAAGGGCCGCAAGCGGCTCACCGTCTGACGGTGGAGCAGCCGCCCCGCGCGTCTCGTCGTCGCCCGAAGCGTGGTCGGCTCTCGCGCAGCGCGGAGTTCGAGCGCGTCTACCGCCAGGGCCGCTCGTACGGCAATCGCTATCTCGTGCTGCACGCCTTCCCCCGACCCGACGCCGGTGAGCTGCGCGAAGCGCCGCGACTCGGCCTGAGCGTGTCGCGCAAGGTCGGCGGCGCGGTCGAGCGCAACCAGGTCAAGCGCCTGCTGCGCGAGGCGTTCGCCTCGGCCCAGGCCGACCTCCCGCCGGAGGTCGACGTCGTCGTCGTCGCACGACCCGAGGCGCGCGAGCTCGCCGAGCGCGAGGGCCTTGCCGGTG
Source organism: uncultured Actinomycetes bacterium (assembly GCA_963787935.1). Classification (GTDB taxonomy): domain Bacteria; phylum Actinomycetota; class Thermoleophilia; order Solirubrobacterales; family Solirubrobacteraceae; genus F1-60-MAGs163. The sequence continues at coordinate 258,997 of CAWBEV010000004.1, read as the reverse complement.
TCGCGGGTGCGCTGCGCGAGCTCGTGGCGAAGGCCGCCGAGGGGACTGTGGCGTGAGGACGTGGCTGCGGAGCCGTCGTGACCGCTCCGATCGCCGTCTATCAGCGCGTGATCTCGCCGGCGCTGCCGCGCCGCTGCAAGTACGAGCCGACGTGCTCGGCCTACGCCGCGCAGGCGATCAGGCGGTACGGCATACTGCGCGGGCTGGTGCTGGGCGGCTGGCGTCTGCTGCGCTGCAACCCGTTCAGCCACGGCGGGTTCGATCCCGTCGAGAACCAGCGTCTCTTCCACCCGCGCACGACCCCGGACTCGCACCCCGCCCGCTGATACTGCGATGACGCCTCCCGTCGCCAACATCTTCCAGCCGATCATCGACGTGTTCGAACAGGTGCTCCTGTTCTTCCACGACACGGTCGGGTTCGGCTGGGGCCTGTCGATCATCGCGATGACGATCGTCGTGCGCACGCTGATGCTGCCGCTGACGATCAAGCAATTCCGCTCGATGCAGGCACTTCAGCGCCTGGCGCCGGAGATCAAGGAGCTGCAGGCGAAGTACAAGGACGACAAGCAGCGCCTGAACCAGGAGATGATGAAGTTCTACCAGGAGAACCAGGTGAACCCGTTCGGGTCCTGCCTGCCCCTGGTGCTGCAGATCCCGGTCTTCATCTCGCTGTTCTACATGCTGCGGAAGGACCTGAAGCTCGACATCTGCGGCGGCAACGGCGCGATCGCGCAGTACCTCGCCGAACACCCCGGCAAGACGCTCGCGACCGCGTACTGCAACAACATCGAGCCCGGCTCGGCGAAGTTCCTCTTCATCCCGGACCTCACGGCGCCCGCGACCGGCGCCGTGCTCGTGACGCTGATCATCCTCTACATCGGCTCGCAGCTGCTGTCGGGCGTGCTCATGTCGGTGAGCAACGACAAGACGCAGAAGTACATGATGATCGCGCTGCCGTTCGTCTTCACGATCTTCATCCTGAACTTCCCGGCGGGCCTGCTCGTCTACTGGATCACGACGAACTTCTGGACCGTCGGGCAGCAGTACTTCATCCGGCGCTCGACGGGCCAGCTGCCGACGTGGCTGGGCGGTGACGGGTCCGGTCTGCCTGCGCCCGCGGGCGCGACCGCCGGGGCGGGCGCCGCGGCGGTCGCCGCGCCAACACGCGCGTCCGCGAACGGGAGCGACGACGGCGGTCCGAAGGCCTCGCCGCCGCCTCCACCGAAGAAGAAGAAGAAGCGCTCGGGGAAGCGCCGCTGATGGCCGACGACGCCGAGCTCCGGGCGCGGATCGCCGAGCTGCTCGAGCAGGTCGTCACGGCGCTCGGGCTCGATGGCGAGGTCGAGGTGACCGACGACGGCGAGACGCTCACCGGCACGGTCCACGGCGAGTCCATCGGCCTGCTGATCGGCCATCACGGCCAGACGATCGACGCGGTGCAGCACCTCGCGTCGCGGATCGCGCTGCGCGACGGAGAGGGCCCGCGCCGGCGGATCGTCATCGATGCGGCGGGCTATCGCGCCCGCCGGCAGGAGGCGCTCCAGCACGAGGCCGACCGCGCCGCGGGCGAGGCGGTGCGCTTCGGCCGCCCCGTCGCCCTCGATGCGATGACCGCCAGTGAGCGGAAGATCGTCCACGAGCACCTGCGCGAGCGCGACGACGTCGAGACGCACAGCGAGGGCGAGGAGCCCGAGCGGCACCTCGTCGTCGAACCCGCCGCCTGAGGCGCGCCGAGCGTTTCACGTTTTACGCTCATGGTCCGGTCGCGCGCTACCGTGCGCCGCGGTCATGAGCCCCGAGCAGCGTCTCGCCGACCTCGCGCAGCAGTACGACCTCCCGCCCGGTGCGCCCGGGAGCCTCATGAGGCTCCTCGAGCTCGTCGCGGCCGAGCCGCAGGCGCTGACGACCGTCCGCGATCGCCCTGTGGCCGTCGAGGTCCACGTCGCCGACTCGCTGAGCGGCCTCGTCGTGCCCGCGCTGCGCGCTGCGCGCGTGCTCGCCGACCTCGGGAGCGGCGGGGGGTTCCCGGGTCTCGTGCTGGCGCTGGCGCTCCCCCGGACACGCGTGGTGCTCGTCGAAAGTACCGCGAAGAAGGCCGCGTTCCTCGAGCGCGCCGCCGCGGAGCTCGAGCTTGCGAACGTCGCGGTCGAACCCATACGGGTCGAGGAATGGCGCGCGGGTCTCGGCACGTGCGACGTCGTGACGGCTCGCGCCCTCGCGCCGCTCGGGGTCCTGCTCGAGTACGCCGCTCCGCTCCTGATCCCGTCCGGGACGCTCATCGCCTGGAAGGGCCGGCGGGATCCCGGAGAGGAGGCCGATGCGGTCGTCGCCGCCGAAGCGCTCGGCATGAGCCCGCCGCTCGCGCTGCCGGTCGAGCCCGGGACGATCGTCGGCGCCCACCTGCGCCACCTCGACGTCAGCTCGAAGGTGGGGGTCACGCCCACCACGTACCCTCGACGCCCGGGAATGGCCCGCAAACGACCATTCCGAGCCTCAGCGGGAGCCTGAGGGTTGGTTCGGAGGCGAACGACACGGGGCCGCTCCGACCGGGCTCGCCGCTAGCGTGCCGGTCGGCATGGGGACGATCTACGCCATCGCGAACCAGAAGGGCGGGGTCGGGAAGACGACGACCGCGGTGAACGTGGCGGCGTGCATCGCCGAGGCCGGCGAGCCGACGATCCTCGTGGACGTCGATGCGCAGGCGAACGCCACGGTCGGGCTGGGCTTCCCGAAGACGAGCGAACCGAGCACGTACGACGTGCTCGCCGGGCGCGCGAGCGCGCCCGAGGCGCTGCTCGACACCGTCGTCCCGAACCTGCGCCTGCTGCCGGCGAACCCGGATCTCGCCGCCGCGAACCTCGAGCTGCCGCGCGAGCCGGGTTTCGAGACGCGCCTGCGGGATGCACTCGAGCCGCTGCGCGCCGATGCCGCGTTCGTGCTTCTCGACTGCCCGCCGTCGCTCGGCCCGCTCACGATCAACGCGCTCGTGGCCGCCGACCGCGTGATCGTCCCGGTGCAGACCGAGTACTTCGCGCTCGAGGGCCTGGCCGGACTGCTCGAGACGCTCAGCCTCATCCAGCGCGAGCTGAACCCGCGGCTGGCGGTCTCCGGTTTCCTGCTCACCATGCACGACGGGCGCACGCGCCTGGCGCGCGATGTCGAGGACGAGGTTCGCCGGCATTTCCCCGAGCTCGTCTTCGACACCGTCATCCCGCGCAACGTCCGGATCGGCGAGGCGCCGAGCTACGGTCGCGCGGTCATCCATCACGACCCGCACTGCGCGGGCTCGGAGGCGTACTTCGAGCTTGCCAAGGAGGTGGCCGCCCGTGGCTGAACGCGGCATGGGACGCGGCCTCGCCGCGATTCTGCAGGTGTCCGGGCAGCACGGCGACCGGCCGGAGCTGCGCGAGATCGCCCTCGAGCTCGTCGAGCCGAACCCCGCGCAGCCGCGCCGGCGATTCGACGAGGAGGCGCTCGAGGCCCTCGCCGCCTCGCTGGCCGAGAACGGCGTGCTGCAGCCGGTGCTCGTGCGGCCGGTTCCCGGCGGGCGCTACGAGCTCGTCGCCGGCGAGCGACGCTGGCGCGCCGCCCAGCGGGCGGGACTCGCGACGATCCCGGGGATCGTCGAGCAGCGCGACGACGCGACCTCGCTCGAGGTGGCGATCGTCGAGAACATGGCGCGCGAGGACCTCAACCCGGTCGAGGAGGCGCGCGCGGTCGCGGCGCTCGTCGAGGAGCTCGGGCTCACGCGCGAGGAGGTCGGCCGCCGGGTCGGCCGCAGCCGCGTTGCGATCTCGAATCTCCTGCGCCTGCTCGACCTCCCGGACGAGGCACTCGCGCTGCTCGAGTCGGGCGACCTCACCGAGGGCCACGGCCGCGCGCTGCTGCTGGCCGAGGACCACGCCGACCGCCGGACGCTCGCGCGTGCCGCGGTGGACGGCGGCTGGTCGGTGCGAGTCCTCGAGGACCGCGCCCGGACCGCCGGCGCGGCGCGGCCGTCGAGCGCTCGGAGCCGCCGCCTGCACCCCGACCAGGAGGCCGCCTGTGGTGAGATCGCCGAACGGCTCGGCGAGGCCTTCGGGCGCGACGTGAAGGTGCGCCCGCGGGGCACCGGCTACAAGGTCGAGTTCGCCGTCGAGGACGCCGCCGAGGCCGAGGCGCTGGCCCGCCGCGTGCGGCGGCTCGCGCCCGCCTGAGCCCGCGGCAGCGCGCTACACTGCCGGGCCGCGCGGGCGATTAGCTCAGTCGGTTAGAGCGCTTCTCTGATAAGGAAGAGGTCCCAGGTTCGAGTCCTGGATCGCCCATCGCGCCCGCCGGGTTGACCGCTCCGCCCGGGCAGGCGAGCATGGCGCGATGCGGATGCCCGTCGCGATGCGGCGTGTCCCGGTCCTGGCGGCAGCGCTGGGTGCGTTGCTCGTCTCCGCGCCGACCGCCGGCGCTGCGCAGACGCAGATCGTCAGGCCGACCGAGTTCACCTCGGGGATCAGCAACGAGTGCCCGATCCCGGACCTCGTCCAGGGGCCCGACGGGAACGTCTGGTTCGCCGAGTACGCGAACCACGCGATCGGGCGGATCACGCCGCAGGGGCAGGTCACCGAGATGCCGTTCGGCGACCCGGCCGACCCGTGGGGGCTCCCCGGCGGCGTCGCGATCGGGCCCGACGCGAACATCTGGTTCGTGACGCTCGGCGGTCGCGTCGGGCGGATGACGACGCAGGGGCAGACGACGGTGTTCTCGGACGGCATCACCGGGTTCCTGGGAGAGCTCGCCTCGCTCTCCGACCTGAGCGCCGTGCAGCCGCCGTCGATCACGCGCGGTCCGGACGGCAACCTCTGGTTCACGGAGCTCGCGGCCACGATCGGGCGGATCACGCCGCAGGGCCAGGTGGCCGAGTTCACCGAGGGCATCACGGACGCGCCGGTGGTGACGCCCGACGACCTGCTGCCGCTCGGGCGGTTCGGGGGCATCACCGCAGGACCGGACGGCAACGTCTGGTTCACGGAGCTGCGCGGTGCGATCGGGCGCATCACCCCGCAGGGTCAGGTCACCGAGTACGAGGCGGGGATCAGCCCGGGCTCGGTCCCGCAGTCGATCGTCGCCGGTCCCGACGGGAACCTCTGGTTCACCGAGCTGTTCGGCAGCCGGATCGGGCGCATCACCCCGCAGGGGCAGGTCAGCGAGTTCCCGCTCGCGCCGGGGAGCGCACCCCAGGGCATCGACGTCGGCCCCGACGGCGCGCTGTGGTTCGCCGCGCGCGGCGCGCGGAGCCTCGGGCGCATCACGCCGCAGGGGGAGCTCACGCTCTTCGCTCACCAGAGCAACCCCTACTGGCAGCCGAGCGCCGTGACGGCCGGGCCCGGCGGGCGTGTCTGGTTCGCCCGCTCCGGCGTCGTCGGTGTGCTCGATCCGGCGACGTCCGGAACCGACCCGCCGACCGGACTGGGACCCGGAGCGGTGGACCGGCGTGCGCCGACGGTGCGCCGGTTGCGGCTCAGGGGACGGCGTCTGAGCTTCGTGCTGTCGGAGCCCGCGACGCTGACGGCGCGCTCCGGACGACGCCGCGCGCGCTGGAGGCTGCGGGCGGGCACGGTCCGCGTGACGGTTCCGGCGTGGCTCGCCGGCGCGGCGCGGCGCGGGGTGCGACTCATCCTGCGCGACGCGGCGGGCAACCGGCGCAGCGTCGTCCTGCGCCGGCGGTGACGGCGGGGGGCGAACGGTCTCATCGGAGATCGAGAGCCGCTCGGCGATCTCGTGACGCTCGCCTCCCTCCGCCATGAGTGCGAGCTGAACGTGCGCGCGGACGAGCCGGAGGATCGGGACGTCGAGGAGCCCGCACCCTGAACACGGTGGCCGGCCCCGCCGCGCGGGCTATGCTGCGGGCCAGGACGACCCCCCGAGCCACCGGGAGCAGCCCGTGCAGGAAATGGTGATCTACGGCGTCAGCTTCGACATGGTCGGCAAGCAGCCGATCGTGCTGCTCAAGACCGTCGACAGCAACAAGTTCCTGCCGATCTGGATCGGGCATCCGGAGGCGGCCGCGATCCTCATGAAGCTCCAGGGCGCCATCGACGCCGCGCCCGATGACCCACGACCTGATGGTGGACGTGCTCGGCGAGCTCGAGGCGAAGTGCCTGCAGGTCGCGGTGACCGAGCTGCGCGACAACACGTTCTTCGCGACCGTCACGCTCGCGGTGGACGGCAAGGAGATCGAGATCGACTCGCGCCCGAGCGACGCGCTGGCGCTCGCGGTCCGCGCCGGGGCGCCGATCTTCGCCGCCGAGGAGGTCATCGCGGAGTCGGCGATCGAGTTCGAGCACGACGTCGAGGACACCGAGGAGGTCGTGGACCGCTTCAAGGAGTTCCTCGACGAGGTCTCGCCGGAGGACTTCGCCGGCGACAGCTGACCGACGCGTGCTCGGGCTCAGCCCAGCGCGCTGCGCGCGACGCGCTCGATCAGTTCGTCGAACCCGATGCCCGCGGCCTCGGCGGCCTGCGGGAGCAGGCTCGTCTCGGTGAGGCCCGGGATCGCGTTCGCCTCGAGCACCCAGAGCTCGTCCGTCGCCTCCTCGAGCAGGAGGTCGACGCGCGCGCACGCCCGCCAGGCCGAGCAGCTCGAAGACGCGCTCGCCGAGCTCGGCGGCGGCGGTCGTGAGCGGGTCGCCGATCTCGGCCGGGCAGTGCAGCTGCGTGCGGCCGATCGTGTAGCGCGCCTCGAAGTCGTAGAAGTCCTCGGCGTGCGGGATCGCCTCGACGATCGGCAGCGCCGTCGCCGCCGAGCACCGAGACGGCGAGCTCGCGACCCGCGACGTGCCGCTCGATGAGCACCTTGTCCGTCGTACGAGAACGCGGCGATCAGCGCCGCCGGGACCTCGCCGGAGCGACGCGGCGAAGCGGACGCCGAGGGCGCTCCCGCCGGCAGGCCGGCTTCACGACGACGGGGAAGCCGAGCCGCTCGCCGACCGCGCCGAGCGCGTCGGCCGCCCCGAGCTCCTTGAGAGCGTCGTCTCGCTGAAGACGAGCGCGTCGGGCGTCGGAATTCCGGCGGCGCGCATCAGCTCCTTGGCGAGCACCTTGTCCCAGCGAGCGCGCGCAGCCCGCGGGCGGCGCCCCGGTGTACGGGAGGCCGAGCGCCTCGAGCAGCTCCTGCACCGTCCCGTCCTCGCCGTCCTTGCCGTGCAGCGCGACGAACACGACGTCCGGCCGGGCCTCGCGAAGGCGCGTGACGAGGTCGTGCCCGACGTCGATGCCGATCGCGACATGCCCGCGGCGCTCGAGCGCGTGCGCGACGCGCGCGCCGGAGACGAGCGAGACCTGGCGCTCGAGCGAGCGCCCGCCCTGCAGCACCGCGACGCGCAACGGGCTGCTCATCGGGCGTCGCGCTGGCGCGTCGTCCGCGGGACGGCGCGGGAGGGCGAGCACGTCGGCGAGCCGTTCGTCCTCACGCGGGCGCTCCGCTGTGCGCTCCTGTGCGGGATGGCCGGTGAGCGTACCGTAGAGCTCGAGCTGCTCGCGCACGACCGCGCCGATCCGGGCGCACGCCCTCGCGGATGTCGTCCTCGCCGACCCCGGAGAAGTTCAGCCGCAGCGACGAGCGCCCGCGGCCGTCGAGGTACGCGGCGCGCCCGGGGACGAAGGCCACGTTGTGCGACAGGGCGAGCGCCAGCAGGTCCGTCGTGTCGAGGTAGTCGGGGAGCGTCGCCCACACGAACAGCCCGCCCTGTGGGCGCGTCCAGTGGGCCTCGGGCGGCAGGTGCTCGGCGAGCGCGGCGAGCATCGCGTCACGCCGCCCGCGGTAGAGCTCGCGCAGCCGCGCGACGTACGCGCTCCCAGTGCCGCCGTCCGCGACGTAGGCGTTCACGAACATCTGCGTGAACGAGGACGGGCAGAGCGTGGACTCCTGCGCGCCGAGGTTCAGCTTCTCGAGCACGCGGCCGCGGTGCGACCGCCCAGCCGAGGCGCAGGCCGGGCGAGAGGATCTTCGAGAAGGTCCCGGCATAGACGACGAACGCGCCGCCGTCGAGCTCGAGCAGCGTCGGCAGCGGCTCGCCCTCGAAGCGCAGCAGGCCGTACGGATCGTCCTCGAGCACGATCAGCTCGCGCTCGTGCGCGACCTCGACGAGCCGCCGGCGCCGCGGCAGCGACAGCGTCACGCCGGCCGGGTTCTGGAAGGTCGGGACCGTGTAGATGAACTTCGGCCGGCGCCCCTCGCGGTCGAGGCGGTCGAGCGTCTCCTCGAGCTCGTCGACGCGCATGCCGTCCGCGTCCATCCCGATCTGCACGACGTCGGCCTGATAGGCGGAGAAGGTCGGGACGGCGCCCGGGTACGTCGGGCCCTCGGCGACGATCACGTCGCCGGGGTCGATGCAGCGTCTTGCAGACGAGGTCGATGACCTGCTGCCCGCCGGTCGTGACGATCACGTCGCCGGGGTCGCACGTCGGCGCCCTCGGCGGCCATCACCGCGCGATCGTCTCGCGCGTCGCGAGCATGCCCTCGGTCGGTCCGTACTGCAGCGCGCGCGCCGAGGAGTCCGCGGCGACGCGCGCCATCACCGCCGCCAGCGTCTCGGCCGGGAACGTCGAGGTGTCGGGCAGACCGCCGGCGAGCGAGATGACGTCGGGGCGCTCGGTGATCGCCATCAGGTCGCGCATCGCCGACGAGGTCATGACGCGCGTGCGCGAGGCGAACAGCCCCGCGTAGCGCTCGATGTCGCGTGCGGCGGACCCGCCGCTCCGAGCGTCCATGCGCCGGTGTTCGCCGCGGGCGCCGCCGCCCCTGTCCTCTACAGTCATGCCGCTCGCACGGTACCCGACGCCGATGAAGCTGCTGCTCGACATCCTCCAGGGCCTCGGCCTGTCACAGGCCGCCGGCATCCGCCCGTTCCTGCCCGCGATCGTCGCCTGCGGCGCTGCGCAGCGGGAACGTGCTCGTGGACTTCGAGCGCACGGACTTCGCGTTCATGGAGTCCCTCGTGGTGGCTCATCGCGCTCGCTGCTCGCCGGCCTCGTCGCGCTCATCCTGCGCAACGAGATCGCCGCGCGCCCACCGCTCGCGGCCGCGCTGCAGGGCATCGGGCTCGGGATGGGCGCGCTGCTGTTCAGCAGCGTGCTCGCCGACGACGGCTACACCTGGTGGCCGGGGATCCCGGCCGGCCTGGCCGGGGCATGGCTCGCGGGCACGGCCTCGCGTGAGCTGCTCGCGCGCGCCGGCCGGAGGCTCGACGACGAGGCCCGGGCCCACCTGCCGGTGTACGCCGAGGCGGTGGCGATCATGCTCGCCGTGCTCGCGATCGCGGCACCGCCCGTGGCGCTCGTCTCGGCCGGGTTCTTCGCCTGGCTGCTGCTCGGCGGCCGTCGCCGGGCGGCGCAGAAGCACGAGGGGCTGCGCTCGCTGCGCTGACCGGGCGGTAGCCTGGGCGTGCGATGACCGACGAGGCCGCCGTCGTCCGCAGCCACCGCCGTGCCCCTGGGCCGGCGTGTTCGTGCCGGGATCCGGAGGCCGCGACGCATGGCTGCAGCTGCTGCGCTTCGCGCTCGTCGGGCTGAGCGGGTACGTCGTGAACCTCGCGGTCTTCGCGCTCGCGGTCCATGGCGCCGGGGTCGGCTACCAGGTCGCCGCGACTCCTGGCGTTCCTCGTCGCCGTCATCGAACAACTTCCTCTGGAACCGGCGCTGGACGTTCCGCGCCCACGAGCGACCCCTCCGGGCGTGCCCACCACCAGGCGGCGCGGTTCCTCGCGGTGAGCGTCGCGGCGTTCGTCGTCGGTCTCGGCCTCCTCACGCTGCTCGTCGAGGGCGCCGGCATGGCGGAGGTCCCGGCGCAGGCGATCGCGATCGTCGCCGTCACGCCGCTGAGCTTCCTCGTCAACAAGCTCTGGAGCTTCGGTCGGTGAGGCGCGCGGCGCTGCTCGCCGCCGCCCCGTCCTCGCCGTCCTGCTCGTCGCGCCGGCGGCTCCGGCCGCAACGGGCCCGATCGCCACGGGCCCGACCGGGCCGCTCACGACGCCCGTTCCCGGCGCGCGCCAGGGCCAGGTCACCGCCGCTGAGGCGAAGGCCGCCGCGCGCGCGGTCCCGAAGATCGCCGCCGTGCTGCGCCGCAACCCCGGAGCGAGCATCACCGCGCTGCGCGAGGACGGGCGCTGGAAGATCACGATCTTCAGCGAGCCGCCGAAGCCCGCGCGGAGCACGCAGATCGGCGAGGTGTTCGTCGACTCGTCCACCGGCCGGGTCACCGAGGCGTGGACCGGGTTCCAGGTCGCGTGGGGGATGGCGCGCGGCTACCCGGGGGCGTTCGGGCGCTCGGTGAACTCGCCGTGGATCTGGGTCACGCTCTGCGTGCTGTTCGTCGCTGCCGTTCCTCGACTTCCGCCGGCCGCTGCGCTGCTGCACCGGACCTGCTCGCGCTCGTCGGGTTCAGCGTGTCGCTCGCGTTCTTCAACGACGCGAACCTCGGCCTGTCCGTCCCGCTCAGCGCGTCCGCTGCTCGTCTATCTCGCTCGCGCGCCTGCTGTGGATCGGGCTGCGGCGCGCGATCCCGCGCGCCCCGCGGAGCCGCTGCGCCTGCTCGTCCCGTGGCGCTGGCTCGCGGTCGCGACGCTCTTCCTGATCGGCTTTCGCATCGGCCTGAACATCGTCGACGGCAACGTCATCGACGTCGGCTACTCGGGCGTCATCGGCGCCGACAAGCTCGCGCACGGGCGTGAGCTGTACGGCGCGTTCCCGTACGGACAACGCCCACGGGCGACACGTACGGCCCGCTGCTCTACCTCGCGTACGTCCCCTTCGAGCTCGTCTGGCCGTGGCACGGGCGCTGGGACGACCTGCCGCCGCGCACGCCGCCGCCGGGGTGTTCGACGTCGCGTGCGTCGTGCTGCTGTTCCTCATCGGCAGGCGCATGCGCGGCACCAGCCTGGGCGTCGTGCTCGCCTACGCGTGGGTGACGTTCCCGTTCACGATCTACGCGACGAACTCGGGGACGAACGATGCGCTGCCCGCGGCGCTCGTGCTCGCGGCGATCTAGGTGCACCGGCGCCCCGTTCGCACGCGGCGCCCTCGGCATGGCCGCGGGACTCACGAAGTTCGCGCCGCTCGCGCTGATGCCGCTGCTGGCCTTCGCACGGCTGGCGCGGCGCGCCGTCGCGAACGCGATGGAGGAACCTCGCGCTGTTCGTCGCGGGCGCGGCGATCGTGGTGGCCTTCGGCGCGGCGCTCGTGCTCGCGAAGACCGACCCGCGGACGTTCTGGGACCGCACGATCGGCTACCAGGCCGGCCGCGACGCCCCGTTCTCGGTCTGGGGCTTCTACGGCGGCGGCTGGACGATCGCGCAGCACGTCGTCCAGGCGGCGGCCGTCGTGCTCGCGGTCGGGTGTCGCGTTCGTGCCGCGGCGCGACGACGTCGTCGGGCTCGCGGCGCTCGCGGGAGCGATCCTCGTCGCGATGCAGCTCGCGACGACCTACTGGTTCTACCTCTACCTCGTGTGGGTCGTCCCGATGGCGCTGATCGCGTTCCTCGGGCGGCTGCCGGCCGACGAGCCGCTCACGGCGCCGGCGGGACCGAAACGGCAGCAGCACCTGCTCGATCGCCGACGCCCGTCGCGGCTCCGAGCACCGGATGAGCACGGCGTTCAGCCACGGGTCGTCCTCGGCGTGTCGAAGCGCACGTGCATCTGCGTCACGAGCGACTCGATCGCCTGCTCCTTCTTCACGCCGATCACCCCGCCGCGCGGCGCCGGTCATCCCGACGTCCGTGATGTAGGCCGTCCCGCCCGGGAGGACCCGCGCGTCGGCGGTCGGGACGTGCGTGTGCGTCCCGACGACGGCGGTGACGCGGCCGTCCAGGTGCCAGCCCATCGCGACCTTCTCGCTCGTGGCCTCGGCGTGCATGTCGACGAGGATCTGGTCGCAGCCGGCCTTCGACGAGCGCGTTCACGGCCGCATCGGCCTCCGGGAACGCCGGGTGCCCGGCGCGCAGGAACACGTTGCCCGACAGGTTCACGACGCCGAGGCGCACGCCGCCGGCCTCGACGATGCACGTGCCGTGGCCCGGCTGCGCCCGCAGGTAGTTCGCGGGACGCACGATGCGCGTCGTCGCGGTCGAGGTACGGCGAAGATCTCGCGCCGGTGGTAGGCGTGGTTGCCGAGCGTGATCGACGTCCACGCCGGCGGCGAACAGCTCGTCGGCGAGCTTCGGCGTGATCCCGAGCCCGCCGGCGACGTTCTCGCCGTTGACGACGACGAACGTCGGCGCGAAGCGCTCGCGCAGGCCGCGGCAGCAGGCCGAGCAGCGTGCGGCGCCCGAGACCGCCGACGAGGTCGCCGACGAACAGGATGCGTGCACGGGTCCGCGGCTCACGGCCGGGAGTCTCGCGGATAGCCTCCACGCCGTGCCGCCCGCACCCGCCACGACCGCGCCCGCGCCCGTCCTGCGGGCGCACCGGGGTGCGCAAGCGCTTCGGCGATCGCGAGGCCCTGCGCGGCGTGTCGCTCGAGCTGCCGGCGCCGGCGAGACCCTCGCGATCATCGGGCCGAACGGCGCCGGGAAGACGACGCTGCTGGAGATCCTCGCCGGGGCGCAGCGGCCGACGACGGGGACGTCGAGCGCCCGGACGGGCCCGGCGTCGGCTGGGTGCCGCAGCAGCTCTCGATCTACGGGCGCCTCACGGTCACCGAGAACCTGCGCCTGTTCGCACGCCTCGAGCGGGTCGCGGACGTCGAGGAGGCGGTCGACCGGATGCTCGACCTCACGGGGCTGCGCGAACGCGCGAGCGACCCGGTGGCCGAGCTCTCCGGCGGCAACCGCCAGCGCGTGAACGTCGCGGTCGGTCTGCTCGCCGGCCCGTCGGTCGCTGCTGCTCGACGAGCCCTCCGCCGCGCTCGACCCGCGCCAGCGCGCACGGCTCTGGGCGGTCGCCGAGCGCCTCGCGGCGGAGGGCATCGCGGTCGTCTTCACGACGCACGACGTCGCCGAGGCCGCAGCGGCACGCCGATCGGATCCTCGTGCTCGCCGACGGCGAGGTGCTCTTCGACGGGACGCCTGCGCAGCTCGCCGTGGCCGGCGGGGCCGGGGTGGACGGCGAGGATCTCGAGACCGCGGTCGTGCGCTTCCTCGAGGCGAGGGCCACTGATGCGCTGGCTGCTCGCGCAAGGACCTGCGGATCCTGCGGCGCTCGCCGCTGCTCGTCGGCGTGCTCGTCCTCTACCCGGCGATCGTCGCGCTGCTCATCGGCCTGGCGCTCTCGCGCGGCCCCGACGCGCCGAAGATCGCGGTGCTCAACGAGATCCCGAACGACGCCCGGTCGCTGCAGATCGGCTCGCAGACCGTGGACGCCTCGCGCTACGCGAACGAGCTCTTCCGCCAGCTCGACGCCGTGAACGTCTCCTCACGGGCCGAGGCCCTGCAGAAGGTCGAGGACGGCGAGGTGCTCGGCGCGATCATCATTCCCGCGGACGTGACGAGCCGGCTCGAGTCGGCGGTCAACCTCACCGGCGCGCCGCCGCCGGAGATCGAGGTCGCTCTTCAACGCCTCGGACCCGCTGAAGGCGCGCTACGTCGAGTCGCTCATCGACTCGCGGATCGCGGACGCGAACCGGGCGCTGACCGACCGCCTGACCGAGCTCGTCGGCGAAGTACCTCGACGTCCTGCTGCGCGGCGGGCAGTTCTCCGTGCTCGGACGCGGGTTCGACGTCCTCGGCCTCCAGCGCTCCAAGGAGATCGTCGACGCGACGCTCGGCGACCTGCCGCCGCGCAGCACGCAGCGCGCTGAGCTCGAGCGCGTCTCGTCGTTCGCGGGCCTCGCGATCGCGAACCTCGACCTCTCCGACCAGGTGCTCGGCCGCCGTCGCCGAGCCGCTGAAGGTCAAGCGGGTCGTGCTCGACGGTCGCGACACGCCGCTCGAGACGTTCGCCGTCGCGATCGCCGCGATCGATCTCGCTGATGCTCGTGACGCTCCTGCTCGGCGCGGGGCTGCTGGCGCTCGAGCGCCAGGAGCACACGTTCGCGCGCCTCGTGCGCGGGCTCGTCTCGCCGAGCGGACTGCTCGCCGAGAAGGCGCTGCTCGCCGGTGCCTGCGGGCTGCTCGTGGCGCTCGTGCTCTCGCGGTCGTCGGGATCTTCGTGCCGCTCGACTGGGGACGGGCGCCGCTCTGGGCGCTCGCGCTCGCGGCGGGCGGCGCTGGCGTTCGGCGCGCTCGGCGTCGCGCTCGGAGTGCTCGCGCGCGAGGTCCAGGCCGCCTCGCTCCTGGCGTTCGTGCTGGCGCTCCCGCTCGCGTTCCTGGCGATCGTGCCGGAGAACGCGGTCTCGCGGCGCGCTCTACGACGTCATCGCGGGGCTCTCCGCGGTGTTCCCGTTCAAGCCCGCGCTCGACGCGCTCGACACCGCGCTCTCCGGCGGCGGCGGCCTGGCCGCCGACCTCGCGCACCTGCTCGTGCTGGCACTCGCCTACGGGGCGATCGCGCGCGCGGCGGCGCGCCGCCTCGCGCGGTAGGTCCCGCGCGGCCGCGACCCCGCCCTACCATTGCGGGTGATGGCCTTTCCCGCCACGCGCCTGCGGCGCCTGCGCCGCACGCCGGTCCTGCGCGACCTCGTGCGCGAGACCCGGCTCACCGCCGGGGACCTCGTGATGCCGATCTTCGTCGAGGAGGGCATCGGGGCGCCCGCCGCCGATCGCGTCGATGCCGGGAATCTCGCGCTTCTCGGTCGCGGGCGCGGTCGCCGAGGCCGGGGAGGTCGCCGCGCTCGGGATCCCCGCCGTCCTGCTGTTCGGCATCCCCGCGGAGAAGGACGAGGAGGGCTCGGGCGCCTGGGACGACGAGGGCATCGTGCAGGAGGCCGATCCGCGCGATCCGCGCCGCGCACCCGGACCTGCTCGTGATCGTCGACCTGTGCCTCTGCGAGTACACGAGCCACGGGCACTGCGGGCTGTTGCGCGAGGACGGCGCGGTCGACAACGACGCGACGCTCGAGCTGCTCGCCCGGACTGCGGTCAGCCAGGCGCGCGCCGGCGCCGACATCATCGCGCCGAGCGACATGATGGACGGGCGCGTCGGCGCGATCCGCGCCGCGCTCGACGAGGACGGACTTCGGCGACGTGCCGATCCTCGCCTACAGCGCGAAGTTCGCGTCCGCGTTCTACGGGCCGTTCCGCGAGGCCGCGGATTCGACGCCCGCGTTCGGCGACCGTCGCGGCTACCAGATGGATCCCGGGCAACGGCGCGCGAGGCGGTGCGCGAGGCGCTGCTCGACGTCGACGAGGGCGCGGACCTCGTGATGGTCAAGCCGGCGCTGCCATATCTCGACGTGATCCGGCGCGTTCGCCGATGCCACGACGCTGCCGATCGCCGCGTACAACGTGAGCGGCGAGTATGCGATGGTGAAGGCCGCCGCCGCAGGCCGGGCTGGCTCGACGAGCGGGCCGCCGTGCTCGAGACGCTCACCGCGATCCGCCGCGCCGGCGCCGACATCGTCATCAGCTACCACGCGAAGGACGCCGCCCGATGGCTTCAGGACGTGACCGCCACCCCGAAGACCCGCAGTCGCAAGGACGGCGCCGCGGTGCCGCTCAGCGATCTCGACCGCAGGCTGCTGAACCTCATGCAGGGGTCGTTCCCGCTCGACCCGCGCCCGTACGCGAAGGTCGCCGCCGAGGCGGGCATCACCGAGGAGCAGGTGCTCGCCGACCTGCAGCGCCTGCTCGCCGACCGGATCATCCGCCAGATCACGCCGATCTACGACACGCGCGCGCTCGGCTACGACTCGATGCTCGTCGCCGCGAAGGTCGACCCCGAGCACCCGTGGCGCGCGGCGAAGATCATCAACGCCCACCCCGGCGTCTCGCACAACTACCTGCGCAACCACGAGTTCAACATGTGGTTCACGCTCGCGACCGAGGAGGACTCGAAGCTCGGCCTGCAGGGCACGCTCGACGTGCTCCGGGAGCTCACCGGTGCCGAGTCGATCCGCCAGCTCCCGACGCTGAAGCTCTTCAAGATCCGGATGGACCTCGAGATGGAGGGCGACACCCGGGCGCTCGCGTCGCAGGGGGTCGCCGCCATGCCGATCGAGCTCGAGCGCCGGCCCTACGACGAGTTCGACAAGGACGTCATCCGCGCGACCCAGGGAGACCTGCCCGTCGTTCCCGAGCCGTGGGCGCCGTCCGCCGCCGAGCTCGGGGTCACGGTGCCCGAGCTGCTCGCCCACCTCGAGGGCATGCGCGAGCGCGGGCTCCTGCGCCGCGTCGCCGCGATCCTGTTCCACCGCCGCGCGGGCTTCTCGGCGAACGGCATGGGCGTCTGGCAGGTCCCGGAGGACCGGATCCTCGAGATCGGCCCGCAGATGGCCGCCTTCCGCGGGATCTCCCACTGCTATCAACGCCCGACGTACGAGGACTGGCCCTACCAGATCTTCACGATGGCCCACGGGCGGTCGAAGGAGGAGTGCGACGCGATCCTCGACGCGATCGCCGATGCGTTCCCGATCGAGGACCGCGCGACCCTCTACTCGAGCACCGAGTTCAAGAAGATCCGGCTCCTGTACTTCACGGACGACTTCCGCGCGTGGGAACGCGAGCACGCGGGCGTCTGACCGTGACCGTCTCGCTGCGCGACACGCGCTCGGAGGAGCTCTACGCACGGGCGCTGCAGTACCTGCCGGGCGGCGTGAACTCCCCGGTGCGCGCGATGCGCGCGATCGGCCGCGACCCGCTGTTCATCGAGCGCGGCGCCGGCGCCGAGCTCACCGACGTCGACGGCAACACGTACGTCGACTACGTCTGCTCCTGGGGCCCGCTGATCCTCGGGCACGCGCAACCCGCGGTCGTCGCCGCGATCGAGGACGGCGCGCCGCGCCGGGACGACGTTCGGCGCACCGACCGCGGGCGAGGTCGAGCTCGCCGAGGAGGTCACCGCCGCGTCCCCGGCATCGAGATGCTGCGCATGACGAGCTCCGGCACCGAGGCGGCGATGAGCGCGATCCGCCTGGCCCGCGCGGCCACCGGGCGCGAGAAGCTCCTGAAGTTCGCGGGCGCCTACCACGGCCACGTCGACGGGCTGCTCGCCGCAGGCCGGCAGCGGCCTGGCGACCCAGGCGATCCCGTCGAGCCCCGGTGTTCCCGCGGCGCGCCACGGCGAACACCGTGATCGTCCCGTGGAACGACCGCGAGGCGCTCGTGCGCGGCGACGCGAGCGAGCACGAGTTCGCCGCGATCCTCGCCGAGCCCTATCCCGGCGAACATGGGCCTCGTCCCGCCGCTCGAGGGCTTCCTCGAGCTGCTGCGCGAGCGCGCGAGCGCGACCGGCGCGCTGCTCGTCTTCGACGAGGTCATCAGCGGGCTCCGCGTCGCGCCCGGCGGCGCGCAGGAGCTCACCGGCGTCGTCCCGGACCTCACGGTGCTCGGGAAGATCGTCGGCGGCGGCCTGCCCGCCGCGGCGTACGGCGGCTCGCGCGAGCTGATGGAGCTCATCGCGCCCGCCGGCGACGTCTACCAGGCGGGCACGCTCAGCGGCAATCCGCTGGCGGTCGCCGCGGCGCTGGCGACGCTCGCGCAGCTCGACGAGCAGGCGTACCTGCGCCTCCACGCGACGACGACCGCGCTCGCGGACGGGCTGCGCGAGGCCGCGGCGGGTGCCGGATCGCCGGTCCAGGTCGCGAGCATCACCGGGCTGCTGACCGTCTTCTTCACCGACGAGCCGGTCCGCGACTACGCGGGCGCGCAGGCATGCGACACTCGAACGCTACGCCGCCTGGTGCCGCGCGCTGCTGGCGCGCGGCGTCTACCCGCCGCCGTCGCAGTTCGAGGCCTGGTTCCCGTCGCTGGCGCACACGGCCGAGCACGTCGAGCGCACGCTCGAGGCGGCGACCGCGGCGTTCGCGGAGGTCGCGTGAGCAGCGAGCGCGCTCGAGCGCGTCGCCGCGCGGCTGCGCGAGGAGGGCGGGCTGCTGGCCGACGGCGCTGCTGCGCGGATGGCCCGCAGGTTCCGGCGGATGATCCGCGCCTCGGTGCGCTGGCCGCCGCCGGCCCGCGCGCCGCGGGCCGACCCGCGGCGATCGCGGCGGTCGTCGAGGCCGTCGTCGAGGGGCACCTCCTGCACCTCGGTCGCTCGCGGATCCTCGACACGAGCGACCCGGACCTCGCCCTGCTCGCCGGCGACCGGCTCTACGCGCTCGGCCTCGCCGGGCTTGCGGAGCTCGGCGACGTCGAGGCGGTCCGCGAGCTCGGCGACGTCATCGCGCTGTGCGCGCAGGCCGCCGCCGAGGACGCTCCGGAGCTCGCGGCGGCCGCGTGGGAGGCCGGCGCGGTCGCGATCGGCTGGGGCGGCCGATCCGGCGCTCGAGGAGGCGAAGTCCGCTGCACGCAGGGGAGAAGCGGGTGCTCCGCAGGCGCTCCGAGCCGCGGCGCGCCAGCTTGGCGGCGACGTGGCGTCCGCCCGCTGACGCGACGGCTCGTCCAGCCTGCCGTCACCGTAGACTTACCGGGCGCTAAGGTTCCCCGCCGGAAGCGGCGGAGGACCCGCCGCCCGACGTTGGAGCCTCAGTGGCAGACCGCAAGCAGCCCAAGAGCAAGTACACCGCCGACCGCGGCGATTCCCGGCGCCTTCGAGGGCGAGACCGTCTCGCGGCGGCGGTTCATGACGAGCAGCGCCCAGATCGCCGGCGCCGTGGCCGCGGGCGGCGATCGTCCTTCCGGCCGTCGGGTTCGCGGTCGGGCCCGTGTTCGAGGCCCAGGACGCAGCCGTGGCAGCCGGTCGGGCGGGTCGACGACTTCGGCCCGGACACGTACGTCCCGCGCACGATCACGATCGAGTCCGGCATCGGCGACGTCGGCAAGTCGACGGTCTTCATGCGCCAGTACAACCCGACCGTCGACACCGAGGAGCGCGACGAGTACAACGCGTACATCGCGATCTCGACCGCGTGCATGCACCTCGGCTGCCCGGTGCACTTCGTGCAGTCCGCCCAGCGCTTCATCTGCCCGTGCCACGGCGGCGTGTACGACTTCGTCGGCAAGGTCGCCGGCGGCCCGCCGGTCCGGCCGCTCGACCGCTTCTACACGCGCGTCGTCGGCGGCGCCGTCCTGATCGGCCCGCGCTTCTCGGTGAACAGCGAGCTCCAGCGCTTCTCGCCGCGCGATCCGGGTGAGCCGCTCGACGGCGTCGGCCAGTACCTGTACCCGTCACGTCCCTCGATGCGGAAGATCCCGGGCACCTAGGCCATGGCGAAGCTCAAAGTCCGCATCCCCGTCCCAGCGAGCTGACGCCGCGTCCCAAGCGCCCCGGGCAAGGTCGTACGGCCCGCAGACGCCGATCGAGCACGGCGCCGAGGCGGGCGCCTCGGCCGTCGGCTGGATCGACGAGCGCACATCGCTGTCGGGCGGCGCTCGCTGGATGATGTTCCGCAAGGTCCCGAAGGGGACCAACTGGTTCTACACGCTCGGGTCGGCGACGATGTTCGCCTTCCTCTCGCAGGCCGTCACGGGCGTCGTGCTCGCGATGTACTACGACCCGATCGGCGACGCGCGCCTACGAGTCGATCCGCTACGTCAACAACGAGGTCTTCCTCGGCGAGTTCGTGCACGGGATGCACAAGTGGGGCTCGTCGGTGATGGTGATCCTCATCTTCCTGCACATGGGCCGCACGTTCTTCTTCGGGGCCTACAAGTACCCGCGTGAGCTGAACTGGGTGATCGGCGTCGCGCTGCTGATCCTCACGATGACGATGTCGTTCACCGGGTACCTGCTCCCGTTCGACCAGCGCTCCTACTGGGCGACGGTCGTCGGCGTGAACATCAACGGCACCGGCCCGCTCGTCGGCCCGTACCTCTCGGACTTCCTGCGCGCCGGGCCGGACTTCGGCGCGACCACGCTCTCGCGCTTCTACGCGATCCACATGCTGCTCGTCCCGGGCGCGATCGCGGCGCTCATGGGCTTCCACCTGTACCTCGTCGCGAAGCTCGGCACCACGGCCCCGCCGTGGATCCGCGCGAAGGCGCCCGAGGCCCTGCGCGAGGAGAAGGTCAGCGCATGAACAGGCAGCAGAAGGAGCAGTACCTCCGCGAGTACGGGATCCTGAAGTCCGCAGGGCAAGCCGTTCTTCCCCTACGCGGTCACGAAGGACAGCGCCATGGCGATGCGTCGTCATGGCCGTGATCATCATCATGTCGATCGTCCTCGGCGCCGAGCTCGGCCCGAAGGTCGACCCGACGACGACGACCTACACGCCGCGTCCCGAGTGGTACTTCTTCTTCCTCTTCGAGCTGCTGCGGGTCATCAAGCCGCCGTCGCTCGTCCCGCTCGCGACGATCGGCGATCCCGACGATCTGCATGATCCTGCTGTTCCTGCTGCCGTTCTACGACCGCAACCCCGAGCGCCGGCCGGAGCGCCGGCCGATCGCGACGCACGGCGGGCATCCTCGACGATCATCGCGATGGGCTACCTCACCTACCTCGGCGCCGTCGGCCGGGCCGCCGACGCAGATCGACATCGCGGTCGCCGCAGAACGTCGTCGACCAGGGCCCGAAGGCCGTCGCGACGTTCGAGGCCGGCGCAGCAGGTCGTCGCCCAGTCCGGCTGTGCCGCCTGCCACAAGTTCGGCGAGAACGGCAACGACGGCCCGGGTCCGGAGCTGACCGAGATCGGCGCGCGGCTGCCGGCGCCGGCGATCGAGCGCACGCTCCTCAACCCGACCGCCGCCGATGCCGTCGTTCGCGCAGCCTGCAGCAGAGCATCGCCGCAGCAGTTCGACGAGATGGTGCACGTTCCTGTCCGACGCTCAAGTAGCTCGGGCCGGTCGCGCCAGCCCGCGATGCCCGACGGCCCCGCCAGCGGCACGCTCGACGAGCCGCAGGTCCGGGCGATGTTCGACCGCATCGCGGGCGTCTACGACCGTCATGAACTCGGTCATGACCGCGGGCCTGCACCACCGTGGCGCCGCCGCGCCGCGGACCTCGCGCAGGTCGGCGCCGGGCGACGACGTGCTCGACGTCGCCACCGGCACCGGCGACCTCGCGATCGAGCTCGCCGGCCGCGTCGGCGCCGGCGGCTCGCGTGATCGGGTCGGACTTCTCCGAGCGGATGCTCGAGCTCGCGCGCGTGCAAGGAGCCCGCGCATCACCTGGGAGTGGGCGAACGCGCTCGAGCTCCCTACGACGGACGACCGCTTCGACGCGGTCACCGTCGGCTTCGGCGCGCGCAACTTCTCCGACCTCGACGCGGGCCTGCGCGAGATGACGCGCGTCGCGCGACCCGGCGGGCACGTCGTCGTGCTCGAGATCACGACGCCGACGCGGCCGCCGCTCTCGACCTTCTTCCGCGCGTGGTTCGACCGCGTCGTCCCGCTGATCGGGCGCGCTCGCCGGCGACACCGACGCCTACGCCTACCTGCCGAACTCGGTGAAGCGCTTCCCCGGGCCGCACGAGCTGGCCCAGCGCCTCGACGGCGGCCGGGCTGCGACGACGTCCGCTACCTCGCTGACCGCCGGCGGCATCATCGCGATCCACGCGGGCACGCAAGCCGCGAGGCGTGACGCGCCGAGCGGCGACGCCCGAGACCGCGGAGCTCGTCCGCGCCGGCGGCGAGCACGTGCCGGCGCTGCTGCGAGCGCGTCGAGGCAGCGCCTGCGCGCCGACGCCGCCGGGCACGGCGCGGCCGCTCGCCGAGCACGGCGGCGCGACGATCGCCGCCGGCGGCAAGCGGCTGCGGCCGCTGCTCGTGCTGCTCGCCGGCCGGGGCGCCGCGCGACCGAGGCAGGACGCCGACGGCCTCGTGCGCGCCGGCGCGGCGGTCGAGCTCGTGCACAGCGCGACGCTCGTCCACGACGACGTCCTCGACGCGCGCCGAGCCTGCGCCGCGGCCGTCCGACCGTCGTCGCCCGCGCCGGCCGCGACGCTGGCGATCGCGACCGGCGACCTGCTCTTCGCGCGCGCGTTCGCGGCGCTCACGGAGCCGGGCGAGCCGAGGCGGTCCGCGTGCTCAGCGACGCGTGCTCGGCGCTCGCGCGCGGCGAGCTGCTGCAGCGCGCCGACGCCTGGGACGCCGCGATCACGCTCGAGCGCTACCTGCTGCGCTGCGAGCTGAAGACCGCGCGGCTGTTCGAGGCCGCGTGCGCGCTCGGGACGCTCGAGGCCGGCGAGCCGGAGCTCGACCTCGGCGCGTTCGGGCGGCGGATCGGCCTGGCCTTCCAGATCCTCGACGACGTGCTCGACGTCTCCGGGCCCCGCCGAGCGCACCGGGAAGCACCGCGGCACGGACCTGCTCGACGGCACCGTCACGCTCCCGTTCATCCTCGCGCGCGAGCGCGACGCAGCGGCTCGCCGCGGCTCGACCTGCGCGCGATCACGACGCCCGAGGAGGCCGAGGCGCTCTGCGACCGCGATCGCGGCGACCGGCGCGCTCGACGGCCGCGCGCGAGCGCGCGCTCGTGCTCGTCGCCGAGGCGAAGGCCGGGCTGCCGACGCAGATCGGCGAGCGCCGGCGCGCGAGGCGCTCGAGCTCGTCGCGGACAGCGTCGTCGCCCGCTACGCGTAGCGCGCTAGAAGTCTTCGGGGAGGATCAGGTCCCGAGTCCAGCGCGTGCGTGAAGCGCTCGACCTCGTCCTCGATGTTCGTCGCGACGACCTCGTGCAGCGAGCGGGCGAGCTCGGCCGAGCCGCGCTCGAGCGCGAGGTCGTAGTGATCGACGACCTCGTCCGCGACGACGACCGTGCCGCTGCGACTCGCAGTTCGGGCAGCGAAGCTCGAGCTTCCAGTGGCGCGGGCCGGCCTCGTCCCAGTCGACGGGCTGGACGAACTCGCACTCGCATGCGCCGCAGAGCGTCAGGTCGGCGACGGCCTCGGCGACCGAGGCGTCGTGATCGGCTCGCGTCCACGGCGCTGGAGCGGCGTGGTCGCCGGGCTCGTCGAGGTACACGATCTCGATCGTGCGGCCGGACGGCAGCGTGACCTGCCGGACCGTGGGCGTCGTGGGTGTCGTGGTCGGAGCGCATCAGTCGAATGGACCGGAGACTCCGAGCTCCATCGGCGCGCCGTTCCTGACTCTTGAACACCGCTGGACGGAAAAAGATGCGCCGTCGGCTCGCACGAGGCGCCAGCTGGCGCACGGACACGCTGTCACGCGCCGTGCGGGCGCCCGCCGTCGCCCGCGCCGGTACGCTTCCGGGGATGCCTTCGATCGGACCGCTCGAGCTCGTCATCGTCCTGGTGATCGTGCTGCTCATCTTCGGGCCCAAGCGCCTGCCCGGCCTCGGGCGCCAGCTCGGGCACCGGCATGCGCGAGTTCAAGGACTCGATCACCGGCAAGGACAAGGGCGACGACGACGAGCCCACGCGGAGTCAGCGCCGCCGAGGCCGCTCCGCCCGGAGCCCGCGGCCGGCGCCCGCCGAGCCGGTCGCCGCAGCCGGCGCGCGAGGACGAGCGCCCGCGCGCCGACGCCTGACGGGAGCGGCGCATGCCGGTCGTCCAGCCGATCGGCCACGAGGAGCGGCTCAGCATCGTCGACCACCTCGACGAGCTGCGCACGCGGCTGATCGCGGTGCGTCGTCTTCTTCGTCGTCGCGTTCGCGTTCTGCTACTGGCAGAACGCGAACGATCCTGGAGATCGTCAACCGCCGCTCGAGGAGGCCCAGCAGCCCGGCAAGGGCAACGACCCGCTCGAGCAGGCCGCGCGGTTCGAGAGCTCGTCGGGCGCCGCGGACCGCGCGCTCGCCCCGGCGCTCACGCGGGCCGGCGACGCGCTCGCAGGCGCTCGCCGCAGGAGCCGGGCGTCTCCGGCGCGGCCCGCGCACAGGCTGCACGCGCCGAGGCGCGCGCTCGCCGAGGCCGCGCGCGCGGCCGCGCGCGCCGCGCGCCAGACCGTCCGACAGGACACGGGCCGCCGGCCGGTCACGCTCGGCGTCGCCGAGCCGTTCGTCGCGACCTTCACGGTCGCCGGCTACGCGGCGCTGCTGCTGTCGCTGCCGTTCCTCCTCTGGCAGGCCTACGCCTTCCTGCTGCCCGCGTTCAACCCCCAGGAGCGCCGGGTCGCGCTGCCGCTGATGGCGCTCGTCCCGGTGCTGTTCGCCGCGGGCGTCGTGTTCGGGTACTTCGTCGCGCTCCCGCGGGCCGTCGAACTTCCTGCAGAACTTCAACGACGACTCAGTTCGACATCCTCATCCAGGCGCGCGACTACTACCGCTTCGTCGTCCTGTTCCTGGCGATCATGGGCGCTCGTCTTCCAGATCCCCGTCGGCGTGCTCGCGCTCACGCGCACCGGCGTCGTCACCGCGCGGCTGCTCTGGCGCCGCCAGGGCTACGTGATCCTCGGCATCTCCGTGCTGGCCGCGGTCGCAACCCCGACACCGGACCCGGTCACGATGCTCGTCACGATGGCGCCGCTCGTCCTGCTCTACGAGCTGAGCATCGGGCTCGCGTGGATCTTCCGCCCGCGCGGCGGCAGCATCGCCTCGCGCTGGGAGGACTGGTGGGAGGAGGACGACGAGGACGAGGGCGAAGGCGACGACGAGCCGGCCGCCGCCGGGGAGCCTGGCGCCCCCGACGAGCGGACCCCCGTATCCTGACCGCATGCTGTTCGACCTGCGCGGCCGAGGACGGCGCCGCACCGTCCAGGTGATCTACCTCGGGCTCGCCATTCTCATGGGCGGCGGCCTCGTGCTGTTCGGCATCGGCGGCGCCACGCCGGGTGGGCTCGTCGACGCCGTCACCGGTTCCGGCGGCTCGAGCATCAGCACCAGCACGTACGACAAGAAGGTCGCGAACCTCAAGAAGCAGACGGTCGCGAACCCGAAGGACGAGCAGGCGTGGGCCGACCTCGCCCGCGCCCAGGTGCAGCAGGCGTCGATCGTCGGCTACGACCAGGCGACCGGCCGCTACACGTCGAAGGGCATCGCCGGCCTGCAGCAGGCGGCGGCCTCGTGGGAGAAGTACATCGCACTCGACCCGAAGAAGCCCGACGACCGCGTGGCGTCGCTGATGGTCAACGCCTACGGCTCCGGCGGGCTGAACCAGCCCACTCAGGCGGTGCGTGCGCTCGAGACGGTGATCCTCGGGCGCGGCGGCAACGCGGCGCTCTACACGCAGCTCGCGGTCACCGCGTATCTCGCCGGCGACACCCGCAAGAGCACGATCGCCGAGAAGCAGGCGCTGCGCCTCTCGCCGCCGAGCAAACGCAAGCTCGTGAAGGCGCAGATCGCCGCGCAGCGCAAGCAGATCGACAACCTGCGCGCCAGCGCGGCCGCCCAGCAGCAGCAGAGCTCGGGCGGCTCGTCCGGCCTCGGCGGCTGAGCCCCGGCCGCCGCGAGCGGCTACCATTCGCGTCCGCGCGAGGCGCCCGGCAGCTCCATCCGCCCGGCACGCCCCTGTAGCTCAACTGGCAGAGCAGCGGACTCTTAATCCGAAGGTTCCAGGTTCGATTCCTGGCGGGGGCATATATCGGCCGAAACGCCCGCCGGCGGCGGACTGCTTGCCCTTCGCGATCGGCCCTCGGCTTCCGCAGTGTGATGGGGAGCGCACCGCGTGAGGGCTACGGTTGCACCGGTCGACCGCGCACTGCGAGGCTCCAAGGACAGCCCTGACCGCCGATTGGGAGCGAGGTAGTCATGCAGGAAGCACTCGACGCGCTGATCGCGAAGGTGACGACGGACTCCACCTTTGAGCAGGCCATGAGGAATACGCCGGAGCTGGCCTTGCAGTCGGACGCCGCGGCGCAGGCCGTCGGCCCGAAACCGACACGTGACGCGCTCATCGTGAAGTTGGCGACCGATCCGGCGTTCAAGGTCGCGATGCAGGACGACCCAGCCACCGCCCTGAAGTCTGATCAGGCGAAGCAAGCCGTCGGCGGTGGACGGCCGGCGTATCTCTCGGACACCAAGTTCTACCGGTGGGCGATCGTCGGTCTCCTCGGCCTGATCGTGGTGATCGCCCTCTTCGGTTTCGTCGTGGAGGTGGGCTGGAGCGACAAGCAGCTGCCTGGCTGGATGACCGCGCTTGCCACGACCGCCCTCGGCGCCGTGATCGGGGTCTTCGCACCGTCACCGGTCGCGAACGATGCCGGTGCGGGCGCAGGCGGCTGACGCGACTGCGGGGAAGGCCGTCGCAGGCTCGGCATGACCGGCGCCCAGGGTCTTCCCCGGGGGCCGGTCAATGCCTTGCGCTCAGCTCGCTCGTGGCGTACGGGTCGGGCGCCTGCGTGCCGCCCGGATCGCCGTACGGGCTGGCCTGCTGGCCGCCGCTCGGGTCGGCGTACGGATCGGCCTGCTGCTGGCCGCCGTACGGGTCGACCGGCTGCTGCTCGGGAGCCCCCTGCTGCTGGTCCTGCGACGGGGCCTGGGACTGCGCGGAGCCGGTCTGACCGTTCCCCACGTCCTCGAGGAACTGCCGGACGGTCCCGGCCGGGATCGCGAACCCGATGCCGACGTTGCCGCCGGTCTTGCTGGCGATCTGGGAGTTCACGCCGATCACGCGGCCTTCGGCGTCGATCAGCGGGCCGCCCGAGTTGCCGGGGTTGATCGCGGCGTCGGTCTGGATCACGCCCGAGATCACGGTCCCGTCCGGGGCCTGGATGTCACGGTCGAGGGCCGAGACGATGCCCGTGGTGAGCGACTGCTGCAGGCCGTACGGGCTGCCGATCGCGTACGTCGCGTCGCCGACGCCCGGGGTCGCCGACTGCTCGAGCTCCAGCGCGGGGAGGTTCGCGCCCTCGACCTTGAGCAGGGCGAGGTCGCGCGAGGTGTCCGCGGCGAGGACCTGGGCCGGCTGCGTGGTGCCCTTCGCGCCGAGCTTCACGGTCACCTGCTGGGCGCCGTCGACGACATGCGCGTTCGTGACGATCAGGCCGCTCGCGTCCACGACGAAGCCCGAGCCGCTGGCCTGGCCCTGGGGAAGGACGGACTCGATGTAGGCGATCGAGTCGATCGAGTGGTCGTAGATCTCGCGTGCACTGGTCGCGCTGCTGGGAGTGGTGGCCGCGGCGGTGATCCGCTTGCCCTGGGTGCTCGTCGGTGTCGTCGTCCCGTTGGATGAGTGGTCGGAGGCGACGATCGCGCCGCCGAGGCCCCCGACGGCGAGAACGCCGCCGACGGCCAGTGCTCTGGAAATGTTCATGCAGTCACTCAAGCCGCCGTTTCTGTCGCGAGCCTGAAGGCGGGTAAAGCCGTTGATAAGGACCGTCGCCGCCTGCCGACCTGGAAGAATCGCCTCCATGCTCGCCTGCATCGACGGCCAGATCCTTCCTGCGCACGAGGCGCTGATCCCCGTCACGGACGAGGGGTTCCTGCGCGGAGACGGGGTGTTCGAGGTCTGCCGCGTCTACGGCGGCGTTCCGTATGCGCTCGACGAGCACCTCGCGCGCATGACCCGCTCGGCCGAGAACCTGCGCCTGCCGTTCGACGCCGAGGGCATGGCGGCCGACGCCGCCACGCTGCTCGCGGCCGGCGACTCGGACGCCGAGGGCTACCTGCGCCTCGTGGCCACGCGCGGCGGCCGGCGCGTGCTGCTGCTCGAGCCGCTGAAGGACATGCCCGAGACGCTTGCGCTCGCCACCGTGCGCTACTCGCCCACCCGGGTGCTCGACGAGATCAAGTCGCTCTCCTACGCCGCGAACATGCTCGTCACGCGCCTGGCCCAGGAGCAGGGCGGCGACGAGGCGCTGCTCGTCACGCCGCACGGCGCCGTGCTCGAGGGTCCGCGCCAGTCGTTCATCTGCTCGCTCGACGGCGAGACGCTCGTCACGCCGCCGCTCACCGACCACGTGCTCGATTCGATCACCCGCCGGCGCGTCCTGGAGACCGGCCTCGTCGCCGAGCGCTCGATCAGCGTCGACGAACTGCCGTTCGCGACCGAGGCGTTCCTCGCCGCCACGACGCGCGAGGTCCACCCGGTGCACGCGATCGACCACGTCACGCTGCCCGCGACGCCGGGCCCGCTGACGCAGCGCGTCGCGATGCGCGTGCGGGCGGCGATCGACGCCGCGGTCGGCGCTGCGTGAAGGTCCTCACGGTCATCGGGAACCGCCCGCAGTTCGTCAAGGCGGCGGCGGTCTCGCGGCTCCTGCGCGCCGAGCACGAGGAGGTCCTCGTGCACACCGGCCAGCACTACGACGACGAGCTCTCGACCGTGTTCGTCGAGGAGCTCGGCATCCCGCGGCCCGAGCACGAGCTCGGGATCGGCGGGGGATCGAACACCGAGCAGACGGCGCGGATGCTCGCGGCGCTCGGCCCGCTGCTGGTCGCCGAGCGCCCCGACGTGCTGCTCGTCTACGGCGATACGAACTCGACGCTGGCGGGCGGCCTCGCGGCGGCGCAGACGCGCGTCCCCGTCGCCCACGTCGAGGCCGGCATGCGCTCGTTCGACCGGGCGATGCCCGAGGAGCTCAACCGCGTGCTCACCGACCACCTCTCGGACCTCCTGCTCTGCCCGACGCCGGTGGCGGTCGCGAACCTCGAGCGCGAGCACGTCGCCGGACGGGTCGAGCTCGTCGGTGACGTGATGGTCGACGTCGCGCAGCTCGTGCGGCCGCGTGCGGCCGAGGACGACGGACCGCTGCGCGAGGCAGGCGTCGACGCCGGCGGGTACGTGCTCGCCACGGCCCACCGCGCCGGGAACGTGGACGACCCCGAGCGGCTTGCGCGGCTCGTCGCGGTGCTGACGAGCGTCCGAGGGCCGGTGGTGCTCCCGTTGCACCCGCGCACCCGCGCGCGGCTGGAGGCCGCCGGGCGCCTGGGCGACCTCGAGGCGGCGGGCGTCCGACTGCTCCCACCACTCGGCTACGTCGCGTTCACCGCGCTGCTGACGCGGGCGCGCGCAGTCCTCACGGACTCCGGCGGCGTGCAGAAGGAGGCGTACCTCGCCGGGGTGCGCTGCGTGACCCTGCGCGATACGACCGAGTGGGTCGAGACCGTCGAGTCGGGTTGGAACACGCTCGTGGACCTCGATCCCGCGGCCGCGCGCGCGGCGCTCGAGCTGCCGCAGCCGTCCGCGCACCCCGACCTCTACGGCGACGGGCACGCGGGCGCGCGCGTCGTCGCGGCGCTCACCGCCGTCTAGCGTCGTGAATCGTTCGTTCGCACCAGGCTGCGCGCCGGTGCATCCCACAACCACCGATGCATCCCGCATTCTGGATCCGAACCTCCAACTCACTACGCCCACTCACTAGCGCCCGAGCAGCAGGACCGGCACGCCTGCGCGCCTGAACGGGTCCGGGTCCAGCACGGCGCGCCCGTCGAGCACGACGCGCGCCCCCGGCAGATCCGCGGGGCCCAGGCTCGCGTAGGCGGGATGGTCGGCCTGGACGATCGCGGCGTCGACGGGTGCGCCGTCCCACGGCTCGAAGCCGAGCTCGCGCAGCTCGGCGTCGTCGTAGAGCGGGTCGGCGGCGACCGCGCGCGCGCCGCGCCGGACCAGCTCGTCGCGCACGGCGAACGCGCCCGAGAAGGCGGTCTCCTTCACGGCGCCGCGGTAGGCGACGCCGAGGATCAGCACCGTCTGCCCGGCGAGGTCGTCGCCCAGGACCTCGGCGAGCCGTGCGACGCCGTAGGCGGGCATCGCCTCGTTCACCGCGCGCGCGGCGGCGGGCAGCGCGGCGCCCGGGTCGCCCTGCAGGTAGAAGCGCGGGTAGACGGGGATGCAGTGCCCGCCGACCGCGATGCCCGGCGCGTGGATGTGGCTGAACGGCTGGCTGTTGGCCGCGGCGATCACCCGCTCGACGTCGAGGCCGGCGCGGTCGGCGAAGCGCGCGAGCTCGTTGGCGAACGCGATGTTCACGTCGCGGTAGGTCGTCTCGGCGAGCTTCGTCAGCTCCGCCGCCTCCGCCGAGCCGAGCGGCCGGACCTCGGCGTCGAGGAACGATCCGTAGAGCTCGGCGCCGCGCGCCTCGCCCGCGGCGCTCAGCCCGCCCACGAGCTTCGGGTAGGTCGCCAGGTCGGCGAGCACGCGTCCGCTGAAGACGCGCTCGGGACTGAAGACCGTGAAGAAGTCCTCCTCGGGGCGCAGGCCGCTGGCGGCGGCGAGCGCGGGGGCGATGCGCTCGCGCGTCGTCCCGACCGGCACCGTCGTCTCGATGCTCACCGTCGTTCCGGGGCGCAGGCCGCGGCCGATGTCCGCGACCACCGCGTCGAGCACCGCCCAGTCGGGCCGCGCATCGGCGTCCACGACGAGCGGCGGGATCGCCACGACGAGGTCGGCGCCCTCGGCGACCGCGGCCCGCGTATCGCTGACGGCGCGCAGGCGCCCGCCGGGGACGAGCGTGGCGAGCGCCTCGTCGAGGCCGCGCTCGCCCGGGAACGGCGCTCGGCCGCGGTTCACGGTGTCCACGACGCGCGCGTCGATGTCGCAGCCGACCACCTCGTGGCCGGCACGTGCGATCTGGACCGCCAGCGGCAGTCCGATCTTCCCGAGCGCGACGACGACGGCGCGCATCAGGCCGGCTCCGCGGCGAGCACGACGGTGCGGCCCTCGGCCGCGCTCGCGAGCACCGCCTCGGCCGAGACGACGGCCTCGAGACCCTCCTGGAGCGTGACGACCCCGGCCGCCGCGTCGCCCTCAAGGAGATCGGCGAACGTCTCGAGCTCGACGAGCAGCGGCTCGCGCCGGGCGAGCGCGTACCGCGTCATGTCGCCCTCGCTGACCCCGCGTGCCGCCTGGGCGGCGCCCCACTCGGAGCTGATCTCGCCGTTCTCGTAGAACGTCAGGTCGGCGGTCAGGGTGTCGGCGACGAGCATGCCGCGCTCGCCGAGGATGCGGGTCCGCCGGACCTTCGTCGGCGAGAGCCAGTCGACGACCGAGTTGAAGCTCACGCCGCTCTCGAGCCGCCCGGTGATCAGCACGAGGTCCTCGTGCTCGCGGCCCATCCGGTGCTGGGTCTGCGCCGCGAGCCGCTCGACTGGCGCGCCGCCGAGCCAGCGCACGAGGTCGAGGTCGTGCGTCGCGAGGTCCTTGACCACGCCGACGTCCCGAACGCGGTCCGGGAACGGCCCGACGCGCTCGGTGGAGATGAGGAACACCTCGCCGAGCTGCCCGCCCTGCACGCGCCGGCGCAGCTCGAGCAGCGCCGGGTTGAAGCGCTCGACATGGCCGACGGCGCCGTGGACGCCGGCCGCCGCGACCAGGTCGATGATCTCGCGCGCCTCGGCGGCGGTCGCGGCGACGGGCTTCTCGACGAGCACGCTGACCCCGGCGCCCGCGAGCGCGCGCACCGCGTCGACGTGCTCCTCGGTGGGGACCGCCACGACGGCGAAGTCCGGTGCGCCCGTCGCCAGCAGCTCCGCGACGGAGGCGAACACGAGCGCCGGATCCTGCACCGCGCCGTAGCGGTCGCCGCCCGGATCGACGGCGCCGGCGAAGCGCACGCGCGGGGAGGCCTGCAGCAGGCGCGCATGGTGGCGGCCGATCATCCCGAGGCCGAGAACGGCGCCGCGGGGCGCCGGTGTGGGGGCCTGAGCGGGCACGAGGGCACTAGGGTATCCGCCATGCCCGACCCGCTCGCCCCCGGCCTCGTGCTCAGCCCGTCGGCGCGGGTCGGCGCGGGCGTCCGGTTCGGCGCGAACGTCGTCGTCCATGACGCCGTCGTGATCGGCGACGACGTCCTGATCCAGGACGGTGCGGTGCTCGGCAAGCCGCCGTCGCTGGCGCCGACGTCCGCCGCGGCCTCGGGCGCCGAGCTCGGTCCGCTCGTCATCGAGGCCGGCGCGCGGGTCCTCGCCCAGGCGGTCGTGTTCGCGGGTGCGCGGATCGGCGCCGGGACGATCGTCGGCGACCAGTCCCACGTGCGCGAACGCGCCGTCGTCGGCGCGCGCACGGTCATCGGCCGCGGAACGGGCCTCGACAACGACGTGATCATCGGTGATGACGTGCGGATCCAGTCGCAGGCGTACATCACGGCGTTCTCGATCCTCGAGGACGGGGTGTTCGTCGGGCCGTGCGCGATGACGACGAACGATCCGACCGCCGGCCGCGGCGGCACCGACCTGCACGGGGCGACGCTGCGGCGCAACTGCCGGATCGGGGGCGCCGCGATCCTGCTGCCCGGGATCGAGATCGGCGAGGAGGCGTTCGTCGCCGCGGGCGCGGTCGTGACCGCCGACGTCGCGCCGCGGATGATCGTGATGGGCGTCCCCGCGCGCGCCGTGCGCGAGGTGCCGGCGGCCGAGCTGCGCGAGCGGCCGTAGACCGAACCGCGCTCAGGCGGCTTCGGCGAGCAGCGGCGAGCGCTCGCCGAGCCAGACGATCTGATCGCGGCCCGGCCCGACGCCGATCAGGACGATCGGCACCCCGACGGCCTCCTCGACGAAGCGCAGGTAGTCGAGCGTGGCCTGCGGGAGCTCGTCGGCGCTGCGCGCCTGCGAGATGTCCTCCTGCCAGCCCGGGAGCTCGGTGTAGCGGGCGGCGACGTGGTGCAGGACCGTCTGGTGGTAGGGGAACGTCTCGAACACCGCACCGTCCTCGCCCTCGTAGGCGGTGCAGACCTTCAGCGCGTCGAAGCCGCTGAGCACGTCGAGCTTCGTGATGACGAGCGCCGTCATGCTGTTGATCCGCGCGGCGTAGCGCAGCGCGACGAGGTCGATCCAGCCGGTGCGGCGCGGGCGCCCGGTCGTCGTGCCGAACTCCCCGCCGCGCGAGCGCAGCTCCTCGCCGGTGCCGTCCTCGAGCTCGGTCGGGAACGGCCCTGCGCCGACGCGCGTCGCGTAGGCCTTCGCGATGCCCCAGACCTCGTCGATGTCGAGCGGCCCGACCCCGGTGCCGGTGCAGGCGGCGCCCGCGACCGGGTTCGAGGAGGTCACGAACGGATACGTCCCGTGATCGATGTCGAGCAGCGCGGCCTGCGCGCCCTCGAAGACGACGAGGCGCTCCTCGTCGAG
Organism: uncultured Actinomycetes bacterium; assembly: GCA_963787935.1. Lineage (GTDB taxonomy): Bacteria > Actinomycetota > Thermoleophilia > Solirubrobacterales > Solirubrobacteraceae > F1-60-MAGs163. Next base: position 226,161 of record CAWBEV010000004.1, on the reverse strand, counting down.
CGCGTGGTGGAGCATCGAGGTCGTGTCCGCGATGTGCTGCTCGAGGCGGTGCCCGAAGGTCATGTACTGCTCGGTCATCGCCTGCAGGTCGAGCGCGGGATCGCGCTCGAACGGGCGCAGCTGGAGTTGCTTGGGCTCGAGCGCGGCCATGATCTTCTTCTTGAGGATCTTCTCGTCGAGCAGGTCCTGCACCCGGATGCCCAGGCGCGCCGCCTTGTCGGCGTAGCACGGCCCGATGCCGCGCTTCGTCGTGCCGATCTGCAGCCGGCCGAGGCGCGCCTCGCCCGCGTGGTCGAGCATCAGGTGGTAGGGCATGATCAGGTGCGCGTTGGCGCTGATCTTGAGGTTGCTCACGTCGACGCCGCGCTCGCGCAGCTCGTCGATCTCGTCGATCAGCACGCCCGGGTCGATCACGACGCCGTTGCCGATCACGCAGGTCGTGCCCGGGTAGAGGATCCCCGACGGGATCAGGTGGAACTTCCAGACGTCGTCGCCGTGGACGATCGTGTGGCCCGCGTTGTTGCCGCCCTGAAAGCGCGCGACGACCTGTGCCTGCTCGGCGAGCAGGTCGACGACCTTCCCCTTGCCCTCGTCGCCCCACTGGGCGCCCACGATCACGATGCTCGGCATGACGAGAGGAGTGTAGGGCGCTGCCTGCGGGGAAACGCTCAGGCCAGGCGCAGGTCGGGTGCGCCGTCGGCCCGGCGCTCCTCGCGCTGGTCGACCGCCTCGAAACGCCGCTGGTCGCGGCCGAACAACGGGCAGACCTCGCACATCTCCTCGAGGCGCGAGACGGTCCGCTCCCCGATCTGCTCGGCCAGCGCGTCGCGCTCGAGGTTCGTCGTGACGAGCATCGCCTGCTCGGCCTCGTAGCGGGCGTTCACGATCGCGTAGAGCTGCTCGAGGACCCAGGGGCTCGTCTTCTCGGCGCCGAGGTCGTCCACGTGCAGGAGGTCCACCTCGGTGAGGCGGTCGAGCAGGTGCGTGTAGGCGCCGCGCGCGTCGCTCTCGTAGGTCTCGCGGATCTCGGCGAGCAGGCGCGGCAGCGAATAGATCGCGACCGTGCGCCCGGCGTCGAGCGCGTGGCGCGAGACGAGCATCGCGAGCGTCGTCTTGCCCGTCCCGACGCCGCCGTAGAACCACAGCCCGCGACCCTGCGCGAGCCGCTCGTCGAGCCGGCGCACGTAGGCGCGCACGACGTCCACCTGCGGGCGCGGCATGTCGGTGACCGGCGGGCGCTCGAACGAGACGCCCTGGTAGCGGCGCGGGATCACCGCCGACAGCGCGCGGGCGCGTCGCGACGCGACGAGCTGCGGGCGGCAGCGGCAGGCGCGCACGCCGCCGGCCGCCTCGTCGTCGATCCAGCCGGACCCGTCGCAGACGCCCAGAGCGCAGGCGCGGCTCACGCGGCCTCCCGCAGAATGCTGCGGAAGCGCGGGTACTCGTGCTGGAAGGTGAGCCTCACGTCGCCGAGGCCGCCGTTGCGGTGCTTGGCGAGGATGAGCTCGCTGACGCCGGGCTCCTCGGAGTCCTCGCGGTTGTAGTAGTCGTCGCGGTAGATGAACATCACGAGGTCCGCGTCCTGCTCGATCTGGCCGGACTCGCGCAGGTCGGAGAGCATCGGGCGCTTGTCGGTCCGCGACTCGACGCCGCGCGAGAGCTGCGAGAGCGCGATCACCGGGCACCTTCAGTTCCCGTGCGAGGATCTTCAGGCCGCGGCTCATCTCGCCGACCTGCTGCACGCGGCTGTCGTAGCGCGTGTCCGCCCGCATGAGCTGCAGGTAGTCGATGATGATCAGGCCGAGCCCGCCCTGGTCGTGAAGGCTCTGGTGCAGGCGCCGGGCCTTGGCGCGGATGTCCAGGAGGCTCACGTCGGAGGAGTCGTCGATGAAGAGCTTCGACTGGTCGTACTCGCCGGCGGCGCGCAGCACGCGCTGCCACTTCTCATCGCGCACGCGCCCCTTGCGCAGGTCGTCGCCCTTGATCGAGGCCTGCGAGGCGATGAAGCGCTGGGCCAGCTCGCCCTCGGACATCTCGAGCGAGAACAGCGCGACGGGGCGCGGGTCCTTCTTGTCGAGCGCGACGTTCTCGGCGATGTTCGTCACGAGCGCCGACTTCCCCATCGACGGGCGCGCGGCGATGATGATGAGGTTCCCGGGCTGGAAGCCGCCGGTGATCGTGTCGAGGTCGGGGAAGCCGGACGGGACACCGGTGATCGCCGTGCCGTCCTTCGAGAGCTGGTCCCAGCGCTGGAGCTCGCGCTGGAGGACCGAGCCGACCGGTTCGAAGCCCTGCTCGGCCTCGCCCATGCGGATCTCGAGGATCGTGCGCTCGGCGGCGTCCACGATGTCCTGCGGCTCGCCCTCGCGGGCGTAGACGCTCGACTGGATCCGGTAGGACGCGTCGAGCAGGCGCCGCAGGTGCGCGGACTGCTTGACGATCTCCGCGTAGCGGCGCAGGTTGCCGACCGCGGGGACCGCCGTGACGAGGGCCCCGATCTCGGCCGGCCCGCCGGCGTCCTCGAGCTTCCCGCGGCTCTTGAGCTCCTCGACGACGCTCAGCGTGTCGATCTCGGTGCCCGCGCCGAACATCTCGGCCATCACGCCGTAGATGACCTTGTGACGCGCCCGGTAGAAGTCCTCGGCCTTCAGGGCCTCCTCGACGACGAACGCGTAGTGCGCCTGCTCGGAGAGCAGGATCCCGCCGAGGACGGCCTGCTCGGCCTCGATCGAATGCGGTGGCGCGGCGCCCGCGGGCGGAGCGGTGGGCGGAGCGGGGCTGGCGGGAGCGCTCGTCATGCGACCCGTCCGAAGCTAGCAACGGGTGCGGGCGCCACGCAGGACCGCTTGCCGCACTTCGCGCGGATTTGTTGCCGAGCTGTTGCCGAGCGGCGGTCCGGCGCTACTGCTCGACGACCATCGTCTTGACGGTCGCGGGCACGCCGCCCTCGAGCTCGAGTTCGACGACGTAGGTGCCGACCTGCTTGATCGGCTCGTCGAGGTGGATCTTGCGGCGGTCCACGTCGACGCCGCGGGCCTCCTTGATCGCCTCGGCGACGTCCTGGTTCGTGACCGAACCGAACAGGCGGCCGTCGTCGCCCGCCTGGCGGGCGATCGTCAGCACGGTCTTGGCGAGCAGCTCGGCGAGCTCCTGTGACTGGGCGGCGAGGTGCTCGAGCGCCTTCTCGCGCGGCGGCACGCTGCTGCGCGGCGGCGGCGAGGCCGGCCTTCGTCGCGGGCTGGGCCAGGCGGCGCGGCACGAGGAAGTTCCGCAGGTAGCCCTTGGAGACGTCGACGACGGTGCCCTTGGGCCCGAGGTTCTCGACGTCCTGAAGCAGGATCGCCTCAGGCATCAGTCGCGGTCGCGGTCGCGGTCGCGACGGCCGCCCCGGCCGACGCCCTCGTTCGCCGGCTCCGCCGCGTACGGCAGGAGCGCCAGCTCGCGCGCGCGCTTGACGGCGTTCGCGACCTGGCTCTGGTGACGGCGGCACAGGCCGGTGATCCGGCGCGAGCGGATCTTGCCGCGCTCGGAGGTGAAGCGCCGCAGGGTCGTCACGTCCTTGTAGTCGACGTGCTCGATCTTGTCCTTGCAGAACAGGCAGGGCTTGCGCCGGCCGCTGCCGGGACCGCCCTTCTTCTCCCGACGCCGGGAGGGCTTCGTACGACGCTGCTTGGCCACTGCTTCCTCGGATCGTCTCTCTGGCGTGCGAACGCGCGCCAGACCGGCGCGCGAAGCGCACAGTGTAGACGGAACGCGTTCCCGACGGCCCGCGCGGGCCGCGGACGCCGCCAGGGCGCTCCGAAACGGCCGCCGCGACGGGACGACCGCGGCCGGGACGACCGAGCCGCAGCCCGGTCGCCCCGGCCGCCCGCGGACTAGAAGGGGATGTCCTCGTCGGCGGTGTTCGACGCGGCCACCGGTGCGGCCGGGGCCGACGCGAAGTCGCTCGTGTCGACGGGAACGTCGCTGCGCGGGGTGAACCCGCCGCCGCCGGCCTCGTCACGGCCGCCGCCGAGGAACTGGACCGAGTCGGCGACGATGTCGACGGCCTGACGCTTCTGGCCCTCCTGGGACTCCCACTCGCGCCACTCGAGCCGCCCGTCGATCGCGACACCGCGGCCCTTGGCGAGGTAGCGGGCGCAATTCTCGCCCTGCGCGCCCCAGACGGTGACGTCGAAGTAGTTCGGCTTGTCCACCCACTCGCCGGATGCGCCGTCCTTCTTGCGCGTGTTGCAGGCGACGCGCAGCTTGCAGACCGACGTCCCGCTGGGCAGCGAGCGCAGCTCGGGGTCGGAGGTCAGGTTGCCGGTGATGATCACCCGGTTGATGTTCGAGGCCGCCATTCGGGCGTGCTCCTTTCGGGGGCGAACGATGTCGCTGAAGGTCGTGCGATTCGGTGCGGCGAGTCTAGAGCGGGGGCCGGAGGGTCCCCGGCGATCACGCCGCATTTTCCGCAGTTGTGTTGCGGTCGCACAGCGAGGCGCGCGCCTGACACGCGATTCCGGCGGCGCCGACCGCGACAAAGGGTCGCTAGGCGGCGGGCTGCTGCTCGGGCTCCGCGGGCGCTTCGGCTTCGTGGGCCGTCGCGGCGAGGCGGAGGTCGGGCGGTGCCGGCGTGCCGGGGCGGACCTTGATGATCCGGAAGCGGACGACGCCGTCGGTGATGCGCAGTGAGCGATTCAGGTTCTCGAGGAGGGTGACCGGACCCTCGAACTGCAGCAGGTCGTACTCGGCCTCACCCTCGTGGTCGATCTCGTACGCGAGCTTGCGCGACCCGAAGTCGTGCGAGCTGACGATCGTGCCGCCGGCCTCGATCGAGGACGTGACGTCGGCGCGGATCTTCTCGCGCGTGGCGTCGTCGGCCTTCGGGTCGAGGAGCAGCATCAGGTCGTATGTCGGCGCAGGAGCGGCCATGAACGCGCAAGACGGTAGCAGGGGGGTGCACGGGCCGGTCGCGTGGCTAGGGCCGTCATGAGCCGATCCCGCCAGCCGCGCGGGCCCCGCTCCGGGCGCGTGCGCGGCTTCGTGCTCGTCGCGGCGCTCACGCTGCTCGTCGTGGCGTGGCCGCGGCTGCGGACGCCGCCGCCCGTGCCGCCGGACGCCGCCCCGCAACCGGTCGTCGCGGGCGCCACGACGCCGGCGACGCGAGCGCCGGTGCCCGCCGAGCCGGTGCGGCGCGCGTCTCGCCCCGCTCCGCGCCGGGCGCGGCCCGGCACGCGCGGCGCGCGCTGCGCCGCAGCCGGCGGGCGCGCCGTGGGCGGCGTCCCGCGCGCTCGCCTCGCCCGGCGCGGTCACCAGCTCCGGCGCAGCCGGCCGTCCCGCCGGCACCGGTCGCACCCGCGGAGCCGGCCGCCGATCCCGGCGCCGCGGCGCGCGAGTTCGGCTGGCCCTGACGCCGCGGCCTACGCGTCGTTCGCGGTGTGCTTCTTGCGGATGTCGGCGATCTGCTCGTCGATCCAGTCGCCCGGCGTGCGCGCCGTGACGATCTCCTTGAGCCCGTCGATGCGCCGCGCACGCTCCTCGGGGCTCATCGTCAGCGCCGCGTGGATCGAGTCGGCGAGCTCCTGGATGTCGAACGGGTTGACGCTCAGCGCGAACTCGCCGAGCTCCTCGTGGGCACCGGTGTTCTCCGAGAGGATCGAGACCCCGCCGCGCTCGTTCACGAGCGGCCCCTCCTTCGCGACGAGGTTCATGCCGTCGAACATCGCGTTCACGAGCAGCACGTCGTAGTTGCGGTACGAGGCGACGGCCTCCTCGAGGTCGTCGCGGAGCTTCAGGTGGATCGGCATCCAGTCGGGCGTCCCGTGGCGGTGGTTCACCACGGCGACGAGCGCCTCGATGCGCTCGAGGTACTCGGCGTACTCCGGCACGTCCGTCCGCGAGGGCATGAGCTGCGCGACGAAGGTCACGCGCTCGGCGAACTCCGGGTGCTGCTCGAGGAACAGGTCGAAGGCCGCGAAGCCGCGCAGCACGTTCTTCGAGAGGTCGGCGCGGTCCACGCGCAGGATCAGGAACTCGCGCCGGCGCCGGGCGATCTCGAGCCCGAACTCGGCCGTGCGGTCCGAGGCGGCGACCGCGAGCGTCGCCTGGGCGTCGATCGGCAGCGGGTAGCTGCGCACCCAGACCTCGCGGTCGTCGTGATGCACGATCCCGTGCTCGAAGTCGACGTCGAGGTCGAGCAGGTCGCGGCAGCACTGCAGGAAGTTGCGCCGGTAGGCATACGTGTGGAACCCGACGATGTCGTTCGCGAGGATCCCGTGGAAGAGCTCCTGGCGGATCCGGTTCGGGAGCACGCGCCACGAGTCCGACTGCGTCCAGGGGATGTGGATGAAGTGGTGCAGGAACGCGTCGGGCCGCGCGCGGCGGATGAGCGCCGGGAGCGTGTACAGGTGGTAGTCGTGGACCATGACGACCGGCTCTGGGCGGTCGTCGATCTCCTCGATCACGGCCGACGCGAGGTCCTCGTTGACGACGTTGTAGCCGTACTCGAAGGCCTCGATCTCGTTGCGGCGCACGTCCGGCGCGTTCGAGAGGTCCCACAGGTAGTGCTGGATGAACCACAGCATCGGGTTCGCGAAGATGTTGTAGAAGCGGTCGTAGGCGACGGGGTCGCTCGCGACGAGCCGCACCTCGTACTCGCCGCCCGTCGGGGACCGCACGCGGAACGGCCGATCGCCCGCGGCGCGGGCCCGCTCGGCGTCGGCGGCGGTCATCGCGCTTGCGACCCAGACCGCGTTGCGGTGCGAGGCCAGGCCCGTGAGCGCCGTGACGAGGCCGCCCGTTCCGCGCCGGACCGTGCCGTCGTCCTCGAACGTCACCGGCCCGCGGTTCGACACCAGGACGAACGGGGCGCTGTCGGTCATGAGCCGTCGGCGATCATCGAGAACACGCGCAGATAGTCGCGCAGATAGCGGGGGCTGAGGAAATTCGTGCGCGCGTGGGCCTTGCCGCGCCGGCCGAGCTCACGACCGAGGTCGGGGTCGCCGAGCAGCTCGATGCAGCGCGCGGCGCACTCCTGCGGGGTGCTGACGAGGAAGCCCGTCTCGCCGTCGCGCACCTGGAGCGGGATGCCGCCGACGTCGCCGCCGATGAACGGCTTGGCCTTCCAGAGCGCCTCGGTCACGGTCAGGCCGAAGCCCTCGCGGGTGGACTTCTGGATGACGACGTCCGCGTGCGACTGGAACGCGTTGATCTCGATCGAGCCGACGCCGTTGAAGTTGTTCAGGATCTTGATGTCCTCGTCGCCGTCGGCGTGCGAGAGGGTCTGGTTGAAGAACTCCCAGCCCTCGGGGTCGTCGCTGGCCATCGAGCCGACGAGCGCGAGCTGGATCTCGGGGATCCGCTCCTTGACCTCGCGGTAGGCGTCGATGACCCCGATCGGGTCCTTCCACGGGTCGAAGCGCGAGACCTGCAGCAGCAGCGGGCGGTCCACGTCGATCCCGAACTGCTCGCAGACGTAGGCGGCGTCGTCGGGGGAGAGCGCCATGTTCTTCGGCGTCAGCGGGTCGATCGCCGGCGGGACGATGTGGATCGCGCCGTTCATGCCGGCCGGCACGTAGTCCTGCAGGTGGAAGACCGCATGCGGATAGTCCGCGATGTGCGGCAGCAGCCGCTCGATCGTGGCCGGGTTCGGCGTCGAGAGGTCGATGTGGCAGCGCCACAGCCAGCCGCGCGCCTTCTCTTGGACGAGGGTGTGGAGCGCCGCCGGCTGCGGGTCGTGCACGAAGCAGACGTCGAGGTCGTCGTGGAGCTGCTCGGCGTTCAGCTCGTTGTAGCCGTGCCAGATCGCCCACTGCTCCTCGGTGAGGTCGTTCGGGTCGCCCTGGAGCGCGTTGTGCATCTGCTTGGTGGCGTGGAAGAACTCCTCCTGGCCGTAGATCACGTGCCACTCGCAGTCCAGGCCGACGTCGCGCATGAGCGGGACGAGCGTGTACAGCAGCTCGCTCACCCCGCCGCCGAACGCGGTCGCCGAGATGTGCCCGACGCGCAGGCCCGCGAGCGGCTCGGCGAGCGCACGGACCTCCTCGATCAGGTCGCGGCCGGCCAGGTGCGTGTAGTCGGCCAGCGACTTGTGGCCCACGTGGACGGGCTGCAGCACGGCGCCAGCGTACCGCTAGCGCCCGACCCCCCGGAGGGTGCGCGGCGTCAGCCGCGCGGCGGGGCGCCCAGCGGCCTGGCGGCCAGGTCCACGTCCACCTGGCGGCGCTCGCCGGCGCGCACGATCGTGAGCGTCACGGTCTCGCCCGGCCGCTGCTCGGCGACGAGCCGCGCGAGGTCGCCCTCGTCGCGCACCGGGCTCCCGTCGAGCGCGACGATCACGTCGCCTCCGGACGCGTACCGGCGCGCCTGGAAGCGCGCGTCACCTCCGCCGGCCTTGAGGTCCGCGCTCGCGGCGGGGCTGCCCGGGGTGATCTCCTGGATCCACGCGCCGCTCGTCGTGCCGAGCCCGAAGCGCTTGGCGAGCTGCGGGTAGACGGCCGCCGTCGAGACGCCGAGGTACGCGTAGCTCGGCCTGCCGCCCGTGCGCAGCTGGCCGAGCGAGCGGCGCACGGCGTCGACCGGCACCGCGAACCCGACGCCGGACCCGTCGCCGCTGTTCGTCTCGATCTGTGAGTTGATCCCCAGCACGCGGCTCTGCGCATCGAGCAGCGGGCCGCCGGAGTTGCCCTGGTTGATCGCCGCGTCGGTCTGGATCGCGCCCGGCGTCGCGAACCCCGTGAGCGAGTCGATCGAGCGGTCGAGCGCCGAGATCACGCCGACCGACAGCGAGCGGTCCTCGCCGAACGGGCTGCCGATCGCGGCGACGGGTGCGCCGACGCGCAGCTCCTTCACCGAGCCGAGCGGCAGCGGGCGGAGCCTGAGCCCCGCGGGATCGACCTTCAGGAGCGCGACGTCGGCGAACGGGTCGAACCCGACGATCCGCGCGGGCACCTGGTTGCCGTCGCCGAAGCTCACGAACACCTCGCCGGCGGGCCTGATCGACGAGCCCTCGCCGCTCGTGACGACGTGTGCGTTCGTCGCGATCTCGCCGGTCCCGGAGACGACGAACCCGGAGCCGACGCCCTCGCGGTCGGCGCCGCCGAGGCCGGTCGAGATGACGGTCACGACCCCCGGCGAGGAGCGCTCGTAGATCGCGCGCGGGTCGAACCCGGCGGCGCCGGGGGCACTCTTGAGAACCTGGACGCGCGTCGTGCGTTCGACGGTCGTCGTGCGGTCGCGCACCGTCGCCGTCTGCCCGCCGGAGCGATCGGCGCAGCCCGCGAGCGGTGCCGTGAGCGCCGCCGCGGCGAGCGCGGCGAGCGCGAGGCGCACGCCGCCGCTCACGCCGGGATCTCCAGGGAGAACGTCGTGCGGCCCGGCGTGCTCTGCACCGCGAGCTCGCCGCCCATGCGCTCGGCGAGCTCGTGCGCGATCGCGAGGCCCAGACCCGATCCGCGCGTGCCGTCGGAGGTGAAGAACGGCTCGAAGACGCGTGCGAGGTCCGCCCGGGGGATCCCGCCGCCGAAGTCCGTCACCGCCACCCGCGCGCGGTCCTCGCGCTGTGAGGTCGCGACGACGACGTCGGTGCCCGGCCCGGTGTGGGTGAGGGCGTTGTCGATCAGGACTCGGACGATCTGCGCCACCCGCGCAGGGTCGCACACGGCGACCACGTCCTCGTTGCCGATGCGCACCTCGAGATGGGACTCGTGGGCCGCGAGCCGCGGCTCGAACTCGCCGGCGACGGTCTGCGCGAGTTCGGCGACGTCGGTCTCCTCGCGCCGCAGCTCGACCGAGCCGGCGTCGAGCCGCGAGAGGTCGAGCAGGTCGGTCGCGAGCTTGCCGAGGCGGTCGACCTGCTGGCGCAGCTGGCCGGTGAAGCGCTCGCGCGTCTCCTCGTCGAGGTCCTCGTCCTCGAGCAGCTCCAGGAACCCGCCGAGCGAGAAGATCGGCGTGCGCAGCTCGTGCGAGGCCGTGGCGATGAATCGTCGCCGGGCGGTGTCGAGCTCGGCGAGCTGGCGCTGCATCGCATCGAGCGCTTCGGCGAGGCGCCCGAGCTCGTCGTCGCGATCCACGGGGAAGCGCGCGGAGAAGTCCCCCTCGCGCGACGCGGTGGGCGACGCGCTCGAGGCGCCCGACCCGCCGGCCGAGCGACGCGGCGACGAGATAGCCGGCGAGCACCGCCGCGGCCAGGGCGAGCAGGCCGGCGATCAGGATGCGGTTGCGCACGAGGTCGACGTTCGCCTCGACGTCGCCGAGCGGGGCGGTGAAGACGATCACCGATCCGAGGACGCGCCGGCCGGACTCGCCGTCGCGGAAGAACAGCGGCAGCGCGGCCTCGATGACGCGTCCGTCGGCGCCGGACTCCGTCGAGCGCGCCTCGCGCCCGGAATCGATCGCCGCGTCCACCGCCGGGAACTCGAGGTCCTGGATGTCGGTGCGCAGGTTCGAGTCGGACTTCACGAACGGCTGAGCGCCGAACGTGCCGCGGTTCACGCCGAGCAGCGTGACGCGCGCGTTCGCCTGGTCGGCGGCCTGCCGCACCGCGCGGTCCACCTGGGCGACCGCGGCGTTCGAGTCGATCGCCTCGGCGATCGGGGCGGAGAAGCGCCGCGTCGCGGCCTCGAGGCGGTCCCCGCGCTCGTCGACGAGGCTCGACTCGAGCGTCGGCACGACGCCGACGTAGACGATCGCCATCGCCGCCAGGGTGATGAGGAAGAACAGCAGGGCGAGGCGGTTGGCGAGCGAGCGCATCGGGGCGGCCGGGGCCCGGTCAGGCGTCTTCCGCATCGCGGAAGCGGTAGCCCACGCCGCGCACCGTGAAGAGGTACTCGGGGTCGCGCGCGTCGTGCTCGAGCTTCTCGCGCAGGTGGCGGATGTGCACGTCGACGGTGCGGGGGTCGCGGTACGAGCTGTCGCCCCAGACGCGGGTGAGGAGCTGATCGCGGGTCCAGACGCGTCCGGGGCTGCGGGCCATCGCGATCAGGATCTCGAACTCCACGAACGTGAGCGCCACCTCGTCCCCGCGGACCCGCGCCGTCCGGCGCCCCGGGTCGACGCGCAGGTCGCGGACCTCGAGCGGCGCCTCGCCGTCCTCCCCCTCCTCGCGCGTCATCGACGCGCGCCGCAGGGCGGCCTTCACGCGGCTGCGGAACTCGCGGACCGAGAACGGCTTCGTGATGTAGTCGTCGGCGCCGAGCTCGAGGCCGACGACCTTGTCGACCTCCTCGGCCTTCGCGGTGAGCATGATGATCGGCACCGAGCTGCGCGCCCGCAGGCGCCGGCAGACCTCGAGGCCGTCGACGCGCGGCATCATCACGTCGAGCACGACGAGGTCGAAGGCGCTCTCACCGAAGCGATCCAGCGCCTCGCGCCCGTCGACCGCCTGGACCACCTCGTACCCGTCCTTGCGCAGCGGGTAGGAGAGGAGCGTGCGGATCGACTCCTCGTCGTCGACCAGCAGGATGCGTGGGGCGCGGTCGGCCATTGCTCGTGCCGAAGGGTAAGCGGTCTACCCTCCCGTCCGCCGATGCTCGACCCGCGCATCTACCGGGCCGCCCTGCTGCCCGTGCTCGTCGCGCTCATCGTCGTCGCCTTCTCGCTCGAGAACCGGCCGGCGCCGCTGCGCACGACCTTCGCCCCCGACGCGTTCGACGGGGCCCGTGCCGCACGCCTGATGGACCGGCTCTCGAGCGACTTCCCGTCACGCCGTCCGGGGAGCGCCGGGGACGACGGCCTGGCGCGGCGGGTCGCGCTCGAGCTGCGCCGGGCGCTGCCGCGGGTGACCGTGCGTGTCCGCGGGTTTCGCGCGCGCACGATCGACGGCCGGCGGGAGCTCGTGACCGTGAGCGCCGAGCAGCCCGGGAGCGCCTCGCGCGCGCAGATCGTCGTCGTCGCCGAACGCGATGCGACCGGGCGCCGCGCGGCCGCGCAGCTGTCGGGGACCGCGGCGCTGCTCGAGCTCGCCCGGGCGCTCGCGGACGCGCGCCCGGCGCGCACCATCACGTTCGCGTCGGTGAGCGGCGGCAGCGGCGGCCAGGCGGGGATCCGCGAGCTCGTCGGGCGCCTGCGCCGCCCGGTCGACGCCGTGCTGGAGCTCGGTGATCTCGCCGGCCCGGTCGGCGAGGACCCGATCGTGGTCGCCTGGTCGAACGACCTCGGCGCGGCGCCCGTGCGGCTGCAGCGGACCGTCGCGCTGGCCGCGCGCGAGGAGACCGGACTCGAGCGCGGCGCCCCGTTCGCCCGCCGGCAGCTCGCGCGCTTTGCGATCCCGATGTCGGTGAGCGGGCAGGGCATCGCCGACGCCGACGGCCTGCCGGCGGTGCGCCTGTCGGCGAGCGGCGAACTGCCCCCGCCCGCGGATGCACCGGCGTCGGCGGACCGGCTCGAGAGCTTCGGGCGCGCGGCGCTCCGCGCGCTCACGGCGCTGGACGCCGGAACGCGGATCGAGACCGCACCGCAGCGCGACCTCCTGATCGCGCGCAAGGTCCTGCCGGGCTGGGCGATGCGCGTGCTCGTGATCGCCCTCCTGCTGCCCGCCCTGCTGACCGCCGGCGATGCCGCGGCCCGTCTGCGGCGGCGGCGCGAGCCGCTGTGGCCGTGGGTCGGGTGGGTGCTGGCGCTCGCCGCGCCGCTCCTGCTCGCGGCGCTCTTCGCCCGCGGGCTCGGTCTGACCGACGCGATCCCCGCGACCGGTCCGCCGGCCCCGCCCGGGACGATCCCGATCGATCGCAGCGCCTGGGCGGCCCTGGCCTGCACGGTCGTCGTGGTGCTCCTCGCCGGTCTGCTCGTGCGCCCGCTGCTGAGCCGCTGGGCCGGCGCCGGGGGGCCTCCCGACGGCCCCGGCGCCGCGCTCGCCCCGGTGTTCGTCGTGTGCCTCGTCGGCGTCGCGGCCTGGGTCGTCAACCCGTATGCGGCGCTGCTGCTCGTGCTGCCCGCGAACCTCTGGCTGCTCGTCGCCGCGCGCGAGATGCGGATGCGCCGCGCTCCGGCGGTCGCGGTCGTGCTCGTGAGCCTCGTACCGGTCGTGCTCGCGGTCCTGTCGGTCGGCCTGCAGCTCGGTGCGAGCGCCGGCGAGATGCCGTGGTTCTGGTTGCTGACGGTCGCCGGCGGCCAGCTCGGCCCACTCGCACTGCTCGGCTGGAGCATCGCCTGCGGGGCGGCCGCCGGGGCCCTGCTCGTCGCGCTCGCCCCGCGCGGGGCGAGCCTCGACGACCGCGCGATCACCGTCCGCGGGCCGACCTCGTACGCCGGCCCCGGCTCGCTCGGCGGGACCGACTCGGCGATGCGCCGCTGAGCGTCGGGGCGATCCGCCGGAGCTCGAGTCGGACGTCTGCCGACTGCCCTACAGCGCGTCGTGCAGCGCGCCGAAAGACAAGGCGACGGGCACGGCAGCCCTGGCACGACGAGGCGACGGAGCGCGCTCGGACGGGCCTGCGATCCGTCTCTTCGATGACTTCGCCCGACCCAGATCGCATGCTGCATCTCGCACGGCTTCGCACACGAATCGACGACGGTGACTACGCGCCGGCGTCCGAGGCGGTGGCCGACGCGCTCCTGCTGCGACTCGCCTGCCGGCGCCGCATGTGCACCCTGGACGTGCTCGAGCCGCTGACGCCGGGCCCGCTCACAGCCGGTGTTCGTACCCCTGGAGCTCCAGGTCGGGGCCTCCCCGCCGGCTGAAGCGCGCGCGCGGCTCGCCGGCCGCGACCGCGCCGACCCTGACGAGCCCCGGAGCGCCTGATGCCGCGGGATCGGGCAGGCACGCGCAGAGCTCGAAGTCCTCGCCGCCGGTGACCGCGAACTCGGCCGGGTCCACGCCGAGCTGCGCTGCGACCGCCGGGACTCCGGCGGCGAGCGGGACCGCATCGAGGTCGACGTCGAGCCGCACGCCGCTGCGGCGCGCCAGGTGCCCGGCGTCCGTGGCGAGGCCGTCCGAGAGGTCGATCAGGGCGTTCGCGCCGGCGCGCGCGAGCGCGCGGCCCGCGGCCAGCCGCGGCTCGGGCCGCAGGTGCGCGCGCACGAGCTCGTCGGGCCCCTGGGCGCGGCCCGTGAGGATCGCCAGCCCGGCGGCTGACGCTCCGAGCGGCCCGGTGACGTAGACGCCGTCGCCCACCTGCGCGCCGTCGCGCCCGACGAGGTCCTCGGCGCGGTCGGCCCAGCCGACGACGGTGACGCTGATCATGAGCGCGGGCGCGCGGACGAGGTCGCCGCCGGCGAGCGTCGCGCCCGTCCGCCGGGCGAGCGCCTCCATCGCCGCGGCGATGGCGAGGACGTCCTGATGGCCGAGCTCGGGCGGCACGCCGAGCGCGACATAGAGCTCCCCGGCGTCGGCGCCCATCGCCGCGAGGTCGCTGAGCGCCGCGGCGGCTGCGCGATGGCCGGCGTCGGCGGGCGTGACCGCCGGATGGGCGAGGTCGAAGTGCACGCCGTCGACCATCGCATCGATGCTCGTGACGGCGATCGGCCGGGCGCGCACGACGGCGGCGTCGTCACCGACCCAGCGCAGGATGCGGTCCGAGCGCGGCTCGAGCAGCTCCTCGAACGCGGCGATCAGCGACCGCTCGCCCATCGCGGAGATCAGCGGTGGCGGTAGACGATCCGCGCGCGGTCGAGGTCGTACGGCGAGAGCTCGACGCGGACCCGGTCGCCCGGGAGGATGCGGATGCGGTAGCGGCGCATCTTGCCCGCCACGTGCCCGAGGACCATGTGGTCGTTGTCGAGCTTCACGCGGAACATCGCGTTCGGCAGGGCCTCGACGACCTCGCCCTCGAACTCGACCTTCTCTTCCTTGGCCATGTCCCGCGGACGGTAGCAGGGGAGCCGCGGCGCGCAGCGCGCGCGGCCGGCCGCTCAGCCGGCTCCGGTGCCGCCGCTGTCGGGGGTGAGCCCGCCGGCGCCCTGGTCGTTGCCGCCGCCACCGTTGCCGCCGCCGACGTTCGGCGCCTTCTGCGGGGGCGCCTCGTACTGGTTCGACGGGAAGTCCTTGTTCTGGGCGTCCTTCTTCTTGGGGCTCTGCTGGTCGCCGGTCCCGTCGCCGTTCCCGCCGATCGGGTCGCCGTTCCCGTCGACCTCGGCCCCGGGCGCGCCCCCGCTGGCGTACTTGCCCTCGAAGTGCTGGCTGACGAACGGCTCCTTCGGCGAGGGGAACGGCGTTGCACGGGCGGCCCTGCATCGCGGTCTGCATGAAGTCGTGCCAGATGAGCGCCGGTGCCTTGCCGCCGAACATCGCGCCGTAGCCGGGAACCGCGCTCATCGACCGGTTCAGCGCGGGGTAGCCGACCCAGACGGCGGTGTTCAGCGAGGTCGTGAAGCCGTCGAACCACGCGTCGACGTAGTTCGTCGTCGTGCCGGTCTTGCCGGCGACCGGACAGCCGATCTGCGCCGCGGTGCCGGTGCCGCGCTGCGCGTTGGCCTCCATCGCCCTGATCGCCTCGTTCGTCTGGCCGTCGGTGAAGATCTTCTTGCGCTTCGGCTCGCCGAGCGAGGTGTCCACGCGGCCGTCGGGGAACACGACCTTCTCGACCGCGATCGGCTTGACCCGCCAGCCGCCGTTGTTGATCGTCACGTAGGCGCGCGTCATCTCGAGCGGCGAGACGCCGTGCGTGAGGCCGCCGAGGCCCTCGGCCGGGTAGGCGTCGAGCCGGCTCGTGATGCCCATGTCGTAGGCGGTCTGGCGGACCGCCTCCGGCCCGACGTCGAGGTCGAGCTGCTGGAAGACGGTGTTGTCGGACTGCACCAGGCCCTCGAAGACGCGTCGTGCTGCCGCTGTAGCTGTTGCTGTCGGTGCTGACCTTGATCTGCGTGCCGGTGGCCTGGTCGAAGAAGTCCAGCGGCTTGGAGACGTAGGTCGTCTCCTTGATGTCCACGCCCTTGCGGATCGCCGCCATCAGGACCATGACCTTGAACGTCGACCCAGGCTGGCGCTTGCCCTGTGCGGCGAGGTTGAACTTCGAGGCCGCGTAGTCGGCGTCGGAGGCCATCGCCTTGATCCGGCCGGTCTTCGGATCGATGCTCACGAGCGCGGCCGACGGGTCGTCGGGGTTCGGCAGGCGGCCGGCGATCGCCTTGCGCGCCTCGGCCTGCAGCTTCAGGCTGAGCGTCGTGTAGACCTTCATCCCGCCGCGACGCACGCGGTCGGCGCCGTAGCGGCGGATGAGCTCCTGCTTGACGTAGTCGAAGAAGTAGCTCTCGCGGCGCTTGGCGTAGTACTCGCTCTTCTTCACGCCGAGCGGCGCGCGCTGGGCGGCGAGCGCCGTGCGATCGGCGATGTAGCCCTCCTTCGCCATCTGGCGCAGGACCTCGTTGCGGCGCTCGATCGCGCGCTTCGGGGCGAGGAACGGGTTGTACTGCGAGGGCGCCTGCGGAAGGCCGGCGAGCAGCGCCGCCTCGGGGAGCTTGAGCCTGCTCGCGGGCTTGTCGAAGAACACGCGCGAGGCGGCCTCGATGCCCGACGGCCGTCTGCCCGCCGACGGTGCCGTACGGGACGTTGTTGAGGTACTGCGTGAGGACCCACTCCTTGCCGCGGCGGCCCGGGTGCTTGTCCTCGAGCTCGGAGGCGAGCTTCGCCTCGCGGATCTTGCGCTTCAGCGTGCGCGAGCGGTCGCCCTGGTAGAGGTTGCGCACGAGCTGCATCGTGAGCGTCGAGCCGCCCTGGACGGTCTCGCCGCTCGAGACGTTCTTGATCGCCGCGCGCACGACGCCCTCGACGTCGACCCCGGCGTGCTGGTAGAAGCGGCGGTCCTCGATCGCGACCGTCGCGTTGCGGACGTTCGAGGGCATCGCCGCCGACGGGACCGGCGTGCGCAGGATGTCGCCCTGGATGAAGCCGAGGCGCGTCCTGCCGTCCGCGGCGTAGACGACCGAGGTGGCGCCCTGGTCGATCGGCTTGAGCTCGGCGATGTCGGGCGCGGAGTTCGCGAGGCTCACGAGGTAGCCGATGCCGCTGCCGGCAGCGGCGAGCGCGACGACCGCGGTGATTCCGAGCACGATGAAGACCGCGCGGGCGGGACCACGCTGGGAACGGCGGCGACGGATCTTTCGGGCGCGACGGGACATCTCGTCGTGGGTTTCCTGCTGCGGGGCGCCGGTCCTCCCGGACAACCCGGGGCGCTGCGAGCGGAACGCCGGATTCTAGCCGGGTCCGCGTGCCGCGAACGCCGGTTCGATCAGCCGCGCGGCTCGCCGCCGGCGCGCGGGATCCCGGCCTCGCGCAGCGCGCGCAGCGCCTCGGTGCGCAGCGCCGCCTCGACGGCGGGACGCTCGCCCGGCGCGACGGGCGGCCCGGCGACGCGCAGCCGCACGCCCTCCGGGGCGGTGTCGTCGACCGTCGCGCGCACGACGTCCGTGCCGTTCCCGAGCAGCGCGATCGCGGCCGCCTCGTCGGCGTCGCCGGTGATCCACACCGTGGCCGACGGCTCGACGACGTGCTCGCCGATCGAGTCGTTGCGCAGCGGCGTGGTCGTCAGCACCTCGTTCGGCACCGCGATGTGGCCGCCGTCGGCGGTGCGCACCCAGGTGTAGGTGAGCGTGACGTCCTCGACGATCCCGGCCACGTCGGCGACGCTGATCCGGTCGCCGACGCGGATCGGCTGGGTGATCGCGATCGTGACGCCGCCGACGAGGTTCGCGAGCGACTCGCGCGCCGCGAAGCCGAGGATCGCGGTGAGCAGCGCACCGGAGGCGAGCGCGGCGCTGGCGATCCGGTCGAGCGAGTCGAACTGGATCAGGGCGGCGAACACGCCGAGCGCGATGATCGCGGCGAACACGAGCCGCCGGATGAAGCGCAGGCGCGTCTGCCCGGAGGCGTCGAGACCGGCGACGCCGCGGCGCTCGGCGAGGCGCCGCTCGGTCGCGCGCAGGGCGCGGCTCACGATCCAGGCGATCACGAGCGCGCCGAGGACGGTCGCAACCGCCGCGACCGCGGCTTCCCACGGCGCCGCCGCGTACGGGAGGATCAGGCCCATGTCGGCGGACGGTATCCCCGCTCCCGGTCGCGTTCGGCTCGTCGCGCGGCCCGCCGCCGGGCGGCTGCGGGCGGCGCTCGCTGCCGAGGAGCCGTGGGGCGCGGCGCTCGCGCAGGCCTGGCGCGCGCTGCTCGTCTCGCGCCTGATCGTGCTCGCCGGGGCGGTCGCGGGCGCGGGACTGCTGCGGCCGTGGAGCGGGCGCGCCGCCGGCTTCGACCCGCAGGGACTGATTCCCACCGGGGGTCTCCCGGGCCTGCTCGCTGCGCCGTTCGCGCGCTGGGACAGCGTCTGGCTGCTCGACATCGCGCAGGGCGGCTACGGCGCCGGCATCCGGCGCACGGCGTTCTTCCCCCTCTACCCGCTGCTCGTCGGAGCGGGCGGCTCGGTGACGGGCTCGGCGCTCGTGGCAGGCGTGGCGATCTCGTGGACGGCGTGCCTGGCGGCGCTCGTCCTGCTGCACCGGCTCGCCGAGCTCGAACTCGGTCGCGAGGCCGCCCGCACGGCGACCTGGGCGCTCGCGCTGTTCCCGGCGTCCGTGTACCTCACCGCGGTCTATGCCGAGTCGCTGTTCCTCGCGCTGTCGCTCGGAGCGGTGCTCGCGGCGCGTCGCGAGCGCTGGGCGTGGGCCGGCCTGCTCGGTGGGCTCGCCGCGGCCACGCGCAGCGTGGGCGTCCTGCTGCTCGTGGCGCTCGTGCTCGTCTGGCTCGCCCGGCCGCAGCGCCGCCTGCGCGAGGCCGCCTGGCTCGCCCTCGTCCCGCTCGGGACGGCCGCGTACTCGGCATGGCTCGCGCTCCAGGGGAAGGGCGCACTGGCCTACCTCGACGCGCAGGACTGGTGGGAGCGCTCGGCGGCCGGGCCGTGGAACGGCGCCACGCAGGGCGCGCGCTCGGCGTGGGAGGCGCGCGCGGCGCTCGTCCCGTGGGCCGGGGATCCGGCGGGTGCGCACCAGGTGGCGCTGTTCGCGTTCCTGCTGCTCGGCGTGGCGGCGCTCATCGGCGCGGCGCGGCGGCTCCCGCTCGCCGACGCGGCCTACCTCGGCGCCGGGCTGCTCGCGGCGCTCGCCTCGCCCGCCGCCTGGCAGCCGCTGCTCTCGCTGCCGCGGTTCGAGGTCGTCCTGTTCCCGCTGTTCCTGTGGCTCGGCGCGGCCTTCGCCGCGCGCCCGGCCTTGCGGCGCGCGCTGCTGATCTCCTCGGGCGCGGCCCTGGCGGCGTGGAGCCTCCTGTTCGGAGGCTGGACGTGGCTCGCCTGATGCCCGCGACGCGGCTCGCGCCGCGGGCCGTGCTGCTCGACGCGCTCGGCACGCTCGTCGAGCTCGACGATCCGGTCGGCGGGCTCGTGCGCGAGCTCGGCGCGCTCGGCGTGGGGCTCGACCCGGCGCAGGCCCGGCGCGCGCTGCGTGCGGAGATCGCCTACTACCGCGCCAACCACGATCAGGCGGTGGACGAGCCGACGCTCGAGGACCTGCGCGACCGCTGCGCCGCCGTGCTGCGCGACGAGCTGCCGCCGGCCGCCGCCGAGCTCGCCTTCGGGGACCTGCGCGAGGCGCTGCTGCGCGCGCTGCGCTTCCGGGTGTTCGACGAGGTGCCGCTCGTCCTCGAGGCGCTGCGCGCGCACGGCGCCGCGCTCGTGGTCGTGAGCAACTGGGACGTCTCGCTGCGCGGGGTGCTGGCCGAGACGGGCCTGGCGCCGATGTTCGACGCGGTGCTGACCTCGGCCGAGGAGGGCGTCGCCAAGCCCGACCGGCGGATCTTCGAGCGCGCGCTCGCGCTCGCGGGCGGCGTGAACCCGTGGGACGCGCTGCACTGCGGCGACGATCCGGTCGCCGACGTCGAGGGCGCCCGCGCGGCGGGGATCGCGCCGGTGCTCGTGGACCGCGACGGCGCGCTCGAGGCGCCGCCCGGTGTGTGCGCGGTCCGGTCACTGGCGGAGCTCCTCCCCGCCCCTCGCTAACGTCACCGTCCGATGTCCTCCGCTCCGCCCGGCTTTCCCGTGGTACCCGGCCCGGCGCCGCACCCGGCGCCCCCGCTGCAGCGGCCGGAGCTGCCCGACGGCGTCGAGCCGACGCCGGTCGGCCCGCGGTGGAAGGCGTGGACCGCCTGGGTCGCGCTGATCGCGGGCTTCGCGGCGGCGATCGCGGGGGCGATCGTGCTCGGCATCGGCTCGGCCGCGTTCGGCGCGAGCCTCGAGGATCCGCCGCCCGCCGTGAACATCCTCGCGACGGTCGTGCAGAACCTGTGCCTCATCGGCGCGGCCGTGCTCTTCGCGCGGCTGGCGGCGTCCCCGAAGCCGTGGGACTTCGGCCTGCGTCCGCCCGCGCGGATCGGCGCGGCGGTCGGCTGGGCGATCCTCACCTGGCTCTCGTTCATCGTCTTCACCGCGGCGTTCGTCGCGATCGTCGGCGCCCACAACACCGACGACGCGCTGCCGAAGGAGCTCGGCGCGGACGACAGCAGGGTCGCGCTGATCGCGGTCGGGCTGCTCGTGTGCGTCGTGGCGCCGATCGGCGAGGAGTTCTTCTTCCGCGGCTTCTTCTTCCAGGCGCTGCGCTCATGGCGCGGCGTCTGGCCCGCGGCGATCATCACGGGGATCGTGTTCGGCTCGATCCACGCCGGCTCCTCGGACCTGGCGTTCCTCGTGCCGCTCGGCTTCTTCGGCTTCGCGCTGTGCCTGCTGTTCGCGAAGACCGGCTCGCTCTACCCCTGCATCGCCGTGCACGCGGTGAACAACTCGACCGCGTTCGGGGCCTCGCAGAACTGGTCCTGGCAGATCCTCCCGACGATCGTCGCGGCGCTTGCGCTGATCGCGCTCGTGCTGTGGATCGTGCGGCTCGTGGCAGGTCCGGCGCCGCGCCTGCGCGCCGCCCCCGCGCTGGGCTGAGAGGACTCCCCGGCGCTGCGGCGAATCCCGGACGGCACATCCGCGCGCGCCACGCTCGAGCAGCGCCGCGTGTTGCGCCGTAAAATTGCACTATGCGCTGTCTTCTCCTGCCACTCGCCGCCGCAGCCGCCCTCGCCGGGCTTCCGGCCGTCGCGATTGCGCAGGATCCCGCGCCGACGCCCCCCGCGCCCGCGCCGACGCCCCCCGCGCCCACGCCGGCCCCCGTCAAGGCGAAGCTGAAGCTCGCGCTGCGTCACGTCGGCTCGGGCGGCGGCGTCCTCGTCGGTCGGCGCTGGGCCGTGCGGGGGACCGTGCGCCCGTACGTCGCCGGCCAGAGCGTCGCGGTCCGCTTCTACCGCCGCGGGAAGAAGATCGCCGTCAAGCAGATGGCGATCCAGCCGAAGGGCGGCGCGGGCAGCTTCGCGCTCGGCTTCACGGCCAACACCCCCGGCCGGATCACCGTGCGCGCGAGCCATCGCGCGACGCCCGAGATGGGGACCGCCGTCGCGCGCGCCGTGCGCGTCGACGTGCTGCCGATGCACGCGTCCCCAGGCTCACGGGGGCTGGCGGTGCGGGTGCTGCAGACGAAGCTCGCGAAGCTCGGCTACGTCGTCGGGCGCCGCGGAATCTACGACGCGCGGACCGCCCGCGCGGTGACCGCGTTCCGCAAGTACACGGGCATGGCGCGCACGGACGTCGCCTCGGCCGAGGTCTTCCGGCGCCTCGCCCGCGGCCAGGGCCGCTTCCACGTGCGCTTCCCGCGGCACGGGCGCCACGTCGAGGCGAACATCTCCAAGCAGGTGCTGGCGCTGATCGACCACGGGCGCGCAGTGCGGATCTACCCGACGAGCAGCGGCGCACCCGCGACGCCGACGATCATCGGGACCTTCCGCGTGTACATGAAGGACCCCGGGACGAACGCGAAGGGCATGGTCAAGTCGAACTACTTCATCCGCGGGTACGCGATCCACGGGTACTTCGACGTCCCGACCTACAACGCGAGCCATGGCTGCCTGCGGGTGCCGATCCCCGACGCCGCCACGATCTTCAACTGGGTGCGCATCGGGACGATCGTGGACACCTACCACTGAGGCTGCTGCCCGCGCGCCTCGCGCACGAGCAGCTCGAGCAGCGCCGGCATGCCGCCGCGGGCGTGCGCCGCGCGCTGGCGCTCGGCTCCGCCGCCTTCGCGGACGAGCCGCTCGGCACCCTCGAGCGCCGCGTCCGACCCGAGGTCCCGCGCATACGGGCGCGCGAGCTCGATGGCCGCGTGTGCGACCTCGCGTGCCGGGCGCTGTGCGCCGTCCCACCAGAGCGTCGCGTCGAGCCCGTCGCGCGCCGCGCGGAAGCTCGACTCGGTGAGCGCCTCACGGGGGCTCCACGGGCCATCCCGCTCGGTCTCGCGGGCCGCGAGCCCGTGCACGAGCGCCGCGAGGCCCGCGACCGCCCACAGCGGGGACTGCGCGTCGATCGCGCGCACCTCGACGGTGCCGAGCTTGGGGTGCGGGCGCACGTCCCACCACAGGTACGCGTAGTCGGGCAGGTCGCCGGCGTCCACGACCGCCTGCACGGCTGCGACGTAGTCCGCGAACGAGGCGAACGCGCGCGGGATCTCCGCACGCGGGTAGGCGCGGAACATCTGGGCCCGCGCGCTGGCGAGCCCGGAGTCCCGGCCGTGCCAGAACGGCGAGTTCGCGGCCAGCGCCTGGAGTGCCGGCAGGTGCTCGCGCAGCCCGTTGCACGCGCGGATCGCAGTCTCCGGGTCGGCCATCCCGACATGCACGTGCAGGGCGCACGTCGGCGTGCGCCGCACGAGGCCGCGCAGCTGCCGGTGCGGCGTACGTGTCGGGATGGGCCGACCCGCGGGCCTCGCCGGTGTCCATCGCGGCGAGCACTCGAGCCCGGTGTGCACGAGCGCATGCGTGCGCGGGTCGACGCAGATGAGCTCCTCCTCGACGCCGATCCGCAGCGCGTGCGCCGCGTCGAAGCGGACGACCGGAACGGCCTCGCTCACCCGGTTCGGCCCTTCGCGAACCGCGCGAGGAACGCCAGGCCGGCGCCGAACACGAGGAGCGCGATCAGGGCGGGCACGCCGCGGCGCACCCAGGTGCTCGACGACGAGTCCACGACGCCCGCGAACGGCGCGACGACGATGTCGTTCGCATCGTCGATCACCTCGCGGACGGCCGTGCTGCGGCGCTCCCTCGCGCGCTCGCCCGCAGGCGAGGGCGCGGCCGTCCCGATCGCGTGCATCGCGGCGATCGCGTCCCGCGAGCGCGCCGAGGCGTCACGGGTCTCATCGATCGCGAACAGGCCGAAGCTCACGAGGACGACGGCGGTGACGAGCACCGCGAGAGCGCGCAGGGGTCGTTCGAACACGGGGATAGGATCGGCAGCGACATGGATTCCCGAGAGGCCCTCATCAACGAACTACGGAGGCACGCGCTGATCATCGGCGAGGTCACGCTCACCAGCGGAGCCGTCGCCCAATACTACGTCGACGCCAAGCGCGCCATCCTGCGGCCCGCCGGATTCCTGGCGCTCGGGGCGCTCGTCGCCGAGTGCGCGGCCGATCGGGGCGCGACCGCGGTCGGCGGGATGACGATGGGAGCGGACCCCGTGGCGTGCGCGGCGCTCGCCGGCGGCGCGGACGTCAAGGCGTTCTTCGTGCGCAAGGAGGCCAAGCAGCACGGCCTCGCGCGCCGGGTCGAGGGACCGCTGCTCGACGACGGCGACCGCTGCCTCGTCGTCGAGGACGTCGTGACGACCGGCGGCTCCACGCTGCGCGCGATCGAGGCGCTGCAGGACGAGGGCCGCACGATCGTCGGCGTCGTCTCGGTGCTCGACCGCCTCGCGGGCGGGGGCGCGCGGATCGAGCGGGCCGCCGCGGCGCCGTACCTGCCGCTCGCGACGATCGACGAGGTCTACCCGGAGCGCCCCGACCGCTGAACGGGCGCGGCTCCACGATCGTTCGCGCCGTCGGACAACCGCTGCGGGCACTCGGCGCGTAGGGTCCGCTGAAAGCCCCAATCCACGACGGAGGATCCGCATGACGAATCTCACCAGGCGAGCGACGGTCGGCCTGAGCGCCGTCGCCGCGTTCGCACTCGGCGCCGCACCGGCGGCGCTGGCACAGACCACGCCGAACACCGCGAAGCTCGCGAAGGCGGGCGACACGCAGGTGAAGCTCAACTCGGCGACCAAGAAGGCGCTGAAGAGCGCGGGCGTGAAGGTCGCGCCGACGAGCCCGGCGAAGGTGAAGTCCGGGGCCGTGTCATTCCCGATCAGCAGCGGCACCCTCGACCCGCAGCTGAAGGACGGCGCGAGCATCACCCATTCCGGTGGCCTGCGGTTCAGCAAGGGCTCGAAGAAGCTCACGCTGCAGAGCTTCCGCATCCGGATCACCGGCGCGAGCGCGACGATCTCGGCCCGGGTCGGCGGAGCCTCCGCGACCGTGTTCACGCTCGACCTGCGCAAGGCGAAGATCAGCGGGCGCAACCCGATCACGAACTGGAAGGGGTCCGGCATCGGCGTGAAGCTCAACAAGACGAGCGCGAACGCCCTGAACAAGACCTTCGGCGGGAAGTCGTTCAAGAGCGGCGCGACGATCGGGACCGCGACCGTCAACGCGCGGCTCGCGGAGCTCATCATCGTCGGTGGCCAGACGAGCGTCACGCTCGACGGCGGGACCCTCGGCCTGGTCACGGGCGCCGGCATCGTCCCGGGCGTCGTGGCTCCGACGACGCTCACCGGCACCGTCGCGACCTTCCCGGTCACGAAGACGAAGATCGCGGCGAACCTCGCGTCCGGCGTGATCCCCCACACGGGTGGCCTGACGCTCACCAAGGGCGCCACGACGATCAAGCTCACGAACTTCGACATCAACCTCGCGAGCGGAACACTCGCGGCAGCGGTCAACGACGCCGCGACCAAGACGCCCGTCCTCGACCTCGACGTCACGAACGTGACCCAGTCGGCGGCGCAGCCGCTGCTCGTCAAGGGTGTGGGCCTGAAGCTCAACGCCGCGGCCGCGGGTGCGCTCGGCGGCCTGGGCGCGACCGTGCCGCCCGGCACGCCGTTCGGGACCGCGGAGGTCTCGCTGAACATCCGCTGAGCGATCGCCACATCCGCGTGCAGCATCAGAGGGCGGCCCTGCGGGGCCGCCCTCGGCGCGTCGCGGGACCCGCCCGTGCGCACGGGTAGCCTCTCGCGGGCACGCCCTCGTAGCTCAGCCGGATAGAGCGTCCGCCTCCTAAGCGGAAGGCCGCTGGTTCGAATCCAGCCGGGGGCATCGGGAGCGCGGGAGGGGTCCCGTCCTCCGCGGCGAAACACCGTCGTGCGCGGCCTGGCACGTCATGGCCGGATCGGTAGTACGCTCGCGTGGCGCGTACGGCCTCCCCGTGGTCACGCGCGTTTCTGGGAGCAGGACCATCCATACGATCCATCACCGCACCGAGGGCCCCGGCTCGTGAGCACGGGTGCGCCCGAACTGCTCGAGGAGACCGGCGGCAACATCGTCCCCGGTCAGCCCGAGACGCCCGAGGAGATCGCGGCGCGCTCGCCCCTGGAGCTGTTCTGGCGCCGGATCAAGCAGGACAAGGTCACGCTCGTCTCGGCGTTGTTCATCGTCTTCCTGATCTTCGTGGCGATCTTCGCGGCGCAGATCATCGACCTCGTCGGTGCGCGCCCGCCGAACGAGCAGTCGACCGCGTTCCTCGACGAGTTCGGCTCGGCCTCCGGACCGAGCTTCGCGGAGCAGAGCTACTTCGGCACCGACGGCCTCGGCCGCGACGTCTTCAGCCGCACGCTCTACGGCGCTCGCATCTCGCTCGAGGTCGCGATCATCAGCACGATCCTCACGGTGATCATCGGCGTCGTTCTGGGGGTCATCGCGGGCTACTACCGCGGCTGGGCCGACACGCTGCTCTCGCGCCTGATGGACGTCATGCTCGCCTTCCCCGTGCTGCTGCTGGCGCTCGGGCTCGGCGCCGCGTGCTCGTTCGGCGACGGCTGCATCCAGATGAACTACACGCGCGTCGGGCTCGTGATGGTGGTCTTCGGGATCATCGGCGCGATCCTGAGCGTCGGCTGGCGCGCGCTGCGACCGCGTCCCGAGGGCGTCCCGAAGCCGCGCGGCACCGAGCTCGTGCTCGGCGCGGCGGCGTGGCTCGTGGTGATCATCCCCGGGCTCGTGCTCGCCATGCTCGTCCAGGGGCGCGGCGCGCTGATCAGCCCCGGCCTGCCGGTGGTCATCTTCGTGATCGTCATCGCGAGCTGGCCGTACATCGCCCGCATCATCCGCGGCCAGACCCTGTCGCTGCGCGAGAAGGAGTTCATCGAGGCCGCGAAGGCGCTGGGCGCCACGGACCGCCGGATCATGTTCCGGCACATCCTGCCGAACCTCGTCGCGCCGATCATCGTCTACACGACGCTCGTGATCCCGACGACGATCCTCTTCGAGGCGGCGCTCTCGTTCCTCGGCGTCGGCGTGCAGCCGCCGACCGCCAGCTGGGGCGCGATGCTCTCGGACGCGACGTCGATCTTCGACACCGCGTGGTGGTACATGACCTTCCCGGGCCTCGCGCTCGTGCTCACGGTGCTGGCCTTCAACCTGGTCGGTGACGGGATGCAGGACGCGCTGAACCCGAAGACGACGGGAAGCTAGGAGCTTCCCGCAGGAGGAGAGACGTGCACAACGACACGAAAGGACGACACATGAGCAGGAGGAGCCTGCGTTGTGTGGTCGTGGCCTGCCTGATGGCGGCGCTCGCGTTGTTCGTGGCCGCATGCGGCGGCGACGACAACTCGGGCTCAACCTCGGGTGGTTCCGCGAACACGGTGCCGAAGGGCAAGAAGGGCGGGAGCGTCACGGCGCTGTCCGCCGGCGACGTCGACTACATGGATCCGGGCCAGGCGTACTACACGTTCAGCTACCAGGTCCTCTACTCGATGCAGCGCGCGCTGTACTACTTCTCGCCCGAGGATCCCCCGACCCAGATCCCGGACCTCGCCGCCGGCGATCCGGAGATCTCCTCGGACCAGAAGACGCTCACGATCAAGATCAGGGACGGCATCAAGTTCTCGCCGCCGGTGAATCGCGCGGTCACCTCGAAGGACGTGAAGTACGCGATGGAGCGCTCGTTCAGCGCGAACGTGCCGAACGCCTACGCGACCGGGTACTTCGGCGACATCGTCGGCGCCCCGAGCAAGCCGGCGGACGGGATTCCGGACATCTCGGGGATCACGACGCCGGACGACCAGACGCTCGTCATCAAGCTCAGCAAGCCGTCGGCGGGCACGGTCGCGGCCGCGCTCGTGATGCCGATCACGGTCCCGGTGCCGGAGGAGTACGCGGCGAAGTTCGACAAGAAGAACCCGTCGACGTACAACAACAACGTCGTGTTCACCGGCCCCTACCAGGTCGAGAACAGTTCCTCGGGCGAGCTCACCGGCTGGAAGCCGGGCAAGTCGATCAAGGCGATCCGCAACCCGAACTGGGACGCGAAGACGGACTTCCGTCCGGCCTACCTCGACTCGTGGGACGTCCAGGAGGGCAACGACGACGCCGCCGTGGCGAGCCGCCGCATCCTCCAGGGCTCGAACCTCGTGCAGGGTGACGGCGCGCCGCCGGCGCAGGTGCTGAAGCAGGCCGTGCAGCAGTACCCGGCACAGCTGGTCTTCTCGCCCTCGGGCGGCACCCGCTACGTCGCGGTCAACACGACGCAGAAGCCGTTCGACAACGTGAACGTCCGCAAGGCGCTGATCGCCGTCTTCGATCGCACCGCCATGCGCCTGACGCGCGGCGGCGCAGCGGTGGGCGACGATCGCCTGGAGCTTCCTGCCGCCGAACTTCCCCGGCTTCGAGGAGTCCGGGGGCCTGAAGCCGCCGAAGGAGTTCGACTACCTCCAGAACGACAACGGGAATCTGCAGCTGGCCCAGGAGTACATGAAGAAGGCCGGCTACCCGTCGGGCAAGTACACGGGGGGCGACAAGATCCTGACGATCGCGACGAACGCCGACCCGGGCAAGAAGTCCGCCGAGGTCGCGCAGGCGCAGTTCGAGAAGCTCGGCTTCACGCTGAACTTCCGCGTCGTCCCGCAGGACACGCTGTACACGAAGTTCTGCGGCGTCCCGAAGTCCGACTACGGGATCTGCCCGAACGTCGGCTTCTTCAAGGACTTCCTCGATGGGCAGTCCCTGATCGACCCGACGTTCAACGGCGCGGCGATCATCCCGGCCAACAACGTGAACTGGCCGCTGGTGGACAACCCGAAGATCAACGACCTGATCGACAAGGCCAAGACCACGGCTCCGGGCGACGCCCGCAACCAGGCCTGGGCCGACGCCAACCTCGAGATCGTGCGTCAGGCGATCGCGATCCCGTGGGTCTGGGACAAGCAGCCGATCATCGCGAGCAAGAACGTCAACCTCGTGGCTGACGACTACTCGAACTCGCCGTTCATGGCGTTCCTCTCGATCAAGTAGGACGGGAGGCGCTGACGAATCGCATGACGCGCACCGGTCCCGCCGCCTCCGGGCGGCGGGACCCGCGCGCCTGACGAGGCGACGAGGCCATGGGCGGATTCATCGTTCGACGACTGCTGTGGATGGTGGTGCTGCTGTTCGTGATCAGCGTCATCAACTTCTTCATCTTCTCGGTGCTGCCGTCGGCCGATCCGGTGCTCCTGCGCGCGGGCCGCACCGCGAGCCCCGAGCTGATCCAGACGATCACGAAGCAGCTCGGCCTCGACAAGTCCAAGCCCGAGCAGTACGTGATCTACATGAAGAACGTCATCACGAAGGCGGACTTCGGCTTCAGCTACCAGAACAACCAGGAGGTCCGGGCGGAGATCCTCGATCGCCTGCCGGCGACCGCGACGCTCGCGCTCGGCGGCATGGTCCTCTGGCTGCTCGTGGGGATCCCGATCGGGATCCTCGCCGCGGTCAAACGCGGAACCTGGATGGACAAGACGTCGATGGGCCTCGCGCTCGTCGCGATCTCCGCGCCGGTCTACTGGCTCGGCCTCGTCTCGCTCTACCTCTTCTCGCAGGAGATCGGGATCATCCCGATCTTCAAGGGCGCCGGGTCCTATCCGTCCGACGGCAACATCTTCACCCAGCCGGTCGCGGTCATCAGCTCGCTGCTGCTGCCGTGGATGGTGCTCGCCGCGTCGTTCGCCGCGATCTACGCCCGCTTCCTGCGCGGCAACCTCAGCGAGGTCCTCGGGGAGGACTACATCCGCACGGCCCGCGCCAAGGGCCTCAAGGAGAACCGCGTCATCTTCCGCCACGGCGTGCGCTCGGCGATCACGCCGATCGTGACGATCCTCGGCCTCGACCTCGGCATTCTGCTCGGCGGGGCGATCCTCACCGAGACGGTCTTCAACATCCCCGGCATCGGCCGCCTCGCGTTCGACGCGATCCAGAAGAGCGACCTGCCGATCGTGCAGGGCACCGTGCTCATCGGGGCGTTCTTCATCATCTTCCTGAACCTCATCGTGGACGTCGTCTACGCGTTCCTCGACCCGCGGGTGCGGTACTAGCCGTGGCGCTGCTCGAGGTGAAGAACCTGACGGTGTCCTTCGAGACCGAGGACGGCGTCGTGCAGGCCGTCGACGCGGTCTCCTACGCGGTCGACCGCGGCCAGGCGCTCGGCATCGTCGGCGAGTCGGGCTCCGGCAAGAGCGTCTCGTCGCTGACGGTCATGGGCCTGACGCGGTTCTCGGGCAACGCGCGCATCTCCGGCGAGGTGTGGTTCGACGGGCGCGACCTGCTGTGCTGCGAGGACGACGAGCTGCGCGCGATCCGCGGCAACGACATCGCGATGATCTTCCAGGACCCGCTGAGCTCGCTGCACCCGTTCTACAAGATCGGCGACCAGCTCGTCGAGGCCGTCCGCGCGCACCGCGGGGTCAGCAAGGCGCAGGCGCTCGACCGCGCCGTGGAGATGCTCGGCCTCGTCGGGATCCCCGAGCCGCGCAAGCGCGTGGACAGCTACCCGCACGAGTTCTCCGGCGGCATGCGCCAGCGCGTCATGATCGCGATGGGGCTCATCAACGACCCCAAGGTCCTGATCGCCGACGAGCCGACGACCGCGCTCGACGTGACCGTCCAGGCGCAGATCCTCGAGCTGCTCGACCGCCTCCAGCACGAGCTCGACACGGCGATCGTGCTGATCACGCACGACCTCGGCGTCGTCGCCGAGGTCGCCGACGACATCGCCGTGATGTACGCCGGGCGGATCGTCGAACAGGGCGGCAAGGAGACGATCTTCGCCGAGCCGCAGCACCCGTACACGTGGGGCCTGCTGCAGTCGATCCCGCGCCTCGACCAGGCGAAGGACGACGCGCTCGTGCCGATCCCGGGCCGGCCGCCGTCGCTCATCCACCGCCCGCACGGCTGCGCGTTCCACCCGCGCTGCGCCTACGTGCAGGACGACTGCCCGCGCGCGGTGCCGCCGCTCGATCCCGCCGGCGCGAACGAGCGCCATCGCGTCGCGTGCATCCTGCCCGCCGAGCAGCGCACGACGCTCTGGAACGGCCTGAAGGCCGGCGCGGAGCAGAAGGCGGCGGCGGCGAAGGCGGGCATCGCCATCGAAGGGGCGCTCGTCGAACGCGAGGGGCAGGAGGCCGGATGAGCGCGCCGCACGGTCAGGCGCTGTTCGAGGTCCGCGACCTCGTCAAGCACTTCCCCCTGAGGAAGGGGATCATCTTCCAGAAGCAGGTCGGCGCCGTGCGGGCCGTCGACGGCGTGAGCTTCGACGTCTACGAGGGCGAGACGCTCGGCCTCGTCGGCGAATCCGGGTGCGGCAAGTCCACGACGGCGCGGCTGATCACGCGCCTGCTCGAGCCGACCGGCGGCACCGTGACCTACCGCGGGCGCGACATCACGCATCTGTCGCGGGCGGAACTCCTTCCGCTGCGCCGTGACATGCAGATGATCTTCCAGGACCCCTACTCGTCGCTGAACCCGCGGCAGACGGTGGGCTCGGTGATCGGCGAGCCGTTCGTGATCCACGACATCGAGCGCAACGACGCCCGGCGCAAGGTGCTCGTGCAGGACCTCATGGAGCAGGTCGGGCTGAACCCCGAGCACTACAACCGCCTGCCGCACCAGTTCTCCGGCGGCCAGCGCCAGCGCATCGGGGTCGCGCGGGCGATCGCGCTGAAGCCGAAGCTCGTCGTCGCGGACGAGCCCGTGTCCGCCCTGGACGTCTCGATCCAGGCGCAGATCATCAACCTCCTGCGCGACCTGCAGCGCGACCTGGGACTGACGATCGTGTTCATCGCGCACGACCTGAGCGTCGTGCGCCACATGTGCGACCGCGTCGCGGTCATGTACCTGGGCAAGATCGTCGAGCAGGCCGATGCGGACGATCTGTTCGCGCATCCGCGCCACCCGTACACGGGCGCGCTGCTGAGCGCGGTGCCGATCGCCGACCCGGTGCTCGCGAAGCTCAAGTCGCGCCAGATCCTCACCGGCGACGTGCCGTCGCCGACCGCGCCGCCGCCGGCCTGCCGCTTCCACACGCGCTGCCCGAAGGCCCAGGCGATCTGCTCGCAGGAGGAGCCGGCGATGGAGGTCAAGGACGGCGGCAACCTCGCGGCGTGCCACTTCCCGCTGACCGGCGAGGATGTGGCGCAGAGCGTCCCGACCGCCGCCGGATGACCGACGCGCCCGGCCCGACCGAGCGCGTCGTCGCGGCCCTGCGCGAGGCCGGGCTCGAGCCCGAGATCCACGAGTTCCCGCAGGGCACGCGCACCTCGCAGGACGCCGCCGCCGCCGTCGGGTGCGCGCTCGCCCAGATCGCGAAGTCGATCGTCTTCCGCCTCGAGCGCCCCGGGCGCGGAGCCGAGGCGCTGCTCGTCATCACGAGCGGGCCCAACCGCGTCGACGAGCTGCGCGTGGGGGAGCTCATGGACGGGACGCTCGCAAGAGCCGACGCGGACTTCGTGCGCGAGCACACGGGCTTTGCGATCGGCGGCGTCCCGGCGGTCGCGCACGTGCGCCCGATCCCGGTCCTGCTCGACGAGGACCTGCTCGCCTTCGAGGAGGTCTGGTCGGCCGCGGGCACGCCGCGCGCGGTCTACCCGATCGCGACCGCCGACCTCGTGCGCCTCACCGACGCGCGGGTGGTCCGGGTCGCCGCGCGCTGACGCGCGCGCTCAGTCGAGCCAGGTCACGACCGACTCGGCGGGCACGCGCTCGGGCGCGCGCTGTTCCTGGCGGGCGACGCCGAGGTGCAGCAGGCCGATCGGCTGCTCGTCCGCACCGAGGCCGAGCGCTGCCCGTCCGGCGGGCTCGCGGAGCACGGCGGGCGTGCGCCAGTAGCCCGCCAGCCCGCGACCGTGGGCGGCCAAGAGGACGATGTAGGCGGCGATCGCGGTCGCGTCGCGGTCCTCGGCGGCCTCCACCGGGTCGGCGGCCGTGACGACCGAGACGGCGACGAGCGTCGGCGCGCGGTCGAGCTTCGCGGCGGTCTCCGCGCCGGCGGCGTCCTTCAGCCGGGTGAGCGCGCCGGGCCCGAGGACGCGAAAGCGCCACGGGTTCGTGAGATGGTGGTTCGGGGCCCAGCGCGCGAGGTCGAGGAGCTCGGCGAGGGTCGCTGTGTCGACCGGCTCGGGCCGGTAGGCCTTGTGCGTGCGGCGCGTGCGGACGGCCTCCTCGACGTCCACGGCTACGCCTCGGGCTCGGGCTCGTCGTCCTCGGCGTAGAGGGACTCGCGCGCGAGCTCCCCGCCGCGGCGGTCGAAGACCTGCACCTCGAGCGTGTCCCCGCGGTAGTCGTCGGGGGCGAGCAGCGTGAAGCGCTCGTCGGCGATCACGCACTGGTCCACGCACAGGTCGGCGAGGTCGGCGGTCGCGATCGCCGCGTCGCGCACGAGCGGCCGGCCCCAGACGAGCGTCATCACGGCGACCTTGCCTTCCTCGCCGCGCCAGGTCCCGACGACCTCATCGCAGAGGTCGATCGTCCAGTCGGGGTTCGCCTCGGCGGTCTCGGTCGTCGCGTCGGCGGTCGCGAAGAACTCCGACGGCTCGCCGTCCTCGGCGTCGCCGCGCACGAAGCTCACGTAACCGAACACCTCGAGCCCCGTCGTCGTGCGAGCGGTCGCGGGAACGTACGTGCGCCCGTGCCAGGTGCGGTCCGGATACCACGTGATCTCGCCGTCGAGCTCGCCGACCTCCCCGGAGGCGCCGGGGTCCACGCGCAGGCAGGCGGCCAGGAACTCACCCTGCAGGCGCTCGGCCCAGCGACCGTAGGGCAGCAGCTCCTGCGGCGGTTCGGCGGCGAAGCGGGGGACGAGGCGGATCTCCGGTGGCATGCGTGGGAGCCTAGGGACCGCCCACCTCGAGCAGCAGCGTGACGGGCCCGTCGTTCACGAGCTCGACGTCCATGTGCGCGCCGAACACGCCGCGCTGCGCGCCGAGCCGCTCGCAGAAGCGCTCATAGAGCGGCTCGGCGATCTCCGGCGCGGCGGCGGCGACGTAGCTCGGGCGGTTTCCGCGGCGCGCGTCACCGTAGAGCGTGAACTGGCTGATGCACAGGATCTCGCGCTCGCCGAGTGCGTCGTTCATGCGCCCGTCAGCGTCGTCGAAGACCCGCAGCGCACGCACCTTGTCGGCGAGCCGGTCGCCGGTCGCGCCATCGTCACCGTGCGTCACCCCGAGCAGCACGAGCAGGCCGGGGCCGATCGCCCCGACCACCGTGCCGTCGACGCGGACCGCTGCCCGGGAGACCCGCTGGACGAGAGCGCGCACGGCGCGGCAGGCTACAGCGCGCCGGTCGCCCCGGCGACCGCGCCGAGCGCGAGGACGATCGCCGTGCTCCATGCGACCGCGGCAGCGGTGATCCGCAGGTCGAGCCCGTAGACGTGTGCGACGGCGAGGCTGTTGATCCCGCACGCCATCGCGGCCTGGATCCGGAAGGCCTCCGGCACCGTGAGCACGAAGGCCGACAGGCCGAGCATCACGGCGGGTGCCGCGAGGAGGCGCAGCCCGAGGATCCAGCCCACCGGCCCCGTCAGCGGCGGGGGGAAGACCCGCACGCCGTGCTCCTGCTCCTGCATGAGGTTCACGCCGAGCGCGAAGAAGCCGAGCGGGGCGAGCGCGAGCACCGCGACCTGGGCGGCGTCGCGCGCCCAGTCCGGGCTCAGCGCCTGTGGCGCGACGAGCGCGAGCAGGAAGGCGAACAGCGGCGGGTTGCGCCACAGGAACGCCCCGAGCCGCTCGCGCGGCGTCTCGCCCGCCTTCGTCCCGAACGCCGCGCCGATCGCGAACGCGACGAGCAGCAGCGCGGGCGCGCTCACCGCGACGTCGTAGGTGATCGCCTGGCCGGTCGCGTCGCCGCCGATCAGCGCGGCGATCAGCGGGACGCCGAGGTAGCCCGTGTTCGCGACCCCGACGCAGACCATCATCGCCCCGGTCGCCGGGGCCGGGAGGCGCAGCAGCCGCGAACCGACGAGCCAGGCGATCGCGACGACGGCGAGGCGCTCGGTCCAGCCGAAGGCGATGCCGGCGCCGACTCCCGCGGTGAGCTCGACGTGCGAGACCGTGAAGAACGTCACGACGGGCATCAGCCCGTAGATGAGGATGTCGAGCGCACGCCCGGCCGCTCGGTGCGCGGGCCCGTGCCAGCGGCGCTCGGCGGCGGCGCCGATGCCGACCGCCACGAGGATGACGAGCGTGACGGCGAGCACGCAGGCAGCCTACGCGTCGCGCAGCTCGCGGGCGGCCGTCTCCGGTGCCAGCGGGTTCAGCGCCAGCCCCGTGCCGAGCTCGAGGCCCGCAGGCTGGGCCAGGCGCGGCACGAGGTCGATGCGCCAGCAGAAGTGCTCGGCGCCGCGCGGGGCCGTGCGCACCCAGAGGTTCAGCGGCGGCGCGGCCCCGAGCAGCCGGCGCAGCCGCGCGAGCGCATCGTGGAGCATCGCGGCGCCGATCGGCCCGGCGTCCTCGAAGCGCATCCGCGGACGCCGCGGGGCGAGCATGAGCTGGAACGCGCTGCCGGCGGCGTACGGCGCGAGCAGCACCGACTCGTCGTCGATCGCGACGACGCGCTGGTCGAGGCGGACCTCCTCCTGCACGAGGTCGGCGAGCAGGTTGCCGCCCATCGTCGAGGTCGCGTAGGCGGCCGCGCGCTCGCGCTCGCGGGCGATCGCCCCGGGAACGAAGTCGAGCGCCGCGAGCTGCGCATGGGTGTGCGGCTGCGAGGCGCCGGCGGCGATCCCCTCGTTCACGAACAGGTGCACGCACGCCGTACCCTCGGCGACGTGATGGCGCATGCGCGCACGCCACATCTCCATCGCGTGCTCGAGCTGCTCGGGCGCGAGGTCGCCGAGTGAGGCGACGGACTCCGGCGCGCTGACGATCACCTCGTGCCCGCCGCGCGCGGCGGCGCTCGCGTAGAGGTCCACCCGCGCCTCGCGGGGTGGCGCGCTCGCGTCCGGCGCGAGCGCCGGATAGAGGTTCGGCACGACACGCACGAGCCAGCCGGGCGTGTCGGGTGCCGAGCCGTCCGGGCGCAGCGCGTCGACCTCCGGCGGGGTGCGGTCCTCGTGCCCGGCGGCGAACGGGTCGCGCTCGGCGTCGATCGGCGGTGGCGGTGCCACCGGGGCGATCCCGGAGCCGGGGCGGCCCGAGCGACCGTCGGCGACGATCGTGCGCAGGCCGGAGAGCGGGTCGACGCGAATCTCAGGCAAGGAGCTTGTCCATCCAGAGGTGCTCGAGGCCCGCGTCGAGGAACACCTCGCCGTAGGCCCGGTAGCCCGCGCGCTCGTAGAGCGGCACGGCGTAGACCTGCGAGGCGAGCACGATGCGCTCGCCTCCAAGCGCGCGCGCGTGCTCGTCGGCGGCCTCGAGCAGCGCGAGCGCGATCCCGCGCCTGCGGGCCCCGGGCGCGACGGCCATGCGCCCGAGCTTCACCTTCGGCCCGTCCGCCAGCAGCCGGCAGGTCCCGAGCACGGCACCGTCCGCGCCGAGCGCGACGAGGTGCAGGGCCCGGTCGTCGTGGCCGTCGAGCTCCTCGGCCTCGCTGACGCCCTGCTCCCCGACGAACACGTCGGTGCGCAGGGTCAGCGCCGCCTCGATCTCCTGCGGGCCCGCGGCCGCGCGGACCGTGACGCTCACGAGGCGGCCCCGCGCCCGCCGAGGGCGTAGCGGTCGATGTCGTCGTTGAGGTCGCGCTCGCTCGTGTACGGCCCCTGGTGCGTGAAGGTCTGCTTCCCGGCGGCGTCGTAGAAGACGGTCGCGGGCGCGCCCGCGAGGCGGTAGGCGTTGTAGATCTTCCCGTCCGGGTCCTCGTAGCTCGGGTAGGTCATCGGGAACTCCCTGAGGAACTTCTTCGCGCCGCTCACCGAGTCCTTGAGGTCCACGCCGATGAACCCGATCTCGCGCCCGCGCTCGAGCGTCACCCGCTGCAGGACGGGCGCCTCGAGGCGGCACGGGCCGCACCACGAGGCCCACACGTTGACGACGACCGGATGCCCCTTGAGCTGGGCGATGCGCGCGTCGAGCGCCGGCAGGCCGCCCGGAAGCAGCTCGTTCGCCTGGGCGTGCAGCGCGGCGATCGGTGCGGGCGCCCCGGCGAGCTTCGAGCGCACCTCGGCGGCGCTCGGCGCGAGCGCCTGCTGCGAACCCGCGTCGCCGTCCTTGCTCGAGGCCTGCTTGAGGCCGATGCCGACCGCGGCGCCGATCACGATCACGACGCCGAACAGAAGTGCGGTGCGCATGGGGTGAGGATCGCACAGCAGTGCGGTATCCTCTTCGGTACGTCGCGGGCCGAAGTCCAGGGAGGACGGCCCCCGCGACACCGGCCCGAAGGATGCCGGGCACTCCCGGAACGGGCGTCGCAGGTTCGTGCGCTGCGTTCCTCGCTGAAGAAGCCGCTAGCCACCATGGCTGACCAGACGACGGCCCCCGCGGCCGCACCGATCCCTTCCAGCGCGGACATCGACCGCGCCGAGGCCTTCACCCGTGAGGTCTTCGTCTACGACGGCGAGAGCGCCGCGGACGCGCTCGCCGCCGGCTCGCCACGGCGCATGGCGCTCGACGAGGCGCTGCGCGAGATCGCTGCCGGGCACGACGTCCCGTCCACCCAGTGGCGCCGCGACTGGTCGCTGCTCCTCGGGCTCGAGCGCCTGCTGAGCGAGGAGGAGCCCCACCTCGCCGACGGCACGACGCTGAACCCCCACCAGGTGGACGCGCTGTCCGGCACGCTCACCGCGCTGCTCGCCGATCGCCTGCGCGCGAACGGCGAGGCCGCCGAGACCGCGGCGCCCGTGCTCGCCGTCGACGAGGACCCGCAGGAGGCGCCGGTCGCCGACGACGCGGAGGTCGCCGCCGCGCTCGCCGCGCTCGACGAGGAGCACGAGGAGGACGAGGACGACGAGGACGACGTCGAGGACGTCGGGGCCGAGGTCGCCGACGAGGTCGTCGTCGAGGACGACGAGCCCCCGTGGGAGGAGACCGACGAGGACATCGACGCAGCCGTCCTCGACGACCCGAACGCCCACAAGCGCTTCTGGTTCGAGCACGCGACCGGCGCCGGCAAGACCGTCGCCGCGATGGGCTTCGTCGAGGCCTCGCGGACCGGCGGCGTCCTGATCCTCACCCACCGGCGCAACCTCGTCGACCAGTTCAACGACGAGCTGCGCACGCGCGGCTACGCCGACCGGGTCTCCGCAGCGCTGCTCGGCGAGGACAAGGGCCACGCCGACGGCCCGGTCACGGTCGAGACCTACCAGTGGTTCGTGCGCAACGCCGGCAAGATCTCGAGCGCGTACACGATCGTCATCTGCGACGAGGCCCACACCGCGCTCGGCGAGAAGACCTCCGCGGCGATCCGCGAGTGGACCGGCCCGATCTTCATCGGCATGACGGCGACCGGCGCGCTCATCGCCCGCCACGTCACCGACCTCTTCCCGACGCAGACCTCGCGCTTCGACCTGGCGCAGGCCGCGCGCCGCGGCGTCATCGCGCCGCTGCGCTGCATCCGCATCCCGCCGGGTCCGGGCGTGCGGACGATCGCGAAGGTGCCGTTGCGCAAGGGCGAGGTCGACGTCGAGTTCGATCAGGAGATGCTGGCCGAACTCCTCGACCAGACGCCGTTCAACCTCGCGATCGCCGACCTCTACAAGACGCGTTTCCACGGCGTGCCGGGCGTCGTCTACACCGCGGGCGTCAGGCACGCCTACAACGTCGCCGAGGCGTTCCGGGCGCTGGGCATCAAGGCCGAGGCGGTCTCGGGCGAGACGCCCAAGCGCGAGCTCGCCGAGATCCTCGCGCGCTACGAGGCCGGCGACATCGACGTGCTCGTGAACGCCCAGCTGCTCGCCGAGGGCTGGAACTCGCCGCGCGCGACCGTCTGCATGCACCTCGCGCCGACCGCCTCCAAGCGCATCTACCAGCAGCGCGTCGGCCGCGTCACGCGCCGCCACCCGGGCAAGGAGGCGGGCGTCGTCGTGGACTTCGTCCACCCGGCGACCAAGCACGACGATCCGGTCGTCACGCTGCACTCGCTGCTCGACCGCGACGTCTACCGCGGCGGCGCGATCGTCGTCGGCCCGGTCCGCCGCGGCCGCGGGCGCCGCGTGCGCGTCGAGCGCCGTGTCATCCCGGTGACCGCGAACGAGGAGCGCCGGCACGAGGTCTTCGAGCGCGAGCTCTGGCGGATCGCCGTCGAGCACCTCGACTACGGCGAGCAGCACATGTGGGCGGCGCTCGCCGGTGCCCGCGTGCAGCCGAGCGGCTGGCGCCGGGCGCGCGCGATGCTGCACTTCGACCGCTCGGGCGAGCTCAAGCGCCGCTTCCTGCTGACGGCCGTCGAGCGCAACAAGAACTCGCAGCTGCGCATCCGCGCGCTGCAGGAGATCGCGACGCTCAAGGACCCCGAGGCCTTCGACCTCGCCGTGGACCTCGTCGGCACATGGTCGCGCGACGAGCGCCGCGAGGCCACGAAGGTCCTCTTCCAGGCACTCGCCGAGAAGCGCATCGGGCGCCGCGACCAGGCGAACGCCTGGATCTGGCGCCTGGCCGAGTACACCCGCGAGGTGCACGAGGAGTACGCCGTCCAGCGCTGGCCGGAGACCAAGCGCCTGCTCGGCCTGCTCGTGAACTCCTCCGGCGGCGCTCACGCGCGCAACGCGCGGCGCCTCGTCCAGGCCGCGCGCACGCAGGACCGCCGCCTGCAGGCGGCGCTGCTGGCCGCCGCCGTCGCCCACACGCCGGAGGCCGAGGAGGTCCTGCGCGGTGCGCGCACGCGGCTCTCGCGCAAGCCCGGTGCGCTCTCGCGCGAGCTGCTGCGCAACTTCCCGAAGGGCAAGGGCCGGCGCGGTCGCCGTCGCCGGCGCAAGGGCCCCGGAACGGGCGGCCAGGGCGCCGGCCAGCGTCAGGACGGCGCCGGCAGGGGTGCGGGCCAGCGCGTCGCGCTCGTCGAGGGCGCCGAGGGCTCCGGCTCGGGCGGCGGCGCGCCGGTTCCGGCGGCGACGCGGCCGAAGCGGCGTAGACCTAGGTCCCCGGCCCCGCGCCGAGGTGGACCTCGCCCGCATCGAGCTCGGTGCGCCCACCGCCCGGGAGGTCCACGACGAGGCGCCCGGCGCCGTCGATCCCGGCCGCGACCCCGGAGCCGGTGGCCCACGTGATCGGCCGGCCGCGCAGCGCGTCGCGCACGCGCAGCTCCTCGAGCAGCGTCCCCGTCCCGAGCGCCAGCACGCGGTCGAGCTCGGCGAGCAGGGCATCGCGCACCGCCGGCACGTCCCCGGGCTCGAGCCCGAGCGTCGCGGCCGTCCCGTGGAGCTCGGGCGGGAGGTCCGCGAGCCGCACCGCGACGTTCACGCCGATCCCGAGCACCGCCCAGTGCTCCTGCGGGCGCCCCTCGGCGAGGATCCCGGCGACCTTGCGCTCCGCCGCGGCGCCGTGCTCGGCGGGCAGCAGCACGTCGTTCGGCCACTTCACCCGCGCGGCGGTGCCCGCGACGCGGGCGACCGCCACGCCGGCGGCGAGCGGGAGCAGGTCGGGCGGGTCGCGCAGGACGAGGCTCATGAGCAGCGCGTGGCCGGGCGGCGCGGTCCACGCGCGGCCCTGGCGCCCGCGACCGGCGGACTGCGTGCACGCGGTGACGAGCGTTCCGTGCGGGGCCCCGGCGGCCGCGAGCTCGCTCGCGCGGTCGTTCGTCGAGGAGGTGGCGCGCAGGTGCAGGTGCGGCGTGCCGAGCACGGCTACGGCGTGATCCGGACCTCGCCGTCGAGCTCCAGCGCGAGCAGCTCCGCGGCCGAGCCGCGGTTCACGGCGAGCGCCAGCGTCCGGTAGGCGTCCTCGTAGACGAGCAGCTCCCCCGCGGCGACGTCCGCGAACGTCGTGGCGTAGACGCAGCCGATCCCGTTGACGGTCATCGGATGGCCGAGGCGCAGGCCGAATGCGGCGAGCTCCTCGTGCTCGACGTCGAGCATGACGTTCCCGAAGCGGTCGACGTTCACGGCGTGGGCGACGATCTCGTCGGCCTCCGCGCGCGCGAGCGGCATGTCGAGCGCCACGAGGTCGTCAGGGTCGATCGGCTCGCCCGCCTCGGCGAGATGCGCGCCCGCCGCGAGGTGCGCGGTGACCGGGGCGAAGATGTCGCGCCCGTGGAAGGTCGCCGAAGAGGGCTCGAGCCGGTGCGGCGACAGCGAGACGTCCACCGCCTCGACGGCGCCGCCGAAGCGGCGCGCCGCGAGCGACAGCAGGCCGTTGTCGGGGCCGACGAGGATCCGTTCCTGCTCCGCGGTGCGCACCGCGATCGCGAGGCGATCGCCGCCGACCTCGGGGTCCACGACGGCCAGGTGCACGCCCGGCGGAATGTACGGGAGCGCGCGCCGCAGGATGATCGCGCCCGAGCGCACGTCGTGGCGGGGCACACCGTGGCTCACGTCGATGACGCGCGCCTGCGGCGCGATCGTCGCCATCACCCCGTGGCAGACGCCGACGAAGTCGTCGTCGTGGCCATAGTCCGAGAGGAAGCTGATCGGGAGGGTCACGTCACCCCGCGAGCGGCCGCTGGGGGTTCTGCGGATCGCGCTCGCTGATGCCGTGCGGCGAGCCGTAGGCGGCGAGCAGGTCGAGGAACGGTACGGCGTCGAAGGCCTCGGGGCCGAGCACGCCGGCGCCCGACCAGGCGCCGCTTGCGAGCAGCTCCATCCCGACGACCGGGTTGATCGCCGTCTGCCAGACGACCGCCTGGCTCCCGTCGAGCGCCATCGTCTCGTCGTTGTCGGCCAGGTGGTAGATGTAGGTCGCCTTCGGCTGCCCGTCCTTGCCGATGCCGGTCACGAGCGTCCCGGCGCACGTCTTGCCGCTCATGCGGTCGCCGAGCTCGGCGGGGTTCGGGAGCGCGGCGGCGACGACGTCGCGCGGGCTGATCTTCTGGCCGCGCACGTCGATCGGGGTCGTCTTGTCGAGCCCGAGCTTGTGCAGCGTCTTGAGGACCGCGATGAACTCGTCTCCGAGCCCGTACTTGAACGTGCAGCGCTTCACGTCCACCCAGCGCGGGATCAGGAGCACCTCCTCGTGCTCGACGTTCACGCACTCGACCGGGCCGATGCCCTCCGGGAACTCGAAGACCTCCGGCTCGGAGAACGGCTCCGTCGTGAACCAGCCACGCTCCTTCTCCCAGATGACCGGCGGGTTCAGGCACTCCTCGATCGTCGTCCAGATCGAGAAGGTCGGTGCGAAGTCGTACCCCTCGATCGTCATGTTCGCGCCGTCGCGCACGCCGGCCTCGTCGATCTCGCTGAACAGGTGGTCCGCCGCGTAGCGCGCCGCGACGTCCGAGAAGCCCGGCTCGACCCCGAGGCCGAGCAGCGCGAGCCGGCCCGCGGCCTCCCAGTCGCCGTGCTGCTCGAACTGCGCGTCCCCGAGCTTCACCCCCGTCTCCTCGTAGGGTCGCTCGGGGTGCGGGTGGCTCAGCGTCGCCGCCATGTCGATGTACGTGCAGCCGGCCTCGAACGCGGCCTGGAAGATCGGCGGGTTCAGCCGCGGGTCGCAGGCGTTGAGGATGACGTCGGCATCCTCGACCCGCGCGAGGTCGACGATCGCCTGCGCGTTCGTCGCGTCGATGGCCGAGGCGGCGTAGCGGGCGTCGCCCAGGCGCGTGACCGCGTCGGCGGCCCGGTCGTGATCGACGTCGGCCAGGACGAGCTTCTCGAAGAAGTCGCGCCGGCGTGCGATGGCCGCTGCGGCCACGCCGACGCCGCCGGCGCCGATGATGAGGATGCGCATATTCCGACACTACCGGCGCCGCGACGCCGAGCGCAGGGGCCTCAGCCGCCGGGCACGCGCGCGGTGTCCGCGAGCAGCGCGGCCACGAGGCCGTCAGGCGTGTGCACCGGCGCCTCGACGTCCGGCGGGTGTCCGAGCTCGCTCAGCGCGGCGCTCGTGACGGGCCCGATCGAGACGAGGCGCGGCCCGTCGAGCGTTCCGGCTGCGGCGTGGAGGAAGCGCGCCGAGGAGGCGCTCGTGAACGTCGCGTAGTCGGCGCCGAGCACCGCGGCGCGGGCCCGGTCGCCGAGCGGCTCGGCGACCGTGCGGTAGAGCGCGAGCACGTCCACCTGCGCGCCGCGCTCGCGCAGCGCGTCCGGCAGGACGTCGCGCGCCTCCTCGGCGCGGGCGATCAGTGCGCGCGTGACCGGGACGTCCCGCAGCGCGTCCACGAGCGACTCGGCGATCGCCCGCTCGGGCACGACGTCCGGCTCGATCCCGCGCTCGCGCAGGACACGCGCGGTGCCGGGGCCGATCGCGGCGATCACCGGGCCGCTGAGCGCGCGCGCGTCGCGCACGCGGTCCAGGAGCTGCTCGGCGCCGTTCGGGCTCGTCACGCACAGGAGGTCGTAGGCGCCGAGGCCGGGGACATCGGCCGCGAGCGGCTCGATCCGGATCGCGGGCGCCTCGACGACGTGCGCGCCGAGCTCGCGCAGCCGCGCCGCGAGGCTGCTCGCCTGCGCCCGCGCGCGGGTCACGGCGACGCTCACGCCGGCGAGCGGGCGGGCGCCCGCGCGCCAGGCGAGCTGCTCGGCGAGGCCCGCGACGGGCCCGACGATCGTGATCGCAGGCGCGCGAACGCCGGCGTCCGCGGCGATCTGCGCGATCGTCGCCAGCGTGCCGGCGACCTCGCGCTGGTCCGGGAGCGTGCCGCGCTCGACGATCGCGACGGGCTCGCCCGCCGGGCGGCCGCCCGCGATCAGCTGCTCGGCGATCCGCCCGATCCGGCGCACGCCCATGTAGAAGACGAGTGTTCCCGGGAACGCCGCGAGCGCGGGCCAGTCGATCGCGGTCTCGGGCTTGCCCGGATCCTCGTGCCCCGTGACGAACGCGACGGCGCTCGCCATCTGTCTCTGGGTCACCGGGATCCCGGCGTAGGCGCTCGCGGCGATCCCGGCGGTGATGCCCGGGACGACCTCGAACGCGATGCCGTGGGCGAGGCAGGCGAGTGCCTCCTCGCCGCCGCGGCCGAAGACGAACGGGTCGCCGCCCTTGAGGCGCACGACGCTGCGCCCGGCCTGCGCGTGCTCGACGATCAGCCCTTCGGTGACCTCCTGGGGCACCTGCTCGCCGCCGCCGACCTTGCCGACGTCGATGAGCTCGGCGTCCGGCCGAGCGCCGTCGAGCGCCTCGGCCGGGATCAGCCGGTCGAAGAGGATCACGTCCGCGCTCGCGACGAGCGCGGACCCGCGCATGGTCATGAGGCCGGGGTCGCCGGGCCCGGCGCCGACGAGGTACACGGTGCCCGGGGCGGCGCTCATCGCCCGAGCACCTCGTTCGCGCCGGCGGCGAGCAGGCGCGCGGCGGCGCGGGCGCCGAGCTCGGCGGGGTCCGGTGCGCCGCCGGCCTGCGTCAGCGTGTCGCGCAGCCACGCCGAACCGTCGGGCCGTCCGACGAACGCGGCGAGGGTCATGCCCTGCGAATCGCGCGTCGCGAGGGCGCCCATCGGCGTCTCGCAGTCGGCGTCGAGCGCGCGCACGAGCGCGCGCTCGGCGAGCAGGCAGGCGTGGGTCACGGGGTCGTCGACGCTGCCGGCCGCGGCGAGCGTCGCGTCGTCGCCGGAGCGCGCACTGAGCAGCAGCGCTCCCTGCCCGGCGCACGGCACGAGCTCGGGGAGCGTGCCGGTCGCCTCGCCGGCTGCGCGCGAGCCGCTCGAGACCGGCGAGCGCGAGCACGATCGCGTCGAAGTCACCCGCGTGCAGCGCGCTGAGGCGCGTGTCCACGTTGCCGCGCAGCTCGGTGACCTCGAGGTCCTCGCGCAGCGCCCGCAGCTGGGCCGTGCGACGCACCGACGCCGTGCCGACCCGGGCCCCCGCGGGCAGCGCGGCGAGCGACGCCGCGCCGCAGAGCGCATCGACGCTCGGGGCGCGCGGCGGGACGGCCGCGATCGCGACGCCGCCGGGCAGCTGCGCCGGAACGTCCTTGGCCGAGTGCACGGCGAGGTCCACGTCTCCGCGCAGCAGCGCCGTGTCGAGCTCACGGACCCAGCGCTCCTTGTCACCCGCGGTGCGTTCGCGGTCGCCGGTC
Organism: uncultured Actinomycetes bacterium; assembly: GCA_963787935.1. GTDB lineage: Bacteria > Actinomycetota > Thermoleophilia > Solirubrobacterales > Solirubrobacteraceae > F1-60-MAGs163. Next base: position 181,810 of record CAWBEV010000004.1, on the reverse strand, counting down.
GTCGTGATCGTGACGAGCTCGTGCCCGGGCCCGAGTGCGGTGGACACCGCCCCCGCCTGGGCGAGCGCGAGCGCGCTGCCGCGGGTCCCGATCCTCACGATTCCCGGCGGCGCAGCTGCCGGACCTCGGCGCCGCGCTCGCCGTCCGGCTCGGCGGCGGCGGCCGCGTCGCCCGCGGCCTCCTGCGGCACCTCGTCGAGACCGAACAGCTCGCGCAGGACGGCGAGCCGGCCGTGCCCCCCGCCGTGCTCGAGCGCCTTCATGCGGATCGTGGGCTCGTGCAGCATCCGCTGCATCACCGAGCGCGCGACGGCCTCGATGCGGGCGACGTCGCGGGCCGACGCGGTCTCCCAGCGCCCGTCGTTCTCCGCGAGCACCTGCTCGACGATCGTCGCCCCGTAGTCGCGCAGCGCCGCGATCGTCGGGGTCGCGCCCTGCTGGGCCATCCAGGCCGAGAAACGGTCGATCTCCGCCTCGACGATCGCGTCGGCCTGATCGCGCTCGGCTTCGCGGCCGTCGATGTTGCGCGCGACCGCCGCCTGCAGGTCGTCCATGTCGTAGAGCGTGACGCCCTCGATCGTGGCGCACTCGTGCTCGATGTCGCGCGGGACGGCGATGTCGATCAGGACGAGCGGCCGTCCGTCGCGGGCGTCCATCACGACGCGCAGCTCGTCGGCGCCGACGATCGCGTGCGGCGAGGAGGTCGAGGCGACCACGATGTCGGCGTCCACGAGCCGGTCCGGCAGCTCGTCGAGCGAGCCGACCCGGCCGCCGAAGCGCGTGGCGAGGGCGTGCGCGCGGTCCGCGCGGCGGTTGGCGATGAACATCGTCGACAGGCCCTGGTCGGCGAACGCCTGGGCCGTGAGCTCGGCGGTCTCGCCGGCGCCGATGATGACCACGTCGCGGTGGCCGAGCTCGCCGACGGCCTGGCGCGCGAGGTCCACGGCCACCGAGGAGACGGACACCCGCGCCGATCCGAGCGCCGTCTCGGTGCGCACGCGCTTGCCCGTCTGCAGCGCCGCGCGGAACAGGCGGTTCGTGAACGGGCCGGTCGTGCCGGCGGCGAGCGCCGCCTCGTAGGCGCGGCGGACCTGACCCTGGACCTCGCTCTCGCCGACGATCATGGACTCCAGGCCGCCGGTGACGCGGAACAGGTGGCGGGCGGCGTCACAGTTGCGCGGGGAGTAGACGACATCCACGAGCTCGGTCGGGCGGATGTGCCCGCGGCGCGCGAGCTTGCCGAGCAGCTCGGCCTCGGCCTGAACCGCGTCGCTGACGACGACGTAGACCTCGGTGCGGTTGCAGGTCGAGATCGCGACGGCCTCGCGGACCTCCTCGCGGGCGACGAGCTCGCGCACGAATCGCTCGGCCTCGCGGTCGGTGAGCGCCAGGCGCTCGCGCATCGCGACCGGCGCCGTCTTGTGTGAGATGCCGATCGTGAGCAGCTCGCTCACGTGGCCCCCTCGTCGATCGGCGTCGCGTCCGGTGCTCCCGGGCCGGCTCCGGGGTCGCCGTCGGTGGCCGCGCCCACGAGCTCGTTGAGCTCGGCGAGGTCGCGCTCGAGCCGGCCCGCGCGCATCGCAGCGACCGCGAGGTAGATCAGCAGCAGCGCCAGGAACACGAGGTAGGCCGCTGCGACGTAGCCGCCGTTGTCCGGGAGCGTGTCGGTCACGAGGAGGAGACTTGGGGAGCGGCGCTGCGCCCGCGCGGTCCGTCGGCGTCGGGGGCGAGCTTGCGCTTGAGCGCCTTGAGCTGTGCCCGGTTGTGCTTGCCGGTCATCTCGTAGCGGTAGAGCGTCACGAACAGGAGCGTCACGCCGAGCAGCGCCGAGTAGAAGGCGATGCGCATGTCGCCGGGCAGATCACCGCCCGAGGTGTTCAGCACGCGCGGGTGGATCAGCGGGTCGGCGAGCCGCACCGCGATGAAGTTGATCGGGACGAACGCGCCGGCGACGATCGCGAACACGCTTGCGTAGCGCGCCTGCTTCTCGGGATCCTCGATCGAGAAGCGCAGCGGCTGGTAGGTCGCGTACAGCAGGAAGACGATCAGGAACGAGACGAGCGTCGGCTCGTCCCACACCCACCACGACCCCCATGCGGCCTTCGCCCAGAGCGAGCCGGTGAGCAGGGCGCCGACGCAGAAGATCAGCGACTGGTGGATCGCGGTGTACGCGCGCAGGTCGTGGCGGCTGTCGCCGCTGCGCAGGTACTGGATCGCGCAGATCCCGCCGAAGACGAAGCCGCCGAGCGTCACGATCGCCAGCGGGACGTGGACGTAGAAGATCTTCTGGGAGAAGCCCTGGTCGGCGTCCATCGGCGCGTAGAAGAACGCGAGCGCGAAGGCCCCCGTCAGGACGACGGCGGTGGCGATCCCCAGCGCACGCAGGCGCGTTCCGTAGAGCTTCTTCGTGGTCGGCATCTCAGTCCTCGACCAGGAAGTCGAAGAGGGCATAGGCCAGCAGCCCGAAGATCAGATCGTACAGCGCGAGCACCATCAGCCAGCGCCCCGGTGACGGCTCGGCGCCCGCGGCGTCGAGCAGCGGGGCGGTGGCCGAGGCCGCGCCGATCACGACGGGCACGAGCAGCGGCAGCGCGAGGATCGAGGTGATGAGGTCGCGCGCACGCGTCTGCACGGCGATCGCCGCGACGAGCGTGCCGACGACGGCGATGCCCGCGTCGGCGAGCGCGAGGACGAGCACCAGGCGCAGCCAGGTGCCTGCGCCCGGCGTCGGCCCGAGCAGCAGCAGCGCGAACAGCGGCACAGCGACGACCTGGAGCGCGGCGAGGAACGCGAACAGCGTCGCCGCCTTCGCGAGCAGCAGCGCGGTGCGGTCCACCGGGGCCAGGAGGAACCCGTCGAGCCCGCCCTCGTCGCGGTCGGCGACGAACAGCCGGCCGATGCCGAGCAGCGCCGCGAGCAGCAGCGTCACCCACAGGACGCCGGAGGCGAGGTCCCCGCTGACGCTGTCGCGGTCGAGTGCGAAATGGAAGACGACGTACGTCGTCGCCGAGAACAGGGCCATCGCCGCGAGCGTCTGCGGCGCACGGCGCTCCAGACGCAGCTCCTTGGCGAGCACCGCGCCCGCCGCGGTGAGCGTTCCGGGGGGCGTCGGGCGCGGCGCGCTCACGCGTACAGCGCCCCGATCTGCTCGGCGTTGACGTCAGCCGCAGGTCGCAGCAGCTCGGCACGCCCGGCGCGCAGCCCGAGCGCGACGTCCCCCTCGGCGAGCCCCCCGACGGGATCGTGGCTCGTCACGACGCGCGTGCGCCCGCTCATGCGGCCGATCAGCGGCTCGACGAGGCGCGCGGCGGCGGGGTCGAGGTTCGCCCGCGGCTCGTCGAGGAGCAGCACCTCCGGGTCGTGCAGCACGGCCCGGCAGACCGCCAACCGCTGGGTCATCCCGCGGGAGTAGGTGTGCACGCGATCGTCGGCGCGCCGCTCGAGGCCCACGGCCCGCAGCAGCTCGGCGATCCGCTGAGCCGGTGCGCGCAGGCCGTGCAGGCGCGCGTGGTACTCGAGGTTCTCGACGGCGCTCAGGTCGCCGTAGAGCAGCGTGTCATGGCCGAGGAAGCCGACGCGCCCGCGCACGGCCCAGCCGTCGCGCCGCACGTCGTGGCCGAGCACGCGCGCGCTGCCCGACGTCGGGCGCAGGAGTGTCGCGAGCACGCGCAGGAGCGTCGACTTCCCGGCGCCGTTCGGGCCGAAGACGACGAGCGAGCTGCCCTCCGGCAGCTCGAGCGAGACGTCGTCGAGGGCCGGGCGCTCGCCGTAGCGGCGCCCGAGCCGGTCGAGCTCAATGGCGGGCATCGGCGTCCTCGCGGGACAAGGTCGCCGCCGCGTGGCGCAGCGCGGGGCCGACGACTCCGAACAGCTGATCGATCGCCTTGGGATTGCCGGGGAAGTTGATGATCAGCGTGCGGCCCGCGATGCCGCTGACGCCCCGGGTGAGCAGGGCGAGCGGCTGGTGGCGCAGGCCCTCGATGAGCATCGCCTGCTGAAAGGCGGGCGCCTCGCGCTCGATCACCGCACGCGTCGCCTCGGGCGTCACGTCATCGGGCGTCAGGCCGGTGCCGCCGGTCGTCAGGATGAAGCGCACGTCGTCGGCGACGAGCTCGCGCAGGCGCCGCTCGATCGCCGCACGGTCGTCGGCGAGCACCTCGGCGGTGAGGACCTCGCAGCCCGCTTCGGTGAGCAGCGCCGCCAGGCGCGCGCCGGAGACGTCGGCGCCGGCGCCGGCGGCAAGGGACGTCGAGATCGTGAGGACGGCGGCGCGCATCTGGCCGGGACGGTACCGGCGTGCCCGGTGGCCGGCGCGTAGGCTCGCGGCCGTGAGGGTCGCGGTCATCGGTGCAGGGTTCGCGGGGCTCGCCGCCGCCGATGCGCTGGCGCGCGCGGGGCACGAGCTGATCGTGCTCGAGGCGCGCGACCGGGTCGGCGGCCGCGTGCACTCGGTGCCGTTCGCCGGCACGGTCGTCGAGCGCGGCGCCGAGTTCGTCTTCGACGGCCACGAGGTGCTGATCGGGCTGTGCGAGCGCTTCGGCCTCGAGCTGGCCGACAAGGACATCCCCTACGGCGATCGCGAGCCGCGCGGCGGCATGCCCACGTCCCGCGAGGCGATTCGCGCCGCGGCGGCCGGGCTCGCCGAGCGGGCGGGGGTCCCGGGGTCGCTCGCCGAGGCGATCGGCGGGATCGACGGCGACCCGGCCGCGCTCGCGGCGGTCCAGGCGCGGCTCGAGATGACACACGCGTATCCGGCCGACGCGCTCTCGACCGAGGCGCTCGACGACCTCGGGTCCGCGTTCGGCGACTACCGCTCGTCGACGGTCGCCGGCGGCAATCAGCAGATCGCGCTGCGGCTCGCCGCGGGCCTGGACGTCCGGCTCGGGGCGCCGGTCGGGCGGATCCTCTGGGATGCCGGCGGCGCCCGGATCGGTGCGGGCGGTGACGAGCTCCACGCCGACCGTGTGGTCGTCGCGGTCCCCGCATCCGTGCTCGGTGCGATCGCGTTCGATCCGCCGCTCCCCGAGGTGCTGCGCGGTGCGCTCGAGCGGATGCGCTACGGCCAGGCCGCGAAGCTCGCGGCTCCGCTGCTGGCGCCCGCGCCGCCCGACGCGGTGATGTCCGTGCCCGAGCGCTTCTGGAGCTTCACCTCGCGCGGTCCGGGCGGCGCCGATCCGGTGCTCTGCGGCTGCTTCGCGGGAACGCCCGCGGCGGTCGCCGCGCTCGCTCCGGACGGTGACCGCGACCCCGCCCCCTACGCGGCGGCGCTCGGGCGGCTGCGCCCGGAGCTCGCGCTGGACCTGCGGCCCGAGGCGGTCCTCGTCTCGACCTGGCACGACGATCCGTGGGCGCGCGGGGCGTACGCCGCCGGCGCGCTCTCGCGCGCGCCCGGCGACGACGCGCTGCTCGCCACGCCGGTCGGCCCCCTGCATTGGGCGGGCGAGCACCTCGGCGGGCACTTCGGCGGCTACATGGAGGGCGCGCTGCGCACGGGTCTGCGCGCGGCGGCGGAGATCGCGCCGGGCGCCTGAGCGGCGGCGCTCAGGCGCGGGTCCACGCGCCGGAGCGGCCACCCGACTTCTCGAGCAGCTCGACGCGCTCGACGGCGACGCCCCGGTCGAGGCCCTTCACCATGTCGTAGACGGTCAGCGCGGCGACCGCGGCGGCGGTCATCGCCTCCATCTCGACGCCGGTGCGCGCCATGACGCGTGCGGTCGCCGTGAGCGTCACGGTGCCGCGCTCGGCGTCGATCGCGCCGTCGACGTCGACGTGGTCGAGCCCGATCGGATGGCAGAGCGGGATGAGCTCCCCGGTGCGCTTGGCGGCCTGGATGCCGGCGATCCGCGCGACTCCGAGGACGTCGCCCTTCGGCGCGTCGCCGGCGGCGACCAGCCGCGCGGTCTCCGGGCTCATCCGGACGATCGCGCGCGCGACGGCACGGCGGTCGCTGGCCGCCTTGGCCGCCACGTCGACCATGCGGGCGGCGCCATGCTCGTCGAGGTGCGTCAGCTCGCCCATGACCTGCAGGGTCTCAGACCGCAGCCGGGGCGTGGCGGTGCTTGGCCGCCTCGATGAGCTCGCCGACGGCCGCTGCGTCACCCGCGCGCAGCAGCGCGATCGGATCGGGGTCACCGCCCACGATCTCCTCGAAGAACGCCTTGCGGTCCTGATAGGTCGGCAGCGTGCCCTTCGCCCAGCCGCGCACGTCGTTGAGCATCACGGCGAGGGTCGCGTAGTCCTCGCCGAAGAGCTCCCCGATCTCGCGCTTCATGCGCTTGGCGAGCGCGGGCGAGGCCCCGGCCGTCGAGATCGCGATCGCCAGCGGGCCGGTGCGGACGATCGCCGGCAGGATGAAGTTGCACAGGGGCGGCACGTCGACGATGTTCACGAGCATCGCGCGGCGCTCGGCGTCCTCGTAGATCCGGATGTTCGTCTCGGTGCTGTCGGTGCAGGCGATGACCATGAAGGTGCCCTCGAGGTCCTCGGGGCCGGCGTATTCGCGCGGCTCCCAGCGGATCGAGCCCTCGGCGGCCAGCGCCTCGAGCCCGGGCCCGGCCGCGGGCGAGACGACGGTCACGTCGCCGCCGCAGGCCAGCAGGCCCTCGGTCTTCTCGAGCCCCATCGCGCCACCGCCGATCACGAGGCAGCGTCGCCCCTTGAGCTTCAGGCAGGCGATGTAGAACGGCGTCTCGAGCATGTCCCGCACGCAGGTCTGGTCGCAGATCCCGCGGTGGAACTGGCAGACGCACTCTTTTCCGGCGTAGGCGGCGGCAGGCATGGTCGTTTCAGGGTAGACGGACGTACGCTCTGGTACGCATGCCCCCGGCCGCCGAGTTCACCCCGATCCCGTTCCGCCCGGCCGCTCCCGGCGAGGGGTACTTCGAGGACGACGCGCCGATCCGGCGCGTGAACCGTGAGCTGATCGTCGCGTTCTCCGGCGCGCGAGCGCTGTTGCTGCAGGCGGCGCACCCGGTGATGTTCGAGGGCTTCTACGACCGCACGACCGGACTGAAGGATCCGCACGGGCGCCTCGCGCGGACGGCGACGATCATGAACACGATCTACTTCGGCCGCCGCGCGGACGCCGACGCGATGACCGCGCGCGTGCGCCGCGTGCACGCGCGGGTCCGCGGCACGCTCCCGGAGCAGGCCGGGCGCTTTCCGAGCGGGACGCCGTACGCGGCCGACGAGCCGCAGTTCCTGCTGTGGACGCTCGCCCCGCTGTTCGAATCGGCCGAGCGCCTCTACCGGCTGTACGTCGGCGACCTGGGCCGCGACGATCGCGACGCGCTGTGGCGCGACTACCGGCTCGTCGGCCGGCTCTTCGGGCTCGAGGACGCCGACCTGCCGGCGAGCATCGAGGCGTTCGACGCGTACTACGAGGGGATGCTGCAGGGCGGCGACCTGTGGGTCACGGACCGCGCGCGCGAGCTCGGCACCGCCGTCGTGCTGCACCCACCGGCGCCGCTGCACATGCGCTGGCTCGTCGAGGCCGTGAACTTCACCGTCATCGGATCGCTTCCGGCGCGGATCCGCAAGGGGTACGGCCTCTCGTGGGACCCGGTGCGCGAGGCGATGCGCCGTGGCGGCGCCCAGTACACGAAGCGCGCGCTGCTGCCGCTGCTTCCGCAGGCGCTGCGCAACACGCCCGTGGCCGGCGGACGGCTGCTGCCCGGCCCGCCGCGCGTCGACGACCTGCCCGCCGCCGCGTAGGGTCGCGGGCGATGCCCCGCCCCTCCGGCCATCGCCATCGCGACGGCGCGCGCCGTGTGGCGCCGCTCGCGCTGGCCGTCAGCCTGTTCGGCGTGACGTTCGGCGTGCTGGCTCGTGACGCCGGATTCTCGTCGCTCGCGTCGATCGTCTTCTCGGTCACGACGTTCGCCGGCTCGGCGCAGTTCGCCGCGGCGGGCGTCCTCTCGGCGGGCGGGACCGCGATCGCGGCGATCGCGGCGGCGCTGCTCCTGAACACGCGCTACCTGGCGATCGGGATGTCGGTCGCGCCCGTGCTGCACGGCCCGTGGTGGCAGCGGCTGCTGCGCGGCCAGGTCGTCGTCGACGAGGCGTGGGCCGTCAGTCACCTCGGCTCCGGGCGCTACGACCGCCGGCTGCTGCTCGGCGCCGGCCTCACGCTCTACGCGGCATGGGTCGGCGGGACGGCGGTCGGCGTCGCGTTCGGCTCGCTCATCGGCGATCCCGAGGCGCTCGGGCTGGACGCCGCGTTCCCGGCGCTGTTCCTCGCGCTGCTCCCGGCGCAGCTCACCGGGCGCCGTTCGGTGGTTGCCGCGCTGCTCGGGGCGGGGATCGCGCTCGCGCTCGTCCCGCTCGCCCCGCCGGGCGTGCCGATCATCGCGGCGAGCGCCGCCTGCCTCCTCGGTCTGCCCCGCGGCGGCGAGCCGCTCCCGGCGGACGCCGTCGAGGCCGAGCGCCGGGAGGTGCTGCCGTGAGGACGAGTGTCCTCGGAGATCCTCGACCTGCGCCGGACTGCGGCGCGCCGCCGCCTTGACCGCGGCCTGGATCGTCGTGCTGGTGACGGGTCTCGGGACGATCGCCCTCAAGGGCGCGGGCCCGCTGCTGCTCGGCGGCCGCGAGCTGCCCGAGGCCGCGCGCGGCGTCGTGGCGCTGCTGGCCCCGACGCTGCTCGCCGCGCTGATCGTCGTGCAGACGTTCGCCGACGGGCGCTCGCTCGTGATCGACGCGCGCGCGGCGGGCGTCGCCGCCGCGGCCGTGAGCGTCGCGCTGCGCGCACCGGTGCTCGTGACCGTCGTCGTCGCCGCGGCCGTCGCGGCTGCGGTCCGCGCGCTGACCTAGTGTCGTGAATCGTTCGTTCGCCCGCAGTCTGCGGGTGCATCCCACAACCGCCGATGCATCCCGCATTCTGCATCCGAACTTCCGACCCACGACACCAGGAGTCAGCGTCCGCTGCGCAGCGTGCGCAGCCAGCGGCCGGTGGTCCGGGCCAGCGCGCCCGCGCCCTCCCTGAGCGCCGTCTCGCGCTCGGCGTCGCGCGCCGAGCGCAGGCCGATGACCGATCGCGCGGCCGTCACGAGCTGCGCGTCGTAGGGGAACCACCACGCCGGCCGGCCGACGGGCGGGTCCCAGGTGACGACCTTCGGCTCGGCGCACGTGCGCAGTGCGATCGCCCCGCGCGAGCGCCCGATCCCCGAGCCCTTCACGCCGCCCCACGGGACCTGCGGTGCGCCGCGCTCGACGAGGTGGTCGTTCATCCAGACCATCCCGGTCTGGAGCTCGCCGGCGATCCGCCGGCCCTTGAAGCGGTCGGCGGTCCACACCGAGGCGCCGAGGCCGAGCGACGAGGCGTTCGCCAGGCGGATCGCGTCCTCCTCGTCGTCGGCGCGCTGCACGATCAGCACGGGCCCCGGGACCTCCTCGCGCCACAGGCGGCTCCGCGGCTCGACGCCCGTGACGACGGCGGGGGCGAAGAACGCCCCGGACAGGCCGGGGACGTCCACCGGGCCGCCGCAGTGCAGTGTCGCGCCCTCGGCCAGCGCGGCGTCCAGCAGCTCGCGCACGCGGTCGAGGCGCTCGCTCGAGACGAGCGGCCCGATCTCCGTCGCGGGATCCGTGGGATCGCCGACGGTGAGCGCCTGCGCGATCGCGACCACGCCGTCGAGGAACCGGTCGTGGACCTTGTGCAGACAGATCGCGCGCCCGACGCTGCCGCCGCACTGCCCGGCGTTCGCAAACGCCGCCCAGGTCCCGCCGCGCGCCGCGCGCGCGACGTTCGCGTCGGCGAGCACGAGCATCGCGTCGTCCCCGCCGAGCTCGAGCACGCTGCGCTTGAGCTCCCGTGCGCACGCCTCGGCGACGACCCGCCCGGCGCGCGCACTGCCGGTGAAGCGGACCTGCGCGACCGGCGCCTCGACGAGCGCCCCGCCGACGTCCGCGTAGCCGTGGACGACGCGCAGCAGTCCCTCGGGCAGCCCGGCGCGGGCGAACACGCGGGCGATGCGCTCGCCGGCGAGCGCCGCGTGCGGCGAGGGCTTGAAGACGACGCCGTTGCCGGCCATGAGCGCGATCGCGATGTCGCCGAGCGGCGTCGCGAACGGCTCGGCCGCCGGGCCGAGCACGCCGACGACGCCGAGCGGCTCGTACGTCCAGCGCCCGCGCTTGATCGGATGCTGCGTGCGCGCGAAGCCGATCCGCTCGCCGGCGAGGATCCGCGGCCCGTGCTCGGCGAGCCACTGGAGCGTCTCGACCGCGGGCAGCAGCTCCATGATCTTCACCTCGGCGCGCGCGCGGCCCTGCTCGCGGCACAGGAGCGCGGCGAGCTCGTCGCGCTCGTCGATCACCGCCTGCGCGGCGCGCGCCATGTAGCGCGCGCGGTCCTGCAGGCGCAGCGCCGCCCACAGCCGCTGGACCTCGGCGGCGCGATCGACGGCCGCACCGACGTCGCGGCGCGTCGCGCGCGGCACCGAGCCGAGCAGCGCCCCGCCTGCGGGGCTGCGCGACTCGATCGGTGCTGGGGGGTCGCCGTCGGCGGGCGTCATCGCGCCGATCCTACGGCGCGCGCCCGCCCGCTCACGGCTCGAGCCCGCGAACTCGCCGGATCTCGGCGAGGCGCTCGCGCAGCGCCGCCTCGGCATCGTCGGGCCGGTAGAAGCGCTCGCCGACGAGCGCGTCGGGCATCAGCTCCTGGCCGGAGAGGTGCTCGGCGTGGTCGTGCGGATCGTCGTAGCCCTGGCCGCGCCCGAGCTCCTTCGCGCCGGGGTAGGCGGCGGAGCGCAGGTACGGCGGCGGGGTCTGCGCGCCGCGCTCGCGCACCGCGCGCCGCGCCGCACCGAGCGCCCGGTAGGCCGCCTTCGACTTCGGCGCGAGCGCCAGGTAGATGGCCGCCTGGGCGAGGGCCCACTGGCCCTCCGGAAGGCCGACGTGGTCGACGGCGTGCGCCGCGGCGACCGCGATCGTGAGCGCCTGCGGGTCGGCGTTGCCGACGTCCTCGCTCGCGAGGATCACCATGCGCCGCGCGATGAAGCGCGGGTCCTCGCCGCCCTCGAGCATCACGGCGAGGTAGTAGAGCGACGCGTCCGGGTCCGATCCGCGCGTCGCCTTGATCCAGGCGGAGATCGTGTCGTAGTGCTGATCGCCCTTCTTGTCGAAGCGCACGGCGCGCCGCTGCAGGGCGTCCTCGGCGAGCGCGAGCGTCACCGGCTCCCCGTCACCGGCGGTGACGCAGCCGAGCTCGAGCGCCTGCAGCGCGGTGCGTGCGTCGCCGCCGGAGCGGGTGGCGAGGAACCGGATCGCCTCCTCCTCGACGACCCGCGGCCCCGCCGCGCCCTCGGCGATCGCACGGCGCACGAGCGTCTCGACGTCGACGGCGGTCAGCGTGTGGAGCTCGTAGACCTGGGTCCGCGAGAGCAGCGCCGCGTTGACCTCGAAGTACGGGTTCTCGGTCGTCGCCCCGATGAGCGTGACGAGGCCCTCCTCGACGGCCGGCAGCAGCACGTCCTGCTGGGCCTTGTTGAAGCGATGGATCTCGTCGAGGAACAGCACCGTCCGCTCGCCGGTCGCGTCGCGGCGGTGGCTCGCCCGGTCGATGACGCCGCGCACCTCGGCGCGCCCGGCCTCGACGGCGCTCAGCTCCTCGAACGCGGCGTCGGCGCTCGTCGCGACGATCCGGGCGATCGTCGTCTTCCCGGATCCCGGCGGTCCGTAGAGCACCATCGAATGCGGGCGTCCCTGCTCGATCGCCGCGCGCAGCGACGTTCCCGGGGCGAGCAGGTGGTCCTGGCCGACGACCTCCGCGACCTGCTGCGGGCGCATGCGCGCGGCGAGCGGCGCGCGCGCCCCCGCTGCGCTGGTGCGCACGGGCTCCTGCGGGGTGTTGAAGAGCTGGTCCACGCAGGCAGTATCCCTATGGCAGTGGCGCGCCCGCCAACGCGGCGCCGGCGCCGGCCAGCGCGGCGAGCAGCAGCGTGGGCACGACCCCGGCCCGCAGCACGAAGAGCAGCGCCGCCGCGGCGACCGCGACCGCCCACTGCCAGGCCGTCCCGACGCCGGCGGCCAGCGGCACGAACGCGCCCAGGATCGCGCCGATCGCCGCCGGTCCGGCGCCGTCGAGGAACGCGCGGGCGCCGGGGTTCGCCCGCAGTGCGTGGAAGTGACGGCCGCCGAGCGCGACCACGAGGAACGAGGGCGCGAACGCGATCACCGCGGCCAGCAGCGCACCGCCGAGCCCGGCCGCGGCGTAGCCGACGGCCGCGACGGTCTGGACGACCGGTCCCGGGGTCACCTGGCCGAGGGCGACGGCGTTGAGGAACTGCTCGTCGGTCATCCAGCCGTGGACGCTGACCGCGTCGCCGCGCATGATCGGCACGATGACGAAGCCCCCGCCGTACGAGAGCGCCCCGACCTTGAACGCCGTCCACGCGAGCGCCGGCAGCGCGGCGGCGCCGGTCGTCATCGCGGCGACCGCGGCGAGCGCCTGCGGCAGCGCCACCGCTGCGGCGCCGGGCGGCACGAGCCGGCGGGCCACGACCTCGGCGGCGCCGCACGCGACGAGCGCGAGCACGACCCAGGCGCCGAAGGTCACGGCGGACAGCGCCCCGGTCGCGATGTAGAACCCTGCACGCCACAGCTGGAAGCCCGCGTGCGGGGCGAGGCTCGTGCGCGCCAGGTCGTACCCGACCCGCAGCACGACCGCGAGCACGGCCGCGCCGGCGCCGGCGCCGACGCCGAGGATCCACTCGGGCGGTGCCTCGGCGAGCGAGATCGCCGCGAGCGCGATCAGCATCGCCAGCCCCGGGACGATGAACGCGATCCCACCGACGATCGCCCCCGGTACGCCCGCGACGCGCTGGGCGCAGTAGATCGCGAGCTGCGTGGAGGCCGGCCCCGGCAGCAGGCCGCAGGCGGCGTTCGCGTCCTCGAACTCGCGCGCGTCGATCCAGCCGTGCCGCTCGACGCACAGCTCCCGCAGCAGCGCGACGTGTGCGGGCGGCCCGCCGAAGCCGATGACGCCGAGGCGGCCCCATTCGCGCAACACCACCCCGAGTCCGGCCCGTGCCATCGACGGCGCATCGTTCCAGACCGGCGGGCACGTTCGGGTGAACGATTAGGATCGGCCGATGGGGGACCTCCAGGCCGACGCGACCGCACTGCTCGCGCGCCTCGTCCGCCACGACACCGTCAATCCGCCGGGCAACGAGCGCCCGGCCCAGGAGGAGCTGGCCGTTGCGCTGCGCGACGCCGGGTTCGAGGTCACGCTCGTCGGGCGCCTCGAGGAACGGCCGAACCTCGTGGCGCGGCTGCGCGGCCACGCCGACGGGCCGACGCTGTGTCTGCTCTCGCATGTGGACACCGTGCTCGCGCAGCCCGAGGAGTGGCGCCACGACCCGTGGTGCGGCGCGGTCATCGACGGCGAGCTGTGGGGCCGCGGGGCGCTCGACATGAAGTCCCAGACGGCGGCCGAGGTCGCCGCCGGCGTCGACCTCGCACGCAGCGGCTGGCGCCCGGCGCGCGGCGACCTGCTGATCGTCTGCGTCGTGGACGAGGAGGTCGGCGGCGCCGAGGGCGCGATCTGGCTCACCGAGCACCACCCCGACCTCGTGCGCTGCGACTACCTCCTCAACGAGGGCGCCGGCGCGGTGATGCCGTCGGGCGACGAGCGGCTCTTCGGCGTCTGCGTCGCCGAGAAGGGGGTGCACCGCTTCCGCATCACCACGCGCGGCGTCGCCGGCCATGCGAGCAATCCGCGGCTCGGCGAGAACGCGCTGCTGAAGCTCGCGCCGCTCATCGCAGGAGCTCGGGGACGCGCGGCCGCCGTTCGACGTCACCGACGGCCCGCGCCGCCTGCTGGCCGATCTCGGCCTCGACGCCGACGACCCGCGCGGCGGCGCTCGCCGTCCTCGCCGAGCGCGACCCGCTCCTCGCACTGCTCGTCGAGCCCGCGCTCGGCGTGACGTTCGCGCCGACCATCGCGCGCGCCTCGACGCAGATCAACGTCATTCCGTCGGCGGCGAGCGTCGACGTGGACTGCCGGACCCCGCCGGGGATCGGCGAGGAGGTCGTGCGCGCGCGCGTCGCCGATGCGCTCGGCGACCCGGCGGAGCGCGGCTACGAGCTCGAGCTGCTCGAGCGCGTCGTCGGCAACGGCTCGCCGGTCGACACGCCGCTGATGGACGCGATCGCCGGCTGGGTCGCCGGCCAGGAGCCGCAGGCGCGCGTCGTCCCGGTCGTGCTCCCGGCGTTCACCGACTCGCGCACGTTCCGCGCGGCGTTCCCGGACTGCGTCGCCTACGGCTTCTTCCCGATGCGGCACACGAGCCTCTACGCGATGTGGCCGCTGATCCATGCCCCCGACGAGCGCATCGACGTGCGCGATCTCGGGCTCGCCGCGCAGGCCTACCGTGCGATCACGAAGGAGCTGCTGGGATGAGCGAGACACCGGTGGTGCGCCTCCCGGACCGCCTGCGCCTCGGCGGGATGGCGCTGCGCAACGGCCTGCTCGTTCACGGGCCGACGTCGTGGGCGGCGGCGGTGCGCACGCGCGACGGCACGATCCGCACGGCCTCCGGCCGCAAGCCGCGCGCACCCCAGGCCGTGGACCGGGTTCCCGGGGCGCGGGGCGTCGTGCGGCTCGGCGAGGCGCTGATCGTCATCCCGCTCGTCAAGCGCGCTCTGCCGGAGGCGCGCCTGCCGTTCGAGGACGCCGGCGTGCTCGGCGCAGCGCTCGCCGCGAGCGTCGGGGGCTCGCTCCTGCGCCGGCGGACGAGCGGTGCGGGCGGGGAGGCGGCGGCGCTCGCGCTGTCGCTGGTGCCCTCGCTCGTCGCGCTGCGCGGCGGGGAGACCGCCGCCTACCACGGCGTCGAGCACAAGTCGATCGCGGCCTACGAGCAGGGTGTGGGCGACGCCGGCGAGGCGGCGAAGGAGCACGACCGCTGCGGCTCGCACCTCATGGCGCCGATGCTCGCGGCGAACCTCGCGGGCGTGGCGCTGCTGCGCCGGGTCGTCGAACGCCCGTCGCCGGTCGCCGGGAGCCTCGTCTCGCTGGCGAGTCTCGGGCTCGCGGTCGAGGTGTTCGTGTGGAGCGAGCGCCACGCGCAGACGCGCGCCGCGCGTGCTCTGCGGCGCCCGGGGACCGAGCTCCAGCGCCTCGTCGGGACTCGCGAGCCGGACGCCGAGCAGCTCGCGGTCGGGCGCGCGGCCCTGCACGAGATCCTGCGGGCCGAGGGCGCCCCTGCGTTGACATGAGCCGCTGCAGAGCCCATCGTGGCTGCAGGAACCGGCGATCCTGCCGATAGTGACAACGATGCCCTCCGTGCTGCTCGCAGCGATCACGAACGCCACCGATCCGGTGCAGACGAAGACCGAGCTGCTCGCGTCGTTCGGCCAGCTCGACCAGACGCTCTCGAACGCGCAGCTGCAGCCGGTGGCCCCGCCGCCGAGCATCCTCGAGCGCCTGCAGGAGTTCGGGACGAACTGGAGCGGCTTCCTCGGCGTCGTGTTCATGGGCGTCCTGATCTTCGTGCTGTGGAAGAGCCTGAAGCTCATGCCGCGCACGAAGCCGATGCAGATCAAGCCCGACGTGAACCTCGAGGTCGGCTGGGCGGACATCGCCGGCGTGGACGAGGCGAAGGCCGAGCTCATCGAGGTCGTGGACTTCCTGCGCGACCCCAAGCCGTTCACGCGCCTGGGGGCCCGCGTCCCCCAGGGCGTCATGCTCCACGGCCCGCCGGGCACCGGCAAGACGCTGCTGGCGAAGGCCGTCGCGCAGGAGTCCGGCGCGCAGTTCTTCTCGCAGTCGGCGAGCTCGTTCGTCGAGATGTTCGCGGGCCTCGGCGCGGCGCGCATCCGTCGCCTGTTCGACGAGGCGCGCAAGCACGAGCCGGCGGTGATCTTCATCGACGAGCTCGACGCTGTCGGCGCCCGGCGCGGCTCGGACAACAACTCCGAGCGCGAGCAGACGCTGAACCAGCTGCTCGTCGAGATGGACGGCTTCTCGTCGACCGACAAGGTCGTCGTGATGGCCGCCTCGAACGTCCTCGAGAAGCTCGATCCCGCGCTGCTGCGTCCGGGGCGCTTCGACCGGCAGGTGTTCGTCAGTCCGCCCGACGTCAGCGGCCGCCGGCGCATCCTCGACGTCCACACGCGCAACAAGCCGCTGCGCGAGGACGTGAGCCTCGACGTCGTCGCCCAGCAGACGAGCGGCCTGACCGGGGCCGACCTCGCGAACATCTGCAACGAGGCCGCGATCCACTGCGCGCGCCGCAAGGGCCACGCGCTCGCCGCGGCGGACTTCGACGCGGCGCTCGAGCGCGTCATCGCGGGCGTGCAGTCCTCGACGACGCTCAACGACCACGAGCGCGAGGTCGTCGCCTACCACGAGGCCGGCCACGCGCTCTGCCGCGAGCTGCTCGCGACGACCGACCGCGTCCACAAGATCTCGATCGTCCCGCGCGGGCAGGCGCTCGGCTTCGTCATGAACCTCCCGGACGAGGACAGCTACCTCAAGACGCGCGAGGAGCTCATCGACCAGATGAGCGTGCTGCTGGGCGGCCGCGTCGCCGAGCAGATCGTCTTCGGCGCGGTGACGACCGGCGCGGCGAACGACCTGCAGCGCGTCGCCGAGATCACGACCGCGATGGTCCACGTCTACGGCATGGGCACCTCGGGCTCGGCATCGCGGACCCTGATCGACCCGCACCAGCTCTCGGAGGTCTCGCGTCGCATCCGCGACGAGGAGCAGCAGGCGCTCGCCTTCGAGGCCTACAGCGTCGCGCACGAGCTCATCACCGAGCACCGCGACAAGCTCGAGGAGTTCGCCCAGGAGCTGCTCGAGAAGGAGGTGCTCGAGCGCGCGGAGATCGACCGGATCATGCTCGGCGTGCCGCGCATCGACCGGCGACCGACCGGGCCGGGCCTGCGCGTCGTCGCGAACGACCCGAAGCCGCGGCCGCCGCGGCGCTCGTCGTAGACTGCGGCTCGCATGTTCGCCCGCATCGATCACATCGGCGTCGCCGTGGAGTCCATCGACGACGCGCTCGAGGTCTACGACGCGGCCTACGAGATGACGCTCGTCCATCGCGAGGTCGTCGAGGAGCAGGGGGTCGAGGCCGTGCTGCTCGACGTCGGCGAGAACCACGTCGAGCTGCTGGAGCCGCTCGGCCCGGACACGCCGGTCGGGAAGTTCCTGGCCAAGCGCGGGCCCGGCCTGCATCACGTCGCCTACCAGGTGCCCGACATCGACGCCGCCCTCGAGCGGCTGACCGGTCGGGGGATCGTGCTGATCGACCGGACGCCGCGGATCGGGATCCGCGGATCGCGCGTGGCGTTCTGCCATCCGAAGAGCACCGGCGGTGTGCTCACCGAGATCGTCGAGCCCGCGGAGGACCACTGACATGGCGGCGAAGGACAAGGAGACCCGGCACCAGGTGACGCTCGGCTTCGCCGGCGGCGGCGGCCTCGCGCTGCGGCTGCTCGACAAGGACGCCCAGGCGCTGCTCGCAGCGCTGTCGAAGGGTGAGTGGCACGACGTCGAGGACTCCGAGGGGCCGGTCCGGATCAACCTCTCGCAGGTCGTCTACGTGCGCACCGAGCGCGAGGACCCGAAGATCGGCTTCGGGCTCGGCTGACGCCGGGACCGTCCGTGATCGAGCAGGCGCGGCGCTTCACCCACGCGCGCCAGCGCCTGGGCCGTGCGGCGCCAGCCCGAGGCTCAGCGCCGCTGCCGGTTGAAGTGGTTCGGGTTGGACCCCAAGGCCTACGCACGGCTCGGAGCGGCGGTGCTCGCCGCCGCCGACGAGCCGCGCACCTCCGCGGAGCTCCGGGCCGCCGTCGGCGCGGGGAAGGAGCTGACGCCGGCCGCGGCGCTCGAACGCGTGTACGACGTCCGCGGGGACGGCCTCGGCGCCGTCCTCCTCGGTGGCCGCGTGCTCGGCGCGCGGGGCTCGCGCAAGGCCGGCCGCGACCTCGAGATCGCGCTCGATCTCGTCCGCAGACCGTCCGCGAAGCTCCGCCGGCGGCTCGCCGAGCGCTTCGAGGAGCTCGCCGCGCCGCTCGGCGCGCGCGGGATCCGCGGGCCCGAGCTCGGGCCCGTTGCTCAGAAGAGCCGGTAGCTGGCGCGCGCGATCCGGAAGCCGTGCCCGCGCGGGTTCACACACGTCACGCCGCTGGTCCGCGAGCGGCACGTCGTCCCCGCGCTCGAGAGCTTGCGGCCGTAGCCGAGCTTGCGGCCGGCGCCCAGGACCGTGTCACCGGCGCAGACGACGCGCCCGCGTGAGCCCCTGCGGGTCACGGTGAGGCCCTGCCCCCAGTCGAGCCGGCAGCCCTTCGGCCGCGGGACGCTCCACGTCTTCGCGCGAATGTCGCAGCGCGCGCCGAACGTGCCGAGCGCACACGCGATGTTCCCCGACGGGGACTGAAAGCGCGTCGTCGCCTGGGCGCCCGCGGGCGTGAGCGCGGCGCTGCACGCGACGGCGACCGCCGCCAGGAGCATCGTGGTTCGTCTGCGGCCGCGGGCGGAGGTCATGACGGCATCCTGCCCGATGCGGCGGCCGGAGGCGCGCCGCCTGCCCGGGCGCCGCCGCCTATCGTGCTCGGCGATGAAGGTCGGGATCGTCGGCATGCCCAACGCGGGGAAGTCCTCGCTGTTCAACGCGATGACGCGCGCGGGCGCCGAGGCCGCGAACTATCCGTTCACGACGATCGAGCCGAACGTCGCGGTCGTCCCGGTGATCGACGCGCGACTCGTCCGGGTCGCCGAGGTCGATCGGCGCCTCGGAGATCGTCTGGGACACGATCGCCTTCCACGACATCGCCGGCCTCGTCGCCGGGGCGTCGAAGGGCGAGGGGCTCGGCAACCAGTTCCTCGCGAACATCCGTGAGACCGACGCGATCGTCCACGTCGTGCGATCGCACACCGACGAGAACGTCATCCACAGCGAGGGCAGCGTCGATCCCGCGCGGGACATCGACACGATCGAGACCGAGCTCATCTACGCGGACCTCGAGCAGGCCGAGCGCCGCCATCCGCGCGTCGTGCGCGAAGCGCGCGGCGGCGACGCGCACGCGATCGCCGAGGAGCGCTGGCTCGCCGAGCTCATCGAGGCGCTGCAGTCCGGGCGGCCGGCGCGCACCGTCCCGGTGCCGGACGAGGCCCCCGACGTCGCGCGGCTCCTGCAGCCGCTGACCGCGAAGCCGGTGCTGTTCGTCGCGAACGTCGACGAGGGCGACGATGCGGTACCGGAGGCGGTCGCCGCTCACGCCGCATCGCACGGCGCACGCGCGGTCGCGATCTCCTCGCGCCTGGAGGCCGAGCTCTCCGAGCTCGACGACGAGGACGCCACGGCGATGCGCGCGGACCTCGGTATCTCGGAGTCCGGGCTCGAGCGCGTCGTGCGCGGCGCCTTCGAGCTGCTCGAGCTCGACGCGTTCTTCACCGCCGGGGAGGCGAAGCCCGCCCAGTCCTGGCACCTGCGCCGCGGGCTCACCGCCTGGCACGCGGCCGGTGAGATCCACACCGACATCCAGCAGGGGTTCGTCCGCGCGGAGATCGTCCCCTGGGACGAGCTCGTCGACGCCGGCGGCTACGCCGGCGCCCGCGACCGGGGCACGCTGCGGGTCGAGGGGCGGGACTACGTGATGCGCGACGGCGATGTCATCACGGTGAAGTTCACGCCTTGAGCGTCCTCAGGCCGCCGCGCGATCGCGATGCGCGCCCCTCCCCCGGCGCGTCCCGCCGGGGCGTCACAGGCGCTCGGCCAGTCGGTTCATCCCGCGCTCCCGCGCCGCCGCCGCGGCGCGGCCCGGTCGAGTCGGCGCGTCCGGGGGGCGCGCGACGGCCACGGGCCGCAGCGTCGCGATGTCGCGGAAGCTGCGCAGCAGGTCGGGATCGGCGGTGAGTGATGCGCGCACGGCCGGCCGCAGATCGCTCGTCGCCTGCGCGGCGGCCTCGAGCACGCCGTCGAGCGTCCCGAAGCGCCCCAGGAGGTCGGCCGCGCCCTTCTCGCCGATGCCCTTCGCCCCGGGCAGGCCGTCGGACGGGTCGCCGCGCAGCGCGATGAGGTCCGGGACCTGCGCCGGGTCCACACCGTAGCGCTCGCGCACGGCCGCCGGGTCGAGCTCGTCGGGCCCGCCCTTGGCCGGGAACAGCACGTGCACGCGGCCGGTGACGCACTGGTACATGTCGCGGTCCCCGGTGAACAGCAGCGCACTGCCGCCGGCGGCCTCTTCGACGCGCGCGAACGCGCCGAGCAGGTCGTCGGCCTCGAGGTCGCCGGCATCGCATGACGTCCAGCCGAACGCGCCGAAGAACGCCGGCGCGTCATCCCACTGGTGGACGAGCTCGGGGGGCATCGGCGGGCGGTCGGCGTGATACGGCGGGTACGCCGCCGTGCGGTACGCGGCGGCTTCGGCGCCGAAGCACAGGACGACCGCGCGCGGCGCGTGCGCCTCGACGGCCTGCAGCACGAGGTTCGCGGTGCCGAGCAGTGCGTTCACCGGCCGGCCGTCCGCGCCCATGATGCTCTTGGGCAGCGCGAAGAACGCGCGATACAGGAGCGACGGCGTGTCGACGGCGAGCAGCGGTGCGGGCACGGGAGCAGCCTAGAGCTGTCCGCACCCGCCCGGGTGGCGCTCGCCGGTGGCCGTTGCGGCCGATACCGTGAACGGGCCGGGACGTGCGGCCGTACTCCTCAGCGTGCCCGCCCGCTCCGCCCGTCCCATGGCCGACGACAAGAAGAAGACCGCGAAGGTCCCGACCTCCCGCCTCGCCCGCACCGCGAAGTTCGGGTCGCTCGTCGGCGGGCAGGGCGTGAAGTGGACGGCGACGAACGCCGCGAATCGCCTGCGCTCGGACGAGAAGGCCGAGGCCGCCAACCAGGCGCGCGCGATCGATCTCGCCGACCAGCTCGTCAAGCAGCTCGGCCAGATGAAGGGCGCGGCCATGAAGATCGGCCAGGTCCTCTCGACGGTGGACTTCGAGCTGATCCCCGAAGGCGAGCGCGAGGAGTTCAAGGCGCGCCTCGCGGCGTTGCGCGACAACGCCCCGCAGGTCGCCTTCAAGGACATGAAGAAGGTCGCGGAGAAGGATCTCGGCGGCCCGCTGACGGAGTTCTTCGCCGGGTTCGACGAGGAGCCGGTCGCGGCCGCGTCGATCGGGCAGGTGTACCGCGCCACGACGCACGACGGCGACGACGTCGCCGTGAAGGTCCAGTACCCGGGTGTCGCCGAGGCCGTCGAGACCGACATGCGCAACGTCCAGATGCTCGTGCCGCTGCTGAAGCGCATGGCCCCCGGCATGGACGCGAAGAGCCTGCTGAACGAGTTGCGCGAACGGATCGCCGACGAGCTCGACTACGAGATCGAGGCCCAGAACCAGCGCCGGGTCGGGCGCGCGTTCCGCGGTCACCCGTTCGTGCGGATCCCGGCCGTCGACACGGGCCTCTCGGGGCGGCGGGTGCTCGTCACCGAGTACATCGAGGGCGAGGACTTCCACCACGTCAAGGCGCTCGGCGACGAGGAGCGCGACCGCTTCGCCGAGATCGCCTTCCGCTTCTTCTACGGCCTGCTCGAGCGCGAGCGCATCGCGGCCGGCGACCCGCATCCCGGGAACTACCTCCTGTGCCCCGACGGCCGCGTCTGCTTCTTGGACTTCGGCCTGATCCGCCATGTCGACGAGGAGTACCTCGACGGCGAGCAGGCGCTCGCGCGCGCGGTCATCCACGGCGACGCCGAGGGTGTCCACCACTGGCTCGCGAAGCTCGGCTACCTGCCGGATCCCGACGACTTCCAGCCCGACCGCGTGCTCGAGCAGCTGCAGATCGCCGGCGAGTGGTACTTCACGACCGGCTTCCGGCGCCTGAGCCCGGACTACGTGCGCAACCAGATGGAGCTCGGCAGCTCACCGCGCTCGAAGCACTTCGACTACATGCGCAAGCAGACGCTGCCGCCGCAGGCGCTGCTCATCCGGCGGATGGAGGGCCTGCTGTTCGGCGTCCTCGGCGAGCTGCGCGCGGGCGGCGACTGGGGCCGGCTCGCGCTCGAGTACATCGCCGACGAACCGCCGTCGACGCCGCTCGGCGAGATCGAGGCGGAGTACCTCGGCGCGAAGGCCTAGGCCGCGCTCGCCCCGTCGCGCGTCAGCACGACGGCGACGAGGCAGCCGGCCACGTCGGGGTCGCGCGGATCGAGGTGCCCGCGGCGGTCCGGTCGTCTGGCTGTCCCCGGAGGACGCCGGGCGCATCGAGGTGGCCGACAACGACTGGGTCGAGATCGTCAACCGCAACGGCGTCATCGCGTGCCGCGCGGTCGTCTCGCATCGCATCCCGGCGGGCAGCGCGTTCATGTACCACTCGCAGGACCGTCACGTGAACGTGCCGATCAGCGAGACCTCGGGCCATCGCGGCGGCACCGACAACTCGGTGACGCGGATCATGATCAAGCCGACGCACCTGATCGGCGGCTACGGACAGCTGAGCCCAGGGTTCAACTACTACGGCGCGATCGGCACGCAACGCGACGAGCTCACGATCGTCCGCCTGCGCCCCACGGAGGTCCTCTACGTCGGGGACGTGGCCGGCCTCGCGTTCCTCGTGCTGCGGCGCGTCGGGCGACCGGCGCACGACGCGGTCGCCGCCGCGGACGCTCCGCGCCGACTCGTCCCGAGCTGAGCGTCGCCGCGGGGCGGGCCGCCGGTAGGGTTCGCCGCCCGCCCCCGACGCACGCGAGGTGAAGACCAATGGCGACGACCATCAACGGCATCGACGAGCTCAAGGCGAAGACCGGCGAGGAGCTCGGCGTGAGCGACTGGTACGAGGTCACGCAGGAGACGATCAACGAGTTCGCCGAGGTCACCGGGGACCACCAGTGGATCCACGTCGACGTCGAGCGGGCGAAGGAGACGCCGTTCGGCGGCACGATCGCGCACGGCCTCTTCACCCTGTCGCTGGGGCCGCGGTTCTCCTACGAGATCATCGACGTGCAGGGCTTCGCCTTCGGCGTGAACTACGGCTACGGCCGCGTGCGCTTCCCGGCGCCGCTGCCGGTCGGTTCGAAGGTGCGGATGCGCGCGACGCTGGCCTCCGTGGAGGACGTTCCGGGCGGGGTGCAGTTCACCGTCACGCAGACGTTCGAGCGCGAGGGCAGCGAGAAGCCGGTGTGCGTGGCCGAGAGCCTCGCGCGCGTCTTCACGGGCTGAGCGCGGACCGCCGGATCGGCCAGCCCGCGGAGGGCGGAATTCGACGCGCCCAGGCCGTTCGCAGCCGCTGTCCCGGGGTATCCTCGGGACATGACCACGATCAGCCCGAGCGCCGAGCAGGCCGTCCTGGACGCCGTCCCGAACCAGCTGTTCATCGGCGGTGAATGGCGCGACGCGACGGGCGGCGGCACGCTGCCCGTCGAGGACCCCGCGACCGGCGAGAGGCTGATCGACGTCGCCGACGCGACGGTCGAGGACGGGCAGGCCGCGCTCGCGGCAGCCGACGAGGCGTTCCTCACGTTCCGTCAGGTCGCCCCGCGCGAGCGCGGCGAGATCCTGCGCCGCGCCTACGAGCTCATGACCGAGCGCACCGACGACCTCGCGCTGCTCATGACGCTCGAGATGGGCAAGCCGCTCGCCGAGTCGCGTGGCGAGGTCGCCTACGCCGCGTCGTACTTCCGCTGGTACGCGGAGGAGGCCGTGCGCATCAACGGCCGTTTCCAGGTCGCCGAGAACGGGCTGAGCCGCGTGCTGACGATGGAGCAGCCCGTCGGGCCGTGCCTGTTCATCACGCCGTGGAACTTCCCGCTCGCGATGGGCACGCGCAAGGTCGGCCCGGCGATCGCGGCGGGCTGCACGAGCGTCGTGAAGCCCGCCAAGCAGACGCCGCTCTCGATGCTCGCGATGGCGCAGATCCTCGAGGAGGCCGGTCTCCCGGCCGGCGTCGTGAACGTCCTGACCGCCAAGCGCTCGGGCGAGCTCATGGAGCCGCTGATCCGCGACCCGCGGGCGCGCAAGCTGAGCTTCACGGGCTCGACGCCCGTCGGCAAGAAGCTCGTCGAGCAGGCCTCCGAGCAGTTGCTGCGGATGTCGATGGAGCTCGGCGGCAACGCCCCGTTCCTCGTCTTCGAGGACGCGGACCTCGACCTCGCCGTCGACGGCGCGATGCTCGCGAAGATGCGCAACATGGGCGAGGCGTGCACGAGTGCCAATCGCTTCGTCGTGCACGAATCGGTGGCCGGCGCGTTCGCCGACGCGGATGGCCGAGCGGATGGGCGGGCTGCGCGTCGCCCGCGGGACCGAGCCCGACGCGAACGTCGGCCCGCTGATCGACCAGGCGGCGATCGACAAGGTCCAGGAGCTCGTCGACGACGCGGTCGGCAAGGGCGCGAGCATCCTGACCGGCGGTGAGCGGATCGGCGAGCGCGGGTACTTCTACCGTCCGACCGTGATCGGCGAGGTGCCCGCGCAGGCGCTGATCCTCGAGGAGGAGATCTTCGGGCCGGTCGCCCCGATCACGACGTTCTCCACCGAGGACCAGGCGATCGCGATGGCCAACGACACCGAGTACGGCCTCGTCGCGTACGTCTTCACCCAGGACATCAGCCGCGGCTTTCGCGTCATGGAGGGCCTGGAGACCGGCATGATCGGCTTCAACCAGGGCATGGTCTCCAACGCCGGCGCGCCGTTCGGCGGTGTCAAGCAGTCGGGCTACGGTCGCGAGGGCGGCCACGAGGGCCTGCGCGAGTACCTCGAGACGAAGTACGTGGCGATCAACCTCGGCTGACGCACGAACGCCGAAGAGCATGCCGACCTCTCGCGTCCGTCGGCAGGGCCTCGCTCAGCGCGGCCGGTACGCCGCCTCGACGTTGTTGCCGTCGGGGTCGAGGAGGTAGGCCGCATACGGCCCGTAGGGCCGCGGTCCCGGCTCCCCGTTGTTCTTCCCGCCGGCGGCGACGCCGGCCGCGAAGAACGCGTCCACCGCCTCCGCGCTCGGCGCCACGAACGCGACGTGGACGCGGCTCGCGGGACCGTCGGCGCTCAGCGCGAGGTTCGCGAGCTGGACGAGGTGCGGCTCGTCGAGCAGCACCGGGATCCCGAGCGGCTCGAGCGCCGCCTCGTAGAACCGCCGGCTCGCGTCGAGGTCCTTGACGCGCACATGCACGTGGTCGATGACGGGGCGGCTCCAGTCCCAGTCCTGCGGGCTCATCCTCATGGTGCGCAGACTAGTGCCGTCGCGAACGGTGATCGCGGATACGCTCGCGCCCATGGCCCGCTTCATCGACCTGTCCGCGCCGATCGTGCCGAGCCCGCCGGAGACGCCGGAGCCGCTGCGCACCGAGCTCATCTTCCAGGGCCACGAAGCCGGCGCTGCCACGATCGATGCCATGTTCGGCGTCGGGCCCGACCTGCTCCGCGACGGCGAGGGTTGGGCGGTCGAGGAGTTCCGGCGGCTCGGGACGCACAACACGACCCACGTCGACGCTCCCTGGCACTACAACTCGACGATCGCCGGCGAGCGTGCGGCGACCATCGACGAGCTGCCGCTCGAGTGGTTCCACGCACCCGGCGTGTGCCTGGACTTCACCCACAAGGCCGACGGCGATCCCGTGACCGTCGCCGAGATCGACGGGGCGCTCGCCGTCCTGGACCGCGACATCCAGCCGCTCGACATCGTCCTCATCCGGACGGGGCGCGACGCATTCCTCGACGCGCCCGACTACATGATCAAGGGCCCCGGCGTGACGGCCGAGGCGACCCGGCGCCTGTACGAGCTCGGCACGCGCGTCATGGGCATCGACGCCTGGGGCTGGGACGCGCCGCTGCACCTGGAGGCCGAGGCGGCGAAGGCCAAGGGCGAGCCCGGCATCTTCTGGGCGGCCCATCAGTGCGACCTCGCCTACTCGCAGATCGAGCGCCTCTGCAACCTCGCCGCGCTGCCGTCGAGCGGGTTCACGGTCTCCTGCTTCCCGCTGCGGGTCGTCGGTGGATCTGCGGGGCCTGCGCGGGTCGTGGCGATCCTCGACGACGAGCACTAGCTGACCCCCGAGACGCCCCACCGGCCGCCTCGAGCCCCCCGGCCAGAGCCGCTTGGGCCGACTTCTGCACGGCCGCCGGCGAGTTCTCGGCCCGTCTCGAGGGAGCATGCCGCCGGGCCGACTTCAGCACGACCGCCGGGGGTTTCTCGGCCCGCCCGTGGGGGCGCTCGGTGGTGGGCCGAGCGCTGCCCTACCTCTCGTTTCCCGCAGCGATCTTTCGCAGATCGATCGTCGCGTCGTAGACCTTCGGATCGACGCCCTCCTCGATCGCGACCTCACGCAGCGGGCGCCCCGAGTCCGCGGCCTTCTTCACGATGACCGCCGCCGTGTCGTAGCCGATCGCGCTGTTCAGCGCCGTGGCCGTCGCGAGCGTCGCCTCGGCCGAACGCTTCGCGCCGGCGCGGTTCGCGACGATGCCGTCCACGCACTTCTCGCGCAGCGCGGTCGTCGTCGCGGCGAGCAGGTGCAGCGACTGCAGGAGGTTGCGCGCGATCAGCGGGATGCGCACGTTCAGCTCGAACTGGCCCTGCATGCCGCCGATCGTGATCGCCGTGTCGTTGCCGATCACCTGCGCGGCCACCTGCAGGACGACCTCGGGGATCACCGGGTTGACCTTGCCGGGCATGATCGACGAGCCCTTCTGGAGCTCGGGCAGGAAGATCTCGCCGATGCCGGCGCGCGGGCCGGAGCCGAGCAGCGCGAGGTCGTTCGCGATCTTCGTGAGCGACACCGCGACGACCTTCAGCGCGCCCGAGAGCTCGACGAGCGCGTCGCGGTTGGCCTGCGCCTCGAACCGGTCGAGCGGCGCGGCGATCTGGCGCAGCTTCGTCTCGGCCTTCAGCCGCCGGCGCACGCCCGCGGCGAGCTTCGGGTGGGCGTTCAGGCCGGTGCCGGTCGCGGTGCCGCCGAGCGGGATCTGCCCGACGTGCACGAGCGCGGCCTCGATGCGCTCCTGGCCGAGGCGCATCTGGGCGGCGTACCCGGCGAACTCCTGGCCGAGCGTCACCGGGACAGCGTCCATGAGGTGCGTGCGCCCGGACTTCACGATGTTCTTGAACTGGCCGGCCTTCCTTGCGAACGACTTTTCGAGCAGCCTGAGCGCCGGCAGCGTCTCGTTCACGGCGACATCGAGCGCGGCGAGGTGCACTGCCGAGGGAAAGACGTCGTTCGAGGACTGCCCCATGTTCACGTGGTCGTTGGGGTGCGTGCCGTCCCCGGCGAGGTTCGCGATGACCTCGTTGGCGTTCATGTTCGACGAGGTGCCCGAGCCCGTCTGGAAGACGTCGATCGGGAACTGGGCGTCGTGCGCGCCGGAGGCCACCTCGGCCGCGGCCGCGGCGATCGCCCTGGCGGTCTTCTGGTCGAGCAGGCCGAGCGCGCCGTTCTCCTCCGCCGCGGCGCCCTTGATGCGGCCGAGCCAGTGGATGACCTCGGCGGGCACGGGCTCGCCGGAGATCGGGAAGTTCGAGACGGCCTTCGCGGTCTCGCCACCGTAGAGGCGCTTGGCCATGGTCGGAGCTCCTGGAGTTTCGGGGATCAGGGGCGCCGAACACTACGCCTCAGCGGCAGAACGCCGCGATCTCGCGCGCGACTCCGACAGGGTCGTCGAAGGCCATCAGCGCGCCGGTTCGCGGCAGGACGCGCAGCTGTGCGTCGGGCAGGAGGTCGAGCGCCTCCTCGGCCGTGGCGAGCGGATGGCGTGGGTCCTCGTCGGCCCACAGAAGCAGGACCGGGAAGTCCATCGTGCCGTACGCGTCGAGCAGTTCGCGGCGCGGCTCCGACGGCCAGCGCCGCGCGAAGCTCGACCACGAGCGTGCGAGGTTCGTGTTGCCGCCCGCGTCGGCGAGCGCGTGACGCACGAGGTCCGCGGCCGCGGGGTCCGACCGCGCGCTGAGGCGCACACCGCGCTGCGGGCGCAGGAGCAGTCGCGCGCCGTGCATCAGCAGCCGGTCGAGACCGGGCGCGCCCCCCACCCGCGCGGCGGTCAGCCAGCGTGCCCAGTCGCGGTCGTCGGAGGCCGGGCGGTGCAGGCGGTTCGGCATGAGGATCAGCGCCGAGGGCCGCAGCAGGTCGTGCTCGATCGCGCGCAGGACGAGCTCGGCCCCGAGGCCGTGCCCGCCGACGATCGGGCGCGGCCCGCCGACGTCCACGCAGAAGCGCGCCACGACCTCCGCGAGCCAGTCGGGGGAGTACGTGTGTCGCGGGCGGTCCTCGGAGTCGCCGTGCAGCGGAAGGTCCGGCAGCACGACCCGGTGGCGGTGCGCGAGACCCTCGACGACGGGCACGAGCTCGCGGTGGCTCAACAGCGCGGAGTGCCACAGGACCACCGCCGGTCCCGTGCCCTGCTCGCGGTAGGCGACGCGCGCCCCGTCCGGGTGGTGGTAGAGCCGGAGCTTCATCCCGCCTGCTCACCTGCCGCGGCACCGCGCCGGAGCGCGGCGTCGATCGCCGGCGCCGTTCCGTCGATGCGGCGCGCGGCACCCTCCAGGCGCCGCGCGAGCTCGACCTGGATGCCCTGGCCGCGCCGTGAGCCGCGCTGCGCGGCACCGATCAGGTAGCCGAGCTCGGTCGCCGCCGCCGTGCGGCCGGCGAGCGCGGCATCGGCGAGCGCGACATCGGCGAGCCCGTCCGCGACGCCGGTGAGGACCACGCCGAGGCTCGTCAGCTCGCTGTCGGAGCGTGCGAGCTCGACGCACCGTGCGAGCCGCGTGCCGTCCGGCAGGTGCACCGGCGCCGGCGCGGCGGCGAGCGCGGCGCGCACGGCCCGCGCCTCGACGCACGGTCCGGGGAGCGCGGCATCGTCGGTGTCGTCGCGGCAACCGGTCGCGAGCACGCCGGCGAGCAGCGCACAGACGATGGCGAGCGACCGCGCGACCATGAGCGGATCGTATTCGCGCGCGGCCGACCGGCACCTAGCATGGCGTCCGTGCGCCGCACGCCCCACGACCGCGAGATCCTCCTGATCGCGCTGCCGGCGCTCGGTGCGCTGGCCGCCGAGCCGCTGTACCTGCTGGCGGACACGGCGATCGTCGGGCATCTGGGCACCGTGCAGCTCGCGGCGCTCGCGCTCGCCGCCACCGTCCTCACGTCGCTCGTCGGGCTGTGCAACTTCCTCGCCTACGGCACGACCGCGCAGGTGGCACGGCTGCACGGGGCGGGCGAGACGCTGCGTGCCGGCGACCTCGGGGCGCAGGCGCTGTGGCTCGCCCTGGCGGTCGGCGCGGCGGTCCTGCTGCTCGTGCTCGCGCTCGCCGGGCCGCTCGTCACCCTGCTCGGCGGCGACGGCGAGGTCGCGACCCTCGCGGCCCGTTACCTGCGCATCGCGGCGCTCGGCCTCCCGTTCGCGCTGCTCGCGCTCGGCGGCCAGGGGTGGATGCGCGGGGTCGGGGACCTGCGCACGCCGCTCGTGATCCTCGTCGCGGCGAACGTCGCGAACGTCGTCCTCGAGCTCGTGCTCGTCTACGGATTCGACCTGGGCCTCGACGGATCCGCCTGGGGCACGGTCGTCGCGCAGCTGGGCATGGGCGCCGCGTTCGCCTGGTGGCTGCTGCGCGCCCCGGCCACGACGCGCAGGCCGGTGTGGCGGCTGATCCGGCCGATGACGCACATGGGCGCGCAGATCATGGTCCGCACCGCATCGCTGCTGCTCGCGTTCGGGGTCGCCACCGCAGTCCTCGGGCGCACGAGTGACGCGGCGCTCGCCGCGAACCAGATCGCCTTCCAGCTGTTCCTGTTCCTCGCGCTCGTCCTCGACGCGCTGGCGATCGCCGGGCAGGTCATGGTCGGGCGCTTCCTCGGTGCCGGGCAGGCCGACGCGGCGCGCGCCGCCGGCCGCCGGCTCATGGAGCTCTCGCTCGTCCTCGGGCTCGGCATGGCGCTCGTCGTGCTCGCGCTCAGCGGGGCACTCCCGCGCGTCTTCAGCTCCGATCCGGTGGTGCTCGACCAGCTCGCCGAGATCTGGCCGCTGTTCGCCGGAATGCTCCCGTTCGCCGCGATCGTCTTCGCTCTCGACGGGATCCTCATCGGCGCCGGCGACACGCGCTTCCTGGCGGTCGCGATGGCGCTCGCGGCGGCCGCCGCGCTCGCGGTGGACGCGGCGACGCTCGCCTTCGACTGGGGCATCGTCGGCGTGTGGTGCGGGCTGCTGGCGCTGATGGCGGTGCGCCTGGCGACGACGGGCGGGCGCTTCGCCGGCCGCCGCTGGGCGGTCGTCGGCAGCCGCGTCGAGCCGGCGGTCGGGTAGGCGGCGCCCGCCCGCGCCGGGCCGCGTAGGCTCGTGCTCGTGGTGCTCCGGCGATCCGTGCTCGTGCTCGCCGCGGCTGCGTCGCTGGCGACGGCCGCGCGCGCCGACGCCTTCGTCACGACGGGACAGCGCTGGCCGGGGCCGAAGATCGGCTACCACGTCGCGACGCCGAGCCTGCGTGCGCCGGTGCGCAGCGCGGTGGCCCAGTGGAATCGCCTCGGCCTCGGGGCCGCCTTCGTCGCCGTGCCGGCGAACGAGGCCGACGTCGACCTCCGAGCGCAGCGCGACTTCCCGTGCGGCGGCGTCGGGACGCTCGGCTACACGCCGGGCGCGGCGCGCGTGCGCATCGGCCGCTGCCGCACGAGGTCCGCCCTGGTGCTCGTGGCGACCCACGAGCTCGGGCACGTCCTCGGCCTGGGGCATGAGCGGCGCCGCTGTGCGCTCATGAACGCGATGGCGATCGGGCTGCGGCCGGCGCGCTGCCGGCGCGCGTTGAACCCGCGGCGGGCGATCCTCGCCGACGATCGCGCCGGGGCACGGGCGCTCTACGGCGAGCCGTTCGACCTCGCAGGGCCCGGCCGCTGAACGCGCTCAGGCCTCGTCGGGTGCCGGCGGCAGCACGAAGCCCTGTTGTGCGCAGGCGCGCTCGATCTCGCCGATCACCGCGTCCATGACGGCGATCCGCGCGAACTTCTTGTTGTTGCCCGGGATGATGTGCCATGGGGACCAGGTCGTGTCCGTGCGGTCGACCATGTCCTCGACGGCGGCGGCGTACTCGTCCCATTTCTCGCGGTTGCGCCAGTCCTCGTCGGTGAGCTTCCACTTCTTCAGCGAATCCTTCTCGCGGCTCTTGAAGCGCCGCAGCTGCTCCTCGGGCGAGAGGTGCATCCAGAACTTCACGGCGATGATGCCCTCGAGGTGCAGCGAGCGCTCGAAGTCGACGATCTCCGCGTAGGCGCGCTGCCACTGCTCGACGTGCGCGAAGCCCTCGACGCGCTCGACGAGCACGCGGCCGTACCACGTGCGGTCGAAGACGGCCATGCCACCGTGGCCGGGGAGGTTGTCAGAGAAACGCTGCAGGTAGAAGTGGCGCTTCTCGTCGGGCGTCGGCGCCGCGTACTGCACGACCCGCACGTGGCGCGCGTCGAGCGGCGCGACGAGGCGCTTGATCGCTCCGCCCTTGCCGGACGCGTCCCAGCCCTCGAACAGCACCAGCAGCCCGGGACCGACTCCCGCATCGCCGAGCTTGCCGCCGAGCGCGAGCCGCAGCTGCGCAAGACGCCAGCTGCGCAGGGCGAGCAGCCGCTCGTACTCCTTCACGTCGAGCGTCTGGGTCAGATCGACCGCGTCCAGGTGTCCCATGGACTGGAATCTATCCCTCGAACCTGCGCAAAGCTGCGCGGCGGCTCGCGCGCGGCGCGCCGCCTGCCGTCAACCGTCCGGGTGATGTCACGCGAATCTCGACGCCCGTCCCAGCCTCACCGTCTCGCAGGCCGCCGAGCACCTCGGCGTCTCGATCGGCACCGTCCGCCGCTGGTCGAACGCCGGTCACCTGCAGCCCTACCGCACGCCGGGCGGGCAGCGGCGTTTCACGCGCCGAGCAGCTCGATGACTTCATCGCGTCGCTGCAGTCCCGGGCGTCCGTCGCCCGCGCGGGCACCGGCTTGAACGCAGTGCCCTACGTCGGCGCAGCCGCCTCGCTGATGCGCCGCTCCATGTCCAGCTCGCGGTCGAAGCTCGGCCTCGTCCTGGTGGCGGTACTCGGTGCCGCGGCCGGTCAGCAGCTCGGAGAGCGATCTCCACGTAGCGCTCGTCGAGCTGGCCGCCGGCGACGCGGCGCAGCTCGGTCAGCGCCTCGAAGGACGTCATCGGCGTGCGGTACGTGTCGGGCGCTGTGAGCGTGTCGTAGACCTCGGCGACGGCGACGATCTTCGCGACCTCGGGGATCTGCGCACCGGTGAGCCCGCGCGGGTAGCCGCGCCCGTCGATGCGCTCGTGGTGGCAGCGCACGATGTCGCCGACCGGCCCGAAGACGCCGATGTCGCGCAGCAGGTCGGCGCCGATGTCGGGATGGCGGCGAATGCCGCGCCAGTCGGCCTCGGTGAGCTGCGCGCCGCGCTCCATCACGCGGTCCGACAGGACGAACTTCCCGATGTCGTGCAGGAGGCCGGCGGTGTGCGCGAGCTCCGCGTCGCGCTCGTCGAGGCCGGCGGTGCGCGCCATGTCGCGCGAGAACATCGCGACGGCGGCGCAGTGGCGCGCCGCGCGGTGGTCGCGCTCGTTCAGCGTGCGGACGAGACGCCGAGAGGACGCCCCAGGAGAGGTTCGCGTACTGGCGCGCCTGATCGCGGGACCGCGCGACGAGGCGGCTCATGTAGGCGACCGCGACGATCACGACGAGCAGGAAGCCGAGCGCCCAGGTGCCGTAGCGGTCGTACGCCCGCGGCGACGGCGAGCGTCAGCGCGATGCTGATCGACGATCGTCGGGATGAGCTCGCGGAACGCGCCGCAGGCGCGGCACGACCGCACGTCCGTCGAGAACGCCGAAGAGGCTGACGACGACCACGATGTTCAGCGATCAGGATCAGGCGCCGTGGAGACCGCCAGCGCGGCGTAGAACCCGGCGGACCCGACGCGCAGGTCGAGCGCCTGGAAGGCGATCGCGACGAGCACCGTCGGGGTGCCCGCGCCCGCGAGGTTGATGAGCAGCGCGCGCCAGCGGACGCGGTCGAACGCGTACACGGTCAGCTCGGAGACGACGGGCACCGCGAAGGCGCTCGCCGGCCCGAGGAACGCCATCGCGATGACGCTCGCGAGGTACGCCGCGGAGACGCTGATCCCGCCGGTCTCGCCGTCGTCGAGGAGGTTCGAGACGATGCTCGCCAGCAGCAGCACGAAGAACGCCGGCTGCGCGAGGTTCCCGTGGTCGGTGAACAGGAACGCGACCGCGCCGACCGCGAGCAGACCGCCCGCGAACGCGACCGCGAGCTTCGGGCGAGCCTGCGGTGCAGAGGCTGCGACCGTCACGCGTGAGACGCTATCGCCCCCGCGTGACGGTGCAGCACAGAGATCCGATCCGGAACTACCGGCCGCGAGCGTGCATGGTTGCTCCTCCAGCGTTGATGGACCGGGACCGACCTCCCCAGCGTAACGGGGATCGCTGGTTCTTGCACGGGTTCCTGCACAGGTTCTGTCACAGAAAGCTGTGCAAGTGGTCGAGCGGTCGTCTGGACGGCCTCGACGTGCAGTCCACTGCGCAGGTCGTGCGAACCCTCAAGACCTCCGAGGCGGCGTCCTATCTGAACGTCAGCCCGAACACGCTCCGCGCGTGGGAGCGTCGTTTCGGCTACCCCACGCCGATGCGCACGGAGGGCAAGCACCGGCTCTACACGCACGGGGAGATCGCCGCGCTGCGCGACGCGCTGAAGGAGGGTCTCTCGATCTCCTCGGCGATCTCACGCGCGCGCGAGAAGCTGACCGGGGACACGCCGGTGCTCGTCGGCGCGCTCACCGCCTGCGAGCTCGACCGGGCGGACGCGGCGATGGAGGCCGCCCTGGCCCTGCGCTCCGTCGAGCGCGCGGTCGAGGAGGTCCTGCTCCCGACGCTGAACGAGATCGGCCGCCGGCACGGCGACACGAGCGCCCCGTGGGCCTTCGCGGCCCGCTGGGCAGGCGACTGGCTCGTCCGCGCCCGTCGCCTCGCGCCGCTGCCCGCACGGCCGGTGACGATCCTCGTCGGCGACGCCACGCGCGACGAACTCGATCCCGTGGCGCTCGAGACCTGGGCGCTCGAGCTGTTCGCCGTCCGCGCCGGCGCGCGGATGCTGACCCTGCCGGTCACCGGCCTCGCGGGCCTCAACGACGTCCTCGTGAACTTCCAGCCGCGCGCGATCGTGATCGCCGGCTCGGCCTCCGGTGACGACCTGGTGGCCCGCTGGGCCTACGCGGTGCGGTCGAGCACCGGCCCGCTCCCGGTCGCGCTCTACCGTCGCGGCGAGCGGCGCACCGGACGCACGACCGGGACGCTGCACCTGTCCGACTCGCCGTCCGAGGCCCAGCGCGAGCTGCTGCAGCTCGTCGAGGAGCGCCGCACGGGCGCGACGCCGCTGCGGCCCGCCGCGAACTTCGACTCGATCGCCCTGCGCCGGAGCGCGAGCGCATGACCCGCCCGCACCTCCAGGTTCTCCCGGGCCTCGGCGAGGCCGAGCCCTACGTCGAGCTTCTGCGGTCACTGCGCCGAGCGCCCGAACGCCGCCGACCAGACGACGCGCGTCTGCACGAGCTGCCAACTCGGGCTCATCATCAGCGCGCCCGAGAGTCTCGTTCCCGCGCCCACCGAGGCGTTCGTCGTCGTGGACGGCAAGCTCCAGGTCTGCGCCGTCTCGCGCCGGGCGGAGAAGGTGCTGCGCGCGGCCGAGACCGACATCGTCAACCGGCACGCTGACCGACGTGCTCGCTGCCGGCGGACGCGGAGGCCGCCGGCGTCGAGAGCCTCGTCTCGATGATCGTCCACGCCGCCCGCGGCGACGGGACCGTGCACCGACCTCGTCCTGCGACCGACCGGCGAGTGGGGCATTCGCTGGTTCACGCGCGTGGGACCGTGCGGCGCACCGCGCGCCGCGCTGATCGTGCTTGCGCCAGACGGCTGACCGGGACCGACATCCTCCGGCTGAGGCGTGTCCCGGGGCCGGTCGAGCACTACACTTGACCGGCCCCGACTCCTTTCCCGCGCGCGATCCGTCTGTGCGGGTCCGCAGGATCCTTCCGTCGCATGCGCATTCCCAGCCTGCAGCGGGCGTTGCGGCACTTGAGGAACCCTCACCAAATGCCGACAACTCTGACTATGGGCGTCATCCGCACCAACGCCGCAGCAGCGATGCTCGGCGTCAGCCCCAACACGCTCCGCAGCTGGGAGCGCCGCTTCGGCTTCCCCGAGCCGCGCCGCACCGCCGGCGGCCACCGGCAGTTCGACCTCGCCCAGATCGAGGCGCTGCGCACCGGCCTTCGAGGAGACGCACAACGTCTCGTCGGCGATCGCGATCGCCCGTGAGCGCGGCACCGGCCCCGCGTCGCCCGCCCGCCTGAAGTCCGCCTTCGGCCGCTACGACGAGGGCGAGGCCAACCGCATCCTCGAGGAGAGCCTCGCGGTCCGCTCGGTCGAGCGCACCGTCGAGGAGGTCCTGCTGCCCGCCGTCGACGCGCTCGGCGAGGGCGACGGACAGGACGGCCCCGAGCACGGGTTCGCCTGGCGCTGGAGCACGAGCTGGCTCGCCGCCGCCATGCGCGTCGCCCCCGCCGCCGCCCGCGACGAGGGCGATCGTGATCTTCGACGCGAGCAGCTCCTGCGACCTCGAGTCGCTCCACGCCCAGGCGCTCGAGCTCGCGCTGCGACGCCGCGGGCTGCGCACGCTGACGATCGCCGTCGCGCCACGACCCGGCCCGCACCGCGCGCGCCCTGCACGCCGTCGTGCCCCGCGCGATCGTCCTGGCCGGCCACGGCGCGGACCTCGACGCGCTCGGCCGCCTCGTCTTCGCCGCCCGCCGCATCGGCGGCGACCGGGTGCTCGATCTTCGACTTCCGCGGCGCCCTGCCCGACACCGGCGCGAGCACGATCACGCGCCTGGGCGATCAGCCGCTGCTCGCGACCGAGCACCTCGTCGACGCACTCGAGGGGCGCGACCTGTGGGCCACGACGCCGACCGGCCTCGAGGCCGTCGAGACGCTGCGCCGCAGCGCCTGAGCGACCCGGCACGGCGCCCGCTCCGCGCCGTCCGGGGCGGAAGCGATGATCTGCGCCCAGGATGACGCTCGTTCCCGGCGATCCCCTGGCGCACCGCGCGCTCGAGTCGCTGCTCGTCGCCGAGGCGAACGTGCGGCGGCGGCTCTCCAGCGATCTCGATCGTGAAGGACTGTCCGCGACCGGCTTCTTCGTGCTCGTCGTGCTGCAGACCGCCGGGCGGCGAGCTCGAGCTGCGCGACCCTGCGCCGCCGGATGCAGACCTCGAAGGCGAACGCGACCGAGGTCCTCGACACGCTCGTCGCCCGCCGGCTCGTCACGCGACGGCGGCTGCCGCAGGACCGGCGCGCCGTCGGGGTGACGCTGACGCCGCTCGGGGCCGAGCTCGTCGACCGCCTGTTCCCCGAGCACACCGAGCGCGTACAGGCGACGTTCGCGGTCCTCGACGAGGACGAGAAGCGCCCGCTCGCGTCGATCTGCCGCAAGCTCGCGGCCTAGGCGCAACCCGCGGGCGGGCGCCGCGGTGGGAATTGCGAGAATGGGCGGCCCATGGCGCAGCCGCCCACGCCCGTCGATCCGAACCAGTCGTTCCCCGACCTCGAGGAGGAGGTCCTCGAGCGCTGGCGCGAGCGCGACGTCTTCCACGAGTCGATGCGCCGCCGCGCGGGCGCGCGAGCCGTGGGTCTTCTACGAGGGCCCGCCGACGGCGAACGGCCGCCCCGGCTCCCACCACGTGCTCGCGCGCGTGTTCAAGGACATCTACCCGCGCTTCAAGACGATGCGCGGGTACTACGTCGAGCGCAAGGGCGGCTGGGACTGCCACGGGCTGCCGGTCGAGATCGCGGTCGAGCAGCAGCTCGGGCATCAGCTCGAAGGCCGAGATCGAGGCGCTACGGCATCGCCGAGTTCAACCAGAAGTGCCGCGAGTCGGTGTTCGAGTTCCTCGAGGACTGGGACCGCGCTGACCGAGCGGATCGGCTTCTGGATCGACCTCGACGACGCCTACCGCACGCTCGACCCGACCTACATCGAGTCGGTCTGGTGGGCGCTGAAGCAGATCTGCGAACAAGGGCCTCCTCTACGAGGGCCACAAGGTCGTGCCCGTACTGCCCGCGCTGCGGGACCGCGCTGTCCTGCCACGAGGTCGCCCAGGGCTACGAGGACGTCGTCGACCCGAGCGTCTACGTGCGCTTCCCGGTGCGTCGAGCCCGGCCGGCCCGCTGCGCAGGCCGGCGACGAGCTGCTCGTCTGGACGACGACGCCGTGGACGCTCGTCTCGAACGCCGCGGTCGCCGTCGACGCCGACCTCGCCGTACGTGCGCGCGCGGATCGCGGGCAGCGACGCGGCGCTCGTCCTCGCCGAGGCGCTCGTCGAGCGCGTGCTCGGCGAGGGCGCCGAGATCCTCGAGCGCTTCCCGGGCGCCGCGCTCGAGGGCGTCGCGCTACGAGCCGCCGTTCCCGTTCCTCGCGCGCCGAGGCCTACGGCCCGAGCGGCCACACGGTGCTGCTCGCGCGACTTCGTCACGGCCGAGGACGGCATCGGGCCTCGTGCACACCGCGGTCGCCTTCGGCGAGGACGACTTCCGCCTCGGCCGAGCAGGCCGGCCTGACGGTCGTCAACCCGGTGCAGCTCGACGGCACCTACGACGAGCGCATCGGCCCGTACGCCGGGCGCTTCGTCAAGGACGCCGACGCCGACCTCGTCGAGGACCTGCGCGCGCGCGGCCGGCTGCTGCGCGCCGAGGAGCTACGAGCACGCCTACCCGCACTGCTGGCGCTGCGGCACGCCGCTGCTCTACTACGCCAAGCCCTCCTGGTACATCGCGACCTCGCAGATCCGCGACCGCCTGCTGGCCGCCAACGAGACGTCGACTGGCACCCCGAGCACATCAAGGAGGGGCGCTTCGGCGACTGGCTGCGCGAACAACGTCGACTGGGCGCTCTCGCGCGAGCGCTACTGGGGCACGCCGCTGCCGGTCTGGCGCTGCGAGAACGACCACGCGCACGTGATCGGGTCCTTCGACGAGCTCGAGGAGCTCTCCGGCGTGCGCATCGAGGACCCGCACCGGCCGTACGTCGACGACGGTCGCGTTCCCGTGCCCGCAGTGCGCACGAGCGCATGCAGCGCGTGCCCGAGGTGATCGACGTGTGGTTCGACTCGGGCGCGATGCCGTTCGCCCAGTACCACGCGCCGTTCGAGAACGCAGGAGCGCTTCGAGCGCCGCTTCCCGGCGAACTTCATCTGCGAGGCGATCGACCAGACGCGCGGCTGGTTCTACTCGCTGCTCGCGGTCTCGACGCTGCTGTTCGATCGCGCGCCGTACGAGAACGTCGTCTGCCTCGGCCACATCCGCGACGAGCAGGACCGCAAGATGTCGAAGTCGCTGGGGAACATCGTCGCGCCCGTGGGAGGTCCTCGACCGCTACGGCGCCGACGCGTTCCGCTGGTACTTCTTCACGAGCAAGCAGCCGTGGGACGGCTACCGCTTCTCGATCGACGCGGTCGGCGAGGGCGTGCGCCTGTTCCTCAAGCAGCTCTGGAACACCTACACGTTCCACGTGCTCTACGAGAACGCCGCGGCCGCGCAGGACCCCGCGACGCGTCCGGGGCGGTGCCGAGAGCGAGCTCGACCGCTGGATCCGCTCACGCCTCGCGGCGACCGTCGAGGAGGTCACCGAGCGGCTCGACGCGCTTCGACGCGACCACCGCCGGCCGCGCGATCGCCGCGTTCGTCGACGATCTCTCGAACTGGTACGTGCGCCGCTCGCGCCGGCGCTTCTGGGAGGGCGACCCGGCCGCGTTCGCGACGCTGCGCGAGTGCCTCGTCGTGACCGCGCCAGCTGCTCGCGCCCGTTCACGCCGTTCGTCGCCGACGAGATCTACGAGAACCTCGACGGCACCGAGCCCTCGGTGCACCTGACCGACTGGCCCGAGCCGGGCGCGCGCGACCTCGGCCTCGAGGTGGCGATGGCGACCGCGCGCGAGACCGTGCGCCTCGGCCTGGCCGCGCGCGGGCAGGCGAAGGTCAAGGTGCGCCAGCCGCTGCGCGAGGCGGTCGTCGTCGCCGCCGGCCGCGAGCGCGAGGCGATCGAGCAGCTCGCCGAGATCGTGCGCGACGAGCTGAACGTCGACGCGCTGCGCTTCGTCGACGACGCCGACGAGCTCGGCTCGTACGAGGTCAAGCCGAACTACCGCACGCTCGGGCCGCGCGTTCGGCAAGCGCATGCCGCAGGTCGCCGCCGCGGTCGCCGCGCTCGACCCCGCGCACGTCGCCGAGG
This sequence comes from uncultured Actinomycetes bacterium, assembly GCA_963787935.1. Lineage (GTDB taxonomy): Bacteria > Actinomycetota > Thermoleophilia > Solirubrobacterales > Solirubrobacteraceae > F1-60-MAGs163. Next base: position 142,577 of record CAWBEV010000004.1, on the reverse strand, counting down.
CGCTGCGCGAGGGGCGGACCGTCGGGATCGCGCTCGACGGCGCAGCGAGCACCCGCTCGGCCCGGACGACCTGCAGCTCGCGATGCAGCCGCTCGAGGGCTACCAGCTCGAGCGCGAGGGCTCGCACGCCGTCGCGCTCGACCTGCACCTCGACGACGAGCTGCGCCGCCGCGGCGCTCGCGCGCGAGGTCGTCCACGCCGTGCAGAACGCGCGCAAGGGCGCGGGCCTGGCGGTCGAGGACCGCATCGCGCTGACGCTCGCCGGCGACGCCGAGCTGCTCGACGCCGTGCGCGAGCACGAGGCCTTCATCGCCGGCGAGACGCTCGCGACGCTCGGTCGTGCTGCGGAGGCGCCGACGGCGGCAGAGCCCGCGACCATCGAGGGCCGCGAGCTGCGATGATCGCGCGTCGCACCGACGCTCTGAGCTACGCCGGGCCTGAGCGACGGCGTCGAGCTGCTGCTCGATCCGCGGCTTCGGCAGCGCGCCGATGATCTGGTGGACGGCCTGGCCGTTCTTGAACAGGATCATCGTCGGGATCGACATGACGCCGAACTGCGCGGCGGTCTGCTGGTTCTCGTCGACGTTGAGCTTCACGACGCGCAGGTCGTCGCGCTCGGAGTCGATCTGCTCGAGCACCGGGCTGACCATGCGGCACGGGCCGCACCACGGAGCCCAGAAGTCGACGAGCGTCGGCGTGTCGGACTCGACGACCTCGGCCTGGAAGTTGCTGTCGGTGATCTCGGGGAGGGCCATGCGGAGCTCCTTGGCGGATGCGCGGTCGGTGTCGTGAACCCCCTCCACTATACAAAATGAAGTGATCGGGCGGTTCGGCCGGCGTGCGCGAGGCGGGCGGCCGGTGGAACCTAGTACACCGGGGAGACCGCTCGCAGGAGATCCGGCCAGACGAAGACCTCGAGGCACGCGGCGAGCACGAGCGTCGGGACGGCGATCGCGACCGTCACGAACGTCGCCGCCAGCAGCTCCTCCCACTCGTCGCGGCGGCTTGCGATGAGCCAGGCGGCGAGCGGCAGGAAGAGCGCCATGAGCTCGGGGACCGCGTGCGGCAGCAGCGTGAGCAGCAGCATCCCGGTCGAGATGTCGAGCTGCAGCGCGAGGTCGGCGGCGACGCGCCCGAGCACCCACGCCTGGGTGCCCAGCGAGAACAGCGTCGCGGCGCCGACGAACGCGATCGCGAGCCGGCCCGGCACGCCGATGCAGCTCGCGTGAGAAGCCGGTCTTCTGCTCGACCTGCAGCGGCAGTGATGCGCCGGCGATGAAGCCGGCCACGCAGGCCAGCGCATGCAGCGTCAGCACGAGCGAGTTGCGGAACAGGATCCGCGCGAGCGCGCCGCCGTCCGCGGGGGCGTTGAGGCCGGGGAGCAGCGTCGTCGAGACGTCGGGCTCGACGACGAGCGCGATCGCCCAGACGGCGAGCAGCAGCAGCGTGGTGATCGCGAGCGCGCCGAGCAGCCACGGCACGCAGCACGCGCCGCGGGTTCGTCGTTCCAGCGGTCGAATGTCGCGCGCGTGTCGCGCAGCCCCTGGAGCAGGACGAGACGGTCGGGGTCCATCGCTCCTGTTCGTCGGCCGCGACGGCCGATCCCGTGAGCGGCCGGTCAGGAGCGGTCGCGCAGGCGGATCGCCGGGACGAGCCAGATCGCCTCGACGGCGATCCGCCACGACATCTTCGAGTGGCCGTGCGTTCGGTCACGGAACGTGATCGGCACCTCGACGACGCGAAAGCCGCGCTGCAGCGTGCGGTAGGTGAGCTCGACCTGGAAGGCGTACCCGCGCGAGCGCACGCTCGGAAGGTCGATCGCCTCGAGCACCTCGGCGCGAAAGCACTTGAAGCCACCGGTCAGGTCGCGCACCGGGACGCGAGCACGGCGCGCGCGTAGCGCGACCCGCCGCGGCTGACGATCCGCCGGACGAGGCCCCAGTCGGCGACGCTCGCCGCCCGGCACGTAGCGCGAGCCGAGCGCCAGGTCGGCGCCGTCGTCGCGGACGGCGCTCAGCAGGCGCGCGAGGTCTCGCGGGATCGTGGGAGAAGTCGCTGTCCATCTCGAAGACGAAGCCCGCGCCGCGCGTCGAGGGCGTGGCGAAAGCCGGCGAGGTACGCGGGTCCCAGGCCCTCGCGGGCGGCGCGATGCAGGACGCGGACCTCCGGGTGGGCCGCGGCGAGCGCGTCGGCGAGCCGCCCGGTGCCGTCCGGCGATCGTCGTCCACGACGAGGATCCGGTGGCCCTCGGGCGCGGCGCCCGCGAGCACCGCGAGCGCGGCGTCGACGATCCGCTCGAGGTTCTCGGCCTCGTTGAACGTGGGCAGGATGAGCCAGGGGAGGCCGGGCATCGCGGGCCGCGTAGCGCTAGCGTGCCGCAGAGATGGCGCGACCCTTCGAACAGCGAGCATCGCCGCGGCGCTCGACGAGCTCGGCGACCTCTACGAGCTCGACGGCGCGATCGTCCACCGCGTCGTCGCCTACCGCAGCGCCGCGAAGGCGATGCGCGAGTCGCCGCGTCCGGTGGCCGCGCTGGTGCGCTGCGGAACGGTGACCGAGCTGCCGGGCATCGGCAAGACGCTCGAGGAGAAGCTTGCCGCGCTCGCTCGACACGGGGACGATCCCGGCGGCCGAGAAGCTGCGCGCGAAGTTACCCCGGGGCGTCGTCGCGATGACGCGGCTCCCCGGGCTCGGGCCCAAGCGCGCGCGGCGCCTCTACGAGGAGCTCGGCGATCGACTCGCTCGAGGCGCTGCGCGAGCGCCGCGGAGGCGGAGCGGATCCGCGACCTCAAGGGCTTCGGCCCGAAGGCCGAGACGTCGATCCTCGAGGCGCTCGACGCCGGCGCCGGCGACGGCGCCGAAGCGCGCGCGTGCGCTGCCGACGGCGCTCGAGACCGGCGAGCGCGATCGTCGCGCGGCCTGCGCGTCGAGCCCGCGGTCGCAGCGCGTCGAGCTCGCCGGGTCGCGCACGCCGGCAGGTGGACGACGTCAAGGACCTCGACGTCGTCGTCGCGTCCGACGACGGCCCGGCGCGTCGTCGCGGCGTTCGGCGACGCTCGAGGTCGTCGCCGGCGTGCGAGCGCGGCGGCGAGGGCGGCGCGCGCGGGCGCACGCAGAACGGGCTCGACGTCGACCTGCGGATCGTGCCGCCGGAGACGTTCGGCAACCTGCTGCAGCACTTCAGCGGCTCGAAGGCCCACAACGTGCACCTGCGCGAGATGGCGGTGCGCCGCGGCCTGCACGTCTCCGAGCACGGCATCCTCGACGACGAGACGGGCGAGACCCACCGCTTCGCGACCGAGGAGGAGGTCTACGGCGTTCCTCGGGCTGCCGTACGTCGAGCCCGAGCTGCGCGAGGACCGCGGCGAGCTCGAGCCCGGGTTCGTGCCTCCGCGGCTCGTCACGCGTCGCGGACCTGCGCGGCGACCTGCACTGCCACACCGTCGCCTGCGACGGGAAGGACACGATCGAGGAGATGGCGCGCGCGGCGCGCGAGCGCGGACTCGAGTACCTCGCGATCACCGACCACTCCGCGAGCCACGGGTTCGGCGACGACGTGTCGCCGGACGTCGCTGCGCCGCCACGCCGAGGAGGTCCGGCGGGTCGGCGCGCGTGATCGACGGGATCACGCTGCTGGCCGGCAGCGAGGTCAACGTCCTGCCCGGACGGCTCGCTCGACTACGACGACGAGCTGCTCGCCGAGCTCGACTGGGTCATCGCGAGCGTCCACACGGCCTTCCGGCTGGCCGGAGGCGCAGATGACCGCGCGCATCGTGCGCGCGCTCGAGCATCCGCTCGTGGACGCGCTCGGCCACCCGACCGGCCGCCTGATCGGGACGCGGCCGGGCTACGCCGTCGACGTCGAGCGCGGTGATCGAGGCGGCGGCGCGCACCGGGACGATGCTCGAGATCAACGCGGCCCCGGACCGGCGCGACCTCGACGACGTCCACGCCCGCGCGGCGGCGGCGGCCGGCGCGGCGATCCTCGTGAACTCCGACGCGCACCGGACGGCGACGCTCGCGAACGTCCGCTGGGGGGTCGCGACCGCGCGGCGCGCGTGGCTCACGCCCGACCAGGTCGCGAACACGCTCCCGCTGGCGGCGTTCGAGGCGCGCCGCAAGCGCGCACGCTAGCCCGCCAGCAGCCGCGGCAGCACGTCGAGCGCGACGACGCGGTCGACGGCGGCGCGCGTGAACGGCGCGAGCAGGCCGATCGAGCGCTCGGCGTAGCGCGGCGCGGGGTCGTCGAGCGCCGCGCGGATCGCGGGCGCCAGGTCGTCGGTGACGAGGCGGGAATCGAGCTCGCGCGCCAGCGGCAGCGCGGCGTACGGGCCGGGCGACGGCGTCGTGACGAGGATGCAGCCGTCGGCGAGCGCCTCGAGCTGGACGATCCCGTAGTCCTCGCGCCGCGCGCCGCAGATGACGACCCGCGCGCGCAGCAGCAGCGCCCGGTGCGCGTCGCGGTCCAGGCGCCCGGCGACGCGCACGCCGGGAGGCGGCGCGGGCAGCTCATTCGCAGCGATCCCGGTGACGACGAGCGTCTCGCCCGCGCGCCGCGCCTGGCTCCAGGCGGCGAGCACCCGGTCGAGGCCCTTCTTCTCCGGGTTGGCCGCATACGTGAGCGCGTGCGATGTCTCGCAGCGCCCACGGCTCCCCGAGGCCCGCCGGCTCCACGGGAACCGGCACGACGATCGCGTCGGCGTGCGGCTCCGGTGTCTCCGCGAGCGTCCCGCGCGACTGCGGGAGGAGCAGCGGCGCTTCGCGCAGGCGGCGGCGCTCGACGGGGCGCTGCCAGATGCCGTGGCGTCCGGGTCGCGTCGCGGCGGCCGGCGCGTCGAAGCGGATCGCTCCCGGTCGCGGCCACAGCAGCGCCGCCGTCGTCGTGCTGTAGAGGACCGCACGCGGACCGTGCGCGCTGATGCCGCGGCGCGCGGCGTCGGCCGCCGCGCGTGCCCAGCGCAGATCCGTGAGCGCAAGCGTGCGGACGGCTCCGGGCGGCGCGGCCCGCGACGACGGCGAGCCGTGCGCCGGCGCGTTCGAGCGAGGCGGCGAGCTCGTCGTCGGCGGCGCGCAGCCCGGCGGTCGCCCCGAGCGAGACGAGCAGGATGTCGGCGCCGGGCACGGGCCCGATCCTGCCATGCTCCCGCTCCTCGTGACCGGCACGTTTCTCAACGTCGGCGCCGTGCTGCTCGGAACGCTGCTCGGAACGCTGATCGGCGACCGGCTCCCCGAGCGCGTGCGCCGCCGCGTGCTGGACGGGCTCGGCCTCGTGACGCTCGTCGTCGGCGTGGACCTCGCGCTGCAGTGGCGGGACACGAACGCGCTGTACGTGCTCGGCGGCATCCTGCTCGGCGGCGTGCTCGGCGAGGCGCTGCGGATCGAGGACCGCATCGAGGCGATCGGCGATCGCCTGCAGGCGTGGGTGTCGCGCCGTCACGACGGGGCGCACGGCATCAGCGAGGCGTTCTTCACCGCGAGCCTCCTGTTCTGCGTCGGGCCGCTCACGGTCGTCGGCTCGATCCAGGACGGCCTGACCGGCGACTACCAGGCGCTCGCCACGAAGTCGCTCCTCGACGGCTTCGCCTCGATCGCGCTCGCCGCCTCGCTCGGCCCCGGCGTCGCGTTCGCGGCGCTCAGCGTCCTCGTCGTACAGGGCGGCATCACGCTCGCCGCCGGGCTGTTCGAGAACATCCTCGCCGAGGGCAGCGAGGCGCTCGCCGCGCTCGTCAGCGCGGGCGGGATCCTCATCATCGGGATCAGCCTCAAGCTCCTCGAGATCAAGGACGTGCGTGTCGGGAACTTCCTCCCGGCGCTCGTCATCGCCCCGGCGCTCGTCGGGATCGTCTCGCTGTTCTGAGGCTTCGGGCGCTCAGTGCGCCGCGGGCGTCGGCGGCAGGTCGCGACGGAAGCCGGGCGTGCGCAGGAGCTTCACGGGGCCGACCGCGGACGTCGAGGCGACGTAGAACGTCACGCCGTCGCGCTCCTCGATCGCCGTCACCGCACCGTCCTGGCGGCGCCACGAGAGCGCCCAGATCACGCCGAAACCTGCGGCGATCGCGCCGATCTGCGGGAAGAAGACCGACAGCGCCGCGGAGACGACGGTCGCGAGCAGCAGCGGCCAGAGCCGGTTCACGAGCACGCGCGCCGGGCGCATCTCCGGGAGCGACGTCGCGGACTTCGCGTCGCGCAGCGCGCGCGCCACCGGCGGGCTCGCCTGCGAGCGCCGCCCGATCCAGCCACCGACGAACGCGGCGAGGAGCCACCATCCGGTGGCCACCGGCACGAGCAGCTGGTCGTCGTGGAGGTTCGCCTCGACGACCGTGACGACGGCGAGCAGCGTCGCGGCTGCGGCGCTCAGCAGGACGGTCGTCTTGAGCAGGTCGACGAAGCGCACGGCCTCAGCGCACGAGGGCTTCCAGCAGGGTCGCGCACGCCGTCCGTGCCCTCGACGAGAACGTCGGCGGCGGCGAGCACCTCCTCGGGGGTCTCCTCCGAGCGCACGCCGACGCAGACGGCCTGACGCAGGCGGCCCTCGTCGACGAGCTTCCGCAGGCCGTTGAACGCGTCGACGTCGGTGCGGTCGTCGCCGACGTAGAGCGCGGTGTCGATCGCCGTGCCCTGGAGCAGCCGCCGGACCGCGGCGTCCTTGCCGATCGGCACGGGCGGGCGCAGCTCGATGACGCGCCGGCCCTCGTGCACGTCGAGCCCGGCGGCGCGTGCGCTGTTCGCGATCTCCTGGGCGGCGACCTCGGCGCGCAGCTCGTCCTCGGCACCGCGCCAGTGCAGCGCGACGATCGGGCCCTTGTCCTCGCGGCGCAGCCCGGCGGCGCGCAGACGCTCGCTGCCGGCCGCGTCGGCGACGCCGCGCACGCGCGCGCCCCAGCGCTCGGCCTCGGGGTCCACGATCGGGTCGGGCGAGCCGCGCGTGAGGAGCTCGGCGCCGTGGTTGCCCGCGTAGGGGATCGAGCCGATTCCGACCATCCGCCGCGCGACGGCCGCGCGACGGCCGCTGACGCAGCCGACGAGCGCATAGCGCTCCGTCAGGCCGTGGACGAGCCGGCGCACGAGCTCGGGAACCGTCGCCGACTCGGGATCGCGGACGATCGGCGCGAGCGTGCCGTCGACGTCGAGCAGGACGGCCGCCGCCCCGGGGTCGGCGAGCAGCGGGGCGAGGGCGTCGTCGAGCGTCCGGGCTGGGGGCACGCGATCTAGTATGGCGGCATGCCTCGGCGGCGACTGCTGCAGCTCGGGGCGATCGGGTTGTCGGCGGGCCTCTTCAGCGGCCTCTTCGGGGTCGGCGGCGGGGTCGTCGTCGTGCCCCTCCTCATCATCTGGCTCGCCTACGGCGAACGCGAGGCGACCGGGACGTCGCTCGTGGCGATCGTCATCACGGCGATCGCGGCGGTCGCCGTCCAGGCCGCCTACGGGAACGTCCGGGTGCGCGAGGGCCTGCTGATCGGCATTCCCGCGATCTTCGGCGTGCTCGCCGGCACCTGGCTGCAGCAGCGCGTGCCGGCGGCGGTCGTGCGGCTGCTGTTCTCGATCTTCCTCGTCGCGACCGCGGTCGTGCTCGTGGTGCGCGCCTCGTGATCGCCGAGATCATCCTGATCGGGATCGCCGCCGGGGTCCTCAGCGGACTGCTCGGCATCGGCGGCGGCGCGCTGTTCGTGCCGGCGCTCGTGCTGCTGCTGGATCTCTCGCAGGTCGAGGCGCAGGCGACCTCGCTGCTGGCGATCGTCCCGGTCGCGCTCGTCGGCGCCTGGCGACAGCACTCCTACGGGAACCTGCGGCTCCACGACGGCATCGTCGTCGGCCTCGCCGCGATCCCGGCGGCCGCCGTGGGCGTCGTGCTCGTCAACGCGATTCCCGAGCGCGTCACGGAGTACCTGTTCGCGCTGCTGCTGCTCTGGGTGGCCTGGAGCCTGGCCCGCGGCGCTCTGCACGAGCTGCGCGGTGAGCCCGCGACCGTCCACCGGGAGGACGAGGCCGGGTAGCGCGGGGCGTACGCTGTGCGGCCGATGACGAGTTCGAGGCCGGTGCTGCGCGAGGAGGGGCCGCGCGCCCTGTGGGGCGTCGGCGCCGCCGTCGGCTCGGTCGCGCTGGCGACCGTCGCCGTCGTACTGCTGCGCGACGTCGCGCCGAGCGTCTCGCTCGGCGCCCTCTACCTCATGGCGGTGCTTGCGGTGGCGAGCTGGTTCGGGCTCTGGCCTGCGCTGCTCAGCGCGCTGCTCGCCGCGATGGCGTTCAACTGGTTCCTCATCGAGCCGACGGGGCGGTTCACCGTCGCCGACAGCCGCGACTGGTACGCGCTGGCGATCTTCGTCGTCGTCGCGATCGCGACGAGCTGGCTCGCCGAGCGCGGACGCGAGCGTGCGCGCGTCGCCGAGCTGCGCCGCCAGGAGGCCGCGCTGACCGCCGCCGCCGCCCGTGAGCTGCTCGGCGACGGCACGCTCGTCACGCGCCTGGCGAAGACCGCGCAGCGGGTCGCCGCGGCGCGCCGGGGCCGACAGCGCCGAGCTCGTGCCGGGCGAGCGCCCCGCCCCGGCGGGCGAGGTCGCGATCGACCTCTCCGACACCCGCGGGCGCGTCGGCACCCTGCTCGTGCCCGCAGCGCTGCCCGAGCCCGTCCTCGCCCGGCTGCGCCAGCGGGTCGCCCCGGCGCTCGCGCCGCTGCTCGCCGTCGCGCTCGAGCGCGACCGGGTCGCCGGGGAGCTCGTCGAGGCGCAGGCGCTGCGCCGCTCCGATGCACTGAAGACCGCGCTGCTGCGAGCCGTCTCGCACGACCTGCGCTCGCCGCTGACGGCGATCATGGCGGCCGGTGACGCGCTCGCCTCCCCGACGCTCGGCGCGGCCGACCGCGAGGAGCTCGCGCGCGTCGTCGTCGAGGAGGCCGGGCGCCTCGACGGCGTGATCGACAAGCTCCTCGACCTCTCGCGGCTCGAAGCGGGCTCCGCCGAGCCGCGCGAGGACTGGTGCGACATCGAGGAGCTGCTGCGCGACGCGGGGGCCGAGGTGGCGCGCCACGACGCCGGCGCCGGCGCCCTGACGTTCGCGATCGCCGCTCCGCTGCCGCTCGTGCGCGCCGATCCGGCCCAGCTCGAGCGCGTGTTCGTGAACCTGCTCGAGAACGCCCAGCGCCACTCGGACGGCAAGGCGGTCTCCGCGCGCGCCCGCGTCGTCGGCGGGCGTCTCGTGGTCCGCATCGTGGATCAGGGCCCGGGCATCCCGCCGGCCGCACAGCGACGCGTGTTCGAGCCGTTCTTCCGCGTCGAGGGCGACGCTGACGGGCACACCGGCTCGGGCCTGGGCCTCGCGATCGCCAAGGGCTTCGTCGAGGCCAACCACGGGCGGATCGGCGTCGAGTCGGTGCCCGGGCAGGGAACGAGCTTCGTCGTCGAGCTGCCGGTCCCGCTCGAGGCGCCGGTCAGCGCATGAGCGAGCGCCGCCGGGTGCTCGTCTGCGACGACGAGCCCCAGATCCTGCGTGCGCTGAAGGTCATCCTGCGCGAGGCGGGGTTCGAGCCCGTGCCGGCCGAGACCGCCGAGGAGGCGCTCGACACGGCCGCGGTGCGGCCGCCGGACGCCGCGATCCTCGACCTCGTCCTGCCCGACGGCGACGGCGTCGGCGTGTGCCGCTCGCTGCGTGAATGGACCGACATGCCGATCCTCGTCCTCTCGGCCGTCGGCGACGAGGAGGCGAAGGTCCGCGCGCTCGACGCCGGCGCCGACGACTACGTGACGAAGCCGTTCGGCCCGCGTGAGCTCGTCGCGCGCCTCGAAGCCGCGCTGCGGCGCGTCGGCGCGGGCGCCGACGCGCCCGCGATCACCGCGGGCGACCTCGAGATCGACGTGGCCGCCCACCACGTCACGCGTGGCCGGCGAGGCGGTCCACCTCACACCGACCGAGTTCGAGCTGCTCAAGACGCTCGCGCGCAACCGCGGGCGGCTCATGACCCACCGCGCGCTGCTGATCGAGGTCTGGGGCCCCGAGTACGCCGACGACAACCACGTGCTGCGCGGCCAGATCGCGAACCTCCGGCGCAAGATCGAGCCGGAGGGCGGGCGCCGTCACATCCGCACGGACCCGGGCATCGGCTACCGGTTCGTCGACGACGACTGAGCTCCGGCTGACGGACGCCGGCCATCGCGGCCGGTCTGGACAGGATCTGTACACGGCCGGGCGAAACCCGGGCACGGCCGTGACGAGGGCGGGCGCACACTGGATCCCATGCTCCTCGATCTCCTCGCCGTCGCTATCGGCATCCTCTTCTTCGCCGCGCTGTTCGCGGTCGTCGACCTCCTCGGGAAGGCATGACCGTGCTGATCGTGATGCTCATCGTCGCGGCGCTCGTCGCCGTCTACCTGCTCGTCGCGCTGCTGCGCCCGGAACGGTTCTAGGAGGCCGGCATGACGATGGATCTCCTCGCAACTGGCGATCATCCTCGGCGCGGTCGTCGTCACCACGCCGCTGCTCGGGGCGTACATGGCGCGCGTCTTCCTCGGCGAGCGCACGCTGGCTGACCCCGGTGCTCGCGCCGGTCGAGCGCGGCTGGTGCCGCCTGCTGCGGACCGACGCGAATCGCGGCCAGGACTGGAAGGCGTACGCGTTCTCGGCGATCGCCTTCTCGCTCCTCTCGTGGCTCGTGCTCTACCTCATCCTGCGCACCCAGGGCCTGCATCCCTGGAACCCGGAGGGCTTCAAGTCGGCGCCCTGGGACGTCACGTTCAACACGACCTCGTCGTTCGTCACGAACACGAACTGGCAGTTCTACGGCGGCGAGACGACGATGACGTACTTCAGCCAGATGGCCGGGCTGGCGGTGCAGAACTTCGTCTCGGCCGGCGTCGGCATCGCCGTCGCGATCGCGCTCATCCGGGCGCTCGCGAACCGCAGCGGCCGTGACCTGATCGGCAACTTCTGGGTCGACCTCTTCCGCGCGATCTTCTACGTGCTGCTCCCGATCGCGTTCATCGCGGCGATCGTCCTGATCTCCCAGGGCGTGCTGCAGACGCTCGGCGGCTACCTCGGCATCGACACCCTCGGCGGCGCCGCCCAGACGCTCGCGCGCGGGCCGGTCGCCTCGCAGGAGGCGATCAAGGAGCTCGGGACGAACGGCGGCGGGTTCTTCAACGTGAACTCGGCGATGCCGTTCGAGAACCCGAACGGCCTGACGAACGCGATCGAGATCTGGCTGATCCTCGCGCTCCCCGCGGCGCTGACCTCGACCTACGGCCGGCTCGTCGGCAACCGCCGCCAGGGCTGGATGGTCTTCGCCGTGATGGGCGTCATCTTCCTCGCGTCGGTCGCCGTCGTGTTCTTCGCCGAGCGCCACGCGACGCCCGCCCAGCAGTTCGCCGGCATCGTCGGGCCGCAACTTCGAGGGCAAGGAGCTGCGCTTCGGGACCGGCGGCTCGGCGCTCTGGGCGGCCGTCACGACCGTCACCTCGTGCGGCGCGGTCAACGCGGCGATGGAGTCGCTCACCGGCATCGGCAGTCTCTCGCCGATCGGCGGCATGGCGATGAGCGAGGTCGTCTTCGGCGGCGTCGGCTCGGGCATCTACGGCATGCTCGTCTTCGTCCTGCTCGCGGTGTTCGTCGGCGGGCTGATGGTCGGCCGCACGCCCGAGTTCCTCGGCAAGAAGATCGAGGCGCGCGAGATGAAGCTCGCGACGCTCGCGATCCTCGTCACACCGCTTGCCGTGCTGCTGGCCGCCGGGCTCGCACTCGGCACCGACTACGGTGCGGCCTCGATCTTCGCCGCCGGGAAGCCGCAGGGCTTCTCCGAGACGCTCTACGCCTACCTCTCGCAGGCGAACAACAACGGCTCGGCGTTCGCCGGCTACACGGGCTTCATCCAGCCCGAGGCCGGCAGCGTCGGGCGCCTACGGCATCACGTTCGCCGACATCATCGGCGCGTTCGCGATGCTCGTCGGGCGCTTCCTGCCGATGCTCATCGTCCTGGCGATCGCCGGGTCGCTCGTCGCCAAGCGCCCGGCGCCGGCCGAGCGCCGGCACGCTGCGCACCGACACGCCGACGTTCGGCGCTGCTGCTCGGATTCGTCGTGTTCATCGTCGGCGCGCTCACGTTCCTGCCCGCCCTGCTCCTCGGGCCGCTGGCCCAGGGCCTGACCGATCGGCTCTTCTGATCATGCTCGCCGCACTCCGTTCCGCAACCATCGCGATCGTCGCCTGCACGCTCGTGCTCGGCATCGCCTACCCGCTCGCCGTGACCGGCGTCGGCCAGGTGCTCTTCTCGGCGAAGGCCGACGGCTCGCTCGTCGAGCGCGACGGCAAGACCGTCGGCTCGAAGCTCCTCGGCCAGTCGTTCCAGCGCCCGGTGCTGACGGCCGACGGCAAGCCGAAGGTCGACTCGGACGGGACGCCAGATCACCGAGGCCGACCCGCGCTACCTGCAGCCGCGACCGTCCCAGACCGGCTACTCCGGGGATGCGACGTACTTCTCGAACCGCGGCCCGAACTCGCAGAGTCGCCGCCGCACGGCTACCGCGCAGGCGATGCGGCGACCTGCTCGCCTTCGAGCGCCCCTACGACCCCGGGCCTGCCGGCCGGCCGACGTCCCCGTCGACGCCGTGACGTTCAGCGCCTCCGGCGTCGACCCGCACATCTCGCCGGCCAACGGCGAAGCTCCAGAGCTTCCGGATCGCCCGCGAGCGCGGCATCTCCCGCGATCGCAGGTCCTGCGACCTGCATCGACGACCACACCGACGGTCGCTCGCTCGGCGTGCTCGGCCGTCCCGGCGTGAACGTCCTCGACCTTCAACCTCGCCCTCGACGCGGAGGCCCCCACCCGATGACCTCGCACGATCACCAGCCCGCGTCGCTGTTCGCGCCGGACATCCTGTGGCCGGCGATCGGCGCGTCGCTGCGCAAGCTCGACCCGCGCGAGCAGGTGCGCAACCCGGTGATGTTCGTCGTCGGCTCGGCGCCGTGATCGTGACGATCGCGTGGCTCGTCCAGGTCTTCGGCGGCGCGCCGCTCGGCGGCGGAGACGAGCCCGCGTGGTTCACGTTCTCGGTCGGCTTCTGGCTCTGGCTCACGGTCGTCTTCGCGAACCTCGCCGAGGCGCTCGCCGAGGGCCGCGGCCGTGCCCAGGCCGACGCGCTGCGCGCGATGCGCACCGACACCGTGGCGTACCTCCCCGACGGGACCGACGAAGCCCGCGGCCGAGCTCGTCAGGGGCGACGTCGTGGTCGTCGTCGCGGGCCAGGTGATCCCCGGCGACGGCACCGTCATCGAGGGCATCGCGTCGGTCGACGAGTCGGCGATCACCGGCGAGTCCGCCCCGGTCGTCCGCGAGTCCGGCGGCGACCGCAGTGCGGTCACCGGCGGTACGCGCGTCCTCTCGGACCGGATCGTCGTCGAGATCACGCAGGAGCCCGGCCAGAGCTTCCTCGATCGGATGATCGCGCTTGTCGAGGGCGCCGTCGCGGCGCAAGACCCCGAACGAGATCGCGCTGTCGATCCTGCTCGCCGGACTGACGCTCGTCTTCCTCGTGGTCGTCGTCGACGCTGCGCCCGTTCGCCGACTTCGCCGGCACGGCGATCTCGGTCACGACGCTCATCGCGCTGCTCGTCGCGCTGATCCCGACGACGATCGGCGCGCTGCTCAGCGCGATCGGCATCGCCGGCATGGACCGGCTGGTGCGCCGCAACGTGCTCGCGCTCTCCGGCCGCGCGGTCGAGGCCTCCGGCGACGTCGACGTGCTGCTGCTCGACAAGACCGGCACGATGACGTACGGCAACCGCCAGGCGGCGGAGTTCGTCCCGATGCCGGCGGTCGACGCGGCCGCAGCTCGTGCGCGCCGCGCGCCTCTCGTCGCTCGCCGACGAGACGCCCGAGGGCCGCTCGATCGTCGACCTCGCCGATCGCCAGGGCGCGGCCGGCGACGACGACGCCGCGAGCGGGTCGCGATTCGTGCCGTTCACGGCCGAGACCCGCATGAGCGGCGTCGACCTCGACGGCACGGCGCTGCGCAAGGGAGCCGCCGACGCGGTCGCCGCCTGGGTCGAGGCTCAGGGCGGCGTCGGTCCCGACGGCGCTGCGCCCGGAGGTCGACCGCATCGCGAACGAGGGCGGCACCCCGCTCGTCGTGGCGCGGGACACCGACGTCCTCGGTGTCATCTATCTCAAGGACACCGTCAAGGACGGGATGCGCGTGCGCTTCGATCGCCTGCGCGCGATGGGCATCCGCACGGTGATGATCACCGGCGACAACCGCCTGACCGCCGCGAAGATCGCCGGCGAGGCGGGCGTCGACGACTTCCTCGCCGAGGCGACGCCCGAGCGCAAGCTCGAGCTCATCCGCCCGAGCAGGAGTGAGGGCCGCATGGTGGCGATGAGCGGCGACGGCACGAACGACGCTCCGGCGCTGGCGCAGGCCGACGTCGGCGTGACGATGCAGACGGGCACACAGGCGGCGCGCGAGGCGGGCAACATGGTCGACCTCGACTCCGACCCGACGAAGCTCATCGAGATCGTCGAGGTCGGCAAGCAGCTGCTGATCACGCGCGGCGCCGCTGACGACGTTCTCGATCGCGAACGACGTCGCGAAGTACTTCGCGATCCTGCCGGCGATCTTCGTCGCGACCTACGCCGCCTCGGGCGCGAGCGAGGGCCCGCTCGCCTCCCTGAACGTCATGAACCTCGGCTCGCCGCAGTCGGCGATCCTGTCGGCGATCATCTTCAACGCGCTGATCATCCCGATGCTCGTGCCGCTCGCCCTGCGCGGCGTCACGTACAAGCCGGTCGGCGCGACCGCGCTCCTGCGGCGCAACATGCTCATCTACGGGCTCGGCGGGCTGATCCTCCCGTTCGTCGGCATCAAGCTCATCGACCTCGTGATCCACAATCTTCTGGGAGCGTGAGACAGATGGCGACGACGGCAACCCGATCCCCCGTGAGCAGCAGTCGGATGCCGCTCCGCGCGCGCGTCGCGAGCCGGCTGCGCGCCGGTGCCCTGGACGCCCGGCTGCGCGCCGGCGAGCCGCTCGACGCATGCCCGGAGCTCGCCTGCCGGGCCGCGCACCTGACCGCCGCACCTGCACGCCACACGATCGCCGACGGCCTGCAGCGCGCGGCCCTGCGCGCAGCGCTCCCGGCTGAGGCCGTGTTCACCACGCGCATTCCCGTGCAGCGCGAGGCCGCGACGGACGCGTTCCGCCCGCTGACGGATCTCGCCGCGCGCCTGCGCGACGACGGGGCACCGGCGCGCGCCCAGGGCGTCGCCCTGGCGCTGCGGCTGCTCACCGACGGGACCGCCCCGCTGCACGCGCCGTCCGCGCCGGGAACGCTGCGCGCGGACGCGCTGCTCGCCCTGGAGGCCTGCGACCGGCTGGTGGGCGCCTCGCCGTGAACGGCAGCAACGGTCAGCGCGGGCGGCACAAGGTGTTCCTCGGCATGGCCGCCGGTGTCGGGAAGACCTACGCGATGCTCGAGGAGGGGCACGCGCTGCGCGACGGCGGCCGCGACGTCGTCGTCGGCGTCGTCGAGACGCACGGGCGCGCCGAGACCGCGCGTCGCGCCGCCGGCCTGCGATCTGATGCCGCGACGGGTCGTGGACCTACCGCGGCGTCGCGCTCGAGGAGATGGACCTGCCCGCGATCCTCGACCGCGCGACCGTCGCTGTGCCTGATCGACGAGCTCGCCCACACGAACGCCCCGGGCGTCGAGCACCACAAGCGCTACGAGGACGTCGAGGACGTGCTCGCGGCGGGGATCGACGTCCTCTCGACGATGAACGTCCAGCACCTCGAGTCGCTGAACGACCTCGTCGCCGAGCTCAGCGGGATCCGCGTGCGCGAGACCGTGCCGGACGCGGTGCTCGCCGCGCGCGGACGAGGTCGTGCTCGTGGACATCACGCCCGAGGAGCTGCTCGGGCGCCTGCGCGCGGGCCGCGTCTATCCGCAAGAGCGGATCGACGCCGCGCTGAACAACTTCTTCACGATCGAGAACCTCGTCGCGCTGCGTGAGGTCGCGCTGCGCCAGGTCGCCGAGGCTGTCGGCGCGCAGCGCATCGCCGCGCGTGGACGCGCTCGGGACGCGCGGACGAGACGCTCCAGCGCGACGCCTCGCCAGGCGGTCGCACGAGCGGCTGCTCGCGCTCGTCGAGCCCAATCCGCAAGGCCCAGCGCCTCGTGCGGCGCGCGTGGCGCTCGGCGGCGCGCCTGGGCGCCGAGCTCGACGTCCTCTGGGTGCGCTCGGCGCGGCTCATGGACGAGGACGAGGAGCGCTCGCTCGGCGCGCTGCGCCGGCTCACCTCGCTGCTCGGCGCCGAGTTCCACATGATCGAGTCCGACGACGTCGACCGCACGGTCGAGGAGTTCGTCGCCGAGCGGGGAACGACGTACGTGCTCACCGGCAAGCCGGTCCGCGGCGGCGCGCTCGGCCGCCTGCGCGAGCCACTGCCGATGCGGCTCGTGCGCCGCCTCGACGGCGTCGACGTGCGGATCGTCGCCGACCGCGCCGAGCGCCGGGAGACGGCGCCGTGAGCGCGGCGCTGATCGCCGGCGGGCTTCGTCGCGGGCGTCGCTGCTCGGGCTCGCGGCGGGCTGGCTCGCTGCCGCCGCACGGGCGGCTGCCCTGGGTCGCGGCGCGGCGCGGCGGCTCGCGGCGCATCCTCATGCCGTTCTCCGGCGAAGGGGTCTCGCGCCGGGCGCTCGACGCCGCGCTGCGGATCGCGATCGCCGCAGGACGCGATGCTGATGCCCGCCTACCTCGCCCGGGTCCCGCGCACGCTCCCGCTCGAGACGCCGCTCCCGGGCCGTGCCGAGACCGTCCTGCCGGTCATGGAGGCGATCGAGCAGCGCGCCGCGCGCCGCGACGTGCCGGTCGACTGGCGCATCAGCCGCGGCCGCACGTTCCGCGACGCGCTGCAGCGGCTGCTCGCCGAGGAGCGCGTGGACAGCGTCGTCGTCTCGGCCGGCGCGCAGACCGACGCCGGGTTCACGACCGAGGACGTCGTCGTGGCTGCTCGCGCAAGGTCGAGCCGGAGGTCGTCGTGCTGCGACCCGGACCCGATGACGCCGAAGTCGTCACCGGGTCCGGCATCGCCGGGCACTTCTAGGCCTTCAGGCGGCGGCGCAGCGCGGCGACCGTGCGGCGCGCGACGGGGATCTCGGTCCCGTCGCGCAGCGCGAGCACCGCGGTGCCGTTCGGCTGCGAGCGCAGCTCGACGGCGTGCGCGAGGTTCACGAGGTGCGCGCGGTGCACGCGCGTGAAGCCCGCCGGGCCCCAGTCCTCCTCGAGATGCGCGAGCGACGCGCGCAGCACGAAGTCGCCGTCCTCGGCGTGGATCTGCGCGTAGTCGCCGTCGGCGTCCACGTAGGAGATCGTCTCGAGCCGCACGAGCCGCTTCCCGGCACCGGCCGGGTTGTCGAGCGCGACGACCTCGGGAGCGGTCGGTGAAGCTGCGGCGCCGCCGACGCGCTTGGCGCGGGCCGCCTCGATCCGCGACAGCGCCGCGTCGAGGCGGTCGCGCGTGACGGGCTTGACGAGGAAGTCGAGCGCCTGGACCTCGAACGCCTCGACGGCGGCATCGGCGTGGCCCGTGAGGAACACGACCTCCGGCGGGTCGTCGAAGCGGCGCAGCAGCCGTGCGAGATCGAGGCCCTCGATCTCCGGCATCCGCACGTCGAGGAACAGCGCGTCGTAGGGTCCCTCGCCGAGCCGCACGAGCGCCTCGCGCCCGCCGCCGGCGGTGTCGACGCGGCCGACGCGCGGCGAGCCCTCGAGCAGCCGCTGCACGTCGGCCAGCGCACGCGGCTCGTCGTCGACGGCCAGCACGCACGAGGTCGCTCATGCAGGGGCTCCTTCGGCGATGGGGATCATCAGGTGCTCGGCGGCGGCGTCGCCGGCGCCCGCGAGCTCGAGGTCGAGGGCGGGTCCCGCCGCGCGCAGCGTGAGCGCGCATGGCCCGGAGCGCTCGCGCAGCCGGCGGCCGAGCGACCTCGGCGACCGGACGCTGGATCGTCCCCGGCGCCATCGCGCCCGGTCACCTCGCCGGCGTGCGGGGAGCGCGAAGCTGATCCGGTCCGGGAAGCGCGCCTGCTGGAGGCGCAGGTAGGTCGCCGTGTGCGCCAGCTCCTGCGCGGCGCTCACCGGCCCGGGGTCCTCGCGCAGGCGGTAGGAGAGGAACTGGCCGAGCTCGGCGAGCACGTCGCGCGCGTAGTCGGGGTCGTCCTCGATGTAGCTCGCGGCGGCCGCGAGGACGTTGTTGACGAAGTGCGCGGAGACGGGCGGCCGCGTCGCCGGCACTCGTCGTCGCTGGCTGTCGGTCGGCGTGCAACGCACGCGTCCTCGATCGCGAACCGCTAGCGCCCGCATCGGCGGGCTCACGGCCCTTCGCCGCTCGGCGCGTCGCCTGCGCCGCTCGTCGCGCTGGGCGCCCGCGTGCAGGCGCTCATGTCTTGTGAGCGAATGTGCCGATACGTACCCTCGGACGCGTGCCGTCCGCGAACCACGCAGCAGGTGCAGCACCTCGGCGACATCCCGCGAGGACGCTCTCGAACAGCGCCTGTTCGAGCTGGCGACCGACGCCCTCGTCGTCTGCGCGTCGACGGCGAGATCCGCCGCGACGAACCCGGCCGCCGCGACGGCTCGCGCGGCTCGACCGAGGACGCGCCGGTCGGCGGCTCGCTGTGGGACCTCGTACACCCCGACGACGTCGAGCACGTGCGCGACCTGTTCGGCGGCCGGGTTCATCCGACGGCCGATGACGGCTCGCGCGGTCGAGGAGTTCCGCGTGCGCATCGTGCGGCCCGGCGGCGAGCTGCGCTGGGCGGAGGTGCGCGCCGCCGTCGATCCCGACGCCGGCCTCGTGCCACCTCGTCGCGCGCGACATCACCGCGCGCGACGAGGCCGACGCCGAGCGCCTGAGCCAGGCCTTCCGCGACGCGCCGACGGGCATGGCGATCGTCGCCCCCGGACGGGCGCTTCCGGCGCGTCAACGCCGCGCTCTGCCGGCTGCTCGGGCTGCACCGAGGAGGAGCTGCTCGCGCTGAGCGCGCTCGACCTCGCCGAGAATCCCGACGACGCCGAGCGCTGGACCGAGCGACGGCTGCGCGCGACGGGACGCCCGGCTCGTTCGAGCTCGAGGCGCGCCTGCGCACCGGCGACGGCCGCCCCGTCGTCGCGCTCGTCAGCGGCACGCTCGTGCGCGACCCCGCCGGCGAGCCGCTCTACTACCTCTGCCAGTTCCTGGACGTCACCGAGCGCATCGAGGCGCAGGACGCGCTCGCCGCCAACGAGGCGAAGCTCGCCGAGGCCCAGCAGGTCGCGCGGCTCGGCAGCTGGGAGTGGATCGTCGCCGGCGACCGCGTGACGCTGGTCCGACGAGATCTACCGCATCCACGGCCTGCGGCCCGAGGCGCAGCGCCCAGAGCTACGCCCGACCATCTGGAGCGCGTGCACCCGGACGATCGCACGCGCGTCGCGCGCGCGATCGAGCAGGCGGTCGCCGAGGCGCGCGCCTGGAGCATCGACCACCGGATCGTGCGCCCCGACGGCGACGTGCGCATGATCCACGCACGCGGCGAGGTCGGCGTCGACGCCGAGGGCGCGGCGCGCGTCGTCCACGGCACCTGCCAGGACGTCACCGAGTCGCGCCGCGTCGAGGACGCGCTGCGTGCCGCCGAGCAGCTCTTCCGCCGCGCGTTCGACGACGCGCCGATCGGGATGGCGCTGATCGACCTCGAGGGACGCTGGCTGCGCCTGAACCGCGCGATCGCGCCAGATGCTCGGCCACACCGAGGCCGAGCTGCGCGCCGACAGACGCTCGCGCGCGCTTCAACCACCCCGAGGACGTCGACCTCGACCGCCCGCTTGATCCGTGAGCTGCTCGCCGGCCGCCGGCGCAGCTACGCGATCGAGAAGCGCCTGATGCACGCCGACGGCCGCGTCCTGCACGTGCTGGCCCACGTCTCGCTCATGCACGGCGACGGCGAGCGGCCGCTGTACTTCCTCGTCCAGCTCGTCGACCTCAGCGAGCGCCGGCGCGCCGAGGCCGAGCGCCGCGCCGGCGAGCAGCGCCTGCAGGCGATCATCGACAACGCGCCCGCGCTGATCTTCGTCAAGGACACCCAGCAGCGCTACGTGCTCGTGAACCGCCGCTGGGAGGAGCTCGTCGGCGTCAGCGCCGAGGCGGCGCTCGGCCGTACCGCGCCGAGGTGCTGCCGCCCGAGCGCTCGAGCACAGCCGACGACGAGCTCGACCGCGAGGTCGTCCGCACCGGCGTGCCGCGCGCAGACCGAGATCACGTCATGCCCACCGCGGACGGCGGTGAGGATCGCGAGCTGCTGCTCGTGAAGTTCCCGCTGTTCGACTCCGACGGCGCGATCGCCGGGGTCTGCTCGATCGCCACCGACCTCACCGAGCGCCGCCGCTCGGAGCGCGAGCGCGCGGAGCTCGAGCAGCGCCTCGCCCAGGCGCAGCGCCTGGAGAGCGTCGGTCAGCTCGCCGGCGGCGTCGCCCACGACTTCAACAACCTGCTGTCGGTGATCCTGTCCTGCGTGGACTTCGCCCAGCGAGGAGCTCGACGACGAGTCCGCCGTGCGCGAGGACGTGCGCGAGATCGGCCGCGCCGCCGAGCGCGCCGCTGCGCTCACGCGTCAGCTGCTGATGTTCAGCCGCCGCGAGGTCGTCACCCCGGAGGTCGCTCGACGTCGGCGCCGCTCGTGCGCGACCTCGAGTCGCTGCTCGCGCGCTCGCTCAGCGAGCGCATCGAGCTGCGCATCCAGTGCGAGGACGACCTGCCCCCGGTGCTCGCGGACCGCTCACGCCTCGAGCAGGTGCTCGTGAACCTCGCCGTGAACGCCCGCGACGCGATGCCGGACGGTGGCGCGCTCGCGCATCGACGTTCGCCGCGCGGCGCAGTTCACGGGCGTCCAGGTCGAGCGTCGTCCGACGAGGGCACCGGCATGGCCGGCCGAGGTCGCCGACCGCGCGTTCGAGCCGTTCTTCACGACGAAGGCCGCCGGGCGAGGGCACGGGCCTCGGGCTCGCCACGGTGCACGGCATCGTCACCGACTCCGGCGGCGAGGTCGAGATCGACTCCGTGCCCGGCGACGGCACCGTCGTGCGCTTCACGCTCCCTGCCGCGGGCGCCGACGACCTCGCGCCGGCGCCCGAGCCCGTGCCGCGCCCGGCCCGTGCCGCAGGGCCCGCGCGCATCCTCGTCGTCGAGGACCAGGATCCCGTGCGCCGTCAGGCCGTGCGGATCCTCGAGCGGCACGGCTACGAGGTCCGCGAGGCGGCGAGCGGCGACGCCGCGCTCGCCGCGTGGGAGCCCGTGGACGTGCTCCTCACCGACGTCGTGATGCCGGGGATGACCGGCCACGAGCTCGCCGCCGCGCGCGGCCGACGCTGCCCCGGACTGCAGATCGTCTTCATGTCCGGTCACACCGAGGACGTCGTCGTCCTCGAGGGCGCGCGCGAGCGCGAGCTCGCGTTCGTGCAGAAGCCGTTCACCCGCGACTCACTGCTCGGCACCGTCGCCGAGGCGCTCGACGCGTCGGCGGATGAGGTGCCGGACGCGACCCGCGCTGGTGGCGCGGCGGCGTAGGGGCGGTGACCGACCCGGCTTCGCCGGTCCTCCTCTCCGGCGCCGCTGCGCGTCGCCGGCCCGGTGACCGGCCCGGCTTCGCCGGTCCTCCTCTCCGGCGCCGCTGCGCGTCGCCGGCCCGGTGAACGGCCCGGCTTCGCCGGTCCTCCTCTCCGGCGCCGCTGCGCGTCGCCGGCCCTTTCGAGGGCGATCTCAGCTAGGCGCGGCCGGCCCGTTCGAGGGCATGTCACCGAGCGGGTGCTCGATCGCCGCCTTGACGCTCGCGTCGAGCGCGTTCAGCCGGTGCAGTGCGAGCGCCTCCGGCAGCGCGAATCGCCGGCCCGGCAGGGCGTCGGGGCCGTGGTGGGCCAGCACGCAGTGCTCGAGCGCGAGCCGGCGCGGCTCGTCGAGCCCGGTCGCGTCGGCGAAACCGTCGAGCATCCGCAGGCCGAGCTCGACGTGGCCGAGCAGGCGCCCCTCGTCGCTGACGCCGATCTCGGCGCCGAGCGTCAGCTCGCGGCTGCGCCCGAGGTCGTGGACGATCGCCGCGGTCAGCAGCAGGTCCTGGTCCAGGCGCTGGTGCAGCGTGCAGGTCTCGAGGGCGAGCGTCGCGACGGCGACGGTGTGCTCGAGCAGCCCGCCGAGGTAGGCGTGGTGCTGGGCGCGCGTCGCCGGCGATGCCGCGCAGCGCGGCGCGCAACGGCGTCGTCGGCGAGCAGCCGCTCGAGCAGCGCGCGGATATCCCGGCTGGCGGACCTCGCCGGCGAGGTGCTCGAGGAAGCCGTCGAGCTCGTCGAGGTCGCGGTAGGCGACGGGCAGGAACGCGGCCGGGTCGGCCGCGCCGGGGTCGACCCGCGCGATCGCTCGTCGAGCTCGGCCTGCAGCTCGCCGCGGAAGCGCGTCACGCGGCCGCCCGCGCGTGACGAGGTCGCCGCGCTCGAAGCGCGCGCCGTGGAGGTCGGCGTCGCGGAACAGCCGCGCCGGCGAGCGCGCCGCTGCGGTCGCGCAGCTCGAGCGCCAGGTACGGCGTGCCCGTGCGCGCGATCAGCCGGTCCTTGCGCGTGCACGCGTAGACGCCGTCGAGCGCGTCGCCGTCGCGCAGCGTCGCGATCGCCCCGGGTGGTGCGGTGCGCCGGACTCCGCGCCCGCGGGCGCGGCAACGGGACGCAGGCGCCGGGCTGATTCGGCGGACGGCATCGGCCCATGATGTACCGTGAACCGGATGCCGCCCCTCATCTGGGAGAGCCGTCCGGACGGCCTTCGGGCCCCGGCGCTCGTGTGCGCGTTCTCGGGCTGGAACGACGCCGGCGAAGCGGCCTCGTCGGCCGTCTCGTTCCTCGGCTCCGCGCTCGAGGCGACGCGTTTCGCGCGGCTCGATCCCGAGGAGTTCTTCGACTTCCAGGCCACGCGCCCGACGGTGCAGCTCGTCGAGGGCCGCACCCGCGCGGTCCAGTGGCCGGAGGTCGAGGTCTGGGCCGCGCGCGCGCCGCGCGCGCCGCGCGACCTCGTCCTGATCAGCGGCCCGGAGCCCTCGATGCGCTGGCGCTCGTTCTGCGCCGCCGATCATCGAACTCGCCGAGGCGCTCGGTGTGCAGCTCGTCGTGACGCTCGGCGCCCTGCTCGCCGACGTCGCCGCACACGCGCCCCGTGCCGCTCGTCGGCCTGGCCAGCGACGACGCGCTCGTCGAGCGCGTCGGCCTGACGCCGACGAACTACGAGGGCCCGACCGGCATCACCGGCGTGCTCTACACGGCCTGCCAGGACGCGGGCATGCCGTCCGCATCGCTGTGGGCGAGCGTTCCGCACTACGTCGCCGCCGCGCCGAACCCGAAGGCGTCGCTCGCGCTCGTGCGCAAGCTCGAGTCGCTCGTGGGGGTGAACGTCGACGCCGGCGAGCTCGAGCGCGCCGCCGCCGACTACGAGCGCCGCGTCACGAGCGCCGTCGCCGGCGACGATGACGTGCGCCAGTTCGTCGAGCGCCTCGAGCAGGCCGCCGACGCCGAGGCGCCCGAGCCGAGCGACGGCGAGGTGCCCTCGGGCGACGTGCTCGCGCGCGAGTTCCAGCGCTTCCTGAACCAGCGCGGCGAGGGCTGACCTACCCCGGCTCCACCGTGCCCCAGATCCCGGGGCCGCGGTGGTGCTCGTAGATGAGCGACGTCTCGGCGTGCGCGACCGCCGGGTCGGTGGCGAGGTGCTCGACGACGAACTCGCGCAGGTCCTGCGCACCGGCGGTCGCGATCCAGACGAGGTAGTCCGTCGGCCCGGCGAGGTGGAAGACCTGCAGCACGCCGGGCAGGCCGCGCACGCGGGTCGTGAACTGCTCGATCTGCTCGCGGTTGTGGACCGCCAGGCGGATGGCGACGAGCGCCTGCAGCGGCCGGCCGAGCGCGGCGAGGTCGACCTCCGCGTGGAAGCCGCGCAGCACCCCGCGCTCGCGCAGGACGCGCACGCGCTGCAGGCACGTGGACGCCGCGATCCCGACCTGCTCGGCAAGGCGGTTGTTCGCGATGCGGGCGTCGGCGCTGAGCGCCTCGACGATCGCGCGGTCGACGGCGTCGAGGACGGGAGGCGGAGAATTCGGCATCGCGGCCAGTATCGCGCATTCGACCGACGAATCAGGACCGCTGATCGCCAGTCTGCCGAAGATCGTTCGGCTCACTGGCCCGCCCGCCGCATGACTGCTTGACTACAGGGCACGATGAACCCGCTCGCCGCCACCCAGGCCGACATCAAGGACTCGATCCTCGACGCCGTCGGCCACACGCCGCTCGTGCGCCTCAGCCGGCTCGGCGCCGGCCTCACGCCGCAGCTCGTCGCCAAGGTCGAGTACCTGAACCCCGGCGGCTCGATCAAGGACCGCCCGGCGATCGCGATGATCGAGGCGGCCGAGCGCGAGGGGAAGCTGCGCCCGGCGGCACGATCGTCGAGCCGACGTCCGGCAACACCGGCACCGGGCTGGCGATCGCAGCGCGGCTCAAGGGCTACCGCGTGATCGCGGTGATGCCGGACAAGATGAGCAAGGAGAAGATCGACCTGCTGCGCGCCTACGGCGCCGAGGTCGTGGTCGCGCCGACCGCCGTCGCGCCGGACTCGCCGGAGTCCTACTACCGCGTCGCCGACCGGCTGACCGAGGAGATCCCCGGCGCCTTCCAGCCGAACCAGTACTTCAACCCCGCGAACCCCGCCGCGCACTACGCGACGACCGGCCCCGAGCTCTGGGAGCAGTCCGGCGGGCGGATCACCCACCTCGTCGTCGGGCGTCGGCACGGGCGGCACGATCACCGGCACCGGTCGCTACCTCAAGGAGCGCAACCCGCGAGCTGCAGGTGATCGGCGCGGACCCCGTCGGCTCGATCTACTCCCAGGGCGAGGACGCGGTCAAGCCCTACCTCGTCGAAGGCGTCGGCGAGGACTTCTGGCCCGCGACGTTCGACCCGCAGATCGTCGACCGCTACGTCGCCGTCTCCGACAAGGAGTCGTTCCTCGCGGCGCGCCGCCTGGCGATGACCGAGGGCATCCTCGCCGGCGGCTCGTGCGGCACGGCGCTGCACGCGGCGCTGCAGGTCGCCGCCGAGATCACCGATCCCGAGGCGATGGTCTGCGTGATCCTGCCCGACGGCGGGCGCAGCTACCTCTCGAAGATCTTCAACGACGCCTGGATGACGCAGCACGGCTTCCTCGAGCGCGGCGGGCGCCGCGACGGTCGGCGAGGTGCTGCGCCGCAAGCAGGAGGGCGGCGAGATCCCGCCGCTCGTCAGCGTCCGCGCGCACGACCGGGTGAAGGACGCGATCGCGCTGCTGCACGAGCACCGCGTCTCGCAGCTGCCCGGTCGTCAGCGAGCACGACGCCGCACGCGGTCGTCGGCTCGATCGGCGAGCGCGGGCTGCTGCGGCGCGCGATCGACGACCCGGCGCTGCTCGGCGCCGCAGATCGTCGACGTCATGGAGGCGCCGTTCCCGGCGGTCTCCGTCGACGACGAGGTGCGCGAAGCCGTCGAGCTGCTCAGCGGCGAGCGCCAGGCGCTGCTCGTGACCGAGCGACGGCCGCCCGGTCGGGATCGTCACGCGCACGGACCTGCTCGAAGCGCTCGCGCGCTGAGCGCGCGCTCCGCAGACGGACTTCCCGACGACGCGCGCTTCGCCACCCGCGCGGTGCACGCGGGCCTCGAGCCCGACCCGCACTTCCGCTCGGTCATCCCGGCGATCCACCAGACCTCGACGTTCGCGCAGCCGGCGCCCGGCGAGTACCTCGAGGAGTACGACTACGCGCGCACGGCGAACCCGACGCGCCGCGCGCTCGAGGACGCGCTGGGCGAGCTCGAGGGCGGGCTCGCGACGGCGTTCGCCTCCGGCCTGGCCGCCGAGCACGCGCTGATCACGGCGGCCTGCGACGGCGGGCGATCACGTCGTGCTGCCGATCGGACCTCTACGGCGGGACCTTCCGGCTCGTGGACAAGATCCTCACGCGCTGGGGCCTGCGGTACACGATGGTCGACCAGACCGACCTCGACGCGCTCGCGGCCGCGCTCGCGCCCGGAGACGCGGATCGTCTGGATCGAGACGCCGACGAACCCGCGCCTCGACGTCGTCGACGTCGCGCGCCGTGGTCGAGCGCGGTGGCGGACGCGCTCGTCGTCGTCGACAACACGTTCGCCACGCCCGGTCAACCAGCGCCCGCTCGAGCTCGGCGCCGACGCGGTGATCCACTCGGCGACGAAGTACCTCGGCGGGCACTCGGACACGGTGCTCGGCGCGGTCGTCGTGCGCGACCCGGAGCTGCACGAGCGGGTGCGCTTCGTCCAGAACGCCGCCGGCGCGATCCCGGGCCCGATGGACTGCTTCCTCGTGCACCGCGGGCTGCGCACGCTGCACCTGCGGATGGCGGCGAGCGCCGAGAACGCGCGCGCCGTGAGCGCGTTCCTCGCGGGCGCGCCCGGCGTGTCAGCGAGGTGCGCTGGCCGGGCTTCAGCGGCATGGTCTCCTTCCGCCATCCCGACGCGCACGAGCATCGTGCACCCGCACGCGGATCTTCACGCTCGCCGAGTCGCTCGGCGGCGTCGAGTCGCTGATCGAGGTCCCGCAGGCGATGACCCACGGCTCGGTCGAGGGCTCCGACGCCGCGGTGCCGGCCGACCTCGTGCGGCTGTCGTGCGGCGTCGAGGCGGCCGAGGACCTCGTCGCCGATCTCGCGCAGGCGCTCGTCTAGCGCCTTGACTTCTTCGACTTCTTGGCCTTCTTCGCTGGGGCGGCGGCTCGGCGCCCGCGTCCGCGTCGGCCGGCGGCTCGTCGGTCGACTCCGGGCTGAGCGCCTCCTCGCCCGGGGCCGGCGCGCCCGCGTCCGCCGCGGGCGTGTCGTCGGTCAGGCCGGGCGGCGCGACGTCGCCGCGGTCGATCGCCTCCGAGAGCTTCGCCTTCTCCTCGAGCCTGCCCGGGGTCAGGACCCCCGAGCCGGCGGCGTGCGCGATCGGGTCGCCGCCGCGCCCGCGCAGGATCGCGGCGAACAGCACCGCGATGAAGGCGCCGACGAGCGGGCCGACGACGTAGACCCAGTAGTTCGTCCAGTCGCCGCTGACGAGCACCGGGGCCGAACGAGCGCGCCGGGTTCATCGAGACGCCGCTGACGGGCGCGGCCCACAGACCGGCCAGCGCGATGTAGCCGCCGACGCCGAGCGCCGCGACGGCGCCGACGTTCTGCGCGGCCGAGGCGGTGCCGAGGATCACGCTGACGAGCGCCGTGGTCAGCGCGATCTCCATGAGCAGCGCCTGCCAGTCCTCGTAGCCGGCGCCCGGCTCGGTCGCGCCGAGGTGCTGGATGTTCCCGAAGACGGCGTACAGGAACAGGCACGCGAGGGTGGCGCCGACGAGCTGGACGATGATGTACCCCGGGACGCGCTTCCACGGGAAGTCGCCGCGCAGCGCGAACGCGAGTGAGACGCCGGGGTTCAGGTGCGCGCCGGACACCGCACCCATGAAGAGGATGATCGCCATCACCATGAGGCCGGGAGCGACGACGGCCGCGGCGAGGCTGATCTCGGCCTCGCCCACGAGGATGCCGCCGCCCGCCGCCGCGAGCACGAGCAGGAACGTGCCGAACAGCTCCGAGAAGAGCCGGCGATACTCGAGCTTCGGATCGTCGAAGTCGTCCCGATCCCCGAACTCGAGCATCAGCAGGTGCTTGGCCCGCCGGTCGGCCTGGTCCGACAGCTGGGTATTCCGGACGTCAGTCATTGCGCCAGCCTAGATCCGCGACCGGCCGGCACCATCACCCAATCCGGATGATGGTGCCCGTCATGCGCGCGCGGCCTGGCTCGCCGCCCGCGACGGGAGACGCCCACCCGGGGTGCGCGTGTGCGCCCAGCGCAGGATCGGCTGCTCGAGCGCGCGCCAGCTCACCCATGCGGCCGCGAGTGACAGGCCGAGCACGACGAGCATGCGCGGCAGCAGCGGCTCGGGGAGCAGCCCGATGTGGCGGGTGGCGAGCAGCAACGGCAGGTGCCAGAGGTAGACGCCGTAGGAGATGAGCCCCACGAACACGAGCGGACCGGTCGCGAGCCAGCGCACCGACCAGCCGCCGCCCTCGGCGATCGCGGCGATGACGAGCGCGAAGCCGACCGCGGCCGGGAGGCTGGAGAGGGCGAGCCGCGCGCCCCAGAGCTGGAAGGTCGTCTCGTGGACGGTCGCGAGCCCGGCCACGACACATGCTCCGGCGATCGCGATGCCCGCGGTCGCACCGGGGCTCAGCGGCGCGCGGCGCGCCAGGCGCCGGCGCTCGACCCAGAGCGCCGCGAGCATCCCGAGCGCGAAGTGCCCGAGGTAGGCCGGCAGCGCCTTGCGCGCGACGTCGTTCCAGCCCTCGCCGATGGCGAGTGCGTTCCACCCGATCGTCAGCGCGACGAGCGCGGCGAGCAGCAGCGCCTGCCGCCCCGGCCGCCCGCGACCGAGCGCGATCGCGGCGAGCCCGATGAACGGCAGGACGACGTAGAAGGCGGCCTCGACCCCGAGCGTCCACAGCACCGGGTCGATCTGCATGAGCGTGTCCATCGAATAGTTCTGCGCGAACAGCGCGAACAGGCCGACCTCGCCGGCCGACGGGCTGATCGTCGTGAACCCGGTGAGCGCGTAGAGGACGAGGCTGCCGGCGATGCACGCGTAGTAGGCCGGCAGGATGCGCGCGGCGCGCCGCAGCGCGTACCCGCGAACGTCCACCCGGTCGCCACGGCTCAGCGCCGCCCGCGCGAATGCGCGGTGGAGCAGGTAGCCCGAGAGCACGAAGAAGCACACGAGTCCGAGGTTCAGCTCGAACATCACGTGGTCGGCGAACCCGCGGTCGGAGAGCCGCTCCGGGCGGTCGACGCGGTAGAGCCACACGTGGAAGACGAGCACGGACAGCGCCGCGAGGGCGCGCAGGCCGTCGAGTCCCTCGCTCCGGCGCATGCCCCGATGCTACGCGGCTCAGCGCTCGGCCGCGGGGCAGACGATCCGGTAGTCGCAGATCGCGCACGCCGCGTACGACGGCGTCGGCTCGAAGCCCTGGCCCTGGATGCCGTCGGCGACCTCGAAGACCGTCTCGGTGATCCAGTCGCGGTCGATGTCGCTCCGCGGGCAGCGGCACCTTCTCGTCGTCGAGCACGTAGTGGTAGCTCTGGCGCTCGGAGGCTGACGTCCCACGCCTCGCGCGCGGCGACGCGCGTAGAGCGAGAGCTGCACGTCGTCGCGCAGCTGCTGGGCCGAGCGCGGGCGGCCCGTCTTGTAGTCGATCAGCTCGTACCCGCCGCTCGGGCAGGCGGTCGACGCGGTCCACGCGACCGCGCAGCGTGTGCGGCCCGAGGCGGAACTGGAACGGCTTCTCGAACCACACCGGCTCGCTGTCCTCGGCGCGCGTAGCGCTCCTCGTAGCGGCGCAGCGCGCGTCTCCGCCTTCACGCGCAGCTGCTTCTCCTCCTCGCCGCGCGCCGAAGCCGCCGCGGCGCCAGCCGGGTCGAGCAGCCCGAGCAGCTCGTCGACGGTCCAGCCGCCGGACTGGTGGTAGCGCTCGAGCACCTGGTGGACGACGATGCCGAAGCGCTGGTTCACCGTCGGCTCGCTCGGGATCCGGAAGACGCGCGCGAACTTGTACTTCAGCGGGCACGTCCGGTAGGTCTCGATGTCCGAGGCCGACTGAGCACGCAGCCCCTCGCCGCGGCGCGGCAGGAACGCCTCGAGCGACGGCTCGCCGCGGCGCGCGATCGCCGCCGCGCGCGCGCGGGCGTCGCGCTCGGCGCGAGGATCAGCTCGTCGAGCGGGCTCGTCTCGAGCACCTCGCGCTGCTGGGCCGGTCGTCGTCTGCAGCAGCACGGCGTTGACCTGCGCGAGCGCGTCCTCGACCGGCTGGCCGTCGCGGCGGTTCAGCACCGCCGCGAGCTTCACGAGCTCGAGGTAGCGCACGACGCCGTGCGTGACCTCGAGGTCGGTGTCCAGGCGCAGCTCGCCGAGCGTCCCCGCGACCCGCGGCACGTCGCGCAGCAGCTCGTCGCGCAGCTCGGTGAACGCCGCGTGCAGTGCCTCGTCCGGGCCGAAGAGCTCCTCGTCGCGGTCCTCCCAGACGCCGCCGACGGCCGCGCGCGCGTCCTCGGCGAACGGCGAGGGCGGCTGCAGCGCACCGCGCTCGGTGCGCGCGACGTAGGCGAGCACGAGGCCCTCGCGCGCACGTGTCATCGCGAGGTGCAGGAGGCGCCGCATCTCGGCGACGTGCGCGTCGCGCGTGTCGGGCGGCAGCTGCTCGTGCAGCAGCGCGTCGGGGATCGGCTCGAGCGCGACGCGGCGCGCGCCGGGCATCCGCGAGGACTGCAGGCCGAGCACGAGGACGTGGCGGAACTCGCGCCCTTGCGCCATGTGCATCGCCATCACCTGGACCGCGCCGGCGCGCTCGCCGGTCCGCGGGCGCCCTCGTCCTCGCGCAGTCCCGCGTTCGCGACCGCCGAGATGTGGCGCGCGAACTCGCGGCCGGTGGCCTGCGGGCGCGCGGCGCGCCTCCTGGGCGGCGAGGTCGCTGATCTTCGCGAGGCTCACGAGCCGCTCGACGACGTCGGCCTGGGCGGCTGAAGAGCTGCTGGCGGCGCAGGCCGAGCCGGTCGATCAGGCGGTGGACGAAGAGGTCGGGGCGCGTGTCGAGCTGCGCGGCGATCTGGCGGTGGAGCTTCAGGAAGCCGAGGATCCGCTCGCGCGCCTCCGGCGGGATCTGCGGGGACTCGGTCGCCGCGGCGAGCGCCGCCACCATGTCGAGCTTGCGCCGGCGCGCGATCTGCACGCAGCGCGCCAGGTCGATCGCGCGCAGCTCGACCGGCGGCCGCGCGAGCGCGCGCACGACCGCGCCCGCGTCGCCCGGGTCGACGAGCAGCCGCAGCCAGGCGAGCACGTCCTTGACCTCGGCGCGGTCGAAGCAGCGCCGCCGCGCCGGTGAGGCGGTAGGGGACGGCGCGCTCGTCGAGCGCGGCTGCGACCGCCTGGCCCTCCTGGCGCACCGAGCGCACGAGCACGGCGATCTCGCCGGGGTCGGCGCCGCCGCGCACGAGCCGCTCGATCTCGGCGGCCGCGGCCTGCGCCTGCGCGCGCTCGCTCGCGCAGCGCCAGAAGGCGCACCTCACCGCCGGCCGGTGCGCTCGCGGGCAGGTCGATGCGGTCGGGGTTCGGCGCGACGACCGCGCGCGCGGCGTCGAGGATCCGCGTGCGGCGTGCGGAGCGACTCGCTCGAGCCGCAGCGTCGTCGTGCCTCGGGCAGCTCGGCGGCGATGTCGCGCAGGTTCTTCGCCGCCGCCCCGCGCGCGCGCGTGGATCGCCTGGTCCGGGTCCCCGGCGGCCGTCAGCCCGCGGTGCTCGGCGCTCAGCGCGAGCACGAGCCGCAGGTGCGCGAACGCGAGGTCCTGCGCGTCGTCGACGAGCACGTGGCGATAGCGCGTCGGCGACCCGCGCGCGCACGTGCGGGCGCTCGAGCAGCGCGCAGCGACAGCAGCACGAGGTCGCCGGCGTCGAGCGCGCCCTGCTCGCGCAGCATCCGGTCGTGGGCGCGGTAGACCTCGCGCGAACTCGCGCTCGCGCTCGGCGCGCTCGTCGCCGGCGCGGCAGGCCCGCGGCCCAGTCTGCGACCTCGTCCGCGGTGATCAGCGCCTCCTTGAGACGGTCGATCCGGGCGATGACCGCCGGCGAGCATCGAGGCGGGGTTGCCGCGGAAGTCGTGCAGGCGCAGCGTGCAGCTCGTCGACGCGCTCGAGCAGCATCGCGAGCCGGTCGGCGGGCGAGACGGTGACGACGAACGGGTCGAGCCCGGCCTCGTCGGCCTCGTCGCGCAGCAGCCGCGCGCAGAATCCCGCGACCGTGTGGACGTGGAGCTCGGCGAAGCCGTGGCCGATCCGCGGCCTCGACCTGCGCGCGCAGCGCGTCGACGGCCGCGACCGAATGGGTGATCGACAGGACGTGCTCGGGCTCGAGGCCCGCCGTCGGTGGCCAGCCACGCGTGGCGCGCGCGCGAGCGCGCGCGTCTTGCCGGTGCCCGCGGCGCCGAGGACGACGAGCGGGCCGCCGGCGTGGGCGACGACCTCGCGCTGGCGCTCGCGTCAGGCCCTCGAGCGGATCGGGCACGCCCCTAGGATACGTCGAGGATGGCCGCGTCCGACAGTCGCTACTCGCGTCACGACTGGCTCGGCGCTCTGCCGGCGCTCGGCCGACGGGCTGCGCGCGCTGCTCGCCGCAGCATCCGACGAGCCGTGAGCGGGTGCTCGAGACCGGCCTCGATCGGCGAGGGCGGCGATCGCACGCTCGTCATCGACCGGCTCGCCGAGGACGTCGTCTTCGCCGAGCTCGCAGGCGCTGCACGACGCGGGCGCGCGCTTCACCGCGGTCTCCGAGGAGCGCGGCATCGTGGACTTCGGCGATCCGGGCATGCTCGTCGTGATCGATCCGATCGACGGCTCGCTGAACGCCAAGCGCGGCCTGGGGCACCAGCGATCTCGATCGCCGTCGCCGACGGCCCGACGATGGCCGACGTCGTGCTTCGGCTACGTCTACGACGTCGGGCCGCGCGAGGAATGGCGCGCCGAGCGCGGCGCGGGGGCGTGGCTCGACGACGTGCCGCTCGACGACGTCGCCGCCCGAGCGGCGCACGCGCGACGGGCGCCTGGAGGTCGTCGCCGTCGAGTCGGCGGCGCCGGCGCGGCTCGCGGCCGCGGCGCCGGCGCTGATCGCCGCCGCCCACCGCGTGCGCGCGATCGGCTCGATCGCGATCTCGCTGTGCCAGGTGGCCGCCGGGCGGGTCGACGCGATGGTCTCGCTCGCGCCGCTGCCGGTCGGTCGACGCCGCCGCGGCGCAGCTCATCGTGCGCGAGTCCGGCGGGCCTCGTCGCGTTCCCGGGACTCGGCGGCCCGCTCGACGCCCCGCTCGCCGACCTGCGCGGCGCGCTCGCCGGTCGTCGCGGCGCGCACCGCCGCCGGGCTCGAGCTCGCGGCGACGCTTCCGCCGGCCGAGGCCGCGCCGTGATCGCCTGGGATCTCGCGGCCCGCGTGGCGGGCGCTCGTCGCCGGTGAGGAGGGCCCGGGGCAGCCGCTTCCCGGTGACCTCGTCGCCCTCGGCGACCAGGCCGCCGCGGCGGTCGTCGGCTACACCGGGCTCGCGCCCGCAGGCGCCGCTCCCCACCCCGCAGGCCGTCGGTCGCGGGGCGTGGGCGACGGCGAACCTCGAGCTCCTGCGGGAGACGCATCGACGCCGCATCACCGGACAGGTCGAGGCGCGGCTCGAGCAGCTGCCCGGCGACCGCTGCGCACGGTCGCCGGCAGGTGCTGTGGCCACGGAGATCGGCGGGCTCGTCGGCTACCTCGGCGCGCCGCGTCCTGGGCCAGTACGAGGTGGCGCTCACGCCCGGAGAGCTCCAGCGCGCCGCCGCGCGCTCCTGCTCGTCGGCGCCGAACCTGCGCGAGGTCGCGGGGCGCCTCGACGCACCGCTCGAGCACCTGCTCGCCTGGGTCATGGTCCACGAGGTCACGCACGCGGTGCAGTTCTCCTCCGTCGCGTGGCTGCGCCCGCATCTCGGCGGCCTCGTCGCGGAGCTGCTGGCGTCGGCCGACGTCGAGCTCGACGCCGGCGCGCGGCATGCCGACGGGCCTCGACGATCTGCCGGCCCTGTGGGAGCGCGCGCGCGACGGCGGGCTCGTGACGCTGGTCGGCGGGCCCCGAGCGCCGTGCGCTGCTCGATCGCATGCAGTGCGACGATGGCGCTCGTCGAGGGTCACGCGGAGCACGTCATGGACGCCGCCGGCGTGCCGCTCGTCCCGGACCTCGACCGGCTGCGCGCCGCGCTCGATCGCCGCCGCGCGGAGCGCTCCCCGCTCGCCGTCGATCCTCGAGCGGGTGCTCGGGCCTGGAGCTGAAGCTGCGCCAGTACCGCGACGGCAAGCGCTTCTGCGACGCGGTCGTCGCGCGCGAGGGCGTCGCAGCGCTGAACCGCGCCTGGGTCGCCCCCGAGCTGCTGCCCGACGCGCCGAGCTGGCGGACCCGGCGCTGTGGCTCGAGCGCACCCGCCCGCGCCTGCTCCCAGCCGCGTAGGCCCCGACGATCAGGGGGTTGTGGGCGCGCGCGTGTTACTGCCTGCGCGGATCGGGGTACGAACAGATGTACGACGAACAACGCGTTCGTATTCTGTGCTACACTGTTGACCTATTACTTCTAAGGTCCTTACAACAAGACGAGGTTCGCACTCATGGCCGAGACCACCACCCCCAAGAAGACCACCGCAAGGAAGACCACCGCGAAGAAGCCGACCGCGAAGCCGCGCACCGCCGCCGCCCGCTCGACCGCGCCCGCAAGGGTGCGACGACCCGTGGCGTGCAACCGCACGAAGGCCGCCGCGAAGACCGTCCGGACCGACCGCAAGGCCGTCGCAGGCCGACGCCGACCGACGCGTCGACGCCGCCGTCGCCACCGGCCGTCCGCCGCCGGCTGCTCGCCGGCAACTACGCCGAGCGCGTCGCGTACGTGCAGGTCGGCGCCGTCGCTGACCGCCCGTGACAACGTCGTCGAGACCGTCGAGGAGCTGCGCGCCGAAGCTCGGCACCGCGAGGCCGTCGAGAAGGAGCTGCGCAAGCTCGAGAAGCGTGGCGAGATCGCCCGCACCCGTGCCACGCGCGAGGTCAAGAAGGCCCGCACGCGCGTCGAGCGCGAGCTGCGCCAGCGTCGCAACCGCGTCGAGCGCGAGGTCAAGCGCAACCGCACCCGCGTCGAGCGCGAGGTCCGCTCGCTGCGCAAGGACGCCGAGCAGCAGATCAAGGACGTCCGGCCCAGGTGACGGACCTCCAGGTCCCGCAGGTCGCCGACGTCGTGACCCCGGTGCGCGAGGCCGTCAAGCCGGTCGTGGACCGCTTCGCGGCGTAGCGACGCCTTCCCCGCCACCCGGGCCCGAGAGGGGCCCGGGCCGGCGGTCGGTCTGCCGGCACATATCTGCGCCGGTGGAATGCAGACCCTCTCCTCCTCGGCGTCGGGCCGCCCTGCTGGCGGCCCGTCTGTCGCATCCCGAGCCGCGCCGCGGTCGGATTTGCGACAATGACGTCATGCCCACGCACGACGAGATCCTGAAGTCCCTCGAGGCGGTCATCGACCCGGAGCTGCGCAAGTCGATCGTCGAGCTCGGCATGGTCCGCTCGATCGAGCAGCCCGGCGACGGCGTCGTCGACGTCACCGTCTCGCTGACGACCCCGGGCTGCCCGATCCGCAACCACTTCGAGGACGCCGTCGCGAAGGCGGTCGGCGGGCTCGACGGCGTCACGCGCGTCGGCGTCGCCTTCGACGTGCTGAGCGACACGGAGAAGGCGGACGCTGCAGCGCAAGCTCGGCCGCGGCTCGCTGCCCGAGGGCGCGCTCGCGCAGGTCGCGAACGTCGTCTGCATCGGCTCCGGCAAGGGCGGCGTCGGCAAGTCGACGATCACCGCGAACCTCGCCGCAGCGCTCGCCGCCGAGGGCAAGCGCGTCGGCGTCCTCGACGCCGACGTCTGGGGCTACTCGATCCCGCGCATGTTCGGCGTCGGCGGCCGCCCGCCGGTCTCGCCGGAGCGCAAGATCGTCCCGCTCGAGTCCGGCGGCGTGAAGATCATGTCGATCGGCTTCTTCGTCGAGGAGGACGCCGCGGTCGTCTGGCGCGGCCCGATGCTCCACAAGGCGCTCACGCAGTTCCTCGAGGACGTCGACTGGGGCGAGCTCGACTTCCTGCTCGTCGACCTGCCGCCCGGCACCGGCGACGTCTCGATGACGCTCGCCCAGCTGCTGCCGCAGGCGCGCTTCGTGATCGTCACGACGCCGCAGCCGACGGCGCAGAAGGTCGCGCGCCGCTCGGCCGAGATGGCGCACAAGGTCGAACCTCGAGATCGCGCGGCGTGATCGAGAACATGGCGGGCTTCGTCACGCCGTCCGGCGAGCGCTTCGCCGATCTTCGGCGAGGGCGGCGGCCAGGAGCTCGCCGACGAGCTCGACGTCCCGCTGCTCGGCAAGGTGCCGCTCACGATGCCGCTGCGCGAGCAGGCCGACGCGGGCGTGCCGCTCGTCGTCACCGACCCGGACGACCCGGCCGCGCAGGGCGATCCGCCAGGTCGCGCGCGGCCTGATCGCGATGTTCCCGCGTCGAGCTCCCGGTGCTTCCAGGCCGTCGCCGCCGGCGGGCCCGGCGCCGCGGAGCGGCGCCCGAGCCCGTCGGCATGACGCCTCCCGATGGCCTAGCGCGCACCGGCGACCGCGTTCGCGAGGCGTCCAGAGCAGCGCGTTCAATCGGTGAAGTCGCACCGGGACGAGCGGCCGATACCCGCGGTGATGCCTGACGCAGCTGCGTCGCGCCTCGAGCTGCGCCAGGAGGCGCTCGACGCCGCGCGTGGCCTCACCGGAGGGCGACGACGCGCTCGTCGCGGTCCTGCGCGACCTCGAGCGCGAGCGCGGCCGCGCGACCGAGTCGGTGCGCTCGGTCGTCCAGGCGCTCGCCGCCACGCTTCAGGCCCGCGACGGCTACACCGGCGAGCACGCCGACGCCGTCCACGACCTGTCGGTCGCCGTCGGCACGCGCCTGGGCCTCGAGGCCGACGGAGATGGCCGAGCTCGCCGCCGTCGCGCTGCTGCACGACGTCGGCAAGATCGGCATCCCCGACGACCTGCTGCACAAGCCCGGCCCGCTCGCGCCGAGCGAGTGGCAGCTCATGCGCGAGCACCCGGTGATCGGCGAGCGGATCCTCGCCTCGCGTCCCCGGGCTCGAGGCCGTCGCGCGCGCCGTCCGCCACGAGCACGAGCGCTGGGACGGCGACGGCTATCCCGACGGCCTCGCCGGCGAGGACGATCCCGCTCGCCTCGCGGATCGTCCTGGCCTGCGACGCCTGGCACGCGCTGCATCAGCGACCGCCCCTACCGCCGCGCGCTCGACCGCGTCGACGATGCGATCGACGAGCTGCGCCGCTGCGCCGGGAACGCAGTTCGACCCGCACGTCGTCGCCGCGCTGCTCGACGTCGCTCGAGATCCCGCCGACGAGCCGGCCGAGCGACCCGACCCCGGCGCGATCGTCGCCGACGTCGTCGGCGGCACACGAGCCTCGAGCGCGAGCTCGTCGCGCTGATCGCCGTCGCCTCCGCGGTCGCCGCGGCGCACAAGCTCGACGAGGTCATCGAGATCGCCGCCGAGGAGGCCCGCAGCGCGATCGACGCCGCGTCGCTGTCGATCGAGCGCTGGACGCCGCGACCGCGGGATCCTGCGCACGCTCGTCAACGTCGGCGACCTCGCGCCGGGCGAGGAGCGCCATCCCGCCGACGAGATCTACCAGGTCGACGGCGACCGCGATGCTGCGCCGCGTGCTCGAGGACGGCGGCACGTACTACTGCTCGCTCGACGACCCGGACATCCCGGACGTCGAGCGCGACCTGCTGCGTCGCGCTCGGCAAGCACTCGTCGGTCGCGGTCCCGATCGACGTTCGGCGGCGAGACCTGGGGCCAGATCTGGGCGGCGCGCACGGCCGAGCAGCAGCCGTTCAGCGAGCGCGACGCGCGCTTCCTGCACGCGATCAGCGGCCAGGTCGGGTCGGCGATCGGCCGTGCCGAGGTGTTCTCGCGCGTCTCCGAGCTCGCCCACAGCGACGGGCTCACCGGGCTCGCCAACCGCCGTGCGTTCGACGAGGCGCTCGAGCTCGCGGTGCTCGAGGCGCGTCGCGACCGGACACGACCTCGCGCTGCTGCTGTGCGACGTGGACAACCTCAAGGACGATCAACGACCACCACGGCCACGAAGCCGGCGACGCAGGCGCTGCGGACTCGTCGCGGACGTCGCTGCGCAAGTCGCGCCGTGGCCGACCGACGCGGACGCACTCGTCTGCCGCGTCGGCGGAGACGAGTTCGCGATCGTGCTGCATCGCTGCGACGCACGCGCGGCCGCGAGATCGCCGACGCCTCCTGCGGCGCCTGCGCAGCTCCGGCACCCGCCCGTCGGCGTCTCCTGCGGCGTCGCGTGCTGCG
The DNA here is from genome assembly GCA_963787935.1 of uncultured Actinomycetes bacterium. Classification (GTDB taxonomy): domain Bacteria; phylum Actinomycetota; class Thermoleophilia; order Solirubrobacterales; family Solirubrobacteraceae; genus F1-60-MAGs163. The sequence continues at coordinate 104,519 of CAWBEV010000004.1, read as the reverse complement.
CGCCGGCGACGGGCGGCCCGCCGACCTGCTGCGCGCCGCGGACGCCGCGCAGTACGCGGCCAAGCGCGGCGGTCGCGGTCGCGTCTACGTCGTCGGGCCCCAGCGGAGCCGTCGACCCGGCGCCGCGCTCGGGTCGGCCGGCGGACCGCTGCGCCAGCGCGCGCTGCGCGACGCCCCCGTGCTCGACGTCGGGCGCCTGCTCCTCGAGATCCTCGGCGTCCTCGACGGCCCGCTCGCCGCCGCCCGCCGGCCGAGCGGCTCGGCGGCGTGCTGCGCCGCATCGGCGAGGCCGTCCGACGCCGCTCGGCTGGACCGTCGCCTTCGCCCCGCGCGGGCGCGAGCCCGACCGCTCGTCGTCGCCGGCCGGCCCGGCGCGTCGCCGGCATCGCACGGCGCGGCGCCGTGGCTCGAGGGCCGCGACATGCTCGCGCTGCGGCTCTTGCGGCCGGACGCCGCGTCGGGCACGGGCGTCGTCGTCGAGCGCTCCGACGCCCAGCTCCCGGCCTCCTGCGCGACTGCATGATGCGCACGTCGCTCGACGGCCTGCTCGCTGCACACGATCGCGGCGCCCGGCGGCACGTGGATCGCCGAGATCGGCGGCGACGGCCGCACCGGCGACCTGCGTGCACGTCGAGCCCGTGCTGCGCGTGCTCGTGCCCGAGGCGCTGCGCGGCTGCGCGACGCGCCACTCGCGACGGCACGACGCTGCGCGGACGCTCGGCGGCTAGCTGCGGACGACCTCGCGCAGCTCGCCGCGTCTCGCACGTCGTAGACGAACCCGCGCACGCTGTCGCGGTGCGGGATGAACGGGCTCGCCTCGATCGCGGGCGACCGACTTGCGCACGTCCAGGTCGACGTCCGAGAACGCCTCGGTGTCCCACGGGACTTGACGCCGGTCTCGGCCTCGAGCTGCGCGGAACTCCGCGTCGGTGAACGTCTGCATCCCGCAGTCCGTGTGGTGGATCAGGACGATCTCCTCGGTTCCCATCAGGCGCTGGGAGATCGCCAGCGAGCGGATCTCGTCGTCGGTGATGACGCCGCCGGCGTTGCGGATCACGTGGGCGTCGCCCTCGTGCAGTCCGAGCAGGCCGTACGGGTTCGATCCGTGCGTCCATGCACGTCGACGATCGCGAGCTTGCGCCGGGCGGGGCGGCGCGCTTGAAGCCTGACCGCGATCGAATACCGTGCGGCGTAGCGCGGCTCGGGCGCGCTGCGGACGAGGTCGTCGAATGTGGCTCGGCAGTCGTGCCGGCTCAGCGGCTGGTGAAGTACTCCGCGTTGACCTGCGCGAACTTCTGCCACTCGTCCGGGAGCTGGTCCTCGGCGAAGCACGCGTCGACCGGGCACGCCTCGACGCAGGCGTCGCAGTCGATGCACTCCTCGGGGTCGATGTAGAGCATCTCGACCTTGTCGTAGTCGGGCTCGTCCGGCGTCGGGTGGATGCAGTCGACGGGGCAGACCTCGACGCAGGAGTTGTCCTTGGTGCCGATGCAGGGCTCAGCGATCACGTAGGCCATGGTGAGAAGGCGATTCCTCGGGTTCGGTGGAGCGGGTGAATGCCGGTACGGCGCGTTCGCGGGGAACACTATCGGGCGGCTTCCACGAGACCCGCGATACGCTGCGGCCCGCGATGCTGCTGCTCACCGGCGCCACCGGGCTCGATCGGCTCGGCGCTGCTCCCGCGCCTGATCGCCGCGAGGCGTTCCCGTCCGCTGTCTCGTCCGCGATCCCGGCGCCTGGGCGCCGAGCGCGTGCGCGTGCAGATCGCGCTCGGCGACCTCGCCGACCCGCCGTCGTTCCGCAACGCGATGCGCGGCGTCACGACCGTCGTGCACCTGGCGGCGGCGATCCGCGACCAGCCCGCCGGCTCGATCGAGGAGCTCAACGGGATCGCGACCTGGCGGATGGTCGAGGCGGCCGAGCGCGCCGGCGTCGAGCGCTTCGTGTTCTTCTCGGCGCTCGGCGCGACCGCGCACGACCGCACGCGCTTCCTGCGCGCCAAGGCGCTCGCCGAGGACGCCGTCGAGCTCCGCCGGCATCGCGCTCGACGATCTTCGCGCCGCTCGCTCGTCTACGCGCCGGGCGACGCGTGGCTCGACGCTCTCGAGCGCCTCGCGCTGCTGCCCGGCGTGCCCGTTCTCCGGGCAGCGGCCGGGCGCTCTTCCAGCCGATCTGGGCCGACGACGTCGCCGACTGCGTCGTGGCGGCGCTCGACCGCCCGCCGGCGGCGGAGCGCCACGAGCGCTACGAGCTCGCCGGGCCCGAGACGCTGAGCCACGAGGCGATCGTGCGGCTCGTGCTGCGCGCCGCGCGCCGCGAGCGTCCGCTCGTGAAGGTGCCCGCGCCGGCTCGTGCGCGCGGCGCTGCGCCTCGGCGAGGCGCTGCTCGGACGGGCGCGCGCCGCGCACCTGGGACGAGGCCGAGCTGCTCGAGGTCTCGCTCGACGACGGTCCGCGGGACCGCCGACGCCGAAGCGCTCGGCGTGCGACCGCGGCGGCTCGCGGACGTCCTCGGGCTGCCGGCCGAGGCCGCCGGCACACCCGCCTAGGCGCCCTCCACCGGCGCGCGACGCCCCGCCCACGGCCGGACGGCCTCGAGCTGCGCCGCGAGCGCGAGCAGTGCGCCCTCGCCCTCGGGCTGGCCGATGAGCTGGACGCCGAGCGGCAGGCCGAGCTCCTCGTCGTGGTACGAGCGGGACGCTGATCGCCGGCGAGCCCGTGAGGTTCGAGACCGGCGGTGAACGGCGTGAACAGGCCCGAGCGCGTGAACGCGGCCATCGGGTCGTCCGCGTCGCAGGTGTCGATCGTGCCCGAGCGGCACGGGCAGCTCGGCGAGCGTCGGGCAGAGGATCGTGTCGTACTGCGCGGTCCACTGCGACGATCGCGCGCGCGACGCTCTGCAGCTGCATCTCGACGCCGCAGGTAGGTCAGCGCGTCGATCCCTTCGCCGTCCTGGTAGAGCGCCATCGTGAGCGGCTCGATGTCCTCGTCCGTCGGCTCGCGGCCGGCGATCTGCGCGCCGAACGCCGTCTGCGTCGAGATCATCGGCGCCCACAGCGCGCCGAACATGCTCGAGCGAGGCCCGGGAGCGCCCACGGCGGGTCGGCCTCGACGACCTCGTGGCCGAGGTCGCGCAGCAGCGCGGCGGCCTCGCCGACGGCGCCTGAGCGCGCGCGGATCGCACGCTCGGCGCTCGTCGACCGGCGAGAGCGTCGTCAGCGCGATCCGCAGCCCGCGCGGCGCGGCGCGGGCGTGGCCGTGAACGGCGTCGCGGACGGCGTCGCCCAGGCGACGTCGCCGAGCGCGTGGCCGGCGAGGACGTCGAGCGCCACCGCGGTGTCGTGCGTCGTGCGCGAGACGACGCCGTCGACGCCGAGGAACGAGTACGCCGCGAGCGGCGCCGCGGAGATCCGCCCGCGCTGGGTCTTCAGGCCCGACGAGCCCGCTGCACGCGGCGGGGATGCGCGTCGAGCCGCCGCCGTCGTTGGCGTGGGCGATCGGCACCATGCCGGCGGCGACCGCGGCCGCCGAGCCGCCGGACGAGCCGCCGGGCGTGCGCGACGGATCCCACGGGTTGCGCGTCGCGCCGAACCGGCGCGGCTCGGTCGTCGGCGACGATCCCGAACTCCGGCAGGTTCGTCGTGCCGACGATGATCGCCCCCGCCTCGCGCAGCCGCGTCACGCCGATCCACTCCATCGGCGAGGCGAAGTCGCCGAAGAACGAGGAGGCGAACGTCCAGCGCTTGCCGAGCGATCGGCCGGTTGTTCTTGATCGCGATCGGCACGCCGGCGAGCGGCCGCTCGTCGCCCGGCTCGATCGCGTCGGCGGCGAGCGAGCGCCTCGTCGTGGAAGACGTCGATGAACGCGTTGTAGGTCGGGTTCAGCGCGTCGATGCGTGACAGCGAGGACTCGACGAGCTCGCGGGCCGATACCTCCCCGTCGCGCACGAGCTCGGCGAGCTCGGCTGGCGGGGCGGAACATCAGGTCGGCGGCGGTGGCGGCGTCGGTCATCGGATCTCCTGACGGGGTGTCGAACGCGTGCGCAGGCGAGACTACCCGTACCCCGGGGCGCGCGCGAGGGCCGCCGCGCGCACCGGGGTAGGCTTGGGGCGACCTCCGCATTCGACACACAGGAGCCCCGCCCGTGACCACGACCGAGGTGCAGTCCGGCCTTGAAGGCGTCGTCGCCTTCGCCACCGAGATCGCCGAGCCCGACAAGGAGGGCGGCGCGCTCCGCTACCGCGGCGTCGACATCGAGGACCTCGTCGGATCGGTGCCGTACGAGAAGGTCTGGGGCCTGCTCGTCGACGGGAGCTTCGAGCCCGGGCCTGCTGCCCGCCGAGCCGCACGCGCTGATGGTGCGCTCCGGCGACCCGCGCGTCGACGTGCAGGCGGCGCTCGCGACGCTCGCTCCCGAGTGGGGGATGCAGCAGCTGCTCGACATCAGCGACGAGCAGGCGCGCCTGGATCTCGCGCGCTGCTCGGTGATGGCGCTGAGCTTCGTCGCGCAGTCCGCGCGCGGCCTCGGGTCGCCCGTGGGTCCCGCAGTCCACGATCGACCAGGGAACGACGATCGCCGAGCGCTTCCTGCTACCGCTGGCGCGGCGAGGCGCATCCGGACCATGCCCGCGCGATCGACGCCTACTGGATCTCGGCCGCCGAGCACGGCATGAACGCCTCGACGTTCACCGCCAGGGTCGTCGCGTCCACGGGCGCCGACGTCGCCGCGGCGCTCTCGAGCGCGGTCGGCGCGCTCTCGGGCCCGCTGCACGGCGGTGCGCCCTCGCGCGTGCTGCAGATGCTCGACGAGGTCGAGGAGTGTGGTGACGCCGACGCCTGGGTCAAGGACGCGCTGGATCGCGGCGATCGCCTGATGGGCTTCGGCCACCGCGTCTACCGCGCCGAGGATCCGCGCGCGCGGGTGCTGCGGCGCACCGCCAAAGAGCTCGGCTCGACGCGCTACGCGGTCGCCGAGGCGCTCGAGGTCGCGGCGCTCGCCGAGCTGCAAGGCGCGCAAGCCCGACCGCGTGCTCGCGACGAACGTCGAGTTCTGGTCGGCCGTCGTGCTCGACATGGCCGAGGTCCCCGCCGAGCTCTTCACGAGCATGTTCACCTGCGCGCGCGTCGCCGGCTGGTCGGCGCACATCCTCGAGCAGAAGCGCGAGGCGCGGCTGATCCGCCCGACGGCGAAGTACGTCGGGCCGGCGCCGCGGCCGGTCGCGGAGGTGGCCGGGGGGTAGGACCCGGCGGACCGGCGCCGGGTCCGTAGATCGCCGAAACGGGTTGCTAGCGTGGACGCCCATGGCGGAACGCGACAACGGCATCCTGGTCGAAGACCTCCATCGCGAGTTCAAGGGCGGGATCAAGGCGGTCGACGGCATCGACCTCGAGGTCGCGGCCCGGTGAGATCTACGGCTTCCTCGGCCCGAACGGCGCGGGGAAGTCGACGACCGTGCTCATGCTCGTCACGCTGCTGCCGCCGACCGCGGGGCGCGCGAGCGTCGCAGGCCTCGACGTCACCACGCAGGGTCCCGCCGTGCGGCGCACGATCGGGGCGGCGCTCCAGGAGGCCGCGCTCGACGACTTCCTGACCGGGACCGAGCACATCGATCTGCAGGGCGGCCTGCACGGGCTGACGCGCGAGGAGCGCGCGCGCCGCGGCCGCGAGCTGCTCGACCGGGTCGGGCTCACCGAGGCGGCCGACCGCAAGGTCGGCGGCTACTCGGGCGGCATGCAAGCGGCGCCTGGACCTCGCGCTGTCGCTCGTGCACCGGCCGTCGGTGCTGTTCCTCGACGAGCCGACGACCGGGCTGGACCCCCAGAGCCGCAGCGCCCTGTGGGCGGAGGTCGAGCGCCTCGCGCGCGAGGACGGCGTCACGGTCTTCCTGACGACGCAGTACCTCGAGGAGGCCGACGTGCTCGCCGATCGCGTCGGCATCATCGATCACGGCCACATCGTCGCCGAGGGCACGCCGTCGGCCCTGAAGGCCGAGATCGGCGGCGTCGCGCTCGAGGCGACGCCCGCGAACCCCGCCGACAAGGAGCGCCTGGCCGGCGCGCTCGCACCGTTCGGCGAGCCCCGGCCGCCGGCAGCCCGAAGAGCGTCGCCGTGCGCCTCGCGGCGGGCGCCGAGGCGCTGGTGGACGTCGTCCGCGCGCTCGACGCCGACGGCATCGACGTCTCGGACCTGCAGCTGCACCAGCCGTCGCTCGACGACGTGTTCCTCGAGAAGACGGGGCGCTCGCTCGAGGGCGCCGAGGACGCGGGCGAGGAGCGCGAGCCGGAGCCCGTCGCCTGATGGCGACGCTCCCCGCCACTCCCGCGATGGCGCACGAGCCGCCGGCGCTCGCAGCAGGTGCGGCTCATCGCCCGCCGCTCGGTGAGCCGGACGTTCCGCCAGCCGGAGCTCGTGATCCCGGTGATCCTCTTCCCGCTGATCCTGCTCGCGGTGAACGCCGCGGGGCTCGACTCGGTGACGAAGCTCCCCGGCTTCCCGACCGACAGCTACATCAACTTCGCGATCGTCGTCTGCTTCGTGCAGGGCGCGCTGTTCGCGGCGATCACCGCCGGCACCGAGCTCGCCTCGGACATCCAGAAGGGCTTCCTCGACCGCCTCTCGCTGACCCCCGCGCGGCGCTGGGCGATCCTCATGGGCGCGACGTTCGGCGGGACGGCGGTGTCCGTCGTCGGGATCGGTCGTCTATCTCGGCGTCGGGCTGATCTTCGGCGTGACGATCGAGACCGGCGTGCTCGGCGCGGTCCTGCTCGTGCTGCTGAGCATCTACATCGCGCGTCGCATTCGCGGGCATCGGCGCGTGGCTGGCGATCACGACCGGTTCGCCGGAGGCCGTGCAGGGGATGTTCCCGCTGCTGTTCGTCCTGTTCTTCCTCTCGACGATGAACCTGCCGTCGGACTTCATCGAGAAGGACTGGTTCCGCACGATCGCGGAATGGAACCCGATCAGCTTCCTCATCGACGGGATGCGCGGTCTGATCATCGGCGGCTGGGACGCGAGCACGCTGCTGCCGTGCGTCGCTCGTCGCGACGATCATGCTCGTGCTGTTCTTCGGTCTCGCGTCGCGCGGGCTGCGCCGCGGGTGCAGCGAACATGAGCGGCGCCGGCGGCCAGGTCGCGCTCGCCGTGCTGCGGCGCACGGTGATCCACACGTACAAGAACCCGGCGATCATCATCCCGTCGCTGGCGTTCCCGCTCGTGTTCCTGCTGGCGTTCGCGGGTGGCCTCTCGACGGTCTCGAACGTCCCCGGCTTCGACGTTCGCCGCGGGCTACACCGCGTTCCAGTTCGTGTTCGTCTTTCTCCAGATGGCCGCGTTCGGCGGCATCTTCACCGGCTACCGGCTCGCCGAGGACTATGAGAGCGGCTTCGCGCGGCGGCTCATGCTCGGCGCCCCACGGCGCCTGGGCATCGTCGTCGGCTACGTGCTCGCGGGCCTCGTGCGCTACGCCGTGATCGGCGTGATCCTCTGGGCGCTCGCGCTGGCGACCGGCATGGACGTCCAGGGCACCGTCGCTGCAGGTCATCGGCCTCGTCGCGCTCGGCGGCGCTGCTGAACATCGCGTGCTCGCTGTGGACGATCGGCCTGGCGTTCCGCTATCAGTCGGTCGACATCGGCTCGTTCATGCAGACGCCGATCTTCGTGCTGCTGTTCCTCGCGCCGGTCTACGTCCCGCTCGCGCTGCTCACGGGCTGGCTCAAGGGCGCGGCGTCGATCAACCCGATCACGCTGATCATCGACGCGGGCCGCGGGTTCATCTCCGGCGAGCCCGACGAAGGTGCTCTACGCGTTCGCCGCGTCGCTGGCGATCACGCTGCTCATGTGGCTCTGGGCGACGCGCAGATGCGCCGCGCCGAGCGCGGCGTCCGCTGAGCGCTTCGGCCCCGGAACCGCTCGGGCGTCGAGTCGCGCACGCCGTTCCGCGGCTCGTCGGTCACCCCAGCTCGAGGCGGTACTCGACGATCGCCAGGCCGAGCGCCGGGTCGTCGAAGGCCTCGCCGGCGAGCGACCAGCCCTGGCGCTCGTAGAAGCGCCGCGCGCGGCCCTGGCGCGCGGCGCTGAAGAGGCGCATGTGCGCGTAGCCGCGCAGGCGGGCCTCGCGGACCGCGCGCCGCAGCAACTCGGTCGCCAGGCCGGTGCCCCACGCGCGCTCGGCGACGAACAGCATCCAGAGGTGCGCGAGCCGGCTGTCGCCCGTCGGCGGGCGCGCGTGCGGGCCCGGCAGGAATGCCACGTGGCCGAGCGGCGCGCCGTCCTCCTCGGCGAGCAGGCACCAGGTCCCGGAGACCGCCATGCGCGCCGCGATCCGTGCGAGCTCGTCCGCGCGCGCCGGCGGTGCCCAGCCGGCGGGCGCGAAGGCGGAGTACGTGGCCATGCCCGCGAGCATCAGGTCGGCGATCACGGGCGCGTCGGCGACGGTGGCGAGGCGCAGCGTCGGCATCGCGGGGACGCTAGCGACCCGCGTGCCGCTGCACCGCGATCGGCCGCCCGGGCCCAGAATTGCGTGAGGCCCCGGCGTGCGCCGGGGCCTCACTGGAACCGCTCGTCCGAAGACGAACGCTCCTACATCATGCCGCCCATGCCGCCCATGTCGGGCATGCCGCCGCCGCCGGCGCCCGCCGGCTCGGGGATCTCGGCGATGATCGCCTCGGTCGTGAGGATGTTCTTCGCGATCGAGGCGGCGTTCTGCAGCGCCGAGCGCGTGACCATCGCCGGGTCGATGACGCCGTCCTCGACGAGGTCGACGATCTCGCCGGTCGCGGCGTTCAGGCCGAAGCCCTTCTTCGCCTTCGGCGACGTCCGCGATGACGACCGAGCCCTCGAGCCCGAGTTCTCCGCGATCTGACGGAGCGGCTCCTCGACGGCGCGCAGGACGATGCGTGCGCCGGTGCGCTCGTCCTCGTCCTCGATGGCCTCGACGTTGACGCTCTTCGACGCCTGCAGCAGCGCGACGCCGCCGCCGGGGACGATGCCCTCCTCGAGCGCCGCGCGGGTCGCCTGGAGGGCGTCCTCGACGCGGTGCTTCTTCTCCTTCATCTCCGTCTCGGTGGCCGCGCCGACCTTCACGACGGCGACGCCGCCGGAGAGCTTGGCGAGGCGCTCCTGGAGCTTCTCGCGATCGAAGTCCGAGTCGGTGTTCTCGACCTCGGTCTTGATCTGGTTGATGCGGCCCTTGATGGCGCCGCGTCACCGTTGCCGTCGACGATCGTCGTCGTGTCCTTGCTGACGACGACGCGACGGGCGCGCCCGAGCTGCGAGATCTGCGTGTTCTCGAGCTTCAGGCCCATCTCCTCGGTGATGACCTCGCCGCCGGTGAGGATCGCGATGTCCTCGAGCATGCGCTTGCGGCGGTCGCCGAAGCCCGGCGCCTTGACCGCGACGCCGGTGAAGGTGCCGCGCAGCTTGTTCACGACGAGCGTCGCGAGGGCCTCGCCCTCGACGTCCTCGGCGATGATGCAGGATCGACTTGCCGGACTGGATGACGGCCTCGAGGACCGGCAGCACGTCGCGGACGGAGCCGATCTTCTGGTTGGCGATGAGGATGTACGGATCCTCGAGCACGGCCTCCATGCGGTCCTGGTCGGTGACCATGTACGGCGAGATGTAGCCCTTGTCGAACTGCATGCCCTCGGTGAACTCGAGGTCCATGCCGAACGTCTGGCCCTCCTCGACGTTCACGACGCCGTCCTTGCCGACCTTCTCGATCGCGTCGGCGATGACGTCGCCGATCTCGTCGTCGCCGGCCGAGATCGTCGCGACGCGCGCGATCTGGTCCTTGCCGGTGACCTCCTTGGACTGCTTCTCGATGCCGTCGACGATCGCGTTGACGGCGATCTCGATGCCGCGCTTGAGCGCGAGCGGCTGGGCGCCGGCGGCGACGTTCTTCAGGCCCTGGCGAACGATCGCCTGGGCGAGGACGGTGGCGGTCGTCGTGCCGTCACCGGCGACGTCGTTGGTCGCCGTGGCGACCTCGCGGACGAGCTGCGCGCCCTGGTTCTCGAACGGGTCCTCGACCTCGATCTCACGGGCGATGGTGACGCCGTCGTTCGTGATCGTGGGGGCGCCGAACTTCTTGTCGATGACGACGTAGCGACCCTTGGGGCCGAGCGTCACCTTGACGGCGTTGGCGACGGCGTCGACGCCGGCCTCGAGGGCCTTGCGTGCGGCCGCGTCGAACTTCAGTTCCTTGTGAGCCATGTGGTTTCAGGTTCTCCTTGAGGGCTTAGGACTCGACGACCGCGAGGACGTCGCTCTCGCGCAGGACCAGCAGGTCCTCGCCGTCGACCTTGATCTCGGTGCCGCCGTACTTGCTGTAGAGGACGACGTCGCCGGTCTTGACGTCGAGCGGGATGCGCTTCTCGCCGTCCTCGTCCCAGCGGCCGTCGCCGGCGGCGACGATCGTGCCCTTCTGCGGCTTCTCCTTCGCGGTGTCGGGGAGGACGAGGCCGCTGGCCGTCGTCTCCTCCTCGTCGATCGCCCGCACGATCAGCCGATCGCCAAGGGGCTTGAGCTTCATCTGGGAAGACCTCCGTCAGGTCTGGATTGCGGTAGTGTGCTGCAGGTCAGCGCATGAGATTGGCACTCAGTCAGGGAGAGTGCCAGCGCGGTCAGCATGATACAAGCGTCACTGAGATCGGTGCCAGCCGGCCTGGCACTCCCGCCGCCCGAGTGCCAACGCGCCAGCGCGTTCTCCGCCATTCGGCCAGCCGCGGCGGGCACGCACTGCGTCGCTGCGCACCGCGCGCCGATGGGGTCCCATGCCCTCCTCCCGTTCCTCCGCCCCGCGGGGCTGCTCGCGGGCGCCGCGGGCGCGGCCGTCGCGCTCGCCTCGCTGTGGCTGCCCTGGTACATCGATCCGCCTTCCGCAGGCGCTGCGCGACGCGCTCGCCGGCATGGCCGGCGCGGGCGCGCAGACGGGCGCGCCCGCGACGCCCGCCGGCGCGCTCCAGCAGGCCTTCGGCGCGGTCTTCCAGGGCCTCGCCGCCGCGCTGCCGAACGAGATCACCGGCAACGGCTGGCAGGTCATGAGCGGCGGCGACGTCGCGCTGGCGATCGCGGCGGCGCCGCGCTGCTGTTCGCGCTGGCCGTCGCCGGGGGGATCAGCGGCGTGCGCATCGAGCCGCAGGTCGCCGGCCGCCTCGTCGCGCGCTCGGGACCGTCGTGCTCGCGATCGCGCTCTACCACGTCGTCGCGCCGGCCGGGCCTCGGCGCCGCCGGGATGGAGCGACCTCGTGTCGGTCCGCTTCGGCATCTGGGTCGCCGCGCTCGGCGGCGTGCTGATGATCGCCGGCGGCCTGCTGACCGGACGCCCGTCGCGCGCTGCGACACCCGCGGCGGCGCCCGCACCTGCTGCTGCCGCCGCGTTCGGCGCGACGCTCGCGGGTGCGCCGGAGGCGCCGCTGGGCGTCGGGGGCGCCGCGTCGGTCGCGCCGCCCGGGTGGGCGCCGCCGCCCGGGACCGCGTAGCGCGGCGCGCTCGGGGTCAGTTCTGGGCGCCGCCGATGCCCAGGCGGGCGTCGGTGAAGCTCTGCGGGTTCTCGACGATCTGCGAGAAGCGCACGACCGTCACGATGTCGTCGATCGTCACCGGGCGCCCGTAGATCTGCTCGAGGAAGTGGATCAGCTCGTCGTGGCGGCGGAACTCGGGGTTGTCGTGCTCGATGTCGCGCGGTGAGAGGTCGCGCACGCGCTTGACCTCGACCTGGTCGATGACCGCCTCGAAGATCTTCTCGCGCGGCGAGTACTGGTAGCCGATCGTCACGAGCACCGCCTGGTTCTTGCGGTACTTGTGCGACTTGTCCCCGAGCCGGATCGTGGCCGTCTTGCGGCCGCGGCGCAGCTGATCGGCGAAGATCGTCGAGTAGAAGTTCAGGACCTGCACGCGGCGGCAACCCTACTCGACGCCGCGCAGCTGCGACAGCGCCAGGTCGGCCATTCGCCGCTCGCCGGGGTAGGTCAGCGCGGTGCGCGCCTCGTCGAGCGCCATCCAGCGGGCGTTCTCGATCTCTGCGTCGTGATGGAGCGCGGGGTCCCCGGTGCGGTGCCGGAGCAGGAAGAACCGCACGACCTTCGCGATCCGGTGCCCGTCGCGCTGGTACCAGTAGCGGACCTCGCCGAGCGGCTGCGACGGCGTCGGTCTCGACGCCGGTCTCCTCGCGCACCTCGCGCGGGCTGCCTGCTCGGCGCTCTCGCCGGGCTCGGGGTGGCCCTTCGGCAGCGCGAGCACCGGGGCGCCGCTCGCCGCGGGACGGCTGGGCACGATCACGACGCACTCGGGGCCGCCGGAGGCGCGCCGCACGACGACGCCGCCGGCCGAGAACTCCCGCTCGGTGCTCGAGGGCATGGCGCGGTCGGGCGGCTCAGTAGACGTAGCCGGCGAGCGCCGCCGGATCGTGAACGATGATGCGCCCGCGGCCCTGCTTGATGACGCCCGCCCGCTCGAGCGTCGCCATGAACCGGCTGGCGGACTCGCGCGAGGATCCGGCGAGCTGCGCGACGTCGGCCTGTGTGATCTTCACCGCGACGTCGCGCTCGCCCTGGCCCTCGGCCTGCGCCTGCTCGACGAGCTCGCTGAGCACGACCGCGACGCGGCTCTGCACCGTCTGGAAGGACTGGCGCGCGAGGCGCTCGTTCGCGTCGCGCAGCCGGCGCCCGAGCGAGATCACGAGCTTCGAGGAGATCTCGGGGTGCTCGCGCAGCAGGCGTCGCATGTCGGAGCCGAGGATCGCGATCGCCTCCATGTCCTCGAGCGCCTCGACGGTCGCCGAGCGGCGCTCGTCGTCGAACATCGCGAGCTCGCCGAAGATGTCGCCGGGGCCGAAGTGCGCGAGCGTGATCGAGCGCCCGTCCGGGTGCTCGCGCACGGCCCGCGCGGCGCCGGTGCGCACGACGTAACACGTGTCGCTGTTGTCGCCCTCGCGAAAGATCACGTGCTGGCGCTGGAAGCGTGCGCGGCACGGCGACCTCGGCCACGCGGCGCAGGTCGGCCTCGGCGAGCATCTCGAAGACGGGCACGCCCGCCAGGAGCTGCTGGGTGTCGTCGGTGCCGGCGGCCATCGCCGCGGAGCCTATCCACCCGTCTCGGCGACGGAGCACCTGGAGCGGCGCGCCGATGTGCCGATACCGTCACGGTGATGCGTCCCCGTCTCGCGCTCCTGCTCGTCCCGGTGCTCCTCGGCGCGGCGCCGGCCGCGGCGCCCGCCGCGACCTCCGCGCGGCCGTGGGCGACGGTGAATCTCTGCGATGCAGCGCAGCGCCCGGGCGCGGTCGGCGTGCGCGTCGCGATGCCCGCGGGCCCCGGCGCTCAGTGGATGCGCGTGCGGATCCAGTACTACGACGCGGGCGCCTCCGTCTGGCGCTTGGCACAGGCCGGCGGGGACGGCGGCTGGACGCGCCTGGGATCGGGCCGCGCCCGCGTCCGCGGCGGCACGACGTTCACGTTCGCGCCGCCGAGCGCGGGCCGCCGGCTCGTGCTGCGCGGGGTCGTCGACCTGCAGTGGCGCCGCGGCGCGCGCGTGCGCCGGCGGGCGAGCCTCAAGACGACCGCCGGTCACGCCGAGCAGGCCGGCGGCACGTCGGCCGCGCAGTGCGTCGTGCAGCGCTGAGCGCCGTGCTCAGAGGTCGAACAGCCGCGGGTCGTTCGTGATGATGCCGTGCACCCCGAGCCGCTCGAGCGCGGCGATGCGCTGCGCGTCGTCGACGGTCCACACGTAGAGGTCGCCCCCGGCATCGCGCACCGCGTCGTTCAGCGTGCCGGTCACGAACGCCCAGTGGCACATGAGCGCGTCGATCTCCCCCGCGCGCAGCTGCGCGCCGACGACGCCGGGCAGCCGGCGGCGCCAGTAGGCGACGAGCGCGTAGGCGGGCCAGCGGTAGACCGGGTGCTTCGTGTAGTCGCGGCGCACACGCGGAAACGAGCGCCCGAGCCGCAGGTCCGGCGCCAACTGCGCGGATCGCGCGGAGGCTTGCGGGCTCCATCGTCGAGATCAGCGCGCGCTCGGCCAGGCCGTGCGCGCGCAGCGCGGCGATCACGCGCTCCTCGTACCCGGGGAGCTTGAGGTCCACGTCGAGCTCGACCCCCGCGTACGCGGGCTCGGCCATGTGGGCGAGGCCCTCGTCGAGCGTCACGGGGCGCCGGCCGCGAGGCGTCCTCGTAGTCGTGCGCGAGCAGCAGCTCGCCCGTGCCGTCGAGGCGCTCGGGCAGCACGTCGAACTCGATCATGTCGACGTCGTGGGCGAGCGCCGCGGCGAAGCTCTCGAGCGTGTTGCCGGGCGCGATGTGATCGGCGCCCTTGTGCCCGACGCGCTTGGCTCGCGGGGCGGAGGTCATCGCTGGCATCCCGGGCACCAATACGCCGTGCGGTTGTCGTCTCCCTGCCCGCGCGCGAGGATCTCGCCGCCGCAGCGCGGGCACGGAGCTCCGGCGCGCCCGTAGACGCGGTCCTCGCGCGCCCGCATCCCGTGGAGGGCCGAGGCCTGCATGCGCGGGCGCACGCGCTCGAGGATCGCACGCACCTCGTCGTCCGCGACGGAGCCCGCCGGTCGCCATGGGTCCACCTCGCCCTCCCAGCAGCCCTCGGCCCGCCAGATGTTCCCGAGCCCCGCCACCGTGCGCTGGTCCAGGAGCGCATCGCCGATCGGGCGCGTCGGGTCGTCCTCGCGCAGGCGCCGCAGGATCGCGCCCGTGTCGAGCACCGGTGCGAGCACGTCCGGTCCGAGGCCGGCCAGGCGCGGGTCCGTGCGCGTGCGCGCCGCGGTCAGCAGTTCGAGGACCGGCCCGTCGAACTGCACGACCTCGTGATCCCCGGCTCGCAGGACGAGCCACGCGCGCCGCGCAGCGCGCCGCCAGCGCCGGCCGTGACGGTAGGCGCCCCAGGCGCCGGTCATCCGCAGGTGCGAGTGGAGCGTGAGCCCGCCCTCGAAGCGCAGGAACAGGTGCTTGCCATGGGCGTCCACCGCGGTGACGGCGCGGCCGGCGAGCCGCTCGGGCCAGCGGTCGCGCGCGAATCGCGGGTGCGGCGTGCGGATCTCGTCGGGCACGCGGCCCGCGAGCACCGGACGGATCCGGTTCGCAGCGTGGTGGATGGTGTCGCCTTCGGGCATGGCTGCTCGGTGAACGGCTGCGATCCAGGGTACGTTGCGCAGATGCGCGCCGATCTGGCCCGCCTGGTGGGCGACGAGCACGTCCTCCCCGGTGACGATCCGGTTCACACGACGGACCAGACCGCGTTCAGCGCCGTGCGCGGCGTCGCCGAGGCGGTCGTCCTCCCGGGAGACGCCGACGAGGTCGCGGCCGTCGTCGCGTGGTGCTGCGAGAACGGCGTGCCGATCGTGCCGCGCGGCGGCGGGACGGGCTGGGCGGGCGGTGCGGTCCCGCGCGGCTCCGGGATCGTGCTCGGGCTCGAGCGCCTGCGCAAGGTGCGCGCGCTCGACCCGCTCCAGTGGCGCATGGAGGTCGAGGCCGGCGTGACCACGGCGACCGTGCAGCGGCTCGCTCGCGAGAACGGCCTGTGCTTCCCGCCGGACCCGGGCGCCGCCGAGTCCTCGCAGATCGGCGGCAATGTCGCGACGAACGCCGGCGGCCCACACTGCTTCAAGTACGGGGTCACCGGCCAGTGGGTGACGGGCATCGAGGCCGTGCTCGCGCCCGGCGAGCTCGTGCGCGTCGGCGGCGCGACGCGCAAGGACGTCGCCGGGTACGACCTGCGCGGGCTGCTCGTCGGATCCGAGGGGACGCTCGGGATCATCACGGCGGTCTGGCTGCGACTGATCCCGGCACCCGCCGCCGCGCTCCCGGTCGCCGCGTTCTACGCGGACGTCGCGCACGGCGCCGAGGCGATCACGCGCCTGATGGCGGCGGGGCCGATCCCGACCGCGATCGAGTACCTCGACGCGGGGACGCTGCGCATCGCGGGCGCCGGATTTCCCGGCGGGATGCCGGACGGGGCGGGGTTCCTCGTCCTCGCCGAGGCCGACACCGGCGAGGCCGACCGCGACGCGCTGCTCGAGGCGCTGGCGGACGACGCGCTCGGCGCGCCGGTCGCTCCGCCGAATCCGGCCGAGCTCTGGCGCTGGCGCGACGGCGTCGGGCTCGCGGTGACCGCCGAGCTCGGCGGGCAAGCTCTCGGACGACATCGCCGTGCCCGTCGACCGGCTCGCCGAGGCGATCGAGGAGACCGTGCGGATCGGCACCGCGCACGGCCTCGAGGCGTGCTCGTGGGGGCACGCCGGCGACGGGAACCTCCATTCGACGTTCCTCCTCGACCAGCGCGACGAGCTCGCGGTGCGCCGCGCCCACGCGGCGGCGGACGAGCTGCTGGCGATGGCGGTGCGTCTCGGCGGCACCGTCAGCGGCGAGCACGGCATCGGCGTGCTGAAGAACGGCTGGCTGCGCCACCAGTGGTCGCCGGCGGCGGTCGCCGCGCAGCGCGCGATCAAGGACGCGCTGGATCCCGACGGGATCTTCAACCCGGGGAAGAAGGTGCCGTAGGGCTAGGGTCATGCGCGTGGCCCCTCGCACCTCGCCGATCGTGACCCGGTCTCGCAGCGAGCGCCCCGTGATCGTCCGCGGCGCACGGCCGGCGGTCCCCGATGGGCCGTACCTCGTCGCCGGCGCGGGTCGTGCCGGACAGGCGGCGGCCGCGGCGCTCGCTGCGCATGCCGGCCCCGCGCAGGTCACCGTCTGGCCGGGCGAAAGCGGCCTGCTCGCGGCGGGAGCGCGCGAGCGGCTGGCTGCGCTCGGCGTGACGATCCTCGGCACCGCCCGTGGTCCCGCCGCGGCCGCCACCGAGCGGGCCGCGTGCGTCGTCGTCTCGCCGGGCATGCCGCCGGAGGACCCGGTCCTCCGTGCGGCGCTCGAGGCGGGGCGCCCTGTGCTCGACGAGCTCGACCTCGGGTGGCGGCTGACCCAGCGGGCGGTGGTCGGCGTCACCGGGACGAACGGGAAGTCGACGGTCGCGGAACTGCTGCGGCTGCTCGTGGGCGCCGGGCCGGCGGCCGAGGGCATCGCGGGGAACACGGAATTCGGGCCGCCGCTCAGCGCGCTGGGCGGCGATGCGACGCGCCCGGCGATCGTCGAGGCCTCGAGCTACCAGCTCGAGCGCTGCCCGGCGTTCCTGCCCGACGCCGCCGTGCTGACGTGCGTCGGCCATGACCATCAGGACCGTCACCCGGATCCCGCCGACTACGAGGCCTGCAAGCGCCGGATGCTCATGCGCGGTCCCCGCGCGGTCCCCGCCGCCGCGATCGGGATCGACGACCCGGCGGGCCGCCGCGCGGCCGTGGACGTCGCCGCGCGTGCCGGCCGCGTCCTGACATTCGGCGCGCATCCCGAGGCGGACGTCCGGCTTGCCGGGACGGGCGACGACGGCGTGCTCGTCGTCGCCACGCCGCGGGAACCCGTTCGGGTGGACGCCGACCTCCCGGGTCCCTACGCGCGCTGTGCGCCCGCCGCCGTCGCCCTCGGCCTGCTGCTCGGCGCCTCACCCGCGGTCCTCGAGGAGCGGCTGCGCGGCGCCTTGCTCCCGCCGTGTCGCTACGAGCGCTTCGCGCTGGCCGGTGGGGCCCGGCTCGTCGTCGACCACGCGCACAACGCGGACGGGGTCCGCGACGTCCTCGTGGCGCTGCGGGACACGGCGGGCTCGGGGCGGGTGATCGCGATGGTGGGCGCCTCACGCCGCTACGCGGGCGCTCATGCCCGTGAGCTCGGCCGCGTCATGCGCCACCATGCCGACGTGCCCATCCTCACGGGGGTCGCCCGGCGGCTCGACGGCGCGGACGCCGCCGCCGATCCCGAGCTCGTCGCGGAGGCCGGTCCGGACGCGGTCGTCGTCGACGACCGCGCCGTCGCGATCGAGCGTGCGCTGGGACTCGCGCGCTCCGGCGACGTCGTCGTCATCCTCGGCGGAGGAGCGATGCCGAGCGTCCCACGCAACCCGCGGATCCGCATCATGCGCAGCGACCTGGAGGTCCTTGCTGCCCTTGGCGTGTGCTGAACGCTCAGCGGGGCGCGGCTAGGCTGCAGCCGATGTCGGACGCCCGCGCACCCGAGCTGCCGGGACCGGACACACCCGCCCGTGCCACGCGACCGGACGTGCCGACGGGCCGCTACCTCGTCGCAGGGGCGGGCCGCGTCGGGCGCGTGGCCGCCGCGGCCCTCGCGCAGCGATCGGGCGTGGCCTCGGTCACGGTCTGGCCGGGCGATGACGGCCTCCTCGCGGCGGGGGCGCTCGGCGTGGGGCTCACCGGCTCGCCGGCGGAGCTCGCGACCACCGACCTCGGGATCGTGCTGCGATGAGGATCACGATCGGCATCGCGCACTACGACCAGCCCAACGGGGCCGCGACGTACACCCAGACGCGTCGCGCTCGCGCTGCTGCGGCAGGGCCACGACGTCCGGATCGCCTCGCCGGACCGCGGGCCGATGGCCGACGCGACCCGCGAGCTCGGCGTGGCCGTGGTCGAGCCCGGCGGCGAGGACCCTGACGTCCTGCTGGCCCAGGACGCGATGACGGCGTTCGAGCAGGCCGAGCGGCATCCGGGCGTGCCGCAGGCGTTCGTCGCCCACGGCGCGGATTTCGACGAGGCGATGCCGCCGCAGCTCCCCGCGGTCGTGCAGCTCGCGGTCGTCATGAACGACCGCGTCGGCGCCCGGATCGCGGGGCTGGCCGCGCCACCGCCGGTCCTGCGGCTGCGCCAGCCGATCGACTCGTTCCGCTTTCGTCCGCGCGGGACGCCCCGCTCCGCGATGCGCGAGGTGCTCGTGCTCGGCAACCAGCTCCGCGGCGCGCCGCGCGAGGCGGTCCTCGAGGCGATCGCGTCCGTCGGCGCCCGGGCGCGCGTCATCGGGCGTACGGCGAGGGCTTTCAGCGTCGATCCGCAGCGCGCGATCGGCGAGGCCGACGCGGTCCTTGCCTACGGGCGCTCAGCGCTCGAGGCGATGATGTCAGGACGCCCGACCTTCGTGCTCGATCATCAGGGCTGGGACGGCTGGGTCGACGAGCAGACCTACCCGGTCCTCGAGGCGGTGGGCTTTCACGGCGCTGGCCTTCGGGCACGCGCTCGATGCCGGCGCGCTGCGCCGCGCGCTGCTCGCCTACGCGCCGGAGCGCGGCGAGGTCGCGCGCTGCCTCGCGCGCAGCGAACCACGACGCCGTCGAGCACGCCGCCGCGCTCGGCGCGGCGCTCGCCGGCTTCCGCGTGCGCCGTCGATCGAGCGCGGGGCGATCGGCGAGCTGCGACGGCTCGCCGACCTGCACTGGGCCGCCGAGGCGCGGGCGCGCTGGTTCATGAACGAGCTGACCGACGTCGCCGACAGCCTCGCCCGCGAGCGGCTGCGCGCCGAAGAGCTGCAGGAGCACGCCGAGGCCCTACGGCGCGCCGACGCCGAGCTGCGCGCCACCCGGCGCTTCCGCGCCATGGCGGCCGTCGGACGGGCCGTCGACCGTCTGCGCGGCAGGGGTGCCTAGGCGCTCAGCGTCAGCCGGCGCGGACCCTGGCGGAAGCCGGCCTCGACGAGCCGCGTCTCCCACGGGGAGCCGACGACCGGCTCGCCGTCGACCCGCTCGACCTGCAGGCGCAGCGCGCGTGGGTCCCTCGGTCACGAACCGGGCGAGCGCGTCGAGCGCGGCCTCGATCCGCGGGTCGTCGCCGGCGAGCATCTGCAGCCCGCGGCCGCCGCGCTCGACATACAGGACGGGCTCGGCGCCGGCCAGGACGACGTAGGCGCCGGCGACCCGCTGCGGGCGCCGCGCGGAGGCGCCCGGCTCGTCCTCGCTCGCGCGGGCCGGCCACTTCAGCGCGGCGCCGTAGGGTTGTGCGGGGTCGGTCGCGGCGAGCACGATCGGCGGGGACTCCTCGCCGCCGGACGGGTCGTCCGGCGCGCGCTGGGCGCGCAGGCGCTCGACCGCGCCGGGCAGCGCGAACTGCGCGCCGCCGAGGCCCTCGACGAAGTACCCGCGCCGGCAGACGCCGAGCGTCTCGAGGTCGCAGAGCGCGTCGTAGAGGATCGAGAACCCGCCGGGGACGCCCTCGGCGAGCACCTGCTCGCGGGTGAGGATCCCGTACCGCTCGAGCAGCAGCTCGGCGAGCACGCGCCGGCGCTCGGGCGGAACCGGCCCGGGCGCGGGCGCTCCGAAGAGCGGCGTCGTGAGCGACCAGCGGCCCTGCACCGTCGGCTGCGCGGCGCTGCGCCGGGTCGCCGAAGCGCCGCGCGGCGGGCGGGCGGCCGCGCCGCGCGTCGGCGCGCTGCGCCCGGGCGAGCGTGAGCCTCGGGGCGCGCAGCGGCGCGAACGCGTCGTTCGTCGCCTCGCCCGCCCAGACGAGGTCCCAGAGCGCCTCCGCCAGCTCCTCGGGCGCGAACGCCGTGAGCTCGGCGAGCAGATCGGTGAAGAAGCACGGCGCGGCCGCCAGGCGCCTGCGGATCGCCTCGTGCACGGGCTCGGCCGGCGGCTCGCGCCGCCGGGCCGCGGCCACCGGGTCGCCCGATCGCCGTCGCATCGTCGCGGAAGTACAGCGCCACGCGCCCGCGGGTGCGCCCGAGCGCGCCGGCGCCGACCCAGACGACCTCGCCGCCCGCCGTCAGCTGGTCGAGCCAGGCCGGCGAATAGGCGCCGAGGCGCCGCGGCAGGACGTCGCGCTCCCAGACGTCGGCCGGGCAGCGCGAGCCCCTGGAGCGGCACGAGCGCCTCGCGCAGGCGGTCGACCCCGGCGCCCGACCGGCCCGGCTGGCGGTCGACGCCCTGCCAGCTCGGCAGGAAGCTCGCGAGCGCGCGGCGGTCCACGGCCTCGATCTCGCGACGCAGCACGGCGAGCGAGGCGCGGCGCAGGCGCCGCAGCACGTCGGCGTCGCACCACTCGCGCTCGCTGCCCGCCGGGGCGCAGCTCGCCGCGCACGAGCGTCGCCGGCGCGCCTCCAGCGCGCGCCAGCGCGCTCGAGGCGTCCACGCCGTAGCGCCGGCGCACCTCGGCGCTCGTGAACGGCCCGTGCGTGCGCGCGTAGCGCGCGACGAGCTGCTCGAGCCCGGTCGCCACGTCGGCCAGGAACGCCTCCGGGCAGCCCGCCCGGCGGAACGCAGCCGACGCGCGTCGCGGTAGAGGCCGGCGTCGTCGGCGGCGATCCAGCGTTCCTCGCCGGCGAGGCGCACGGTGATCGCGCGGCGCTCGCGGCGCAGCGTCTCGAGGAACGCGGCGGCGTCGAGGCCCGCGAGCACGCGGTCCTGCGCCTCGGCGCTCGTCAGGTCGCCGAGCGCGGCGCAGGACGTCGCCGAGCGCGTCGCTCGAGCTCGCACGCGTGCGGTCCGAGCGGTGCTGCAGGTCGGCCTCGACCTCGTCGAGCGCCCCGGGGTCGATGAGATCGCGCAGCTCCTCCTGACCGAGCAGCTCGCGCAGCAGGTCGCGGTCGAGCGACAGCGCCGCAGCGCGGCGCTCGGCGTTCGGCGTGTCGCCCTCGTACATGTACGTCGCGACGTAGTCGAACAGCAGCGCGCTCGCGAACGGCGAGGCGGTCGGCGTCTCGACCTCGACGAGCGAGAGCTCCCGCGAATGCAGCGCGCGCAGGAGCTCCTGGAGGCCCGGGACGTCGAGGACGTCGCGCAGGCACTCGCGGTAGGTCTCCAGGACGATCGGGAAGTCGGCGTAGCGCCGCGCGACCTCGAGCAGCGACTGGGCCTTCAGGCGCTGCTGCCAGAGCGGCGTGCGGCGACCGGGGTATGCGCGCGGGATCAGCAGTGCGCGTGCTGCGTTCTCGCGGAACCGCGCACCGAAGAGCGCGCTCGCGCCGAGCTCGGCGACGACCTCGTCCTCGAGCGTGTCCGGGTCGAGCAGCACGAGCTCGGCGCCCGGCGGCTCGTCGGCGTCGGGGAGGTGCACGATGATCCCCTCGTCCGACCAGATCGCGTCGGACTCGAGGCCGTAGCTGCTCGCGCAGGCGGGCGCTCAGCGCGAGCCCCCAGGCGGCGTGCACGCGGCCGCCGTACGGCGAGAGCACGCACAGCCGCCAGTCGCCGATCTCGTCGCGGAAGCGCTCGACGACGATCGTGCGGTCGCTCGGGATGACCCGCGTGGCGTCCTGCTGCTCGCGCAGGAAGTCGATGAGGTTGCGGGCGGCGAGGGCGTCGAGGTCGTAGTCGCGCTCGAGCGCGCCGGGCCCGAGCTCGAGCGCCGTGCGCGCGAACGCCCCGATCTCGCTCGCCGAGCTCCTTCGGGCGCCCGATGCCGTCGCCGCGCCAGAACGGCACCGCGCCCGGGGCTCCCGGAGCGGGTGTGACGATCACGCGGTCGCGGCCGATCTCCTCGATGCGCCAGCTCGAGGCGCCGAGCAGGAACGTCTGCCCCGGCCGCGCCTCGTAGACCATCTCCTCGTCGAGCTCGCCGACGCGGCGCCCGTCGGGCAGCACGACGGCGTACAGGCCGCGGTCGGGGATCGTGCCCGCGTTCGTGATCGCCAGGCGGCCGGCGCCCTGGCGCGCGCGGATCGTGTCGGCGACGCGGTCCCAGACGATGCGCGGGCGCAGCTCGGCGAACTCCTGCGACGGGTAGCGCCCGTCGAGCATGTCGAGGACGTTCTCGAGCAGCTCGCGCGGGAGCTCGGCGTAGGAGTGGGTGCGCGGTGACGAGCGCGTGGCAGATCGTCGATCGACACCGGCTCGTCCTCGCCGGCGGCGGCGGCGATCGCGACGATCTGCTGGGCGAGCACGTCGAGCGCGTTGCGCGGCACGACGGTCGGCTCGATCCGACCTTCGCGCATGAGCCGTGCGACGACCGCGCACTCGAGCAGGTCGGCGCGGAACTTCGGGAAGATCCGGCCCGCGCTGCGCTCCCCGACACCGTGCCCGGCGCGCCCGATGCGCTGCAGCCCGCGCGAGACGGACTTCGGCGACTCGACCTGGATCACGAGGTCGACCGCGCCCATGTCGATGCCGAGCTCGAGCGACGACGTCGCGACCAGGCACGGCAGCTCGCCGCGCTTGAGCTGCTCCTCGATGACCGTGCGCTCCTCGCGCGCGAGCGAGCCGTGGTGGGCGCGGGCGATCTCGACGTACGGTGCGTCCGGCCGCGTCCTCGGTGTCGCCCGGGCCCGCGTTGCGCAGCTCGTTGAGCCGCAGCGCGAGCCGCTCGGCCCCGCGGCGGTTGTTGACGAACACGATCGTCGAGGTGTGCGCCTCGACGAGCCGCAGGATCTCCGGGTAGATCGCCGGCCAGATCGAGCGGCGTGTGGCGGCCCCGTCGACCACGGGCGCGAGGTCCGGGGCCTGCGCGCCGGCGGGCGTCTGATCGGGCTCGACCATCGACTCGACCGGTACGTGGATGCGCAGGTCGAGCTCCTTTCGCACGCCGACGTCGACGAGCGTGCACGCTGCGCCGGGGGCCGACGAGGAAGCGTCCGATCTCCTCGAGCGGGTTCTGCGTGGCGGACAGGCCGATGCGCTGCGGATCGCGCCCGTCGTGCTGCAGCGCGGCGAGCCGCTCGAGCGTCAGCGCCAGGTGCGACCCGCGCTTGGTCCCGGCGACGGCGTGGATCTCGTCGACGATGACCGCCTCGACGTCGCGCAGGATCTCGCGCGCGCCACTCGTGAGCATGAGGTAGAGCGACTCCGGCGTCGTGATGAGGATGTCCGGCGGGTGCGCGGCGCATCTGCGCGCGCTCGCGCTGCGGTGTGTCGCCCGTGCGGACGCCGACGGTCACGTCGGCGCCCACACCGCGGATCGGGACGACGAGGTTGCGGTCGACGTCGTAGGCGAGCGCCTTCAGCGGCGAGACGTAGACGAGCCGCGTGCGCCGCTCGCCCTCCGGGAGCGGATCGGACGACGAGCCGGTCGATCCCCCAGAGGAACGCCGCGAGCGTCTTGCCCGACCCTGTCGGCGCGCTGATGAGGACGTGCTCACCCGCGGCGATCGCGGGCCACGCCTGCTCCTGTGCGGCCGTCGGCGCGGCGAACGCGCGTGCGAACCAGTCGCGAACCTCGGGAGTGAAGGCGGACAACGGCATGGCGGCAGCCTCGAGCGTACCCCTCGCGCGACCGCCGGCCGGCGCGGGCCTCATGCGCTCGCGAGCGCGCGCGCGTGTGCGAGCACCGCGTCGAGCATCGCGGGGGTGAGCCGCCTGGTGAAGGTGTTCTGCTGGCTCGGGTGAAAGCAGCCGAGGAGCGGCGGCCCGCCGAGCTCGCCGGGGTCCCACGGCAGATCGTGGCCGAAGCGCGGACGCGGGCGGGCAGGCGGGAATCCGGCCGGGCCGCGCAGGCGCAGCGCGGCGTCCCAGGCGAACGCGCCGAGGCAGACGATCACGCGGGCGTCCGGGAGCAGCGCGAGCTCGCGTGCGCTCCACGGAAGGCACGCGTCGCGCTCCTGCGGCGTGGGGCGGTTCGCGGGCGGCGCGCAGCGCACCGCGGCCGCGATCCAGGCGCCATCGAGCCGCAGGCCGTCGCCGGCATGGTCGCTGCGCGGGGCGCTCGCGAACCCGCTGCGGTGCAGCGCGGCGAACAGGAAGTCGCCCGAGCGATCGCCGGTGAACACGCGCCCGGTGCGGTTCGCCCCGTGTGCGGCGGGGGCGAGGCCGAGGAGGACCACGCGGGCCGCCGGATCGCCGAACCCCGGGATGGGGCGCCCCCAGTAGTCCTCGTCGGCGAACGCCGCGCGCTTGCAGCGCGCGACCGATTCGCGCCAGCCGACGAGCCGCGGGCAGCGCCGGCACGTCGTGATCTCACGCTCGAGTGCGGCGAGGTCCGGCGGAAGCGGCGCGAGCTGGGGTGCGAGCGGATCGGGCACCGCGACGACCGTAGCCGCCGGGCGCCCGACGTGGCATCGCCGCTAGGCTCCGCCGCCCATGCGCTGCACGGCCGCATCGATCGCCCTCGTCGCCGCCCTCGTCCTGGCGGGCTGCGCCGGGTCGAAGAGCTCGAACTCCGCCTCGGACTTCAACGGCGCCCAGAAGGACGTCGCCACGACCGTCGAGGATCTGCAGTCGGCGGCGAAGGACAAGGACGGGGCGAAGATCTGCCGCGACCTCATCACCGTGAAGCTTCAGCAGCAGATCGCGACGGCCGCGACGGGCAAGGGCTGCGCGGACGCCGTCGACGACGCGGTCAAGGACACCGACGCGGTCGACCTGACCGTGAAGTCCGTGGCGATCAAGGGCGCGACCGCCACCGCCGTCGTCCGCGAGAACACGAGCGACAAGGGCACCGACCGCTCGCGCACGATGACCTTCGAGCAGCAGGCCGGTCGCTGGAAGATCAGCGACCTCGGCGCGTCGGCGACCTAGGCTGCGCGCCGCGACCGAGGCGCCCGCGGCGGCACGCCGGATGCCGGACCTCCCGTCCCGCGCGTGGTCGCAGCCGGCTCCGGTCCCGCGGCGCCGGCTCTGAGCGCCGGCGCGTCAGGAGCCGAGCGGGCGCCCGTACTGGCGCTCGTAGTACTGGCGGTAGTCCCCGGAGCGGATCGGCTCCCACCACCAGGCGTTCTCGCGATACCAGGCGACGGTCGCCTCGAGGCCCTCCTCGAAGCGCACCCGCGGCTCCCAGCCGAGCGCGCGGACCTTGGCGCTCGACAGCGAGTAGCGCCGGTCGTGCCCCGGACGGTCCGTGACGTACTCGATCAGCGAGCGGTCGGCGCCCGTCAGCGCGATGATCCGCTCGACGACCTCGAGGTTCGCGCACTCGTCGGGGCCGCCGGCGTTGTAGACCTCGCCGCGCTCCCCGTGGGCGAGCACGTGGCCGATCGCCGAGGCGAAGTCGCTCGCGTGGATCCAGTTGCGCACCTGCCGGCCGTCCCCGTAGACGGGCAGCGGATCGCCGTGCAGCGCGTTGAGGATCATCAGCGGGATCAGCTTCTCGGGGTACTGGTGGTCGCCGTAGTTGTTCGACCCGCGGCAGATCACGGTCTCCATGTCGAACGTGTGCGCGTAGGACTGCACGAGCAGGTCGGCGCCGGTCTTCGTCGCGCTGTAGGGCGAGGAGGGGCGCAGCGGGCTCTCCTCGGTGAACGAGCCCTCCTCGATCGAGCCGTAGACCTCGTCGGTCGAGACCTGCAGATAGCGCAGCTCGCGCTCGCGGGCCGCCTCGAGCAGGACGAACGTGCCCAGCGCGTGCGTCTTGACGAACGCGTCGGGCTCGGCGATCGAGCGGTCGACGTGTGTCTCGGCGGCGAAGTTCACGACCGCATCGACGCCGTCGATCGCCTCGGCGACCTTCGCCGGATCCTCGATCGCGCCGTGGACGAAGACGTGCTCGACGTCCTGGAGGTTCTCCCGGCGCCCGGCGTACGTGAGCTTGTCGAGGACGACGACCTCGTCGCCGTGATCGGTGATGCGCTGGCGGACGAAGTTCGAGCCGATGAACCCGGCCCCGCCGCAGACGAGCAGCCTCATCGGTGACCTCCCGTGGTCAGGTGGACGTGGGCGAGATGCGCGGCGAGGCCCGCGCGCCAGTCGGGGAGCAGCACGCCGTCGGCCTCGCGCTCGGTCTCCAGCACGCTGAAGGCCGGGCGCGGCGCGGGGCGCGGGAACTCGGCGGTCGACGTCGGCTCGACGCGGCATGCGGCGCCCACGGCGGCGAGCGCCTCGCGGGCGAGCTCGAACCACGACGCGCGGCCGGCGGCCGCCGCATGGAAGATGCCGGTGGCCGGGCTCACGGCGAGCGCGACGAGGGCCGGCGCGAGATGCCCGGTCCACGTCGGGCAGCCGACCTGGTCGTCGACGACGCGCAGCTCCTCGCGCTCGGCGCCGAGCGTCAGCATCGTGTCGACGAAGTTCCGCCCGCCCGCGCCGAACAGCCACGCGGTGCGCGCGATCGCGTGGTCGGGCGTCGCGATCGCGACCTCCTGCTCGCCGGCGAGCTTCGAGCGCCCGTAGGCCGAGCGCGGGCCGATCGGGTCCGACTCGACGTACGGCTCGGTCGCATCGCCGGGGAACACGTAGTCGGTCGAGACGTGAACGACGCGCGCGCCGGCGGCATGCGCGGCGCGGGCGATGTTCCCGGCGCCGGTGCCGTTGACGGCGAGCGCCCCCGCCTCGTCGGCCTCGGCGCCGTCGACGTCGGTCCACGCGGCGCAGTTCACGAGCGCGTCGGGCGCGGCGTCCGCGACGACCCGGGCGCACCCGTCCGGGTCGCTGACGTCGAGCGCGGCGCGGTCGAGCGCGACGGCCTCGTGCCCGTGCTCGGCGACGGCGGCCACGACCGCCTGTCCGAGCATCCCCGCGGCACCGGTGACGGCGATCCGCATCAGACGATCCCGATCTCGGAGCGGTCGCCGACGAGGAAGCGGTAGGCGCGCGGCTGGCCGAGCGAGCGCTCGATCTTCACGTCGCGGCCGAGCAGCGAGGACTCCATGCGCGCCCCGAGGTCGCGGACCGAGCTGCCTTCGAGCAGGATCGCGTGCTCGACCTCGGCGTGCTCGACGACGCAGCGCTCGCCGATCGCCGAGTACGGGCCGACGTAGCCGTCCACGATCCGTGCTCCGGTGCCGATGATCGCGGGGCCGCGAACGGTGGAGCGCTCGATCACGGCGCCGGCCTCGACGACGACCCGACCCTCGACGACCGAATCACGGAGCTCGCCCTCGACGCGGCGCTCGATCGTGTCGAGCACGAGGCGGTTGGCTTCGAGCATGTCCTCGAGGCGCCCGGTGTCCTTCCACCAGCCCTGGACGATGTGCGGCTCGACGCGCCCGCCCTGATCGACGAGGTGCTGGATCGCATCGGTGATCTCGAGCTCCCCGCGGGCCGAGGGCTCGATCGCGCGCGCGGCGTCGTGGATGCCCGCGGTGAACATGTAGACGCCGACCAGCGCGAGGTCGGTCTTCGGCTCGGGTGGCTTCTCCTGGAGGCTGACGACGCGCCCGTCGTGGAGCTCGGCGACGCCGAAGTGCTCGGGATCGGGAACCGGGGTGAGCAGGATGAGGGCGTCGGGGGAGTCGGCGCGGAACGCTTCGACGAGGTCGGTGATCCCGCCCTGCAGCAGGTTGTCGCCGAGGTACATGACGAAGGCGTCGGTGCCGAGGAACGGCTCGGCGGTGAGGACCGCGTGCGCGAGGCCTGCCGGCTCGGCCTGCTCGATGTACGTGATCGAGACCCCGAAGCGCGACCCGTCACCGACGATCTCGCGGATCTCGTCGCCGGTCTCCGGCGCGATGATGATGCCGATCTCCCGGATGCCCGCACGGGCCATCGCGTCGATGCCGTAGAAGAGCACCGGGCGGTTGGCGACGGGCACGAGCTGCTTGGCGCTCGTGAAGGTGATCGGGCGCAGGCGCGTGCCTTTGCCGCCGGACAGGATCAGGCCCTTGAGGCGCTCCATGGCGGCAACGGTAGCCGGGACGCCTCAGCGTCTGCGGTGCGCCTGGTTGGGGAACGGCTCAGCGCCGGACGATCGTGAACGTCGCCGTGCGCGAGGGCGCGCCGTTGCCCGCGGCGTCGGCGGCGGTCGCGGTCAGCCGGTAGCGCCCGATCGCGAGCGCGTGCGTTCCCAGGCGGCCCGTGAACGGGATCGACGCCCGGCCGGCTGCGCGCAGCGCCCGCACGAGCACCGGCCGCTGCGTGCTGGTCCGCGTGCAGCGCTTCGCCCGGGCCAGCGCCCGGGTCGGAGCGACGCACGCACGACCGCTGCGGCGCCCGGGGAGCAGCCGATCGATGGTGATCGAGAGGCTCACCGGCTCACTCACGGTGACGGCGATCGTGGTGCCCGCCGGGGCGCGCCGCCTGCGGGCGGCCGCGCTCACGGCGGTCGCCTGCTCGGCGACGCGAAAACGCGTGGCCGACAGCCTGATCGTGCTGAGCGTCGGCGCGAGCCCGTCGGGCACGGCCGGCGACTCCTGGGGGCCGACGGGGCCGCTGACGATCGGCGGGCGCAGCTCGTAGGCCCCGAGATCCGGGGCGGCGCCGACCACGCGCGGTGCGCCCTCGAGATCCACCGGTGCGCTCAGCGGGTCGGGAACGCCGGCGTCGATCGCGGGCGAGGTCGCCTGCAGGTGCAGGTCGGTGGCCGAGACGAACCGGGGATCGGCGGTGATGTTGCCCGGGCCCTGCGTCACCCCGGCGCCGGCCGTCGTGGCGACCGCGGAGTGGTCGATGGCGAGGCTGCCCGTCGTCGCCTCGACGTCCGCCGCGGTCCCGCGGGCGATGGTGTTGCGAACCGTGACCGCCGCTCCGTCCGAGCCGGGCGACGACGACGCCGGCTGTGCCCGGATCGCCACGGCGCCCGCGTTCGGCGCGATCGCGGTGACGTTCACGGCGGTCAGCGACGTGCCGGAGAGGCCCTCGACGGCGGCGGCGCCCGCGGTCCCCGTGGCGGTCGCGATGCTGTTGACGAGCGTGCCCGACATCGAGGCGCCGCGCGTCACGCCGCGGATGATGGTCCGGCGGACCGTCGGCCGGCCGGCCGGCGCGACGAGGCCGGCGCCGTTGGAGGTCAGCAGGCTGTCCTGGATGATCGCGCCGGTGGCGCTCGCCGACACCGCTGGTCCGGCGCTCGCAGCAGCCGTGCTGCGCACGTCGAGGCCGCTGAGGTTCGCCCCGGTGGCCGCGGCGGTGAGCGCGATCACCGCGGTGGGGCCGGTCGGCGTGCCGGTGATGACCGGACGCGGACCGGCGAGGTCGAGCGGGCGCAGCGACACGGGCTTGCCGATCGAGAGGCCCGCGACGGTGATCGGCCCGGCCGCGGCGTCGACGAGGACGACGTCCCCGGCGCTCGCGGCGGTCAGCGCGACCGGGAGCGAGCACGCGGTGGCCGGCGTCGAGCAGGTCCCGGCGCTCGCGCCGCCGTTCTTGGCGTAGCGGTCGATCGCAGACGCCGACGCGGGCACGGCGAGCGCGGCCAGGGTGACGAGCAGCGCGGTGATCGTGCGTCGCATCGGCGCGACTGTAATCGCAGATTCGGCCTGATGCGTCAGGCCCGAGCGGACGGGCATGTTCGAGCTCGGGCTTCGCGTGACCGAGGAGCACGGGATGCTCACCCTCCACATCGCGGGCTCGGGCGACGTTCCTCAGTAGGCGCCGGCGAGCTTGCGGTGATCCCAGCTCGTCCGCCGCACCTCGACGAACTGGAAGGCGACCCGCTTCTCGGCCTGGGTGCGGACCATCGCCTTGACCTCGTCGGCGAGCTCGCCGTCGATGCCGGGCGTGTACTTCGCGAACACGTCGAGCCCGACCGCGAGGACGGCGTCCACGTCACGGTGGATCGTCACCTCGGTCTCGAGCATCACGCCGCGCAGGAGGTGGTACTCCTCGCCGTCCTCGACCTGGAGGGTCGCCCGCGGATCGCGCTCGAGGTTGCGCACCTTCTGGGACTTCGCGAACGTCCAGGCCCACAGCTCCTCGGCGCCGTCCGGGCCCGTGGGCCGCAGCACGAACCACAACGGCATGAGGTGCGGCCAGCCGCGCAGGCCGTTCGTCGCGACGATCACCGTCTTCTGCCCGGCAAGGAACGCCGACGCCTCCCCGGGGGTCAGCTTGATCTGGTCGCGCTTGCTCGCCATCGCCGGCGAACCCTAGCCGCCGGGCTACGCGCGGGCGGCGCCGGCGCCCAGGCGCCGAACGGCGGCGAGGACGGCGCGGCGTGCGTCCTCGGGCTCGATGACGGCGGCGTCACCTGCCTCCTGCAGGACGCGGCGCACGAGCCAGTCGGTGCCCTTGTAGCTCAGCTCGACGATCACCGAGCCGTCGGCGAGCTCCTCGGCGACGGGCCGCTCCTCGCGCGCCCAGCGGGCGCGTTCCGGGGACATCCACACACGGGCGATCCGCGAGGCCTCGACCTCGCCGGTCTTCGGCCAGCCGTCCACGTCGGCCGCGGGATTGACCTCGGGCCGTGGCTTGAAGCCCTTGCGCGAGACCTCGGCGTGGCGCACGCGGTCAAGGCGGAAGTGGCGCACCGCGTCCTTCTGCGGATCGAATGCCGCCGCGTACCAGCCCTCGCGCCCGTTGACGAGCGCGTAGGGCTCGACGACGCGCTCGGTGAACTCGTCCTCGTTGGCCTTGTAGTAGTCGAGCCGCACGAGCTTGTGCGAGACGATCGCCTTCGACACGACGCGCGCGATCTTCGAGTCGTCGGCGCCGGCGTCGGCGACCTGCAGGCCCTGCTCGAGCGGATCGGCGCCGAGCGCGGCGACGATCTTCTCGCGGGCGGACGTCAGCGCGCCCTCGGGCAGGTGATCGCCGATCAGGTCGATCGCCGCGATCAGCGCCTTGGCCTCGACGGGGAGCAGGCGGGCCGGGCGGTCGAAGTTGTCCGAGTAGGGCTCGGGGTCGACCTCGATCCAGCCGTCCTCGCCGATCTCGGCGTAGAGCACGTAGGACCCGCCGCCGAAGTTCACGACGTTCAGGACGTTGATGTCCTCGCGCAGCTCGGCCTCGGTGACCTGCACGCGCGCGCAGACCTCCTCGAGCGGCAGCCGGTCACCGGCGCGGCCGGCCGTGATGAGGATCGAGGCCAGCGTGACGAGACGCGCGAAGCGCTCGGGGCGAATCGCGGCCTCGCGCCCCGTGCGGATCTCGGTTTCGGGGTCCGGCTCGTCGCCGACCGCCGTGTCGCCCGCCGGCAGTGCGGCGGCGAGGTCGGGGTCGCCGTCGTGGCGGCGCTCGATCAGGGCGATCCGCTCCTCGGCCTCGGCGACGAGCTCGGGCGGGCTGACGATCCGGGCGTGCTCGCCGAGCCCGAGCACCCACGAGACGAGCTGGCGCGGCGACGCATACGAGGTGGCGAAGACGATGTCGCTCTCGCCCTCGAGCGCGTGGACCTCGCCGAAGCGCCCGAAGTGGCGTTCGACCTGCCAGGCGAGGCGTTCGTTGACGCGCACCTCGGCGACCCCCGCCTCGTCGCCGAACTGCCACTCGGCGCGGGTCGCGAACGAGCGCGGGTCGAAGTCCGCCGAGCGCTTGAAGTCGTGCTCGGCCTTCGTCGCGTAGGCGACCTTGCCGCGAATGCGCGACAGGCGGAAGACGCGGATGCCCTCACGCTCGTGCGAGTGACCGAGAAGGTAGAACTGCCCGTTGCGGAACAGCAGGTGGTAGGGATCCACCTTGCGCGCGCCGGTCTCGTCGCGCTCCATCGTGTAGTAGTCGAACGTGATCGTCTTCTGGCGGAAGATCGCCGTCTCGACCTTCGCGAGGCGCTGGGAGAGCTCGTGCCCGCCGGCGGATGCCGTCACGCCGAGCGCGAGCGAGCGCTGGTCGGGTGACTCCAGCGGGCTCGGGCGGCCCCACGAGATCTGCTGCAGCGCGAGCCGCAGCGGCTCTGCGTAGGCGAACTCACCGTCGAGGAGGTTCAGCGCGAACTGCAGCGAGGCGAGCTCCTCGTCGGTGAACGCGATCGCGGGGAGGTGGAAGTTCTCCGGGCGCAGCGAGTAGTTCTCCTGCTCGGCGGCGCCGTCCGCGGGGCGGTCGACGGTCAGCTGGATCCCGAGCGACTCGAGCTCGGCGCGATCCGCGTAGAAGCGCCGCGCGAACGCGTCCTCGTTCATCCCGCTGTAGCCCTCGACGTCGCGGCGGATCTCGAGGGCCGTGACCGGCCGGCGCTCCGCCATGAGGTACGAGATCAGCGAGAGCTGCCGGATGAGCTTCTCGGTGTCCTTCGCCATCGTGGGTCACCTTAGAGATGCCCCGCCGCACGGGGCGCTGCGGCAGCGTCTTCGCCCCGGTGTTTGCGGCTTTTCGGCGCATTCTGCTCCCGGGCCCGCGCGATCGCACGGTGCGCGAGGAGCGTGACCCACGCCGGGAGGAGCCGCCGAGCGGCCGCCCCTCCCGGACGCTGCGGGTCAGCGCAGCGAGATCGAGCGCTTCCCCTGGAGGATCGTGACCCTCACGGTCCGCTCACCCGCCGTCCCGGCGCGGTTGCGCGTCACGGCGTACACCTCGGTCTTGAGCTTCAGCTTGCGCTGCAGGACGCGCCGGGCGGTCCTGGTGAGCTGCACCGTGACGGTGCGCTGCTCGCCGCCGTGCAGCACGAACCGCCGGCGTCCGAGCGTCAGGCGCAGCTTGCGCGTCCCGACCCGGAGCTTCTGGATCGTGCGCACCGAGAGGTTGCCCTCGCAGATGCCGGCGCTCACGGGGCAGGTCACCTTGAGGGCGATCGTTCCGAGGCGCGATGTCCGCACGGCACGCCGGCTCACGAGGAGCGCATCGGCGTTCGCGCCGGACGATCCGTCCTTGCCGGCGGGACCCGTGGCGCCGGTCGCGCCGGTCGCGCCTGTGGCGCCGGTCGCGCCTGTGGCGCCGGTCGCGCCTGTGGCGCCGGTCGCGCCTGTGGCGCCGGTCGCACCTGTGGCGCCGGTCGCACCTGTGGCGCCGGTCGCGCCGGTCGCACCGGTCGGCCCCGCGTCGCCCGTCGGGCACTCGGGGCCGTCGGGCGGCTGGAACCCGAACGCGGGCGAGGCGTCCGTGTCGTTGCACAGGTACGGGACGTAGTCCACCGGGTTGATGTCGTTCGCCCCGTCGGTGCCGTTCCAGACGATCGCCGCGGCGTTCCCGGGGTTCGTCCCCGTCCCGCCGTAGGCGACCGGGATCGGCGCGGATGCGTACCCCGGCTCACCCGAGCCGGCGGCGTTCCGGATCACCGGCGCGGTCGAGCCGAGCCAGTTCGACGTCGCGCGGATATCGGCGCCCGAGAAGGTCGAGCGCGCCTCGATCTGGCTGTACCAGTTGCCGCTGATGTTGTTCAGCGTGATCTTCACGAGGCCCGTCGGGTTCGGGGATGCCTCGTCGCGCAGCAGCACGCCCATCGTCCAGTTGCCGGTGATCGCGTTGTTGCGCACGACCAGGCCGGTCACGTCGTTCACGGCGTGCAGGCCGGTGCGGTTCGAATCGATGACGTTGCCGGCGACGATGACGTTCTTCGCCCCGTAGACGAACACGCCGTTGCGGTTGCCGGTGACCTTCGAGTGGCGCAGCGCGCTGCCGTTCGCGTAGAGCGCGACGCCCTGGTTGTTCAGGCCCGGGTCCAGCCAGGCGGCCGGGGTGTTGCCGGCGCGGGTGACCGTGAAGCCGTCGACCGAGGTCCCGGCCGCCGGCGCACTGACCTCGAGCGTCGAACCCGACCCGCCGAGCGGTCCCACGATCGTCGAGACGTCGGCTCCGGCCCCGAGGAGCTTCACGTTCGGCGTCGTGACCGTGACGTCCTCGTCATACGTGCCGCCACGGACGAGAACCGTGTCCCCGGGCTGCGCCTTGTCGACCGCGCCCTGGATGGTTCCGCTGATGCGGCGGACGTTCGTGAACGTGTAGGGAGCGGACGTGTAGGTGTAGGCGCGCACGTCGAACGGGGCCTGCGTCACGAGCGCCACGGCGCCGCGATCGTAGGTGTTGTCGTCCCAGAACGACTTCCAGTCGAACTGGCTGTTGTCGTAGACGCCGCGCGCGCGGATGTACTGGGTGCTGTTCTTGAAGCTGTTGCCGGTGACGATCGCACCGCCGACCGGGTTCGCGAACCATGGCACGCCGCCGGTGCCGTTGAAGCTGATCGCATTGAATCCGTTGTTCCCGAGATCGAACACGTTGTCCTTGACCTCGCGACCGCTGAGCGGGCCGGTCGAGCCGGCGCCGCTCGAGATGTCGACGCTCGTCCCGTCGGTGAAGCGGTTGCCGAGGACGTGATAGGCCTTGACGACGTCGCCGGCCGCCGAGAAGTCGTTGATGTAGATCGAGCCGCCGCCGGGGATCGCGGTGGTCGCGTGCCGCAGCGTGAAGTCGTCGCCGACCACTTCGATCGTCTTGCTGTCACCGCCCGCGTTCGGGCCGAGCTTCACGCCGCGGATCGTCGTGTCCGCGGCCTCGACGAACACGCCGGAGAACCCGAAGTTGTTCGTCGCGTTCGTGGTGATGGTCGCCTCGGTGGCGGCCGCGTCCGTGATCGCCACGTCGCCCGCCGTGACGCCCATGACCGTGATACCGGGCTTCGAGGCCGGGAAGAAGAGCCCGAACTGATAGGTGGCGTTGCCGGCCATCGTCGCGGGATCGCTGTTCGGCGCGGACTCGTCGTAGGTGCCCGGGAGCACGCGCACCTGGCCGTTCGCGGCGACCGCGTTGAGCGCGGCCTGCACGGTCTTCTTCGCGGTGGCGGGAGTCTTGCCGTCGTTCGCGTCCGAGCCGCCGTCGTCGGCGTAGCAGACGGTGGTGCAGTCGGCCTCGAAATCGAAGGTCGTCGCGTTGAAGGTCAGCGCGTCGATGTTCTCCGTGTAGCCGTCGGCATACGGCTCGCCGACGCGGATGCCCAGCTGGCCGAAGGACGGATGGAGCCGTGCGGTGGGGTAGGCCGTCGTGATCTGCGCCCAGGTCTTCGGTGTCGTCCCCGGCTCGGAGATCGGGGCCGGCCAGGTCGCGCCGGAGTAGCGCCACTTCGCACTGCCGCCGTCGATCGCGTCCCAGGACTTCCAGCTGTCCTGCGTCACGGTCCCGTTGTCGGCGGGGACGTAGACGAGCTGCGACTGGAACGTCGTGTCGTCGATCGAGTCGAAGTCCACGTAGAACTGCAGGTACCCGGACCGCGTGCTCGGGCCGGGGTTGCCGGCGGACGGGTTGAACGTCCGGAACGACAGCGCCGTGATGCCCGCCAGCGGCGTGCCCGCGAACCGGAAGGTGGAGAGGTTGCGCCGCCGGGTGCCGGAGACGCTGATCTGGGCGCTGCCCGTGCCGGCGACCGGCGTGCCCGGCCCTTCGACGAAGCTGCCGAGCGTGTTGTCGAGCGCGCCGATGCCCTCGTCGTTCCAGAAGTACCATCCCGTGGCGGAGCCCGCGTCGGTCGTGAGCGTGCTCGGGCGGACGGTCTCGACGGCGGCGAACGCCGACGAGGCGCCGATGGCACTGATGAGCGCAAGCGCAAGGGCGGCGACAGCCGCCCGCATGAACCGATTCACAGGTCTCCCCTTATCCAGCTGGACGTTTCCGTAGAGCGACGTTCGGTCGCACTCGGGGGCGCGAGTCTGACAGGTTCATCGGCACCGGGGCTCGGGAGCTCCACGGATGACTGCGGCGCGGACTACGCAGCCGCGGCGCGCTCGTTCGCGGCAGACGGCGCGCCGAAGTACGCCCCGCCGCCGATCGCACGGTCGAAGCTCGACCAGGCCGCCCCCGGGGCGAGCTCCTTCTCGAGCCGGTCGAAGCTGCCCAGCCGCCCGCCGAGGTTGTCGATCATGTGGACGAGCGTCGCCTCGCGCGTGGCGGGAACGACGGGGCTGCCGTGCTCGAGCGCGCCGTGGTGGCTGAGGATGATGTGGCCGACCGCCTGGGCGAGGTCCGGCGGGAACCCGGCGATGTCCTCGATCTCGCGCCGGATCCGGTAGTAGCCGAGCGGGATCTCGCCCTGCAGCCGGCCGGCGTCGGTCAGGTCGATCGCCGGCGATCCGGACGTGTAGGCCTCGAGCTTCCCGATGTCGTGCAGCAGCGCGCCGGTCACCGCGACGTCGCGGTCGATGCCCGGGAACGTCGCGCTGATCGCACTGACCGCCTGGGCGACCGACAGCGAGTGCTCGAGCAGCCCGTGCGCGTAGGCCTGGTGGTAGTGCTTGGCGGCGGGCGCGTCGCGGTAGGCGCGCCAGCTCGGCGTCCCCTCGCCGAGCACGCGGTCGAGCAGCTCCCGCAGGTGCGGGTTCTGCACGGTGGCGACGAGCTCGCGCAGGTCGGCCTCCATCGCGGCGCGCCCGCGCGGCGGGCCGTCCACGAGCTCGGCCTCGTCGTAGCTTCCGGGTGCGGCGGAGGCGAGTGCTCCGCGGAGCTTCAACTGCGGGCCGAAGCGCGGATCCACCTGGAACAGTGCGCGCACGTGGACCGCGGCGCCGGCCGTCGCGACCTCGCGCTGGGCGTCGACGTCGTCCCAGACGTTGGCGACCAGGCCGCCGGTGCGATCGCCGAGCGTCACGCGCAGGAAGGCCGCGCCGTCCTTCTTCGTGCGCACCTCGACCTGGCGGACCAGGAGCACCTGGTCCAGTTCCTGGCCGTCGGTCAGGTCACGGACGAGCACGGCACGCACCGTAGGGTTCGCGGCGGACGGTTCATCGGCGACGCGCATAGGCTTGCGGTCGTCCGTGGGAGAGAGGATCTGACATGCGCACGGCGATCATCACCGGCGGCACCGGCGGTCTCGGAGCAGCGGTGACCACGCGGTTCCTCGACGACGGCTGGCGGCTCGTCGTGCCCTGGGTCCAGGAGCGCGAACTCGATCGGGTCGAGCGCCGCGATGGTCTAGAGCTCATGCAGGCCGACCTCTTCGACCCGGGCGCCGTCGCCGAGGTCGCCGCGCTCGCCGGGCCGGATCTGCGGGCCGTCGTGAACCTCGTGGGCGGGTTCGCCGCGGGCGACCGGATGCACGAGACGCCCGTCGAGGACCTCGAGCGTCAGCTGCGGCTCAACCTGCGCTCGGCGTGGCTCGTCACCGCCGCCGGCATCCCGGCGATGCTCGCCGCGGGCGAGGGCGCGGTCGTCTGCGTCTCCTCGCGCACCGCGCTGCGGCCGTTCTCCGGCGGGGCCGCCTACGCGATCGCCAAGCGCGCGGTGCTCGGCCTCGTGGACGCGCTCGACGTCGAGTACGCCGGTGACGGCATCCGCTCCAACGCGATCCTGCCCTCGGTGATCGACACGCCCGCGAATCGCGCGTCGATGCCGGACGCCGACCCGGGGAACTGGGTCACCCCGGAGCAGCTCGCGGCCACCGTCGCCTTCCTCTGCACGCCGGCGTCAGCCGCGACCAGCGGCGCCCACGTTCCCGTCTACGGAAAGGCCTGACCGTGCCGATCGGACGCCGCTCCCCCAAGCCGCTCGCCGACGCCCGGCGCCTGCGTGCGGGCGTGGACCTCGGGGGCACGAAGATCCAGGCGCTCGTGCTCGACCAGGCCCACACCGTGCTCGGACGGGCGCGTGCCGAGACGCCGCGCGAGGGCGGGCCCGACGCCGTCGCCGACGCCGTCGCGGCGACGCTGACCGAGGCGCTCGGCGCGGCGAACGTCGCCCCCGTGGAGCTCGGCGGGATCGGCGTCGGAACCCCCGGCGCGGTGGACCTCGCGACCGGCACGGTCGCCAACGCGCGCAACCTGCCGGACTGGATCGATCCCTATCCGCTGTCGGCCCAGCTCTCGCGGCGGCTGGCCGATGTGCCGGTGAGGCTCGGCAACGACGTGAACGTCGCGATCGACGCCGAGTACCGCCTCGGCGCCGGGCGCGGCCACGATTCGGTGCTCGGCGTCTGGTGGGGCACCGGCGTCGGTGGCGGCCTCGTGCTCGGCGGGGCGATGTGGGAGGGGCGCGGGTTCGGCGGCGAGTTCGGCCACCTCGTCGTGCGCCGTGGCGGAGCGCTGTGCGGCTGCGGGAATCGCGGCTGCGTCGAGGCCTACGCCGGGCGCAAGAACATGGAGAGCTGGGTCCGCCGTCAGCAGGTCAAGGGCCACAGGACCGACCTCTTCAAGCTCATGGAGAAGCACGGGAAGGACCGGCTGACGAGCGGCATCTGGTGGCGCGCGGTGCGCGACGAGGACGCGCTGGCGCTGCGCGCGGTCGAGCGGGCGCTGCAGGCGATCGGCGCCGGGATCGCCTCGACGATCAACCTGCTGGACGTGCCCGCGGTGATCGTCGGCGGGGGGATGGGGGACCGGTTCTACGCGACGCACGGCGCGCAGATCGGGCAGTACACGCACGACAGCCTGTTCCGGGCGGGCGACCCGCCCGCCCTCGTGCCGGCCGCCCTCGGCGACGACGGCGGGGCGATCGGCGCCTCGCTGCTCGTGCACGCATCGTGAGCGCGCCGCCCGCGCCGCCGCCCGCCGATCCGCGCCGCTGGTGGACGCTCGCGGCGGTCTGCGTCGCGACGTTCATGCTGCTGCTGGACATCACGATCGTCAACGTCGCGCTGCCCGACATCGGCCGTGAGCTCGGTGCCGGGTTCGACGACCTGCAGTGGGTGATCGACGCCTACGCGCTCTCGCTCGCGACCTTCACGCTGACGAGCGGCTCGCTCGCCGACCGCTTCGGGCGCCGGCTCGTGTTCATCGGAGGCCTGATCGTCTTCACGCTCGCATCGGTCCTCTGCGGGCTCTCGGGCAGCCCGCTCGTGCTGATCCTCGCGCGCGGCCTGCAGGGGGTCGGTGGGGCGGCGATGTTCGCGACCTCGCTCGCGCTGCTCGCGGCGAGCTTCACCGGGCGCGAGCGCGGGACGGCGTTCGGTCTGTGGGGCGCGACGACCGGCGGCGCGGTCGCCATCGGGCCGCTCATCGGCGGCGTGCTCGTCGAGGGCATCAGCTGGGAGGCGATCTTCTTCGTGAACGTCCCGATCGGCGCGCTGGCGCTCGTCGTCGCGCTCACGCGGGTCACCGAGTCGCGCAACCCGCACGCGACGCGCATCGACGTCCTGGGCCTGCTCACGCTGTGCGTCGGGCTGTTCGCGCTCGTGTTCGCGCTCGTGCGCGGCAACTCGGAGGGCTGGTCGAGCGGCCTGATCACCGGGTGCCTCGCGGTCGCGGCGGTCATGCTCGTGGCGTTCGTCGTCATCGAGCTGCGCACCGCGCAGCCGATGCTCGACCTGCGCCTGTTCCGCAAGCCGGGGTTCACCGGGGCGCAGATCGCGGCGTTCTCCCTGTCGGCCTCGATGTTCTCGATGTTCCTGTACCTGACGCTCTACATCCAGAACGGCCTCGGATTCTCGCCGCTCGAGGCCGGGCTGCGGTTCCTGCCGGTGACGCTCCTGTCGTTCCTCGTCGCCCCGATCTCGGGCAAGCTCTCGGCGGTCGTGCCGACGCGCTGGCTCATGGGTGCGGGCCTCCTGTGCATCAGCGCGGGGCTGCTGCTCATGCGCGGCCTCGACGCCGGATCGGCGTGGACCGACCTGCTGCCCGGCTTCCTCATCGCGGGCGCCGGGATCGGCCTCGTCAACCCGCCGCTGGCCTCGACCGCGGTCGGCGTCGTCGAGCCCTGGCGCGCGGGTGCGGCGTCGGGCATCAACTCGACCTTCCGCCAGGTCGGCATCGCGACCGGGGTGGCGGGTCTCGGGGCGCTGTTCCAGCACGCGCTCGAGGCCCAGCTCTCGACCGCCGTGGCGGCCGCCGGTGCCGCGGCGCAGGACGCCGTGCGCGGGGCCCCGCCCGGGCTGTTCGCGACCGGAAGCCCCGGCCCGCTCGGACGGGTGCCGGGTGGAGAGGAGGCGTTCCTCACGGCGTTCACGGGCGCGCTCGACGACATCCTGCTGGTCGCCGCCGCGGTGGCGTTCGTCGGCGCCCTGCTCGTGATGGCGCTCGTGCGCCCGCGCGACTTCATCGTGCCGGCCGGCGAGCCGAGCATCGGCTCAGGCGGCTGATGCGGGAAATCCCGATGCCGCCGCGGGGCCCGGTGAAGTACACCTTGGAGTCATGAGGGAGCCGCTGATCGAGCACCGGCTGGAGCTCGCGGGCTACGGCACGCGAGCGCTCGAGCTCGAGGGCGAGGGAACGCCGCTGCTGCTCATCCACGGGTATGCCGACTCGGCGGACACGTGGCGGCTGACGCTCGAGCGGCTCGCGCGCGTCGGCCAGCGGGCGGTCGCGATCGACCTGCCGGGCTTCGGCGAGGCCGATGCCCTCGATCCGCAGGGAACGGTCCTCGAGCAGTACGACGCGTTCGCCGCGGCCGCGCTCGACTACGCCGGGGATGGGGCGCCCGTGCTCGTCGCGGGCAACTCGCTCGGCGGCTGCGTCACGCTGCGCCTGGGGTCGCGCGCGGATCTGCCCGTCGCGGCGCTCGTGCCCGTCGCGCCCGCCGGGCTCGACATGCCGCGCTGGTTCTCGATCATCGAGCGCGACCTCCTGATCCGCGGCCTGCTCGGCTCGCCGGTTCCGCCTCCCGGTCCGGTGGTGCGGCGCATGGTCGGCGAGGCCTATCGCCAGCTCGCGTTCTCGCGCCCGCGCGGCATCCCGTCGGAGGTCGTGCGCTCGTTCACGAGCCACTACCCGGACGCGCGCAGCGTGGCGCGGTTCCTCGACGTCGGCCGGCGGCTCCTGCCAGAGCTGCAGCCCGAGGCGTTCGAGCTCGACCGGATCGAGCGCCCGGTGCTGCTCGTGTGGGGCGACCGCGACCGGATGGTGAGCCATTCGGGCGCGCGCCTCCTGCTCGACGCGGTGCCGGACGCACGCTACGAGGAGCTCAGCGGCTGCGGCCACTGCCCCCAGCTCGAGGAGCCCGACCGCTTCACCGAGCTGCTGCTCGGCTTCGCGCGCGAGCACGCCGGCGCGGCGCGCGCCGCCTGACCCGGCGCCCGTGCGCCGTCCTACACTCCAGAGCGCCGATGGAACTCCTCCCGACACCCGAGAAGGTCGGCAACGCCGCCGCCAACGCGTTCGACATGGTCTTCCGCGGCGGGGTCGCCGACCTGCGCCGCACGCCCGCACAGATCATCAGCGAGGCGCCGAAGCAGGTCGTCTACCGCTACCTGCCCCAGCACGACGAGCCCCAGCACGATCTGCCCGTGCTGCTGATCCCGCCGCTCGCGGCGCCGACGATCAGCTTCGACCTGCGCCGCGGCTGTTCGCTGGCCGAGCACTTGATCGCGACCGGCCACCCGACGTATCTCGTCGAATACGGATCGATCGCGTTCTCCGACCGCGACCTGGGCCTCGAGTTCTGGGTGCGCGAGGTGATCCCGAACGCGATCCGCACGGTCAGCGCGGATGCCGGCGACCGCCCGGTGCAGCTGCTCGGCTGGTGCCTGGGCGGGATCATGGCGCTGCTGGCACTCGCCGGGGACCCCGAGCTCCCGGTCGCCTCGATCGCGACGGTCGCGAGCCCGTTCGACTTCACCGAGGTGCGGCTCGCCGCGCCGATCCGGGTCGCCGGCAACGTCACGAACGGCTTCCTCGGAACGGCGCTCTACCGCACGATGGGCGGGGCGCCGGCGCCGGTCGTGAAGTGGGCCTTCCAGCTCACCTCGATCGACAAGTACCTCACGAAGCCGCTCGCGATCGCCACGCACCTGCACGATCGCGACTTCCTCGCGCAGATCGAGGCCGTCGATCACTTCATGAACCACATGCACGCCTACCCGGGCCGCACGATGGGCCAGCTCTACCACCGCTTCTTCCGCGTCAACGACCTGGCCGGCGGCCGGGTCGACTTCGACGACGGGCAGGGCGAGATCGATCTCGCCGACGTGCGGGTCCCCGTGATGGCGGTGGCCGGGACGACCGACGTGCTCGCGCCGCGCGCGGCCGTGCATCATGTCGCCGCCCTGCTCGAGAACGCGCCCGAGGTGCGGCTCGAGACCGCCCCAGGCGGGCATCTCGGGGTTCTGACCGGCCGCGGGGCCGCGAAGACGACCTGGTCGTGGGTGGACGAGTTCTTCGCCGGGACCGCGGCGGCGGGCGCACGTCCGGCGCTGCGCGTCGTCGCCTGATCGGCGCCTGGCGGTGAACGGGCGCTTGCGTGCGTCCGCCCACCCGGCGCTACCCTCGACGGCCGATGTCCGCCTCCGTTCTCCGCCGGTCCGCCGCCGCCGGCTCGCTCACGTTCGCGGTCTTCGCGCGCGGCGCGGGTCCCGCGTCCGCGCAGGATCCCGCCACCGTTCCGACGGGCGTCTTCGCGGGCGGCGTCGAGCTCGCGGGCCTGACGCTCGAGGCGGCTCAGGCGCGCCTGCGGGAGCGCCTCGGCGAGCGCCTGGCGCAGCCGATCGTCGTACGCAGCGCCGGGCGCCGGTTCACGCTGACCCCTGCCCGGGCGAAGCTCTCGTTCGACGCCCTGACGACCGCCAAACGCGCCCTGCGCGCCGCGGCGCCCGCCGCCGGAACCGCACCCCCGGCGGGCGGCTCGGCGTTCGGGACCGACGTCCCGCTCGCCGTGCGCCACTCGAAGCTCGCCGTGCGCGCGTTCGTCGCCGCGGTCGCGGCGAAGGTCCACCGCGCGCCGCGCAACGCGACGCTCGAGATCGGGCTGAAGCGCATGCACACGCGTCGTGCGCGCACCGGGATCGCGGTCGACGCCGGCGCGCTCACCGCGCAGGTCGACGCCGCGCTCGACACGCCGGCGACCGCGCGCCTGATCCGGCGGCGCGTGAAGACGCTCTACCCGCCGACGAACATCAACGACCTGCGCGCCCAGTACCGCACGGTGATCACGGTCAGCAAGGCCGAGCGTCGCCTGCGGCTGTTCAAGAACCTGAAGTACCGCAAGTCCTACGGCGTCGCGGTCGGCCAGCCGGCCTATCCGACCCCGGCGGGCCGCTTCCGCATCCAGGAGAAGCAGGTGAACCCGGTCTGGTCGGTGCCGAACAGCCCGTGGGCCGGGGAGCTCGGCGGCTCGACGGTCGCCGGCGGCAGTCCGGCCAACCCGCTGAAGGCCCGCTGGATGGGGATCACCGACGGCGTCGGGATCCACGGGACGGGTGAGGACTGGTCGATCGGCACGGCCGCGTCGCACGGGTGCCTGCGGATGCACGTCTGGGACGTCAAGGACCTGTACCCGCGCGTGCCCGTCGGCACGACGATCGTCATCCGCTGAGCGGCGCCCGGAGTCGCATCGGAATCCGGGTGCCCCACGGTTTGCGCCTCCCGGCGGGTGTGCTATCCCATACGGCGTGAGCCTGCTCGACGCACCGGAGCGCCTCGATCCGGCCGGCATGCCCCGGCAGGAGTACCTCAAGGCCTCGCCGCCGATGTTCAAGCTGCCGTGGCTGGACCGGGTGACTCGCGTCCACGTCGCGGTCGTGCCGGCGATCTTCGTGCCGGCGATCGTCGTCTTCGCGGCGCTCGCGCTGCGCGACCTCTCGATCGGGGCGTTCGTCCTCTACGCCCTCGCCGGATACGTCGTGTGGACGCTGACGGAGTACTGGCTGCACCGGATCGTCTTCCACTTCGAGCCCGACCACGGCATCGGGCAGCGGCTGCACTGGATGATCCACGGCGTCCACCACGACCATCCGAACGACCCGCTGCGGCTCGTGATGCCGCCGTCGGCCTCGATCCCGCTCGCGCTGATCTTCGTCGCGATCTTCAATCTGCTGCTCCCGTTCGCCGAGGCCGGCGCGCTGTGCGCAGGCTTCTTCGCCGGGTACCTCGCGTACGACATGACGCACTACTACGTGCACCACCGCCGCCCGAAGGGCCCGGTCGGGCGCAAGCTGCGCGAGCTGCACATGCGCCACCACTTCCAGGATCACGATCGCGGCTACGGCGTCAGCGCGCCCTGGTGGGACCACGTGTTCGGCACGCCCACCCGCGGGCGCCGCGGCGAGGAGTAGCCGCGGCGCTACCCGGTCACGCCGCCGCCGCGGGAGCCGCGGCGCAGCACGGTGACCGTCGCGCTGGCGCTGGCGCTCGCCGTATCGGCGGCACGCACGGTGCCGGTGTTCGTCGTCGTGCGCGCGCGGGTCCGCGGGTTGAGCGCCCGCGCCACGAGCTCGACCGTGCGCCGCGCGCCGGGCACGAGCTCGCTCTGGCCCCAGCAGATGCGCCCGCCCGAGATCCGGGCGCCGATCGCGCGCACGACGGTGAAGGCGCTCGGCAGCCGGTCGCAGATCCGGACCTGCGACGCGCTGACCGAGCCGGTGGACTGCGCGCGCAGCCGGAAGGTCACGGTCTTGCCGGCCCGCACGCGGCGCTTGGAGGCCGTCTTGCGCAGCGAGAGCTCTGCGCCCGGGCCCGAGCTGCCGTAGACCACGCCCTCGGCCTGACGGTTGTTCGTCGGGTTCGGGTCGGGCTCGGAGGCGGTCGCCGTCGCCACCCCGCTGAGGACGCCGAGGACGTCGAGGCGCGCGCCGACCGTCACCGTCGCCGAGCTCCCGACGTCGAGCGTGCCGAGCGTGCAGCGCGCGTCCACGCCCGTCGTGCACGCCCCGTCGGGCGAGGTCACGGTCTCGACGGTCACCGTGCTGCGCCCGGCGAGCGTGCTCACGAGCGAGGCGATCGCGACGTTCGTCGCGACGTCC
This sequence comes from uncultured Actinomycetes bacterium, assembly GCA_963787935.1. GTDB lineage: Bacteria > Actinomycetota > Thermoleophilia > Solirubrobacterales > Solirubrobacteraceae > F1-60-MAGs163. The sequence goes on along the minus strand of CAWBEV010000004.1, from coordinate 59,656 downwards.
GGGCCGCGGTTCGTGACCGTGAGCGTGAACGTCGACGGGCTGCCGGTCTGCGCCCCCGCCTGGCTCACGGTGCTCGTGACGAGCAGGTCGGCGCTCGGGCGCGCCGGCGGGCCGGTGAAGTTGTCGGCGAGCACGACGCTGCTCGTCGCGGGCCCCGTGACGTTCAGGGTCTCGGGAGTCGCCGTCGCCGCGCCCGCGTCGAGCAGGTCGAGCTCCGAGACGACGTAGAGGTAGCCGGCGTTCAGCTCGCCGATCTCCGCCTCGCCGGCGGCGATCGTGCCGGGCAGCACGACGGTCCGCGCCTCGCCCTCGGCGAGGTCGAACGTCTGCACCACCCCGCTCGTGCCGCTCACGCGCACGGGAAAACGGGCGCCCGCAGGCGCCGTCCCGGTGATCGCCTTGCTGATCGCGACCTGCGCCTCGCAGCGGGTCGTCGTCGTACCGCGCGTCGCGACCCGTCGCGTCCCGGAGTAGAGATCGATCGTGTGCGCGCGGCTCCCGTCGGCGACGCGGAAGAACAGGTCCTTCTGGGCGAGGATGGCGCCGCTGCCCGACTGGGGGGTGCTGCGGTCGGCCCACGTGTACAGGCCCACGCGGTTCGCGTCGTTGCGGATGCGCATGATCGCGGTGTTCGTCACCGGATCGGTGCAGAGCGCCGTCAGCTGCAGGGGCGGGGCCTGCGCGGACCGCGGAGCGGCGAGCGCCGGGGTCGCCGCCGCACCGGCGAGCAGCAGCACGGCAAGCGGCACCGCAATGCGGCGGGAAACCCCGAGCATGGCGGGATCTTCCGCCTCGTGTCAGACGGAATCAACGCATGGACGACGCGGCGGGCGTCAGTCGGCCGAGCGCTGGGTGATGATCGCCTCGATCCGCTCGAGGAGCTGCGGGTGAGCGCCCTTGAGCCGGTTGAGGTCGAACTTCGTCATGTGGATCAGCCGCATGTCGGACACGGCGACGACGGTCGCGTTGCGCTGGGCCTTGTGTACGAGGCCCTGCTCTCCGAACATGTCTCCCGGCCCGAGCTCGGCGAGCACCTCACCGTCGCGCTCCACGCGGGCGGTGCCCTCGTCGATGATCGTCAGGTCCTGGGAGAAGTCCCCCTCGCGGACGATCACGCGGCCGGCCTCGAGGCTCTCCTCGGTCACCGAGGCGCCGATCGCGCGCAGCGCGTCGTCGTCGAGTCCCTCGAACAGCGGGAGTTCGGCCAGGCGCCTCATGTTCATGACAGTTCAGACCTCCGTCGGGTGGGCTCGGACCCTATGCGGTTCGCCCGGCGCGCGGCAACTGATGAGCGATCCCGTACGATAACCGCGCCTCTGTGACGCACGTGGCTTGCGGGAAACCGCGGATCAGAGGACACTGCCGCAAGGCGAACGGTGCCATGGGGGCGCTCAATGGACGGGAGGTCCAGGGTGGTTGACGGGGGATTCGCGAACAGGCTGCACGTCGGATGGCTGGTCTCCGGCGTGATGCTCGCGACCGCGCTGCTCCTGGGGCTCGCCGGCTCGGCGCGCGCCGCGGTGCTGGCGAATTGGGGCGGGGCCGGGACGGTCTCCGCGTTCGTCCAGGGCGTCGCCGTCGGCGCGGACGGCGCCGTGTACGTCGCCGATCCGGCCGGCGCGCGGATCCGCGTCTTCACGCGCGACGGCGCGCCGCTGCGCGACTGGGGTGGCCCGGGCAGCGGGCCCGCGGCGTTCGACGGCCTCGTCGGCGTCGCCGTCGGCCCGGACGGGGACGTCTACGCCAGCGACGGCTTCCACGTGCAGCGGTTCGCACCCGACGGCACGTTCAAGACGCGCTGGGGCGGCTACGGGCACGACCGCGGCGAGTTCCGCTGGACCGGCGGCATCGCCGTCGGCCCGGACGGCACCGTGTACGTCAGCGACCGCGAGAACGAGCGCGTGCAGGCCTTCACGGCGGACGGCACGTACCTGCGCTCGCTGCGCCTGCCCGACGACGACGACGAGCATCACGCGCACAGCTCGACCAGCGACGAGCATGAGCTCGAGGACCCGCGCGGCGTGGCGGTCGAGGCCGACGGCGACGTCATCGTCGCCGAGGCCGATGCGGATCGCCTCGTGCGCTTCGCGGCCGACGGCACGCCGAAGGACAGCTGGCGCACGCCGGGCGTCGTGGGCGTCGCGGTCGCGCCGAACGGCACGATCCTCGCCACCGACAAGGTCGGGCACGTCGTGCGCCGCTACGACGCCGGCGGCGCGTTCCTCGCGCGCCTCGGCAGCGGGGCGACGCCCGAGAGCGAACCCGGCGAGCGCCTGAACCGCCCGCTGGCCGTCGCGACCGACTGTCGCGGCGCGGTCTACGTCGCCGACGCCTCCGCCAAGCGCATCCACGTCTTCGGCGAGGCCGGCCTCCTGGCGCCGCCCTGCATCGCGCCGCCGCCGCCGCCCCCGCCGCCGCCCCCGCCGCAGCAGCAGATCGCCCCGATCGTCGTCGTCTCGCAGGCGCCCGACCCCGAGCCGACGCTCGGCGCGAGCGGCGTCGGCGAGCCGGTCTCGGGCCGCGTCTTCGTCCGCAAGCCGGGCGAGAACCGCTACAGCGCGCTGCTGAAGAAGACGAAGCTTCCGGTCGGCACCGAGGTCGACGTACGCGACGGCCACATCCGCATCCGGTTCGCGACGGCACTCGCCGATCGGGCCACCTACGGACCCACGCAGGAGGGCGAGTTCTGGGGCGGCGAGTTCAAGTTCTTCCAGTCCGCGACCGGCTCGCTCGTCGACGTCGTGCTCAGCGGCGACCAGCCCGAGTGCGACGACGCGTCCGCGTCCGCGCGGTCCTCGGCGACCGGGAAGAAGAACGGCTCGCGGTTCGTCTGGGGCAAGGCGAAGGGCCGCTTCCGGACGAGCGGCAACCACGGCGCGGCCACCGTTCGCGGGACGTACTGGTTCACCGAGGACCGCTGCGACGGAACGTTCTTCCGCACGCGCGAGGGTCGCGTCGACGTCTCGGACTTCGGCAAGCGAAGGACCGTCGCGGTCACGGCCGGCGAGCGCTACCTCGCGCGCGCCCCCTGCGAGAGCCGCCGGCGGTTCTCGATCAAGCTCAACGTTCCGGTCGGCGTCGCGATCGCCGATGCGCAGGTGAAGGTCAACGGCAAGCGCGTGAAGGTCCGCCGCGGCGACCGCCTGACGGCCCGGGTCGACCTGCGCGGGCGGCCGAAGCAGCGCGTGCGGGTCCGCATCCGGCTGACGACGACGGCGGGCGACGTGCTGAGCGGTCAGCGCGAGTACCAGACGTGCACTCCGCGCCGACCGGACCGCGACGGCCCGCCGACGCTCTGATCCCGTGGGCGAGGGCCGGCTGAGCAGGCGCGCGCGTCGCCGCAGGCGCGCGCTGCTGCTCGTCGCGGCCACACTCACCGCGCTCGGCCTGACGCTCGGCCTGCGCGCGGTCGGCGTCACCGAGGCCATCGAGCAGCAGTCGATCGACGCGCGCTTCGAGGTGCGTGGCCCGACCGGCACGCCGCCGGACGTCGTGGTCGTCGGAGTGGACGACAAGACGTTCGACAATCCCGACGAGGGCGGGCTCGGGATCCTCTGGCCGTTCCCGCGCGGCGAGCACGCGAAGGTCATCGACCATCTCGCCGCCGACGGCGCGAGTGTCATCGCCTACGACGTGCAGTTCACCGAGCCCTCGCCGCCGGGGCAGGAGGATCAGGACCAGGCGCTGCTCGAGTCCGTCGCGAACGCGGAGGAGACCGGGCGGCGGGTGGTCCTCGCGACGACCGAGGTCCGGGCGGACGGGACGACGAAGGTCTTCGGGGACCCGTCGGTCGTGCGCGCGATCGGGGCGCGCGTCGGCAACGCGATCACGCCGGGGGACGACGGCGCGGTCGTGCGACGTGTGCAGCTGCAATACGACGGCCTGCGGTCGTTCGCCGTCGTCGCCGCCGAGCGTGAACTGGGACGCTCGATCCCGCCGCAGGACTTCAGGAAGGGCGGGGAATGGATCGACTTTCACGGGCCGCCCGGCACCGTGACGTACTACAGCTTCGCCGACGTGCGCAATCGCACGTTCCCGCGCGGGGCGTTCACGAACAAGATCGTCATCGTCGGCGCGAACGCGCCGAGCCTGCAGGATCAGGCGCCGACGTCGGTGTCCGGCGACGGGGAGATGCCGGGCCCCGAGCTCCAGGCCGAGGCGATCCAGACGATCCTCGACGGGTTCCCGCTGCAGGCCGCGCCCGCCTGGCTCACCTTCCTGCTGACGATCGGCTTCCTGCTCGTCCCGCCGCTCGTCGGCCTGCGGCGCCTGCCGATCATCGGCCGCCGGCTCCCGCCGCTGGTCGGGTTCGCGGTCGCGATCGGTCTCGGCGCCATCTACCTCGTCGTCGCGCAGCTGGCGTTCAACGACGGCCGCATCCTCCCGGTGGCGCTGCCGCTGACCGCGCTCGCCCTGTCGGCGGTCGCGACGCTCGCGGTGCTCGTGCTCGTCGAGGCCTCCGACCGCCGGCGCATCCGCGACCTGTTCGCGCGCTTCGTTCCCGAGAAGGTCGTCGACCAGGTCGTCGCGAACGCCGACGAGGAGCTGCGCCTGGGCGGTGAGCAGCGCACGGCCACCGTGCTGTTCAGCGACCTGCGCGGGTTCACGACGTACTCGGAGTCGCGCCCGCCCACGGACGTCATCGACGTGCTCAACGGGTACCTCTCCGAGATGACCGACGCGATCCTCGACGCGGGCGGGACGCTCGTGGCCTACATGGGCGACGGCATCATGGCGGTGTTCGGCGCACCGCTCGACCAGGCCGATCACGCCGATCGCGCGCTGCGCGCGGCGCGCGACATGCTCGTGCGGCTCGCGCGCTTCAACGCAGACGACCTCCCGTCCGGCAGCGAACCGTTCCGGATGGGGATCGGCCTGAACACCGGCCCGGTGATCTCCGGCAACGTCGGCTCCGAGCGGCGGCTGGAGTACACGACGATCGGCGACACCGTGAACACGGCATCGCGGATCGAGGGCATGACGAAGGGCACGCCGTACTCCGTGCTGCTCGCCGCCTCGACCGTCGAGGCGCTGTCCGAGCGCCCGTCCGACCTCGTGTTCGTCGACGCGATGGAGATCCGCGGGCGCAGCCACGCCGTCGAGCTCTGGGGGGTCAGTCCCGAAGGAGATTCGTCCGGTGAGGGTAGGAAAGCGGCCGCGGACCGGGAACACTCTCCGGCATGAGCGCACGCCGGGGGGCCATGCGAATCGCGATGTCGCTGGGTGCCGTGCTCGTCGCGCTGGGCGGCGCGCCGCCCGCCGAGGCCGCGATCAGCGCGCAGACCTCGATCGTCACGAGCGCCGGTGCCGCGCGCATCGTCGTGGCCCTCACGAGCCCGAGGCGCGTCGCGACGAAGGCGCGGCCGCGCTCGCTGAAGCTCGTCGCGGGGAAGAAGACGTACCGGCTCACGCGCTCGGGCGCGGCCGTCGTGAGCCTCGGCACGTGGCGCAGCAGGGCCTTCACGGGGGCGGCGGGCGCCGCGGTCCGGGCGCTGGCGACGAAGCAGGTCACGCTGCGGCTCGGGACGGCACGCGGCACGAAGACGCTGCGCTCGACCGTCGCCGCCCCGGGCACCGGAACTCCGGGGGCCGGCACTCCGGGAACGGGCACACCCGGGACCGGCCCGCTGTTCCCCGCCCCCGCCCGTGACCTGACGGGCAACGAGGCGGCGCAGGCGCTGGTGGCGCTGCTCGGGAACTCCACGTTCACCGACTGCGCGGCCGGCTGGCCGAACTGCGCGGTCGAGGAGCGCTACGGCCACTTCGCCGACGGCACGATGTACTACTGCCGCCTCACGAACAGCTCGGGCTCGGACATCATCAACCAGGGGCACGCGTTCCAGATCATCGGCGCGGACTTCAAGACCGACGGCTCGTGGGCGGTCTCGCTCGCGATCGCCGCGTACGCGGGCCAGACGACGTACTACACGTGGTCGGTCGGCGCGACCGGCGTCGCGAACGGCCTCTACTGGGGCCCGGGCGCGAGCCCGCTGAACGGCGACCCCGCGACGCAGGCCATCGGCCCGCTGCAGTGGGTGCGCGGCGCGCGCAACTGCTCGTACTGAGTCACGGCACCGCGGACCCGCCCGAGCTGCGCGCGACGAACTGCGCGAGCTCCCGGATCTCGCCGGCGCTCAGCTGGTCGCGGTAGGCGGGCATTCCCTTGCCGCCGACGACCACGACCCGCTCGACGGTCGCCGCGGAGTAGCGCTTCGCGTCGAGGTTCTGGCCGACCGCGCCGGTCGCGTCGGCCGCCTTCAGCGTGTGGCAGCTCCCGCAGCCGGTGTCGGTGAACACGCGTTCGCCGACCGAGGCGTTCGGATCGGTGGTCGAGCCACCACCTCCACCGCAGGAGGCCAGGGCGCCCGCGACGGCGACGGCCGCGGCACACGCGGCGGTCGCGCGGGCGCCGGCCGTCATGCCGCCGCGGGCGCCTCGGTCGCGGGCGCGTCGTCCGGCGCCTGCGCGCCGGACGACGCGCGCGAGCGTGCCAGCAGGAGCAGCGCCACGATCGCGCCGAACGCGCTGATCGCGAGCAGCGGGATCGTCACGAAGCCGAACTCGTCGATCCACTTCGTCGAGCACGGGGCGCCGATCTTGCAGCCCGCACTCTCGGCCTCGGGATGCGCCTCGATGTAGAGGTGGTAGCTCGCGATCAGCGCGCCGACGACCGGGAAGGCGATCGCGTACTGGAACGTCGCGCGCACGTCGCGGCGCAGCGCGCCGACGAGCAGGATCACCACGAGCGGGTACATCGCGATGCGCTGGTACCAGCACAGGCGACACGGGATGAAGTCCGCGATCTCCGAGTAGTAGAGGCTGCCGAGGGTCGCCGCGAGCGCGATGGCCCAGGCGATCCAGAGCTCGCGCCCCGCGAACACGTCGCGGATGCCGACGAGCAGCCGGCGCGCGGCCGGCCAGACGAGCGCGAGCAGCGCGACGACCAGCAGCAGCGCGAGCAGGACGATCAGGAAGATCGCGAGGGTCGAGAAGCCCTTCGAGACGGCGTCGGTGAGCTGGCTGACGGCGAACGTCACGGCTCGCGCATCGTACGCGGCGCGCCCGCCGGGTGGGCCACGGTGGCGCTCACGGCACGGCGAGGCGTGCGAGCAGCGCGCGCGTCTGCTCGTCGTCGAGCCCCTGCGCCGCGAACCGCTCGGGCGCGGCGGGGTCGCGCAGGAAGACGTGCAGCGTCTCGTCGCGGCGCGCGAGGATCACGTCGGTGCTCTCACGGGCGCCGTCGTCCTGCCAGCGGGTCACGGTCACGAGCGCGGTCGCCGGGCTCGCCGCGAGCACCGCGTCGAGATCGGCCTCGCGCGGCCCGCGATCGCCGCGTGGGAGGCGCTCGCGCAGGCGCCCCACGGCGTCGTCGCTCGTGCGCAGCACGTAGACGTGGATGCCGAGCGCGTCGATCGCGACCTCGAGCGTCACGCCCTCGGGCTGGGGCATCAGCAGGTGGCGCCAGGGCGTGTCGGGATCGGTGCCGGTCACCCGCGCGTCGATCACGATCCGCGAGCGCTCCTGGAACGCGATCGCGATGCCGAGGTCGCCGCGGACCTGGACGTGCTCGTCGTCCGGGGCGGTCGTGATGAGCGTGCGCGCGGCGAGCGAGCGGACCGCCTCGGCGAGCAGCGCCGGATCGGGCTCGCGCTCGAGGAAGTCGATGATGCCGTTCACGGCGGCGATCTCGGCGAGCGTGTAGGCGCCGAGCGGCACGGGGCCGGTCCCGACGAGCTCGACGACGGCCTCGATGAGGCCCTCGGGGACGCCGGGCGTGGCGCCGGAGGCCATCAGCCCGGTCCCCCCGAGCCGCTGCCGGCGGGCGGGCGCAGCCGCACCGCGTAACGCAGTTCACGCCCGTCGCCGACCTTCGTCGTCGCCGCGCGCGTGGCGCCCGGATCGGGCGCGGCCCAGCGCTGCGGCGGATGCTCCCCGAGCAGCGCTCGCGCGGCCTGCGAGGGCGTCTCGGTGATCCACACGTCCGAGCTGCCGAAGAGGCCGCGGCCGGTCGTCGTGCCGGGTGTGAAAACGAGCTCGGCGAGATCGTTCGCGCGGTCCGGCGGCGGGAAGCGTGCAGCGAGCTCCGGCGAGGCCGAGGTCGTGTCGTCGTCCTCCTCGAGGCGTGAGACCGCGCCGGTCAGCTCGTCGCTCGAGGCCGCAGGCAGCGGCACGCGGGCGCCGAGGTCGGGCGAGAGGTACATCGGGCGCTTCTCGACGTGCCCCGAGAGACCCCAGGGACCCACGTTGCGCTTCGTGATGCGGTAGACGACGTAGTCGACGAGGTGCTGCAGGTCGTTCCAGGTGGGCAGCTTGAAGCCGCCCATCGAGGCCGGCGTCTTCTCGAGCTGCACCCAGGTGCCCTGGGCCGTGCGCCCATGGAGCTTCTCGCGCACGAGCGGGCCGCGGAGCCCGAGGTCCGGGTAGCGCTGCTTGTCGACGGTCCTGTGGTGGCTCGAGAGGCGCTCGCGGCTGAGCTGCGGGAAGCGCCAGCGGTCGTAGAGCGTCGGCTCGTCGATCAGCACGTGCGCACCACACAGCACCTCGCGCAGCTGCACGACGTCGAGGCCGTGATGCTCGAGGTCGGCGATGATCGCGGCCTCCTCGGGGCGCAGGCGGCCCGCGGCCTTCGCGAGCCCCTTGCGGTAGCGGCCGGCCCGCGCGGTGATCTCGACCATGAGCCTCACGCGCGTGCGGATCCGCTCGGTCTCGGCAGTCCCCAGGTCGGGTGCGACGGGGGTCTCGCTCACGGCCGGGACGCTATCCGCTTTGGCCGTGCCCGGGTCGTCCGCGGCGGTCATCGCGGTGCCGCTCGCGGCCGTGGCGTGGGTGGCGTTCAAGACGCCGGGCGACGTGCGGGCCACAGCGGCGGCCGCCTGAGCGCGCCGGGCGGGTCCCGCGACCGGCGCCGGCCGCGAGGCGCCTGCGCTAGCGTGCCGGCGTCGGCGGCAGGTGGCCGCCACGACGGAGGAGAACGGTTCGTGTCCCGCTTGCTGCTCGGCGCCCTCGGCGCCGCCCTGATCGCGCTCGCCGCTCCGGCGGCGGCGCTCGCCCAGACCGACGACTTCGCCGCGCAGGCGCACATGATCCTCGCGCCCGGCGCATGGGGCGGCCTGCCGACCACCGTGAACTCGACCGATCAGGCGAAGCTCTACGACGCGCTGACCCCGCTCGGCTCGAACGTCAGCGCCGCGGACGTCTCGGCGAACTACCTCAGCGAGAAGTTCGGCGCCGGCGGGCCGATCGTGAAGACCGAGAACACGGGCCGCGCCGGCCTGAAGATCGAGCGCGCCGCGGACGGCGTCCCGATCATCACCGGGCAGACGCGCGCCGACGTGAGCTTCGGCATGGGATACGTCGCGGCGAAGGACCGGTTCCTGCTGCTGAAGCTCGGCCTCGGCCCGGCGTACGCGGCGACGCTCGACATCCCGGGCATCAACGCGTTCGGGCTCGTCACGAGCGGCCGCTCGTTCACGCCGTCCAAGCAGGCGCGCGCGTTCGTCGCGCGCCAGGCGGGGCTCCTGCGCAGGCAGGGCCGGGAGGGCCGCCAGGTGATCGCGGACTTCGAGGCCTTCGCCGACGGCATCAACGCCTACAACCGGCGCGAGGTCCCGAACGCGGCTGACCGGATGCCGACGCTCGGCCTGACCGACGCGATCGCGGCCTACGCGTTCATCGGCTCGATCTTCGGCAACGGCGGCGGGGGCGGCGTGCGCAACGCGGTGTACCTCGCGAAGCTCCAGCGCAAGTTCGGCACGGCCGTCGGCCTGCGGATGTTCCGCGAGCTGCGCCAGGTCAACGAGCCGGAGGCCACGACCTCGATCCCCGACGCGTTCCCCTACAACACCGTGCCGACGGGCCGCACGCCGGGCTCGCCGGTCGTCGACCCGGCCTCGGTGAAGGCCGCGACGGCCGGCAACCTGCGGGCCACGGTCGCCGGCCACCGGCGCGCGTCGAACGCGCTGCTCGTCGGCCCGCCCGGGTCCGCCACGCAGCAGAGCCTCGCGGTGATGGGCCCGCAGCTCGGGTACTTCTACCCCGAGATCGTCATGCAGGCAGAGATCCACGGCGGCGGCCTGGACGCCAAGGGCGCGTTCCCGCCGACGATGCCCTACATCCTGCTCGGGCGCGGGAAGGACTTCGCGTGGTCGCTGACGAGTGCCGGGAACGACAACACCGACGAGTTCCTCGAGGAGCTCTGCAACCCGAACGGCGGGCGGGTCTCGCGCTCGTCGAGCTTCTATCGCCACCGCGGCCGCTGCCGCGCGATGACCCGCATCGACGCCGGCCGGCTCGGCGCCGGCGGCGGCGAGAAGGCCAAGGAGCTCGTCTTCCGCGAGACGGTCCACGGCCCGGTCGGCGGCACGGTCACGGTCAAGGGCCGGCCGTTCGCGATCGCCACGAAGCGCGCGACGCGCGGGCGCGAGCCGATGTCGGCGTTCTTCTTCAAGCACATGAGCGAGAACCGCCCGACCTCGCCGACCTCGTTCTTCAAGGTCGCCAACGAGCTCGAGACGACGTTCAACATCCACTACGCCGACCAGAAGCACATCGCGTACTTCTCGTCCGGCCTGCTGCCGGTGCGCGCGAAGGGCGTCGACCCGAGCCTGCCGACGCTCGGCACCGGGAAGTACGACTGGAAGGGCTGGCTCGCGCAGAACCGCCATCCGCACCAGGCCGACCCGCCGTCGGGCCGCATCCTGAACTGGAACAACAAGCCCGCGCCGAAGTGGGGGGCCTCCGAGGACAACTGGAGCGCCGGCTCGGTCCAGCGCGTCGAGCTGTTCCGCGGGTTCCCGGGCGCGGCGCGGCTGGAGAACGTCGTCGGCGTCATGAACGGCGCCGCGACGGTCGACCTGCGCGCGAGCGACAACTGGCCGGTCATCGCGCGCGTGCTCGCCAGGGCGCCCGCGCCGAACACGCGCGCCGCGCAGGCCGCGGCGCTCGTCGGCGCCTGGTCGGCGTCCGGCGCCGGCCGCCTGGACCGCGACCTCGACGGGAAGGTGGACGACCCGGGGGCGGCGGTGCTCGACACGGCCTACGACGGGCTCGCCAAGGCCGTGCTGTCGGGCGCGCTCGGTGCGACGCTCACCGACGACCTCGAGGAGGTCACCGGGATCTCGAACGACGCGAACCCGGGCGGCTCGTCCTATGGCGGCGGCTGGTACTCGTACGTCGACAAGGACCTGCGCACGCTGCTCGGCGATCCGGTGACCGCGCCGTGGAAGACGCGCTACTGCGGTGCCGGGAACGCGGTGACGTGTGCGCAGGCGCTGTGGTCGGCGATCGACGCGGCGGCGGCGAAGCTCGCCGCCGAGCAGGGCGCTGATCCGGTGGCGTGGCGCTCGGACGCCACGAAGGAGCGGATCGTCTTCCAGCCGAAGCTCATCCCGGACACGATGCGCTGGACGAACCGTCCGACGTTCCAGCAGGCGATCGAGTTCGGCGGGCACCGCTGATCGCGGCGCGGGCGATGGCGGCGAGCGCGACGACCGCGCCCGCCATCGCCCAGCCCGCCAGGATGTCGGCGACGAAGTGCTCGCCGCCGTACACGAGCGCGAAACCCATCGCGAGCGCGTAGAGGCCCAGGCCGATCCGCACCCACCAGCCCCCCGCCCAGAAGAACAGCAGCAGCAGGAACGGATAGGCCGCGTGCAGCGAGGGCATCGCGGCGACGCGGTTGACGAGACCGCCGTTCTCGTAGACCGACTGCAGCGTCCCGACGCCGAGTTCCCCCCAGACCCACGGCACGACGCGGTCGACCGGCGCGATCCGGCCGAGGTCGCCCGCGAGCCACGGCGGCTGGGCCGGGAACAGCCAATACGTCAGGAACGCGCCGAGCGTCAGCGCGACGACGAGCCCGACGTAGCGGCGGAAGCGGTGGCGGGCGACGCGCCACAGCACGGCCGCGACGATCCAGACCGCGAAGAAGTGCGTCATGTACACGGCCCAGACGGCGTAGTCGTACCAGTGCAGGTGGAACGGCTCCCACAGGTTGCGCTGCAGCCAGACGGTCGGCAGCGTGCCCCCGAACAGCCAGCGCTCGACGTCGAGCTGTGGCGCGAGGTGGGCCTGCGACGGCGCGACCGCCACCGCGCCGCGGAGGTTGTCGTAGAGCACGAGCAACCCGAAGAACGGGAGCCACTCGAGCACCATCGAGCCCCAGCTGCGCCATGCCGCGACGCTGAAGGCGAGCAGGCCGAGCCCGAGCCAGAAGAACAGCTGGTCGCGGGCGACGGGCAGGCCCCAGGCGGCGATCACCGTCGCGAGCGCGATCAGGTAGACGGCCGGCGCGCCGACGATCAGCGCACGCCGGGCGGCCGCGCGCACGGGAGAGCCTGCGGGCGTCGTCAGCGGCGGCGCGCCCGCGCCGGTCTCGAGGACCGCCTCCTCGGTGCTCACGTCCCTCCTTCGATCGGCTGCTCGGCTCGATGCTACCCGGCCGCCCGCGGTGCGATGCGGTGCCCGGAGACGAACAGCTCGCCCGGGTCGTACGCCGCCCGCACCTGCTGCAGCCGCGCGTAGGTCTCGGGGTCGAACGACCCCTCGGCGCCGACACCGCTCTCCACGTAGTTCAGGTACGTGCGGTCGGTCGCCCACGGCGCGAGCGCTCCGACGAGGCGCTCGAGGCTCGCCCGGATCGCCGGCGCGGCAGCCGGATCCATGAGGGCGCCGACGCCGTAGAGCGAGAACTCGCCCTTGAGGCGGGCTGCCCCGCCGCCGGGGTTCTCGCGCGCCATCGCGCCGCCGGCGTGGCGCAGCTCGGCGGCGAGCAGCGGTGACCCCGATCCCGGTCCCGCGGCGTCGAGGAACGCGCCGAGCGCCGCGTCGTCGAGCGCGCCGAGCATCAGGTGGTCGCCGATCCCGGGGACGGGCCCGGGCGGATCGAGGTGGATCTCGATGAGACCGGATGGGGGCATCGGACCCCAGGTGTCCAGCAGCGGCTCGCCGATCTCGCGCAGCGAGCCGAGGAGCTCCAGCGCCTCGGCTGCGCCCCCGAGGGCCGCGCCGTCGATCGCCACGAGCGGCCGGGCGCGCAGCGGCTCGGGCACCTCGGGCAGCGGCGGGAGCTGCAGGATCCGACCCGCGGTCGTCACGGTCTCGGGCGCGCTGCGCGTGAACGTCAGCCAGCGCCGCAGGATCTCCGCGGCGTGCGCGCCGTCCCAGATCGCGATGCCCGCGTGGACCTCGGCCAGCTCGAAGGCCTCGAGCTCGACGGCGGTGACGACGGCGAAGTTCCCGCCGCCGCCGCGCAGCGCCCAGAACAGCTCGGGCTCGCTGGCCGCGTCGACGTGCGCGATCTCGCCGTCCGCCGTGACGACCTCGCACGCCGTGACGTGATCGCTCGCCAGGCCGTGGCGCCTGCCGAGCCAGCTCATCCCGCCGCCGAGCACGTAGCCGACGACGCCGACGTCGTGCGCGGAGCCGGCGAGCGCGGCGAGCCCGTGCGGGGCGAGCGCCTCGACGACCTCCTTCCAGACCGTTCCCGCGCCGACCCGGACGCTGCGCGCAGCCGGATCCACGACGACGCGCGGCTCGATCGCGGTCCGCAGGAGGAGCGCGTCGGCGAGGTCGGGCATGGCGGCGGCGCTGTGTCCGGTGCCCTGCGGGGCGACGCGCAGACCCTGCGCGCGGGCGAGCCGCACGAGCGCCGCGGCCTCGGCGGCGCTGCCGGCGGTCGCGACGGCCGCGGGGCGCTGGTCGGCGGCGAGGTTCCAGGCGCGGCGCGCGTCGTCGTAGCCCGGATCCGCGGGCGTGATGATCGGCGGCGTCGTGGTCTCGGTGTCCATCGTTCGGCTCCTTTCGGGTTCAGGTGTGGCGTGCCTGCGTATTCTGCGCAGATGCCCGCGCGGACGGCCACCACCCGCCGGCGGCTCCTGCAGGGCGCGCTCCCGCTCACGACCGGCTGCCGGCCGGTGAAGCGCGCGAAGCTCGACGTCTGGCAGGCCGATGCACGCGGGGTCTGCGACGACGCCGGCTTCCGGCTGCGCGGGCACCGGTTCACCGGCGCCGGGATCGTGCGCGACTTCGTGGCGGAGGCGGCGTGAGCACGGTCGCGCACGGCGAGGGCCTCGAGCACGCCGACGTCCTGATCGTCGGCGCCGGCCTGTCCGGGATCGGTGCCGCCCACCACCTCCAGGCCGCGTGCCCCGGAACCTCCTACGCGATCCTCGAGGCGCGCGCGGCGATCGGCGGGACGTGGGACCTCTTCCGCTATCCCGGGATCCGCTCGGACTCGGACATGTTCACGCTCGGCTACGCCTTCCGGCCGTGGCAGGAGGCGAAGGCGATCGCCGACGGCCCATCGATCCTGAGCTACATCCGCGAGACCGCACGCGAGGGCGACATCGAGCGGCGGATCCGGTTCGGCCAGCGGGTCGTCGGCGCGGCGTGGTCCAGCGACGAGTCGCGCTGGACCGTCGAAGCCGAGCGCGCGGACACCGGCGAACGCGTGCGCCTGACCTGCGGGTTCCTGTTCTTCTGCAGCGGCTACTACCGCTACGACCACGGATACGTCCCGGACTTCCGCGGCACGGAGCGCTTCGCCGGGCGCATCGTGCACCCGCAGCGGTGGACCGACGACATCGACTACGACGGCAAGCGCGTCGTCGTCATCGGGAGTGGCGCGACGGCCGTGACGCTCGTCCCGGCGATCGCCGAGCAGGCCGCGCACGTGACGATGCTCCAGCGCTCGCCGACCTACGTCGTCGCCGTGCCCGAGCGCGACCCGATCGCGGACGCCGTGCGCGGCCGGCTGCCGGCGCGCGTCGCGTATCCGATCGTGCGCGTGAAGAACATCCTGCTCACGACGCTCGTCTTCCAGCTCAGCCGCCGCGCGCCGCGGTTCGTCAAGGGCCTGATCCGCCGCGGGCTCGAGCGCCAGCTTCCCGACGGCTACGACATCGACACCCACTTCACCCCGCGCTACGACCCGTGGGACCAGCGCATGTGCCTCGTGCCCGGACGGGGATCTGTTCACGGCGATCCGTGCCGGACGCGCGAGCATCGTCACCGACGAGATCGAGACCTTCACCGAGCGCGGGCTGCGGCTCACCTCCGGCGCCGAACTCGAGGCCGACCTGATCGTCACCGCGACGGGGCTCGAACTGCAGGCGCTCGGCGGGGCGCAGCTCTCGGTGGACGGCCGCGAGGTCGAGCTGCCGCGGACCGTCGGCTACAAGGGGATGATGCTCAGCGACGTCCCGAATCTGGCCATCGCGCTGGGCTACACGAACGCGTCGTGGACGCTGAAGTGCGATCTGACCTGCGAGTACGTCTGCCGGCTGCTGAATCACATGCAGGCGCACGGGTACGCGCAATGCGTCGCGCACGGTGATCCGAACCTCGAGACGGCGCCGTTCATCGATCTGACGGCCGGCTACGTGCAGCGCGCGATCGACAGGTTCCCGCGGCAGGGCGTCCACACCCCGTGGCGCCTGCACCAGAACTACCTGCGCGACATCGCGATGCTCCGCCTGCGCCCGCTCGAGGACGGGGTGCTCGAGTTCTCGGCGCGGCGCGCGTGCGGCGGCCGAGCCCGTCGCGCCGCTACGCTCGGGCGTATGAGCGACGATCTCGTCCCGCGCGGCGGCTCGCGCCTCTCCAGGAGCCGGCGTGAGAACCGCGCCTACCGGCTCGTCGTGGCCGGCGGGGTGGCGGGCGTCGTTGCGGCCGTCGGCGTCGTGCTGGCGGTGCTCGGTGTGATCGGCTGGACGCTGCCGGTGCTGGCAGTCGCGCTGCTGGCCGTGTGCGCGCTGCTGTTCCGGCGCCTCGTCCGGCGCGGCTGAGTGGTCGCGATCCGGCCACCCCGCGGACCGCGGCGCTTCACCCGATTCGGGCGACGCGCCACGCGGCCACGGAGCGTAGGGTCGTCACGGGTTTCGCAGAGGACCGGCCGTGCGCCACGTCGGCGCGCTGTCCGGTCGACCGCACCGACCGAAGGGACACACGATGGCAATCGGACCCGTTCAACTCCTCGTGCTCGGCTTCAAGCACCCGGATTTCCACGGCGACATCATCGCCGAGCTCGAGCGGCTGCGCGAGAGCGACACGGTGCGCGTGATCGATGCGCTCGCCGTCCACAAGGACGCCGCCGGTGAGATGGAGGTCGCGCATCTGAGCAACCTCAGCCGCGACGAGGCGATCGAGCTCGGCAGCACGATCGGCGCGCTGATCGGCCTCGGGATCGAGGGCGAGGAGGGCGCGGAGGCCGGCGCGCTCGCCGGTGGCGAAGCCGCTGCCGAGGGCGCCGGGGTCTTCTCGGACGACGACGCATGGGACGTGATCGAGGAGATCCCGAACGACTCGGCCGCCGCGCTGATCCTGCTCGAGCATCACTGGGCCGTGCCGCTGCGCGACGCGATCGCCCGGACCGGGGGCTTCCGGATCAGCGATGGTTTCATCAGCCCGCTCGACCTCGTCGAGATCGGCCTGCTCGCCCAGGAGGACGTCGAGGCCCACGCGCTCGAGGGCGAGGTCTGACCCGGGCGATCCCGTCCACGAATCACGCTGAGGAGAACACCATGCTCGCAACACGCAGAGTCGCCCGCCGCACCAGCCGCCGCGTCGCTCGCCGCCGCTGACCGCCCCACCGACATCCACGACAAGGAGCCGAGCTATGCCGCTTGGGAGAAGACGACGCGTTCGACGCCGCCGCGCGGTTGCGGTCGCCGGCGGCGCGTACGCCGTGCACAAGCACCACGAGCACCAGCAGGAGGAGCAGGCGCAGGCCGAGGCGGAGCCCGCGCAGGACGCGCCCGCGGAGGAAGCCCCCGCGGAGGATGCCCCGGCCGCCGGCGGCGACACCGTCGCGGAGCTGACGCAGCTCAAGGGCCTGCTCGACAGCGGCGCGCTCACGCAGGACGAGTTCGACGCCGAGAAGCAGAAGATCCTCGGCGAGTGAGGACGGCGCGATGACGCACCCGCGCTCCGCCGCGCTCGCCGCGCTCGTGCTCCTGGGGCTCGCCGCGGCGGGCGCGGTCGCGATCGCCGCAACGGCGTTCCCGCGCGGGCTCCTCGCCGTGGCGTTCGTCCTGCTGGCGGCGCCGCTGGCGTGGTACGGGATGCTGCGCCGCGGCGCAGCCCGGTGGACGAGCCTCGCGATCGCCGCGCTCCTGATCGTCGCGGCGCTCGCGCTCATGATCGTCGTCGGCCCGCTGCTCGGCGAGCTCGCGGTGATCGTCGCCCTGGTGCTCGCGCTCGGTGCGGCGCGGCGCGCGTTCACGGTCCGGGCGGAGCTGCCTCCGGCGCCCGCGCCGAAGCATGCGGTCGTCTTCTGGAACCCGAAGTCCGGGGGCGGCAAGGCGGAGCAGGCGAACCTCGCCGACGAGGCCCGCGAACGCGGGATCGAGCCGATCGAACTGCAGCTCGGCGACGATCTCGCGGAGCTCGTGCACCGGGCGGTCGCCGGCGGTGCCGACGCCGTCGCCGCCGCGGGCGGAGACGGCACGCAGGCGATCGTCGCGGCCGCGGCGGCCGAGCACGGGCTGCCGTACGCGTGCATCCCGGCGGGCACGCGCAACCACTTCGCGCTCGATCTCGGCGTCGACCGCGACGACGTCGTCGGCGCCCTCGACGCATTCGTGAACGGCGGCGAGCGCCGGATCGACCTCGCCGAGATCAACGGCCAGGTGTTCGTGAACAACGTCTCGCTCGGGCTCTACGCCGAGGCGGTTCAGAAGGAGGGGTACCGCGACGCGAAGCTGCGGACGATCTTCGACTCGGTGCCCGACGCGCTCGGCCCCGGGGGCGAGGCGCCGGACCTGCGCTGGACCGGCCCGGACGGGCAGGAGCACGCCTCGGGTGCCGCGATGCTCGTCTCGAACAACGCCTATCGCCTCGGAGCGGTCAGCTCGGGCACGCGGCCGCGCCTCGACGAGGGCCTGCTCGGCATCACCGTCTTCGCCGCCGACGCGACGGGACGGGAGCGCTCGCGCCGTCCCTGGACGCAGTGGACGACGCCGGCGTTCGAGGTGCGTTCAGGCACGTCCGTGCCCGCGGGCATCGACGGCGAGGCCGTCGTGCTCGACGCGCCGCTGCGCTTCGCCAGCCGGCCCGGGGCGCTCGCCGTACGGATCGCGCCGCACCACCCCGGCGCATCGCCCTCGGCCGGCCTGCCGAGTTCGCCGTGGAACGCCCTGCGCGGCCTCGTCCGCCTCGTGGTGGGCGGCGGTCCGCCTGCCGCGACCAGCATGGGATGACCTGGAGCGGGCGCGGGCCGCGCGCGGAAGGCTCACCCGAATCAGGTGATGGTGCACAGGCGCTCGCCGCCCTAGGGTCGTCACACCAGGTGCAAGGTCCAGCCGACCGATCGGAGTCACGATGGTTCCAGTTCTCGCCCTTTCAACGCTCGGATGGATCATCGTCATCGCGATCTGGATCGCCTTGGCGTTCTGGCCCGCACGGGTCGCCGGCCGCAAGGGCCACAGCTTCGTCGGCTACTTCATCTTCAGTCTCGTCTGCTTCCCGCTGGCGCTGATCGTCGCCTACATGGTCGGCGACCGGACGCGCGCGGCCTGAGGAGCTGAGCGCGATGGCGAAGAAGGCACAACCGGTCGTCGAGCACCTCTCCGTCGAGGAGCGGGTGGAGCTCGGGCGGGCCGCCCGGCGCGAGGTCCCGCGCAGCGCCCATGCCGAGTGGGCACCACCGGCGGACCGCCGCGAGCCGGTCGACCTGCTCGAGGAGCAGGCGGCCTCGCGCGTGCCGGAACTCGTGCCGGTGCGCTACGGGCGGATGCTCGTCTCCCCGTTCACGTTCTATCGCGGGGCCGCGTACCTCATGGCCGCGGACCTCGCCGGCGTTCCGCGCACGGGCCTGCAGACGCAGCTCTGCGGCGACGCGCACCTCTCGAACTTCGGCGCCTATGCCGCGCCGGATCGCACGCTCGTGTTCGACGTCAACGACTTCGACGAGACGCTGCCGGGGCCGTTCGAGTGGGATGTGAAGCGGCTCGTCGCGAGCTTCGCCGTCGCGGGACGCGATCGCGGCTTCAGCGCGAAGCAGCGTGAGCCCATCAACACGATGGTGTCCCGCGCCTACCGCGAGGCGATTCGCGAGCACGCCGCGATGCACACGCTCGACGTCTGGTATTCGCGCGTCAGCGTCGACGAGATCATGCAGGAGTTCGCCACGCTGGCATCGGCCAAGCAGCGCAAGCGCGCCGCGAAGAACGTCGCGAAGGCGCAGTCGAAGGACAGCATGAGGGCGTTCACCAAGCTGACCGAGGTGGTCGACGGCGAGCTGCGGATCCGCCACGACCCGCCCGTGATCGTCCCGATCCACGAGCTGTTCGCGCCGGAGCAGCACGAGGCCCTCGACGAGGCGCTGCGCGGGGTCGATCCGCGACTATCGCGCCACGCTGTCGGACGACCACCGTCACCTGCTCGAGCGCTTCCGGTACGTGGACGCCGCGCGCAAGGTCGTCGGCGTCGGCAGCGTCGGCACACGCGCATGGATCATGCTCCTGCTCGGCCGCGACGACGGCGATCCGCTGTTCCTGCAATTCAAGGAGGCCGAGGCGTCGGTGCTCGAGCCGTTCATCGGCTCCAGCGAGTACGACAACCACGGCCGCCGCGTCGTCGAGGGCCAACGGCTGACTCAGGGCGCCACCGACATCATGCTCGGGTGGCTGCGCACGACGGGCGTCGACGGCATCGATCGCGACTACTACGTGCGCCAGCTCTGGGATGCGAAGGGCTCGGCGCTCGTCGAGTTCATGAATCCCAAGGCGCTCGAGCAGTACGCGAAGGTCTGCGGCCGGACGCTCGCCCGCGCCCACGCCCGCGCGGGCGACAGCGTGGCGATCGCGAGCTACCTCGGCGGGGGTGGGGCCTTCGACCGCGCGCTGGCGCAGTTCGCCGAGGCCTACGCCGATCAGAACGAGCGCGACTGCGCGGTCATGCGCGAGGCGGTCGATTCGGGCAGGATCACGGCGCAGACCGGCGTGTGATCAGATGCGCCGACGATGAGCGCACTTCCGCAGGCGTTGCCGCTGGCCCTTGCCGCCGCGTTCTATCCGCCGGCGATCCTCATCCTGATCCTGCTGCTGACCGGCGAGCATCCGCGCCGGCTCGTGCTCGCGTACTTCGCGGGCGCGGCGACGATCGTCGTGTCGGTCGGGGTCGTGTTCCTGTTCGTGCTGACGGGTTCGGGCGCGACCGAGCAGGACAGCCCGTCGGCGAGCGCCGGCGTGGACATCGTGCTGGGCCTCCTGCTGCTGGTGCTCGCGGCGTGGGCCTGGCGACGGCGCCGGCGACCGCCCGCCGAGCGCGACGAGCCGGCCCAGGACAGCCGCCTGAAGCGCATCTCGAAGCGCGCGACGACGAGCATGAAGTGGGCCTACGTCCTGGGGATCGTCATGTACCTCCCCTCGCCGTTCTATCTCGCGGCGATCAAGGCCGTCGCGGACTCCGGCGACTCCGACGGCAGCCAGCTGCTCGCGGTCCTCATCTGCGGGGCCGCCGTGATGCTGTTCGTCGAGATCCCGGCGATCGTGCTGCTCGTGCGCCCCGACGGCCTGAAGGCGCAGCTCGAGAAGTTCGACGCGTGGCTCTCGCGCAACGGCTGGGCGCTGCTCGCGGTGCTCGCGGCCGCCGCCGGCGTATGGCTGCTGGTCTCCGGCTTCGGCGGGCTCTAGCTCGCGGGCTTGTTGCGAGGCTCGCCGATCGGCCGGGCGAGGTTCAGCGACCAGCAGAGCACGGTCCACGCACTCTTCTCCGAGACGCTGCGCGCGGGGCTCGCGCGCGAGAGTCCGTCGGTGCCGCCGGGGATCCGTCTGCGCGCGGCGCAGGCGCTTCGCTGACCACCGCCGAGCTGCGCGTGCTCGAGTACCTCGGAACGCACTATTCGCTCCGCGAGATCGCGGAGCAGCTCGGCGTCTCGACGAACACCGTCAAGACCCAGGTGCATGCGGTGTACGGCAAGCTCGGCGTGAACTCGCGCTCGGATGCCGTGGACGCCGCCGGGAGACTCGGGCTCATCGCCCTGCGCTGAGCGCCGGCCTGGGCGCGGGGCGCTACACCGGCGCGGCGGCGGCCTCCTCCAACGCCGCGATGTCGAGCTTGCGCATCTGCAGCATCGCGCCGATCACGCGCTCGGCGGTCTCGGGGTCGGACTCGGTGATCAGCTCGGTGAGCCGCGTCGGGACGATCTGCCAGGACAGGCCGAAGCGGTCCTTGAGCCAGCCGCACGGGCCTTCCTCGCCGCCCTCGCCGAGCCGGGCCCAGTAGTCGTCGACCTCGTCCTGGGATGCACAGGGAACCTGGAAGGAGATCGCCTCGCTGAAGGCGAACTGCGGACCGCCGTTGAGCGCCACGAACTTCTGGCCGTCGAGCTCGAACGTGACCGTCATGACCGTCCCGGCCGGCCGCGGACCGGCCTCGTTGTAGTGCGCGATCTCGAGGATGCGGGAGTTCTTGAAGATCGACGTGTAGAACTCCGCCGCCTCCTGGCCCTGCGTGTCGAACCACAGGCATGGGGTGATCGTGGTCATCGCCGTCCCTTTCTCGTCCCGGCTTGCGCGGCCGCGGTTGGGGTCTCCTGGGGTATAGACGAATCGCGCGCCGGAGAATCATCGCCCGGTCCCGATCCGGTCAGCGTCGAGTCGGTCGCCGTCAGGTCAGCTCGCGGGCGAACGCGGTCTCGAGTCGCGGGCGGCGCCAGTCGCCCGCGACGGCCTCGACCCGGACGCCTGCGCGACCCCCGTCCAGCGTCAGGGTCGCGATCTGATTGGCGTACGTGGGCCGCTCGACGACGCGCCAGCCGAACGGCAGCGGCTCGACACCGGCGGCGCGGGCCAGGCGCCGGCCGAGACGTGCGGCCACCGAGGCGTGCCCGAGCGCGATGACCGCCCGCTCGTGGGGAGCGAGTTCCTTGCGAAAGCCCGAGCAGACCGCCTGCCAGACCGCGCTGGGTGAGCCGTTTCCGGCCCGGAACCCGAGCTGTGCCAGGTAGCAGTGGTGGACATCCCCGGACAGCATCACGATCGAGGCCGGCGCGGCGCCCTCGCGGCCGTGTGCGACGTCGTCGACGAGCTCGGCGAACCGCCGGAAGGTTCGCTGGAACGAGGCCCAGTGGTCCATGACGGACAGGCGACGCAGGCGCTCACCGAACCGCGCCGCGACGGAGCCCCACGCTCCGTCGGTCAGCGCCTCGTCCCACGCCTGCGCGTAATGGAGGCCCGGCGCGAGCAGGAACGGGACCGAGCTCGCGAGCAGCAGGTGCCTGGCGGGGCGGCGTGCCTGCTCGCGGATCCAGGCCCATTCCTCGTCCTGAACGAGCTCGCGCCGCCCGGGCGTCGGGTCGCGCCCGGCGCGCGAGTCGATCACCACGAGCCGGGCATCGCCGACGTCGCGCGCGAAGCTCCACCGGCTGTGCCCGACCTGACGACCCTCGGTGTCCATCCGCGATGCGAGCAGGGCGCCGGCATCCGCCGCCTCGCGCACCGCGTCGTAGAGCTTCCCCTCGGCCAGCGTGCCCGGTGCCAGGTTGCCGATGTGCTGGAACACCCAATAGGCCACCAGGCCCGCGCGGATGTGACGTTCGAACCAGGGCTTCGCGTTCATCTCGTCGAGCCAGCCCTGCGAGATGCGCCACTCCGCGTGGATCTCATGGTCGTCGAACACCATCGTCGTCGGAACGGTCGAGAGCAGCCAGCGGATCGCCGGGTCAGACCAGGCCTCGCGGTAGGCCATGGCGTACTCCGTGAAGTCGGCGAACGTCTCGCCCGGTGTGTCGTCCGGGCGCGTCCGGCCGGCGATCGCCGCCTGGAGCGCGGGAGAGGGCTGGTCCGCGTAGATCTGATCGCCGAGCATGAGCAGCATGTCGGGGCAGGCCGCGCCGCCACCCGCCGCGGCGGCGCGCAGCGCGTATGCGCGCAGCGCGTCGATGCCCTGCCCCGACGGGTGCTCGTGGCTGCGTGAGGTGTACGGGGGCTCGTGGGGCACCGAGATGCGGCACGACCCGAAGATCAGCTCACGGCGCGCCCCGGCGTCGAACAGCCGGATCGCGCTCGCGGGGAACGACGATCCGGCCTCGGGCCATGCGACCTCGCCGTCGAGTCGCACGTCGTAGCAATGGTCGGTCCCAGGTGTCAGTCCGTCGATGGCGAGCAGCGCGAAGTGCATGCCCTCGACGCACCACGTCGGCTCACTGACGCCGCGGACCGTGACGTCGCACGCCACGTCGGTCTGAACCCAGATCGTCGCGGTGTGACCGTCGACGTACCGAAGGATCGGGCCGAGGACCAGGCTGGGCACCGCGCCACCCTACAGGCGGCGATCGCGCGCGTTCGCGACCGAGTAGACGGCGAACGACACGAGGCCGGCGGCGACGATCCCGAGCGGTCACGACCGGCGTTCCAGCTCGGACGGCACGTCGTCCGGGTCATCCGTTCGGGGGTCATCCCGGTCATCGGTTCGCACGTCGTCCCGGTCACGGGCTCGGAACTCATCGCGGCCATCGGCGGCCGCCTCGTGGTGCTCGGCGTTCGCGGTCGCGATCCGCGCGTCGGCCTCGGCGCGCTGGGCTTCGGCCTGCGCGCGCTGCGCTTCGGCATCGGCGATCTCCGCCCGGCGGGCGTGCTGCCCGGCTCGGTCGCGCTGCGCGGCGGCGGCGATCCGGTGCTCGCGTTGGGCGGCGCGGATGCGTCCGCGCTCGCGCATCCGCGGAAGGACCGCGGCGAGCAGTACGACGGCGAGGACGGCGACGACGGTGATGGCGGCGATGACTGCGGCAGACATGGCTTCTCCTCCGCGGGGGGACAGTGGCCGGTTCCTACCCGGCGCGCCCGCGCGCCAAACGCGCGGGCGCTCAACCGCACGCCCGGTCGCGATTGCCGAACGCCTGCAGGCTCAGAGAGGAGTCGTGCACGCGGATCCGGCCTCCTGCCCGCCGAGCGCAACGGCCGCGGCTGCGAGCTCGCAAGCGCCCGGTCCGGCCCGGGGCGTTTCAAGCCGGCCCGGCGGCGGTACATGGACAGCGACGACCACCGACGAAGGAGCACCGAGATGGGCGAATACACCGACAAGGCCGGCGGGCGCATCAAGCAGGCCGCCGGAGCGCTGACGGACGATGACGAGCAGCGGCGCGAGGGAGAGCGCCAGGAGCGCAAGGGCGAGGTCAAGGAGAAGGTCAACGACGCCGTCGACAAGGCGAAGGATGCGCTCAACGACCTCAAGGACAAGGCCTCGCGCGCGTAGGCGCGCCCGCCACCGAGCCGCCGGCCGCGCCGGGCGGGTTCCTAGCGCCGCTCGGGATCGCCCCAGATGAGCCGCGGGAAGTACGCCTGCCCGGCGCGGACGAAGCGGCCCGTGATCCTGCTGAGCTCGAACCACTCGGTGCGGGTCTGGGTCTCGACGAGCACCCGCCGACCGTCGACGGCCACGAGGCGTCCCGGCTCCGTCGATCCGAGGTATTGCACGACCACGGCGTCACCCACGACCGGCAACGGACGAGACGGAGCGCTCACGCCGTGCCTCGCCGTCCGCTCTCGGATCCTGGGCCGCCCACGTAGCGTCTCAGCCGCCGGGGAAGCCGCATGACGGCGAGGTCGAGGCGCCGTATGCGGCGTTGCCCGCAAAGCTCGCGGTCGCGCTCCAGGGGCCCGGCGTGGTCGCAGCGACCGCGTCGCTGAACTGGCCCGCGGCGTTCGTCGTCACGGTCTGCTGGATCGGCGCCCCCGGGGCGGGCGGGGTGTAGGTCATCGTGATCGACAGCCCGGCGACCGCGGGTGTCACCTGTCCGGCGAACTGGCGCGGGAACGACGCGATCGGGCCGCAGGTCGTGATCACCAGGCTCGTCGCGACGGCACCCGGCGGCGAGCTGACCGGAGTCGACTGCACCGCCGGCAGGCCCTCGGGCAGCTTCGGCTTCGCGGCGCCGGGGATCGTCGTCAGGGTGATCGGCCGTCCGGTGCCGCGCCGCAGGACGGCGATGATCCCGCGGGTGCCGCCGGCCGTGAGACGCGCGAGCGCTCGCCGCAGCCTCCCCTTCGGGACGCTGAGCCGCAGGACGCGCACACTGCCGTCGCCGAGTGCGACACGCCCGAGGCGGAAGGCCCTGCCCGCGCACGCCTTGTCGGGCGGCATGATCCCGGCGCGCCTGGCACACGCCTTCGCCGGAAGCCGCAGGCTCAACGTCCCGTCGCAGCGCCGTGACAGGCATGCGACGCGGGCGGAGAACGTCCCGCGCTTCACCCCGACGGTCACGGTCGCCGGGGGTGCGGGCCCGAGCTTGCTGCACGCCGCCGTCCCGGTCTGGTCGATGCCCTCCCGCAGGTAGTTCAGCGACACCGTCTCGAAGGGGGTCGGGTCGCCGCCGCCCGTGCTGAGACTGACCGACGCGACGACCACGTCCTGGAGGCACAGGCTGTGGAGCTGCACGCCGTTGCCCCACGTGAGCGCGGCCTGCGCGAAATGCTCGCCGGTCGCGTTCGCCTGAAACAGCGCAGGCGACGCCGCATCGACCGGCCTGCTGAACACGAACGTCTTCGACCCGTGCGACTGCGTCCAGCTGAAGCTGCGGATGTCCGCGCCCTCGGTCTTGATCGTCCGCTTGCCCGTCAGGACCAGCGGGCCGACCGTCGTCGTCGCGGCCCGGGTGGCGGGCGTGAGCGAGAGCGCCGCCACGATGGCGGCCGGCACGACCACCCCGATCACGCGCAGGCGCACGCAGCGAGACTACGCCTGTCACGCGCATCCGTACAGCGGCCGGGAGCGCGCTTGTCCTATGGGACGTCCTCGCTCAAGATCCCTCCGTGGACCGGCTTCCTCCCAGCGCCGCGGTCGTCGTCATCGGCGGCGGCCTCGTGGGCGCGAGCGTCGCGTTTCACCTCGCCGAGGCGGGTGTGAGCGACGTCGCGCTGCTCGAACGCGACGACCTCGCCCGGGGTTCGTCGGGCAAGCCGATCGGCGGGGTCCGGGCGCAGTTCTCGGACGCGCTGAACATCGCGCTCGCGGCTCGGAGCCTGGAGGCCTACGAGCGTTTCGCCGACGTCCTCGGCGCGGACATCCGGCTGGATCGCGTCGGCTACCTCTTCCTTCTGCGCACGCGGCAGGAGGTCATCCGCTTCGAGCGCAGCATCGCGATCCAGAACGAGCTCGGCGTCGCCGGCCGGATGATCAGCGCCGCCGAGGCGCGGCGGCGCTGCCCGTACATCGACGAGGACGCGTTCTGCGCCGCGGCGTTCTCACCCGGCGACGGTCACGCGCGGCCGCTGGTGGCAGCCGAGGCGTATGTCGACGCGGCGCGCAAGCAGGGCGCCCGCGCGGTCACGGGCTGCGAGGTGACGGGGATCGAGGTCGACGACGGCGAGATCGTCGCCGTGCACACCTCCCACGGGCCGGTCCGTACGTCGACCGTCGTCTGCGCCGCGGGCGCGTGGTCGCGGGACGTCGGGGCGATGGCCGGCGTCGAGCTCGCGGTGCGCCCCGTTCGGCGGCAGATCGCGTTCTCCTCGGCGTCGCCCGGCCGGTTCGCGGTGCGACTGCCGTTCACGATCGACTACGCGAGCACGTTCTACTTCCACAACGCGGGCGACGGCCTCCTGCTCGGGATGTCCGACATCGAGCAGCCGGCGGGCTTCGACCGGACCTACACCGCGGACTGGCTGCCGTCGCTGCGCCGGCTGGCGGAGCAGTGCGCACCGGCGCTGGCCGGCGTGCCGATCAGTCATGGCTGGGCCGGCCTCTACGAGCTGACGCCCGACGCGAACGCGCTGATCGGGGAGTCGCAGGCCGTCGGGCGGTTCCTCTACGCGACCGGGTTCTCCGGGCACGGCTTCTGCCAGGCGCCGGCTGCCGGCGAGGTGGTCCGGGATCTCGTCCGCGGGCGCGAGCCGTTCGTCGACGTTGCGCCGCTGCGCGCCGAGCGGTTCGCCGAGCGCGCCCCGATCGTCGAAGCCAACATCGTCTAGGAGCCGTGGTGAAGCTGATCGAGCCCTGGGAGCTGCGAGCGCGGTTCGCGCGCGCGCTGTCGCAGATGTACGGCCGCGAGGTCCCGGCGTACCAGACCCTGGTCGAGGTCTGCCACGCGATCAACGCGGAGGTCGTGCGTGCCGCGGGCGCCGACGCCGAACGCCTCGGATCGCTCGAGCGCGTCACCGCCGAGCGTCACGGCGCGATCCGGGTCGGCACACCCGCGGAGCTTGCGCAGGTCGCGCGCATCTTCGGCGCGATGGGGATGGTGCCGGTCGGCTTCTACGACCTGCGCGACGCCGTCCCGAACCCGGTGCCGGTGGTTTCGACGGCCTTTCGCGCGGTCGATCCGGTGGAACTCGAGCGCAACCCCTTCCGGGTGTTCACCTCGCTGCTCGCCGTCTCCGATCGCCGGTTCTTCCCGGCCGGCCTCCGGCGCCGCCTCGAGGCCTTCCTCGACGAACGCGAGCTCTTCCCGGCCGCGCTGCTGGCGCTCGCCGACCGCGCCGAGGCCCAGCACGGACTGACGACGGCTGAGGCCGACCAGTTCGTCGCGTCGGCGACACGCGCGTTCGAGCTCTCGCGCGAGCCGATCGACGGCGCCTGGTACCGCGAGCTCGAACGGATCTCGGCCGTCGCGGCGGACATCGGGGGCGTCGCCTCGACCCACGTCAATCACCTGACGCCGCGCGTGCTGGACATCGACGAGCTCTACGCCCGCATGACGGAGCGGGGCATCGTGATGATCGACGCGATCCAGGGCCCGCCGTGCTGGAACGGGCCCGACGTCCTCCTGCGCCAGACGTCGTTCCGCGCGCTGGCCGAACCGCGGCGTCTGCGGCGGGCCGACGGGACGGTGACCGATGCGTCGTTGCGCGTGCGCTTCGGGGAGGTCGAGGCACGCGGCATCGCGCTCACCGCAGCGGGACGCGCCCGGTACGACGAGCTCGATGGCGAGGTCGCGGCGGCCAGGGCGGCCGACCCCGGTGCCGACGCGGGGGCGGTGGCCGCCCGGGTCTGGGAGGCGCGGTTCCCGGGCACCGAACGCGCGCTCGGGACGCCGATCTGGCGTTCTTCACGTACGAGGTCGCTGAGGCTCGCCGGCCGGACGGTCACGCGCCGGCCGCCGACGTCGCCGGGCTGCTCGACGGCGGCTGGGTCACCGCGCGGCCGATCGTCTATGAGGACTTCCTTCCCCGCTCGGCCGCGGGGATCTTCCAGTCCAATCTCTCCGCCGCGGGGGCGCACGACGACGCACAGCACGGCGCCGAGCTGGACGCGGCATGGCTCGCCGGGGCGCTCGAACGCGAACTCGAGGACCCGATCGCCCTCTACGCCGCCCAGCGGCGGCGCTCGCTCGACCGCGTCCGCCAGGCGCTCGACCTCGACACCGACCTTCTCGTCAGGAGCTGATCAGCGATGTCCACCTCACCGGCCGCGGCGCCGCTGAGCGTCACGAGCACCGAGCGGCTGCGCGAACGCGCTCGCGCCGCGCTGCGACGTTGCGCTGTCGAGCTCCCCACCGCTCCGGCGCCCGCGACACCGGCGCGCACCCCGATCACCGGCGAGCAGCTGTTCGGCGTCCCCGCCGCCGGACGCGCCGAGGTGGAGGCCGCGATCGCCGCCGCGAAGGCGGCGTTCGCGACCTGGCGGACCGTTCCCGCGCCCGCACGCGGCGCGCTGGTCAAGCGTCTCGGCGCGCTGCTGAGCGAGCACCGCGGGTCGATCGCGGAACTCATCACGATCGAGGCGGGAAAGATCCCGTCCGAGGCGCTGGGGGAGGTGCAGGAGATGATCGACATCTGCGACTTCGCGGTCGGCCTCTCGCGGCAGCTCGACGGCCGCACGATGCCCTCCGAGCGCCCGGGCCACCGGCTGATGGAGACGTGGCACCCGCTCGGCGTCGTCGGCGTCATCTCCGCGTTCAACTTCCCGGCGGCGGTCTGGTCATGGAACGCCGCGGTCGCGCTCGTGTGCGGGGACACGGTCGTCTGGAAGCCGTCCCCGATGACCCCGCTGACGTCCGTGGCCTGCTCGGCGCTGCTGGACCGGGCCGCCGCCGACTGCGGAGCGCCCGCGAACGTCGGCGTGCTCGTCGTCGCCGGCCCCGAGGCGGCACAGGCCCTGGTCGACAGTCCGGACGTCGCCCTCGTCAGCGCGACCGGCTCCGAGCGGATGGGCGCGGCCGTCGCGCCGCGCGTCGCGGCGCGCTTCGGGCGCGCGCTGCTCGAGCTCGGCGGCAACAACGCCGCGATCGTGACGCCGACCGCCGATCTCGAGCTGGCGGCGCGCGGGATCACCTTCGCGGCGGCCGGCACGGCGGGCCAGCGGTGCACCACGATGCGCCGGCTGATCGTGCACGAGGACGTCGTGGACGGGCTCGTCGAGCGGCTGTCCGCGATCTACGGCCGGCTGCGGATCGGCGACCCGTCGGACGACGACACGCTCGTCGGACCGCTGATCAACGCCGCGGCGTACGAGGCGATGCGCGCGGCGCTCGACCGGGCGGTCGCCGACGGCGGGACGATCGTCGTCGGCGGAGGTCGTCGCGTGAGCGACGAATACGACGACGCGTGGTACGTCGAGCCGGCGATCGTGCGCATGCCCCGCCAGAGCGAGGTCGTGCGCACCGAGACGTTCGCGCCGATCCTGTACGTCATGACCTACCGCGAGCTCGCCGAGGCGGTCGCGCTGCACAACGACGTGCCGCAGGGGCTGTCGTCGAGCATCTTCACGCGTGACCAGCGCGAGGCCGAGCGCTTCATCGCGGCCGACGGCTCGGACTGCGGGATCGTGAACGTCAACATCGGCACCTCGGGCGCCGAGATCGGCGGCGCGTTCGGCGGCGAGAAGACCACCGGCGGCGGACGCGAATCGGGCTCGGATGCCTGGCGGGCCTACATGCGGCGCGCGACGAACACGATCAACTACTCCGACGAGCTCCCGCTCGCGCAGGGCGTGAGCTTCACGTGATGGCGGCGCCGCTCGACGTCAGTGCTCCATGTGGAACGTGAACATCCGGTCGGCGTCGATGCGCGCGTAGACCGGCCCGGAGTCGAGGAACTCCTCCCACTCGGGCCCGTAGCGCGGGACGTAGACCTCGAGGAGGGTCTGCCGGAACTCGGCGTCCGCCTCGCCGTGGACGTCCACCGGGACGGCGCGGCCGTGGACGGTGACCGCGAGCTCCTCGCTCGGCAGATGAGTCGCGCTGACCTGCGGGCGAGCGCCGATGTGGCGAAAGCGCACCGAGTCCGGCGACGAGCCGAAGTGGAACGCGCCGCGGAAGAAGATGCCGTCCACCGGGCCGACGACCGGCCGTCCATCCGCGGTGACGGTCGCCAGCGCCAGCAGCGACATCCCCGTCAGCCGCCCGGCGACCTGCCCGGCGGTCAGCCGCCGCTCCGGGGTGATGATCCGGCGCAGGTGCGGCCCGGCGCGCGCGTAGCTGCGGTCGAGCAGCTCCTGCAACGCGGCGAGATCGGCCGGCGTCTCGTGCATCGCCGCATTCAATCAGCGGGTGCGAACGTGACGCTCGAGGTGGAGTGGGAGCCCGTGACGTGGTCCAGGGCGCGGCGTGGAGCTCAGTCCGGCTCGTCGGGCAGCGTCGGCATCGCGGGCCCGATGTCGCGATGCACGAGCACGGCGCGCCGGATCGCGTTCGCGCCGAAGCGGTCGCGGACCGCGTCGAGCGTCTCGTCGATGCGCGCCGGCCGGCCGTCGAGCGGCAGCTCGAGCTGGGCCCCGTCGTCGTCGCGCAGGTTCGTCAGCGATACGCCGAGCAGGGTGAGGCCGCGATCCGCGATCAGCCGCTGCGCCGCGGCGAGCAGGTCACGCGCCGTGCGCAGGACGCTGTCGGTGCGGCGCGTGGGACGCGCGAGCGAGGCCGAGCGCGTCGCGCGCTCGTAGTCGTCGAAGCGCAGGCGCAGGACGACGGTCCGGCAGGCGAGTCCGGCGGCGCGCATTCGGCGCATCACACGGTCGACGAGCGCGATGAGCAGCGCGTCGAGCTCGGCGGGGCCGCGGTGGCCTCGGCCGAAGGCGGACTGCGAGCCGATCGAACGGCGACGGCGACGGGCACGGACGGGGCGCGTATCGCGGTTGTTGGCGAGCGCATGGAGGTGGCGGCCGGTGTGGCTGCCGAGCAGCGCGACGAGCGCGCCCTCGTCCGCTGCGGCGAGCTGACCGACCGTCCGGATGCCGGCTCCGTGCAGGACGCGCGCCGTCTTCGGGCCGACGCCCCAGATGCGCTCGACCGCGAGTGGATGCAGGAAGCCCCGCTCGCTCTGCGGGTCCGCGGCGACGACGAGCAGGCCGTCGGGCTTCGCGATCGCGCTGGCGATCTTCGCAAGGTGCTTCGTGCGCGCCACCCCCACCGTCAACGGCAGCCCGACCTCTGCCCGCACGCGCGCGCGCAGGCGCGCCGCGATGCCCGCGGGCGGGCCGGCGATCCGCTCCATCCCGCGCACGTCGAGGAACGCCTCGTCGATGGACACCCCCTCGACGAGCGGCGCGGTGTCGCGGAACACGGCGAACACGGCGCTGCTCGCCGCGCTGTAGGCGTCCATCCGCGGACGAACCACGATCGCGTCCGGGCACAGCGCGCGCGCCCTGCGCCCGCCCATCGCGCCGCACACGCCGAACGCACGCGCTTCGTAGCTCGCGGCGAGCACCACCCCGCCGCCGACGATCACCGGCCGCCCGCGCAGCGCCGGGTCGTCACGCTGCTCGACGGAGGCGAAGAACGCATCGAGATCGGCGTGGAGGATCGTCGGCGGCAAGGCGAACACATGTTCGCCTCACGGTCGTCCTCCGTCAACCGCTGCAAGCCGCGACCCGGAGGTCCCGGCGGTGAATCACGGGGCCGCGGGCTCGGTCGCCGTGCTGCGCGGGTCGACGAGGATCTTGGCGTGGGCCTCGGGGTCGCTCAGCGCGGCGAACGCGGCATCAACGCCGTCGAGACCGACGGTTCCCGTGATGAACGGGCGCGGGTCGACCTTGCCCTCGGCCAGCATCTGCAGGCTGTCGCGGAACTCCAGCGGTGTGTACGCGACCACGAACCGCAGGTCGATCTCCTTGTTGACGGCCATCGCGGGCGTGATCTGGTCGACGCCGATGCAGACGCCGGCGACGACGACGCGCGAGAACAGCGGGGCGCCCTCGATGATGCTGTCGATGACGCCCGGCATGCCGACGCACTCGAAGATCACCGGATGCTTCGGCGCGACGCCGAGCTTCTCGGCCAGGCGCCACGCATGCCACCAGCCGAACGGGAGGCGCCCCAGCTTCTCGACCGTGCCGACGGCGAGCTCGATCGCGGACGGCAGGTCCGTGAGGTGGCCGCGACCCTCCACGGCGGTGTACGGGGACCCGACCGACGGATCGACGACGACGTCCGCGCCGCATGCGGTGGCGAGCGCGCGGCGCCCGGGCGAGAAGTCGCTGGCCACGACCGTGCTGACGCCCTTGGCCTTCAGCAGCAGGATGACCGAGAGCCCGACCGGTCCGCAGCCGATGACGATCGCGACGGTGCGCTTGCCCACGTCGCCGCGGCGGACGGCGTGCCAGGCGACCGCCATCGGCTCGGTCAGCGCAGCGACGTCCGGTGCCAGGCCGTTCGGCACCGCCAGCATCAGCGACTCCTCGACGAGCAGCTCCTCGGCGTAGGCGCCGGGGGCGTGCTCCGACAGGCCGACGCCGTCCACGCCCCGGCTCCCGCGCAGGAGCGGCAGCGCGACGACGGGCGTCCCGGTCGGCAGCGTCGCGACGGCACGAGGGCCCGTACTCGGCGATCTCACCGCAGAACTCGTGACCGAAGACGATCTGCTCGTTCGACCGGGCGAAGCGGTCGTACCCGATCCGCGCGGTCATGTCGGCCAGGTCGTCGCAGCCGTGCCGCGCGTGCAGGTCGGACCCGCAGATCCCGCACCGCAGCGTCTGGATGCGCACCTGCCCGCGCCCCGGCGCCGGCTCGGGGCGCTCGAGCACCGAGAACTCGGCGTTCGTGCAGACGGCCGCCTTCATCGGGCCACAGCGACGGAGGGGGCTCGGGGCACGCGCGCACTCTCGCAGATCGCCGAACCGCGATGTCCCGCCCCGATCACCGCTCGGATGAGCGCGTCAGGACGCGGCGCACAGCCCGGTCTGTGCGGAGACCCGCGTGGGGACCCGGCTGAGCAGGCGGACGGCGCTGCCCGGGCTCGGCGCCGTCTGGTACGTCGACGTGCAGGCGTACTCGTCGACGCGGAAGGTCGCCGACCCGTCGGCGGCGACCGCGAGGGCGCTCAGCGGTCCGCGCAACGGGATGCGCCGCAGCGTCCCGGCGCTCGTGTCCGCGATCCGCAGGACCTGACGCGGGACGTCGCCGCAGCCGCGCTCGTAGAGGCAGCCGTTCGCGACGACCTCGAATCCGGCGGCGACGACGCGCCCGCCGATCGCCGCCACGGTCAGCGTCGACCGCGCCCGGGCGTTCGGGCGGACCCTGTCGCCGAAGGTCGCGCCGAGCGCCACGATCCGGCGCGAGCCCCGCCGGCAGGCGTACAGCTCGGCCCGGCCGCCCGGCGACGCTCTGCGCACGAGCAGCGCCTGCCTGCCGACGACCAGCGGCACGCTTCCGGCCACGCAGCGCTCGGCGACCGGGCCGCCCGTCGCAGCCGGCGCCGCCGCGGCCAGCGCGATCGCGACGCCGACGAGGCCGCTCACGGCTCGCAGGCCCGGCGCATGCCCGTCAGGACGTCCGGTGTTCGGCGTGCACTCCGTCTCAGCCCGCCGCATCATCCACCGCGACGGCGCCGACGTCACCCGACCTGGCCACGCGGAACCCGAGGTTCCCGGTCGAGCTGTCGGGCGTGTTCGAGCTGCGTGCATCAACGCGGTAGCGGTTGCAGTACGACGCGTGGCAGAGATACGAGCCACCGCGCATCACGCGCGCCGCGCCGGCCGCCGGCCCCACCGGATCCTCGCGTGCGCTGCGGGCGTAGTACCCCGGGTCGAACCAGTCGGCCGTCCACTCCCATGTGTTCCCCGTCATCTGGAAGAGGCCGTGGCCGTTCGGCTCGAACGCGTCCACGGGCGCCGTGCCGACGTGCCCGTCCGCCGCGGTGTTCTCCACCGGGAACGTTCCCTGAAAGACGTTCATCCGGTGCTCCCCGCCGGGCTCCAGCTCGTCGCCCCACGGGAAGCGGCGACTGCGCGAGCCCGCCGCGCGCGGCGTACTCCCACTCGGCCTCCGTCGGCAGACGCGTGCCGGCCCACCGGCAGAACGCCTGCGCGTCGTTCCACGAGACGTGGACCACCGGATGGTCACCGCGGTCGTCGATGCCCGACGCCGGGCCTTCGGGGTGCGCCCAGTCGGCCCCCTCGACCTGCCGCCACCACGACGCGCCGGCCACCGCCCGCGTCGGCGGGAAGTCCTCCGGCAGGAACGCCGCGAACACGAACGACCAGCCGAACACCTCCGCCTCGGTGCGATGGCCGGTCGCCGCGACGAACGCCGCGAACTGCGTGTTCGTGACGGCGTACCGGGAGATGGAGAAGGCCGAGAGCCGAACCGCATGCGCCGGGCCCTCGCCGTCCGCCGGATACCCGTAGCCCGCATCGGTGCCCATCAGGAACGCCCCGCCGCAGAGCGCGACGAGATCGCCGGCGAGCCGGTCGGCTCCCTCGCCCGGTGGGACCCCACCGATCATCCGGGGGCCGGTTCCGGTTCCGACTGCGGCTTCGGCTGCGCTCCCGGTTGCACGGTCGGGATGCCGCGGGTGAAGAGCAGCGCGAGGAGGCTGATGAGCGCGAGCACGGCGAGGGCGGAGCGCAGGCCGGCGATCCGGGCCTGGGCGTTCTCGTCGACGACCGCGTCGGCGGTGTCCTTGGGGACACCCGCGTCGTCGAGCGCCTTCCGCAGGTCCTTGTCGGACACGAACGGCACGCCGGTCGCCAGCTGCGTCTGCGCATTGACGGCCATGTTGTCGGGGATCGCCGGGTTGTTCTGGATTGCTGTGAAGAACACGGCGGTCAGCGCGGAGATGAGGATCGCGCCGGAGAGCGCGGTGCCGATCGACGCGCCGAGCTGGGTCCCGGTGTTCTGGACGCCCCCGACCTCGCCGCTCTGCTCGTCGGGCACCGCGGAGACGGTCACGCTGCCCAGCTGCGAGGCCATCGCCCCCAGGCCCGAGCCGACGAGCAGCAGCGGCCCGGTGATGATCTCCGGCCCGGCGCCGATGTCCAGCAGGCTGACCAGCAGGACCAGACCCGCGAACATCAGCAGGAACCCTGCGTTGACGACCCGCCGCGGGTTGGCGTCCGGCGCGAGCTTCGGGACCCCGGCCGCGAACAGCAGCAGCGTCAGCGACATCGGCAGCAGCCGCACGCCGGTCTCCATCGCCGACAGTCCCAGCGCGACCGAGAGGAACAGCGGCACCACGAAGAACGTTCCCGCCTGCACGAGGAACATGAACAGGAACGAGAGCACCCCCGAGCGCATTTGAATGTTGCGCAGCAACTTGGGGTCGAGCAGCGCGCCCTCCCCGCGCCCGATGCGCAGGCCCTCCCAGCGCAGGAACAGAGCCAGGACCACGACACCGCCGAGGATCAGCCAGATCACCGGGGACAGGCCGATCCACTCCGGGGCCTCCGGCTTGGGCTGCACGACGCCCCAGGTGCCGGACTTCAGGATCCCGAACACGATCAGGCCCAGGCCGAGCGCCGACAGCAACGTGCCGAACAGGTCGAGCTTCACGCCCTCCTCGGCGGGAGTGTCGTTCACGCGGCGGGCCAGCATGAGGATCACCGCGACGATCAGCACTTCGCCGGCGAACACCCAGCGCCACGACGCGTAGGTCGTGAAGAAGCCGCCGATCAGCGGGCCGAGTGCGGCGGCGATCGCGCCCGCGGCCGCGACGAGCCCGTACGCGCGCGGGCGCTCGGGCTTGCCGAAGTTCGAGGCGACGAGCGCCACGATCGCGGGCATGATCAGCACCGCGCCGAGGCCCTCGAGGCCCGACCAGCCGATCATCAGCACCGTCAGGTTCGGCGACAGCGCCGTCGTCAGCGACCCGCACGCGTAGACGACGCAGCCGATCGTGAACGCGCGCTTGCGGCCGAGGATCTCGCCGACCTTGCCGCCGGTGATCATCAGCGACGCCATCACGAGCGTGTACATCGTGATCGCCGTCTGGATGCCGGTCACGGTGGTCCCGAGATCCTCGGCGACGGTGGCGATCGCCGTGTTCATCACCGTCGTGTCGAGCGCCATCACGAACTGCCCCGCCGCCAGCGTGAGCAGGACGACGCCCGTCGCGCCGGCCGCTCGCTCAGCCGTCTTCGTCATCGCTGCTCCCCCGCCGATCGCGCTCCGCCGACCGCGCCGGGCCTGCCCGCTCGTGCTCTGTGCCGTTGCATGCCGGGCTCCAGTCTTGTTGATTTCGCGATGAACCGGCGCTCCGACCCGCGCAGCGTCTCCACCCGACAGCGAGAGGACACGAACGATGGGACTCCTTCGTCACCGCGACGACGCACCGCAGGGGCGGCGCTTTCAGATGCACGAGAAGCTCGTCTCGATCGGCGACGACGCCTGGATCGAGGACGACCAGGGCGAGAAGGTCTACAAGGTCGACGGCAAGGCGCTGCGCGCGCGCGACACCTACAAGCTCGAGGATCGCAGCGGCAACGAGGTCGCCAAGATCCAGGAGAAGAAGCTCAGCGTGCGCGACAAGATGAAGGTCGAGCGCGACGGCGAGACACTCGCGACCGTCCACAAGGCGCTCGTCGGGATCCGCGACCGCTTCGACATCGACATCGAGGACGGCGCTGACCTGAAGGCGCACGGGAACGTGCTCGACCACGAGTACGAGATCAAGCGCAACGACGACGTGGTCGCCTCGATCTCGAAGAAGTGGTTCCGCGTGCGCGACACCTACGGCGTCGAGATCGCCGCCGGCGAGGACGAGCCGCTGCTCTTGGCCCTGACCGTCGCCATCGACGAGATCGGCCGCCACTGATCGCAGCGATTCGGCGTCGGGATGCGACGGCGCACCTTGCGGAGGCGCTCAGAGCACGTCGAGGCCGGCGACGGCCGCCGCGCCGGATGCGCAGGCGGCGACGAAGAAGGGGAGGATCAGGTCACCGGTCCACAGCCCGTGGCGGCCGTGCCCGACCGCCGCGCGCTCGCGCTCGCATTGCCGGAGCGCGTGCATCGCGAAGGATCGGGCGCGGTCGAGCCAGCGCCGGTCGCCGGTGCGCTCCCAGAGCGCGAGCAGGGCGTAGCCGTTGCCGGCGGTGCCGTGGCAGAGGCCCGGCCCGCGCGCGATCGGTCCGGCGCGCCAGGTCGCCTCGCCCGCTGCGAGCAGCAGCTCGTCGAGCCGCGCGCTCGTCCCCGTGGGAACGGCGGCGAAGGCGACGGCGATCCCGGGCGCTCCATGGCAGATCTGCAGGCGCGTCAGCGGCTCGTCGCGGTCGAGGTCCGCCGGCCAGTTCGCGGCCCCCGCGTCCCAGACCGCCGTCGCGTCCAGAAGCCGGGCTGCGATGTCGACGAGCGTGGTGCGGCGCGCGTCCGTGAGCAGGTCGCCGGCGCGCAGCAGCGCGTGGGCGTTGCCGGCGAAACCGTGCCCGAGGCCGAGCAGCCGCCGGCGGGTGCCGTAGAGGTCCTGGGTCCACACGCGCAGGCCGCGCGCGTCCGGCGGATCGAGCGTCCGCCACAGCTCCTCGACCGCCTCACTCGCGCAACCGAGCCAGCGGCGCTCGCGCGTGCGCGCGTAGGCCGCGAGCGACGCGTGGATCGCCCCCGGCGCCGCCCAGAGCAGCTCCCGCTCGGTGCGTGGCGTCGCCTCGCGGATCGCCGCCTCCAGCCGGCCGGCGTGCGCAGGCGCGCCGCCGAGCTCGAAGGCGACGAGCGAGACGCCCACGGCGCCGAGCAGCAGTCCGTAGCGCATCGACGGCATGTCGGGCTCGGCGGCGAACGCGTCGAGCAGCGCGTCGGCGCCGATCGGCGAGCTCCCGGTGAGACGCTGCAGCGCCCACGCGGTGCCCGCGGCGCCGAAGTACAGCGACGTGAATCCGCGGCCGCGGACGCCGTCGTCCTCGTCGGCGTCCCGCGGATGACACGGCCACAGCGTGACGGCGTCGAACTTCCCGAAGGCCTCGGCGACGATCCGGTCGCACGCGGCGCGCGCGGCGGCCTCATCCCACGGCTCGCCGCGCAGCGGCTCGTGGGCGGACGGGTCGTGGAGGACGGGCATCACTCGTGCGCGTGCCGTTCGTCAGATCGCGAGACGCGCACCACGGTCAGGACGCCGGGCCGTCACCCGGATCGCCGGGCGCCGGCGGGTCCGTCTCGAAGAGCCCGGTCTGGTGGGCGAGCACGACGGCCTGCACGCGGTCGCGGAGGTCGAGCTTCTGCAGGATGTGCGTGACGTGGGTCTTGACGGTGGTGTCGCCGATGTAGAGCTCCTGTGCGATCTCGGCGTTGGAGCGGCCGGTCGCGATCAACCGGAGGATCTCCCGTTCGCGCGCGGTGAGCTCGTCGAACCCCTTCGGCGGCGCGGGACGCGGAAGGCGCGCGAAGCGCTTGATCACGCGCTTGGTGATCGTCGGTGAGAGCAGCGCGTCGCCGGCGGCGACGGTGCGGATCGCGGCGATCAGCTGCTCCGGCGGGTCGTCCTTCAGGACGAAGCCGCTGGCGCCGGCCCGGAGTCCTTCGTAGACGTACTCGTCGAGGTCGAAGGTCGTGAGGATCAGGATGCGCGCGGCCGGATCGGCGGCGAGGATGCGCCGCGTGGCCTCGAGCCCGTCGAGCTCGGGCATGCGGATGTCCATCAGGACGACCGTCGGGCGAAAACGCGCCGCCTTGCTCACCGCTTCGAGCCCGGTGCTCGCCTCGGCCACGACCTCGATGTCCTCCTCGCCGCCCAGCAGCATGCGAAAGCCGGCGCGCACCATCGACTGGTCGTCGACGACGAGTACGCGGATGCTCACGAGCCGTCGCCCCTGAGCGGGAGGCGCGTGCGCAGGACGAAGCCGCCACCCCGCACGGGACCGGCGGTCATCTCGCCGCCGTAGATCTTCACGCGCTCGCGCACGCCGACGAGGCCGTGGCCGTGGCCGTTGGCGTTCGGCGTCGCCCCGCCGCCGTCGTCGCGGACCTCGATGCGCAGCTCGTCGGCGCCGTAGCCGACGGTCACCTCGGCCTGGCCGGCGTGCGCGTGCTTGAGCGCGTTGGTGAGCCCTTCCTGGACGATCCGGTAGGCGGAGACGTCGAGCGCGTCCGGGAGCGGGTGGGGCTCGCCCTCGACGTGCAGCTGCACCGGAAGGCCCGCGCGCCCGACCTCGTCCAACAGGCCGTCGAGGTCGCCGAGGCCGCGCTGCGGGACGCGCGCGGCGTCTTCGCCGTCGTCGCGCATCGCGCCGAGCAGCCGCCGCATCTCCGCGAGCGCCGTGCGGCCGGTCTGCTCGACCCGCTGGAGCGCCTCGCGGTCCTCCGGGGGCGCCGCGGGCAGCTTGTGGCGGACGGCGCCGACCTGCAGGACCATCACGCTGACGGCGTGCGCGACGATGTCGTGGAGCTCGCGCGCGATGCGCGTGCGTTCCTCGGCGATGGCGATCCGCGCCGCCACCTCGCGCTCGCGCTCCGCGAGGCGCGCGCGTTCCTCGGCCTCGAGGGCCTGCAGCTCCCGCTCGTGCTGCGCCAGGCCGCCGAGCCAGGCGAGCGCGAACGTCGCCGGGATCAGCACGACCTCGCTGAGCGAGTGCGCCGGGTCGTTGAGGGCGACGATCGCTGCGCTGCCGGCGAGGATCACCAGGCCGATGCGCCCCTGGCGCTCGTCGCGCAGGGAGCCGATGAGGAACGCCGAGACGAGGCCGGCGACGTAGATGCCGGTCGTGGACACCACGAGGCGGTCGTCGAGGAAGGACAGTGCCGCCGCGAGCAGCCACAGCCACGTCAGCGCCAGGAACGGGGACCGCCGGCGCGCGAGCAGCGGCAGCAC
The DNA here is from genome assembly GCA_963787935.1 of uncultured Actinomycetes bacterium. Taxonomy (GTDB): domain Bacteria; phylum Actinomycetota; class Thermoleophilia; order Solirubrobacterales; family Solirubrobacteraceae; genus F1-60-MAGs163. Next base: position 19,772 of record CAWBEV010000004.1, on the reverse strand, counting down.
GAGCAGCAGGGCCGCCAGGGCGGCGATGACCGGCGCGGTGCGCGAGGCGTCCGGGTCGTCTCGGCGCAGGAGCACCTCGACGACCGCCGCGACCGCCGCGATCACGATCAGCAGATCCAGGCCATGCCGTCGCGCGAACCGCTTCACGACCTGACCGTATCCATGAGCGGGCCGCTCCGCCTCCTACCTGAGGAGGAGGCGCACCTCGTCGGCTCGTCCGAGCCGGAAGGTCCCTGGCGACGATGTGCGCGCGCCGGCGCGCTCGTAGCTTCGGCGCATGAGACACACGACCGACACCCATTCGAAGAACGACCGCATCCTCACGCCCGGGCGGATCGCCGCGTTGCTGGTGATCGCCGCGGTGATCGCCGGGCTCGCGCACGCGCGCTTCTCGCACCCGGCCGGATGGGCCGCCCTCCCCGCCGGTGCGCACGCCGGGCAGCTCTCGCTCAAGCCGTGCACGTACGCGACCGAGAACGGCGACGTCCGCGCCGACTGCGGCACGCTGGTCGTGCCCGAGAACCGGGCCGCCCCGGACTCGCGCCTCATCGCCCTGCCGGTGACGCGCATCCGCTCACGCTCGCCGCATCCGGCGGAGCCGATCTTCCGCCTCGAGGGCGGGCCGGGCCGGACCAACATGGAGTTCCCGTTCGCGAGCCGGTACATCGACCGACACGACCTCGTGCTCGTCGGCTACCGCGGGGTGGACGGCTCGGCGCGGCTCGACTGCCCCGAGGTCAGCTCGGCGCGCCGGCAGGCGGCCGACCTCCTGAGCGCGGGCGCGCTGCGGGCGTCGGCGCGCGCACTGCGCTCCTGCGCCGGACGGCTGCGGGCGGACGGGTTCGATCTCGCCGGCTACACGCTGCCCGAGCGCGTCGACGACCTCGAGGCCGCCCGGCGTGCCATGGGCTACGGACGGGTCGACCTGCTCAGCGAGAGCTTCGGCACCCGCGTCGCGCTCGTCTACGCGTGGCGTCACCCGAGCAGCATCCGCCGGTCGGTGATGGTCGGCGTCAACCCGCCCGGCCACTTCGTCTGGTCACCCGCACAGACGGACGACCAGCTCCGCCGGCTCTCGGCGCTGTGCGGCCCGGGCGCGGCATGCCGCACGCGGTCCGGCGACCTGCGCGCCACCGTGCGGGACACCACGGTCCCCGACCACTGGGGTCCGCTGCCGATCCGCCACGGGAACGTCCAGCTCGCCTCGTTCTTCGGCCTGATGGACGCCTCGGCGGATGCCGCCCCGATCTCGGCGCCGATGACGCTCGACGCCTGGCGCGCCGCGGCCGAGGGCGACGCCGGCGGCCTGTGGTTCCAGTCGCTCGCCGCCGCGCTGCTGCTCCCCCGCATCCAGGTCTGGGGTGACACCGCCGCCATGGGCCGCGTCGATGCCGCCGCGGCGGAAGCGCACTTCGGTTCGGGCGACGGCGCGCGCTCGGTCCTCGGTGATGCCGGCACCCGCTTCCTGTGGGCCGGAGGAGCGCTCGCGCGCGCCTGGCCGGCCGGCCCTGACGAGAGCGCCTATGCGCGCGTGCGGGACTCCGACGTCCCGACGCTCCTGATCGGCGGGACGTTCGACGGCGCGACGCCGGCCGAGAACGCCACGCGCGACCTGTTGCCGCACCTGCGCCACGGCCGCCAGGTCCTGCTGCGGGGCTTCGGTCACACGACGGACTTCTGGAACAACCAGGTCGAGGCCGGCAACCACCTCATCAACGGCTACCTCGACACCGGGCGAGTCGACGCGTCGCGCTACGTGCCGCAGAAGATCGACTTCACGCCGCCCGTCACGCAGACGACCCTCGGCAGAGTCCTCGCCGCCACGATGGCCGGGCTGGCGCTGTTCACGCTGTTGTCGCTGGCCTGGATGGCGCGCCGGGTGCGCACGCGGGGCCGCCTTCCTCGCACGATCCGGGTCGTGGCGCGGTCGGCGTGGGCGCTGCTGCTCGGGCTCGGCGGCTGGTTCGCCGCCGCGCTCGTCGCACTGATCGCGCTGCCGAGCGTGCCGATCGACGCCGAACCGCTGATCGTCGTCAGCATGGCCGCGCCGGTCGCCCTGGCGAGTTACTGGGCCTGGCGCGATCCCGGCCGGGCCGCCACGAACAAGGCGGGCCTCTCAGCGGCCGCCGCCGGCGCGCTGATCGGAGCCTGGCTCGGATTCACGTCCGCGGTCGCCATGCCGGCCGTGGCCACGACGCTCGTCGGCGCGGTCGCGGGCACGAACCTCGCCCTGATCGTCTGCGACATCGCGTCGGACACGAGGCGTCGCCGTCACGTGACGGCGACGCCGGTCTCCGACATGGTTTCCGACCAGCCGCGCGAACCGGCGCTCCACGGAGCCCGCACGTGAGCGGTCCGTCGGTCGTCAGGTCGTCAGGTCGGCTGTATCGATCGGGCATCCCGCGCATCCGGTACGGGGCTCCAGAAAGTTCGTCCCAGGCGGGCAGGTCCGGGTCAAGGGATACGCGGTCTGACCAACACCCTGGAGCTCCGGATCTCGCTCCCGAGAGCGAGCGGGAGGTCCTCCGCCCGGCTCGCCGTCGCTCCTGCGGGCCTGCGCCGGTCAGGGGCCGGTGTCACGTTTGTGCCGACGACCCGTCCGCATCCGTCACGCCGACGGCCTGGATGGCTGCGTCGATCGTTGGGTAGGACGCGGTCAGGTCGCTTTCGCCGGTGGTGCTCCGGAGCACGTCGCGGACCTGGCCGACGTTCCGCGCGAGCACCAGGCGGACCCCCTGGGCCTCGAGCTCGTCGCGGGTGCCGGCGAGCATCCGTGCGGCGCTGACGTCCACGAACGGGGTGGTCTCGGCGTCGAGGATCACCGCGCGCACCCCGCCGCGGGCACCGGCGTCGAGAATCTGCGAGCGGACGTTGTCGGCGTTCGCAAAGTACAGGCCGCTCTCGATCCGCAGGACGACGACGTCGGCGGGGGGCGGGCGTCGCTGTGGCGCTCGACGTCGCGGAAGCTGCCGTCCGGACCGGGCGTGCGGCCGAGCACCGCGACGTAGGGCCGCGAGGCGCGGTAGATCAGCAGCAGCAGTGAAACGCCGATGCCGGCGAACAGCCCGCGCAGGGTGCCGAGCACCAGCACACCCAAGAGCGCGGCGATCGCGGCGATGAAGTCGGGACGGGCGACCCAGCCGTACTGACGCCCGAGGCGCTTGGTGTAGGTGTTGTAGAGCGCGACGAGCGCACGCACGTCGACGAGTTCGACGACGGCCGCGATGACGACAGCGGCAAGCGTCGCCGTTGGGAGATCCTCGAAGAGCCCGGTGAGGAAGAGCAGCGCGACAACGGCGAGTGCTGCGGCGAGCAGGGCCGAGAGCTGGGTTCGCCCGCCGGCTGAGACGTTGACCGCGGTCTTGGAGAGGCTGCCCGCGACCACCATGCCGCTGCACAGCCCGGATGTGATGTTGGCGCCGCCCAGCGCGATCAGCTCGCGGTTCGCGTCGATCTCCTCGTGGTCGAGGGCGGCGTAGGTCTTCGCGGCCCCGAGCCCCTCCGCGAAAGCGATGAGCATCACGCCGATGCCCCCGGCGGCCAGACCGCCCGCATCGCCGAGGCCGATGTCTGGCAGCCCGAACGATGGAAGCCCGCTGCCGATCGCCCCAACCGTGGGTACGTCGAGACCGAACGCCTTGACAGCGGTGATCCCGAGTGCGACCGCCACCAGCGACCCGGGGACGCCCGGCGCCAGCCGGCGCATGCCGACGATCAGCGCGAGCGACGCCGTCCCGACGAGCAGCGTGAGTCCCTGCGTGTCCCCGAGATGGGTGACGAGATGCCAGGCCTGCTCGAAGAAGTCTCCGCTGCTCCGGCTGACGCCGAACAGCGTCGACAGCTGGCCGACGATGATCGTGAGCGCCAAGCCGATGATGAATCCCTTGAGCACCGGCTGGCTGATGAAGTTGGCCAGGAACCCGAGGCGCAGCAGGCCCGCGGCCAGCGCCGCCAGGCCGGCGGTGATCGCCAGGCCGGCGGTGAACGCGGCAAAGCGGCTGTCCCCGGCCGGGATCAAGTCGGCGACCGTCGCCGCCGACAGGGCGGCGGTCGCGGCCATCGGCCCGATCACCATGTGACGCGAGCTGCCCAGAGCGGCGTAGAGCACAAGCGCCCCGGGAGCGGCGTAGAGGCCCACGACCGGCGAGACGCCGGCGATGCTCGCGTACGCCAGCGCCTGCGGGACCAGGATCGCCCAGACCGTCAGGCCGGCGATCAGATCGCCGCGAAGCCACCGGCGCCGATAGCCGCGGAGCGAGGGGAACAAGCGCGCTGCCCGCGTCGTGCGGCGGTACGGAGCCGCAGGGCCAGCGCCGCTCGGAGGAACCGGGGAAGCCATGACGATGCCGTCAATTAGCCCATGCGCTTCGGACGCAGCCGAGCCGGGAAGGTCGCGGTACTCCTGGTCGCTGACGTGGTCGCCTCAGGAGTCGCGCGCCCGTTGAAGCGGACGAAGGCCCTTGGGACACTCTCGCCCTGATGGCCAAGTGGGTCGAGATCGCCGTCACCGCGCTCCTCGGGTTCGGCGCCCTCTACTACGCGAACAACCTCGGCCGGCGAACCCGTGCCGAACTGGAGACCAAGGTCGCAGAGAAGCGTCTGCCGGCGTATGAGGCGCTGTGGCAGGAGACGAAGGTCGTGTCGCCGATGCGTGAGGCTCCGCTGCGAGATGATGAGCTCTCGAAGCTGTTCGACGATCTCACCGACTGGTACTACGACGGCGGGAACGGCATGCTGCTGACCCAGGACTCACGGAACATCTACCTGAAGGCCAAACGGAACCTCACGTGCCCGATCGACGAGGTCGTTCCGACGCTCCCGGCCGGAGCCGCCGAGGACCGGAAGGCCGCGAGACGCCGGGCGGTCATCGATCAGTTCTCGCTCCTGCGCACGTCGATGCGGGCGGATCTCGCGATCTTCACGCAGCCGTACGACCAGGCGCTGAGCGGCGCCGACGAGGCGTTCCTTGCGGCGTGTCGCGTCGATCTCACGCGTCGTCCGTGGCGCGATGCGAAGCGCGGTGCATCTACGCGGCGCGACGGGTGACCGCGAACGGCGAGCATCGCGGGCGAAGGTGGTCCGGCTCCACCGCGAGGGCATCGTCGACGCCCTGGGACGCGCGGGTCACGCGATCGCGAAGCGATCTGGACGATGGAAATTGGGGGGCCTGGCCTGGCTTGGGCCGCTGGCTGCGAGGGCACGAGCGGAGCAAGGCGTGCGCAGTCGTCTCGCGTGACGTTGCGAGCTGAGCAAGGGAGCTGTCGGCGAGTGGGTGAACACGAGGAGCTGTTGGGCCGGCTGACCGCTGCCGGAAGCGACGCTGCGGAGGTCGAGCGGGCCGCCGCCGAGGGTTGGCTGCCGGCCCTGGCCCTCGAGGCCGCGCTGGGCGGAGGCCCCGCCGAGTTCAGCCTTACGCAGGTCGCCAAGCAGGCGGGTCTTCCGACGCCGTTCGTGCGCGAGTTGATGCAGGCGCTCGGTCGCCCGAATCCCGCGCCGCGCGAGCGGGCGTTCAGCGGGGAGGATGTGGACCTCGCGCGCATCGCAGGGCGCTTTGTGGACGCCGGCCTGCCGCGCCGCGAACTGCTCGAAGTCTTCCGTGTCCTCAGTCTGGGGATGATGCAGACAGCCGATGCCGTGCGGCGGCTCGTCGGCAACGCGATGCTCGAGCCGGGTGCTTCGGAGGACCATGTCGCGCTGCGCTACATCGACGCCACCGAGGACCTCGGCCCGCTGATGGCCGAGCTGCTGGAGGCACAGTTTCGCGCACAGCTGCGCGCGGGCATCAGTCGGGAGCTCGTGAGCGAGGCCGAGCGTGTCGCCGGGCGCCTGAGGGACAGCGTCGACGTCGCGGTGGCGTTCGTGGATCTCGTCGACTACACCGGATTGGGGACACGCCTGACACCCGAGGACATGGGTCGCATCGCTGGGCGGCTGGCCGAGCTGGCTGCCGACACGGTCCGTCGTCCGGTCACGCTCGTCAAGACGATCGGCGACGCGGCGATGTTCGTGTCGCCCGACGCCGACGCGATCGTGGCTGTCGTCGACCGGCTGATGCGACGCATCGCCGCCGAGGGTCCCGCGTTCCCGGCCGTGCGCGCTGGGATCGCGTTCGGGGCGGCGACGGCCCGCGGGGGCGACTGGTTCGGCGCCACCGTGAACCTGGCCAGCCGGGTGACGGGGCTCGCGAAGCCCGGTCAGATCCTCGCGACCGAAGCCGTTCAGGGGCACACGACGAGCGCGACGTGGACGCGGAAGCATCGCCGTCGCAAGGTCAAAGGGCTCGATGAACGCCTGCGCCTCTTCGCGCTCGACGGCGACCGAGCGGCCCGCCCGGGCGCCCGAATGGACTCCCTCGGCGACCCGTGACCACGCGGCCCTGACGGGTCGAGCCGTGCCGCGAGCGCAATCACCCGGCGCCCGCGACAGCCCGTCCAACAGCGCCCGTCTCCAGGACTGCGCAGCCGAGCGGCGCAGGAAGGCAGCAGGGTATCTAGTGGTGGGCGAGGTGCTCGCCGTCCGGCCAGATGCCGTCGCCGGGCATGTTGAGCCGGTCGGTGAGCGGGCGGCGCCATTCGGGAGTCTCGGTGGGCTCGCCCCAGTAGTCGGTGACGCGCACGGCCTCCCCGTGCTCCAGTTCGCCGATGGTTACGTTCCGGTACAGGCGCCCGTCACCGTAGTCGCAGGTCCACTCGACCACGACGACGTCCTCCAGCTGCATACGCCGGCCTACCTCCAGGGTCAGCTCGGGGAAGTTGCCCTCGACCTCGGCGACGAGGCGGCTGGTGCGGACGATCTCGCCCATTTGGGGCCACTGCCGCACGACGTTCTCGGCCAGCGGCACGCCGAGGATGTAGGCCACCCGCGTAGCGCCGTCTGACCCCTGCTGATTCGCGCTCATTCAGGTCACGGTCCTTCCCCGTCGGTTCGGCGACGTGGCTCGTCGAGAGGGCCGACCCTTCCACTGCCGGGTCTCGACCGCAAGGGACGAGAGCGCTGGAAGGGTCATGGACGACGAACACCGAGCCGGCAGGCACCGTGAAGTGGGCTGGCTGCTCGACCGTGCGTGCAGGAACGAGGCGTCGAGCGCGCTCATCGTCTCCATGCCGGAACCATGGCGCATCGTGTGAGGGTGCTCAGCAGCGCTCGCCCGGGCGGACGAGCAGCACGTTGCAGGGCGAGCGCTCGGCGACCAGGTCCGCGACGCCGCCCAGGAGCCGGCGGGCGAGCTTGCCGTGCTCCCCCGCGCCGACGACGATCAGCCGTGCGTTCTGCTCGGCGGCGATGTCGGCGAGGACGAGCGCCGGATCGCCGCGGCGCACGAGCGCATTCACAGACAGGCCGCGCGCCCGCAGCTCGCGGGCCGCTGCATGCACGGCCGCCGCGACCTCCGGTTGCTCGGGCGCGAGAAGACGCTGCACCCCGACCACGTCCACCGTCGCGCTCCATGCGGCCGCCAGCGCGGCCGCCGCCTCGACGCCGGAGGCCGCGTGCTCGGAGCCGTCGGTTCCGACGACGATCAGGTTGTGCACCGGGCCGCCGGGCGCCGCCCGCCGCGGCGGCCGCAGGCGCTCGAGCAGGGCCCGGCCGGGGTCCAACGCGCCGATCGCGAACTGCCTCAGCAGCGGCCGGACGCGCGCCGCGGCCTCCGCTTCGGGCAGCTCGATCGTGAGCTCGACCTCGCTGCCGTGCTGCGTCCGGGTCGTCTGCCCGAGCGCCTCGAGCATGTGGATCGCATCCGCGTTGAGCGCGAGCACCGGCGCCTTGAAGCGCCGGATGCCCTCCGCCTGCGCACGCTCGACGAGCGCGTCGAGCAGCCGGCTCCCGGCGCCCCGGCCCTGCCAGTCGTCCATCACCACGATCGCCGGCTCGGCCACGTCCGGCCCGGTGCGCACGTAACGCGCTACGCCGACGCCCTCGCCGGTCCCCTCCTCGACCGCCACGAGCGCCTCGTGGTCGTGGTGGTCGACGCGGGTGAGGTAGTCCAGGTCGCGCTCGCTCAGGTACGCGACCGGCCCGAAGAACCGCCGGTAGCGCGAATCCGGGCTGAGGCGCTCGAACCCCTCGGCGAGCGCCTCACGGTCGTCCGCCTCGATGGGGCGGATCACCACGCGGGACCCGTCCCGCAGCTCCACGGTCATGACAGAGGCGGCTAGAGCTCCCGCTTGGCGATCTTGCCGGTCGGGCCGATGGGCAGCGCGTCGCGGAACTCCACCGTCCGTGGGTACTTGTACGCCGCCACCCGCGTCTTCACGTACCCGATGAGCTCCTGCTCGCCGACGGTGGCGCCGGGCTTGGTCGCCACGTACGCCTTGACCTCCTCGCCCAACCGCTCGTCGGGCACGCCGACGACGGCCGCCTGGGCCACGGCCGGGTGCGCGTAGAGGACCTCCTCGACCTCACGCGGGTACACGTTGTAGCCGCCGCGGATGATCAGGTCCTTCTTGCGATCGACGATGAAGTAGTAGCCGTCCTCGTCGCAGTAGCCGAGGTCGCCGGAGTGAAACCAGCCGCCGGCGAACGCCTCGGCGGTCGCCTCGGGGTTGCCGAAGTACCCGCGCATCATGTTGACGCCGCGGATGACGATCTCGCCGACGTGGTCGCGGCCGGCCGGCAGCGGCCGCTGGTCGTCGTCCCAGATCTGCGCCTCGACGCCCCAGATCGGCTTGCCGACGCTGTAGATCTTGCGCTCCGCGGCGCTGACGTTGAATGTGGTCGTGGAGGCCGTTTCCGTCAGCCCGTAACCCTCGAGGATCACGACGCCGAACTTCTTCTCGAATGCGTCGAGGACCTCGGCGGGGATCGGCGCGCCGCCGGAGATCCCGATGCGCAGCCTCGACACGTCGTAGTCCCCGACGTTGGGGTGCTGCAGCAGTGCGATGTACATCGTCGGGACGCCCTCGAACACGGTGACGCCGTCCCGCTGCATGACCTCGAGCGCCTTGTCGGCGTCGAACCGCGGCACCAGCGACATGGTCGCGCCGAAGCGAACGCACACGTTGAGCTGGCTGGACAGGCCGAAGACGTGGAACAGCGGCAGCACCACCATGACGACGTCGTCGTCGCGGATGCCGAACAGCCGGCCGGGCGTGTCGGCGTTCATGTACAGCTGGAAGTGGGTCAGCTCGGCGCCCTTCGGGGTGCCCGTGGTTCCGGACGTGTAGACGATGACCGCGGTGTCGCCCGGGTCGGTCTGCTCGAGCGGCCGGGTCTCCGGCTCGACGGCCAGCAGCTCCTCGAACCGGTGGCCGGCCGACATCTCCGGGACGCCGGGCGTGTTCACCACGTACACCGCCGTCACGCCGGCGTCGGCCGCGCCCTTCATCGCCTCCTCGCGCTACCCCGGCCCAGGTGACCAGCGACCGGACCCGCGCGTCGCCGAGGCAGTAGGCGACCTCCGGAGCCTTGAGCAGGATGTTCAGCGGGACGCCGACACACCCGGCCTTGAGCATGCCGAAGTAGGCGATGAGGAACTGGGGGATGTTGGGCAGCTGCAGCCCCACGGCCTCCCCGGGGCCGACGCCGGACGCCCGCAGCCCGGCCGCGAACCGGTCCGACAGCGCATCGAGCTCGGCGTAGGTGAGCCTTCCGCCGTCGTACAGCGCCACCGGCTTGCCGGGGTACGCGATGGCCGACTCGCGGAGCATGGTGGCGAGGTTCAAGCTCACGTCGCCGGACCTCCTCCGTGCCAACCGACGCCGGCCGCATCGAGATCGGTACGTTCGACGGCAGCGCGAAACGCGTGATCGGGCATCGCCGAACCCTACTTCCGCTGCGCGCGATCTGAAATGGTCCGAGATCGCTTCGGTCGACCAGGCCCCCTGACTGCTCGCGCTCGACGTTGTGGAGGCGAGCGAGCGGCGATCCGCTCAAGGGCTCGAATGAGCAGACGGCGGCGTTCGAGCGTGAGCTCGGGCGCTTCTTCCAGGCCTGCGCGGCCGACCAGGCCGACTGCCTGAACTTCGGTGGCGCTGATCCGTGGGACGCCTACGACCAGCTGATCGACCAGGCCAACGCGTCGCCGATCCCGGCGCCGCGCTACACGCCCGATCCGCGGCCGGTCAACGGCGACGTGATCAACAACGCCGTGGTCACCGACCTCTACGCCAAGCAGTTCTGGCCCGAGATCGCCCAGGCGCTCGCCGAGGCGCAGGCCGGCGACGCGTCGCTGCTGCGCTTTCTGAGCGACGAGATCGCCTACGGCCGCGACCCGGAGACGGGGACCTACGACCCGGGCTTCGACCGCTTCGTGGCGATCTACTCCGCCGAGTCGATCTGGCCGACGAACCTCGCCGTCTACGACCGTGAGGGCGATCAGGCCTGGGGCATGTTCGACCACTTCTACTTCAACCACGGCTACCTGGAGACCGGCTTCGGCCTCTGGCCGGTGCGCGCCAAGGACGCGTACTACGGGCCGTACAACCTGACGAAATCGACCCCGACGCCGCTCGTCGTCGCGACGACGTACGACCCGGCGACGCCCTACCGGGGCGCGCTGAGGCTCGTGCGCACGCTCGGCAACGCGCGCCTGCTGACGATGCGCGGCGACGGCCACACGGCGTACGGCGGCAACTCGCCGTGCATCGACGACGCCGTCAACGCGTACCTGATCGATGGCACGCTGCCGGCGGCAGGCACATCGTGCAAGCAGGACGTCCCGTTCGCGCAGCCGCAGCTCCCGGCGCTCGCCAAGAGCTCGGGCTCGGGCTCGTTGATGGCCCGCCACCGGTACCTGCTGCGCAACAGCAAGCCGCTGCTGCGCAGCGCTCGCTAGGCACAGCGCACACACCGGTCCCGTCGCGGCAGTCGCCGCGGCGGGACCGCGCGCGCGTCAGACGGTGAACACGATCTTCCGGGCGCTCGAGCTCGTCGCGAGTGCCATCGTCGAGCCACGAGCGCGGTGATCCGCGGCCGAACGTCGCGTATCTCGTCTTGAACTTCTGGGCGCTCTGGAAGAAGCAGACGACGTTGCCGTCCTTGGCATAGGCGGGCATCCCATACCAGGTCCTCGGCGAGAGGGCTGGCGCGCTGGCCGTGATGATGGCATGGAGACGCTCGGCCATCGCGTCCTCGCGGCCGCGGCGTTGACGACAGCCCACGATACGGAGTGTGCGCTCGCCCCGGACGCGGCGAGGGCGGCCGGCCGGCCGCCCTCGCACCGCGCTCCGGCGCCGATCCCGCAGGACCGGCGGTCGGCTACCTGATGTTCGCCGTCACGACGGCTGTGCCGAGCGTGGCGCCCTCTGCCGCCGGCAGACCCAGCGCGCCCGCGAGCGTGGCGTTGACCTTCGCCACGACGCCGCTGAGGGTGACGGTCTGACCGCTGACGGTCTGCTTGAGCCCCGCCAGGTCGAGGTTCAGGATGTCGACCTTCGCCCCGGGCGCGCCATTGATGGTCGCGGCGAGGGACGGGTTGGCCGACAACTTGATGTCGAAGTCCGTCGCGCTCGTCGTCGTCCCGCCCTTGGTCAGCGACAGGCCGCCCGAGTGGGTGATGACGCCGCTGGTCAGGTCCGACGCGATCTTCGACGGGACGATCGGGTACTTGGCCACGGCGCCGGTCAGCGTCGCCGGTGCGATGATCGCCGGGGTGAACCCTGCGCCGGTGATCACGCCGAGCGTGCCCGGGTCGAGGGTCAGCGTCGTGTCGCCGCCTTCGACGATGAACTGCGCGAACTGGGCGCTGACGACCGCCGTGCCGAGCTTCAGGCCGGGCTTGAACGCCTTGACCTTGAACGCCTTGTTCAGCGCGTTGGCGCCGGTGGCGTTGAGCTTCACACCGACGTTCGCGATCTTCAGGTTCAGGCCCGGACGGGTGATCTTGGCCTTCGAGGTGTCGAGGTTGATGATCGTGGCGCGGCTCGTGCCGACCGCCGCCGAGATGGTCGCCTGCGAGGAGGTGATCCGGATGCGGAAGTTCTTCAGCGCCACCTTCGTCTTGCCGGCGGAGAACGTGAGACCACCGGAGTGGTTGATCAGCGCGCCGTCGGTCAGCTTGGGATCAACGTCACCGCTGGTGATCGGGAACACGACCGCGCCGCGCTTGACCTTGGAGGGGGTGATCGGGGCGACCTTCACGCCAAGGCTCTTGAGGGCCTTCGCGGCGCCCTTGTCGAGCGTCAGGGAGGTGTTCCCGGCCTTCTTGAGCTTCGCGGTGTTGGCCGGTGTCGCGGCGAGCGCGGATGGAGCCAGCGCCAGGGTCAGCACGCCCGCGGCCGTCAGGCCCAGCGCGGTGCGTCGACGTGTCGGATGTGCATGCATAGGGGGAGTCCTCCGTGGTTGACGGTGTTGGACTCCCTACGCGGCCACGTACGACGCCGGTTGCCGCTGTTGAGCGTGTACGTGCCAGGCCCGATCAGGCGCCTGGCCGCGCCCAGTGCCGCGGCCAGCCGCGCTTGCGCTGATCGCCGCGCTCACACTGCCTCACGCGCTCGTCGTCGCCTGGATGGATCGCGTCGAACTCGGTTCGCGAGTCCTCCGCCCGATGGCGGTGCGACACGGCGACCGAGTCCTTGGCACCGCGCCCGGCATTGCAGTCACGCCCGGCCCGGCACACTGATCAGGTCCACCGTGCAGTCCGCCGGCCGATCGGCGCGCCGCGCGACTCTCGCGGTGATGCGGAGCGCGCCGCGGTCAGCAGCTTGCGCCAGGTGGGCACGACGGCACGACCGGCCGTGACGCCGTAGCCGTCCCGTTCGATCTGCCGCAGGATCTCGCGGTACATCCCGCCCGCAGCGCCGGTTGCGAGCCGGCCGGAGCGCAGCAGCCGCACGCCGGCAAGGCCCTCTTCGAAGCGCGCGTCCGCGCGGGCGATCTGGTCGCGCAGCAGCGCTGCCCGGTGCCCGGGTCGGAGGTCTCCCCGAACCGCGCGAGCGTCTCCGCGGGCACGTAGCAGCGCCCTGCGGCAAGATCCTCGTCGATGTCGCGCAGGATGTTCGTCCGCTGCATGGCCATCCCGAGCGCGGCCGCGTGCGTCGTCGGCCTCGGCGGACGTCGAGCCGAGCAGCGCGGTCATGACGACGCCGACGGTCCCGGCGACGCGGTAGCAGTAGGCGTCGAGCTCGGCCTCGGTGACCACACGCAGACCGCCGAGGTCGTCGCGCATCCCCGCGCAGAAATCGAGCAGCGCCGCTGCGGGGAAGGGCGTGGCGAGTCGTCGAGGTCGGCGAGGATGCGCGTCTCGCGCGAACTGACGCGTGCCGGCCGTCGCACCAGCCCTCGACCGCCGCGACGGCCGCCGTCGCCTCGGGTTCGCCGTCGTCCACGAGGTCGTCGAGCGTGCGGAAGACGAGGTAGAGCAGGTAGACGTCGTCGCGCAGGTCGCGCGGCAGCAGCCGGCAGGCGAGCGCGAACGTGCGTGGACGCGGACGCGTCGTCGAACGCGCCTCGACCACGTCGCTCGACGGGGTCGGGCTCACCCGCCGCAGCAGCACGGTCCCTCCGTCCGCATCGTCGCGGGTCGCGGACGTCCTCGGGCGACCAGGCCCGCCGTCACCTCGGCGCCGAGCAGCACGCCGGGGATGCCGGCGCCGGGGTGCGTCCCGGCCCCGACGTGGTAGAGGCCGGCACCCGGCGGTCGCGGTTGTGGCGTGGCGGAAGCCGGCCGCTGGTGCAGCGTCGGCTCGACGCGAACGCGTTGCCGTCGACGGCGCCGAGGTCGCGCGCGAAGTCGTCCGGAGTCATGCGGTGCTCGACGACGATCGCGTCGCGCAGGCGCTCGAGGCCGTAGTCGCGCTCGAGGCCCGTCGAGCAGCGCGTCGCGCACGCGGTCGGAGGCGCCGCCCCAGTCGATCGGGTCCGCGCTCAGGTTGGCGACCGGGAGCAGCACGCGATCGAGTCGCCACCCGGCTGTGCCATCGCGGGCTCGGTGCGCGACGGCGCGTGAACGTAGGTCGAGTGGCCGTCCGGCAGCCGCGACCGGTCGCGCGTCACGTCGAGCGGATGAACTCGCGGTAGTCGCGGCCGACGAGTCAGCGTGTGGTGGACGCAGCTGCGGGAAGCGCCGATCGGTGCCGAGGTACAGCAGCAAGCACGACATCGTCGGTCGCAGGCGACGCAGCGGCGCTCGGCGGCCGAGCAGCTCGTGCACGCGCAGCACGTCGGCGTTGTGAGACGACGACGTCGGCGGCGACCGCTCGCCGTCCTCCAGGACGACCCCGCTGACGCGCGCCGCCTCCGCGTTCGATCGCGCGACCACGCGCTCGCCGTAGCGCACGTCGAGCGGCCGCGCCATGGCCTCGACGACCGAGTAGACGCCGCCGTTCGCGTACCACCCGTCGTCGAGCGAACTGCAGATAGACGAGCGCGCGCGTAGATCGCGGGCACGCGAAACGGGTCGCCGCCGATGAACAGCGAGTGGAACGAGAACGCCTCGCGGACGCGCGGGTCGCTGAAGTGACGTGCGACGAAGTGCCAGAGCGTGCGGTGAGCGCCCAGCCGCAGCCAGCCGCCGGGCGGAACCGTGCGAGGTCGCCGTACGCCGAACGGGCGCCGGCCGGCGTCGAGGATCCCCTCCTCGTAGATCGGGCGCACGCGCCGCGAGGTAGCCGTCGAGCGCGAGGGCGTCGCGCGGGGAGAACTTCGCGATCTCGGCCCGTAGGCGGTCGAGGTCGCCGACTGAAGTCGAAGGACCCCTCCTCGCCGTCCCAGCGGATCCGGTAGAGCGGGTCGAGGCGGCGCAGCTCGAGCTCGGCGCCGACGTCGAGGCCGCCGGCCGCGAAGATCTCCTCGAGCACCCACGGCATCGTGATGAGCGACGGCCCGGTGTCCCAGGTGAAGCCGCCGTCGCGGAGCTGCCCGGCGCGTCCGCCCGGCCGCCGCGCCCCGCTCGACGCACGACGACGTCGTGGCCGGCGCCCTGGAGGCGGAGCGCGGTCGCGAGGCCGCCGAGCCCGGCGCCGATGACCGCGACCCTCACGCAGCGTGCCCCGTGACCCAGCTGCGCGGAGCCTCGCCGCCGCCGGCGGCCCACGTGGCGATGCGCAGCTGCTCGATGAGCACGCCGAGGGCCTCGTCGACGCGATCGGCCTGGGCGGCGACGAGGAGCGGGCGCGCGAGCCCGGACGCCGCCGGCGCCGAGCGCCAGGCACTTCGCGACGTCGACGCCGTCGCGCACCCCGCCGCTCGCGATGCAGCTGCGAGTCCCGGCGCCGCGACGCGCGCCTCGGCCAGCGCGGCGACGGTCGGCACGCCCCAGCCGTCGAAGGCCTGGGCGACTGCGCTCGGCCCCGGGGTCGCGGCGGCCCTCGACGAGCGCCCAGTTCGTCCCGCCCGCGCCGGCGACGTCGACCGCGGCGACGCCCGCCGTCGGCGAGCAGCGCCACGTCGGCGCCGTCCATGCCGAAGCCGACCTCCTTGACGACGACCGGCCGCGGTGCCAGTCGCTCCACGGCCTCGGCGACGCGCGCGAGCGACGCCGGAGAAGGCGGGCTCGCCCTCGGGCTGGACCGCCTCCTGGATCGGGTTGAGGTGGACAGAGAGGCCGTCGGCGCCGAGCAGCTCGACGAGCGCGCTCGGCGCGCTCGGGGCCGTCGGGGTCGCCGGATCTCGCGCCGCCCGAGGTTCGCGAGCAGCAGCGGCGGGCGGTCGCCGCCGAGGTAGGTCGGGAGCAGCGCCGGGTCGTCGAGCAGAGCTGGCGTCCGGACCCGAGCGTCAGGGCGACGTCGTGCTCGGCGGCCGCGCGAGCGAGGCGGCGCGTTGATCTCGGCGGCTCTGCAGCGCTGTCCCGCCGGTCATCGCCGAGACGACGAGCGGCGCGCCGAGCGCGGCGCCGAGCAGCTCGGAGGCGAGCGACACGTCGCCCAGGTCGCGCTCCGGCAGCGCGCGGTGGCGCAGGCGCACGTCGTCGAGCCCGTACCGGAAGCATGCAGGACGCCCTGTCCGGCCGCGATGCGCAGGTGATCCGCCTTGCGATCAGCAGCGGGGCGCGGAAGGGCATCGACGGAGAGCATCGCTTGGGGAACGCCCCGCGGCTACTCGGCGTTTCCGTCGTCCTTCGCGGTTTCGGCTTGGATCCGATCGTTCTCGCGGCCATCTGCGATTGCGGCGAGGATGAGTCCGCCAATGCTGACGGCTGCGGGGATCGTGACCGCCACACCGACGAAGAAGAGCGCGAGGTTACTCACGTCGATCACCGACCATCAGCAGCGCGATGGCGCCGAACGCCAGGATCGACGGGACCCAGAGACCGACGAATATCCCTTGGTTCTCGCTGCCGGTGAACCACAGCACGATGGAGAGCACGAATGAGGCGAACGCGGCGACGAGAATCGCCATCGATGCGCGGAGGCGGAGCTTGCGACGGTCCATTGGGCGAACATCCAGTCAGTTGGTTGAAGGCGAGCCACCTGCTACTACGCGTTCGGCACTCGCGCCGATCAGCTCGGCCCGCCCCACCGCTCGACGACCTGAGGACCGCGCGCCGGTCGCCTCGCTCGTCCGTACCTCTCAAGACGCCGAGGGCATTCGCCGTCGAGAGGGGAGCCGTGCCGGTGATGGGTTTCAAGGGCAACAAGCGGTCGCTGCCCAGCAAGCCGTGTGCGATGTGCGGGCGCGAGATGACGTGGCGAAAGGCGTGGGCCAGGAGCTGGGGCGAGGTGCGCTACTGCTCGAAGGCGTGTCGCCGAAGGGCGGGGACGAATGCCGCGTCGCGATGACCCGAGCTGCGACGTGCGCAACCTTGTGGTGGTGCTCGGCGATCAGCTGAGTCGCAGCGCGAGCGCCTGGGACGGGTTCGACCCGGCCGTCGATCTGGTGTGGATGGCGGAGGTGAGCGAGGAGTCCACGCATGTGTGGTCCAGCAAGCAGCGCACTGCGCTGTTCCTGTCGGCGATGCGCCACTTCGCGCACGGCCTGCGCGACGACGGGATCCCGCTCGTCTATCGCGAACTCCCGCTGACGGGTGAGGCGACGACGCTCGCCGGTGAGCTGATCGCCACGCTCTTGCAGTCGTCGCGTGCAGCGCGTGGTGCTCACCGAGCCGGGCGACTGGCGCGTGCTCGAGGCGCTTCGAGGTGCCGTGGGCGACGTGCCGCTCGACCTGCGCGAGGATCGCCAGTTCCTCTGCAGCACGCACGAGTTCGCCGAGCACGCCGTGGGCCGCAGACAGCTGCGCATGGAGTACTTCTACCGCGACATGCGCCGCCGCCACGACGTGCTCATGGACGGCGGTGAGCCGGCGGGCGGGCGCTGGAACTTCGACTCCGAGAACCGCGCGGCGTTCGGCCCTGCCGGTCCGGGGCCGATCCCGCCGACGCTGCGGTTCGCTCCCGATGCCGTCACGCAGGGGGTCATCGACCTGGTCGAGGTCCGCTTCGCCGACCATCCGGGGCAGCTCTCGACGTTCGGCTGGCCGGTCACCCGTGAGCAGGCACTGGAGGCACTGACGACCTTCATCGACGAGCGGCTTGCAGCACTTCGGGCGCTGGCAGGACGCGATGTGGGCGCGGCGAGCCCTGGCTCTTCCACGCGCACATGTCGGCCGCGCTGAACCTGAAGCTCCTGGACCCGCGCGAGGTGATCGCCGCCGCCGAAGCCGCCTGGCGCGAAGGCCGCGCGCCGCTGGCCGCCGTGGAGGGGTTCATCCGCCAGGTCCTGGGCTGGCGCGAATACGTGCGCGGCATCTACTGGCGGTCAGATGCCGCAGCTACGCGGAGATGAACGCGCTCGGCGCAGGCGAGGACCTGCCGGCCTGGTACTGGACCGGCGAGACGCCGATGCGCTGCCTGGGCGACGCCATCGGTCAGACGCTGGAGCACGGCTACGCCCATCACATCCAGCGGCTGATGGTGACGGGCCTCTACGCGCTGCTGCTCGGCGTGGAGCCGCAAGCAGGTGCATGCACTGGTACCTGAGCGTCTACGTCGACGCGGTCGAATGGGTCGGAACTGCCGAACACGCTGGGCATGAGCCAGTACGCCGACGGCGGGCTGATGGCCAGCAAGCCCTACGTCGCCAGCGGCAAGTACATCCAGCGCATGAGCAACCACTGCTCCGGCTGCCGCTTCGATCCCGCCCAGCGCACCGGCGAGACGGCCTGCCCGTTCACGACCCTGTACTGGGACTTCCTGATCCGGCACGAGCCGCTGCTCGCGAAGAACCCGCGCATGGCGCTGCAGCTCAAGAACCTGGCACGCATCGACCCCGCCGAACGCCAGGCGATCACCGAGCGCGCCGCAGCGGTACGCAGCGGCGACATCGGCCCCTGAGCCGCGAGCGGCGACTGCGTCACAACCGGGCGACGACCCGCGGCCCGCTGCGACCTGAGCGCCGTACCCCGAACATGGACGATCACGCTGCCCTCAGCAGCCGCGCGCCGCTGCGCGCTCCCGCCTTCGAGGTCGCAGGCGAGGACGGCCGTGTTCGCGCGCGGCTCGGCCTGGCCACCGACGCTTCGCTCGCGCTCGACCTCGCGGACGCCGACGGACTCGTGCGCGCGACGCTCGTCGTCGAGCCCGGCGGATCGGCGGCGCTGAAGCTCGCCGACGCGCGCGGCAGCTTCCGCATCGCGCTCGGGTCGTGGCTCGATGACTCTGCGTCGCTCGACATCTACGACGCCGGGCGCAATCACCGACTCGGCATCGGGGAGCGGCCCGGCGGTCCCGCCGGCGTGCAGGTCTGGGACCGCGCGGGCACGCTGCGCGCGCTGCTCGCACAGGGCCCCGCCGACGACCGCGAATGCTCGCTGGAGTTCTGGGACCGCGACGGCGCCTATCGCGCGGGCACCGGCGTCTGGCCCGACGGCGGCAACGGACTGGAGCTGCTCGACGAGCGTGGCACGCTGCGCGCGCGGCTGGGCCAGCGCGGTGACGTCGGTGCTCCGACGGTCGAGCTGTATGGCGCAGATGGTGGCTTCCGCGCAGCGATGGGCGAGTACCCGGACGGCGCAGGACGGGTGAACCTGTGGGACGCCGACGGGCGCAGCATCGCGGAATGACGCTCGGGTCCCCAACGCCCTCTGGCCGATCGTCGTGGCGGCGTCGCCGGGATGGCGGTGCGGTGTGTGGGGGCGCCCCGATGCCGGCAGATCGCGCGGCTGTCACGCTCGCCAGATGCAGTCCGGTCGACGACGGCCGGAGCGCTGTCAGCCGCGGCCGTTGCACCGGCGGCCACGACCGCGCGCTACGAGGGCAAGACCAAGGCTGGGGGGCCCGTGTCGTTCCGGCTGAGCAACGGCTCGGTGAAGCGGTTCCAGGCCTCGGTGAGGCGCCCGCGCGCGCCGCGAGCGCGGTCTACGTCGTCGCTCCTGACCGATCCGCGAAGCTCGGCACGAAGCACCAGTTCACGATCGAGGTCCGCAAGCCCAAGCAGCAGTTCCAGACACCAAAGCTGCTTCTGGCCGACAGCGGGATGGCTGCGGCACTCGTCGGGGTCGACGCGGCGCGGTGTGCGGCAACCGACCCGGGGGGTCTCGCGGGCATGCTGCTCGAGACGTTCGTGGCCATGGAGCTCGTCAAAGCAGGCCACGTGGAGCGCAGCCGCCGTGGAGTTGTTCTTCTACCGCGACACCGAGAAGCGCGAGGTCGATGTCGTGATCGAGTCGGCAGCGGGCGACGTCGCGGCGATCGAGACGAAAGCGGGAGCGAGCCCGTCACCAGCTCGGACATCCGCGGCCTGGAGCTCGTGCGCACCAAACTCGGCGCCAGGTTCAAGGTGTATCGGCCGGCGGGGGTTCCGCCCGTTTGTTGGCGGGACTCCTCGCTGCGGGTGGAGAGCTCGCGACGAGGTCGGTGAGGTCGCGCTCGTAGGGGTCCCACTCGAGGTTGGCTGCGAGCCGT
>CAWBEV010000003.1:0-223097 GCA_963787935.1 uncultured Actinomycetes bacterium | reverse complement strand
CTGTTGGTGCTGGCCCAGCTGGAGGGAAAAAAAGTCGAAATGAAAAGGGAGGAGGTTGATCTAATAGAGATCGCTACCGATTGCACAGAGAGCCTGAAGACGGTGGCCGAGCAAAAAGGATTGAAGATGGAGCAGATCGCCCCACCCACTACTCCGCGGATACGGGCGGACAAGGCCCAAATGCAAAAAGTCTTTTATAATCTGCTGGGCAACGCCATCAAGTTCACTCCGCCGGGCGGGAGAGATTCGCGGTCAAAATTCGAGCATTTTACAATGACCTGCCCGATGGGCAATCACAGGCCTCTCTAAATCCTGTTCAAGTAAGCATAATGGATACAGGGGATCGGCATTGCACAACTCCACCCTTCCTCATATCTTCGAAAAATTCTACCGAGTGGAAAGTACCTCGAGCTGCTTTGACCCCGGGAACCGGCCTCGGCTTGTCGATCTGCAAAGAGATCATCGAAGCCCACGGGGGGCGCATCTGGGTGGAGAGCACGGTGGGGAAAGGAAGCCAATTTCACTTCGCTCTCCCTCCGGGAGGACCTTCCCCGAAGGAGTCAGACATGAAGAAGAAAGTCCTGGTGGCGGATGACAACCCCTACGTCCTGGAACTGGTATCGATGACCCTGGAAACCTTGGACTTCGAGGTCATCTTGGCCGCGGACGGGGAAGAGGCATTGGATCAAGCGAAGCGGGGGAGTCCGGATCTGATCATCTTGGATATCATGATGCCGAAGAAAAGCGGGTTTGAGGTCTGTCGCGAGCTCAAGCAGGACCCCCAATATCGGGAGATTCCCATCATAATTCTCTCCGCCAAGGTGCAGAAGGAGGATAAGTTCTGGGGGAGGGACGCGGGGGCAGACGACTATATGACCAAGCCTTTCGATCCCCTGGAACTGGGAAGGGTGGTAACCCAGCTATTGAAGTTGAAGGAAAGCGGCGGGGGCTACCACCCCCTGACCAAGTTGCCGAACCATCCCTCCATTGAAATGGAGATCAAGAGGCGGGAGGAAACGAAGGAGATTTTTTCCATCTGTCAGATGCGGTTCCCGGAGGAAGCGATTTTGATCTTCCAGCAGAAGTACGGGGGCCTGAAATGGGAGGAGTTCTTGGTAATGACTGCGAATATCCTCCGGGAGCAAGTGGACCGGTGGGGCGGGCGTTCCTGTTTTCTGGGCCATCGAGGAGAATCCGCCTTTGTGGCGATCGGACCCGCTGAACCTCTCGAGAGGATTGGAAAGGCCGCGGCGGAGGAGGTAAGCAAGGCCGTTTCCCTCTTTTACAGCAAGGAAGACCTCGCCCGGGGTTATGTCCTGCGGGGTGAGGAGAAGCATCCGATTCTTTCGATAAGCTATAGTATTTCCGCGCCTTCTTAAGAGGTGAAGGTCCGCTCCCGGAGGCATGAAGGTGAGGGAAGCAGGAGATCATCAAATTACTATCATGGTGATCGATGACGATCGAATCACAAGAGAGACTCTGGAGACGATGCTGCAGGAAAAGGGCTATGGTGCTCTGTTGGCCGCCTCTGGAGAGGAGGCACTGGGCATTATGGAGAAAGAGACACCCGACCTGATCCTGTTGGATCTTGTCATGCCAGGCATAGATGGATATCAAGTTCTCCAGGCCGTTAAGGGAGAGGAGCGCTGGAAGGATTTGCCGATCATCTTCCTTTCTGCAAGATCAACGGCTCGAGAGAGGGCGATGGGGTTGGAGCTGGGCGCGGAGGACTACCTGGAAAAACCCTTTGCCAACGAAGAGCTCCTGGCGAAGATCAAACTCTGGCTGCGGGTGAAGAAGGCGGAATTGAGGCTCAGCGAGCGAAACCGCGAACTCTCCGCTCTGATCGAGTCCAGTGTTGCCCTCACCTCGAGTCTGGATTTGCAGCAAACCCTGCGCACCATCATCGAGACATCGCAGCAACTCTGGTCTTCCGCGTGCGCCAACATCATGCTTCTCAACAAGAAAGATGAGTTGATCATCACCGTGGAGGCGAATGTGCCGGAGGAATGGCTGGAGGACCTCCGGAGCAAGCCCTTGAAGGTAGGGGAGTCCCTGGCCGGGTGGGTGGCCCAGCACCAGAAAGTCCTCTCAATATTTGATCCTCTCAGCGATGGTGGATACCCATACCGATCTGCCCCTTTTGCCAAAAAATTCGGTATCGCCAGCTATTTAGGAATACCGCTCATGGTGGGCCAAAGGCTGATCGGGGTGCTCAACTTCAACGGCTACCAAGGGGCATCTTTTTCCCCAGAGGACATAACTCTGATCACCGCGTTCGCGCAGCACGCAGCGATCGCCATCGACAATGCCCAGGCCTATGCCCAGATCAACGAGGCGCGAGAGTATCTGAGCAACCTGGTGGAACACTCGCGGGATGCCATCGTCAGCGTTGATTTGAAGGGAGTCATAACCCTTTGGAATAAAGGAGCAGAGAAACTCTTTGGCTATCCTGCGGAGGAGACCCGGGGAAGATCTTTGGAGATCATCTATCCGGAAGGCGCTTGGCAGAGGGAGATAAAGAGGCTCGAAGAGTTGATAAAGGGCGGCGGGGGAGATGCGTGGCGAGGCTACCGGCGGACCAAAGATGGCCGTCTTGTTCCTCTCCTCATGAGTGGGTCCCTGATTCGGGATGAGAAGGGGGATCCCCAGGCGATCTGCGTCATCCACAAGGATATTTCCGAGTTGGCCCGGATGGAGAATGTGATTTTAGAGAGCAAGAAGAAGCTCATGGCGGTCATTGACGCCATTACCGACTTTCTTTATGTGGTAGATCAAGACTTCCGGGTCTCCCAGATCAACCGGGCCTATGCGGCGTTCTTGAATACTACCCCTCAAGGCATTGTGGGCCAGATCTGCTATGAGTCATTGCGAGGGCAGAGGCGGCCTTGCCCCGGCTGCATGGTTCCCGAGGTACTGGAGAGAGCAGGTGCTCTTCGGGGGGAGAGGAAGGAAAGAGGAAGCAACGGCGAGGAGCGAACTTGGGAGGTTTCTGCTTTCCCGGTCATGGTAAAGCCGGGAAAGGTCTTTCAAGTCATTCATCAACTCAAGGATATTTCGGAGAAGAAATGGTTGGAGGCCCAGATGATCCAGGCCGAGAAGCTCGCTTCGCTCGGACAGTTGGCGGCGGGCGTGGCCCATGAAATCAACAACCCCTTGGCCTCTCTCTCCATTTTTACCGAGCTTTTGCAGCGTAGGGAGTGGATCGATGAGGAGACGCAGAGATACCTGATGGCGATGGAGGAGAATGTAGACCGGATGGCCAAGATCGTCCGCGGTCTCCTGGATTTTTCGCGGCCCACTCCGCGACATTTTTGTTCCCTGAGCCTTCAAGAGGTGATGAAGAATTCGCTGGGGATACTGGAAAAGCATTCCCTGTTTCAAGATGTCGAAGTCAGCTGCGAATTTGCAGAGGATCTCCCCTTGGTCCGAGGGGATAGCCTGGAGCTGGAGCAGGTCTGTTTGAACCTCTTCTTGAATGCGGCCCAATCCATGGTCAGTGGCGGACATCTCTGGATCAAAGCCCAGAGGGCGGACGATCAATTTATAAAGGTTTCCGTTCAAGATAGCGGTTCGGGGATTGCCCCGGAACTGATCACCCGGATTTTTGATCCCTTCTTTACCACGAAACCCCCTGGGGAAGGTACAGGGCTGGGACTCAGCGTGGTCCGCCGCATCATCGAAAATCATCAGGGAAAGATTTGGGTGGAGAGCGAGCTGGGAGAGGGAAGCACCTTCACCTTCCTGCTTCCTGTCAGCGAGGAAAATGAGTCGGGGAAGGAGAGGGTCCCGGGCCGAGCCGATAAGGAGGGATCAGGAGGTTCGGAAATGGAAGAGAAAGAGGCTCGGTCTGACCTTTAGGTCTTCCCGAGGTGGGGAGTCGGAGCAGGCTTTTGATGCAAGTCTTTGAGGAGGAGGGCAGCTCATGGCGGTGACTAAGATCTTGGTAGTCGATGATGAGGAAAGCCTACGATTGCCCCTTTACACCGCCTTTCAGAGTGAGGGATTTGACGTCTCGCTGGCAGCGGATGGAATGGAAGCTTTGGAAATCCTGAAACGAGGGGATTTTCAGGTGGTGCTAACCGATCTGATGATGCCCAAGATGGATGGCATTGAGCTCATGGGGCAGGCGCACGTGCTATTTCCAGATCTGGTCGTGATCCTCATGAGTGGGTATGGCACTATCGAAACGGCCATCAAGGCACTCAAAGGCGGCGCTTACGACTCGCCGACGATTCGTATGATCGACAGAACAGGGATGCGCCCGAGTCCGGTTAACATCGCACCGACGACCTGCGCGTATAACAGGGGGAGCGTCCCGCGACAACGAACCACAGGTCCGGCATCGTGAGCCCTTTCAGCACGGTGCGTGTCAGGAAAGGCTCGAGCAGCGGCACTACGACTGCGGCGACGGCGGTCGTGCTGACGCTCACGAGGACCGCCGTGCCGTGCAGCCGGTGCCGCTCCACCGTGTCCTTGCTGGCGAAGACGAGTCCCACTCGTTCCGAGCCCAAGATCTCCGAACAACGCCAGGAGCGTCGCCACATAAAGGACGAGGAAATAGATGCCACGGTCCGTTGGGCCGAGAACGCGCGCGATGAGGACGCTGACCGCTAGGCCCGAGACGATCGTGACGGCATCTGCGACGAGCCCGAACGCAGTGCCGGACCACGCTGACCTGCTCGTCCGAATGGCCCCCAGCCGGCCGCCTAGTCCTCTCGCCGGCCTCAGGAGTACGGCTGGAGTGGTGACTCATCGTGGTGCTCGGCTGCAACTCACCATGTCGCCATGGTCAGATGACGTAGCGATCCGGGTGGAACAGGGTCGGGTTCGCGTTGATCCAACTGATCGTCTGCTCCAGACCGGCTCGGAGGTCGACGCTGGGACGCCAGTCCAGGATCTCCCGGGCCAGGTCAGGCGCGGAGATGAGTCGCATCACCTCGCTGTCAGCCGGGCGAACCCGGCCAGGATCGAGCTCGACCGCCAGCGGTCGCTTGAGGATCTCCCCGACCAGCTCGACGATCTCTCCGACCGAGACATCGCGCCCCGTCCCGAGCTGGATCGTCCGACCGACGGCGTCGCGGGCGCGAGCTGACCGGATGAAGCCCTCGACTGTGTCGAAGACGTACGTGAGATCACGTCGTGGTTCGAGGGACCCGAGCCGCAGGACGCTGCCGGTGAACGCCTGGCTGATGATCGTCGGGATGATCGCCCGAGCCGACTGGTGTGGGCCGAACGTGTTGAAGGGGCGGAGCACGACGGTCGGGACACCGAACGAACGATGAAACGCATCTACCAGCTTGTCGGCGGCGACCTTGCTCGCCGCGTAAGGAGAACCGGGCTCGAGAACGTGTGCCTCTGTGATCGGGATGGTCTGAGCCGTCCCATAGACTTCGCTCGTCGAGGTGTGCACGAGCCGAGCCACCCCTGCGGCTCGCGCAGCGGCGAGGACGTTCAAGGTTCCCGTGACGTTGGTCTCCACGAAGTCGCGCGGGTTGATGTACGAGTACGGAATCGCGACCTGCGCGCCGAGGTGGAACACGATCTCCGTTCCTTCCACCGCCTGGGTGACGCTCTCGGCGTCCCGAAGGTCGCCGAGAACGACGTCGATCTCCGTCTGGATCGAAGGATCGAGCGCGTCCAGCCACCCTCGTTGATCGCGCGAGTTGTAGCGCACGAGCGCGCGCCTTGGCACCGTCTTCGACCAAGCGAGACGTGAGATGGCCACCGATGAAGCCACCGGCACCGGTGACGAGGACAGAACGGCCGGTCAGCGGCGGGTTGGTGTCTGGTTCGGTCACGTCGGGTCCTCCGCAGGCGAGCCACCCGGAAGCCCTTCGGAGGGGCCGAGCCTAGCGTCTTGGCGGTCCGCCGGGGTGACGAGGCAACGCGCTCCAGGAGGTCCACGATCTGTGGCATTGCGTTCGGTGTCCGGTAGTCGTCGGCGAACGCGCGACCTTCGGCACCCATCGCTTCGAGCCGCGTCGGGTTGCTGAGCAGGTCGACGATGGCGGCTGCTGTGGTCCGAGCCCGACCGTCGACGACGAACCCCGCTCGACCGTCGATCTCCGGCAGATGGCACCCGCGCGAGAGAATGACTGGGGTGCCGCAGGCGAGGGCTTCGAGTGCCGCGACTGGGAGGCCCTCAGAATGGGAGAGAAGGCAGAACGCGTGCGCCGATTCGAGCATGCGCAACTTCTCCTCGGTACTCACGAAACCGTGGAAACGCACTGCCTGCTCGAGTCCAAGCCGGACAGTCAGCGCCTCAAGGTCGCGCTGGTGATCCGAGCTCGGCCCAGCGATCTCCAGCCGAAGCTTGGGCACGGTCCGTCGCGCGACTGCGACTGCATGGAGTAGTCGATCGATCCCCTTGATCGGGTCCACCCGCCCGATCGACACGAGGGTCGGGACGCTCGCCCTCCGGTGCCTTGAAGCGGGCGGGAGCTCCAGCGGGAGCGGAAGGCGAACGAGCGTCGCCTCGGGGCTCCCGGCGTCCAGGAAGCTCGGCGCTCGTCCGCGGTCGAGTAGATCAGGGCGGACGCGGCGATCAGAGTGCGTCGTCCCCAGAGGCGGAGGAAGGCGCGCTTGAGGAGCCGTCGGCCGCGTTCCCGTGTCGGCGGCAGGCTCCCCGAGCGGCTGCAGCGCGAACGGGACACCGGCGCGGGCCGCGCTCCGGGCTGCCCCCACGCTCAGGACCGAGTACACGTCGTGAAGGAGCACGACGTCGAAGTCCGCGGCGTAGAGCGCGAATCCATCTGAGCCAGCCGCGGGGGGCGAAGCCCATCGCTCGCGCCGCGATCGTCTGGCTGACGTTGACGAACCGCTTGACGACCGCGCTATCGGGTTGCGCCGGGGTACCGGGCGGAACGCGATGGCTAAGGTCGAACACATCGGTGGTCGCGACGGTCACGTCGTGGCCGCGACGCACGAGCTCCGGTGACAAGCGTCTCGGCGACGACGACTGGGCCGCCGAAGGCGTATGCGGGGGCGTAGTACGGCGTGACGAGCAGGATGCGCACGGTGGGGAGGTTGGCAGGCGCTTGATGGGTGTGTCGGTACGCTGCCCCGATGACCGCTTGGAAGGTCCCGCTCGCCGACGTCGTCGTGCCCGAGAGCGACATCGAGGCGGTCGCTGCGACCTACCGTTCCGGCTGGTTGAGCATGGGGCCGCGTACGGAGGAACTCGAACGCCGGCTCGCCGACTTCACCGGCGCCGGCCATGCGCTGGCGGTCGCGAGCGGCACCGCCGCATTGCACCTCGCGTGTGCGACTGCGGGGTTCAGGCCCCGGCGACGAGGTTGTCGTACCGTCCTTAACATTCGTCGCGACGGCGAACTCCGTGGCCTACACGGGTGCAACGCCGGTCTTCGCTGACGTTGCGGGAATCACCAAGCCCTGGCTCTCGGCAGACGCAGCCGAGGCTGTGATCACGCATCGAACGCGAGCCGTGATGAACGTGGCGTATGGAGGGCATCCTGGCGAGACTGTCGCCCTTCGCCGGATGGCGGACCGTCACGGTCTGCTTCTCCTCGAGGATGCTGCGCACGCACTTGGAACCCGGACGGAGGGGCGCCACGTCGGCACCTTCGGTCAGGCCGGCGCCTTCAGCTTCTTCTCGAACAAGAACCTGGCCGTCGGAGAGGGTGGCGCCGTCGTGACCGACGACGAAGCCCTCGCCGCGAGGATGCGCCTCCTGCGATCACACGGCATGACCACGTTGACATCGGTTCGTCATCGCGGGCACGCAAGCGGATACGACGTCGTTGCGCTCGGGTACAACTATCGGATCGACGAGCCGCGCGCGGCGCTTGCGGCTGCACGGCTCGAGAGGGTGGAGGGTGAGAATCGGCGGCGGGAGCGTCTCGATCGGCGGTATCGCGACCTGCTGTCCGCGGTACCGGGCGTGATTCCTACGGCGCGCACCCAAAGCATGGATGTGGGGGCGCATCATCTGTTCACCGTGGTGCTCGATGAGCATCTCGACCGTGACCGGATGAGAGCGCGGATGGCGAGCTCCGGCGTTCAGACGAGCCTCCACTATCCCCCCGTCCATCGGTTCTCCATCTACGCCGGGGCTGGAGTGGAACTCCCGATCACCGACGCTTACGCGTCACGCGCGATGACGCTCCCGATGTTCTCCCACATGACGGAGAGCCAGCAGGACGTCGTCGTCGAGGCGGTTGCCGGAGGTATTCCCGTCGTCGAACGCGCTTGAGTTTGAACAGCGTCTGGGTTGTCAGCGACTTGCGCCCCACACCCTCGTTACAGTCCCAGCAGTCTGCCATGTTCCTCTCACCAGACGGAAATCGCATCAGGTGTCTCGCGTGAGCCCGTTTCGGAGCCGTGGGCGGGACTGCGACTGTTGGCGATCCTCCCCGCTCACAACGAGGAAGGGAACGTCGGCCCCGTCATCCGCGACGTCCGGACACACCTTCCGGACGCCGATGTGCTTGTGATCGATGACGGGTCGGCGGACGGGACGATCGCGGAGGCACGGCGTAGCGGCGCAGCAGTGCTCACGTTGCCCGTGAACGTCGGTTATGGAGCGGCGCTCCAGACCGGGTACAGAGTCGCTCGTCGCGGATACGACCTCGTCTGCCAGCTGGACGCTGACGGGCAGCACAGCGCAGCGTTCCTCGTACCGATGTTGCGCGAGGTCGTCGAGCCCGGCATCGACATCGTTGTAGGCTCGCGCTTCCTCGACCGCGATGGACACTACGCACCATCACTAGCGCGGAGGGTCGGGATGGGGATATTCGCTCGTATTGCGTCCGTCGCGATGCGGCAGCCGGTGACCGATCCCACCTCCGGGTTTCAGGCGATGCGCGTTCCGGTCGCTCGGTTCTTCTGCTCGGACGTATATCCCGCCGACTACCCGGATGCGGACATCTTGATCCTCCTGCACCGTTCGGGGTTCGTGGTGCGCGAGGTGGCCGTGAGGATGCGTGAGCCTGGCGGGCGGAAGTCGATCCACCGAGGGCACCGGAGCGTGTACTACGTCTACAAGATGACCCTCTCGATCACCGTCACACTCCTGCGCAGCGGGGACCGCAGCAGTGGCGCTTGAGACGCGAGTCATCGCCGTAGGGGGGAGCCTCGCGATCTTCGCGGTCGTCATAGAGCTCGTGCGGCGTCGGCGTCTCAAGGAGGAGTACTCACTTCTCTGGATCGTGATCTCTCTCAGCCTGCTTGTGCTCTCGATCTGGTATGGGCTCCTGCTCAAGATCACCGACCTCATCGGGGCTGTGCTCCAACAGCACCCTCTTCTTCGCGGGGCTCGTCTTTGCGCTGCTGATGCTGCTCCATTTCTCCGTTCGGATCAGCCTCCTCGAGCGACGCGTGACCATGCTCATCCAAGAGATTGGCTTGATGACGGTGCAGGCGGCAGAGGACGAGCCCGCCGGTCAGGACGAGGACGCGGTTCAGTGCGGCCTGACCCCAGGTTCGTCCTCCATCCTCCAGCGGTTGGTGTGCGTGCGCAAGCACTGCAAACGGGGACCGACGACGCGGTCTGTGATGACACCACCCCGATGACCCGCGTCGCCGTCATCATCCCGACACACGACGATGGCACGCTCGTCGCGGGCGCACTCGCGTCGATCCGCGAATCAGAGCCCGTCGAGGTTGTCGTCGTCGACGATGGATCGACCGACCGCGCGGCCCTCGCCGAGCTCGCGCGCCTTCGCGCAACCGGGGTGCAGGTGGTGCGGCGCGAGAACGGGGGCCCTGGAGCGGCTCGGATGACCGGCGTCGAGCACACGGCCGCTCCGTACGTCTACCCGCTGGACGCCGACGACTTCCTCGCACCCGGAGCGCTGAAGGCGATGGCCGATCAGCTGGACGCTCATCTCGAGGCGGGCTTCTGCTGGGGCGACTACGAGCTGTTCGGGGACTACGGTGGGCGCTACGTGCGCCGAGGGCGTTCCTCCCGTGGACGCTGACGTGGGTGAACGCCTACCCGGTCTCGTCGCTCGTTCGGCGGTCGGCGCTCGAGCTGGCAGGAGGTTGGCCGGATCATAGTTACGAGGACTGGAGCCTGTGGCTGCGCTTCGTGGAGCTCGGCATCGGCGGTGTGGCGTGCCCGCGGGTCGTCTACCAGCACAAGGCTGCACGGCACCGGCCGTGTGCTCGCCGTGGACCGCCGTCGCCACGGCCGGCTGTACGCCGACCTCCGCCGACGCCATCCCGCGGCGTTGGGCGCCCGGACTGAGCTGGCTCGCGTGGAGCGCCCACCGCGCTGGAAACGCATCACGTATCCAGTGCTGTTCGGGCGACGGGCGGTCATCCCGTTCCGGCTCGAGGCGCGGCTCCAGCGGACGATGATGCGCCACCGCCTGCGGCTTTCGCGCTAGCGCCTACCATGGTCCGGCGGAGCCGGCCCGCTACCGTCGCGCGCTGTGACGTCGCCCGGCTCCGTGTTCCATCGGCTCACCGACCCGCATCAGTTCGACCTCCGGCCGTCCGGTCCCGGTGACGTGCTCGACGTCGGCTGCGGGGCGGCGAAGTACCCCGGGGCGGTCGGCCTCGACATCTCCGCGGACACCGACGCGGACGTCGTGCACGACCTCGACGTCTTCCCCTACCCGTTCGCGGACGGCTCGTTCGACCAGATCCTCATGCAGGACGTCATCGAGCACGTGCGCGAGCCGCTGCGGGTCATGGCCGAGCTGCACCGGATCAGCCGGCCCCGCGGACGCCTGCACCTGCGCACACCGCACTTCTCGTCGGTGCTCGCCTACGGCGACCCGACGCACCGCCACCTGTTCTCGACGATCGCCGTCCGGCAGCTCGCCGAGCCGCGCTTCGAGCACTACTCCGCGGCGCGCTTCGCCGTCCGCCGGCTGACGCTCGACCTGTGGACGCCGTTTCGGCTCGCCGGGATCGCGGCGCTCGCGAACCGCCACCAGGTCGCCTACGAGACGTACTTCGCGTTCCGCTTCCCCGCGATGAACATCCGCGCGGAGCTCGAGGTCCTTCGGTGACGACGCTCCTGGGCCGCGTCCACAACCACGGCGGCGCGCTGCTCATGCGCCCGCTGCGGCGCGGCACCTTCACGTTCGACGGGCGGCGTCACCGGTACGGCGTGCACGCCTACAACACGACCTGGCGCAACGAGCGAACGGTCGAGATCCCGCTCGTCGCGGCCGTCATGGATCGCCACGTGAGAGGCGCGATCCTCGAGGTCGGGAACGTCATGCACCACTACGGCCGCACGGGTCACGACGTCGTCGACCGCTACGAGCCCGGCCCGGGCGTGGCGAACGTCGACATCGTCGACTTCCGCCCCGAGCGCCGCTACGACCTGATCGTGAGCGCCTCGACGCTCGAGCACGTGGGGTTCGACGAGGACGTCGAGGACCCCGGCAAGCCCGTCCGTGCGGTCCGCCACCTCGCCACGCTGCTCGCCCCGGGCGGGCTGCTGTTCGTGACGTTCCCGCTCGGCTACAACCGCGACGTGGACCTCGCGACGCGCGAGAACGCATTCGGCTTCGACGCGCTCGGCTACCTGCAGCGCGTCTCCGGACCGACGAACCGCTGGCACGAGGTCTCCGCCGACGCGGTGCGCCGCGCGCGCTACGGGCTGCCCTACCCAGCCGCGAACGCCGTCGCCGTCGGGACGCTGACGGCTCCCGGCGCACACTCGTGAATCGCGCGCGGCCGCGCATCGGCCTGAACCTCTCGTATCTCGTGCCGGGCGAGACCGGCGGTTCGGAGATCTACGCACGCGCCCTCGTGCCCGCGCTCGCGGCGGCGCGCGGCGGGGCCGACGATCTCGTCGTGTTCGCCTCGCCGGAGCTCGGCGAGGAGCTCGCGCGGCGGCCGTGGGTTCCCGGGCTTGAGGTCGTGCGCCTGCGCGTGCCCGCTCGCACCCGCGTGCGCCGCACGCTCGCCGAGCAGACGCTCGTCGCCGGCGCCGCACACCGTGCGCGCGTCGAGGTGCTCCACAGCCTCGCCTCGACGGCGCCGGCGTTCACCGGCGCCGCGAACGTCGTGACGATCCTCGACGTCATCTACGCGCAGCATCCCGAGGCGCACACGCGCGTCCTGGGCCGCGGCATGGGCGCGCTCGTCGCGCTCGCCGCGCGCCGTGCGGACCGCATCATCACGATCTCGCAGGCCTCGAAGGCCGACATCGTCGCGGAGCTGCGCGTCGCACCAGGCCAGATCGACGTCACGTACCTGGGGCCTGGAATCGACGTGGCGCATCCGACGCCGGAGATCGAGCTGCGCGCCCGCCTCGCGCTCGGCGACGCACCACTCGTCCTCACCCCGTCGGCGGGGCGCGCACACAAGAACGTCGCGCGCCTGCTCGAGGCGCTCGCGCGGGTCGATGCGGCGCCGCAGCCCGTGCTCGTCGTTCCCGGCTATCGCGGGGCGCAGAGCGCCGCGCTCGAGGCCCGCGCCGCGCAGCTCGGGCTGGCCGAGCGCGTGCGATTCTGCGGCTGGGTCTCCGACGAGGACCTCGCCGGTCTCTATGAGGCGGCCGAGGTGCTGTGCTTCCCGTCGCTCGCCGAGGGGTTCGGGCTGCCGGTCCTCGAGGCGATGCGTCGTGGCCTGCCCGTGGCCTGCTCGCGGACGACGTCGCTGCCGGAGGTGGCGGGCGATGCCGCGCTGCTGTTCGATCCGCGCTCGGTCGAGCGGATCGCCGCGTCCGTGACGTCGCTGCTGGAGGATCGGGCGCTCCGCGAGCGGCTCGCCGACCGCGGCCGCGAGCGCGCGCGGGAGTTCACATGGGAGCGGACGGCGAGCGGGACGCTCGCCGCGTATGACCGCGCGCTCGCCGCACGCGCGGCCGGTCGCTAGCTCCGCGGCACGGCGATCGCCTCGAGCGCCGCGACGGTCTGCCTCGCGGTGCGCGCCCAGCTGAACGTCCCGGCCTGCGCGCGCCCCGCGAGGGTCAGCCGCTCGCGCAGCCCTGCGTCGCCGAGCAGCTGCGCCAATCCCTCGCGGATCGCCGCGACATCGGTCGGATCCACGAGCACCGCGGCGTCGGCGGCGACCTCGGGGAGGCTCGACACGCTCGACGTCAGGACCGGGGCGCCGGCCGCCATCGCCTCGAGCACGGGAAGCCCGAACCCCTCGTAGAGCGCCGGGTAGGCGAACGCCGTGCAGCTCGCGTAGAGCGCGAGGAGGTCGTCGTCGGAGACGAACCCGAGCAGCCGCGCTGTGCCGCCGGTGTCGTCGACCGACTGCTGCAGCTCACCGGCCTCCCAGCCGGCCGGCCCCGCGATCGCGAGCGTCGTGTTCCCGCGGACCGCGGCGGGCAGGCCGCGCCACGCGTCGAGCAGCCGCGGCAGGTTCTTGCGCGGCTCCAGCGTGCCGGCCGAGAGTACGAACGCCCCGGACAGGCCGACGCGTTGCAGTGTGTCGCTGCGCGCCGCGGCGCCCGGCGGCGCGAAGAACCGCTCGTCGGCGGCCAGCGGCGTCACCGTCGTGCGCTCCGCGGCGCGCCGGAACCTGCGCGACGAGGTCCGCGCGCGTGGCCTGCGAGATGCAGAGCAGCGCGGCGGCGCGCCGCACGCCGCGCTCGAACGTCAGGCGCTCGATCCGCGCCGCGCGGCGCTGCGCCGGGGCCTCGGGGTGAAACGCCACGAGGTCATAGACGACGACCGCGGTTGGGATCGTGGTGAACCACGTGGTCAGATAGCTGTTCGTCGAGAGGAAGACGTCGCACGCGTGGTTCGCGCGGCGGGCGGCGTGCACGTGCCAGCGAGGATCGCGCCCGCCGACGATGTCCCAGCGAAACGCCGGCCCGAGCCCCTCGAGCTCGGCGGGGCTCCGCGCGTAGAGGACGTACTCGTGGGGCGTGTCGAGACGGGCGAGCGCGCGCACGAGCTCACGGACGTAGCGCCCGCGCCCGGCGGGGACCTCGGCGGCCGCGCGCGCGTCGAGGCCGATGATCACCGAACGCCACCCGCGGACGAACGCCGGCCGCTGTAGCTCGCGGCGACGGCGTCGAGTGAGGCCTCGAGCGACAGCCTGGTCGCGTGCTCGGCGAACCACTCGCAGGTCCGCTCGCGCAGTCCGAGCCCTGCCTCGTGGACGGCGAGGATCGCGTCGGCGAGGACCTCGGGATCAGCCGATGAGGCGACGAGCCCATTCACGCCGGGCTCGATGAGCTCGACGGCGGCGTTGTCCTCGCCGGTCACCACGATCGAGGGCGTCCCGTGTGCCGCGGCCTCCACGACGACCAGGCCGTAGCCCTCCCGCGAGGAGGGAAGCAGCAGGCACAGCGCCCGTCGCATGGACGCGTCGACCTCGCCGGCCTCGACGAAGCCGGGCGCGACCACGATCCCCTCGAGCCCGTGCGCGGCGATATCGGCGAGCACCAGGGGCCGGTCGGGCCCGTCGCCGAGGATCTCGCCGCGTACGTCGAGCCCGCGCGCACGGGCCCGGGCGATCGCGGCGACGACCGCCGGCGTGCGCTTCTCGGGGATCTGCCGTCCGGCGAAGAGGACGATCGGCGCCGGCGACTGCGGCACCGGCGGCACGAGCGACCCTGCGTAGAGCCCTGCGAGCATCACGGGCCGTCCACGCATCCCGAGTGCCCGCAGCCGGCGCTCGTGGAGGGCCGAGAAACAGAACGCCCGCTGGGGCACCCACGCACAGAGCCGCTGCACCGCGTGTCCGATCCGCCCGCCGAACGGGCCGAGGTACCCGCTCCAGTAGCCGCGGCTCCAGACCTCGAACCAGTCCACGACGAGCCGGTAGCGACCCCACGGCCGCGCGAGCGCCGCTGCGAGTACCGAGAAGTACGGGAACGAGCACAGGTGCACGACGTCGTAGTCGCGCCCGTGGCGCACGAGGTGGCGCAGCACGCCGAGCCCGAAGCGCAGCGGCGGCCCGACGAGCCGGTTGCCGCCGGCGCCATAGAGGTCGTCGGCGCGCGAGACCGTCACGACGCGCACGCCGGCGACCCGCGGCGGGTCCGACGGGTCCCACTGGACCCGCGTGAGGTATGTCACCTGGTGGCCGTCGGCGGCGAGGCGCTCGGCGAGATCGCGGTACCAGCGCTCGGCGCCGCCCACCGTCCAGGGGTACAGGCAGTCGTAGGCGATGCAGACGCGCACGAACGGCAGTCTCCTACAGCCCCCGGTGGTCAAGTCCCCCACGTCCGCGGCCGATGACCGCCCCACGATGGCCGTCAGCGTGCCCATCCAGAGCGCGAGCGCGGAACCGCGGGCGATCCCGCTCACCACCGACCTGCAGGTGTCGGTCGTCATCCCCTGCCTCGACGAGGAGGAGACGATCGTCGCGTGCGTCCGCGCGGCGCGCGAGGTGCTCGAGCGCGAGGGCATCGCCGGCGAGGTGCTCGTCGTCGACAACGGCTCCACCGATCGCAGCGCCGAGCGCGCCCGCGCCGCGGGTGCGCGCGTCGTCGCTGAGCGCCGGCGCGGCTACGGCAACGCCTACCTGGCCGGCTTCCGCGCGGCGCGCGGCGCCTACCTCGTCATGGCGGACGCCGACCTCACGTACGACTTCGCCGACATCCCGCGCTTCATCGCCGACCTCGAGGACGGCGCCGATCTCGTGATGGGCGACCGGATGGACAACATCGAGCCCGGGGCGATGCCGTGGCTGCACCGGTACGTCGGTAACCCGCTGCTGTCCGGGTTCCTGAACGCTCTGTACCGGACCGGGGTGCGCGACGCGCACTGCGGCATGCGCGCGGTGCGCGCCGAGGCGCTCCCGGCGCTCGATCTGCGCGCCTCCGGCATGGAGTTCGCGAGCGAGATGGTGATCCGCGCCGCGAAGGCCGGCCTCGACATCCGGCAGTTCCCGATCAGCTACCACCCGCGCGGCGGGCAGTCGAAGCTCTCGACGTTTCGCGACGGCTGGCGGCACCTGCGCTTCCTGCTCGTCCACAGCCCGACGCATCTCTTCGTCGTGCCCGGGCTTGTCCTCCTGCTGGCCGGCATCGTCGTGATGGCCGCCGTCCTGGGCCACGTCGACGTGTTCGGCCGCGCCTGGTACCTGCACGCGATGGTCGGTGGGTCGCTGCTTGCGGTCCTCGGCGCCCAGGTGCTCGTGCTCGGCGCCTGCGGGCGCACGTTTGCGGCCTACGCGCTCGGCGATCGCGACGCGACGTTCGACCGCTGGCGTGCGCGGCTGCGCCTCGAGCACGGCCTCATGCTCGGCCTGGCGATCATGCTGGCCGGCGGGATCGTGGCGGCGCTGGTGTTCGTCGCCTGGGCACAGAGCGGGTTCGGTGCGCTGGGGCGGCAGGAGCCGGCGGTGCTCGCCGCGACCCTCGTCGTGGTCGGCGCACAGGTCGTCTTCGGCTCGTTCCTGCTGAGCCTGCTCGGCGTGCGCCGGTAGCGGCCGCCGAGCAGCCGCTGGGTAGGGTTGCGCGCGTGGCGCCCCAGCCCGATCACCGTACGCCGCAGCTGCGCGAGCGCGCCGTGGCGCTCGTGCACCGCGGACGCCTCGCGCTCGGGCATGGCCGCGGCCGCGATCCGCGCACCGGGCGGCTCGTCGGCGCCCTGACGACACGCGAGGCGCTCGATGCGGGCTGGCTGACGCTCGGCGAGGCGACGTACGGGTTCCCGACGGTGCACGTCGGTCCCGGCGACGACGGGCGCGTCGAGATCGGGGCGTACTGCTCGATCGCCCGCGAGGTCGAGTTCGTCCTCGGCGGTCGCCACCGCACGGACTGGGTTTCGACGTTCCCGTTCCGGGCGCGCTTCGGGCTCGCCGGAGCCTACGAGGACGGGCACCCACAGGCGGTCGACGGGATCGTCGTCGGCAGCGACGTCTGGCTCGCGGCGCGTGCCAGCATCCTCGGAGGCGTGACGATCGGCCACGGTGCGGTCGTCGCCGCCTCGGCGGTCGTGACGAAGGACGTGCGGCCGTACGCGATCGTCGGCGGAAACCCCGCACGTGAACTGCGGCGCCGGTTCAGCGACGAGCAGGTCGAGGCGCTGCTGCGCGTCGCGTGGTGGGACTGGCCGGCGGAGCGCGTGCTGGCGATCGTGCCGGAGCTGAACGGGTCGTCGGTCGCGGCGTTTCTCGCCGGCCACGACCCGGGAGCTCAGGCCGGCTGACCGTTCGGCGGGCGCCACACCTGGCGGACCGAGACATCGCCCTCCTGGGCGACCGTCACCGTGTAGCCGCGATCGCGCAGGATCGCCTCGACGGCCGCGGGCTCGACGCCGTCGGGCAGGTAGTGCGGATGCAGTTCGAGCATGACGACCGGGTGGTGGCGCTCGAGCGTGCCGGTCATGCCCCTCAGGACGAACCACTCGGCGCCCTCGACGTCGATCTTCACGAACCGCGGCTGAAGCCCCGTGTCGGCGACGAACCGGTCGATGGTCATCGAGGGCGGAGCGTCGTCGCCGGCGCCGCCGGCGAACCGCGGATGGCCTTCGACGCCCTCCTCGGGCCATTGCAGCTCGGTCGGGCTGCCGTCGCCGACCGGCTGGGGCACGGCCCACAGCCGCAGGTCGGGGAACAGCCGGCCGAGCGAGGACTGTGTCGCCAGCAGGTCGGCGAACATCCGGGCGTCGGGCTCGAATGAGATGAACTGGTCACCGCTGCGGGCCTTCGGCGCCAGCAGCACCGAGTACCAGCCCTCGTAGGCGCCGACGTCGAGCACGTCGCCGCCCTCGTAGGCGTCGAAGGCTCCCTGCGATTCCTCGGGGCCGCCTGGGTTCCCCTGCCAGCTGCGCACGAGCCGCCAGAGGCGCACCGAGCCCGTCCGGCGGCGCCCGTCGAGCAGCGTCACCGACTTCGGCAGGGCTTCGATCACCTCGCGCACCCACGAGTTCCCGGTGGCGAGCGAATAGGCACGATGGCGCCAGGACACGGCGACGATGGTACTGGCGCCCCCCGCGCGGCGGGGATGTCCGCGCGCGCCTCCACTAGCCTCTGCCCCCGCTGCGGCGCCCCCGTCACATGAGCTCCCCCATCGACACGGAGAGGCGTCTGGAAGACGTGCTCGACAGCCCGGACGCGGGCGGCATGGCCATTCGCGGTGGGGCGATCCGCCTGGTCGGCTACGCGCTGGCGTCGCTGCTGGCACTCATCTCGGTCCCGCTGCTCACGCGCCACCTCGGGCCGGGCGACTACGGCGAGTTCGTCGCGGTGACCTCGATCGCGTTCATCGTCGGTGGATTCACCGATGCCGGCCTGACGAACATCGGGATCCGCGAGTACGCCGTGCGCAAGGGGGCGGACCGCGTCCACCTGATCGAGGGACTGCTCGGGCTGCGGATCGTCCTGACGGGCGGCGGCGTCCTCGTCGCCGCCGGCATCGTCGCCGCGACCGGCGCGAGCGGCGCGATCATCGCCGGCACGCTCATCACCGGCGCCGGTCTGCTCCTGACCCTCACCCAGATCACGTACACGATCCCGCTGACCTCCGACCTGCGCTTCGGGCGGATCGCGGGTCTCGAGCTGCTGCGCCAGGCCGTCACGACGCTCGGCGTCGCGCTGCTCGTGGTCGCCGGCGCGAGCCTCGTCCCGTTCTTCTGGACCGCGGTCGCCGGAGCGGGCGTCGCGCTCATCGGCACGCTGCTCGTGATCCGCCCGGAGGCGCGGCACTGGCCGCGGGTCAACCGGGTGGTCTGGCGCGAGATCCTGCGCGAGGCGGTGCCGTACACGCTGGCGCTGGCCGGCGGGATCCTCTACTTCCGGCTCGCCGTGGTGCTCATGGCCTACATCGCTCCGGCAGCGGAGACCGGGTACTACGGAACGGCGTTCCGGATCACCGAGGGCGTCGGGGTCCTACCGTGGCTCGCGGTCTCGTCGGCGTTCCCGATCCTCGCGCGGGCCGCGGTGTCGGACACCGACCGGCTGCGCTACGCGCTCCAGCAGCTGTTCGAGGTGTCGGTCGTGGTGGGCTCCGGGATCGCCGTGCTCCTGATCGTCGGGGCGCCGGTCGCGATCGCCGTGATCGCCGGCCCCGAGTTCGAGCCCGCCGACGACGTGCTGCGGGTGCTCGCGGTCGCACAGCTGACGCTGTTCCTCGTCGCGACCTGGGTCTACGCGCTGCTGGCCCTGCGCCGCTACCGCGTGATCATGGTCGCGACGCTCGCGGCGACCGCGGTGGCGGCGATCGGGACCGTCGTGCTGGTTCCCCCGCTCGGGGCCCTCGGCGCGGGCATCGCCACCGCCGCCGCAGACGCGACGCTCGCCGTCTGCTACATCGTCAGCCTCGTGCGCCTCGACCGCTCGTACATGCCGGACCTGCACTTCCTCCCGCGCTTCGCGGTGCTCGTGGCGATCGTCGCCGTGCCGGTGGTGGTGCTCTGGGACGAGCCCCTGGTCGCCGCGATCGTCGTCGGCATCCTGTATCTCGTGGGGGCCTTCCTGCTGCGGCTGATCCCCTCGGGGCTCCTGGCGGCGCTTCCCTGGCCGGCGCTGCGGCGCGCGGGCGGCTCGTGAGGGGCGCCTCGGCGCCGCCGGCGCTCGGGCTCGTCGGCAACGCGCTCGGCTTCGGCGGGACCGAGCGCGGGCTGGCGACGCTCGCCCGCGCACTCGACCCCGACCGCGTCCGCGTGCGCGTCGTCGGGGCGCTCGAGGGCGGCCCGCTGGCCGCCGAGCTCGAGGCGGCGGGCATCGAGGTCCGCTGCGCCGGCGGAGATCGCGAGCGCCTCGTGGAGGACCTGCGCGGCCTCGACGTCGTCCTCGTCTCACGCGCCGGCACCGCGGAGCCGCTCGTGCCGGCGGCCTGCCGCGCAGCGGGCGTCGGGGCGATCGCCGAGTGGAGCATCTTCGGCACGGTCGACCGCTCCCCGGACGAGCGGGCGTTCGCGGCCCACCTCTTCATCAGCCGGATGTGCTGGCTGCGCTACCGCGACGCGGTCGGGGGAGGAGCCGCGTTCGGCGATCGTCACCGGGTCCTGTACCTGCCGCTCGATCACGCAGAGCTCCGGCGGATCGCCCCGTCGCACGCGGACGCCTGCCGCACGCTCGGCCTGGATCCCGAGCGGCCCGTCGTCGGGCGGATCGGGCGGGCCGCGGACCTCAAGTGGCGCGACCTGCTCGTCGACATGGTCCCGCGGCTGCTCGAGCTCGCTCCGCACACGCAGGTCCTGTTCGTCGGCGCGACGCCGGCCAAGCGCCGGCGGCTCGAGCGTCTCGGCGTCCTCGACCGCTGCGTGCTCGTCGAGCCGACCGCCGATCGCGAGCGCCTCGCGACCTACCTGGCGGCGTGCGACGTGACCGTGAACGCCGCGGTCATCGGCGAGTCGCAGGGGCTCGCGATCGCCGAGTCGATGGCGCTCGGGACCCCGGTCGTGACCTGTTCGACGCCGTGGGTCGACAATGCCCAGATCGAGTTCGTGGAGCACGGCGTCACCGGGCTCGTCGCGAACCATCCGGCCCCGTTCGCCGAGGCGGTTGCGGCGCTCGTGTGCGACGAACCGCTGCGCCGCCGGCTCGGCGAGCAGGCACGCGAACTCGTCGTGGCCGAGCTCGACCCGCCGCGGATCGCACGCCAGGTCGAGGACCTGGCCGTCGCGCTGGCCGCGGGTGCCGGGGTGCCCGACGCATGGGACCCGAGCGTCGCCGACTGCGAGGCGTTCGCGGCCGAGTACGAGCATCGCCTGGGACGCTCGCAGCGCGCTGCTGCGCCCGCGCGAGCGGGTCGAGGCGCAGGCGGTGCGCGCGCGCGAACGCGCCCAGCGGCTCGCCGCGGTCGCTGCGTCGCTCGTTCCACGGCGGGGTCCCGTGACGGATGCTGCGCAAGCGCCCGCGCAGCTGGAACCCGACGCGGACGGCCTCGGCGCGGGCACGATCAGCGGCTGCGTCATCGCCCGCAACGAGGAGGCGGTCATCGGGCGCTGCCTGGCGAGCCTCGCCGACGTCGTCGACGAGCTGATCCTCGTGCACGACGGGCCCTGTGAGGACCGTACGCTCGAGATCGCCGCCGAGCTCGGTGCTCGGGTCGTCGTGCGGCCCGCGCTGGGGAACCCGGAGGCCCAGACGGTCCACGCCTACGAGCTCGCGCGCGGCGAGTGGCTCCTCAACATCGACGCCGACGAGTTCCTCTCACCCGAGCTCCGCGACGCGCTGCCGGGGCTCGTCGCGCGCAAGGACGTCAACGGCTACGAGTTCTTCTGGCCGTTGTGGAACGGTGAGCGCTACGTCTCGAGCGTCGGCCCGTACAAGCTCGCGCTCTCGCGCCGCTCGGCGACCCATCTGCTCGGGATGCTCCAGTCGATCGAGCAGATCGATCCGCCGGTCGAGCGGCTGCGCCTGCACCTCGAGCACCGGCCGCGCTACAACAACTTCGCGTGGCGCTCGATCCGCGGGAAGTGGGATCGCTGGGCGCGCATCCAGGCCGGTGAGCTGTTGGGGCCCTTCGCGGCGATCCCGAAGTTCAACTGGAACGGTCCGCGGCGCTGGCCGTGGTATCGCGGGCTGCTCAACACGTGCTCGCCCGTGCTCGTCGTGCTGCTGCCGCCGGTGATGTTCGCCCGGTTCGCCTGGTCGGGGAGGACGGGCATGTCGGCGCTTGAGAACCTGCGGGTCGCGGCGCTGCTCGCGATCTACGTGGGCCTCGTGCAGTACCACGTCGCACTTCAGCGCTACGGTCGCGAGCATGCGTAGCGCAGCGCGGCCGGCGTCGGACGCCCGGGCCCGGCCGAAGCCGTCGGGGTACTTCCGCAACACCCGCGAGGAGACGATCGCGCTGCTTCCGAGGCCGCTCGGCCGCGTGCTCGACGTCGGCTGCGGCGCCGGCGGGTCCGGGCCGGCGTTCCGCGCGGCCGGCGCGCGCGAGCTCGTCGGGATCGAGATCGATCCCGACGAGGCCGCCGTCGCCGCCGCGACCTACGACGAGGTGATCGTCGGCGATGCGCTCGAGGCGATGCGCGCGCTCGACGAGCGCGCGCCGTTCGACACGATCGCCTGCTACGACGTGCTCGAGCACCTCGTCGACCCGCTGCCGCTCGTCGAGGCGCTGCGGGCCGTCGCCGCCCCCGGCGCGCACCTGCACGTGTCCGTCCCGAACGCCCGGCATTTCAGCCTCGCGCGCGACCTGTACCTGCGTGGCACGTTCGGGTACACCCAGACCGGCCACCGCGACCTCACGCACCTGCGCTGGTTCACGCGACGTGACATCGAGGCACTCGTCACCGAGGCTGGGTGGACCGTCGAATCGGCTGCGCCGGCGCTGCTCGGCCGCGCGGCGCTCGCCGACCGCCTGACGTTCGGGCGCGCGCGCGAGCTGATCGCCTTCCAGTGGCGTGTGCTCGCGCGCCGCTGAGGGCCCTAACGCGTCGCGTAGTACGTCGTGCTGCGAAAGCCCGGCATGTCCTCATGCCGCGGGAGCGTGACTGCGTCGAGCACGCGGGCGCCGGCGCCCTCGAGTGTCGCGCGGACCTCGTCCTGAGGGATGTAGCGCATCGCCATCGGGTGCAGGCCGAGCCGGCCCTGGAGCACCCGCGGCGGAACGCCGGCGCGCCGCAGCGCGCGGTAGGCGTGGCGCTGCGGGCGCAGTCGCTGGACCGGCGCGATCCAGCTCGGGAGCTGGAAGGCGATCAGCCCGCCCGGCCGCACGACCCGGACGAAGTCTGCGAGATAGGAGACGATCGCCTCACGCGAGCTCACGTGCTGCAGCGCGATGAACGAGAACACGAGGTCGCGCGAGCCGTCGGCGGCGACCTCGCGCAGGTCGTCGCGGTCGTTGACCACGAACTGCGCCCCGGGAACGTCGTCGTTCAGCCTGCGCGCCCCGTCGATCATCGCGGGTGAGATGTCGACGCCGAGGACCTCGTCGAACGAGGCGGCGAGCGCGCGCGTGAGCCGGCCGAGGCCGCACCCGAAGTCGAGCGCACTTCCGTACGCCGGAACGTCAAGCGCGGCGAACCGCTCGAGCGCCTTCGCGATGTCCCGCGGGCCGGTTGCGAAGAACTCCTGCGTGTCCCAGCGGCCGCCGCGACGGGCCGGATCCGAGAGGATCGCCCACTCCGGATCGAGGGTGCCGAGCTCGTCCCAGTCCCGCTGGTCTGCCGTCAGCCGCACCCGGCCCAAGATACCGCTACCTTGCCGCGGTGCCCCTCGACCGCCCCCGCGTCGTGCTGCTGCGCGGTCACAGCGCGAACCTCTGGGATCTGCGGCCCTGGGAGCAGCTGGCGGACCGTTTCGACGTCGAGGTGCTCGTCACCGGCGCGAACCTCTACGACGTCGCGGGCCTCGGGTTTCCGGTCACCCGCGTCCGATCGATCCGCGACCCGCTGCCCGGCGGGCGCGCCGGGAACGCCGCGGCCTACGCACTCGGCGAGCGCTACCGCGACCTCGAACGACCACCTGCGGGGCGCCGCGATCGTGCACAGCGCCGAGATCGGGACCTGGTTCTCCGCGCAGGCCGCGGGCCTCGCACCGGCACTCGGGTTCCGGCTCGCGCTGACCGTGTGGGAGACGATCCCCTGGCTCGAGGCCTGGCGCTGGCCGCGCGAGCGCCGCTACCGCCGCCGCGTCCTGCCCGCCGCGGACCTGTTCCTGCCGGCGACCGAGCGCGCCGCGGCGACGCTGCGGCTCGAGGGCGCCGCGCCCGACCGGATCGAGGTCTGCCCGCCGGGGATCGACGTCCAGCGCTTCGCGGCGGCGGCGGACGGCGCGTCCGCGCCCTCCGAGCACCTCGTGGTGTCGGCCGGGCGTCTCGTGTGGGAGAAGGGCCACCAGGACGTCCTGCGCGCGGCGGCGACGGTCGCTCGCGGTCTCGACGGAACGTCGCCGGCGACGACGTTGCGGGTCCTCGTGATCGGCTCGGGTCCCGAGGAGCGGCGCCTGCGCCGGCACGCGGCCGAGCTCGGCATCGGCGAGCTCGTCACGTTCCGCGCTGCGGTGCCCTACGACGAGATGCCGGGGGTCTACGCGCGCGCATCGGCGCTCGTGCTCGCGAGTCTCGAACGCCCCGGCTGGGAGGAGCAGTTCGGCATGGTCCTCGCCGAGGCGATGGCCGCCGGGCTGGCGGTCATCACGACGACGAGCGGGGCGATCCCGGAGGTCGTCGGCGGCGATCCTGCCGTGCTCGTCGCGCCGGGCGACTGGCCCGCGCTCGCGGCGGCGCTGCGCGAGCGGGTGCTCGCGGCGCCGCCCGGCGCGCGTGCCGTGTGGGCGCCCGATCGCGTGCGGCGCCTCTCCACCGCGGCGGCGGCCGAGCGCCTCGCCGGCGCCTACGAGCGGCTGCTCGCGTCCTAGGGCCCCGCCGGCTCGGGCAGGTTCCCGAGGTCCGCCGGGCGCACGGGCGCGCCGTCCTGCGCAGCCGAGCGCGCCGCGGCCTCCAGCACGCGGGTGACCGCCGCTCCGTGGCGGCCATCGGCGACCGGGGGCGGCCCGCCGCGGACCGCGAGCGCAAACGCCTCGAGCTCGATGACGAGCGGCTCGCCGGCCGCGACCGCCGGCGCCCGGTGGTCGTCCGCGTCGCCCTCGTGAAGGACCAAGTGGGGTGTCCGCGAGCTCGTCGAACCTGACCGAGCCCAGGTCGCCGACGAGCGTCACCTGGCGCGCGCGCTGCGCGCCGTGCCAGCTCAGCTCGATCGCGCTGCGCGTCCCGCCCGCGTGCTCGAGCATCAGGTCCACGACCTCGAGCGGCCCCTCGCCGTGGTCCCGGCGGTCGTGCGCGGCGACCGCGGTGACGTCCGGGCCGAGCAGCGCCAACAGCACCGAGAGCGGATGCGGGCCGAGGTTCCAGAGCAC
Source organism: uncultured Actinomycetes bacterium (assembly GCA_963787935.1). Taxonomy (GTDB): domain Bacteria; phylum Actinomycetota; class Thermoleophilia; order Solirubrobacterales; family Solirubrobacteraceae; genus F1-60-MAGs163. Next base: position 198,449 of record CAWBEV010000003.1, on the reverse strand, counting down.
GTCCCCGTCGACGCCGGCGGGCTCGGTGTTCCGCCAGGTGGCCGAGGTGCGCAGCACGGTGCCGATGCGGCCGTCGGCCAGCAGCGCCGAGAGCACGCCGATCGCCGGATGGTGGAGGTACACGTGGCCGACCATCAGCGTGCGCCCCCGGTCGGTCGCCAGGGTCGCGAGCGCCGTCGCCTCGGCGGTCGACGTCGTCATCGGCTTCTCGACGAACACGTCCTTGCCCGCCAGGAGCGCCGCCCGCGCGAGCTCCATGTGCGTTGGGCCCGGCGTCGCGATCACCACGGCATCGATGCGCGGGTCGGCGAGAACGCCCGCGGGGTCGGTCAGCGCGACGCCCGGGGGCGCGGCCTCGACGGCGCTGCGGGCCCCGATCGCAGCGAGCTCGAGGCCGTCGCATCGCTCGGCTGCCCGAGCAAGGCGCGTGCCCCAGCGTCCGTAGCCGATCAGGCCGAGGCGAACCGCGTCAGGCACGCGGGCCGGGCTCGAGCTCTTCGACGCCCGGGTGCTCGGGGGTCCCGACGGTCGGGCTCGTGCGCTCCTCGGCGATCCGGTACAGCGGACGATCCTGGGCGTGGACGACGAGCTGGTAGACGTATTCGGCCACGATCGCCAGGACGATCGACAGGAACACGAACATCGCCGAGAGCTGGAGTGACACGGACGGCCAGCCCTGTTCCACGGCCCCGCCCACGGCGAGCACGAACACCCAGATCGCGTAGAGGAAGTTCACGACGGCGGCCACGAGGCAGAGCCCGTAGGCCAGCCGGATCGGGATCGCGCTCGAGCGCAGGATCGTCGAGATGCCGCGGCGGATCGACGTCAGCAGCGACGGCCCGCGGGCGTTCCGCGCGCGCCGGCCCTCGTACGTGAGCACCTGGTAGCGGTATGAGGAGAGCGCCGGCATCACCCGCAGCAGCCGGTGGCGGTCAAGGTCGGTGAGCCACTCGGTCAGCACGCGCCGGCTCACCGCGCGCACGCCGGTGCCCGTGACCGGGAGTTCGAAGCCCGAGGTGCGGTTGAAGGCCCAGGCGAAGACCTTCGAGGTGAGGCGATACAGCGAGCCCGCGCGGTTCTCGCGGCGCGCCTGGTCGACGCCGTAGACGACGTCGGCGCCGTCGACGACGTCCCAGGCCGCACGGGCGACGACCTCTGGAGGGTCCGTGAGGGGCTCGACGATCGCCGCGACCTCGCCGATGCTCTGATCGAGCCCGGCCGTGACGGCGACGTGATCGTCGACCTTGTTCCCGAGCCGGTAGAGCTGGACGTCCGGAACCCGGTCCACGAGCGCGCGCAGCTCGCGCGCGTCGTCGGTCCCGGGGTGGTTCGCCACGAGGATGATCTCCTGGTGGTCGAAGCGCTCGGCGAGCGCAACCTGCAGGGCGCGCACGTAGACCTCGAGCTCCGGAGGCGCGGCGCGGACGACCATCACGATCGAGGCGAAGTGGCTCATCGCCGGACGAGCGCTCCCGTCTCCTGGACGAAGGTCTCCACGCGCGGCAGCACGTCGTAGACGAGGTCCAGCTTGCTGCCGAGCACGGACGCGACCGGCGGGTCGCCCGCCCGAGCGGCTCGGAACACGATCGGGCGACCGTCGTCGCCCTCGCGCCTGGCGGGCACCGTCTTGATCTCGAACGCCGAGCGCTCGAGGGTCGTCCCCGCAAGCGCCGGGAGATAGCGCTGGGCGTCCCGGAGCATCGATCCGAACCGCGAGCGTGACGGGACCTCGGGGCAGGTCGGCGCCGCATCCGCTGCGCCGAGGCCCCACTGCGCGTGCGGCGTGTAGCGCACGTGCGAGAGGGTCGAGGCCCCGGGACCGGCCGGCGGGAAGGGCAGGAGCGAGAAGAACGGCCCGTCCACGAGCGTGACCGCGACGTCGCGCAGCGGCTCCGGCGGGCGGCAGATCGCGATCTCCGTCCACTCGTGCTGGAGCGCGATCGGCGTCTCGTCGCCCGTGAGGTCGTTCAGCTCCGAGTACGTGCAGTTCACCGCCGCCGCGGCGCGCAGCGGCGACCCGTCGGCGGTCAGGAGGCTCACACCGTCACCGTCGTGCTCGATGCCGCGAACCTCGGTTCGCAGCCGCACGTCCACACCGGCCCGCGCCAGGCGCTGCTCGAGCGTCGCCGCGACCGCCTGGGCATCGAACAGGGCCTCCTCGACCTCGAACACCTCCGCCACGAGCGGTCGCGAGAACAGCCGGCGCCACTGGTCGTCGGCGCGCCGGCAGGGCGCGCCGATCCGCCGGCAGAACCCCTCGAACTGGCCCGCGGTGGTCCACGACCCGGTGCGGGCCACGGCGTACAGGGCGGTTCTGGGCGAGACGACGGCGTCGGCGAACTCCTCGACGAACCGCCGGTAGTTGCGGCGGCTGCCGAGGCCGGTGGCGACCGAGCGCGGGTAGTGGTATCCGCCGTGGACCCGCGCCTGGTTCAGCGTCGAGGCGCGCGCGAGCAGCCGGTCCTCGCGGTCGACGAGCACGACGTCATGGCCGCGCTCGGCGAGGTCGGCGGCGATCACCGCGCCGTAGAAGCCCGCTCCGATGACGACGACGTCGGCGACCGTGCTCACCTGCGTCGCTCCGGGTTGTAACGGCCGGCCAGCGTGCGCAGCAGCTGGCCCAGCACATCGAGCTTCGAGCGCACGCCTCGGATCTTAGACGGCGTCGGGCCCTTCGCCGGGTAGCGGCGGTCGGCCGGCACCTCGCAGACGCGATAGCCCAGCCGCGGCGCGCGGATCGAGAGGTAGTAGTGCATCTCGTACTTGCAGAACACGTCGCGGAACGGATCGACTCGGGGATCGAGGAGGAGTCGTGAACTCCATGCCCGCAGCCCGTTCAATGAATCGGTGTAGTGGAAGCCGGCCGCCAGCGAGACGAGCGGCGAGTGGATCAGCCGCACGCCGATCTGGCGGTCGAGCGGCGTGTTCTCGTGATGCCCGCCCGGGAGGTAGCGCGAACCCTGGACGAAGTCGTAGCCGGCCTCGAGCCGCTCCCGGATCGGGACGAGCGCGTCGAGGCCGTCCTTGCCGTTCCCGTCGATCGTGATGATCCCCTCGTAGCCCTCGCGCAGCGCCCAGGCGAACAGCATGCGCAGCTGTGCGCCCATCCGCCCCGGCCCCGTCTTCGTGAGCAGCGCCCGCACGCCGGTCTCGCGCAGGAGGTCGGGATCGACGCCGTCGTCGGTCGAGCCGCCGTCGGCGATCACGTAGTCGCAGCCGAAGTCGAGCTGCTCCATCTGGCGCAACTGGGCGCGGATCCGCTCGCCCTCGTTCAGCACCGGGATGCCGATCAGGAACCGGGTCCGCGGGCGCTCGTCGAAGGTCTGGACCTCGAACGCGGGGACCTCCCACGAGGCCCCGATCGTCTCCGCAAGCATGCATCCAGGGTAGGCGGTGAGGCAGGCCGGTGGCGCCTCGCGCTGGGCCCGCCTGCGAGACTGCGCGCCGTGTGGGCGGTCGTCGTGCTGAATTGGAACGGACGCGACGACACGCTCGCGTGCCTGGCCTCGCTGCGGCGGGTCCGGCGCGAGGACGTCGCCGTGATCTGCGTCGACAACGGCTCGACCGACGGCACGCCGGAGGCGGTGCGTGCCGCGTTCCCCGAAGTCGAGGTCCTCGAGACCGGCGCGAACCTCGGGTTCGCCGGCGGCAACAACGCGGGCATCGCGCGCGCGCTCGAGCACGGGGCCGACTGGGTGGTGCTGCTGAACAACGACGCGACGATCGCTCCCGACGCGCTCGAGGCGTTCGATCGCGCGGTGGCGGCGCATCCGGACGCGGGCGTGCTGGCCGGGAAGGTCCTCTACGACGATCCGCCTGACCAAGTGTGGTTCGCGGGACAGCGCGTGTTCCCGCGCCTGGGCTACTCGGGCCGTGCGCGCGGATGGAAGCGCCGCGACCGGCCGCGCTACGACCGGCCGGGGCCGACGGGCCGGGCGGCCGGTGCGCTGATGGCCGTCTCGCGCGCGGCGATCGAGACCGCCGGGCCGATGGACGACGACGCTGTTCCTCTACGTCGAGGACGTCGAATGGTCGCTGCGGATCCGCCGATCCGGGTTCGCGGTGTGGTTCGTACCGGACGCGCGCGCCTGGCACCGGGTCTCGGCGGCGACCGGCGGCGAGCAGGAGTCGGTGGCCTACCTCTACTACGCGACCCGCAACACCGTCGCCGTCTGCGAGCGCCACGCGCCGCTGCCCGGGACTCGCGGCGCGGCTGCGCCGCGGGGTCATCGAGTCCTCGTTCCTGGCGCACGCGCTGAGCAAGCCCGATCGCCGGGCGGCGGTCGCCGCCGTGCGAGCCGGCTATCGCGACGCGCGGCGTGGTCAGCTCGGGCCGCGGCCGAGCGCGCGCTCATAGGTCGTCGCGACCCCGCGCGCGGTCGCCGCCCACGTGAACTGCGCGGCGCGCTCGGGTCCGGCGGCACGCAGGCGCTCGGCCTCCGCGGGGTCCTCCAGCACCGCCCGGATTCCCGCCGTGATCGCCGCCGGGTCGTGTGGATCGACGTAGCGCGCGGCGTCGCCGGCGACCTCGCGCAGCACCGGGATGTCGGAGCAGACGACCGGGGCGCCGCGTGCCATCGCCTCGAGCACCGGCAATCCGAAGCCCTCGTAGAGGGTCGGGTAGATCGTGCAGGCGGCGGCTGCGTAGAGGCCTTCGAGGTCCGCCTTCGGGATCCAGCCGGGGAAGCGCACATCGTCGAGGACGCCGAGGTCCAGCGCCCGGGTGCGCAGCTCGTCCTCATGCGGGGTCGGGTAGCCGGGGAGCACGAGCACCGGCCGCCGTTCGGGTGCCATGAGCACCAGGGCGTCCAGCAGCCGCGGGAGGTTCTTGTGTGCCCGCTTCGTCGAGACGCTCAGCAGGATCGGGCGCGCCCCCAGGCGATGACGCGCGCGCACGTCGGCCTCCGGCGCGGGGGCGACGCGGCGCACGGCGCCGACCCCGTTGTGCACGACATCGACGCGGCCGGGACGCAGGCGCAGGCGCGCGAACGACCTCGTCGCGCGTGGCGTCGGGAGATCGCGATGATCGCGATCGGAGCGATGGGCGGCCGCCGGGACGAGGACGCGCATCCCGGCCGAGCGCAGGCCGAAGTGGGACTCCGGGAACGCGAGGTACAGCAGGTCGTGCAGCGTCAGGACGCGCGCGAAGCGCGCCGTGCACCGGCCCGGTGTTCGCGAGGCTGTGCACGATGTCGCAGCCCGCGCGCCGGGCGGCGCCGCGGCAGCAGCAGCTGCTCGCCGCGCACCCACTCGATCCGGTTGCGGGCGTCGACCGGCAGCGTCGTCGCCGCGATGCGCGCACCCCAGAGCTCGTCGACCGCCGCGGCGGTCTCGCGGTTGATGAACGCCGTCAGCCGGATGTCCGGGCGCTCGCGCTGCAGCGCGTCCGCGAGCTCACGCGCGTAGATCTCCGTTCCTCCGGTCTCTCCCGGAACGAGGAACATGAGGTTGAGACCGACGTGCACCGGCGCGGGATGCTAGAACGTCGCGGACGATGTCCGGGCTGAAGACGTGATCACCGTCGTCCTGCCCGTCAAGGATGGCGGCGACGATCTGCGGCGGTGTCTCGAGGCCCTGGCGCGACAGGTCGTCGAGGACGACGTCGAGGTCGTCGTGATCGACTCGGGCTCCTCCGACGGCAGCGCGGAGCTCGCGCACGCCCACGGCGCGGTCGTGCGCGAGATCCCGCCGGAGGAGTTCAATCACGGGGCGGTCCGGAACCTCGCGGGCCGGATCGGGCACGGCGACGTGCTCGTGTTCACGGTGCAGGACGCCTACGCCGTCGACGCGCACTGGCTCGCGCGGCTCGTCGCGCCGCTGCGCGCGGACGAGCGGATCGCCGGGGTCTACGGCCGTCAGCTCCCGCATGAGGATGCGACGCCGCCGGAGGTCTGGTTCCTGAACTTCCTCTACGGCCCGCGGCCGCGCCTCCAGCGCGCCGGGTCCGCCGCCGAGCTCTCGCTCGACACGACGATGTTCTCGAACGTGAACTCCGCGATCCGCCGATCGGCCTGGGAGCCCGACGGCTTCGCGCAGAACATCATCATGAGCGAGGATCACGAGTGGGCGCGGCGCGCGCTGCTCGACGGCTGGGAGATCGCCTACGAGCCGGGCGCCGCGGTCCGCCACTCGCACCGCTACACGGTGCTCCAGGCGTTCCGGCGGTTCTTCGACTCCGGCGCGTCCGCCGAACGCGCCTACCTCGCCGGCGAACAGCCCTCGGCCGCGGCCCTGCGGCGCGCGGCGCTGCGCTACGCGCGCGGCGAGATCGGCTGGCTCGTGCGGACCGGGCAGGTCCTCTGGATCCCGTACACCGTCGTCTACGAGCTCGCGAAGTGGGCGGGCGTCCAGCTCGGCGCGCGGCAGCGGCGCCTGCCGGTGGCGGTCAAGCGCCGCTGCAGCGCGCTGGCGGACTACTGGCTCATGCATCCGGACGGCGGGGTCTCCTGACGGTGGCCCGGCCGGCGTTCGTCATCGCGCTCGGCGGGTGTGCGCTCATGCGCTGCGGCCGTCCTGCTGCTGACCGGTCTCCGGGGCCGGCGCTCCTGGGCTCGAACGCCGTTCTCCCGCAGTCGTTCTCCGTGGTCGTGCCGCCTGGTGGGCGCGTCTGCCTCGGCGACCAGACGGTTCCGGCTGGGGCCGACCGCGCCCAGGTCGTGGTCGGTACGTATCGCCGCCTTGGAGGCTCGATGACGCTCGACGGGACGGTCGGCGGCGCCACCGTGCTCCGCGGATGCGGCGCCTTCCGGCAGGGCATCGCCGAGGTGCCGTTCCGGCCGGTGGCCGAACCGGGACCGCACGTCGTCACGCTCTGCCTGCGGAACTGGGGACCGGTCGTCTCGCGCTCGGCGGGCGCGAGGGACTACGGCGAGCTGCGGCTCGACGGGGCGCGCGACCCGGCTCAGTGAGCATCCGCGTACCCGGATCCGCAGCACCGATCCTGGGCGGACCGCGCGCGATCGATCGCCGGCGCTTCACGCGGGTACGCTGGGCGCCGCTCGGGACGGCGACCGCTGGTTCGCCCTCGCGCTGGCGATCGTCGGCGGCACGGCGGGTGTCGCGCTCACGCTGAGGGGTGCCGGCCGCGTGACTGACGTCCTAGACGCCCTCCGCGGACCGCCTGGCGCTGCGCCGCGGCGTGGCGTGCGCGCTCGTCGGCGCTTGCGAGCCTGCTGGCATGGGCGCTCGTACGCCGCCGTTCCAGGCGCCGGACGAGCCGACCCACCTCGCCTACGTCCAGCGGCTCGCCGAGACCGGGCACGTCCCGGCGCCGGCCGACACCGATCGCCCGCCGCTGTCGAGGCCGGCGAGCGCGGCGCTGCACGCGACGAACTTCTCGCAGCGTCATCGGCAATCCGCTCGCCAAGCCGCCGTGGACGGGCGCCGACCAGCGCCGCGCCGACGCGCTGCTCGACGACGGCTCTGCCCAGGACGACGGCGGCGGGGCCGCGGCCTACGCAACCTATCCGCCGCTGTACTACGTGCTGGCCGCCGGTCCCGTACCTCGCGGCGGAGGCGACCGGCTCGACGATCATCGGGGAGCTGACGGCGATCCGGCTGCTGTCATGCCTGCTGTCGGCGCTGACCGTGCTCGGCGTGTTCCTGTTCGTGCGCGAGCTGCTCCCGCGATCGCCGGCGGCCTGGACGACGGCGGCGCTCGCGGTCGGGCTGCTGCCGTACTTCGGCTTCATCGGCAGCAGCGTGAACAACGACGTGCTCGTGGCGACGCTCGCGGCGTTCCTGCTGTTCGCACTGGCGCGAGCGTTCCGCCTCGGCCTCACCGTCCAGCCGCGCCGTCGCGATCGGGGTGATCCTCGCGCTGCGGGGTGCTGACGAAGCCGACCTTCTACGGGATCGTGCCCGGCGCAGCGCTCGCGGTGCTCGCGCTGCTCGCACGCGCCGGCGTGCCGATCCGGCCTCGCGCGGCGGGTCCTCGGGGCCGTCGCCCTGAGCTTCGGCGCCCCGATCGCCGTGTACCTCGTCATCAACACCGGCCTCTGGAACCGGCCGCTCCTCTACGGTGGCTCGGAGAGCACCTCGGCCGCGGCGCCGACGCCTGCCGCCGTGGCCGCGCCGGCGATCGTGCCCGAGCGCTCGGCCACCGGGTTCCTGAGCTACGTCGTGCAGTTCTGGCTGCCGCGTCCGAGCTTCCTCACCGATCAGGTCGGCGGTGTGTACCCGCTCTGGGAGACGATGTTCAAGGGGTTCGTCGGGCGCTTCGGCTGGCTCGACTACCAGTTCCCGGCCTGGGTCTACGGCTTCGCGCTCGCGGTCTGGGCGCTGCTGCTCGCGCTCGCCGCGCGGGCGCTCGTCGCTGGCACGGCGCGTCGTGCGATCGCCGCGGCGTCGAGCTCGCCTGCTACGTCGCTGATGGTCGGCGGCCTCGCGCTGATGATCGGCGTGCTCGGCTACCCGTGGCGGCTCGACACCGGCTTCCCGTTCGAGCAGGCCCGCTACCTGTTCGCGCTCCTGGGGCTCTACGGCGCGCTCGTCGGGCTCGCGGTGCGCGGCGCCGGGCCGCGGCTGGGGCGCGTACCTCGCGCCGCTCCTGATCCTGCTCGTCGGTGCGCTGAACGTCGGCGGCCTGCTGATGACGCTCGGGCGCTACTACGCCTGAACGCCGCCGGCGTCGCGCAGCGCGCAGCGCCTCGCGCAGGCCGGCCTCGACCTCGCCGGCGGCGGCGTCCCAGGTGTGCTCGGCGACGAACTCGCGGCCGGCGTCCGAGCGCCGCTGCCACAGCGCCTCGTCGTCGAGCAGCCGCTCGATGTGGTCGGCGAGCGCGAGCGGGCTGAACGCGCTGAGCTCGACCGGGCCGTCGTCGCCGAAGACGCGTCTCGGCGCTGTAGCCGGCGAGGTCGACGCACGGCAGCCCGCAGGCCAGCATCTCCTGCGGCACGAGCGAGTAGTTCGTCATCGAGAGGCACGAGCCCGACGGTCGCCTCCGAGTAGAGCCAGGCGAGCTGCTCCTGCGAGGCGACGCCGGCGTGCTCGTAGGGGAACGTCGTCGCCGAGCGGCTTCGGGTCGCCGAAGATCACGATCCGCGTGTCCGGGCGGCGGCGGTGCAGCTCGGCGAGCGCGAGCAGCCCGAGCGGCACGGCGCGGCGCGGCGTGACCGCGCGCCCGTAGAAGACGACGGTGTCGCGGCGGCGCGGCGACGGCGCGCGGGTGGTAGATCGTCGTGGTCCGACGCCGAGCTGGAAGATCGAGGCGGTCGCCGCCGTAGCGCTCGCGCACGATGTCCGCGCAGCCACGGGCTCGCGCAGATGCGGTGCAGGCCCTTCGTGTAGGTCTCCTGCGGCCCAGCGGTGCTCGGCGGACGTCGCGTAGAACTCGGGCTCGTGGTCGTGGACGAAGTAGGCGCGCGCGCGGCAGTCGCGTCCAGCCGCAGGACGGGGAAGACGGTCTGCCAGCCGGTCGCGAGCGCGACGTCCGCGCCGTACCAGTCGTCGAAGCCGTTGTAGACCGGGCGCGTTCGAGCGGGGCGAAGTCGCTCGCGGATCGTGTCGCGGCATCGACCGCCGGCCGCTCGCCGCTCATGTGCGCCGAGCGGGTCGTCGAGCCAGACCGAGCACGTGTGGCCGAGCCGCTCGAGCTCGCTGAAGACGCGGAAGATCGTGTCGTGGCCGCCGCTGCCGCTGCGGAACGGCGGGATCACGATCGCGACGTGCAGCGGCGTCGCGCTCGCCGATGCCCGGGACCGGGCGGCAGCAGCGGCGCGGCGCCGTCGCGCCTCGTAGTCGAGCGATCTCGGCGTAGACGCTCGCGCGCGGCGGCCGCGGCGCGACGTCGCCGGACGGTCCGCGGCGCCGCCGGCGTCGCCGCCGCCGTCGCCGCGCCCCTCGAGCGACAGCGCGCGCTGCGCGCCCGGCGGGCAGCCGGTCGGCGCGCGAGCCGAGCGCCGAGAAGACGCGCCGCCCGCCGTGGTGCGCGGCCGAGCGCGCCGTCCAGCGCCGCGCGCTCGCCGCGCCGCCGACGCCCTGCGCGTCGAGGAACGCGCGGTCGCGCGGCGACCTCGTCGCGCACGACGCGCGCGCGTCGAGCGCACGCCGATGCCGCTCGACGTGGCCGGTCGTCTCGCGCAGCCCGCGGTACTCGTCGAAGTAGCGGCGCATGAACTCGCGCCCACGGGTAGTCGTGGGCGTGCAGCACGGCGGCGCCGGGGTGGTAGGCCTTGCAGCCGCCCGGCGGCGAACAGGTCGCGCGCGAACGCCTGGTCCTCGGCGTAGGGCGACGTCGCGGAAGCGGATCGCCTCGAGCGCCGCGCGGCGGTAGGCGGCGTTCGCGTTCGAGAGGAACCCGGGGTGCCAGGACTCCGTCGTCGAGCGCCGCGCTGGAGCGCCGGCGCGCCGTCGGGGCTGAACCCGGCGAAGAACTCCGTCAGCTCGCGGGCGATCATCGGGCTCGTGTCCGGGCGCGGCGAGGTGCGGGCCGAACGCCGCCGCGACGCGCTCGTCGAGCGCGAACGCCTCGCGGTAGGCCGCGAGCCAGCCGGGCACCGGCGTCGCGTCCTGCGTGAGGAAGGCGATCGAGCTCGCCGCTCGTGTGCTCGAGCGCGAGGTTGCGCGTGCGGCCGTGGCCGAACTCCGCGGGCGGGATCTCGAGCACGCGTCGACGCCCGGCGGCGCGCGCGATCGCGACCGAGTCGTCGGTCGAGCCCGAGTCGATGACGAGCACCTCGTCGGGCGCCTCGCGCGCGACGGCGCGCGAGCACCTCGCGCGAGCCAGCGCGCCCCGTCCTTGACGGGGATGACGACCGAGGTCGTCGCCATCAGCCGAGCAGGCGCCGCTTGAGCAGCTTGGCCTTGCGGACGGGCCAGCGCGACGGCGCGCATCAGCCAGCGCAGCTGCGCGGCGCCGGGCCTGCGCATCAGCGCGTTGAGGTCGAGGTCCCAGCGGTCGAGCCAGTACGCGCGCTCCTGCGGCGGCGGCGAGCGAGCGCGTTGGTGCGCGCGGCCTGCTCGGCGAGCTCGTCCTCGAGCTGGCCGACGCGGTCGCGCAGCTGCGCGTTCTCGGCCTCGAGCCGCTCCTCGGCGGTCCGGTCACGTCGACGTCCACGGTCCACGGGCCCACAGGGTAGAGCGCGGCGCAGTCCGCACGAGCCGCACTAGGCTCCGCGCGCCATGCCGATCGAGGCCCGCGAGACGACGCTGCCCGGCGCGCTGCTGCTGCAGCCGCGCGTGTTCCCCGACGATCGCGGCTTCTTCTGCGAGACCTACCGCGCCGAACGAGCTCGCGGCGTCGGGCATCGACGAGGCGTTCGTGCAGGACAACCACTCGCGCTCGACGCGCGGGCGTCGCTGCGCGGCCTGCACTTCGCGATCGGCGACGGGCTCCTCGAAGCTCGTGCGCTGCGGCCGCGGGCGCGATCTGGGACGTCGTCGTCGACCTGCGCGCCGGCTCGCCGACCTACGGGCGCTGGGAGGGCTTCGAGCTGACCGACGAGAACATGCACGTGCTCTACGTGCCCGTCGGGCTTCGGCCACGGCTTCTGCGTCCTCAGCGACGTCGCCGACGTGCTCTACAAGCAGTCCGCGTACTACGACACGGCGCGTCGAGCGCGGGATCGCCTGGAACGACCCGCGAGGTCGCCGTCGACTGGCCGCTGCCGCGCGGAGGAGATCGTCGTCTCCGAGCGCGACCGACGGCGCCGCGGCTGGCGGACGTCGCCGACGAGCTGCCGTTCGGCTAGGAGCCGTCCGCCGTCGGGTCGTAGCTGTCCACGGCGCGGCCGCAGGCCTCCCGCAGCGGGACGGTCCGCTGCCCGCGTGCGTCGGTGGCGGCGATTGAGGTGATCTCGACGACGTCGTTGGGGGACGTGAGCCGGGATTGACGCTCGGCGATCACGAGCAGCCCGATGGGCTCCCCGGTCGACCGGATCCGCGCCATCGGCCAGTAGGGACCCTGTCGGGTGGTGTTGGCTGGGAGGTAGCCGACACGACGGGCGCCGATCTGGAGCCTGGCGGGGATCCGGGCGAGATACTGCACCGAGAGGTCCCAGGTTCCGGCGGGGAGGTCGAGCGTCACGGTCGCCGATGCCCCCGGAGCGAGTACCGGTGGCGGAGGGATAAGCACGGGCGCCCTTACCGGGACGTCGGCGGTTCCCGCCTTCGTCGTCCTCGTACATCGCAGGACGCCGGTGGGCGACCCCGATCGCTCCGCGACCCGCCGCCCGCGCGGTGTCGGGCCGGTGCGCTCCCAGAGCGCGAACAGCGATGTGGTGCGAACAACGCGGAAGTTGCGCGGAGGCTTGGAGCCGTAGGCCGCGCGTGGAGCGATCGCGAATCGGAAGCGGTCGAGATCGGCAGACCGCACAGAGTCGAAGTCGGCCGGCTGGCCGAATGTCCACGGCTTTTTCGGGTTCCCGTCGAACGGGACCGACGAGCCCATCGCGACGGCGAACATTCCGATCGGAACATTCCGCAGCCGCCACGCCCCGAAGTCGTCGATACCGAGGAACAGCGTCGGCCGGCCGTGGAGCAGCGGGCGGAGCTCGGCAAGCTGGTCGCGTTGCTCCACGGATTCGACGGGGCTTCCGCGCAGCACCCAGACGCTCGACTGCAGCGCCGCGACACCGATGACGAGGGCAAGCGCGATCCGCGCGCCGTATCCCGTGGACGGACCGGACAGCGGCCGAACCGTCAGGCCACGCAGCGCGACGATGAGAAACAGCGGGGTGATCACGACGAGTGCTTTTGCGACGACGTACGGTGACTCGCGATCACGCGTCACGAGGAAGACGGCGAAGGCTGCACCGAGCGCCGCCGGAAGCGCAAACTCGCGGCGCCGGAACAGCACGACGACGCCATAGACGACCGCCGCGATCAGCAGCCAGCGCAAAGGGCCGAACATGAACGTCTCGGCCGGTGGCGGGAAGCGGACGTCGGCGCTCGGCCAGATTCCGAACGCCTCGCGGAGCGGCAGCGGCTGTGCAAGATTGCCGAGCTCGTCCTTTGGGATCGCGCCGTTGCTCTGTGCAGCCGAGACGCCGACGGACTCGAAGAACGTGAGCGTTCGGCGGAGGTCCACTGCGGTCGCGACGAGGGCGGCGGCGGCGGCGATCAGCGCCATCGGCGCAGCGACCCGCAAGGTCGTCGCGAGTACGTGCCGGCTGGGACGGTCACGGGCGAGCCAGAGGACCACGAGGAGCACGCCGAGCGCCCCGAACCACGCCAGCGCGACATAGCTGTAGGTGAGCAGGGCTGCGCCCACGATGAAGCCGAGCGGAACAGCACCTGCACGGCGGGGCCTAGGCGTGTCGAGCAGCTGCTCCAGGACGACGGCGGCTGCAAGCACGAACAAGGCGAGCATCGTCTCCTTGAACGCCCCCTGGCCGAAGTATGCCGCGAGGAGGTACCCGAACGCAACCACGAGCGCTGCCGAAACGCGAATCAACGCCGTGGCGGCGGCGAGCCCCTGCACGGCCGTCAGGGCAGTGAGCACAGGGATCGCGATGAGCAGGCCGGTGAGCGCGCGGTCCGCATCCACACCTAGTCCTTCGGCGACGGTGACGACCAGCTTGTGTGGCCCAAGGGGGTATGAGCCCGGGGCGAACTGCGAGCGCATGAACTCGGAGCGCAGGCTCTCGATCCAGGTGAGGTGCGTCGATGTGTCGTTGTTGAGCCCCATGCCGAGCAGGCCCACATGCCCGTCCGCGAGAAACGGGACGGCTGTGAGGGCGAACGCCGCCGGAACCACGAGGAGGAGCCAGCGCGGACGACCTTCGGGCCGCAGGACGACGAGCGTTATCGCCGCCGTGATCGTGACCAATGCGACGACGACGGCGGACGTCACGGCATCGCCCGGGCAGTTTGATGGCCGCCGAACAGATGGCGATGAGCGTCGCGAGTCCGATACCGGGTGCAGCCCATGACCACCGACGCGGCGACGAGACTGCAGATGGCTTGACCGACGATCGTCGCAGCGGCCACGATCGCCGCGGCGGCGAGGAGGGCTTCCATCCCGGCGCCGAGTCTAGTCCGAGGCAGCCCGCTCGCGCGCTCTTCCGCGACCCGCGGCGCAGCGCGGACGAACACCACCAGCCCGACGACGAACGTCGCGACCGCGACGCGATCGGCAGCAGGTCGCCGGCCGTCGTGCCGAAGATCTGGCCCGGGCTCTCGTAGGAGGGGTCGATCGACCGCGTGCCGCGCCTGCTGGATCGCCGGCGCCGAGCGGATTGATGAGCATGATGCGCGCGCCGCGTCGATCCCGACCTTGTCGATGACGACCGACAGCGAGTAGAGGATCGGCGTCGCGTAGAACAGCGCCTGCATCACGACGTCCCAGATCGGCTGCGACGTCGCGGTAGCGCACGAACAGCGCCGAGAGCAGCATCGCGCAGGCCGGTCGACGAACACGACGAGCAGCAGCACGATCAGCGGCAGCTCGAGCCAGCGCCAGCTCGACGCTGCCCGCCGGCGAGCATCAGGAAGAGGAACACCGGGATGCAGGTTGAGCCCGAGGTTCAACAGCGCCTGGATGACGCAGGACAGCGGGCACGGCCATGCGCGGGAAGTCGATCTTGCGCACGAGGTTCTCGCGCAGTGACGAGCGACTGCACCGACGCCGCCGTCGCGTCGGTGAAGAACTGGAAGAGGACGATGCCGAGCAGCAGCGCGACGCCGAAGAACGGCTGGTCGCCGCCGACCTTGAGGATCTCGGCGAAGACGATGTAGATGACGCCGAACAGCATCAGCGGCCGCATGAGCTGCCAGAGGTAGCCGAGCACCGAGCCGAAGAAGCGCAGCTTGAAGTCGGTGACCGCGAGCGTCCACGCCAGGCGCCAGAAGCGCCGCCGGTCGCTGCCGAGTGCCGTCGGGCCCGTGATCGGCGCCCGGCCGGTCGCTGGGCTGCGGCGGGCTCGCGCGGGGCGATCGTGCTCATCGGACGATCTCCTGCGTCGACGTCGACCGGGGCCGATGCGCTCGACGTCCTGGTCGAACGGGATGTCGACGAGCGCGCCGGTCGGCGCCGAGCGCGTGACGACGACCGACGACCATGCGCTCGCGCACGGCGAGCGATCGCGCCGCCGCCGAGCGTCACCGACGGCGAGACCGTGTAGCGGTCCGGGCCCGAGCAGGTTGTCGAACGTCACGCGCCAGAGGACCTCCTCGCCGGCCGCGAACGTCCCGGTGTGCGGCGTCTCCCAGCCGCTGGACGCGGTGAACAGCGGCACGCGCGCGCTGTTCTGCAGCGTGACGTTGAAGACCGGGTCGGTGACGTCGTCCGTGAACGCGCACGCGCATGCAGAACGTCGCGCGCTCGCCGTTCGGGAGGATCGTCGTGCGGTCGCCGGTCGGCGTCCTCGAACCACGCGTCCTCGATCGACCGCGCGCCGTCGCCGAAGGTCGCGTCCTCGCGCGTCGCGGTCGCCGCTCGCCGCCGTCGGCTGCCGTGCCTCGGCCTGCGCGCGCGCGCCGGCTCGGAGAAGTTCAGCTCGAGGTAGCGGTTGCCGACCGTCTCGGGATCGCCGGTCGCAGACGACGCGGCCGTGCTCGAGCAGCATCGCGCGGTCGCAGAAGCGCTGGACCGCCGCCATGTCGTGCGTCACGAGCAGCACCGTCTTGCCGCTCGCGCGGATCGTCCTCGAACTCGTCGAAGCACTTCTGCTGGAAGGCGGCGTCGCCGACGGCGAGCACCTCGTCGATGAGCAGGATCTCGGCGTCGACCTGGATCATCACCGCGAACGCGAGGCGCACGAGCATGCCCGACGAGTAGTTCTTGATCTTCAGGTCGGCGAACTCGCGCAGCTCGGCGAAGTCGATGATCGCGTCGAAGCGGCGCCGCGCCTCGCGGCGGCTGAGGCCGAGCATCGTCGCGTTGATCATCGACGTTGTCGCGCGCGGCGAGGTCCGGGTTGAAGCCGACGCCGAGCTCGATGAACGTCGAGACGCGGCCGTCGATCGTAGATCCGCCCGCGGTCGACGTCGTGTAGATCCCGGCCAGGCACTTCAGCAGCGTCGACTTGCCGGAGCCGTTGCGCCCGACGATGCCGAAGAACTCGCCCTGCGGGCACGCTGAACGAGACGTCGCGGAGCGCGCGGAACTCGTTGTACGCCGCTGCGGCGGAGCGGATGCAGCGCCCGCTCCTTGAGCGTGTGGACCTGCTCCTTCGGGATCCGGAACGTCTTCGAGACGCCGTCGGCGTGGACCACCGGCCGTGCGCGTTCGGGAGCTCATCGGCCGCTATCGTCGCAAACATCGCCGACGATCGGCGGCGCGTGCTCGCGCTGCAGGGCGACGCATCCGAACCGCCGCTCGTGAACATCTGCACCGATCATCGCCAAGAACTACCTGCGCGCACGCGCGTGTGCTGGCGCGCTCGTTCACGAGCACCATCCGGGCTCGACCGTGCTTCGTGCTCGTCATCGACGACGACCGAGGGCTACGTCGATGCGGCGCGAACGAGCCGTTCGAGCTGCTGCGATCGCGGACACTCGGTCTCGACGACTTCGACGAGATGCGCGGCGACCTACGACGTCCTCGAGCTGTCGACGGCCGTCAAGCCCTGGCTGCTGCGGCTACATGCTCGCCGAGCACGACGACGGCGACCGGGATCGCCTACCTCGATCCCGACATCCGCGTCGTACACGCCGGATGGCGAGCTCGAGGCCGCGCTGCGCGAGCACCACCTCGTGCTCACCCCGCACCTGCACCGACGCCGATGCCGCGCGACGGCAAGCAAGCCGAGCGAGACCGACATCCTCATCGCCGGCGTCTACAACCTCGGCTTCATCGGCCTGGCGGCCTCCGAGACGCGGACTGGCTCCTCGACTGGTGGTCCGAGCGCCTGCTCACGGACTGCCGCGTCGCGCCGACAACGCGGCCTGTTCGTCGACCAGCGCTGGGTCGACTTCGTCCCCGGGCTCGTCGCCGACGCTCGCGATCCTGCGCGACCCCGGCTACAACGTCGCCTACTGGAACCTCCCGAGCCGCACGCTCGCGGGAGCGCCGAGCGGCGGCTACACGGTCAACGGCGAGCCGCTGCGCTTCTTCCACTTCAGCGGCTACGACCCCGACGAGCGCCGCACGAGCTGAGCAAGCACCAGAACCGCGTGCGGCTGGCCGACGAACCCGGCGCTGCAGCAGCTCTGCGACGAGTACGGCGACGCGCTGCTCGCCGCCGGCTGCGAGGACGTCCGCGAGCTGCCCTACGAGCACGACGTGCTGCCGTCGGGTCTGCAGCTCAACCGCCGCATGCGCGAGCTCTATCGCGAGGGCGCTCGAGCGCGGACGAGCTCGCGCTGCCTCGTTCACGCCCGGCGGGCGAGGCCGCGTTCCTGGCGTGGCTCAACGAGCCGGTCGCCGGGCACGCGCCGGCGTGTCGCGCTACCTGTACGCCGTCTGGAAGAGCACGGCCCGACGTCCAGCGCCCTATCCGCATCTCGACGGCCCGGATCGTCGACGGGTTCCTCGGCTGGTGCCGAGGTGTTCGGTCGCGACGAGGTGCCGATCCCGGCGCCGCTCATGCCGCCGCCCGAACGCGGGTTGCGCGTCTCGTCGGGCGCCCCGGTCCTGCCGCGGACCGCCGAGCGTCCGTTCGGCGTGAACGTCGCCGGGTACCTGCGCGCGGAGCTCGGGATCGGCGAGGTCGCTCGGCAGATGGTCAGCGCGCTCGACGCCGCCGACGTGCCGTTGCTACCGATCGGGCTGCATGCGCCGAACAGCCGCCAGGGCCACGAGTTCGTGACCGGCGAGCAGGAGGCCAACCCGTTCGCGGTCAACATCATCTGCGTCAACGCCGACGGCCTGCCGCGCTTCGCCGAGAGTGCCGGCCCCGCGTTCTTCGCGGAGCGGTACTCGATCGGCATGTGGTGGTGGGAGGTCAGCGCGTTCCCGCACGTCTTCGAGTCGTCGTTCGACCTCGTCGACGAGATCTGGGTCGGGAGCCGGTTCGTCGCCGACGCGCTGCTCGCGGTCTCGCCGGTGCCCGTCGTGCCCGTTCCGATCCCGATCGAGTTCGAGGACGCGACGCCGCTCGAACCGGGCGAGCTCGGCTGGCCGGACGCCTTCACGTTCCTGTTCTCCTTCGACTACAACAGCGTCTTCGGCGCAAGAACCCGCTCGCGGTCATCGACGCCTACCGCGCGGCGTTCGCGCCCGGCGACGGCGCGGCGCTCGTCCTCAAGTGCATCAACGGCGAAGGCGACCCCGAGCCACCATGCGCTCATGCAAGCGGGCGATCAGCGGATCGCCCGGACATCGTCCTGATCGACCGCTACCTCGACGCCGCCGACAAGAACCGCCTGATGGCGACCTGCGACTGCTACGTCTCGCTGCACCGCTCCGAGGGCTTCGGCCTGACGATGGCCGAGGCGATGTACCTCGGCAAGCCCGTCATCGCAACCGGCTACTCGGGGAACCTCGACTTCATGACGCCGCAGAACAGCTACCTCGTGGACCACCGGCTCGTCCCGGTCGGTGCCGGGGCCTTCCCGTACCCTGCCGACGCCGAATGGGCCGAGCCGGACGTTCAGCACGCGGCGCGTCTCATGCGCCGGGTGTTCGAGGATCCGGACGATCGCGAGCAGCGCGCAGGACTCGCCGCAGACGACATCCGCAATCGCCACTCCCCAGAGGCCGCCGGGGCGGTCATGGCAAGCCGGCTGCGGCGCATCGGCTCGCGGCTCGAGCGCGGCGTCGGGACGGACAGCTCGCCGCGCGCCTGGATGGCGCTCGCGCCGGAGACGACGGCGAGCGAGCTCATACGTCGCGGACCCGCTTCCGGAGGCGGGGATCGCCTAGGCCGCGCGGCCCGGCGAGCCGTCCTGCGGCTCATCCGCCCGTACAGCGGATACCAGGGCGAGGTCAACCGTACGCTCGACCAGGCTGTCCGCCAGGCCGAGGCCGACGCCGCCCATGCTTCGGCGACTGCGATGGCAGAGTTGCGTCGCCAGCGTGAGCGGCTGGAGCAGGTCGAGCGTGACCTGCGCTCGAACGGCCGCCGCGGCTGACCGCTCGTCCCCGTCAGCCAGCGGCGTCGGGGGCAAACGCCGCGGGAATGTCGTGCTCGGCGATCCCGTGGTCGCGGATCCATGCGCTGAAGGCTTCGCGGTCGGCTCCGCAGTGGTCGGGGAACGCGAGCTGCAGATCCGCTCGACGCCGATGCGCCCGGTCCCAGAGTCGCGAGATCGGCGGGCAGCGCATCGTCGACGGGTTCGGTCAACCAGGAACGGAAGCACGCCCGGGGGCCGGTTGTGAACGGATCGCCGAACCGCTCCCGACGCGTCGTCGAGCTCGAGGTAGAGCTCCCGCGCGAGCGACGGGAACGGAACGCCGTCGTCGAAGGTATCGAAGCCGTACTCGGCCGCGCGCGCCTCATCCTCCCCGGCTGCCAGGAGCAGGGTGCGGTAGCGCTCGAACAGGCCTGCCGTATCGCCGAGCTCGGTCATCTTCCAGCGATCGTTGTGGTGCGTCACGCGTTGCGGATCGGCGGGGTCGTACCCGCTGAAGTGCATGACATGACAGGGCCGCCCGTCCGCGAGCGCGATGTCGTCGCGGTACGTCAGTCTGCGCTCGACCATGTTCCAGTGCCCCACGTTGCACCCCGGATGCCTGACCACATGCACCCCGTCGAACATCCCCGGAACGAGGTCGATCCAGCGCTGATCGAGGTTGAGCCCCTCGTCAACAGCGGGCACCGAGCCGCGCTCGAGCCGGTTGGCCCACCAAGCTAGGAACTCGCGTGCCGGAGGGCGCGCCGCGACGCCCACGACGCCGGCGTTGAAGGTGCCGGCCCGGAGGAGCTCGAGCTCGCGAGCGGCCGCGTCGTCGCCCGGCGGCGGCGCGAGGAAGTGCGGCGTTAGAACGATCGCATCGGTCATCAGCGGATCGAGCACGGGCGCGAGATCCCCGAGGATCAGCACGTCGGCGTCGAGATAGAGCACACGATCGAACCCGAGGGCGAGCACGTGCGCGATCGCCAGCGGCTTGAGTGCACAGGCGAAGCCGAACCGCGGGTAGCGGACGGCGAGCTCCGCGGTGCGCCGCCGGTCAGGGAGCTCGCCGAGCTCGAGGACCGCGAACGGCTCCTCGGTGCGGTTGCCGTGGTCGTCGAGCTGGTCGGCGACGAGCGTGTAGAAGGGGACGTCGGGGCGGTGGGCTCGCAGCGAGGCCGCGGCGACCCGTGCCCGCGCGAGGTGGTTCCCGGTGGAGACCGTGACGACGGCCGTGCTCAAGACGCCGGCCCGGTCCGCGATGGCTGCAACGCCTCGGGGATGCCGTGCTCGAGCGCGCCCTTACCCTCGGCCCAGGCCGTAAACGCGCGCCGGTCGGCGCCGGCGGGATCGGGGAACGCCTCCCGGAGGTCGGGCCGGCGGTCATGGATCTCGCGCCACAGGCGCGGCAGCCCGGGTGGCGTATCGTCGACCACCGGCTCGCCGAGCCACGCGCGGAAGCTCTCCGGCCCGTTCGGGTCGAAGGGATCGCCGAACCGCATCACGTCGTCTCCGAGCTCGCGGTACAGCTCGCGGGTGAACGGCGGGATCAATACCCCGTCGTCGAAGCGGTCGAAGTAGTACGGCCGGGTCGCGGCCTTGGCCCAGCCGGCGTGGTCCAGGGCCGCGTTGTACGCCCGGAACAGGTTTTCGGCGTCCCCGAGTTTCGAGACCGCCAGGCGCGCGTCGTGGCGCGTGGCACGGTCCGGGACGGCGGGGTCGTAACCGCTGAAGCGGATCAGTGATCCGGCGCGGCCGTTCACCGTGACGCGGTCTCCGTGGAGCTCGACTCGGCGCTCGGGCAAGTTCCAGTGACCGACGTTGCAGCCCGGGTCGCGCACGATTTCGAGGCCGGGGACGTACGAGGGAACGAGATCGAGCCAGCGCTGCTCGAAGTGCATGCCGTCCCTGATCGCGTGGCGGCAGCCGAAACGCGTCCGGTCGGCCCACCACCGCAGAAAGGCCCGGGCTGAGTCATCGTCCGAGACGCCTACGACGCCGCCGTTGAACACCCCGGCGAGCAGCACTCGCAGCTCCCGCTCCGCCGCATCGCCGGCGTCAAGCGGTGCGACAAGATGCGGGGTCAACGCGATCGCGGCGCGGTCGACGGCATCCAGGATCGACGTCATCCGGCCCACGACGAGGCTCTCCTGCTTGAGGAACACGACGGCCCGCCCGCCGCGGCCCAGGAGGTGCTCGAGCAGGAGCGGGGTCAGCGCGTACGTGAAGGCGAGCCGCTCGTACCGGAACGCCAGCTGCCGGACCTCCAACGGGTCGCCGTCCAAGGCGTCGAGGGTGAGCAGGTCAAAGGGCTCCCCGGCGGGATCGACGGCTCCGGCGGGGTCGTCCGCGAGCAGCACGATGAATGGAATCTCCGGGTGATGGCGGCGGAACGAGCTCGCCGTCACGCGGGCGAGCGGAAGCTCGCGCGCGGCGGCGATCGTCGCAAAGACCACGTCAGGCGCGCCGATATCGGCGTCATGTCCGCGCTCAGGCCGGCTCAAGGTGCTCGAAGGTGAAGCAGCGCACGGGTGCCAAGGTCGCGTGCGATCTCGATACTGAACCCTCGCTCACGAACAAGTACCTGAAGCACGCTGAGCGACGGGACGAAGAACGTCGTCGTGTCGCCGTGGTAGCCGATGCCATAGGTGGTACGCGTGATGGGCTCGGCCGCCGTCTCGAGGACGACCCGCGCTCCAGGGGCGCAGAGCTCCAAGAGCTTGTCCAACCCCGTGGCCCAGTTCTCGAGGTGGTAGAGCACGCCGCAGAAGAGCACCACGTTGAATGGCTCGGGCGCGAGGTCGAAGAACGATGCCTCGCGGAACTCGACGTCCAATCCGAGCACGTCGCGGCAGAACACGGCCTGCGCGAGGAAGCTCGTGGTCGCCCCGAGATTCGAATCGATCCCGAGGACACGCGCCGCCCCGAGCCGCTTCGCCTCGAAGGACATGTACCCCGCGTTGCAGCCGATATCCAGCACCGTCTGCCCAGTGAGGTCACCGAGGTCCGCGGCGATCGCACGCCAGAGCGGACCAGGAATATCGTGACCAGAGAAGATATCGCTGTCGCCGTGAAGGTTCTTCGTGGTCAGGCCCCCGCCCAGATCGACGTTCTGGTACCACGGGCCGAGCTCATCCACGCGACGGCGCAATTCGATGAGGTCCATCGTCGCGAGTCTACGAGGCTGTCATCGGCAACACCGTGGCGGTCCCGCCGCGCGCCGCCGCCCCGTCCGATCCGCCATCCTGTCCAGCCCGATGCGTTCCCGTCCCCAGATCTCCCCCCGGCGCTACCACCAGGTCGCGATCGCCGCCCTCATCCTGCTCACCCTGATCGTCTTCAGCGGGGCGGCCGTGCGGCTCACGGGTTCGGGCCTCGGCTGCGAGGGCTGGCCGTCCTGCGAGAAGGGCCAGGTCGTCGCGCCGCTCGAGACGCACGCCGTCATCGAGTTCACGAACCGGATGTTCTCGGGGATCGTGGCGCTCGGGACGATCGCCGCCGGCCTGCTCGCGTTCTTCCGCGTCCCGCGCCGGCGCGACCTGATCGTGCTCGGCGTCCTGCTGCCGCTCGGGGTCGTCGCGCAGGCGGTCCTCGGCGGCCTGAGCGTCGTCTACGACCTGAAGCCCGGGTTCGTCATGGGCCACTTCGCGCTCTCGCTCGTGATCCTCATCGCGGCCTGGGCGCTCGCGTGGCGCTCACGACCGGGCTACGAGGACGGCGCGATCCCGCCGGGTGCGCACGATCGCCTGACGCAGTGGTCGGCGCGGCTGCTCGCGCCGATCGGCGCGCTCATGGTCTTCGCGGGGACGGCGGCGACCGCCGCCGGCCCGCACGCCGGCGGCAGCGGTACGGGGGACCTCGTCGACCGGCTCTACGTCAAGGGGTCCGACACGCTCGACTGGGCGGTCCACCAGCACACGGTGATCGGGGCGGTCATCGGCCTCGCCGCGCTCTCCGCGCTCGCGATCGCCTGGTTCCGCGGCGCTGAGCGCTCGCTGCTCAATGCGCTCGGGACCGTCGTCGTCCTGCTCGGAGTCCAGGGGATCATCGGCGCCGTGCAGTACCAGGCGCAGCTCCCGGCGGAGCTCGTCTGGGTGCACGTGTGCCTGGCGACCGTCACCTGGCTCGCGATCCTCTGGACGTGGAGTGCCGCCGGCTCGCCCGTGAGCGAACCGGCGGCGCAGTCCACGGCTACGACGCGCGAGCTTCGCGCGTCGGCGCGCTGACCGTCACCCGGCTGACGGCGACCTTGAAGGTCCCGTTCGAGGGGCGGAAGGTCGGCGCGTCGCGGCCGAGCAGCTCGACGACGAGCTCGTGGCCCTTGGCGAACTTCCAGCCGTTGCCGTTCAGGCGCAGCGTCACGCGCCTGCCGCTCGGCAGGCGCGTGATCGAGCGGTCCACGAGGCGCGCGGTGCCCGCCTTCGGATCGCGGTCCCAGATGCGCGCGACGACCTGGGCGTTCGCCCCGGTGACCCTGTAGCGCAGCGCGACCTTCGTCGAGCCGAGCAGCGTCGCCCCGCGACGGATCTTCGTGGCGACCTGCAGGGTGCCGGGCGCGCGCGCGACCTTCAGCGCCTTGCACGCGTCCAGACCGAGCGGGCTGATCTTCGCCGCGAGCGCGGCGTCGCCGCCGCTCGACGTGATCGTGCCCGTCGCTCCCGTGATCGCGAGCGCCCCCTTCGCGAGGCCGCCGAAGCTCGACGCGGTCCACGGGCCGATGCCGCTCGGCGCCTTGCGCGGGCAGCGCTGCCCGTAGGCGGTCACGACGCCGTTCCTCGGCTTGGCGCCCTCACCCTTGAGCCAGTGGCCGAAGAACGCCTCGCCCTTCGCGCGGAACGCGGCGGTGTCCTTCGGGTGGTTGGCACCGCGGTCGTGGCCGAGGTCGCCGAGCAGCAGGCTCGCCTCACCGCCGGCGCGCCGCGCCTGCTCGAAGGGACGGATCCCCTGCCAGACGGGGAACAGGTCGTCGGTGAAGCCCTGCGTGATCAGCAGCGGCGAGGGCTTCTGCGCCTTGGAGATCGCGATGCCGCCGGCGCCGTGGAAGTCGTGCAGCTCCTTGAGGTAGCTGCCGGCCTGCGCGTCGTACGGCTCGCCCTGGTCGACGCGCGCCTTCCACGTGGTGAGGTCCGCGCCCGGGTCGACGCCCTTGGCGGACGGGAACCCGACGGACTGGCCGAGGCCGTAGAGGCCGTCCTGGTAGGCCTTGATCTCGACGCCGACCGGCGCCGCGTAGCCGTACGTGCTCGCGCCGGTCAGGAACGACCGGCCGTTCGGGACGAGCGCGTCGGCGAGGTCCGACCACGGCACGACCGGCCACGCGGCGGCGAGGCGCAGCGGCGTCCCCGCCGGGCTCTTCCATGGCGTGTACGAGCCGTCCGGCAGGCGCGAGCGATCGTTGAGGTAGGCGAGCTGGAGACTCGTGCCGCCGCCGTAGGAGCCGCCGGTCGCGCCGAGCGCGCCGGCCTTCGCGACGCCCTCGTCCACCAGCCGCCCGAGCAGCGTCTGCACGTCGCGGACCTCGTAGCGCGAGTCGCCGAGGTGGAACCAGCCCCTGTCGCAGCCCGGCGCCGTGCGCGAGTCCGCCTTGCCGCACGAGCGCCCGAAGCCGCGCGCGCTCGGGATCACGACGGCGTAGCCGAGCTTCGCCCACGCGGGCCCCTCGCTCTGGTAGCCGGACTTGTCGCCGCCCCAGCCGTGCAGGAACGCGATCGTCGGGAACGGCCCGTCGCCGCTCGCGGGCAGGTACACGTCGACGTCGAGCGGGACGCCGTCGAAGCTCGGGACGCGCGCGGCGTCGCTGGACGTGGGGCAGAAGCGGGCGCCGTCCTTGGGCGTGCAGGCATGGCCGTAGGGGGCCGGCGGAGCGGCGAGCGAGGTCGCAGGCAGCACCGCGAGCCCGGCCACCGCCGCCGCCGAGATGGCGAGGAGGTGTCGGAGTCGCATAGACGCAGAACCTACCGACGGAGCGGTCACCGCCGCGCCGGTCGGGTGCCGCGAACCGCGCGTCGCGCTACGTCAGGCGCTCGAGCACCGCGGCCGCGAACGCGCATGCGGAGCCCGCCATCGCGAGGACCGCCAGGCGCGGGCCGAGGAGCGTCCCCCGGCGTCGGGCGCGGCGCCACCGTGCCTGTCGGCGAGTGACGGTGCTGGCGTAGATGACCGGACGACCCATCCGTGCTCTCCCCTGATCGAACAGCGACGTGTCAGAACACGCAACCGTGCGTGGGGAAAGATCCCGGTGACTGCGGACAGAACACGTGCCGGACGCCACAAACTCGGCGCCCGGCACGTGGAGGTCAGTGCTTGGCCTTCGCCTTCGCGCGCTTCGGCGCCGGCTCGAGCGCGAGCTCGAGGACCTCGCCGATCGTCATGACCGGGTGGAACGTCATCACCTCGCGCACGTCCTCGGGGACGTCGTCGAGGTCGCCGCGGTTGCGCTCCGGCAGGATCACGTCGGTGAGCCCCGCGGCGTGCGCGGCGAGCACCTTCTGCTTGAGGCCGCCGATCGGCAGCACGCGGCCCTGGAGCGTGACCTCGCCCGTCATGCCGACGGTGTGGCGCACCGGGCGCCCGCTGAGCAGCGAGGCGAGCGCCGTCGTCATCGTGATGCCCGCGCTCGGGCCGTCCTTCGGGATCGCTCCCGCCGGCACGTGCACGTGGAACTCGCGGTCCTCGAACGTCTCGGTGTCGATGCCGAGCTCGTCGGCGTGCGCCCGTACGTACGTCAGGGCGATCCGCGCGGACTCCTTCATCACGTCGCCGAGCTGGCCGGTCAGCGTCAGCCCGCCGGAGCCCGTGCCCGGCATCGCGGTCGCCTCGACGAACAGCACGTCGCCGCCGGTCCCGGTGACGGCCAGGCCGGTCGCAACGCCCGGTACGGCGGTGCGGGCCGCGGCCTCCTGGAAGACCTTCTGGCGGCCGAGGGCGTCCCGCAGGAGGTCGAGCTCGACGGCGACGGGCGCCTCGGCCTCCCCCGAGGCGATGGTCGTGGCGGTCTTCCGCAGCAGCGTTCCCAGCTCGCGCTCGAGCTGGCGCACGCCGGCCTCGCGGGTGTACTCGGCGACGATCGTCGTGAGCAGCTCGTCGCTGATCGCGACCTCGTCCTCACGCAGGCCGTTGCGCTCGAGCTGGCGCGGCCACAGGTAGCCGCGGGCGATCGCCGTCTTCTCGGCGACCGTGTAGCCGTCGAAGCGGATGACCTCCATGCGGTCGAGCAGCGGACCGGGGATCGTCTCGGCCTGGTTGGCGGTCGCGATGAACACGACGTCGCTCAGGTCGATCTCGACATCGAGGTAGTGGTCGCGGAACGTCGAGTTCTGCGCCGGGTCGAGGACCTCGAGCAGCGCCGAGCTCGGGTCGCCGCGCCAGTCGGCGCCGACCTTGTCGACCTCGTCGAGCAGGATCACCGGGTTCATCGTCCCGGCGTCGCGCAGCGCGCGCACGAGCCGGCCCGGGAGCGCGCCGATGTACGTGCGCCGGTGCCCGCGGATCTCGGCCTCGTCGCGGATGCCGCCGAGCGACATGCGCACGAACTCGCGCCCCATCGCACGCGCGATCGACTCGCCGATCGACGTCTTGCCGGTGCCGGGGGGGCCGATGAGCGTGAGGATGGCCCCGGTAGCGTCGCGTGAAGAACGCCGCTCGCGGCGTTCGGAGCGCGAAACGTCGGTTGCCGCGTCAATCCCCCGCTCCGTCCGCAGCTTCTTCACCGCCACGTACTCGACGATCCGGTCCTTGACGTCGTCGAGGCCGGCGTGGTCGGCGTCGAGCACCTCGCGCGTGTGCACCGGGTCGAGGCGGTCCTCGGAGCGCTCGCCCCACGGCACGGCGACGATCCACTCGAGGTAGTTGCGGATCATCTGGGACTCGGCGTTGCCCTCGCCCATGCGCTCCAGGCGCCCGAGCTCACGCTCGGCCTGCTCGCGCACGTGGTCGGGCAGGTCGGCCTCCTCGATCTGCGTGCGCAGCTCGTCGGCGACCGAGGCGTCGTCCTCGCCGAGCTCACGGCGGATCGACTCCATCTGCTTGCGCAGCACGTACTCGCGCTGCTGCTTGGCGGTGCCCTCCTCGACGTCGTCGCGGATGCGGCGGCGCACCTG
The DNA here is from genome assembly GCA_963787935.1 of uncultured Actinomycetes bacterium. GTDB lineage: Bacteria > Actinomycetota > Thermoleophilia > Solirubrobacterales > Solirubrobacteraceae > F1-60-MAGs163. Next base: position 171,413 of record CAWBEV010000003.1, on the reverse strand, counting down.
CAGCTCGGCGAGGCGCTCGCGCTGCATCGTGAGCGCGAGGCCGAGGCGCTCGGTGACGTCGAGCGTCTCGAGCAGCTCGACCTTCTGGGCGAACGAGAGGTCCGGGGCGAAGCCGGAGGTGTCGGCGAGCGCACCGGGCTCGACGATCGCGCGCACCCACGAGGCGACGCGGCCGTCGTCGCCGCGCAGCTCGAGGATCTCCTCGACGACCGCGCGGTACTCGCGCACGAGCTCGCGGCTGCGCCCGTCGACGGGGGAGTCGTCGGGCGACTCGGTGACGTCGACGCGCAGGCGCCCGTCGGCGTCGGTGCGGGCCGCGCCGGCGACGCCGCGCGCGATGCCCTCCAGGACGGCACCGCGGCCGCCGCCGGGCAGCCGGACACGGTCGGCGACGCGCGCGATGGTGCCGACCGCGGCGTACTCGTCGTCGTGGCGCGGGACGAGCAGCACGCGCTCCTCGTCACCGACGTCCACGGGGAGCGTGACGTCCATCGTCGGGAAGACGACGGTGTCGTCGAGCGGGATCAGGAGCAGGGACTGGGATGCAGGCACGATGGGTCCTTTGGCGGGAGGACGAAGATTGCGCGTGCAACTGTAGCACGGATCTCAGTCGTGCCTGCTGAGATCTTCTGCTGCGCGGAACCTCGATTGCTCGTCGCGGGTCCTCACAGCCCAACTCGTCCGATCCTCGCGGTTTCCTGCCGGGGTACCCTCCCCTCCGGAGCTCCAGCATGCGCAGCGAGACATTCGAACCGGTCGCGGGTCGGCCGGCAGGCGGCATCCGGGTCCTCCCCCTCGAGGAGCCTGATCCCACCGCGGCCTTCGACGGGCACGAAGCGCAGCTGCGGGAGCTGTTCGCGCGGCCCGAGCGCGAGGTCGGTCCCGAGATCGAGGCACTGCTCGCCACCGCGCCCGACTGGCTGACGCAGTACCACCTCTCGCCGCAGCGCCGACTGCTGCTCTCGTGGTGCGACTTCCCTGCGGACGGGACAGTGCTCGAGGTTGGGGCGGGCTGCGGCGCGCTCACCGGTCTGTTGTGCGACCGCGCCGGCCGGGTGCTGGCGAACGAGAAGTTCGCGACCCGCGCTGAGGTCATCGCGCGCCGGCACGCCGATCGCGAGAACCTCACCGTGCTCGTCGGCGGGATCGACCGGATCAGGCTCGACCAGCCGGTGGACGTGCTCGTCTGCGTCGGTGTCCTCGAGTACGCCGGCATGTTCCTCGCCGGCGACGGGGACGACCGCTGGCCCTTCGAGCGCTTCCTGCGGATCGCGCACGACCTCGTTCGCCCGGCGGGCGGCTGCTTCCTCGCCACAAACACCCTTCACGGCCCTCTTCGAGCGCTTCCTGCGGATCGCGCACGACCTCGTTCGGCCCGGCGGGCGGCTGCTCCTCGCGATCGAGAACCGGCTCGGCGTCGCGTACCTCGCCGGTGCCGAGGAGGACCACCTGCATCACGTAGCCCTCGACGGGGTCGAGGGCTACGTCGACTATGCCGGCGTGCGGACCTTCACGCGCTCCGAGTTGTGCCGGCTGCTCGGGGGTGCGGGCTTCACCGTCGACGGCCTGCTGCTGCCGCTCCCTGGACTACAAGATGCCCGAGCTGGTCGTCCGCGAGGGCGCCTTCGGCCGCCTTGGCCTCGCGGCTGGACAGCTCGGTGCGCCTGATCCCCTTGGCACCGGCCCCGGATCGCCGCTGAACAGCTACCTGCTGGACGAGAATCTATATCGCGCTGCTCAAGGAGGGCCTCTTTCGAGTGGGTTCGCCACTCCTTCCTCGTGGACGCGCACGCATGAGCGTCTGCTGGCTCGGGCCAACCTCCTGCGACGCCGCCTTTCGCGCTCGAGACGCTTGGTGCTGGAGCGACTCGGTGGGGGCTTGCTGCGCGTGCGCAAGCGCGTGCCCGACGGCGCCCCCGCCGATTTGGCCGCGTCGCTGGAGCTGCTGGCGTCCCACGCGCTGCTCGCGGCCCCGAGGTGCCGCGTACGGGCGCCCGCGGTGCTCGCGACCGGTCCCGGCTGGATCGACGTCGCCTGGGTCGAGGGCGAGACGAGCCTCGGCACGCTCGAGCGGCTGCTGCTCGAGCGGCGCTTCGAGGCCGCCCATGCCGAGCTCGAGGATGTCCTGGGGCTGCTCGAGGTCTTCCCGCGCTGCGAAGCCGACGTGTCGGCGCCCGGGGAGTTCGCCGCGGTCTTCGACCCTGCAGGCGCCTGGTCGCCGGGCGGCCTCGAGCCGTGCCTGGTCCCCGGGATCTACGACTTCGGCCTCGGCAACCTCGTGCGCCCGGCGGCCGGCGGTCCGCGGGTCCTCGTGAACTGGGAATGGGTGTTCCCGTGGCCGGTGCCGCTCGCGTTCGCGCAGTACGTGGTCGTGCGCCACTCCGCCGAGTACCTCCAGACGCTCCTGCGCGCCCTGACCTCCGAGTGCCTACCGGGCTCGTCGTGCTCGATGACCTCGTCGTGCCCGAGCGCTGGGCGCAGGCGGCCGGGCTCACGCCGGAGCGCGTGCGGCGCTTCCTCGCCTACGAGTGCGCCTTCCAGGACCGCCTCCACCTCGTGCATCGCCCGTTCGACGCGCACGTCGTCCACGAGGCTCCGGCACGCGTCACCGGGCGCCTCGACGCGAACGCCGCGCACGTCATCGCGGGCCTGCGCGCCGAGCTGAAAGCCTCGTGCCGGCTAGATCTTCTGCTTGGTGCGCAACCCCTCATCGGCCACGGGACGGATGCCGGGTCCGGCCGCCGGCGGGCGAGAACCCGCCGGTCCTCGCCGTCCCGGTCTGAGCCTCAGACCCGCCCGCGCAGTGCCCGATCCGGCACGTCGCCGAGCAGGTCGAGCACCTGCGGATCGGCGCCCGATCCGAGCACGACGGCGCCGCCCGGCCGGTAGGGCCGCGGGCCGCCGGGAGCGCCGACGAGCACGGTGTCGAACACCCACGAGCCGCTGTTCAGCAGCTGCGGCCCGTCCGTGCCGGCCGGCCGCCACAGCTCGGGCGGGTCCTGTGGGAGCGGGCCGCGGCGATGGATGTGGCCGAAGACGACGACGCGCGCCCGCGTGATGCCCAGCCGCCGGATCACCTCGGCCATCGCCGGGATCGCGCCGCGCCGGTGGATGCCCTGCTCGATCCCGAGCGCCGCGAGCGAGACCGCGCCGCGCCAGCCGGGAAGCGTCGCGAGCATCGGCAGGCCGAGCAGCATCCCGCGCCGCGCCTGGCCGAGCACGCCCTCGAGCTGCTCGCCGAGCGCGTCCGGCAGCGCCGTGGCGAGCGCGGCCTGCAGGCCGCCGGCGTCGGCGCCCGGCGCCACCTCGAAGTCGCGCACGCGCTCGCGGCCCGCCGCCGGTTCGCGCAGGCGTCCACGCAGCGCGGCGGGCAGCAGCCGATCGAGGTAGTGCCCGTGCGTGGCGTAGACGTCGTCGGCGAGCCAGACGCCCGGGTAGCGGATCTCGACGTGCGCCGGGCGCAGCAGGCGCGCGAGCTCCGTCAGCAGGGCGCTCGCGCGCTGCGGGACCCGCGTCACCGGGCGCAGCGCACCGGGCCCGCCGGCCACGAGCCGCTCGTGCAGCCACCGGTGGATCAGGGCGTGATCGTGGTTGCCGGGGACGATGATCACCTCGCCGCCGCGCCCGACGGCCGCGCCGAGCCGCGGGAGGACAGAGCGCGCGGCCGCGGCCGCCGCGGCCGCGTCGCCCTCGAGCAGCTCGAGCGTGTCGCCGAGCAGGACGAGCCGGTCCACGCCATCCACCGCGGCCTCGAGCGCCGCCAGCGCGGGAGGGCGTCGCAGGACGTCCCGTGCGAGGAACGAGCCGAGGTGCAGGTCGCTGATGACGAGGGTGCGCACGGTTCCGGCAACATACGGACCATGGACTCGCTCCGAGGCAAGCTGCTGATCGCCTCCCCGGCGATCAGCGACCCGCACTTCCGCCGGACCGTCGTGCTGCTCGCCGAGCACACCGAGGAGGGCGCGATGGGCGTCGTGCTCAATCGCGAGGCCGACGTGACCGTCGGCGACGTCGTGCCCGAGCTCGGTCACCTCGCCGGTGAGCAGGACGTCGTCCACGTCGGCGGGCCCGTGTCCGAGTCGTCGGTGACCGTCCTCGCGGAGTTCGCCGAACCGGGCCGTGCCGCGCTGCTGATCGACGAGGAGCTCGGGTTCGTTCCCGCCGACGCGGACGGCGATGCGAGCATCGCCGAGGCGATCCGCCGCGCGCGGGTGTTCGCCGGGCATGCCGGCTGGGGCCCGGGTCAGCTCGAGGCCGAGCTCGACGAGGAGTCGTGGATCGTCGAGGAGCCGCGCCCTGAGGACGTCTTCACGGCCGAGCCCGAGGACCTGTGGGCCGCGATCCTGCGCCGCAAGGGCGGCGAGTACACGCTCATCGCGACGATGCCGGACGACCCGAGCCTGAACTGACGGACGGTGCGCCGCCGGGCTCGGGCCCCGGCCCGGCGCCGTCCACGGTCCATTCGGGCAGCGAGCCGCCGCACGCCGGGCACGTGCCCGGGAAGGCGCCCGCCGCGCGCACGCCGAGCCAGAAGTCGGTCGTGTCGTCCCGCCAGCGTGCGCCGCAGGTCGTGCAGCGCACGGCGGCCGGCCCGGTGGCCGCGGGGCCGCCCGTGAGCGTCACGACCCGGCCGGGGAGCCACACACGGCCGTAGCCGACGTGCTCGGCCCAGGCCAGCAGCGCGGCCTCGTCGGCCGGCGAGAGCCTGCAGCGCGTGACGGGGGCCACGATCAGCTCGCCGTCGCCGGTCACGAGCAGATCCGCGAGCGAGGCGGGCACGTCCTCGAGGGCGACCGCCGCGGGGCCGCCGTGCAGCAACGTGCGGCTCCAGCGGTGCAGCGTCACCGTCCCGTCACGGACGCAGGCGCGGCAGAAGGGGCGGTCCTCGGGCATGTCGGAGCGGTCGCCGGCGGCACGGTCGATCTGACGGGATACGGTCGTGTCAGATTCGCCGGCCGCCCGCGACCGGTTCCGTGAGACATGCCGAGACCCTTCGCCGAGCTGCACGACGCCCCGTTCCTCGCCCTCGCCCCGGCGGCGCAGATCGCCTACGTCCACGCGGCGCGCGCCGCGGACGCCCACGAGGCCGCCACCCGCGCGCTGCAGCTCATCGCCTACTCCTACGAGCGCCTGATCGTCACGCTGGTCCGCGCGAAGATGCCGGCCGACCTCGTCGAGGAGACGGCCGACGCGGCGCTCGCGCGGGTCGTCGGCGCGATCACGCGCAACCCCCCGGAGGCTGCCTCGGCAGTGCAGTTCCGCGCCTGGCTCGCGCAGATCGTCAGGCACGAGATCGCCGAGTACCACCGCTCGCCCGGCGCGAAGGCCGCGCACGACACCGTCTCGCTCAACGCGGCCGCTGCGGATGCCGACGACGGCGGCTGGGACATCCCGGTCACCGACGGCGGCTACGCGGCCGTCGAGTACGGCGAGCTCGTCGACCGTGCCCTCGGGGAGCTGTCGGACGAGCACCGCCTGATCGTCGAGCTGCGCGTCTTCGAGGGCCGCCGCTCGAAGACCGTCGCGGCGATCCTCGCCGACGAGCGCGGCCTGGAGTACACCCCTGCGAACATCGACAAGATCGCGTCACGGTTCTGCGCGGCCGCCCGCGGCCGGCTGAACGAGGAGTGACCTCCCATGACCAGCCCCGAGACCCATTTCCGCACCTTCACCGCCGCCTACGAACGCGGCGAGGACCCGAACCCGCAGGACTACCTCGAGCAGCTGTCGGGGCGCGAGCGCTTCGTCCTGGAGGGCATGATCGAGCGCTACCTCGAGACCGAGGCGCCGCTGCGCCGCTACGACGCGGCGGCGTTCGAAGCCGAACGCGACCGGCCGGTGCTGCGCCGCGTGGCCGAGATCGCCGCCGACCCGACGTCCTGGCACGCTGAGAGCCCGCTGCAACTCGCCCGCGAGCGCGAGCGGCTCACCCGTGAGCAGCTCGCGAGCGCGCTGCTCGAACGTGTCGGGCTGGGGGATGGTCCCGAGCGCCGCAGAACCAAGGCGGTCGGGTACCTGGCGGCGATCGAGCACGGTGAGCTCGCCTGGTCGCGCGTCTCGCGCCGCGTGCGCGACGCGCTCGGCGACGTGCTCGGCGCACTGCCGGCGGCGACCGCGCCACAACCGGGGCCGGCGTTTCGCGCCGACGAGCCGCAGGCGGCCGCGGACGCCGGCGAGGCGCTCGAGCTGCTCGCCGACGCGTTCGAGACGCCGGACCCCGACGGCTGGGACGAGATCGACGTGCTGTTCCGCGGGCCGTCCTAGCCGAGCGTGCCGGCGACCCGCCCGGGGTCGTGCCCGAGCGCGCGCGCGAGCTCGGACGCGTCGAGCCGGCCCTGCGCCCAGCTCTCGAGCGCGGTGCCGCGCGCCTGTGCGGGCAGGCGCACGAGCGCCCCGTCGCCGAGCCGGCAGACGTCGTCGCACTCGGCGAGGCCGAGATGGAGCTGCAGCTTGAGGTTCGTGCCGTCCTGGCACTCGCCGAGCAGGCGCTGCAGGCGCCGCCCGCGCCTGAGGACGCCCGCGGTGTGGAGCCGGATGCACGCCGCGTGCGCGCTGATCGCGAACCGGTGGGCGACGCGCACGACGAGCTCGAGCGTCGCGTCGCGATCGTCGAGCTCCTCGACGCAGCGGCGGACCGCCTCCTCCGGGGCGAGGAACTCGGCGGCGAACCAGTTCGCCCCGGCCTCGATCGGGTCGCCGTCCCAGTCGCCCAGCGAGACCTCGGTGTCCACCTGGGCCGCCCCGTGCAGGACGTGGTGACCGAGCTCGTGGGCGAGCGTGAAGCGCCGGCGCACGGGCGCGTCATCGGTGCTCACGAACGCGAGCGCGAGCGCCGGGCGCCGCACGTAGGCGCCGGCGATGCCGTGCAGCGGCGCGAGCACGACCGGCAGCCCGAGGCGTTCGGTGCGCAGCAGGACGTCGTCGAGCGGCAGGTCGAGGGGGACGCCGGCCGCGGCCCGTGCCTCGTGTGCGCCGCGGATCGCCTCGAGCCTGTGGACCGGGAGCGTCAACGGGCCGAGCGTAACGGGCGGCGCGCGCCGCGACTCACGCGGCGGTGACCTGCGTGCCCGCGCTCCCGGCGACGAGCCGCTCGATGTCGTCGAGCGCGCCGATCGCGGCGCGCCCGCCGCCGCGCTCGACGAACCGGCAGACCGCCTCGACCTTCGGGCCCATCGAGCCCGAGGGGAAGTCCATCGCGCGCAGCTCGGCGCTCGTCACGGCGCCGAGCGCCCGCTGCTCGGGCGTGCCCCAGCCGACGTAGACGGCATCCACGTCGGTGGCCAGGACGAGCACCTGCGCCCCCAGGTCGCTCGCCAGCAGCGAGGTCGCGAGGTCCTTGTCGATCACCGCCTCGACGCCCTCCTGGGTGCCGTCCGCGAGCGTCACGACCGGAACGCCGCCACCGCCGGCGCAGACGACGAGGAAGCCGCCGTCGACGAGCTGCTCGATCGCCTCGAGCTGGATGATCCGGATCGGCTCGGGCGAGGGCACCACGCGCCGCCAGGCGTCGCCGTCGGGCTTCACCGTCCAGCCCTCCTCGGCGGCCAGGCGCTGCGCCTCGCCGGCCTCGTAGACCGGGCCGATGAACTTCGTCGGATTGCCGAACGCCGGGTCGTCGGCGGCGACCTCGGTGCGCGTGACGACCGCGACGGTGTGCTGATGTGCGACGACGTTGTCGAGCTCGAGCTCGACGACGTAGCCGATCTGCCCCTCGGTCTCGGCGCCCAGGATGTCGAGTGGGTAGGGGGCGACGGTCGTGTAGGCGTCGCTCATCAGCGCGAGCAGCCCGACCTGCGGGCCGTTCCCGTGGGTGACGACCAGGCGGGCTGCGCGGGCGACCGGAGCGAGCAGCGCGGCTGCGCGGCGTGCGGCCCGGTGCTGGTTCTCGGCCTCGGGACGCTCGCCGCGCTGCAGCAGGGCGTTGCCGCCGAGCGCGACGACGACGGTCGGTGCGGAGGGCATGCACCCATCATCGCGCGCCCCGGGGCACGCGCGCGTTCGCGCCGCTTTGCGAGACTCCCGCGCAGATGGGGGGACGGACCACGCTCGCGAGCAGGATCGCTCGCCTGGACCGCGCACGCTTCGTCGGGCGCCGGTCCGAGCTCGAACGGCTCGCGGGGCTGTTCGGCGAGGAGCCCGCCGCGAACGTCGTCCTCCTGCACGGCCCCGGCGGCATCGGGAAGAGCACGCTCCTGCGCGAGCTCGTGCGGCGCGGCGAGACAGCCGGCTGGACGACGTGGACCGTCGAGGGTCGCGACCTGCCGCCGGTGCCCGACGCACTCGAGGATGCGCTCGCCGGTGCCCGCCAGGCCGAGCGGCCGCTGCTCGTCCTCGACACCTACGAGCGCATGCAGGCGATCGACGGCTACCTGCGCCGCGGCCTGCTCCCGTCGATGCCCGAGCGCACCGTGGTGCTGATCGCCGGGCGCTCGGCGCCCGATCCGGGCTGGCGGCAGGCGGGCTGGGACACGCTGACGATCGCCGTCGAAGTCGGCCCGCTCCCCGACCGCGAGGCGCGCGACCTGCTGCGTGCCGCCGGGATCGAGGACGAGGAGCGCGCGCGCACGCTCGCCGCCTGGGCGGGCGGATCGCCGTTGGCGCTGACGCTCGCCGCCGAGGCGGCGATCGACGACCCGGGCTGGGACCCGGCCGCCGAGCCGGTGCCGACCGACCTCGTCAAGCCGCTCATCGGGCGCCTGGCCGACGCGGACATCGAGGGACCTCATGCGGGGGTCCTCGAGGCGGCGGCGATCGCGCGCGTCACGACGCCGGACCTGCTGCGCGCCGCGCTGCCGGGGATCGACGCGGACGCGTCGTTCGCGTGGCTCGCCGAGCGGCACTTCGCCGAGCGGGTCGGCGGCGGCGTCACGCTCCACGAACTCGTGCGCCGCGGGCTGCAGGCGGAGGTCGAGCGCACCGACCCCGAGCTCGCGCGCGACCTGCGCGTGCGCATGGCCGACCACCTGCACGCTCGCGCGATCGGCGGCGAGCTGCGGCTGACGATCGACCTCGCGGACCTCGTCACGTCTCCGGCCGTGCGCGCCGGCTACAGCTACCAGGGCGCCTCGCGCTACCGGATCGACGCGTTGCGCCCGGGCGACGCGGACGAGCTCCGGGAGCTGTTCGAGAGGCGGGGCATCCGCGACTGGTGGGCGCCGACGCTGCCGTTCCTCGAACGGTCCCCGGAGCTCGTCGCGATCGCCCGCGACCGCGAGGACAGCCTCTGCGGGCTGCTGATCTCGATGACCCCGGCGAACGCTCCGCCGCACGCGGACGCGGATCCGCTCGTCGGCCCGTGGCTCGCGCACGCGCGCGCCCACGCCCCCGGCGGGCAGGCGGTGCTCGTGCGCGACGCGATCGACTTCACGCGCCGCCCGGCGACCGACTCCGGCAGCGGCCCCCCGGCGCTCCAGGCGCTGCTGAACATGACGGCGATGATCCGCTCGGGGCTTCACAACCCGCGCTGGTCCTACCTGCCGATCAACCCGCGCGACCGGCTCAGCACGAACTTCGCGCAGGCCACCGGGGCCCGCGCCGTTCCCGAGCTGCGCTACGACCCCGGCCGCTACCAGATCGACTGCCACATCCTCGACTTCGGGCCGACCGGGCTGCTCGGCCTGCAGCGCGCCGTGATCCACGCCGAGGCCGGCCGCGCGCTGCCGGCCGGCGACGACGTGGTCGCCGCGGACGCGCGCGAGGAGGCGGGCGACGTGGCGGCGGCCGTGCGCGAGGCGCTGCGCGACCTGCAGGTGCCGGTGCGCCTCGCGCGCAGCCCGCTCGCGACGGGCCGGGGGGCGCACGAGCGCGCCGCGTCGGTGCGCACCCTGATCGACGGGGCGGCGGCACGCGCGTTCGGGGACACCGACGACGAGCGCCTGCAGGCGCGAGTGCTCGAGCGCGGCTACCTCGACCCGGCGCCGAGCCACGAGCTCGCGGCCGACGAGCTCCACCTCTCACGCGCGACGTACTTCCGGCGCCTGCGGCGCGCCGTCGAGCGCGTCGCGGAGGTCGTCGCGGCGGACCGCGCCTAGCCGCGCCCGCTCGTCCCGCAACGCATCCCGGGCGCCCCGCGCGCCGCGCCGCGCGCGGGCCGAATTCATCACGACGCTCGTGCAGGTTTCGGCCCGGTCCGGTGGCGCCGCAGTGCGGGCCGCATTCATCACGACCCTCGTGCAGGGTTCGGCCCAGGGCGTCCGGGCGCCGGCGGGCGGACGGGCGTCTCCCCGCCGCCCTGCGCCCTCGCCGACGACACGCGCCCCCCGGGCGCGCCCGGGGTCCGCCCGCGCGACGCCGCGCCCGCGCCGCGCCGCGCCGCGCCTACCCGCGCAGCACGCGCAGCGCGTTGAGGATCACCGCGACGTCGATGACCTCCTGCAGCAGCGCGCCCGCGACCGGCGGCAGGTACCCGGCCGCGGCGACGAGCATCGCGGCGACGCTCAGGCCGATCCCCCAGAGGACGCTCTCGCGCGCGATCTTCAGCGTGCGCCGGCCGAGGCGGATCGCCGTGCCGACGCGGTCCACGCGATCGACCGTGATGACACAGTCCGCGGTCTCCGCGGAGATCGTCGAGCCCGCGGCGCCCATCGCGATCCCGACGTCGGCCATCGCGAGCGCCGGCGCGTCGTTCACCCCGTCGCCGACCATCACGACCGGCCGCAGGTCCGCGTGCTCGCGCATCGCCCGCACGACGTCGAGCTTGCCCTCCGGCGTGCGCTCGGCGTAGACCTGATCGACGCCGACGCGCCGCCCGATCTCCTGGGCGATCTCCTCGCGGTCGCCGGTCACCATCGCGACCCGCGCGACGCCGGCGTCGCGCAGGCTCACGACCATCTGCGGGGCGTCCTCGCGCAGGTGGTCGGCGAGCACGATCGCACCGAGCAGCCGGCCGTCGGCGCCGACCATGACGCGCGCCAGCCCCTCCGCGGCGTCGAGCCGGTCGAGCCGGTCGGCGACGCCGTCCGCCGCGCAGCCGTGGGCCGCCAGGTACGCGCCGCTCCCCACGAGCACCCGGCGACGGCTCACGGTGCCGGCGATCCCGGCGCCCGGCTCCTCGCTGACGTCCTGCGGCGGCTCGAGCACGAGACCGCGCGCGTGCGCGTCGCGGACGAGCGCGACGGCCAGCACGTGCGGGGAGAGCTGGTCCACCGAGGCCGCCAGCCGCAGGAGCTCCTCACCGTCCACGCCGTCCACCGGGACGAGCTCGCGCACGGCGGGCGCGCCGATCGTCAGGGTTCCCGTCTTGTCGAGCAGCACGGTGCGCGCGCCGCCGAGCTGCTCGATCGCGGTGCCGCCCTTCATGATGATCCCGGCGCGGGCGGCGCGGGACAGCCCGGCGACGAGCGCGATCGGCGCGGCGAGGATCAGCGGGCACGGGGTGGCGACGACGAGCACCGCGACGGCGCGGACGGGGTCGCCGCTGACGAGCCACGCGCCGCCGCCGAGCACGAGGGTGATCGCCAGGAACCAGACCGCGTAGCGATCGGCCATCCGGACGAACGGCGCACGCTCCTTCTCGGCGTCGCTGACGAGCGCGACGAGCGCCGCGTACGAGCTCTCGGCCGCGCGGCGCGTCGCCACGACCTCGAACGGCTCGCCGGCGTTCGTCGTGCCGCTGCGCACGTTGCCGCCGCGCGGGATCGTCACGGGCAGCGACTCGCCGGTCATCGCCGATTCGTCCACGACCGCCCGCGCGCCGTCGACGGTGCCGTCCACCGGCACGAGCTCTCCGGTGCGCACGAGCACGACGTCGCCGGGCACGAGGTCGTCGACGGCCACGTCCTCCCAGCGGTCGCCGACCCGCCGGCGCGCCACACGTGGGGCGCGCTCGAGCAGCGCCGTCAGATCCCGCCGCGCGCGCCCCGCAGCGTACTCCTCGAGGGCGTTGCCCCCGGAGAGCATCAACGCGACGATCGCGCCCGCGAGGTACTCGCCCGTCAGCAGCGTGCCGAGCATCGCGATCAGCGCGATGACGTCCACGCCGACGTCCCGGCGCAGCAGCGCCCGGACCACCGACCAGGTCAGCGGCACGAGCATCACCGCGATCGTCACCGCCCAGGCGGTGTCGCCGGCGCCCCTGTTCCCGCCGAGCGCGAGCACCGCACCCGTCACGATGCCGAGCAGGCTCAGCGCCGCGAGGACGAGCGCGCGCTCCTCGCGCAGGCGCGCGCCGATCGTGCGCCCGGCGCCCTCAGGCATAGACCGCGTCGAGCGTCGGCCAGACCACCGGGTCGTGCCCGGGGATGACGACGGTCCGCGGGTGCAGGCGGGCGTACGCGCGCAGCATCTGCGCCGAGCGCAGGAATGCGCCACCGTCGGACATCGGCACCATCGGCGCCGGGCGCTCGATCTGGCTGAGACGATGGGCGGCGTCCCCCGTCAGGAGCACCTCGCCGCCGGAGCCCAGTCGCACGAGCACCGACATGTGGCCGGGGGAGTGCCCGGGCGTCGAGACGAGCAGGATCGTCCCGTCGCCGAGCAGGTCGATCGTCTCGTTCAGCGGGCCCACCGGCCGCACGCGCGGCCCGTCGAAGTCCAGGACGCGGCGCCGGCGCAGGGTGTGGATCACCGCGGGGACGTAGCCGCCGCTCGACGTGCCGCGGCCGCCGGCGTCCCCGGCGAGCCACTCGCGCGCGTCGGCGACGAAGGTCGCGTGCGGGAAGCGGTCGACGCCGCTCGCGTGGTCGCAGTGCAGATGCGTCATGACGACCGTCTGCACGTCCGCGGCCCGCACGCCGCGCGCCGCGAGCAGCGCTCCGAGGTCGTACGGGCGATGATCGAACAGTCGCGCGCTCGGGCCGAGCGTGCGCGCGGGGTCGGTCGCGGCGCTCGCCGAGTACCCGGTGTCCACCATGATCGGGCCGGCCGTCGGATGCTCGAGCAGGAACACCGGAACCGGGCACCAGACCGCGTGGCGGCGCAGCGCCTGTGCGATGAACCCGCCCACGACGCCGAGCGCGCCCGGCCGGCGCACCGAGAACTCGGGGGCGATCAGGATCTCGCCGGACAACAGGGGGTGGACGCGCACGACCCCGACGCTATCGCGCTGCGCGCCGCTGCGAGCGCTCAGCAGGCCGGGCGGACCGCGGCGGTGACGGCACGGAACGTCGGCGCCCAGCGCAGGAACTCCGACGGGCGCGTCGCCCCGTAGATCGCGATGCTCGTGCCGCACGGGTTGAGGTACCAGTTCGCGCGCATCTGCCCGTTGACGCCGTAGACCCAGCGGTAGGCCTCGGTCCCGCCCAGGCCGATCGGGCCGAAGGCGACCTCGCTGTAGGTGCCCTGGACGGCGAGGCGCCCGCGCGCGGACTCGGCGATGCCGCGCGGGCTCGCGCCGGACTGCGTGCGGTAGGCGATGACGAGCTCGGCGCGGAACGGCGCGGGCGCACGCCAGCGGCTCTCGGAGAAGTCGCCGCGGTCCTCGTCGTCGGCGAGGAGCTTCCAGCCCTTGGGCACCTGGGCGCTGTAGGCATCGGTCGCGTAGGGCTGCAGGGAGACCTCGGCCGGCGTGCGCGGGATCGGCGGGCGGGCGCTGCGGCGCGGCGCGCTGTCGAACAGCAGGCGCTCGAGCGCGACCCCGGCCCCGATCCCGACGAGCAGCGCGAGCACGGCGGCGAGCACGGCGCGCCCGGGGCGCGGCGCCGCCCGGCGGGCGGCGGGCGGCGCCGATCCCGGAGCCGGTGCGACGCGCGTGCGGGCGGCGGCGGCGGGCACGACCCTGCGCGTGACGTCGGGGGCGATCCGCGTCGCGGCCGTGCGCTCGGACGCCGCGCCGTCGCCGCGGGCCGGGACGTCGGGCGCGACCTCGCCGGTCAGCGCCGCGCGGGCGGCGGCCGCGAGGTCGCCGGCGGAGGCGAAGCGCTCCTCGGGGTCCTTCGCGAGCGCGCGGGCGATGACGTCGTCGAACGCGGGGTCCAGGCCGACGCTCTGCGACGGGCGCGGCGGGGGGTCGTGCAGGTGCGCGGCGATCATCGCGGCGTCGCTCTCGCGCGGGTAGGGCACGTGCCCGGTGAGCATCCGGTGCAGCACGCAGCCGAGCGCGTAGACGTCGGCACGCCCGTCGACGGGGTCGTCGCGCAGCGCCTCGGGGGCGACGAACGCGAGCGTGCCGAACCACGTCCCGGTCTTCGTCACGCCGGCCGTGTCGAGGTGCTTGACGAGCCCGAAGTCCGTGAGCGACGCCTGCTCCTCGGCGGGGCCGCCGTCGAGGAGGATGTTCGAGGGCGTCACGTCGCGGTGGATGAGTCCCGCCCCGTGCGCGGCGTCGAGCGCGGAGGCGACCTGCCCGGTGATGCGCACCGCGCGCCGCGGCGACAGCCGGTCCTCGGCGCGCAGCACGGTCCGCAGGTCGGTGCCGTCCACGAAGCGCATGACGAGGTAGAGCACGTCGTCCTGCTCGCCGGCGTCGTAGACGTCCACGATGTTCGGGTGATGGACCTGCGCGGCGACCTGCGCCTCGCGCGTGAAGCGCTCGCGGAACTCGGGGTCGTCCGCGAGCTGCGGCGAGATGACCTTCACCGCGACGCGCCGGCCGAGGGCGAGCTGGGTGGCCTCGTAGACGACGCCCATGCCGCCGCGCGCGGTGAGCCGATCGAGCCGGCAGCCGCCGAGGACGTCGCCGACGCCGGGAGTGTTCGCCACGGTCATGTGCTGGATGAGGGCATGGGTGCAGGGGCGCTGCGCACGCTCCTCCCGCAGAGAAGATAGGCGCCTCGGGCGCCGGCGGTTACACCTGCGCGCCGCAGTCCGCAGGTTTTTCCACGCGTGCGTCCCGGCATGGTTGGATTGCATCACGCAACCGAGCAGAGGGAGCCACGTATGTCAGTGGTCGAGCAGTACGCGCCCGGGACGCCGTCGTGGATCGACGTCTCGTCACCGGACCCGGACGCCGCCGCGGCCTTCTACACCGCGGTGTTCGGCTGGGAGGCCACCGAGCCGGGACCGGTCGAGGAGACCGGCGGCTACCGGATGTTCCAGCGCGACGGCAAGTCGATCGCCGGCCTCGGGCCCGTGCAGCAGGGCGCGCCGCCGGCCTGGACGACGTACGTGACGGTCGCCGATGCGGACGCGTCGGTCGCCGCCGCGACGCAGGCGGGAGCTCAGCCGCTGCTGCCGCCGATGGACGTCCTGCGCGCCGGGCGGATGGCGATCCTCGCGGACCCGACGGGCGCCGTCGTCGCGCTCTGGCAGCCGCGCGACCACATCGGGGCCGAGCTCGTCAACGAGCCCGGGACGCTCGTCTGGAACGAGCTCTCCACACGCGACGCCGCCGCCGCGCAGGCCTTCTACGCGACCCTGTTCGGCTGGACGTTCGAGACCGCGCCGACCTCCGGCGGCGAGTACACGACCGCCCGGCTCGGCGAGCGGCCGGTCGCGGGCATGATGGAGATGGGCGACCAGTTCCCGGCCGAGATCCCGCCGCACTGGGGGCACTACATCGCCGTCGAGGACCTCGACGCCACGCTCGCGGCGGTCACCGCGAACGGCGGCACGACGCTGTTCGGCCCGATGTCCATCGACATCGGGCGCTTCGCGACGGTCGCCGACCCGTTCGGCGCCGCGTTCAGCGTGATCCAGATGAACGAGCTGCCGGCCTGAGCGGCGGCTCAGATCGCCGGAGCGGTCGGCGACTCCGGGCCCCCGAGGCCCGGAGTCGTCTGCGGGTGACGTGGCCCCCCGCCGCCGCGGACCTTCAGCAGCGTCCACGCGAGCGCGCCGAGGCCGAACACGACGCCCGCGAGGAACCCGAGCGCGCCGAGCACCGGCACGAGTGCGATCACGCGCAGGATCGCCCAGCCCGCCAGCAGCGCGAGGAAGCGTGAGCGCGGCGCGCCGACGAGCGCCCGCCCGATCACCCAGGCGCTCGTGACGTAGCCGAGCGCGCCGAGCGGCAGCAGTGCGAGCAGCAGGCCGATGCCGAACGGGACGCCCACGAGGCTCACGAGCGCCACGAACGCCAGGAACGGGAGCCCGAGGAACAGCACGAAGCCGACCCCGATCGCCGGGCCCCAGCCGCCCTCGCGCATGCGCTCGAACGTCGCGTCGGCGGCGCGTGGCGCCGCCCACAGCGCGAGCAGCGCGAGCGCGAGCGTCGAGACGCTCACGGCGAGCCACCAGGCGAACCAGCCCAGGAACGGGAACGCGTCGCCGACGTTGACGTTGATCTTCTCGACGCCGCCGCTGACGCGCGCGCCGGGGGCGATCGCGGGCCGCGCGTCGCCATAGTCGATGCCCTGCTCGATCACGGCGCTGCGGGCCACGAACGCCTGCCCGCCGATGGTCACGACATGCCCCTGCACGCGGCCGGCGATGCGCACGTCCCCGTCCACCGAGACGATGTCGCCGGTGACGGTCGAGCCGCGCGGGATGACGATCGGCCCGTCGACCATGACGAGCGTGTGCGCGGTCTCGCCCGGCTCCAGCGCGATGCGCCCCTTCAGCACGAATTGGTCGCCCGGTTCCCCGATGTCGACGTTGACGTTCAGGTCGCTCGCGGCGAACGCGCCGCCGGGCGTGGCGAGCGCGGCGACGAGCAGCGCGAACGTGAGGACGGGAAGCAGGGCGCGGCGGAGCATGGTGGCGACGATAGACCCGCGGTCGCATCAGCGCCACGGCGCCACCACCCCAATCGGATCGGGGGTTCTCCACACTCGGCGCCGTCGTAGGCTTTCGTCATGGCTCAGCTCACCCACACCGCGCTCGGCTCCTGGTCCGGCGGGCGCTTCATGAACTTCGGCGTGGCGCTCGACGAGGACCGGCTGATCTCCGTCCTGCGGCCCGGCGAGGGCATCGACACGCTCGTGACCGCCGACGTCTACGGGCAGGGTGCCGCCGACGAGCTCGTCGGGCGCGCGCTCGACGGGCTCCCGCGCGCGGGCTACCGGCTGGCGGCCACGATCGGCCACGACTTCTACACGGGGCGGCGCAACGGGGCGAAGGGGTTCCCGCGCTTCACCGACCCGTCGCTGCGTGGCCCGGAGGCCTACGGCGACTACCTGCGCACGGCCGCCGAGCGCAGCCTCGAGCGCTGCGGCGTCGACCGCTTCGACCTCCTGATGCTCCACAACCCCGACCGCGTCGGCTACACGAGCGAGGTCGTGTGGGAGGGCATGCGCGCGCTGCGCGACGAGGGGCTCACCGACATGATCGGCGTCGCCCCCGGCCCCGCGAACGGGTTCACGCTCGACGTGATCGACTGCTTCGAGCGCTTCGGCGCGGACATCGACTGGGCGATGATCATCCTCAACCCGCTCGAGCCGTGGCCCGGCGAGCTCGTGATCCCGGCGGCCGAGCGCTACGACGTGCAGGTGCTCGCCCGCGTCGTGGACTTCGGCGGCATCTTCCACGACGACGTGAAGCCCGGCCACGCGTTCGGCGAGCGCGACCACCGCACGTTCCGGCCCGCCGGCTGGGTCGAACAGGGCGCCGCGAAACTCGAGCGGTTGCGGCCGATCGCCGACCGTCACGGGCTCACGCCGCTGCAGCTCGCGTGCCAGTGGACGCTCGCGCACGCGCCGGTCCACAGCGTCGTTCCGACCCTCATCCAGGAGCTCGCCGAGGACGCCAAGCCGATCGAGGCCAAGCGCGCCGAGCTCGCGGCAGTGCCCGAGCAGGTCGTCCTCAGCGCCGCGGAGGTCGAGGAGATCCGCGCGGTCGGCGAGAACACGGGCTGCATGGCCCTGAAGGGCGGCGTACCGAGTTACACGGGCGAGCCGGTGGCCGACAATTGGCCGCTCGACGACGAGCTCAAGAAGCTCGCCGCGCGCTGGTCCATCGACCCCGAGGCGACGCTCCAGCAGACGCCCGCGTAGGGCGGCGGGACGGGAAACCCGCATCGTGCTGCGGGTTCAAACCCGCATCGTGCTGCGGGTTCGTGCGGGCGTGCCCGGCCGCCCGGACCGCCATGATGTCCCGATCATGCCCCCGGCCCAACAGCCGAAGGTCGGCCTCGTCCTCGGCGCGGGCGGGGTGCTCGGCGGCGCGTGGCTCGTCGGCGCGCTGCACGCGATCGCGACCGAGACCGGCTGGGATCCCGGCAGCGCCGACCACGTCGTCGGAACGTCCGCCGGCTCGATGATCGGTGCGCTCGTCGTCCTGCGGGCTGCCGCCGTGGTTCATGGTCGCCCACTCGGCCGGCGAGGACCTCGATGGCCTCATCGAGGCCGCCGGCGCCGAGCCGACCGCGTCTGATCGCTCGGCCGGCGCGGTCTACCGCCTGCATGGTGCCGTGCCGTCGCTCGGCCCGGGCTCGTGGAAGCTCGCGCTCGCCTCGCTCGCGCGGCCCTACCGCTACTCCCCGGCGACGGTCGTCTCCGCATGGCTGCCGAAGGGTCTCGTCTCGACCGAGCCGCTGAAGGACACCGTGCGACGGGCGTGCGACGGGCGCTGGGCGCCCCACCCGGCCTTCTGGACGGTCGCCTGCGACTACGAGACCGGCCGCCGCACGGTGTTCGGCCGGCACGACGCGCCGACCGCGCAGCTCGCCGACGCGGTCGCCGCCTCGTGTGCGATCCCGGGCTTCTACCACCCGGTCGAGATCGCCGGGCGCCGCTACGTCGACGGCGGGCTGCGGTCGACCTCGAACGCGGACGTGCTGCGCGAGTCCGGCTGCGACCTCGTCCTGTGCCTGAACCCGATGTCCTCACTGCACGCGGGCGAGCCGCGCACGCTCGGTGAGCGCCTGGCGCTCGGGATGCGCTCGGCGTCGGGGCGGCGCCTGGGCGGCGAGGCCCGCACCCTGCGCGAGGCCGGCAGCGACGTCGTCCTGCTGCAGCCCACCGTGCACGACCTCGATGCGATGGGAACGAACCTCATGAGCACCGCGCGCCGGCACGAGGTGATCGAACGCGCCATCGCGAGCGTCACCGAGCACCTGCGCGAGTCGGGCCTCGGCGACGAGCTGCGGGCGCGCCTGCCCGAGGGCAGCCCCGCGCTCGTGCGCCGTCCCCCGGGGCGGCCCAGCACCTGGCCCGACGTGCGCGCGCTCGCCCGCGAGCGCTTCTCGCAGCGCCCGGCGCGCACGGCCGCCTGAGCGCGGTCAGGTCGAACTCGATCGTGCTCGAGGACGCGGCGCGCGCCATGCGATGCGCACCTGGGGCCGAGCGGTCATGACGGGCCGCTAGGTTCCGCAGCGTGCCCACCGCCCCCGCGCCGCTGACCGAGGGGACCCTCCCGCCCGACCCGCTGGACCTGTTCGCGGCGTGGCTCGCGGCGGCCGATGCGACCGGCATGCGCGACCCGAACGCGATGACGGTCGCGACCGCCGGCGCGGACGGGCGCCCGAGCGCGCGGACGGTGCTGCTGCGCGGCGCCGACGCCGACGGCTTTCGCTTCTACACGAACCGCTCGAGCCTCAAGGGCCGCGACCTCGCCGCGAACCCGCTGGCCCAGCTGCTCTTCTTCTGGCGCGAGCTCGGGCGCCAGGTGCTCGTCCACGGTGCCGCGGCGCCGACGAGCGACGCGGACTCCGACGCATACTTCGCGAGCCGCCCGCGGCCCGCGCAGATCGGTGCCTGGGCCTCCGAGCAGGGCGCGGTGCTCGCGGACCGCACGGCCCTGCTCAGCCGCGTGGCAGGCAGCCGAGGCGCGGTTCGCGGGTGAGGACGTGTCGCGCCCGTCGTACTGGGGCGGGTACGTCGTGACCGCGAGCGCGATCGAGTTCTGGCAGGCCGGCGAGTTCCGCCTGCACGACCGGTTCGTCTACGTGCGCGACGCGGCCGCCCCCGGCGGCTGGCGCAGCGGGCGCCTGTCGCCGTAGGTGGTCCTACGGTCGCAGCGGCTTCGTGCGACCGGCGAGCCAGCGCGCGAGGTCGGACGCGTACCAGCGTGAGAAGCGCCGGTCGGAGGGACCGCCCGCGAGCGCGGTGTGCGCCGCCGCCTCGCCGAAGTCGGTGATGAAGCGCAGTGACGGGGCGAAGCTCGTGGCGCGGCCGCCCGAGCGATAGACCTGGCCCTGGCGGGGTGTGCCGCGCGCGCCGGGCAGCGCGAACGGCCCGCGATCGAACCCGGCCCGGGCGGGGAGGCGCTCGCCGAGCACGAGGTGGCGGAGGGTCACCTGCTGTTCGGCGCCCCACGGTCGCGGCGGCGCGGCGAGGGCGCGCTCGGCGACGCGGGAGTAGAGCTCGTCACGGGTCGCGCCGGCGAACCACGCCGAGCGCTCCCGCAGCAGGACCCGGTCGAAGTTCGCGTAGAAGTCGGTCACGATGCCGGTCTCACCGAGCAGATGGTCGACGACATCGGGCCCGAGCGCGCGGCCGAAGACGTCCCGCAGCAGCGCCCGGTACCAGCGCTCGAAGAGGGTCGCTCCGAGCGAGTCCACGGAGTACGTGGCATCCCAGGAACGCAGGATCGCGCCATGCTCGGTGTCCGGCAGCAGCGGACGCAGGACCTCGAGGAACGCCTCGGCCTGCGGCGAGCGCTCGTCGAGCTGGACCTCGGCGACCAGCGCCGGCGACCAGTCGCTGCGCTCGCCCAGACGCTGGGCGATCCGCCGCGCGCGCGAGTCGCCCATCGGCAGGTTGATCGGCGCGCGGCGTCCCAGGTGGCTGAGATCGTCGTTGGCGGTGACGAGGAACCCGTCGGGCGGGTTCATCGCACGGGGGAGGTCGTCGGGGGCGGCGTAGCCCTGCCAGTCGTTCGCCGGATCCCAGCCCGGCAGCGGCACGAGCCCGCTCGCGCCCGGCCGGCGCAGCGGCAGCAGGCCGGACATCTGGTACCCGATGTTCCCGTGGCGGTCGGCGAGGACCCAGTTGAACGCCGACTCGACGCGGCCGATCGCGGCCATGCCCTCCGCGACCTCGCGCGCACGCGGCATCGCGAAGGCGGCGGCGAGCGACGCCGCACCGGTCTCGTGGGCCGTGGCCCAGCGGGTCGCGAGGCGCATCCCGGGCGCGGCCGGGTCGCCGTCGAGCGTGCCGTGGCGCGTCTCGTGGAACGTCGCGACGATCGGGGCGCTCCCTCGCCGGCGGATCGTCTCGGTGCGGGTCCGGATCGGCTCCCACGCGCCGTTCCCGCGCCGGACCCGGCCGTCGCGGCAGTCCTCGACCCAGGAGTCGGTGGCATCCATGAACGCGTACGTCGCACCCCACGCCAGGTCGTTCGTGCGGCCGATGAGCAGGCCGGGAAGCCCCGGCATCGTCGCCGCGGCGCACCAGCGCTCGCCGACGCGCGTCACGACCTCGTACCAGATGGCGGGGAGGCGCCCGACCTCGAGGTGCGGATCGTTGGCGAGCAGCGCGCGACCGCTCGCGGTGCGCGCCGGGGCGAGCACCCAGTTGTTCGAGGCGACCGGCCGCGGAAGCGCGGGGTTCCAGCGCACCGCGGCCGGGACGAACGGCTCGCCGCGCCGCAGCGTGCGCAGGAGCTCCGGGTCGAGGCCCTCGAGGCCGGAGGGGAAGAGCTCGGCCAGGAGCTCCGCCTCGACGCCGGCGCGCACGAGGTCCACGAGCAGGGCCTCCATCTCGCCCTGGCTCTGGGCGAGCGCGACCCAGCCGGTCAGCCGCGAGACGAGGATGCTGTCGGCGGGGCGCCACGGGGCCGCGCGGCCGAGGCCGGCGATCCGCAGCTCCCATGGCGTGCGCCGGGCGAGCGCGCGCGTGACGCCGTCGCAATAGGCCTCGAGCAGCGTGCGGTCGGCGTCGGCGACCCGATCGACCTCCTCGAGCGCTCCGGCGGCGAGGTTCAGGCGCCGGAACGCGCGGTCGGCGGCGACGAGCTCCTCGCCGCCGCGCAGGTGCTCGGCCATGCGGCCCTGCGCGGCGAGCCGGGTGAGCAGGAGCGCCAGCGCGCGGTCGCGCCCGTGGCAGTAGCCGAGCCCGCGGTACAGGTCGGCCTCGGTGGCCGCGTCGACGTGCGGGATCCCGGCGGCGTCGCGGGCGATCGTGATCGCACCGTCGCCGCGCAGGCGGGCCGTCCGGCTCCTAGGCATCTCCCTCGAGCACCGGCGCGATCTCCTCGATCACCCCGGGGTCCTCGATCGTCGAGGGCACCTGCGGCTGCTTGCCCTCGGCGATCTCACGCAGCGTCTTGCGCAGGATCTTCCCGGAGCGGGTCTTCGGCAGCCGCGGCACGACCCGCGCGGTGCGGAAGCAGGCGACCGCGCCGATCTCCTGGCGCACGAGGCCGACGAGCTCGGCCTCGAGCTCGCCGGGATCGCGGTCCGCCCCGTCCTTCAGCACGACGAGCCCGAACGGCAGCTGACCCTTGAGCTGGTCGGGGACGCCGATCACCGCGCACTCGGCGACGTCGGGGTGGGCGGCGACGATCTGCTCCATCTCGCCGGTCGAGAGCCGGTGGCCGGCGACGTTGATCACGTCGTCGATGCGCCCCATGACGTACAGGTAGCCGTCCGCGTCGAAACGTCCGCCGTCGCCGGTGAGGTACTGGCCGTCGAGGTAGCTGAGGTAGGAGGCGACGAACCGCTCGTCGTCGTTCCAGAGCGTGGGGAGCGTCCCGGGCGGCAGCGGCAGCCGGATCACGATCGTGCCCTCCTCGTCCGGGGCGCGGTCGGCCCCGCCTGAGTCCACGACCCGCACGTCGAAGCCCGGCACGGGAACGGTCGGCGACCCGGCCTTCTCGGGCAGGCGCTCGATCCCCAGGCAGTTCGCGGCGACCGGCCAGCCGGTCTCGGTCTGCCACCAGTGGTCCACGACGGGACGCTCGCCGAGCAGCGAGCGGGCCCAGTGGTAGGTGTCCGGGTCGAGCCGCTCGCCGGCGAGGAACAGCGCCGCGAGCGAGGAGATGTCGTGCCTGCGCAGGTGCGCGGCCTCGGGGTCCTCCTTGCGGATCGCGCGGAACGCGGTCGGCGCGGTGAACAGCGTCTTCACGCGGTGCTCGGCGATGACGCGCCAGAACGCGCCCGGGTCGGGCGTGCCGACCGGCTTGCCCTCGTAGAGGACGGTCGTCGCGCCCGCGAGCAGCGGCGCGTAGACGATGTACGAGTGGCCGACGACCCAGCCGACGTCCGAGGCGGCCCAGAAGACCTCGCCGGGCCCGGTGTCGTAGATCGCGTCCATCGACCAGCGCAACGCGACCGCGTGGCCGCCGTTGTCGCGCACGACCCCCTTCGGACGGCCGGTCGTGCCCGACGTGTAGAGGACGTAGAGCGGGTCGGTGGCGGCGACCGGGACGCACGGCGCCGGCCGCGCCGCAGTGATGAGCGTCGCCCAGTCGTGGTCGCGGCCCGCGAGCAGCTCGGCCTCGACCTGCGGGCGCTGCAGGATCACCGTGTGGACGGGTTCGTGTGTCGCGAGCTCGAGCGCGCGGTCGAGCAGCGGCTTGTAGGGCAGGACCTTCGCGCCCTCGATGCCGCACGAGGCCGAGAGCACGACGCGCGGCTGGGCGTCGTCGATGCGCACCGCCAGCTCATGCGGGGCGAACCCGCCGAAGACGACCGAGTGGATCGCGCCGAGGCGCGCGCAGGCGAGCATCGCCATCACCGCCTCGGGCACCATCGGCATGTAGATCACGACGCGATCGCCGTGGCGCACGCCGAGCGCCGCGCAGGGCGCCGGCCAGCCGGGCGACCTGCTCGCGCAGCTCGCCGTAGGTGAAGACGCGGACCGTGTCCGTGACCGGGCTGTCGTAGATCAGCGCGGGCTGACCCGCGCGTCCCCCGTCGGCGTGGCGGTCGAGGGCGTTGTGGCAGGTGTTCAGTTCGCCGCCGCTGAACCAGCGAAACAGCGGCGCGGCGTCGTCGTCGAGGACGCGCGCGGGCGGCGTGAGCCAGTCGATCGCGGCGGCGGCTTCGCCCCAGAACCCGTCGGGATCCTCGAGGCTGCGGCGGTGGACGTCGGCGAGGCGCGGCATGCCGGCGATCCTTGCGCGCCGGGCGTCCGCGGACGTCCGTAGAACCCCGCAGCACGGCGGGACGCCGGTAGGGTCCGCCCATGTCCGAGACCAACCGCCGCTTCCTGCTGCGCGAGCGCCCCACCGGGCGCATCGACGCCGACGACCTTCGAGCTCGACCGAGGAGGCCGTGCCCGAGATCGGCGACGGCGAGGCGCTCGTGCGCACGCTCTACATCTCGCTCGACCCGACGAACCGCACGTGGATCGACGACACGCCGACGTACCTTCCGCCGGTCGGCGATCGGCGAGGTCATGCGCGCCGGCGCGCTCGGCCGGTCGTCGCCTCGAAGCATCCGGCCTACCCGGAGGGCGCAGTTCGTCCAGGGACTGCTCGGCTGGCAGGACTACGTCGTGCTGTCCGACGCCGACGGCGGCCTTCGTCGATGCCGGACGTCCCGGGCGTGCCGCTCAGCGCGCATCCTCGGCGTGCTCGGCATGACGGGGCTGACGGCGTACGTCGGCATGACCGACATCGGCACGCCCGCAGCCGGGCGAGACGGTCGTCGTGTCCGCGGCCGCGGGCGCCGTCGGCTCGGTCGCCGGCGCAGATCGCGAAGATCGAGGGCGCGCGCGTCGTCGGGATCGCCGGCGGGCCCGAGAAGTGCGCGATGCTCACCGACGAGCTCGGCTTCGACGCCGCGGTCGACTACAAGGCTCCGGACTGGCGCGACGCAGCTGCAAGGCCGCGACGCCCGGACGGGATCGACGTGGACTTCGAGAACGTCGGCGGCGAGATCATGGACGCGGTCTTCGCGCGGCTGAACCTCCGCGCGCGCGTCGCCCTCTGCGGCCTGATCTCCGGCTACAACGACGCGGACCCGCCGCCCGGGCCGCGCGCTTCGGCACGGATCCTCGACGCAGCGCGTGCTCGTCCAGGGCTTCATCGTGCTCGACCACTTCGACCAGGCCCAGGAGGTCGCGCAGACCGCGATCGGCGGGTGGATGGCCGAGGGCGAGCTCAAGGCGCAGGAGACGGTCGTCGAGGGCTTCGAGCAGCTGCCCGATCGCGCTCAACATGCTGTTCGACGGCGAGCAACATCGGGAAGCTCGTGGTGAAGGTGGCCGATCCGGCGTGATCGGCGGCGCTCAGAGGCTTCTCAGACATCTCCTCGATGCATCCGGCCCCGATGACGATGTTCCCACCCCCATCTCACAGGAGATCCCACCGATGAAGCGCGCACTCGTTGCCGCACTGCTCTCGGCGCTCGCCACCGCCGCGGTTCTCGCGACCGTCGGCTTCGGCGCCAACTCGACGGCCACGACGCTCGAAGAAGAAGTCCTCGAAGTCCGCGCAGACGACCCAGTCCGGGCCGCCGCAAGACGATGAAGCAGGTCTACGACGAGCTGCAGACCCGGCGCGCTGCGCAGGAGAAGAAGCTGGCCGACGCGCTCGGCGTGAGCACCGTCGACCAGCTCACGACGGCCCAGGACAAGCTCTTCAAGGATCGGCTCGACGCCGCAGGTGAAGGCGAACCGCGCTGACCCAGGCGCAGGCGGACGCGATCCTCGCCTGCAAGGCGCGCGCCGCTGACGTGCGACCGCTCGAACCTCCCGGCCGGCGGGCCCGGCGGTCCACGGTGGCCCGCGCGGCGGCAAGGGCGCGTTCGGAGACTTCGCCGGCCGACCTCGCCAAGGCGCTCGGCATCGACGAGGCGAAGGTCGAGAGCGCGCTGAAGGCCGATCCGGCACGTCCGGCAGGCGGCGCGCCCGACCGGCGGCGGCATGCCGACGGCCGGCGGGATGCCCGGTGGCCGCGGCACGGCGGTCCGGGCGGCCCGGCGGTCCCGCCGGTGGCGGCCCGGTGGGCGGCCCCGGTTCGATGGGCGCGTCCCGGCGACGCAGTCTACGGCCGGCCGACCGACCTGCGGGCGAGCGATGATGTCGTCGGCGTGACCGACGCATCACCGCTCGTCCTGGTCGTCGACGACGACGACGCCATCCGCGAAGCCCTCGAGCGCGCCCTGCGCCTCGAGGGCTTCGCCGTCGAGACGGCCGCGGGCGGCCGCGCCGCGCTCGAGTCGGTCGCGCGCAGCGCCCGCCGGCCGCCGTCGTGCTCGACGTGACGATGCCCGACCTCAACGGTCGCGCCGTCTGCGCCCGCCTGCGCGCCGACGGCGTGCGCACGCCGATCCTCATCCTGTCGGCGCGCGACGAGGTCGAGGACCGGATCGCCGGCCTGCAGGCCGGCGCCGACGACTACCTCGTCAAGCCGTTCGCAGTCGAGGAGCTCGTCGCGCGGCTGCGGGCGCTGCTGCGGCGCGCCGGCGAGGACGAGCGCGCCGCGGGCGGATCCGACCCGTCCGCGGAGCTCGTCGTCGGTGACCTCGTCGTCGATCCGGCGGCGCGCATCGTGCGGCGCGGCGGCCGCGACGGTCGAGCTCACGCGGCGCGAGTTCGAGCTGCTCGAGGTCTTCGCCCGCAACCCGGGGATCGTGCTGAGCCGTGATCGGCTGCTCGAGCTCGTCTGGGGGTACGACTGGGCGGCCGACGGCAACGTCGTCGACGTCTTCGTGAGCTACCTGCGCCGCAAGCTCGAGGCCGAGCGGCGAGCCGCGGATGATCCAGACGGTCCGCGGCGTCGGCTTCGTCCTGCGCGTCCCCGACGAGCGGCCTGACCGGCGTGAGCGGCTCCCCGCGGTCGCTGACCGGCCGCGTCACGCTCGCCGCGGTCGCGGCGGTCGGCGGCGCGCTGCTCGTCGCGAGCATCGCGGTCGTCGCTCGTCAGCGCGACGTGCGGACGCGCGCGCTCTGACCGCGACCTGCGAGCAGCTCGTCGGACCGGCCCGGCGGGCCGGGCGGGCGGATCCTCGGGCCGCGGCCGGGTGCCGGCCGGCTTCGGGATCGCCGACGGCGACGGCGATCCGGCGTCCGGGCGGGCCGCTCGACCCGGCGACGAGCGCTTCATCCGCGGCTCGTGTTCCCCGACGGCTCGGTGCTCAACGGCGGCGCGGCGGTGCCCGACGGCTTCCCGCTTCCGGACCCCGGCGACACGCCGAAGAACGTCAGCGCGGACGGCGAGACGTGGCGCACCGTCGTGCGCGACCTGCCCGGCGGCGCCCCGCTGCAGGTCGGCCGCGCAGACTCGGCCCGCTCCAGGACCGCGAGCGGCGCCTGCGGCTCGTCGTGCTCGCCGCGCTGCTCGGCGCGCTGCTCGCGACGGCGTTCGTGACGCGCTCGCTCGCGCGGCTCGCGCTCGCGGCCGCTGCAGCGGCCTCGCGCCGGACGGCCGGCGAGGTCGCCGAGACCGCCGACCTCGGCGTCCGCGTGCCCGCGGGCGACGGCCCGGTCGAGGTCGACGAGCTCGCCGAGGACCTCAACGCGATGCTCGCGCGCCTGCAGGAGACCGCCGCCGGCCGCGAGGCGGCGCTCGCGAGCGCGCGGCGCTTCGCCGCCGACGCCGGCCACGAGCTGCGCACGCCGCTGACGAGCCTGCGCGCGAACCTCGCGACCGGCGCGATCGACGCCGCCGCGCGCGACGCCGACCGGCTGACGGCGCTCGTCGAGCAGCTCCAGGCAGCTCGCGCGCGGCGAGGCCGGCCCACCGGCGCGGCCGGAGCCCGTGGATCTCGGCGAGCTCGCCGACGTCGCGGTCGTCGGCCTGCGCACGCGGCACCCCGAGCTCGACACGCGCCTGGAGGCCCCGGCAGCCGGCCCGGTCATCGCGCGGCGAGGCCGAGAGCCTGCGGATGCTGCTCGACAACCTGCTCGAGAACGCCGCCTGCCACGGCCGCCCGGAGGGAACCGTGCAGGTGACGGTGCGCCCGCTCGAGGGCGCCGGCGCCGAGATGCTCGTCGACGACGACGGCCCGGGCATCCCGGAGGGCGAGCGCGATGCGGTGCTCGAGCGCTTCGCGCGCGGCTCCGGCGGCACGGGCGCCGGCACGGGCCTCGGGCTCTCGATCGCCGCGACGCAGGCCGTCCGGCACGGCGGGACGCTGACGCTCGAGGACGCGCCGCTCGGCGGCCTGCGGGTGCGCGTCGTCGTGCGCGACGCGGCGCGCTGAGCGGCGATCAGCCCTTCGCGCGCTTGCGCAGCGCGCGGCCGAACTCGCGCTCGATCTCCTGGGTCATGCGCTGGTGGAAGATCGCGAGGAACGTCTCGCTGACGAGCGGGCGCAGGCGCTCGAGCGTCGCCTGGACCTGCGGCCAGTCGTCGCTCGGCCGGCCCGCCTCGTCGAACGGCTTCCAGACCTGGTCGAGGAACAGCGTCACGAACGTGCGGCTCACGTCGTCGGCGTTCTTCGTCAGGCGCTCGACGATGTCGAGCGCCGTTCCGAGCGGAACGCCGAGCGCGACGACGGCGTCGCCCGCGCGCAGGATCGCCGGACTCGGGACCTCGAAGCGCTCGTCCCCGAGCGGGACGACGAGGCCGAGCTTCTCGGCGCGGCGCAGGACCTTCGCGTCGTCGCGCCCGCCGAAGCGCGCGCGCAGCTCGTCGCGGTCGACGATCTCCGGCTGCTCGGTCTCGAACGGCGTCAACAGCGTGCGCGCCAGGCCGAGGACGTCCTCGGTCGAGCCGCCCGAACGCTCGAGCAGGTGCTTGATCGCCGCGAGGTTGTAGCCGTTGCCCTGCAGCTCCTGGATGAGCCGCAGCCGGGCGACGTGTTCGTCCCCGTAGTAGCCGGTGCGCGCCCGCACCTCGGGTGCCGGGAGGAGGCCGCGGGACTGGTGGGCGCGGATGTTGCGCACGGTCATGCCGGTCGCGCGCGCGAGCTCGTCGATCGTCATGTCGTTCACGGTGGTCTCGGCCATGCTCACATCCTACGTCGTTCCATGTGACGTCAAATGGTGTAACATGAGTCACCGATGCCCAAGCCGGACCTCGTCGAGCACCTCCGTTCCCAGCCGCGCCTGCGCGGCGTCTCGCACGCCTACGCGTTCTGGGTCGCGGCCGTGATCGCCGCGGCGCTGATCGTGCTCGCGCCGACCGGGCTCGCGCGCAGCGCCGCGCTCGTCTACGGCGCCGGGCTCTGTGCGCTGTTCGCCGGGAGCGGCATCTATCACCGCTGGCGCGGCGACGTGCGCTGGCGCCCGCTCCTGCAGCGCATCGACCACTCGACGATCTTCGTCTTCATCGCGGCGAGCTACACGCCGATCGCGCTGCTCGTCCTGCACGGCACGACGCAGGTCGTCGTCCTCATCGGCGCCTGGGCCGGGGCGATCGCCGGCATCGCCCTGTCGGTGGCCTGGATCGGTGCGCCGCGCTGGCTGGCCGCCGCGACCTACCTCGCGCTCGGGTGGTTCGCGCTGCTCGCGGCGCCGCAGCTGATCGGCGGCCTGCCCGCGTGGCCGCTGGTCCTGATCGTCGCCGGCGGAGTGCTCTACTCGGTCGGCGCGGTCATCTACGCCACGCAGCGCCCGAACCCGTGGCCCGCGACGTTCGGCTTCCACGAGGTCTTCCACGCGCTCGTCATCGCAGCCGCCACGGCGCACGTCGTCGCGATGGCCGGCTGGGTTCTCCCGGCCGCCGGCTGACGACGCTTCGCCTGCGTTCCGGCGCCACCCGATGACCGCTCGCAGGAGCGGGGCGCAGCCGGAGGTGCGGCCGTGATCCTGCGGCTGATCCGGGGATTGGTGCGGCGAAC
Organism: uncultured Actinomycetes bacterium; assembly: GCA_963787935.1. Lineage (GTDB taxonomy): Bacteria > Actinomycetota > Thermoleophilia > Solirubrobacterales > Solirubrobacteraceae > F1-60-MAGs163. Next base: position 141,985 of record CAWBEV010000003.1, on the reverse strand, counting down.
TACCGGCGTCGCGGTCGCCGCCCGCTGCGAAGGTCGTCCGACGACATGCCCGGGTCGGATCGGGCGCGCCTGAGGAGGCACACATGAGACGAAGCATCATCGCGTTCGGCGCCATCGCGGCGCTCGCGACGTTCGGCGCCGCAGGGTGCGGCGGGGACGACAACGAGTCCAGCACGAGTGCGGACAACGAAACGGCCGAGACCACCACGACCGCGAACGCTGCGAATCCGGCGACGGTCAGCGGCGCGGCGAAGATCGTGATGACCGACTACAAGTTCGACCCCGCCGCGGTCCAGACCGCACCGGGAACGCTCACGATCTCGGCGCCGAACGAGGGGCAGGTCGTCCACGAGCTCGTGCTCGCGAAGACGGACCTCGCCGCGGACGCACTTCCCACGGAGCCCTCCGGCGACGTCAACGAGGACAAGCTCGACATCCCAGGCGAGATCGCCGATGTGGAGCCCGGGAAGACGAAGTCCACCGAATTCAAGGACCTGAAGGCCGGCAAGTACGTGATGTTCTGCAACGTCGCGGGCCACTACAAGGCCGGGATGTACGGCACGCTCGTCGTGCAGTAGCGCAGCTTCGCGGCGGGCGCCCGATCGCGTCCGCCGCTCGTGCCGCGCGGCGGGCCTGCCGATGACGGCAGTGATGCAGGCACCGACGACCCTGACCGACGGCCTTGCTCCCGGGATCGTTCCCGCCGAGCGCGGAGGGCGTTCCTCACGGCGCCTGGGCGACATCGTCGTCGACCTCGGCTTCGCCGACCGCGAGGCGGTCGAGGCCGCCGTCGTCGAGGCGGGCCGGGTCGGGAGCTCGACCGGCGCCGTCCTGATCGGGCAGGGCACGCTGACCTCCTACCAGCTCGCCCGGGCGATCGCCGAGCGCTTCGGCGTGGACTTCGTCGACCTCGGCGAGTTCCAGGTCGACCGCGCCGCCGCGACACTCGTCTCACCCGGGATCGCGCGCCGCTACGACGCCGTCCCGGTCGGGTTCCGCGACGAGCGCACGCTGCTGCTCGCGACCGCGGACCCCGCGAACGTGCTGGCGATCGACGACATCGCGATGATCACCGGGCTCGACGTGCACCCGCTCGTCGCCTGCCGCGAGGAGCTCGCCGCGCTGATCGCCAAGCTCGGCCGGCTCGAGGAGGTCGAGGAGGCCCAGCCCGCGCCGGAGGAGGACCTGACGGTCCTCGACATCCGCGACGCCGCCGAGGACGCCCCGGTCATCAAGCTCGTGCACTCGATCCTCGCCGAGGCCGTCGAGCTCGGCGCGAGCGACCTGCACTTCGATCCCTCCGAGGGCTCGGAGATGCGCGTGCAGTACCGCATCGACGGGGTCCTCACGAGCTCCTCGGTGATCCCGCCGGCCCTCGTGCGCGGGGTCGTCTCGCGCGTGAAGATCATGGCCAACCTCGACATCTCCGAGCGCCGCAGGCCGCAGGACGGCCGGCTGACGCTCTCGATCTCCGGCCGGCCGGTCGACGTGCGCATCGTGACCCTCCCGCTCGTCGGCGGCGAGTCCGTCGTCATGCGGGTGCTGGACCACGGCGGCGGCGTGACCGATCTCGACGGCGTGGGCCTCCCGGCGGATGCGGCGGCGCGGCTCCGGTCACGCACTCGAGCAGCCCTACGGCGCGATCCTGGTGACCGGCCCGACCGGCTCGGGCAAGACGACCACGCTCTACGGCGCGCTGATGCGCCGCAACACCGGCGACCGCTCGATCCTCACGATCGAGGACCCGGTCGAGTATCAGCTCGAAGGCGTCAAGCAGATGCAGGTGAACGCGAAGGTCGGCGTGACGTTCGCGACCGGCCTGCGAACGATGGTGCGCGCCGATCCCGACATCATCATGGTCGGGGAGATCCGCGACGGCGAGACCGCGCAGATCGCGGTCGAGGCCGCGCTCACGGGGCACCTCGTGCTCTCCACGCTCCACACGCGCGACGCGCCCACGGCGATCTCGCGCCTGCTCGACATGGGCATCGAGCCGTTCCTCACCGCCTCGGCCCTCGACTGCATCGTCGCGCAGCGCCTGGCGCGCCTGCTGTGCCCGGAGTGCCGGCGGCCCGTCGTGGTCCCGGCCGCCGTCCTGCGCGAGGCCGGCTACGCGGTCGACGGCGACCTCGACGTGTTCGAGGCGGTCGGCTGCCCCCGCTGCGGCCGGACCGGCTACCGCGGGCGCACGGGGCTGTTCGAGGTCATGTCCGTGACCGAGGAGATCCGCTCGCTCATCATGCGCCGCGCGTCCGCCGACGAGATCGCCGCCGCCGCGGCGGCGGCCGGGATGCGGCGCCTGCGCGACGACGGGCTCGACAAGGTGCGCGCCGGGCTCACGTCGCTCGCCGAGGTCGCCCGGGTCGCGGGAGCCTCGCCCGGCGGGTGAGCACCCGGCGGCGCGCGAGGCCGGCTCAGGCGCCGCTCGACGCCGCCCAGAGGTTGATCCCGCCGTCCACGGCGTGACGGTCGATCTCGCGCAGTTCGTCAGCGCTGAACCTCAGGCGCTCGAGCGCCGCGACGTTCTGCTCGAGCTGCGCGACGCTGCTGGCGCCGACGAGCGTCGAGGTGACGCGCGGATCGCGCAGCGTCCAGGCGAGCGCGAGCTGCGCGAGGCTCTGGCCGCGCCCGCGCGCGATCGCATCGAGCGCACGGACGCGCTCGAGGTTCTCCTCGCTGAGCAGCGCCGGATCGAACGAGGAGCCCGCGGCTGCGCGCGAGTCCTCGGGAACGCCGTCGAGGTAGCGGTCGGTCAGCAGGCCCTGGGCGAGCGGCGAGAAGACGATGCAGCCGGCGCCCTCGCGCTCGAGCACGTCGAGCAGTCCGTCCTCGATCCAGCGGTTGAGCATCGAGTAGCTCGGCTGGTGGATCAGCAGCGGGGTTCCGAGATCGCGCAGGATCGCGGCGGCCTGCGCGGTGCGCTCCGGGGAGTACGAGGAGATCCCGGCGTACAGCGCCTTGCCCTGGCGCACCGCCGTGTCGAGCGCGCCCATCGTCTCCTCGAGCGGGGTGTCGGGGTCGAACCGGTGCGAGTAGAAGATGTCGACGTAGTCCACGCCGAGGCGCGCGAGCGACTGGTCGAGGCTCGCGATCAGGTACTTGCGCGACCCGCCCCCCTGCCCGTAGGGACCGGGCCACATGTCGTAGCCGGCCTTCGTCGAGAGGATCAGCTCGTCGCGGTGGGGGCGCAGGTCGGTGCGCAGGATCCGGCCGGCGTTCTCCTCGGCGGACCCGTAGGGCGGGCCGTAGTTGTTCGCGAGGTCGAGGTGCGTGATGCCAAGGTCGAAGGCGCGGCGGACGATCGCGCGCTGGACCTCGAGCGGCCGGTCGCCGCCGAAGTTGTGCCAGAAGCCCAGCGAGATCGCCGGGAGCTCGAGGCCGCTGCGTCCGCAGCGGCGGTACGCGAGTCGCTCGTAGCGCGCTGGGTCGGCGACGTACGTCACGGCGCCGTACGGCCGGGAACGGGCCGCCGGCGACGGCCGATCAGGAGGTAGAGCACGATCCCGAGCAGCGGAAGCAGGACGACGAGCAGCACCCACGCCATCTTCGTCGCGCCGCTGACGTCGTCGCGGTCGATCAGGTCGTAGATCGTGTAGCCGACCGCGGCGATCCAGAGGACCACGCCGACGGCCCCGAAGAGCCAGGCAAGGAGCGACATGGCCGCAGCGTAACGCTACGGCACGGTCGCTCTCGGCCCGGCGTTCTCGCGGCGCAGGACGGCGAGATCGGTGGACCGATTCGCTGAGAACTACGGAAGCTGCGAGGGACATTCGCCGTTCGTCGCGTGCGCTGGTCTGTGTGCGAGGCTCAAGTTTCCGGCGCAGATGGACGAAACGGGCTGCATGGCCGATCTCCCCGCTGCGACGGGAGCCGTGCACGACGAGCGCTTCCGCGTGCTCGTCGAGGACCTGCCCGCGATCACGTACATCGCGGATTTCGACGAGGCGTTCACGCTGCGCTACGTCAGCCCGCAGATCGCCGCGGTGCTCGGCTTCTCGGCCCAGGACTGGATCGCCGACCCCGACGCGTGGGTGGACGCGCTGCACCCGGACGATCGCGAGCGGATCGTCGCCGAGGCTCGAGGCGTGCATCGCCGCGGCGCTCCCGTTCGACTTCGAGTACCGCATGCGCACCAGCGACGGGCGCGTGCGCTGGCTCTGGGAGAAGACGTCGATCGTCCGTGACGCGGCCGGGGAACCCGTGTCGGTCAACGGCGTGATGTTCGACGTCACCGAACTCAAGCGCACCCAGGAGGCGCTGCTCGTCGAGGCCGAGCACCGCGTGGCCGAGCGCGCGCGGTTCGAGGCGACGCTGCGCCGCCAGGCCGACGAGCATCACCACCACGCGCGCCACGACGAGCTCACCGGCCTGCCCAACCGCCGGCACCTGTACGAGCACCTGGCGGCGCACATGGAGCACGCGGGAGCCCAGGAGGGCTTCTCGCTGCTGCTCGTGGACCTCGATCGCTTCAAGGAGGTCAACGACGTCCTGGGGCACCACAGCGGTGACGAGCTGCTCTGCAGCTCGTCGCGGACCGCTTCCGGCGCGTCGTCCGCGAGGACGACCTGCTCGCACGGCTCGGCGGCGACGAGTTCGCCGTCCTGGTCTCCGGCGCGCCGCGGCCCCGAGGCGGGCCTCGAGGTCGCGCGGCGCCTGACGGACTCGCTCGCTCGCGAGTTCGTCCTGAGCGGCGTCCCGATCCACGTCGAAAGCTCGATCGGCATCGCCCGCTACCCGCAGGACGGGCTCGACGCGATCGGCCTGCTGCGCTGTGCGGACGCCGCGATGTACGCGGCGAAGTACGCTGAGCACCGAGCTCGAGCTGTTCGACGGCGAGCGCGACCGCCACTCGCCGACGCGGCTGCAGCGCCTCGGCGAGCTGCGCCGCGCGCTCACGCGCGACGAGCTCGTCCTGCACTACCAGCCGAAGCTCGAGCTCGAGCTCCGGCGAGGTCGTCGGCGTCGAGGCGCTCGTGCGCTGGCGCCATCCGGAGCACGGGCTGCTGGCGCCGGTCGAGTTCGTGCCGCTCGCCGAGCAGACCGGGCTGATCAAGCCGCTGACGACCTGGGTCCTGCGCACGTCGCTCGCACAGCTCGGCGTCTGGCAGCGACGACGGGCCACGAGCTCGCCGTCGCCGTGAACGTCTCCGAGCGCAGCCTCCTCGACGTCGAGTTCCCCGACGAGGTCGCCGGGCTGCTCGCCGCGAGCGGGATCGCCAGCGACCGCCTCGAGCTCGAGATCACCGAGGGCACGATCATGGCGGACCCGGTGCGCGCCAGCGAGATCCTGCTGCGCCTCGCACGAGCTCGGCGTGCGGCTGTCGATCGACGACTTCGGGACCGGCTACTCCTCGCTGAGCCGGCTGCGCGAGCTGCCGATCGACGAGATCAAGATCGACCGCTCGTTCGTGACGCGCATCGAGGCCGACGAGCGCGACGTGGCGATCATGCGCTCGACGATCGAGCTCGGCCACAACCTCGGCTGCCTCGTCGTCGCCGAGGGGCTCGAGAGCGCCGCGGCGATGGCGCGTGTCGCCTCACTGGGCTGCGACACGGCGCAGGGCTTCCACATCGCGCGCCCGCTCGACGCTGGTGGGCTGGCGTTGTGGCTCGGCCGGCGGCCGGTCGCGCCCGGCGGCTGAGCACGCGAAACCCCCCGGAGGCAGTCGGACTGCGGCCCCCGGGGGAGGTGCGTACGGTCCGTTCAGCCCTTGACGGCGCCCTTGAGCTTCGCCCCGGCGCTGAACTTCGGCGCCTTGCTCGCGGCGATCTGGATCTTCTCGCCGGTCGCGGGGTTCACGCCCTGACGGGCGTTGCGGTGGGCGACGGAGAACTTGCCGAAGCCCGTGATCGCGACCTCGCCGCCACCGGCGAGCTCGCTCTCGATGGCCTCGAGCACCGCGTCGAGCGCGTCACCTGCAGCACTCTGCGACAGGCCGGTCTTGTCGGCGACGGCCTTCGTCAGATCGTTCTTGTTCACCTGTGAACCCTCCTCGGGCATCGGGGACTTTCGTGACCGTAGGGCCGCGATCGGTCGGAACAGCGTATTCGTGGGGATTTCTCGCTGCCAATGAGCGAATGGCGCGGATCCGCGGAATGTGCGACTAGGCTCTCCGCGCGATGCCCGACGAGCCGCACGACGACGGCGAGCGCCGCTCGGCGCTGGCGTTCTTCTACGACTACGGCGTGGCGATCATCGTCGTCCTGGCGATCGCGGTCTTCGCGATCGTGCAGGTCACCGGGGGCGACGACGAGCCGGCGCCGGCGCCCGCCGCCGAGGCGACGACCGCGGAGCCGCCGGTCGACCCGACGCCCGAGAACCTGCGCGGTACGCCGGCGCGGACGCTGTTCGCCGAGCGCTGCGGCACGTGCCACACGCTGACGCCGGCGGGCACGACCGCGGCGATCGGGCCGAACCTCGACAAGGTGCGGCTGAGCGCCGCGCGGGTCCGCTCCCAGATCGCCACGGGTTCGCTCGACTCGTCGATGCCCGCCCGGCTCATCGAGGGCGAGGCCGCCGACCGCGTGGCGCGCTACGTCGCGCGCGTTGCCGGGGGCGGCCGCTGAGGGCGGAGCGGGCCCGCCGCGCCCCGGCCGAGCCGGGAGGCGGCGGGTGCTCGGTGTCTAGGCCTTCTTCGCCGGGGCGCGACGCGCGCGACGTGCGGCCGGCTTGCGCGCCGCCGGCTTCTTCGCGGCGCTGGCCCGGGCGGCCGGCTTCTTCGCCGCCGGCTTGCGCGCCGGCTTCTTCGCCGCGCTCGTGCGTCCGGTCGCCGTCGAGACCGCGCGCTGGGTCTCCTCGCGGACCGTCTTGTCAAGCCGCTGCGCCTGGGCGCGGGCCTGCTTGACGAGGTGCTCGACCTCCTTGCCGAGATCCTTCTGTCCGCGCTGCAGGCTCTGGCCGACGGACTTCGTGGCGTCCTGTGCGCGCTCGAGCGCCGTGTCGAGGCGCTTCAGTGCTCGATGGAGCTCGGTGCTCGCTGCGGACGTTCGCTTCGAGGCGGCGCGGCGAGGGGCCGGCTTCTTGGCTGGGGGCACGGTGACGTCTCCTGTTCGGGGATGTGCGCACGCTAGTCCCCCGCGAGGGCTCACGGCAACAGGGATTTCCGCGGAGGTCGTCCGAACCCTCCTCAGAGAACTCTCAGCCGCGACGCGCATCCTGGGTCCTGCCGTCGTCCGGCGGCGCCGGCGCACGAGCTCGGCGATCATGTTCCCCACGGTTCAGGAGCCCAGATGCAGGAGCAGCTCGTCCCACTCGCGCAGCGCTTCAACGACTTCGGCGGTCACGGCGGCCCGATGATGCCCGCTCCCGTCGCGCCCGTCCCCGTCGCCCAGGCGCCCGCCGCGCCCGCCCCCGAGATGCCGAGGGCCGACCCCGAGGCCCCCACCGAGGTCCAGGGCCCCCAGCCCGGCGCCTAGGACTCCTTCACCGTCGCGTAGCCGACGCGGTCGGCGACCGCGAGGATCTCCTCGGAGATCTTCGTGATCCGCCGGTACAGCTCCTGGACGCCGATGACGCGGCGCATGTCCTCCTCGTCGATGAGCTGCGCCATCGCGCGCCGGTAGGCGCGCTCGAGGCGCCGCTGGGTCTTCACGGCATCGGCGGCAGCCTGGTTCGCGGCGGTCTCGTCCTCGCCGATCGCGTAGAACGCGACCCGCAGGAACCCGACGCCCTCGGCGATCAGCTCGACCATCTCCGCCATCTGGCCGTTCGTGGCGACCTGCAGCGCCTCGGCCTCGCGGACGGTGTTCTTCGCACCGTTCATGACCTCGTCGAGCCCGCGGGAGAGCTCGAACAGGTCCTCGGGATCCAGTGGCGTCGTGAACGCCTCGCGGACCGTCGCGATGAGCTCGTACTTGCACGTGTCCGCTTCGTGCTCGGCGTCGCGGACCGCATCGCCCGCCTGGACGTCACCGCCCGCCCACTCGGCGAACGACGCGATGCCCTGTGCCGTCACGTCGGCCTGGCGTTGCAGCAAGCCCAGCACGTCGGGCGTGTCGGGCAGGAACCAGCGCCCGGTCTTGCGGCTCATAGCGCAGCCACTCCCTTCCAGATGTAGAGGAATCCTATGGCGAGCACGCCGGCCGCCGGGATCGTCGTGACCCAGGCGACGCCCATCTCACGGACGATCTCCCAGCGCACGTGGCGCCAGCGCCGGCGGCCCGCGCCGATGCCGACGACCGACGAGGCGACGACCTGCGTCGTCGAGACCGGCGCCCCGATGAGCGAGGCGGAGAGGATCACCGAGGTCGAGGAGGCCTGGCTCGCGAACGAGTCGAGCGGCTTGAGCCCGAAGATCCGCCGCCCGATCGTCTTGACGATCCGCCAGCCGCCCAGCGCGGTCCCGAGCGTCAGCATCAGGCCGGTCACGAACTTCACCCAGAGGGGCACCTCGAACGACGAGGTCTCACCGCCCGCGAGCAGCAGCGCGGCGATCACGCCCATCGCCTTCTGGGCATCGTTCGCGCCGTGGCTGTAGGAGAGGCTCGCCGCCGCGACCCATTCGCCCGCGACGACCGGATGGTTGAAGCGCTGCGTCCAGCGGCGCGAGAGCACGCGCAGCGCCCGCAGCAGCAGGAAGCCGATCAGGAAGCCGACCGGCGGCGAGACGAACAGCGCGACGAGCGTGCCGATCACGCCGACCGGATGCCAGCCGTCGAAGCCGCCCCAGTTCACGGCGCCTGTGCCGCCGTCGACGAGTGCCGCGCCCACGAGACCGCCGACGAGCGCGTGCCCCGAGCTCGAGGGCAGCCCGCGCCACCACGTGAGCAGGTTCCAGGTCGTCGCGCCGGCCAGGCCGGCGCCGATCGCGGCGATCGTCTGCTCGGGGGACAGCTGGACGATCCCACCGATCGTGTCGGCGACCGCGGTGCCGAGCAGGACCGCGCCGAGCATGTTGAACACCGAGGAGATCGAGATCGCCTGCAGCGGCGTCGCGCCGCGCGTGGCGACGAGCGTCGCGATCGCATTGGCGGCGTCGTGAAAGCCGTTCGTGACGGCGAATGCGAGCGCGAGCGCGATCGCGATGACGAGTCCCGCGTCCACCGCGCCATTCAACCGGAGTGAACGGACCGTGAACGGCGTGTGAACTGCCCGAGATGGTGTCCGTGGAAGCTACGGACATGCATGTGCGAGACCAACCCTCGCGCCCGCGCGCCCGGCGAAGTACGCTCCATCGGTGCCACGGGGGGCAGTGAGCAGAGCGGTCGTCGTGGTCTGCTGCGCATGGATCGCGCTGCCGGCCATCGCCGACGCCGGAGCACCGACGGCGCAGATGCGCCGCGGGTTCCACCGTGCGTCCTGCCCCGGCCCGTTCCCGGCCCGCACGGCGCACTGCCACACGCAGATCGCGACAACGGCCGCCGGCACGCCGCTCGAGACGTCCGACGCCGCCGTGGATCCGGCCGCCGGGCCGGGGCAGGCCCCCGCGGGGTACGGGCCGCAGGACCTGTGGAATGCATACGGCGTGGCGCTCGGCGGTGACGGACTTCCTGCGGGCGGCGCCGGCAAGACGATCGCGATCGTCGTCGCCTTCAACGCGCCGACCGCGGAGGCCGATCTCGCGACCTACCGCGACCAGTTCGGCCTGCCCGCGTGCACGACCGCGAACGGGTGCTTCCGCAAGGTCAACCAGGATGGCGTCGCGGGGAGCTACCCGCCGGACAGCAGCGCCTGGGCACAGGAGGCCGCGCTCGACCTCGACATGGCCTCCGCGATCTGCCCGCAGTGCGATCTGCTGCTCGTCGAGGCCGACTCGGCCGGGCTGACCGATCTCGGCGCTGCAGTGGACCGAGCGGCGAAGCTCGGCGCCACCCAGATCTCGAACAGCTTCGGCGGCCAGGAGTTCTCATCCGAGGGCTCGTACGAGCACTTCTGGGATCACCCGGGAATCGACGTCACGGTCAGCTCCGGCGACTCGGGCTTCATCGGCGGGTACCGAGTTCCCGGCGTCCTCGCGCTACGTCACGACGGTCGGCGGCACGACGCTGACGCGCGACGGCGGGGTCCCGCGCGGCTGGCGCGAAGTCGCCTGGTCGGGTGCCGGGAGCGGGTGCTCGAAGTACATCCCGAAGCCCGCGTGGCAGGCTGACGGCGGCTGCACGAACCTCAACGGCAATCCCGGGCGGACGATCGCCGACGTGTCGGCGGTCGCCGATCCCGCGACCGGCATGGCCGTGTTCGACAGCTTCACGCACATGGGCGCCAGCGGCTGGCTCGTGTTCGGCGGCACGAGCGCCGCGACGCCGATCGTCGCCGGCATCGCCGCGCTCTCCGGCGGGCGCTCGCCGGGGACCACTCGCGGGCGCTTCGGCTACGACCACCCGTCCGCCTTCAACGACATCACCACCGGATCGAACGGGACCTGCGCGGCGCACCCCCACTACTGCACCGCCGGGCTCGGCTACGACGGCCCGACCGGCATCGGAACCCCGGTCGGCGCGGACGACCTCATCGCCCCGGACCAGCCGGTCCTCGCGCAGCCCGCCGCGCCGCTCGCTACGAACCAGACGAGCCTCGCCGTCTCCGGGACGGCGGAGCCGGGGGCCACCGTGACGGTCCTCGACGGCGCGGTGAGCACCGCGACACCGGTCGCCTCCGGCGCGGGTGCATGGTCGGCGACGCTGACGCTCGCCGAGGGTGACCACCCCCTGAGCGTCACGGCGACCGACGGCGCCGGCAACGTCTCGACCGCCTCGCCGGTGCGAACGGTCACGGTGGACACGCTGGCGCCCGAGACGTCGATCATCGCCGGGCCCGAGGGGACGGCTGCGCAGCGCGATGTCGCGTTCGCGCTCGCCGCCTCGGAATCCGCGACGTTCAGCTGCCGGCTCGACGGCCCGGGTGCACTCGGCGCGTGGCGGGCGTGCGGCTCCCAGCCCTCGTACTCCGGCCTGGCCGACGGTGCCTACACACTGCAGGCGCGCGCCGGCGACGGTGCGGGGAACACCGACCCAACGCCGGCGACGCGGGCGTTCACGGTGGACGCCCCGGCGGCGCCCGCGGACGCCGTGCTCGAGCACGATCCGGAGCCCGCCGCGCAAGCGCTGCTCGGCGGCGCGATCGTCCGCGTCGCCGGCTCGAGCGCCGGACCGTGCCGGATCTACCGGCGCGCCGGTCGCCTGCGGCGCGGGACGCCGCGCCTCGCGGTCGGCTGCCGGACGGCGGCGCGCGTGCGGGTCACGGCGACGCTGCGCCTGCCGGGACGCGCACGCGGCCGCCGACTCACGCTGCGCCCCTCCGGTCTCGTGGCCGTCGCGGCCGGCCGGTCCGTCGGCGTGCGGCTGCGGCCGACCCGCGCCCAGCGCTCGCGCGTGCGGCGGGCGCGGCGGGTGCCGCTCGTGCTGGCGCTCAGCGTGCGCGATGCCGCGGGCCGGAGCGCGCGCGCTCGCGCGCAGCTGACCATGCGCGGCTGACGGCGCTCGACGGTCGCCGAGCGCGCGGCCGCCGTGCAGTGCAGGACGTCGTCGCGCAGGTTCACCTGTGCGGCGCGGCAGTGGAACTGGCTCATCGTTCCCGGCCAGTTGCTCGTGTCGTGGCCGTGCGCGTTGCGGCGTCAGCCGGAGGAACTCGTCAGGTGCCAGCCGTCGCAGAGGTCGCAGCGGTAGGGCGTGCGCCGCTCGCCGTACTGCGTGCGGTCCCACAGCGCCGCCGCCCGCGCCTCGGCCTCGCTCTCGAACCAGCGCTTGTTGCGGCAGCTGCGCGCGCGGCGTTCGCTGCGCTGCCGTTCCTCGGCGAACCAGCGTTCGATGTCGCGCGGCACCGCACCAGCGTGGCAGATCGCCGCCCCGCTCCGGCACGGGCGTAGGCTCTGTCGAAGACGACGACGACCTTCGGAGGCCCCATCGCAATGACCGCATCCGCCCTTCCCTCCCGCGTCGGCGTGCTCGGCAGCGGCGATGTCGGCCGCACGCTCGCCGCCGGGCTCGTGCGCCACGGCATCCTGGCGCGGCTCGGCACGCGGCGAGCCGACGACGACGAACTGCGGCAGTGGGCCGCCAGCGACGGCGTCGAGCTCGGCTCGTTCGCCGACGCCGCGGCCTTCGGCGACGTCGTGATCCTGGCGGTTCGCGGGGCCGCGGACGCGCTCGGCGGGGTGGTCGACGGGGCCGGCGGCCCCGCGGCGTTCGACGGGAAGATCGTGATCGACGTGACGAATCCGCTCGTCTTCGGCGATTCGATGCCCCCGTCGCTCGAGGTTTCCGGAGATGACTCCGGCGGCGAGCAGCTCCAGCGACGGCTGCCGGGCGCGCGGGTCGTGAAGGCCTTCAACACCGTCGGCAACACGCTGATGGTCGACCCGGAGCTCCGCGGCGGGCCGCCCGTGATGTTCATCGCGGCCGACGACGACGCAGCGGCCGCGACGGTCGGCGCGATCCTCGAGGCGTTCGGCTGGCGCTGGCTGCACGTCGGCGGCATCGCGCGCTCGCGGGAGCTCGAGTCGCTCTGCATCCTCTGGGTGGCGATCGGCGCGCGCGAGGGCACCTGGAATCACGCGTTCACGCTGCTGAGCTCGTGAGCGCGGAGCCGACACGCGTCGCCGCCGTGAGCGGCGGCGCCCGCGGCATCGGGCTGGAGGTCGTCCGCGGGCTCGCCGAGCGCGGCCACGACGTGGTGATGGGCGCCCGCGACATGGCCGCGGGCGAGGCAGCCCGCGCCGGGCTCGGCCCGCTCGCCGACCGGGTCGTCGTCCGGGCGCTCGACGTTGCCGACCCGCAGAGCATCGCGGCGTTCGCCGCAGAGGTCACGGCCGACCCGGGCCGTCTCGACGTGCTCGTGAACAACGCCGGCGTCGTCCTCGATGCGGGCGCCCGGGCGCTGGCACCGGACTGGGAGCTCGTCGAGCGCACCTTCGAGGTCAACACCCTCGGTGCCTGGCGGCTCGCCGCGGCGCTCGCGCATCTGCTCCGCGCCTCCGGGCACGGGCGGATCGTGAACGTCTCGAGCGGCATGGGACAGCTCGACGAGATGGGCGGCGGCGTCCCCGGCTACCGCATCTCGAAGACGGGGCTGAACGCCGTGACGCGCATGCTCGCGGCCGAGCTGCGCGGCGATCGCGTGCTCGTGAACGCCGTCTGCCCCGGGTGGGTGAAGACCGACCTCGGCGGGCCCGGAGCCTCGCGCGAGGTGCCCGAGGGCGCCGACACGCCACTGTGGCTCGCGACCCTTCCGGACGACGGTCCGACCGGCGGGTTCTTCCGCGATCGCGCGCCGATCCCCTGGTAGCCTCGGCCGCGCCGCATGATCTCGGGCGCCGCCGGCGGGGGTTCAGCGCGCGGGGCCGACGGACGGCGCCGCGGGGGCGCTGGTCATCGTGGGCGGGACCGTACGGCTGCGCCCGGACCGTGACGTTCGCGGCGTCGTTCGGCACGTGCGCGGGCGACGCCGAGCAGCTCGTCCATCGATGTCTCGATCGCCCGGGACAGCACGTCGGCGTCCGGCACGCGATCGGCGTCGGCGGTCACGCCGAAGCCGAGGCCGCCATCGTAGGAGTAGATCGCCACGCCGATCCGCACGTGGCCCCCGAGCGGGACGTACGGGAACGTCTCGAGCATCCGCCGGCCGGCGAAGTAGAGCGTGCGCTGCGGGCCGGGGACGTTCGTCGTCACGGTGTTCACGCTGCGCTGGGGCAGGCGCGTCGCGACGCGCGCTCCGAGGGTCAGCAGCAGCTCGGGGGCGAACCCGCCGAGGGCGGTGAGCGCCTCGCCGGCGACCGCCTCGTGGGTGCCCTTGAGGTGGGCCATCTGATGGCGGATCGAGAGCAGACGCCCCTCAGGGTCCTCGACGTTCACCGGCAGCTCGGCGAAGATCGCCGAGACCTGGTTGTCGTAGACGCCGCCCTGCCCGCGGGTGCGCACCGAGACCGGGACGAGCGTGCGCAGGACGTGGTCGGCCGGCTCGCCGCGCTCCTCGAGCAGCGTGCGGAACGCGCCGGCGATCGCGGCGAGCACGACGTCGTTGACCGTCCCGCCGAGCGTCTCGCGGATCTCCTTGACGTCCGTGAGCTGCGCGCGGGCCCACGACCAGCGCCGGTGGGGGCCGATCGGCCCGTTCAGCGTCGACGGCTGCGGCGCGCGCACGAGTCCCGCGTACGCGGCCAGGCCGCGCAGCGTCTGCTCGGCGTGCGTCAGCGCGCCGCCCGGGTCGCGCACCGCGTCGGCCAGTCGTTGCGCCTCACGCAGCGGCCAGCGCGCGCGCTCGGCGAGCGCAGCGGTCACGAGCCGCGCGTCCGACGGCGTCGGAGCGGGCGACCACGGGAGCGGGTCGGGATGCGCCGCGTCGCGCTCCTCGTCGAAGAGCGTCGTGATGAGGCTCGAGCCGGAGATGCCGTCCACCATCGCGTGGTGGAGTTTCGAGATGACCGCCCAGCGACCGTCGCCGAGGCCCTCGACGACCCACATCTCCCACAGCGGCCGTGAGCGGTCGAGCTGCTGGGACATGACGCGGCCGACGAGGATGCGCAGCTGCTCGTCGCCCCCCGGAGCGGGGAGCGCGGTGCGGCGCACGTGGTAGCCGAGGTCGAAGTGGGGGTCGTCGCACCAGACCGGGCGCCCGGCCTCGAGCGGCACGAAGCGCACGCGCCGGCGGTAGCGCGGCGCGCGGTGCAGCTTGCTCGCGATCGCCGCGAGCACGTCCGCCTGCGGCGGCGGCGGGCCTTCGAAGACGCCGACGGACCCCAGGTGCATGTGGCTCACGTCGTCCTCGAGGTGCAGGAACGAGACGTCGAGCGGGCTCAGCCGTTCCATACTCCGACGCTACCTGTCGGACGCCCTCCCGGCACCGCGGGAAGCTACGGTGACCGCATCCGCGCGCTCCCGGATGGGCGCCCACCGCCCCGCCGGTGTACGCTCGCCCGATGTCCACCCCGGCCGCACCGGACGAGGCCCCGAAGGGCTATCTGGACGCCTCGCGCCTGTCGCGCGCGGAGGTCATCGGCATGGTCTCCGGCGTCGTCCTGCTGATCTCGCTCTGGCTCCCCTGGTTCTCGACCGGAACGAACCCGAACTCGAAGATCACCTCGGCGGGCATCGGGCCGCAGGACAGCGCGAACGCCTGGGAGGTCTTCGGGCTGCTTCCGTGGCTGCTGCTCGCGCTCAGCGCGGCACCGTTCATCCTCAGCTGGATCGTCGCGCGCCGTCACAAGCTCGACTGGCCCACCGGCGAGGTGACGATGATCACCGGCCTGATCGGGATCGTGCTCGTCCTGTGCAACGGCATCATCCTCGGCAAGCCGGAGCCGGGCATCGACATCTCGCTCTCGATCGGCTGGTTCCTCGGGCTGCTCGGGTGCATCGGCATCTTCGCCGGGGGGTTCATGCGCCAGGCCGCGGGCGGCGAGGTCAAGCGCAAGCCGCCCGGCACCGTGTAGGCGCCGCACGCTGGCACCGCGCGGCGGGCAGGAGTAGCGTCGGCGCATGCCGCCTGCGAAGAGACCCGCCGCCTCGAAGACGAAGCCGGCCGCGAAGAAGAAGGCCGCGGCGAAGAAGCCGCCGGCGAAGAAGGCCGCGGCGAAGAAGCCGGCGGCGCGCAGACGCCCGGCGACGAGGCTCACGGTCGCGGTGACCGGCCCGACCGGTGAGATCGGCAAGCCGTTCGTCTCGCTCCTGGACCGCACGCCCGAGGTGGGGCGCGTGATCGGCATGGCGCGGCGTCCGTTCGACCCGGCCGTGCACGGCTGGTCCGAGAAGGTCGAGTACCGCCAGGGCGACGTGCTCGATCGTGACGCGGTGGGCGCGCTCGTCGCCGGCGCCGACGTCGTCGTGCACCTGGCCTTCATCGTGGTCGGCGCGGGGGAGGGCACGCGTGACATCAACCTCGACGGCTCGCGGATCGTCTTCGACGCCGCGGTGGCCGCGGCGTCGGTGCGGCGCCTCGTCTACACCTCGTCGGTCGCGGCCTACGGGTTCGGCACCGACGCGCCCGAGCTGCTGACCGAGGACATGCCGGTCGCGGGCGCCGAGCGTCATCCGTACTCGGCACAGAAGTCGGAGGTCGAGCGGGAGCTCGCCGAGGCGCTGGCCGGCTCGGACCTCGAGGCCTACGTGTTCCGCCCGTGCATCGTCGCCGGCCCCGAGGCGACGGTGCTGGTGGACTCGATCCCGTTCATCGGCCTCGGCGGACACCTCCCGGCCGCGGTCCGGGACCTGTT
This sequence comes from uncultured Actinomycetes bacterium, assembly GCA_963787935.1. Lineage (GTDB taxonomy): Bacteria > Actinomycetota > Thermoleophilia > Solirubrobacterales > Solirubrobacteraceae > F1-60-MAGs163. Next base: position 125,840 of record CAWBEV010000003.1, on the reverse strand, counting down.
CGAGCAGGTGCGGATCCTCAAGCCCGTGCTGCCGGACACGGGCGTCCCGCTGCAGCTCGTGCATCACGACGACGTCGCACTCGCGCTGCGCGCCGGGGTTCTCGGCCGCGGGGAACCCGGGATCTACAACCTCGCCGGGAGCGGCGAGATCACGCTGGCGGACCTCGCCCACGATCTCGGCTGGTACGCGCTCCCGGTGCCCGAGCTCGCCGTCGACGCGACCGCCGAGATCGTCGCGCGGCTGCCGTTCCTGCCCGACGAGGCGAGCTGGATCGAGGCGCTGCGCCGGCCGGTGCTCATGGACACGGCGAAGGCGCGGCGCGCGCTCAGGTGGACGCCGCGCCACGACGCACGCGAGACCCTGCGCGTGACCGTCGAGGCCTGGCGCGCCGACCTCGACGCACAGGCGCAGTGGGGCGATGAGCCGCGCCTGGCGCGGCCGACGGCCTGACTGCCCGGGCTCAGTCCGCGCGAGGCCGTCGGCGGCGTGACGTCTCGCGTGACCCACCATCTTCATCGGGGGCTGAGGTTCGGTTTCCGGGACGTTCAGGCCCGCGGCGGATCATGCGGCCATGGAACTCGAGCTGACCCCGAGGCAGGCGCGCATCATCGGCCGCCTGCGCACCCGCTGGCCGCAGGCCGACGTGCGCGCGCACGAGCGCCCCTGGGGCGTCATCGTCGAGGTGCGCCGCGGCGGGCACACCGTCTCGCTGACGGCGTTCGACGGCCAGGGCGGCATCCGCCCGGATGCGCCGCTGCTGCACGCGGCCTGAGCCGCGCCGGTCCCCGACCCGCGGGCTCAGCGCCCGAGGCGACCGAGCATCCGCAGTGCGATCGCGCCGAAGAACACCGTCATCCCGGCGAGCGCGAGCAGACCCGGCCAGGTGGTCGCCCAGCTCGGCGGGATCCCGCTCACCGTCGCCTGCCGCGCGAGCTGCAGGACGTAGGTCGTCGGGTTGTACGGAGCGAACGTCGCGAGCCACCCGTTGAGCAGCACGAGCGGCGTGTAGGCGGTCGACAGGAAGACCGCGAGGAAGACGCCGTTCTGGATCAGCGGGCCGACCTGCTGGGTGCGCGCCCACAGCGCGAGCGTCATGCCCCACATCGAGGTCACGACGCTGAACCAGACGGCCGCGACGTACAGCGCGACGAGCCCCTCGACGTTCCCGGTGAGGCTCACGCCGAGGACCAGACCGGTCGTGAGGATCACCGTCGTCGGCAGCAGCGCGCGGGTCATCGCCGCGGTCACCGGACCGACGAGCAGCAGCGGGCGCGGGGCGGGGGAGGTCAGGAGGCGGTCGAACCAGCCCTGCTCGATGTCGCGTGCGAGGTTCGCCCCCGCGGCGCCTCCGGCGAAGCCCGCACCCTGCAGACACGCCAGCGGCAGCACCCACGCAAGGTACGAGCTCGTCGGGAACGCGGTCAGGTCGCTCAGCCGGCCGAACTGCCCCGCGTTCCCGAGCAGGAAGATGATCGGCGCGATCGTCGTCGGCAGGAGCCCGCCGCGAACGCGCGCGAGCTCGAGCAGCGCGCGGCGCCAGAGCGCGACTCCGACGCCGGCGGCGTAGGCGGCGTTCGTCGTCATGTCGTGCGCATCCTGCGAGCCATCGCGAGCAGCGCGAGCGCGATCGCGAAGACGGCGAACCCGAGCGCCGCGAGCAGCCCGGTCAGCGGGTCGCCGAGCGCGCGATCGTCATGGAGTGCCGCGCGGATCCCTTCGACGACGTACGTCAGCGGGTTGTACTCGGCGATCGTGCGCAGCGTCGGGTTCAGCAGCTCACGCGGGAAGAACGCCGGCGCGGTGAACAGCAGCACGAACACGAGCGGGAACAGGTTCTGCAGCAGCGACAGCGACCCGGTGCGCAGCGCGATCGCGGCGGCGAGCCCCGACGCTCCCGCCGCCGTCAGCGAGGCGAGCAGGACCGCGAACACGACGCCGGGCACGCCGCCCTCATAGCGCGCGCCGAACGCGAACGCGACGGTCAGGAAGACGCATGCCTGGCCGGCACCCAGCACGGCGGTCCCGGAGACGCGGCCGAGAACGAGGCTCGCGCGGTGCACGGGCGCGGCGAGCAGCCGGTCGAAGAAGCCGCCCTCGATGTCCCCTGCGACGGCGATGCCGGCCGTGATGCCCGCCAGCAGCGCGCCCTGCATGAGCGTCCCCCCGACGACGAACCCGATGTACGCGCCGGTCGTCGGGAAGCCGGGCAGGTTCTGCGCGGCGGACGTGCCGCTGGCGACGACCGCGAGCAGCACGAGCGGCAGCAGGAACGCCGGGATGAGGAACTGCGCGCGGCGCAGCTGGATCCGCAGCGCCCGCCCGGCGAGGGCGGCGACGACGCGGGCCTGGGCTCCGGGGTCGCGCTCGAGTGCGGCGTCGGTCATGCCGCCGCGGGCGCTGCGGTCTCGTCGCTCGCCGGGTGCCCGGTGACGGCGAGGAACACGTCGTCAAGCGTCGGGACCACGACCTCGACGACGTCCACTTCGATTCCGGCCTCGTCGAGCGTGCGGATCAGCGGGGCGATCGCGCGGGCCCCATCCGGCGTCCGCACGAGCAGCTCGCACTCGGCGCTGCGGGTGACCTCGCCGCGGCCGGCCAGCAGCGCGGCGGCGCGCGGCACCTCGCTCGGGTCGATGAGGTCCACGTGCAGGACCGGATCCCCGACGCGGGCCTTCAGCGCGTCGGGCGTGCCCTCGGCGACGAGCCGCCCGTGGTCGATGATCGCGACGCGGTCGGCGAGCTGCTCGGCCTCCTCGAGGTACTGCGTCGTGAGGAAGACCGTCGTGCCCTCGTCGTTGAGGTTGCGCACCTCGGCCCACAGCGTCGCGCGGCTCGCGGGGTCCAGGCCGGTCGTCGGCTCGTCGAGGAACAGCACCCGCGGGCGATGGACGAGCGCCATCGCGAGGTCCAGGCGCCGGCGCATGCCGCCCGAGTAGGTCCCCAGCCGCCGGTCGGCGGCGTCCACGAGCCCGACGCGCTCGAGCAGCTCCTCGCCGCGGGCGCGCGCCTCGCGGCGGCGCAGCCCGTGCAGCGCGCCCTGGAGCTGCAGCAGCTCGCGCCCGGTCATGAGCGGGTCGAGCGCGGCCTCCTGGAGCGCGACCCCGATCGCCCGCCGGACGGCCGCGGCCTCGCGCACGACGTCGTGGCCCGCGACGAGCGCCCGGCCGGCGGTCGGCCGCAGGAGCGTCGTGAGGATCCGCACGGTCGTGGACTTCCCGGCGCCGTTGGGCCCGAGGAAGCCGTAGATCTCGCCCTCGTGCACGACGAGGTCGACGCCGTCCACCGCGCGCAGCCCGTCGCCGTAGGTGCGCACGAGCCCCTCGACGACGACGGCATCGGGGTTCGGCGGGCGCGCGGCGGCGTGCCCGGTCGCGTGGGGAACGGCGGCGGACATCGTGGTGGACCCTACCCGTGCACGGCGCCGGGCCCGCGCGACGCTCAGGATGCCCGGCGTTCCCGCGCGTAGAGCCGCGCAGCGAACACGCCGGCCGGATGTGCGCGCAGGCGCACGACCTGCGCGCTGACGGCGGGCGGCAGCACGTCGAGCGGGGGGAGCGGCGAGCCGTAGGCCTGCGGCATCAACACGGCCGCACTGAGCGCCCCGAACGTCAGATCGGCGGCGGTGAAGCGCTCGCCCGCGAGGAACGGGCGGCCGTCCGAGAGCCGGCCGGCGATGTCGTCGAACACGGCGTCCACGCGCGCGAGCGCCGCCTGCGCGCGCTGCTCGTCGACGCGCAGGTAGCGGCGGATGAACGGGCCGAGCGCCCAGCCGAAGCCGCGGAACGCACGCCGTTCCCACCGCGGCACGCCGGCGAGCGCCCACGGCTCGAGGTCGCCCACGACCGGGAGCGTGCCGTGGTACATCCACAGGCGCCCGTCGGGCCCGAGGCCCGCGTCGAGCTGCGCCTCGATGGCCGCGGCCTCGCGGCCGGCTGCGCCGTCCGGATACAGGCGCCGCTCGGCCGGCGCCCGCCGGTCGCTCCAGCGCAGGATCGCGGCGGACTCGCCGAGCACCGCGCCGTCGGCGGTCACGAGCACCGGAACGGTGCGCCCGCCGCCGGCGGCGCGCGCCTTCCAGATGTGGATGCCCTGCAGGTGCGGCTCCTCGGCGTACGGGATGCCGGCGCGGTCGAGCGCCCAGCGCGCCTTCTCGCAGTAGTGACTGATCGGGATCGTGACGAGGCGGTTCGTCGCGTCGGGGGCGGGCATGCCGGGCACGATAGGCGCCGCCACGCGGACGGCCGTGGGTAGCTCGTTCGTGATCCAGGGCCTACGAGCTGCTCGAGCTCGAGCGGCGCGGCGGCGGACGTTCGATAGCGTCGGCGCATGACCGAGATCACCGGCATCGACCCGCAGGCCGCGCCGAGCGGCACGGGGTGCGCCGACTGCCTGGCCGGCGAGGGCCCGGGCTGGTGGGTGCACCTGCGCCGCTGCGCGCAGTGCGGGCACATCGGCTGCTGCGACTCGTCGCCGAGCGGCCATGCACGCAAGCACGCCGCGGCGAGCGGCCACCCGATCGTCCAGAGCTTCGAGCCCGGGGAGGACTGGTTCTGGTCGTTCGCCGACGACGCGTACTACCAGGGCCCCGAGCTCGCGCCGCCGCACAGTCACCCGGCCGACCAGCCGGTGCCCGGGCCGGCGGGCGGCGTACCGCTCGACTGGCGCAGCCACGTGCGCTGAGCGCCGCCCGGGATGCGGCGCATCCCGGATGCGCGACGGCGCCGCACAGGGGAGATTCCCGTCATGGCCCGCCATTCGATGAACAGCGCCGACGCAGCGTGGCTCCACATGGATCGCCCGACGAACCTCATGGTGATCAACGGGGTCCTGTGGTTCGACGAACCCGTGGACTGGGACCGGCTGCGGAGCGTCCTGCGCGAGCGGCTCGTCGAGCCGTTCCCGCGCTTTCGCCAGCGGGTCTCCGAGGGTCCGCTCGGCGTCGCGCCGCGGTGGGAGGACGACCCGGCGTTCGACATGGACCTGCACCTGCACCGGGTCGCACTCGCGGCACCCGGCGATCGCGCCGCGCTCGAGGCGTTCGTCGCCGACCGGATGGTCGTCCCGCTCGAGCGCTCGCGGGCGCTCTGGGAGTTCCACCTCATCGAGGGCTACGGCGAGGGGTCCGCGGTCCTCGCGCGCATGCACCACGCGATCGCCGACGGCATCGCGCTCGCCCGCGTCCTGCTGTCCCTGACCGACGCCCATGCCACGGTGAGCGACGGGCTCGCGCCGCCGGCCCCGGCGGCGCCCGGCGGGGGCGGCCCGCTCAGCCCGCTCGTCGGCGCGGCGCGCACCGGCCTGCACCTCACAAGGGCGGCGGTCGGCACCGCGATGCACGAGGGGCTCGAGGTGCTCGCGCATCCGCGCCACACCGTCGACCTGCTCGAGACCGCGCGGGACGGCGGACAGTCGCTCGCGAAGGTCCTGCTGACCGGCGCCGACGCCGACACGGTCCTGCGCGGCGAGCTCGGGGTGGCCGAGCGCGTCACGTGGTGCGACCCGGTCGAGCTCGAGGACGTGCGCGCGATCGCCAAGGCCAACGGGGCGACGATCAACGACGTGCTCGTGGCCGCGATGGCCGGTGCGCTGCGCCGCTACCTGCAGGTGCGCGAAAGCCTCGTGCCGGAGATCCGCGCGACGGTGCCGTTCAACCTGCGCCCCGTGGACGAGCCGCTCCCGCGCGACCTCGGCAACCGCTTCGGCCTCGTGACGCTCCCGCTCCCCGTCGGTCTCGACGCGCCCGCCGACCGGCTCGCGGCGGTCATGCGCGGGATGGCGGCGATCAAGGGCTCGCCCGAGGGCGCGATCAGCTACGGCGTGCTCGGGGCGATCGGCCTGACGCCGACCCAGGTGGAGGCGCGGCTCGTGAACCTCTTCAGCGCCGTCGGCTCGACCGTCATGACGAATGTCGCCGGGCCGCGTGAGACCGTCTACCTCGCCGGCTCGCCCGTCCGCGGCGTGCTCGTCTGGGCGCCGGTCGCCGGCAACATGGCGATGAGCGTCGCGATCCTGAGCTACGCCGGCGAGATCGCCGTCGGCGTGATGACGGACGCCGGGCTCGTCCCGGACCCGGAGCTCATCGTGGACGGGTTCGTCACCGAACTCGACGCGCTGCGAGCGCTCGCGGCCTGAACGCGCGGTGCCGCCCGCGGGGCCGCCGCGCGGGCGGACGTGAGAGGGTGACGCGCATGGCCGCCTACGACCTCAACGGGAAGATCGCGCTCGTCACCGGCGGGGCGCGCGGGATCGGGTTCGCGACCGCGCGCGCGCTGCGGGCGCGCGGCGCCACCGTCGTGATCGTGGACCTCCGCGCCGACGACGCCGAGCGCGCCGCCGCGGAGATCCACGACACGTTCGCGCTGGGCCTGGCCGCCGACGTCACCGACGCGGGCGCGATGCAGCGCGTCGTCGCGACGATCGTCGAGCGCTTCGGGGGCCTCGACGTCGTCATGGCGAACGCCGGGGTCGCCTCGCGCGCGGCGACGCTGCGCGCGATGTCCGGGGAGAGCTTCGATCGGGTGCTCGACGTCAACACGCTCGGCGTCGTGCGCACCGTGCAGGCCGCGCTCCCCCAGATCGTCGAGCGCCGCGGGCACATCGTCGTCGTCGCGTCGGTCTACGCGTTCGTCAACGGGACGGGCGCGATCCCGTACGCGATGAGCAAGGCGGCGGTCGAGCAGCTCGGCCGCGCGCTGCGCGTCGAGCTCGTCCCGCACGGCGCGAGTGCGAGCGTCGCGTACTTCGGCTTCATCGACACCGAGATGGTCCACCGCGCGATCGACGCCGATCCGCTCGTGGATTCGATGCGCGCCACGCTCCCGCGGCCGCTGCAGAAGCGCGTCCAACCGCGGGTCGCCGGCGAGGCCGTCGTCCGCGGCATCGAGGAGCGGCGCCCGCGGATCATCATCCCGCGCCGCTGGACCCTCATGTCGGTGCTGCGCGGCGTCCTCGGGCCGCTGCTCGACGCCCAGCAGGAGCGCGACGCCCGCACCCAGGAGATCGTCCGCGCGCTCGACGAGCGCGGCGGCGAGGAGCAGCCGACGACCGCTTAGGCGGCCACCGCCTCGGCGGTGTGCGCCGCGGCGTGCTCGGCCTCGAGCATCCCGACCACCGGCCCTGAGCGCATGAGCGCCGCCGCGCCGCCGACGGTCAGCGCGAGCGCGGCGACGATGAGCACGATGTCGGCCGGGTCCGAGGGCCACGGCTCGCCGCCGGCGATCGGGCCGAGCAGCACCGGGATCGCAAGCTCGAGTGCGAAGATGATCGGCGCGACGCTCGCGACCGTGCGCCGCTGCAGCGCGCTCATCTCGCCGGTGACCCCGAGGACCGCGAACGCCGCGGCGAAAGCGCCCCACAGCACGAGCGCACCCCATGCGCCGGCGTTCAGGCTGTCGGCGATGAGCTTCAGGGCGAACGCCCCGAGGGCGAAGGCGACGCCCGCCGAGAGCACCATCACGAGCCCCGGGAGCCGGCGGCGGCGCAGCGCGTAGGGGGCGAGCGCGACGAGCGCGAGCGGGCCGAGCGTCAGTGCGAGCGTCGCCGCGCCCGCGTGCGTGTCCTCGTGCTCGACGCCCGCGAGCGAGACCCCGAGGACCCCGAGGACGATCGCGCCGACGGCCAGCAGCTCACGGCGACCGACCGGCTCGCCGAGCATTCGCACGCCCGCGACGAGCAGGACGACGAGCCCGACGGCGTCGGCGGGCTGGACGACCGTGATCGGCGCGAGCATCAGCGCCACCGTCTGCAGCGGGACGGCGATCGCGCCGAGCGCGAGCCCGGCGAGCCAGCGCCGGCGGCGCAGCAACTGCCCGAGCAGCGAAAGGCGCATCGCGTGCGCCCGCGGCACGGCGCGAGCCTCCCGCGCCTGCACGACGACGGCGAGGTTGAAGCACGAGGAGGCGGCCACCGCCAGGGCCACCCCGAGGAGGAGGTCGCTCACGCGGAGGTGAGTCTACGATCCGGACGGTGGCGACCAGGGTGCTCATCCTCAGCGCGGCGATCGGGGAGGGGCACGACCTTCCCGCGCGGATGATCGCCGACGGCCTGGCCGAGCTGGAGCCCGGCGTCGAGGCACCGATCGTGGACGCCCTGCGCGAGAGCGGGCGCGCGTCGGTGCTGATCGCCGACGACGGCTCGGCGCTCATGTTCAACCGGCTCGATCGCGTGTTCGACGGGCTCTACTGGCTGTTCGCGCGCTGGGCGCCGTCGCGCGCGCTGGGGAAGTGGTTCGCCCACCGGCTCGGGTCGCGCGGGCTGACGCGCCTGATCGCCGAGCGCCGGCCCGACGTCATCGTCTCGACGTACCCCGGCGCGACCGAGGTGGTCGGCCACCTGCGGGCGCGCGGGCGGCTCGGCGTGCCCGTGGTCTCGGCGATCACCGACCTCGCGGCGCTCCAGTACTGGGCGCATCCCGGAGTCGATCTGCACCTCGTGATCCACCCGGAGTCCGAGGCCGAGATCCGCGCGATCGCGCCCGGAGCACGCGTCGTCGCCGTTCGCGGAATGACCGACCCCGCCTTCGAGCGGCCGGTGGATCCGGCGGCCGCGCGCGCAGCGCTCGGGCTGCCCGACGGCCGCCCGGTGATCGTCGTCTCGGGCGGGGGCTGGGCCGTCGGCGACCTCGGCGGGGCGGCGCGCGCCGCGCTCGCCGTGGCGCCCGGCGCGACGCTCGTGCTGCTCTGCGGGCGCAGCGACGCGGTCCGCGAGACGCTGGCGGCGCGGTTCGCCGGGGACGCGCGCGTGCGCGTGCTGGGCTTCACGGACCGGATGAGCGACGTGCTCGCGGCCGCGGACGTGCTCGTGCACTCGACCGCGGGCCTGACGGTCTTCGAGGCCCTGCTGCGCGGCTGCCGGGTGATCTCCTACGGCTGGGGCGTCGCGCACATCCGCCTGAACAACCGCGCCTACGCGGACTTCGGGCTGGCGGCCGTCGCACCGAGCCGCACGGCGCTGGCCATCGCGCTGCGCGAGGCGCTCGCGCATCCCGGCACACCGGACGCCGGGTATGCCGCCCGGCCGAGCGCCGCGGCCGAGATCCTCGCGCTGGTTTCCGCGCCGGCTCCGGCGCCCGCCGCGGCGGGCGCCGCATGAGACGGGCGCTCGCGGGCGTCGCGGCGGCCGGGGGCGTCGCCTGGGCGCTGCCCGCGCTCGCGCCGGTCGCCGCGCCCGTGGCCGCCGTGCTCGGGGTGTCGCGGCGCGCGCCCGAGCTCGCCGGGGTCGCGCTGACCTTCGACGACGGGCCGCATCCGCAGGGAACGCCGGCCGTGCTCGAGGCGCTCGCGAACGCCGGCGCCCACGCGACGTTCTTCCTCGTCGGCGAACAGGTCGACGCCCGCCCGGCGCTCGCCGCCGAGATCGCCGCCGCCGGGCACACGGTCGCGGTCCACGGGTATCGCCACCACGTGCAGCTGCGGGTTCCGCCACGCGCGCTGGGCGCGGACCTCGATCGCGCCGCCGCGTCGATCGAGGACGCCACGGGGCACGTGCCCGGCATCCATCGCCCGCCGCTCGGGATCTACTCGCACCCGGGTCTGCGCGGCGTGCGCCGGCGCGGCTGGCACCCGCTGCTGTGGTCGCGCTGGGGCCGCGACTGGTCCGCGCGCGAGACGGACGCGAGCATCGCGGCGCGGGCGACCCGTGACCTGACGGCCGGCGACGTCCTGCTCCTGCACGACGCCGACTTCTACAGCGACCCCGGGTGCTGGCGGCAGACGGTCGCCGCGCTGCCGCGGGTGCTCGAGGCGATCGCGGCCCGCGGGCTCGAGCCGGTCGCGCTCTAGGCGCGGCTCTCGTGCGCCTCGAACCCGGGGCGCGCGCGCACGAGGCTCAGGCCGAGCGCCGCGAGCCCGATGCCGAGTGCGGCGCCGGTGAGGCTCAGCACGATGACCCCGGCGGTCGGCTCGGCCAAGCCGGTCATGTCGCGCGTCCATGGGAACTCGGCGAGCAGCGCCAGCCCGACGGCCAGCCCGACGACGATCGTCAGCAGGAACCGCCCGCGTCCCCGCTCCTCGCGCCTGCCCCACTGCAGCTCGATCAGGAGGTACAGGCCGACGCTGACGATCGCCACCGTCGCGATCGTGCGCGCCTCGGCGGCGGACAGCCCGACGTCGCGCACGGCGGCGAGGTAGGCGAGCATCACGGCCATCGCACCGAGCGTGTAGGCCAGCGGCACGAGGACGCGGCGGAGCGCGCCGGGGCGCTCGGTCTGCCTGACGGCGGGCGCGGGCGGCGGCACGAGCGCCGCTCGGCGCGACTCCGCGTAGCGGCGCACGCCCTCGCGGAACGGGGTCTGCGGCGTCCAGCCGAGCTCCGTGGCGGCGCGCTGCCCGCTGACCTCGACGCCGACGTAGTCCGCGCGGCGCCCCTCGGTGTGGACGATCTCGACCGGTGCGACGAGCTCCTGCACGAGCTCGGCGATCTCGCGCACCGTGACCGACTCGTCGGAGACGAGGTTGTAGATCCGCCCGGATGCGCGCGGGTCGAGCGCGGCGACGCAGCCGTCGGCGAGGTCCTCGACGTAGACGAAGCGCCGCGAGGCCGAGCCGTCGCCCGCGATCGTCAGCGGCTCCCCGGCGAGCGCCTTGCCGACGAACGCGGGGACCACCGCGGCGGGCCGTGCGCGCGGCCCGTACGGGATGCCGAAGCGCAGGATCGTGTAGTCGAGGTCGTAGAGCTCGTGGTAGCTGCGGCAGTACATCTCGCCCGCGAGCTTCGAGGCCGTGTACAGGTGGTTGGGCATCCCGAGGTCGGAGTCCTCGTCGACGACCTGCCCGGACTCGCCCGTGTAGACCCAGATCGTGCTCGCGTAGACGACGCGCCGCACGCCGGCGCGGCGGGCGGCCTCGAGCACGTGCAGCGTCCCGCGGGCGTTGCACGCCTCGGCCGGCAGCGGCGCGGCGGCGACCTCGTTGACGTCGGCGGCGGCCGCCAGGTGCATGACGGCGTCGCAGTCCTCGACGGCGCGTTCGAGTGCGGCCAGGTCGTCGAGCTCGCCGATGATCGTCGGCACCTGCGCGGGGTCGTGCCAGGGGGAGACGATCCGGTCGAAGATGACCGGCTCGTGGCCGGCGTCCGCGACCTTGTCCACGACGTGCGAGCCGATGAAGCCCGCGCCGCCCGTCACCAGGATCCTCATTGCGCACGTCCCGTCGTCAGCACCGCGGCGTCGTGCGCGGGTGCGTAGTAGAGGGGGACGCACCAATGGTTGGCGGCCACCCAGTCGGTGTTCGGAAGGTCGATGTCGTGTCCGAGGATCCGGTGGCAGGGCTGGTCGTAGACCTTGCCCGTCGACCGCTCGACCGGCTCGAAGACGATGTACTTGTAGTAGCCCGAGGTCATCCCGTCTGGGAAGCGCACGCGCGCCGGATGCCGCGGGTCGAGCTCCGCGCGCGCGACGCGGTGCTTCAGCGCGACGATCTCGTCGAGGCGCTCGGTCTGCACGAGGCCGATCGCGGCCGTGAACTCGCTGAGGCGGAAGTTCAGCCCCTGGACGGTGTGGTCGGGCTTGCCGTAATTGCGGAAGCTGCGCGCGAAGTCGAGCAGCGCGTCGTTCGTGCTGACGAGCATCCCGCCCTCGCCGGTGGAGATCGTCTTCGTCGCGTAGAAGGAGTAGACGCCGGCGTCGCCCCACGTCCCCGGGCGCCGCCCGTTCCAGGCGGCGCCATGGGCGTGCGCGCAGTCCTCGATCAGGAAGATGCCGCGCTCACGGCAGAACGCGGCGATCTGCTCGACCTCGAACGCGATGTGCCCGCCGATGTGCACGAGGAACGCGGCGCGCGGGCGATGCTCGTCGGCGGCGCGGCGGAAGTCCTCGAACGACATGCAGAGGTCCTCGCGGTTGCAGTCCACGAACGCGACGCCCGCTCCGGCGTGCAGCGCGGCGAGCGGCGTGGCCATGAACGTGTTCGACGGGCACAGCACCGTCTCGCCCCGGACCCCGGCGAACGTCAGCGCCGCGAGTGCCGCACCCGTCCAGCCGGAGAACGCCACGGACCCGGCGCCGCAGTGGGCGGCCCAGGCGTCCTCGAAACCGTCGGTCAGCGGACCCTCCGACCAGCGATCCGCGTCGATGATCCCGTCCCACAGCTCGTGCAGGCGTGCGCGGTCGCGCTCGTCGAAGCCGATGGAGAACGCGGAGTATGGGGGCAGGTCCGAGGGAAGGCTCACGCGGAGGAGCGCTGTCGTGCACCGGCGACGTTCGCGGCTGATGCTAGAGACTCGGGCGGCTCCGATGCGGGCTCGGTCAGCGCTCGCGCGCGGCGCACGTCACGCAGCGCACGCTTTCGGGGGCGGCCCGCAGCCGTCCGGCGGGGATCGGCTCCCCGCACCCGTCGCAGGTCCCGTACGTGCCGTCCGCGAGCTTCGCGAGCGCGCGGGCGATCCGCTCCTCGGAGGCCTCCAGGCTCCCGCCGACGCCGACGTCCGTGAGCCGGCTGACGGCCTCGGTCGTCCCGTCGCCGATCCGCTTGCCGAAGCCGAGCTCGGCCCCGCGCTCGGGCGGCCGGGCGAGCGCGGCGATGCGCTCGGTGAGCGCCGCGTCGCGCGCACGCAGCTCGCGCTCGATCGCGCCGAGATCGAGCGGCTCGTTCACCGCCGTCGCGCGCCCCAGTCCTGCATTGCGCAGAGCAGGGTCGCATCGTCGAGTGCGCCGGGCGGCAGGGCGGTCGGGCGCCGGCGATCGGGCCGCAGGCCGTCGAGGACGATGACCAGCAGCCGCCGCCACGCGTCCGGTGCGGCGTCGCGCGTGTAGTCGCCGACCTGGCCGAGCGCGTGCTGGACGAGGATCAGGTCGTGGAGCTCGACGTCGTCGCGCACGACGCCGGCGGCCTGCGCGCGCGCCAGCAGCGCCCCGGCGAGCGGCGTGATCCGCTCGCGCGCGTGCTCGACGCGCTCGCGGCCGTGGGCCGTGCTGATCAGGAGCTCCTTCAGGCCGCGGTCCTGCGCCTGCATCGTGATCGCCCGCTCGAGGAACGCGGTGAAGCCCTCCCATGGGTCCTCGATCTCGAGGCTCTCGGTTGCGGCGCCGACGATCTCGCCGACGCGATCCTCGAAGAGCGCGTCGATGAGCTCCTCCTTGTTCGGGAAGCGCCGGTAGACGGTCCCGACGCCGACGCCGGCCTCGTGGGCGATGTCGTCGAGCGTGGCGTGCAGCCCGCGCTCGGCGAAGACCCGGCGCGCGGCCTCCAGCACCCGCTGGCGGTTGCGCTCGGCATCGCGGCGCAGCGGCTTTGCGGGGGACGTGGCCATGCAGTCATTCTAACCGAAGTGGAGGATGTTCTTCCAAGTGGAATATCAGATTCCGCTTCTGTGCTAGCGTGTCGCGCGAAGTTGAGAGACCACCTCCGTTTCAGAAGCGAGGCCCGCCGCATGTCATCCGAGAACTCCACCACGCACGAGCGCCGCTGGCTCATCCTGGCCGTGCTCGGCGTCGCCCAGCTCATGGTCGTGCTCGACGCGACGATCGTGAACATCGCCCTGCCGTCCGCCCAGGAGGCGCTCGGCTTCTCCGACGACGCGCGCCAGTGGGTCATCACCGCGTACGCGCTGGCGTTCGGCAGCCTGCTGCTGCTCGGCGGCCGGCTCAGCGATTTCTTCGGCCGCAAGCGCGCGCTGCTCATCGGCCTCGGCGGCTTCGCGCTGTCCTCGGCCGTCGGCGGGTTCGCCGAGAGTTTCGAGATGCTCGTCGTCGCGCGCGCGGCGCAGGGTCGTGTTCGGTGCGCTGCTCGCCCCGGCGGCGCTGTCGCTGCTGACCACGACGTTCACCGACAAGGACGAGCGCGGCCGCGCGTTCGGCATCTACGGTGCGATCGCCGGGTCCGGCGCCGCCGTCGGCCTGCTGCTCGGCGGCGTTCCTCACCGAGTACCTCGACTGGCGCTGGACGATGTACGTGAACCTCGTGATCGCCGTCCCGGCGCTGATCGCCGCGCTGCTGCTGCTCGCGGACGAGCGTCCGGCCGAGCACGCGAAGCTCGACATCCCCGGCGCGGTCACCGCGTCGCTCGGGCTGTTCGGCCTCGTCTATGGCTTCGCCAACGCCGAGACGCACGGCTGGGGCGCCACGGTCACGATCATCTCGCTCGTCGCGGGCGCCGTGTTCCTGGCGGCGTTCGTCCGGCTCCAGGCGCGCGGACGCAACCCGCTGCTGCCGCTCCGCGTGGTCCTGGATCGCGACCGCGGCGGGGCGTACCTCGCCGTCGGGATCGTCGGCGCGGGAATGTTCGGCGTGTTCCTGTTCCTGACGTACTACCTGCAGCGCACGCTCGGCTTCAGCCCGTTCGAGTCCGGGCTGGCCTTCCTGCCGATGGCCGGCGCGATCATGCTCACCGCGACGCTCGTCAGCGCGATCGTGCTGCCGCGCACCGGCCCGCGCCCGCTCGTCCCGACGGGCATGGCGCTCGCCGCACTGGCGATGATGCTCCTGACCGGCGTCGGGGTCGACAGCTCCTACGCGCCGCACGTCCTCGTGCCGCTGATGATCGCGGGGGTCGGGTTCGGCCTGATCTTCGCCCCCGCGATGGCGACCGCAACCGGCGGGGTCCGCCCCGAGGACGCCGGCGTCGCCTCGGCGATGGTGAACACCGCGCAGCAGATCGGCGGCTCGCTCGGCACGGCGCTGCTCAGCACGATCGCCTCGACCGCGACGACGGCGTTCGTCGCCGAGCGCGGCACGGGCGCGACGCCCGACGCCCTCGCCGCGGCCGCCGTCCACGGGTACACGACCGCGTTCTGGTGGTCGGCCGGGATCTTCGCGGCGGGCGCGCTGATCACGGGCCTGCTCCTGCGCTCGGGCGCGCAGCAGCTCGACCCGAACGCCGAGCCGGCGTTCGCGCACTGATCGGCGGGCGCGCGCGGGCCCTCGAGGCCCGCGCGCGCCCTGTCGGCTCTGGTAGACACCGCGGATGCACCTCCCGCGCGTCCTGACGATCGCGATCGCCGCACTGCTGTGCGGGGCGCTCGCCGGCACGGCCTCCGCGGCCCCATCGCCGGCGCCCGGCGGGGCTCATGCGGCGAAGCGGAAGCGCTGTGCGACGAAGAAGGAGCGGCGCAGTGCGCGCTGCCGCAAGGCCCGTTCGAAGCCGAAGCCCCGCGTGCCGTCCACGGTCGTGACGGTGGACCTGCTGCCCGGCAGCGCGGCGAGCATCGAGGTGCCGGCGCTGCCGCTCCCCGGCGGACAGGTGCTCACCGGCGCCGGCGTCACGCGCGAGGTCCCGCTCACCGGAAGGCTGACCGGCGGATTCCCGGGGCGGATCACGCTCGGCAGGGACATCGCCGTCGCCCTCACGGGCGGCACGATCGTCCCGGCGGTGGTGGACGTGCTCGGCGACCCGGGCTGCGGCGGCGCGCCGACGCTGCGCATCGATCCGGCGTCGACGATCGGGCTCGATCCGGCGCATCCGGCGAAGGCGTTGCTCCGGACCGCGGGCGACGCGACGGCGGATGCGACCGTGAAGCTGCGCCTCGCGTTCGACAGTCGCACCGCGCTGGGCTGCGACGCGCCGCTGCTGCCGACGGGCTTCGCCGAGACCACGCTCGCGCTGAAGCTCACCGGCCGTGTCGGCACGCGCGGGCTGCTCGAGCTGCC
Organism: uncultured Actinomycetes bacterium; assembly: GCA_963787935.1. Taxonomy (GTDB): domain Bacteria; phylum Actinomycetota; class Thermoleophilia; order Solirubrobacterales; family Solirubrobacteraceae; genus F1-60-MAGs163. The sequence continues at coordinate 110,258 of CAWBEV010000003.1, read as the reverse complement.
GCTCGCATCCGCGCCGACGCAGGCGACCGTCGCGGTGTGCCTCGTTCCCGGACCGCCGGCCCAGCCGTGTGCGCAGGCGCCGGCCGGGTACCCCGTGACGATCACGGTGCACCTGGCGGTCGCGATCAGCCTGAAGTAGCCCGCGCCCCGTACTCCCGGCATGGAGCGAACCGGCCTGCGGGCCCTGTGGGAGCGCGGTCAGCGCGGCTGGCCCGCGAGCCGGCCGCTCGTGCAGGTCCCGAACGCCCCGCTGCTGGTCGCGTTCGCCGCCTGGATCGTCGGCGCGCTCACGACTGGTGCGGTCCATGACGCCGCCCGCGCCACGTTCTATCTCGGTCTCGGCATCTGGGCCTGGCTCGAGCTCACCGCGGGAGCGAACGGCGTGCGGCGGGTGCTCGGCGCCGGCGGCCTCGCGTTCGTCGTCGTGCGCCTCGCGCAGGCGCTCTAGTGTCGGTGCACCGTCGACGTTCGTGCCATCGCACGCAGTCTGCGGTCACCCCACAACCGCCGATGCATCCCGGCATTCTGCATCCGAACTTCCGACTCACGACACGAGCTAGCCGCCGAAGCCGAGCGTCGCCTTCACGCCGGCGAACCCGAACGCCTCGTCGAACCGATCGACGGGCACCCGCAGGCCGACGAACGCCTCGAGCGCCTCGGGCCAGCGCGCACGGGCCCGGTCGAGCCCGGCGACCGCCGCGAGCCAGTCCACGCGGTTGGCGTTCACGCTGCCGAACAGCGCGCGGTTCTGCAGGATCGCGTCCACCCCGAGGACCGGGCCGTCGAGCGTCAGTGTGTTCGGGCGCCCGTCGATGCCGAGCAGGCACGCGACGCCGCCGCGGCCGAGCAGCCCGACGGTGTCGAGCATCACCTGCGCGTCGCCGGTCGCCTCGATCACGAGATCGAACCCGCCCGCATCCGCGGCGAGCGTCGCGAGCGGGGTCTTCGCCGTGGACACGTAGCGCGCGCCGCAGGCCTCCGCGAGACGCGCCTTCTCGCTGCCCGCGGGTGAGCGCGCGGCGATCCAGACCTCGAGCCCGTCGAGCCGCAGCAGGTACCCCGCGAGCATCCCGATCGCGCCCGTACCGAGCACGAGCGCACGCACGGGACCCCACGGCTGGCGCGCACCGATCGCTCGCGCCTGGCGGATGCCGCGCGCGCAGATGGACGCCGGCTCGGCGAGCACGCCGAGCCGTCCGAGCGACCGGGGCACCGGCACGAGGTGCGCGGGATCCTCGCTCACGAGCTCGCTGGCGAAGCCGTCGAGGCGCGTGATCCCGCGCTCGAGGTAGTCCCCGGTGAGGCAGGCGTCGGGGGCGTCCTCGGCGCACGCCAGGCAGTGGCCGCACGAGCGCCGGACGCTCGCCGTCACGAGGTCCCCGCGTGCGAAGCCGTGCGCGTCCTGCTCGACGACGCCCAGCAGCTCGTGGCCCAGGACGAGCCGCTCGGCCCCGTCGGGGGCGACCCCGAACAGCCCTTCGGCGATCTCGCGGTCGGTGCCGCAGACGCCGACCTCGAGCGTGCGCACGAGCACCCGGCCGTCGGCCGGCCGCGGATCGGGAACCTCGGCGACCTCGATCGCGTCCGCGCGGCCCGGCGTCGTGACGAGCGCGCGCACGTCAGGCGGCGGTCAGGCCGCCGTCGATGACGAGCGCCGAGCCGGTCACGAAGCCGGCGGCGTCGGAGGCGAGGTAGAGCACCGCCTCGGCGACCTCCTCGGGCGTGCCGAGCCGCCCGAGCGGCTGGCGCGCGCGCAGCGCGTCGAGCGATTCGCCGGCCTCGTGGACGAGGCGCTCGACCCACGGCGAGGCGACGGTGCCCGGACAGACCGCGTTGACGCGGATCCCGTCGCCGACGTGGTCGACGGCGAGCGCGCGCGTGAGTGCGAGCACGGCGCCCTTCGAGGCGCAGTACGCGGCGCGATTGCGCAGGCCGACGAGCGCGGCGATCGAGGCGACGTTCACGATCGTCCCGCCGCCGCGCTCGATCATGCTCGGGATCGCGTGCTTGCAGCACAGGAACGTCCCGCGCGCGTTCACCGCGAAGACGTCCTCCCAGACCTCGATCGGCGTGTCGGGCGCGTTCGTCGTCGAGCCGATGCCCGCGACGTTCGCGAGCAGGTCGAGGCCGCCGACCGCGCTGCGGACCGCCTCCTCGTCGCGCACGTCGAGCTCGATCGCGGCGGTCCGCTCGCCGCCGAGCCCGGCGGCCACCGTGGCGGCGGCCGCGGCGTCGCGGTCGGCGAGCGACGACGTCGGCACCCTCGCCGTGCAGCGCGCGCGCGACCGCAGCTCCGATGCCGGATCCGGCGCCCGTCACCAGCGCACGCCTGCCGCCGAACCGCTGAGCGCTCATGGCGCCGAACGTACCACGGCGCCGCGCGCGCTCAGGCCGTGCCCGGGGGGCGCAGCACGGCGCCCTGCGGCCGCCGACCCGACGCACGCGCGGTAGCGCGCGAGGACGCCACCGTCGTACGGCGAGGCGGGCGCATTCCAGCCGGCGAGCCGTGCCGCCAGCTCGTCCGCGCCGAGTGCGACGTCGAGCGTCCCGGCCGCCACGTCGATCGTGATCTCGTCCCCGTCGCGCAGCGCCGCGAGCGGGCCGCCGCGCGCGGCCTCCGGCGCGACGTGGCCGACCATCAGCCCGCGCGTGGCCCCGGAGAAGCGCCCGTCGGTGACGAGCGCGACGGACTCGCCGAGGCCCGCGCCGACGACCGAGGCGGTGACGCTCAGCATCTCCCGCATCCCCGGGCCGCCCGCCGGGCCCTCGTAGCGCACGACGAGCACATCGCCCGGCTGCACGCGCCCGCCGCGGACGGCCGCGGCGCACGCCTCCTCGCCGTCGAAGACCCGCGCGGGCCCGGCCTGGCGCGTGCGCTCGGTCCCCGCGAGCTTCACGACGCTGCCCTCGGGGGCGAGGTTCCCGTGGAGCGCGTGGAGCGCGCCGTGCGGCTTCAGCGGCTGCGCCGCCGGCCACACGACGTCACCGTCGGGCGGCGCGGCGCCGGCGACCGCCTGTGCGAGCGTCCCGCCGTCGACGGTCGGGGCCGTGCCGTCGATCGCCCCGGCGCGGATGAGCTCGGCGATCACCGTCGCCGTGCCGCCCGCGCGCTCGAGGTCCTCCGCGACGTAGCGCCCGGAGGGCGCGAGGTTCCCGATCACGGGGGTCCGCGCGGCGACCGCGACGAGCTCGTCGAGCGTCAGCGGCACGCCGGCCTCCTGGGCGATCGCGAGCAGGTGCAGGATGCCGTTCGTCGAACCGCCGGTCGCGGCGATCCCCGCCATCGCGTTCTCCAGCGCGCGGCGGTCGAGGAACGCGCGGGCCCCGGGAGCAGCTCCGCGCCGGCGCCCCAGTGCGGCGGCGATCGCCCCGGCGCGCCGCGCGGCCTCGGCCTTGAGTCCCGCGTCCTCGGCGGCGATCAGGCCGTCGCCGACGAGCGCGATCCCGAGGCACTCGAGCGCGATCGCCATCGTGTTCGCGGTGAACCACCCGGCGCACGTGCCGGCGCCGGGGCAGGCGTGGCGCTCGAGCGCGTCGAGCTCGGCGACGGCGAGCGTGCCGCGCTCGACCGCGCCGACCGCCTCCCAGACCTCCTGGATCGTCACCGCGGCACCCGCGAGGTGCCCGGGACGCATCGGCCCGCTGTAGAGCACGACCGCCGGGAGATCCGCGCGGGCGAGCGCCATGAGCGCGGCGGGAACGGTCTTGTCGCAGCCGACGAGGCACACGAGCGCGTCGAAGTCGTGTGCGTGGACCATGAGCTCGATCGAGTCGGCGATCACCTCGCGCGAGATCAGCGAGGCGCGCATACCCGGTGTCGCCTGCGACTGGTTGTCCGAGACGGCGATCGTGTTGAACGGGAGCGCCACGCCGCCGGCCGCCTCGATCGCCTCGGCGGCGTGCGCCTCGAGCTCGCGCTGGCCGAGGTTGCAGGGCATCGTCCCCGTCCACGTCGAGGCGATCCCGACGATCGGGCCGTCGAGGCGCGCGGGGTCGATGCCCATCGCGCGGAAGTGCGCGCGGGCGCCGGCGCGCTCCGGGGCGCTCGCAAGCTGCGCGCGGGCACGGGCGCGCAGGGCAGCGGTGCCGGCGGCGTCGTCCATGGCGCAACGCTACCCGCGCCGACGACGCGCGTTCCGTCTACGCTTCCCGGTGCTCTGGGACGCATGGACGCAACACGTGGGCCACGCCGCCGTGGCCGCTGGTGGATCGCCGCGCTCGCGGTGCTCGTCGTCGTGCCGCTCGCGATCCTCGCGCTGTCCGCCGCCACGGGTCGCCACGAGCGCTCCGCGGTGAGCACGGCTGCCGCGGCGACGCCCGCGCCGAAGCCCGGCGTGCCGATTCCGGCCGGCGCGCCGACGCGCCCGCCGGTGGTCGTCCTGATCTTCGACGAGCTCCCGAACGCCTCGCTGACCGCCGCGGGCGGCCGCCTCGACGCCGCGCGCTACCCGAACTTCGCCCGCCTGGCGTCGCGCTCGACGTGGTTCCCGAACGCCTCGACGGTCGCCGACGGGACCTACGTCGCCGTGCCCGCGATCCTCGGCGGCCGGCGCCCGCGCGCCGACCTCAAGGGCCGGATCTCCAAGCGGCGCAACATCTTCACGCTGCTGGGCTCGAAGTACCGCGTCGACGGGCTCGAGCCGCTGACGAGCGTCTGCTCGCGGCGCATCTGCCACAGCGAGGCTTCGGGGGCGGTCGCGAGCGCCGAGCGCGCCACCGCGGCGCGCCTGCCGATCGGCGGCTCGGGGCTCGCCGTGGACCGCCTGCGGACGGCGCGTGCCCGCATCCATGCGATCTCGCGCACGAGCCGGCCGAGTGCCCACGTGCTGCACATGCTGCTCCCGCACGTCCCGTGGCAGTTCTTCCCCGACGGGCGGCAGTACAACGTCGTCGGGCCGAAGATGCCGGGCCTCAGCGGCACGCAGCTGTGGAGCGGTAACGCGTATCCGGTGCGGCTCGGCATGCAGCGCCACTTCCTGCAGCTGAAGTTCGCCGACCGCGTCGTGGGCGAGCTCATCGACCGCCTGCGCAGCCAGGGCCTGTGGGACGACGCGCTCGTCATCGTCACCGCCGACCACGGGGTGAGCTTCCGCCCGGGCGGCTACCGGCGCCCCGTCACGCGCAGCAACTTCTCGGCGATCGCGAACGTCCCGATCTTCCTGAAGCTGCCGCGCCAGGAGCAGGCGGCCGTGAGCCGCACCTCCGTTCAGACGGTGGACGTCCTGCCGACGGTGGCGAAGGTCACCGGGCTCGGGAACGGCTGGAGGTTCCAGGGGCACACGCTCACCGGCACGCATCCCGGCGTCGCGGTCCCGCAGGTCCGCAACGGGCGCAGCGCGAAGGTCCTGCGCGTCCCGTTCACGACGATGATCCGCGAGCGCGACGCCTGGGTCCGCCGCCAGCTGCAGCTGTTCCCGCCCGGCAACGCCTCGCTGTACCGGCTCGGGCCGTTCCCGCGGCTGCTGGGCCGGCGCGCCGAGACGCTCCCGCACGCGGCCCGCAGCGGCAGCGCGACGCTCGAGGAGGCGGCGGCGCTGCGGAACGTGCGCCCCAAGGGCCTCGTCCTGCCGGCGTGGATCAGCGGCACGGTGCGCGGCATCGGCTCGGGCCGGCCGATCGCCGTCTCCCTCAACGGGCGGATCGCCGCGGTCGGCAGCACGTTCCGCCAGGGCGGCGTCGTGCGCTACACGGTCATCGTCCCGCCTTCGAGGCTGCGCCGCGGCGCGAACACGGTCTCCGTGTTCACCGTCGTCAAGGGCTCGCGGCTCTCGCGGTTGCGGTAGTCGGGGGGCACGAATCATCCGCGGGCGCCTCCGCGCGCGTACCCCGGGCATCACCGCACTGCTCGACACGATCCTCGACCGCACCGTCCTGCCGGGCTACACGAACGTCGGCTACCGCCTGCGCCGCCACTTCCGGCACGACGCGCGGCTGCCGGCGATGGACGGGCAAGGTCGTGCTCGTCACGGGCGCGACCTCCGGCCTGGGGCGGGCCGCCGCCGAGGGATTCGCCGGTCTCGGGGCGAGCGTGCGCCTGCTCGTGCGCAGCGCCGAGCGCGGCGCCGCGGCGCGCGAGGAGATCGTCGCCGCCACGGGGAACGAGGACGTCGCGATCGGCCTCGCCGACCTCAGCGACCTCGCCTCCGTGCGCGCCTATGCCGAGCGGTTCGCCGCCGACGAGCCGCGCCTCGACGTGCTCGTGAACAACGCGGGGTTCCTGCCCGCCGAACGCGCCCTGTCGCCCGACGGCATCGAGCTGACCTTCGCGACGAACGTCCTCGGCCCGTTCCTGCTGACGAACCTCCTCATCCCGCTGCTGCGCGCCAGTGCGCCCGCGCGGATCATCAGCGTCTCCTCCGGCGGCATGTACACCGAGCGCATCGACGTCGACGACCTCGAGACCGAACGACGCGACTTCGACGGCCCGGCGGTGTACGCACGCACGAAGCGCGCACAGGTGATCCTCACCGAGCAGTGGGCGGCGCGCCTGGCGGGCACCGGGGTCGTCGCGCATGCGATGCATCCCGGCTGGGCGGACACGCCCGGCGTGCAGACGTCGCTGCCGACGTTCCGCAGGGTCACCCGGCCGCTGCTGCGCACGCCGCAGGAGGGGGCCGACACGATCGTCTGGCTCGGCGCCGCCCCCGAGCCCGCGCAGAGCACGGGCGGCTTCTGGCACGACCGGCGTGAGCGCCCCACGCACCGTGTGCCCTGGACGAAGGAGTCGGCCGCCGACCGCGAGCGGCTGTGGGCGGCGTGCGTGCGGATGAGCGGCTGGACCGATCCCGAGACCGAAGGAGCACCCTGATGGCCCGCTATGTCGCGAGCGTCGACTCGCCCTGGTCCGCGGAGGACGCGTTCGCGTACCTCAGCGACTTCTCGAATGCCCGCGAGTGGGACCCCGGCGTGGTCGACGCCGAGCGCGTCGGCGGCGGTGACATCGCCGTCGGCAGCGAGTTCCGGCTCGTCGCGGAGTTCCTCGGCCGCCACACCCCGCTGACCTACCGGATCACCGAACTGGATCCGCCGCGCAGCGTGACGTTCCGCGGCGAGAACGCGACCGTCGTCTCGCTCGACACGATCACGTTCGAGCCGGCCGCGGTCGGCACGCGCGTGACCTACGACGCCGATCTCGTGCTGAAGGGCCCGCTGCGGCTCGCCGATCCGCTGCTGAAGCTCGTGTTCGGGCGCATCGGCGACAGGGCGCTCGCGGGGCTCCGCGAGACGCTCGGCGAGCAGCGCGTGGCTGCGGGCTAGCGGCCGGTCTTGCGGGGCTTCGCGGGCCGCGCCGAGCGGCTCTTCTCGAAGCGCTTGCGCTCCGCGGCGGTCATCTTTCGCACGACGAGGCTGCCGTCCTTGACCTGCTCGGCGATCTCGGCAAGCTTCGCCTCGCGCTTCTCCTGCGCGCGGACGGCCTGCGGGGAGGGGCGCTTCGCTGGCGTTGCCATACCTGCATTGTAGGACGCCGGGGGGCCGGACCCGCCGGTTCGGCGCGCGCGCGGGCCTCAGCCGACCGCCGGCGCCGGCGCGTAGATGGCACGCCACCACACGCTGGTCAGGGTCTCGACGAGCTGCCTGTCGGCGGCGAACGCGGGCTCGGCGTCGCTGAGCGCGAGGTAGAGGCAGCGCTCGGTCATCCATGTGAGCATCGCGGCGAGGCTGCGGGCCGGTGGGCCGTCCGCGGGGGCGATCCCCGCAGCGCGCTCGCGCTCGATCTGCTCGGTCGCCGCGTCGGTGAAGCGTCCCGTGAGCCGCTGCCAGGCCGCGGCGGTCCCCGGATCGGCCGGCCCGGACTCGACCATCGCGCGCAGCACGGGCCCGTGCGTGCGCCAGAGCGCCAGCACGGCGCGCATCGCGGCATGGAGCGCGGCGTACGGCGGCTCGCCGTCCGCGCGGTGCAGCCAGGTCTGCGTCGCGTCGTAGATCTCGTCGACGACGTGCTCGGTCAGGGCGGCCAGCAGCGCGTACTTCGAGGCGAAGTAGAAGTAGAAGCTCGCGCGTGAGACGCCGGCCTCCTTGAGGATGTCGGCGACGCTCAGCTCGGCGAACGAGCGCTCGGCCATGAGCCGTTCGGCGGCGTCGCAGAGCGCCCGCTCGAGGTCCCCGTTCGCGGCGGGTGCGCGCCGTCCGCGCCGGCCGATCGGTGTGTCCGCCCGGGCCATGACGCGACACTAGCGGAACATCCGACAAAGCGTCTGGACAATATGTCCGAACATAATGTATGGTTGCGTCATCGAACCGCAAGGAGGACGCCATGCCGCCCGCCACCAAGCACAGCAACGTCGACTGGTCCCTCGTGGCGATGGGCGTCACGATGGTCCTCACGATCGCGTTCCTGATCTCGCAGCTGATGTAGCGCTCACGGTTCGCGGCAATCCCGCGGCAACGCCGGGGCAAGGCCGCCGGGCATGATGCCCGGCATCCATGGATGACCGCACGATCCGCATCGCGCTCGACGTCGAGCTCCACGGCGAGGAGGTCCGCGGGCGAGCTTCGTGCGACGGCCGCACGCCGCGCCCGTTCACCGGCTGGATGGGCCTGATCGCCGCGCTCGACGCGCTGATGGCACCGGCCGAGCCGTCGCCGCCCGCCGACTGAACGCGCTCAGCCGCCCGCGCCGGCGAGCTTCCGGGCGAGCCCGTCCGCACCGCAGCGTTCGGCGCGCTCGCGCGCCTCGGCCCGCAGGGACGCGGCCTCCTCGTCGTGCCCGTTCGCCGCGAGCGCGCGCGACAGCGCGGCGAGCGCCTTGGCGTGCTCGAGCCGCGCCGAGCCGTCGGCGAGCAGCGCGGCCGCCTCGCGCAGGTGCTCGACGCCGCCCGTGCCCTCGAGCTCCCCCAGCAGCCGCAGGCCGCGCCCGATGACCCAGCCCGCGCCCGTCCCGCGCGCCAGCCTCAGCTCGTCGCGGGCGAGCGCGAGCGCCTGCTCGTGCTCACCGAGTGCCGCGAGCGCGCGGGCGCGCAGCGTGCGCCACGGCGACCAGACGGGGTGCGTCTGCGGAGGGCGGACCGCCTCGATCTCCACGGTGACCGCGAGCGCCTCGGCGGGGCGGCGCTCGGCGAGCAGCAGCTCGGCCTGGCTCATGCGCCAGAAGCGCGAGCCGTCGGAGGTCCCCGTGCTCGCGTCGTTGCGCTCGAGCGCGGTGCGGGCGCCGACCGGGTCGCCGCGCTCGAGCCGCGTCAGCGCGAGGAACCCGCTCGAGTAGCCCATCTCGGCGGCCATCGTGGTGCCCCAGAGGATCTCGCCCTCGATCGCGCGCTCGAGCGAGGCCTCGGCCGCGCGCAGGTCGCCCGCCCAGAGTGTCGTGAGCCCGCCCCACAGGTCGGCGCCCACGATGTTCAGGCCGGCCTGGTGCTCCCGTGCCCAGCCGCCGATCTTCTTCCACGCCTTCAGCCCCTCGGCCGGCTCGCCCAGCGCCAGTGCCTGTCCGGCGCCCGCCGAGAAGACGCCCGGGTCGTCGCGCAGCAGCCCGACGCCCGCGAGCGCCTCGCGCGCCAGCGCCGAGGCCTCGGCGGCCGGGCCGGCACTCACCGCGACGTACAGCGCGGCGAGTGCCGTCAGCGCCCGCGCCCCGGGGCCGCTGCCGCGTGGGCCGCGGCGCACGTCGTCGAGCCGCTCGAGCACCGACGGGTCGAGCACGCCGAAGAACGCTCCGATCAGGTGGATCGCCTCGAGCGAGGCGTGCAGGTCCTCCTCCTCGGGCGGCAACTCGGCGGCCGTGCGGACTGCGAGCTCGGTGGCATCCGACGGAGTGCCGAGGAACAGCAGCACGCGGCTGAGCTTGATCGCGGCGGCGGCGCGCTCGGCGGGGTCGCTCAGGCCCTCGTAGGCTTCGCGCAGCGGCTTCTCGGCGGCGGGGCCGCTGATGAACTGGGCGGCGTCGCCGAGCGCGAGCGCGAGCGCGGCGCGGCGGTCCGGTGGCGGCGGCTCCGCCCGGGCGCGCTCGAGGTAGGCGATCGCGCTCTCGGGCGCGCCGCGCGCGAGCGTCACCGCGGCCGCCTCGCGCAGGCGCTCGACGACCCACGCGTCGGCGCGCGGCGGGGCCGCGAGGAGCTGCGTGGCGATCTGGTCCGGGGCGGCGCCGAGCTCGCCGAGCACGCGCGCGGCGCGTGCGTGCTCGAGGCCGCGCTGGGCGGCCGGAAGCTCGCCGTAGACGGCGTCGCGTACGAGCGGGTGGACGAAGCCGAGCGGCTCGTCCGGGCGCAGGATGTCGGCGGCGGCGAGCGCGCCGACCGCCTGCGCTGCCGTGCGCCTCGTCGATGCCGGCGAGCGCCGCGGCGGCCGGCAGGCCGGGCTGCTCGCCGAGGATCGCCACCGCCCGCGACAGCGCGACCGCTGACTCGGGGAGCCGCGCGAGGCGCAGCAGCACGGTGCGCGAGACGGCGCGCGGGCCGATCGCCCGGACCTGCGCGGCGTGCTCGGCAACGGGCGCGACGCGCTCGGCCTCGAGCGCCGCGAGGAGCTGGCGCAGCAGCAGCGGGTTGCCGGCGGTGACCTCGTGGCAGGCCTGCGCGAACGCCGGATCGGCCGTCTCGCCGAGCCGGTCGCGGACGAGCGTCGCCGTCGCGGCGGCACTCAGGGCGCCGGGGCGCAGCGCGACGGTCACCGCGTCGCCGGCGATCTCGGCCAGCAGCGCTTCGTCGGTGGCCGGCTCGCCCGAGCGGACGCTCACGGCGATCAGGACCGCCATCCCCGCGACACGGCGGGCGAGGTAGGCGACGAATCGCAGCGACGAGGCGTCGCTCCACTGCAGGTCGTCGACGAGGATCACGAGCGGGCGCTGGGCCGCGAGCTTCATCGTCAGCTGGTGGAGTCCATGGAGCGCCGCGAACCCGCGGTCACCACCTCTCGCGTCGCCGGCGACGTCGGTCAGGACCGCTGCGGCCGCGGCCGTGGACTCGTCGAACAGCTCGGCACGCGCAGCGGCGCGCGCGTAGAGCTGGCGTACGACGCCGAAGCCGTTCTCGCGTTCGAGCACGCCGGAGCGTGCCTCGAGCACCGCGACGCCCGCGGCCTCGGCGCGCTCGCGCAGCTCGGCGAGCAGGCGCGTCTTGCCGATGCCCGCCGGGCCCTCGAGCAGCGCCAGGCGGCCCTCGCCCGCCTGGGCGAGCGCCAGCACGCGGTCGAGCTCCGCGAGCTCGCGCTCGCGCTCGACGAGCTGGGGGTTCGGAGCCCCGCCGCCGGTCGCGGTCGCGGCGGGCGCCGCGCGCGGCGTGGGCGCCGGCGGGCTCAGGAGCCGCTCGTGGAGGGCCAGGAGCTCGGGCCCCGGGACGGTGCCGAGCTCCTCGCGCAGCACGGTGCGCACGTCCTCGAAGGCCAGCATCGCCTCGGCCTGGTTGCCACGGGCCATGAGAACCCGGATCAGCACGGCGCGCGCCGACTCGCGGTACGGGGCGGCGCTCACGGCAGCGCGCGCGGCGACCTCCGCGTCCGGAAGCTCGGGGCCGCCGAGTTCGAGGCCTGCCTCGGCGACGACCTCGAGCGTCTCGACGCGCAAGTCCTCGACCGCGGTGCGGGGGCCGTCGAGCCACGGCGCCTCGTAGCCCGGCAGCAGACCGGATTCGGTGAGCACGGCGGCCTCACGCGCGGCGCCGAGCGCATCGCCCGGGCGACCGGAGCGCATCGCCTCACGGGCACGCGCGAGTCCGTCGCGGGCCGCCTCGACGTCCACCCAGACGGGATCGGGCAGCACGAGCGTCAGCTGCTCGCGCCCCTCGACGCCGCCCGGCGCGAGTGCGGCGCGCAGGCGCGAGAGCACGGGCGCGAGCGCCGTGTCGCTCGGCGGGGCGCCGTTGCCGGACCAGAGTGCGTCGACCAGTGCGTCGCGACGGACCGGGCGCTCGCGATGCAGCGCGAGATAGGCGAACAGCAGGCGGCCCTGACGGCCGCGCAGCGCGGCCTCGCGGGGCTCGCCGGCGAGCTCGACGCGGAGCTCGCCGCAGAGGTGGATGCGGCTGGCTGGGGCGCTCACTGCGGGCGCGACGCTATCGCAGCCGCGAGCGGCATCCCCGGCGCGGCGTGCCGCCGGGGATGCCGCTGTGGTGTCGCGGGGTCAGCGCTTCAGCGTGATCGCGCGGGTCACCAGGCCCGTCCCGCCGACGCTGAGCGTCACGCGGCGCTTGGCCTGCAGCCGCGCGCGCCCCGTGGCCGTGAAGCGCAGCACGAGGCTCGCGCGCCCGTCGGCGCGGGCCGTGCCCGTGCCGGAGGCGACCACGGTGCGCCCGGCGCGCGCCTTGACCACGATCCGCCCGGGCTTCGCGCCGCTGATCCGCACGCGCAGCCCGGTGCGCAGCGCCGCGCGCAGGCGCTTGGCCGCGACGCTCACGCGTGCCGCGCCGGCACCCGGCCCGGCGCCGGATCCCGGAGCCCCTGCGCCGGCGGCGGCGCCGGCCGGGTCGGGACGGCGCGGCGGCACGCCGGCCGGGCCCCAGTCGGGCTCCGAGCCGCCGGGGATCGCGAGCGGCGCGGTCGGCGAGGCGCCCGCGGTCGTGCAGCCGCCGGCGAAGTCGGGGATGCTCACGACCTTGATCCCGTCGGCGTCGGCGAACGCCAGGCGCGCGGCGTCGGGGGACCAGGACGGGACGCCGTAGTGCCCGCCCGCGGGCCCGGTGTAGTTCAGGCACGCCTCCGGCAGCGCCGGCGGAAGCCCGCTCATCCGGTAGACGCGCAACTGCTCGTCGCTCTGACCGGCGACGAACGCGAGCTTCGTTCCCGTGCGGCTCACGTCGCCGCCCGCGAGGTGCGCAGTCCCGTTGTCGCTGAACCACTCCTTGATCGGCACGCCCTGGTCGCCGATCGTGTCCGTGAGCACGTCCGTGTTCGGCAGGTGCGTCGGGTCGCTGATCAGGACGTCGTCGTTCGAGATCCACGACGGGTGGCGCCAGCCGGAGTGCTTGCCGAGCCCCGGCTCGTCCCACGCGGTCTGACGATCGGCGTGCGAGTAGCCGGTGCCGCCCTCGTTGATCGTCGTGACGCACGTCGGCGGGAAGCAGCCCGGGTTCTGGCTCTGGGTCATGTAGTAGTACGTGTAGGCGACCTTCGTGCCGTCGGGCGAGATCGCCGGGTCGAACGGCCCGTAGAAGACGCGCTGCCCGGCCGGCCGCGTGTCGCTGACCGGCGTGTCGAAGTCGGCGACGACGTTCCCGGCCCGGTCCAGGCGGTGCAGGCGCACGCCCTTGAGCGCGATCATCGTGCCGTCGTCGGCCTGCGAGACGTCCGAGTACCCGCCGGTGAACGTCACGCGGTACTCGCGCGAGAGGTCGCCGGTGGCGAGCCAGACGTCGCCCGCGCGCACGAACGCGATCGAGTCCGCTCCGGCGAACGACGGGAACGCGAAGCCGAGCACCGCGCTCGCGGCGATCAGGACGACGAGGTCCGCCCACCGCGCGCGCCGGCTGGGGGCCGGTGCGCGGCGGCGGTCGCTGCTGGTGTCGATGGTGGTGTGCATGGGAAGACTCCTCCTCGGTGCCGGTCGGTCGCTCACGCGATGACGTGGTTGGCGCGGAACAGGCCGGCCGGATCGACCGACTCGCGGATCGCCTGCAGGCGGGCGTACGTCGCGTCCGTGTAGGCCGTGGCGACGTCGGTCTCCTCCTCGACGAAGTTCAGGTAGGGCCGGCCGCCGTGCCACGGCGCGAGCGCCCCGATCGCGCGGCGGGTGTCCGCCCGCGTCGCGGCCGTCGTGTCCGGGTCGAACGCCATGCCGAGCGCGAACGCCAGGAACGCGCCGTCGAAATGGCTGACCGCGCCGTGACCCGGAGCGGGACGGCCGACGGCGCCGCCGAGCTGGCGCAGCTCCGCGACCACGAGGCTCGAGCCGGACTCGTGGCCGGTCACCTCGACGAACGCCGAGACGGCCTCGGGCGGCAGCGCCGAGAGCATCGCGGCGTCCGTCTCGTACGGGAGCGGCTCCTCCGGGTCGCCGTGCAGGCGCGAGAGCGCCGGCATCGGGACCGTGGCGAACGTGTCGATCTCCGGCTGCAGCTCGCGCAGCGGCGCGATGATCTCGGCCGCGACGTCGGGATCGCCGAGCACCGCGCCGTTGATCATCACGATCTTGCGGCCGCGCAGGGCCTCCGGGACCTCCGGGAGCGGCGGGAGCTGCAGGATGCGGGCGGTCGTCGTGACGTCCTCGGGTGCGTCGGGCGCCCACTCGGCCCAGCGCTGCAGCACGCGCTCGGACTCCGTCCAGTCCCAGACGAGCTGGCCCGCGTACGTCTGCTCGATGGCGAGCAGCTCGAACTCGAGCGCCGTGACGACCCCGAAGTTCCCGCCGCCGCCGCGCAGCGCCCAGAACAGGTCGGCGTCGTGGCGCTCGTCCACGCGGACGCGCTCGCCGTCGGCGAGCACGAGCTCGGCGGCCGTGATGCGGTTCGCCTGCAGGCCGTGACGCCGGGCGAGCCAGCCGAGGCCGCCGCCGAGCGAGTAGCCGACGATGCCCACGTCGGGCGACGAGCCGTGCAGGGCCGCCAGGCCATGCGGGGCCGCGGCGTTCACGACCGGCTCCCAGAGGACGCCCGCCCCGACCCGCGCCCGGCGCGCGGCCGGGTCGATCCGCATCCCGTCGAGGTTCGCGGTGCGGATCAGCACGGCGTCGCGCAGGTCGCCCTGCGGGCCGGCGTTGTGCATGCCGCCCTGGACGGCGACGCGCAGCCCGGCCGCCCGCGCGGCCCGGACGGTCCGCGCGACGTCCGCGGCGGAACGCGGATACGCGATCGCCGCGGGGTGCTGGGCGACGGCGAGGTTGAAGTTCTGGCGGGCCGCCTCGTAGGCGGCGTCGCCGGGGAGCACGGCGCCGTCGAGGGCGCCGGCCGGGATGGAGCGGGTGTCGATGCTGATGGCCACGAGTGGGTCCTCCGGTTCGGTGTCGTTGCTGACGACCGGGACCCTGCTCCTGGGTGGTTGCCGTGCGCTTGCGATGCACTTGCCAGGCGATTGCCATGGGCTTGCCGCGCCGGCGGAGCGCGGCAACGGCGCGGCAAGCGCCGTGCGGCGAGCTCAGGCGACGCGGCGCAACGTGACGCGCCGAACCTGCGCGTGGACGTGCGCGAGCTTGCGCGGGCGGATCACGAGGCGGGCATGCAGCCGCCCACGCCGCGCGAGCGTGCGGCGCGCGGCGCGCGTCAGCGGTACGCGCACGCTGCGCGTGCGACCCGCGCCCAGCGTGGTGCGTGTGTGGCCGAGAATCGCGGCGGCGCGTGCACCCGAGGCGCTCGTCGTGAGCCCCACGTCGAGCGCGCACGTGTTGCCGAAGGCCTTCGGGCAGCTCAGCGCGACGGAGACGCTCGTCGCGGCCTTCAGCGCACCCTTCGGGGTCTTCGAGAAGACGCCGGACTCCGACCCGTTTCATCAGAGAAAACTGCGTAGTCCTCCGGGAAAGCCCGCGACGTCCGGGCCGCCGCCACGTTGCAGCCGACATGACCGCATCGCTGCCCCGCCCGTCGCTCCTCGTCCTTCCGGCCCTGCTGGCCGCGCTCGTGTACGTGCTCTTCGCGCCGCCGGCCGCACACGCCCGCTCGAGCGATGACTGCGCGCGGCGCCGCGGCACGATCGCCGTCGCGCCGCTCGGGCGCGTGTGGCACCGCGGCGCGACGCTCTACGCCTGCACGTCGGTCTACGACATCCGTCCGCGCGCCGTGCGGATCGGGCGCTGGTCCCGCGCGACGCGCGTCGCCTTCGACGGCGTGAGCGTCGCCTGGACGGACCGCCGGACGATCGCCGGTGCGCGCGCCGATCGCGTCTGGGTCGCCGACCTCCAGGACCGGCGCCGCTGGCTGCCGGGCGTTCGCGCCCTGCCGGCCGCGGGCGCCACGCCGGCGGCCGAGGATCGCGTCCGCTGGCTGTCGGTGTACGACGCCGGGGTCGCCTGGATCACCGTCACCGGTGACCTCGTCCTCGGCCTCCACGACCCGGGCGACGCGCCGAAGCCCGTCGGCCCCCTGCCCGGTGCCCTGCAGCCGAGCGGCAGGCTTCTGCGCGTCGGGCGCTGGAGCACCCCGTCGCCGGCGCAGCTGGCGGCGAGCGCCCAGTTCACCGAGACCGCGCTCGACGGCGACGAGTGCGGCGGGATCGGGGACTACCGCCTCACGATCGCGCCCGGAGCGCCGGACGCGCGCGCCGGGGTCGTCTGGTCCGGGTACTGGTCGCGCCCGAACTGCGGCTGAAGCGGCCTCCCGGCTCAGCCGTCGAACAGCGTGCGCGAGTCCGGGCCCTGGTGCTCCTCGGCGAGCGCCGTGATCGCGTCCACGACCCGGCGCAGCTCGTCGATCACCGGCGCGGCGTCCGGACCCAGCCGGTCGCGCTCGCGCTCGAACGCGGCGGCGAGCTCGCGGTAGTACAGGCGCGTCGCAAGGCCACGGCCCTGGCGGAAGCGCGCCCAGAGCGCGTCGCCGTGCGTGCGGTAGTCGATCAGGATCGAGCGCGCGTTGTGGAGCTTGTCGGCGAGGCTCACGCGCAGCGCGGCCGGGCTCTTGTGCTCGAAGGCCTCGACGTAGGCGCGCTTGCGCGCGTACCAGGCACTCGCGCCGCCGTCGCGCCCGGTCGCCTCGACGCTGTCGCTGTTGGCCAGCACGATCGCCGCGACCGGGGCGCCGAAGCGCTCCTCGATCTCGGCGAGCGCGGTCGCGCCGCCGCCGTCCTCGACGACGTCGTGCAGGAGTCCGGCGATCGCCTCGTCCTCGTCGCCGTGCATCTCGAGCACGAGCGAGGCGACCGCGAGCAGGTGCGCGGCGTACGGAACCGGCGTCCCCTTGCGCAGCTGGCGCGCGTGGTGGCGCGTGGCGTAGTGCAGCGCCTCGTCGAAGCGCGCGGTCAGCAGCGGGTTGTCGGTGTAGGACTCGGCCACGCCTGCCCGCCAGTCAAGCACGCGGGCGGCCCGGCGGCGCGCGGCGGGACTAGCTAGTGCGGCTCGGCCTCGTCCCCGGTGCGGGTGGGGGCGATGCGATCGACGATCAGGCCGAACACCACGAACAGTCCGATGACGGCGGTGATTTGGGTCATACCTACATATCGGCACGCCGGCGGCCGCCGGTCTGTGACGAGGGTCACAGTCGCAACGGATGGTTCACGACGGCTGAGAGCCGCACCGGCCGACGGCTCCCAGGCGCCGCTGGGGTCAGTACGCCGGGATCGGTGACGACGGCGGCGCCGCGGTGGTGGTCGACGTGCGCGCCGGGATGACGCGCCAGGTCCCGCCGAAGCTCACGAGCCCGTCGCCGTTCGCCTGGCCGGCGGCCGTGTCGCCCACGAACAGGTAGAGCGGCTGGCCGCGCAGCGTCAGCTGGTAGCTCGTCCCGCGCTTCAGGCGGCGCAGCGTCCCCTGGATCCCGGTGCCGAGGACGAGCTTCGTCTTCGCGCTCTTGACGCTCGCCAGCGGCCAGGCGCCGAGGCACGTCGCGCTCGTGCACAGCAGCGAGGTCGTCGTCTCCGGGTCGAGCCGGTAGAGCGTCCGGCCGCGGCTGTCCACGACGATCTTCTTGCCGAGCTTCGCGTTCTTCACCGCCTTCACGGTCGGCTTGGGCTTCCGCTTCGCAGCGATCGCCGGCGTGGCGGGAACGAGGGCGAGGGCGAGCGCGGTGGCGGCGAGCAGGCCGAAGGCGGCGCGCGGCGAGCGGAGGGTCATGCCCTCATGACGCCGTGCGGGCCCGGATCCTTCCCGTACCGCCGACACCGTGCGTTCTACGGTTTCGCCACGGCGTCGTGGGCGTACCCTCGATCCATGACCAGCAACGTCGACATCACGCTCGCACTCGGACTGATCGAGGACGAGACGCAGACGCGCGCGGCGGTCGCGATCGACCTCGCCGGAAAGCGCTTCGAGGGCGTCGGCCTCGCGCGGCGCAACCCGGTCGATCCGAATGTCCCCGCCGTCGGCGAGGAGCTCGCGACGGCCCGGGCGCTCACGGATCTCGCCCACCGCCTGCTGCACGAGGCGACCGAGCGCATCGAGCACTTCGAGGGCTAGCGCGCGAGCCTCGCGCAACCGCGGCACAGGTCCTGCGGACCTGCCAGTATCGGCGTGCCGCTCGGCGCGGCGCCCCGACATGCTCGCCCTGCGCACCGATCGCGGCCGGTCCCGTCTCCTACGGCGCGCCGGTCCCGTGCTCGGGCTGGCCGCACTCGCGATGCTCGCCGGTTCGCCTCCTGCCGACGCCTACCGCCCGGGCGGCGCCACCTGGTCGGGACGCCCAGCGACGATCTCCTACTGGAACGGCACGGCCTACGCGGTGCAGGTCCGCGCGGCCGCGGCGGCCTGGAACCGCAGCGGGGCGCGCGTACGGTTCGTCCGCGCATCGCGCGCCCGGGCCCGCGTGCGCATCGTCTATGACAACGACTCGGTGTTCCCGGGACTCGGCGCGCACGGGTTCGCCTCGATCGGCTTCCAGTCGGTCAACCGCGTGACGCTCGGGCGGGGGACGAAGGGCTTCGCGGTGATGACCGGCGTGATCGCGCACGAGCTCGGCCACATCCTCGGTCTCGACCATGAGGACCGGCGCTGCGCGACGATGAACTCGGTGCTCTGGCAGCACTGCCGCGAGGCGACGACCTGCTCGCTGCTGCAGGCCGACGACGTGCGCGGTGCGCTCGCGCGCTATGGCGGCCGGGCGCGCTCGCGCCCCGGCGAGCTGTGCCCGCCCGCGCCGAAGGCCGTGACGATCGGCGCCGGTCCGTCCGGGGACGTCGAGGCGAGCTTCCGGCTGCCGCGCGACCGGGCGGTGACCGGCCACCTGCTGCTCGCAGGACGCACGTGCCCGAAGACGCCGGCGCGATCGGGGTTCGGCGGAGAGAAGCCCGGGGCGAAGGTCACCGAGAACGTGACCCCGAGCGGCGACGCCCGCGCGCTCGAGGGCACCACGATCTGCCTGCGGGTCTGGAGCGTCGGCGAGAACGGGCGCCTCAGCCGGCGTCCGCTGACCCGCCGCTTCGTCTACGCGCCGGCGCGTCCGCCGGCGCCCGCATCGCTCAGCGGAAGCTGGGACGGGGAGGCGGCCGTCCTGCGCTGGTCGGCGGTCGCCGGCGGCGCGGCGCGGCAGATCGCCGTCGCCTGGAAGGCCGGCGAGACGTGCCCGGCGACCCCTGATGCCGCCGACCGCGCCGGGAGCACGGTGCTCGCGAGCGACGCGACGACGACGCGCGTGTTCGGGCTGCGGCGCGGGCGCCACTGCTTCGCGGTCTGGTCACTCGACGCCTCCGGGCGGCCGAGCACGAAGCCGGCGATCACGCACGTGGACGTGCCGGGGATCGCGCCGCGCGCCGAGTTCTTTGCGCCGTCGGGCGCGCCCGGTGACGAGCTGTCCTTCGTCGAGAGCTCGTTCGACCCGGACGGCGCGATCGTCAGCCGCGTCTGGGACTTCGGTGACGGGAGCACGTCGAACCTCGAGTCGCCGAGCCACGTCTACGCGGTCGCCGGGACGTACAACGTGACACTCACCGTCACCGATGACGACGGTCTCACCGCGACCGCCACGGGCACCGCGCAGATCGATCAGCCCGCGCCGTAGCTGCGCGGCGGGCCCTGGCCGCGCGGCGGCGGGTCGAGCGCGAGCAGCTGCGGCACGGTGACGAGGCGATAGCCCTTGCGTCGCAGGCCGCGCACGATCCGCGGGAGCGCGGCGAGCGTCTGCGCGCGGTCGCCGCCGCCGTCGTGCATGAGGAGGACGCTCCCCGCGCGCGCGCCCGAGAGCGCCGTGTAGGCGATCGCCTTCGCGCCGGGCCGCTTGTAGTCCTTCGTGTCGACGCTCCACAGCACCATGAGCATCCGGCGGTCCCTGAGGATGCGCAGCGTCGCATCGTCGAACGTGCCGTAGGGCGGGCGGAAGAGCCGGATGGTGCGGCCCGTCAGCGCGTGGAGCGTCTGCCCGGCCGTGGCGATCTGCGTGCGCTGCGCGCCCGCGGTCATCCGGTCGAGCCGCGGGTGGGCCTGCGTGTGATCGCCGATCGCGTGGCCGTCACGCGCGATCCGCCGCACGACGGTGGGCGCCGCGCTCGCGGCGCTGCCGAGCAGGAAGAACGTCGCCGGAACGTCGTGGCGTCGCAGCCACGTCAGGAGCCTCGGGGTCAGCGGGCCCGGGCCGTCGTCGAAGGTCAGCGCGACCGCCTTGCGACGGCGCACGCCGCGCCTGATGTACGAGGTGCGCGCGAGCGTGCGGTCGAGCGCCGCACGCGCCTGCGCGGCGGTCGGGAGGGCCGTACGCGGGCGCTCGGGTGCGGCGCGGTCGCGTGCGTTCGCGGGTGTCGGCGTCGGCGGGCGCGCCGCGGCCGTCGCCTGTGCGGGGCGCCCGCGGCCGGCGTCGTTCCCTCCGGGCACCATGATCGCGGTGATCACGAGCCCCGCGCTCAGCGCGAGCGCGGCGCCGAGCGCCAGGCGCCGGCGCCGGACCCGGCGGCGGCGATCGGCGTCGCGGCGGGCGCTCCGCACGGCTCCGGGGTCCGGTTCGAGATCCATCCTCGATCACGGTACGCCGATCGCGGATCGATGTCCGTGCCCGCGACGCTCGTCGCGCCGCGGGCACGCGTGGCCACCGCCCGGACCTCGTCCGACGCGCGCGGGTGGCCGCTCTCGCCGACGCAGGTGGTGGGAACGAACGGCCACCCCTCCCGGCGCGCGGGCGGCGGAGCGTGGCCGGCGATGAATCGCCGGGTCTCAGCGCACCCAGGCGCCGGCGAGGGTGTGCTCGTAGAGCACGTGCTCGCCGCCGCCCGGGTCCGCCGGATCCAGGCGGCGCTCGCGGCCGCCGTGCCAGACGCCCCGGCGGTATCCGGTCTCGCACAGCAGCTCGGCGTACGGCGCGTCTGGGGCGTCGATGCCGAACCCGTAGAGGAGCTCCGGGCCGAGCACGGCGGCGGCCTCGGCACGGCCGCGCACGAGGCGCGGGAAGTCGCTGCGCTCGAGCTGGCTGCGGTGCTCGCCGAGCGCCGCGAGCTGGTGCTCGAGCAGCTCGGCGTCGAACGGGAACCAGAGCGTCGGGCGCGGCAGCGTGCCCCAGATGCTCCACAGCCACAGGCGACGGTCGACGCCGGCGGCCTCGATCGCACTCGCCACCGCGCCGGCGACCGCCTCGTGGGCGGGGTGAGCGTCGCGCGGCGAGGGGCCGGTGACGACGTCGACCCCCTCGAGGTGTTCCGCGAGGCGCGCCGTGAGCGCTGCGGCGCCCGCGTGCAGATCGTCGTGCTCGCCGGCGCTCATGTCGAGCGGCGGCAGGTCGAGCAGCCCGAGGCCGGCGACGGCGCACGAGCGCACGAGCTCGGCGTGGCGGCGCTCGTGGTCGGCGCGGCGCCCGTAGGTCACCGGGAGCACCCGCACCTCGTGACCGGCCCGTGCGAGCGCGATCAGCAGCGCCCCCGCGCCGAGCATCTCGTCGTCGGGATGCGGGGCTACGGCGAGGATGCGCATCGGGCGTACGGTACGGGCCGATGGCCGCCGACGTCACCGAGATCGCCCCGGGACTCTGGCGCTGGGCCGCGCGCCACCCCGAGTGGAGCGCCGGCGCGTTCGGCCGCGAGGTCGCGAGCTTCGCGCTGCGCGTCCGCGGCGGCGAGATCCTCCTGGTCGATCCGCTGCTCCCGGCGGGCCGCGACGACGTCCCGGAGCTGCTCGACGCGCTGGCCGCGCGGGCGCCGCGCCTGCACGTCTACATCACGATTCCCTACCACGTGCGCAGCACCGCGCAGATCGTCGGCCGTTACGGCACCGATCACGTGACCGTCTGGGGCGAGCACCGCGCCGCCCGGCGCCTGGAGCCCGAGATCGCGGTCACCGACGCCGAGCCGGGAACCGCGCTGCCGTTCGGCGGGCGCTGCTTCGCCATCGGTCGTCCGCGGCGCGCTGAGCGGCCGCTGTGGATCGAGGACCACGCGGCGCTCGCCTTCGGCGACGCGCTCGTCAGCGGCGACGGGCGGCTGCGCGTGTGGTCGCAGGACGAGCTCGACGCGCGGCGCCTGGCCTTCTATCGCGAGCGCTTCGCGCCGACGCTCGCCCCGCTGCTCGACCTGCCCGTCCGGCGCGTGCTCGTCACGCACGGCGAGCCGGTCCTCGACCGGGCTGCGGCCGAGCTGCGACGCGCGGTCGCGGACCCGCCGTGGTACCACCACGGTTGAGCCGGCGGGACTACGCGGGCTCGACGTCGGGCAGCGTGCGACGGCCCATGACGCCGGGCGACGGCGGAGGCCGATCGCCGACGATGCGAAAACCGCGCTCGAGCTCGTCGCGCGTCAGTGACCGTCGCCAGCCGTACGTGTCGCGTACGACGACGCGGCTGGATTCCTCTGCGAGCACGCAGACCGTGCGCTCGCCGCTTGCCCAGAGCTGTCCGATCTCGACCATTGCGGCGAACACTCTCGCGCGACCCTTAGCGCGCGGTAACGATTCGGTGACCGGGCGCGAACTTGCACCGGCGCGCCGGGAGGGGTACCACGTGCTCGATGTCCGGAGCGATGGTGGTCACGGCGCTGGCGACGCTCGCGCTGGCGTTCGGCAGCTGCGGCGGCGGTGACACCGTCACCGGGCCGGCGCCGGCCGCACCCGAGCGGCTGCGGGTCTCGAGCCCGGCCTTCGCCGGGGGCGCGACGATCCCGGCGCGCTACACGTGCAGTGGCGAGAACGTCAGCCCGCCGCTCGCCTGGGAGGGCGTGCCGGCCCGGACGCGGTCGCTCGCGCTGCTGATGCAGGATCCGGACGCGCCCGGCGGCACCTACGTCCACTGGACGGCGTTCGACCTCCCGCCGACCCTCCGCGAGGTGTCCGCGGCGATGCTGCCGGCCGGCGCGCGCGAGGGCGAGAACTCGTTCGGGGACCGCGGGTACGCCGGGCCGTGCCCGCCGGAGGGGGACGCGCCGCACCACTACGGGTTCGTCATCTATGCGCTCGACGCCCCGCTCGGCCTCGACGCGGGCAGTGCACCGCAGGCGTTCCGCGCGGCGGTCGCGACGCACGCGATCGCGCGCGGCACGCTCACCGGCCGCTTCGGGCGCTGAGCCCGGGCCCGGTGCGCAGCCCGGGAGGTGCTGCGCGCGAAGGAGCCGGACCGGCGCACCACGAGCGCGCCGCGGCAACCGCGGCGCACACGTCACTTCGTCGCGTTGCAGGCGGCGAGCGCGCCGGCGGTCGCGCTGGCGATCTCCGGCGGGACCTCCTTGCTGCTCTTGCCGATCAGGGCGACGATCTGCTTGTCGCTGATCGCCGACTGCAGCTCGCGCTTGACGCAGTCGATCGCGCTCGTCGAGATCCCGTCGCGCTTCAGCGACTCCTCGATGCCCTTCTCGAACTGCTGGCGCAGGACCGACGCCGAGCCGGAGTCCGAGGAGCCCGAGGACCCGGCGGTCTCGGTGGTGCAGTCGGCGACGAACGTGCCGAG
This sequence comes from uncultured Actinomycetes bacterium, assembly GCA_963787935.1. Classification (GTDB taxonomy): domain Bacteria; phylum Actinomycetota; class Thermoleophilia; order Solirubrobacterales; family Solirubrobacteraceae; genus F1-60-MAGs163. Next base: position 86,910 of record CAWBEV010000003.1, on the reverse strand, counting down.
CTGCGCGCTCGCGGCGGCCTTGTCGCCCATCGAGCCGTAGGCGAGTGCGCGGAACGCAGCGTCGTCGAGCGCGAGCGCCTTGTCGCCGACGCACGTCTTCAGGGCGGTGTCGAGATCCGTCTCGGACGCCAGACCCGCCTTGAGCTGGGAGCGCAGCAGCGCGGTCGAGAGATCGTCGACGCGCCAGCCGCCGTCCTGCTTGACGAGCGTCAGCTCCCCGCGCGCGCCGTCCTGGTCACCCCCCTTGATCTCGACGAAGGCTGTCGCCTTGTCCCCCGAGACCTTGATCGCCGAGACCTCGACCGCGCTGGCCGCCTTGCTGTCCTTCGCGTCCTTCTTCTCGGCGGTGATGCAGGCTGCCTGCGTGTCGTAGACGCGGCCGATGAGGCCGGTGCTCAGCGTCTTCTCGCAGATGACGGTCGGGTCGGTCGTGGTGAGGCCGGCGCTGAGCGTGTCGGTGATCTGCTTGTTCGCGTCATCACCGCCGCCTCCGCACGCCGCCAGTGCGGCGCTGACGCCGGCGAGGGCGAGGACGGCGACGACGGGACGACGTTGCGTGGGAGCGAACATGGCGGGCAGGGTATCGCCGCTCGCGGCGCGAAGTCCGCCGCCCGCAGCGTCAGAACCGCCCGCCGCACGACGACCGCAGCGGCGTCGAAACGCTTGCTCCCATGCTCACCCTCGGCGAACCACAGGTCGTCGGCCCGCTCGCCGCCCACCCGGTCTTCGGGCCGGCACCCGCACTGCCCTACAGGGCGAGCTCTCGGACGAGCTCTCCGTGCGCCTCGGCGTCGACTCGCCGAGCTCGACCGGGTCGTCGGGAGCAGCCTCGCGTTCGAGAATGAGCTCGTCGCCCTGTGCGCGCTCCCCGACCGACGACGACGGCCCCGGCCCGGTGATCGGCGAGGTCGCCCGGCCGTCGCGTCGTCGACTGCGCTGACGCGCCAGGGCGCGCGGGACTCCGCGGCGATCGCGGGCTGCGCCGTCCACGCGACCGTGGGCGGCGCGGTGCTCGGCGAGGGCTCGCGGCGGCCCCGAGAGCGAGGACCCGGCGAACCACGAAGACCCGGGTGATCAAGGACCTGCACGAGCAGTGCTGCCGGGCGCTTCGCCGCGGGGGGCGAGCGTCGTCCGCGAGAGCTGCGGATAGGTCGCGCGGTAGCCGCGGCGGCGGGCGATCGGCGCGAGCGCGCCGAACAGCGTCCGCTGGATCGCCTCCGGAGGTGCGCGGAGCACGAAGACGTCGGCGAACTGCGGGGCGAACAGAGCGAGCTGCAGCGGATGCGGCATGCCCCTGGCGTTCACATGGCCGAGCCGCGCGAGGCCGAACAGCGTCTCGATCATGTGGAAGAAGCGCTCGCCGGGGGTGACCTCGACGCGCACGAGTGCGTCGTGATCGCTCGCGTTCCACCAGTCGTGCCAGACGTTCGGTTCGATGACCGCCGTCCCGCCCTCGCGCAGGATGCTCGTCCGCCCGTCGCGCTTGACCGTCAGCTCGCCCTCCAGCGTCGTGAACCGCTCGACGATCGCGGGGTGACGGTGCTCACCGACGACCCGCGCGCCCGCGAGCGCCGTCAGCTCGGCGACCGCACGGCCCTCGTCGTTGTCCCACGGACGCTCGAGGATCACCGCGCGCTCACGCGTGACGGGATTCTCCCAGACCTCGCCGATCTCGATCGGCGAGCGGTCGGGCGGGCCGTGCGGGTCCGGGTGTGACATGCGCGGGATTCTTCCCGGGGTTCCGGCGCTTCTGCAAGGGCGCGATCCGGACTGGGCCGCACAGCGTTGCCGCTTCCGCGGTGCTGACCTACGATTCGCCCATGCAGGTCGAGCAGCCGGTCCCGCTCGAGCCGGACGAGCAGCCGGTCCCGCTCGAGCCGGACGAGTGGCTCAGCCAGTGGCTCGCGCTGGCGCGCCACCCGCGAACGCGCTTTGCCCGGCGCGTCTTTCGCGCGCTGCCGCACGGCCCGCGGTGCAAGCACTGCAGCGCACCGTTCCACGGCCCGGGACGCGTCCTGAAATACGCGGGCTTCGGCCCGTCGCGCAAGAGCCCGGCGATCTGCGAGCGCTGCACCACGATGGCGCCGGTCGGGGGCGCCGTGCTCGAGATCGGGGTCCTGTTCGCGGACGTGCGCGGCTTCACGACGCTCTCCGAGCAGCGCACCCCGAAGGACGTCGCCGCGATGGCCAACCGCTTCTACCGAGCCGCGACCACGGCCCTGCTCTTGCACGATGCGATGATCGACAAGTTCGCGGGCGACTCGGTGCTCGCGCTGTTCCTCCCGTTCTGGTTCGAGGACCAGGAGGAGGTGGCCGGCGCGATGCTCCAGGCCGGGCTCGACCTGCGCCGGGCGATCGCCGACGCCGGCCTGCCCGGCGTCGAGGTCGGCGTCGGGATGGACTGGGGGCCGGCCCACGTCGGCAACGTCGGCGTGGACGGGGTCAAGGACTTCACGGCGCTCGGCGACGTCGTGAACACGGCGTCGCGCCTCCAGGGCGTCGCCGCAGGTGGCGAGGTCGTGGTCTCCGGCCGCGTCTGGGAGCGCCTGGCGCTCGATCGGCGCCCGCCGGCGCGGGTCGATCTCGTCGACCTCCGCGGGAAGGCGGACCGCGAGCCCGTGCACGTCGTGGGCCCTGCGTAGCCGGGGCCCGGCCGGCCCGCGAGGCGATCGTTCTAGCCTCGTCGGCGTGTCGTTCACCGCAGACGCGCCCGTCACCGTCCGCGCGCGCCGCCGCGTCTCGCGCGAGCGCCTGCTCGCGCTCGTCGGCCTGGCCGCGTTCTGCGCGCTGGCGTTCGCGGTCGTCTACGTTCTGGCGGGGTCCCCCGCGGGCCGGCGCATCGACGACGTCGCCGTCGCGGGCGGCGCGATCGTCGGCTCGCGCCAGTTCGTCGCGGCGAACCACCTGCTCGACGTCATCACGACGACGTCGCTCGGCTTCATGATCGTCGCGCTGGCCGCCGTGGCGATCCTCCGGCGACGCCCGTGGCTCGCGCTGTGCGCGGCGGCGTCGGTCGGCGGCGCGGCGATCCTCGCGCAGCTTCTGAAGGCCGATCTGCCGCAGGAGCGCCTCGCGCTCTACGCCGAGGGCCTGCGCTTCCCGAGCGGGCATTCGACGATCGCGCTCGCCCTCGGCCTGGCCGCGGTGCTGATCGCGCCGTCACGGCTGCGCGTCCCGGTCGCCGTCGTCGCCGTGCTGTTCGCGAGCGCGATCGGGATCTGCGTCGTCGCCGCCGGCTGGCACCGTTCGAGCGACGTCGCGGGCGGATTCCTGCTGGCGACCGGCTGGACGGCGGCGCTCGCCGCCGCGACGCTCGCGGCCAGCCCGCGCGAGCTGCGCCGCGAGCACCGCGAGCGCGACGCGGGTGCGCTGCACCGGTTCGCCGGCGCGCTCCCGGTCCTCGCCGTGTTCGTCGTCGCCGGCGGTGTCATGTTCGCGCTCGCCTGGGACGACGCCGGTCGGCTGCGCTTCGTCGACGTCACGGCGAACTTCGTCGCGGTCGCGGCCGGGATCACGGCGCTCGCCGCGCTCTCGGTCGCCGCGCTCGTCGGGTCACTCGGGGTGCTGCGCGACCGCGTGGCGCCGCCCGTCGACTCCTGACCGGCGGTAGATCCCCGCGGCCGGCGAACACGATGGCGTCGCGGGCGGCCTGATCGCTGCACGCGAGTGGTGTTTATCTCCCGCAGACGGGGATTAGTGCGGATGTGCATTTGGTCGATCGGTGATCCACTGGGTGGCCCCACCCAATTGCAGGAGGCACAGATGGCCACCATCGAGAAGCCGGCCGTATTCGAAGCGCCCGGCCAGGCCGGCAGCCCCGTCGAGCTCAAGGCCCGCTACGAGAACTTCATCGGCGGCGCGTGGGTCGCACCCGTCGGACGGCGAGTACACCGACAACCTCTCGCCGGCGACCGGTCAAGGCGTTCTGCCAGGTGCCGCGCTCGACGCCCGCGGACATCGAGCTCGCGCTCGACGCCGCCCATGCGGCGAAGGACGCGTGGGGTGCGGCCTCGCTCACCGAGCGCTCGGCCGTCCTGAACGCGATCGCCGACGCGATCGACGCGAACCTCGAGATGCTCGCCGTCGCCGAGAGCTGGGACAACGGCAAGCCGGTGCGCGAGACGCTCGCCGCCGACATCCCGCTCGCCGCCGACCACTTCCGCTACTTCGCGAGCGTGATCCGCGCCGAGGAGGGGTCGATCGCGCGAGATCGACAAGGACACGATGGCCTACCACTTCCGCGAGCCGCTCGGCGTCGTCGGCGCAGATCATCCCGTTCAACTTCCCGATCCTGATGGCGGCCTGGAAGATCGCCCCGGCGACTCGCGGCCGGCAACTGCACGGTCGTCAAGCCCGCGAGCCCGACGCCGTGGTCGATCCTCAAGCTCTGCGAGCTGCTCGAGGACATCGTGCCCGCCGGGCGTCCTGAACGTCGTCAACGGCCCCGGCGCCGAGACCGGCCGCGCGCTGGCATCGAACAAGCGCATCGCGAAGGTCGCGTTCACCGGCGAGACGGTGACCGGCCGCCTGATCATGGGGTACGCCGCGCAGAACCTGATCCCGTCGACGACCGAGCTCGGCGGCAAGTCGCCGAACATCTTCTTCGCCGACATCATGGCCGCAGGACGACGCGTTCTTCGACAAGGCGATCGAGGGCCTCGTGCTCTACGCCTTCAACAAGGGCGAGGTCTGCACGTGCCCGTCGCGCGCGCTGATCGAGGAGTCGATCTACGACGAGTTCATGGCGCGCGTGCTCGAGCGCATCGCGGCGATCACGCAGGGCAACCCGCTCGATCCGACGACGATGATCGGCGCCGCAGGTCTCGACCGCGCAGCTCGAGAAGATCGAGAGCTACGTCGAGATCGGCCGCGGACGAGGGCGCCGAGGTGCTGATCGGCGGCGAGCGCAACGTGCTCGAGGGCGAGCTCGCCGAGGGCTACTACTACGAGCCGACCGTCCTCAAGGGCACGAACGACATGCGCGTCTTCCAGGAGGAGATCTTCGGCCCGGTGGTCTCCGTCACGACGTTCAAGGACGAGGCGCAGGCGCTCGAGATCGCCAACGACACGATGTACGGCCTCGGCGCCGGCGTCTGGACCCGCGACGGCGCAAAGGCGTTCCGCATGGGGCGCGCGATCAAGGCCGGCCGCGTGTGGACCAACTGCTACCACCTCTACCCGGCGCACGCCGCGTTCGGCGGCTACAAGGCCTCGGGGGTCGGGCGCGAGAACCACAAGATGATGCTCGACCACTACTCGCAGACGAAGAACCTGCTCGTCAGCTACGACCCGAAGGCGCTCGGGTTCTTCTAGGCCGAGCGATGATCATGCCCGAGCGCGTCACCGCCACGTCCGCAGGCCGCCGAGACGATCCGCGCGCTGGCGGCGACCCACGGGCCGCTGGTGTTCCACCAGTCGGGGGGCTGCTGCGACGGCAGCTCCCCGATGTGCCTGCTCGCCGACGAGCTGCCGCCGGGTCCCCACGACCGTGCTGCTCGGCGAGGTCGCGGGCACGCCGTTCTACATCGATGCCGACCAGGACGAGCGCTGGGGGCACCCGGTGTTCCTCGTCGACGTCGCCGCCGGCGAGGCGACGAGCCTCTCGCTGGAGGGCGCGCTCGGCCTGCACTTCATTGCGCGCACGCAGCCCGCCGACGCCCACACCGCAGTCGAACGGAGCGCACCATGAAGGCGCTCGTGTACCACGGACCCGACCAGCGCAGCTGGGACACCGTCGACGATCCGGCGATCGATCGAGCCCGGCGACGTGATCGTCCGCATCGACAGCTCGACGATCTGCGGCACCGACCTGCACATCCTCAAGGGCGACGTGCCCGAGGTCACCCCGGGGACGGTGCTCGGCCACGAGGCCGTCGGGACCGATCGAGGAGGTCGGGCCGCGGCGTCAGCACGCTCGCCGACCGGCGATCGCGTGCTCGTCTCGTGCATCACCTCGTGCGGGCGCTGCCGGTTCTGCAAGGAGGGCCGCTACGGCCAGTGCCTGGGCGGGGGCGGCTGGATCTTCGGGCACCTGATCGACGGCCTGCAGGCGCGAGTACGCGCGCGTTCCGTTCGCGGACAACTCGGTGCACAAGGTTCCGGACGGGCTCAGCGACGAGCAGGTCCTGTTCCTGGCCGACATCCTCCCGACCTCCTACGAGGTCGGGGTGCTCAACGGCGTGCTGGCCCCCGGTGACGTCGTCGCGATCGTCGGCGCCGGACCGATCGGCCTCGCGGCGATCCTCACGGCGAGGCTGTTCACGCCCGGGCACATCGTCGCGATCGACCTCGACGACGGGCGCCTCGAGGCGGCCCGCCGATTCGGCGCGGACGTGACGATCAACAACGGCACGCAGGACGCCGTCGCCGCGGTGATGGAGCTCACCGAGGGGCTCGGCGCGGACGTGAGCATCGAGGCGGTGGGCGTCCCGGAGACCTTCGAGCTGGCGGTCGACCTCGTGCGCCCCGGCGGCCACGTCGCGAACGTCGGCGTCCACGGGCGGGCGGCGACGCTGCACCTCGAGCGGTTCTGGATCCGCGACGTCACGGTGACCACCGGCCTGGTCGACACCTTCTCGACGCCGCAGCTCCTGAAGCTCGTGGCGAGCGGACGCCTCGATCCCGACGCTGTTCGCGACCCACCGGTTCCCGCTCGGGGAGACGATGGCGGCCTACGACGTGTTCGCCGACGCGGCGAACACCGGCGCGCTGAAGGTCGTGCTCGAGGGCGTCGCGGGCTGACCCCTATCGTGCACGAGATGGACGACGACGCAATTCGCACGCTGGTGACCCGCTTGTCGCGTCCGCACCCCTCGGGTGGCGACGTCATCGCGCGGGCCGCGATCCTCGCCGAGGGCGCCGACTTCGCCGAGGTCATGAGCTGGATCGCCGCGCACGACGGAGCGCCCGAGGCGGCGCGTGCGGCGGCGCCGGGGCGCGGGCTGCACAGCGCCCGGACCGACGCGGCCGCGGCGGCCGAGAACCAGCCGGCACGGCGCTACGTGCTGCCGCCGGGCGCGCTCGCCTGACCGGCCCAGGGAAATTCAGGTAGCACGCTACATAGCGTGCTACCTTGTTTTCCCGTGATGTCCGACACGCACTCCGGCCAAGCCGCAACCGGGACGTCCGACGCCGAGCTCCAGGCGTTCGCCGATGCGTTCGGCGAGTTCATGCGCGCGACCCGGCGTGCGCGCGGCCGCGTCGCCGCCGAGCCGGCCGGCGACGGCGACCTCTCGCTCTCGCAGTACCAGCTGCTCGACGCCCTGCTCGACGCCGGCGGCCCGCTGAACGTCCGCGACGTCGCGCTCGGCGCCGGGGTCGCCTCGCCGACCGCGACGCGGATGCTCACCGGGCTCGAGCGTGACGGCCTCGTCGCGCGCGAGCGCCCCGAGGACGGCGACCGGCGCTGCGTCCTGATCCACCTGACCGGCGAGGGACGCGCGCGCGTGGAGGCCAAGCGCGAGCGCGTCGCGCAGTGGCGCAGCGACCTGTTCGCCTCGCTGACGCCGAGCGAGCGCCGGCAGGCCGCGCGCCTGCTCGACCGGCTCGCCGCGGCCGTGGACGAGCTGTGACGCCGCCCGTCGCGCACGCCGGCGCGGGTGACGCCCGCGCGACGCCGAACCGCACGCTCTTCATCCTCGCGCTCGGCGCGCTCGCCTACACGCTCGCGCAGACGATGATCGTCCCGGCGCTGCCGGCGATCCAGCAGCGATCTGCGACACGACGCGCCGCCGGCGTCACGTGGCTGCTGACCGCGTTCCTGCTCGCCTCGTCGATCGCCACGCCGATCGTCGGGCGCCTCGGCGACATGTACGGCAAGGAGCGCCTGCTGCTGCTCGCGCTGCTGCTGTTCGGTGCCGGCAACCTGATCGCCGCGTTCGGGCACTCGCTCGGCGTCTACATCCTCGGCCGCGCGATCCAGGGCGCCGGCGGCGCGATCCTGCCGCTGGCGATCGGGATCATCCGCGACGAGTTCCCGCGCGAGAAGGTCGCGACCGGCATCGGCACGATCTCCGCGATGTTCGGCATCGGCGGCGGCGTCGGGCTCGTCATCAGCGGCGTGCTCGTCGACCAGCTCGGGGTCGACTCGATCTTCTGGCTCGGCGTGATCGCCTCGGTCGCTCGCCGCGGTCGCGACCTGGCGCTTCGTCCCCGAGTCGCCGGTGCGCGTGCAGGCGCGCATCGACTACGGCGGCGCCGCGCTGCTCGCCGAGCACGCTGCTCGCGCTGCTGCTCGGCGTCAGCGAGGGGAACACCTGGGGCTGGACGAGCCCGCGGATCCTCGGGCTGTTCGGCGCCGCGATCGTCCTCGGCGCGTCTGGGCGTGGTTCGAGCTGCGCACCGAGGATCCGCTCATCGACCTGCGGCTGATGCGCGAGCGGGCGATGTGGACGGTGAACCTCGCCGGCTTCGCGATCGGCTTCGCGATGTTCGGCTCCTACATCCTCATCCCGCAGCTCGTGCAGACGCCGAGCTCGACGGGGTACGGCTTCGGCGCGAGCGTCACGCTCAGCGGGATCTACCTGCTGCCGAGCGCGCTGCTGATGCTCGTCTCCGGGCCGCTCTCCGGGCGGATCTCGACGAAGCACGGCTCGCGCCGCCCGCTGATGCTCGGCACCGTCGCCGCCGGGCATCGCGTACTTCATGCCTCGCCGCGCTGCACGCCGAGCCGTGGGAGATCCTGCTCGGCAGCGCGACGCTCGGCCTCGGGATCGGCCTCGCGTTCGCCGCGATGGCGAACCTCGTCGTCGACGCGGTCCCGCAGGAGATGACCGGTGTCGCGAGCGGCGTCAACACGATCGTCCGCTCGATCGGCGGCGCGATCGGCGGCCAGGTCGCCGCGGCGATCCTGACCGCGTCGGCGGCGGCGTCCGGACTGCCCGGCGAGAGCGGCTACACCGGCGCGTTCCTGATGAGCGGCGTCGGCGCGATCGTCGCGCTCGGCGCCGCCGCGCTCGTCCCGCGGCGCGAGGCGCGCTCGATCGAGACGACGCTCGACGCCGACGAGCTCGAGGCGTTCGACGAGGCGGCGGTCGTCGCGGGCGCCTACGGCGCGGGCGAGCGCCCAGCCGCCCGTCGAGGCGCGGCGGTGAGCGACGCGAACCGCCTGACGCCGGAGGTCCGCGCGATCGCGATCGTCGTCGTGATCGGTGCGATCATGTCGATCCTCGACACGACGATCGTGAACGTCGCGCTCGAGACGCTCTCGAAGGACCTGCACGCGCCGCTCGCCACGATCCAGTGGGTCTCGACCGGCTACCTGCTCGCGCTCGCGACCGTGATCCCGCTGACCGGCTGGGCGGCCGAGCGCTTCGGCCCCAAGCGCGTCTGGATGACCGTCGTCAGCCGGCTTCGTGATCACCAGCGCGCTCTGCGGCCTGGCCTGGAGCGCGAACTCGCTGATCGCCTTCCGCGTGCTCCAGGGGCTCGCCGGCGGCATGATCATGCCGGTCGGGATGATCACGCTCGCGCAGGCCGCGGGCCCGCGCCACATGGGCCGCGTGATGAGCGTCGTCGGCGTGCCGATGCTGCTCGCGCCGGTGCTCGGCCCGGTGATCGGCGGCCTGCTCATCGAGAACCTCTCGTGGCGCTGGATCTTCTTCGTGAACCTGCCGATCGGCATCGCCGGCCTGGTCCTCGCCGCGCGGCTGCTGCCGTCCGAGGGCGCCGAGGGCCGCAGCGGCGCGCGCCTGGATCTCGCCGGGCTGGCGCTGCTGTCGCCCGGCATCGCGGCGATCGTCTACGGGCTCAGCGAGGTCGCCTCGACCGGCTCGGTCACCGGCGTGCGCGGTGTGGGCGCCGATCCTCGTCGGCTCGGTGCTCGTCGTCGCGTTCGCGCGGCGCTCGTGGTTCCACGACTTCCCGATCGTCGACGTGCGGCTGCTGCGCAGCACCGGCTTCAGCGCGTCGGCGGCGACGGTGATGCTCGTCGGCGCGGCGCTGTTCGGCGGGATGCTGCTGCTGCCGCTCTACTACCAGATCGATCGCGGGCTCTCCCCGCTGCAGGCGGGCCTGCTGCTCGCTCCGCAGGGCGTCGGCGCGGCGGTCGCGATGCGCTGGTCGGGGCGGCTCACCGACCGGATCGGCGGCGGCCCGGTCGTCGTCGCCGGGCCTGCTGACGCTGATCGTCGGGACCCTGCCGTTCACGCAGGTGACCGGTTCGACCTCGTACACGCTGCTCGCGTTGTCGCTCGTCGTGCGCGGCGTCGGTCTCGGCTTCACGATGATGCCGGCGATGGCCGCGCGCCTACGCGCTGCTCGACACGAGCCAGGTGCCGCGCGCGACGCCGATGCTGAACGTGCTGCAGCGGATCGGCGGTTCGATCGGCACCGCCGTGCTCGCCGTCGTCCTGCAGCGTCAGATCGCCGATGCGGTCCCGGCCGCCGCGGGCTCGGGTGCCGGTGGCGGCGAGGCCGCGGCGCAGTCGCTGCCGCCGGCCGCGCGCGAGCGCCTCGCCGACCCGATCGCCGTCGCCTTCGGGAACACGTACTGGTGGTCGCTCGCGCTCGTCGCGGCCGCGATCATCCCGGCGCTCGTCATGTGGCGCGAGCAGTCGCGCACGAAGGCGCGCGCGGAATTCGGCCCTGCGAGCGCCGACGCGGTCGAACGCGACCGCGACCGCGCGGCGCCCGTGCCGAACGTCCCCGCCGGCGTGGGGTAGGGCTCAGGCGGCGCCGGCCGCGTCGCCGCGCGCGACGATCTGGCGTGCGAGCTTCGCGCTCGCCTCGTCGATCATCACCCCGTCGAGTGCCACCGCGCCGGTGCCCTCGAGCTCGGCGCGCTCGAGCGCTGCGAGCGTCGCGCGCGCCTGTGCGAGCGCCTCGGGGCTCGGCGAGAAGATCCGGTTGAGCGGCTCGATCTGCGCGGGGTGGATCGCCCACTTCCCGTCGAAGCCGAGCGCCTGCGCGTGCGTCGCCGAGGCCTCGAGGCCGGCGAGGTCGTCGAGCTCGAGGTACGGGCCGTCGATCGCCTGCACGCCCGCGTCGCGCGCCGCGACGAGCGCCGTCTCGCGCACCCAGTGCCAGCGGTCGCCGGGATACGGCGCGGAGGCATCGATGCCGAGCGACGCGCCGAGGTCGGCGTACCCGACGATCAGCGCCTCCACGCGCGGGCTCGCGTGCGCGATCTCGTGGATCCGGCGCAGCCCGGTCGCGGTCTCGATCAGGACCTGCAGCCCGATCGGCCGCGCGCGCCCGGTCTCGGCCTCGACCATTCCGAGCAGGCGGTCGACGAACGCGACGTCGCCGGCGGACTCGGCCTTCGGGAGCACGAGCGAGCCGAGCGCGTCGCCGCCGGTCCCGGCGAGCGCGACGACGTCGCGGTGGCAGTGCCGGCTCGCGGTGCCGTTGATCCGCACCGCCGGCCGCCCGTCGGCCCCCGCCTGCTCGCGCAGTGCGGCGATGACGAGCGCGCGCGCCTCGTCCTTGCGCTCCGGAGCGACGGCGTCCTCGAGGTCGAGCACCAGCTCGTCGGCGCCGAGCCCGGGCGCCTTGCCGAGCATCTTGGCCGAGGAGCCTGGTACGGAGAGGCAGGAGCGCCGCGATCGCATTGGACGAAGTGCACCGCCGCCGGGCTTGGCGCGGACGCACTCGGCGGGCAACATATCGCGCTCCCGAGTGCATCCGGGTTCCCAGAGCGAAGGAGCGGCGGTGCCCGCACAGGAGCGACGCAGAGCGATCGACGGGCCGTGGTTCGAGGACCTCGCGGTCGGGCAGGTGTTCGACGACGCGCCGGCGCTGACGCTGACGGACGGTCACGCCGCGCTCCACCAGGCGCTCGTCGGCGATCGTCTGCGCCTCGCACTCGACGCGTCGCTCGCGCGGGAGGTGGCCGGCGCGCCGACCGCGCTGGCCCACCCGAACCTCGTCTGCGACGTCTCGATCGGGCAGTCCACCGGCCTCTCGCGGCGGGTCCGCGGGAATCTCTTCTACCGCGGCCTCGTGCTCCAGCGCCAGGTGTTCGTGGGCGACACGCTGCGCACGACGACCGAGATCGTCGGCCTCAAGCAGAACCGCCCGCGCGAGGGCGCGCCGCTCACGGGGCTCGTGGCGATGCGCGTGCGGACCGAGAACCAGCGCGGCGAGCACGTCCTCGACTACTGGCGCTGCCCGATGCTCCCGCTGCGCGAGGGCGCCGAGCCGACCTCGCACCAGGACCGCTTCGACGAGATCCCCGAGGCGCTCGACCGGGCGGCGCTCGCGGCGGCCGTGCCCGCGTGGGATCTCGCCCGCTACCGCGAGCGGGTGCCCGGCGAGCACGCGGCGGGGGTACGGGCGGGCGACGTGTTCGTCGTCGAGGCCCGCGAGACCGTCACGGCCGAGACCGAGATGGCGCGGCTCACGCTGAACCTCGCCTACACGCACACCGATGCCGCCCGCGGCGCGCACGGGCGCCGTCTCGTCTACGGTGGGCAGACGATCGCGATCGCTGCCGCACATGCCACGCGGGCGCTGCCCGAGCTCGTGACGATCATCGCCTGGCACGGGTGCGACCACACCGGCCCGGTGTTCGCCGGCGACATCCTCAGCACCGAGATCTCGGTCGGCGACGTCGATCCGCTCGACGCCGGCGGCGCGCTCGTCGGCCTCGAGGCGGTCGTGCACGCCGACCGCGGTGGCGACGCCGACCCCGATCGCGTCCTGGACTGGCGCTTCATCGGGCTTCTGGCCTGATGGTGGACTGGAGGAGACCGTGAACCGGATTCTCGACGGCATGCGCGTGATCGAGGGCTCGGCGTTCGTCGCCGCGCCGCTCGGCGGCATGACGCTCGCGCAGATGGGGGCGGACGTCATCCGCTTCGACCCGATCGGCGGCGGGCTCGACCGCGACCGCTGGCCGGTCACCGACGCAGGCCGCAGCCTCTTCTGGCCCGGCCTGAACAAGGGCAAGCGCTCGATCCAGGTGGACCTGCGCGCCCCGGAGGGCCGCGAGCTCGTCACGGCGCTCGTCACCGCTCCGGGGCCCGACGCGGGACTGTTCCTGACGAACTTCCCGGCGCGCGGCTTCCTCGACTACGGCGCGCTCTCCGAGGGCCGCGAGGACCTCGTGATGGTGAACATCACGGGCAACCACGACGGGTCCTCGGCGGTCGACTACACCGTGAACCCGGCGACCGGCTTTCCGTGGGCGACCGGCCCGCGCAACCTGTCGGTGCCGTTCAACCACCTGCTGCCGGCGTGGGACGCGGTGACCGGCACGCTCGCGGCCGCGGGGATCCTCGCCGCCGAGCGCCACCGCACGCGCACCGGCGAGGGCCAGTTCGTGCAGGTCGCGCTGTCGGACGTCGCGTTCGCGATGGTCGGCAACCTCGGCAAGATCGCCGAGGCCCAGATCAACCGGCGCGAGCGCCCGAAGGACGGCAACTACCTCTACGGCGCGTTCGGCCGCGACTTCATGACGCGCGACGGCCGGCGGATCATGATCGTGGCGCTGACGGCGAAGCAGTGGCAGGGCCTCGTCGACGCGACGGAGCTGCACGAGGCGTTCGCGGCGCTCGAGCGCATGCTCGAGCTCGACCTCGGCCGCGAGGGCGACCGGTTCAAGGCGCGCGAGGTGATCGGCTCGGTCCTCAAGCCCTGGACGATCAGCCGCACGCTCGAGGAGATCCGCGAGGTCTTCGACGCGAACGCCGTCTGCTGGGGTCCCTACCAGACGTTCCTCGAGCTCGTCGCCCAGGACCCGCGCTGCTCGACCGCGAACCCGATGTTCGAGGAGGTCGAGCAGCCCGGCATCGGGACGTACCTCATGCCCGGATCGCCGCTGAGCTTCGGCGCCTGCGAGCGCGAGCCGGTCGGGCGCGCGCCGCTGCTCGGCGAGCACACCGACGAGGTCCTCGGCGACGTGCTCGGCCTCAGCGGCGCGGAGATCGGGCGCCTGCACGACGGGGGCGTCGTGGCCGGCCCGGAGGCGGCGGTGCGCTAGCCGTCGTTCCCCTGCGGGCGGCGCTCGGGCACGCCGAGCCACGGGCGCTCGCGCTCGAGCGCCGCGCCGAGGCGGAAGACCGTCAGGTCGTCGTACGTGCGGCCGACGAGCTGCACGCCGGTCGGCACGCCGTTGTCGGCGAAGCCCGACGGGACGCTCAGCACCGGGCAGCGGCTCGCGACGTTGAACGGCGCGGTCATGAGTCCCTCCTCGTAGAAGGCGACCGTCTCGCCGCCCGACCTCGAGGCCGTGGCCGACGTAGTCGTCGTCGGCATCCAGTCCGCGCGTGCCGTTCGTCGGGCACAGGAGCGCGTCATGGCGCTCGAGCAGCTCGCCGAGCGGCGGGTAGATCCGCGCCTCGAGCTCGACGCCGTCGAGAAACGACCCGCCGGCGGCGGTCTCCTCGCACCAGCGCACGAAGTCGACGCTGTAGGCCGTCACCTCGCCGGGATGTTCGCGCGCACTCCTGCGGCGAGCCAGGCGGCGAAGATCGACTGGAAGTGGATCGCCATCGCGCGCATCACGTCGGCACGCGGGATCACGAGGTCGACCTCCTCGACGTGCGCACCCGCCGCGCGCAGCGCGTCGGCGGCCGCGAGCGTGTTCGCGCGCACCTCGGGATCGACCGGCCAGTCGCCGAGGTCGACGGACACGGCGACGCGCAGCCCGGCGATGCCCTCGAACGCCTCGGGCAGCTCGAGCTTCGGGCGCAGCGTCGTGATGTCGCCGGGCTCGGGCCCGGCGAGGACGTTCTCGAAGACGGCGCAGTCGGCGACCGTGCGGGCCAGCGGCCCGCAATGGCAGTACGTGTCGAGGTTGTACGGCGGGTCCACCGGCACGCGCCCGTACGGCGGCTTGAAGCCGACGACCCCGCAGAACGACGCCGGGATCCGGATCGAGCCGCCGATGTCCGAGCCGCTCGCGAGCGTCGCAGTGCCTGCGGCGAGCGCCGCCGCCGAGCCGCCGGACGAGCCGCCCGGCGACCACGCGGGGTTCCACGGGTTGCGCGTCGGGCCCCACAGCCGTGAGCGCGTGAAGCCCGCGACCGAGAACTCCGGCGCCGTCGAGCGCGCGTGGACGATCGCGCCCGCGTCGAGCATCCGCTGGGCGAACGGCGGTCGTCTGCGTCGCGATCGTCTCGCGATGGATCAGCGAGCCCTGCGTCAGCGGCTGGCCCGGCGATCGGCTCCTCCTCCTTGACCGCGAGCGGGATCCCCTCCAGCGGCCTGCGGCGGATCGCCGCGGCCCGCGTAGCGCGCCTCCGCGGCGCGCGCCTGCTCGAGCGCCGCGTCGAAGAACGTGTGGCAGAGCGCGTTGACGACCGGCTCGGTCGCCTCGGCACGGGCGATCACCGCCTCCATGCAGCTCGACCGGCGAGAGCGTCGCGCGCGCGAAAGCGCGCGAGCGCCTCGGTGGCCGGCAGGTGGCAGAGCTCGTCGGTCACGGGCCGAGCCTACGGCGCATGGGCGATTCCGTGCACGAGCGGCCGGGGCGAGGAGAACCCGCCGCGAGCCGGAACCCCCGCCTCATGGCGCGGCCCCTCGGCGTTGCGCAGGTCCGGCGTCGGGTTGCGCTCGGCGCCGCCGTCTCCGTGCTCGTGCTCGCGGCGCTCGCCGGCGGCGAGGACGGGCACCGGCTCGTGGCGCCCGCCGCGGCCCAGGAGCAGGCGCGCGCCATCTCGATCGTCTGGGGCGGCGACGTCGCCCTCAGCGCCGGCACGGCGCTCCCGGCCGACGGGCGCGCCGGCCTGGCGGGTGTCGGGCGCACGCTGCTCGCCACCGACCTCGCGCTCGTGAACCTCGAGGGGACGCTCGGCACGTCCGGCACCGCGAAGTGCGCGAGCAGCGGTCCAGGCGGCTCGTGTTTCGCCTTCCAGGCTCCGCCCGACATCGCGCGCCAGCTCGCCTACGCGGGCGTCGACGCCGTGAACCGCGCGAACAACCACTCGTTCGACGCGGGGCCCGGAGGATTGGGCGAGACGACGGCGGCGCTCGACGGCGCGGAGATGGCATGGACCGGGCTCACCGGATCCGTGCGCGTCGTGCCGGTCGCCGGCAACCACGTCGCGCTCGTCGGTTTCGCGCCCTACCGCTGGGCCGACGACCTGCGCGACCTCGGCGTCATCGGCGCACGCGTGCGCCAGGCCGCCGCGCGCGCCTCGCTCGTCGTCGCGATGCTCCACGCCGGCCGCGAGGGCCAGGACGCGACGCACACGCCGACCGGCCACGAGGTCGGCTTCGGTGAGGACCGCGGCGACACGCGCGCGGCGGCGCACACGGCGATCGACGCCGGCGCCGACCTCGTGCTCGGCTCGGGCCCGCACGTCGTGCGCGGGATCGAGCGCTACAGGGGGCGCCTGATCGTCTACTCGACCGGGAACCTCGTCGGCAACGACACGCTGAGCCTCGCGGGCACGTTCGCGAAGTCGGCGCTCGTGCGCGTGCGCGTGATGCCCGACGGCCGGCCGCTCAGCGGCCGCGTGATCTCGCTCGCCCTGCGCCCGCCGGGCTCGCCGGTGCGCGACCCGCAGCGCGGCGCGGCAGGGATCATGGATCGCGCGGGCGCCGCGGACTTCGGCGACGCCGCGGTCCGGATCGGGGATGGTGGCGTGCTGCGGTTCCCGGCCGCCGGCCCGTAGAAGCGGCGGCGCCCTACAGCCGCCCGCGGAACCGCACGCCCGCGCCGGCCGAGAGCAGCAGCAGCAGCAGCCCGGCGCCGGCGAAGCCCGCGGTCATCTCGCGCTTGGCGGGCTTCGTGCCGACCTGGCGCCCGAGCTTCTCGTAGACGCCGCGCAGCTCGTCGCTGTTCTCGGCGGTGAACGCCTGGCCGCCGGAGGTCTCCGCGATCGCCTTGCAGCGTCTGCGGGTCCGGCGGGACGGGCGTGAAGCCGCCCTGACCGCCGGGCAGAACCCCGTCCGGGGTGCCGAGCGCCACCGTGTAGATCGGGACGTTCAGGCGCCGGGCCTCGCGCGCGACGAGGACCGGGTCCTGGCCGTCGGTCGTCGCGCCGTCGGAGAGCAGGACGATCGCGGCCGGCGGGCGCTTGGCCTTCGGGTTCGCCGGCTTCAGCGTCTCGAGCGCCGCAGCGAGCGCGTCGCCGGTGGCGGTGCCGCCGTCGGCGATCGAGCCCGTCGAGCGTCGCGCGCAGCGTGTCGCGGTCGACGGTCGGGCGCAGGATCGTGTGCGGCACGCTCGAGTAGCCGACGAGCCCGACGCGCAGCGACTTCGGGACCTTGCCGAGGAACGTCTTGGCGGCCGAGCGCGCGGCGTCCAGGCGGGTCGGCTCGACGTCGGTGGCGGCCATCGAGCCGGACGCGTCGCTGACGAGCACGACCGAGGCCTGCTCGACCGGGACGCGCGACGGTCCGCTCGGGCTTGGCGAGCGCGAGCGCGAGCGCGCAGACGGCGAGGGCGAGCAGCGCGGCGGGCAGCCAGCGGCGCCAGGCCGGGACCGCCGGGAGGACTGCGGCGACCGTCGCGACCGCGGGGAAGCGCAGCGCGTAGCGGCGGCGGCGACCGCGCGCGGCGTGCAGCGCGAGCGCGCCGAGCGGCAGGACGCAGCAGCGCGAGCAGCCAGATCGGCGACGCGAAGCTCATGCCAGGTGACTCCCGAGGTCGCGCAGCCAGTCGCCGTCGGTGCGCACGACGGCGTGGCGAGCGCCGGCGCGGCGCAGCTCGGTGGCGAGTCGTTCGCGCCGCTCGCGCCTCGGCGTCGGCGAACGCCGCGCGCAGGCGGTTCGAGCGCGTGTCGACCTCGACGAGGCGCCCGGTCTCGGGGTCGACGAGCGACAGCACGCCGCCGTCGGGCAGCTCGAGCTCCCGCGGGTCGAGGATCTCGACGGCGACGACCTGCTGGCCGGAGGCGACGAGCAGGCGCAGCGCGCGCGACCAGGGCCGTCTGTCGCGCAGGTCGGAGGCGACGACGACGAGGCCCGGCTGGCGCGCGAGGCCGCGCACGCGGATCAGCGCCTCCGCGAGGCCCTCGCGCGGTGCGCCGTCGGGTGCGACGCCCTGCGGCGAGCAGGCGGTCGACCGCGCCGAGCGCGCGGCGCCCGCCTGCGGGCGGCAGCACGATCGGGTGCCGGCGCGCCGGCGGCGACGATGCCGACGCGCCCGCCGCGGCGCACGCCCAGGCGCGAGACGACCTTCGTCACGCCCTCGGCGACGTCGCTCTTCAGGCGCCCGGTGCGTGCCGAATGCCATCGACGGCGAGAGGTCCACGACGATCCAGGTCGTCAGCGCGCGCTCGGGCACGTGCTGGCGCACGTGCGGCACGCCGGTGCGGGCGCTCGCCGCCGGGTCGATCATCCGCACGTCGTCGCCGACCTGGTAGGGACGCAGCTGCGCGAGCTCGGTGCCCGACGCCGACGCCGATGCCGCGGTGCTCTCCGGGCAGGCGGCCGCCGGCGCGCCGCACGAGCGCGAGGTCGAGCGCGGCGACCGCGGCCGCCGGCATCGGCCCCGGGCCCTGACGGCCGGGCGGGGCGACGAGCGCCGTGGCTCACGCGGCGCCCTCGCGGCGCATCGCCGGGGCCTCGACGGCCTCGAGCACGCGCGCGAGGATCGCGTCGGCGGTGACGCCGTCGGCGTGCGCCTCGTAGCTCAGGACGAGCCGGTGGCGCAGCACGTCGGGCGCGACGTCGCGGATGTCGCGCGAGGTGACGTAGCCGCGGCCGCGCAGCAGCGCGAGCGCCTGGGCGGCCTGCACGAGGCCGATCGGCCCGCGCGGGGCTGGCGCCGACCTCGATCCGGCCCTCGAGGTCGCCGAGGCCGTAGGCCGCTGGGTGGCGCGTTGCGTCGGCGAGCGCGACGGCGTAGGCCGTGTCGCGGCGCTCGACGGCGACCGCGCGGACGGTCTCGCGGTGCTGCAGCAGGTCGCTCGGTCTCGAGCACCTGGCGCACCTCGGGCTCACCGGCGATGACGCGCGCGACGACCGCCGACTCGTCCTCGAGGCTCGGGTAGTCGACGAGGATCTTCAGCAGGAAGCGGTCGACCTGGGCCTCGGGCAGCGGGTACGTGCCCTCGGACTCGATCGGGTTCTGCGTCGCGAGCACGAGGAACGGCGAGGGCACCGGGAACGTCTGGCCGCCGATCGTGACCTGCTGCTCCTGCATGACCTCGAGCAGCGCCGACTGGACCTTCGCGGGCGCGCGGTTGATCTCGTCGGCGAGCAGCAGGTTGCCGAAGACCGGGCCGAGCTCGGTGTCGAACGTGCCGGTGTCCGGGCGCCAGACGCGCGTGCCGACGAGGTCGGCGGGGACGAGGTCGGGCGTGAACTGCACGCGGCTGAACGTTCCGCCGAGCACGCTGCGCGAGCGTCTTGACGGTCAGCGTCTTCGCGAGGCCGGGGACGCCCTCGAGCAGCACGTGGCCGTCGGCGAGCAGCGCGACGAGCACGCGCTCGAGCATCGCGTCCTGGCCGACGATGACCCGCTTGGTCTCGTGCAGAACCTCCTCGAGCGCGGCGGCGGCCTCGAGCGCGGCGTTGCGGTCGGGCGCCGAGACGTGCGGCGACGGTCGCCGACGGGCGGGCCTGCGTCCGGCCGGGTCGGGCGTGAGGAACGGCGGTGGGCTTGGTGATGTCGTCGTGATCGGTCATGTGGTGGTCCTCGGGTCGAGATGGGCAGGTCAGGGCAGTCGCCCGAAGGTGAAGAGGGAGAAGCCGGCGCCGGCGAGCAGCAGCAGCAGGCCGCCGCCGGCGGCGGCGGCGGTCACCTGGCGGCGCTCGTCCTTCGTGCTCAGCCGCGAGCCGAGCTCGTCGTAGACCGACGCGCAGCTGGTCGGCGTCGGCCGCGGTGCGGAACCGGCCGCCGGAGACCTCGGCGACCTGGCGCAGCGTCTCGAGGTCGGTGGTCGCGGTGCCGCCGCCGGGCAGCGCGCCGGAGCGCGTGCCGAGCGCGACGGTGTGCACGGGGATGCCGGCCTTCTTGGCCTCCTGGGCGACCTCGAGCAGGTCACGGCCGTTGGAGGCCTTGCCGTCGGCGAGCAGCACGATCGCGGCGGGCGGCGGCTTCTGGCCGGGGAGCGCCGGCTGGCGCGCGGCGGCGAGCGCCGAGGAACAGGCCCTCGCCGGTCGCCGTGCCGCCCTCGGCCTTCAGCCCGGCGAGCGCCTGGCGGACGGCGTCGCGGTCGGTCGTCGGGCCCTGCAGCAGCTGTGCGCGGTGGTTGAACGCGACCGCGCCGACGCGCACGGTCTTGGGCACCTGGTCGAGGAAGCGCTCGGCGGCGACGCGGGCCGCGACGAGCCGGTTCGGCTTGAGGTCGAGTCGCCTGCATCGAGCGCGAGTGATCGGTGACGAGCATGATCGTCGCCTGCTCGACCGGCACCGCGACGGTCTTCTGCGGCTTGGCGAGTGCGACGACGAGCACGGCGCCCGCGAGTGCGTAGAGCGCGAACGGCAGGTGCCGGCGCCAGCGCGGGCGGCGCGGGGTCACGGCGGGCACGAGCGCGGCGCTCGCGAACGCCTCCTGACCGGGGCCGCGGCGGCGCTGGGCCGACGACGTACAGCACCGCGGACGCGGCGATCACGAGCAGGCCCAGCAGCATGAGCGGGGTGGCGAACGTCATGTCCATGGTGCGGACTACGGGGGCGCTCTTCGGGCGGGTTCCGAGGCGTCACGTCGATCGTCACGCGGCGCCCGTCGCGCAGCGCGACGACGGTGATCTGGTCACCGGGGCGCTTGGCGCTGACGGCGCTGATGACGTCGTCCGGCGAGGTGACCGGCTTGCCGTCGACGGCGACGATCACGTCACCGCCCTCGCCGGTGGGCGAGGTCGAGGCCTGCAGGCCGGCCTTGGCGGCCGGGCCGTTCGGCGTGACCTGGCGCACGAGCGCGCCCGAGCCCGTCGGGGAGCCGGAGGTCGAGACGCCGAGGAACGCGTGCGCGACGGTCTCGCCCGTCTCGAGCTGGGGCACGACGTCGCGGACGGTGTTCGAGGGGATCGCGAAGCCGATGCCGACGTTGCCCTGACCGCTGCCGGCGGTCGCGATCTGCGAGTTCACGCCGATCACGCGGCCCTTGGCATCGAGCAGCGGGCCGCCCGAGTTGCCGGGGTTGATCGGGGCGTCGGTCTGGATGACCTTGTCGATGCTGAAGCCGTTGGGGGCGCGTGATCTCGCGGCCGAGGCCGCTGACGATGCCGGCGGTGACCGTCCGGTCGAGGCCGAGCGGGTAGCCGATCGCGATCGCGTTGTCGCCGACCTGGACGGTGTCGGAGTCGGCGAACGCGAGCGGGCGCAGCTTCGGCGCCTCGGACGGGTCGACCTTCAGGACCGCGAGGTCCGAGGACTCGTCACGCCCGAGGACGCGGGCCTCGACCGGCTTGCCGGAGTCGTCGAAGACGACCTTCGCCGAGGATGCGCCGCTGACGACGTGCGCGTTCGTGACGATCGTGCCGTCGTCCTTGATGACGAAGCCGGTGCCCGAGCCGACGGTCGTGCGGACCTGGACGACGCCGCTGGAGACCGCGGCATAGATCGAGCCGACGCGGCTCTGCTGGAGCGCGCCGCCCGGTGATGGCGGGCAGCGGGGCGGCGGCCTGCTGCTCGCTCGAGCCGCCGCCGAAGAGCAGCGCGCCGGTCACGCCGGCGACGATCAGCGCGAGCGTCGCGAGGCCCGCGATCAGCGAGCGGCGACCACGCCGGCGCGGGGGCTCAGGGTTCTCGGGGGGCGGAGTCGGGCGCTGCGGTTGGGTCGGCTCCTCGAGCCACGCGCGCTCGGGCTCGCGGGCGGCAGGATCCGCCCACAGCGGCGGCGGGGTGGCGGGCATGACGCACAGAGTGGCGTCTTTCGCTTAAGGGAATGTGTGGAACGCGTGAGCCGCCGCTGAAACGCTCAGCGTCCGCGGAGGCGATATGTGCGCTGCCCGACGCTCGTCTGACCGCCGCCGAGGCGCAGCCGCACGCCGACCTCGAGCGCGACGCGGCGCCTTCCGGCGCGTGCGATCGACCGCCGCGCGGCGTTCGACAGGCGCACGCGCACGCGCGTGCGGCCGGTGCGCACGAAGCGGCCCTTCGCGGTCCCGGCCCTGGGGATCCGGAGCTTCGCGCTCGCCCGCGCGGAGATCCGCCCGCGCCTGCCGTTCAGCGGCAGCGCGGCGGCGAGGTCGAACGGCACCGCGGCCGTCGTGCGCACGGCGACCGTGAGCGTCCCGTCGCCGGCGAGTGTCGCCGAGCCGAGGTCGACGGTCGGTGCGGCGACCACCGGCGGTGGACTCGGCACCGGGACCGCGCTCGTCGTGTAGCTGAACGTCGCGGCGTCGGTGGGCACCGAGCGACCCGACGGCGTCGTGACGACGACGGGCGCCGCGCCGGCTCCCGCGGGGACCGTCACGGCAAGGCGGCCGCCCGAGCGCTTGAAGGCGGCCGTACGCCCCCCGACGCGCACGGCGCTCGCGCGCGTGAGTCCGTCGCCGGCGACCTGGATCACGGCGCCGGGCGGACCGGCCGAGGGGGTCAGCGAGACCACCGCGGGTGCGGCGAGGTCGCCGAGCGTCAGGCGCCCGATACGGCTGCCGGCGAGGTCGGCGAACCAGATCGCGCCGTCCGGGCCGGTCGTGATCGAGCTCACCTGCGAGCTGAACATCAACGGCGTGACGGTCCACGAGCCGCCGGTCGTCATGCGCATGATCCCCGAGGAGCCCTTTCCGAGCCCGATCCAGAGTGCGCCGTCCGGGCCGCTGGTGACGGAGGCCGGCCCCGAGCCCGCGGGCAGCGGGAACACGGTCGCCGCGCCGCCCGTCGTCACGCGCGCGATCTTGTCCGAGCCGAACGCCGCGACCCACATCGCCCCGTCCGGGCCGGCAGCCACCTGCTCGGGCTCGACGCCCGGGATCGTGTAGGTCGTCGCGACGCCCGCGGTCGTCACGGCGAGGAGGTCCTTCGGCCGCGGGATCCAGAGGCGCCCGTCGGGGCCGTTCGCGACCCCGAGCGGCCCGACGAACGTGCCCGCGGGCTTCGGCGGCAGCGGGAACGGCGTGTACGCGCCGCCCGCCGGGACGTAGCGCCCGAGTGCGTTCGACCTCGCCTCGGCGAGCCACAGCGCGCCGTCGGGACCGAGCAGCGCCTGGCGCGGCTGCGTGTCGCCGGGGGTCAGGGCCGAGCTGAACGCGGGGGGCGCCGTGGGCGTCGCGCGGTAGAGGTAGGGCGTGCCGAACGCGGCGGGGAACCACAGGGCACCGTCCGGTCCGACCGTGAGCCCGCCCATGAGCTCGGCGCCGCCGGCGCCGAGCGGGACGGGAACCTGGGCGAACGCGCCGGCGGTCGTGACGCGCCCGAGGTCGGCGCGCGCCGTCGTGAACCACAGCGCGCCGTCGGGACCGCCGACGATCGACTGCGGGAATGCGCCATGCTCGCAGCGCGCGTAGTCGCCGCCGGGGGGCGACGTGCAGGTCGGCCAGAGCGTCAGCGATGCATGGGCCGCCGGCGCGGCGGCGAGGGGCGTCGCGAGGACCGCGAGGGTCGTCGCCGCGCGCCGGATCCGAGCGCTGAACCGCAGCATTCCCGCAGGCTAGAGGAGCGTCCGGGCGCCTGCCGCAGTACTCCGCCGCAACCCGGCGCGCAACCGGGGGAGCGGCCGCCACGACGGGCGTATGATCGACGTGGAGGTATCTGACTGACATGACCGCTCTCGGTCTCGTGCTCTTGATCGTCGGAGTCGCGCTGCTCGTGGCCGAAAGCCACCTGCCCGGCGGGATCCTCGGCGTGTTCGGCGGGATCGCGCTCGTCGCGGGCGGGGTCGTCGTGATCGGTGCGCTGGGCGGCGGTGCGGCGGTCGCGGTTCCGGTCGCGATCGGGCTCGGCGCGGCGTCGGCCGGCGTGATCGTGATCGCCACGCAGACGGCGGCTTCCGTGCGGCGCGCGCGCGTGCGCTCCGGGAGCGAGGCGCTCTGTGGCCGCGTCGGGGTCGTGCGCGAGTGGAGCGAGCCGGCCGGTCAGGTGTTCGTCGAGGGCGCGCTCTGGCGTGCCCGGCGCGGCTGGGGCGAGGAGGAGCCGCGCGAGCTGCACGAGGGCGACCCGGTGGTCGTCGAGCAGGTGAACGGGCTGACACTCTCGGTGCGCCCGGCCGAAGACTGGGAGCTGGTCGCATGATCCTCGGGATCGTCGTCGCCGTGCTATGCCTCGCCGCCGCGCTGTTCGCGCTCGCGGCGGCCTCCGTCCGCGTGCTGCGCGAGTACGAGCGCGGCGTCGTGTTCCGCCTCGGGCGCGTGACGCGCGAGCGTGGTCCGGGGCTGCTGCTGCTGCGCCCGATCGTCGACCGGATGGAGCGCGTGAGCCTGCGGACGGTGACGCTGAAGGTGCCGGCGCAGGACGTCATCACGCGTGACAACGTGCCGACGCGCGTCACGGCGGTCGCCTACTACCGGGTCGTCGATCCGATCCGCGCGGTCGTCGAGATCGAGAACGTGCTCGCCGCCACCTCGCAGATCGCCCAGACGACGCTGCGCTCCGTGCTCGGCAAGGCCGAGCTCGACGACCTGCTCGGCGAGCGCGAGCGGATCAACGCCCACCTGCAGCAGATCATCGACGACCAGACCGAGCCGTGGGGCGTGAAGGTCACGACCGTCGAGATCAAGGACGTCGAGATCCCCGAGCGGATGCAGCATGCGATCGCCCGCCAGGCCGAGGCCGAGCGCGAGCGCCGCGCGAAGGTCATCAACGCCGAGGCCGAGTTCCAGGCCGCCGCGCGGCTCGGCGACGCGGCCGACGTGATCAGCCGCAACCCGGTGACGATCCAGCTGCGCTACCTCCAGACGCTCATCGACGTCAGCAGCAATCAGAGCTCGACGATCGTGTTCCCGCTGCCGACCGACCTGCTGCGGGGCGTGGGCGCCGCAGCCGCGGCGGCGGCCGAGATCGCTGAGCAGACGCCCGGGCCGGCGGCCGAGCACGAGCGACCGGCGCTGCTCGACGAGGGGCCGGTGGCGCCGGAGCTCGGCGGCATCGCGGATGAGGTCGCGGTGCCGGCGGCGCCGCCGGTGGACTAGTGTCCTGAATCGTTCGTTCGCACGCAGTCTGCGGGCTGGCCGCCGACGTGCCTGGCCACCGGCACAGGCTGCATCCCACCCCACAACCGCCGATGCATCCCGCATTCTGCATCCGAACTTCCGACTCACGACACTCGCGGCCGGCGATCACCCGCCCTTCGCCTGGGCGACGAACCCGCGCACGTCCGCGGCGGGCTCGGAGTACGCGTCGCCGAGGGTCGTCTCCATCGCGGTCATGTACTCCTCGGCCCAGGCCGGGAAGTCGTAGTCGATCGCGCGCAGGAACTCGAGCGTCGCGGCCAGGCGGATGTCGGCGATCGAGGGCGTGTCGCCGCCGATGAACCGCCGGTCGTTCAGGAAGAACGCGCGGTAGACGTCGAGCGGCTCGGCGATCGCCGCCGCGGCGTCCTGCTGGGCCCGGGCCTTCAGCGCGTCGTCGGCATCGGACGGGCCGACCTCGCCCGCGTACTGCGGGAAGCCGAGCGTCGGATACGTCGCGCGCGCGACGAGCGGGTAGAGCGTGCCGATCAGATAGAACATCGCGCTGTCGACCATCGCCCGCTCACCGGGATCCGCCGGGTAGAGCGACCCGAGGTCGTGCGTCGTGCAGAGGTACTGCATGATCGCGCAGCTCTCCCACAGCGAGCCACGCGGCAGCCCGTCCTCCTCGAGCATCGGCGTGAGGTGGGCGGGGTCCTTCCGCAGGAACTCGGGCGTCGTCGTCTGGCCCCAGACGTCGACCTCGTCGACGTCGAGCCCGGCGGCGCGGACGAAGATCCGGACCGTCAGGTTGTTCACGCTCGGCTTCAGGATGTTCAGCGTGTTCTGCGCCATGTGACCCTCCTAGTGCTCGACGAGTTGCGACTTGTATTCGCTGCGCTCGAGACTCCCCCAGGGGACGAGCTCGACGCGCGTCTGGACGATCAGGACGCTGCGCAGCCGCTCGCGGATCGCCTCCGCGAGCGCCGGATCGGCCACCGCCCCCTCGGCGAGCTCGACGCTCACCGGAAGCGGCGGGTCCTGCTTGACGCCCGGCTCCGACGGCCGCACGCGGATGTGGCCGCTGACCTGCGGTGCGAATGCGCCGATCGCCTCGCGCACGGCCGATGGGAAGACGTTCACGCCGCGGACGATGAGCATGTCGTCGGTCCGCCCGATGCAGCGGATGCGCGGGCTCGTGCGACCGCACGGGCACGGCGCCGTCCGCACCTGCACGTGGTCGCGCGTGCGAAAGCGCAGCAGCGGCGCGGCGCGATGGCGCAGGTGGGTCAACACGAGCTCACCGGAGGCGCCGTCGTCCATCGCGACCGCGGCGCCCGTGTCGAGGCCGATCAGCTCGGCGTGGACGAAGCCGCGCGCGCCGAGGTGCATGCCGTCCTGCTGCTCGCACTCGCCCCAGAGCGAGACGCCGATGTCGCCGATGCCCATCGCCTCGGTGACCCGTGCGCCCCAGCCCTCCTCGAGCCGTGCGCGGAACGCCGGCTCGCCGCCGCCGGGTTCGCCGGCGACGAGGACGCGTTCGACGCTCGACGCGGCGAGCGGGAACTTGCGCCCGCGCGCCCACTCGACGAGGTGGGCCGCGTAGGACGGGGTGAGGGCGGCCGCCTCGGGCCGCAGCAGCTCGATCGCGCGCACCAGGCGCTCGGTGTTCCCAGTGCCGACCGGAATGTGGCACAGGCCGATGCGGTCGAACGCCGCGAGCGCCGCACCGGCGACGAACGGGCCGGCGTTGTAGGTCGAGACGATGCGCTGCCCGGCGGTGATTCCCGAGGCCGCGTAGCTGCGCGCCGAGCCGGCGACCCAGTTCTCGAGGTCGCCCGCCGTCAGCGGGATGTAGCTCGGCGTGCCGGTCGTGCCGCTCGTCGAGTAGATCCGCACGAGCTCGCCCGGCGCCGCGCACAGGTGGGCGCCGATCGGGTCGTGCGGCGTGCATGTCGCTCGCAGTTCGTGCTTCTCGGTGAGCGGCAGCTCAGCGATGCCCGCGAGCGTGCCCGCCGCACGTGCGTCGCCGAACCCCGCCGCCGTGAGCTTTTCGCGGTAGAACGACGAGCGCTCGAAGAGGTACTCGAGCTGGGTGCGATAGGCGGCGTCGTCGACGGCGAACTGCTCGGCCCACGGGCGCGCCTCGACCTCGGGCTCGAGCATCAGGCCGGCCCGTCGTCGGCTGGGGGCCGGTACACGATCGCGTCCTGCGCTCCGCGCGCCATGACGAACCCGATCGGGTGCTCGCGCTCCTCGGCGAGGTGCGCGAGCAGGCCGCCGGTGCGTGCGAGGATCGGCACGGCCTTCACGACCGCGGAGGGGAAGCCGAGGTCGAGCATCACCGCGGCGGTCGGCATCGCGACGTTCAGCGTCAGCGGCCGGCCCCAGACCGCTGCCGCGCGCTCGCGCAGGCAGCGCGCGAGCAGGACGTGCGGTCCGCTGACCCCGCGCGCGTCCGCGAGCTCGAGGAT
Source organism: uncultured Actinomycetes bacterium (assembly GCA_963787935.1). Classification (GTDB taxonomy): domain Bacteria; phylum Actinomycetota; class Thermoleophilia; order Solirubrobacterales; family Solirubrobacteraceae; genus F1-60-MAGs163. The sequence continues at coordinate 59,548 of CAWBEV010000003.1, read as the reverse complement.
CCGCTCGGCGCGCGGGTCGAGCGGCCGGTGAACCGGGTGGCCGAACCCGGGCAGGCGCTCGCCGGCGGCGTGCACGGCGGCTGCGAGCTCGCCCGCGATCACGGCCGGCTGCCCGCCCGCGTCCACGAGCGCCTGGCCCTCCTCGAGCAGCTGCGCACAGGCTTCGGACGTGCCGAGGATCACCGGCCCGCAGCCGAGGATCCCGGCCGCGACCGCCCCCTGGAGCGAGCCGGGGTCGGCCGCGAGCGTCATCCGCGCTGCGACGTTCGTCGGCATCATCCCGTGCTCGGCGATCGCCACGAGCAGCAGGTCGAGGAAGAAGCGCTGGTCGTCGGTCGGCTCGCGGCCGCAGAGCAGCAGGTGGAAGTACTCGGTGAACGTCAGCCGGCCCATGACGTCGCCGCAGAGGTCGAGGCCGCGCACCTCGACGCGGTCCGGATGGGCCTGGCTGATGTGGCTGGCAGGGGCTCCTGCGTCAGCGGGCATGTCCGGCGACGCTACGCGCCCGGGGGTGCGGGCGTCAATGCGATGTGAGCTGCACCGATCGATGAGTTCTGCGCGCGGGCGGCGTCTACACCTCCGACAGCACCCCACCACCCGGAGGACCCGCATGCCCACCCAGTCGCGCCTCATCTTCATCAACCTGCCGGTCGAGGACCTGCCCGCATCGATCGCGTTCTTCACGGCGCTCGGCTTCGCGTTCGACCCGAAGTTCACGGACGAGTCGTGCGCGTGCATGATCGTCAGCGAGCAGGCCTACGTGATGCTGCTCGCCGCGCCCCGGTTCGCGGACTTCACGACGAAGCCGGTCGCCGACGCGCGCACGAGCACCGAGGCGATCCTCTGCGTCTCGGCCGAGAGCCGCGAGGACGTGGACGCGTTCGCGGACGCGGCGCTCGCCGCCGGCGCCTCGGGCGCCAACGACGCGATGGACCACGGGTTCATGTACGGGCGCAGCTTCAACGACCTCGACGGCCACCTGTGGGAGGTCATGTGGATGAGCCCCGAGGCCGTCGCGCAGGGCCCGGCGGAGTTCGCCGAGAGCGCCTAGCGCGCGCGACCGACGACGTCCGGCGTCCACGCGGCGCCGGGTGTCGTCTGCGCCGATGCCCGAGACCGCCCCGGGCCGCACGCTCGTGTTCGCGATCCGCGGCCCGATCGCCCGATCGGACCTGCCCGGTCTGTGTGAGCGGGTCTGCGCGCTGCTGCGGGTGAGCGGCGGCGCCGAGATCGCCCTCTGCGACGTGCGCAGCGTCGCCTCCGACGCGGTCACGGTCGACGCGCTCGCGCGGCTGGCGCTCGCCGCGCGGCGCCACGACTGCCAGGTCCGGCTGCGTCATGCGTCGCCCGACCTGCGCGCGCTGCTGGCGCTGCTCGGGCTGCGCGACGTCGTCCCGGAGGACGACGCTACGCGCTGAGCTGCGACGGCAGGCCGAACAGCGGGAACAGGCGCTCGGTGCTCAGGAAGAACGTGAACTCGACGACCTGGCCGCCGGCGATCTCGAGGACCTGCAGCGCCCACGGGTCGTAGCCCGCGCCGGTCTCGCTCGGCTTGTACTGGCCGAACGCAGGCGAGCCGTTCGCCGCGACCGCCGGGATGACGCGCGAGCCGCGGCAGCCGGCACCCGCGCCGACCCACCAGCCGAGGATGTCGTCGCGGCCGCGCAGCCAGAGCTCGTACGGGGGCATCGACTGCGTCGCGTCCTCGCGGATCAGCGCCGTCAGCGCGTCCATGTCGTAGCGCTCGAACGCGTCGGCGTAGCGCGCGAGCAGCTCGCGGTCGGGTGCTTCGAGCGTCGCCGCGGTCAGGTCACCGGGCGTGACGGCGCTCGCCTCGATCGTCGCCCGCGCGCGCTGCAGCGCGCTGTTCACCGACGCGACGCTCGTGTCGAGCAGCGCGGCGACCTCGCTCGCCTTCCAGCGCAGGACCTCGCAGAGGATGAGCACGGCGCGCTGACGTGGCGGCAGGTGCTGCAGCGCCGCGACGAACGCGAGCCGCAGCGTCTCGCGCGACTCGGCGACGTGAGCCGGATCGCCTTCGGCGCGCGACGAGCGCATCGGGCGCCGGCTCGATCCAGGTGACCTCCGGGAGGATCTCGCCGATCGGGCCGTCATGGGGCCGCGCGGGGCCGAGGTCCATCGGTCGCGCGCGCCGCCGGTTCTCGCTCAGCCGGTCCAGGCAGACGTTCGTCGCGATCCGGTAGAGCCACGAGCGCAGCGCCGCGCGGCCCTCGAACCGGTCGAGGCCGCGCCAGGCGCGCAGCAGCGTGTCCTGCACGGCGTCCTCGGCCTCGAACGGCGAGCCGAGCATCCGGTAGCAGTAGGCGGTCAGCTCCCGGCGGTGCCGCTCGAGGTCGGCGGCGGCCGGAGCTGCGGCGAGCGGGATCCCCTCCATGAGGGGATCCTAGAAGAGGCTCGTGGGCTACGGCGTGATCGCGGGCTCGTCGCCGAGCAGCTCCCGCAGCTCAGGAGGCAGCGCGCGCGCCGTAGGGATCCTTCGGCGAGCGATCGGCGGAGAGCGTCTCGGTCGAGCGGGTCGTGAGCGCCTCGATCGCGTCCGCGACGTGGACCCGGTCGATGTGGTGGTCGCCGCGCGCCACGCGCAGCCGGTGCGCCTCGAGCAGCACCGCCGCGTGCGTCGCGCCGGCGGGCGGCTCGAAGCGGTACGACGCGAGCTCGATCAGCAGGCCGAGCGGATCGGTGAAGTAGATCGAGTCCATGAACCCGCGGTCCTTCACGCCGCTGTGCGTGATGCCGCGCTCGTCGAGGCGCTCGACGGCCTGCGCGAACGTCGCCTGCGAGATCGCGAACGCGATGTGGTGCACGCAGCCGGGGTCCATCGGCGTGCGGCCCGGATCGCCCTCGCGATCCTCGTTCGTGAACACGGTGATCAGCCGCCCGTCGCCCGGATCGAAGTAGAGGTGGCTCTCGCCCGGGTTGTCGAGGTTCGGCTGCTCGAAGACGAACGGCATCCCGAGCACGCCCTCCCAGAAGTCGATCGACGTCTGGCGGTCGGCGCCGGTGAGGGTGATGTGGTGGACGCCCTGGGACTGGAGCTTGCGCATGGTGCGCGCAGCATCGCGACGGCCGCTGTGGTGGTCAAGTTCGACGCGACGAGACGGCCCGACCGCGCGGCGTCGCGGGCGGCGCCCCGAACCGGCGGCGCGCCTCCAGCGTGCGCTGCACGTCGGTGATCGAGACGATGCCGAGCGGCCGGTCCTCGGGGTCGACCACCACCGCCCGCATCAGGCGCACGAAGGCCGGGACGTCGAGCAGCGCGGCGACGTCGTCCGCCGGCGCGACGCGCAGCCGCGGGTCACGGTCGGTCACCTCGCCGACCGGCGTCACGGCACGGCGCGCGGGCGGCAGATCCCCGAGGTGCCGGCTGTCGAGCATGCCGATCACGCGGCCGTCCTCGACGACCGGGTAGGCCGGATGCGGGTCGGCGAGCACGACGTCGGCGATCGCCAGCTCGAGGCTCGAACCGGCGGTCACGCACGTGGCCGGGGTGCTCATGAGCGCGTCCGCGCGGACGCCGCGGAACGCCGCCTGCACCTCCGCGTGCAGCTGCTCGCTGCCGGCCGCACTGAGGAGGAAGAAGCCGATGAGGACGAACCACAGGCCGCCGACCGCCCCGTAGAGCGTGGCGAGCACGCCGAGGCCGACGAACACCAGCGCGAATCCGCGTCCGACCACGGCCGCCGCGGTGGTCGCGCTCGTCGGGTCGCCCCGGACCTGCCAAAGCAGCGCCCGCAGCACGCGCCCCCCGTCGAGCGGGAAGGCCGGGAGCAGGTTGAACGCGAGCATCGCGCCGTTGACGATGAGCTCGTAGAGCACCAGCGCGTGCAGCGCCGGCGCCGCGCCGGCCGGGAGGGCGAGCAACACCAGGCCGAGCACGGCGGTGACGACGAGCGTCACGGCCGGCCCCGCAAGCGCGTAGGCGAGCTCGTCGCGGGCCCGTTGCGGCGCACTGCTCATCCGGGCCACGCCGCCGAGCAGCCAGAGGTCGATCTCCTCGACCTCGATGCCGCGGCGCCGCGCGACGATCGCATGGCCGTACTCGTGCGCCAGCACGCTGGCGAACAGCAGCACGGCGCTCAGCAGGCCGAGCGCCCACGCCCACCCGGGGCTGATCCCGTCGACCCGGCCGGGGAACCAGCCGGCCGCGAGCGACCACGTGATCAGCGCGACGATCACGAACCAGAGCGGGTGCACGCCGAACGGGATGCCCGCGAACGACCCGATGCGGATGCCGCGCCGCGGGATCATGACGTGGCTCCCGGGGGCCCAAGGTGCTCGGCGAACCACGATCCCGCGAGCTCGGCGACCGCGTCGAGCGCTCCCGGCTCCTCGAAGAGGTGCGTGGCCCCCCGCACGACCGTCAGCCGGCACGGGCCGCCGAGCCGCGCCGCCGCCTCGCGGTTGAGCTCCAGCACGACGCGGTCCGCGCCTCCGACGACGAGCAGGACCGGTGCGCGGACCCGCTCGAGCCACGGCCCGGCGAGGTCGGGGCGGCCGCCGCGCGAGACCACGGTGCGCACTGCGTCCGGCGCCTGCGCCGCGGCGACGAGTGCCGCCCCGCCGCCGGTGCTGGCCCCGAAGTACCCGACGGTCAGCGCCGCGGTGCTGGGCTCGGCGGCGGCCCAGCGCGTCGCAGCGAGCAGCCGCCCTGCGAGCAGCTCGATGTCGAAGACGTTGCGGCGGTCGGGCTCCTCGCCGAGGGTCAGGAGGTCGAGCAGGAGCGTGGCCAGGCCGCGTTCCTGCAGGGCGGCCGCGACGTGGCGGTTGCGCGCGCTGTGCCGGCTGCTGCCGCTCCCGTGGGCGAAGATCACGAGCCCGCGCGCCGCGTCGGGGACCACGAGGTCGCCCTCCAGGCCGACGTCGTCGCCGAGCGGGATGTGGACGGTGAGCAGCCGCGCCGGCGGGTCCGCGTTCGCGGGTGGATCGGCGGGTGGCGGGTCGTCGACGGGCGCGGCGTTCGCGCGCCGCAGGAGGTCCACGACCTCCTCGTCCAGGGTCTGGGAGAAGTCGGAATACCAGGCGCCGACGCCGCGCAGCGTCGCGGGCGCCTCGACACAGACGACCTCGTCGGCGAGCCGTTCGAGAATCCGCAGCGAGTCGGGCGCGCCGACGGGCACCGCGACGACGACCCGTGCCGCGCCGCGCTCGCGCAGCGCGCGGACCGCGGCGGAGGCGGTGCCGCCGGTCGCCAGGCCGTCGTCGACGACGATCACCGTGCGGCCCGCGACCGGGACGGCCGCGCGCGTGCGGCGGTAGCGCGCCTCGCGGGCGGCCAGCTCGTCCCGTGCGCGCCCGACCGCGTACTCGAGCTCCTCCTCGCTGACGAGCAGCGCGCGGATCATCCGCTCGTCGAGCACCTGCACGCCGCCCTCGGCGACCGCCCCGATGCCCAGCTCGGGGTTGCCGGGTGCACCAACCTTGCGGACCAGCAGCACGTCGAGCGGCGCGCCGAGCGCGCTGGCCACCTCGAACGCCACCGGCACGCCGCCTCGCGGCAGCGCGAGGACGATCGGGTCCTCGGGGCCGAGATGCCGCAGCAGCGCGGCGAGCTCTGCGCCCGCCGCGCGGCGGTCGCGGAACACGTGCGGGGCCGGGGTGGTGCGCATGCAGCTCCTCCTAGAGCGCGGTCGGGTAGGTCTCGGGCGGCTCGTCCGCCAGCCAGCGCGCCGCGCGCTCCAGCGGCTCGACGGCTCGCGTCGTGTCGACGTGGACCAGGGCGTCGAACGCGTCGGCGGCGCGGACCCCGAAGTAGTGGCTCGCACGCTCGGTCTGCGGGCGGTAGATGACGCCGATCGCGCGCATCGGGCGCGGCTCGCGCAGGATCGCGTCGGCGCGCCCGCCGCGCTCCGGCGCCAGCAGGAAGCGCGCGACCCCCGCGTCGTGGAGGACGCGCTCGAGGCTGTCCGGCAGCGACGCCCGCACGGTCCGGCGCAGCGCCGGGCCGCCCCAGTCGGTCGCCGCGGTGACGGTCCCGTCATGCGTCGTGAAGCCCACGAGGACGGCGTCGCGCCCGTGGCGCTCGCGGGCGAGGCGCCCGAGGGTCACGTCGCCGCGGTCGCCCATCTCGGTCGCGCGCGCGTCGGCGACGTGTGAGTTGTGCGCCCAGACGACGACCCGTGCCCGGCCGACCTGTCGGTCGAGGTGGGCGAGCAGCTGGTCGAGCGTGTCGGCCATGTGGCGGTCGCGCAGGTTCCACGAGCCGGCGGGGTCGCCGAACATCGAGCGGTAGTACTCCTCGGCATTGGCGATCGTGCGCGCGTTCTCCTCGGCGAAGAACAGCTCGTCCTCCGCGGCGAACCCGTCGCGGCGCAGGTAGTCGGCGGCGCGGCGGCGCAGCTCGACGAGCTGGGCGACGGCCTGCCGGCGGCACGGCTCGCTCACCCCGAGCGTCACCGCGCGGCCGTAGGCCTGGCTCTCGCCCCCGAACGACTCGAAGCACGCGTAACGCTCGCGCGCGCGGCGCGCCTCCGGGGGATCGACCTCGTCGAGGAACGCGAGCACGGCGTCGATCGAGGTGAAGAGGCTGTACAGGTCGAGCCCGTAGAACCCGACCGCCCGCCGGGGGTGCGCCACCCGATCGTTGTGTGCGCGCAGCCAGCCGACGAGGTCCAGGACGTCCGCGTTGCGCCACATCCAGGTCGGGAATCGCTCAAACCCGCGCAGTGCCTCCTCGGCGTCCCGATCGCGGCCGGCGCCGCGGACGTAGCGGCCGACGCGGTAGGCGTCCGGCCAGTCGCCCTCGACGGCGATCGCCGTGAAGCCCTGCTCCTCGACGAGCCGCCGGGTGATGCGCGCACGCTCGGCGTAGAACTCGTGGGTGCCGTGCGAGGCCTCGCCGAGCAGCACGACCCGCGCGTCGCCGATGCGCTCGATCAGCGGGTCGTAATCGGTCGCCGCGCCGCTCAGCGCCCGCAGCTCGGGCAGCAGCGCGCGGGCCGCGTCGCCGCGCCCGGGAAGCGCCGCTCCGATCGGGGGCGGGAGCCGTGCCATCGCACCTCCATGGTCCTCCCGCAGCGCACCGGGGCCATCGGGGCGGACCACTCAGAAGGGGTCGGATTCCTGCGGATCACGGGTAGATGCCCCGCAGGCGCACCGCCTGCGCCACGCGCTCGATCGCGATCGCCAGCGCCGCGGTGCGCCAGTCCACGCCGTCCGCGCGCGCGCGGCCGAGCACGGCATCCGTGGTGCCGCGCAGTGTGCGCCGCAGCTCGGCGCGGATCGCTGCCGCATCCCACGACGACCACTGGAGATCCTGCACCCATTCGAAGTAGCTGACGGTCACGCCCCCCGCGTTGGCCAGCAGATCCGGGACGATCGGGATCCCGCGCTCGGCGAGGATCGCGGCGCCTTCGGTGGTCGTCGGGCCGTTGGCCCCCTCGACGATCAGCCGGGCCTGCACGCCGGGCGCGTTCTCCGCGGTGATCTGCGCCTCGACCGCCGCCGGGATGAGCAGGTCGCACGGGGTCTGCAGGAGCTCGTCGCGGCTGACCGTGTCGCCGAGCGGCGCGCCCTCGAAGAACCGGTGCTCGCGTCGCCAGGCATCGACCGCCGCAAGATCGAACCCGGCCGGCTGCACGAGGCCGCCGTGAAGGTCACTGACGCCGACGACGCGCGCGCCGCGCCGCGCCGCCTCGCGGGCCGCCGCGGCGCCGACCGCGCCGTAGCCCTGCACGACGATCGAGCACCCCTCCAGGGTTCGGCCCTCCTCCTCGAGCACCCGCTCGGCGACCTCGATCACGCCCACGCCGGTCGCCTCGCGGCGCACCGCCGTGCCGCCGAGCACCTCGGGCTTGCCGGTGACGATCTGCGGCACCGGGTGACCGTGCTGCATCGAGTAGGTGTCCATGAACCACGCCATCTCGCGCTCCCCGGTGCCGAGATCCGGGGCTGGGATGTCGCTGCTCGGCCCGATGATCGGGACGAGCTCACTGGCGAACCGGCGCGTGACCCGCTCGCGCTCGGAATCCGAGAGTCGGTAGGGGTCGCAGCGCACGCCGCCCTTCGCCCCGCCGTAGGGGAGCCCGAGCAGCGCGCACTTCCACGTCATCCACATCGCGAGTGCCGCGCTCTCACCGAGCGCCAGGTCGCGGGCGAAGCGGATGCCGCCCTTCGTCGGACCCATCGCCAGCGTGTGCTGCACGCGGTAGCCCGTGAGCACCTCGACCGTTCCGTCGTCGCGGCGCACCGGGAACGTCACCGTCAGTGCGCGGGCGGGCTGCGCGAGGCGGATGCGGATCGCGTCCTCGATCCGCAGATGGTCGGCGGCGCCCTCGAACTGCGCGACCGCGGTTCGCCAGAGACCCGCGTTCCACTCCTCGCCGGCGGGAACGAGCGCAGCATCGCCCGCGGGCCGCGGCGGCCCGTCGGCAGACGTGGTCTGCGCGCCGTGGCTCGCGGGCGGGTTTTCCGGGGCAGGTGGCATGGGCAGGGGCGGGCGGCACGGTCGGCCGTCGCCGGATACCGTCGCAGACGCGTGGCCGGTGATCATCGCGCGAACTCCTCGTCTCCATCCGTACTTCCCGCGCGGGGGCGGATGCTCGTCCGTCGGGTGCGCTGATGCGCGGCCTGCTCGAGCGGCGGCTCGTCGTCGTCACCGGGAAGGGCGGGGTCGGGAAGTCGACGGTCGCCGCCGCCCTCGGCGTTGCGGCGGCGCGGGCCGGGCGCCGCACGATCCTCGCGGAGGTCGCCGCGCGCGACGACGTCGCGCGTCTGCTCGGGGTCGCGGGGGGTGGCGAGCGCGAGGTCGCCCCGAATCTGCACCACGTCTCGATCGACCCCGCGGACGCGCTCGACGAGTACCTGCACGAGCAGCTGCCGTTGGGGGTCCTGGCCGAGCTCCTGGGGCGCAGCCAGACGTTCCTCCTGTTCACCGCCGCGACGCCCGGTATGCGCGAGCTCCTGACCATGGGCAAGGTGTCCGAGCTCGGGCGCGACCGGCGCGCCGGCGGTGCCCGGCGCTACGACCTCGTGATCCTCGACGCCCCGTCGACGGCGAACGGCCTCGCGCTGCTGACGGCGCCGCGCACGTTCGCGGCTTCGGCGCGGGTCGGCCCGATCGCGCGACAGGGGACGCAGATCGATCGACTGCTCTGCGATCCGGCCCGGACCGGCGTCGTGGTCGTCGCCACGCCCGAGGAGATGCCCGTCACCGAGGCGCTCGGGTTCCGCGCGGACGTGCGGCGGACGCTCGGGCGCGATGTCGATCACGCGGTCGCCAACGCGATGCTCCCGGTCCGCTTCGGCGCTCGCGACCGGGACGCGCTGCGCGGCGGTCCCGACGATCCTGCGGTGCGCTCGGCGCGGTGGCTGCTGCGGCGCGCCCGGGCGCAGCAGGCGCAGCGCGCACGCCTGCGCCGTGGCTGCGCGGGCGTGCCGTGCAGCTCGCTGCCGTTCCTGTTCGTCGCCGAGCCCGCGCGCGCGGACGTCGAGCGCCTTGCGAGCATCCTGGAGCGGGCGACGTGAGCGTCCTGGCCGGGCGGCTGGAGGGCTGCCGGGTGGTGATCTGCGCCGGCGCGGGCGGCGTGGGGAAGACGACCGTGTCGGCGGCCGTCGCGATCGGGCTCGCCGCCGAGGGCCGGCGGGTCGCGGTCGTCACGATCGATCCCGCGCGCCGGCTGGCCGAGGCGCTCGGCCTCGACGAGCTCGGCAACGAGCCGCGCCGCGTCGATCCGGCGCGCCTCGCCGCCCCCGGGGCCGAGCCGCGCGGCGAGCTGTGGGCGATGATGCTCGATGCCAAACGCACGTTCGACGAGCTCATCGGGCGGCTGGCTCCCGATGAGCGCACGCGCGACGAGATCCTCGCCAACGAGATCTACCGCCGGTTGTCGGGGGCCGTCGCCGGCTCCCAGGAGTACACGGCGATCGCGAAGCTCTACGACCTCGTCCACGAGGGGCACTTCGACGTGATCGTCCTCGACACCCCGCCGAGCCGCAACGCGCTCGACTTCCTCGATGCGCCGGATCGCCTCACGGCCTTCCTCGAGGGCCGCGCCCTGCGCGTGTTCCTCGCGCCGACAGGGCTCGCCCGCATCCTGAGCGGCGGCGCCGGCGCCGCATTCGCGCTGCTGCGCCGGGTGACCGGGGTGAACCTGCTCGAGCAGCTCGCCGTGTTCTTCCAGCAGCTCAGTGGGCTCATGGACGGGTTCCGCCGGCGTGCGGCGGACGTCGAGGCGCTCTTCCACGACCCCGGGACGCGGTTCCTCGTCATCACCTCGCCCGGGCGCGGACCGGTGGACGAGGCGGTCTTCTTCGCGCGGCGCCTGCAGCGCGCGGGGCTGCCGTTCTCGGGGCTCGTCGTGAACCGCGTGCACGAGCTCGACCCGGACGAGCGCGACCGGGCCGAGACGGCCGCGCGCCTGACGGGCGCGCTCGGTCCGGCGCTCGCGCGCCGGGTCGCGCGCACGCATGCGGAGCTCCAGGTGCTCGCCCGCCGCGACGCGGCGAACATCCGCCGGCTCTGCGAGGCACTCGGCGAGCGCGAGCCCGTCCTCGTCGCCGACCTCGACGCGGACGTGCACGACGTCACCGGGCTGGCGGAGCTGCGGGCGCAGCTGTTCGCCGCGGGCGGTGCGGTGTGAGCGCAGCGGCGCTCAGGTCGCCGGCGCCTGGATCAGGTTGCGCACCTCGCGCACGCCGACCGCGAGCGTCGTGAGGTCGAACACGTGGCCGAGCTGGATGTCGGCGAGGGTGATGAGGCAGCGCTCGGCGACCGGGTTGCCCGCGATCCAGCCCTCGACGCGCTGTCCGACGTCCGGATCCGCCGCGGTGCCGCCGAGCACCTCGGCGGTCAGCGCGCGGTGCAGCGTGTTGAGGTCCTCGCGCAGGGCGGCGCGTGCGAGCACGCTCCAGCGGTCCTCGCGCGGGAGCTCGTTGATGCGTGTGCGCAGCCAGTGGATGTGGAGCCGCGCGCCGAGGCGGAAGTGCACGGCCCCGACCTCGTCGACCGCGAGGCCGGTCTCCCGGGCGACCTCGACGATGTCGAGCGCCGAGAACATCGAGTCCAGGCCCGCGGTGCGCCGCGCGACGTCTTCGGGCACGCCGGCCTGCACGTACGCCGCGAGCTGCTGGGCGAGCTGCCCGGCCTCCTCGGGGTCGAGCAGCTCCGGCAGCGCGCGCGACAGCGCCGCGGCGCCGGGGGCGAAGAACGCGACCGTCGTGGCGATCGGCAGCGGCCGGCGCCGGTTGCGCAGCAGCCAGCGCGTCGCGCGCTCGACGAGCGTGCGCCCGTCGAGCAGCATCCGTGTGCGCGTCGCGGCGTCGACGATGTTGTCGAGATCCTCGATCTGGCTCCACAGCGGGCGCATCTCGAAGACGTCGCGCGCGACCGCGTACGCGCGCGCGCTCTCCGAGGGCTTCGCGCCGAGCTCCTCGCGCAGGCGGAAGGCGAACGTCGTCCCGCCGCCGTGGAGCATGTTGTTGACGACCTGCGTCGCCGTGATCTCGCGCCGCAGGCGGTGCTCGCGCATCTGCTCGCCGAAGCGCTCGGACAGCACGTCCGGGAAGTACGTCGCGAGCTCGCCCGAGAGGTGCGGATCCTCCGGGACGTCGGAGTCGATCAGCTCGTCGTGCAGCTCGAGCTTGCTGAACGCGATCAGCGTGGCGAGCTCGGGCCGCGTCAGGCCCCGGCCGGCGCCCTTGCGCTCGGCGAGCTCCTCGTCGCTCGGGAGCGCCTCGAGCTCGCGATCGAGGCGCCCGGACTGCTCGAGGCTGCGCGCTGAAACGCGTGTGGACATCGAGCATCGCCGGGGCCTGGGCCTCGGCGAGGCTCAGCGTCTCGCCCTGCTCGTAGTTGTCGGTGAGCACGAGCTCGGCGACCTCGTCGGTCATCTCGGCGAGCAGCGCGTCGCGCTGCTTGGGCGTCAGGTCGCCCGCGCCGACGATCGCGTCGAGCAGGATCTTGATGTTCACCTCGTGGTCGGAGCAGTCGACCCCGGCGGAGTTGTCGATCGCGTCGGTGTTCACCTTCCCGCCGCCGAGCGCGTACGCGATCCGAGCGCGCTGGGTCAGCCCGAGGTTCCCGCCCTCGCCGATGACGCGACAGCGCAGTTCGCCGGCGTCGATGCGCACCGCGTCGTTCGTCTTGTCCCCGACGTCGGAGTGCGTCTCGGACGCCGCCCGCACGTACGTGCCGATGCCGCCGTTCCAGAGCAGGTCGGCGGGCGCGCGCAGGATCGCACGGATCAGCTCGTTCGGCGTCAGCTCCTCGGCGTCGGTGCCGAGCGCGGCGCGCACCGGCTCGGTCAGCGCGATCGACTTCGCGCTGCGCGGGTGGACGCCGCCGCCCGCCGAGATGACCGTCTCGTCGTAGTCCGACCACGACGAGCGCGGCAGCTCGAACAGCCGCCGGCGCTCGGCGAAGCTCGCCTCACCGTCGGGATCGGGGTCGAGGAAGATGTCGCGGTGGTTGAACGCCGCGATCAGGCGGATGTGCGGCGAGAGCAGCATCCCGTTGCCGAACACGTCGCCCGACATGTCCCCGATGCCGACGACCGTGAAGTCCTGCTCGGCGACGTCGTGGCCGAGCTCGCGGAAGTGCCGCGCGACCGACTCCCACGCGCCGCGGGCGGTGATCCCCATCTTCTTGTGGTCGTAGCCGGACGAGCCGCCGGAGGCGAACGCGTCGCCGAGCCAGAAGCCCGCCTCGTGCGAGATCGCGTTCGCGATGTCCGAGAAGGTCGCGGTCCCCTTGTCGGCCGCGACCACGAGGTATGGGTCGTCGCCGTCGTAGCGCACGACGTCCTCAGGCGGGACGATCTCGCCGCCGACGATGTTGTCGGTGAGGTCGAGCAGGCCGCGGATGAACGTCTGGTAGCAGGCGACGACCTCCTCGAGCAGCGCGTCGCGGCCGTCCGGCGCGCGGCGGGCGCTTGACGAAGAACCCGCCCTTCGCGCCGACCGGCACGATCACCGCGTTCTTCACCATCTGCGCCTTCATCAGCCCGAGGACCTCGGTGCGGAAGTCCTCGCGGCGGTCCGACCAGCGCAGCCCGCCGCGAGCGACCTTGCCACCGCGCAGATGCACGCCCTCGACGCGCGGTGAGTAGACGAAGATCTCGAACTGCGGGCGCGGCTGCGGCAGCCAGGGCAGGCGCGCCGGGTCGAGCTTGAACGAGATGTACGGCTTCGGCTCGTGGCCCCTGGTAGTAGTTCGTGCGCAGGATCGCGCGGGTGACGGCGAGGAACTGACGCAGGATGCGGTCCTCGTCGAGGCCCTCGACGGCGTCGATGTCGGCCTCGATCCGCGCGACGACCTGGGCCTCGGCTCCCTCCTCGGCGCGCGCCGGATCCAGGCGCGCGTGGAAGAGCTCGATCAGCATCGCCGTGATCGGCGGGTGCGCGATCAATGCGTCCTCGAGGTAGCGGTCGCTGAAGGTCGTGCCGGTCTGGCGCAGGTAGCGGGCGACCGCGCGCAGCACGCTGATCTCGCGCCAGGTCAGGTTGGCGCCCAGGACGAGCCGGTTGTAGCCGTCGTTCTCGGCGTCTCCGTGCCAGGCGCGCGTGAACGCGTCCTGGAACATCCGCCCGGCCGCGTCGGGAAGTTCGCCGCCGGCGTCGTGCTCGAGCCCGAAGTCGTAGATCCACGCCATCGCGCGGTCCACGGGCGTGACCTCGTACGGGCGCTCGTCGTCGACCGTGACGCCGAGGTTCTCGAACACCGGCAGCATGTCCGAGAGCGACAGCGGCGTCCCCGCGCGGAAGATCTTCGCGCGCATCACGCCGGCCGGCGCCTCGAGCGGGTGGTAGAGGCTGATCGTCAGCTCGTCGGGTCCGGTGAGCGGCCTCGATCCGCTTGATGTCGGTGAGCGCGGCCCGCGCGGGCCAGTCGGCGCGGTAGGCGGTCGGGAACGCCTCGCCGTAGCGGCGGAAGAGGTCGTTGCCGTGCTCCTCGCCGTGCTCGTGGACGAGCGCCTCCTCGAGGTCGTCGGCCCACGAGCGCGTGGCCGCGACGATCCGCGCCTCGATCGCGGCCGCGTCGTAGTCCGGATACCGGCCCGGCTCGGTGTACATCGTGTAGTGCAGGCGCACGAGCGTCGACTCCGAGATGCGCGTGGCGTAGTCGCTGCTGGTGGCGTCGAACGCCTCGATGAGGATCCGCTCGATCCGCCGGCGGTTCTCGGTGTTGAAGCGATCGCGCGGCACGAACACGAGGCACGAGAGGAACCGCCCGAACACGTCGCGGCGCACGAGCAGGCGCACGCGCTGGCGCTCGCCGAGGTGCAGGATCGCCATCGCGACGTCGAACAGCTCGTCGGACGAGGTCTGCAGCAGCTCGTCGCGCGGGTGGGTCTCGAGGATCGTGATCAGCGCCTTCTCGCTGTGGCTGTCCGGCGGGAAGGCGGCGCGCGCGAGCACCTCGTCGAACTTCTGGCGCAGGATCGGGATCTCGCGCGGGCTCGCGCGGTAGGCGGTCGTCGTGTAGAGCCCGAGGAAGCGGCGCTCGCCCGTGACCTGGCCGTCGGGGCCGAAGCGCTTGACGCCGACGTAGTCGAGGTAGGCGGGCCGGTGGACGGTCGCGCGCGAGTTCGCCTTCGTGAGGTTCAGCAGGAACGGCTCGCGCGCGAGCGCGCGCACGCGGCGCGGGCAGCTGCGCGAACCGCCGTGACTGGTCCTCGCCCGCGCCGCGCAGGATGCCCAGGCCGGAGGCCGCGACCGGGCGCAGTGCGACGTCGCTGTCGTCGCCGAGCAGGTCGTACTCGCGGTAGCCCAGGAACGTGAAGTGGTCGTCGGCGAGCCACTCGAGGAACGCGGCGCCCTCGGCGACGTCCGCGGGGTTCAGCGGCGGCGGGCTCGTGCCGAGCTCCGCGGCGATCTGCAGCGCGCGGCCGCGCATCGCCTTCCAGTCCTCGACCGCCGCGCGCACCTCGCCGATCACACGCAGCAGGTGCGCCTGCAGCTGCTCGAGCGCGGCGGGGTCGGTCTGGCGGTCGACCTCGGCGTGGATCACCGACTCGGCCGCGATGCCGGCGCCGTGAGACGCATCGGGCTCGAGCACGTCGACGAGCCGGCCGGCGTCGTCGCGGCGCACCCGGATGACGGGGTGGATGATCACGTGGACCCCGAAGCCGCGCCGGTTGAGCTCCATCGTCACCGAGTCGATGAGGAACGGCATGTCGTCGGTGACGATCTCGACCGCCGTGTGCGTGGACTTCCAGCCGTGGGACTCGAAGTCCGGGTTGAAGACGCGGACCTTCGGCGTGCCCGGCGGGCGCTCGCGCGCGAAGTTGAAGTGCGCCAGCGCGGCGCCGTAGACGTCGAGCTCGTCGTGGTCTGCGACGTCGTCGGGCGAGACCCAGCGGTAGTACTGGCGGACGAACCGGATCGCCTGCTCGGCGTCATCCCCGGACAGCTGCCCGGTCAGCCGCTGGCAGACCGCATCGATCAGGGTCCCGTCGACCTCCTCGACCTTCATTGGGACGTCTCCTCGTCGCCCGTGCACCGCCGTCGCGAGTCTACGCCCGCGCACGCTGCCGCGGTGGAGGGAATCCTGCGGCGACTTCAGCCGCGCTGGTTGTGCAGCGTCAGCGGCAGCCGCACGGGTGCGGACGGGTGCTGGGCGCAGGCGGCGAGGATGAGCTGCTGGGCGGTGGGCTTCGCGGGGGCGCTCATGCGTGGTACATCGGCTCGCGGAGCGCGGTGCGTGAGCGGGCGATCCGCGCCCGTGCCAGCGCCTCGGCCGCGGCGAGCGGTGTCCTCCCGGTGGTGGCGGCGGTCGTGAGCGTGCTCGTCACGCGCTCGCCGATCCGCAGGACCTCCTCGCGCAGCCGCTCCTCGTCCCAGCCGGCGCGCAGCGCGTGGATGTGGATGACGCCGCCGGCGTTGGCGATGAAGTCCGGGACGTACGTGATGCCGCGCGCGGCGAGCGCGCCGGCGAGCGCGCGGTCGGCGAGCAGGTCGTTCGCGGCGCCGGCGACGATCCGGCAGCGCAGCGTGCCGAGCGTCTCGCTCGGAGATGACGCGCGCGACCGCGCAGGGGGCGAGGACGTCGCACGGCGTCGCGAGGATCGCGTCCGGCGCGACGGCGCTGTCCGCCGACGGCCGGCGCCGACCTGCGCGGGCGCGCGCGGTGTCGACGTCGGCGACGAGCACGTGCGCGCCGTCGCGCGCGAGCAGCTCGGCGAGGCTCGCGCCGACGTGCCCGGCGCCCTGCACCGCGACCGTCGCGCCGCGCGAGCGTCGCGGCGCCGTCGACGTGGCGCGACGGCGCTGCGGATCGCCGCCCAGGTGCCGAGCGCGGTCCACGGCGACGGGTCCTCGGTGCTGCACGCGACGTCCGGGGCGACGGTCCCGATCGACGGCGAGGTCCTCGATCGTCGTGCCCATGTCGACGCCGGGGATGTAGGTGCCGTCGAGCGCGGCGACGCAGCGCCCGAACGCGAGCAGCACGGCGCGGCGGTCGACGGGCCGGCCGTCGTCGAGGATCACGGACTTCCCGCCGCCGAACGGCAGCTCGGCGGCGGCGTTCTTCAGCGTCATCGCGGCGGCGAGGCGGCGGCACTCGGTCGCGGCCGCGGTCCTCGGAGGGGTAGGCCTTCCAGCGCACGCCGCCGACGGCGGGCCCGAGCGTCGTGTCGTCGATGGCGATCACGGCGTGCAGGCCGACCGACGGGTCACGACAGATGTGCAGGCTGCATCGGGGCAGCGAAGCGCGCGGGGACCCGGTATGCCAGCGTGATCGGCCGACATCGCCCCCGCGACGCAAGAAGTGCGCGCTGAGCGCCGCTGCGGCGGCGGAAACGTGCGCGGCGGTCTCAGCCCGGCGGTGGCAGCGCGGAGCCGGGCTTCGCCGCGGTGCTCAGCACCATCAGCGTCTTCGTGCCCGTCACCTTGCCCGGAGTGGCGCAGCCGGTCGATGACGTCCTTGAGGTGCTCGACGTCCTGCGCGCGGATGTGGACGAGCGCATCGGGGTCGCCGGCGATCATGTAGACCGCCTGGATCTCCTGGGCCGCCGCGGCGGTCGCCTCGATGTCCTCGACCTGCGCCGGTCCCGGAGAAGCGCAGCTCGGTGAACGCCTCGAGCGGCCAGCCGAGCCGGGCGTAGTCGATCACGGCGGTGTAGCCGGTGATGACGCGCAGGCGCTGCGAGCCGGTCGATGCGTCGCTTGGTCGCCGCGGGCGAGAGGCTCACGCGCTCGGCGATGTCGGCGACCGTGCGGCGCCCGTCCTCGGTGAGCAGGGCGAGGATCTCGTGGTCGGTGCCGTCCAGCGCAACGGTCGCCATGACGGCAGGCTACGCCGCGCGCCGCCGCGCAAGATCGTGCGCGCAATTCCGTCCGCGGCCGTCGGATTCGTGCGTCTCAGGGTGCGGAATCCGGCTGTGTGTGCTTCCGCACGCGGCAAACGCACGCTTCCCTTCGCGAATGGCAACCCTCGCGGTCACGTCACGTTCCTCGCACGCCCGCGCCCGAGCGCCCCGCGGTCACGCTCGACGACGCGTACACTCAGCGGCTCCGGCCGCGCGCTCATGTCGGGCATCCACGCGCTCGTGCGGCTGCTGCTCGAGCAGCGCCGGCTCGACGCACGCCGCGGCCTCGACACGGGCGCGTTCATCAGCGGCTACGAGGGCTCGCCGCTCGGCGGGCTCGACCAGGAGCTCGCGCGCGCGCCCACGACCACCTCGACCCGCTCGGCGTCGTCTTCCGTCCCGGGCTCAACGAGGAGCTCGCCGCGACCGCCGTCAGCGGCACGCAGCTGCTCGGCGAGCTGCCCGAGCACGACCACGACGGGATCACGGGCTTCTGGTACGGCAAGAACCCGGGGCTCGACCGCGCCGCCGACGCGATCCGCCACGGCAACATCACCGGCACCGCGCCGCTCGGCGGGGCCGTCGCGCTGATCGGCGACGACCCGGCGGCGAAGTCCTCGACGCTCCCGAGCGCCTGCGAGCCGCTGTGCCGCAGCCTGCTGATGCCGGTGCTCGCGCCGTCGACGGTCCGCGAGATCGTCGTGCTCGGCCTGCACGCCGTCGCGCTCTCGCGCGAGTCCGGCCTGTGGACGGGCCTGAAGATCGTCACCGAGCTCGCCGACGGGACCGCGACCGTCGACGTCGCCGAGCTGTCGACCGGCGTGCCGGTCCCGAGCGGCCGCGAGGCCGGGCCGCCGCCGGTGCTGCTCGCGACGGGCTCGCTCGACGCCGAGCAGGACGCGATGACCGCGCGCCTGGATCGCGTCCACGCGTACGCGCGCCGCACCGGGCCTCAACCACGTCGCGTTCGAGCCCGACGCAGCCCGCGGATCGCGATCGTCGCCGCCGGCGTCGCGTTCGCCGCGGTGCAGAGCGCGCTCGACGACCTCGGGTTCGACGACGCCGCGCGGCGCGCCGCGGGGCATGCGGCTCGTGAAGCTCGGCATGCCGTGGCCGCTCGAGCGCGCGCACGTGCGCGAGCTGCTGCGACGGCGTCGAGCAGGTGCTCGTCGTCGAGGACAAGCTCCCGTTCGTCGAGTCGCAGATCAAGGAGGCGCTCTACCGCTGCCCCGACGCGCCGCTCGTGATGCGGCAAGCAGGACGCCGACGGGCGCAGCCTGCTGTCCGAGCGCGGGACGCTCAGCGCCGACGACGTCGCGCGCGCGCTGGCGCGCGTCCTCGGGCAGGCGCGCTGCCCGAGGCGGGCCGGGCGCGCATGCGCGCGCTCGACCCGGAGGCGGCGCGCCGGCGGTCGCCGGCGCCGACGCCGCTGCCCGGCCGCACGCCGTACTTCTGCTCGGGCTGCCCGCACAACACCTCGACGAAGGCCGACGACGACCAGCTCGTCGGCGCCGGCATCGGCTGCCACATCATGG
Source organism: uncultured Actinomycetes bacterium (assembly GCA_963787935.1). Lineage (GTDB taxonomy): Bacteria > Actinomycetota > Thermoleophilia > Solirubrobacterales > Solirubrobacteraceae > F1-60-MAGs163. Next base: position 40,749 of record CAWBEV010000003.1, on the reverse strand, counting down.
TCGTGCTCGACGAGCGGCGGCCGCGGGAAGCTGCTCGGCATGCCGCAGATGGGCGGCGAGGGCGCGCAGTGGCTCGGGCTCGCGCCGTTCGCCCGCGGACGGCACTTCGTCCAGAACCTCGGCGACGGCACGTTCCACCACTCCGGCTCGCTCGCGATCCGCGCCGCCGTCGCCGCCGGCGTCGACATGACCTACAAGCTGCTCTACAACGACGCCGTCGCGATGACCGGCGGCCAGGCGCCGGTCGGCCGCATGGACGTCCCGGCGATCACGCGGCTGCTCGCGGTCGAGGGCGTGCGGCGGATCATCGTCACGACCGCCGACCCCGGCGTCCTACGAGGGCGTCGCGCTCGACCCGATCGCCGAGGTCCGCCACCGCGACGAGCTGCAGCGACGCCCAGCGCGAGCTCGCCGCGACGCCGGGCGTCACGGTGCTGATCCACGACGATCGCTGCGCCGCCCAGGAGCGGCGCCTGCGCAAGCGCGGCAAGCTCCCGGCGCCCGCCGCAGCGCGTGCTCATCAACGAGCGCGTCTGCGAGGGCTGCGGCGACTGCGGCGAGCAGTCCACCTGCCTGTCGGTCGTCGCCGGTCGACACGCCGTTCGGGCGCAAGACGACGATCCACCAGGGCTCCTGCAACCAGGACTTCTCGTGCCTGAAGGGCGACTGCCCGTCGTTCATGGAGGTCGTGCCCGGCGAGCGCGGTCGACGGTCACGCCGCCGAAGCTGCACGATCGCGCTTCCCGAGCCCGTCGCGCGCGTCGGCTGCGACGACGTGCGCGTGCGGATGCCGGGCATCGGCGGCACCGGCGTCGTGACCGTCTCGCAGATCCTCCAGATGGCCGCGCACCTCGACGGCCTCAGCGCCGCCGGGGTCGACCAGACCGGGCTCGCGCAGAAGGGCGGCCCGGTGATCAGCGACCTGCGGATCGCCGCCGCGCCGATCACCGGCCAGGTGCGCGCCGGAGCGCCGGCCGCGCCGACGTCCTGATCGGCTTCGACATCCTCGGCGCGGCGGACGCCGGGCACGCTCGACGTCGCCGATCCGGCGCGCACGATCGCCGTCGTCAACACGGCGCAGGTCGCGACCGCGGCGATGGTCACCGATCCCGACGTCGCACTTCCCCGCGCCGGTCGTCGGCGCGCGCCGCGATCAACCGCGCGACCCGCATGCGCGAGAACCTCTTCCTCGACGCCGGCGGGCTGTCGCGAGCGCCTGTTCGGCGATCACATGCCGGCGAACATGCTGACCGATCGGCGCCGCGTTCCAGCACGGCTGCCTGCCGCTCGAGCGCGGACGCGATCGAGCGCGCGATCCGGCTGAACGGCGCGGCCGTCGAGTCGAACCTCGCGGCGTTCGCCTGGGGTCGTGCCGCGGTGGTCGACCCGGCGGCGGTCGAGGCGGCGCTGGCCCCCGCGGCGGCGCCCTCGCCCGGCGAGCCGTCGGCGCGCGGTCCGCGCGATCCTCGAGGCGAGCGGCGCCGACGGGCGAGCTGCGCGAGGTGCTCGAGCGCTGCGTCCCGGACCTCGCCGCGTACCAGAGCGTCGCGCTACGCGCGCGCCTACGTCGCGAAGGTTCTGCGCGTCGCCGCGATCGAGCGCGAGCGCACGGGGCCGGGCGACCCGCCGATCGCCGAGGCGTACGCGCACGGGCTGCACAAGCTCATGGCCTACAAGGACGAGTACGAGGTCGCGCGCCTGTACCTCGATCAGGCCGAGCGTGCGCGCGATCACCGCCGAGTTCGGGCGCGGGGCGAAGGTCCGCGTCCTGCTGCACCCGCCGGTGCTGCGTGCGCTCGGCGTCGACCGCAAGCTGCGCCTCGGCCCGTGGATCTTCCCGTGTTCCGCGCGCTGCGCGCAGCTGCGGCGGCTGCGCGGGACGTTCGCTCGATCCGTTCGGCGTACGCGCGCGTGCGGCGGGTCGAGCGCGGGCTCGTCGGCGAGTACGACGCGCTGGTCGTTCGCGGCGCTCGAGCTGCTCGGGCCGGAGACCGTCGAGGCGGTCGTCGCGATCGCCGAGCTGCCGGACGTCGTGCGCGGCTACGAGGACGATCAAGCTGCGCAACGTCGAGCGGTTCCGCGAGCGCGGGGCGGAGTTGGTGCGCGAGCTGGAGGAGCCGGGGAGCGCAGTCAGCCCCGTCGGCGCGGGCGCTGCTCGACGAGCAGTGCCCGCCTAGCGAAGGCCGACAGCGGCCTGTGCAGCGCGGCGAGCCCGCCGGGGTCACCCGCGGCGAGCCTCGCGGTCGCCATCGAGGTGATCGCTCCCGCGATCGCCTCCGCCGCGAACCGCCGTTTCGCGCCGCGGGCTCCGAGCGCGCCCGCCACGATCGCGGCGAACGCGCCCTGAACCGCGACGTGCCGGGGAAACGCGCGCGGCCCCGCGGCGTAGACCTCGATCAGGTGCACGCGCGCGAGCGCCGGATCGGAGGCGAGGTGCCGCAGGTGCACCGAGAGCAGGCGCTCGAACGACTCGGCGCCGGCCGCGCCCTCGAGCATCGGCCCGACGGCCCGCTCGTACGTGGCGGCGAAGCACTCCCGCTTGCATCCGAACTGCTCGTAGAACGTCTCACGCGAGACGCGGGCGATCCGCAGCACGTCGGCGACCGAGGTGCCGGCATACCCGCGCTCGACCATCGCGTCGGCGAGCGCGCGCAGCATCCGCTCGCGCTGGGCGCCGGCGACCTCGTCGCGCGTGAGGCCGTGGCGCCCGCGCGGCAGGCGCTGCGCGCCGGCGGCGCGCACTCATCCGGCCTTCCGCGAGGAGCGCTCCATGAGCCGCTGGACCGCGAGCGCCGCGCGCGCGGGCGGGCCCGCCGGAGCATCGGGCTGCACGCGCAGCGCGTTGAGCGTCATCGCGAGCATCTCGTAGTGGCCCGCCAGCAGGAACAGCTCGATCACGTCCTGATCCGAGAGCTCGGCGCGCAGCGGCGTCCACAACTCGTCGGGGAGGTCGCGCGTCTCGTGCAGCGCATCGACGACGCGCAGGAGCAGTCGCTGGCGCTCACTGAAGTGTGCGGCCGGCTCGGGCTCGGGCTCGCGCGCGGCGGCGATCTGCTCGACGCTGAGCCCGGCGAGCCGGCCGAGGCGCTCGTGGTGGTGCCACTCGTAGTCGCACGAGCAGTTGTGGGCGACACGCAGGATCACGAGCTCGCTGTCGATCCGCGGCAGGTGCCCGCCCGGCATCAGCGCCCCCGCGAACCGCAGCCAGCGCCGGAAGAGCGAGCGATTGCGCCCGAGCGTCGTGAAGATGTTCGGCGGGCGGCCGCCGGCCGCCGCGCCGAGCGCGCGGCTGACGAGGTCGTTGACGAGCCCGATCTCCGCCCGCCCGCCGGGGGCGATCCGTGGGGTGCTTGCCGCCATCGCCCGCAGCCTATAGGTTTGACGAACATGGATGTTCGCAAGATCCGAACAGCGCAGACGCGATCGCGCGCCGGTCGGCGACCTGGCCGGGCGCACGTGCCTGATCACGGGCGCTGCGAGCGGCATCGGGCGCGCCACCGCGATCGCGGCCGCGCGGCGCGGCGCGGTGCTGCTGCTGACCGACGTCCAGCCCGAGGAGCTCGAGCGCACCGCCCAGCTCGCCCGTGAGCGCGGTGCGAGGGTTCCCGGCGACCTGGGCGCTCGACATCTCCGACCACGAGGCCGTGATGGCGATGGCCGCCGAGGCCCACGCGGACCGGCCGTGCGTCGACGTCGTGATGAACATCGCGGGGATCTCGACCTGGGGGCCGGTCGAACGGCTCGAGCACGAGCACTGGCGCCGCCAGGTCGAGGTGAACCTCATGGGCCCGATCAGCGTCATCGAGGGGTTCATCCCCCCGATGATCCGCGCCGGCCGGCCCGGCCAGCTCGTCAACGTCTCGTCGGCGGCCGGGCTCTTCGGGCTCCCGTGGCACGCGGCCTACAGCGCGTCGAAGTTCGGCCTGCGCGGAGTCTCCGAGGTGCTGCGCTTCGACCTGCGGCGGCACGACATCGGCGTGACGCTCGTCTGCCCGGGCGGGGTCGATACGCCGCTCGTCGCGACCGTCGACATCGTGGGCGTCGATCGCGCGGCGCCGGGCCTGCGCAAGCTCGTCGAGGACTTCCGCCGCCGCGCGGTCGGCCCCGAGGTCGTGGCCGAGGCGATCATCGACGGCATCGAGCACGACCGCTACCTCGTGTTCACCTCGCGCGACATTCAGGTCGGTCACTGGCTGCAGCGGACGTTCGAGCCGGCGTATGCGCTGACGATGCGGCGGCTCAACGACCGGCTCGTGGCCGCGGTGCGGGAGGCCGGCGGCCCCGCCTAGTGTCGTGAGTCGTTCGTTCGCACGAGACGGTTGCGCGCGCACTTCCACATCGAGGCGACGAAGCCGATCGCGGAGTCGACGCCCGCCGGGTCGAGCGTTCGGGCTCCGGCAACGTGCCCATCGCGCCTCGGGCCGGAAGTGAAGGGCGCCGAACGGCAGGCGGCGCCCGAGGTCCTGGAGCACAACGCACCGGATCTTTGACGCGCCGGCCGCGCGCGCGTACCGTCGGCGCGTGCCCCGTGCCCACGAGGAGGATCCGATGGCCCCGTACGTCCACGAGTGGGAGGCCGCCGAACCTCGCTGCATCGTGCTGATCGCCCACGGCTACGGCGAGCACGCCGGGCGCTACAGCGAGGTCGCCGAGCGACTCGTCGAGACGCTCGACGCCGCCGTCTACGCGCCGGACCACCGCGGCCACGGCCGCACGGAGGGCGAGCGAGCGCTCGTGGTCGACGTCGAGGCGATCGTCGACGATCTGCATGGGGTCGCCGAGCGGGCGCGGGCCGCGCACCCCGGGCTGCCGCTCGCGCTGATCGGCCACTCGATGGGCGGGATCCTCGCGGCGCGCTACGCCCAGCGCTTTCCCGAAGAGCTGACGGCGCTCGTGCTCTCGGGCCCGGCGATCGGCGCCAACCCCGACCTCCTCGGCCTGCTCGACCTCGACCCGATCCCGGACGTGCCGATCGACCCCGCCGCGCTCTCGCGCGATCCGTCGGTCGGCGAGGCCTACGCCGCCGACGAACTCGTCCACCACGGCCCGTTCAGGCGCGAGACGCTGCAGGCGCTCGTCGACGCGATCGAGGCGATCGCCGACGGGCCGTCGCTCGGCACGATTCCGACGCTCTGGGTCCACGGCGCCGACGACGCGATCGTCCCGCTCGAGCACACCCGTCCCGCGGTCGAGCAGCTCCGCGGCGCGGACTTCGAGGAGCACATCTACCCCGGGGCCCGTCACGAGGTCTTCAACGAGACGAACCGCGACGAGGTGCTCGACGACGTGAGCGGCTTCCTGGCGCGCGCGCTCGCCGGCGCACGGGTGTGACGATGGCGCTCCCGGCCGGCCCCACCGAGTCGCCCGCGATCCAGACGCTGCGCTGGGTCTTTCGCCCGATGGCGTTCATGGAATCCGCGCGCCGGCGCTTCGGCGATGCGTTCAGCGTGCGCTTCGTGGGCTTCGAGAAGCCGATGGTGATGCTGTCGGATCCCGTCGCCGTGCGAGCGCTCTACACCGCGCGCGATCACGGCCTCCCGCCCGGGCGCACGTTCGCGCTGCGCCCGCTGCTCGGGCCGCGGTCCGTGCTGCTGCTCGAAGGACGCGAGCACCTCGACCGGCGCCGGCTGATGCTCCCGGCGTTCCATGGCGAGCGGATGCGCGCCTACGAGTCGATCGTGCGCGAGGCGACCGAGCGTGAGATCGCCGCGCTGGCCGACCGGGCAGCCGTTCGCGGTCCACCCGAGCATGCAGGCGATCACGCTCGACGTGATCCTGCGCGCGGTGTTCGGCGTCAGCGACGAGCAGCGTCGCGACCGCCTGCGCACGCTCCTGCGCGAGCTGCTCGACGGGACCGCGGCGCCGGGCCTCCAGCTCGGCATGCTGCTCGCGCGGCGGCTCGGCCGGCAGGGCCCGCTCGCGCAGATCGCCGCGCTGCGCGCGGGCGTCGACGAGGTGCTCGCCGAGGAGATCCGCGAGCGCCGCGCCGACCCGCTCGTCGCCGAGCGCGACGACATCCTGTCCCAGTTCGTCGCCGCGCGCTTCGAGGATGGGAGCGCGATGGACGACTCCGAGCTGCGCGATCAGCTGCTGACGCTGCTCGTCGCCGGCCACGAGACCACGGCGACCGCGCTCGCATGGACCTTCGACCTGCTGCTGCATCACCCGCCGACGCTCGCGCGGCTTCAGGCCGAGCTGGACGAGGGCGACGACGAGTACCTGCGCGCGGTGGTCTCCGAGTCGCTGCGGCTGCGCCCGGTCGTGCCGCTCGCGGGTCGTCGCCTGAACTCCGAGCTGGAGATCCCGGGCCACGTCCTGCCGGCCGGAACGGACGTCACGCCGTCGATCTGGCTGACGAACACACGCGCCGACGTCTACCCCGAGCCGTTCGCGTTCCGGCCCGAGCGCTTCCTCGAGAGCGCCCCCGCGACGTACTCGTGGATCCCGTTCGGCGGCGGGTCGCGGCGCTGCCTCGGCGCGTCGTTCGCCGAGTTCGAGATGCGCGTCGTCCTGGCGACCGTGCTCACGCAGCGCACGATCGCGGCCGCGGACGGGCGGCCCGAGCACGCGGCGCGGCGCAACGTGACGCTCTCGCCACGCCACGGCACGCGGGTGGTCGTCCAGGCGCGGCGGGCCGCTCCGCGGCGGCCCCTGGAGCCCGCCGCCGGCACCGCAGGTTGAGGCGGCGGTCCCGGATGGTGCGCGCCCGAGGGGGGTGGATGGCCTCGCTACGCAGCAGCGAGGTAGGCGACCGCATCGTCGAGCGTGCGGAGCTTCGGATAGTCGCGCTCGGGGATCTCGAGCCCCGTGCGTTCGCTCATCGCGGTCACGAGGTTCAGGAAGTCCATCGAGTCGATGTCGAGCTGCTCGGCGAGCTCGACGCCTCCGTCGAGCGTCGCCCCGTCGGCCTCCGGGGCGATCTCGCGCAGGGCGTCGAGCAGCACGTCGCGGGCCTCTGATTCGGTCATAGCTGATCGGGCTCCTGGAGGCGGCTGTCGATGGCGGCGAGGAACAGGCCGCCGGTATGGCCGTCACCTGCGCGGTGGTCGGCCGAGAGGGTGGCGTGCACGACGGGGTGCGCGCCGACCATCCCGTCTGATGCCCACGCGCGCTCGGTGATCCGGCCGAAGCCGACAAGCGCGACCTGCGGCGGGTAGATCACCCCGTACACCGTCTCCACGCCGCGGTCGCCGAGGTTCGTCACGGTGATCGTCGGGTCGGTCATCTCGGATCCGCGAAGCTGCCCGCGGCGGGCGCGCTGCGTCAGATCGCGCAGGGCGGCCATCAGCGCGTCGAGGTCGAGCGTGTCCGCGTCGTGGATCGCCGGGGCGACGAGGCCGCCGCCGCGCTGCGCGATCGCGACGCCCGGATGAACGCCGTCGGCGGGCGCGAAGGCGTCATCGACGAAGAAGCCGTTCAAGGAGGGGTGCTCGCGGCAGGCGAGCGCGACGGCCTTGAGAAACAGGGCGGCAGGGCAGCAGGCGCTCGGCGGGCCTGCGCGTCGCGTTCGTTTCCGCGAGCCAGGCGAGTGAGCGGGTCATGTCGATGTGCTGGCCGAGGTAGTAGTGGGGGATCTCGCGCTTCGAGCGCGCCATGAGCTTCCCGATCGTGCGGCGCATCGCCGCCGCCTTGCTCTCCTCGGGCGATGCCGCCGGCGCGGCGGGACGCCGGCGCCGGCAGCGGCGCCGATGGCGGCACGGGCGCGGCGACGCGCGCCGGTGGCTGCGCGGCGCGTTCGACGTCGCGCTTGGTGATCGCGCCGTCGGCTCCGGTGCCCTCGCAGGCCCCGAGGTCGACGCCGAGCTCCGCGGCCACGCGCCGCGCGATCGGCGAGACGCGCAGCCGCCCGGCGGGCGCCGAGGCGTGCGCCGGGCGGGACGTGGCGACCGGCTGCGTCTCGGCCACCGGCTGCGGTGCGGGCGCCGGCTCCGATGCGGGCGCCGGCGCCGTCGGCGCCACGACCGCCGGCTCGGGTGCGGCCGGGCGCGGTTCGGCGCCCACCGGACCGACCCGCGCGAGCACGGTTCCCACGGGGACCTTGGTCCCCTCCGGAACGAGGAGCTCCTCGATCACCCCGGACTCGAAGATCTCGACCTCGATCTCGGCCTTGCTCGTGTCGACGACCGCGACGATGTCCCCACGGGCCACCTCGTCGCCGGGTTTCACGTGCCATTCCAGGAGGATGCCCTCGGTCATGTCGGCGCCGAGCGACGGCATGCGGAAGTCACCCATCGCGGCCCACCGTGCGCAGAGCCGCCTGGACGATCGTCTCGGTCTGCGGCGTCGCCGCCGCCTCGAGGTGCGCGGGGTAGGGGATCGGGACCTCGGCGCCGCAGACCCGCTCGACCGGGGCGTCGAGCTCGTAGAACGCCTGCTCGGTGATCCGCGCGCTGATCTCCGCGGCGAGCGAGCCGCTGCGCCAGCCCTCGTCGACGATCACCGCGCGGTGCGTCCGGCGCACCGAGTCCACGAACGTCCGATCGTCGAGCGGCCGCAGCACGCGCAGGTCGATCACCTCCGCGCTCACGCCCTGCGCCGCCAGCGCGTCGGCCGCCTCGAGGGTGCGATCGAGCATGCCGCCGTAGGCGATCAGGGTGACGTCGTCGCCGGCGCGCATGACGGCCGCGTGCTCGATGTCCACCGCGGGAGGCTCGGCCGGCAGCTCGCCGCTGACGTTGTAGAGCGATCCGTGCTCGAAGATCAGCACCGGGTTGGGATCGGCGAGCGCGGGGGCGAGCATGCCGCGCGCGTCGGCGATCGTCGCCGGTGCGAGGACCTTGATCCCCGGGATGTGGGCGTACCACCCCTCGAGGCTGTGCGAGTGCTGGGCCGCGAGCTGGCGTCCGGCGCCGGTGCACATCCTGATGACGAGCGGGATCTCGAACTGGCCGCCGGACATGTGCCGGATCGTCGCGGCGTTGTTCATGATCTGGTCGAGCGCGAGCAGGCTGAAGTTCACGGTCATGATCTCGACGATCGGCCGCAGCCCGTTCAGCGCGGCGCCGATCCCGGCCCCGGTGAACGCGCTCTCCGAGAGTGGCGCGTCGCGGATCCGCTCCGCGCCGAACTCGGCGAGCATCCCCTTGCTGACGCCGAAGCCGCCTCCGTACCGCCCGACGTCCTCGCCGACGAGGAAGACGCGCTCGTCGGCGCGCATCGCGTCGTTCATCGCTGCGCGCACCGCGTCGCGGTAGGTGAGCGTCACCGTCTCCGCCGCGCCGCTCACCGTCCGCCTCGGGCGTAGACGTGTCGGGTGAGATCCTCGACGGGCTCGGGATCGGAGTTCTCGGCGAAGGCCACCGCGGCCTCGATCTCGGCCGCGATCTCGCGCTCCAGCGCCTCCAGCGCCGCGTCGTCGAGCATGCCCTGCGCCCGCAGGCGCGCCGCGAACAGCTCGATCGGATCGTGATGCTGCTTCCACTCGGCGACCTCCGCCTTGTCGCGGTAGAGGTCGGGGTCGTACATCGAGTGCGCCCGGAACCGGTAGGTCTGGCACTCGAGGAACGCGGGCCCGCCGCCGCCGCGGATCGCGAGCACGGCGCGCTCCGCCTCGCGTTCGACCGCGACGACGTCCATCCCGTCCACGGTCCAGGCCGGCACGTCGTACGACGCGGCCTTGAGCGCGAGGTTCGTCTGGGACTCGGTCAGCTCGAGCGCGGACCCCATCGCGTAGTGGTTGTTCTCGCAGAGGAACAGCACGGGCAGGCGCCAGAGCGCGGCGAGGTTCAGCGACTCGTGGAACTCGCCCTCGGCCATCGCCCCCTCGCCGAAGAAGCAGGCCGTGACGTGGTCGCGCCCGAGCATCTGGTCGGCCAGCGCAAGGCCCACGGCGATCGGCAGGCCGCCGCCGACGATCGCGTTTCCGCCGTAGAAGCGTGTGCCCGCATCGAAGACGTGCATCGACCCGCCGCGACCACCGCTGCACCCGTCCGAGCGGCCGAGCATCTCGGCCATCAGCACGTTCATGCCGACGCCGCGCGTCAGCGCGTGCCCGTGCTCGCGGTAGGTCGTCACGACCGCGTCGCTCGGCCCGAGGGCCCGCATCGCGCCGGTCGCCACGGCCTCCTCGCCGATGTACAGATGCAGGAACCCCCGGATCGTCGTCTCGCTGTAGAGCTCGGCGCACGTCTCCTCGAAACGGCGGATGCGCAGCATCTGGTGCAGGAGCTCGAGGCCGTGCGCGGGCACGGGCTCCGCGGCGGCAGGGGTGCTCGTGGGCGGCTCGGCAGTCATCGCGGCACCGGTCTCCAAGGTCGAGATGTCGCCCTCGGGAAGGCCGAGGTTCCGTGCGCGCAGCAGCCGGCGCATGATCTTGCCGCTGCGGGTCCGGGGAAGTTCGTCGATCACATCGATCTGTCGCGGGGCCACCGCGGGCCCGAGCCGCGTGCGCGCGAAGCCCATCAGCTCGCGCCGCAGCTCGGGCGTCCAGGTCGCGCCCTCGTTCAGGCAGACGCACGCTCGAACGACCTGCCCGGCGACGTCGTCGGGCACACCGAACACGCCCGCTTCGGCGACCGCGTCGTGCTCGAGGAGGATGCTCTCGACCTCGAACGGGCCGATCAGGTGGCCCGCCGACTTGATGACGTCGTCGTCGCGCCCGACGAACCAGAAGAACCCGTCCGCGTCGCGGCGGGCCAGGTCACCGGAGAGGTACCAGCCATCCGCGAACGCCTGCGCGTAGCGCTCGGGCTGGTCGAGGTAGCCGCGGAACATCGACGGCCAGCCGGCGCGCAGCGCCAGCTCTCCCTCAACGTCAGGATCCGCGATCACGTGCACCCCGCCGCCGGCGTCGCGGTGGACGATCGCGGCGTCGATGCCCGGGATCGGGCGCCCCATCGACCCCGGCCGGATCTCCGCGCAGGCGAGGTTCGCGATCATGATGCCGCCGGTCTCCGTCTGCCACCAGTTGTCGTGGGCGGGCAGACCGTAGACCTCGTCGGTCCAGATGACCGCCTCGGGATTCAGCGGCTCGCCCACGCTCGCCACGAATCGCAGCGCGCTGAGGTCGTGGCCGGCGATCGGCTCGGGGCCGGCGCGCATGAGCATCCGCAACGCGGTCGGCGCCGTGTACCAGACGTTCACGCGCTCGTCGGCGAGGAGGCCGTACCAGCGGGCGGCGTCGAACTCCGCCTCGTCGACGAGCAGCGTCACGCCGGAGCAGAGCGGCGCGATGATCCCGTATGAGGTGCCGGTGACCCAGCCGGGGTCCGCGGTGCACCAGTAGACGTCCTCGGCGTGCAGGTCGAGGGCCACCCGCCCGGTCGCGTCGTGGACGACGACCGCCTCGTGGACGTGCTGGGCGCCCTTCGGGCGGCCGGTCGTCCCGCTCGTGAAGTGCAGCAGGGCCCAGTCGTCGGGTTCGGTCGGCTCGACCGGACGGTGCGGGTCGCCCTCGGCGAGCAGCGCCGCGAGGTCGAGCGTGCCCTCCGGCGCCTCCTCGCCGGGGCCGCAGACGACGAGGACGTGGCGCAGCCCCGGGATGCGCGCTCGGATCCCGGCGACCTTCCGCGTGTAGAGCGCCGGGGTCGTCACGAGCACGCGGGCGTCCCCGAGCTCGAGGCGCTGGGCGATCGGCTCGGGCCCGAAGGCCGAGAACAGCGGGCAGAAGACGGCGCCCTGCTTGAGCGTGCCGAGCGCGGCGACGTAGAGCTCGGGGATGCGCCCGGCGAGCGTGAAGACGCGCTCCTCCCGCTGGACGCCGAACCGATCGAGCACACTCGCGAAGCGCCCCGTGAGCTCTGCGAGCTCGCCGTAGGTGATGTCCCGCCGGCCGGCCCGCTTGCCGCGCCAGCGGATCGCGTCGTGGTCACGCCGTGCGCCGCGCGCGTGACGGTCGACGGCCTCGTGGCAGATGTTCAGCCCGCCGGCGGGCAGGCCGTCGAGCGCGGCGCGTGCCGCGTCCCAGCCGAACGAGGCACGGGCCGCTGCATAATCGGTGATGTTCGGGGCCACGGGTGGCGTCGCCGGCGCGGCGATCGCGGGCAGGTCCATGGGCGCACGATCGCGGGACGCGGGCGGGCGGGCATCCGGGAAAAACCCGCGCCGGGTTCGTGGTGAACGCCGGTGACGGCGCACGCCCGGCCTCTGCCCGGGGGCGTGGGGAACCCTGATTCGCAGCCCATGTGCCATGCGCGAGGATCGACGCAGGCGCCCATGGCCGCGGCCGAGAGACCCGACAGCCCACCCGCGATGGCGGTCGATCCCGAGGAGACGATCGATCTCCTGCTGCGCCACCTGGGCACCCAGGCATCCGGGCTCTCGGCCCTCGAGGCCGGTCGGCGACTCGAGCAGCACGGCCTGAACGAGATCCGCCGTCACCGCGGGCCCGGCCACCTGGCCGCCCTGACCCGCCAGTTCACGAACCCGCTCGCGCTGCTGCTGTGGGTCGCCGGTGCGCTCGCCCTGCTCGCGGACCTCGCGCCGCTTGCGATCGCCATCGTCGCCGTGATCGTCCTGAACGCCGTGTTCGCGTTCTTCCAGGAGCTGCAGGCCGAGCACGCGACGGAGGCGCTGCGCGAGTTCCTGCCCCCGCACGCGCGTGTGCGCCGCGGCGGCCGCGAGACGCAGGTCGACGCGCGCGAGCTCGTTCCGGGCGACGTGCTGCTCCTCGACGAGGGCGATCGGCTGTCGGCCGATGCCCGCCTCTTCCAGGGCGGGATCGAGGTCGACATGTCGCCGCTCACCGGCGAGGCGCAGCCGGTCGTGCGCAGCGCCGCCCGGCGCGGCCCGCCGGCGTCGCCGCTCGAGTCCGACGATCTCGTCTTCGCGGGAACGCTGTGCACCGGCGGGCAGGCGATCGGTGTGGTGTTCGCCACCGGCATGGCGACCCAGCTCGGGCGGATCGCGGCGCTCTCCCAACGCGTGCACGAGGACCTCAGCCCGCTGCAGCGCGAGGTCAACCGGGCCGCCCAGCTGATCGCCGGGCTCGCGGTCGCCTTCGGCATCGTGTTCCTGCTCATCGGGACGACGATCGCCGGCCTGCCGCTCGACGATGCCGCGCCGTTCACGATCGGCCTCATCGTCGCGAACGTCCCCGAGGGACTGCTGCCCACGATCACGCTGGCGCTCGCGGTCGGCGTGCGCCGCATGGCACGCCGCCGCGCGCTGATCAAGCGCCTGACCGCGGTCGAGACGCTCGGCTCGACCGACGTGATCTGCACCGACAAGACCGGCACCATCACGAGCGGGGAGATGAGCGTGCGCTGCTTCTGGTCCGACGGCCGCGAGCTGCGCCCGGTCGCCGAGCGGCGCGCGGCGGCTGCGCGTGAGCCGTTCTCCGCCCTGCTGCGCACCGCGGTGCGCTGCAACAACGCGTCCGCTCACCGCTCGCAGGAGGGATGGGAGCGCAGCGGCGACCCCGGAGAGAGTGCGCTGCTCGTCGCCGCGGCGTCGCTGGGAGTGGACGTCGACGGACTGCTCGGCAACCGCGAGTCCGATCGGCTGAGGGTCTTCGGCTTCGACCCGCGGGTGAAGCGCATGACGACCGCCGACGCCGAGCCGGGCGGTGCCCTGTGGCTGCACTCGAAGGGTGCGCCGCTGGAGCTGCTCGACCACTGCACGGCGGTCCGCGGCTCCGCAGGTGACCGCCGGCTCACGCCCGCCGACCGCGAAGCCGTCGCCGCGGCGTTCCGCGGCTACGCGCAGTCCGGGCTGCGCGTGCTCGGCTTCGCCGAGCGGCGGATTCACCGGCGACGAGCCGGACGATCGCGCGGGGGCCGAGGCCGGGCTGACGTTCGTCGGGCTGGTCGCGCTGCAGGACCCACCGCGCGCGGAGGCTGCAGCGGCGGTCGCCGCATGCCAGGCGGCGAGCATCCGGGTGATCGTCATCTCGGGCGACCACGGCCTCACGGTCGCTGCGGTCGCGCGCGAGGTCGGTGTCGTCGACGAGGAGGCCCACGTGATCACGGGGGCCGAGCTCGACGCGATGGGCGACGAGGAGCTCGAGCGCGCGCTGCGCCGCCCGCAGCTCGTCATCGCCAGGTCGTCGCCCGAGACGAAGCTGCGCGTCGTCGACGCGCTCCGCGCCGCCGGTCACGTCGTCGCGATGACCGGCGACGGTGTCAATGACGCACCGGCCCTGCGCCGCGCCGACATCGGCGTCGCGATGGGGCGCAGCGGAACCGACGTCGCGCGCGAGGCCGCGACGATGGTCCTGACCGACGACAGCTTCGCGTCGATCGTCGCGGCCGTCCGCGAGGGCCGCATCGTCTTCGACAACATCCGCAAGTTCGTCCTCTACATCTTCGCCCACGCGACACCCGAGGTCGTGCCGTTCCTGCTGTTCGCGCTGTCCGGCGGCGCGATCCCGCTGCCGCTGACGGTCATGCAGATCCTTGCGATCGACCTCGGCACGGAGACCCTCCCCGCGCTGGCGCTCGGCCGCGAGCCGGGCGAGCCGGGCGTGATGCGCCGTCCCCCGCGCTCGCGGCGCCACGGGATCCTGGACCGGCGCATGCTGGAGCGGGCCTGGCTGCGCATCGGCCTCGTGGAAGCCGCGCTCGTCTGCGCGGGCTTCCTGTGGGTGCTGCTGAGCGCCGGGTGGTCACCGGGCGACGCGACCGGCGAGGGATCGGACCTGCACCATGCCTATCTCACAGCCACGACGATGACGTTCGCGGGCATCACCGCATGCCAGGTCGGCACCGCGTTCGCCGCGCGGACGACGCGCTCGTCGCTGTGGCAGATCGGTCCGTGGTCGAACCCGCTGCTGCTCTACGGGATCGCCTTCGAGCTGGCGGTCGCCGCCGCCGTGATCTACGTGCCGTGGCTGCAGCCGGTCTTCGGGACCGCACCGCTCGGTCCGGCCGAGCTGCTCGTGCTTCTGCCGTTCCCATTCGTCGTGTGGGGCGTCGACGAGGCGTGGCGGGCCGTGGCGCGGCGGCGGGCGGGCGGGGACCGCGTCGTGGCTCCCGGCACGCCGTAGCGCTGCGCCTCGACGGCTCACGCGCCGCGCCGGCGATCCCCGGTGAGCAGGCCGGGGGCCTCGGCGATCGATCCGAGCGTCGCGTCCGGGGTGATGCCACTCGCGCGGACGTGGTCCTCGCGGTACTTGCCCGTGCGCACGAGCACGCCGCGCAGGCCGGCGCGCTGGGCCCCCGCGATGTCGGACTCCACGTCGTCGCCGATCATCACCGCCTCGGCGGCGCTCGCGCCGGCGCTGTTGAGCGCCGCGTCGAAGAACGCGGTGGACGGCTTTCCGACGACCGTCGCCGTCTTCGCGCTCGCGAACTCGAGCGCCGCGACGAACGCACCCGCGTCGAGCGAGAGGCCGTCCGGCGTGAGCCAGAAGCGATTGCGCTGCAGCGCGATGAGCTGCGCGCCGTCCATCAGCAGGCGGAAGGCGCGGTTCAGCGGCTCGTAGGCGAACGCCTCGCCGAGATCCCCGACGATCACCGCGTCCACGTGCTCGTCCGCGCGCTCGAGCTCGGCGAAGTCCTCGGCGACCGCGTCGTTCATGACCAGCGCGACGCGGTGCAGACCGTGCTCGCGGCAGTGGCGCACGGCGAGCGTCGCGGGGGTGAGCAGCTCGTCCTCGCCGGCCGGGAAGCCGAGCTCGCCGAGCTGCCGGCGGATCGTCACGCGCGACCGGGTCGTCGTGTTCGTCACGAAGCGCACCGCGGGAACCAGCTCGCGTAGCCGCGCGACCGCCTCCACCGCGCCGGGGATCACCCGGTCGCCGACGTAGAGGACGCCGTCGAGGTCGAGGAGGACGGCGTGGACGGCAGGCCGGTCCACGTCCCACGGGGTCGGCGGGCGCACGAGCGCAGCGTAGAGGCGGCGGGCGGTACGGTCACGGGAGCCACTCGCGTCGGCACGGCCCGTCGCGCCCGCGAACCCCGGCGTCGAACCCGTGCGCCCAACCCACCACGACGTGCCCCTGCACGAGGCGCTGCGCGCCGCGTTCGCCATGCCCGACGGCACGCTCCCGCCCGAGCGCGAGTCGCACTGCGCCTGGGTCGTGCTGGCCGGCGACCGGGCATACAAGCTGAAGAAGCCGGTGCGCTTCGCGTTCCTCGACTACGCGTCGCCGGCGGCGCGCCGGGCGGCGTGCGAGGAGGAGCTGCGGGTGAACCGCGAACTGGCCGCCGATCTCGTGCTCGGTGTGCGGGGGCTGCGGCAGGTGGGCGACGGCGTGGCGCTCTGCGACGCGGACGCCGTCGACGCGATCGACTGGGTGATCGTGATGCGCCGTTTCGACGAGGACCGCACGATGGCGGCGCTGCTGGAGCGCGGCGCGCTGACCGAGGACCTCGTGCGCGCCGCCGCCGTGCGCCTCGCCGCCTTTCATGACGCCGCGCAGGTCGTGAACGACGCCGACCCGGCCGGCCGGGTCCGGGCGACGATGCGGCGCAACCTCGACGAGCTGTGCGACCTGGCGGGTGAGAAGCCCGGGGAGGGGCCCGTCAGCGCCCTCGGCGCCTTCCTGCTCGGCGCGGCGCTCGCCCGCGGCGAGGACCTCGCCGAGCGTGGCCGGGCCGGGCTCGTGCGCGACGGTCACGGGGACCTGCGCGGCGACCACGTCGTGTTCGAGGACGCCGGCGTGCTGATCGTGGACCGCATCGAGTTCGACCCGTCGCTGCGGCGCATCGACGTGGCCGACGACCTGAGCTTCCTGGCGATGGACCTCGAGGCCCACGGCGGGCGCGAGCCGGCGCTGCTCCTCGTCGAGGCGTATCGCGAAGCCGGGGGTGACCCCGGGGATGCCGGGCTCGTTGCGCTGTTCGCTGCGCACCGCGCGCTGGTGCGCGCGAAGGTCGCGCTGCTGCGCGCGCGTCAGGACGCGGGGGCCGGGGCCGAGGCCACCGGGCTCCTGGCGCTCGCGGCGCGCCTCGCGTGGCGCGCCGTGCCGCCGCTGGCGCTGATCGTCTGCGGCGCTCCCGCGAGCGGCAAGTCCACGCTCGCGGCGGCGCTCGCGGAACGCAGCGCGCTGTCCGTGCTGTCCTCGGACCGTGTCCGGAAGGAGCGGTTGGGGCTCGCGGCCGGCGCGCGGGCGCCTGCGCCCGCGTACCGCCCCGAGGCGCGTGCGGCCGTCTACGCCGAGCTCGGACGCCGCACCGGTGCGGCGCTCGAGGCGGGCGAGAGCGTGCTCGTGGACGCGACCTTCGGCGACGGCGCGCTGCGCGCGGCGTTCCTCGGTGCGCTCGAGCCGGCGCAGTGCGCCCGCGTGTGCGCGGTCGAGTGCCGAGCGCCGCTCGAGGTCCGTGCCGCGCGTGCCGCGCATCCGGGACGCGCGGCCTCCGACGCGGGTCCGCAGGTCGCGGCGCGCCTCGCGCGGAGCTTCCGGCCGCTCAGCGAGTTCGGGCCGGAGCGCACGACGACGGTCGACGGAACGCTGCCGGCGCCTCGTCAGGTCGCGGCGATCGAGCGATGGCTGGCGCGCGCGGGGGGTCAGATGCCCTCGAAGTAGCGCTCGAGCTCCCAGCTCGTGACGCTCGCGCGGAAGGCGCGCTCCTCCCACTCGCGCGTCGCGGCGAAGTGCTCGACGAACGCCGCGCCGAAGAGCTCGCGCGCGGCGCCCGAACCGCGCAGCGCCTGCGCGGCCTCCCACAAGCGTCGCCGGCAGGGCGGCGCCCGCCTGGGCGCCGGGCTCGTAGGCGTTGCCGGCGGTCGGCGCTCCCGGCTCGAGCCCGTGCTCGATGCCCCACAGGCCCGAGCCGAGCGCCGCCGCGAGCGCCAGGTACGGGTTCCCGTCGGCGCCGGCGATGCGGTACTCGATGCGCTGGGCCTCCGGCGACCCCGGGATGACGCGCAGCGCGCAGGTGCGGTTCTCGACGCCCCACGTCGCGTTCGTCGGAGCCCAGAAGCCCGGGACGAGCCGCGAGTAGGAGTTGACCGTCGGGGCGACCATCGCGAGCAGCTCGGGCATCAGCGCCTGCTGGCCGGCGAGGAAGGCACGCATGACCGGGCTCATCGTGTCGGGCGCGCCCGCGTCGTGGAACGCCGGGGCGCCGCCGTCGCGCGCGCGCAGCGACAGGTGGATGTGACCGCCGTTGCCCGGCCAGTCGTTCGACCAGCGGCTCATGAACGTCGCCATCGCCCCACGCCGCTGCGCGAGGACCTTCACGTAGGTCTTGAACAGTGCCGCGCGGTCGGCGGCCTCGATGCCGTGGCCGACTGCGATCGCGGCCTCGAGCGCCCCGGGCCCGCTCTCCTCGTGCAGGCCCTCGAGCGGCATGTCCATGCGCTCGCAGAGCTCGAGGATCGCGGCGTAGAGCTCGGCATGGGCGCCGCTGCGCAGCGCGGCGTAGCCGAAGGGGCCGGGCGCCAGCGGGCGCAGACCGCGGTAGCCCTTCTCGCGCACGCTGTCCGGCGTCTCGTCGAACAGGAAGAACTCGTACTCGAACGCCGCGGCGACGTCGAACCCCAGCTCGCCGGCGCGGTCCAGCACGCGACCGAGCGTCGCCCGCGGGCAGACCGCCGCCTCGGGGCCCGTCATCTCGACGAGGAACAGCGGCCGGTCGCCGTCGAGCGCGAGCAGCCGGCAGGTCTCCGGGACGATCCGGACCTGGGCGTCGGCGAACCCGGTGTGCCAGCCGCTCGCCGTCACGTTGTCGTAGAGCGCGTCGGAGCTGTCCCAGCCGAGGACGACGTTGCAGTAGTTGAGCCCGGAGTCGAGCGCCTTCAGGACCTTCGCGCGCGCGAGCAGCTTGGCGCGCAGCGCCCCGTCGACGTCGACGTAGCCGACGGCGACGTGCGACGGGCTGCGCTCGGCGATCAGTGCACGGGCCTGGTCGGCCGTGCGGACGTCCGCAGGTTCCATGGGCGGACCCTAGGCCGATCGCGCGGACGGTGCCGTTCGACGGCCCGGCCGAACAGCGGTGACGAGGCCGCGCACGTCGCGTCGCCGGCGCGATCAGGATCGTGGCGAGGAATCACGGAGGTGGGGGTCGGCGACGGTCCGGCGAGCGTCCGGTGGACGATCGAGCTCGAGCGCGCGTTTGAGGCGTTGCAGCGTGCTGCGCAGGTTCCGCCGGATCGTCGCTGCGGCGAGCCGTTCGGTGACCCAGCGTGCCGGCTCGGGGCCGGCGAGGTGGTACCCGAGGCGCAGCTCGACGTGAGTCCGCCCGGGGTCGCGTTCGCGCAGCCGCCAGCGCCCGCGCTGCTCGATGCCCGTGACCGCATGCCACGCGAGATCCGCCGGCGGGTCGAACTCGACGACCTCGATCGTCCCGCCGACCTCGGCCGAGCGCACGCGCATCAGCGTCCGGTAGCGCGCTCCGAGGCCCTGAGCGTGCTCGCTCTCGACGTCCCAGCGCGTGATGCCGGCCATGAGATCCGTGTAGCCCGTCGGGTCGCTGATCCGTGCCCAGACGACCTCGCGCGGCACGGCGACATCGATCGTGGCGGCGAGTCTCATCCGAGCACCGGGAAGCGCCGTTCGGCGGCGAGCGCGTCGAGCGTGCGCTGCATGAGGTCGCGGACGTGCCGGTCGATCGCTGCGACGTCCGGCTCGGGCCCGAACTGCTCGAGCAGGTCGATCGGCGGGAGCACCTCGACGGTGATCTTCGCCGGCAGTGGGATGTGTCCCAGGAAGTCGCCGATGTTGACGCCCCAGGGGAGCGCCAGCGATATCGGCAGGACCTTCAGCCGCAGCGCGCGGTCGAGGCCCAGCATGCGAGCCAGCCCGGTGCCGCGCGTCAGGAACAGCGCCGTCTCCTGCCCGCCGATGGCGACGACCGGCACGATCGGGACACCGGCGTCGAGCGCCTGGCGCACGTAGCCGGTGCGTCCGGCGAAGTCGATGCGATGGCGCTCCCAGCTGGGCCGGTGGGTCTCGAGGTCGCCTCCGGGGTAGACGAGCACGGCTGCCCCGGCCTCGAGCGCGGCCGCCGCGTTCTCGGGCGAGGCGGCCACCGTTCCGAACCTGCGCAGGATCGCCAGCCACGGGACGCTCAGGACGAGGTTGTGGGCGAGCTGGTAGAAGGCCCGCTCGACGCCGAAGTAGGTCGAGAAGGCCATCGTGAGCGCGAACGTGTCGGGGATCATGTTGCCGCCCGAGTGGTTGCCCACGAGCAGGACCGGGCCGCGCTCGGGAATGTTCGCGAGGCCGCGCACCTCGGCGCGGTGCCAGAGCGAGGCCAGCAGCCAGAGCACGGGCAGGTTGTCGCGGATCTCGTCCGGGTCGCGTTCGCCGAGGTCGGCGCGCGGCATGTGCCGCAGCAGCCAGCGGCCCGCGGACGACAGCACCGGGGGGCCCGGGTCCGGCCGCGGCGGGTCGTCGATCCTCGGAGCGTCGTCGGGCCCGTGGCCGTTGCGCGCTGCGCGGGATGTCGGGAGTGGCGGGCATCGTCAGCTCAGGAAGCGGGCGATCGCGTCGTGGACGAGCGTCGGGCGCTCGAACTGGGGCACGTGCCCGCAGTCGAGTTCGAGGTGACGGGCGGCGGGCAGCGCGGCGCGGACGTGGCGGGCGAACGCGATCGGCACCATCTGGTCGTAGCGGCCCCAGACGAACAGGCTGGGGGCGCGCAGTCCCGCCAGCCGGGTCCAGAAGCCGCCTGGACCGTGCGGCTCGTCGAGGTAGATGTTGCGGGCGGCCGCGTAGAACGCGGCCCGCCCTCGCGGCTCGAGGTACGAGCGCAGGAACTCGTCGACGCCGGCGGCGGTCCACCCCTCCTCGGCGCCGGGGATCGTGCGGCGCACGATCGGTTCGACGACCTGGCGCGGAGCGAGCTGCAGCAGCCCGAGCTCCGGCCGCACGAGCCGCAGCAGCGGCGCGTACGGCCGCTCGCGCAGCCACGCGAGCGATGGCGCGAGCAGCACGAGGCGGTCCACGCGCTCCGGATGGGAGAGCCCCGTCTCCAGCGCGACCCGTCCGCCGAGGCTGTTCCCGATCAGCGACGCGCGCTCGAGACCCAGTTCGTCGAGCAGCGCGACGACGCTGCGGGCGAAGAACCGCGCGTCGTAGGCCGCGCCGAGCGGCTTGTCCGAGTCTCCGAATCCGGGCAGGTCCATGGCGATCACGCGGTGGCGATCGGCGAGCGCCCCGACGGTCGACAGGAACGAGGCCTTCGTGGCCCCCAGGCCGTGCACGAGCACGACCGGCGGGCCCGCGCCCGCCTGCATCGTCGAGATCGTCCCGGCCTTCGTCGGGACCTCGGCGAATCGCAGCGCGTCGGCGCCCGCGCGCGGGGCCGTCGCGGCGAGGAACCCGATCCCCAGGTGCAGGTCATGGCGGACCGAGAGCCGCCCCGCTCGGAAGGCCTCCATCCCGCCGCTCAGGTCGCGCGCCAGGCCGAGCCACGTCGCGCCGTCGGCCTCGATCACCGCGTCCGGCCGGCGCCCCGGGTCCGCCTGCTCCAGCGTCGCCGCGTCCGCGTGCAGCAGCACGTCCCACGAACCGACGCCGGGGCCGGTGAGCCGGACGCGGGCGTGCCCGCGTCCGACCGGGAAGATCTCCGGGTCAAAGCGTTCGGCGAGCATCGCGAGCGCGCGGGGCGGGGGTGGGGCCTGCTCCGCCACGCGTCCAACGCGCCGCCGTTGGCGGTGCGTGGTCGTCATCGGTTCCACCAGCGGGCAGGGAGCACGACTCGCCTCTCGGACGGCGCGTCCGGGCGGACGCGGGACGGCGTGTCCCCAGACGATGCCCGCGGCGCGCTGCGTCGGCATCCGTACGGACTGCGGAGCGCGCCTAGGCGGGCGCCTGTTCCGGATAGGGGAACGACCCGCGCGGGAGCGCGCGGTCGACCCAGCGGCGCACGGCGGTGTCGCACGCTGCGTAGCCCCAGTTGATCAGCCGTTCCTGCAACGGGTCGTCGAGGGCCTTCAGGCGCGTGGGGACCTCGGCCAGCGCCATCGCCTGCTCGTGCGCGAACGGCATCGCGTCGGGGAGGTCGTAGTCGGCGATGTCCGAGCGGATACCCCAGTAGGCCCCGGTGCGCTCCCCGCTCACGAAGCCGGCGACGGCCTGGTGCTTGCGCAGCTCGCGGACCTGGTTGTCGATCACCTTCGTCACGCGGATCGTCTGGCGCGGCCAGTCGTGCGGCGGGGTCGCGTCGTCGGCCAGCCGGCCGCCGGCGTCGGAGACGAGGACCGTCGCGCAGCGCTTCCAGACGGTCTCGAGGCCGAGGTTGTCGTAGACCCCGCCGTCGGTCAGCGTGAGCTCATCGCGGAACGCGGCGCCGGTCAGGTCGTTGCCGGGCTCGGTCTGCCACGCGGCGCGCGAGAGGTCGAGCGTGAACGGCGAGAGGAGCGGCGGGAACGCCGACGAGGCGGCGACGGCGTCCGCCAGCGGGATCACGGGCAGGTCGACGCGGCCGACGCGCCAGTCGGCGACGCTGCGCCGCGAGAAGCGCAGCAGCGCGCCCGGATCCGAGGTTCGTCGCGTTGATGATGAACCGCGGGCGTTCGGGCAGATCCTGCAGCGTCGCCTCGCCGAAGAGGTGCCGGCGGTAGGCGGCCGCGACGTGCTCGCTGATCGAGCCGGGACCGAGGAGGCCGCCGGTGACGGCCGCCTCGTCGATCGAGTGCCGCGCGATCGCGCGGACCGGGCAGACGACCCGATCGGCGAACCCGTGTCGCACACCGCGTTCGTCGACGTCGAGGTCGTCCCAGTGCAGCGCGAGCGTGGCCGCGACGATCGAGCCGCCCGAGACGCTCGAGATCCGCCGGATCGCGTTCAGCAGCGCGGCGTCGTTGAGCCGCCAGAGCGCACCGAGATGGAACAGCATCGCGCGGTAGCCGCCGCCCGAGAGGCACAGCCCGAGCGTCTCGGCCGGAGCCTCGTCGCGGTCGTCGACGGGCAGCCAGCGCACCGGCTCGGCGGCCTGCGCGACCCTGATCTCATCGGACGTGGATGCCATGCCTCGCGCCTCTTGCACGGTCGTGGGTCAGCCTGGTCAGAGCGTACGCCCGGCAGGTCAGGCGCGCATCTCGTAGGCCCCGCTCAGGTCGGTGACCTGCGACCAGACGCGGGCGAAGCGGCCCGCGTCCGCGATCGGCTTGCGGACGTGCTCGAGTGCCCAGGCCTGCTGGGCCTCGGTCGAGGACGTCTTGCCGTGCAGTTCGATGGCGTAGGCGGAGGAGTCGCGCACGAGCACGTCGAAGATCTGATCGACGACGTCGCGGTCGAGTCCGGTGAGCTCGGCCTGCTCGAGGATCAGCTGGCCGTACACGACGAGCGTGAAGAGCTCGCCGAGGGTCAGCATGAAGTCGAGGTCGCGCTGCTGGTCCTCCGCCGGCGGGGCGTTCTGCAGCAGCACCGGCAGGCCGCGTGCCTGCTCGAGGAAGCGCGCGACGTTCGGCACGTCCGCGAAGCGCTCGTAGACCGCCTCCCAGGCGTGGAAGCGGATCTTCGACAGACCCTTCGCCGGCCCCTGATGGAACAGGAACGCGTCGTCGGCGGCCCCGCGGCGCGGCGGGACCGGCGGGAAGTCCTCGGGCGCGAACAGGAAGCCCGCCATGAACTTCAGGACGAGTGCCATGTTCACGTGGACGGTGCCCTCGAGCTTCGGCAGTGCGCGGATGTCGCGCGCGGCCATCTCGAAGTACGTGTCCTTCTCGAAGCCGCGCGCTGCGACGACGTCCCAGAGCAGGTCGATGACGCGCTCGCCCTCGGTCGTGACCTTCATCTTCGTGATCGGGTTGTAGAGGAGGTAGCGCCGGTCGTCCGCGCTCGCCGAGCGGAAGTAGTCGATCGCGCGATCGCCGAAGAGCTTCATCGCCAGCAGGCGCGCGTAGGCGTCGGTGAGCATCTGGGCGACGTGCGGGAAGTCGGTCACGCGCCGCCCATAGAGGACGCGGTTGTGTGCGTGCGTGATCGCCTCGAAGAACGCGTGCTCGCAGATCCCGATCGAGGCGAAGCCGAGGTTGAACTTCCCGACGTTGACGGTGTTCAGCGCGGCGTCGAACGCGGCGCGCCCGGTGTGCAGGATGTCGTCGGGCCCGACCGGGTGCTCGTGCAGGCGGAACTCGCTGACGTACATCTGCGCGTCGACGACGTTCTGCACGAGCTCATAGGTCGGCGCCCGGCTGTCGACCGCGAAGAACACGTAGCCCTCGGGGCCCTCGACGTCGGCGCGCCGGCCGAAGACCGACACCATCCCGGCGAGGTTGCCGTTGCCGATGTAGTACTTGCCACCGCTCGCGCTGAATCCGCCGTCGCCGTCGGGGGTCAGCACCATGTCGGTCGAGTAGATGTCGGCGCCGTGCTCCTTCTCGGAGAGCCCGAAGGCGAAGATCGCGCCGTCGTCGAGCAGCGCGGCCGCACGGCGCCGGGCGGCCGGGTTCTCGCTCTGCCAGATCGGCCCCAGTCCGAGGATCGAGACCTGCCACGTGTACCAGTAGGCCAGGCCGTAGAACGCGGTGATCTCGTTGAACGCGCAGATCCGCGCGGTGTCCCAGCGCTTGTCGGGGTCGCCGCCGGCGTCGGCCGCCGGCGTGAGCAGCGTGGCGAAGATGCGCTCGCGCGCGATGAAGTCCAGGAAGTCCGCGTACCACGTGCGCGCGTGGTCGTGCTCCTTGAGGGCGACCTTGCCGCGCGCCTCGAACCACTCGATCGTCGCCAGCAGGATCCGGCGCGTCTCGGGATCGAATTCGGCGGCGTCGTACGTGCGCGGGTTGAAGAGGCCGGTCGCGGCGGAGGCGGCCGGGGCGTGAGCGGCGGACTCGATGTGCATGGCGCCAGCCTACGCCGGTCGCGGCGCGCGGGGACCGCCGGTGCCGCCGGCTGTCACGCGCCGGAGAGGAGCACGATCGAGCAGGCGGTCGCGGCCGGGGCCTCCCGGTTGCAGGTCAGGATCACGACACGGTCGAGTGCCGTGCCGGACACCGAGGCGAGCGGGAAGCTCAGGTAGCGGCTGTCGGAGGACTCCAGGGAGTTCGGGACGCGGTAGAGCCGTGAGCGGTCGTCCTCGCCGTTGCCCTGCGCACCCCAGAGCACGCCGGCGTCGTCGGTCGCCGAGACGCCGACGACGTCGGTGCCGCTGATGTTGCCCTGCGCGTAGCGCGCGAGCAGGCGATGCCCGCCGCGGAGCAGGTCCATCCGCGCCTCCTGGGCCCCGTAGTCGTACGTCGGGGCGACGGACCCGCGGGCGACCCAGGCGATCGCCAGGGCGCGCGGCCCGAGGTCCAGGCTGCGCGGGCCGGTGCGCTTGTCGTCGTTGCGCAGGCCTCCGGGCAGCGCCCGCAGTCGGCCGCCGTCCAGGCCGCGCCGGTAGAGTTTCGCGGGGCCGCCGGCGACCGAGCGCGCGAACGCGATCCGGCCGGCCGCCGCCGTCGGCAGGTAGTCCGACGCCCGGCCCTCGCCGAGGCCGGGAACGCGGCGCTCACGGGCGGCGGTCACGTCGTAGCGGTAGACGTCGCAGCCGCGCGGGCGCTCGAAGCCGACCGCCCGGACGCTGCAACGGGAGTAGGTGGCGATGACCCTGCCGTGACCGTCGTCTCCGAGGTCCACGTCGAACGGCGCGCCCGCGGAGGCGGCCGACGCGTCGCGGACGACGCCGCCCTGCCAGATCACGAGCTTCCAGCGGCCGGCGGCGAGCGGCGCGCTCCAGGCGATGGTGGAGCCCTTCATCGACACCTTGACGTTCGCCGGAAGTCCCGCGGCGAGCGTCGTGTCGGCTCGCGCCGGCGCTGCGGCGACGGCGAGCGTCGTCATGAGCGCGGCGAGCGCGGCGGACGCGAGGACCGACCGCGTCGCGGCTCGTGGGGTGGGCCTCACAGAGGGAACGGCAAACGTGCGCATCTACCCAGTAAACGCCGTGACAGGGTCAGCGATGCGCGTAGTTCGCCGCACATCTTCCGCGCCCGGGAGGAGTCGTGTCAGAGCGGTCGCTCGTAGACGAACATCACCGGGCCGTCGTGGCCGCCCTCGCGGCGGCGATCCCGCGCTACGCGCGGTCTCGGCGCGCGAGCCAGCCGGCGAGCGCCCCGAGCGCAAGGCCGACCTCGGGTGCGAGGGGCACGGCCGTGAGCACGCTGACGACGATCCCGAGCGCCAGGCCCGCGACGGCACCCACCGCGATCGCCGCTCCCACGCTCATGGGCGCGAGTCTACGTCGCACACGTCGCCCCCGAAACAGGAACGTCGCGTTGGGGTGCTCGTCGTCGCCGCGGGTGCCAGGACCGTTCGCTCCGCTCGCGTTCAGCCTGACACGCGCGGCCCCGGCGCACAACGGTCTGCGGCCTGGTGCGGGGCACCGGCGTGTGGGATCCTCGGCCCCTGGTGTCCGAGATGTGGGACAGCGTCGCCGGCGCCTGGGAGCGCAACGCCGACTTCGTCGACGATCAGATGGCGGCGGCGACCGCGGTGCTGCTGGACGCGGCGCGCATCGGCGCCGGGGACGCGGTCCTCGAGCTCGCCGCCGGTCCCGGGGGCGCGGGGATCGCGGCCGCTGCGCGCGTCGGCGCGTCCGGGCGCGTCGTGCTCTCCGATGAGGCGCCCGCGATGGTGCAGGCCGCCGCGCGCCGGGCCGCGGGGCTGGGGCAGATCAGCACCCAGGTCTTCGACCAGCTGAGCATCGAGGCGCCCGACGCGAGCTTCGACGCGGTCATCTGCCGCCACGGGCTGATGTTCGCCGAGGAGCCGGCCGACGCCGTGCGCGAGGCCGCGCGGGTCCTGCGCCCGGACGGTCGTTATGCCGCGATGACCTGGGATGCCCGAGCGGCGAACCCCTGGCTCGGCCTCGTGCTGGACGCCGTCGGCGAGCAGTTCGGGGTTCCGTTCCCGCCGGTGCACATCCCCGGGCCGTTCTCGCTCGATGACCCCGACGAGCTGGCCGACATCCTGCGCTCGGCGGGCCTTGACGCGGTGGACGTCGCGCGTGTCGCGAACCCGATGCACGCGGCCTCGCTCGAGGCATGGTGGGATCGCGTGCCTGAGCTCGCAGGACCGCTCGCGCTCGCCCTGGCGGGCATGGAAGACGACGTTCGCGAGGCGATCCGCGCGCGGGCGCTCGAGTACGGCACGGCGGCTGCGCGCGCGAGCGGCGGCGGCATCGCGCTGGACGGCTCGGTGCTCATCGCATCCGGGCGCCGGTGACCCTGACGGCGCCGCGGCAGCACTGCGCGGCGCTTAACACCCGCATCCGCAGAACCCGTGTACGTTCGTCACACAAGTGACGAACGCAACAAGGAGTGGGGCATGCTGTTCATGACGACGTACAGGATCAAGCCGTTCCTCAGCAACGAGGAGACCAAGAAGCTGCTCGAGGTCTTCGCGAGCACGGGTCCCGGGCCCGGCGCGACCGCGCACTACGTGGCGGCAGACGGCAGCCACGGCGTGGTGATCGCCGAGACCGACGATATTGCGGCGTCGTACGCGAACCTGCAGAACTACACGCAGTGGGTCGAGTACGACACGAAGGTCATGCTGACGGTCGAGCAGGCCGTGCCACTGATCATGGAGTCGCTCGCCTGATCCACACGGGTGCTGCCGCCGACCCGGGGATCACGCACGCCCGCGCGCTACCCGACGTTGCGGCCGCCGAGCTCCGCGCGCAGGGTGGCGATCTCGGTGACGGCGAGCCCGATGTAGGCCTGGCGATGCTCGGCGATGTCGTTCTCGAGATCGACCACGCAGGTCGTGTCGATTCCCGATCTGAGAGCCTCCATGCGCTCGGCCTGGAGGCGCTCGATCTGGTGGCGAAGGTCGACGGCGGTCATGGTGTGCTCCTCCCACGGCGGCGGCGGTGGCCGGCCCGGGTGCGGATCCGTTCGTAACCCGTATCGGCCATCACCTGGCATCCCTGAACGACATGCTGAACCCGGTGCGCCGGGCGCAACGTGAGGTCGGTCACGGTCGGGGTGGCGTGCCGCCGCCGTCGTTGCGCCGCGCTTGCGCTCCGGGTCCAGAGGTGTCATACCCAGTGCCTGGCGACGTTCTGCCTCATCCACGGGAACTGGCACGACGGGTCCTGCTGGGGGCCGGTCGTCGACCGCCTGCGGGCGCGTGGTCACGACGCGCTCGCGCCCGACATGCCGTTCGACGATCCTCACGCCGACTACGAGGCGCGCGCGCGACCGGCGCTCGAGGCGCTCGATGGCGTCGCTGACCCCGTCGTCGTCGTCGGGCACTCGATCGGGTCGGCCGAGGCGGCGCTGGTCGCCGAAGCGCGGCGTCCGGTGCTCCTCGTGTACGTCTGTCCGAGGTTCGGCTCGTTCGCGATCCCGCCCGGCGCGCCCGACCGCTTTCGGGAGGGCTTCCCGTTTCCGCCGAAGGCCGCCGACGGCCGATCGGTCTGGGCGCCCGCGGCGGCGATCGAGGTGATGTATCCCCGGCTGCCGCGCGAGACGGGGCGCGAGCTCGCCCGGCACCTGCGACCCGGAGCGTCCGCGGTCGGTGCGTATCCGCTCGACCGGCATCCCGATGTCCCCACGGCGCTGATCTACGCGACCGACGACGAGTTCTTCACGCCCGAATGGGAGCGGTTCGTGGCGCGCGAGCTGCTCGGCATCGAGCCGATCGAGATCAGCGGCGGTCACTTCCCGATGGCCGAGGACCCGGACGGGCTCGCCGACCTGCTTCATCGCCTCGATCGGACCGGTCGATGAGGGCCACACCCGCGGCGCCCGCGGCATCTTGCGCTGCTTGACCTGCGCCGCGCTCAGCGTCTGCCGCGCACGACCACACGGCGCGCCGGGCCCAGGCGCAGCTTCTTCGACAGCGCGCGCACCTGCACGGTGACGCGCTCGTCGCGGCGCACGGCGGTGAAGCGCGCGGCGTGCACGCGGCTTGGGACGAGGCGCCCGAGCCGCGTTCCGT
This sequence comes from uncultured Actinomycetes bacterium, assembly GCA_963787935.1. Taxonomy (GTDB): domain Bacteria; phylum Actinomycetota; class Thermoleophilia; order Solirubrobacterales; family Solirubrobacteraceae; genus F1-60-MAGs163. Next base: position 12,050 of record CAWBEV010000003.1, on the reverse strand, counting down.
GCACGCCGTGCACCGTGATCGCGTAGCGCCGGGCGCCCGACGCGCGCTTCCAGGTCACGGTCAGGACGGGCCCGGAGCGCCGCACGCGCAGCGCGCCCGGGGTGCCCGGCCTGACCGGGCCCGGAGCGGTGTACGTCCCGATGGGGATGCGGTCGGTCACGAGACCGTCGCGCTGGATCAGCGCGACGACGGACCGCTTGCCGCCGCGTGCGTCGGCGGGCGCGTAGCGCAGCGTGCCGTGCGGGCCCTTCGCGGTACCGAGGATGTGCGTCCCGAACGCTCCATGCTCCTGGAAGCTCACCGTCTGCCCGTGCCCCGCGCCGCTGATGCGGTAGACGATCCTGCGGGCGCGGCCGTTGCCGCCGAGCCGCGCGCGCACCGTCGCGGGGGAATAGCCGTCGGCCGTGAGGATCTGGCTGATCGGCGGGGATCCGGGCTGCGCGGTGATCGTCCAGGTTCCCGCCTGCGGCTTGCGCAGGTACACGTAGGAGGCGTTGAGTCCCGGCGTGGTCGCGACGAACCCGGCCGCCGACGGCGTGCCGCTCGCGATGCTCGCGCCGCCGGGACCGCTCACCGAGATCCGCGGCTGACCGCCGTCGCCCTTGACGAGGATCGTCTCGCTCGGCAGCCCGGCGGCGAGCTGCACTGCCGGCGCACCGGCCTGCGCCGCCCTCGGTGGCGGGACCCGGTACTCGTCGGTGTGGCAGGAGAAGCTCACGTGAGCGAGCAGTGAGAGCCCGAACGCGAAGGGGTTGAAGAGATAGTCGGGGTTGTAGTCCGCCCATGGGTAGGCGATGCCGGCCTCGAACCCGCCGATCGGGTCCGGTGGGTCGAAGCGCGCGCACGCGGCGAACCCCTTGCTCGACACCGCGGCGTTCGCGCCGGCACCGGCGCAGACCTCCGGGCCGACGATGTCAACGCACAGCTCGACCTTCCCGGCGAAGCTCGCCCCGTACTGCCCGCTGGTCGCGTCGACGAACCCGTCGAGGTCCGCGTCGATGCTCAACGGCCCGATCGCGGTGCCCGCGTGGCCGCGGAACGCGGCGTAGCCGTCCGTCTGGAAGTCGAGCGACCCGTCGGCGATCTGCAGGACGAACAGCGAGACGCGACCGCTCATCTTGAAGTCCGCCGGCCCCTTGCGCGGGAAGGTCATCTTCAGGTCGCCGTCGACCTTCACCGGCGACTCGCCCTGCACGGCGACGCCGCCGCCGACGGTCGCGTTGGCGTCGATCACGATCGGGTCCACTCCGAAGCTGCCGCCGAAGCGCAGGAGATAGACGAACGGCCCGATCGGAATCGGGGTGCCGGGCTTGAACGACAGCGTCGCGCTGCGGAAGTCGCCCATCGCGAACGTCGCGGCGACGTCGAGCGTGCCGCCCGCGGGCACGGTGATCGACCCCGAGCCGCTCCAGACGTCGCCCGCGCCGCGGTAGTCGAGGTCGATCGAGTTGACGATCAGCACCCCGAGCGGCAGCGGACCGACGTGCAGGTGCACGCTGTCGACGTGCAGGCCGCGCTCGCGATCGGCGATGAACTCGGCATGCGCGGCGAAGCCGCCGAACGCGGCCGGCAGCTTCAGGTCCATTGGGATGTGGACGCCGTCCTTCTGGAGGCGCACGCTGATGTCAGCGGAGACTCCGAATCCCAGGATGCTCGGTTTGTACAGCCCTGTCGGGAACTCGAACAGCGTTGTGCCGGGGACGACCTTCGAGAGGTCGCGGTGGATGACGCCGTGGAAGAGCACGACGTCGCCGACGGGCGCGGGCGCGGTCACGATGACGCGCACCTGGCCGGTCGTGTCGAGCTGGAGCGACTTCGGGTTGATGACGATCTTCGCCCCGGCATCCGGAACGATCCGCAGGCCCCAGATGTTCAGCTCGCCGCTCGTCACGTAGTCCCGCGAGAACGAGCCCTGGCCCTTGAGGATGCAGCCGGCCGCGGAGTTGACGGTGAACGAGCCGAAGCTCAGTTCACGGCACGAGCCGTTGGTGCCGCTGCCGCCGGCGCTGATGCCCCCGCCGGGCACGTCGGCGATGCCGGGCTTGCCGTTCGGTGCCTGGTCACCGAATCCGGCGACGGCGATCTCGCCCTCGCCGTTGATGCCTCCGGTGTGGTTGTAGGCCAGGAACCCGCCTCCGTCACTCGCGGCCCCGAGGGCGATCTGCCCGTTGCCCTCACCGCTCGTGACGGTGCTCGCCGGGGCGAACTTCGGCACCGCGCCCGCGGCGCCGTTCGTGGTGCGCAGCTGCAGGCCGGTTCCGCCCTGCTGCCAGGCGCTGAGCAGCCGGCCCCCAGGCGCCTGCGCCAGACGCCCGAGGACGTTCCCGTCCACCGGACTGATCGCGGCCGCCGCGCCGGGTGCGTAGCCGCCACCGGCCTGCGCGTTCAGGCGCTCGACCGAGTAGGCGCCGAAGCCCGTCTGCGGCTTGCTCATGAGGTAGACGCCCGCCGGGCCGCCGGCCAGCGAGATCTGGTCGCGCGGGAGGGTCGTCGGCGTGGTCCACGAGCCCGCATCGGCCGGCGACCCCGCCCCGTTCCAGCGGCGCACGTACGTCGTGCGGGCGAGATCCTCGGCGGCGATCACCGGCGCGCCGTTCTCGTCCAACGTGAGGTTCTCGAAGTAGTTCTCGTCCGGCGCGCTCGCGAGATTCGCCGCAAGAGCGCTGTACTGGCCGGACTTGTAGGCCTCGAGGCAGAGCGCTGCGGGACCCGGAGCGGAGACGGTGCACAACGGGTCCACGCCCACGTTCAGGATCGTCGGGTCGTCGGCCGGGCCGATCACGGCCGTCTGTCCGAGGTTCCACTTGCCGACGATCGCCGGCTGCGGTGCCCATGTCGTTCCCCCGTCGCCGCTCGCCCAGGCGATGACCGTCGAACTGCCGGCGCCGTCGGGCTTCTCCGAGATCGTCGGATAGCGATGACTGAGGACCACGAGCTGGCCGCCGACCTGGACGACCTTCGGCGGCCCGCCGACGTCGAACTGCGGCCCGTCGCCGGCGCCATAGGACTTCGCCCAGCTGAGCTCCGTGCGCGCGTCGCAGCCGCTCGTGCCGCGCTTGATCCGGCAATAGACGACGACGTCGGCGGCATCGCCGCGGTTCTCGTTCCACACGACGTGTGCGGTTCCCGCTGGGTCGACGAGCACGTCGGGGAACGTCCCGGCGCGCGAGAGCGTGACCGGGGGCGGCGCCTTGGCCACCGGCGCCGCGCGCGTCGGCGGCGCCTTGCTGATGCCCCGGTACGTCGCGGGATCGCGATAGACCGGGACGCGGGCGGCGAACGCCTGACCGGCGATCGAGCACATGGCTGCGGCGAGTACCAGTGCTGCCAGGAGGTTTCGCATCAGCTCTCCACGTCGCGAACGTATCAGGCCGGCGGCCGCACGTCCGCGACCTCACGAGACGATCGCCCGCGTCGGCGTGCTCGCTCAGAACAGCGGGGGGCTCAGCGTCGAGATGCCGGTCTGGTCGAGGTACTTGTCCAGGACGCTGTCGTTCGTCGTGATGCTGTTCGTCGAGGCCGGGAGATTGCGCTTCCCGGAGCGGACCGTGACGGACGTCGTGCGGCCGCTCAGCCGGCTCGTCCAGATGACGCTCACGCCGGGGTCGCCGGCGGGCAGGAGCCAGCCGAACTTGTAGCGGGTGCCGACGAGGCTCGAGGGGACCGCGGGCTCGCCGGCGGTGGCGAGGACCACACCGCCCTTCCCGGACAGCCGGCGCACGGCGACGCCGCCGCCGTTGGACGAGTCGTAGGCGTACGCGACGCGGCTGACGCTCATGACCGTCTCGCGGGCGAGAATCGAGGACAGCCGCCGGACGCCGCCCGCGGGCGTGTACGCGTAGACGCCGCGCCGCGCAACGCCGGCGCCGCGACGCACGAACGACCACAGGCCTGAGCGCACGCTCGGCGCGGTCTCGCTGGCGGAGGAGGTCGAGATCTCCGCGACCTTCGCCTCGGTGCCGGCGCTCACGTCGTAGCGGTAGACGTCGCAGCCGGCGATCGCGGAAGCTCCCGCGCAGCGGCTGTAGACCACGAACAGGCGCCGCCCGCTGATGCCGAAGCGGTCCGAGCCGACGCTCGGGTCCGGCGCCGCGCCGAAGTCCGGGATCGCGGGCGTCGTCGTGACCCCCTGCGGCGAACGGACCGCAAGGCGCCAGCGCCCGCCCTGCACGGGCTGCGCCCAGGCGAGCCAGCCTGGGTTGCGGGTGACCTGTCCACCGGGAAGCACCTCATCGAAGCCGCCGCCCTGGGCGAGATTGCGCGCCCCGCTGAGCGGCTGGATCAGCGTGTCCGCCCGAGCTGCGGGAACGAGCGCGAGGGCCGCGGTCGCGGCGAGAAGCGCTGCGGCTGGAAGACGGGCGAGACCACGATGCCGGACCATCCACTCATGATCCTGCGCCGCAGTGTCCGGCGCATCAGTGTTGAGCCCCATCTCGGGTAGGAGGCGTCCACGTCCTGAGGGCAGGTCGAGCGCGAGATCGGGAAGCGGTCAGCTGTGCTGGTCCCGGCAAGTCGAGCAACGCGGCAGCGTGAAGGAGCGCCGGCCGGCGGCCGGTCAGGCGCGTGGCTCGAGGATGACGAGCGGGATCTCGCGGTCCGTGCGCTCCTGGTATCCGCGGTAGCCGCCGTAGGTCGCGACGGCCTTCGGCCACAGCCGCGCGCGCTCGTCCGGATCGGCGACGCGCGCGTGGACCACGCGATGCTCACGGCCGATCTGCACCGTCGTGTCGGGGTGGGCACGCAGGTTGTGATACCAGGCGGGGTGCTTCGGGTGGCCGCCCTTGGAGGCCACGATGACGACATCGCGCCCGTCCTCGATGTAGACCAGCGGCGTGGTGCGCCGGGTCCCGCTCCTGGCGCCGACGTGGTCGAGCAGCAGCATCGGCGGCGCGCCCGGGAAGCGGTGGCCGACGAGTCCGCCCGTCGCGCGGTAGGCCAGCGCGTGGCCGTCGATCAATCGGCGCAGCACCGGCCAGGACCGGTCGGTGAGGTTCATGACGTCCACCGGGTCAGCGTACGGGACGGACGCGACAGACGCGATGGCCACGACGCGGTGCCGGCTCGGCGCGGACGCGGCTCGCGTCGCCACGGTGCCCGACGGGTCCGCGGCGTCCCGGCCGGTCGGCGTTCAGCGGTGGTGGTGGATGGTCACCCCGTCGGCGGGATACACGATCGACTCGTGCTGCTCGTCCCAGCGAACCCGGTAGTGCTCGTGCCCGGGCTCGCCGAGGATCTCGACGATCTGGCCGCGACGGGCCGTCTCGCCGTGGATGCCGCGGGCCTCGAGCCAGTCGCCGACCCGCACCTCCGTCTGCTCGTTCTTGGGAGTCATGGCTGGGATTGCACCGCAGCGCCCGCGGGCACGCATCCGGGATCAGCCGTACAGGAGCACGGCGCGCTACGGGTCCGGAGGCTCGGGCACCCACGTTCCACGTGCCGGCGAGGTGCCGCGGACGGCTCAGGCGGGCCGTTGAACCGCGGCACCGCGCCTCGTACGACGGCGCCTCAGAGCATCCCGCGGACCGGTGTGCCTGTGCACGGTGGCGGGCGGGTCGCGGAGAACCCGAACCGCCCGCCATCCGCTTCTCATCCCTAGTACCCCGAGCAGCGCACGCTGTGCGAGCCGCGTCGGTCTGCTCCACGCCACCGCGGACCTTCACTTCGTGTACGGACGAGCTCCCACCTGCACCGATGTGCCGTCGGCGCTGAACAGGCCCTCGACCGAGAAGTACCGCTCGCCGGTGTCGTAGCAGAACGTGAGCACCGTGCTCGAGTCCGGGATCTCGGGCAGCTTCTGCGCGACGGCTGCCAGCGAGGCACCGGACGAGGGGCCGACGAAGATGCCCTCCTCTCGCGCCGCGCGAACGGCGTACGCGTAGGCGTCCTCCTCGGAGACCTGGATCACGCCGTCCAGGGTCGCGACATGCAGGTTTGCGGGTACGAAGCCCGCGCCGATGCCCTGCAGGCGGTGCGGGCTGGGCTCCCCGCCGCTGATGACCGGCGACTTCGCGGGCTCCACCGCGAAAGTCTGGAGCGCTGGGAAGTGGTCCTTGAGAACTTCGCTGACCCCGGTGATGTGCCCGCCGGTGCCGACACCGGTGATGAGGTAGTCGATGCCGTCGGGGAAGTCGGACAGGATCTCCTGCGCAGTGCTCTCGCGGTGGATCGCGATGTTCGCCGGGTTCTCGAACTGCTGCGGCATCCAGGCACGTGCGATCTGCTCGACGAGCTCGTCTGCGCGCGCGATCGCCGCCTTCATCCCGCCCTCGCGGGGCGTGAGTTCGACCTGCGCACCGTACGCCGCCATCAGGCGCCGGCGCTCGAGCGACATCGACTCGGGCATGACGAGGATCAGCTTGTAGCCGCGCACCGCGGCCGCGATCGCCAGGCCGACGCCGGTGTTGCCGGAGGTCGGTTCGACGATGGTGCTGCCGGGCCCGAGGATGCCGCGACGCTCGGCGTCCTCAACCATCGCGAGGCCGATGCGGTCCTTGATCGAGCCGCCCGGGTTGGCGCGTTCGGCCTTCATCCAGACGTCGACGTGGCGGTCCGCGTAGAGCCGGTTGATCCGAATGTGGGGGGTGTCCCCGATGGTGTCCAGAATGCTCGCGGCCTTCACGGTGTCTCCGATCTCGCTGCCTAGATGTTGAAGTCGAGGACCTCGTCGCCGGACGCGCCATCGTGGCGCTCGACGCGCGCGGTGGGCGTGACGACCGAGTGGGCCGGGACGCTCTGCGTCAGCCACACATTGCCGCCGATGCGGCTCCCGTCGCCGATCACGGTGTCGCCGCCGAGGATCGTCGCGTTCGCGTAGATGACGACGTCGTCCCCGATCGTCGGGTGGCGCTTGGTGAGAGCCATGCGCTTCTCCACGCTGAGGGCGCCAAGGGTCACGCCCTGGTAGAGCTTCACGCGCGCGCCGAGCACGGCCGTCTCGCCGATGACGATGCCGGTGCCGTGGTCGATTGCGAAGGACTCCCCGATGCTCGCTCCCGGGTGGATGTCGATGCCGGTGTCGCGGTGGGCGATCTCCGTCAGGACGCGCGGGACGAGCGGCACGTCGGACCCGTGAAGCTCATGCGCGATGCGGTACACCGCGGTGGCGAAGAAGCCGGGGTAGGCGAGGATCACTTCGTCGACCGAGCGCGCGGCGGGATCGCCGTCAAAGATCGCCTCGGCATCGAGCAGCAGCGACGCGCGGATCGCCGGCAACTCGGCGAGCAGGTGTTCGACGACCGTGTCGGGGTCCGCGCAGTGCGCAGCGGGCAGGCGCAGGGTCTCGACGAGCAGCCCGCGCAATGCGGCGAGCTCTTCGGCGACGTCGCCCGTGCTCCGCCCGACCTCCGCCGCGAAGTGCGGGAAGAGCAGTTCGAGCACTCGATGCACGAGGACCTCGGCGAGTTCGTGCAGCCGCGGCGGCAGCGCGTAGTCCTGGCGTTCGCGGGCCAGCAGGTCCGTGAACGAGGCGGTTCCAGCGCGCTCGCGGGCAAAGGCCATCATCCGTGAGCGTACCTGCCAGGAGATGCCGGCCTGTACAGCCCGTGGCGGCGCGCCGGAACTGCGCCGTCGGACTGCGTCGCGGCGACGACGTAGTCGCCCGGCGCGAGCGTGCTCGACGGGCCAGCCGCCCAGGCGCCGTGTGCGGGATACGTCGGCGGCAGCGTCTGGACGGGTCGTGCGCTCCCTGATCTCCCAGGTCGGCGAACAGGCCCAACAGGTCGCGCCCGGTCGTGTGGTCCTCGTAGGAGAACTCGCCGGGGAGGTCCCGACGCGTGCCCGACTCTCCCGACGGCTGTCGAGGCCGAAGATGCGCGAGCTGCCGCTCGTCGGATGCAAGAGGTCCAGAAGCGTCCGGATCGTCGTGGTCTTCCCGGCCCCGTTGGGACCCAGGAAGCCGAAGACCTCCCCGGCCTCGACGCTCAGACGCAGCTCATCGATCCCACGCGCCCGTCCGTGCCGCTTGGTCAATCCGTCGGTCTCGATCACGGCGGCCACGTCCGACAGCCTCCCGCACGACCCCGCCACACGCCGGCCGGGTGATCAGGAGGGGCGGGCTGTCGGCTTGCTCTGGGCGGGAGCGAGTGGGATGGTCGGCTGCATGTCGTTGTCTCGGTCGAGCTTCGTAGCGGGTGTTGCCACGGCGACCGCGGTTCGCGCGCTGATGCAGCGCTTGATGCTGCTCAAGCTCCGGCGCGATGTCCGGAAGTTGAACGCGGGTGACTATCGGCCGATCCTCTCTGCGTTCGCCGATGACGCGGTCATCGTCTTCAACGAGGGCGAGCACCGCTGGGCGGGCGAGCATCGTGGCACGGCCGCCATCGAGGCGTTTCTGCAGAACTTCGTCGCCGCGGGGATCCAGGGGGAGATCCGCGAGATCTTCATCGCCGGTCCACCCTGGCGGACCACGATGCTCGCACGGTTCGATGACCGGGCCGACGCGCCCGACGGCACGCGGATCTACACGAACCGGACCGTGCTGCTCGCGCGTACGCGCTGGGGGCGGATCGTGCGCCAAGAGGACTTCTACGAGGACACCGAGCGGATCGTCGCGTTCGACGCGGTGCTGCAGAAACACGGCATCACGCCCGTCGGGTAGCGGCGCTCGAACCCGTCGCTTTCGGCGGGTCGACCACGCGGCCGGGTCCGTGCGCGATGGCCGGCACCACGCTCGCCGTCACTGCGCAGGCGAGAGATCTCCGCCGGTCAGTCAGGACGCGCCGCGGCGCGAGGCCGGGACCTCGCAGACCGGGAACCCTCGCAGACCGCCCGACGGGGCGCGGGTCATTCCGGCAGGCTGAGGGCGTTGAGGAGCGCGTCGAGGTTCTGGGCGGCGTGCTCGAACTCGGCCGGGCCGATGCGCCGGGCGTAGTCGGTCTCGATGTCGCCGATGATGGCGCGCGCGGTTCGCATGGCGTCCCATCCTGCATCGGTCAGGCAGATCAGCTTGGCGCGCCCGTCGGTGGGGTCGGGGCGTCGCTCGACGATTCCGAGCCGTTCGAGGTCGTTGACGATCTCGCTCATCGCCGCGAGGGTGAGGCGGGCCTGGTCGGCCAGGTCGGTGAGCCGTGAGCCGTCGGCCTTGATGTAGGCGGTGACGTGCGTGTGCGGCACGCGGGCGTCGGTCAGCCCGGCCACGACGAGGCGCTTGAAGAGGTCGGCCTGGAACAGGCGGGTGAGCTGCGTGAGCAGCTGCCCGATGTGTCGCCGTTCGCCTGCGGGCGACGGGGAGGGCCGGGCTGGAACAGTCACGCCGAAGAGAGTAGCTTAGGTAGCCGAAGTATTATTTCCGATCGAGGAGGGCGCTCATGCGAGAGATCGTCAATCCGCGAACTGGGCAGACGATGCGCTTCCTGCTCACGGCGGCCGACACCGACGGCGAGCTGCTGAGGATCGAGACCGTCAACCCGCCCAGCGGCATTCCCGAGCCGACGCACGTGCATCCGCATCAGGAGACCAGTGCCGAGGTGCTGTCGGGCTCGCTGCGGTTCGTGGTCGACGGGAGCGAGCAGCGAGTACGGGCAGGCGAGAAGATCACCATCCCCGCCGGAGCCCCCCACCACTTCGCCAGCGACGGAGACGTCGACGCGGTGGCGATCCAGGAGGCCCGGCCCGCGCTGCGGCTCGCGGAGTTCTTCGAGACGTACTTCGAGCTGGCTCGGCGCGGCGAGCTCGATGATCGCGGCCGGCCGTCGATCCTGCGCTTCGCGGCGCTCGGGCCGCAGTTCGCCTCGGAGATGCGACTCGTCCAGCCGCCCTGGCCGGTCCAGCGCGCCCTGTTCGCGCTCCTCGGCCCGCTCGCCCGCCGCCGCGGCTACGGCATCTGACGGCCGGCTGTGGGCTCCAGGTCAGCGGAATCCGATGGTCGTGGAGGTGCTTCGGGTGCGCCTCAGCTTCCAGGCGGGCGGTAGTCGACCGAGCGCTTGGCGGCGGAGTCGATCTCTTCGGGTGTCAAGAGCACGACGGTCCTCACCGTCGCTCCGCCACCCGTGTTGACGGCGATCGCAACTGCCGCGGCGCTCTCGTTGTCGGGAAGGTCGACGACCACGTACGCGTCGCGATCACCGAAGGCGAAGTAGAAGCTCTCGAGCTTGCCCCCGACGCTCTCGGCGACTGCGGCCACCGCGGCACGCCGGCTGCTTCCACCGGCGCTCTGGACGCCCCTGGCGCCCTCCGTCGTGTACGAGGCTTCGAACAGGAACTTGGGCATCTGCGCGCTCCCAGCCTTGGAGGTTGTCAGGCGACCTTCGCAGTCCGCGGCGCGCAAGGCAAGGCACCAACGTGGGGGTCACGGCAAACCGGGGTGCGAGGCCGCGCCGATGCGACGTGTGGACCTGAGTGCCGCCCTGTGGTGTGCCGGGTGGCCGGTCACACGATTGCGTCGAGCGCCGGGCGCAGGGCCAGGTCGCGCGGGTCGCCCGTGAGCGCGGTGCCCAGCGGCTGGTGACGTAGCCGTCCGACCTGTGTGCCGACGCCGCCGCCCGAGGGGACCTCGAGGTTGAGGAACTGCCCGAGACTGCGGTGGGCGGGATCGACCCGCCGCAGCAGCTCGCCCTCGGAGAAGCCGAGGCTGAGCGCGTGGTAGGCCTGCCGCGTGCCCGGCTCCCAGGCCGGCTTCTGGCGCGCAAGGACGACGGCCAGACGACCTTGTCGCCCCCGAGGGGGACGCAACACGCGCCACCCAGCTCACCGCGCCGGACGAAGTTCTCCGCAAACGCCTCACGCACAGCTCAAAGCCGGGACGCACGTCGCCCTCGACCTCGACGCTGGAGTTCGCCGGCCCGGACCTCACCGGCCAAGCATCCCGCGCGGCGTCGCGTGCGGCGTCCGGGTGACTCCACGGCATCCAGGCGAGACGGCCTGCCTGGACTGCCGCCAACGCGCGTCGCTGAACGTCAGCTCCGGTGGCACGAGCGCACACCGCACTCCTGTACCGAGCACTCAACGATCCGTCGCTGGCATCTCCGCCCAGTGCTCGGAGGCGAACGGGACCGAAGCCGCCCTGAAGCTCTCGTAGCAACCAGCCCAGAGGCCGACGGGGTCTTCCATCGAACGCTCGAGCAGCTCACGGACCGTGGCGCCCTCGCCGACGGAAATCCCGGCAGCCGCCTCCAGGATCTCGACCTGTGCCAGAGCTGTCCAGCTCCGGTTCGTCGCCGCAAGGGCAGCCATCGCGACAAGTTCGCCGCCGACGCAGAACGCTCCAAACCGCGAGACGAAGAGGATCACGCGCTCGAGCCGCCGCTCTGTGACGTCGGTCGTGAGCGTGATGCCCGTCAGCGCTCCGACCTTGTAACTCAGCTCGGTCCACCACAGGGCAGTGAACTGGACCGGCGTGAGGAAGAGGACGGCCACCCGGACCGCGGTGCCCGGGCTGGGGATCAGCGTTGCCGGCATCGTGACGAACACGGGCGGGGCCGCTGCCGCGCCAACATCGAAGCCCTCCAGGTCTCCGGCGACGATCAGCGCCTCGCGGTGGCCGTCCGGGAGATGGGCGAGCTTCTGGGCGAGCCGCTCGGGCGAGCCGTTGGCCCCGTACGCGAGGAGCGGGATCCGGTCAGAGCGCTCCCCCGCATACCCTCGACGACGTCCCGCGGTGCGCGGCGTCGAGATCAGCGAGCTTCTCGACACCGGCATCGGTGACGAGACACGAGCCAGGTGGACGCACCGACGGATACGCGACTGCCCGCTCGTATCGCTCGTCGTCCATTTCCCGTGTGCCGAGCGCCTCGAGCAGACCGAGCATAGACGTACTCCTCATCCGACATCGCCTGCCGTTCGCGCAACAACGGCTCCGTGATCTCGGGCCAACCGTCCATAGCGAAGCGACCCTAGACGAGTGTGTCGCGCCGCGTCCGGGATCGCGCGGCTGTCGGCGCCTTGCCGACACGCAGGCAACCGTTGAAGCGGAGCGGCCGGGATTCGAACCGCCGGTCAAGAGGAGGCCGCGCCCGGCTCGCGGAGGCAGCGTCGCTCTCGCGTCGGACGAACTGCAGGAGCCTGCCTGCGGGTACATCCCTGAACGTCGGCTTCAGGCGGGCGCTGCCTCTCCC
>CAWBEV010000002.1:0-82488 GCA_963787935.1 uncultured Actinomycetes bacterium | reverse complement strand
CTGCCCGGGACGCGCTGCCCTGCCAGCACGAGCAGACGATGGCGCTGGCGGAGGTCCCACCCGGCTCGCGGCGCTGGACGACGCGCTGCAGGAGCGCCTGATCAACTGGGGTACGCCACCTGCGACGTCGCGCTGTGGCGCTGGGTGACGCGCTCGCCGGCTCGCGGATCATTCCCCTACCGGAGCGCCTGCCGGCGCAGTCCGCCTAGCCCCCCGGCATCCCCCGGGCCAGTCCGGCAGCGAGGTCGCGGACATCAGGCTCGTCGTCGTCGGTCGCCATCGCCCGCAGCCGCTTCGCGACCCCGGGTCGCTCAGGCCCACGGCGGACTTCGCCGCCCGCGCGCGCACGCCCGAGTCGGGATCGCCGAGCAGCCGTGTGGCGATCCCCGTGACCTGGTCCGCCGGCAGCAGCGGAATGGCGGCGGCGGCGGACACGCGCACGACGTCGTGACGGCTCCCCGCGGCCAGCGCGACCACCCGGTCCGACGTCGGCCCGGAGATCTGCCCGGCGAGGTAGGCCGCCTTGGAGGCGAGCCGCGGTTCGTCCTCGTGCACGATCTCCTCGAGCTGTGGCAGCGCCCCCTCGCCGAGCTTCTTCGCGAGCGCCGGATAGTCCAGCTCGTCCTTGTCCAGCTCATGACGCACATCATCGAGTGTCGGCATCGGCGCTCCTCACTGTGTCAGGGGGCTGGCGATCATCGTGTTGACCTCCGCCGGCACGAGGTCGGGCGGAGGGTTCGTGATGTTCCAGGTACCGCCGCCCATCATCAACCGGTCGGTCGGGGTCACGTGCGGCAGCCCGAGGACGTGGCCACACTCGTGGCCCATGGTCCAAGGCGAGGCGACCGACGCGACGACGGCGCTCGGCCGCCCGGCCGGGTGGGCGGCGCAGCCGTTCAGGGGCGGCACCGTCGAGCGCACAAAGTACACGCAGATGTCGCTCGGACCCGAGTTGTTGCGATTGGCGAACAGCTGGTTCTGTTCGGCGGTCGTGTTGCCGGCAGTGCACGCACCGACGTCGAGGTCGTTGAGCACCGGCAGGTTGAGCGTCTCGACGCTTCCCACCACGACGTCGATGCCGGCCGACGCGTAGACCTGCTGCATGTCCTGGACCATCGTCGCGCGGGTCACGCTCGTCGGCTCGGAGAGAATCTTGAGATGCAGCCGTACAAGTTCGCTCTGGTGCCACCAGGTCGAGTAGATGCGCCCGTCGGTGCCGGTGACGAACAGGTCCAGATGGTCCGGGTGACGCGCGACGACGTCGATCGGGGAGGCGAGGGCGGCGGCGCCGCCGGAGACGTTGAACCACGTCGCCCAGCCGCTGGCGGCGTCCCACCAGGTGGAGTAGATCCGTCCGTCGGTGCCGGTCACGAACAGGTCGAGGTGGTTCGGGTTGCGCGCGATGGCATTGATGCGCGATCGCGGCGCCGCGGCGCCGCCGGAGACGTTGAACCAGTTCGCCCAGCCGCCGGCGGCGTCCCACCAGGTGGAGTAGATCCGTCCGTCGGTGCCGGTCACGAACAGGTCGAGGTGGTTCGGGTTGCGCGCGACGGCCGTGATCGGTGAGCCGAGCGCGGCGGTGCCGCCCGACACGTTGAACCAGTTCGCCCAGCCGCCGGCGGCGTCCCACCAGGTGGAGTAGATCCGTCCGTCGGTGCCGGTCACGAACAGGTCGAGGTGGTTCGGGTTGCGGGCTATCGCGGTGATCGGTGAGCCGAGCGCGGCGGCGCCGCCGGAGACGTTGAACCAGTTCGCCCAGCCGCCGGCGGCGTCCCACCAGGTTGAGTAGATCCGTCCGTCGGTGCCGGTCACGAACAGGTCGAGGTGGTTCGGATTGCGCGCGACCACCTCGACACGTGATCCCAGGGCGGCGGCGCCGCCGGAGACGTTGAACCAGTTCGCCCAGCCGCCGGCGGCGTCCCACCAGGTGGAGTAGATCCGTCCGTCGGTGCCGGTCACGAACAGGTCGAGGTGGTTCGGGTTGCGCGCGACGGCCGTGATCGGTGAGCCGAGCGCGGCGGCGCCGCCAGAGACGTTGAACCAGTTCGCCCAGCCGCCCGCGGCGTCCCACCAGGTGGAGTAGATCCGCCCGTCCGTGCCGGTCACGAACAGATCCAGATGCTCGGGGTTGCGTGCAAGCGCCGTTATCGGGGAGCGGAGCGCAGCGGCGCCACCCGAGACGTTGAACCACCCGTGCCAGCCCATGACCTCTCCGATCTCCAGGGATGCCGCTCGCGGAACTACCCGATGGCGAACCTCCCAGACGGCGACGATGCGTGCCTGGCCGTAGAGCTTCCTGAGCGCTTTGGCCCCGAACAGCGACGGGGGCCCGGTGCAGCGCGGCCCTTGGGCCGGCCGGTGGGGCCGCCGAGCGAGCTCAAGGTGCCTGCGGAGCGCGCCAGATCAGCGTGTGCCCGTCGTCGGGCGACGGGCGCTCGACGGAGTTCATCCCGCCGCTCCCGGCGCGCACGGCGGCGTCGTCGCCCAGAAACGCCGGAACGCCGAACGCCAGGTCGCGCCGCGGGATCGCGGCGTAGTCGGCCTCGGTGAACGTCGTCCCGTAATTCGGGCTCCGCCGCGTCGCCGCCGGGGTCGGGCGTCACGACCCCGCGCAGGTCTGTGACGGCGGCCCGCCAGCGATCCAGCAGCTCCTCCTCGTTCCGGCTCGACGGGTGTGGGATCCCATGCAGCGGGACCGCCCCCGGGCGTCCCGTCCACAGCGCCGCGGCGTCCTGTGCCATGACGCCGAACGCGATGATCGCCTGCAGGCCGGGGCCTGCGACCGCCTCGTAGACCGCGTTGCGCCACTGGAGCTGCGCGGCGTCGGCGAGCCGCTGGCGCTCGGCCTGCGCCCGCGCCGGATGCAGGGCATACGCCCAGGCGTTCACCAGCACATAGGACCGGGTCAGCCCAAGCTTTCTGAGCAGCCCCTGCACGCGCTGGCCGGCGTTGCCGACCAGGCAGCGCCCGGCGATCCGTTCCGTGGGCCCGGGGTCGGAGGCGATCCCCATCACGCGGGCCGTGCCGTCGAGCCGGCCGCGGTAGAACACCGGTCCCCAGTCCCGCCAGAAGTCCTCCGCGACCGGCGGATCCGGCACCCGCTCAAAGAGCCGGGCAGTCGGCGCCGGCGGGCCGCGGTCGAACTCCGGGGTGGGCGCGCCGGCCAACGGGCTCACGAGATCCCGGTCTCCGCCGTCGCGCTCGTGAGGTTCTCCTGCGAGACAGCGCTCGCGCGCACGGTGTAGGCGCGGCGCGGCTCGAGCGTCATGCCGTGTTCGATCGTCCCGGTCCGGCCGTCGATCGCATGCGTCTCGGTCGCAGGGGGCAGGCGGTCGGCGGTCCCGTCGACGCTGAGCACGAGCCGGTCCGGGAGCCGCCCCTTGCCGTCCGCCAGAACCCTGAAGTCGACGACGGCGTGGTCGCGCTCGCGGCGAGCCGTGATCTCGGGGGCGGGCGGGGCGCCCAGCCCGGCGGGGGCCGCCGCGCGCAGCGGCCGCGGGCGGGCAGCCGCGTGGAAGGCTGCGGGGTCGTGCCACTGGGCGTGGGCACATGGCCCGGACGGGCTGTCGGACTCCCACGCCGCGCGCGCACTGGTGCTTCCCCATCGCCCGCGCCACGCCGCCCACGCCGGGGCTGCGTCAGACAGGACGATCAGGTCCGGACGCACCCGCGGGCCGCGGCCGTCGCAGTGGTCGGGGACGATCGGTGCCTCGGGGTACGTGCCGCGCGTGAAGTACGAGGCGTGCGAGCCGCGTGCGCTGTAGACGACGGGGACCGGCCCGTCCGGCGTGGTGGCGTGCTCGAGCGCCTCCCAGGGGCAGCGCATCCCGCCGCGGTGCTGTGCGTAGGTCGCCTCCTGCGGCCCCTCGCCCGGGCCCAGGCGCAACTGGATCATCTCCCAGTCGCCCTCGTGCAGGCCGACACCGAGGAACGCCTTGTCGTTGTAGTAGTGGAAGAGCCAGTACTGCAGCCAGAGCCGACCGTCCTCGTCGCGGACGGCATGCCCGTGGACGCGGTGCGCGTAGGGCGCCCGGTGCATGGCTCGCGCCTGGGCGACGTAGTCCCTGCCGGCTGCGTCGAGGTAGTCGGTCGGTCGGGCGGGTTCACCGGTCGAGTACGTGCTCCCCCCGAGCACGCCGATGTCGAGCGGGACGTCGGCACCGGCGCCGGCGAGAATGCCGTCGCCCGCACGCCGCAGCGCGTTGCCGGGGCGGTCGCTGAGGATCGCCGCGGAGTCGGCCAGGAAGCTCTCCTGCGAGTCGAATTGCAGCACCGGCCGGTACCGGGTAAGCAGGTCGGCGTCGGTGCTCATGCGTACAGCTCGCGCAGCCCGTCCGCGAATCCCGGGGGCAGATTGGGTTGCGCGCCCAGCCGGTCGAACAGCGTCGCATCGCCGGCGACGGTGATCGCGTCGAGTTCCAGCGGACCGAGGATGTGGGACAGTGGCTCAGCGGCTGCGAGCGGTGGCGAGGGGCCCGTCGGGCGCCCGCTCTGCGGGCTCGGCAGGTGCGGTCGCAGATCCATGCCGGTGTCGGACAGCTCGTCGAGAGCGAGGAACCACTCGGATGCCTCACCGGGGGCGGCGGCGAGCTTGGGGGGCGCCTGCTCGAGCTTCTTCGCCAGTTGCGGCAGGTTCGCGAGCGCGTCCTGCAGCCGGCTGGCTGCCGCGGCCAGCGTGAGTGCCTCGACCTCCGGATCGACGCTCGCCTCGGCGAGGGCGACGGCCCGCAGCTGATCCCCGACCGCGACGGTCTCCGCACGCGCGCCGAGCGCGTCCATGAGCGCCGGCTCGCCGCAGCGAGCGACCCCATTGACCAGGACGAGGCGTATCGCGCGCTCGTCTCCGTGCAGCAGGTGCTCGTACGGGTCCCCGCTCTTGTCGCCGACGAGGATCAGGTCGGCGCGTCTGCCCTCCTGGAGCGTCCCGAGGGCGTCCTGCCAGTCGAGGATCCGCGCTGCGTCGCGCGTGGCCATCGCGACGATGTCACGCGGGCTCGGGCCGTCGGCGGAGAACTGCGCCACGAGGTGCGCCGCCTTGAGCTCGCCGAACAGGTTCTTGCTGCCCGACGGCGACCAGTCCGAGCCGATGCCGACCCGCACCCCGGCCTCCCGTGCGGCGACGACGTCTGCGGTCTGCCCGTAGAGCAGCAGGTTGCTGAGCGGGGACCAGACCATCGCCCCGTGACGGCGGGCGAGGATCTTGAAATCCTGTGGCTGGAGCGCGGCGCAGTGGATGCCCGCCAGTGCCCGCGTGATCGCCCACCGCCGCGGAGCGAAGTGCAGCGCCAGGAAGTGCTCGCGCGCCCGGGCATCGGTGCCTTCGGAGAGGTGCAGCAGGAAGCACGACTGCTTTTGGAGACGGGCCAGGAAGCGTCCGGCGTCGGTGGCATCCACGTCGGCGACCTTGGTGGCCGCGTCGGGGAGCGCCGGGTCACCGGCCGACTCGACGTTGCGCACGAGGCCACGGAAGAAGCGGCGCGCACCGTGGTTGGAGAAGAGCTCGATCCCCTGCGTGGTCGTCACGCCGCCGAGCAGCGCCTTGCATTCGACGAAGCGCACGACCGCCGCCATCAGCCCAGGCGATCGACCGAGCACCGTCATGGGCCCGCTGATGAGCCGCCGGTACTCGGGCGTGCCGCCCCACTGGTCGCGATTCGTATAACGCTTCGGCACCTGCCAGAGCTGCAGCACGTCGTAGGGCAGGTGGTTGTGGAGCTCGATGAGCCCCGGGTAGATCGTTCCGCCCGTGTCGAGCGCGGCAAGCTGCTCGAAGCCGTCGGGGGGCGATTCCGCCGCCGGCCGCACGGCAGTGATCATGCCGCCGTCCAGGTACACGACGCCGTCGTCGAGCACCGAGTCATCGTCATCCATCGCCACCACCCGGCCGCGCAGCGCGGACTTCGGAGCGGCGGGTGGATCGGTCGGAGCAGAGGCCGGGAACGGCACGTGTCTCGCAGTCCAGGTTGGGCGTTCGTCCGTCATCACAGACCTGTGCGGCGCACAGTGCTGCGCCACGGGAGGATTCGGTCGCTCTGCGGGTCCCGAGCTGTGCGTTATCTATCGCGCTGTTGCAGCGGTCCGCGATGCGCGTTACGCCTCGCGACGGGCGGCTTCATCCGGAACCGCCGGGTCAGCGAGGGGGGCAGCGCCATGGATCGCAAGATCAAGCGGTACGGGTGGACCCGGGACCTGCCTGACGGTCGCGACATGATGTACGCGGCGCCGACAGCGGTGCTGGAGAGGCTCCCGACGAAGGTCGACCTGCGCAAGCAGTGCCCGGCGGTGTATGACCAGGGCGAACTCGGGAGCTGCACCGCAAATGCGATCGGCGCGGCGCTCGAATTCGGCCAGATGAAGCAGCAGGCCCCTGAGACGTTCACGCCCTCGCGGCTGTTCATCTACTTCAACGAGCGGCGCATGGAGGGCACGATCGAGTCGGATTCCGGCGCGATGATCCGCGACGGCATCAAGTCGGTGAACAAGGAGGGCGCGCCGCCGGAGGACGACTGGCCGTACGTCATCGACAAGTTTCGCGACAAGCCGCCCAAGCCGGCCTACCGCGAGGCGCTGGAGCACCAGGCGATCCGCTACCAGCGCATGACGCAGACCCTGACGCAGCTCAAGGGGTGCCTGGCGTCCGGGTTCCCGTTCGTGTTCGGTTTCGTGGTCTACGAGAGCTTCGAGAGCCCGCAGGTCGCGAAGTCGGGAAAGGTGCCGATGCCGATGGCCGACGAGCAGCAGCTGGGCGGCCACGCGGTGCTTGCCGTCGGCTACAACGAGGCTCAGCAGCGGTTCGTCGTCCGCAACTCCTGGGGCGAGAGCTGGGGCGTGGACGGGTACTTCACGATGCCCTATCCGTACCTGCTGCAGGGGTCGCTGTCGAGCGACTTCTGGACGATCCGCTCGGTCGAATAGAGGACCCGCCGGGCCGCCGGTCCGGCCTGGAGGCGCAGATGAGCATCACCTCGATGTGCGACGCCAAGCTCATGAACGAGCAGCCGTCGCAGCGCTCGGCGACGTCGTTCGAGAAGGCCGTCGGGTTGAAGACGCTCGTCGAGCGCCCGCAGAGTGCGCGCGGCTCGACGCCGCGGCCACCGAAGGTTCCGCCGACGGTCCTCGGTCAGCTCGTGCGCTGGATCCCGACCGAGAGCCTCACGCTCTACGTCGCCTTCCTCGGGGTGCTGGACCCGATCCGGACGCGAGCCGACGGCCGTGTGTCCGACGCGGACTTCACCGGACGCTGGGTGTCGCTGGGCGCCTTCCTCGCGCTCACAGTGGTGATCGTGCTGCTGGTGCACATCGCCAAGGTGCGCCGCACCCGGGAGCCGTTCCGCTGGCCCGTGTTCGAGATGGCGGTCTCGTCCGTGGCATTCGTTGCCTGGGCCATGGCACTGACGGACACGCCGCTGCAGGACTTCTCCGGCTACAAGATCGAGATCGGCGCCTTCATCGTGCTGGCGACCACGGCGATGATCGGGCTGGTCGCCGACGCGCTCGACCGCAACCTCGACCCGACACCGATCGACAGCGATCCGAATCGCCCCCGTTCGAAGGGCGTCGAGGACCCGTACCCGCCTGCGTCGCGGCCCCCCGCCGCGACGCGCAGGTGAGTCTTGCTCGCCGATCTGCACGCGCACTACCCGATGCACCTCATCCCACCCGAGCAGGGCACGGGTGTGCGTCTGGCCGCCTGGCGTGCCGAGCGTCTGCGGGCGCTGATCGTCAACGCGATCTCGCGGCTCGCCAACTATCAGGGCCCGTCAGGCGAGCCGAGCGTGACGATCGAGCTGATGCAGCGCGGCGACGTCGGCGTCGTCCTCTCGGTGCTCTATTCGCCATTCGACGAGATCGACTTCGAGCGCGGGTACAGCGCCCCGCCCGAGCCGGCGTACTTCGATCGGCTGCTCGACGCGCTGGAGGTCGTCGAACGCGACGTGCGCTCCCGGCCCGACGATGCGCGGATCGTTCGCTCCGGAACGGAGCTCGACGACTGCATCAGGGACCGGCGGATCGCGTTCATCCACGCCGTCGAGGGCGGTTTCCACCTCGGCCCCGAGCGCGAGGTCCGCTCGAACGTTGCCGAGCTGGCGCGCCGCGGCGTCGGGTACGTCACGCTCGCCCACCTGTTCTGGCGGGGTGTGGCGACGAACGCGCCGGCGCTGCCGTTCCTGCCGGACCCGCTGTACCGCCTGATCTTCCCGCAGCCGGCCGGCGAGGGGCTCAGCGCGATCGGTCGTGCGGCCGTCGAGGCGATGGTCGAGCACCGCGTCCTCGTCGACATCACCCACATGAGCGAGCCCTCGCTCGCCGACACGTTCGAGCTGCTCGACCGCAGCGACCCCGAGCGCACGCTGCCGGTCATCGCCACGCACATGGCCTGCCGCTTCGGGCACCTGGGCTACAACCTCACCGACGAGACCATCGCGCGCGTGGCGGAGCGCGGCGGGGTGCTCGGCGTGATCGACTGCCGCCATTACGTCTCGGACGGGATTCGCCGCCGGCGCGGGGGGCGGTCCTTCGAGCAGTCCGTCGACCTCATCTGCAGGCACGTCGATCACATCGCCGAGGTCACCGGGTCCTTCGACCACGCCGCCATCGGCTCCGACCTCGACGGCTACATCAAGCCCGCGCTCAGCGGCATCGAGCACCTCGGTCGCATGCGCGACCTGCAGGCCGCGCTCGCGGAACGCTACGGCGCCCAGCGCGCGGGGAAGGTCTGCAGCGGGAATGCGCTGCGCGTGTTGCGGGCCCGGTGGGGTGCAAGCCCTTGATGAATGCGGCGGTGTGGAACTCGCTTGAGGTCGCCAAACTCGCGGTCGCGGCCCTTGTGCCCATCGCCGTGGTCTGCATCGGGCTTCCCGTCGCGCGCGGAGTGCGGCGGATCGAGCAGGCGCAGTGGGAGGATCGGAAGCTGATCGAGCTCCGGCTGACGCTCTACGCCGAGATGGCCCGTCCGCTCAACGACCTTCTGTGCTTCTTCCGGCTCATCAATGACTTTCAAGCGATCACTCCGCCTGAGGCACTCAAGCGCAAGCGTGAACTGGACAAGGCGTTTTTTGTGAACAAGTACCTGATGAGCGAAGAGTTCGAGGTCCGGTACAAAGCGTTCATCGATGCGTGTTTCATCACCGGTACGGGAATCGCGAAGCCCGCACAGCTTCGCGCGTCACGGGTTCGGCAACGGCAGGAGCGGACCTCGTGGGACGACGCCTGGGACGACCTGCTGATTCCCGCGAGCGCTACGCCGACAGAGGTCTCCGAGCTCGAAAAGCGCTACGAGGCGCTGATGAACGAGTTTCAGCAGGAGATCGGCATGTCCAGCCCAGGCGACGGGCAAGGCCGGGGGCTTCGGCGGCGCCGTGCAGCATGATCGGGGGCGACGACGTGCTTCAGCCCGCCGCCCGAAACGTGTTCCCTGCAGATCTCGGCGGCGATGGCCGCGGCGGCAGTCTTTGGGATTCCGACCTGGGGGACGTGATCGGCGGACCGGAACGGGCGAAGCACGGCCTCGATCATCGTGATCATGAACACGTACGACCCGGCCGAGCGCCGTGCGGCGCTCACGCGCCTCGCTGATGTGATGGCGCTCCCGGCCGCCGCCGATGCTGACCCGCACCCTGCGCGGGCAGGCGGCTGACTCATCTGCTGGGGCCTCAGCGGCGGCTGCGGCTTTGGTATGGCGAGACCCGGACTCGAACCGGGGACACCACGATTTTCAGGCGGCGGCGTTTGCGCCGCGATCGTCAGTGTTTCAGGGGCTTTCGCCGGCGGCCCGGGGCCCGATATGTCCGTGGATAGTGGTTGATGCACCTGGGTTTGGGGCGTGAGAGGCATCTCACGCCCTAAACGTCTGCGGCGTTCTGCGCGTGGAGCCGGCGTCTCAGCGGCGGGCGACGCCGTTCGGCGTGCGCCTGCGACTCGTCCTTCGTGTGAGCGCGCCGCGGGGCTAGATGATTGATTCCACGCGAGGGGGCGTGGAGAGGAGGGCGTAGAGAACAGGTCGAAGTCGGCGGTGCTTGTTGTCACCGTCGACCCGAAGGGGGCCACGATGCTCGCCGACCTCGACCTGTTGCTCACAGCGGTGTTCGCCGCCGCTGACGATCTCCTGCCCGAACGCAGGGCGAACGCCCGGCGCAGCGTGACCGCCGCGGAGGTCGTCACGCTCGCAGTCGCCCAAGCGGTCCTTGATGTCGGCTCTGATCGCGACTTCCTTGCGGCGGCCAAGACGCGGCTGGGGCATCTGTTTCCCAAGCTGCCGGGTCAGCCTGGCTATTGGAAGCGCCGGCAGCGGTGCACCGAGACGATCGACTGGCTGATCGGGATGTTCGCCCAGGACTCGCCTGGCCACCACGACACGATGGTGCTCATCGACTCCACCCCGGTGGAGTGCGGGCGTTCGGTGGACACCGCGCGGCGCTCGGACCTCGCACCGGCCTGCGCGCACCACTACAGCCGCTCGCATTCACGCTGGTTCTGGGGGATGCGCCTGCACATGCTCGCCGCACCGGACGGCACCCCGCGGGCGGTGATCCTCGCGTCCGCTGACGCGAAGGAACGCGACGTCGCGCTGCGGCTGTTCGCGCGTGGGCTGCACGGTGGCGAGCTGGTGATCGCCGACAAGGGCTATGCCGGCCGGGACTTCGAACAGGTGGCCCGCGAGCAGTTCGGCGCGAGCGTCGTGCGTCCTCGTCGCAAGAACGAGCCCGGCCACGGCCCGCACATCGCCCCGATCCGCCAGTGCATCGAGAGCATCTTCTGGACGCTGAAGGACCGCCTCGGCCTCGAACGCCACAACGCCCGCAGCCTTCACGGACTCCGAGCACGGATCGCCGCCAAGCTCCTCGCGCTCGCCGCAGCCGTCTGGCTGAACCACTACCTCGGCCGCCCAACCCGCGCCATCGCCGACCCCAGCCGCTAAACGCGGAATCAACCATCTAGGCGGTTTCGGGGTCTGCCGGTGTGCGCTCGCGCCACATCGTGGCGACGGTTCGCTCGCCGTCGGGTGTCTTGAACTCGCCGGTCCAGCGGAACCCCATGCGCTCGTAGCGCGGGTTGTTCGCGGGGTTGCTCGACTCCAGGTGCGCGGCCGTGCCTTCCTCGTCGATGAGCCTGAGGTTCTCGGTCAGTAGCGCCATGCCGATGCCTTGACCTCGATGACGGTCGGCGGTGCCGAGCAGGCTGAGGTAGTAATGCGGTTCCTCCCGCGGGTGTGCGGTCTCAAACCGCTCCAAGAGGTCGAGAACCTGTGGCGCTCGTGGCCCGACGAGCTCGCGCAGCAGCGGCTCGACGCGTTCTTCCTCTTCATCGGTGAGCTCGACTCCCCCCGGCGGAATCCACACCGACGCGGCCGCGAAGTCGCCGACGATCCAGACACACGGGTAGCGCAGCGCGCTACCGACGCAGAACCGCCACCACGCCGCCATGCCCTCTTCGTCGGGAAACGCCCACCGCCACAACGGATCGCCCGCGAAAGCCTCGCACAGCAGCGCAGTGAGCCCGTCGAGGTCGGCAGGACCCGCCGTTCGGAGGTTCATGCCAGCGTCGGTCATGAGGATCGGTCCCAGCCCACCCGGCCAGCCTCGCGCAGACACCCACCCGCTGACAACCACCGGTGCGCGACTGCCCTAGCCGCCTCCCGGATCCCATGCAAAGGGAGCGCGCGGCCGGCATCGGTCAAACGACTCACCGGCCGACGCCTGCTCCTCGCCAAAGCGAGAGCGCCGGGCACGTGGGGGCTCTCGCCCCGCCGGGCGCCGCACTCAGGACATCGCGCCGCTATCCGAGCGCCAGCGAATCCTCATCGAGCGCCGTCCGCGCGGCGTCCCACGGGCGCATCAGCTTGAGCGAGGCGAGGATCGCCCTCGTAGCGGGCGAGCGATTGAGCGTGATGAAGTGGATGCCGGGCGCCCCGGCGGCCAGCAGTTCTGCGCACTGCAATGTCGCGTAAGAGACGCCGAACTCCGCGATCGCCTCATCGTCGTCGCGCACCTCGAGCGCGCGCTGCAACCCGTCGGGCAGCCGCGCCTTCGACAGCTCGGCCATCCGCCGGATGCCGCTGCGGCTGAGGATCGGCATGACACCCGGGATGATCGGCACCTCGATGCCGATGGCGCGAGCGCGCTCGACGAAGTCGAAGTAGTAGCGGTTGTCGAAGAACATCTGGGTAATAAGGAACTGCGCTCCGGCGTCGACCTTGGCCTTGAGGAACCGCAGGTCGTCCTCAGGCGAGGTCGCGTGGATGTGCGTCTCGGGAAAGGCCGCGCCGCCGATCGAGAACGCATAGTGCTCGTGCAGCAGTTCGATCAGCTCGAGCGAGTACTCGAGCCCGCCCACGGTCTTGGTCCAACGCCTCTGCCCCTGCGGCGGGTCACCCCGAAGGGCGAGCACGTTGTCGATACCCGCGTCGCGCATCTGGTCGAGCGTCGCGCGCAAGTCGTCGACCGTCGCGTTCACGCACGTCAGGTGCGCCATCGCCTCAAGGCCGAAGTCGCGCTCGATGCGCGAGACGATCTCAATCGTCTTCTCGCGGGTCGAGCCGCCCGCCCCGTAGGTCACCGACACGAAGCCCGGCTCCAAGGGAACGAGATCGTTCAGCGCCGCGGCGAGGTTGACCTCGCCCTGTTCGCTCTTCGGCGGGAAGAACTCGAAGGAGAAGACGGGCTCGTCGCTGGACCGAACCAGCTCGTCGATGCGCATCTCGGCAGCGTAATGCGCCGCCGCTCCACGCTCTCGCTTTCCATGCACAGCGACACTCCGATTCCCTGTGACGCGCGCTGCTGCCTTGCATGGAACGCGGTGGCCTGGCGCGGGTTGGGTGGTGTAGCGTCGCTTCGGTGGCGAGCGTCGGCGAGACGATCGAGAACCCGGTCAACGGCGAGTCGGTGACGTGGATCGAGACCGCGCAAAGCAGCGCGGGTGAGCTGTTGGCTTTCGATCTCGCCCTGCGGCCAGGCGCGTTCGTGGCGACACCACACCGCCACGTTCGTCAGGAGGAACATTTCGAGGTCCAGGCCGGCACGATCGGGCTCGAGGTGGACGGGGCACAGCGCACACTTGGCCCGGGCGACATGGCCACCGTCCCGGTCGGGGTCGCCCACCGCTGGTGGAACGTCGGAGGGGACGAGGCGCTGGTGCGCGTCGAGCTTCGGCCCGCACTCGACACCGAGACGTTTCTTGAGGTCTTCTTCGGGCTCAACCGGGATGGCAAGACCAATCGCAAGGGCATGCCCGATCTCTTGCAGATCGCCGTGATTTTCCGCGCGCTCGGCGATTCGTGCCCGACGCTGGTCAGGCCTCCAGCAATCGTGCAGCGCGTGCTGTTCGCGCTACTGGCGCCGATCGGCAGGCTCCGCGGCCGCCGCGGTACCTACGCGACATACAGCCCGAACCACCCGAGCCTCTCGCAGTAGCCGACGCACGCGCTCGCGCCGACGAGAACCACTCCCGCAACGGACTGCGATGAAAGGTGGACCTCCTCGGTGGGACGCTTCGCGTGACACCGAGAAACGAGTCGAGGAGGCCCGTACTCATGATGCACGCTGGGCTGGATCTCAGTCGCCGGAAGATCGATGTGTGCCTGGTGAGCGAGGAGGGGGAGGTGTGCGGCGAGCTGGCGGTGCCGGCCGACGCGGACGGGCTGCGCGCGCTGAATCGCACGGTCTTGGATCTCGGCGAGCCGCCGGCCTCCCATCTCGCCTGGTCCTCCCGCGAGGAGGCGATAGAGACCTGAGCGCCGCTCCACCCCCAGACCCCAGGAGACACCACCACACCAACCACCGTTGACAACCCGTCCTCTCTCATAGAGACGAAGAGCGGGCGCCGGGCGTGCGGCGTGCAGCGTCCTGAACTCCAGCGCCTCCCTTCACATGGACAGCGGAATCGGTGGTGCTGATTGGCGGTGTCGTCGACCCAGGCCGGCGCAGCGATGGACGCACGTCAAGCGACCGAATTGCCCCTGGCCGACGCTCGCCGCTAGGGTCCGCTCATGTCCGACGCCGCCCCCGAGCGCGTCGGCGGCGTCCGCCGGTGGGCCTCGGGACTACACGTGCTGCTCGCCTGCTTGATCGTCGTCGGCGTGGTGCTCCAGGTCTACCTGATCGGCGCCTACATCTTCGGGGCCGGAAAGGGCGCGCTCGACGCACACAAGGCAGTCGGGTTCGCGCTGCACAGCGGCGAGATCCTCATCCTGATCGTCGCGCTCGCCGCCTGGCTCCCGAAGTCGGACCTGTGGTTCTCGGTCGCCGTCGCGGTCGTCGGGACGGCGCAGATCGCGCTGGCGAGTGCCGACAAGTGGGCGGGCGGGCTGCACCCCCTGTTTGCGCTGATCGTACTGGCGCTCGCGGTCGTGCTCGCGGACCGCGGCGTCCGCCGCGTGCGCAGCTCGCCGCGATTCGCGCTCGGCACCTGACCGACCTTGGTCACCCCGGTCACTGGCAGGCAGCCGCGCAACTTACTTCGCGTAGGGTGGGAGAGAACGTCGCTGGAAGGCACGAAGCAAAGGCGCTGTCCCATCAGGTATGGGAGACAAGGTCGGAGGGACGCGACGTTCTGGATGCGCTGCCGGGTTCAGTGTGATGGCCCAAATCCGGTCCCTATGCGGTGGCGTGCGGGCCACCGGAGGCCGGGACGGCCGGCGCGAGCGGTGTCTGCCGCGCCGTGCGCAGTACCCCGATGGCGGCGCCGATGAGCCACACCGCGAAGGCCACGGATGCCATGCCCCCGCTCCAGAAGCCAGTCAGGGTCAGCCCGGCGACGGCGTAGGACGCCCAGATGGCCCACGTCGCCAGGGCTTGCGCCTGCTGGGCGATCCGTGTGGTCACGGCGACCAGTACCCCGCCGCCGATCAGCCCGGTGAGCGCAAGAACGCTCCCAGCCATGCCGAGCGCGCGGACGGTGTCCGGGTCGGGGGTGAACTCGTCGGACAATGCCGCGTAGGCGCTCGCGACGTCGAGCGACACCCCGGTGATCATCAGCCCGCCGAACAGTGCCGCCGCCGGCACGATTGCGTGTGCGAGCGGGTCCCCGCCGGACAGCCGGTCCAGTACCCGCCGCAGACCGGTGGCGAACCAGAGCAGCAGCGCGATACCCGCGGCGAGCACCGGCATCCCGACGCCGGCTGCGACCTGCCGTGCGTCGTCGTTGAGTCGCTCGAGGATGGCGGCGTCCGACATGCTGGGGTCGTCGACGCCGACCAAGTAGCCCAGCGCCACGCCCCCGGCGAGCAGCACGACAGTGGCGGCGCCCGCCCAGCCCGCGCGCTGAAGTGCTCGTGACTCGTCCACGCCAACTCCCATCGGTCGGGGCCACAGGTTGGTCGGAGGTGATGAGGGCACCAGGAACCCGGCCCGCAGCGCGAAGGAACGTCGCGGCCAGTATCTACCTGTGCCCGGCGGCCAGAAAGGGGCCGCAGCGGACCTCATTTGCTCGGCGTGCTCCGTCGGCGCCGCGCCGCTGCGGCGGGGCCGCTCGCAGCTCATTCGTCAAGCCCGAACGGGCCAGTTCGCGTCCGCTTCCCCGCGAGCTTCCGCGCCGGCGCAGATCAAGCGCGGCACGCTCGCTCCAGACGAGGAGCAGGCGCCCGCGTTGCTGGAGGCGGGGGAGCGGCTGAGCTACCCGGGTAGACCCCGGGCAGCCTGACCATCCTCTGCCCGCTACTTGGCGAAGACGCGGTTTGCGGCCGCCTCGTCACCGATCGTGTCGAACGCGACGAGGTGGCCCGCGCCGTTGTAGGTCAAGACATCGACGCTCTCGTTCGTTTCACCGCCGAGCTGAACGGTCGTGAGGACGATGACCTTGTCGCCCTCAGCGATGAAGTCGTGCGGCGCTCCGCGGAAGCCTGCCTCCACGAACTTCCCCCACAGCTCGCCGACCGCCTGCTTGCCGGTGTGCGTGCCGGTCAGCGCGTTGTCGCCTCGCACCGTCCACGCGATCGAATCATCGATGTTCGCCATCGCCCCTTCGGCATCACCGCTGTTGAACGCGGCGTAGGCGGCCTGGGCGGTCTGCTTGTTCTCCTGGGCGCCCATAGGTGGCCCCTTTCGATGGGAGATACGTCGGACCAGCCGAACCTACACCCGCTCAGCACCCACGTGGGAACGTCAACCACTCCGCCGCTCCCGCCCGGGACGAGGAGCAGGCGCGCGAAGGGTCGGGTCGGGCCTCGGGGAGGCCGGGCTTGGCGGGTTCCCCGATCGAGGCGGTTTCTCGAACCGGCGACACAACGTCTGAATTCGTGGTGTGTTGTGTTCGAGCGTCACGTGCCCAAAATGGCTAATTTCCAGGCACTTCGATGGCGAGACCCGGACTCGAACCGGGGACACCACGATTTTCAGGCGTCGGCGTTCGCGCCGCGATCATCAGTGTTCATGGGGCTTTCGCCGGCGGCCTGGGGCCTGGTATGTCCGTGGATAGCGTCGCCGTCGGCCGATGTTCTTGCGTTGCTGGACGAGCTCGACCGCGATCCGACCTGCGTCTTCTGGGGCTGAGGCGTTCTCGAAGTCGTCACGGCGTGTGGTATTTCGTGCCGCGTCGTTCTCCGGTCCGTCGTAGTCGCCCTGCGGTCACGAGCCGGTCGAGGATCGCGAGCGCTTCGGCGCGCTCGAGGCCCGTCGCGGCGCGGACGTCTCGATTGCTGATGGGTCCCTCGGCGGCGAGCCGCGCGACGACGTCGTCAAGTTCTTCGGCGCTGAGCCTGAGCCCCGCAGGGGGCTTCATGGTGCCGGCGAGGCGATAGCTGGCTCCGCCGCGCTGCCCGCGCTGTTCGAGCAGGTGTTCGTCGCGTAGCCGTTTGAGCGTCTCGCGGGCAGTCGCTGAGTCCACGCCTAGACCCAGGATCTCCCGGACGCGCGCATTGGTGAGGACCTCTCCGCGCGCCGCGTGCACGAGAACAAGGCGGTCGGAACCGGTGAGAGTGCCGCGCTGCTCGAGTTCGCGCAGCCAGGCGCGCTCGGCCGGCGAGACGACGCTGCGGATTGGGAGTTCGACGAGCACCTCGTGGCCGTTGTCGTGAAACCGCGGCGGGTCGAGCATCTCTTCGGCCATCGCGTCCTGCATGAGATCAACTCCTCGGCCGGCGTCCTCGGCGAGCCCGAGCCGTCGGAGGACGCGGATGGTGGTGAGGTTCCGGGCGGCGTTGGCCTCGCGGATGTTCTCGACGGTCACGGGCTCGGGCAGCCCGCCCGGCGAACGGACCGTGACGAGCGACGGCCGCAGCTCGATTCGAACGGCAGACCCGGTGGCCTCGTAACTGCGATGAGCGAGGGCATTGGCGACGGCCTCGCGCAGCACGATCTCGGGGAGCCGCGGCAACTCGTAGCGCCGTACCCCGAGCACGACCAGCTCGGATCCCAGCTCGTCGGTCAACCGTTCGACCGTGTCGCGAAGGACGTGGTGAATCGGACCGTGGATCTCCTCGCGCCGGTCGTAGTCGATTGTCACGTCATCGGGGTAGCGGAGGATCTCGACGTAGGCCTTCCCGAGCTCCTGGCCGGGATCGCGCAGGAGGTAGAGCGCCCCAGCGACGGTGAGGTGGTCATCGGACAACAGTCCGGCGTCGCGCAGGCGATTCGGCGTCGCGCGATCCCATCCCTGGGCTCGGGCGATCTCGCCCCGAAGTCGCGGATCGATCTCGCCACGCGCCGCCCTGACCTGTGTGGTCTCGAATCTCGAAGTCGTGCGTTCATTGACGAATCGCACGAGCTCCGATCCGAACAGCGCATCGTCGCGGGTTCCTCGCCGAACTCGAGGGACGCCGCCCGACGTCTGGGCGAATCCCTCGAGCCGACGGGCGACCGACAACACGATGACCGGGCGGCCCTCGACATCGATTTGGTGGAGGCTGTACCGGCCCACGTCGCGTGCGTCCTGCAGCGCCCGGTGGATGTCGTCTGCGGTCCCGGTGTCGAGTGCTCTCCCGTGGATCTCTCCGTCGTCGGTGATACCGATGAGCACCACGCCTCCGTCAGCGTTCGAGAACGCCACCGCGGTGTTCTGCAGCTGGGCGCCTGACGCGCCGGTCTTGAACTCGACGTATTGCCCCTCGCCGGGGTACGCCGACCGGAACTCCGATCCGGACATCGTGAGCTGCGCAGGCGCCTTGCTCTCGGGATGTAGTGGGGGATATGTCAAAGTTGTTCCGTCGAGAATCGCAGGAACACAAGTTTGGCATATGCGTCGGCCGTGGCTGCGTTGTCCGATCGCGAGCGACCACGTCCCGCAATCGTGGTCGCTTCAGTTCGAGACCCGCTCCACGATCCGGAAGAACCGCAGTTGCGGTGATCTGGCCGCCGGAAGGCGGCGTGAGCCCGCGAGAGAGCCCGCCATCGTGCTCATGATCGGGCCTCCATTGGGTCGCGACAACCCATGGGCCCTCGACCAGCGCCGTCGAGGGCCAAGCCGAAGGTGCCGCTTTCCGGCCACTTCCCGTATGGCGAGACCCGGACTCGAACCGGGCGGTGGATCGTGTCGTGATGTCCGATGCGTCAAATGACGGCGGTCCGTCCCGGAATCGCAACAGGTCTGACACCCCGGATCAGCACATAGTGGGTACCACGACTGGTACCGGGTCGGCCGCGTCCGACTACGTCGGCGCAGGTGGGATGATCGCATCGTGTCGGGGGACACCTCCAACGATCTGGTGACCCTCGGTCGCCGGGCGCTGGCGGTCGAGGACTGGTCGACCGCCCGGTCATGTTTCGACGACGCGGGGGAGGATGCCGAGGCTCTGGACGGTCTCGGTATCGCGCTGCAGATGCTCGGTGAGTACGGAGCGGCTATCGAGGTCAAGGCGCGTGCCTTCGCGGCCTACCGTCTTTCCGGCCGCAACGCGGAGGCCGCGGCGGTGGCGCGCTGGACGGCGTTCCTTTGCGCGTGCGTCCACGGCGACATTCCTGCCGCCGGCGCATGGATGGCCCGCGCGGAGAGTGTGCTGGAGGGCGTCGACGAATGCGCCGAGCACGGCTGGCTCGTTCTCAACCGTGCGCCTTTCTCCGACGCTGCCGCCGAGCGCGAGCAGCTCGCGCTCTCCGCCGTGGCGATCGCGCGTCGTTATGGCGACGCCGACCTGGAGTTCAATGCGCTCTCGCTGCTCGGCGAGTCGTATGTGGCGACCGGCCGCGTTGCGGAGGGGATGTCTCTGCTCGATCAGGCCATGGCGGCGTTGTCTGCGGGTGAGATCACCGAGCGCGGCTGCGCGAGCGAGATCTATTGCCGCATGCTGAGTGCGTGCGAGCACGTCGAGGACGTCAGTCGAGCAGAGGCGTGGATCGCCGCGATCGATCGCTTCGCGCTGTGGAGCGATTTCGTCAGGCCGACGTGCCGGACCCACTACGGGGGCATCCTCGTCGCGCTCGGGCGGTGGGCTGAAGCCGAGCGGGAGCTGTTGGCTGCAGCAGCGGCGTTCGCGCGTGGATACCGAGGCGAGCGGGCATTCACGCTCGTGCGTCTCGCCGACCTGCGGGTGCGCCAGGGACGCTACGAGGAGGCCGAGCAGCTCATGGGGGGGCTGGAGTGGCATCCGCGTGCCCGGCGAGCGGCGGCCCAGATCGCCCTCGCCAGGGGCGATCTGGGCCTCGCGCGGGACGTCGCATTGCTGTGCCTCGACGGAGCCGATCCCGGCGATCCGGCATGCGCCCCTGTCCTCGAGCTGCTCGTCCGGATCGAGGTGGCCCGCGAGGATCTGCCGGCTGCGCGGGAGGCCGCCGGCCGGCTCGAGCCGCTCGCCGGATCCGGAGGTGAGCGGGCGCGAGCGTTCGCAGACTGTGCTGCGGGACGGATCCTGGCCAGCGAGGGCGACGTCCAGGCGACCTCGCGCTTCCAGCACGCGCTGGAGCGGTTCGCGCGTCTCGAGATGCCGCTCGAGGCCGCCCGGGCCCAGCTCGAGCTGGCGCGCACGCTCGTTTCCGGCGCGCCCGATGCCGCCGCGGCGGAGGCCCGACTCGCGTTCGCCGCATTCGCGCGGCTGGGCGCAGGCCGCGATGCCGACGCAGCCGCTGGTCTGCTCCGCGAGCTCGGTCACGGCGGGCGACCGCGAGCCAGCGGCCACGGGCGCCTGACGGCGCGCGAGGCCGAGGTCCTCGCGCTGGTCGCCGTCGGCCTGTCGAACGCCGAGATCGCGGAGCGGCTCTTCATCAGCCGCCGCACCGCTGAGCACCACGTCGCGAGCATCCTCTCGAAGCTCGACCTGCGCAGCCGCGCCGAGGCTGCCGCGTACGCCGTTCGCGAGGGCATCACCGAACGGGCAAGCGATTAGGTAGGACTACCGACGACGCGCCAGGCGCCGCGCGTGATCCTCCTGGTCGAGCGATCGCAATCGTGATCGGGACACAACGAGGGGGAGGTCATGAGCATGGGCGAGGACAACCAGGCGGCTGTGCGTGCTTGCTTCGCGAACGCGTCGGCGGGCAACTTCCACGCGCTGCACGAGATCCTCAGTCCGGACTACGTGCTGCACCCGGAGGAAGCTCGAGGCGTGGACGGCTTGACCGCTGTCGTACAGGGCTACCGCGACGCGTTCTCGGGGCTGAACGTCACGATCGAGCACCAGTTCGGTGCGGGTGAGTTCGTCGCGACGCGCACGACCGTCCGCGGTCGGCACGACGGCGAGCTGATGGGCGTGCCGCCGACCGGCCGTGACGTCGAGTTCTCGACATTGACGATCAGCCGCTGCCGCGACGGCCGGATCGAAGAGGAGTGGGAGATCGCCGACGTCCCCACGCTGCTGGCGCAGATCGGCGCGCTGCCGGAGCCCGCGAAGGCGTGACTTCAGCACGCTCCACTTGATGTCGCCGCCGGCCCGCCTGCCTGCGGACGGCGGCGCATCGCCTCCCGATGCTCAACAGTCAACGCACTGGCACGTCGCTTATGGCGAGACCCGGACTCGAACCGGGGACACCACGATTTTCAGTCGTGTGCTCTACCAACTGAGCTATCTCGCCGCGCGCGTCAGGGTAGCGCGGGGGTGCCGCGGGCGCCGCGCGGGATCAGCCCTGCGCCCAGGCGCGCAGCTGCGGCAGCGGGTCGATCGGCCGGGTCCCCTTGATGTGGCGCCAGCCGTCCGGCCAGAGCTCGAAGTGCAGGTGTGGGCCGCTCGCGTCACCGGTCGCGCCGACCCGGCAGAGCGGGTCGCCGGCGGCGACGCGCGTTCCCGGCTCCACCGTCGCCGATCCGGCCAGGCAGTGGGCGAAGAACATGTGCCAGCCGTTGTCCGCGGCGAGCACGACGTAGCGCCCGGCGGCCGACGCCTGATAGTCGTTGAAGAGCACCTCGCCGGCGAGCGGAGCGACGACCGGCGTGCCGCTCGCGGCCGCGATGTCCTGGCCCTCGTGGGTGTGACCGGTGCGCCCGGCGCCGAAGCGGCCGCCCGACCCGCCGAACGTGTACGAGCCCTGCACCGGGAAGACGCCGGAGGACCTCGTCCTCGGGCCGCCGAGGCTCGGCGGGGGCGGGGGCGGGGACCCGCCGCGGCGCTTTCTCGCCTTCTTGCGTGGCTTCGGCTCGGCGCGGACGACGAGTCGTGCCGGACGCGAGCGGACGTTCGCCTCGCCCGCGCCGCCGAGGGCCACGACGCGCAGCGTGTACGTGCCCGGGCGCAGCGCCCGCGGGAGCGCGAGCGTGACGGTCCGCCCTGTCGCGAGTCGCCGCACCGCGAGCGCGCGCGTCGCTCCGTGTGCGGGGACGAGGACGATGCGGACCCGCACGCTCCTCGCCGCCTTGCGCTCGACGCGCACGCGCACCCGCGGCGCGGTTCCCCTCGTCACCGTGGCGTCGGTCAGGCGCGGGACGCGGACGCGCGGGCGCCCGGGCAGGGTCCGCAGGACCGTGCCGTATTCGGCACCGCCGGCAGGCACCTGTGCGACACCGGGCTCTGCGGGAACGCCGCCCCCCTCCGACGCCAGGGCGCCGGCGGGGAGAGCGCTGAGGAGGAGACCGAGCCCGATGACGGCGGCGAGTGAGCCACGATCGTTGAGGTCCATCATGTGATTGATCGGACCGCCGCGGCGCGTCGTCCACGGAGTCCTACCCCCTGCACGGACTTCGCGCTCGAAAGTTGCGCGAACCGCCGCAAACCTGCACAAACCCGATGCGCTGCACGGGGACGCCCGCGGGCGGAGCATGCGAGCGTCCGGTCCCGTCCGTAGCTTCGCCGCATGGGACGCAGGAGTGCCGCGCTCGCGGCCGTCGCCGTTCTCGCCGCGCTCGTGGCGAGCGCGCCGGCCGCAGCCAAGCGGATCGTCACGCAGTCGCCGGACTCGCTGGCGCCCCCGAACGCGCCGGCGCACTGGCTGCCGCCCGAGCCGTGGGTCTACAACCACTGGCTGCCCTACGACGAGGGCCGCCTGTACCGGCTCCTGAAGATCCGGCGGATCGACTTGTGGCGCCAGCTGCGCGACGACCGCCGCACGCTCGGCCAGCTGGCCGAGCGGCGCGGCTGGTCCGCGCAGCGCCTCGCGGCGGCGCTCGTCGCGCCGGAGGCCCGGAGGGTCGGGGCGCGGCGGTCGGCCGAACTCCGCGATCGCGCCCTGCGGACGATCACCCAGGGGCACCTCGCGCAGCACGTGTTCTTCCACTCGCTGCACCAGTTCGCGATCCCGAGCGAGGCGCCGACGATCTTCGGGGTGACCGACGCCCGCTTCCGTGAGTTGCGGCGCTCGGAGCTGAGCCCGTTGGCGATCGCACGACTGCACGGACGCTCGCCGGGTCGCGTCGAGGCGCTCTCGATCGCCGTCCTGCGCGAGCGCGCGGCCGCCGGCGTCCGCGGCGGCGCGATGACCCGCGCGCAGGCCGATCTGCTGCTCCGCCGGCAGCTGAGCCAGCTGCCGCGCTGGCTCGACCAGGCGCGCTACAACGGGCCGCCGCCGACGCACGGCGGGGCCCTGCTCGCGGTTCCGCGCGACTACGCGTCGAACCCGGCGATCTCGGCCGACGGCCGGCACGTCGCCTACGAGTCCTACCGGCAGAAGCTCCCGCTCGCCGTTCAGCTCGGCGAGATCGCGGTGCTGCGCGCGGATCTCGAGACCGGGGCGAGCACGCTGCTCAGCACGATCGATCCGCCCGGTGAGCTGGGGCCGCAGCCGAGCTCCGCGTACAACGCGACGATCTCGGGCGACGGGGGGCTCGTCGCGTACGAGTCGGCGGCGGGCAACCAGAACTTCGCCAAGCGCTACGGCCGGATCGGCGTGCTGCTGTGCGACCTGTCGCACGTCTCGACGACGAGCGTCGAGCGCGCCCGTGCCGAGGACGGCGATTCGCAGTCCGCGTACAACCCCGAACTCGCCGCCGACGGCTCGCGCATCGTGTTCCAGGCCGTGCGCGACGCGCGGACGACCGTGCTCGCGCGTGATCTCCCGGACGGCGCCGAGGTCCCCGTCGCGGCCGGCCGGCCGGCCGGTGGGGCGACGTACGCCGACCCGTATGAACCGCGCGTCTCGGGCGACGGATCGCGGATCGTCTACACGCTCGCGTCCGGGCGCGTCGCCGACCCGCGCAGCGGAACCTCGAGCGTCCGGCTGCGCGACCTGCGCGGCGGGACCACGACCACCGTGAGCCGGGCGACCGGCGCGGAGGGTGCCGTCGCGAACGGCTTCTCCGCGGATCCGTCGATCTCGCGCGACGGGCGCTGGGTCGCCTTCACCTCCGACGCGCCGAACCTCGGGCGCCGCCACGGTTCGATCGGGCTGTTC
Organism: uncultured Actinomycetes bacterium; assembly: GCA_963787935.1. Lineage (GTDB taxonomy): Bacteria > Actinomycetota > Thermoleophilia > Solirubrobacterales > Solirubrobacteraceae > F1-60-MAGs163. Next base: position 58,810 of record CAWBEV010000002.1, on the reverse strand, counting down.
CTGCGTGACCTCGGGACCGGGCGCACCGTCTCGATCCCGACCGGGTCCGCGCTGCCGCTCGATCCCGAGGTCGCCGACGGCGGCACGGTGGTCGTGTTCACCGCCGTGCGCGGCCCCCGCGCGAGCGTCATGGCCTGGACGGCGGCGACGGGCGCGCTGACGCTCGTCAGCCGCGCGAGCGGCGCCGCGGGGGCCGCGGCGAACCGCTGGTCGGACGATTCCTCGATCTCGGCCGCCGGCGATCGCGTCGCGTTCGCGTCGATCGCGGGCAACCTCGATGCGGCCAAGCGCGACGACACCCGCGGGGTGTTCGTCCGCGACCTCGTGCGGCAGACCACCCGGCTCGTCAGCTCCACCGCCGCCGCGTACGAGGTGCCGAAGTGAGCGTCCGGCGACTCGTCCTCACCGCGGTGCTCTGCGGCGGCGCGCTCGGGGCGCTGGCCCCCGCGGCGGGAGGAGCCGGCGGGCCGACCGTGTTCATCGTGGACAACGCGTTCGTGCGCGGGGTCGATCGCCCGAGCGTTCGCCTCCACGCAGGCGTGACGGTCACATGGGTGTGGCGCGCGCGCCAGTCGCACGGGCTGAACGTGCGGTCCGGTCCCGAGCGGTTCTCCGCGCCGATCCGGCACGGCGGGCGGTTCCGCCATCGGTTCGACCGCCGCGGGACGTATCGCATCGTCTGCGCGCTGCACGCGCCCGGCATGAAGATGTCGGTCGTCGTCCGCTGAGACGGCTGCGGCCGGTCAGCCGGCGGCGAGCATCGCGCCGAGCGCGGCGAGCGCGCCGGCCTTGTGCAGCGGCTCGTTGAGGTTGCCGCACTTCGGCGACTGCACGCACGACGGGCAGCCGCTCTCGCACGGGCACTCGGCGATCAGCCGCGTGCGCGTCGCGCGACGAGCTCCTCGAAGCGCAGGAAGCCCTGGCGCGTGATGCCGACGCCGCCGGGGTGGCCGTCGTAGATGAAGATCGTCGGGCCGCCGGTCTGCGGGTGCGCGTTCGTCGAGAGGCCGCCGATGTCCCAGCGGTCGCACATCGCCAGCAGCGGCAGCACCGCGATCTGCGCGTGCTCGGTCGCGTGCAGCGCGCCGAGCAGCGACCTCGAGCGGCAGCGTCGCCGAGCACGTCGTCGCCGAGCTCGTACCAGAGCGCCTGCGTGCGAGAACTCGGTCCGCGGCAGGTCGAGCGCGCTGAGGTCGAGCACCTCGTGGTCGGGCGAGCTGCTTGCGCTGGTAGGCGAGCACCTGCTCGCTGACGGTGACCGTCGCCGAAGCTCAGCGTCACGCCGCAGCGTCTCGCGCCGGTCGAGCAGGCGCTCGATGCTCGGTGTCGGTCTCGCGCTTGGGCTGCGTGTACCAGTCGCCGGTGAACGGCTCGACGAGCGCGCGCCGCAGCTCGAGGTCGAGCTCGCGCACCTCGTAGGAGCGGCCCAGGTGCAGGTAGACGGCGCCGTCGTGGACCGTCGAGCAGGCGCGCGCGAGCTCGACGGTGCCGAGCAGCTCGCCCTGCGCGACGTCGACGACCTGGACGGCGTCCGGCGAGGCCGAGCGCAGCGAGACGCGTGCGGCCGGGAAGTCCTCCGGGGCGCGCAGCGTGAACGCGCCGCGGCGCTCGACGAGCAGTGCCCTGCGCGGCCAGCGCCTCGCAGTGCGCGCGCACGCGCGGGCCGAGCGTCGCGGCGTCGGCGTCCGGGTCGATCGGTCCCTCGTGCGCGGCGCACAGCAGGTGCGGCGAGGTGGATCGGCTCGTTCTCGTAGTCGAGGATCGCCGCCTCGACCGGCCGCTCGAGGAACTCGTCGGGGTGGCGGCAGAAGAACTGGTCGAGCGCGTCCTCGCCGGCGACGTAGACCGCCAGCCCGCGGCCGCGGCGCCCGGCGCGGCCCCACATCTGGCGCAGCGAGGCGACGGTCCCCGGGAACGTCACGCAGACCGCGGCGTCGAGCGCGCCGATGTCGATCCCGAGCTCGAGCGCGTCGGTCGTCACGACGGCGAGCAGCTCGCCGCTCGATCGAGCCGTCGCTCGAGCTCGCGCCGCTGCTGGGGCGTGTAGCCGGCGCGGTAGGCGGCGACGCGCTCGGCGAGCTCGCGGTTCGCCGCTGCGCGTCGAGCTCGTCGGCGGCGAGCTTCGCGACGAGCTCGACGCCCTTGCGCGACTTCATGAAGCAGATCGTGCGCGCGCCCTCGCGCACGAGCTCGGCGACGAGCTCGGCGGCCTCGGCGAGCACGCTGCGGCGGGTCTGCAGCGCCTCGTCCTCGAGCGGCGGGTTCCACATCGCGATCTGGCGCCGCGCGCCCGGCGAGCCGTCCTCGTCGACGAGCGCGACGTCGTCGAGGCCCGGTCAGCCGCTCGGCGAGCTCGACGGGGTTGGCGATCGTCGCGCTGGCCAGCAGGATGCGCGGCGTCGTGCCGTAGGCGTCGGCGATCCGCCGCAGCCGGCGCAGGACGTTCGCGACGTGGCTGCCGAACACGCCGCGGTAGACGTGCGCCTCGTCGACGACGACGATCGCGAGGTTCGCGAACAGGTCGCGCCCAGCGCGCGGTGGTTGGGCAGGATCCCGACGTGGAGCATGTCGGGGTTCGTGAGGATGAGGTTCGAGCGCTTGCGGATCGCCGCGCGCTCCTCGCGCGGCGTGTCGCCGTCGTAGATCGCCGGGCGCAGCTCCTTGTGCAGCCCGAAGCGCGTGCAGCGCGCGCGCCTGGTCCTGCGCGAGCGCCTTCGTCGGGTAGAGGTAGAGCGCCCGGGCGTGCGGGTCGCGCGAGCAGCGTCTCGAGCGTCGGCAGCTGGAAGCACAGCGACTTGCCGGACGCCGTGCCGGTCGTGACGATCGTCGGGCCGTCCCAGGCGGCCTCGAGCGCCGCCGCCTGGTGCGCGTAGAGGCGCTCGATGCCCGCGCGCCGCGAGCGCGCCGCGGAGCTTCGGGATGCAGGTCGCGCGGGACGTCGGCGAACGTCGGCTCGCGCGCGCCCTCGAACGCCTCGCGCACGAGCCGGCCGTCCTCGCGGCCCGTGTCGAGCAGCGCGCTCCAGGGCTCGGTCTCGCGGGTGACGGCCACGAGGCCATGCGTAGGCGGGCGGCGCGCGATCGCGGCGGCGCGGCTACCCTCGGGGCGGTGCGCTGCCTGTACGTCGACATGGACGGGACGCTGCTCGGCCCGGGCGGCGGGCTGTTCGCGGGCGCCGACGGCGAGGTCTCGCTGCTCGGCGCGCGCGCGCTCGAGGCGTGCCTGCGCGCGGACGTCGAGGTCGTCGTCATGTCGGGCCGCCGGCGCGACATCGGCGGTCGAGGACGCGCGGCTGTTCGGCCAGGGCTCGTGCATCTTCGAGATCGGGGCCGGCGTCGTGCTCGAGGGCGAGACGCACTGGCTGACCGGCGCGTGGCAGCCCGAGCGGGCGCACGATCCACGAGCAGATCGCCGACGTCCGGCGCGCCGCAGCTGCTGCTCGAGGAGTACAGCGGCTGCCTGGAGGAGCACGCGCCCGTGGCACACCGGGCGCGAGGTCTCGCCATCTGCTGCGCGGCCTCGTCGACACCGAGGAGGCCAACGCGCTGCTCGCCGAGCACGGCCACGAGGGCCTCGAGCTGACCGACAACGGCGCGGTGCGCCGCCGCTCGCCCGCGCTCGCCGCGCTGCCCGAGGTCCACGCCTACCACCTGCGCCCGCGCGGCGTCTCGAAGGCGAACGCCGTCGCGGCCCACCAGCGGATGCGCGGCTACGCGCCGGCGGACTGCGTCGCGATCGGCGACTCGCGCGAGGATCTCGGCGTCGCCGCGCACCGTCGGCGCCTTCTGGCTCGTCGCCAACGCGCTCGAGCGCGACCCGAGCCTGCGCGACGCGCTCGCCGGCCACCGCAACGTCGCGGTCACCGAGGGCGCGCACGGCGCCGGCGTCTACGAGGCGGTCGTCGGCACGCTGGCGGAGCGCCGGGCGCTGATGCGCGCGCGGGAGCGTGCGCGCTGCTGGCGCCGGCGCTCGCTGCTCGCGCGGCGCTCGCGGCGCCGCGGCGCCCGGCGGCGGCGCCGGCCGCGCGAGACGCATCGGCCGCTCGGTCGAGGGCCGCCCGATCGGGCTGGTGCGCCTCGGCGACCCGGGCGCGACGCCGGACCGTCCTCGTCGTCGGGTGCGTCCACGGCGACGAGTGCGCCGGGCGCGCGATCGTCGACCGGCTCGCGCAGAGCGACGCGGCCGCGCTCGCGCGGCCTGCGGCTGCTGCTCGTCCGCAACCTCAACCCGGACGGGCTGCGCGCACGGGACGCGCCAGAACGCGCGCGGCGTGGACCTCAACCGCAACGCGTCGCGAGGGCTGGCGCCACCTGGGCGCGCGCGGCGCGCCGGTACTACTCGGGGCGCGCGCCGTTCTCGGAGCCCGAGTCGCGGGCGATCCGCGCGCTGCTCCTGCGCGAGCGCCCGCAGCTCGTCGTCTGGTACCACCAGCCGCTCGCGCGGCGTCGACGTCCCCGAGCGCGGGCTGGGACGGCGCGCGCGCGCCGCTACGCGCGGCGCGTCGGCCTGCGCGTGCGCCCGCTCCCGGCACTACCCGGGGTCGCTGTCGCGCTGGACGAACGAGCGCGTCGCCGCGGGCTCGTCGTTCGTCGTCGAGCTCGCCGCCGGGCGCGCTCAGCGCCGCGCAGGCCGCGCCGGCACGCCCGCGCCGTCCTCACGACGGCGGCGGGCTGAGCCGGCGGCGGCGCTCGCGGCGGCGGCGAGCGTCACGCGCGCCCACAGCCGCCTCCAGAACCCGGGGCGCACGAGCGGCGCCAGCGCGCGGCGGGCGGGACGGTGGTGCGCACGAGCGCGACCCAGTCGTCGAGCGGCAGCTCGCCGGAGATCAGCCGCGCGAGGCCGCTCGTGACCGGCGCCTCGACGCCGGCGCGCTCGAGCGCGCGGGCGAGCAGCGGCACGAGATCGAGCGACTCGACCGCCTGTCCGATCCGCTCCGGGATCTCGGGCCGCCGGGACGCCCTGCGGCGAGCAGCTCGCCGGCGCGGCGGTTGCGGCTGCCCGCGGCGAGCGCGGTCGCGACGAGGTCGCCCGTGCCCGCCAGGCCGATCATCGACTCCGGGCGCGCGCCCTGCGCCTCGGCGTAGCGCCAGACCTCGGCGAAGATGTGGCCCGCCGCGCCGCCCGCGGCGTTCAGGCCCTGGCCCTCGGTCGCGCCGCTCGCGAGCGCGGCCGCGTTCTTCGCGGCGCCCGCGAGCTCGACGCCGACCGGGTCGCTCGACTCCTCGCAGACGACGCCCGCGCGGTGAACGTCCGCGCGATCGATGCGCGCGAGCTCCTCGCTCGTCGGAGGCGGCGACGAGCCCGGCGCCCTCGCGTGACCATCTCGCGCGCGTGGGCCGGGCCGCCGACGACGGCGACGCGGCCGGCCCCGAAGAGCTCGCGAGCAGCGTGCGACGGCGGGCGGCCGTCCGGCGGCACGAGGCCCTTGGCGAGCGAGACGACGGCCGCGCGCGGCTCGAGCCCGCGCGCCGGGCAGCGTCGGCGATCACCTCGTCGAGGCCGCGCGAGGGCACGGCGAGGAAGACGAGGTCGGCCCGCGCGAGGCCGGCGTCGGCGGCCTCGATGCGCAGCTCCGGCGGGAGCGTCACGCCCGGCAGGTACTCGCGTTCTCGCGAGCGGCGCGCAGCCGCTCGGCCTGCTCGGGCGTGCGGGTCTGCAGCGTGGTGCGCAGCCCGCCGCGCGTCGAGCAGGACGGCGACGGCCGTGCCGAACGAGCCGGCGCCCACGACGACGGCGCGCCGCGGGCGCGGCGCGCGCGAACGGCGGGCGCGAGCGGTCGGCCATCGCGCGCGAACTACCCGGTAGCCGCGACGGGGTTTCGGGTGAGCGCCGCGAGCACGGCGCGCGCGGCGTGGTGGCCGGGGATCCCGCTGACGCCGCCACCGCGGCGCGCGCCCGCGCCGCCGAGCCAGACGTTCGCGACGTCCGTCTCCGCGCCCCAGCTCCCGACCTCGCCCTCGTCCTCGGCGAACGGCCAGCGCAGGTCGCGGTGGAAGATGTGGCCGCCGGGCAGCGCGAGCTCGTGCTCGAGCTCGACCGGCGTCTTGCGCCTCGAGGCAGCGGGAGCCGTCGGGCGCACGCAGCAGGCAGCCCTCGATCGGCTCGGCGAGGACGGCGTCGAGCGAGGCGAGTGTCGCGCGCACGGCGCGCTCCTTGACGGCGTCGTGGTCTGCAGGCGAACAGCCGCGCGGGGAGCTGCAGGCCGAACAGCGTCAGCGTCTGCACGCCGCGGGCGCGCAGCTCGGGGCCGACGATCGAGGGGTCGGTGAGCGAGTGGCAGTAGAGCTCGCACGGCGGCAGCGCCGGGACGTCCCCGGCGGCCGCCTCGGCGTGGGCGCGCTCGAGCTGCGCCGCGGACTCGTTCACGTGCAGCGTCCCGGCGAACGCCTCCTGCGGCGTGACGGAGCGGTCGCGCAGGCGCGGCAGGCGCTCGAGGACCATGTTGACCTTCAGCTGCGCGCCCTCGGGCGCCGGGCCCGGGGTGCGGTCGAGCAGCCGGTCGAGCACCGCGGGCGCCAGCGCGGCAGAGCGACGTGGTCGGCCTCGACGCGCGTCCCGTCGGCGAGGTCGGCGCGGGCCCGCGCCCCGTCCGCGTCGAGCGTGATCACCTCCGCGCCGGTGCGCAGCTCGGCGCCGGCTGCGCGCGCGGCCTGCTCGAGCGCGGAGCTGACCGCGCCCATCCCGCCGACCGGGACGTCCCAGTCGCCGGTGCCATTGCCGATCACGTGGTAGAGGAAGCAGCGGTTCTGGCGCAGATCCGGCTCGTGGGCGCGGGCGAACGTCCCGATCAGGCCATCGGTCAGGACGATGCCGCGCACGAGGTCGTCCGCGAAGGTCGCGTCGAGCACCTCGCCGAGCGGGCGCTCGACGAGCGCCTCCCAGAGCGTCGTCGTCGGCGGCGAGCGCGCGCAGCTCGGCGCGCGAGCGCAGCGGGTCGAGCAGCGTCGGCGCGAGCGCGCGCGGCGAGTGCGCCGACGCGTCCGCGTAGAACGCGGTCCACGCGGCGTAGGCGTCCGCGTCGGCCGGTGACGCGGCGCATCGAAGCGGCGGTGCGCGACGGATCGGCCGCGTCGACGAGCAGGCCGCCGTCCCCGCTCGGGGTGTACGAGGAGATCGTCCGGCGCCGCAGGCGCAGCGTCGATCCCGAGCTCGTCGGCCAGCGCACGGCGGGAACAGGCTGACGAGGTAGGCGTAACGCGAGAGCCGCACGTCGACGCCCGCGAACGGCCGCTCGGAGACCGCGGCGCCGCCGAGCTCGGTCGCAGCCGCTCGAGCACCGTGACCGCGACGCCCGCGCGCGCGAGCAGCGTCGCCGCGACGAGGCCGTTGTGGCCGCCGCCGACGACGAGCGCCGACGGCGCCTTCGAGGAGTGCGCCATGGCCGCCGAGCCTAGAGCTCCGCGGCGAGCGAGGTCCGCCGCGGCCTCGAGCTCGGCGAGGGTCGTGGCCTCGCGTCACCGTCTGCAGGTCGATGATGCGCCGCTCGAACAGATCGAGCGCGGCCTGTCCGACGATCGCATGACACGGCACGCCCGCCTGGCGGGCATCGGTGGCGAGCTCGCCCGGCGACCTTGCCCTCGAGCGTCGTCGCGTCGAGCCGGCCCTCGCCGACGATCGAGCGCGCGCGCCGCGCGCATCCGCGGGCCGGCGTCGAGTGCGTCGAGCACGAACCGCGCGCCCGGCTTGCAGCTCCGCGTCGTAGCGTCGCCCACAGGCCGCCGGACAGGCCGCCGGCGGCGCCGCGTCAGCGGCATGCCGCGCGGGTCGCGCGGCCAGCGTCTCGGCGAGCCGGTCGAGGCGGCGCTCCAGGCGCCGCACCGCCGGCGGGTCCGCGCCCTTCTGCGGGCCGAATCGCGCCGCGCGCGTCCTCGAAGCGCGTGCGCACGTCGCACAGCACGACGAGCCGTGCGCCGCGCAGCCCGCCGCCGTCCTCGATCGCCTCGATCGCGCCCGCGCCGCCGTCCGTCGTGGCGCTGCCGCCGACGGCGACGAACACGACCTCGGCGCCCGCGTCGATCGCCGCGAGCGATCAGCGTCGCCCGCGCCGTGGCGTCGTCGCGGCCTCGGCGTCGCGCTCGTCCTCGGATCGAGCAGCCCGAGCCCGCTCGCCTGCGCCGTCTCGACGAGTGCGCCGTCGCCGCCCTCGAGCAGCCCGAAGCCCGACACGGTGACGGCGCGCCGAGCGGCGTCGCGCACCGTCGGCGCCGCGCGGTCTCCCCGCCGAGCGCGCGGCAGCAGCACCTCGAGCGTGCCCTCGCCGCCGTCGGCGACGCGGCATGAGGTCGGGCGGTACGAGCCCGGCGCGCTCGAGGCCGCGCCCGATCGCCGCCGCGACCGCGCTCGCGCGCAGCGTGCCCTTGAAGCGCGTCGGGGGCGACGAGCACCGGGCGCTCGTCCGTGATCGGCGTTGCGGGGGTTTGCGCGGCGTTCACGGTGCGTCATCCTCGCAGCGCGATGGCCAAGCGAGGAGACCACCATCGAGGCGGCGGGCCGCGACGTGCGCGTCACGAGCCCGTCGAAGGAGCTGTTCCCCGCGCACGGCGGGCGGCCGGCGATCACGAAGCTCGACCTCGTGCGGTTCTACGTCGAGCACGCCGACGCGGTGCTGCTCGGCGTGCGCGAGCGCCCGACCGTGCTCAAGCGCTGGAACACGGGGATCACCGGCAAGCCGTTCTTCAACAAGCGCGTGCAGTCGCCGCCGCCGTGGCTGCAGACCGCGACCGTCACGCTTCCCGTCGGGCCGCAGCGCGCACGAGCTCGTCCCGGTCGACGCGGCGCACCTCGCGTGGGCGACGAACCTCAACAACATCGACTGGAACCCGTGGGCGGTGCGGCGCGCCGACCTCGACCATCCCGACGAGCTGCGCGTGGACCTCGACCCGTCCGAGGGCGTCGGCTTCGAGGTCGTGCGCGAGGTCGCGATGACCGTGCAGGACGTGCTCGAGCGAGCACGGGCATGCGCGGCTTCCCGAAGACGAGCGGCTCGCGCGGCATCCACGTCAACGTGCGGATCGAGCCGCGCTGGGACTTCACCGAGGTGCGCCGCGCGGCGCTCGCGCTCGCGCGCGAGGTCGAGCGCCGGATGCCGGGGAAGGCGACCTCGAAGTGGTGGAAGGAGGAGCGCGTCGGCGTCTTCCTCGACTACAACCAGAACGCGCGCGACCGCACGGTCGCGAGCGCGTACAGCGTGCGCCCGGTGCCCGGACGCGCGCGTCTCCTGCGGGCTGCGCTGGGACGAGGTGCCGGACGTCGAGCCTGCGGACCTCACGTTCTTCACCGTGCCCGCGCGGCTCGCCGAGCAGTCGGCGACCCGCTCGCGCAGATCGACGACGTCGCACCACGATCTCATGCCGCTGCTCGATCTCGCGCGCCGCGACGAGGAGGAGGGGCTCGGCGACGCGCCGTGGCCGCCGAACTTCGCCAAGCAGCCGGGTGAGCCGCAGCGGGTCCAGCCGAGCCGCGCGAAGAAGGCCGGCTGACGGGCCTCCCGCCGATCGTCACCGCGGTCCGTAGCCTTCGCCGGGCCATGGCACGCACCTACGACGAGATCACCGAGCACCTGCGCGAGTGGCTCGGGCGTCAGTCGATGTACTTCGTCGCGACCGCCCCGCTCGCCGCCGACGGCCACGTCAACCTCTCGCCCAAGGGCCCGATCGGATCGTTGCGGGTGCTCGGCCCGGACCGGGTCGCCTACCTCGACGTGACCGGCAGCGGCACGGAGACGATCGCGCACCTGCGCGAGAACGGGCGGATCTGCGTGATGCTCTGCGCCTTCGAGGGACCGCCGCGGATCGTCCGCCTCCACGGCACCGGCGCGGTCGTCCCGGCCGGCGACGAGCGCTTCGATGCGCTGCTCGAGGAGGCGGCGTTCGAGGACGCCTCGCTGCCCGAGGCCCGCCGCGCGATCATCGTCGTGGACGTCACGCGGGTGAGTGACTCATGCGGCTACGGCGTTCCGCAGATGCGCTTCGAGGCGCTGCGCGAGCACCACGCGCTCTCGACCGCGAAGCAGCTGCGGACGCTCGGCGAGGACGGCTACGCGAGCCATCGCCGGACGCGGGCGCGCGAGGCCCTGAGCCTCGACGGCCTGCCGGCGCTGGGCCCGGACGGCGGCTGAGCGGGCGCCGGGGCGGCGGGCGCGGCGGCCGAGGCGACGGCGACCTCGCCCGCGAGCGCGAACGGCGGGACCATCTCGATGCGGTCCCCGCTCCAGAAGCGCCCCGGGTCGTACCAGCCGGCGGGCCGGCGCCCGGGAAGCAGTCCCATCGCCTGGTAGGTGATCGCGACGAGCTCGGCGCAGTAGAGCGTCTCCATCGAGGAGTCGCGGTGGCGGAAGCGGCTCGTCGAGCCACGTGCGCGCGAGCCCCGCGGTGCGCGGGAACGGCCGCCCGTCGTAGTTTGCGATGACCTGCATCAGCGCGTCCTCGTGACGGCGGTCGATCGTGCCCTCGAGCTGCCGCGTCCACGCGCGCTGGCCGTAGCGCTCCTCCCACGTGCGCACCGCGTCGGCGAGCCGGTGCAGCTGCACGCCGCGCTGGTGCTCGCCGGTCCACACGTCGGGCAGCGACCGCCCGAGCTCGGCGTGCCAGAGGAGCGGCGGCAGGTCGTCGAGCGCGACGACCATGCCGACGTGGTTCACCGGCGCGTTCGTGACGGTGCGGATCGCGAGGTCGGCGACCTTCGTGCCGCGGAACAGCCAGATGTCGCCGGTCGCGGCTGTCGCGATCGCCTCGTCGAAGGCCAGCGGGGCGTCGGTCACGGGCCGTAACCTACGTGACGGTGCCGGCGCTCTGGAAGATCCTCGGGCTCGCAGGGCTGTTCGGGGTCGCGGCCGGCGGGGTCGTGATCGCGCGCCGGCGGCGCGCGATGCGCGACTACGACCCCGACGAGCTGCGCGCGAAGCTCCACGCGCGGCTCGCCGAGGCGCAGTCGGACGCCGCCTGAGCTTCGAGGGGTCTCGGGACCGGGCCGTGAAGGAGGGGCGCCGGGCGGCGACGCGAACGCGATTCGTGTCGCGCTCGGGCGGGTAGGCTCGTGCCATGACCTCGCCCGACGACGACAACCTCTTCGGCCCCGAGCACGTCCGCGTCTATCGCGAGACCGCCGGCGAGCGCGGCTACCACTGGCGCGGAACGACGATCCTGCTGTTGACGACGACCGGGCGCACCTCCGGCGAGCCCCGCACCACGCCGCTGATCCACCGCACCGACGGCGACCGCTGGGTGATCGTCGCCTCGAAGGGCGGCGCGCCCGAGCACCCGGGCTGGTTCCGGAACCTCGAGGCCGACCCGAACGCGACGATCGAGGTGCTCGCCGAGGAGATCCCGGTGCGCGCGTCGGTCGCCGAGGGCGACGAGCGTGCGCGGCTGTGGGCCGCGATGACCGAGGTCTGGCCCGCGTACGACGACTACCAGGCGAAGACCGACCGCGAGATCCCGATCGTCGTGCTCGAGCGCCGCTGACGGCGGCGCGCCCGGGCCCGTCAGCCCAGGACGATCTCGGCGACGCGCCGCACGGTGGCCGCGTCGCCTCCGATGAGCATCGTCGTGACGACCGAGTCGCGCCACTTCTCGAGGTCGTGGCGGATCTTGTCCTCGGGGCCGATCAGCGCGAGCTGCTCGACGAGCGCCGTCGGGATCGCGGCCGCCGCCGCGTCCTTCTTCCCTTCGAGGTAGAGGTCCTGCACGACCTTCATCTCGGCCTCGTAGCCCATGCGGACCGGGACGTCGTGGTGGAAGTTCGCGCCGCGCGCGCCCATGCCGCCGAAGTACAGGGCGTACATCGGCCGGATCATGTCGGCGGCCTGCTCGAGGTCGTCGTGGACGATCACCGGCACGGTCGCGGTGATCTCGAAGTCCTCCCATGAGCGTCGCGCGCCCTCCCGCGCGAAGCCCTCCTCGAGCCTGGGTCGGTAGAGGTCCTCGTGCTCAGGGGAGTAGAACAGCGCCATCCAGCCGTCGGCGATCTCGGCGGTCAGCGCGATGTTCTTCGGCCCCTCCGCCGCGAGGTGGATCGGGATGTCCGTGCGGACCGGGTGGAGCATCGGCTTGAGCGCCTTGCCGAGTCCGACGACCCCCTCGCCCTCGGTGAGCGGGAGCCGGTAGAACGGCCCGTCGCTCGTGACCGGCGCCCGCCGGGCGAAGCAGTCGCGCAGGATCCGGACGTACTCGCGCGTGCGCGCCAGCGGCTTGGCGAACGGCTCGCCGTACCAGCCCTCGACGACCTGCGGGCCGGAGACGCCGAGCCCGACGATGAAGCGCCCGCCGCTGAGGTGGTCCATCGTCATCGCCGCCATCGCGGTCGCGGTCGGCCGGCGCGCGCTCATCTGCATGATCGCCGTGCCGAGCCGCACGTTCTGCGTCGCGGCGCCCCACCATGCCAGCGGCGTCAGTGCGTCGGAGCCGTAGGCCTCGGCGGTCCAGATCGAGTCGAACCCGAGCTCGTCGGCGGCGGCGATCGCCTCGACGGCGCCGGGCGGGGGTCCGCCGGCCCAGTACCCGGTGTTCAGCCCGAGCTTCAGATCCTTGGCCATCAGCCCGGACCCTATCCGGCTCAGGTGTCCAGCTGGTCCACGGTGCAGGCGCTCGGATCCTTGTCCGCGCGCCAGCGCGCGACCTTCGCCCCGTGGCGGATCCGCCCGTTCGAGACGTGGTCGAAGGTGACCTCGACGACGAGCTCCGGCCGCAGCGCGACCCACTCGAGGTCGCGGCCCGCCGTCCAGCGCGACGGCTCGGCCGAGCCGCGCGCGCCGGTCTCGTAGGGCCGCAGCCGCTCGACGAGCTCGCGCTTCTGCTTCGCCGTGAAGCCCGACGAGTGACCGACCTCGCGCAGCGCGCCGTCGTCGTAGAGGCCGAGGATCAGCGCGCCGACGGTCCCCTCGGCCTTCCCGGGGCGCCAGCCCATGACGACGGCGTCGATCGTGCGCACGCGCTTGATCTTCACCATGCTCGTCCGCTCCCCGGGGGCGTACGGTGCGTTCCAGCGCTTCGCGATGACGCCCTCGGCGCTGTGCAGCCAGGCGCGCGCCGCGTCCGCGGTCCGCACCATCGGCGTGAGCTCGACCGGCGTGCTCACGAAGGCCTCGAGCGCCGCGCGGCGCTCGCCGTAGGGCAGCGCGAGCAGCACCTCGTCGTCGTGGGCGAGGAGGTCGAACGCGACGTAGACCGCGGGTGTCGCGTCGGCCAGCATCGCGACCCGCGAGGCCGCCGGATGGATGCGCTGGCCCAGCAGGTCGAAGTCCTCGTGCCCGTCCGGCCCGCGGACGATCAGCTCGCCGTCGAGGACGTAGCGCCCGGCGGGGAGGCGGACCTCCGGGAAGTAGCGCTCGAGCGGCCGGCCGTTGCGCGACTGCAGGTGCACGGCGTCCCCGTCCACGAACGCCAGCGCACGGAAGCCGTCCCACTTCGGCTCGAACGCCCAGCCGTCGTCCTCAGGCAGGCTGGTCCGCGAGCGTGCGAGCTGCGGAGCGACCGGCGGGCTGAGCGGCAGGCTCATCGCCTGCACCCTATCCGGGCGCCGCTCGCCTGGAGCAGAGGCGGGGTGCCGGGGTCGCCGCCGGCCGCGGCGCGCGGCCGTGCTGGGAAAGCCCGTGGGCTACCAGTTGAGGTGCGGATCGCGACGCGAGTCGACGCCGAACCGGACGGAGGCGGCGGCGGGGATCGCGAACGCGGCGATGAGGACGACGATCGAGATGATGAGGAGGATCATGGCGGGCTTCCGATGCTGGAGGTGGTGGATGGCTGTGTCTGAAGTATCGGTGCCTCAAGCTGTCGGCGGTAGACGATGTTACCTCTACAATCAATAGGCAGAGCCTTGAGATGAATCTCCCCCAGCTCGAGTACTTCCTCGCCGCCGTCGAGCACGGCTCGTTCAGCGCCGCCGCCGTAGCGCTGCACCTCTCGCAGCCGTCGGTGAGCGAGCAGGTCCGGCGTCTGGAGGACGAGCTCGGCGTCGAGCTGTTCCGGCGCGTCGGGCGCGGGCTCGTGCTCACCGACGCAGGCAAGGCGCTGCGCCCACACGCCGAGCGCGTGCTCGAGGACGTTCGCGAGGCGCGCGAGTCGGTCGTCGCCGTCCGGGAGCTGCGCGGCGGGATCGCGACGTTCGGGACGTTCGCGACCGCCGGCGAGTACCTCGGAGCGGATCTGATCTCCGAGTTCCGCCGGCGCAACCCCCACGTGCGGGTGCGGATCTTCGGGCTGAACTCCGTCGAGGCGGCCGACGACGTGCGCGCCGGGCGCATCGAGGGCGCGATCGTGGCGCTCCCCGTGGACGACGATCAGCTCGACGTCCGGCCGGTGGCCGAGGACGAGCTGCTGTTCGTCAGCGCCGATCCGGATCACCTGCGGCGCCCGATGACGATCGAGCGCCTGGCCGAGATGCCGCTGATCCTCCCCGACGCGAGCTTCGGCCTGGCCGACCCCACGCGTCGGCGCCTGAGCGAGCTCGCCCAGCGCGCCGGCGTGAGCCTCGAGCCGGTGGTGGACGTCGAGGAGATCACCACGACGCTCGAGCTCGCGGCCGCCGGCGCGGGGGACACGGTCGTCTGGCGCGGGATGCTCGTCGGCCGCGGTCGGCGGATCCCCAGGCGGCTCGGCTGGGTTCCCTTCGCCCCGCCGCTCGACATGACGCTCGCGTTCGTCCAGCGCCGCGGCGCGCCGCTGTCGCCCGCGGCGCGCGAGATGGTCGGGCTCGTCGAGACGGGCCTTGCGAAGGCCGCGCGCCGGCTGCAGGAGACCCCGCGCCGGTACGTGCCCGAGCCCGCGGCGCCGGTGTAGCCCGGTCAGTCGCGCCGCGGGGCCGCGGTCGCCGCCGCGCAGCGTGCGCAGCAGTGCGTCGCCCGCCTTCGGGCTCAGGTTGTGCACGGTCTGCAGCAGCCGGACGATCGGTGGGTGGTAGACCGAGCGCCGGTCCTGCTCGACGCCCTCGAGGATCTTCGCGACGAGCTCCGAGGCCGGCGCGGCGTGCGGGCCTCCGCGATACCAGTCGGGCATCCGGTCCTGCTCGTGGGCGTGCAGCGAGGTCCTGATCT
The DNA here is from genome assembly GCA_963787935.1 of uncultured Actinomycetes bacterium. Taxonomy (GTDB): domain Bacteria; phylum Actinomycetota; class Thermoleophilia; order Solirubrobacterales; family Solirubrobacteraceae; genus F1-60-MAGs163. The sequence continues at coordinate 43,782 of CAWBEV010000002.1, read as the reverse complement.
CGCCGGGATAGACGATCGTCAGCGAGACGCCCGTGCCGCTGAGCTCATGGCGCAGGGCCTCGGCGAACAGCCGCTGGGCGGCCTTCGTGCCGCCGTAGACCGCGGCCCAGGGGAACGAGCGCAGGGCGGCGCCGGAGGAGACGACGACGACGTGTCCGTGTGCGCGGTCGAGGAGGTACGGCAGGCCGTAGTGGACCGTACGCAGCGTGCCGTGCCAGTTCACCTCGCTCATCTGCAGCTGCTGCTCGAGCGGCTGGTCGCGGTACGGACCGTAGTGCGTGATCCCCGCGTTCGCGACGAGCAGGTCGAGGCCGCCCGCGCGCTCGGCGAACGTCGCGAGCGCGGTCTCGACCGAGCGTGCCGTCGGTGACGTCGCAGGCCAGCACCACGTGCTCGCCCGGGAGCCGCGCCGCGAGCTCCTCGAGCTCCACGGTCGAGCGCGCCGCGAGGCCGACCACGGCGCCGCGGGCCGCGAGCGCCTCGGCGAGTGCCGCGCCGATGCCGCGCGAGGCGCCGGTGATGAATGCGCGCGTGCCGGGTTCGATCTGCACGGCGGGCAGCCTACTGCGCGTCCGTGGGGATCCCGCGCCCGGCCGGTACGATCGGCGGCATGTCCGAAGACCACGTGACCGTCGCCGAGGAGGAGTACCTCCAGACCATCTTCTGGCTCTACGAGGCCGGGCTGCCGATGACGGGCGCGAACGTCGCGCGGGCGATGCAGCTCTCGCCGCCGACGGTGCACGAGATGATCGGCCGGCTCGAGCGCGACGGGTACATCACGCGGTCCCCGGACAAGATGATCTCGTTCACCGACAGCGGCCGCGCAGCACGCCCAGGAGATCGTGCGCCGTCACCGGCTGATCGAGCGCTTTCTCACGGACGTGCTCGGGCATCCCGTGGGACGAGGTGCACGAGGAGGCCGAGCGGCTCGAGCACGCGATGAGCCCGGTGCTCGAGGCCCGGATGCTCGCCGCGATCGGCGACGCCACGACCTGCCCGCACGGCCATCCGATCAACGTCGGCGAGCGTCACTCCGGCGTGCCGCTGGCGGACGTCGAGCCGGGTGCGGAGGTCACGATCCTGCGCTTCGAGAACGAGGCCGAGGACCTCCTGCACTACCTCAAGGACTCGGGGATCGAGCCGGGGATGTCGAGGGAACGCTCGCCGAGCGCACGGCGGACGAGGTCATCGTCGAGTCCGGCGGCCGGCGCGTCCTGCTGACGCGCGAGCGTCGCGGAGACCGTGTCGGTCACGGCGGATCCCTCGCCGCCGGCGCGCGTTGCGCTGCCCGGAGTCGCTCGTGCTCGCGACGGAGCGCTACGGGCGCTGACGACTGGCGCGCGGTAGTGCGGCGGCGAGCCGCCTGATGCCCTCGTCGATCTCGTCGGGGGTGACGCCGGAGTACGCCAGGCGCAGCGTGTTCTCGCCGCCTTCGAGCAGGAAGTCCGTGCCCTTGACGAACGTCACGCCGTGCTCGGCGGCCTCGTCGAGCAGCACGTGGACGTCGGTGCCCTCCGGGAGTTCGACCCACATGAAGTAGCCGCCCTCGGGCGCCTGGAACGTCGCCTCGGGCAGGTGCTCGCCGAGCGCCGCGGTGAGCGCCTCGACGCGCTCGGCGAGCGCGGTGCTGACGGTCTTGACGGCGGAGTTGATCCGCCCGCTGGCGCAGAAGCGGTAGACGATCGACTGCGGCGACCATGTTCGGCGAGATGTACGTGTTCGTCGCGGCCTTCACGATCCGCGCGATGAGCTCCTCGGGACCGACGAGGTAGCCGACCCGGATCCCGGGGCAGACGGTCTTGCGAGAACGACGAGGCATAGACGACGTTCAGATCCTCGGGGCCGTCGAGCGAGAGCATCGTCGGCAGCGGCGTCCCGGTGAAGCGGATCTCGATGTACGGGTCGTCCTCGAAGATCGTGAAGCCGTACTCGGCGGCGAGCGCGAGCAGCGCGGTGCGCTTCTCGCGGCTCAGCGTGTAGCCGGCGGGGTTCTGGAAGTTCGGGATGATGTGGGCGAACTTCGGCCGCACGCCACGCTCCAGCAGCGCGCGCAGGCCATCGATCGAGATGCCGTCGGGCTCGAGCTCGACCATGTGGATCTCGGCCCCGCGCTGCCTGCAGGCCCAGGAGCGTGCGGTCGTACGTCGGCTTCTCGACGACGACCGCGTCGCCGGGCTCGACGAGTGCGTCGAACAGGAACGCGTCGGCCTGCATCGAGCCGTTCGTCACGAGCACGCGCGCCTCGTCCACGCCGTGCTGCTCGGCGATCCAGCGGCGCAGCGGGACGTAGCCGACCGCGGTCCCGTAGGCGGTGGTCCCACCCGGGTCCTCGGTGAATGCGCGCGGCCGCGGCCTCCTTGCAGGCCCTCCACGTCGACGATGTCGAGCGACGGGGCTCCGCGAGCGAAGGAGATCATGTCGGGCATCTCCCTCAATCTAGCTCAGCGCAACACGGTGACCCGCAGCGGCGGCGGGGTCTCGAGCGCGGCGCGCACCGCGACCTCAGCGCGCGCGACCGCGGGCACGGCGGCGCCGTCGGCGGAGGCCACGAGCGCCGCACCGCGCGCGAGCGGATACCCGGCACCCCGCGGCGGCCGCCCGGGCGGTGCGACGCAGCGCCCCCCGGTGCGCTCGGCGATGGCCAGCACGCGCAACCCGTTGCTCCGGTCGAAGCGCCGGCCGGCGCGGACGGCGGCCGTGCGCCCGACGCCCACGACGGCGCCGGGAACGAGCCCGTCGGTGCGCGCACCGGCCTCGGCGTCCGCGGCGGCCGCACGGGTCGTGCGTGCGCGCTCGCGCGTCAGCGCGACGTCCGCGCGGCTGCCCGCGAGCCGGTCGGCGCCGGCGGCGCTCACGCAGCTGCGCCCCCCGCCGCCGCGCGGGATGCTGATCGCGACGCCGCGTGCGCGCAGAACCCCGCTGACGAGCACGGTCGCCTCGTCGCAGCCCGTGGTGACCGGCTCGCCCTCGGGCAGCACGACGAATGCCGCCGCCGCACGGCCGGCGCAGACGGCGGCCAGCGCCTCGGGCGTCGTGGTGGTCTGCGCGTCGAGGCCGACATCGGGGGCGCCCGGAGCGATCAGCAGGCGATCGGAGAAGACCTCGGCCGGCGGCGGGGGCGGTGCCGCCTCGTCGTCTCCGCCGAGCAGCACGACCCCGAGCACGGTGGCGCCGATCGCGAGCGCCGCGAGCGCCAGCGCGATCCAGAACCCGTGGCGCATGCCCTGCCGCGGCTGCGGTGGCAGGCGCGGCGGGCGCCGGCGCGGGCTCGGCGCCCGCCGGCGGAGTGACCGTGGACGCAGCGGCCGGCGGCGGCGGCGTCACGGGCGCCGAAGCGGTTTCGCGCGGCACCGCCGTGGCGCGCTCGAGACGGACGAGCGCGCGCCCATGGTCCTCGACGACGGTCTGCGCCGTCTCGCGCAGCCGGTCGCTGGCGCCGGCGAGGCCGTCGAGCGACTCGCGCAGCGCGTCGACCTTCGCGCGTGCGTCGGCGGCCAGAGCGTCGGCGTCCTGGCCCGTCGCGGGCGCCGCGGCCTGCGGCCCCGGCGGTACCGCCCCCGGCGGATCGGGCGGCGCGCCGGCCGACGGAGGCAGCGGCGCCCCGGCGGCGACCGCGGCGTCGTCGGCGGCCTCCGTGCGCAGCTCGCGCTCGAGATCGAGCAGCCGGCGCTCGAGCTCGCTGAGCGTGTCGCGGACGTCGCGTGGCTCGTCGGGCGCCATCGCGGCGGACGCTACTACCGCCGGTGGTCCCATCGCGGCGCGCGTTCACCGGCGGCGGTGAGGCGACGATCGAGGCGAACCTCGTCGTCGCCGTGGACCTCTCGGGGCGCTTCTAGCCCCCGAGGATCTCGACGGCGATCTCGGCGACCTGCGTGGGCGTGCGGCCGACGCGGACGCCCTGGGCCTCGAGCGCCTCGGCCTTCGCGGCCGCGGTGCCCTTCGAGCCGGAGACGATCGCACCCGCGTGGCCCATCGTCTTGCCGGGCGGCGCCGTGAAGCCCGCGATGTAGCCGACGACCGGCTTCGTGACGTGCTCGCCGATGTAGGCGGCGGCCAGCTCCTCCGCGTCGCCGCCGATCTCGCCGGACATGACGATCAGCTCGGTCTCGGGATCGGCCTCGAACAGCGCGATCACGTCGATGAAGCTCGAGCCCGGGACCGGATCCCCGCCGATGCCGACGATCGACGAGTTCCCGAAGCCGCGCTGGGCCAGCTCGTTGCCGATCTGGTAGGTCAGCGTGCCCGAGCGCGAGACGACGCCGACGTTGCCCTCCTTGAAGAACGACGCCGGGATGATCCCGACGTTCGCCTTGCCGGGGGAGAGCACGCCCGGGCAGTTCGGGCCGACGAGGCGCGTGCCGTCGCAGCGCAGCAGCTCGGTGTAGACGCGCAGCTCGTCGTGGGCCGGGATGCCCTCGGTGATCGCGATGATCGTCGCGATCCCGGCGTCCGCGGCCTCGAGGATCGAGTCGGCGGCGAACGGCGGCGGCACGAAGATCATCGCGGTGTTCGCGCCGGTCTCCGCGACCGCCTGGGCGAACGTGTTGAAGACCGGGATGCCGTCGACGTCCTGGCCGCCCTTGCCGGGCGTGACGCCGGAGACGACGTTCGTCCCGTAGCGCTTGTTGTTCAGCGTGTGGAACGTGCCCTCGGAGCCGGTGATGCCCGAGACGCACAGGCGCGTGTCGCTGCCGACGATGACGCTCATGCCGACGCCTCCCTGGCCAGCGCGACGACCTTCTCGGCGGCCTCGTTCATGGTCGGATGCGGTGTGGACGTTCGGCAGGTCGGCCTCGGCGAGGATGCGCCGTCCCTCGACGTCGTTCGTGCCGTCGAGGCGCACGACGAACGGCACCGTCGGCTGGATCTGCCGGAAGGCGGCGATCAGGCCGTTGGCGACCTCGTCGCAGCGGGTGATGCCGCCGAAGATGTTGAACAGCACCGCCTTGACCTTCTCGTTCGAGAGGATCACGTCCACGGCCTGCGTGATCGCCTCGGCCTTCGAGCCGCCGCCCGCGTCGAGGAAGTTCGCCGGCTCGCCGCCGTACTGGGCGACGACGTCGAGCGTGCTCATCACGAGGCCCGCGCCGTTGCCGAGGATGCCGATGTCCCCGTCGAGCTTCACATAGGTCAGGCCGCGCTCCTTGGCCATCTGCTCCTGCGGGTCCTCGGCGCTCGGGTCGCGCAGCGTCGCGTTCTCCACGTGCCGGAACAGCGCGTTGTCGTCGAGCGTCACCTTCGCGTCGAGCGCGCGCACCTGGCGGTCGGGTGTGACGATCAGCGGGTTGACCTCGACGAGCATCGCCTCCTCGGCGACGAACACGTCGTAGAGCCTCCCGAGGAACGCGCCGACCGGCCGCAGCAGGTCGGCGGGGACCCCGGCGTCGAACGTCAGGCGCCGTGCGTGGAACGGCCTGGAAGCCGAGCAGCGGATCGACGTGGAGCGTCGCGAGGGCGTCGGGGTCCTCCTCGGCGACCGCCTCGATGTCCATCCCCCCCTTGAGCGAGAACATCACGAGCGGCTGCTTCGCGGAGCGGTCGAAGACGATCGCGGCGTAGTACTCGGCCTCGATCTGGGAGGCGCCCTCGACCCAGACCTCATGGACGCGGAAGCCCTTGATGTCCATGCCGAGGATCGCGTGGGCTGCGCTGCGCGCCTCGCCGACGCTCTGCACGACCTTGATGCCGCCGGCCTTGCCGCGCCCGCCGATCTTCACCTGCGCCTTGACGACGCAGGGGAATCCGATCCGCTCGGCGGCGGCGACGGCATCCGGGACGGTGCGCGCGGGGATGCCCGACGGCACGGGGATGTCGTGGCGGGCGAAGAGCTGCTTGCCCTGATATTCGAGGAGGTCCATAGCGGCGCCGGAGGCTAGCGGAGAGGGGGCTCGCGCCGCCCGCCGGTCGCCGCGCGCACGCACCCGCGCGCCGCCTCGCCGCGGGCGGTTCCTAGAATGCACCGCCTATGCCGCTCCCCGCGAAGGTCACCTGGGTCACGTTCGACGTCTATGGCTCGCTCATCGACTGGGAGACGGCGATCATCGACGCATTCCATCGCGAGGCGCAGCGCGAGGGCTTCACGATCGAGGACCCCGACGCGATCTTCCCGCGCTTCCTCGAGCTCCAGCACGAGATCGAGGGCGGCAGCTACGAGCTCTACGCCGAGGTCCTGCGGCGCTGCGCCGTCCAGATCGCCAAGGAGATCGACTGGCCGCTCGAGCCCTCGCGGTCGGGCTTCCTGCCAGACTCGCTGCCGCGCTGGCGCCCGTTCAAGGAGACGAACACGCAGCTCGTGCGGTTCGGCAAGAAGTTCCAGACGGGGCTCATCTCGAACATCGACGACAAGCTCCTGGGCGAGACGCGGCGCCACATCCCGCACGACTTCGACCTCGTCGTGACCGCCCAGCAGGTGCGCTCCTACAAGCCGGACGCGGCGCACTTCACCGAGTTCGCGCGGCGCGTCGGCGGCAAGAAGAACTGGGTGCACGTCGCATGCGGCCACCACACCGACATCGAGCCGTGCCTCAAGGCGAAGGTCCCGGTGATCTGGGTCAATCGCCGCAAGGACGTGCTGGAGCCGAGCGCGAAGAAGCCGACGGCCGAGGTCAAGACGCTGCTCGAAGCGGCAAAGCTCCTCGGCGCGGCCTAGCGCGGAGCGGGCGATGCGCGTCGTCGCGCTGCACGAGGACGTGCTCGTCTGCACGTCGGCGTTCTGGCAGACGAACTGCACGATCGTCCATCGCGGGGCCGAGGCGTTCGTCATCGACTCGCCGGTCCTGCCGGAGGAGCTCGACTCGCTGCCGGGGCTGCTCGAGCACGTCGGCTGGACGTGCTCGGGGCTGCTCGCCACCCACGGCGACTGGGACCACCTGCTCGGCCGGTTCGCGTTCCCGGACGCAGCGCTCGGCTGCGCGGAGACGACCGCCGCACGGCTCACGGGAACCCCCGGCGAGGCCGTCCGCGAGCTGCGCGTCTTCGACGACGAGCACTACGTCGAGCGGGGCGCGCCGCTGCGGCTCGGTGAGCTGCAGGCGCTGCCGGTCCCGGGGACGCTCGAGGTCGGTGACGCGGAGCTCGAGCTGCATCCGACCGAGGGTCACGTCCCGGAGGGCATGGCGATCGCGATCCCGTGGGCGCGCGCACTCGTGCTGGGCGACTACGTCTCGCCGGTCGAGATCCCGTGGATCTCGGAGGGCGGTTCGCGCAGCGCCTACCGCGCGACGCTCGCGCGGCTGCTGCCGCTGATCGAGGCCGCCGAGCACGTCGTCCCCGGGCACGGCGCGGTGCTCGACGCCCCGCGCGCGGCCGCGTTGCTGCGCGAGGACCTCACCTACCTCGAGACCGGGGAGCTGCCGCTCGCCCGGCGCTCGGCCGCGCAGCGGACGATCGACGCCGAGAACCGGGGGCGCTGGTGATCCAGCACGTCGCGCTCGAGTGCCGCGCCGCCGACGCCGGGGCCGAGGTCGCCTTCTGGGCGCTGCTCGGGTTCCCCGAGGTGCCCGTGCCGCCGACGCTCGCGGGCCGCGCACGCTGGGTCGAGCACGGCGGGACACAGATCCACGTCCTCTACGTGGATCGTGATCCGGTCGCGATGCCCGACGGGCACGTCGCCGTCGTCGCCGCGGACTGGGACGGCACGCTCGCACGCCTGGCCGCCGCCGGCGTCGCGTTCGAGCCGCGCGCGGAGCACTGGGGGCGGCCCCGCGGGTACGTGCGCACGCCCGCCGGGCACCGCGTCGAGCTCATGGCCGCGCCGCCGGCCTGAGCGTCAGTCGCGCGGCGAGCGGGCCAGCCGGATCAGCCGCTGATCGGTCGTGAACAGCCGGCGGGTTCCGGCGAGCGCCGTCGTGGCGGTCGTCACGACGGTCGCGCCGAGGATGATCCACATCAGCGCGAGCTGCACGAGGACGGCGTCGAGCGGGTCCACGCCGGCGAGGATCAGGCCGGTCATCGCGCCGGGCAGGAACACGATGCCGAGTGCCTTCGTGTTCTCGATCTGCGGGGAGATCGCCAGGCGCAGGGCCCGTCGCACGAGCGGACGTGCCGCATCGACACCGGGCAGCCCGAGTGCCAGGCGCGCCTCGACGTCCGGGCGGCGGTCGGCCACCAGCCCGGCGAGCGCGGTGGCGACCACGACGCACGACTTCATCGAATTCCCGACGACCATCCCGGCGACCGGCACGACCGTGCGCCCGTCGACCGGGAAGATCCCGAGGCCGAATGTCAGGCCGAGCGCGACGACGGCGGTCGTCGCCTGCGCCGTGAGCGCGACCTTCAGCACGCCGGGAAGCTGCGGCGCGCGCCGGCGCACGGTCACCGCGGCGAACACGACGATCCCCGCGACCCACAGCCACGACCAGACGAGCGGGGTGCCCGGGTCGACGATCACCTGCAGCGCGAGTGCGACGAGCAGCAGCTGGACCGCAGAGCGCACGACCGAGACGATCATGTCGCGCTCGAGCCCGAGCCGCTCGCGCAACGAGATCGACGACCGCGACGGCGATCAGCGCCAGCGAGGCGACGAGGCCGACCCAGCTGACGTCCCCTTCAGCCATGGCGGTGCTCGAGCTCGCCGTCCAGGCGACCATCGCGCAGGCGGACGACGTGATCGGCGACGCGCTCGAGCTGCGGCTCGTCGTGCGTGACGAGCACGACGGGCACACCATCGTCGGCCAGGACGCGCATGAGCTCCTCGAGCTCGGCGGTCGCCGCGGCGTCGAGCGCCGAGGTCGGCTCGTCCATGAGCAGCACCTGCGGCTCGGTCGCCAGCGTGCGGGCCAGGCAGGCGCGCTGGCCCTCGCCGCCGGAGAGCGTGTCGGCGTCGCGCTCGGCGAAGACCCCGGGGTCGAGCGCCGCGCGGCGCAGCAGGCCGGCGACGCGCTCGTCGCTCGCCCCCGGCTCGGCGACGCGCAGGTTGTCGGCGACCGTCCCGGCGAACAGCACGGGCTGCTGGAAGACCATCCCGACCGCGCGGCGGTGGGCGAGCGGGTCGAGCTCGGCGACGTCCCGGCCGCGGAATCGCACGGTGCCGGCCGCGGGCGCCTCGAGCCGGTTGCAGCAGCGCAGCAGCGTCGACTTCCCGGCGCCGGACGGCCCGGCGAGCGCCGTGATCCCCGAGCCGGGAAGCTCGATGCTCACGTCGTCGAGCCGCGGGCGGTCCTCGCCCGCCACGCGCACGTGCTCGAAGCTGAAGAGCGACGACCCGGCCATCAGCGCGACGACGATACGCGGCGCCCCGGCGGCGCCGGGGGCGAGCCTCAGTCGTCCAGGCGGATGTTCAGGAAGAGGTCCCGCCCGTCCCAGGGCGTGGCCTTCTTCCCGAAGCCGAGCGATGCGTAGAGGCGCAGCGCCGCCGGGTTCGACTCGTTGACGTCGAGCTCCGCGCGCCGGCACCCGCGTTCGCGTGCCCGCTCCAGCGCGAACCTCACGAGCGCGCGGCCGAGGCCGGTGCCGCGCGCGCCGTCCTCGACGAAGACGTCCTCGATCAGGCAGTCCGGCGAAGCGGTCCAGATGCTGTGGCGGTAGCGCAGCGCGACGACGCCGGCCGGCGCGGCGTCGGCGTCCGGGGCGCCGATGACGAACTCCGTGTCCGGCTCGCCGATCGCGATGAGCTTCTCGACGCCGGCGAGGAACGCGTTGTCGCTCGGCCAGTCCTTGCCGAGGTGGTCGCGGAAGCCGGTCAGGAGTCGCGCCACCGTCGGCGCCTCCGCGGGCGTCGCCAGCCAGACCTCGGGGCCGTCGCTCACGGCCTCAGGCCTTGACCCGCACGTACCACCGGACGGTCATCTCGGCGACGACCTCGCCGCCGGCGTCCGTGAGCTCGACGGCGATCGGGAAGCGCACACGGCCCTCGCGGTCGAGCTCGTCGAACAACGCCTGCGTGTCGCCGGCGAACCGGCCGGTCGCCGTGATGTCTCCGCGCGCGATCCGCCGGTAGGCGATCTCTGCGGTCTCGGCGAGCGGCGTGACGTCGCCCATGCGGTCGGCGAAGATCGAGATGAAGGCGGCGCCCGACGCCGCCTCACCGGCCGTGAACAGGGCGCCGGCGTGCTGCGAGCGCACGTGGTTCAGCGTGTCCTCGCCCTCCGGCAGGACGACGACGCCGACGCCCGGGCCGATCTCGGCCACCTTCAGGCCGATGAACGCGCTGAACGGGATCGCCTGCTCGTAGCCGGCGGCGACCTGGGCCCAGTCGACCTCGGTCATCCGGCTGCGTCGCCGTCGGCCGCGGCCGTGACGATGCGGGCGATCGGGTCACCCGCGGCGATCGCGGCACCCTCGGTGATCGGGAGCTCCTGGATCACGCCCGCCTTGTGCGCGGTGATCTCGTTCTCCATCTTCATCGCCTCGATGATGCACAGGAGCTGGCCCTCCTCGACGGCCTGCCCCTTCTCGACGACGACCTTCCACATGTTCCCCTGAAGCGGCGACTCGAGCAGGTCGGGGCCGCCCGCGCCGGCGCTCTTGCGCTCGCTGCGGCGCGGCTTCTTCGAGCCCGCGCGAGCGCCCGCGCCGTTCGCGCCGACCGCGCCCGCGAACCCCGGTCCGATGACGTTCACGTCGAAGCGCCGCCCGGAGACCTCGACGGTGTAGGTCTGCTCGAGCGTCTCGACGGGCTCGCCGTCCTCGTCGAGCTCGGGCTTCGGGGCCGGGGGCGGGGCGGTCGTCTTCAGCCACTCCTTGTCCTCGACGAGGTCGCGGCACGTCTCGCCCTTGGCCCACTGCTCGGTCCCGAGCAGCGCGCGGTGGAACGGGATCAGCGTCGTCAGGCCCTCGATCTCGTACTCGTCGAGGGCGCGGATCATGCGCGCGGTCGCCTGCGCGCGGTCCACGTCCCAGACGATGAGCTTTGCGACCATCGGGTCGTACATCGGCGAGACCTCGCCGTTCTCGCCGACACCGGAATCAACGCGCACGCCGGGCCCCGCGGGCTCCTTGTAGCGGCCGATCCTCCCGGGTGCCGGAGCGAAGTTCTTCGCGGCGTTCTCGGCGTTGATGCGGCACTCGATCGCGTGGCCGCGGAGCTCGACGTCCTCCTGGCGCACCGAGAGCTCGAGGCCCGCTGCCGCGCGGATGCCCTCCTTGACGACGTCCACGCCGGTCGTCATCTCGGTGACGCAGTGCTCGACCTGGACCCGGGTGTTCATCTCGAGGAAGTAGTAGTCGCCGTCGTTCAGCATGCCCTCGACGGTGCCGGCGCCGACGTAGCCGACGGCCTTCGCGGCGTTCACGCCGATCGCGCCGATCCGCGCGCGCATCTCGGGGTCGACGATCCACTCGGGCGCCGGGGACTCCTCGATGAGCTTCTGGTGGCGGCGTTGGATCGAGCAGTCGCGCTCGCCGAGGTGGATCGTGTTGCCGTGCGTGTCGGCGAGGACCTGCACCTCGACGTGGCGCGGGTTCGCGAGGTAGCGCTCGACGTACACGCGCCCGTCGCTGAAGAACTTCTCGCCCTCGCGGGAGGCGCCCTCGAAGGCGGCTTCGAGCTCGCCCTCGGTGAGCGCGACGCGGAAGCCCTTGCCGCCGCCGCCGCCCGAGGCCTTGATCGCGACCGGGAACCCGATCCCGTCGGCGATGATCGTGCGCGCGTCCTCGACGCTCTCGACCGTCTCGGTCGTCCCCGGGACGATCGGCACGCCGGCCTTCTCCATGAGCTCGCGTGCGGCGGTCTTGGAGCCCATCGCGTCGATCGCGCTCGCCGGCGGCCCGATGAACACGATCCCGGCCTCCTCGAGCGTGCGCGCGAACGGGGCGTTCTCGGCGAGGAACCCGTAGCCCGGATGCACGGCGTCGGCGCCGCATTGGGCGATGACCTCCATGAGCTTCGGCACGTTGAGGTAGCTCTCGGCGGCCGGGCCGGGGCCGAGCAGGTAGGCCTCGTCGGCGGCCTTCACGTGGAGGGCGTCGCGGTCGATCTCCGAGTACACGGCGACCGAGGGGATGCCGAGCTCCTTGCAGGCGCGGATGACGCGGATGGCGATCTCGCCACGATTGGCGACCAGGATCTTCGAGAACATGGGCGCCTGAGATTACCCGCGCGCCGGGCGCGCCGTTGCGCGGCGCCTGTCGCTGCGAGAATCGCCGCCGATGCCGGTCGACCGCCGCCGAGTGATGCGTGAGCTGACGTTCTGGCTGCGGCCGGCGTTCGTCGTGCGCTGCCTGCGGCGCTTCAATGCGGTCGAGGGCTTCGACCGGGCGATCGCACTGGCCTCGAGCGCGTTCACGGCCCTGATCCCGTTGTCGATCCTCGTCGGCGCGCTGCTCCCGCGCTTCGGGAGCGAGAGCACGGCCGACCGGATCATCGAGCGCTTCGACCTTTCAGGCGACGGCGCCACCGCGGTCCGCGACGCGTTCGCCCCGCCCGAAGGCGTGCAGACGTCGCTCGGCATCGTCGGCGCGCTGCTGCTGATCGTGACCGTGCTGAGCTTCACGCGCGCCGTCCAGCGGCTCATCGAGCGCACGTGGGAGCTCCCGCCGCTCAGCGTGCGCAACACGCGCGGCGGCCTGTGGTGGATCGCCGGCCTGGTCGCCTACTCGGCGGTGTCCGGGGCGGTCGCGGGGTTCCTCAACGGGCCGGTGTTCGGGATCGTGGGCTTCGTCGCCACGGTCCTGCTGGGGATCATCTTCCTCGTGTGGAGCGGCGTGATGCTGAGCGCGCGACGCGTCGACTGGCCCGCGCTGCTGCCGTTCGGCCTGCTCGCCACCGCGCTGGCCGGGGTGTACATGGGCGTGTCCGGCCTGTGGCTCCCGCAGCTCTTCGACTCGTACACCGGCCGCTACGGGGTGATCGGTGCGACGTTCGCGCTGATCTCGTGGCTCTTCGGCTTCATGCTCGCGATCGTCGTCTCGTCGGCGATCGGGCGCGAGATCCACGACGAGCTGCGCCGCATCCGCCACGGCGAGCGCGAGAGCGACGCCGAGGTGCATGCCGACTGGCGCGCCTTCCAGCGGCAGGTCGACGCCGTGCGCGAGCAGGTCCGGCGGCGGGTCGCCGCGTTCCGCGCCCGCCACCGAGGCGACGGCGCCTCAGGCGCAGGTGACGGCGAACCCCGGGACGACGACGTTCGGGTCGAGCCGAGCGCGCAGCCCGACGCGCCCGCCGGTCCGGACCGCCCGCGACCCTCCTGAAGGCGCGAGCGGCGGGCGCAGGAAGCTACCAGGGGTTCGGGTCGCCCCAGGGCGTGGGCTCGTCGGGCTCGCGCCCGACACCCTCGAGGAGGGCGGCACGCTGCCACGGGCTCATCCGCGCCGCCGCGGCGGCGACCACCGGGGTCGTCTCGCGCAGGAAGCGCTCGACCGCCGCGACGACGGCGGCCGCCTCCTCGGGCGAGGCCGGCGCGGCGACGATCTCCAGGCGCGTGGGCGGCACGCCCCGATCGTATCGACGCCCTGCGCCCGCGCGCTGCCTGCGCGGCGTAAGGTGAATGGCGCGTGCCCGACGTGCCGGTCCTCGACCACGACGCGGTCCTCGCCGCGGTCACCCCCGCGGAGGCGATCGAGCGAACGCGCGAGGCGTTCCTGCGTCATCACTGCGGCGCGTGGACGATGCCGCCGAAGGTCTACCTCGACTCGCCGCCGTTCGGCGACTTTCGTGCGATGCCCGCCTGCGGCGACGGTCTCGCGATGCTGAAGTGGATCAGCTCGTTCCCGCAGAACCCCTCGCGCGGCCTGCCCACGGTCATGGGCGTCGTCGCGCTCTCGGACGCCACGACCTCCGAGCTGCTCGCGCTGCTCGACGCGCGGTCGGTGACGGCGCTGCGCACCGGCGCGGTGGCCGCAGTCGCGGCCCAGGAGCTCGCCGCGCCGGGTGCGCGCACGCTCGGCATGATCGGCTGCGGACTGCACGGGGCGTGGGCGGCGCGCTGCCTCGTCGCCGCGGGCTTCGGGCCGGGCGTCTGCACGGACCCGCGCGCCGCGCTCGCCGAGGCGCTCGCCGCCGAGCTCGGGCCCGGATGGCGCGTCGGCTCGCATGCGGAGGCGCTCGCCTGCGACCTCGTCACGTGCGTCACGCCGGGCTCGACCCCGGTCGTCGCGGCCGAGGACCTGCATCCCGGCCTGCATCTGAACCTTCTCGGGGCGGACGGCCCCGGGAAGGCCGAGGCGACGATCGACGCGGTCGCCGCGTGCGAGCTCTACTGCGACGAGTGGACCCAGGCCTCGCACGGGGGCGAGCTCACCGGCGCGGTCGCGGCCGGCCGCGTGACGCGTGAGCAGGTCACCGATCTCGGCGCGGTGCTCGCGGGGGAGGCGCCGGGGCGCTCCGGCCCCGACGTGGTGACGCTGTTCGACTCGACGGGCCTGGCGATCCAGGACCTCGCGATCGGCGCCGCCGCGCTCGCCGCGCATCGCGAGCAGCGCGTGCCCGCGCAGATGATCACGCTGTAGCGGTCGCTCGGCCGGGTGACCGCCGCTACAGCGGGATGTTGCCGTGCTTGCGCTTCGGCTGTGCGACGCGCTTGGTCAGCAGCGTCTCGAGCGCTTCGATGATCTTCGGACGCGTCTGGTGCGGTGCGATCACGTCGTCGATGTAGCCGCGCTCGGCTGCGGAATACGGGTTCGCGAAGCGCGCCTTGTAGTCGGCCATGAGCTTCTGGCGGCGCTCGTCGGGGGTCGGCGAGGACGCCAGGTCGCGGCGGTAGATGATGTTCACCGCGCCCTCGGGGCCCATGACGGCGACCTCGGCCTGCGGCCAGGCGAAGTTGAAGTCCGCGAGCAGGTGCTTGGAGGCCATCACGTCGTAGGCGCCGCCGTAGGCCTTGCGCGTGACGACGGTGATCTTCGGGACCGTCGCCTCGGTGAACGCATACAGGAGCTTCGCGCCGTGGCGGATGATCCCGCCCCACTCCTGCGAGGTGCCGGGCAGGAAGCCGGGGACATCGCAGAACGTCAGCAGCGGGATGTTGAAGGCGTCGCAGGTGCGGACGAAGCGCGCGCCCTTCGAGCTCGCGTCGATGTCGAGCACGCCGGCGAGCTGCGCGGGCTGGTTGCCGACGACGCCCACGGCGTGGCCGTTGAGCCGGGCGAAGCCCACGATGAGGTTCTTCGCCCAGTGCTCGTGGATCTCGAAGAACTCGCTGTCGTCGACGATCGCGCGCACGACCGTCCGCATGTCGTAGGGCTTGTTCGGGTTCTCGGGGACGAGCTCGTCAAGCTCGGGGTCCATGCGGTCCACCGGGTCGGTCGGCATGACGCGCGGCGGCGTCTCGAGGTTGTTCTGCGGCAGGAACGAGAACACGAAGCGGGTGTCCTCGAGCAGCGCGTCCTCGTCCTCGGCCGCGAGGTGCGCGACGCCCGACTTCGAGTTGTGGGTCATCGCGCCGCCGAGATCCTCGAACCCGACCTCCTCGCCGGTGACCGTCTTGATGACGTCAGGGCCCGTGATGAACATGTGCGAGGTCTCGCGCACCATGAAGATGAAGTCCGTGATCGCCGGCGAGTAGACCGCGCCGCCCGCGCACGGGCCCATGATCAGGCTGATCTGCGGGATGACGCCCGAGCACATGACGTTGCGCACGAACACGTCGCCGTAGGCGCCGAGCGAGACGACGCCCTCCTGGATCCGCGCGCCGCCGGAGTCGTTGATGCCGATCACCGGGCAGCCGATCTTCGCGGCCAGGTCCATGATCTTGCACATCTTCTCGGCCATGACCTCGCCGAGCGAGCCGCCGAAGACGGTGAAGTCCTGGCTGAAGACGCACACCGGCCGGCCGTCGATCTTTCCGTGGCCGGTGACGACCGCGTCGCCCCAGGGACGGTTCTTCTGCATGTCGAAGTCGTAGGTGCGGTGGCGCACGAACGTGTCGAGCTCCTGGAAGGAGCCCGGGTCGAGCAGCTTCTCGATGCGCTCGCGCGCGGTGTGCTTGCCCTTCGCATGCTGCTTCTCCTCGGCCTCCGGCGAGGAGTGCATCGCGAGCTCGCGGATCTCGGTGAGATGGGCGAGCTTCTCGTCGAACGTCTCGGGATGCTTGAGGCGTGCCATGGGGCGGCGGAGTCTAGAGATCGAGGAGGGGCGGGGCCGCCCTGCGACGCGCGCAACGGGGACGTGCTGAAATCCCGCGTCTCGTGGATCTGGTGGTCGTCAACGCCCGCGTGCGCACGCTGGATCCCGCGCGCCCGCACGCCTCCGCGGTGGCGGTGCGCGACGGCGTGATCGTGGCGTGCGGCGATGAGGCGGCCGTGCGCGAGGCGGCGCCCGCGGGTGCCGCCGTCCTCGACGCCGCGGGCGCGGCGGTCGTTCCGGGCCTCGTGGACGCGCACATCCACCCGTTCCGCGGCACGGACGTCCGGCGCGGGCTCGACCTCTCGGACGTCACGTCGATCGGTCAGCTGCGCGCGCGGCTCGTGCAGGCGCGCGCGGCGCTCGCCCCGGGCGCCTGGATCGTCGGCCACGGCCTGCGCTACGAGCCGTTCGCGGACGGTGGCGCGGTCGCGACGGCGATCGACGACGTGCTCGGCGGCGCCCCGGCGGCGCTGCGCTTCTTCGACCTCCACACGCTGCTCGTGTCCACCGGCGCGCTCGCGGCCGCCGGGATCACCGGTGCCCGCCGGTTCGACGAGCGCGCGGAGATCGTGTGCGACGGCGACGGCCGTCCCACCGGGGAGCTGCGGGAATGGGCGGCGATGGACGTCGTCGACGCGGTCATCCCGCAGCCGCCGCAGGCCGAGCGGCGGGCGGCGTACGCGGCGACGCTGGCAGCGATGAATGCCGCGGGACTCACCGGTGGCCACGTGATGCTCGGCGATCCGGAGCTCCTGGACGTGGTCGAGGCGATGGACGCGGCCGCCGGGCTGACCGCGCGGCTTCGCCTGCCGCTGTGGATTCGCCCAGGTGTGGAGGATGAGGAGCTCGACGCGCTCGCGCCGCTGCGTGAGCGCCGCGGGCGCCGCTGGACCGGCGGCGTCGCGAAGTTCTTCGCGGACGGCGTGATCGAGTCCGGGACCGCCTGGATGCACGAGCCCGACCCGGACGGGCGCAACAACCAGCCGTTCTGGACGACCGGCGGCGCCTACGCGGCGGCGGTTGCGCGAATGGCGGGCCACGGGTTCCAGTGCGTCACGCACACCGTCGGCGACGGTGCGGTCCGGGCGGCGCTCGACGCCTACCGCGCCTGCGCGCCCGCGGCCGGCGGGGCCCCGCATCGCGTCGAGCATCTCGAGACGCTGCGCGACGAGGAGCTCGCGCGCCTGCAGCGCGAGGGTGTCGCCGCGTCGATGCAGCCGCAGCACATCGAGGGGCTCGACGGCGACGAGGATCCCGACGAGCGCTGGGCCCGGGCCGTCGGTGCCGAACGGATGGACCGCGCCTTCCGCTGGGCCGACGTGCGGCGCAGCGGCGCCGTGCTGGCGCTCGGCTCGGACTGGTCGATCGCCGACTTCGACCCGCGGCTCGGCATGGCCTGGGCACGGCTGCGGCGCGATCCGCGGCTGCCCGGGAACCGGCCGTTCGCCCCGGAGCAGTGCCTGACCGCGGCCGAGGCGCTCGAGGGCTACACGACCCAGGCGGCGCTCGCGGCGGGCGACGGCGCGGTCGCGGGCCGGATCGCGCCGGGGATGCGCGGCGACCTGACGGTGTTCGAGGAGGATCCGGTCGACCTGCGCGCCGACGACCTGCCGGACCTGCCGGTCCTCGCGACGGTCGTCGACGGCGAGGTCGTGTACCGGGCCGAGGGGTAGTACCCGCGCTACGAGCGCGAGTACGGGCGGTGGTGCGCGGCGCCGAGGTCCTCCAGGACGCCGGTGAGCACCCCCTCGATGAGCCCCTCGTCGAGCGTCGGGGCGCCCGGTTCGGTGGGCTCGACGTGGACTTCGGGCTCGACCTCGGGCGGCGCGACGGCGTCGGGCTCCGGTTCGGGCTCGGGCTCCGGCTCGGGCTGGAGCGCCGCGGCCTGCGGTTCAGGAGCCGGCGGCTCGGGCTCGGGAGTGGGCTCGCGACGGGCGTCGGGAACGTCCTGGTGGCCGCGGAAGGCGGTGAGGAAGCGGACGAAGAATCCCTTTGGGGGCGCAGGCGGGATGTCGGTCCCGGTCGCCTCGGCCTCGGGGGTGGTCGTCTCGCTCGTCTCGCGTGTCGCCTCGGGCTCGGGCTCGCGGATCGCCTCGGGCTCGGGCTCCGGTTCGGGCTCGCGGATCGCGACGGAGGCTCGGATCGGCTCGCGCGTCGGCTCGGGCTCGGGCGTGGGCTCCGTGGTCGTCTCGGTCGCCGGCGGCGTCGCCGTCACGGTCACCTTCGTGCCCCACCCGGAGGGCTCGAGCTCCACCGTGCCGCTCGCGGTATCGCCCTCCCAGGCGACGGCGGTCTCGGGCTCCAGCCGGGTGATGCGGACCTCGCCGAAGGCTTCCAGCCGGCGAGCGAGGGTCTGCACGTCACTGATCTCCGCCCACAGTTCGGGCGGGGACTTCACGAGGGTGCGCTGCGCGCGGAACTCGGGCATGACGTCTCTCCGTTTCGCCACCGCCCCCCGCGGCTCCTGCCTCGCTGTGCGGCGTTACGTCACCTGCAAGCGCATTCCCGCCGCAATCCCAGCGGCCCGCCGTCACAGGCGGCCGCGCAGGATCGGCCGGTGCACGGATCTGGTGCAGCAACCTCCGCTCAACGGATGTCAGCGCATCAGCGACGGGAAGTGGCGCTGGCGCGAGCGGCGGCGCGCCAGCGGGGACTCGTCAGCTGGTCGCAGCTGCGGGAGCTCGGGTTCTCCGAGGCCGCGATCGGGCGCCGCATCGCCGCTGGCCGGCTCCATCGCATCCACCGTGGCGTGTATGCGGTCGGGCATCCGGTCATCGGCAGGGAAGGGCGCTGGCTGGCCGCGGTTCTGTCGGTCGGCGGTGTCGCGTACCTCAGCCATGCATCGGCCGCGCAGCTCTGGGATCTCGTCGGCCGCAGTGACCGGAGCGTTGACGTGACGACGACGGCGCGTGGGCGCCGGTCGACGCCCGGGGTGCGCGTCCACACGACGCTGCGACTGAGGCCGGGCGAGGTCACGAGCCGCTCCCGGATCCCGGTCACCACGGTCGAGCGCACGATCGTGGACTTCGCCTCGACGGCGGCACCGCGTCGCGTCGAGCGGGCGATCGAGCTCGCCGATGCGCGGCACCTCGTCGACGTGCCGACGCTGCTCGCATCCGCACGCCACCGGCCGGGAGCCGCAAAGGTCCGCGCGGTGCTCGAGGCCTGGGCGCCGCTCGTGACGCGCAGCGAGCTCGAGGAGCGCTTCGTCGGGCTCGTTGACGCCGCGGGGATCGGGCGGCCCGAGTCGAACGCGCGGGTCGCCGGAATCGAGGTCGACTTCGTCTGGAGGGCCCAGCACGTCATCGCCGAGACGGACGGCCTGCAGTTCCACGCGAGCCGGTCGGCGTTCGAGCGCGACCGGGCCCGGGACGCGCGACTGACGCGCGCCGGCCATCGCGTCCTGCGGTTCTCCTGGGCACAGGTCACCCGCCGCCCGACCGAGGTCGCCGACACCCTCGCCGCCGCGCTCGCGCAGGTCTGATGCATTCGCCTCCGGTCGGCGGAGGTGCGTGCATCAGATCCCGCGTGGCGCGCCGGATGTGGGAACGCCTCGGCCCGCGCCCTACGGGAACGGCTTGACGACCATGAAGTACAGCGCGATCAGCACGAGCGTGCTCGCGACGAGGCCGCCGGTGACGAGCCGGCGGAACATGGCCTGGTACTCGGCGGAGAAGGTGATCGGGCGGCCGGCGGCGCGGTCCTCGGCGACGTCGCGCGTGGCGAGCGCGGCGAGCTTGTGCTCGGTCGGCGAGAAGAACGCACCGCCCATGCCGAAGAGGATGATCAGGATCACGAGCGGGACCGCGACCCAGGTGCGGTCCCAGACCTCGGCGTCGGTCGCCAGGTAGATCCCGGCGAGCAGGGCGACGACCATCGCCGGCGTGATCACCGCGCGCCCGATCCAGGACATCGCCGCGAACACGCCCGGCAGCGACTCGGGGGCCGCGCGCGTGAGCCGGCTGAGCAGCAGCGGGTAGACGAACGTCACGCCGAACGCCACGATGATCGCCGCAACGTGCAGCCAGACGACGACGTCGTAGAAGCGGATCGCCAGCGGAACCATCAGAAGGTCGGCTGGTACTTGCCGAAGACGTCCTTCATCGCGCCGCAGACCTCGCCCATCGAGCAGTGGTCCTTCAGCGCGCGCCGGATCACCGGCACGAGGTTCTCGGTCCCGCGCGCGGCCTCGCGCAGCTCGTCGAGCCGCTGCGCGACGAGCGCCTGGTCGCGGTCGGCCTTGAACGCGCGCAGGCGGTCGAGCTGCTCGCGCTCGGACTCGGGGTCCACGCGCAGGAGATCCGGCACCTCGAGCTCGTCCTCGACGTACTCGTTCACGCCGACGACGACGTCCTGGCCGATCCGGTAGCGCTCCTGGTAGCCCCACGCGCTCTCGTCGATCTCGTTCGTGATGAACTCGATCGCGTGCGTCGAGCCGCCGAGCTCGTCGACCTTCGCGATCAGCTCGCCCGCCCGCTCCTCGATCTCGTCGGTGAGCGACTCGACGTAGTACGAACCGGCGAACGGGTCGACCGTGTCGGTGGCCCCGGACTCGGCGCCGATGATCTGCTGCGTGCGCAGCGCGATCTTCGCGGCCCGCTCGGTGGGCAGCGCGAGCGCCTCGTCGAACCCGTTGGTGTGCAGCGACTGCGTGCCTCCGCAGACCGCCGCGAAGCCCTGCAGCGCGACGCGCACGATGTTGTTCTCCGGCTGCTGGGCGGTGAGCGTGACGCCGCCGGTCTGCGTGTGGAAGCGCAGCATCAGCGACTTCGGGTTCGTCGCCCCGAACCGCTCCCGCATGATCGTCGCCCACATCCGGCGGGCCGCGCGGAACTTCGCGACCTCCTGGAAGACGTTGTTGTGACCGTTGAAGAAGAACGCCAGGCGCGGGGCGAACTCGTCGACGTCGAGCCCGCGATCCACCGCGGCCTGCACGTAGGCGATCCCGCTGGAGAGCGTGAAGGCGACCTCCTGGACGGCCGAGCAGCCCTTCTCGCGGAAGTGGTAGCCGGAGATCGAGATCGTGTTCCAGCGCGGGATGTTCTCGTGGCAGTACTCGAAGATGTCCGTCGTCAGCCGCATCGTGGCCTGCGGCGGGTAGATGTAGTTGCCGCGCGCGATGTACTCCTTGAGCACGTCGTTCTGGGTCGTGCCGCGGAGCTTGTCGCTCGGCACGCCCTGCTCCTCGCCGACGAGGTCGTAGAGCATCAGCAGCACGGCGGCCGGAGCGTTGATCGTCATCGACGTCGAGACCTGGTCGAGCGGGATGCCGTCGAAGGTCGTGCGCATGTCGTCGATCGTGTCGATCGCGACCCCGGTGCGGCCGACCTCGCCCTGGCACAGCGGATCGTCGGAGTCCAGGCCGAGCTGGGTCGGCAGGTCGAAGGCCATCGAGAGACCGGTGCCGCCGCGCGAGAGCAGGTAGCGGTAGCGCTCGTTGCTCTCCTTCGCGCTCGCGTAGCCCGCGTACTGGCGCATCGTCCACAGCTGCCGGCGGTACATCTCGCGGTGGACGCCGCGGGTGTACGGGTAGTCGCCGGGCTCGCCGAGGCGCGGGTCCTCCGGCAGGTCGGAGGCGTCGTAGAGCTCCTTGATCTCGATGCCGGAGTCCGTGAAGCGCCGGGGATCATCGGGCCCGACGATCGGGGCGATCGTCAGGTGCTCGTCGGGGGTGGTGGCCATGGTCCGAACCGTACCGCCGTGGAGGGGCCGCGCGCGGCTACGGGCAGACGCGGATCGTCGCGAGGATCGACTTCTTCGGGCCGCGTCCGCGGCGCACCTTGATGAACGCCCGTGCCCGCAGACGGATCGCCACGCCGCGCTGCGCGCCCGTCCTGACCTTCAGCGTCCGCACGAACGGGGCGCTGAGATCGCGGGCGACGATCTTCGAACCGACGTAGAAGTCGGTGCGGCGGATCTTCACGAAGACGTTCCCCTTGCGCTTCTGGCGCCTCCACTTCAGCGTCACGCGGTACGTGGACCCGACCATGACGCAGCCCTTCGGCACGCCGAAACGCAGCCGTGCGCCCGGGACGGCGCCGACGGTCTCGCGCGTCGGCGGGGCCGGAGCGGACGTCCCGGCCGGGTCGAGCGCGGCGGCCCGGATCGTCTTGCCGTCGCCCTGCCAGACCGCGAACCCGTGCGCGTCCTGCGCGAGCGCGGCGTCGAGGCTCGTGAACAGGCCGGCGTCGGTGCTCGCGGTGATCGGTGCGCCGAAGCTCGCGCCGCGGTTCGTCGAGAACGCGGCGCGCAGGAGGTTCGGCGTCCCGTTCTCGCGCCAGACCGCGACGACCACGCCGCTCGGCCCGACGTGCAGGTCGGGCACGTAGCCGGTCTGCGTGCCGACCGCGACGGGCGCGCCGAACGCCGCGCCCGCCCAGTGGCGCACCTCCCAGGTCCGCGGGAAGCCCCCGAGGCGCTGGGAGAGCACGTAGGCACCGCCGGGGCCACCGGCGACGCGCGACTCGCTGCCGGGGCCGATCGGCGTGGGCGGGCTCCAGGCGGCCGTCTGGTTGGGGTCGGCGCCGGGCGCCAGGCGCCAGAAGGCGACCTGGGCGAGCGTGTCCGCGGTGGCCACGAGCCCGCCGTCGCCGGTGGGTGCCACGGCGAAGTTGAAGCGGAGCGAGGCGTCGCCGCCGGCGTCCGGGATCGCCGCGGCACCGAGGCTCGACTGGCTGCCGTCCGCGGCCGTGCGGAACACGCTGCGCGCCGGGTTCCAGCTCGCGAACGTGATCCTCCCGGTGCCCGGACCGAGGATCGGCTCGCCGTGGTCGGTGCCGTTCGGCGCCGCGTAGAGCTTCGTCGGCCCGGTCCACGTGGCGCCGTCGTCATCGCTGCGCCAGCTCCACGCGTCGGCGCCGACGTAGCGCGTCGTGACGATGCGCAGCACCCCGTCCGGCTCGCGCAGCACGAACGGGTCGCTCGCCGTCACACCGTCGACGCCGAGTACGAGGTCACGTCGCGTGCCGCACCTCGTCGCACCGCGCGTCACGCGGCAGTAGTGGACCGTCTGGGCCTCGGGGTCGTCGACCCAGACCGCGTGCAGCGCACCGGTCGCCGGGACGACGACGAGATGCGGCGCGCGCCCGTGGCCGATCGTGAACGCCGGCCCGGCATCCGCGGCCGGAGCGGCGAGCGCGGCGGCGGCGAGGACCGCGAGGGCCAGCGGGAGCAGACGGCGGGCCGGGCGCATGGACGAACGGTACGGCGCCCGCCGGACTCCGCGATCGGCACTCGGCGGGTGTCCGAGGTGCGGGGCGGCGGTAGCGTTCGGCGCGATGACCGTGCGCGTGCGCCTCTTCGCCATGCTCCGCGAGCGGGCCGGGCGTGACGTCGTCGAGCTCGAGCTGCCCGACGGCGCGCGCGTCGCGGACGCGCTCGCGGCGCTCGGGACCCTGACCGACGGCCTGACGTGCGTCATGGCCGTCAACCGCGAGTACGCCGACCGCGAGCACGTGCTGGCCGCCGGCGACGAGCTGGCGCTGATCCCGCCGGTCTCGGGCGGCGCCGCAGCGCTGCATGTCGCCGTGCGCGCCGAGCCGCTCTCGCTCGAGGCGCTCGCCGAGCGCGTGCGCGATCCGCGCGCCGGAGCGGTCGTGACGTTCTCGGGGGTCACGCGCGAGGTCGAGCGCCTCGAGTACGAGGCCTACGCCGAGATGGCCGAGCCGGCGATGCGCGCGATCGTCGCCGCTGCGATCGAGCGCCACGGCCTGTGCGCCGCGGCCGCCGAGCACCGCGTCGGCGCGGTCGCGCTCAGCGAGCCGAGCGTGCTGGTCGCGGTGAGCGCGCCGCACCGCGGGGCGGCCTTCGAGGGCGCGCGCGAGATCATCGACGCGATCAAGGCACGGGCACCGATCTGGAAGGTCGAGGTGGACGGGGGCGAGCGCCGCTGGGCCGACGGCACCGTGCCGGAGCCCGAGCGCGACCGCTAGCGCAGGCGCGAGCGCAGGTCGTCGCGCACCGCGGGCCAGTCATCGTCGATGACGCTGTAGAACGCGCTGTCGCGGACGCCCGGACCGATGCCGGGCGTCACCTGGTACTTGCGGAACGTGCCCTCGTACGTCGCGCCCATGCGCTCCATCGCCCGGCGCGAGCGGTCATTGCGCGCGTGGGTCTTCAGCTCGACGCGCAGGCAGCCGAGCGTCTCGAAGGCGTGCGCGAGCTGCAGGAGCTTCGCCTCGACGTTCACGCCCGTGCCCCACGCGTCCGGATGCAGCCACGTCCATCCGATCTCGAGGCCGCGATGCTCGGGGCGCAGGGTCATGAAGCGCGTCGAGCCGAGCACGCGTCCATCGGCCGCGTCGATCGTGGCGAACGGGCCCTCGGTGCCGGCCGCCGCGGCGGCCAGCGCCGCGTCGAGCCACGCGTCGAGCACCGCCGGATCGGCCGCCGGCGACGGCGCGAGCAGCCAGGTCCACGTGCGCGGGTCGGCCGCGGCCGCGTGAAGCCCCTCGCGATGCGCGTCGCTGAGCGGCTCGAGCCGGACACGCGCGCCCTCCAGGAGCGGGGCCGGCGGGGCCGGCCAGTCGCTCACACCGCGCCGCCGGCCGGCGCCGGCGCCGTCGGGTCCTCCCCTTCGCCGGCGGCCTTCTCACGCGCGAGCCAGTCCTCGACGAGCATCGGGTTCGCCGCCGAGCGGCGCACGACGGTCAGCAGGTCGGACATCGAGGCGACCTCCTCGACCTGCTCCTTGATGAACCACTGCATGAACTGCTCGCCGGCGTAGTCGCCGTGCTCGCGGGCGAGCCCGGCGAGGGCGTTGATCTGGTCGGTGACGCGCTGCTCCTGCTCGAGCGCGAGCTGGACCGGGGCGACGATGTCCGCAAAGCCGTTCTGTGGCGCGCCCACCCCGGGAATCTGCGGATCCACGCCCTGATCCAGGAGGTACTGGACCATCATCATCGCGTGGTTGCGCTCCTCGAGCGCCTGCGCGTAGAAGAACGCCGCGAGTCGCGGCAGGGTCTGGGCGTCGTAGTAGACGGCGGCCGCCACGTACTGCTGGTGGGCGCCATACTCATTGGCGATCTGGTCGTTGAGCTTCTCGACGAACGGTTGTGCGGGCATGCCCGGCATCCTAGAACGCCGCCATCGCGACAGCTGGTCGCACGTCGTCGCCCGTCATCTGCGGCTGCGACCGCCTAGGCTTGGAGGATGGCCACCTGCCTCGTCACCGGCGGTGCCGGCTTCCTGGGATCGCATCTGTGCGATGAGCTGCTGCGCCGCGGCCATCGCGTGGTCTGCGTCGACAACCTCGAGACCGGATCGCTGAAGAACATCGAGCACATCCGCGTGCCCGAGTTCGTCCATCTGAACGTCGACATCACCGAGACGTTCTTCGTCGACGAGCCGGTCGACGTCGTCTACCACCTCGCCTCGCCGGCGTCGCCGATCGACTACCTGCGCCTGCCGCTGCACACGCTGAAGGTCGGCTCGCACGGCACGCACCACGCGCTCGGCGCTGGCCAAGCGCCACCGCGCGCGCTTCCTGCTGGCCTCCACGAGCGAGGTCTACGGCGACCCGCAGGTCCATCCGCAGACGCGAGGACTACTGGGGGCACGTGAACTCGATCGGCCCGCGCGGCGTCTACGACGAGGCCAAGCGCTACGCCGAGGCCCTGACGATGGCCTACCACCGCCAGCAGGGCGTCGACACCGCGATCGTGCGGATCTTCAACACCTACGGTCCGCGGATGCGCGCGCACGACGGCCGGGCGATCCCGACGTTCCTGCGCCAGGCGCTCGCCGATCGCCCGATCACGGTGTTCGGCGACGGCAGCCAGACGCGGTCGTTCTGCTACGTGGAGGACCTGATCCGCGGGCTCATCGGGCTCGTCGAGTCCGGCGAGCACCAGCCGGTGAACATCGGCAACCCCGACGAGTTCACGCTCCTGGAGCTCGCCGAGGCGGTCGTCGAGATCACCGAAGTCGCGCTCGGAGATCGTCTTCGAGGCGCTGCCGGCCGACGATCCGAAGGTCCGCCAGCCCGACATCGCGCGGGCTCGCGCGCTGCTCGGCTGGGAGCCCGAGGTGACGCTGCGCGAGGGGCTGCAGCGCACGATCGACGAGGCGGGCGCGGAGGCGCTGCTCGGTGCGGGGTCCTGATGGCGCATCGTTCGGCCTGCGGATGCGTTTGAACCCTGGGAGATGGCCACGGCGCGAGAGCTGACAGAACGCGAAGTCCCCGCCCCCGAGGCGACCGGGCGCGTCCCGTCGCTGGAGGCGGTGGACGTCGGCACGCTCGAGCACGACGTGCGGCGCAAGCGCCCGCCGGCGCTGTCGTTCCTCCTGAAGCTCGACACGCTGCGGCGCGCGGCGCGCGTGCTGTCGCTGCTCGCGCTCGACGCGGCCGGCATCTACCTCGCGATCCTCGTCGCGCTCGAGATGAAGTCGCTCGTGCGCGGCGGCGCGGGGTTCAGCGAGAACGCGACCCAGGCCTACCACGACGCGACGTTCGGCGTTCCTGCTCATGGTGCTGCTGTTCGCGCGCTCGGGGCTCTACGGCGACCGCGCGTCGCGCCCCGGGCTGCGCGCCGTCGTCTCGTCGCTGTTCGCGGTGACCATCGTCGCGCTCCTCTACGCGAAGGTCGACGGCCAGGACTTCCAGAGCTACTACATCTTCTGGGGCTCGCTGATCTTCTCGATCCTGATCGTCGGCGGGCTGCGCTTCGCCTACGACGCGATCAGCGGCCGGATCCTGCGCGCCGCGGGCTACCACCGCCGCGCGGTGCTCGTCGGCACCGGCCAGCACATCGATGCCGTCGCCCACGCGCTGAACGGGGGCCCGGTGCCCTCGCCGATCGAGGTCGTCGGCTTCATCTCGCTCTCGCCGCGCCCCGACAACGGGATGCGCTCGCTCGGCGCGCTCGACGACCTCCCCGCGGTCATCGAGCGCGACGCGATCGACGAGGTGATCATCGCCGACCCGGCGTTCCCGCAGCAGCAGGCCGTGGAGCTCGTCGACGCGTGCCACCGCCGCGGCGTGCGGGTGCGGGTCGCGCCCTCGACGATGGAGATCCTCGTGCACCGCGCGGAGTTCGTGCCCGGGCGAGGCGGTCCCGCTGTTCGAGCTGCGCTCGCCGGTGTTCGAGGGCGTTCGACTGCGCTCGTGAAGCGCACGTTCGACGTCATCGGATCGCTCCTGCTGCTGCTGATCCTCAGCCCGCTGCTGCTCGCGATCGCGATCGGCGTGCGGATCACCTCGCGCGGGCCGGTGCTCTACCGCTCGCGGCGCCCGGGCATCGGCGGCACGCAGTTCGACTGCCTGAAGTTCCGCACGATGTACGCGGACGCCCACGAGCGCCAGGCCGAGCTCGAGCAGCACAACGAGGCCGACGGCCCGCTGTTCAAGATCCGCGACGGACCCGCGCGTGACCCCGGTCGGCCGGACGCTGCGGCGCTTCTCGCTCGACGAGCTGCCGCAGCTGTGGAACGTCGTGCGCGGCGAGATGTCGCTCGTCGGCCCGCGCCCGCTGCCCCAGCGCGACTTCGATCGGCTCGAGGACTGGCATCGCAAGCGCTATCTCGTGCTGCCGGGGATCACCGGGCTCTGGCAGGTCTCGGGCCGTTCGGAGCTCGACTTCGACGATCTCGTGCGCCTCGACTTCCTCTACCTCGAGCACTGGTCGGTCTCACTCGACCTCTCGATCCTCGTGAAGACGATCCCCGCGGTGCTCCGGGGCCGCGGCGCGTTCTAAGCCGACCGCGCGTGGAGGACTGGCGCGAGGCGGTCTGGGCGGCGATGCCGGAGGGCGCCGAGCCCGAGCGCCTCTCCGAGCGCCGCGCGTTCCTGCTCGCGCACGTGGCGCCCGGGACGCGGCTGCTGGACCTCGGCTGCGGGGACGGGGCGTTCGCGGCTGCGGCGCTCGGCGCCGGCGCGCAGGTGACGGGCGCGGACGTCGCGCGCGAGGCGCTGCGCCGCGCGCGCGAGCGGGCGCCGCAGGCGACGCTCGTCGCCGTGGCCGAGGGCGCCCGGCTGCCGTTCGCCGAGGACGCGTTCGACGTCGTGTGGTGCGGTGAGACGCTCGAGCACGTCGCCGATGTCACGGGGCTCCTCGCCGAGGTGCGCCGCGTCCTGCGCTGGGGCGGCACGCTGCTCGTGACGACCCCGAACCTCCCGCGGCTCGGGGTCGCGCTCGAGGCGCTGCGCGGCGCACCGCTCGAGGCGCGGCTGGACCCGCGCGCCGATCACCTGCGGTTCTTCACCGCGGGCACGCTGCGCGAGCTGCTGACGGCGGCCGGGTTCGCCGACGTGCGCGTCGCCGCGGTCGGTGGACCGCCCTGGGCGCGGGCGGCGCTGCAGGCCGTCGCGCGCTAGGGGACTTCTCGCAACGTTCCGCCCGAGCCGCGAGGGGTCCGCAGCCGCCGACCCGCGATCGCCCAGGCCGCAAGAACGAGGATGCCCGCCCAGGCCAGTCCGCTCAGGACGAGGCCCCTGCGCACGCTCGAAGGGGCATAGCGAAACTCGACGTGGTGGCGGCCGGCCGGGACGGGAATCGAGCGGAAGGCGACGTCGGTGGGCGCGATCGGCACCGGCCGACCATCGACGGTGGCGCGCCAGCCCGGGTAGTACGTATCGCGCAGTACGACGCGGCCGCCTGTCGGAGCGACGACGTCGATGGTGACCCGTGTGGCCTCGTCGCGGATGATCTGAGCCGCCGTCGCCGGCGTCGTGCATCCGGCCGGCGACGGCGCCGCTTCGACGATCGGGCGCTCGCGCAACCCGCTGACGGTTGCCCGATCGAGCGCCGCATGGGCCGCGTCCTTCGATGGCGCAACGTCCCAGCGGCATGTGAATGACGCCCGCGGCAGTGTCCCGCGCAGTGCGTAGACATCGGCATCCCGGCCGGCGTGTACGAGTGTCGACTGAGCAGGGCGCGGAGCGCCGTGCGTCACCATGGCGCTCCGAACTCCGAAGACGCGCAGGACACGGGCCGCCGCGGGATCGGATGGGTCGACGAACGCGAGGTTCGCGCCGGCGGCGCCACCGAGTGCCCCCCAGGCTCGCATGGTGCGGTCGAGGGTCGGGACCCCGCGCCCGCGCGGGTCGCGCAGTCCGAAGTACTCGCCGGTGTTCGGCACCAGCACCTGCGGACCGCCGATCGCCCCTCCGGCCGTCCCTCGGTCGGTCCCCTGTCCGGCGACGAGTTCGCGGAGGGCGGGCGTCGCTGGCAGGTCGGCCACGGCCGTCGGCAGTACCGGGAGAAAACCGTGCCAGCCGGCCGCGAGCGCGACCGCGGCAACTGTCACGATCAGCGCACCGACGTCCGCGCCCTCAGCCGCTCGGCACGAGCAAGGACCACGAGCAGCACCACGACGATCGCGGCGGTCAGCACCCAACGCGTGAGTGCCGCAGCGGTGGCCTGCTGGCCGTCGGCCGGCCGTCCGAACCCCGGCAGGAAGCCTCCGCTCCGTCCAGGCCCCCACCGGGCTGGTACCGAGCGATGATCCAGACGGCGGGTGCGAAGACCACGACGAGTGTCACGGCCTGAACAGAACGCCGGCGCAGCGCGCCCGGGTCGTCGAGCAGCGCCTGCAGACCGAGCCCGGCGAGCATCGCCACGCACAGCGAGAGCAACACCATCGCGCGCGCGATCGATGCCAGCCGCAGCGGCCACTGCGCCACGAGCCACGCCGAGACCCCCGGAACGTCGAAGGCCAGCACGACGGCGACGAGTGCGCCTGCGACAAAGCACCACCGCAACCAGTCCCGGCGCACGGCGAGGCCGACCACGGCGACGATCAGCGGGACGATGCCGACGAATGGATTGCGCTCCAGGTAATTCAGCAGCCCGGGCGGGTCCGTCGACCACGACCAGTCAGGGCGACCCCAGAGGTCCGGGAACGCGAGCGTCGAGAGCGCTCCCAGCCGCGGGCCAGGATATCCGCCGCGCTCAGCAACCCCAGTCTGCCCGAGCATTTCCGCGAGTGGCAGCAGCACGACCGCTCCCGCCATGAACCCCAGGGCCGCCCCGGCGAGCAGCCGGCCACCGGCCTGCACGCGACGCGGAGCCCGGATGACCGCGATGACGCTCCATGCCACGACGAACAGGCCGTCGATGAGGACGCTCTGCGGATGGCCGCCCAGCACCGCGCAGGCAATTGCCGCCGCGAGCACGGGGATTCCCCAGCGGCGGCCGCGCACTGAACCCTGCACGCCCAGCAGCATCCAACCGAGCGTTGCGTGGACGTGACTGTGCGGGTGCAGCGACCAAACGACCATCGGAGCACTCAGCCCGTACGCGATGCCGGCGAGAGCTGCGGGCGCAGGACCCAGTCCGAGCGAGCGCGCGAACAGGAACACGCCCAGCGTCGCGAGCACCAGGAGCGCGATGATCCCCCAGGCGATCGAGGCCGCGAACGGCAGCACGTAACTGAGCGCGGAGATGGGGTACAGCGGGGCCGCCTGCTGTGACGCCAGGAGCGGCCAGCCCGCGAACACCAGTGGTGACCACGTCGGCAGGTGCCCCGAGCGAACCTCGTCGCGCGCCCAGAACAGGTCGGGCCGGAACACCTGCGCCGGATCGGTCATCTGGTAGTTCGCCGCAGAACCGGCGTCTGCGAACGGCGCGAACTGACGGATCAGATCGTTCGAGCTGACGACATGTCCCGGAAACGGAGCCGGGAGCATGAGCACCGTGGCGCATGTTGCGGCGAGCAGGACCACCGCGCCGGCCATCGCCAGATGCCGCCGATCGGCGGCGCGGCGCGGGGCGCCGCGCTCCTTCGGTGCTGGACTGCTTACGGACACGCGACCGAGTGTCTGTGCCGAACGCGCAGATCGGCCGCGTGCTTCATGGCGTTTCGGCACCCTTGCCGTTCGACGCCTTGGCCTTCTTCTTGGCCTTCTTCGGCACCGGCTTCGGCGCGTTGACCTGCCGGAAGGCGGCGAGGTAGATCGCCTGCGCGGCGGTCGAGCGCGGCGTCGAGGTACAGCGCCGGGCGGATCGCGGCGAGCGCGGCGGCCGCGTCGCCCTGGCCGAGCAGTCGTACTGGGCGAGGCGGATCCAGGCGGCTCGGCGTTCGCGGGCTGGAGGCGGACCGCCCGCTCGAGCGTGGCGCGCGCCGCGGCCGGGTGCCCGGAGGCGGCCTCGACCTCGGCGAGCGCGAACAGCGGCTCGACCGACAGCGGGTCGATGTCCGAGGCCTGCAGCGCGAGCGCGCGGGCCTGCTGCGACGTTGCCGTCGGCCAGCGCGGCGAGCGCCTCGTCGGCGCGGTCGACGGCGGCCTGCGGGCGCGTGGCCGACCAGGCGGCCGTCAGCGCGAGGCCGACGACGAGCGACCGCGGCGAGCACGCGATACGGGTGCGGACGTTGCGCCGCAGGCGCGCGCGGCGCCGCCGGCGAGTGCAAACGTCTCGCGGGACGGTCCGCGCGCCGGCGACCCAGCCCGCGCACAGCAGCGGCGGGCACGACCGTGCCGGGGATGAACCACGTCCAGTCGACGAGCGAATGGACGCCGAAGACGACGACGACGGCGCCGAGCGTCAGCAGGCCGATGCGCTCGGCGTCGCTCGCCGGCCGGCGGTCCGGCCCGCGCCAGGGCCGGTGGTGCGGACGGCGGCGGCGAGCCACGCGGCGAGCAGCGCGAGCGTCAGCGCGAGCCCGACGATGCCCGAGGTCCGCGCCGGTCTGCACGAGGTAGCCGTGCGCATGCAGGACGTCGAGGTCGTCGCTGCGGAAGCGCAGGCGCGCGGTCGCGTAGCCGCCCGCGCCGACGCCGACGGCGGGCCGCGCCTCGAAGCACGTCGATCGCATCGCGCCAGTAGCGCGCGCGCACGCTGCCGATCGCGGTCAGGCGGCTCGGGTCGTTCTTCGGCGTGTTCGCGTTCGGGTCGGTGAGGTCGGTCCAGGCCCTGCGAGACGCTCCCGCCGAGGCCGCGGTCGGTCGTCGCCAGCGTGGCGGCGATCGCGACCGGGACGAGCGCGAGCGCCACGAGCAGCGCGATGCCCCAGGCGCGGCGGGTGCGCTGCGGCCAGACGCGCCGATCGCGCAGCCAGTTCGCCCAGAGCCCGGTCAGCAGGAGCAGCACGATCAGCGCCGACGAGTGCCACGCCGAGCTCGGTGCCCGGCGTTCGAGCGCAGCGCAGCAGCGCGATCTGGTCCTTGCGAGAGCCCGTCCTGGCCGAAGGCCCAGGCGCCCACCAGGCCGCCGAGCAGCGAGCGCTCGGCAGCAGCACGCAGGCGCCGCGCAGGCGCAGCGGCGCGACGGCGAACCACAGGCCCAGGCCGATGACGGCGGCGAGCAGCGCGCCGCGCGAGTAGGCGAGCAGGATCGGCGACGAACAGCACGCCGAGTCGCCGGGTAGGCGAGCGCCGCGAGCCCGGCGTGCCCGTCGCGCCGCGCGCCGAGCCAGACGCAGGCGGCAGCCCGAGCGCCGCCATCAGCCCGACGGCGTTCCAGTACTCGAACGGCTCGCGCAGCCGCGCGTAGGTCTCGTCCGCGGCGAGCCAGCGCGGGGAAGACCTTCGTCAGCAGCGCGTACCCGCTGACGACGAGCGCCGCGAGCAGCACGCCGCCGAGCAGCGCGCGCCAGCGGCCCGGAGCGAGGCGCACGAGCGCGATGCCGGTCGCGAGGACGCCGACGCGCGGTGAGCGTCCGGTTCGCCTCGACCCAGGCGGCCGACGGGTCGATCGCCCAGATGATCGAGAGGCCGGTGAGGATCGCGAACGCGGCGAACAGCGCGAGCGTCACGCCGCCCCAGGGCGCGGCGCGCCGCGCGGCCGGCGAGCACGCCGGCGACGCACGAGGACGCCGGCGACGAGGTCGAGGACGATCTCGACGCGTCGTCAGCGGCTGCAGCTGCAGGCCGCCGTCGGCACCGAGCGCGACGGCCGACGAGCGCCGCGCCGAACGCGAGCGTCAGCAGCGGGCTCGACGCGCCGCCGAGAACCGGCGCGCCGCGCGGCGCGGCGCGGCGCGGCGGGCGCGGCGCGAGCAGGTCAGGAGTTGACGACGGGCGCGGACACGCGGGACGAGGACGAAGGCGATCGCGCCGAGCCCGAGCAGCACGAGCAGGCGCGAGCGCGGCGAGCAGCGGCGCGGGCAGGTCGGAGAGGCCGGCGGCGACGGCGCGGCCCGGCGCCGAGCGTGCTCGGCTCGACGACCTTGCCGCCGACCGTCACGGCCGGAGCCGCCCTGCTTGCGCGGCCTGCGTCACCGCCGCCTTCTCGGTCGGCGTCGCGGTCGCCAGCGGGTCGCCGGCGCGGCCAGCGCGACGGTGGTCGCGTTGCTCGACGCGGCGCCGAGCCCGTGCCGGCCCGCCGGCCTGCGGCGCCCGCGGCGGCGAGCTGGGCGGCGCGCAGCACGTCGCGGCAGTTCGTGTACTGGTCGGCGTCGGCCGGGATGTTGGCGAGCGCGTCGCGGTAGTCCTTCTGCGCTGTACGTGCCGTTGACGTGCTCGTCGCGGCAGGCGTCCTTCAGGAGTTCCTGGTAGTCGGCCTGCGCGACCGGCGGGCGCGACCAGGAGCACGCCAGCAGCAGCACGTGGCACGAGAAGGCGGCGCAGCGGACCGTGGCGCGACGCTAGCAGGCGCCTCGGCCGCGGAGACGCGTCGCGCAGCGCCGCCGCAGACCCCGTCCGCCCAGGCCTCGGGGGTGTACGCGGCGCGACCGCCGCGGCGCCCGCCGCGCCGAGGCGCGCGCGCAGCGCCGCGTCGCGCGCGCAGGCGCTCGATCGCGCGCGGCGAGCGCGGCGGGGTCGCCGGCGGGGACGACGAGGCCGGTCTCGCCGTCGCGCACGAGGCCGCCCGGCGGCGGCGCCGACGGCGTCGGTGGCGATGATCGGGGTGCGCTGGTACATGGCCTCGTTGACCACCAGCGCCCACGGCTCGCGGAAGGCTGCGCGTGGGCACCGACGGCACCACGAGAACGTCCGCGGCGGCGTAGAAGTTGCGCAGTTCGCTCCGGGCTCGAGCGTGCCCGAGCGCGACGACGCGCCGGCGCATCCGGCGACCTCGCTCGGCGGCGACGCCGGCGAGCGCGAGCGACGGCGCCTCGGGCGCGCGCAGGCCGGTCGCACGCCAGGCGTCGAGCAGCACGTCCACGCCCTTCCCCGGCGCGTCGCGCGCCGGCGTACAGGGCGAGGAAGCGCGGGTCGCCGGCGCGCGCGCGCGCGCGGCCGCGCCGCGTCGGCCGCGGCGCGCCCAGAAGGCGCCGTCGACCGGCCTGCGGCGCGACGATGCACGTTGCGCGCGCCGTGCGCGCGCGAGCGTACGCGGCTGACGTGCGTCGCCGTAGGTGATCGACGCGCGTCGGCGCGGCGCTCGATCGCAGCGCATCAGCGGGATCGCCGCGAGGTGCGCGGGCGTGCGCGACCTGCGCCCAGATGCCCGTCCAGTAGAGGAACGGGACGCCGGCGCGGCGCGCGCCGAGGAAGGCGGCGGGCAGCGCGACGCGCCCGGCGCTCGTGGCGATCACCGCGCGGTGGCGCCCGCTCGCCGCGAGCGCGTGACGCCTCGCGCTGGGGATGCGCCGGTGCGGGACGCCGGGGTCCGTCGACGCCGCCGGTCGCGTGGTGCAGGCGCCCGTCGAAGAGCGCGACCTCGAGGCCCTGCGCGCTCGTGCAGCGCGCGCAGCGCGCGGCACGCGGTCGGGCGGGCACGTGGTTCGTGACGAGCAGGACGGGCCGGTCGCTCACCGCGCGCAGCGCCTCCTCGTAGGCGGCGACCGTCGCGCGGCCGCAGGCCTCCCACGTGAACGAGGCGCTCGACGGTCGCCCGCGCGCGGCGCGCCGAGCTCGCGCAGGAACGCCGGGGTCGTCGAGCGAGCGCGTCGATCGTCGCGGCGAGCAGCTCGACGTCGCCCGGGCGGCACGAGCCGGATGCCCGTCGCCGAGCGCGCGGCGATCTCCGCCGGGCCGGGCTCGCCGAGCGCGCCGATCGCCGGGCACCCAGCCGGCCATCGCCTCGACGTAGGCGACGCCGAACGCCTCGTCGACGCTCGGCATGACGAACAGCGTGGCAGCGCGCGCGCGCGCTCGAGCGCCTCGGCGTGCGGCGAGCTGGCCGGTGAACTCGACGCGGTCCTCGAGCCCGAGCTCGCGCGGCGAGCGCGCTCGAGCGCGCTCGCGCTCGGGGCCGTCGCCGATGACGAGGTAGCGCAGGTCCGGGTGGCGCTCGCGCAGCGCCCAGAGCGCGCGCAGGACGTCGGCGTGGCGCTTGCGCGCGACGAGGTGGGCGACGGTCACGAGCGTCGGCGGCTCGCGCGGTGCCGCGGCGCGCGCGCGCGGCAGGTCGGTGCCCGAGGTGCACGACGCGCGTGTCGCCGGGCGCCGAGCTCCTGCGCGGCGCGGCGCGATCCCGTCGCTGTTGGCGAGCACGAGCCGCGCGCGCGCCGAACGCGCGCTCGATCGCCGCGGCGCCCGTCGGGGTGGCGCACCGCGGTGTGGAAGACGTCGGCGCCGTGCTCGGAGATCGACGAGCGGTGCGCGCGACGCCGGCGCGCAGCACCGCGTCGGCGGCGGGCACGGCGTTGTGCGCGTGGACGAGGTCGAACGGGAACTGCGCGCCGCAGGCGCCGCAGCGCGACGCCGAGCGCCGGCGCCGCCCACGCGCCCCAGCGACCCGTACGCGCGGCCCTTCGGCGGCGAGACGTAGCGCACGTACGTCACCGGGATCGCCGTCGAGCATCGAGCGCGCCGCGGCTGGCGCGCGAGCGCGCAGCGCCGCGCCGGGCAGCGCTCGCGGCCGCGGCGTCGCCGCCGGCGGGACGATCCGGTGCAGCACGACGACGTGCACCTCGGCGCCGGCCGCCTGCGCGGCGCGCGCCTGCTCGTGCGCCCAGATGCCGAGCACCGGGTCGTCGCGCGCGCGGGTAGAACTCGGCGACGACGGCGACCTTCACCGGTGGACCGCCAGCGTGCGGACCTCGTCGCGGCGTCACGTACGGGCGCCCGGCGAGGAACGCGCGCGCCTCGGCGATCGCCGCCTCGCGCGGGTAGGTCGCCGCGGCCGGGCGCAGCGTGTGGCCGACGGGCGTGGCGTCGACGATGCCGATCGCGCCAGCCGTGCTCGCGCGGCGAGCGCCGACCAGTGCGCGTCGAGGCCCCAGCCCATGCGCAGGTCGCGGGAACGGCAGCAGCGCGGCGAACGTCGCGCGCGCGAACGCGGTCACCGGGCCGATCTCGACGAACGTCGTCTCGCGCGCGATCGCGCCCGGGACGCGGCGCGTCACGTCCCAGGCCGCGTGCGAGTGCAGCCGGTGCGCGGGCTGGGCGAGCTGCAGGCCCGCGCCCTCGGCCGCGGCGAGGAAGCGGTCGAGGAAGCCGCGCGGCAGGTCGACGTCGTCGTCGAGCACGAGCAGCCAGTCGTAGCGCTGACCAGGTCGCGCGCCGGCGAGCAGCGCGTTGAGGTGCTCGAACTTCCCGGCGCTCGTGGCCGGCGCGCGACGACGATGCTCGACGTCGTGGCGCGAGCGGCGCAGCTCGGCGCGCGCGCCGTCGAGCGCACCCGGCGCGACGTCGTCGCGCTCGATCGCCAGGACGAGCACGCGCCGGCGCGGCGGCGCGCGCGGCCGGCGCGGTCCAGGCGCCGGCGCCGCCGCGAGGACAGCGCAGCGCGCAGGTCGAGCCAGCGCGTCGCGCAGCACGCGCGAGCAGCGCGCGGCGCCCGCCGACGGTCGCCGCTGCGGCCCGAGAGGAAGTCGTCGACCCCGGGCGGTCGCCGGGCGGCGGCGGCGCCGGCGCGCAGCGCGGCCTCGAGGCGCCCGAGGCTGTGCCAGGTCATGACCGGGCCCATGCGCAGCGACGCGCGGGCCGTGCAGCGCGCAGCCGGCGAGCGTGCGCAGCTCGGCGCGCACGCGCGGCGCCGCTGCCGCGGCGCTCGTCGTACGCGCCGGCTCTCGCGCCCGCGCAGTCGCGCGCCGCGCGGCACAGCGACGCGCAGCCGCGCGTCGTCGCCCGCGCGGCGGTGGTCGACGCCGGCCGCCGGCGATGTAGCGGATCCGCCCGCCGGCGGCCAGTCCAGCGCGCGCTCCCACTCCTCCTCGTCGCCGCCGCCGGAGAGCGCGGGGTCGAACGGCCCGACGCGCTCGAGCGCCGGCGGCGGATCGCGAGGTTCGCGCCCCAGGCGTGCGGGCAGTCGGCGTCCGGCGGGCCGAAGTCCTGCTCGGTGACGGGGCCGCGCTCGCGCCCGCAGCGCGGGAAGCGGTGGTCCTCGACGCGCGCGCGGATCGGCCCGGTGAGCACGCCGACGTCGTCCGGCAGCGCGGCGGCGGCGTCGAGCAGCGCGGCGAGCCAGCCGTCGCGGACGGCGACGTCGTCGTCGACGAAGACGAGCAGCGTGCGCGTCGGTCTGCGTCGATCCCGGTGTTGCGCGCGGCGTTCAGGCCGCGCGCCGGCGGTCGCGGGCGACGTAGCGGGCGCCGTAGCGCTCGGCGACCGCGCGCGTCGCGGCGTCGCGGCCGTCGTCGACGACGAGGATCTCGGCGCCGCGCGGCGGCGGCCTGCGGGGCGATCGAGGCGAGCGCGACGTCGAGGTACGCCGGGCGGTCCCGCGTGGGGATCGATGATCGGCGGCGGTCGGCGGCATCGGGCGCGTCACGGTAGCTTGGCCAGGCCGCCGCCGTGATCCTCCTCCTGCACAACCGCTACCGCACGCTCGGCGGGCGAGGAGCGCGTCGTCGAGGAGCTCGCCCGGATCCTGCTCCGCAGGAGCTCGGCGAGGACGTCGAGGTGCTCGAGCGCGACAGCGCCGCGCTGTCCGCGCGCGCGCGCCGCGCGCGGGCTGCTGCGCGGCGGGCTCGACCCGCGAGGAGGTCGCCGCCGCCGTGCGCCGCACCGGCGCGCGCGTCGTCCACGCGCACAACGTGCAGCCCGCGTTCGGCTGGCGCGCGCTCGCAGGCCGCGCGCGACGGCCGGGGCGCGGACCGTGCTGCACGCTGCACCAGTACCGGCTCGTCTGCGCGGTCGGCACGTGCCTGGATCCCGCGGGCGCAGGACTGCACCCGCTGCCACGGGCGCGACACGCGCCCGGGCGTGCGGCTGCGCTGCCGCGGCTCGCTGCCCGAGGCGCTCGTCTACGGCGGCGGCGCTGCGCGCTGCTGGTCGGCGCCGGCTCGTCGGCGGCCGCCGACGCGCTGACGACGCCGAGCGCGTTCGCGCTCGCGCGGCTGCGGAGCTCGGCGCGCCGCTCGGCGGGCGCGACGGTCGCACGTCGATCGCGAACCCGGTCGCGCCGGCGCCGCCGACTGCGCGCCGACCCGCCGGCCGGCACCTACGCGATCGTGCTCGGCGCGGCTGGCGCCCGACAAGGGCGTCGACGTCGCGATCCGCGCGTGCGCCGCGGCGCGGGCTGCCGCTCGTCGTCACCGGCGCACGGGCCGGAGGAGGCGCGAGCTGCGGGCGCTCGCCGCGCGGCCTCGGCGCCGACGTGCGCTTCGCCGGCCGCGTCGCCGACGCCGAGCTCGCGCGGCTGCGCGCGGGCGCCGCGCTGGCGATCGTCCCGTCGCGCTTCGCCGAGACGTTCGGCCTGTCGGCGGCCGAGGCGATGGCCGCCGGCCTGCCGGTCGCCGCGACGCCGCGTCGGCGCGCTCGACCGAGCTGCTGCCGGACGCGGACCTCGCGCCGCCGGGCGACGCGGGGGCGCTCGCCGAGCGCGTCGCGGCGGCTGCTGCGGCGACGCGCGCGGCGGGCGAGCGCAACGCCGCGCTGCATCGCCGAGCGCGCCGCGCCCGGCCGCGGTCGCCCGCGCGCTCGCCGCGGTCTACGACGGCTGACCCCATCTAGGATCCGGCGCCATGCGCGCACTCGTCACCGGCGGCGCCGGCTTCATCGGCTCGAACCTCGTGGACGCCCTGCTCGACCGCGGCGACGAGGTCGCGGTCATCGACGACCTCTCGACCGGGCGCCGCGAGAACCTCGCCGGCGCGCTCGAGCGCGGGGCGCGTCCTGCACGAGGCCGACATCCGCGACGCGCGCGGCCGTCGGCGCGGCGTTCGCCGCCGCGCGACCCGAGGTCGTCTTCCACCTCGCCGCGCAGATCGACGTGCGCCGTCGATCGAGGACCCGGCGCTGGGACGCGTCGATCAACGTCGTCGGCACGATCAACGTGCTCGAGGCCGCGCGCGGCGCCGGCGTCGCGCGCCTCGTGAACACCTCGACCGGCGGCGCGATCTACGGCGAGACGGACGTCGTATGCCGACGCCGGAGACGCGTCCGCGCCGCTGCCGATGGCCGCCTACGGGCAGAGCAAGCAGTGCGCCGAGCTCTACTGCGGCTGGTTCGGCCGGCTGCTACGGGCTGCTCGACCGTCACGCTGCGCTACGGCAACGTCTACGGCCCGCGCCAGGACCCGCTCGGGCGAGGCGGGCGTCATCGCGATCTTCGCCGGGCGGCTGCTCGACGGCCGCGCGCCGGTCGTCTTCGGCGACGGCACCCAGACGCGCGACTACACGTACGTCGGCGACATCGTCGCCGCGAACCTCGCCGCCGCCGCGCATCCCACCGCCCACGGGGCCTACAACGTCGGCACCGGCGTCGAGTCGTCGCGTGCTCGACGTGCTCGACGCGCTGCGCGAGGCCGCCGGCCGTCGCACCGGACGCGTTCGCAGCCGCAGTTCGAGCCCGCCCGCCTCGGCGAGCTCCAGCGCAGCTCGCTCGACGTGACCCGGGCGCGCGACGAGCTCGGGTTCACGGCGCAGACGCCGCTGGTGGAGGGGATGCGGGTGACCCTCGAGGCGCTGCGCTGAGCGACGGCTACCCTCGCCCGATGCCCGTCGCCATCGTCACCGGATCCGGGGGCCTCGTCGGGTCGGAGTCCGTGCGCCACTTCGTCGAGGCCGGCTTCGACGTCATCGGGATCGAGAACGACATGCGCGCGGAGTTCTTCGGCCCCGAGGCGTCGACGGGCCGCGTCACCGAGGCGCTCGCGGCACGCCATCCCGAGTTCCACCCAGTCGACCTCGACATTCGCGATGCCGAAGGGGTCGCCGGCGTCTTCGCCGAGCACCGGGGTGCCGTGGAGATCGTCGTCCACGCGGCCGCGCAGCCCTCCCACGACTGGGCCGCGAGCGCGCCGCAGACCGATTTCGCCGTCAACGCGAACGGGACGCTGAACCTCCTGGAGGCCGCGCGCAGCCACGCCCCCGAGGCGACGTTCATCCACCTGTCGACGAACAAGGTCTACGGCGACCTCCCGAACGCCCTGCCGCTCGTCGAGGAGGACACCCGCTTCGAGCTGCCGCTGGATCACCGCTACCACGAAGGCATCGACACGTCGATGTCGATCGACGCTTCAACGCACTCCCTGTTCGGCGTCTCGAAGGCGGCGGCAGATCTGCTCGTACAGGAGTACGGGCGCTACTTCGGCATGCCGACAGTGTGCCTCCGCGGCGGCTGCCTGACAGGCCCGAACCATGCGGGTGCCCAGCTCCACGGGTTCCTGTCGTACCTCATGCGGTGCACGATGACCGGGCAGTCCTACACGGTCTTCGGATACGGCGGAAAGCAGGTGCGCGACAACCTCCACAGCGCCGACCTCGTCGCCGCCTTCGCGGCCTTCCACCGCGCACCGCGCGCCGGTGCCGTCTACAACATGGGCGGAGGACGCGCGAGCAACTGCTCGATGCTCGAGGCGATCGCGCTGTGCGAGGAGATCGCGAGCCGGCCGCTGGACTGGGAGCTCTCCGAGGAGGCGCGCGTCGGCGACCACCGCTGGTGGATCAGCGACCTGCGGCCGTTCCAGGCCGACTACCCGGACTGGCGCCCGGCCTATGGCGTTCCGGCGATCCTGCGCGAGATCCACGACGCGAACGCCGAGGTCTGGACACCGGCCTGAGGCCGGTGTCAGTGGTTCGGTCGCCCGGCGCGCAGGTACCGTCCGTACTGTCGGGCGACGCCCACGACGAAGCGCGGGTTGTAGCGCGCGTAGCGCCGCCACAGGCGCCGCGGCTCCTTCGAGAGCCGGAATGCCCACTCCATCCCGAGGCGCTGGAGCCACTCGGGTGCCTGGGGCACGAGGCCCGCGTGGAAGTCGAACGCGGCGCCGACGCCGACGAGCACGGGTGCGTCGAGCTTCGGCCGGATCCGCTGCATCCACTTCTCCTGACGCGGGACGCCGAGGCCGACCCAGACGATGTCGGCGCCGGACCGGTTGATGAGCGCGGCGATCTCGTCC
The DNA here is from genome assembly GCA_963787935.1 of uncultured Actinomycetes bacterium. Taxonomy (GTDB): domain Bacteria; phylum Actinomycetota; class Thermoleophilia; order Solirubrobacterales; family Solirubrobacteraceae; genus F1-60-MAGs163. Next base: position 2,670 of record CAWBEV010000002.1, on the reverse strand, counting down.
TCCTCCGCGTCGGTGAGCGGCCGGAACACCGGCGCGTGCCCGCCGACGATCCGCAGCCCCGGGTAGCGGCGCCGCAGGTTCAGCGTGAGCTGGACGAGCGCCCCCTGGTTGCGCCCGCCGTAGAGGAACATCCGGGCGCCGGTGGCGACGGCGTGCTCGCACGTGCGGGCCATGAGCTCCGGTCCGTAGACGCGGTCCGGGAGCGGGTGGCCGAAGGCGCGCAGGGCCCACACGAGCGGCTGACCGTCCGGGACCGTGAGGCTCGAGGCGAGGACGGCGTCGTGGAGCGCGCGGTCCTCCGCGCAGGCCATCACGGTATGCGTCGCGGCCACGCAGACGTATTCGCGGCTCCCGGCGGCGATCGCATCGTCCATCCACGCGATCGTGTCCGCATACGTGGTGAGCGCGAGCGGCACGCCGAGAACCTCGGCGCTGGGCGGGCGCGGGGGCGGGTCGGGCGCGGCCGGATCGGCCTCGTGCCGGCCTGGGTGCGGAGAGGACGGGCTCATGAAAGGACCGGACAGGACTATCGCAGCACGAACCACCAGCGCGACCGAAGGTCGCGGGACGCGCCGCAGTCGGGGCTACGCTCAAGCCGTGGCCGAGACGGGAGCTGACGCCGAGCTGCGCGCGGGCGACGTGCTCGCCGGCGCGGACGTCGGGCGCCACGTCGTTCGCGGGGGCGCGCAGCGCGCGGCCGGATTCGTCCTGACGAACCTCCTCTCGGTCCTCGGCGCCGTCCTGCTGCTGCGCTACCTCGGGGTCGAGGACTTCGGGCGCTTCGGCACCGTCATGGCGCTGCTGGCGATCGTCCAGGGCGTCAGCGAGGCGGGGCTGACCCTCACGGGCTCGCGCGAGATGGCGATCAGCGACGACGAGGAGCGGCGCGAGGTGCTCGCGCACGTGCTCGGGCTGCGGATCGTGCTGACCGGAATCGGCGTCGTGGTCGCGGTCGCGTTCGCCGTCGCGGCCGGCTACGACCGCGACATGGTGCTGGGCACGCTGATCGCCGGTGTCGGGATCTTCTGCATCAGCGTGCAGAGCGCGATGCTGCTGCCGCTCAGCATCGAGCTGCGCAACGGCACGCTGGCGGTGAACGAGGTCCTGCGCCAGGGGGTGCTCGTGGGCGCGTTCGCCGCGTGCGTCGTCGCCGGCGCGGCGCTGCTGCCGTTCTTCGGGGGCCAGCTCCTGTCCGGGCTCGTGCTGCTCCTGGCCACCCCGCTGCTGCTCGCCCGCCGCCACCTCGTCGCCCCGCGCTGGTCGCGCGACCGGCTCCGCGCACTGGCCGCCGTCGGGCTGCCGGTCGCCGCCTCGAGCGTTCTCGGGATCATCTACTTCCGCCTGCTCGTCGTGCTCATGTCGCTGATCTCCGGCGACGCCGAGCAGATCGGCTTGTACGTCACCTCCGCGCGGATCGTCGAGGTGTTCGTCGGCCTGCCGTTCCTGCTCATCACGGTGAGTCTCCCGGTCCTGAGCGTCGCCGCCCGCGACGACAACGCGCGCCTGGAGTACGTCACCGCGCGCACGACCGAGGTCATGGCGCTCGGCGGCGTGCTGATCGCGCTCGTGCTGGCGATCGCCGCCAGGCCGATCGTGCTGGCGCTCGGCGGTGCGAGCTACGAGGACGCGGTTCCGGTGCTGCAGATCCAGTCGCTGGCGCTCATCACGATCTTCCTGACGGCGGCGTGGAACCCGACGCTGCTCGGGATGGGCCGCACACGCTCGCTCGTCATCGCGTCGGGGATCGGCGTGGCGGCGGTGTTCGCGGCAGGGTTCGCGCTGATCCCGCCGCTCGAGGCCCAGGGCGCCGCGATCGCCGCCGTCGCGGCGGACGTGGTCCTCTGCGGCGTGACCTACGGCATGCTCCGCCGCGCCGGCCCGGGCCGGCGCCTGCCGCACGGCGCGCTCGGGCGGATCGCGCTCGCCGCGCTCCCGGCCGCGGCGCTCGCGCTGATCCCCGGGGTACCGCCGCTCGTGCTCGCCGTGGCGGCCGGTGCGCTGTTCACCGGCCTGGCGGTCGCCCTCCACGTCGTGCCGCCCGAGATCGTGGACGCCGCGCTGGCCCTGGGGCGCCGTGCGCGGCGCGGGTAGGCTCCGGCGCCGATGGCTCCACGGGCGCTCATCACCGGTATCGCGGGTCAGGACGGCTCGTACCTGGCCGAGGCGCTGCTCGCGGACGGCTGGGACGTCGAGGGACTGGACCGGGCGGGCGCGGTCGCCGCGCCGAACCTCGACGCGATCCGCGAGCGCATCGTCGTCCACGACGCCGACCTGCTTGACCCCGGCACGCTGCACGCGGTCGTCGAGCGCGTCCGGCCTGAGGCGCTCTACCACCTCGCCGCGCCGTCGTTCGTGCCGGACAGCTGGCGCGACCCGACCGCGACCGTCGCGGCGATCGCGGGCGGGACCGCGACGCTGCTCGCCGCGGCGCTGACGCTGGAGCCGCGCCCGCGGATCTGGGTCTCGGCGTCGAGCGAGGTGTACGGGACGGCCGAGCGCGCCCCGCAGGACGAGGCCTCGCCGATGCGCCCGCGCACGCCCTACGGCGTCGCGAAGCTCGCCGCCCACGGCCTCGTGGGGACGATGCGCGAGCACCACGGCCTGTTCGCGTGCAGCGGCATCACCTACAACCACGAGTCGCCGCGGCGCCCCCCGCACTTCCTGCCCCGC
>CAWBEV010000001.1:0-390941 GCA_963787935.1 uncultured Actinomycetes bacterium | reverse complement strand
TCCGAGGTCGCGGGCGATCGCCATCGCCGTCAGCGGATGGTCGCCGGTGATCATCGCGACGCGGATGCCCGCCTGGCGGCAGGTCTCAACGGCGTCGCGAACCTCCGGGCGTGCAGGGTCGATCATCCCCTCGAGCCCGAGCAGCGTGAGACCGGATTCGAGCCCGGCATCGTCCGGCACGGCCTGTGGATCAGGCCAGATGCGCATCGCGACGCCAAGGACGCGCACCCCTTCGCGCGCGAGCCGCTCGGCCGCCGCGACTGCACGGCGGCGCAGATCCTGGTCGAGGGTCCTCATCGCCCGCCACATCCACCGTCTCGCAGCAGGCGAGCGGCCCGTCAACCGCGCCCTTCGTGAATGAGAGCCGGCCGCCGGGCGCCGCGAGCCGCTCGATCTCGAAGACATCGTCAGCCCATCAGGGGACCGTCGAGACGTCGCTCGGGAGCGCGTGCACCGTCGTCATGCGCTTGCGCTCGGAGTCGAACGGCAGTTCGCCGACACGTGGGGTCACGGCCTCCATCGCGCGCTCGTCGAGCCCGTGCCACCGGGCCGTACGTCGCCGGCGCGTCTCGGTGGGATCACCGAGCAGCAACCAGTCCGCTGCCGTCGCCGTGTCGTTGCACAACGCGCCGCCCGCGAGCAGCAACCGCAGCGTCGGCTCGTCGCGCAGCGCCTCAATGCCCACCTGCGCTGGGACGAAGTCGTCGGTCAGCGATCGCTTCGTCACCGGCCATGTTCAGCACGATGACTGTCATGCGATTCTGGGTCAGCGTTTCCGTCTTGTCCGAGCAGATCGCCGTCACCGAGCCGAGCGTCTCCACCGCGTACAGGCGCCGGATCAGCGCGTTGCGGCGCAGCATCCGCTGCACGCCGGCGCGACGTGATGGTCACGACCGCGGGCAGGCTCTCGGGGATCGCGGCGACCGCCAGGCTGACCGCCGTGAGCAGCAGCGTGTCAAGCTGCGCGCCACGAGCCGCCCTCTCGCCGGAAGACGATCAGGACGATCGCGCCGGCGGCCAACGCGAGCCGGCGAACGGATCGAACCGGCGCCGCTGCAGCGGTGTAGGCCCTCGTCGGCATCCTCGAGCAGGCGCGCGACCCGGCCCATCTCGGCGAGCATGCCGGTCGCGGTCACGAGCATCGTGCCGCGCCCCGCGACCACGCTCGTCCCCGCGTAGACCATCGACGTGCGCTCGGCGAGCGGCGCCTGGGCGACGGCGCGGGCCGCTTGTCAACCGGAACCGATTCGCCCGTGAGCGCCGCCTCCTCGACGCGCAGCGCGTACGCCTCGACGATCCGCCCGTCGGCGGGCACGCGCGCCCCGGGTTCGAGCCGCACCACGTCACCCGGCGCGACCTCCGAACCGGGACCTCCGCCGGGCGCCCGTCCCGGACGACACGCGCCCGTCGGTGTCGCCAGCGCCTGGAGCGCTGCCATCGCCATTTCCGCGCGGTACTCCTGCCGAAAGCCGATCCACGCGTTCAAGGCGACGACCACGAAGATCACCACCGCCTCGGTCAGATCGCCGAGCGCGGCGGACGGCACCCCCGCCCCGGCGAGCAGCAGGATCATCGGCGCGGTCACCTGCGCCAGCAGGATCCGTGCCGCGTCGACACCCCCACCGCGCGCAAGCTCGTTCGGGCCGTGCGCTGCGAGCCGCGCGGCCGCGTCCGCCCCGGTCAGGCCCCGCGCCGGATCGGCCGCGAGCCGCTCGGCGACCTCGCCGAGCGGTGCCGCATGAGTCGGGGGGGCGTCCTCGTGGACCACGACGCCAGCGTAGGACGAGCCAGCCAGAACGTGCCCCCTGATGCTCCATTCGACCGCCCACACGACGACCATCCCAAGCGTCGTTTCGGCGAGCCGCCGATTGTCATTCCGTGACCGGCCTTGCGGGACCCTGAGTTCAACAGCGGCAAGCAACCAACGAGAGGAATGCACACACGGACATACTCGTCTACGCGATCTTCGGCATCGCCTTCACGGTCCTGCTCTGCAGTCCGCTTGCCGGCCTGATCTGGGCGGCGGTCAGCGACGGCCACGACGAACTGGAATCACGCACGCACACCGCACGCCGCGCAGGCCTGCTGTGAGCCCCTGAGGGTCGTCGCGACGACCCTCAGGTCCCTCGGGAACCCGCTGGCATAGACCGCCAGACGCGTAGCCCACTCCCCCACCTGAACACGGCGAAGCGGGGAGCTCGCCTCTGACGCAGCGTCCGATCACTACGTTGCCCGGATGCGCGGGAGGCCGCCAGTCCCGTGACGGACATCGCCACGCTGTTCCTGATCGGTTGGGCCGACCGCGTTCGCGACGGGCCTCGGCGCGATCCCGGTGTTCTTCCTCGGCGAGCGCGTCGCTGCCTACACAGCGGGCCTCACCGGGTTCGCCGCCGGGCTGATGGGCGTGGCGGCGATCGTCGGGCTACTCATCCCGGCGTTGCAGGACGGCTCGACCGCGGTGGTCGTGATCAGCTTCCTGCTCGGTGTCGCATTTCTGCTCGGCACGAGCGATCTCGTTCGTCGACGCGATGAGCGCGCGGCGACGGAGCGGGCACTCGGCACGGCGGCGCGCCGCTCGCTGCTGGTCGTGCTCGTGCTGTTTGTCCACAGCATCCCCGAGGGCTTGGCGATCGGAACCGCATACGCGTCCACCGCGGAGGGTCTCGGCCTGTTCGTGATCCTTGCGGTCGCGCTTCAGAACGTGCCCGAGGGGACCGCGACCGCACTGCCGATGCAGGCAGCCGGCTACTCGCACAGCCGACAGTTCTGGGCAGCCGTCCTCACGAGCGTCCCACAGCCGTTCGCGGCCGTCGGTGCGTTCGCGCTCGTCGAACATGTGACAGCGCTGCTGCCCGCGTCGTTCGCGTTCGCAGCAGGTGCGATGCTCGCACTCGTCGCCTACGACCTTGTACCTAACTCCTTCACCCGGACAAGCTGGCGATCAGCAAGCGTCGGGGTCGCCGTCGGCGGCGGACTCATGCTCGCCCTGAGCGCCGTGCTAGGCGTGTAGCACCGCTCGCGCATCTCACAGGGCGAACCTCGACACGGCGAGCGAGGCCCCGCCAAGGAGTGCGCTCCTGCTTGGACGAATGGCAGGAGCGCGAACGCGGGCGCGCCGGCACGCTGTCCCGTCTTGGCGGTCGCTGATGGCGCGACTATCCCAATCACTGTCCCAACGCGCCCAGAAGCACCGGTAATCTCCAGCATTCATCGAGGATCCGCCGCATCCGGTGGCGGCCTCGAAAACCGTTGTAGGGGTAACCCCTCTACCGAGAGTTCGAATCTCTCCCCCTCCGCTTTACCTGCATAGCAGCTGATTTCGACACGGTCACCGACTTCACCACGAGTCGGTGACCGTTCGTTTGGGACAATCTGGGTAGTGATCTCGACCCCGATGGCGCTCTCGTCGACGGTCTCGGATATGGGTCAGCGGGGCGGTCAAGGAGACCTGCGTCTCCGGGGAGCCGGCGCAAGCGATCGACGCCCGCACGGCTAGCGCCATGAGCACGCCCACAAGCCTCGGGCGCGTGCTGCCGTCAGCTCAGCCGGGTGCGAGCGGGAGGACGCCGGGTCCGTCGACGAGCTCGATGTCATCTGGTCCGGTGACCTCATGACCACCGGCGCACTGGAGCGTGACGCGTAGTTCCTTGCCGCACCCGGCGTGGCGCGCGAGAACGGGCGGGCCCGCGGGATCGGCCTTGTGGCGATCTCCCCACTCCCTGAGAGCCAGCAGGATCGGCGTCAACTCACGACCCTTGTCGGTCATGCGGTACTCGTGGCGGGTCCGGCTGCCGGGGTCGCGGTACTCCGACCGTTCCAGAATCCCCTCTTCGACGAGCTTGGCCAGCCGCTCGGACAGCAGATTGCGCGGACACTGCAGGACGTCATGGAACTGCTCGAACCGCGTCGCGCCGTAGAAGCTCTCCCGGAGGATCAGCAGCGTCCATTTCTCGCCGACGACCTGGAGGGTACGGGCGATCGAGCAGTTGCTGGCCTGGTAGTGCGTGCGCTCCATCTGTGATCACGGTATCAGGCTGAGTTGTAAATGTGGATGCAGGATGCTAGGTTCAGAAAATGAACCGAGAAGAACCGTCTCGCCAAGAGCACATGCGGATCGAGGGAGCCGTCGCGCTCGTCACAGGCGCAAACCGCGGCATCGGCAGAGCATTCGTTGACGCCTTGCTGGAGCGGGGGGCGACGAAGGTCTATGCCGCCGTCCGCGATCCAGAGGCCCTTGAAGCCGCTCATCCGAGCGTGCGTGCCGTCCGACTGGACGTGACCGATGTCGAGCGGGTCGCCGCCGTCGCGGGTGAGCTTGACGACGTGCAGCTCGTCGTCAACAACGCCGGAATCGGCCATCCGGGGACGCCGACGACGGCGAGCCTCGAACACGCCCGCGCCGAACTCGACGTCAACTACTTCGGCCTCCTCGCAATGACACAGGCCTTCGCCCCCGTTCTTGCCGCGGGCGGCGGCGGAGCGTTCGTCAACGTGCTCTCGATCGCGTCCTGGGTCGGCAGCCCGATGCTGTCCACGTACGCGGCGTCGAAGGCGGCGGCGTGGAGCTTCAGCAACTCCGCCAGAATCGAACTCAAGCGCCAGGGAACCCACGTCGTCGGTGTCCACGTCGGTTACGTCGACACCGACCTCACCGCGGGGCTCGACGTCGACAAGATCGAACCGGCCGCGGTGGCCGCCTCGGCGCTGAATGCGGTCGAGGCGGGGGAGCCCGAGGCGATCGTCGACGAGGTCAGCCGGCATGTCAAGGCCGGCCTCAGCGATGACCACCGGTTGATCTACCCACAGCTTGAGCGCGAGTTTGCGGCGCTGTTCGCCGTGTCCCAGGAGAGCTGACCATGAGCAACACGACCACCGCGTGGAAGGACACGCCGACGCACACCATCGACGTCGGTGGCACGTCGTTCGCCTACCGGCAACTGGGCCCGCGCGGGGGAACCCCGCTCGTGTTCCTGCATCACTTCACGGCGGTCCTGGACGACTGGGATCCCCGAGTGATCGACCCGATCGCGCAGGAGCGCCACGTCATCACGTTCGACAACCGCGGGATCGGCGCGTCCGGTGGCAAGGTGCCGCACACGATCGCCGCGATGGCCGCTGATGCCGCCGCGTTCATCCGGACGCTCGGCCACGACCACGTCGACCTGCTCGGCTTCTCCCTCGGCGGCGGTGTCGCGCAAGAGGTCACCCTGCAGAACCCGGAGCTGGTCCGGCGGCTGATCCTCACCGGCACCGGGCATCGCGGCGGCGGCGGCCTCACCAAGATGCCGCTGATCGTCGGCGGCGCCTACACCAAGGCTGCGCTGACGCGCCTCGACCCGCGACAGTTCCTGTTCTTCAACCGCAACGCAGTCGGCAAGCAGGCCGGGACCGAGTACATCGCGCGGCTGAAGGAGCGCACGGCCGATCGCGACAAGCCCATCTCCCATCAGGCCCGGATCGCGCAGCTCCTGGCCATCCGCGAAGCCGGTCTCGGCCAGCCGCACGACCTCTCGCAGATCACGCAGCCGACGTTCGTGGCCAACGGCGACAACGACGTCATGGTCGCCTCGAGCCAGTCCCGCGTCCTGGCCGAGCAGATCCCCAACAGCAAGCTCGTGATCTACCCGAACTCCGGGCACGGCGGCATCTTCCAGTACCGCGAGCAGTTCGTCCCCGCGGTCCTGGAGTTCCTCGACGCCGACGACCCGATCGGCGCCGCATGAAGGCCTGGGTCGTCACGAAGTACAAGCAGCCGCTCGAGCTCGACCGATCTACCCGAACCATCTGTCGGCGATCACGACGTGCTCGTCGACATCCACGCGGCCGCCGTCAACCTGCTCGACGTCAAGGTCCAGGCCGGCGAGTTCAAGCTGATCCTGCCGTACAAGGCACCGTTCGTCCTCGGCCATGACCTGGCGGGCACGGTGACCGCGCTCGGATCGGGCGTGACGAGGTTCGCGGTCGGCGACGAGGTCTACGGCCGGCCGCGCGACGGCCGCGTCGGCACGTTCGCGGAGCAGCTGGCGGTCCACCAGGACGACCTCGCCCACCGCCCCGCGAGCATCTCGATGGCAGAGGCCGCGTCGGTCCCGCTGGTCGCCTTGACCGCGTGGCAGGCGCTCGTCGAGCGCGCCAACGTGCAGCCCGGGCAGAAGGTCCTCATCCACGCCGGGTCGGGCGGCGTCGGCACGTACGCCGTCCAGCTGGCCAAGCACCTCGGCGCCACCGTGGCCACGACGACCGGGACGACGAACGTGCGCTGGGTCAAGGATCTGGGTGCCGACGTGGTCATCGACTACAAGACCCAGCGCTTCGAGGACCACGTGTCCGGCTACGACCTCGTCCTGGACACCCAGGGAGGCGACACGCTCGCCCGCTCGCTGACGGTGCTCAAGCCCGGCGGACTGGCGATCGGCATCGCCGGACCGCCCGACCCGCCGTTCGCCGCGCAGCTTGGGCAAGCGCTTCCCGCTGTCGCCCGTCATGGCGCTGCTCAGCCTGAAGACCCGCCGGGCCGCCAAGCGCCTCGGCGTCCGCTACTCGTTTCTCTTCATGCGCGCCGACGGCGCCCAGCTCGAACAGATCGCGGCGCTGATCGACGCCGGGACGCTGCGCCCCGTGATCGACCGCACCTTCCCGTTCGAAGGGACCCCCGAAGCCCTGACCTACGTCCAGGCCGGCCGCAGCAAGGGCAAGGTCGTCATCACCACCGAGGAGACCCCGTGAGGCTCGACCTGCCCGGAAAGACCGTGGCGATCACCGGCGCCGGCGGCGGGCTGGGATCCGGCCTGGCCAGCGCCCTGCGCGCCCACGGCGCCAACGTCGCCCTCCTCGACCTGACCGCTGACGGCGTCCAGGCCCAGGCCGCTGAGCTGGGCGGTGACCGCTATGCCCGCGGATGGGCCGTCGACGTCCGCGACTTCGACGCTCAGCAGCAGGTCTTCACCGACGTCGCCGAGCACTTCGGCGGCATCGACGTCGTCATCGCGGGGGCCGGCGTCCTGGGGCCGCTGCAGACGATCGAGCCGGACCATTCCGGCCGACTGGGACCGCGTCATCGACATCAACCTGAATGGCGTGTGGCGGACGCTGAAGGCCGCGGCCCCGCACGTCCAGGCGACCGGCGGCCACCTCGTCGCGGTCTCGTCGATGATCGCCTACGTCCATCCGCCGCTGCTGGCCAGCTACGCCGCGAGCAAGGCCGGGGTGGCGGCCATGGCCGACGTCGTGCGCCTCGAGATGCGCGCCGTGGGCGTCACGGTCGGCAGCGTCCATCCGGTCATCTTCCGCACGCCGATGATCGGCGATGCGCTGTCCAGTCCCGCCGCGGTCGAGCTCGTCAAGGACTTCACGGGCGCCTTCAAGACCGTCGAGCTCGACACCGTCGTCGACGCAGATCGTCCGCGGCATCGAACGCCGCGCCAAGCGCACCGTCGTACCACGCCAACACGGGCCGGCCGCCCTCATCCCCGGCCTGGCTCAGGCGGCCATCGAGCGGCTGCTGTTTCGCCCTCGCACCGTCGCCCGCGCCATTGAGCTGGGCTCCGCGCCGACGACCTGAACCCGACTCCGCCCGATCACGAACAGGACTCCATGAACACCTCCATCGACACCCCGACCACGACCACGACGCTGGCCTTGCCGCTGACGCTCCCCAGCGGCGCCGAGATCAAGAACCGCCTGGCCAAGGCCGCGATGAGCGAGCAGCTCGCCGGCCCAGTCGGGCCAGCCGACCGCCGAGCTCGAGCGGGTCTACCGCCGCTGGGCCCACGGCGGCGCCGGCCTCATCATCACCGGCAACGTCATGATCGACCGTCGCTCGATCGGCGAGCCCCTCAACGTCGTCGTCGAAGACGACCGCGACCTCGAACCGCTGCAACGGTGGGCAGCCGCCGCCAAGAGCAACGGCGCCACGGCGCTGGTGCAGCTCAATCACCCCGGCCGCCAGACCCTCGCAGGGCTCTCCGAGCTCGCCGTCGCCCCCAGCGCCGTCCAGGTCGACATGGGACCTGCGTTCGCCAAGCCGCGGGCTCTGACCGCAGAGGAGATCGTCGAGCTGATCGACCGCTTTGCGCGGTCCGCGCGCGTCGTCGTCGATGCCGGCTTCGACGGCGTGCAGATCCACGCCGCGCACGGCTACCTCGTCAGCCAGTTCCTCTCTCCGCACACCAACCGCCGCGACGACGAGTGGGGCGGAGACCCGGAGCGCCGCCGCCGGTTCCTGATCGAGGTCACCCGAGCCATCCGCGCGGCGATCGGCCCCGACAAGATCCTGTCCATCAAGCTCAACTCCGCGGACTTCCAGCGCGGCGGCTTCACCGAGGACGAGTCGCTCGCCGTCATCGAGCACCTGGACCGGGAGAGCGTCGACCTCCTCGAGATCTCCGGGGGCACCTACGAATCGCCGGCCATGAGCGACGGCGGCACCTCGGAGAGCACCCGCCGCCGCGAAGCGTTCTTCCTCGACTTCGCCGACCGCGTGCGCACCGTCACCACCGTGCCGCTGCTGGTCACCGGCGGCTTTCGCACCGGGACCGGCATGACGGACGCCATCACCAGCGGCGCCACCGACCTCATCGGCATCGCCCGGCCGCTCGCCCTCCAGCCCGAGCTTCCGACGGCGCTCCTGACCTCCCCGGACACCGCCCGCTCGGACTTCGAGCTCAAGAAGATCGGCATCAAGAAGCTCGACTCCGTCGCCGACCTGTGGTGGACCCAGCATCAGATCCAGCGCCTCGGCGCCGGCAAGGACCCCGACCCCGCCTACGGTCCGCGCCGCGCCGTGTTCGACGCGCTCAGGCGCGACGGACGCAACATCCTGCGTCGGCGCCGCGGCGCCTAGCCCGGGCGAGCATGGCGGACTTCCTCACGCTCGACGTCTACCGCGACCCAGTTCGTCGGACGCCGGCGCGGCGACGAGTGATCCGCGCCGCACTCGCCGACCGCCCCGACGGACTGCGAGCGCACACGATCAATCACGCCAACACGGGGACATTCACGATCATCCCCCAGCACTACGGAACCTGCCTGCTCCTCGCCTGGGAGTCGCGCGAGGCCGCGTCCGCCGCCTGGCACGGACCCCTGGGCGCCGCGCTGGGACGTGCGGGGGACTTTCGACTGGATGGCGAGGTCGCCCGCGTACGCACCGAACACGGAGACGATCACTGGCACGGCTGGCGGCCCTCCGACGACGGCGCCACCCCGATCGCCAAGGACGAGCCCATGGTCGTCCTCGTCCATGGCATGGTGCGCCCGCGGCACCTGAAGACCTTCCTGCGCGACAACGTCCACGCGGCCAGCCGCGCTCGTCACCACCCAGGCCATCGCGGCAGTATCGACGTGTACGCCAGGCCGCCGTTCGAGAACACCTCGATCAGCATCTGGAGCACACGCCGCGCCGCACAGGACTTCGCCTACCAGCCTGGCGGACACGCCCCCGCCATGCAACGCGCGCGCGAGCTCGACACCCACCGGGCCGGCGTCTACCTCCAGGTCCGGCCGCTGGCCAGCACCGGCAACCTCGGCATCGACGAGCCGGCACTCCCCGAGCTTCCGGACGCCGACCGCTGAACACCCAGGAGAGCTGATGACCCCGAGCAAGACGATCCTGATCACCGGCGCCAGCAGCGGCATCGGCCGCGCCACCGCCCTCCGACTGGCCGAGGAAGGGCACACGGTGTTCGCAGCCGCGCGGCGCCTCGACCGGCTGGCAGAGCTCGCCCGCGAGACGACCGGGACGGTGATCCCGGTCGAGCTGGACGTGTGCGACCCCGATTCGGTCCGCAAGGCCGTGGAAGCGGTGGCCGCCGTCGCCCCCGACGGGCTGGACGTTCTCATCAACAACGCCGGCTACGCGCTCACCGGCCCCGCAGAGACGCTCAGCACCGACGCCGTCCGAGCGCAGTTCGAGACCAACGTGATCGGACTCTTCGACGTCACCCGAGCCTTCCTGCCCCAAATGCGGACCCGGCGCTCCGGGAGAATCGTCAACATCAGCTCGCTGCTCGGCGAGATCACCGTCCCGGGAAGCGGGATCTACGGCGGCACCAAGCACGCCATCGAGGCGCTGTCGGACGCACTGCGGATGGAGCTCAAGCAGTTCGGCATCCGCGTCGTCGTGGTACAGCCCAGCTTCGTCAGCACGGAGATCGACGTCACGCACCACATGACGACGAACGGTGGCGGGGTGGCGGACTACGCGACGCTCGAGCGCGAACTCACGGCCTACCTCGAAGCGCAGACCAAAGCCGCCGTGACCCCCGAAGTCGTCGCCGCCTGCGTGACCCGAGCGAGCCTCACACCACGCCCCAAGGCGCGCTACGTCACGCCAAGACGCGACGCCCTGATCCTCGGCACCCTCACAACGCTTCCCACCCGACTCACCGACCGCATCAAGCTGAGACTCGTCCACGCCGCAACCTGATCACGCCGCGCGGCGACGGCGCTTCCGCTTCCCGGCGCTTCTTGCATTGCGGCAGAAGCGGAGCGCCTCGGGCGCACGTCTGCCTTGGACCAACAGGAAGAGCGCGAACGCGGACGCGCCGTTACTCACTCGGTCGCAAGCCCACCGAGCCGGAGGAATCGCGAACGTTGGCACCTCGCGAGCCGGCGCGGCGCTCGCCCTCACGCCGAGGCCTCAACCTGTGGGCGCAACTAGGGCGCCGTCCAGATCTTCCAGCGCCGGCGTATGGCGTAGTTCTTGCTGACGTTCTCCGAGCCCCGGTTGACGACGATGTTGCTGTTGCCGTGGAGGTAGACGTCGCTTGTCGTCGTCCCTTTGCTCAGCACCGCGAGCGTGTTCGAGACCTTCTTGTAGTTCCGGCGCGCAGTGAGGTGCAGGTTGTCCTCGGTGAAGCTCGCCGAGTAGACCAGGCTCAGGCTGTTGGGAACGAGCGGCACAGCGACGTCGGGCGCGACGCTAAGCCATAGAGGATTGCAGCGGTCAGGTTGTCGTCCAGTGGTGGCGGACGGCCCGGATCTTGGACAAAACGCTCGTGTCGACCAAGAGCGGCGCTGGCCGCTTCCAGTGCCGCGGCGGCCGCAGCCGACGCTTGTGACCGCCGCTGATCTCGCTGCTGCCGACTGCCCTACCGAGGGTTCGAATCCCTCCCCCCTCGGCTTTGTTGATGGCACGATCCTTCACGGTAAACGTACCCGTACCTGCCCTGCTCGCGTCATTGGCCGGTCGCACAACGGTGAGAGCGTCGGTCGCGCCCAGATCAACCACGCGGTGGACCGCGGACCTCGCCGCTCGCAGGCGAGAACCGCGGCCCCAGGCTGAGGGTTACGAGCGCTTACCAGACGCGGACTTGCGCGCGGCCGGCTTCTTCGCGGCCGGCTTCTTCGCGGCGGGCTTCTTCGTGGCCGGCTTCTTCGTGGCCGGCTTCTTCGCGGCGGTCGCCTTGCGCAGGTCGGCCCGCACGGCGCGGTCGAGCTTGCTCGCATCACGACGCAAGTCACGAACCAACCCCTCGACGTTTCGCACAAGGTCCGCGCGCAGCGGTGAGCGACCGAGATCCGAGCGGACCGCCTGCGCCGCGGTCTGGGCACGCGCGACCGCGTCATTGAGCGCGTCAAGCGCCTTCGTCACATCCGAGGTACGCGGTGCAGCCGGGCGCCGCGCCGGCGCCTTGCGAGCAGCTGGCATCTGAACCTTCCTCCCGATAGCTCTCGTGAACAACCGCGAGCCTACACACCACGGCGCTCGTGCCCTTTGTCCATGGCGGGAGCCGCCGGGCTCAACTAGTGTCGCCGGCACATCCGACTTCTGGGAGAGATCATGCTCAGGAGTTCCGTTCGTTCCTGATGCGGGGCAACATCGTCGAACTGGCGATCGCGGTCGTCATCGGCGCTGCGTTCGGTGCACTGGTCACCTCGCTGGTGGCCAACCTGATCACGCCGATCATCGCGGCGATCATCGGCAAGCCCGACTTCTCCAACCTGACGTTCACGATCAACGGGTCGGTCTTTCGCTACGGCTCGTTCATCAACGCGCTGATCTCGTTCGTCTCGATCGCCGCCGCGGTGTTCTTCTTCGTCGTCAAGCCGATCGACGCGATGCAGAAGGCACGCGGAATCGAGAAGGCCGAAGACGGGCGCTCCGACGAGGCCGTCCTGCTCGAAGAGATCCGCGACCTCCTCCAGAACCCCAAGACGCAGGCATAGAAACCTCGTCCGCCTCTGGTTCTCGTCCGTTGCGGGAGTCGCCACTGTGCCGCGAGAAGCGCTGACCGTCGACGGCGACGTGGTCCGGCGAGGTCAGAGACGCTGGAGCGACGTGGTCCCGCGAGGTCAGAGACGCTGGAGCGACTTGGCAGCACGCTCCGGACGCGCATGAACGCCCGCTCGACTGCCGACAGCGCGTGGCGGTTGTCGAAGCCGCGTACGTCGGTCGGCTCGATGACGATTGCCGTCAGGCCTGTCGCCGCGTACTCCTCGGCGGTCAGCGCCTCGTAGGCCTTGGCACCGGCCCGTCCGAGGTAGCGCAAAGCCGACACGCGATCGGTCTCGCCCGGCCCCATCTCGGACAACTCGGCCACCCCGTCGATGATCACCGCGCGGTACGGCGGCGCCTCGTCCTGGATCATCACGCAGACCCGCGGATCACGCGCCAGAGCCTTGGCCTTCGGCGAGCTGGTCGGTGTCGTCATGACCAGCCGGCCGTCGATGTACCGGTACCAGATGGGCGCCTGGCACGAACGGCCGTCGCGGCGCAGATACGAGAGAACCGCGATGCGCGGCGCGGCGACGAACCGCTCCAATTCATCCGGCTCGAACGCCGGCTGACCGCCGACGGCACGAAACGGGAGGTCGAGCAGGCGCATGGGAGGCATCGTCTGCCGACCTTGGTCGGTCTGGCCAACACCACCGCGCCGCTGCTCATGGAGTGTGTTGCGTGACCGCGTCCGGTGGCGGGCTCGAAACCGTTGTAGGGGTAACCCCGCTACCGAGGGTTCGAATCCCCTCCCCCTCCGCTGGAAGCCCGTAGGCATGCGGTTCTCGCCGCAGGGCCTTGGTTTCTTACGAACTTCGGGGTCAGGCTCCCCGACGAGGGGCTCGTTTCTTGCCGGAGCGGTTCAGTGCGAGCGGGTAGAGGCGCCCGGGAACCGCGTCGATGTAGGCCAGCACCACGGCCATCGCGACAGCGTAGATTACTGAGCATCACCCACAGATCGCCGCCCCTGAAGCCTGCGGAGAAGAGTCATGAACGTCCTGGTCGTCTACGCGCATCACAGCCCGGATTCGTTCACGCACGCGATTCTGGAGAACGTCACGCGGGGACTCGACGAGAGCCCGCACAGCTACGAGGTCAGCGATCTGCACGCGATCGGCTTTGACCCGGTCTTCAGGGCGCAGGACGGCGCCCAGTTCCTGCACGAGTCGGTTCCCGACCACTTGATCGAGAACGCGGACGTTCGCGAGTTGGTGCTGCAGATGGCCGGCGGGCCGATCCGTCGCTTCATGGCGCGTCGCTGGCTGGGCGACAAGGGGACCCGCGAGATCGCCCAGGCGCTCCACGAGCAGGTGCCCGACGACGTGCGCGAGCAGCAGGCGCTCGTCGCCCAAGCGGACGGCCTGATCTTCGTCGCGCCGGTGTATTGGATGGGGTTCCCGGCGATCCTCAAGGGCTGGTTCGAGCGGGTCTTCGCCTACGGGTTCGCCTACACCCTCACCCCCGAGGGCTGGCAGGGCGACCTGCAGGGACGCGTCCCCCTGCTCTCCCAGCACAAAGCGCTGATCCTCACGCCGACGTTCTTCACCGAGGAGGAGTACGACAAGGGGTGGCGCGATGCGATGGACACCGTCATGAGCTCATGGGGCCTGCGGATGGCGGGGGTCAAGGAGACCAGGCACGTCTACTTCTACGCCGTGGTCGAGGCCGGCGACGGGCAGCGCCGCGCGTACCTGGACGAGGCCTACCGGTTGGGCCGCGACTTCTAGCGCCGAGACGAAGACGCCCGGATCGACGACGACCCGGATCACGCAGCGCCGCGCTCGCGACGCGACGCGCGCAACTCCTCGTAGGCCAGGCGCGACGACGCCTCCTCAGACAACCCCGCTCGCGCCTGCGCCACATCGAGGAGCCGGCCCAGGAGGCAGGCGTTCAGCGCGCGCTCAACGACCGCGGCGTCGCTCCGCCGCCCAGACCGAGCTCCGCACACGCGCACGCTCATCTCCGCATCCACCTGCACACTCGCGCGCCGCCGGTTGCGCCGCGGCCGCGAAGTAGGCGACGGCTGCGGCCTGCAGCGCGAGGCCGAGCGCCATGAGCGGGGCGCGGACCGCGCCGGTCGGAGAGCACGCCGGCGATCGGGGCGACGAGCATCGACATCCGCGCGCGTCAGCGGGTCGGCACCTCCGTCGCCCGCAGCGACATCTCCCCACGGCACTCGGGGCCGTTGGTCGTCATCGTCACCTGCATCTCGACCACCCGCGACCGGGAGCCGAGCGGGGGCGCGCGGCCGGTGACGGTCACGTCGCCGGGCGGCCGCGAGAGCGCGCCGGTCACCTGGTCCACCCGGATACCTTGGATGGACACCTCCTTGACCGGGGGGCCGACGGCGCAGGTGAGGACGATGTCCGGAGCGGGCCCGGAGACGGGGAACGGCGTGTTGATGATCCCCAGGAACGGCTGCGGGCCCGGGTCCAGGCCGCTGGAGAAGTCGCGTGTCCACTGAAGCTCGAGCCGCACGGGCAGCCCCTGGCTCGTGACGCCGGCGAAGTCGCGGTTGGCGCGCGCGGCCCGGAACCGGATGACCCCGCTCCGGCACTGCACCGCGCCGTAGCGCGTGAAGCCCCGCGTGGAGCGCTGGAGGGACCCCGTGATCAGGGTCCCGTCGGCCGAGACGCGCCCGGAGAGGCGCATGCGGATGTACGTATCGCCGCCCGTTCTGTTCATCTGGGCGGAGAACCGCTTCCCGCGGCGCATGCGCGGGAACCTGAATCCGTCCTCGCCGCCCCACCCGAGGATCTGCCGAGGCCGCTCGCGCGGGCCTTTGCACCGCCACCACTTGTGCTGGACGGAGAACTCGTCGACGCGGCTCCCGCGCAGGGAGATCTCCACCGCCCCGGTGCCGGGGCTGGTGGTGCCGGCGTATCTCGCCAGGCCGGCCCCCGCGGCGGGCGTGGCGCTGACCGTCGAACTGCCGTACGGATCATGCCCGGCCAGCGCGGTGCCGGCCGAGAGGACACCGACGGCGACGCAGACCGCCGCGCCGGCCACGGCCCTGCGGTGGCGCGGGCTCCCTGCCGATCTCGTCCTGATCATCTCCACCGACCCCCCTTTCCGTCCGTCCTGGTGCTGGTGGGGAAGGCGGTCCCCGTGAGCCCGCCGGCTCACGTCTGCGGATCGCACGCGGGCACGCCGTGGCCCGCGCATCCCGACGGTAGCCCGCAACCGGCGTACGCGGATCCGTGCCGGCTACCTGTCCGCCTGCGGGAAACGGGCAGCCCGGGACCGTGCTACCGCGGCGCGGATGAGCCGCGTCCTCGTTCGCTCTGCTGCTCGCCCTGGACCAGACTCGTCTGCCGGGGGAAGGGACACCGTTCGCCTCCTCGTTCGCCGCGAGCGGCACCCGCCATCCTGACCCGCGTGCGTCTTCGCGGCATCCACGGGCGCTCACGGACCCAACGCGCACCCGACCTCGGCTACTGCGAGCGCGAGGACGGCACGCCCGTGGATGAGCAGCCCTGGCACAGCTGCCACGTCCCGGCGGCAGACGGCGGCGCGACGACCTGGGACTTCACCACGAACAAGGACGGCACGAACTACGTCCTCGCGGTCGCGGTGTACAACCCGAAGGCGATGCCGGACTAGCAGGCGGATCGTCGGCGATCGCTGGCGTTGGTCTACGCGGCCGACTTGCTGCGTCTCACCTTCTGCGGCTTTTTCGAGCGCACCGTGCGGGGCTCACCGGTTTGGGACCGGCGCGGGCCAGTCCGTCCGTCGGCGGCCTCATGCTCGGCGAATGCGCTTACGCGTGGATCGTTCCGGTCGGCTGGCGGTCGCGCTCGCGGCTGTGGCCGTGCTGCTGTTCGCCGCCCCGCCCGCTTCGGCGATCACGATCGCGGTCGACGCGGCGAGCGGGACGGACGTCCCGGCGTGCGGTACGGGCGCGAACTCGGCCTGTCAGACGATCCAGTACGCGATCACGAACGTTGCCACCGGCGGGGACCGGATCGATGTGGCGGCGGGCGTTTACGCCGGCCCGATCGTCGTCGACAAGCAGGTGATCCTTGCCGGCGCGCAGTTCGGTGTGGACGCGCGCAGCCGCGCCGTCCCGCAGGCGCAGGAGTCGGTGCTCACTGGCGGCGAGCCCGGGTCAGCGATCGTCCTGTCGGCGACCGGCGCGATCGTCGACGGCTTCCTCGTCACGGGGAACGCGTCGACCGCAGGCATGTACACGATCGCGACTGGCTCGCGGTACCGCATTCGCAACACGATCTTCGCTGACAACGTCTTCGGTTTGTACCTCAACACAGCACCGGGCGAAGACACGGTCGTGCGGCACAACCGCTTCGACGCCAACGACCGTCCGGGAGGCGTGAGCGGGACCGCGATCTACTCCGACCAGGGCGCCCAGAACGTCAGCATCGAGGAGAACCGCTTCACCACGAGCTCCGGCGCAAGCGTGAACTTCGCCGCCGGCTCGCTGCAGAATGCGGTGCAGGACCAGCTAGCGATCTTGCGCAACGACTTCATCGGCACCAACTCGATGGTGCTCGTCGGCGCCGACGACGTGCTCGTCGCCGGCAACCTTTTCGACGGCGGCGGGTTCGATGCCGTCAGTGTCTCCGGCGGCAGCAGCGACGTGGAGATCAGCGGCAACACGATCCGCGGCAAGGGCCGCGACGGCGTGCGCGTGCGCGACCCGTTCGGCGGCGGGCCGAACCGTGGGGTGCGCATCACGGGCAACTCGATCACGGGCTCTGGGCAGACCGGGATCCACGTGCTGCCGGACTCGCTGCTCGGCAGCCTCGTCGTCGACGGCAACCGCATCGCGGGCAACCCGACCGGCATCCTCAACGAGGACGACGACCCGCTGCGGGCCGAGAACGACTGGTGGGGCTGCAACGGCGGGCCCGGCGCGCCGGGCTGCGACACGGTCGCGACGACACCCGCCGGCGCCGCGGTCGACGCGAGCCCGTGGCGCGTGCTCACCGTCACCGCGGCACCGGCGACGGTCGGCGCGAGCGGGCAGCTCGCCGGGGTCACCGCGAGCGTCCGCAAGAACTCCGACGGGGCCGATCTCGGTGAGGATGCCCCGTTCCCGCAGGTGCCGGTCGCCTTCGCTGCCACGGGCGGCAGCGTCACGCCGAGCGCGACCCTCACCGGCGGCGAGGCGCGCGCGACGTTCAGCTCCGGCGCCGCCCCCGGCGCGGCCGGCGTCAGCGCGACGCTCGACGCGGCCACGGTCGGCGCGACGCTCAGTGTCGTGGCACTCACCGGGCCTCGGGGCCAGACCGGTCCGCAAGGGTCACAGGGGCCGCCTGGTTCAAACGGTGCTCAGGGACCACCAGGCCCGCCGGGCGCCACGCCCGCCGGCAGGATCATCATCAGCTACCCGCAACGCGGCGCGAAGATGTCCGCCCGCGGTGTCGTGACGATCACCGTCCGCTGCGGCGCGGCGAGCGGGCAGTCGTGCTCAGGCCTGCTGCGGCTGCGCCAGGGAAGCACCCTGCAAGGCGCGCTGCTTGGTCAGGCCTCGTTCCTCGTTCGCGGTGGGCGATCGACAAAGGTCGCGGTTCTGCTGGGCGCGAGCGCACAGCAGCGCGTGCGCAGCCGCGGGCGGCTGGCATCGAACGCCTACGCCACGCGTGCGGTCGCCGCTGGGACCGTGCCGAGTGCGCGAAGCACGCAGATCGACGGAACGATCCTCGCGCCCTGAGCACCCACACTGAAAAGGGCGCCGGACTGTCGCCACCGACACCCGACCCTCCAGGGTTCGAATCCCTCCCCCTCCGCTTACTGTTACCCGCGCGGGGAAGGACCCCGCCGGGCATCAGGGGTCCGCAGCACCTGAAACCCTCGGCTTGGGGTTGGCTGGAGCTAGAACTTCCTGCAGTGAGCGTCGTGCGTCGCGGTGATCGACTTGCCGCTCCAGAACTTCTCGACCATGGTGAAGCGCCACTTGCGGTTCTTGGGGCATGTCGACGGCGCTTGCGCGAAGGGCTTCTTGTTCTTGCCGAGCGCGCTGATCGTGATGTCCAGGTTGATGATGGAGTACGTCGACCTGGTTCCGGGCGCGGGCTGCTCCGCTTGGTAGGTGAGCTTCGCGTTCGCGTTGAGCGCCAGGTCGACGCCGACGGTGTTCCCGCCCCCGATGTCTGCCTGCAGCAGCACACCGGGCTTGCTGGCCACCTTGGTTGTGCTGTCGGGGCCGACGTTGTCGTCGGCGTTGAAGGCCTTCAGTGTCGCGTTGATCAGGCTGGGCAGGGTCGGTCGGGCGTCGACCTGTGAGGTGCCGGTGCCCAGCGCCGTACCGGCGGGGCACTCGTACGTGTTGACCGTGAAGGACATGAAGACGTCACACTGCGGCACGACGTTGCTGTTGATGCGCAGGCCCTTGGGTGCGGTGATGACGATGCTTCGGTCGTCCTCGGTGCTGCGGGTGCCGTCGACCGTGCCGCGCACGACCCTGTAGCGCAGCTTCACACCACGACTGTGCTTCGCCGCGCCCTTCTGAGCCGAGAGATCGACGGTCAACCCGGCCTTGTCGTTGCCTTTGTTGACGGTCTTGCCGGCCATCGCACCGGCCGGGAACATGGCAACGGCGCCGAGTGCGACGCACAGAACGAGAGGGGAGCGCATGGTGACCTTCCGGTCTTGAGAAGTTGCCCTCTCAGTGAGTGAGCGTTGGTCGTACCACAGTGCCAGTGGCCCGGTCAATGCCGACCGGCAAGGTCCCACGCCAGGCGCGCGGGGTCATAGCCGGGGTCGCCGGGGGCAACGACCGTGCCGGCGCACCGCTCGCGCAGCGCATCGACGGCGGAGGTGGATGGAACGGGATGGACGACGGCCGCCGGCCGCCGGCAATTCGGAACGGGTACCGTAGTCCTCTTGGCGGCTCGCGTTGAGCCGCGACTCCGGGTGGTTGACGAGGAGGCCACCGTGAACGTGAACCAGGCAGTCGGTATCGCGGGGCTGGGAGCGGTCAGCGGGTATGGCTGGGGGTTGGATGAGCTGTGGGACGGGCTCCTGTCCGGGGAGTCCGCCGCCGGTCCGCTCGTGTTCGGGGACTGGGCGGGCCTCGCGGCGACGGTGCCCGAGGGCGGCGATGTGGAGGACTCGATCACCCTGTTCGGTCGTGCGCTGTACGCGTCGGGCCGCGAGGCGGTCGCGGATGCCAGGGCGCGCGGGTGGAACCCGGGTGAGCGCGTTGGGTTGATCCTCTGCACGTCGCTGGGCGAGGTGCAGGGTTGGCGCGACTTCTACTTCGAGCACCAGGGCCGGCTGCGTCGCCGCCACTATCTGCAGCTGCTGCCGTCCACGGCGCCGTCGATGTTCATGGCCGAGCACGCCTTCACCGGCCCGTCGATGAACGTCGGTGCGGCGTGCGCTTCCGGCGCGGTCGGCGTCATCCTGGCTCGGCAGTGGCTGACGAGCGGCTTTGCCACCGATGTGATCGTGAGCGGCACCGACCTCTCGGCGACGCCGGAGAACGCCTGGAACTTCGACGCGCTCGGGGTGCTCGCCACCGACGGCACCCCTGAGCAGGCCTGCCGTCCGTTCCAGGAAGGCAGCCAGGGCTTCATCGCCGGCGAGGCCTCTGTCGCACTCGTCCTCACACGCCAGCCCGGCACGGCGGCGTACGCCCACGTCGTCGGCGGTGGCCTGACCCATGACGCCTTCCATCCGATCGCGATCAAGCCCGACGGGCTGCAGGTTGCGGCCGCCTGGTCCCAGGCGATGACCGACGCCGGCGTCGAGCCGGGCGAGGTCGCCTACCTCAATGCGCACGGCAGCGGCACGCCGCTGAACGACACGGTCGAGGCGGCGGTCGCCGACGCCCTGTTCGGTGAGCGGACGATGATCTACTCGACGAAGATGCTCACCGGACACGGCCTCGGCGCCGGCGGCGCTCTTGAGACCGCGGTCGCCGCGCTCAGCTACGAGACCGGCGAGATTCCCGCACCCGCGCTCGTCGCGCCCGCCCATCCGCGCGCCCTGGACGGCGTCACGCCGCGGGCCGCGGGCCCCACGGTCAAGTCCTCGATCGGCATGGGCGGCTACAACGCAGCGCTCGTGATCGACAAGCTCGGTGACTGAGGCCCGCTCGCTCGCAGGCCGCCCACCGGCCATCGGATCAGCGCAGGACGCGGAACCTGGGGGCGGACCGGCATCCGCGCTTGCTGACGACCCTTCGGTGGACTGCGGATGCTCGCGGACGCCTCCGGGTCAATACTCGTCGTGAACCCCTGCGGGCACGACACACAAGGAGCGCGGAACGATGAGAGCGAGCAAGAGCACGGCACGACTGCTTCACGGTCCTGAGAATCCGCTCGGGGAACGGGACATCGAGGTCGGCGTGACCGGCGAGGGCGTGGAGCTGCGCCCGGTCGTCGAGGTCGACGGGACGCGCCATGAGCTTCGGCTGGTGAGCTTCGCCGACGGAGAGGGCATGCCGGCGTACGTGTATGAGCGCCCGCTGCACGACGAGGGTGCTCCCCAGGGGTTCAGCTGTCCGTGAGCCGGCGTGCGGGTCGAGCGGAGGCCATGCCGCCATTGCGAATCCATCCGTTGTTCGCTCAACGATTTCGAGTTCCTGGGTCCGCGCCGGGAACCCCGCTCGGCCCAGCGGCCGAACGCGTATTGTCCGGCAGGTCGGGCAGGCGCGTGCCTGCCTCACGAGCCTGCGAAAGGGGTATCCCTTGACTCTTCCACGTCATATAGCCGGTCTCGCGGTCGCTTCCGTTCTGGCACTGGGTGTCGGAGCCTGTGGCGGCAGTTCGAGCAGCAGCTCGACATCGACGGGCACCTCGGCGGCGACGGCGAAGGACGCCGCGGCCGCGGCGCTCGTTCCGAAGGCCATCGCCGCCAAGGGAGCCGTCAGCGTCGCCGCTGACGCGACCTATCCGCCCAACGAGTTCATCGCGTCAGACGGCAAGAGCGTCGTCGGCATGGACGCCGACCTCGCCTCCGCGATCGGCAAGGTCCTCGGGATCAAGACCAATGTCGTCAATGCGACGTTCGACGGAATCATCCCGGGCCTCTCCTCCGGCAAGTACGACCTCGGCATGTCGTCGTTCACCGACACGAAGGAGCGCGAGAAGACGGTGACGTTCGTGACGTATTTCTCGGCCGGCACATCGTTCTACACGCAGGCGACCGGCGGGGCGGACGTCACCGGCCTCGCCGACCTCTGCGGCAAGAAGGTCGCCGTCGAGAAGGGAACGACCCAGGCGGACGACGCCCAGGCACAGTCCACGAAGTGCACGAAGGCCGGCAAGGAGGGCGTGACCGTCCTGACCTTCCCGGACCAGAACGGGGCGAACCTCGCGTTGTCCAGCGGGCGCGCCCAGGTCGGCATGGCCGACTCCCCGGTCGCCGACTACCAGGTGAAGCAGTCGGGCGGGAAGTTCAAGCTCGTCGGCACCCCCTACGGCACCGCCCCGTACGGCATCGCGATCCCGAAGACCAGCGGCCTCGCGCCGGCGGTCCTCGCCGCGATGAAGAAGCTCATCGCGAACGGTCAGTACAAGGCGATCCTCGACAAGTGGGGCATCGAGTCGGGAGCGATCTCCAACCCACAGATCAACGGCGCGACGAGCTAGCGACAGGATGGGCGCGCGGTGTCGAGCCAGGGCACCACGGACGGCGTGACTGCGGGACGGCCCGAGGAGATCAAGGCCGTCCCCGTCCGCCACCCCTGGCGATGGATCTCCGGCGCACTCGTCCTGCTGGTCTCCGCGTCGCTGATCCACTCCGCGGCGGTGAACCCGCGGTTCGAGTGGAGCGTCGTCGGCGACTACCTGTTCTCGCCACGCATCCTGCACGGCATCGTCCTGACGCTGGAGCTGACCGCCGTTGCGATGCTCGTCGGCGTCATCCTCGGCGTGCTGCTGGCGGTCATGCGGCTCTCGCCGAACCCGATCGTCAGCAGCGGCTCCTGGATCTACGTCTGGGCCTTCCGGGGCACGCCGGTGCTCGTCCAGATCCTCTTCTGGAACTTCATCGGATCGGTCTACCCGAAGATCGCGCTCGGCATCCCGTTCGGACCGAGCATCATCGACGCGAACGCGAACTCGTTCATCACGCCGTTCGTCGCGGCGATCCTCGGGCTCGGGCTGAACGAAGGCGCGTACATGTCGGAAATCGTGCGCGCCGGTCTCCTGTCGGTCGACGAGGGCCAGACCGAGGCCGCTCAGGCGCTCGGCATGTCGCGAATGCAATCGCTGCGGCGGATCGTCCTGCCCCAGGCGATGCGGGTCATCATCCCGCCGACCGGCAACGAGACGATCTCGATGCTCAAGACGAGCTCGCTCGTGTCCGTCATCGCGGTGACCGAGCTGCTCTACGCCGCGCAGCTCATCTACTCGCAGAACTACAAGCAGGTCCCGCTCCTGCTCGTGGCGAGCCTCTGGTACCTCTTCTTCACGAGCATCCTGTCGGTCGGCCAGTACTACCTCGAGCGCCACTACGCGCGCGGCGCCGCGCGCGAGCTGCCGGAGACCCCGCTGCAGCACCTGCGCCGCACGCTCCTCAGCTTCCGGCACGCGACGGTCGAGGTGGACGACCGGCCGGAGTCCTCCGGAGAGCGACGATGAGCGAGGTCGAGTCGCGTGCCCCGATGCTCCTGGCCGAGGAGGTGCACAAGCGCTTCGGACGGCTCGAGGTGCTGAAGGGCATCTCGCTCGCCGTCCAGCCCGGCGAGGTCATGTGCCTGCTCGGCCCCTCGGGCTCGGGCAAGTCGACGTTCCTGCGCTGCATCAACCACCTCGAGAAGATCAACGGCGGGCGGCTGTCGGTGGACGGCAGGCTCGTCGGCTACCGGCAGCAGGGGGACCGCCTCTACGAGCTGCGCGAGTCCGAGGTCGCCCGCGAGCGGGCCGACATCGGCATGGTCTTCCAGCGATTCAACCTCTTCCCGCACATGACCGCGCTCGAGAACGTCATCGAGGCGCCGATCCGGGTCCGGAAGCGCCCGCGCGCCGCCGCCGTCGAGCGCGGCGAGCACCTGCTGGGCAGCGTCGGCCTCGCCGACAAGCGTGACGCCTACCCGGCGCAGCTCTCGGGGGGCCAGCAGCAGCGCGTCGCGATCGCCCGCGCGCTCGCCATGGACCCGAAGCTCATGCTCTTCGACGAACCGACGTCCGCCCTCGACCCGGAGCTCGTCGACGAGGTGCTCGACACGATGCGCGCGCTCGCCGGGTCGGGCATGACGATGGTCGTCGTCACCCACGAGATCGGCTTCGCGCGTGAGGCCGGCGACACGCTCGTCTTCATGGACGGCGGCGTCGTCGTGGAGAGCGGCGACCCGCGCGAGGTGCTCGCCAACCCGCAGCACGAGCGCACGCGCTCGTTCCTCTCGCGCGTGCACTGACGGGAGCTGTGCAGCCGGGCAGGCGCCGCGCGAGCGACGCAGGCGGGACGGCACCCTCTCGTCTGGCGCTCGCCGGCAGCTTGATCTCATCCTCACCCTCCGAGGTGCACGTCACGTGGCTCGTGAAGCCCGCTCGTAGGCCTCGGTGAACCGGCTCGCAATCCCCTCCCACGAGTAGCCGGAGCGGATCTGTGCGTACGCGTTCGCGGAGCGCGCGCGCCGCGCGCCCGTGTCGTTCACGGCCTCGACCATCGCGGCGGCCAGCTCGCGCTCGTCGTCCACGCCGACCATCCAGCCGTTCGGCGCTCCCTGCGCAGTGTTGACGAACGACAGCGGCCCACCGCTGCGGGTGGCGATCACCGGCACCCCGCTGGCCATGGCTTCGAGGAACACCAGGCCGAAGGGCTCGTTCCTCGAGGGCGCCACCATCACGTCGCAGCACGACAGTCCGCGCGCGAGGTCGTCGTGGCCGCGCCAACCGACGAAGAACACGTCGTCCAGGCCCAGCGACGAGACGACCGAGTGCGGGTGCTCCCCTTCCCATTCCCCGGGGAACCCGCCCCAGATCACCAGCGGCGCGCGGCGCGCGAAGCGCTCGCGGGCGGCGGCGTAGGCGCGCACGAGCAGCGGAACCCGCTTGAAGTCGAGGAAGCGCCCCACGAACATCAGCACCGGCGTGTGCGGGTCGGCCAGGGGCGCAATGTCCTGCTGCGAGTAGTGGATGCTCCCGGGCCTGCCGGTCTCGTCCCAGCCCTTGGGCTCGTCAACCAGCCAGCGGCGCCAGAGCATGAGGCGCTCGCCGTGGCTCAGCTCGCGGCGATCGAACAGACCGGTGTCCACGCCGTTGGGGATCATCGCGACACGATCGCCCTCCACACCCAGGAGCCGCCGTGCCTCGTCGCGATCGTGAGGCGAGATCACGATGAAGTGGTTGCCCGCGCGTGCGACGGCGCGTAGCCGCTCGGCCCAGTGCGACCCGTAGCGCCAGTGCTCCCAGCGCGTCGCCTCCACCAGCTCACGCGCCTCCTGCGGATAGCGGTCGAGCGCTGGGAGCGCGTTTGCCCGTGCGCGGTCCGCCATGCCTGCCAGGTCCGTTCCCTGCCCGCGCGCCAACTGCGCGAGGCGGTCCACGCGATCGATCATCTTCATCTCGGTGCCGTGGAGGTGCGTCACGAGCGGTGCGCCGGGCGCGACGCGGGCAAGCGCTTCGTGAAGCGGTGAGAGGTGGTGCACGTGCAGCACGCTCGGCGTGCCGTGCAGTGCACGCTCCAGGAACCGCGCCCACGCGTCGGCGACGTGGTCGCCGAGTTCGGGCGAAACGGCGGCGAAGACGCGGTCGGGCACGTTCGGCCGGTCTTCGAACGACGGCGGCATCGGCGGGTCGTGGGCTACGGGATCCTCACCGCGGCCGAACGCCTCGACGGCCGGGCCGTAGTCCAGCGCGTGCACGTCGATCCCGGTGAAGAAGCTCTCCGCGTGCGTCGTGTCGCCGCGCTCCCCGAGCGAGCCGCACGCGAGCTCCGTCGACCAGTCGCTGTTCTGCAGGGCGGCCGCCAGGTACCGGATCACCTGGGCCGACCCCCCGCGCGGGTAGAACAGCAACCCCATCGTCACCTGCCGGCGCATCATCCGCCGCGGCGACTGACGCCGTCCGCTCCCCCGCCGCTCAGGGACGCCGCCGGACCTCGCGCTCCACAGATCTGCCCGCGGCGCACGGCGTCGCCGTGGACCCCAGGCGCTTGGGGCCGATCCCCGACGCGCACATCGCTCTCAGGAGCCTTGGGGTCCATCGTCCGGCGATTGAACCAGTCCCCCACCCACCCGGCATCGGGAGACTCACCCACCGCGCGGCGGTGATCTACGCGCGCAGATCGCACGGAAGACACGAGAACACTCGCGAGACCGTGATCGGCGGTGCGTGTGCGACGCGCACCTCGCCGTCTGGGAGGCCCTATCGGCGAGGAGGGCGCGCCGGCGGCTCGTCGGCGAGGTCGCCGAGGAGCGCGTGTGATTCCGAGAGCGCGGAGGTCAGGATCTGCCTCGCGGTTGCCAGCAGCTGGGAGACGCGCGGGTCCCTGATGCGGTAGTAGACGCTGGCCCCGGCCCGCCGGCTCTCGAGGACTCCCTGCTGACGCAGCGCCGCGAGGTGCTGCGAGGTGCCGCTGGAGTCGATCTGGAGCTCGGCCTGCAGGTCGCCGACGGTGCGCTCCCCGTCGCTGAGCAGCTCCAGGATGCGGATCCGCACCGGATGACCAAGGACCCGGAACAGCTGGGCCTTGACGACGTAGACCGGGTCCGCGCGCACGTGGACGGCTCCCGTGTCGGGCGGCGAGCCTGCGGCAGGTTGACGGCGCGATGCCATGTGAGTGTGAACGGTAGACGTGCGGGCGGCCGTCGAAGCGGTCGCCACAGACGGACGGTCGCTACCAGAGTCTAGTGATCTTCGAAGAGCTTAAGCTGCGGAATCACCATGATGTGTGAGGTGACGCGGCGAGTCACTCGTGGGTGAGGGGCGCTTCGCTCACGTCGCGCGACGCCGCTGGCGAGGGCCGCGTCGGCGACGGCTTCGGCGACCGCGTGAGCGACGTGGCGGTTGAAGACGCTCGGGATGATGTAGTCGGCGTGCAGTTCGTCCTCCGGGATCGCGCGCGCGATGGCGTTCGCGGCGGCGAGCTTCATCTCCTCGTTGATCGTGCGCGCACGCACGTCGAGCGCACCGCGGAAGACGCCCGGGAACGCGAGCACGTTGTTGATCTGGTTGGGGTAGTCCGAGCGCCCGGTCGCCATCACCGCCACGTCGTCACGGATCTCCTCGGGATGGACCTCGGGAACGGGGTTGGCCATCGCGAAGACGATCGCGCCCGGGGCCATCCGGCGCACCGCGGCTGCCGAGACGGCGCCTGGGCCGGAGACCCCGACGAGCACGTCCGCGCCCACCAGCATGTCGTCAGCGGTGCCTCGCAGCCCGCGCTTGTTCGTGCGCTCGGCGAGTGCGGCGCGTTCGGCGTCCAGGTACTCGGCGCCCGCGTAGAGGGCGCCGCGCCGGTTGCAGGCGATGACGTCACCGACGCCCTGGGCCAGCAGGATCTCCGTGCAGGCCGCGCCGGCCGCCCCCGCACCGACGACGACCACCGTGACGTCCGCGGCGCGCTTGCCGACGACGCGCAACGCGTTCAGCAGCGCGGCCAGGACGACGATCGCGGTGCCGTGCTGGTCGTCATGGAAGACCGGTATGTCGAGCTCGGCGCGCAGGCGCCGCTCGATCTCGAAGCACCGGGGCGCCGAGATGTCCTCCAGGTTGATGCCGCCGAAGGTCGGCGCTATCGCCCTCACGAACCCGACGATCTCGTCCACGTCCTTGGTGTCGAGGCACAGCGGAAACGCGTCGACCCCCGCGAACTCCTTGAACAGCATCGCCTTGCCCTCCATCACGGGCATCGCGGCGGCCGGGCCGAGATCGCCGAGGCCCAGGACTGCGGTCCCGTCCGAGACGATGGCGACGGTGTTGCCCTTGATCGTCAGGGTCCACGCTTTGGCCGGGTCGTCGTGGACCGCCATCGAGACGCGCCCGACACCGGGCGTGTAGGCCATCGAGAGGTCGTCGCGCGTCTTGATCGGGACCTTGGGATTGACTTCGATCTTGCCGCCCTTGTGCATGAGGAACGTGCGATCCGAGACGCTGTCGACGCGAATCCCCTCCAGGTCGCGCACCGCGCGCACCACCGCCTCGGCGTGGTCGGCGTCCACGCAGGACACCGTGACGTCGCGGACGACCTCGTCGGATCCGACGCGCACGAGATCGATCGCGCCGAGCATCGCCTCCGTGTCGCCGATCGCGCGGGCGACGCGCGCGAACGCGCTTCCCTGCTGAGGGATGTGCAGGCGCATCGTGACGCTGTAGGAGGCCGAGGGCTGCAGCCGTGGTGAGGGTGCGGACTGGGGTTCGCGGGACATGCCAGCTCCTTGTCTCGGCTGCATCGAGGTCGGCTGGTCCGGGGGCGGCAGCCGAATGCACCCGGTAGGATCTTCAATGGTTTGAATATTCTAAGTCTATCTTGCCTGAAGTCGCCGGCCGGACCGGAGCCGGGGACGTGACGGTGGCGGGCGCGACGGCTTGTGCCGGTGTCAGTCTGGTCGCTGCGGGTGGGCTCGGCGCGCTGACGGGTCGCCTTCGCGCGTCCCTGGCGATTCAGGGCATCGGGGTGACCCTGATGGCGCTCGCGGCGCTCGTCGTGTTCGCCGGCGGGGCGCCGGTCGGCGCCGCATTCCGCAGCGGGGTGCACCCGGCGTTCGGACTGGACGCCCTGAGCGGGTTCTTCCTGCTGGTGCTGTGCGTGGTTGCGCTGCCCGCGCTGGCGTATGCGCGTGACGCGCTGCCCGCCGGCGGGAAATCCGCTGCACTGGCCGTGCTCACGGCGGCGTTCGTCCTGGCGATGGCCGGGCTGGTGGCGGCGCGGGACATCACGACGTTCCTTGCCTGCTGGGAGCTCATGACGCTCGTGCCGGCGGCTGCGATGCTCGTCTCGCGCCAGGACGAGGAGGTTCGCGGCGCGGTGATGGTCTACGTGGGGATCACGCACGTCGCGGCCGTCGGCGTGTGGGCCGCGATGCTCATCCTCTCGGCGCACGGCGTGCTCGGTGGTGCGCCGCTCGGGCCCGGCGGCCTGCAGTCGTTCGTGCTCGTCGCCGCGCTGGTCGGGTTCCTGACGAAGGCCGGGATCGCTCCGCTTCACGTATGGCTGCCGCGCGCGCACCCGGTCGCCCCGTCGCACATCTCGGCGCTGATGTCGGGCGTGATGATCATGCTCGCGATCTACGGGCTGAGCCGCGTGCTGTTCCTGTGGCTGACCGCCGTCCCGACCTGGGTCGGCGTGGTGCTCGTGGTGCTCGGGTCGCTGTCGGCGCTCGTCGGCGTCCTGTACGCGTTGGTGCAGCGCGAGCTCAAGCGGCTGCTCGCGTTCAGCTCGATCGAGCACGCGGGGATCGTCGTGCTCGGCATCGGCGCAGCGCTGCTGCTGAGCTCGGCCGGTCAGCCGCAGTGGGCGGCGATCGCGTTCGCCGGCGCCATGCTGCAGGTCCTCAACCACGCCGCGTTCAAGGGCGCGCTGTTCCTCGGCGCCGGTGCCGTCGCGGACGCGGCGGGCACGCTGCAGGTCGACCGGATGGGCGGGCTGCTGCGCCGGATGCCGATCACGGGCGGCGCGATCGGCGTCGCCGCGCTGGCGATCGCCGGGCTGCCGTTGCTCAACGGGTTCGTCTCGGAGTGGATCGGGCTGCAGGCGTTGCTGCGCCTGCCGGTCGAGGAGACCGACGGGCTCGCACTCGTCGGGGCGTTCGGTGCCGCGACGCTGGCGGCCACGGCCGGCCTGGCGGCGCTGTGCTTCGTCGGGGTCGCGGGACTGATGCTGCTCGGTCACGCCCGGTCCCCCGAGGCCGGCGACGCGCCCGAGCCGGCGCCGGGAGTCCGCGGCGCGGTCGCCTTCCTGGCGGCGCTCTGCCTCGTGCTCGCGGTGCTCGCCGGCGTGCTCGTGCCGCGTCTGGCGCAGCTCGGGCCGGGCTCCTGGTCGGGGACTGCCTCATTGGGGCTCGACCTGCCGGGCACCGGGTCGCTGCCGACTCCGGTGCTGCTGTTCGCGCTCGCCCTCCTCACGGCGCTGGCGGCGCTGGCCCGCGGCCGCCGTCGCGCCGCGCCCGCGCCGGTGTGGGTGAGCGGCCAGCCGGACGAGTCGCCGCTGGCCTGGACGCTGGCAGGGTTCACCAAGCCGCTGCGCCTGATGGTCGATGGCGTGCTGCGAACGCGCCGCGAGACGGTCACGACGAGCTCTGCCGGGATCGTCGAGACGGTGCACTTTCGCGGCGACGTGCCGCACCTGTTCGACACCCACGTCTTCGAGCCGCTGCTGCGGCTCGCGTCGCGCGCGGCGCGTGTGGCGCGACGGGTGCAGTCCGGGAGCCTGCGCGCCTACCTCGGCTACCTCATGGTGCTCGTCTTCGTGCTGCTCCTGCTGCTGCGGCTCGAGGTGCTGTCGTGACGGGGCAGACCATCGCCGCCGGTGGCGTCGAGCTCGCCGGTGTGGCGCTGGCGCCGCTGGTCGTCGGCGCGGTGCAGTGGCTGAAGGCGCGCGCTCAGGGGCGGCGCGGTGCGTCGGCGCTGCAGCCCTACCGTGAGCTGCGCCGGCTCTGGAGCCGCGACGGTGTGCGCCCGGAGCCCTCGACCGCGGTGTACGACATCGCCGCGCCGCTGGCCGTCGCTTCGACGTTGCTCGCGCTGCTGCTCCTGCCCACCGGGGGGATCGCCCCGGACTGGGGTCTGGGACATGACGCGCTCGTGCTGTTCGGCCTGTTGGCGATCGGCCGGTTCGCGCTGGCCGCGGCGGCGTGGGACACCGGAAGCGGGTTCGAGCTCATGGGCGCCGCCCGGGATCTGACCTTTGCGGTGTTCGTCGAGGCGTTGTTCCTCGTCGTGCTCGCGCTGCTGGCATTCCCCGCCGACAGCACCGACCTGGTCGCGATGAGCAGCGCCGCCGCGAACGGCGAGGCGTGGCGCGAGCCGGCGCAGTGGGGGGCGGCGATCGGCCTCGGCCTCGTGATCCTCGCCGAGGCCGGACGGCGCCCGATCGACAACCCGGACACCCACCTGGAGCTCACGATGGTCCACGAGGGCCCGACGCTCGAGTACGCGGGCCGCGACCTTGCGCTGCTGCACTGGGCGGCGGCCGCACGCACCTGGGCGATGCTCGTCCTGGCCGCCGAGGTCCTCGTTCCGCACCCCGGCTCGTTCGGTGTCCAGCTCCTGTGGCTCGCCGGCTGGATCGTCGTCTTCGCCGTGCTGCTCGCCGTCGCCGAGACGATCCAGCCGAAGATGCGGCTGCTGCGGGTTCCGGTCCTGCTCTACGGGGGAGCGGTCATCGCGATGCTCGGGCTCGCCGGCCGGCTGCTCGGGGTCGCGGCATGAGTGCCCTGTTCGTCATCGCGGTGACGGCGCTCGCGCTGGCGATCGTCGTCGCGCGGCGGCGCACCATCGCGGTGGTGCTCGTCGGCGTGCAGTCGGTCGCGCTGGGCGTCTTCGCGCTGGTGGACGGGTTCGGTGAGTCCTCGGCGTTCGTCGTCGGGGGCGTGCTGCTGGTGGGCAAGGGTGTGCTGCTCCCGGTCGGCCTGGCGTGGGTCGTGCGGCGCACGCCCGAGCCGCGGCTGATCGCCGGCGAACTGCCGGCGCTCACGCGGGCGACGGTCGCGGCCGCGATCACGCTCGCGGCGGTCGAACTGATCCCGTCGCTCGGCCTCGACAGCCGCGCCGCCGACCAGGGAGCCGTCGCGCTCGTCGTGCTCGGCGTCGTGATCGCGGTCATGCGGCGCTCCGCGGTCTTCCAGGCGATCGGGTTCCTCGTCGCCGAGAACGGCGTGTACCTCGCCGCGCTCGCCGCGCCGGGCGGCCTGCCCGCGGTCGTGGAGATCGGCGTGCTCTTCGACCTGATCATCGTCGTGGCGGTCGCGGCCGCCTTCACGACCCGCATCCACGACGAGTTCGGGACCGGCGACACCAGGCTGCTTGGGAGCCTGCGTGATTGAAGCGCTGGTCATCGCCGCGCCCGCGTGTGCTCTGCTGACCGGCGCCGCGACCTGGTTTGCCCGGACCGCGCGCCAGGCCGACCGGCTCAACAGCGCCGGAGCGGTGCTGACCGCACTGCTCACGCTCGCGCTGGCGGGGATCGCGGTCGCCGATGCCGCGCACCCGCATCGCGGCAGCTGGTGGGTACTGGACGCGGCGGGCGGCGTCTTCCTCGCGGTGATCGCCGTCGTCGGTCTGCTCAGCGCCCTCGTCGCACCTTCCCAGCTGGCCACGTCGGGACGTGGGCTCGTACGCGCCGCCCGCGGCCGCGCGATGTACTACGCCGCCTACCACGCGTTCTGGGCGGCACTGATCGCCGTGCCGCTGGTGGACAACCTCGGGCTGGCCTGGCTGCTCGTCGAGGCGACGACCGGAGCATCGGCGCTGCTCGTCGCGTACAGCGGCACTCGCGGCGCGCTCGAGGCCGGCTGGAAGTACCTCGTGCTGACGACGTTCGGCCTGGCGATCGCGATGCTCGGCATCATCGTCCTCTACGTGGCGATCGCCCCCGGCGACGGCACGCTCGGCACGCTCGACTGGCAGTCGATCGCGCAGGCGGCGCCCGGTCTGCAGGGTGGGCCCGCCGTCGTCGCGTTCGTGCTGATCGTCGCCGGGCTGGCGACCAAGGTCGGATGGGCGCCGGTGCACAACTGGCTGCCCGACGCGCACAGCGAGGCGCCCCCGCCGGTGAGCGCACTGCTCTCGGCGGCGTTGCTGCCGACCGTCGTCCTGGTCAGCTGGCGGGTCGTGATCGCGCTCGGCCCGGCCATGACCACCGGGACCGCGAGCGGGCTCGTGCTCGCCTTCGGCCTGCTGTCGCTTGCGGTCGCCGTGCCGTTCCTGTGGCGCTCGATGGCGTGGAAGCGTCTGCTCGCGTACTCCAGCCTCGAGCACATGGGCATCCTGGCCGTCGGCATCGGGTTCGCCACCCCGCTGGCGACCGCCGGGGTCGTCGTGCACGTCGCCGGCCACGCACTGGCCAAGTCACTCGGCTTCTACGCCGCCGGACCGCTCCTCCGGCACGCCCCACGCGCACACGGACGCGCCGTGCGCGGCCTCGCGTTCGCCAATCCCGCGGCGGCGGGGGCGGTCGGCGTGAGCCTCGGAGCATTGTCCGCGATGCCGCCATCGCCGCTGTTCGTCAGCGAGCTGCTCATCCTCTCCGGCGGGATCGCCGCCGACGAGATCGCCGTCACCGTCGTCGCAGCGACGCTCCTCGCGCTCGGGTTCCTGGGGCTCGCGCACGCACTGGTCGACACGCTGGTGGGGGAACCCCGCACGAAGCGCTGGCGCTCACTGCGCTCGGGGCGCCGGCTACGGCGGCTGACCGTCGTCTGCGGCACGCTGATGCTGGCGCTGACCGTCGCCGCCTGTCTGCTGCCGGGGTCGTCGATCATCAACCAGCTGATGGCGGGGATCGCGTGAGCGCAGCACCCGCGATCGAGCACGTTGACGCGAGCCGCTGGCGCTCCACGGTCGGCACCGCCGTCGAACGCGGGGCCGAGTTCGACTGCCTGTACGCGGCGCACACCGAGCACGGTCCCGCGGTACGCCTCGCCTTGCGTCAGGGTCCCGCGCGGCACGTGCTCAGCACCGGCCCCGAGGACTCGCGGCTCGAGACGATCGTCGACCTGCTGCCCGCCGCAGAGTGGGACGAGCGCGAAGCGCACGACACCCACGGCATGCGGTTCGACGGACACGAGCCGCTGCGCGCGCTCGTCGCGCACCCGTCTGACCGCGGCGCCTGGGTCACGCCGGTCGACGGACCCGACGTCCACGAGGTCGCGGTCGGGCCGATCCACGCCGGGGTGATCGAGTCCGGGCACTTCCGCTTCCACGTCGTCGGCGAGCGCGTCCTGCACCTCGACCTGCGGCTCTTCTACAAGCACCGCGGCCTCGAGCGCGCCGCGGAAGGCCGCACGCTCGCCGCCGGCCTCCCGGTCGCCCAGCGCGCCTGCGCGGCCTGCGCCGTCGCCAACACGGTCGCCTACGTCCAGGCGGCCGAGTCCCTGCTCGGCCTGCAGCCCGACGAGGACCTGCGCCGCAGCCGCACCCTGCTCCTCGAGCTGGAGCGGCTCTACAACCACCTCCACGACCTCTCCGCGCTGTGCGCCGGGATCGGCTTCGACCCCGGGACGATGACGTTCGCCGCGCTGAAGGAGCGTGCCCAGCGGGTGAACGAGCAGCTCAGCGGTCACCGCTTCCTGTTCGGGACGGTCAGGGTCGGCGAGGGAGCGGTCAGCGTCGACGACGCCGCCGCAGCACACGCGCGAAGTGCAGTTGAGGCGCTCGCGCGGGAGGCGGCGGACGCTTGGCGGACGCTGACCTTCATGGCCACCGCCGAAGACCGCTTCCGCGGGGTGGGCCTGCTCGCGCAGAAGGACGCCGAACGCTGGGGCGCCGTCGGGCCCGTCGCCCGTGCCAGCGGCGTGCACCGCGACGCGCGCACCGACGAAACCGGCCTGCTCTGGTACCCGGGGCTGCAGCCCGCACGCCCAGAGCAGCTGACCGGCGACGTCGCCGCACGCGCGGAGGTCCGCGCCGTCGAGCTGGAGCAGACCAGCGTCCTGCTCGCCGGTCTCCTCAGCGACCCGCCCGGCGCCGGCCGAACGACCCCGGCCCGCGAGCCGGCCGCGTTCGGCGCCGGACGCGTCGAGAGTCCGCGCGGCGCGAGCGTCTGCTGCGTCGAAGCGGCGGACGAGCACATCACCCGCCTGCACCTGCGCACAGCGTCGTACGCCAACTGGCCGGTGCTCGCCCGCGTCGTTCCCGGCGCGATCCTTCCCGACTTCCCGCTGATCAACAAGAGCTTCGAGCTCTGCTACGCCTGCGCGGACCGCTGAACCATGTTCGTCCTGCTCAAACGCCTCCAGCACCTGCGCCGCACGATCGCGCTTCCCGCACCGGCAAGGCCCGGCTCGCTGGCGCTGCGGCACGTCGATTGCGGATCGTGCAACGGGTGCGAGCACGAGCTGACCAACGCGGCCGGACCCCACTACGACCTCGACCGCTACGGCCTCTCCATCGTCGCCTCCCCGCGGCACGCCGACGTGCTGCTCATCACGGGCGCGGTCACGACGCGCATGGCCGGGCCGCTGCGCGACGCGTACGCGGCGATGCCCGAGCCGAGGCTCGTGGCTGCGCTCGGCGACTGCGCGCTCGGCGTCGGCGTCATCGCGGACCCGCAGCAGCTCACCGGCCCCGCCGAGGAGCTGCTTCCCGTCGACATCAGCGTGCCCGGCTGCCCCCCGACGCCGGCGGCCATCGCCGGAGCGCTGCTCGGTGCGCTCGACCTCGTGCGCAGCCCCCAGGGCGAGGATCAGAGCTGATGCCCGAGCGCGGCACCGGCGCGCAGCCACGCGTCTCCCAGGCCAAGGCGAAGCTCCTGCGCGTGCTCGGCCACCCGGCACGCGTCAGCATCCTCGAGCTCCTGCGCGACGGTGAACGCACCGTCGGCGACCTCCAGCAGGCGCTCGGCCTGGAGGCGAGCAGCACCTCGCAGCACCTCAGCGCCCTGAAGGGCCTCGACGTGCTCGAATCGCGACGCGAGGGCACGAACGTCTACTACCGCATCAAGGACCCCCGAACGACCGACCTCCTCGACACCGCCCGCAAGATCATCACCACCAGCCTCGAGGACTCCCAGAGC
Organism: uncultured Actinomycetes bacterium; assembly: GCA_963787935.1. Classification (GTDB taxonomy): domain Bacteria; phylum Actinomycetota; class Thermoleophilia; order Solirubrobacterales; family Solirubrobacteraceae; genus F1-60-MAGs163. The sequence continues at coordinate 356,140 of CAWBEV010000001.1, read as the reverse complement.
CTCCTCGCCCAGCTCACCGACCGCGAAGCGACCGAAGACTGAACGGCGGCAGGCCCAGCACGAGACGCAGGCGCGCAAGACGCGAGCGCCGGCGGGGCCATCTCGTGCGGCGATCGCTCGCGGCGCGACGATCGCAGAGCACGCGTCCGGGCGACGACCGTGTGCCGCGGTCAGGCGGTCGCGCGCTGCCCGTTGTTGAGACTGCGCAGCTGCCAGCCCGCGGCGACGAACAGGATGCCGCGCAGGACGAGCACGATTCCGATGATCACTGCGGCCGTCTTCAGGCCGAGGTCCGGCCAGGCGAGGATCACGATGCCCGCTGCCACGTCCAGCAGGGCGATGGCGATGCTCGCGCCCCGCCCCTCCTCGACGGAGAACGCGGACACGAACCGCACCACGCCCGCGACGACGAACCACACACCGACGATCAGCGTGAAGACGACGAGCGTGTCGTACGGGTGCTTGATGAGGATGAGCCCGGCGATCGCGCTGAGCACACCGAGCAGGGCGATCAGGCCGCGGCCCTCACCCTTCCCGAAGATCGAGGCGAGGACCGCGAGCACTCCGTCGACGAGCAGGAAGATGCCGACGATCACGGAGATCGTGCTGAGTGCCTCGTCGGGCGAGGCGATGAAGAAGATGCCGAGCCCCAGCACCGCAATGCCGAACAGGACCAGCAGCCACCACAGACTGGTGACGGGTCGCAGTTCCGGGACAGCGTTCGTGGACATCCTGCGGACCTCCGAAGAGAGATGGAACCGAAGACGTACTCAGTTCGGCGCGTTCACCCCGACCCCTGCTCTCGCGCAGCCGGGGCGGGGGAGGCAGGCGAACGGTTCCTCGCCCAGCGCCGCACGCGCTGACATCCCGCCACCCACGCCCGACCGACTTGCCGCCGGCGGGTATCGGCGCAATTGCGGGAAACAACGGAAGGCTGACGAGCCCGTCGCTGATGAAGTGCGCACCGAGGATCTCTGGTGACCGGCGACTACCACCACCTCGCGCGCGAGGGCCTGGACGCGCTCATCGACCTGCTCGCCCGGCGCGGCTGGACCGTCGTCGGTCCGATCGTCCGTGACGGGGCGATCGTCCTCGATGAGATCGCCGGGGCCGGCGAGCTGCCGATCGGCTGGACCGACGAGCAGGACGCCGGCAGCTACCGGCTGCGCCGCCGCGACGACGAGGCCTGCTTCGGCCACGTCGTCGGTCCCGACTCGCTCAAGCGCTTTCTGCTGCCGCCGATCGCTCACGGTGTTCTCCGCCCGTCGCGGGCCGGACGGCGCCGTGACCGTCGAGCAGCCCGAGCGCGAGCCGCGACGCCTGGCGTTCGTCGGGGTCCGCTCGTGCGACCTGCACGCGATGGGCATCCTCGACCGCGTGCTGCGCAGCGGCCCGCGCTCCGTCGGCCTCGCCTGACGAGACGCTGATCATCGCGGTCCAGTGCGGCGAGGCCGGCGGCACGTGCTTCTGCACCTCGATGGGAACGGGCCCGCGCGCCGAGTCGGGGTTCGACCTGGCGCTGACCGAGGTCATCGAGGACGGCGAGCACTGGTTCGCCGTCGAGGTCGGGACGCCGGCGGGCGCCGAGCTCGTCGCCGAGCTGCCCGTTCGCGCGGCGACCGGCGAGGAGGCGCTCGAGGCGGCACGGCGGCCGCGAGCGGGCAGCCGCGCAGATGGGCCGCGCGATGGAGACCGGCGACCTGCGCGACCTGCTCATGGGCAACCTCGAGCACCCGCGCTGGGAGGACGTCGCGTCCCGCTGCCTGTCGTGCGGGAACTGCACGATGGCGTGCCCGACGTGCTTCTGCGTCGAGATCGCCGACACGGGCGACGCGAGCGGCGCCGGAGGCCGAGCGCGAGCAGCGCTGGGCCTCGTGCTTCACCGTCGACCACTCCTACCTCAACGGCGGCAGCGTGCGGCCGACGACGCACTCGCGCTATCGCCAGTGGATGACCCACAAGCTCGCGACGTGGTGGGACCAGTTCGACACGTCCGGGTGCGTCGGCTGCGGGCGCTGCATCACGTGGTGCCCGGTCGGCATCGACATCACCGAGGAGGTCGCGGCGATCCGCGCCTCGGACGGGCGGGGGGTTGCGCCGTGAGAACGATCGACGTGCTGCTCAGCGAGTGCCCGGTGTTCGCCGGACTCGACGCGGTCGACCTCGAGCTGATCGCCGGCTGCGGGCGCAACGTCCGCTTCGGCGCCGAGCAGTACCTCTTCCGCGAGGGCGAGCCGGCGGACACGTTCTACGTGCTGCGCCACGGCGCCGTCACCCTCGAGATGCGCGTTCCGGCGCGCCGGCCGCTCGTGATCGAGACGCTCCACGACGGCGACGTCGTCGGCTGGTCGTGGCTCGTCCCCCCGTACCGCTGGGCGTTCGACGCGCGCGCGGCCGAGCCCGACCGCCGCGGTCGCGCTCGACGGCGCGTGCCTGCGCGAGAAGTGCGCGCGAGGACCCGGCCCTCGGGCTATCGAGCTGCTGCAGCGCTTCTCGCACGTGATGGTCGAGCGCCTGCAGGCCGCGCGGCTGCGGATGCTCGACGTCTACGGAGATCCTCGTGGCGCCTGAGGCGCATCCTGGACCTCGCGCACCGCTGACTCCGCGGATGCTGACGGTGCTGGCGACGCGCCGCGAGACCGAGGACACGTTCACGGTCGAGCTCGACCCGGGCGACCGGCTTCGGCTTCGCCCCGGGCCAGTTCACGATGCTCTACGCGTTCGGGACCGGCGAGGCGGCGATCTCGATCGCCGGGGACCCCTGCGCGACCGGGCGCCTCGTGCACACCGTGCGCGCGCTGGGCCCGACGACCCAGGCGATCTGCGCCGCGCGCCCGGGCGAGGTCCTCGGCGTGCGCGGCCCGTTCGGCCGGCCGTGGCCGGTCGCCGAGGCCGAGGGCGCGGACGTCGTCCTCGTCGCCGGCGGCATCGGCCTGGCGCCGCTGCGCCCCGCGCTCCTGTGGATCCTGTCGCGCCGCGAGCGCTACGGACGCGTGACGCTGCTGTACGGCGGGCCGGTCGCCGGAACAGCTGCTCTACCGCGACGAGCTCGCCGCCTGGCGCGAGCGCGACGACCTCGACGTGGCGGTCACCGTCGACGTCGCGCGCGCGGACTGGCGCGGTCGCGTGGGCGTCGTCCCCGGCCTCGTCGCAGGCGCCCGCTTCGGATCCCGCGCGCACCGTCGCGATGGTCTGCGGCCCGGAGATCATGATGCGCGCCACGGCCTCGGCGCTCATGGACCGTGGCGTCCACGCCGAGCGCATCCATCTCTCGCTGGAGCGCAACATGCAGTGCGGCTTCGGACGCTGCGGGCACTGCCAGCTCGGGCCGACGCTCATCTGTCGTGACGGACCGGTGTTCCCGTACGCGCAGATCGCCCCCTGGATGCGCGTCTGGGAGCTGTGATGCCGCCGCGCCGCCCGAAGCTCGCCGTGTGGAAGTTCGCCTCGTGCGACGGATGCCAGCTCTCGCTCCTGAACTGCGAGGACGAGCTGCTCGCGCTCGACCGGCGAGCTCGAGATCGCGCACTTCCTGGAGGCCACGAGCGCCGTGCAGCCGGGACCGTACGACCTGTCGCTCGTCGAAGGCTCGATCACGACCGCCGCGGACGAGCAGCGCATCCGCGAGGTCCGGCGGGTCTCGCGGCGGCTCGTCACGATCGGGGCGTGCGCCACCGCCGGCGGGATCCAGGCGCTGCGCAACTTCCACGACGTCGACGACTTCGTGGCCGCGGTGTACGCCTCGCCGCAGTACATCTCGACGCTCGCGACGTCGACACCCGTCAGCGCGCACGTGCAGGTGGACTTCGAGCTCCACGGCTGCCCGATCGACCGCGCCCAGCTGCTGGAGGTCGTCAGCGCCCTGCTGCGCGGGCGGCGCCCCGACGTGCGCCCGCACAGCGTCTGCCTGGAGTGCAAGCGGCGCGGGTCGGTGTGCGTCATGGTCGCGCACGGCACGCCATGCCTCGGGCCGGTGACCCACGCGGGATGCGGCGCGATCTGCCCCGCCTACCACCGCGGCTGCTACGGCTGCTTCGGCCCGAAGGAGACCCCGAACGCCGCGTCGCTCGACGCTCAGTGGAAGGATCTGGGCGCGGACGAGCGAGACCTGCTGCGGGTCTACCGCACGTTCAACGCGGGAGCCGACCCGTTCCGCATCGCCGGCGAGGCCCACGATGGCTGACGAGACGACATCCGGGCCCGACGACCGCCGTCCGCCGGGCCGCGCGCGCACGATCGCCGTCGACGCGCTCGCGCGCGTCGAAGGCGAGGGCGCGATGCGCGTGACGATCCGCGACGGGCGGGTGACCGACGTGGCGCTGCGGATCTACGAGCCGCCGCGCTTCTTCGAGGGGCTGCTGCGCGGCCGCGCGTTCACCGAGGCGCCCGACATCACGGCACGCATCTGCGGGATCTGCCCGGTCGCCTACCAGATGAGCGCGGTCGCGGCGATGGAGGACGCCTGCGGCGTGACGATTCCCGAGCCGATCCGGCTGCTGCGCCGGCTCCTGTACTGCGGCGAGTGGATCGAGAGCCACGCGCTGCACGTCTACATGCTGCACGCGCCCGACTTCCTCGGGTACGACGGCGCGATCGAGATGGCCCGCGACCATCGCGGCATCGTCGAGCGCGGTCTGCACATGAAGCAGACGGGCAACGAGCTGCTGCGCGTCGTCGGCGGCCGGTCGGTCCACCCGGTGAACGTCCGTGTCGGCGGGTTCCACCGGGCGCCGCCGCGGGAGCAGCTGCTGTCGCTGCGCGACCGTCTGGAGACCGCGCGGGAGGAGGCGCTCGAGACGCTGCGCTGGACCGCCACGCTCGACTACCCCGAGCTCGAGCGCGACGTGACGCTCGTCTCGTTGCTGCCGGACGGCGAGGACTATCCGATCGAGCGCGGGCGGATCGTCTCGTCGGACGGTCTCGACATCGGGGTCGAGCGCTTCACCGAGGAGTTCGTCGAGGAGCAGGTGCCGCACTCCACGGCGCTCCACGCCAGGCGGCGCGGCGGCGGGCGCTACCTCGTCGGCCCGATGGCCCGCTTCGCGAGCGCGTCCGACCGCCTCACGCCCGAGGTGCGCGAGGCGGCGCTCGCGGCCGGCGCGGAGCCGGGCACCTGCAACCAGTTCCGCAGCATCGTCGTGCGCAGCGCCGAGATCGCGTACGCGTGCGAGGAGGCACTGCGGCTGATCGACCGCCTACGAGCCGCCCGACCCCCCGGCGGTCGCGGTCGTCCCGCGCGCCGGTGTCGGTCACGGCGCGACGGAGGCGCCCCGGGGCCTCCTCTACCACCGCTACGAGATCGGCGACGACGGGACGATCCTCGCCGTGCAGATCACGCCGCCGACGTCGCAGAACCAGGCGGCGATCGAGGACGACATGACGCTCGTGGTCGCAGACCGGCTCGAGCTGCCGGACGCCGCCCTGCGCAGCGTGTGCGAGCGGGCGATCCGCAACTACGACCCGTGCATCTCGTGCGCGACGCACTTCCTCGACCTCGAGGTCGATCGTGGCTGACCGTCCGGCGGCGGTCATCGCCGTCGGCAACCCGTTGCGCGCCGACGACGGCGCCGGTGCGGAGGTGGCGCGGCGGCTCGCCGGCCGGGTCCCCGCCGGCGTGCGCCTCGTCGAGCTGGGCGGGGAGCCGGCCGAGCTCCTGGACGCCTGGGACGGGCTGCGGGTCGTGGTCGTCGTGGACGCGGTGCGCGCGGGCGCGGCGCCGGGAACGGTCCACCGCTTCGACGCGAGCAGCGCGCCGCTGGCGGTGCGCACGGGGAGCACGTCGACGCATGGCCTCGGCCTCGCCGCGGCGCTGGAGCTCGGCCGCGCGCTCGGGCGGCTGCCGCCACGGGTCATCGTCGTGGGCATCGAGACGGCCGGCGACGACGCGCCCGGCGGCACGCTGTCGCCGCCGGTTCAGGGCGCCATCGAGGCCGCGGCGGAGCGCGTGCTGGCCGAGCTCCGGCCTCAGCGGGCCGGCCACCCATGAGGAGCACACCGAGAGGAGCGCCATGACCGAGGCGGAATCGCGCCAACGAAGCGCCCTCGTGTTCGGCGCGAGGAACGTCGGCCGCGCGATCATCGACGTCCTGGTGGCCGACGGGTGGGCCGTCGCCGGCGTCGCACGCTCGCAGGGCACGCTCGACGGCATCCGTGACGCCGGCGCACGCGCGCTGCGCGGGGACGTCACCGACCAGCGAGACGTCCACCGCTGCCTCGGGGAGGCCGCCGCGGCACACGGCGCGGTGGACCTCGTCGTCAACGCCGCCTCCCCCTACGGCGGCGATCGCAGCGGACCGTTCGGCGGTGGACCGCTGACCGAGGCCGACGCCGGCGCGTTCGACGCGTGGGCCGCCGACACCGCGCGCGCCGCCTTCTCGTTCCTGTCCGGCGCGGGCCGGTTCGCGCTGGCGCAGAGCAACCCGGCGACGCTCGTGCAGCTCACCGGCGGCTCATCGCGCCGCGCACTCCCCGGGCGCGGTCTCTGGGCCGCCGGCGCGTTCGGCGTGCGCGCGATCACCCAGGCAGCGGCACTCGAGCTGCGTCCGCAGGGGATCCATGTGGCGCTGCTGATCATCGATGCCGGCATCGAGCCGCTCGACGGACGCGGGCGTCCCGGCGTTCCACGAGAGCAGCTCGCCGACCCGCGCAACATCGGGGAGGCCGTGCTGTTCCTGGCCGACCAGGGACCTCGCGCCGCCACGCACGAACTGCAGGTCACACCGCTCGCCGAGCCCTGGGTGCCGTGACGCTCGGCGCCGGCGCCGCAGGCCGCTCGAGCAGCGGGCCGGTCTCCGCGTCGCCGGGACAGCGCCCCCCGGGGGCCTGCGCCGTGACCCCGCGGCCGGTCTCAGCGCTTCACCGTGACGGTTCGGACGTCAGGCGCGCTCGCGTTGCCCGCCCCGTCGGTGGCGGTGACCTTCAGCTCGTAGCGGCCGGATCGCAGGCGGGTCTTGAGCGTCGCGCGGCCGGCGCCGCTCGCCGCGCTGATCGTCTGCGTCGACGCCCGCCCGCGCCGGGTGCAGCGCTGCGCCCCGCGATTGCGCTTCGTCACCGCGACGCAGCGCCGCTTCACGCGCCGCCCGTCGAGCAGACGCGTGATCTGCACGCGCAGCGTGCCGCCCTCGGAGAGCGTGAAGGTGATGCGCGCGGCGCTGACCCTGATGCCGCGCACGGACGGCGCCGTGGTGTCGGCCGGCGCCGTCCCGGCATTGGCCGGGACGCTCGGCGCAGCGGCGACGCACGGCGGCGACTGGCGGGCCGCGAGCGCCGGGCACCCGTCCTGCGTCTCGTCGCCGTAGCCGTCCGCGTCGGCGTCGGGCTCGACCGTGGCGTCGAAGGAGAGGAGCCCGAGCATCGGGCCGGACAGCGACCCGGCCGGCATGAAGGTCTCGCCGTCGGATGCCTGCGGGAAGGCGCCGTTCGTGCCGACCCCGGTCGAGAGGGAGACACGGAACGCCGTCTGCGGGGCGAGCGCCAGGCCGGCGATGTCCCCCGCACCGATCGGAACGCGTTCACCGAAGGTGCTCAGTGCGTCGATGTTCGCGGCTGTGCGTGGCGGCCCCTGCCGCACCGCCACGAAGCTCGTGCCGCCTGCAGCGCGCGCGATCTGCAGGCGCACGCTGCCCTGGGCATTGACCCGCCAGCTCGTGACGACGCCCGCGACGGGCGCGGCCGGCGGATACGGACCGCCTTCGATCGGCAGGCGGGCGCACGCGACCGCGCAGGTCCGGATCACCCCGATGACCGTCGAGTCCGCTCCGACGACGGTCGCCGCCTGCGCGGCGCTCGCCGGCCCGAGCAGCGCGAGCGCGACGAGGCATGCAAGGAGCCGGCGCTCCGGCATCCGCCGATGGTCCTCCGCATGGCGCCCCAGGTCAAACTAGGCTGCGCGCGTGCCAACGGACCGCGCTTCGCAGCTGGCCGGCCTGACGTCGCTCGCGGCCGAGCACGCGGCCGGCGGGGATGCCGGGCGTCGGCTCGCCGACCCGGTCGTGCAGGCGCTGCGGGAGGCCGGGCTGTTCCGCGCGCTGGTGCCGGCGGAGCTCGGCGGGCTGGAGCTGGCGCCGCAGGACTTCCTCGACGCCGTGCGCACGCTCGCCGCCGGCGATGCGGCGGCGGCGTGGATCGTCGCGGTCTGCGGCACCGGCGGCATGCTCTCCGCGTACCTCGAGCCCGCGGTCGCGCGTGAGATCTACCGTGGCGACGCGATCGTCGGCGGCGTCTTCGCGCCGCGCGGTCGCGCCGTCCCGGACGGGGAGGAGCTCGTCGTCAGCGGGCGCTGGGCGTTCGCCAGCGGGAGCGCGCACGCCGACTGGCTCATGGTCGGCTGCCTGGTCGCCGACGGGGACGCCGTCGTGCGCACTCCGAACGGCAACCCGGACGTGCGGCTCGTGCTGTTCCCGCGCGCCGCGTTCACGGTGCACGACACGTGGGACGTCGCCGGGCTGCGCGCGACCGGCAGCGACGACATCGCGCTCGAGGCGGCCCGCGCACCCGCCTCGCGCTCGGCGTCGCTCATCACCGACGCGCCGCGGACCGCCACGCCGCTGCACGCGTTCCCCGCCTTCGGCCTGCTCGCGCTGTCGATCGCGGCCGTGACCCTCGGGATCGCCGGGGCGGCGACCGCGGACCTCGTCGCCCTGGCCGGCGGCAAGACGCCCACCGGCTCGACGCGGCCGCTCGCCGCCCGCCCCGACACCCAGGCGCGCGTCGCACGCGCGCAGGCGGCGCTCGACGCCGCCCGGTCGCTCGTGGCGGCGGCCGTCGCCGGCGCGTGGGGCGCCGCCCGGGCCGGCGCGCCGATCGGCGTCGCGGACCGCGCGGCGCTGCGCCGCGCGGCCACGCATGCGACCGAGACGTCGGCGCGTGTCACGGACGACATGTACGCGCTGGCGGGCGGGAGCGCCGTGTACGCGTCGAGCCCGCTGCAGCGCCGCCACCGGGACGTGCACGTCGCCACGCAGCACGCCCTCGTCGGTGCGGCGACGTGGGAGCTCACGGGCCGCCTCGCGCTCGGGCTCGAGACGGACGTCGGGCAGCTCTGACGACGCGCCGCTGGGCTACCGCTCGCTGTCGAGGTGCGCCATCTGCTCGGGCGGGTAGCGGTCCCCGGCCACCGACCCCGGTGCGACCGCCGCCTCGAGCAGCTGGAGATCCTCGGGCCCGAGCTCCACCTCGAGCGCGCCCAGCGCCTCGGAGAGCCGGTCGCGGCGACGGGCGCCGACCAGCGGGATGATGTCCGGCCCCCGCGCGAGCACCCACGCGATCGCGACCTGGGCGACGCTCACACCCTTCGCGTCCGCGACCACCCGCAGCTCGTCGACGAGGCGCAGGTTGCGCTCGAGGTTCTCGGCCGCGAACCGCGGGGCGTGGCTGCGGAAGTCCCCGGGGCCGGGCGTGGTGTCCGCCGACCAATGGCCGCTGATGAGCCCGCGGGACAGGACGCCGTAGGCCGTCACGGCGATGCCGAGCTCCCGGCACACCGGCAGGATCTCGTCCTCGATCCCACGCGAGACGAGGGAGTACTCGATCTGCAGGTCGCTGATCGGATGGACGGCGTGTGCGCGGCGAATCGTGTCGGCGCCGGCCTCGGAGAGGCCGACGTGCCGCACGTACCCCGCCTGCACCATCTCGGCGATCGCGCCGACCGACTCCTCGATCGGCACGGCCGGGTCCACGCGCGCGAGGCGGTAGACGTCGACATGGTCGGTCCCGAGGCGCCGCAGCGAGTACCCGAGCGCGTCCCAGGCCGCCGCCGGGCGCCCGTCGACACCGCCCCATCGCCGGTCCGGACCACGCAGCGCACCGAACTTGACGCTGATGAGGACCGCGTCGCGGGGACGCCCGCGCAGCGCATCGCGGAGCAGCAGCTCGTTGTGCCCCATGCCGTAGAAATCGCCGGTGTCGAGCAGCGTGACGCCGGCGTCGAGCGCCGCACGGATCGTGGCGATGCTCTCGGCGTCGTCGGCGGGCCCGTAGAAGTCGGACATCCCCATGCACCCGAGGCCCAGCGGGAAGACGGCGGGGCCGCCCCGGCCGAGAACCCTCGAGCTGCTGCGCCGATCGCCGGTCATCCGCACATGTCAGCAGATCCGGCCTGTCGGCCCCGCAGCGGCCGGTGCCGATTCCGCGACCCCGTCACGCGCACGCCGCCACGTCTGCGCCCACCGCCGCCGCGAACGTGCAGTACGCGGACCGAGCGCTCCCGTCGGGCGCGATCAGCCCGCTGTCCCATTTCGGCGCCGGTTCGCCCTGCCACTGGTAGCCGTAGAAGCGCGTGATCCGCGGGTCCGCGCGCGCGGCGCGCGTGAGCAGGAACGCGAGATCGGCGTTCGCCCGCGCGGGCGTCTGCGCGATCCGCCCGTCGCCGCCCGGTCGCCCGCGGCGCACGATCCCGCCCTGCTCGGTGAGCCAGACCTCGGCCTGCGGGCCGACGAGCCCGAGCATCGCCCGCAGGCGCGGAAGCGACGCGTCGCGGTCGCGCGTCCAGGCGTCCTCGTACGCGTGCCAGGCCCACAGGCCCGGGGCGACCCCGGTGCCCCGGCGGTAGGCGTCGAAGTACGCGCGCGTGAACCCGCGGTCGGAGAAGTCGCCGGCGACCGGCGTGCATCCGCGGGCGGCGCAGAGCCGCCGGATGCGGGCGAAGTACCGCCCCGCGCGCTCGGCTCCCGCGGCGTCGGCGTCGCGCAGGTTCGGCTCGTTCCAGGCCGAGACGGCGGTGATCAGGGCGCCGAACCCCTGGCCGTCGAGCCACGCGACGAGCCGGCCCGCACCCTCGGAATACGCCTCGGCGTCGGGGCGCTCGCGCGGCAGGTCGCGCGAGGCCTTCACCGCGAGCAGGACCTCGCGCACCCCGGCCGCGCGCGCGGCGACGAACCACGCCGCCAGGCGCTGGCGCTCGTCGGCGAGACCGGGGTAGCGCGTCGCGCTCGCGTGCGCGGGAAGCAGGAGGTCCCACGAGGCCTGGACGCGCGCGTACCGCAGGCCGAGCGCCCGGTAGCGCGGGTCGGCGAACACCTCCGGCCGCTCGCCGGACAGGCCGAACACGACGCCGCGCTCCACCGTCGCCGGCCGGCCGCCCGGCCGTTCGTCGCCGCCACCGCGCGAGGCGACCCACACGCCGGCGACGACGGCGAGCGCGACGAGCGCGAGGACGATGCGGCGTCCGGGATTCACCCACCGAGAGTCGCAGGCCGGTCGTCGGCCCGGCGCCGGGTCTCCGGCGCCTGCGCCGCGGTGGCCGGGATCGGCGTCGCTATGCGGGGTCGATCCGGCCCACCCCGCGGCCGGGCGCCGCCCACGCGACGCGCCCGCCGCTGATCGTGGCCGCGATCAGCGGCACGCCGGGCCGGTAGACGAGGTGCGCGTGCGACGGGGCGTCCAGGACGACGGCGTCGGCGAGCGCGCCGGGCGCGAGGTGGCCGGCGTCGGCACGACGCAGCGCGCGTGCCCCGCCGCGCGTCGCGGCGCCGAAGCGCCTCGTCGATCGTCATGCCCATGTCGCGGACGGCGAGTGCGATGCAGAAGCTGATCGACGTCGTGTAGCTCGAGCCCGGATTGCAGTTCGTCGCCACCGCGACGGTCGCGCCGGCGTCGATCACGCGCCGCGCGTCGGGATACGGCTGGCGCGTCGAGAAGTCCGTCGCCGGGAGGAAGGTCGCGACGGTCTCGCTCGCCGCGAGCGCCGCGACGTCTTCATCGGTCAGGTGCGTGCAGTGGTCGACGGAGGCCGCACCCAGCTCCACCGCGAGGCGCACGCCCGGCCCGGGGCCGAGCTGGTTCCCGTGGACGCGCAGCCCGAGGCCCGCCGCGCGGCCCGCCTCGAGCACGGCGCGCGACTGCGCCTCGTCGAAGGCACCGTCCTCGCAGAACACGTCGATCCAGCGAGCCCGCGGGGCGCACGCGGCGAGCATCTCGCCGCAGACGAGCGCGACGTAGTCGTCGGCACGGCCCTCGTACTCGGCGGGCACGACGTGTGCGCCGAGGAACGTCACGTCGTCGGTGAGGTCGGCCGCGACATCGCACAGCCGCTGCTCGGTCGCGACGTCGAGCCCGTAGCCGGACTTGACCTCCAGGTGCGTGATGCCCGCGCGCAGCGCCTCGGCCCGCCGCGCTGCCGCCTGCGCCGCCAGCTCCGCGCGCGAGGCCGCCCGGGTCGCCGCCACCGTGATGCGGATGCCGCCGGCCTCATACGGCGCGCCGGCCATGCGCGCAGCGAACTCCTCGCCGCGCTCGCCGGCGAACACGAGGTGCGTGTGGCTGTCCACGAAGCCCGGGATCACGCAGCGCCCCGCGGCGTCGAGGCGCTCGTCGGCGACGGCCGTCCCGGCGCGCTCGATCGCCGCCACGCGCCCGTCGGCGAGCACGAGCGCGGCGTCGCGGACGATGCCGAGCGCGCCCTCGCCGAGCGCCGGGTCGTTCGTGACGAGCACGCCGATCCGGTCGACGACCAGCGTGGTCATGACGACCGGCTCACGAGCCGACGCGCTCCACGAACGCGGTGATGCGCCTGACGAACGCGTCGCGGTGATGGCGCTCGAACTGCTCCCAGGTGGTGAACGTCGTGGGATCGGTCACGCGATCGAGGAACAGGATGCCGTCGAGATGGTCCACCTCGTGCTGGAAGGTGCCGGCCGTCAGGCCGCGGCGGATCTCGTCGTGCTCGACGCCGTCGCGGTCGAGCCAGCGCACCCGGATCGTCACGTGGCGCTCGAGCGTGCCGCGAAGGTCGGGAACCGACAGGCAGCCCTCGTTGATCGCGACCGTCTCATCGCCCACGGGCTCGATCCGGGGGTCGGCGATCACGGTCAGCGGGATCGGCGGCTTGTACGGATAGCGCGGGTTGTGGTCGACCTCGATCACCGCGATCCGCAACAGCTCGCCGATCTGGTTGGCGGCGAGCCCGGCGCCGCCGGCGGCGCGCATCGTGTCGATCATGTCGTCGATGAGCCGCTGCACCGCGGGTGAGGCGAGCGCCTCGCGACCGACCTCGCGCGCGGGTGCCCGCAGCACGGGATCGCCGACGGTCGCGATCGGGAGGACGCTCATGCGGCGCGAGCCTAGTCGGAATCGGTCGCGTGGTTCGCGCCCGCCTCCGCCCGCCGGCCGCGGATCCGCCCGGAGATCTGCGACGCCGCGCGGCTCACGCGCGCGGCGAGCAGCTCGCGCCCGGCGTGGTCCACCTCGACGGCCGGGAAGGTCAGCGCGACGGCGGCCGCCGGGTGCCCGCCGTGATCGAGGACGGCGGCGGCGACGGACGAGTAGCCCGGCGTCACCGAGCCGTGCTCCTGCGCGGCACCCGCCTGGCGGACCTCGCTCAGCAGCTGCTGCAACTGCGTGATCGACGCCGGTCCCCGGCCGTCACGCTGGACGAGCGCGCGGCGGCTCGGGAACAGCGCCCGGACCTGCTGCGCCGGGAGCGCCGCGAGCATCGCGAGCCCGCTGGCGGTCAGCTGCGCCGGCAGCCGGACGCCGACGTCCGTGACGAGACTCGGGCGGCCCGCCGCCCGCTCCTCGATGACGTAGAGCACGTCACGCCCATGGAGCACGGCGAGGTGCCCGCTGTGCGTGGTCGCATCCACGAGCCGGGCCAGCACCGGCTGGGCGATCCAGCGCAACGGCTCCTGGCGCGAGTACGCGGACCCGAGCTCGAAGGCGGCGACGCCGAGGCCGTAGCGGCGCTCCTCCGGGAGATGGACGACGAAGCCCGCATCGCGCAGCGCCGCGAGCAGGTGGTAGACCGTCGATCGCGGCAGGCCGAGCTCGCGCGCGATCGCGGCCGCCGGCATCGGGGAAGCATGTCGTGCCAGCAGCCGGAGCACGGCAAGGGCCTGCGTCGCTGCAGGCGCGTTGGGCACGCGCATAGTGTCTCAGATCCGAGACACAGCCTGGGTCAATGTGGTGACGCGGGGACGGCGCGCGGCTTCAATGCGGCCATGAGCTCGACACGAGCGATCTGCATCGGTGACCGGGCCCTCACGCTCGAGGACGTCGTCGCGGTCGCGCGGGACGACGCCCCGGTGGAGCTCACACCCGCCGCGCTGCACGAGATCGGCGAGAGCCGCGCGATCGTCGACGCCCTCGCCCACGACTCGCGGCCCCGCTACGGCGTCTCGACCGGGTTCGGGGCGCTCGCGACCCGCCATATCCCGCTGGACCGGCGCGTGCAGCTGCAGCGCAGTCTCGTGCGCAGCCACGCGGCGGGCTCGGGGCCGGAGGTCGAGCGCGAGGTCGTCCGCGCGCTGATGCTGCTGCGGCTCGCGACCCTCGCGACCGGCCGCACGGGCGTCCGCCCCGTGACCGCCGAGACCTATGCCGCGATCCTGTCGGCGGGGATCACGCCGGTCGTGCACGAGTACGGCTCGCTCGGCTGCTCGGGCGACCTCGCACCACTCGCGCACTGCGCGCTCGCGCTCGTCGGCGAGGGCCCCGTCCGCGATGCCGCGGGCGAGCTGCGGGCCGCGGCGGACGCGCTCGCCGAGGCCGGGATCGAGCCCGTCGTCCTCAGCGAGAAGGAGGGTCTCGCGCTGATCAACGGCACCGACGGGATGCTCGGCATGCTCGTGCTGGCGATCGTCGACCTGCGCGAGCTCCTGACCGTCGCGGACATCACCGCCGCGATGAGCGTCGAGGGCCTGCTCGGCACCGACCGCGTGTTCGCCGCCGACCTGCAGGAGCTGCGCCCGCACCCGGGGCAGGCGGCGTCCGCGGCGAACATCCGCGCGGCCCTCGCCGGCAGCGCGATCGTCGCGAGCCACCGGGGGCCACAGGACACGCGCGTGCAGGACGCGTACTCGCTGCGCTGCGCGCCACAGGTCTGCGGCGCCGCGCGCGACACCGTCGACCACGCTGCCGCGGTCGCCGGGCGCGAGCTGCGGGCGGCGGTCGACAACCCGGTGATCATGCGCGACGGCCGCGTCGAGTCCAACGGCAACTTCCACGGCGCGCCGCTCGGCTACGCGCTCGACTTCCTGGCGATCGTCGCCGCCGACGTCGCGGGCATCGCCGAGCGCCGCACGGATCGGTTCCTCGACGTCGCGCGCAGCCACGGGCTGCCGGCGTTCCTGGCTGCGGACCCCGGCGTGGACTCGGGCGCGATGATCGCGCAGTACACGCAGGCGGCGATCGTCTCCGAGCTCAAGCGGCTGGCCGTGCCGGCGAGCGTCGACTCGATCCCCGGCTCCGCGATGCAGGAGGACCACGTCTCGATGGGGTGGTCCGCCGCGCGCAAGCTCCGGCGGTCGGTCGACGGACTGACGCGGGTGCTGGCGATCGAGCTGCTGGTCGCCGCGCGCGGGATCGAGCTGCGCGCCCCGCTCACGCCGGCCCCCGCCACGGCGGCGGTCATCGACGCGCTCCGCGAGACGGCCCCCGGCCCCGGCGGTGACCGCTTCATGGCACCTGAGATCGAGTCCGCAGTCGCGTTCGTCCGCGCAGGCGGCGTGCGCCGCGCCGCGGAGCCCGTGACCGGCCGGCTCGACTGATGCGCAGGCCCGACCGTCAACCGACGAGGTTCGAGGAGCACCCATGACCGACACCACCCGGACGATCCGCGCCGCACGCGGGACCGAGCTCTCCTGCCGCGGCTGGCAGCAGGAGGCGGCCCTGCGGATGCTGCAGAACAACCTCGACCCCGAGGTCGCCGAGCACCCGGAGGAGCTCGTCGTGTACGGGGGGACCGGCAAGGCGGCGCGCGACTGGGCGTCGTTCGACGCGATCGTGCGCACGCTGCGCACGCTGCGCGAGGACGAGACGCTGCTCGTGCAGTCGGGCAGGCCGGTCGGCGTGCTCACCACCCACGAGTGGGCACCACGCGTGCTGCTCGCCAACTCGAACCTCGTCGGCGACTGGGCGACCTGGGAGGAGTTCCGCCGCCTCGAGGCCCTCGGCCTGACGATGTACGGGCAGATGACCGCCGGCTCGTGGATCTACATCGGGAGCCAGGGAATCCTCCAGGGGACCTACGAGACGTTCGCCGCCGTCGCAGCCAAGCGCTTCGGCGGTTCGCTCGCCGGGACGATCACGCTGACGGGCGGCCTCGGCGGCATGGGCGGCGCCCAGCCGCTCGCGGTCACGATGGCCGGCGGCGTGGCGATCTGCGTCGACGTCGACCCGTCGCGGATCGCACGCCGGATCGAGCACGGATACCTCGACGTCGAGGCCGACGACCTCGACGACGCGCTGCGCCTGGCCGTCGCGGCCCGTGACGCACGTCGCCCGCTGTCGATCGGCGTGCTCGGCAACTGCGCCGACGTCGTGCCGCGGCTGCTCGCCGCCGGCGCGCCGATCGACGTCGTCACCGACCAGACCTCCGCGCACGATCCGCTCGCCTACCTCCCGATCGGCATCGCCTTCGAGGACTGGGCACAGGCCGCTCGCACGCAGCCGGAGGAGTTCATCGCGCGCGCCCGCGAGTCGATGGCGCGCCATGTCGAGGCGATGGTCGGGTTCCAGGACCGCGGCGCAGAGGTCTTCGACTACGGCAACTCGATCCGCGCGGAGGCGCAGCTCGGCGGGTACGAGCGCGCGTTCGCGTTCCCCGGCTTCGTACCGGCGTACATCCGGCCGCTGTTCTGCGAGGGCCGGGGTCCGTTCCGCTGGGCGGCCCTCTCCGGTGACCCGCGCGACATCGCCGCCACGGACCGTGCCGTCCTCGACCTGTTCCCCGAGAACGAGTCGCTCACGCGCTGGATGCGGCTCGCCGCCGACAAGGTCCGGTTCGAGGGTCTGCCGGCCCGGATCTGCTGGCTCGGGTACGGCGAGCGCCACCGGGCCGGCCTGCGCTTCAACGAGCTCGTCGAGAGCGGCGCGGTGCAGGCGCCGATCGTGATCGGCCGCGACCACCTCGACTGCGGCTCGGTCGCCTCGCCCTACCGGGAGACCGAGGCGATGCTCGACGGCTCCGACGCGATCGCCGACTGGCCGCTGCTCAACGCGATGGTGAACGTCGCCTCCGGCGCTTCGTGGGTCTCGATCCATCACGGCGGAGGCGTCGGCATCGGCCGCTCGATCCACGCCGGGCAGGTCTGCGTTGCCGACGGGACGCAGCTGGCCGCCCAGAAGCTCGAGCGCGTGCTCACGAACGATCCGGGCATGGGGATCATCCGGCACGTCGACGCGGGCTACGACCGGGCGAGCGAGGTCGCGCACGAGCGCGGCGTGCGCGTGCCGATGGAGGGTGCGTGACCACGTTCTTCGCCGACCACGCGTGGCTGGGCGGCGACCGCACGAGCGCCGACGTGGTGATCGAGGTCGACGGCGACCGGATCGCCGCGGTCCGCCCCGGCGTCGACCGTCCGCCCGGCGCGACGCACCTGCGCGGCGTCACGCTCCCGGGTCTGGCGAACGCGCACTCGCACGCCTTCCAGCGCGCACTGCGGGGACGCACGCACCGCTCCGGCGGCACGTTCTGGACGTGGCGCGAGGACATGTACGCGGTCGCGGGCAGGCTCACGCCCGACACCTACTACGCGCTCGCGCGCGCGACCTACGCCGAGATGGCACTCGCTGGGATCGTCTGCGTCGGCGAGTTCCACTACGTGCACCACGACGTGGGCGGCGGCCGCTACGCCGACGCCAACGCGTTCGGCGAGGCCCTCGTGGCGGCGGCCGAGGACGCCGGCATCCGGATCACGCTGCTGGACGCGTGCTACCTCGCCGGCGGGTTCGATCAGGCGCTCGCGGGCCCGCAGCTGCGCTTCGGCGACGGCGACGCCGAGGCGTGGGCGACCCGCGTCTCGGATCTGCGCGAGGCTCCGCATGCGCGCGTCGGGGCGGCGATCCACTCGGTCCGGGCGGTGCCGGCGGCACAGCTCGGCGTCGTCGCCGCGTGGGCGCACGAGCGCCGGGCTCCACTCCACGCCCACGTGTCCGAGCAGCGGGCAGAGAACGAGGAGTGCCTGCGGGCACACGGCCGCACGCCCGCACGCCTGCTCGCGGACCACGGAGCGCTCGGAGCGCGGTCGTCTGTCATTCATGGAACGCACCTCAGCGACGACGACCGTGCGCTGCTGGGCGGATCGCAAACGACGGTCTGCATGTGCCCGACGACCGAGCGCGACCTCGCCGACGGGATCGGCTCGGCCCGGGCGCTGGCCGATGCCGGCGCGCCGCTGGCGCTGGGCACCGACAGCAACGCCGTCGTGGACCTCTTCGAGGAGGGGCGCGCGATGGAGCTCGACGAGCGGCTCGCCTCCGAGCGCCGCGGGCACTGGGCCGCTTCGGACCTGATGCGCGCGGCGACCGCCGACGGGCACGCGTCGCTCGGATGGGCGGGCGCGGGCCGCCTCGCCGCCGGCGCCGCGGCGGACCTCGTCACGGTCGGGCTCGACTCCGTCCGCCTCGCCGGGTCGGAGTCCTCGACGCTGCTCGAGTCGCTCGTGTTCGCGGCCTCCGCGACGGACGTCCGCGACGTGATCGTCGGCGGCCGACGGGTCGTCGCCGACGGCAGCCACGTGCTGGTCGCCGACGTCCCGGAGGCCCTCGACACGGCGATCCGCGCGGTGTCGTCCTGAACGTGCGCGCCGGTCCCCGCCCGGCCTATGCGGTCACGCGCTCGGGCTCGGCCACCGGCACGAGCTCGAAGTCGGCCGGGTCGAGCACGCGCGTGCGCTCCTCGTACTCACGCATGTAGCCCGGCCAGTTCGCGACGATCCGGCCGGCCTCGTCGCGGTACCACGAGTCGCAGCGCGTCCACGCGGTGCCCCGGAAGCGCTCCTGCACCGCGCGGTCGCTCGCGGCCTCGACGTCGGGGCGGACCTCGATCGCGGCCGCGCCGCGGTCGCGCACGAGTGCCAGCGCCTGGCGGATGTACGCGGCCTGGCTCTCGAGGTAGACGACGATCGAGCCGCCGGAGGTGTTCGTGTTCGGCCCGTACATGACGAACAGCGACGGGAACCCGGGCACGGTCATGCCGAGGTGGGCGTGCGGGCCGTCCGCCCACGCCTCGCGCAGCGACCGTCCGCCGGCGCCGCGGATCTCCATCGGGAACATGAAGTCGTTCGTCCGGAAGCCGGTGCCGTAGATGACGCAGTCGAGCTCGTGGACGCGGCCGTCCGCCGTCTGCGGGCCCGCTGGCGGTCATCCGCGTGATCGGCTCGGCGACGAGCTCGACGTTCGGCCGCCCGAGCGCCGGCAGGAACGCCGAGCTGAACAGCACCCGCTTGCAGCCGAAGGTGTAGTCCGGCCAGATCCGCCGGCGCAGCTCGCGGTCGGGGACCTGCCAGCGCATGAACAGCGTCGAGCGCAGCCGGCCGAGCAGGCCGAACGGTCCGCGGGTGGCGGATCATGAGCGTCAGCGACTCGCCGTACTGGTACATGAAGCGCCGCCGGAACGCCTGGACCCCGGGCACATGGCGGATCGCCCAGAGGATCGGGCCGGGGTAGGAGCGGTTGCGCCGCGGCATGAACCAGTTGCCCGAGCGCTGGAACACGGTGAGCCGCGCAGCCTCCTTCGCGACCTCGGGGACGAACTGGACCGCGCTGGCACCCGTGCCGATCACGCCGACGCGCCTGCCGCGCAGGTCGTAGCTCGTGATCCCACTGCGCCGAGTGGAACGCGTGGCCGGCGAAGTCCCCGAGGCCGGGGATCCGGGGGTGGGCGGTCCGGTGCAGCTGTCCGGTGGCGACGATCACCGCGTCGCCCTCCCACGAGCGCCCGTCCTGCGCCGTGACGGTCCACGTCCGCGCGGCGTCATCCCAGGCGCACGATTCGACCTCGACGCCGAACTCCATCCGGCGGTCGATCGCGTACTCGCGGGCGATGCCTTCGAGGTAGGCGAGGATCTCGCTCTGGGGCGAGCACAGGCGCGTCCAGTCGCGCCGCTGGGCGAACGAGAACGAGTACAGGTGGCTCGGGACGTCGCAGGCCGCGCCCGGGTAGGTGTTGTGGCGCCACGTGCCGCCGAGGCCCGGCGCGCGGTCGAGGAGCGTCAGGTCGCCGAAGCCGTGGGCCTGCAGCTCGATCGCCGCCGCGATCCCGCCGAATCCGGTGCCGACGATGATGATGCGCGGGTCGCCGTCGTTCACGCCCGAACCGTACCGGGCGACGCACCGCTCACGCCGGGATGCAGCCACCCCCGCCGACGAGCTGGAACGTCACGACCCGCGAGCCCGAGCGCAGCGTCGTGCGATCGGTGCGCGAGTTGTGAGCGCACGCCCCAGCCCTTGGGACGCGTCCCCCGCAGACACGTCCTTGCGGCCGAGCGCCCCACGGCGCACGTCGTGCGCGTCGCGCGGATCCCCCACGCCCGGCCGCCCGGGACGTCGACGTGGCCGCAGGTGCGCGTTGCCGCAGCGCCCGCGGGCCCGGCGAGGATCCGGAACGAGGTCTGCGCCTTCACGCGGCATGAGCGCCGGCAGGCGAGGAGCACGGAGCGACCGGGGGTGGCCGCGGAGCTGATCCGCAGTGTCCTGCGGAACGCGCCGTGCGCGGTCGTCGTGACCGACCCGACGGGATCCGCCTCGCTGTACGGCGGGCCGATCAGCAGCTGCACCCGCACGCGCCGTGGCCAGTTCCGGCCGCTGACCGTCAGCGACCCACCGGCGAGGACGGACTTCGGCGTCACCGACACGGTGCGCTTCGTGCTGCGCTGCGCAGCGGGGGCGCAGGAGGCCGGCAGCGCGAACAGCGCCAAGACGACGACGAAGAATCGAAGACCGCGCATCTGGAACACCTCGGAGGATCTGGGCCCACGATCACACCCACGCGCGTCGCGTACATCCGCGGTCCGTGCGGAGGGGCCTGCGGGATCCGTGCAGAGCGATGCTCCGACGACCGGACTCCGGGACGCGACCAGCACCACGACGACGAGAACGACGGCGGCGATGAGGAGCAGCGCGGGCATCGGTCTCCCGTGATGCTCCGGCGCCCGCCCGTCGAACGACGACCGTAGATCGACCGGATACGCCGCGCCGAGCGGCCGTTACGCTGCGCCCATGGCCATCAAGCTGCACCGCTGCCCGTTCACGTTCCTGCACACCGACCACGACTCGTGCTGGAAGGTCCAGAAGGCGCTCGACGAGCAGGGGATCCCGTACGAGGTCGTCAAGGAGTGGGGCTTCCCCCGCGGCCGGCGCACCACGATCAAGGAGCTCTCCGGGCAGGTCTACCTGCCGGTGATCGAGTTCGAGGACGGCACCGCCTACCGCGCCGAATCCAGCGACATGGCGGCGCGGATCCGCGCGGGTGAGCTCGGGGTGAGCGGAACCTGATGCACGGCACGTCTGCGGGTTCCCGCAGGGCCGACGGCCCGCCTGGGTTCTAGGCTGCAGGAGCGATGTCCGTGGGGGGCCGCCGACAGGATCGACAGGAGGCGCAGGACACACGCCGGATCGGGCGGTCCGCCGTCCTGCGCTTTGCGATCAGCGGCCTGATCGCGATGACGCTCCTCGCCTGGGGCGTCTACAGGGTCGTCGAGCACCAGGTGCGCGACAACGCCGTCGCGGAGGCCAAGGCGGTCACGCACCTGACGGGCCGGGGGATCATCGAGCCGCAGCTCACGCCCGCGCTGCTGAACGGCGACCCGCGCGCGATCGCGCGGTTCGACCGGATGATCCGCGACCGCGTGCTGCACGAGCCGATCGTCCGGGTGAAGCTCTGGACCGACGACGCGCGCGTCATCTACTCCGACGAGGCGCGCCTCGTCGGCCGGCGCTTCCCGTTCAAGGAGGACGCGGCGTCGGCGCTGCGCAGCGGCGGCACGGTCGCCGAGGTGACCACGACCGGTGGCGCCGAGAACGCCTTCGAACGCCAGACCGAGAAGCTCGTCGAGGTGTACGTCACGCTCCCGGCACCCGGAGGTCGACGGGTCCTCTACGAGGCGTACCTGCGCTACGGAGCCGAGGCCGCGAGCGGCAGCGACACGTGGAAGTCGATCGCGCCGATCGTTCTCGGCGGGCTGATCCTCCTGTGGCTCGTGCAGGTGCCGATGGCCGCGCAGATGGCCCGGCGGCTGCGTCGCGGCCAGGAGGAGCGCGAGGCGCTGCTCGGCAGCGCGATCGAGGCCTCCGACCTCGAGCGCCGGCGCATCGCGCGCGACCTGCACGACGGGCCGGTGCAGCGTCTGGCGTCGGTGAGCTACGGGCTGCGCGCGGCGTCCAAGCGCCTGGAGAACGGTGAGCGAGACGGCGCGACCGAGCTCGTCGACGCCGCCGCCGAGAGCACGCGCCAGACGATCCGCGAGCTGCGCACGATGCTCATCGACCTCTATCCGCCGACGCTCCAGCGCGAGGGCATCGCCGCCGCGCTCGGCGACCTGCTCGCGCCACTGCGCGCGGACGGCGTCGAGGCGAACCTCGACGTCGACCCCGAGGTCACGCTGCCGACGACCGACGAGGCGCTCGTCTACCGGGTCGCCCAGGAGGCGCTGCGCAACGTCGCCCAGCACGCCGGCGCGTCGAAGGTCGACGTGCAGCTTGCGCGGGAGAACGGCTCGAACGTGCTCGTCGTCGCCGACGACGGGCGCGGGTTCGACGATACGGTGACCTCCGACAGCTCGCGGCATTTCGGCCTGCGCATGATGTCTGACAATGTTCACGACCTCGGCGGCGCGTTCGGCGTGCGCTCCGCTCCGGGCCGCGGAACCACGATCCGACTGGAGATCCCCCGATGATCCGCGTCCTCATCGTCGACGACCAGGAGATCCTGCGCAGCGGGCTCGGATCGCTGTTCGCCACCGCCGGCGACGTGGAGATCGTCGGGGAGGCCCAGAACGGGCGCGACGCGCTGCTGCGCGCCTCCGAGCTCCAGCCCGATGTCGTGCTGATGGACCTCGACATGCCGGTGATGGACGGCGTCGAGGCGACGGCGCTCCTGCACGAGGCCCAGCCCGGCGCGCAGATCGTGATCCTCACCGCGTTCTCCGACCGCGCGCGGATCCTCGGGGCGATCGAGGCGGGCGCGGTCGGCTACCTCCTGAAGGACGCCGATCCCGATGAGGTGCTGCGCGGCGTGCGCGAGGCCGTCGCCGGCGGATCGCCGCTCGCGCCGAAGGCGGCGCGCACGGTGCTCGAGGCGCACACGCTGCGCGAGCGCGAGCGCGAGGACGACTGACCCTGGCCTCATGGCATGATCGGCGCCATGGCCGAGCCACCGAACGTCTGCATCATCGGGGCCGGGGTCAGCGGGCTGACCGCCGGCAAGGCGCTGGCGGACTTCGGCGTCCCGTACACGTGCTTCGAGGCCGGCGACGACCTCGGCGGGAACTGGTACTTCCGCAACCCGAACGGGCGCTCGTCCGCCTACCGCTCGCTGCACATCGACATCTCCAAGCCGTCGATCTCCTTCCGGGACTTCCCGATGCCCGAGCGCTTCCCGGACTACCCCCACCACGCCGAGGTGCTCGAGTACCTGCACGAGTACGCCGACGCCTTCGGCCTGCGCGAGGGGATCGCCTTCGGCCGCGAGGTCGAGCGCGCCGCGCGGCTCGCGGACGGCGGCTGGGACATCCACCTGGCCGGCGGTGACGTGCGGCGCTTCGATGCGCTGCTCGTCGCCAACGGCCACCACTGGGACCCGAGCTACCCGGACCCGCCGTTCCCCGGGACGTTCGACGGCCCGGTGATCCACTCGCACGACTACATCGATCCGAGTGAGCCGCTCGACCTCGTGGGACGGCGCGTGCTCGTCGTGGGTATCGGCAACAGCGCGGTGGACATCGTCAGCGAGCTCGCGCGCAAGGGCGTCAGCGAGCGGACGCTGCTCTCGACGCGCAGCGGAGCCTGGGTCGTCCCGAAGTACGTCTTCGGCCGACCGACCGACCAGGTCTTCAAGACGATCCCGTGGCTCTCCGGGCGTCTGCAGCGCCGCCTGGCGCAGCCGTTCCCGCGCCTGGTCTCCGGCAACATGGAGGACTTCGGGCTGCCGAACCCCGACCACCGCTTCCTCTCGGCGCACCCCACGGTCTCGAGCGAGCTGCTCGTGCGCCTGGGCTCGGGCGACGCGCAGGCCAAGCCGAACGTCGCCGAGCTGCTGGGCGACCGCGTGCGCTTCGCCGACGGGACCGTCGAGCCGCTGGACGCGATCATCTACGCGACGGGCTACAACGTGAGCTTCCCGTTCTTCGACCCGGAGTTCCTCAGCGCGCCGGGGAACGTGCTGCCGCTCTGGAAGCGGATGTTCAAGCCGGGCATCGACGACCTCGCGTTCATCGGGCTGGCCCAGGCGATCCCGACGATCTTCCCGTTCGCCGAGGCGCAGTCGAAGCTCGCCGCGCGCTGGCTCGCGGGCGAGTGGGCGCCGCCCGACGAGGCGACGATGGAGCGTGAGATCGCCGCCGACGAGGAGCGCTTCCTCGCGCACTTCTCGGACCGCCCACGCCACACGATGCAGCTCGACTTCTACGTCTACGAGCGCGAACTGCGCCGCCGGATCGTGCCCGACGGCCGCGCCCGCGCAGCCGCGCGCTCGGGGTCCCGTGCCTGAGCGCCGCGACGTGCGGTTCCCGAGCGGCGGCGTCCTGTGCGCGGCCTGGCACTACGCCGGCGACGGGGCGGCGTTCGGCGGCGCCGCGGGCCGGCCGTGCGTCGTGATGGCCCACGGCTTCGGCGCGACGCGCGACTGCGGCATCGAGCCGTTCGCCGAGGCGTTCGCGGCCGCGGGCCTCGACGTGCTGCTCTTCGACCACCGCCACCTCGGCGCGAGCGAGGGCGAGCCCCGCCAGCTCGTCTCGGTGGCGCGCCAGCACGAGGACTGGGCGGCCGCCACCGCGTTCGCGCGCTCGCTCGACCGTGTGGACCCCGACCGGATCGTCCTGTGGGGCACGTCGTACGCGGGCGGCCACGTGCTGCACCACGCCGCGCGCGACGCGCGCGTGGCCGCCGTCGTCGCGCAGACGCCGCACGTGGACGGGCTCGCCGGCCTCGGGCGCGCCCTGCGCCGTGACGGGGCCGGGAGCGCGCGCGGGCTCGTCCTCGCCCTGCGCGACGCAGCCCGCGGCGCGCGCGGCGCCGAGCCGCTGCGCCTGCCGATCACCGGCGCCCCCGGCGATCTGGCCGTGCTGACCTCGCCGGATGCTGAGCGCTTCACGGCCGTCGCCGGCCCGACGTGGCGCAACGAGGTCTGCGCGCGCTCGATACTCGAGATCGGCGGCTACCGCCCCGGCCGGAGGGTCGGCGAGATCCGCTGCCCGATCCTCTTCGTCCTGGGCGACCGTGACGAGCTCACCCCGCCCGACGCCGCGCAACGCGTCGCCTTCGGGGCCCCGGGACGTGCGGAGGTGCGCCGCTATCCGATGGACCACACCGGGATCTACGAGTCGCCGATGCGCGAGCGCGCGATCGCCGACCAGCTCTTCTTCCTGCGCCGGCACCTCGGCGCGCACGAGCCGCACGCGCCCGCGGCGCGCGCACCGCTCAGCCGCTGAACGGCGGGCGCAGCGCGGGTTCGGCGCTGACCTTCGGCTGCGCGGTGATCTTGCCGAGGGCGATCGTGTAGCCGGCGCCGATCAGCTGCCGCGTGGCGGCCTCGGGCATGCCCGGCGCGAACGGGCCGGCGCAGACGTTCTTCGGCAGGCGCGCGACCTTCGCGGTGCCGCGGTGGCGGATCGCGTCGACGAGCGCCGCGAAGCTCACCGAGTCGAACGCGGAGCCGATGTGGTCAGTCCGGCGGCCGGGGCAGACGTCCTGGATGAGGATGTTCGTCGCGCCCGCGAGCGCCGACGTCGGCTGCGGCCCGGAGACCGGCTGGACGATCGCGTCGGCGAGCGAGCGGACGGTCGTGTAGGAGGTGGCACCGGGCGTCTCGTCGCCGGCGTTCGCCGCCGCGAGCAGCTTCGACGCGCGGCCCTGCTGGAGGACCGCCGGCGGCGCGGACGTCGCGTCGCCGAGCGCCACCGTCGTTCCGTGCTGCGTGCCGGCGACGAGCACGGCGTCGGAGACGAGCCTGCGGATGCCCGGCCAGAAGCGCAGCGCCAGGCGCGGGAGCACGCCGCCCTGGCTGATGCCGTAGACGGCGACCTGGCGGTGGGCGCGTCGCTGCAGCTCGCGCACGCCGTAGACGACGTACTGCGTCGCGATCTGCATGTCGCCGGTGGTGGCGAACGGGAACTCGATCAAGCAGCTCGCGTGGCCGGCCTTCGTGAGCGACTTCTGAAAGCCGCCGTTCCACGACGCGCTGCCGGGGACCCCGGTGCCGGTCACGAGCAGGACGGGCGTGCGCTCGGCCTTGGCGACCGCCTTCTGGCACGTGAGCGCCTTGGCGAGCGCCGCCTTCGGCACCGTCAGCGGGGCGTCGGCGGCCGCCGCGGGCGCGGCGGCGACGAGCACGGCGAGGGCGGCGAGCGGCAGTGAGCTGCGGGTGCGGACCATCGGTGCACCCTACGGCGCCGCGGGCGGGCGGCGAGCCGGATGCCGCGGCCCGGCCTTGACGGCCGGGCCGCGGGACGCTCTGATCGGGCCATGACCGCGATCCCGCTCCCGGCCGACGACGACCTCGACCCCGCGACGCGCGAGCTGCTGGCCAGGCTCCCGCCGCTCAACGTGCTGCGGATGATCGCCCACGCGCCGCCGACGTTGCGGCCGTTCGCGACGTTCGGCAGCTCGCTCCTGCTCGAGAGCGAGCTGCCGCCGCGCGACCGCGAGCTTCTGATCCTGCGCGTCGCGCATCTCACGGGCGCAAGCTACGAGTGGCACCAGCACGAGATCCTCGGGCGCGCCGTCGGCATGACCGACGACGACGTCGAGCTCGCCGGCCACGGCGCCTCCGTGGACGCGCGCGACTCGCTGCTCCTCGCGGCCGCGGACGAGATCACGCGCGCGGTGCGCCTCACCGACGCGACGCTCGCCGAGCTGCTCGAGATGCTCGGGACGCGCCGGACGATGGAGGTCATCCTCACGGTCGCCTACTACAACGCGGTCAGCCGGATCCTCGAGTCCGCGCGCGTGCCGCTCGAGGAGGGGGAGGCGATCGACCCTGCGCGGCTCACGCGCACCGATCCATCCTGACCATCCGGCATAGAAGGACTAGGATCACGTGTCGATGGCGAGCGCGACCCGCACGAAGCGCGAGGAGCAGGGCGACGCGAGCCGCCGCCGGCTCGTCGAGGCCGCGGCCGAGCTGTTCGCCGAGCGCGGCTACCGCGACGCCTCGGTGCAGGCGATCGGCGAGCGCGCGGGGATCAGCCGCGGGTCGATCTTCTGGCACTTCGGATCGAAGGAGGGCCTGCTCTGGGCCGTCGTCGAGGACGCGTTCGGCCGCTGGGAGGCCGACGTCCTGGTCCCGGACGTCGGCACCGCGACGGGGCTGGAGGCGATCCGCCGCGGGATCGCCGCCCACCGGCGCTTCGTCGCCGAGAGCGGCGAGCCGCTGCGGCTCTTCTTCACGCTCCTCTTCGAGGCGCTCGGGCCGCGACCCGAGCTGCGTGAGCGGTTCGTCGGGCTCCATCGCCGGCTGCGCGGCGCGGCGACCGGTTGGATCGAGCCGGGGGTGCGCGCGGGCGAGCTGCGCGCCGACGTGCCGGTCGCCACGATCGCGACGCTGCTGACGGCGACGCTCGGGGGCCTCGTCTACCAGCACCTGCTCGACCCCGAGGGCGTCGATCTCGACGCCGCCTATGCGGGCCTCAGCGCGACGCTCGAGCGCGGGCTGGCCGCGAACGCGTGCTGACTACCTCAGTGCGGGCTCGATCCGGAACCCGTTCGCCGTGCCGGTGCCGCGCGTGAACGATCCGGTCTCGACGCGGAGCTTCCACGGCGAGACCAGGACGCCGTCGCGCTCGCCGAGGAACCCGGGCAGCACGCGCACCGCCAGCGGGCAGTCGACGCTGCCGAAGACCGTGATGCGATAGCGGCCCTTCTTCACGAGGAGCTTCCCGACGGGATCATCGTTCTGCACGACGAACGTCCCGGGGCAGAAGTACTGGCCCTGTGCCGGATACGTCCCGCCGCCCTCGGTACTCGCGAACGCGCGCTGCACCGTGAACCCGGAGCCCGAGGTGCCGTCGCGGAACGCGCCGGCGGCCGTCCCGTTGAGCGTCAGCCGCCACGGCGCGGGGAGCGCGCCGCTCGCGTCGAAGAGGAACTCGTAGAACGACCGCGCGGCCGCGTCGCAGCTCAGCCCGCGCCCGAGGAGCCCGACGCGATAGCGGCCGGCGGGCAGACGCAGCGGGCCGATCCGGTCCGCGCGCAGGACCGTGAAGTACGGGCAGGCGCCGCCGGGCGCGGCGTTCGGCGGCTTGGGCTTCGGCGCCGGCGTGACGGTGAACTTCTGGTCGGTGTCGGCGGAGCCGCGCGTGAACTCGCGCCGCGCGGTGACGATCTTCCACGGCTTCGCCAGGCGCCCGTCCCAGTCCTGCAGGAACTGCCCGAGGAGCTTCGCGGCCTGCGCGCAGCTCAGGTTCTCGGTCCCGATCGCGTAGGCCCCTGCGGGCAGCCGCAGCGCGCCGACCCGGTCGTTGTGGAGGACCTGGAAGGTCCCGCGGCAGCGCAGCGCGAACGGTTCGGTGCTCTGCGCCGCACGCCGGCGCGGCGAAGGCGAGCGCGGACAGCACGAGCCCCACGGCGCCGAGCGCCGCGGGGATGACACGCGACAGTGAAGGCACGTCGCGCATCGTCGCACGCGGGTGCGTCGATGCGCGCCGCTTCGGGCTGGTGTCGTGAATCGTTCGACTCACGACACTAGGCGGGCTTCACCCGGAACGCCTCCTGCCCGCGCAGGAACGTCGCCGTCTCCGGCTCGAGGACCCACGAGGCCGGCAGGTTGCCGGACGTGTCGCTCAGGAACTGGCGGAAGAGCGCCGATGCGCTAGAGCAGCTCAGGCCGCCCCAGGCGGTGATCGTGTACGGGCCGGCCGCCAGTCGCAGCGCGCCGATCCGGTCGTTGCTCAGGACCCGGAACGTGCCCGGGCACTGGGCGTGCGTGCGGCCACCGCCGCCGCCACCACCGCCGGTGCGCTTCACGACGAAGCCATTCGTCGAGGAGGTGAAGAACCGCTTCGCCGCGACGTTCGAGCGCCACGGCTTGGGCAGGGTGCCCCGCCAGTCGTAGTCGAGGAAGTACGCGAACTGCCGCGAGGCCGATGCGCACGAGAGGCTGCTCTTCGACAGGCGCGTGATCGTGTACGCGCCGGCGGGCACCGACATCGTCCCGATGCGATCGTTGTGGAGCACCTGGAACGTGCCCGGGCACTGCAGCGTCGTCACCGGCGGCGCCTTGACCGGCGTCACCTGGAAATCGACCTTCGTGCCCTGCTCGACGAAGCGCCGGATCGGCCCGAGCAGGATCCACGGCTGCGGCAGCACCCCGTCGTAGTCCTGCAGGAAGCGGGCGAACAGCGCCGAGGCCTCCGAGCAGCTCAGCAGGCTCGTCACCATCGTGTACGGGCCGGCCGGGAAGGAGACGGTGCCGATGTGGTCGTTGTGGAGCACCTGGAAGGTGCCCGAGCACTTGCCCGCGGCGTGGGCACCGGGCCCGTCGGCCGTGCCGGCCGCGAACGCGCCGGAGGCCGGGACGACGGTCAGCGCGGCGGTGAGCACGGAGAGCGTCACGACGCGACGCAGTGCGCGGAACTGCATGGTGAAACCTCCTGGGCGACGGGTGAACGGCCGGACCGAGAGGCCCGCCATCGCGTGCATCGTCGCACGAACGCGCAAGCTCCGGTGGCGGTCTGCGCAGGCGCTCAGGCCGCGTCCGGCGGCGCGCCGACCCCGACGCCGACCGGGCACGAGACGCCGGTGCCGCCCAGCCCGCAGTAGCCGTGCGGAACCTTGTGGAGGTACTGCTGGTGGTAGTCCTCGGCGTAGTAGAACGGCCGGCGCCGGCTCGATCTCGGTCGTGATCTCCCCGTGGCCGCGCGCGCTCAGCGCGGCCTGGTAGCGCTCGCGCGATGCGCGCGCGGCGGCCGTGCTGCTCCTCGCCGTCGCCAGTAGATCGCCGAGCGGTACTGGGTGCCGACGTCGTTGCCCTGGCGCATGCCCTGCGTCGGGTCGTGGCCCTCCCAGAAGACGCGCAGCAGCTCCTCGAAGGAGACCTTCGCGGGGTCGTAGGCGACGAGCACGGCCTCGGTGTGGCCGGTGCGGCCGGAGCAGATCTCCTCGTAGGTCGGGTTCGGCGTGCTGCCGCCGGCGTAGCCGACGGCCGTCGAGTCACGACGCCCGGCGTCTGCCAGAAGAGGCGCTCGGCGCCCCAGAAGCAGCCGAGGCCGAACAGCACGGTCGTGCGATGCCCGGCGCGAACGGCGGGCGGATCGGGGTGCCGAGGACGGCGTGCGTGTCCGGGATGCCGGGGATCTCGGTGTCGCGGCCCGGGAGCGCGTCGGCGGCGCTCGGGGACGTGGAGCTTGGTGGCGATGCGATTCAGGAAGCTCATGTGGTCCAGTCTCCGTCGGGGTCGCCAACGTTACGCCGTCGCCGGGCTCGCGGGTCACCTGCTGCCGAAGATCCGCAGGAAGAACAGGAAGATGTTGAAGACGTCGAGGAAGATCCCGGCGGCGAGCGGGATCACCTCGCCCTGGCCGGCGCGGCGCAGGCGGTTGAAGTCGAGCACGGTGTAGAGGCCGAAGACGCCGAGGCCGAGGATCGCGTAGATCAGGTCGCCGCCGGGCATCCGCACGAAGATCACGACGATCCCGAAGACGATCAGCCCGAGCAGCAGGAAGAACGCGAGCCGGTAGAGCCCCGACAGATCGCGGCGGATCGCGTAGCCCGCCGGTGCCGAGCGCCGCGACGAAGAGCGCCGGTCGCCGCCGGCCGCCTGGTAGAGCGCGCTGGGGCTCGGTCGTCGGCGTAGTACCTGAGCGTCGTCGCCGACGCTCGACCCCGAGCAGCAGCCCGAAGCGCGAACAGCAGGACGAGCGCGAGCTGGCGGTTGCCGCGGGCGTTCGCGACGTTCAGCCCGATGATGCACCCGATCGCCAGCGAGCCACGGGAGAATCCACCAGGCGCCCGTCAGGTCGCGCCCGATGTACGCGCCGAGCGCGGCGAACGCGCACGTGATCGCGACGAGGCCCATGACCTGGCCGAAGATCGAGAGCGCCTGGTCGCGCGTCGTCGCGGTGGGCAGGGCGTAGCCGGGCGTGGACATGGCCGCATGATCGCGCACCGGCCGGGTGTCGAGCGCGGCGCCCGGGGTAGGCTGCGGCCTGATGAGCACGCAGACCGGCTTCGATCCCGTGACCCTCGAGCGGCTTCGCCGACCTGATGGTCGGCTTCGGCGCCAACGTCCAGCCCGGCCAGATCGTCGCGATCGGCGGCGGAGATCGGCAAGGAGGACGTCGTCCGCGCGCTCGCCGCGAGCGCCTACCGCCACGGCGCGCAAGTTCGTCGACGTCGACGTACTTCGACCTGCACGTCAAGCGCGCGCGGCTGCGGTACGCCGCCGAGGACACGCTCGACTTCGTGCCCTCGTGGTACGGGCGAGCGGATCCTCGCGCTCGGCGACCAGCGCTGCGCGCGCATCGGCGCTCAGCGGCCCGATCGCTCCGGGCCTGCTCGACGACATCGACCCCGCGCGCATCGGCCGCGACCAGCTGCCGTTCCTCAAGGAGAGCGGCAAGGTCGTCAACGACGCGCACGACGAACTGGACGATCGGCCCGTGCCCGAGCCTGCCGTGGGCGCGGCTCGTGCACCCCGGCCTCGACGACGACGCGGCGCTCGCGAAGCTCGTCGGGGAGCTCGTGCCACATCGTGCCGCCTCGACGAGGAGGACCCGGTCGCCGCGTGGACCGCGCGCGCCGACGCGCTCGTCGCCGCCGCCGAGCGCGTCACCGCGCGGCGCGCTTCGACGCGCTGCACTTCGAGGGCCCGGGCACGGACCTGCGCGTCGGCCTGCTTCCCTCCGAGCCGCTTCCTGGCGGCGCGCTTCGAGACCGTCGACGGCATCGTCCACATGCCGAACATCCCCTCCGAGGAGGTGTTCACGACGCCGGACCCCGAGCGGACCGCGGGCGTCGTGCGCTCGACGAAGCCGCTGTCGCTCGGCGGCTCGATCATCCGCGGCCTCGAGGTCGAGTTCCGCGAGGGGCGCGCGGTGCGGATCGACGCCGACGAGAACGCCGAGGTCCTGCGCGGCTACGCCGCCAAGGACGAGGGCGCCGCGCGGCTCGGCGAGGTCGCGCTCGTCGACCGCGAGGGACGCATCGGCAAGCTCGGGACGACGTTCTTCGACACGCTGCTCGACGAGAACGCGGCGAGCCACATCGCGCTCGGCTCGGCCTACGCGATGTGCCTGGAGGACGCCGGCCGACCGCGCAGCGGATGAACCACAGCCAGATCCACGTCGACTTCATGATCGGCTCCGACGACGTGTCCGTCACCGGCGTGACGCGCCGGCGGCGAGCGCGTCCCGGTGCTCGTCGGCGGCGACTGGGCGCTGTAGGCGCGGCCCGGCTACCCTTCGCCGTCCCTCGCGGGCCAGGAGAGGTGCCGGAGTGGTTGAACGGGCGCGACTGGAAATCGCGTAACGGGCGTCAAGCTCGTTCGAGGGTTCGAATCCCTCCCTCTCCGTGCTGCCGATGGACGATCGGCCCGGCGGCCTCTCGGACGGACGTCGTCCGGGCGACGGGCGGGCCGCTCGATGACCAGAGCAGCGACGCTCGTCCTGTGCGCCGTGCCGTCAGCTGAGGACGTTCACGGCGCGCGCGGCGACGAGCAGCACGGTGACCGCGGACACCGTCGACTCGACGAGCATCAGCGCCTTCGCGCGCCGTGAGAGCGGCATCGCGTCGGTCGGGCTGAAGGCGATCGCGTTCGTGAAGGACACGTAGACGTAGTCCACGAGCCCCGGCCGCCAGCCCGGCGCCGCCAGCGACGGGTTCTCCAGCTGCGGAAACTGGAAGTCCGGCGGCGGCGCCACGGGACGCAGGCGCCGCACCGGCCCGCCCCGGTCGATCTCCCAGAAGAGGAGCCCGAACGCCACGACGTTCGTCGACCAGATCGCCACGCCCTCGAACAGCAGCTCCCCGCCGGTCTTCTGCTCGGCGTTCACGAGCGCGCCGATGAGCAGCACGAGCGCGACGAGGTTCACGCCCGCGATCACCCACACGAGCGTCAGCGCGAGCATCCGGCGTCGCCCGAGCTGGTCCGCGTCGTCGCGGCGCCAGACGGCGGCGAGCGCGCCGAGCAGCACGAGCTCGAACGGCACCGGGATGAACCACACCCATCCGGGCACGCCGAGCAGCTCCCAGCCGTGATGCAGGCTGACGGCGGCGAGCGCGCACTGCAGCACGATCACGAGCGCGACCGCGATCGTCGCCTCGACGCGCGACTCGAAGCGCTCCTCGCGAAGCTCGAGGGTGGTCACACCCGCAGTCTGCAGGACGTGCGGGACGCGATCGAAGCTCAGGCGCGCGCGCCGGCCCGTTCGAGCAGCGCGGCCGTCCCGTGCTGGCCGCGCTCGCGCGCTCGCGCGAGCGGGGTGAGGCCCTCGCCGTCGGGGAGATCGGGGTCGGCACCGTGCTCGAGCAGCAGCGCGACGATCGCCTCGTGCTCCGGACCGCCGTCCGAGAGCACGATCGCCTCGAGCAGCGCGGTCCAGCCGAGGTCGTTGACGTGGTCGACCTCGACGGCCGTGTGCTCGAGGAGCCAGCGCACCGTCGCGACGTGCCCGCGTTCGCACGCCGGGATCAGCGCCACGCCCCCGTAGCGGTTGCGCACGGTGGGGTCCGAGACCGGTGCGACGACCTCGAGGACGTCGATCCAGCCCTGCGCGCCCGCGTGCAGGAACGGCGTGGCGCGATCGTCGTCGCGGAGGTTCGCATCGGCTCCCGCTGCCACGAGCACGGCGACCGTATCGGTGTGGTGCCCGTACGCGGCGGCCATCACCGCAGTGCGTCCGCGCGCGTCACGCGCATCCACGTGCGCGCCCGCCGCCAGCAGCCGTTCGACCTCGGCGCGGTCACCGCGCGCGGCCGCCGCGACGAGTGCGGGCCCCACGCTCAGGCGGCGCGCTCGCCCTCGGCGCGGAGCACCGGTGCGCCCTCGCTCTCGGGGATGACGAGCACGATGTGGCGGCGTGAGACCGCGAGCACCGTCGATGGTGCGTGCCCTCGCCCTCGCGACCGATCAGCTCCACCACGCAGTCCGTCAGCGGCACGAACTCGCGCTCGGTGGCGTTCAGCACGTCGCTGACCCGGCTGCGATAGCCGTCGCGAGCGAGCGTCAGGCTGCCGGAGATCCGGTGGCGCTCGGTCTCGACGTAGACCCGTTCGGGGCGTTGCTCCATCGCCGCTGGAGCCTACGTCGCTCGGCACGAGCGACTGGACGAGTGCCGATCGTGCACGTACGTCAGCAGGTCGAGCGCCTGCGGGACGGTGACCCAGCGCAGCTCGTCGACCTCGTCGTTCGGAGCGAAGTCGCCGGCGACGCACGATCATGCGCCAGTAGCGCACGAGCTTCGGGCGCCCCTTCGTGTCCTGATAGCGGACGTGCTCGAGCTCCGTCGCCGAGATCGCAGACGAGGCCGGTCTCCTCGAGGACCTCGCGCAGCGCGGCGGCCTCTCGAAGCTCTCGCCGCGAGTCGAGCTTGCCCTTCGGCAGCGACCAGTCGTCGTAGCGCGGCCGGTGCACGACGGCGATCCGCCCGTCGCGCTCGACGATCCCGCCCGCGGCCCTGACCTGTCGCTGCGACGCCGCTCGCGCGACGCCGTCATGCATCGCCTCGCAGCTCGCGCGGGCGCAGCAGCACGATCAGCTCGCCGCGCGCCCCGTCGAGCCGCACACCCGCGATACCGCCCTTCTTCATGTCGATGCGCGCGCCGGTCAGGTCGTGGACGTCTGGCTGAAGTCGGGCTCGTGCCCGACGACGAGCACGCGGCCGTCCCCGTCGTCGTCGGACTGTCGGCCAGCACGAGCGCGTCGTCGGCGTCGAAGCCGCGCAGTCAGCGGCGCGTGCTCGACCGGCTCGAGGCCGAGCGCCGCGCATGCGTGCCGCGCCGTGTCGCGCGCGCGCACCTTCGGGCTCGTGTAGACGACCGCGGGCCGCACCCCGAGCGCCGCGAGCGCGACGCCCGCCGCCGCGCCTGCTCGTCACCGCGCTCGGTGAGCGCCGCGTCGGCGTCGGACCGCGTGCCGTGCGGTTCGGCGTCACCGTGGCGCAGGAACCAGAGCTGCCGTGCCATGAACGGGAAGCTAGACGAGTCTACGGACGCGTCGCGGGTGCGGGACGGGTGCCCGGGCGGCCCTCGCGGTCGGCGAGCTCCTGGCGCGCCACCGCGCGCAGGTGGACCTCGTCGGGCCCGTCGGCCAGGCGCAGCGTCCGCGCGCCCGCGTACATCGCGGCGAGCGGGAAGTCGCCGGACACGCCGGCGCCGCCGAACGCCTGGATCGCCCGGTCGATGACCCGGCAGGCGAGCCGCGCCGCGACGACCTTGATCGCCGCGATCTCCTTCTGCGCGTGCTTGTTGCCGACGGTGTCCATCATCCATGCGGTCTTCAGGACGAGCAGGCGCGCCTGCTCGATCTCGATGCGCGACTCGGCGATCCACTCGCGGACGACGCCCTGCGCGGCGATCGGGCGGCCGAACGCCTCGCGATGGCGCACGCGATCGACCATGAGCTCGAGCGCGCGCTCACTCATGCCGATCGCGCGCATGCAGTGGTGCACGCGCCCGGGCCCGAGCCGCGCCTGAGCGATCGCGAAGCCCATGCCCTCCTGCGCGACGAGGTTCGCCTTCGGCACGCGCACGTCCTCGTAGACGACCTCGCCGTGCCCGTGCTGGTCGTGGTAGCCGAAGACCGTGAGGTCGCGCTCGATGCGTCACCCCGGGTGTGTCCATCGGGACGAGGATCATCGAGTGCTGCGCGTAGCGCGGACCGTCGGGATTCGTGATCCCCATGACGATCGCGACGCGGCAGCGCGGGTCGGCGCGCCGGTGCTCCACCACTTGCGGCCGTTGACGACGTAGTCGTCGCCGTCGGCGACGATCGTCGTCTCCATGTTCGTGGCGTCGCTGCGCGCCACGTCGGGCTCGGTCATGCCGAAGCACGAGCGGATCTCGCCCTCGAGCAGCGGGCTGCAGCCACCGCTCCTGCTGCTCGGGTGTGCCGAACATCGCCAGCACCTCCATGTTCCCGGTGTCCGGCGCCGCGCAGTTGCAGCGCCTCCGGAGCGATCTCCGGGCTGCGGCCCGTCAGCTCGGCGAGCGGTGCGTACTCGAGGTTCGTCAGGCCGGCGCCGTGCTCCTCGTCGGGGAGGAAGAGGTTCCACAGCCCGCGGCGGCGGGCCTCGGCCTTCAGCTCCTCGACGACGGCCGGCAGGACGTTCGGATCGCCCTCGCGGCGCTGGCGGGCGTACACGGGCTCGGCCGGGTACACGTGCTCGTCCATGAACGCTCGGAGCTGCTCCTGCAGCGCGAGTGCGCGCTCGCTGTGCGCGAAGTCCATCGGGTCCTCCTCGACACTGGGGCGCCCGGCACACTATCCGCGCGCGCCCCCGGCCGCCGGTATCGTCGCGACCGTGCCCGGTCCGTATCTCCCCGGCGAACGGCTCTACCGGACGCTCGTGATCCTCGGCGGCCCGCTGAAACGCTGGTGCCGGCTCGAAGTGCGGGGGCTCGAGCTGCTGCGCGAGCCCGGCGGCGTGCTGCTCGTCTCGAACCACGATTCGTGGCTCGACCCGCTGGCGCTCGGCGAGAGCTGCATGCGGGTGCGCCGGCCGCTGCGCTTCCTCGCGAAGGCGAGCCTCTGGAACACCCTCCCGCTGCGACTGCTGCTCGACGGGATCCGCCAGATCCCGATCCAGCGCGGCGCCGGCGATCTCGCGGCACTCGAGGTCGCGACGAGCGCACTGTCGGACGGGGAGGCGATCTGCATCTTCATCGAGGGCACGCTCTCGCGCGGACGGCGGATGCGCGCACGCCGCGGCGTCGGGCGGCTCGCCGAGGCCGCGCCCGACGCGCGCATCGTGCTGGCGGCCGTCCACGGCGGGACGGCGCTCGCCCGCTTTCCCGAGCGCCCGCGCGTGCTGGTCGAGTACTTCGCTGCCGCCGGCGGGCCGATGCGCACGGGCGAGGATCAGGCCGCGTTCGCCGCGCGGCTGCTCGCCGAGATCCGCGAGCGCGTGCCGCCGGTCGCCGCCGGTCGCCGGCCGCGTGCGCTCCCCGACGAGGCGGACGCAGCCGCCGCGACGGAGGCGGAGCGGTACGAAGCGGGCCGGTAGGTTTCGGGGCGTGAGCATTCACGAGATCGCCGACGACGACGTCGTCCGCACGCCACGCGGAGGGCGCCGCGAACGAGCGCCCGCCGCTGCTCGTGCTCGAGCCGCTGCTCGCGTTCCTCGACGCCCCGGCCTCGGTGCCGGCGAGCCGCGGATCGAGCCGGTCGGCGACGGCCACTCGAACGTCACGTACGCGATCGCGCGCGGCGACGCGGAGTTCGTCCTGCGCCGCCCGCCGCGCCCGCCGCTGCCGCCGAGCGCGCACGACGTGCTGCGCGAGGCGCGTGTGCTGCGCGCGCTCGAGGGCCGCGCGCGAGTGCCGCAGGTGCTCGCCGTCTGCGACGACGAGGCGGTGATCGGCGCGCCGTTCTACGTCATGGAGCGCGTCGACGGCCATCGTCGTGACGACCGACGTGCCCGCCGCGCTCGACACGCCGGAGGACCGCCGGCGCATGGGCGAGGAGCTCGTCGACGCGCTCGTCGAGCTGCACGCCGTCGACTGGCGCGAGGCCGGGCTCGAGGGGTTCGGCAAGCCGACCGGCTACCTCGAGCGCCAGGTGCGGCGCTTCCTCGGGCTGTGGGACGTCAACCGCACCCGCGAGATCCCGGCGGTCGAGCACGTCGCGGCGCTGGCTCACGGCGACACATGCCGGAGCCGGAGCCCGCGACGATCGTCCACGGCGACTACCGGCTCGGCAACACGATGTTCGCGCCGCAGGCGCCGGCGCGGCTCGTCGCGATCTTCGACTGGGAGATGGCGACGATCGGCGATCCGCTCGCCGACCTGGGGTACCTCTGCACGCTGTGGACCGACCGCGACGATCCGCCGCTCGGCATGTTCGAGCTGACGGGCGTCACGCGCGAGCCCGGGTTCCATCACCCGCGCCGAGCTCGTCGCCCGCTACGAGGAGCGGTCGGGACGCTCGATGACCGACATCCGCTGGTACCAGACGCTCGCGCTCTGGAAGTCGATCGTGTTCATGGAGGGCAACTACAAGCGCGCGATCGGCGGCGCGACGCGACGACCCGTTCCTCAAGCGGTTCGGCGACGGCGTCGTCGAGCTCGCCGAGCGCGCGGAGGCGCTGACGCGTGCCTGACGACGGCGCGGTTCCGCGCGGGCTGCTCGTCGACTGGGGCGGCGTCCTGACGACCGACGTCTTTCAGTCCTTCCAGCAGTTCTGCCGCAACGAGGGCCTCGACCAGACGGCCGTGCGGGACCTCTTCCGCGACGGACCCCGAGGGCCGCCGAACGCTGTTCGAACTCGAGACCGGGGAGCTCACCGAGCCGGAGTTCGAGGAGCGCTTCGCGCGCCTGCTCGGGCTGCGCGAGGACCGCGCGCCCGGCCTCATCGACCGGCTGTTCGGCGGCATGAAGGCCGACATCGCGATGTTCGACGCCGTGCGCGCCGCAAGGCGCTCCGGCGTGCGGACCGGCCTCCTGTCGAACTCGTGGGGCGTGGACCGCTACGACCGCAGCCACTTCGGCGAGCTCTTCGACGCGGTCGTGATCAGCGGCGAGGAGGGCATCCGCAAGCCCGACCGCGCGATCTACGAGATCGCGATCACGCGCATGGAGCTCCCGCGCCGCGGAGATCGTGTTCGTCGACGACCTGCCCGGGAACCTCAAGCCCGCGCGCGACCTCGGCATGACGACGATCCACCACGAGAGCGGCCCGCACACGGTCACGCAGCTCGAGGATCTGTTCGGCCGGCCCCTGCGCTGAGGCGACCGCGGCCGGCGCGCTACCCCGTCGCCCCGGCCTCGCGCTCGATCCGCTCGCGCAGCTCCCTCGCGCGGCCCGCCGCGACCGCGCGGCCGGCGCGCTGCTCGCTGAGCTCGACGCCGTGCTCCTGGGCGAACTCGACGAGTTCCTGGCGCTCGTCGGTCTGACGCGCCGCGCGCAGGAACAGCCAGCAGAAGAGCCCGAGCGTCACGAACGACCCCTCGACCATCATGATCGCCCCCGCCGCGACCTGGTCGGCTGCCGGCGAGATGTCCCAGCTCGCCTCGCCGGGCGCGTAGACGTCGTAGAGCGCGCCGCCGCCGAAGACGAAGACGTTGCCGAGCACCGCCCGCCGTCAGGCGCACCGCGATGATGTAGCCGAGCATCGCCGCGTTGCCGAACCAGGCGGGCTTCGGCAGCGGCCCGAGCAGCGCCAGCCACATGTTCATGCCGAGCCCGATGAACAGCATGTGCTGCAGGACGTGGAGCGTGTCGTCGCGCACGGCGGCCTCGTGGAGGACGGCGACGTGCCAGACATAGAGGTTTCCGGCCCACAGCAGATACGCCACGACCGGATGGGTCAGCGCGCGCAGCGCGCCCATGCCCGGCAGGCGCAGCACGGGCGCGAGCAGCGGGCCCGTGAGGCCCAGGACGAGCAACAGCGCGGCGAGGTCGCCGAGCATCAGATGCTCGAGCATGTGCGCCCAGAAGAGCTGCCCCGCCATCTCCGCCAGCGGCGAGGCGAGCGCCACGAGCGCCAGCGCGAGCCCGCCCGCGAAGCACGCCACGCGCCAGCCGGGAACCGCGCGCGGCGTGCCGCGCAGCCGGCCGACGCCGCGCAGGTAGAGCGCGCCCCACGCCGCCACGACGACGACGATCACCAGCGCGTCGAGCACGCCCGGCCAGCGGATGTCCCCGGCGGCGATCGGCACGTCTGCAGCGTACGCGGCGGGAGCTGACTACCCCGCCGCGATCAGCGCGACGCCGATGAGCGCAAGCGACGATGCCGACGCGCCTGGATCGTGCGCACCCGCTCCTCAAGACGCCGCGCGCGAGCAGCGACCGTCGTCACCGGGTAGAGCGATCCGACGACCGACACGATGCTCAGTGAGCCGTGCGTATGCGCGACCCCGTAGAGCCCGGTCGCGCGTGACGTCGAGGACGCCCGCGCCGAGCCGACGTGCCGCTCGCGTCCCCGCACGGGAGCGCGATGCGCCGTACCACGATCACGCTCGCGAGCACGAGCACGGGGATCGACGACGAAGAACGAGCAGCCACAGGACGCTCGCAGTCGGCCACGCCGGATCGAACAGCGCGAAGTAGCCGCCGAAGCCGAGCGCGGCGAGCAGCGCGAGCACGATGCTGCCGCCCGACGCGCGCGTGTGCTGGTGCTCCTCCTACGGTCGGCCTCCAGCGAGGCGAGGATCGACCCCCACGATCGCGCACGACGAGCCCCGCGGCGACGACCGCCGGAGAGCGGATCGCCGCTCGCCACGCCGACGATCACGGGCAGCGCGGCGCCGCTGGAGGTGATCGGGGCGACGATGCTCATCGTCCCGAGCGACAGCGCCGCTGTAGAAGAACAGCCGAGCGCACTGACCCCGACGACGCCGGCCGCCGCGCCTGGACGAGGATCGCGTCGCGTCGGCGCGGCGCCTCGCTCGTGATCGAGCAGCGCCGCGACGACGAGGACGAGGCCCGACGCCCTCGACGAGCAGCAGGATCGCGACGACCGGAGCACGGCGACTGGCGAGCCCCGCGAGGAAATCCGTCGACCCCCAGCACAGCGAGGCCAGGAGCGAGATGGCGATGGCGAGCACGCCCGCGAAGCGTAGGGCGCGTCCGTCAGACCGGCGGGCCGACGGTCACCCGCCACACGTCCGCGATGCGCGTCTCGTCCGCGCCGAGGTCGTGCAGCGCGCGGCAGCGCCGGCGCGTGTCCGCATCCGGGAACAACGTCGCGTCCTCGCGCAGGAGCAGCGGGAGAAGCCGGCGCGCGCGGTCGTTCGGCGTCGCGTATCCGTGCTCGAGCGTCGAGCGCGCCGCCAGCGGCGGATCCATGAGTTCGCGGACGAGCGCGGCCGACCGCTCGGGATCGGGAGCCGCCGACGGGACCGCGGCGGTCGTCACCCACAGGACCGCGCCCTCGTCGGGGACGAAGTAGCGCAGCCCGTGATTGGCACGGACGGCGTGCGCGGCGGGCCCGCTCCAGGCGTGGTGTGCGGCGACCTGCCCGTCGACCACCGGCGTGACGAAGTCGTCGCTGTCGTAGCGGACGACCTGCGGGCGCTGTGCGACGAGCAGGGACCGGGCATCGCCGAGCGCACGGTCCGAGACGTCGTTCGGGTCGTGGCCGCAGGCAAGCAGCGCCGCCCCCACGACCTCGCGCTGCTCGGCGAGCATCCCAACGGACAGCCCCTCGGGGGTGAGAGCAGCGCGCGCCAGGTCCCGCCGTGCGGCGGCGCTCCGAACCGCAGAACGCCCGTCGTCCCGAACGCGAACGGCACGGACCACCGGCAGTCCGGGTCGTGCTCGCCGGCGCGTGCCCATGGCGCGAGGGCGTCGAGCGGCAGGTCCGCATCGTCCAGCGGGGCAAGCCGCCCGGCGGTGACGAGGCGCTCGACAAGGTAGTCCGACGGGAAGATCAGGTCGAACGGCACCGGCGCGTCGTCGAGGAGCTCCTCGAGACGCTCGTTCGTCGCGACGGTCGTCACCTCGACGACGACGCCCACGCGACGGGCCGCCTCGTCCAGCGCCCCCCGCGCCGGCATCCCGGGCCAGGCCAGAACGCGGAACGTCGTCACAACCCGAGGCCGGGCCAGAAGGGGCGCTGGGCTGCGCGCACGGCGGCCAGGCGGTCGCTCCACCCCTCGGGCACCGGCGCATCGGCTGGGACGAACGGGTCGTCGTCGTCGGTGGGGTGACCGCCGAGACCGCCGAGGATCGCGCGATCGATCTGCGCCAGCGTCGAGACGTTGTAGCCGCCCTCGTGCACGACGACCAGGCCGCAGCCGATCCTGCGCGCGAGGCCGGCCGCGCGCTCCGCCATCGCGCGGAACCCGCCGACCGAGATCAGCTGGTTCGAGAGCGGATCGGCCGCGTGCCCGTCCTGACCTGCGGAGACGATCAACAGCCTCGGGTCGAACGCCTCGATCGCGGGCAGCGCAATCTCGTCGAGCGCCTGCAGGTGCTCGGCGTCGCGCGAGCCGGGCGGCATCGGCACGTTGATCGTGCGGCCTTCGGCGTCGGCCCCGCCGACGTCGTCGAGCCAGCCCGTGCCCGGGTACAGCGGCCACTGATGCAGCGAGACGAACAGCACCGACGGGTCGTTCCAGAGGATCTCCTGCGTGCCGTTCCCGTGGTGGACGTCCCAGTCGAGGATCGCGACCCGCTCGATCCCGTAGTGGTGCTGGGCGTACCGCGCCGCGACGGCGACGTGGTTCAGCAGGCAGAAGCCCATTGCCCGGTCAGGCCCGGTGTGATGGCCCGGTGGCCGCGTGAGCGTGAACAGGCTGTCCGGCTGGTGATAGGCCTCCATCGCGACGGCATCGACGGCCGTGAGCACGGCGCCCGTCGCCAGCAGGCAGGCGTCGAAGCTCTCCGGCGCGAGCCTCGTGTCGGTGTCGAGCCACACCGGTGCGTCCGCGTGCGCCGACGCCAGGAGCTCGACGAACCGCGGGTCGTGCGCGCGCACCGCGTCCTCGATGCGCGCGTACCGCGGGTAGAGCACGAACAGCCGCTCCCACTCCGGCGCGGCGCGCAGCGCCTCGACGACACCGGGCAGGCGCCGGACGTTCTCCGGGTGCTCGCCGGTGTCGTGGCGCTCCTGGTCCGGCAGCAACACGACACCGGTCTGCGGGTTCTCACGCGCGTAGTACGCGTGCGGCATGCTCCCGACGCCCTCGACCGCGCCGCTCACACCGGCACCCCCAGCTCCGCGACGCCGTCGACCACCCGAGCCGACGCGCCATCGGGCGCGAAGGCCGCCGGGCCGCCCGCGAACCGGACACCGTGCTCCGCCCCGGATCGGTTGGCGACGCAGGCCGCGAGGCCGTGGGCGGCGCACATCCCGCTCACGACCCGGCAAGTCCGCTCCCACAGCGCGGCGGCCTCCGAGGCCCCGCCGAAGACGATCCGCGCGCCCGACGCGGCTGCCTCGCTCCACGCCTCGGCGTCGCGCAGGTCGGCGCCCGCGAGCGCGGTCGCGGGCCCCCAGGGTGTGGCCAAGGTGCACAGCGGCTCGTGGCCGGGGCTCCAGAACATCTGCTCCCAGCGGCCCGATTCGGCCTCGACGCGACGCTGGCGATTGCGCAGCGTGGGCCCGCCCGCCCGCGCGAGATAGGCAGTCACGTAGAAGACCCCCTCGCCCTCGGACTCATAGGCCGTCGCGGAGACCCACGCGCCGCCGGCGAGGCCGAGCGCCTCGCGCAGCGACGGCGACGGCGAGCGCTCCGCGTGCTCGAGCCCTCCGCGATCGCGCGCTCCCGCGATGTACGGCGCGAAGCTCAGATGCGGCAGGCACACGACATCCGCCCGTGAGGCCCCAGCGTCGGCGACGGCCCGCCGCCAGTCCGACCCGCCGGCGAAGGCCACCCGCACGCCCCGGTCACTCCCACCAGACGTTCTTCGCGTGCGTGGTCAGGATCTCGGCGCCCGTCTCGGTGACGAGCACGTTGTGCTCGAAGGCGCCCGTCCCGGCGCCCGGCCGTCCGACCTCGGCCTCGACCGCCATGACCATGCTCGGCTCGAGCAGCGTCGCCTCGCCGGGAACCAGCGACGGGTTCTCCCAGGCGAGTCCGAGACTGTGGCCGAACGACGGGTAGCTCTGCCCCAGCAACGCAACGCCCTCGGACTCCTCCTGCCCAGGCACCTCGAACCCGTGCTCGGAGAGCCAGGCCGCGCCGCGGTCGAACAGCTCGCCGCACGGCACTCCGGGACGCATGCCGTCGATGATGTGC
The DNA here is from genome assembly GCA_963787935.1 of uncultured Actinomycetes bacterium. GTDB lineage: Bacteria > Actinomycetota > Thermoleophilia > Solirubrobacterales > Solirubrobacteraceae > F1-60-MAGs163. The sequence continues at coordinate 312,372 of CAWBEV010000001.1, read as the reverse complement.
TCGACGACCGCCACGGAGGCCTCGAGGACTTCCCGCTGCGCCGCGGTCACGGTGCGGCCGGCGACGGTCGTGCGGACCATGTCGTAGAAGTAGCCGCCGACCGTGCCGTACATGTCGGGGTGGATCATGTCCCCCGGCTCGAGTGGTCGCCGCCAGTCCCACGACGGCATGCGCTCCCAGAGGAAGTGATCGACGTTCGGTCCCGAGGCGACCGGGATGTCGAGCGGGAAGGCGCCCTGGGGAATGCCGCACTGCAGTGCGGCGAGCACGCAGTCCGCCTCGGTCGCACCCGGGATGGCCGCCTCGACGAACGCCGAGACCATCTCCGATCCGACGCGCGTCGCCTCGCGCACGAGCCGGACCTCGGCGGGCGACTTGACGCGCCGCAGCGCCTCGACGAGGTCGTCGGCCCAGACGAACTCGACCTCGGGGAGCTCGGCGCGGATCCGGTCGACGGCGGCGAACAGGAGGCTCTCGCGGCCGATCAGGCCGACCCGGCCTGCGGCGAGGCCGCGATCGCGCAGCGCTTCGGCGAGCCCAGCGTACAGGTCGAGCTCGACGCGGACATCGCCGATATGCACGAGGTCGCGCCGCCAGTCGGGAATCTCCACGACGAGCGTTCCGTCCTCGCCAACCGGCATCACAAGGCCGGAGTGCCCGCGGCCGGACCATTGGCCGGGCCGGTCCGGGATCTGCGGGAACGCCGAGTAGTGGTTCGTCAGGTACACGACGTCCGCGCCCCAGTCGGCACCGTTCGCGCCCCGGCTGACGACGAGCAGCCCGTCGAGCCCGCGATCGGCTGCGGCGGCGCGGAGACGCTCGCGCCGCTCCGCGTACTCGGCCGCCGGGATCGGTTCGACGAACTCCGGGGCACGGCTGACGGCACTCATGGTGTGACTCCTCTCCGGACGGCGTCCCTAGGCGCGTTTGGCGACGGGACGGGCCGTCATCCCTCGCGGTCGACCTCTTCGGGCTCCTCGTACCAGCGCTTGCGCTCGCCAACCTTCGCCCGCAGCCGCCACTTGCGGCTCTTCGGCGCCTGATCCATCGCGTCGGCGATCGCCTCGATGCGGCGGGCGACCTCACGCAGCTCGTCGGGGTTGAGCGGCTGCTCGTCGAGGCCCTCCCGCAGGCGCTCGAGGTTCAGCTCGAACGTCCGCTGCAGACCCCAGTCGTTCGCGGTCAGCTCGGCGATCCGCTCGACGTTGACGGCCTCGTCGTCGTGGTCGGCCACCTCGTGGCTGTGCAGGAGCGCGTAGAGGTCGCCACGATCCTTCGGGTTGAGCTGGACGATCTGGAGCTTCGTCATCAGCACCTCGGCCGCGGGAAGCGTGTGCGGTCGGTCCCGCAGGCGCTCCGCAAGCGGCAGCACGTGGCACATCGAGAACGTCTCGACGAAGACATCGATCTGGCGACCGTGGTGCTCGTCGATGTAGAGCAGGCGGCGCGCGCCGTTCAGCGCGTTGAACTGCTCCTCGGCCGCGTACCCGGACTCGCGCAAGAGCGTGTCGGCCTCGCGGCGATGGCGCTTGGCGAGCACGAAGTCGAGGTCCTGGATCTGCCGGCGGTAGACGGGATGCAGGCGATCACCGGCGAGCATCCGGATCGCCATGCCGCCGATCAGCCGGGCATGGAGATCCAGTTCCTCGATCTGCGCGAGAAGCCGGCGCGCCTCGTCATCGAGATCCGCGTGGATCGGCGTTCCCTCAGTCACGACGCTCACCCCCCGCATGGTCACCCGACCACGAACTGATAGTCGGCGCGGTCGCCGCGCAGGTGCACGAGGACCCCGGAGATACGACCCGTGTGGTAGTCACTCCCGGGATTGATGCACAACGTGCCCCCGATGCGCGTCGCCCCGCGCGACTCGTGGACGTGGCCGTGCAACGCGAGCAGCGGCTGAAAGCGCTCGATCGCCTCGCGCACTGCGGTGGAGCCGCAGGGCGCCATCTTGGGCTGCCCGGCTGCGGCCTGCACGCGCAGGTCCTCGTCGAGTTCCGGCGCAATGTCGAGCTGCGAGTCGTACGGCGGGACGTGCAGGTTGAAGACGCAGCGCGAGAGGTCGTCCACCTGCTCAGCCATCCGTTCGACGCGGCGGTAGAGCTCATCCTCGTCGAGCTCACGCGGCGAGTCGAACGGCGTGCGGTTCGCGTAGCCGAGCGACAGCATCGTGTACCCGTCGAACTCGACGAGCCGCTCGTCGCAGGCCTCGACGCGGCGTGCCTCCTCGATCGCCGTGTCGACGCCGGGCGGATCGTCGTTCCCGGGCATCACGAAGCACCGCACGGTGTCGTCCTCGAGCCGCTCGCCCGCGAGGGCCATCCACCGCTCGAACGTCTCGAGCATGACGTCCGCGAACCAGCCCTCGCGCTCGTCCTCGGTGAGCCCGGCGACGCGCTGTACCTCGTCGGAGGTCATGACGTGCGGGTACATCCCATTCGCGCGAATCCGATGCTCAAGCTCGGCGCGCTCCTTGGGAGTGGCGGCACGCTCGGGCCGGCCGAACAGCTCGGCCGTGAGCGCGCCGTCACCGTCCTCGACGAGCGGGACGACGACCTTCCCCGTCACGTCGCCGCCCATGACGATCACACGGGCGTCGTAGACCTTCGGAGCCTGCAGGAACTTGCGCCAGAGGACCTCGGTTCCGTGGATGTCCGATGCGTAGTAGAGCCGCAGCCGCTCGCCGGCGCCGTTCTCCTTGCGCTTCCCGAAGAGCCCCATACACCTCACTCCGGCGGCAGCTCGCGGTACGTCAGCGAGAGGTCGATCCCCTGGCGACGACGCACGGCGGTCGAGATGAAGTAGATCGCGAACGCGAGCGCGTAGACGCCGAGCGCCAGCCACAGCTTGCCGGGATTCGCGCTGAGGCTCGCGCCGGAGCTCTCGTCCCAGAGGATCACGCCGATGCCGCCGGCGAAGCCGAGCAGGGCGAGCCCCGCGACGAGGCTCAGCACCGGAATCCCGGCGACCTTGCCGTTGTACGGCGAGTTCTCGACCATCGCCCGCTGGCGGAAGGGCAGGACGAGACCTCCGACGGCTGTGACGAGGAGGGTCAGCGACAGGCCCAGGAGCACCGCGAGAGTGCTGAACCAGTCGGTGAACGCATAGATCGCCGTGCTGCCGATCGCGAGCACCGTGACGATCGCGATCGCCATCACCGGCGAGTGCGTGCGCGCATCGACCTGCGAGAGCCGCGCCGGCATGATGCGGTCGAACGACCAGGCGAACATGCTTCGGCTGATGAGCAGCATCGTCTGCGGCAGCCAGATCAGCAGGCCGACCGCGAATCCGATGATGATCGGCGCAGCGAGCACCCAGCTCCCGGACGCGATTCCCATGATCTCCGGGTATGCGGGTGCGCCGGCCACGAAGCCGTAGGCCGCCGGATCGGCGAAGCCGAGCCGCCCGTTGAACGTGTAGCCCGTGACGCTCAGGTAGGCCGGCATCAGGACGGCGATGAACACGACCGCCACGAGCAGCGCGCCGGGAATCGAGAGCATGTGCGTGCGCTTGCGCAGGCGGATCTCCCCGGCGAAGTAGTTGCTCGAGTAGATGAAGCCGAAGATGTACCAGAACACCGTCACGGATTTCAGAGTCGTCTCGGTATCGAAGCCGACGGGCGCGAAACCCGCCTCCGCAGCCGACTTCGTCAGCGCCGCCGCAGCATTCTCGGTGCCGAGGTTCGCGGCGTACTCGTTGAAGTTCACGATGAACCCGGCCTTGCTCTGGAAGATCCCGACGAGGACCGGGATCAGGAACGTACCGAGGACGTAGAGGGCGAACGCCGCGACCTGCAGGCGCAGGAACAGCGTCAGACCGCCGATGATGAACACCGCCGCGGAGATGATCAGGCAGGCCGTCCCGGTGATGAACAGGGCGTAGTCCTTGGAGAACCAGTCGCCGAAGTCCAACCACCAGCTCGTGCCCGTGAAGCCCGCCATCATGCGGCCGAAGGCGCCAAACCCGTAGGTCGCCAGGTAGGTCGTGTAGAGGCCGTAGATAATCGCCAGCCAGACGCAGTAGCTGAAGTTCGCGGCGAAGCCGACCGAGGGGTGCAGCGCGCGGCTGTTGAAGACGTAGTCCCCGCCCGAGCGCGGCATCACCTGGGCGAGCATCGCGTAGAGGAACGCACCCGGCAGACCGAGCGTCGCCGCGATCAGGAACGCCACGAACAGGTTCGAGCCCTGGTAGGCAAAGCCGTAGAGCAGCCAGGCGAACGCGAACGCAAGGGCGACGCTCGACCACATGACGTTGTAGAACAGCGCGTCGGAGGTGCGCGCCTCGCGCACCAGGCCGGTCGCCTTGCGCGTGAACAGCCCGGGCGTCGTGGATCCCGCGGCCTCGGTCGTCATGTGCTTCCTCCTCGTGTGCTGGTCGGTGCAATGACCTTCAGATCCTCGCGCACGTGCGTGAGGTACTCGACGCGCTCGTCGGTGCTCCCGGCGTCCTCGACGCGCACGTCGAGCGTCTGCTCGGCCTGCTGCCCGGCGGCGGCCGAGACGGTTCCATCGGAACGTACGGCGCGTGTCCCGCCGACGAAGCGCACGCCGGCCTCCTCACCGCAGCGGTTCACGTAGAGGTGCGGGACGCGGTTGTCGAGCGCCCGAGCGCGGGACGCGACGACGTGGTCTTCGAAGTACGGCTCCATATTGGCCGCGGCGGTGACGAGCATGTCCGCCCCCGCCCGCGCAAGGGCCCGTGCCGGCTCGGGGAACTCGATGTCGAAGCAGATCAGGGGCCCGATCCGGCGGCCGGCGGCCTCCCAAACGACGAGCTCGTCGCCGGCCTCGAACACCTCGGCCTCGTCACCGAAGAGCTGGACCTTGCGATAGACGGAGCTCAGCGTGCCGTGCTCGTCGATCAGCGCAAGCGAGTTGGCGAGCGCAGAGCCGCGCTGCTCGGCGAACCCGATCGCGACCGCCGTGCCGCTCTCGGCGGCAGCCCGGCGGATGCCCCCGAGGACGGGCCCGTCCGGCTCGATGGCCGTCTCCCCGACGGCCGCTAGGTCGTAGCCGCTGAGGTAGAGCTCGGGGAAGACGACGAGCGCTGCGCAGTCCTCCTGGTCGCGGATCATCTCCGCCGCGCGACTGGCGTTCGCAGCCGGGCTGCCCGGAAGGGGCTCGAGCTGCGCGAGGAGCGCCCGCACGTCCTACCGCCCCGCGCCCCCGTGGAACGCCATCGCCTCGAGCGCGATCCGCCCGCCGATGAGCGCCGTGACCGGCGTCGGGTCGAGGCTCGGCGCGACCTCGACGACGTCGACGCCGAGCAGCCCGTCACGTGAGATCCCGCGCACGAGCTCGAGCGCCTCACGGCTCGTGAGGCCGCCCGGCGATGGGCAACAGGTGCCTGGCGCATACGCGCCGTCGAGCGAGTCCACGTCGAAGGAGAGGTAGACCCCGTCCGTGCCGTCGCGGGTGACCTCGGCCGCCCGTCCGACGGCCCAGGCGACGCCGCGCTCCCAGATCTCCTCGAGCCAGATCACCGTGATCCCGTGCTCGCGGCAGTAGGCCAGCTCGGTCCGCGGGTTCATCCAGCCGGAGATCCCGACGAGCGCGATCTTCTTCGGGTCGAAGCCCGCGTCCACCGCACGGGTGATCGGGCAGCAGTGGCTCAGCAGCTCGCCGCCGACGTCCGGCGCGGTGTCGAGGTGCATGTCCACGAGCACGAGGCCCGGGTTGTCCACGACCGAGCGCACGGCGCGGACGGCGGGGATCGTCACCGAGTGCTCACCGCCGAGCGTCACGGGAAGCGCGCCGGACCGAAGGATCTCCTCGAGGTCGTGCTGCGCGCGCTCGAACGTCCGACCCGGGTCCCCGGGGATCACGTCGCAGTCGCCGCAGTCGACCGGCGCGAGGGCCTCGACGACATCGAAGTCGAACTGCGCGTTGTACGTCAGGAACTGGCACGAGACGTCGCGCATGCCGCGCGGGCCGTAGTTCGCACCCGTTCGGCTGATGTTGGTCGCGTCGAACGGGATGCCGTAGATCGCGGCGCGGGCGCCGGCCGCGGACAGCTCGCCGGCGTGCGGCCGGACGTGCGGGAAGCGCATGAACGACCCGGCGAGGCCCGCATGGAGCAGGCTCGACCACATCGTTGGATCCACGGGGGCGGGCGAGCGTTCGGTGGCGTTCATCATCTCCCTCAGAGGGACCGCGAAAGCGCTTTTTCGCTAGTGCGTCGCCCACCCTCGCATAAGCGCTTTTGCAAGTCAAGGGTCCCACGGGTACAGTCGCGCTCGACGGATGAGACGACCCGTGGGAATCAAGGACGTGGCGGCGGCCGCGGGCGTGTCGATCACGACCGTCTCGCATGCGCTGAACGGCAAGGGCCGGCTCACCGACGAGACTCGCGCCCGCGTCCGCGAGACCGCCGAGCAGCTGGGCTACCAGCCGAGCGCCCTGGCGCGCGGGCTGGCCGGCGGGCGGACCGGGATGCTCGCGATGACGGTCTCGTCCGCCGATGACTTCGCGCTGCAGGTGGGCGACCTCGACTACTTCATGCAGGTCATGAGCGCCGCGACGACCGCGGCGCTCGAGCGCGGCTACGCCCTGACCCTGCTCCCGACGGACTCGAATCGCCAGACGCTCGACAGCCTCCCGGTGGACGGCGGCATCGTCGTCGACCCCGTGCTCGACGACCCGATCGTCGGTCGCCTGAACGCGCGCGGCGTCCCCGTCGTGACGCTCGGGCGCCAGCCCGACGGCCCCGAGGACGCGGCGTGGGTCGACAACGACCACGTCGGCGGAACGCGCGAGATGCTCGACCACCTCGCGGCCGAAGGGGCACAGCGGATCGCGCTGCTGACCGCGCAGATGACGTCGTCCTACGTGATGGACGCGCTCGCCGGCTACCGCGCGTGGTGCGAGGATCACGGCGCCGAGCCACTCGTCGCGACTGTCCGGGACACGCTCAGCGAGAGCGCCGCGTACGCCGCCTCGATGGAGCTGCTCGAGTCAGCGCAACCGCCTGACGCGATCTACGGAACCCTCGACCGGCTCGCGCTCGGTGCGCTGCTCGCCGCCGAGGCGAAGGGCGTGAGCGTCCCGCAGGACCTGCGGGTAGCCGGATGCACTGACAGCGATTCGAGCCGCACCGCGCGGCCCGCGCTGACCGCCCTGAGCCTCAACCCCGAGCAGCTCGCGGACGAGGCCGTGGACCTGCTCGTGAAGCTCATCGAGCACGACGTCCTAGGCGACCGCCACCGGGTCGTCCCATCGGTGATCATCCCGCGCCGCTCGACGCGCCTGCTCGCGGGCCGCGCGCGCTCCGGGTCGCGGGGCACGCGCTGAGGGCGCGGCGCCGCCGGCCGCGCCCAGCGCGAACCCGTCAGTCGCGCGTGCCCCGCCCGTAGAGGAACTTCAGCGCCTTGCCGATCCGCTTCGTGTTCTTCTCCGTGTAGGGGTACATGTGGAGATCGCGCTTGGGGAACGAGCGCGAGACGAGGATCGTCTGCGGCTCGCAGAACTTGCGGATGCCCCCGGCGCCGTGGCGCGTCCCGATGCCGGACTCCTTCGCGCCGCCCATCGGCAGTTCGAGCGCGGCGTAGTTGATGAGCGCGTCGTTCACGCAGACGGCGCCGCTGTGGACGCGCCGCGCGACCGCCTCGCCCTTGTCGAGGTCCTTCGTGAACACCGACCCGCCGAGGCCGTAGATGCTGTCGTTCGCGCGGCGGATCGCCTCCTCGGCGTCTTCGACCTTCATGATCGGGAGCGTCGGGCCGAAGGTCTCCTCGGTCATCGCCTCCATGTCGTGCGTGACGTCGACGAGCACGGTCGGCTCGAAGAACATGCCCTGCCCCTCGCGGCGCTTGCCGCCGACGAGCACCTTCGCGCCCTTGCCGACCGCGTCCGTCACGTGCTGCTCGACGATGTCGAGCTGCGGCGGGAACGTCATCGCGCCGACCTCCATCGAGCCCGGCGCGCCGAGCGCGCCCCTGGCGCAGGGCGGTGACCTTGTCGGTGACCTTCTGCACGAACTCGTCGTAGACCGGCGCCTCGACGTAGACGCGCTCCACGGAGATGCACGTCTGGCCGGAGTTCTGCATCGAGTAGAACACCGCTGCGTTCGCCGCGCGCTCGAGGTCGGCGTCGCGCAGGACGATCATCGGGTCCTTGCCGCCGAGCTCCAGCGCGCACGGGATCAGGCGCTCGGCCGCGGCGACGGCGACCTTGCGGCCGGTGCGCGTCGAGCCGGTGAACATGATCATGTCCACCTCGTCGATCAGCGCGCGGCCGGTCTCGCCGCGGCCGGTGGCGACCTGGTAGACGCCGTCCGGGAAGCCGCACTCCTCGAGGCACTCGGCCATGAGCAGCGACGTCAGCGGCGTGACCTCGCTCGGCTTGAGGATCACGGCGTTGCCGGCGGCCATCGCCGGGATGCAGTCGCCGAACGAGTTCGTCAGCGGGTAGTTCCACGGCCCGATCACGCCGATCACGCCGAGCGGGCGGTAGCGCACGAGCAGCTTCTTGCCCTTGACGAACATGTTCGAGGACTTGACCTTCTCGTCCCCGATGTACTTCGGCGCGTTCTTCGCCCAGAACCCGAATGCGCTGGCGCCGTAGGAGATCTCGGCGAGCTGCGCATCCTCATAGGTCTTGCCGGTCTCCGAGACGATCGTCTCGATGATCCGGTCCTGGTGGTCGATGATCCACTTCTGGGCCCGCAGCAGCAGGCGGCCGCGGCCCTCGAAGCCGAGCGCCTCCCAGCCGGGCTGCACGGCGCGGGCCTTCGCGACGAGCGCGCGGACCTCATCGGCGCCGAGGTCGGGAACGTTCGCGATGACCTCCCCCGTCGCGGGGTTCTCGACCGGGATGCCCCCGGACCCGTTGCCGTTCGTGGTGGCAGCGTTCTCGGCTGCGGTCTGATCGACGCTCGCCATCTCCCTCTCCTGGTGGCGTGTGGACGCTTGACGGTGTGTCGAAGGCTACTCGACCGCACCTGCGCGGCCGATCGCCCGCGGCCGCGGCCGCTAGGCCAGCTCGACGGTGACGATCCCGACCGGCTCGAGCGGCGCGTCGCGCCCATCGGTCGGGACGCGCTCGATCGCGTCGAGAACCTCGAGGCCCTCGGTCACCTCGCCGAAGACCGTGTGCTTGCCGTCGAGCCACGGGCACGCGCCCGCGGTGACGAGGAAGAACTGCGAGCCGTTCGTGTTCGGGCCCGAGTTCGCCATCGCGAGTGCGCCGCGGACGACCTTGTGGTCGTTGAACTCGTCCTCGAACGTGTACCCCGGACCGCCGGTCCCGTCGCCGCGCGGGCAGCCGCCCTGGATCATGAAGTCCGGGATGACGCGGTGGAACGTGAGCCCGTCGTAGAACCCGTCATCGGCGAGCTTCGTGAAGTTCTCGACGGTCTTCGGCGCGTCGGCGTCGAACAGCTCGATGACGATGTCGCCCTCGCTCGTCTTCAACGTGGCCACGGACATGCCCGGCACTCCTCTCGGTCGTGGGTCAGGAGCCGAGCGCGGACGGCTCAGCGGAAGAGGTCGATCTCGCTGAAGCGCACCGTCGTCCCGGACGCCGGCGGGACGGTGACCCACAGAGCGATCTGCTGGTACTTCTTGCTCTTCGGGTCGAGCTTCAGGGTGAGCTTCGTGTCGGCGGTGCTCTCCGCGGGGGTGGTCCCGTCGGCGGGCGCGCGTCGAACCGCCGACGGCCGCGGCCTCGCCGAGTTTCGTCCAGGCGGAGTCGGTGATGTTCTGCGGCGGGTCGTCGCCCTTGGCACCGTAGACCTGGAGCGTGAAGCCCGGGGTCTTCGTCAGGAGCTTGAGCTTCCTGACGCTCTGCGGGTCGCCGAGATTCACGGCGAAGCCGACGTTCATGTCGCTGCCAGCGGGTGTCGTGACGAACCACGACGTCGACGGGCTGCCGTCGAGCGCGCGCTGCGGGTCACCCGAGGCGGTCGCCCGCGCCGACGGGTCGTACAGCGACCCCGCGCCGGCGGGCAGCACGATCGGGATCGTGCCCGGCTTCGGCGTCGGCGCCGCCGGCGTCGTGTCGGTGGTGTCGGTCGTGTTGCTCCCCGTGTCCGTGCTCGTGTCGGTCGAGCCGGTGTCCACGGGGGTCACCGGCGTCGGGTCGATCGGCGTGATCGCGCCGGTCGAGCCGGTGTCGTCGATCGGCGGCAGCGGGTCGACGGTCGTGCCCGAGCCGTCATCGGTGGGAAGCGGCTCGACGGTGTCGGCGGGCGCGGGGACGGGGGTGACCTGCGCGAGTGTCTCGACCTTCGTCTGCTGCGGCGGGAGCTCGTCGGTGAGCGCCGCGTAGCTCGCGGCGACCGCGCCGCCGGCGAGCAGCAGCGTCAGCACGCCGGCCAGGCCGACCGTGCGCAGCCCGGGCAGGCGCCGCGGCGGGGTCGTGGCGGTCCCGCACTCCAGGCACCAGTCCTGGGCGGGCTCGAGCGACGCGCCGCAGACGCGGCACTGCGGGCCGGCCTCGGTCGGGACGTCCTCGCCGATCGGGGCGAGCAGGCCGTCGCCGGGCAGCGGGCCGGCATCGCTCTCGAGCGCGGCGGGGCCGTCGGCGGGCAGCGGCGAGCCCTCGACCACGACGGGGTCGACCGGGGACGCGCCGGACTCCTGGGGCGCGATCTGCGGCTCGGCCTCGATGAGCTTCATGCCCGTTCAGCTTCCCACAAGCGCAGGCGCGAAACAAAGGGGAACCGTCACGCAGCTGCACCGGTTCGACGGACAGGACGGTCCCGTTCACGCGCTCGCCGCTGACGCGCTCGACGACGCGGTCGGCCTCGCCGGCGGGCACCGACAGGAACGAGAACCGTTCGAGCACGACGACGTCGTGGACGGCCTCGCCGTCGAGCCCGGCGGCCGCGGTGACCGCGTGGACGAGGTCGGCGGGCTCGAGACCGGAGGCGCGCCCGGCGCCGACGATGAGCTTGCGCAGGGGCTCGTCCGCGGGCCGCTTGAGCTTCGGCTTCTCGTGGCGCTTGGGCCGCTCCGCGACCGCGGCCGGCGTCGTGGTCGCTCCCGGCTCCCAGGGCGTGATCGCGGTGCCGATGTGCCGCTCGATCGCCTCGAGCTCACGCTTCTGGCGCGGCTCGACGAACGTCAGCGCACGGCCCGAGCGGCCGACCCGGCCGGTGCGGCCGATGCGGTGCACGTAGACGTCGGGTGACACCGGGACGTCGAAGTTGATGACGTGGGTGACGGTCGAGATGTCGAGCCCGCGCGCCGCCACGTCGGTGGCCACGAGGATCGGCACGCGCCCGCCCTTGAACGAGAGCATCACGCCGTCGCGCGCGCCCTGCGACATGTCTCCGTGAAGCGCCTTGACGTTCAGGCCCTTGTCGCGCAGCGTCCGGTAGAGCTGGTCGGTGCGGATCTTCGTGCGCGCGAAGACGATCGCCTGCGTCGGGCGCTCGGCCTGCAGGACCTCGACGAGCTTCACGGCCTTGTCCTTCTGGGCGACGTCCACCTGGAACTGCTCGACGGTGTCGACCGTCAGCGTCTTGGCCTCGACGGCGACGGTCACCGGGTCGTAGAGGTAGCGATCGGCGAGCTTGCGGATCGGGGGCGGCATCGTCGCGCTGAAGAGCGCCGTCTGGCGGCCGCTCGGCGTGATCGCGAGGATCCGCTCGACGTCCTCGAGGAAGCCGAGGTCGAGCATCTCGTCGGCCTCGTCGAGCACGACGTAGCGGCAGTCGTGCAGGACGAGCGAGCCGCGCTGGATGAGGTCGAGGACGCGTCCCACCGTACCCACGACGACGTGCCCGCCGGCCCGAAGTTGCGCCTGCTGCGTGCGGATCGGCGCGCCGCCGAAGATCGCCACGACGTCCACGCCCTTCGGCTGGCCGTACGTGCGCAGCGCCTGGGTCACCTGGATGCACAGCTCGCGCGTCGGCGTGAGCACGAGCGCCTGGGCCTCGCGGATCTCGGGATCGACGTACTGGATCATCGGAAGGCCGAACGCGGCGGTCTTGCCGGAGCCGGTCTGCGCCTGGCCGATGATGTCGCGACCCTCGAGCAGCGGCGGGATCGCCTCCTCCTGGATCGGGCTCGGCTGCTCGTAGCCGACGTCCTTCAGGGCTTGGAGGACGGGGGCGGAGAGGCCGAGGTCGGCGAAGGTGCTCACGCCATGGAGACTAGTGGCCGCGGGGGGATCGCCCCGCCCCGAGACGGCCTCAGGCGCGCGCGTCGAGCAGAGCTTGCCCGTCGTGCGGCGCTCGGCGAGGTCGACCTGGGCGCGCGCGGCGTCGGCGAGCGGATAGACGCCCCCGACCCGGACGGCCAGCTCGCCGCGCGCGGCGCGCGCGAAGAGGTCGGCGAGCGGGGCGTCGAGCAGTGTCCGGCCGCTCGAGGCAGTGGCGAAACCAGAAGCCCGTCAGCGTGTGCGAGGCGCGCATGAGCCGTCGCGTGTTGACCGTGTTGGTCGCACCGCCCGAGACGCCGTAGGTCACCAGGCGGCCGAACGGGGCGAGCGCTTCCAGCGAGGCGTCGAGGACTGCGCCCGCCGATCGCGTCGAGCACGACGTCCACCGGCGCCCCGCCGTTGGCCTCGAGCAGCCGGCCGGCCAGCCCCTCGGCGCGCGCCGTCGACGGCGACGTCGGCGCCGAGCTCGAGCGCGAGCGCGCGCTTGCGGGGGCTCGACGCGGTGGCGATCACGCGACCCGCGCCGCCGAGCGGCCGCGCGAGCTGCAGCGCCAGCGAGCCGGTGCCCCCTGCGGCGGCGTGCACGACGACGCTCTCGCCGGCGGCGACGCGGCCGGCGGTGACGATCAGGTGCCAGGCGGTCAGCCCCTGGAGGAGCAGCGCGAGCGCGACGTCGTCGCCGACTGCGCCCGGCACGCTGAACGTGTGGCGCTCGGGCACCGCGGCGACCTCGGCGTACCCGCCGTGGCCGCCGGTCAGCGCGACGACGCGACCCCCCGTGTCACGGCGCGTGCCCGCGACCTCGGCGCCCGGAATCAGCGGCAGGTCGCTCGGCGCGAGGTACTCGTTCCGGCGCTGGTGGGTGTCGGCGAAGTTCACCCCGGCGCGGCGCACGTCCACGAGCACCTCGCCGGGCCCCGCCACGGGCTCGGGGACCTCGGCGAGCGCCAGGACCTCGGGCCCGCCGAACTCGGTCTGCTGCACCGCGCGCATCGCGGCCGCAACGCTAGCGCGGACGCGGCCTCGCTACCGTCCCGGGCCGCATGAGCCTCACCGTCGTCGGATCCATCGCCTATGACGCCGTCAAGACCCCGTTCGGGGAGCGCGAGCGGATGCTCGGCGGCGCCGCCACCCACTTCGCCCTCGCGGCCTCGTTCTTCGACGAGGTGCGCGTCATCGGCCCGGTCGGCGAGGACTTCGACGCGGACTCGCTGGCGCGTGCTCGGCACGCGCGGCACGATCACCGACGACGTCGAGCGCGTGCCCGGCGGCCGGACGTTCTTCTGGAAGGGCGAGTACCACGACAACCTCAACAGCCGCGAGACGCACGTCACCGAGCTGAACGTCTTCGAGACCTTCGAGCCGAAGCTCTCGGGGCAGGCGACCGGGTGCGACGTGCTGTTCCTGGCGAACATCCAGCCCGACCTGCAGCGCGGCGTGCGCGAGCAGTGCGACGGGGCGCGGTTCGTCGCGATGGACTCGATGGACCTCTGGATCAACATCGCCCGCGACGCGCTCGTCGAGACGATCCGCGGCGTGGACTGCCTGATCCTCAACGATGAGGAGCTCGAGCTGCTCACCGAGAGACCGAACTTCGTCAGCGCCGCGCGCGAGATCCTCACGTGGGGGCCCTCGTCGGTGATCGCCAAGCAGGGCAAGTACGGCGCGGCGCTGTTCACGCGCGAGGGCTACTTCGCGCTCCCCGCCTTCCCGCTCGAGGACGTCATCGACCCCACGGGCGCGGGCGACTCGTTCGCCGGTGGATTCGCCGGCTACGTCGCCGCACATCCCGAGCACGCCGTCGACCATGACCTGCTCGTGCGCGCGATGGTCTACGGCACGGCGCTCGCGTCGTTCAACGTCGAGGCGTTCGGGACCGAACGGATGGTCGGCCTCACGCCGACCGAGATCACCGGCCGCGTCGCCGATCTGCAGCGCATGACGACGTTCGCCCACGAGCCGATCCCGCTGCGCAGCTGAGTGCCCCGGCGCCGCGACGCACCGATCAGTGGTTTTCCGCACAGCCGCGCAGTACGATCGCCCGACTCGTGAACGGCTGGACCTTCATCTACCTCATGCTGGTCCTGAAGATCCCGATCGTGGCGATGCTCTGGATCGTGTGGTGGGCCGTCCATCAGACGCCCGATCCCGAGCCCGGCGCCGACGGCGGCGACGGCGGATCGCGCAGGCGCCCGCACCCCCGCGGGCCGCTCCCGCGCGCCCCGCGCCGCGGCCCCCACGGCGGCGCGGCGCCGAGCTCGCCGCCGCGCACGCGCACCGTCGTCGCGCGCGCCCGCGACACCCCGCACATCTAGGCCCGCGCCGCCCGCGCCTCCGGCCTGCGCACATGGCACACTGCCCGCCATGAGCGTCTCCTCGGTCCTCTCCGACGGCACCATCCGCCGGCTCATCGCGGATGAGCGCATCAAGATCGACCCGTGGGACCCCGCGATGGTGCAGCCGGCGAGCGTGGACCTCAAGCTCGGCAGCTCGTTCCGCGTCTTCCACAACCACCGCGTGACGGCGATCGACCTGCGCGAGCCCCCGAGCGACCTCACCGAGCAGGTGATCGTGGGCGAGGGCGAGCCGTTCGTCATCCACCCCGGCGAGTTCTGCCTCGGGCGGACCGAGGAGTGGGTCGAGCTGCCGGACGACATCGTGGCGCGGATCGAGGGCAAGTCCTCGCTCGGCCGCCTCGGCCTGATCGTGCACGCGACCGCCGGGTTCTGCGACCCGGGCTGGAAGGGCACGCTGACGCTCGAGCTCAACAACCTCACACGGGTGCCGATCAAGCTCTGGCCCGGTCTGCCGATCGCCCAGCTGAGCTTCATGACGCTCGACCGCCCCGCCGAGCGCCCCTACGGCCACCCGGACCTCGGCAGTCACTACCACGGGCAGGTCGAGGCGACCGAGAGCCGCTTCGATCCGGGACACCGCGCCCGGTCCGGCGGCGAGGCCGCGTTGCGGTCCGGCGACCCGGTCGGATAGCGTTCGGCGCCCATGGTGCACGCGCTGCTGATCCTCGCCTCCGAGACCGCCGGGAAGAGCGAGACGCCGTTCTTCATCGCCGGCGGCGTGTTCGCCGTCTGGGCCGTGATCATCGGCATCTCCGGGACGGTCTCCGAGACCTTCCCCGGGAGCAAGGGCGCCGGCGTCGCCATCTCGCTCGTCTCGGTGCTGCTCGCCGCGACGGCGATGGGGCTGGCGGTCTACGTCGCGACGTGACGGACGACGACGGTCACGCGGTCTCGTACAAGGTTCTCGCGCGCGGCACCCCGGTGCGCGCAACGGACGGCACGACCGTCGGGTCGGTGCGCGAGGTCCTCGAGAACGAGGCCGAGCACATCTTCGACGGCCTCGTCATCGACACGCCCCAGGGGCGGCGCTTCGTGGACGCGCCGGAGGTGGCGCGGATCGCCGAGCGCGGCGTGACCCTCACGCTCGCCGCGGATGCCGTGGCGGGCCTGCCCGAGCGCGACTCGGCCGGCGGCCCGGTGTACCACGCGAACACGAGCGCCGGGCGCTTTCGCCGTCTCTGGCGCCGGCGCTGACCGCCGGGTGCCGCTCGACCGTAGGATGATGCGGACGACGCGGCGACCATGGAGCGAGAGATGACGACGGAGACCCAGGCCGGCGGGAACGGAGCGGTGGCGGGCGGCGAGCAGAGCCTCACCGTGACCGACAATCGCACGGGACAGACGTACGAGCTGCCGATCAGCGACGGCACGATCCGCGGCATCGACCTGCGCAGGATCAAGGTCCACGAGAGCGACTTCGGGCTCATGTCGTACGACCCGGCGTTCATGAACACCGCGTCGTGCCGCTCGTCGATCACGTACATCGACGGCGACCGGGGGATCCTCGAGTACCGCGGCTTCCCGATCGAGCAGCTCGCCGAGCACTCGAGCTACCTCGAGGTCGCCTACCTGCTCGTCTACGGGGCGCTGCCGACACGGGCCGAGCTCGACGCGTGGGTCGGCGAGGTCACGATCCACACGTTCGTGCACGAGAACCTCAAGGACTTCATGCGCGGCTTCCGCTACGACGCGCACCCGATGGGGATGCTGCTCGGGTCGGTCGGCGCGCTCTCGACGTTCTACCCGGACGCGAAGGACATCCAGGACCCCCAGAGCCGCGTCGCGCAGACGATCCGGCTGATCGCGAAGGTGCCGACGCTCGCCGCGTTCGCGTTCCGCCACTCGCGCGGCCAGCCGTACGTCTACCCGGACAACGAGCTCTCGTACCCCGGGAACTTCCTGAACATGATGTACAAGATGACCGAGCTGAGCTACGCGCCCGATCCGCGGATCGAGCGGGCGCTCGACGTCCTCTTCATCCTGCACGCCGACCACGAGCAGAACTGCTCGACGAGCGCGGTGCGCAGCGTCGGCAGCTCCGGCGTGGACCCGTACTCCGCGGTCGCGGCGGGCGTCGCCGCGCTCTACGGCCCCTCGCACGGCGGGGCGAACGAGGCGGTCCTGCGGATGCTGCGCCGCATCGAGCGGCCCGAGAACATCGCGGACTTCATCGCGGGCGTGAAGGCCGGCGACGAGCGCCTGATGGGCTTCGGCCACCGCGTCTACAAGAACTACGATCCGCGCGCGAAGATCATCAAGAAGGCCTGCGAGGACGTCTTCGCGGTGACGGGCACGAACCCGCTGCTCGACATCGCGACCGAGCTCGAGCGGATCGCGCTCGAGGACGACTACTTCGTCTCGCGCAAGCTCTACCCGAACGTCGACTTCTACTCGGGACTCATCTACGAGGCGCTCGGGCTGCCCGTCGAGATGTTCCCGGTGATGTTCGCGATCGGGCGCACGAGCGGCTGGATCGCGCAGTGGCTCGAGATGCTCGACGACACGGATCAGAAGATCGCGCGTCCACGGCAGATCTACACGGGCGCGCGCGGGCTCGACTACGTTCCGATGGCCGATCGCGGCTGAAGCGGGCGTCTGTGAACATCTGATTGCCGTGTGACGGCCGTCACAGACCGAACACGTGTTCGGTCTACGGTTGATGGTGATGCTTCATCGTCTTCCCAGCGATACCGAAGTCGTCATCCGCCCGATCCGGCCGGATGACAAGGCACGCCTCGCGGCCGCGATGGCGCGGCTCTCGGACGAATCGGTGCGGCGGCGCTTCCTCGCCCCCAAGGCGCGGCTGTCGGGGACCGAGCTGCGCTACCTCACCGAGATCGACTACCTCGACCATTGGGCCGAGGTGGCGGTGCTGCGCCAGGACCCCGAAGCGATCGTCGGCGTCGCACGCTGGATCCGCGACGAGGACGACCCCGACCGCCGCCGAGGCGGCGATCGTCGTCGCCGACCACCTCCAGGGCCAGGGGCTCGGCCGGACGCTCGGCCTCTCGATCGCCGACGCCGCCCGCCAGCGCGACGTGCGGCGCTTCACCGCCACGATGCTGTCGGACAACGCCGCCGCCCAGTCCCTCTTCGCCGCGATCTCCGCCCGGCTCGACGTCGTGCACGAGGGGCCGACGGACGAGATCGTCGCGACGCTCGCGGCGTAGCTGCGGCAGCGGATAGGCTCGCCGCGTGGCGGCCGGCTACACGCTCACGCTGCGTCGCGAGGGTGCGACCGAGAAGCAGCACCATGCGACGCTCGCGGCGGCGGTGGAGGCGCTCGAGCGCGAGGCGCGGGCGTTCGCGAGCACCGAGCGGCGCGCAGCCCAGCGGACCGTGTTCCGCGACTACGAGCCCGTGCAGCTCGTCGCGCTGCGCGCGGAGCTCTCCGGCCGTGGCGTGCGGGCCGGTGTGGACGTCCGCGGCGACGGCTCGGCCGAGGCATGGACCGGGCGCCTGCAGCGGCGGCTGCTCGTCGAGCGCGACGGCGAGGGGCCCTACGGCGCCCTGCGCCGGGAGCTCGGCACGGACGGGTGAGGCCGGCTCAGGCGAGCCGCAACTGCGCGCGGTACGGGCCGCGACCGGTGAGGCAGTGCGCCCCGCAGCGGGCGCCGAGCGTCACCGCGTCGTGCGCGGACATCCGCGCGCCGAGCGCGTACGTCAGGCCTGCGGCGAACGAGTCGCCGCAGCCGTAGGCGTCGACCGGCGGCCCGGGCAGGTCCGCCGCCGGCCACTCGCCGCTGTCGCCGTCGCGCGTGGACCAGGCGCCGCCGCTCGCCCCGCGCGTGTGGACGACCAGGCGCGGTGACGGGTCCAGCGCCCACGCGTCCACCTGCTCGCCGGGGTCGGTCGCGCTCGACACGAGGACGTCGAGCTCGACGCCGGTCTCGGCGATGACGTCGAGGGCGCGCGGGGTGGCGACGAGCACGCGGGCGCTGCGCGCGGCCTGGAGCGCACCGGCGTCCCCGCCGGTGAAGTACACGGCGTCGAGACCGGCGAGCCGATCCCAGGGAAGCGCCTCCGAGGCGCGCGGCACGAGGCGCGCGTCGAGGATCGTGATCGTGCGCTCGTGGTCGTCGCCGAGGAACGTGAACCCGCGGCGTGTCGGCGCCCCTGGACGCACGGCCGCGTGGAGGTCGAGACCGCGCGCGGCGAGCTCGTCGCGCGCGCGGGCGCCGCACACGTCCTCACCAACCGCGGTGAAGAAGGCCGCGCCGCCGGCGAGCTTCGCGAGCTGCACCGCGGCGACGGCGCCGCCGCCGGCCGCGAGCTCGAATGCCTCGCGCGCATCGAGGATCTCGCCCGGCAGCGGGAGACGCTCGACGACCGCGAACTGGATCCACTCGATGTGGCCGACAACGCCGACGCGCGGCCGCGAGCGCGCGGCGGCGCTCACAGGTGCAGCGCCGCCCCGTTGCGCCGCAGCCAGCGCCGCGGCTCCTCGTAGCCCGGGACGTGCGCGCCGAGCAGATCCCAGAAGCGCGGCGAGTGGTCGAAGACGACGAGGTGGCAGGCCTCATGCCAGACGACGTAGTCGAGGATGTCCGGCGGCCCGAGCAGCAGGCGCCAGTTGAACGCGAGCGAGCGCTCCTGGGAGCAGCTGCCCCAGCGCGTCCGCTGGTCGCGGATCGTCACGCGCGCGTAGTCCGTGCCGAGCGCCGCCGCGGCGGCGTCCAGGCGCGGGAGGACCTCGGCGCGCGCCGCGCGCCGGTACCAGCGCTCGAGCGCCGGGCGCTGGGCGGCGCCCGGCGGCACCGCGAGCGTCGCCCCACGCCGGTGGACCCGCGTGCGGCCGGGCTCGGGCCGCAGCGCGAGCGCGATCCCGAGGTACGGCACGGTCCCGGGCGAGCGCTCGATCGCTGCGCGCGCGCGCTCGACCTCGGCCAGCCGGCGGTCGATCCACGGGCGCAGCTCGCGGACCGCGGCGCGCGCCTCGCGCTCGCGCGCGCGCCGCGGGAGCGTCACGAGCACCGCGCCGTCGGGCTCGACGCGCACGCGGACGCTGCGCGCCCGCGCCGAGCGGCGGATCGTGAAGTCGGGGTCCTCGTGGGCCACGCCGGACAGGCTACGCGCCGCGGCGGGCGCCTCAGAGGACGCGCAGCGTCGTCAGCGACGTGTCACGGGCGACGATCGAGCCGCCCTCGTCGCGGGCCGCGAGCAGGTAGTCGACGGCGTCCTCGCTGACCTTGAAGCCCTCCAGCACGAGCGGCACGCCCGGCGGGTAGACCTCGACCGACTCGGCGGCGACCGCGCCGATCGCCTCGCGGATCGGCACCTCGCGCCCGATCGACTTCGCGTAGCGCCGCGCGGCGTACGGGTGCATGACCGGCCGGTCGTCGATCGCCCGGAACGGGTTCGCGGGCGGCTCGCGGCGGCCGCCGCCGGGGCGCACCGCGGGGGTCAGGATGTCGGCGACCGCGGCGACGGTCTCCTCGACGGCCTGCGGCGCCAGCTGGAACGTCGTGATCAGCGTGATCGTGTTGACACCGGCCTTCTCGATGACGATTCCGCGCTCGGTCAGCGCCTCGGCGACCTCGTAGCCCGAGAGCGTGAAGCGCTCGAGCCCGATCGTGGTCTTGACGAGATCCATGCCCGCCACGTGATCGGCGACGGTGGCGAGCCAGCGCGGATCGTCGAGCCAGTCGAGGTCCGGCAGGCGCTCGGCGAGCACCGTGCGCAGCTCGCGCGTGCGGCGGATCGCGGTGCCCAGCGCGGCCTCGCCCTGGGCGGCGAGCGTCCGCACCGCGGCGTCGGCGCTGGCGAGCAGGTGGTAGCTCGGCGAGGTCGTGACGTACTCGCGGTAGGCCTCCTCCATGAGCTCGGAGTCCACGCGCCCCTCGTGCCAGTGGATCAGCCCGGTCTGCTGCAGCCCGCCCGCGAGCTTGTGGGTCGACTGCACGGCGATGTCCGCGCCGGACTCCATCGCGCTCCACGGCAGGTCGTCGTGGAAGTGCAGGTGGCCGCCCCAGGCCTCGTCGACGAACACCATCGCGTGCGGGCTCGCCTCGTGGACGGCGGCGGTGATCTCCGGCGTGTTCGCCGCGAGGCCCTCGTACGTCGGGCTCGTGAAGATCACGGCGATCGCCTCGGGGTAGCGGCGCAGGCCCTCGCAGATCTCCTCGACGCTCGGCGGGAGCAGCGCCTCGAAGCGCGGCTCGTACGGCGTCGGCAGGAAGCGGAAGTCCAGGCCGAAGGCCTTCAGCCCGTTCATGATCGAGTGGTGGATGTTGCGCGCGACCAGGACGAGCGCGTCGGAGCGCTCGAGCGCGAGCATCCGCAGCACGATCCAGTTCGAGCCGCTCGTGCCGTGGACGGAGAACATCGAGCGGTCGGCGCCCTGCGCCGCGGCGGCGAAGCGCTCGGCCTCGCCGAAGATGCCGGTGTGATCCACGAGCGTGCCGAAGAACCCCGCCGAGATCGACACGTCGGAGGCGTAGAAGTCCTCGACGCGCTCCTGCTCCTCGAGGATCGACGGCGTGCACCAGCGGTGGTAGCGGCCGACGTCGCGGTTCAGGACGTGGACGATCGGCGAGGGGGTCGGCTGCTCCATGACCCTGCGATCATCCCCGTTCATGGCGCGCTCCGTGGTCCCGCTCCCCCCTGAGGTCCGCTCACCGTTCGAGGTGTACGTCAACGCCGTGCCCCAGCGAGCCGGCGAGGACTACCAGGTCAGGAACGGCGCGCTCGTGTTCCAGCGGGCGCTGCGCAAGGACCGCGTCAAGGGCTGGCGCTGGGCGCTCGGCGCCTACGGCGTCGGCACGTACCGCCAGGACGACTCGGTGGACGTCCGCTGGACGCGGCCCGACGGCATGGCCGCCGTCGCCGAGCGGCTCGAGATCACCGAGGTCAGCGAGTAGCCGCGGCGGTGCGCGCCGCCGGCGTCTCCCACGGCCGCGCGATCTTCAGCGCGCCGAGGATCGCGCGCGTCGCGGGCGAGCGGTTCAGCGTGTAGAAGTGGATGCCGGGCGCGCCGCCGGCGAGCAGCTCGGCGCACTGGAGCGCCGCCCAGGCGACCCCGAAGTCCTCGACCGAGCCCGGGTCCTCGGCGCGCGCGTCGAGCTCGGCGCGCAGCCGCGGTGTGATCTGGGCCCCGCAGAGCGAGGTGATCCGGTCGAGCTGCCCGATGTTCGTGATCGGCAGGATGCCCGGGATGATCGGGACGTCGATGCCGATCGCGCGCGCCCGCGCCACGAAGTCGAAGTACGCGGCGTTGTCGAAGAACAGCTGCGTGATGAGGAAGTCCGCGCCCGCGTCGACCTTCGCCTTGAGGTGGCGCAGGTCGTCATCGGCGCTCGTGGCGTGGATGTGGGTCTCCGGGAACGCCGCCGCCCCGATCGCGAACGGGTAGTCGGCGCGGATCAGCTCGACGAGCTCGCGCGAGTACTCGAGCCCGCCTTCGGTCTTCGTCCACTCCTCCTGGCCGAGCGGCGGATCGCCGCGCAGCGCCAGGACGTTGTCGAAGCCGTGCTCGGCCATCTCGTCGAGCGTCGCGCGCAGCTCGTCGACGGTGGCGTTCACGCACGTGAAGTGGGCCATCGCCTCGATCCCGAACTCGTCGCGGATCCGCGAGACGATCTCGATGGTCTTGCCGCGGGTCGAGCCGCCGGCGCCGTAGGTCACCGAGACGAAGGCCGGCTCGAGCGCCTGCAGGTGGGCGACGGCGTCGTAGAGGTTCCGCTCGCCCTCGGGCGTCTTGGGCGGGAAGAACTCGAACGAGAAGACGGGCTCGCCCGCGGAGGCGAGGATCTGGTCGATGCGCACGCCTACATCCTAGGAAGCCGCTGCCCAGTGCTCGGGCGCGGTGTCGTCCGCGGCGACGACCCGCGCGATGCGGCCGGTCGCCTCGAGGTGCGTGAGGTAGCAGAGCGTCTCGCTGAGCCACCAGTTCGCGTTCGCCGGGGTGATCTCGTCGCCGTAGATCAGCGGGATCGCGGCGAACGCGGTGATCGGTCCGCGCTCGCGGACGACCTGCAGACACGCCTCGAGGCGCTCGGCGACGAGCAGGCGGTTCGCGGTGATGTGCGCCTGCACGTCGGTGAACGTGCGGCCGTGGCCGGACAGGCACAGGCGCATCTCGAGGTCCTCGACGGTGTTCAGCGACTCGAGGAACTCGCCCACGGGATCGGGGCTGTAGCCGTAGTCGTAGTAGAGCGAGACGCGCCCGAGCAGGTGGTCGCCGGAGATCAGGATCCGGCGCTCCTCCTGGTAGAGGCAGACGTGCGAGGGCGCGTGGCCGGGGGTCTCGACGACCTTCCAGGTGCCCAGGTCGCTTCCGACCTCCAGGCCCGGCAGGAGGTCCCGGTTCGGCTCGACGATCCCGGCGATCCCGAAGCCCTGGCCCTTGCGCGCCTCCTGGTAGGCGCGCAGCGGCGCCTCGGGGACGCCGCTCTGACGGGCGATCTCGATCCGGCGCTCGATGGCGGCGTCGGGGTCCTGCGCGGCGCGCGTCATGTGCTCGTGGTTCGGGTGCATCCACAGCTCGCAGCCCGCGCGCTCGACGATCGTCGCAGCCTGACCGTAGTGGTCGGCGTGCGCGTGCGTGCAGACGAGGAGCCTCACGTTCTCGACGCGCAGGTTCACCTGCGCCATCGCGCGCTCGAGGTGCGCGAACGACCCCGGCTCGTGCATGCCGGTGTCGACCAGCACGATCCCGTCGCCGGCCCCGAGCGCCCACGCGTTGCAGTGCGGAACACCAGGCCACGGCAGCGGCAGGCGCAGGCGCCAGACCCCGGGGAGCACACGCTCGCCGCGGCCGAGCTCCCGCTTGCGAGTGGGCTCGGACATGACCGCCCAAACCCTACGCGGTGCGCCCAGGTAGCCTGCTCCTGACCGACCGAGCACGATCAGGAGCAGGCGATGACGGACACGCAGCAGTCCCCCGCGAGCCCCCTCGAGGGCGCGATCGACCCCGCCGAGACCGCGCGCGTCGCCGCGGCGTACTTCGACGCGATCGCGCGCCGCGACGTCGAGGCCGCGGTCGCGATGTGGAAGCCGGGCGGCCGCGAGAACGTGCGCGGCCAGGTCGACACGACGGCACCGGACGGCGTGCGCCAGTTCCTGAACGGCATCATCACGCCGTTCCCGGACCTCGTCTTCAGCGTCGTCGAGACGACCGTGCAGGACGACCGCGCCGCGGTGCGCTGGGAGGCGCGCGGCACGTTCACCGGCGCCCCGTTCCAGGGCCTGCAGGCCAACGGCGCCCCGCTGTTCATCGAAGGCACGGACGTGCTGATCGTGCGCGACGGGCTGATCGCGGAGAACAACGCGTACGCGGACGGGCTGTCCATCGGCCGCCAGCTCGGGCTGATGCCGCCGGAGGGCTCGAAGGCCGAGCTCGGGATGAAGCGCGCGTTCAACACCAAGACGAAGGTCGGTGCGCGCTTCGCGGGCGGCGCCGAGGAGATCGCCGAGGGCGTCTGGGTCGTGCGCGGCGGGTTCCCCGGCAAGACGATGAACGTCTATCTCGTCAGGGACGGCGACGGGGTGATGCTGTTCGACGCCGGCGTGCGCTCGATGACGAACCAGGTCGCCGCCGCCGGCGCGCAGCTCGGCGGCATCACGCGGGTGCTGCTCGGGCACTCGCACGCCGATCACCGCGGCGTCGCGCCGGGCCTCGGCGTTCCGGTGCTGTGCCACGCCGACGAGCGCGCCGACGCCGAGGGCGACGGCGGCGCGCACTACTTCAAGCTCGAGGAGCTCAACCCGCTCGGCAAGCTCCTCCTGCCGCGGCTGCTCGCGAGCTGGGACGGCGGCCCGGTGACGATCAGCGAGACGGTGCAGGAGGGCGACGAGATCGCCGGGTTCGAGGTCGTCCACCTCCCCGGCCACGCCCCCGGGCTGATCGGGCTCTGGCGCGCGTCCGATCGCTTCGCGCTCGTCAGCGACTGCTTCTACACGCTCGACCCGCAGACGGGCCTCAAGGGCGCGCCGCGCACGCCGCACCGGGCGTTCAACTGGGACACCGATCAGGCGCGCGCATCGATGCGCAAGCTCGCGGCACTCGAGCCCGCGACCGCCTGGCCCGGTCACACCGAGCCGCTGCGCGGCGACGTGAAGCGCCAGCTCGAGACGGCAGCGGCCACCACCTAGTGGGCCGGCGCTCCCGCAGGCGCGAGCGCGCGCCGATGCCCGCCGCGCCGACGGTCGACCATGCGTCGGCCGGCGGCGCACAGGTCCTGACGCTGCGGACGGTCCTCACCCCGAAGACGCGCACGCAGTACGCGCAGGTCCTGCATGGCAACGTCCTCTCGCAGGAGGACGCCTGGCAGCGCGCCGTGGAGTTCCTGTTCGAGCGCCTCGCCGTGCGCTGGACGATCGACGACGTGCCGACCGACGGCCAGAAGGACCTCCTCCTGCGCCTGCGCGCCGCGACGTCCGACGAGCGGCGGTTCGTGCGCGAGACGCTGCGCGCGCACTGCCGCGAGTGGTTCCCCGACGTGGAGGCGCCGTGAGCGCGCCCGAGCCCGCCGACGCCGCGGCCCTTGCGGCCGAGTTCCTCGACCCCGCCCCGTTCGCCGATCTGCTCGCCGGGTACTGCCTCGAGGTCACCGAGGGCCAGCGCGTCGTGATCCGCTCGAGCGTCCTGGCCACCCCGCTGCTGCTCGAGCTCCAGCGCGCGATCCTCGCGCGGGGCGCGTGGCCGACCTTCGACGTCGAGCTCGCCGGCCAGTCGCGCGGGTTCTACGAGCACGCCCGTGACGCGCAGCTCGACGACTTCGACGACCTTGCGATGGCCCAGGCCAAGGGCCTGGACGCCGTCCTCGGGATCCAGGCCCCCTACGACGTGCGCGAGCTCGCGCACGTCGATCCGGCGAAGATCGCGCGGGTCGCGCGGGCGCGCCGGCCGGTGCGCGAGCGGACCCTGAGGAAGCGCTGGTGCTCGACGCTCTGGCCGACGCCCGCGGGCGCGGAGCTCGCGGGCATGGGCCTCTCGGACTTCGCGGCGTTCGTGCGCCGCGCGACGTTCCTCGACCAGGCCGACCCGGTGGCGGCCTGGCGCGGGCTGGGCGCGTTCCACGAGCGCCTGATCGAGCGGCTCAAGGGTGCGCGCGAGCTGCGGATCGAGGCCGAGGGCACGGACCTCACGCTGAAGGTCAAGGGCCGCACGTGGGTCAACAGCGACGGGCGGCGCAACATGCCCAGCGGCGAGGTCTTCACCGGCCCGCACGAGGACAGCGCCGAGGGGCACGTGCGGTTCACGATCCGCTCGGCGCCGGCCGGCCTCGACGTGGACGGCGTCGAGCTCGAGTTCCGCGGCGGCGAGGTCGTCAGCGCGACTGCGCGCTCCGGCGAGCAGCACCTGCGCCACGCGCTCGCGACCGACGACGGTGCACGCCGGCTGGGCGAGGTCGGCATCGGCACGAACTTCGGGATCCAGCGACCGGTCGGAGCGATCCTCTTCGACGAGAAGATCGGCGGGACGGTGCACCTCGCGCTCGGCCGCTCCTACCCGGAGACCGGCGGGCGCAACGAGTCCGCCCTGCACTGGGACATGATCTGCGACCTGCGCCGCGGCGGGCGGCTCAGCCTCGACGGCGCGGCGCTCGTCGAGGGCGGCCGCTTCACCTGAGCGCGGCCGCGATCAGCGGATCGTGACCGGCGTGCCCGGGCCGGCGTGCAGCGCGAGGCGGCGGATCTCGGCGTTGTCCATCCGCACGCACCCGTGCGAGCGAGCCGAGCCGAGCGGGTCCGCGAGCAGCGCGCCGGCGCGCCCGTGCAGGGCGATGCGGCCGGGACCGCCATCGTAGGAGTGCAGTACCCGGGAGTGCGCGGTCAGGTGCAGCGCCCACGGGCCGACCGACGCGCCGGGGCTCAGGCGCACCCGCTCGTAGACTGCGAAGCGCCCGCGCGGCGTCGGCAGCCCGGGGCGCCCGACGACGACCCGCGTGCTCCAGACGATGCGGCCCGCGCGCACGAGCGTGAGCCGGCGGGCGGCGACGTCCACGCGCACGCGCCACGGCGTCGCAGCGAGGCGCACGACGTCGGCGTCCACCCATCCGCCGCGATCGCCCGGGCGGTCGGGGAGCAGGACGCGCAGCCAGAGGTTGCCGCCGGCGTCGGTCCGCGACCCGAGGACGAGCAGCCGCATCGCGCCCCCGGCCCACTCGGCCTGGGTGCGGAGCGTCGCCCGGGCGCCCGCGCCGCGTTCCGGCGCGCTGCGCGCGACGGTCGCGACGACGATCCGCGCGACGGTGGCCGAGCGCGCGGTGGGTGCGTACGCGTCGGCGCGCGCCACCGGGGTCATGGGACCCGTGAGGGCGCCCGCCACGAGCAGCGCCGCCGGCGTCCACCGCGCGTTCATCCGGTGATCCCGTGGCGGCGGTGGTGGCGCCCGGAGCGCCCGGAGACGACGATGCGCGCCCGCGCGGTGCGGCGCTCGATGTTCGTTCCGCGCACGATCGCCGTGTTCAGCAGCCGCGTCCCGCTGCGCACGTCGCGGTCCACGCGCGCGGTGAGCGAGCGGCTCACGCGCTGGCCGGGCTTCAGCCGCTTCACGGTCCAGCAGGCGTTCCCGCGGACGAGTTGCGCACCCGTCGCGCGGACGTACGCCATGGAAGCGGGGAGCCGATCGCAGAACGTGACGTCGTTCGCGATGACCTTGCCCGTGTTGCGGATCGTGATCGTGTAGCGCACGCTGCCGCCGGGACGCACACGAGCACGCGCGGCGCGCTTGGAGATCGCGACGTCGGCCGTCTGCGCGGGCGTCGGTGGATTGGGCACCGGGACGACCTTCGTGCCGGCCGACGAGACGTCGTTCGCCGGGTCGGGATCGGGCTGGTCGCCGTGGACCGTCGCGGTGTTGCGGATCTCCTGCCCGATCAGCGACGTCGCCGAGCGCGCCGTCACGAGCACTCGGACGCTCGCGCCCACGGGGATCGAGCCGAGCGCGCAGGTGACCGGGTTCCCGGCGTCGCAGGTACCCTGGCCCGGGACGGCCGAGACGAGCGTCAGCCCGGGCGGCAGCTGGTCGGTGAGGGTCACTCCGGTCGCCGGCGACGGCCCGCGGTTGAGGACCTCGAGCGTCCAGGTCGCATCGGTGCCGGCGACCGACGTCGCCGGGCCGCTCTTGACGAGCTGCAGGTCCGCTGACGGGCCGACGAGCGTCGCGCTCGTCGCGGTGTCGTCCGCCGGGTCGGCGTCGCCCTGGTCGCCGTGAACGGTGGCCGTGTTGGTCAGCGTCCTGTCGGCGAGCGTGATCGGGACGTGCGCGCCGATCGTCACCGTCCGGCTGTCGCCGACGGCGAGGTCGCTCGCCCAGCGCACAGTGCACGACGCCGGCGTCGAACGTGCACGAGGCCGGCGCGGCGCTGACGAACTCGGTCCCCGCAGGCAGCGGATCGCTGATCACGACGCCGGTGGCGACGTCGGGGCCCTGGTTCGTCAC
Organism: uncultured Actinomycetes bacterium; assembly: GCA_963787935.1. GTDB lineage: Bacteria > Actinomycetota > Thermoleophilia > Solirubrobacterales > Solirubrobacteraceae > F1-60-MAGs163. The sequence goes on along the minus strand of CAWBEV010000001.1, from coordinate 284,524 downwards.
GGTGACCGTCCACGTCGATGTCGCCGCCCGCGGGCACCGTCGCCGGCGCCCGCTTCGTCGAGGCTGCAGGTCCGCGCGCGCCCCGACCACGATCGTGGCGTTCGCCGTGTTGTTCGACGGGTCGCGGTCGTGCGTGTCCGAGGTGGCGGTGCCCGTGTTCGTCCCAGGAGCCGTTCGCGGCGCCGGTGACGGTGATCTGCCGGGCGGCGCTCGCGCCGTTCGCCAGGTCGCCGATCGCGCAGGTGACGGTGCCGGCGCTCTCCGCGCAGCCCGCGTCGGCCGCGACGAACGTCGAGCCCGGCCGGCAGCGTGTCGGCGATCGACGACGTTCACGGCGGTCTGCGGACCGTCGTTCGTCGCGGTGAGCGTGAACGTGCCGTCCTGGCCGCGCAGGACCGCCGACGGGTCGCGCCGTCTTGGCGAGCCGCACGTCGGCGTCTGGGCTCACGACGGTGTCGTCGGTCGCCGTGTCGTTGGACGGGTCGTCGTCGTGCGTGTCGCTGCGGGCGGTCACGGTGTTCGAGACGGTCGTGCGCGCCCGCGGCCGGGAGCAGCTGCACGTCGATTCGCGCGTGAGCGGACGCGCCGTTCGCAAGCGCGCCGATCGCGCAGCTGACGATGCCCGCGCTCTCCGTGCAGCCGGCGTCGGCGGAGACGAACGCCGTCCCGCCGGGAGCGGCGTCGCGCAGCTCGACGTTCTGCGGCCGTCGTCAGGTCCGTTGTTCGTCACGCCGACCGTGTAGGTGATCGTCGTCGCCCACGTCCGCGGTCGCCGGCGCGCTCTTCGATCGCCTGCAGGTCGGCGGTCGGGGTCGACCGTGAGGTCCGCGCTGGCTCGTGTCGTTCCGCGGGTCGGGATCGGTCGAGGTCGTCGTGACCCTCGCCGGTGTTCGTCCGTCGTGCCGGGGCTCGTCGCGCGCACCGTGATCGTGCGGGCGATCGCTCGCGCCGGGGACGACCGTCCCGAGCGCGCAGGTCACCGTGCCGGCGCTCTCGCTGCAGCCGGCGTCGGCCGCGACGAAGCGCGAGTCCTGCGGGGAGCGGATCGCTGACGCTGACGCCGAAGGCGTTCGAGGGACCGTCGTTCGTCGCGGTCAGCGTGTAGGTCGCCGTCTCGCCGTCGTTGACGCTCGCAGGGACCACGGTCTTGGTCAGCGCCATGTCGGCGACCGGCCCGAGGGTCGTGGTCGCCTGCGCGCTGTTCGGACTGCGGCCCGGGGTCGGGCGTCGGAGAGGCCGCGGTCACGGTGTTCGTGCGCGAGCCGGTCGCGCCGGCCGGGTACGGAGACGTCGACGTCGCGCGCTGAACGACGCGCCGACCGCGAGGTCGCCGGCCGCGCACGAGACGTGCCCGCGCTCTCGCTGCAGCCGCCCGTCGCCGAGACGAAGCTCGCGTTCGGCGGGCAGCGGGTCGCTGAGCGTGACGCTGCGCGCGACCGAGGGGCCGTGGTTCGTGACGCCGATCGTGTACGTGAGGTCCGGGCCGCCGGGAACGCCGGTCGCGGGCCCGGACTTCGTGGCCTCGAGATCGGCCGAGGTCGAGACGATCCGCGAGCCGGTGTCGCTCACGGGGTCCGGCGCGTCGGTCGCCTGCGCCGTCGCCTGTTCGTCAGCGTCGCGCCGGAGGCCAGGGACGGGTTCGTGGCGACGGGGACGGTGATCGTCCGCGAGGAGCCCGCGGCGATGGTCGCGATGCGTCCAGACGACGGTCGTCTCGCCGGCACCCGGGCCGGGCGTGACCGAGACCTCGGTGAAGCCGCTTGCAGGAACGGCGCTCGCGCTGCCGGGCGTGTAGGTCGTCCCGGCGGGCAGGACGTCCGTGACGCTGACGGCGTGCGCGATGGCGCTGGCGGTGTTCGAGACGAGCACCGACCAGCTCGTGGGCGCGCCGGCCGTCGCAGGGCCGCGTCCGGGGTCTTGGCGACGCGCGAGAACCGGCTGCAGCATCGTCGCGGTCGCCGGGTCCGGGCCGGCGGCGTAGGGGCCGTCAGCGTTGCCGCTGTTGCCGGCCTCGTCGGTCGCGCTCGTGTCCGCGCGGTTGACGTTCGGCGCCGGGGCCGGGCGACGCGAGCAGCGCCTGGAGCGACGGGGTCGCGGTGAACGTGAGCGTCGATGCTCCCGCCGGGCGCGAGGTCATGGCCCGTCGCCCAGTCGAGCTCGTCGCCGGCGGCGTGCGGCGTCACGACGGGCTCGATCGCGCCGCCGGGTGCGAACGTCGCCGTGCCGGCGTCGTAGCTCCAGTTCGGCGGCAGCACGTCGTGGACGCTGACGGCCTTCGCGATCGGCGTTCGCCGAGGTGTTCGTGACGACGACGCGCCACGGGAACGACTGGCCCCACTCGACGTTCGCGCTCTCCGGGTTCCCGGGCCGGCCGGTCGTCTTGGCGATCGTGAGCGTCGGGAAGTCGAGCGTCACCGTGACGCTGTCCGAGTCGTCGGTCGTGTAGTCGCGGAAGACCCACGTCGGGTTCGCGGCGCGCGCGCCGCGGGAACGCCGAACGCGTGCGGGATCCGCGCGGTGTTCGTCACGAGCTGCCCGTCATGCAGCGACGGCGGCCGGGACGAGGTCGGCGGTGTAGCCGAGCGTGACGGTCGCGCCGGGCGCGATCGGGCCGGGGATCATCCAGCGCATCGCGGGATCGCCGGCCGTCCAGGGATCGATGTTCAGCGCCGTCGAGACGCCGGTCGTCAGGACGACGTTCGTGAGCTCGCTGTCGGGCTGGTCGGTGACCTCGACGTCGTAGGCCGGGCGCGTTGCCGGTGTTCGTGACGACGAGGCGGTAGGCGAACGCCGTCGCCGGCCTGCGCCGGAGCGTTGTCCGCGAACGCGCCGCCGGCGACCGAGACGCTGCTTGTTCGACGCTGAACGCGGGCTCGATCACCGTGACGGTCCCGTCGAGGTCGGCGAGGTGTCGTCGAAGGTCGTGGGGATCACCGCTGGGTTGAACGTCTTGCTGTTCGTGAGGTCCGAGGAGACCTTCGCCGCGTTCACGGCGGTCTGGCCGGCGACGACGTTCGCGCCGCCGTTGCGGTGCGTCGCGCGCACGTGGGCGTCGTAGACGATCGTCACGACGCGGCTCGCCGCCGCGGCCCCGAGGTCGCCGAGGTCCCAGGCGACGTTCGTCAGGCCGCCGGTGATCGTCGGGGTGTAGGACTGGACGGTGATGTCCGGCGGGCAGCCGCTCGTGCAGGTGGCGGAGACGAGCCCGTCGTAGTCGAGACTGTCGGGGAGCGTGTCGCGGACGGTGACGTCGAAGAGGTTGACGTTCGCCGGGATCGTGACCGTCGCCGTGTAGCGCACGGGATCGCCGATCGTCGCGGTCGAGCGGTTTGCGGTCTTGACGATCGTCGCCGACCCGATCTGCACGGTCCGCGTGGTCGTCGAGCTGTAGCCGGTGTTCGTCGTGGACGTCGAGGTGCGCTCGCCGGGGATGCCGCCCGGGAGGCTGCTCGTGCGCGCGGTCACCGTGTTCGTCAGCGACGTCGCTCCGACGGCCGGGTTGTCGACCTTGACGCGGTAGGTCATCACGACGCTCGCGTTCGGGTTGATGTCCACGCCGGTGCGCGTGATCGTGCGGGCGGTCGCGTCCCAGACGGCGCCGCCGGTCCCGGGAACGACTGCGCCATCGGCGAGCGGCGTGTTCGTCGGCGCCGGACCCACCGGGGTGAGGCCGGCGGGGATCGTGTCGACGATGCTCGTGTCGTGGGCGATGCTCACGCGCGTCGCGTTCGAGTTCGCGGTCGTCAGCGTGTAGGTGACGATCTGGTCCGGGACGACGCGGTTGCCGCCGGTGTCGTCGGCCTTGCTCTGGGTGATCAGCGGCTCGACGATCTGGGTCGTCACCGCCGCCGAGTTCCGGGTCTGCGCGCCGATCACCGGGTCGGTCCAGGTGGCCGAGCCGGTGTTCGAGATGTTGCCGGAGAGGCGCGTGTTCGCGGCGACGTCCGATACGGTCACCTTGAAGACGAGCACGACGGTCGCATCGGAGCCGGTGGCGCCGAAGCCGCCGGCCGGCGCCTGCACGGTCGGCGTGTTCGCGGCGTCCGTGACCGTCCAGCCGGCCGGGACCGGGCTGCCGTTGAGCGTGGCGCTCGTGGACCCGGCGACGTACGTCTGGCGCGCGGCGTTGAAGGCGTCGGCGACCTTGAACGACGCCGGCACGGTCGTCCCGTTCGGGATCACGGTCGTGACCGTGTACGTGATCTCCTCGCCGATCGTCGCCTGGGCGGCCGTGTTGCCGGTCTCCACGACCGATGTGGTCCGTGCCTTGGTGATCGTCACGTCGCGCGTGAACACGTCCGAGGCGTCGTCGGCGGCCGGCACGTTCGCCGGGGTCGCGATTCGCGGGGTCGATGTTCGCGGCGGGCGTGTAGGTGAAGAGCGTCCCGATGTTCGAGAGCGTCTGGAACGAGCGCACGCCGGCGTGGTTCACGAGCGTGCGGTTCGGCCCGATGCCCGGCGGGAACGTCACGTCGTAGGTCAGCGTCGGCGTCGCGCCCTGTGCGAGCGCCGGGAGCGTCCATGCGATCCGGTCGTTCGGGGCGGCGTCCACGCATGTGCCGGAGTTCGAGATGATTCGCGACCATCGCGCAGTCGTAGGCGCTCGGCAGCTGGTCCCAGACGACGACGTTCGCCGCATCGGCCGTGCCGGTGTTCGAGAGGTCCACGCCGTACGTGACGATGTCGCCGGCCTTCACGGTGACGTGATCGGTGTTCGGCGGGTTCGGCGCGCCGCCGTTGACGCGCCGGACGCCCTTGGTGAGCCCGAGGACCGGGATCGCGAGCGTGAAGTCCGCCTGGTCGCGCTGCGGGAACGACGTGCCCGCGGTGTTCGACGAGGTGAACTTCATGAGGTTCCCGGGCAGCTGCCCCGGCGCGAGCTGGCCGGTCGGGTTGACGATCGTCGAGAAGCGGTGCTCGAAGACCTGCGAGCCGGTCGGTACGAGCGAGCCGGTGAGGGTCCACGTCAGCGCGCCGTCCGCGGCACCCGTGGCGTCGAGCGTCGCGCCGACGGTGTTGGCGCCGGTGGCGACGTCGGAACCCGGCTCGTAGTCGACGGTCGGCGGCATGAAGTCGCTCACCGACTGCGACGAGGTGTCCACCTGGCCGGGGAAGCCGACGTGCAGCTGCCAGCAGATGCGGTCACCGGGAACGTAGGCGGGGACGGTGTTGACGTACGTCGCCGTCGCGCAGTCGGCGCCCGAAGCACCGACGGTCTTGTCGATCGTCGGCGCAGCGGCCGTCTGACCGGCGTTCGCGGCGTCGGTGACCGGCCGCGCGGCGCCGCCGTCGTGATCGATCGTCGGTCCGGGTGTCGAGCAGTCCGGCGTGCCCGGCGCCGTGCAGCGCGGGAGCCCGAGCCCCGCCAGCGAGGTCGCGTTCGAGACGCTGTCGTGCGCGAGGATCGGCCCCGCGTCCTGGAAGTTCGACTGATAGTGCGCGCGCGTGCGCGTCGGCATCGTGATCGTCCACGTGGCGTTGACGTCGGAGTGGGCGAGCTCCGGAAGCGCGCTCGGGAGCCAGGTGACGGTGAACGTGCCGTTCGCGTTCTCGACGACGCTCGAGTACGGGGCCGAGGGCTGCGCGCCGGTCGGCGCACACTCGCTGTCGGACGGGGAGTTCCCGGTCGTGACGTTGATCGGGCCGAGCGGGCAGAGGCCGTTCGGGACGGTGTCCGTGACGGTGACGCCCTCGGTGTAGCGGTACTCGCCCGTGCGCAGCGTGATCGTCCACGTCGTGATCGCGCCCTGGCTCAGCGACCCCGACGAGCCCGACTTCGTCTGCAGGAGGTCCTCGGCCTGCGCGGTCGTCGTCGCCGCGTCGGACACGGGCAGCACGCCGTTGAAGTCGCCCGTGACCTGCGCCCACGCGGTCAGGTCCTGCTCGTCGGTCGGCTCCGGCCCGCTGTTGTTGTCGAGGTTCGCGGCCTGCAGCCCGCTCGCGGCCGTCGGCCGGATCGTGGTCCAGGTGTCGGTGTTCGAGCGCAGCGGGATCGCGACGCGATAGCTGCGCGTGGCGGCACCACCGGCGGCGAGGGTCCCGATCGCCCAGGTGAGCCTCGTGTAGAGCGCCGTCGGCAGCGGCCCGGCGCCGTCCGGGTCGACGATGAGCGTGTCCACGGTGTCCGGGGACACGCAGCCGGGGACGGCGGGGACGACGATCGGGCCCGACCCCGGATACTCGTCGGGGGAGCCGGGGTTCGTCGGCGCGTCCACCGTGTGGTCGGCACCCGGCCCGCCGCAGCCGAGGAACTCGATGCCCGCCGGGAGGTAGTCGACGAGGGCGGTCGATGTCGTCGGCAGGACGGCGTTGTTCGTGGCCGTCACCGACCAGGTCGCCTGGTGGTCGTGGACGCCGCGGAGCGTCTCGCCGCCGCCGCTGCGCGTGAGCTTGATCGCGCTGATCGTCTGCGTCCCGGTCGCGGTCGCCGAGCCGGTGTACGACGTCGCCGCCGGCCCGATCGGCACGCCGGTCGTGGCGTTGAACTGCGGCTCGAAGCGCGGGTCGGTGTTGAGGTACGCGCCGCCGTCGACGGCGAACGCCGATCCCACGCTGAACGTCACGGTCGAATGCGCGACCTTGAAGTCGATCGCCGTAGTCCGAGTTCGGCGAGAGATCGGCGACGTTCGACCAGATCAGCGTCGTCTGCCCCGCTCCCGGCTGCCCGGCGATCACCGCGCGTCGGCGCGACCGACGCCGACCCGCCGACGTAGCTCACGCCGGCCGGGAGGACGGCGCGGAAGCTCAGGTTGTAGCCGTAGGGCTGGCCGGCCGGGTTCGCGGCCCGCAGGCTGACGGTCGACGGCGTGCCGAAGAGGACGCTCCCCGAGCTCGTCGACAGACCGATGTCCGGAGTGCCCGCAGCGAGGGCGGGCGCGGCGGCCGAGAGCAGGGCCATGCACGCAAGCGCGACGGCGGCGCCCCATGCGGGGAGACGGCGGGAGATGATCACGATGGGTTCCGAGGTTCGGGGACGCGGCCGTGCCTGGAGGCGCCGCGCTGAAACTGCACCGCGTTCATCGGTGAGATCGCCGCAGACCTTTACCGCTGGGCCCATGTCCGGCACGACGGACGCGAACGCGCACGTCGGATACGGTCCGCGCATGAGCCATCCCTTCCGCACCGCCGTCGAGAACCGCGACCAGGACGCGATGGTCGCGTGCCTGGATCCCGACGTCCGGCTGTACTCGCCCGTCGCGTTCAAGCCGTTCGCCGGGCGCGACGCGGTGCGCGAGCTGTTCTGGAACCTGTTCGAGGTCTTCGAGGACTTCCGCTACGTCGACGAGCTCGAGGGCGCGGGCTCCCACGCGCTGATCTTCCGCGCGAACGTCGGCGGCCGGCAGCTCGAGGGCCTCGACCACCTCGTCTTCGGCGACGACGGCCTGATCACCGAGTTCACGGTCATGATCCGCCCGTTGTCGGCGCTCGCCGCGCTCGGCGAGGCGATGGCCCCGCGCGTCGCCGACCTGGCGAAGGGCGACGCCGCGAAGCTGTGAGCTGACTCAGGCCCGCGGGGCGGGCGCCTCGAGCGAGGCGACGACGTCCTCGGCGCGCAGGACCTGCGCGAACTCGCCGTCCAGGTTGACGGCGGTCATCCGCATGACGAGGTCGGCGGGCACCGGGTCGCCCTCCGGCGTCTGCGCGTCGAACGCGCGCGTGGCGTCGATCGCGAAGCGCACCTCGTAGCCGAGGTCGCAGCCGAGCCGGGCCGTCGTCTCGCAGCAGTGGTTCGTCGTGATGCCGCACACGACGATCCGCTCGATGCCGCGCTCGCGCAGCCACGCGTCGAGGTCGGGCTCGCCGTGGAAGGCCGAGTGCACGTCCTTGTCGACGAGCAGGTCGGGCTCGATGCCCTGCAGGACGTCCTTGAACTCGTGGCCGGGCGTCCCGGGCTGCAGCGGCGAGCCCTCCTCGTCCCAGCTGTGGCGCACGAACACGACGGGCCAGCCGCGCTCGCGCCAGCTCGCGATCAGCGTGCCGATGCGCTCCTCGCAGCCGGGGTTCGTGCTCGGACCCCAGTCGGGCGCGTCGAAGCCGCGCTGGACGTCCACGACGATGAGGGCTGCTGATGCGTCGCTCATGGGGCGACCGTACTACGAGCGGCCCATGGGTCGGGACGGTACGGTGGCCGTGTCCATGGAACGCCGCACGAAGATCGTCGCGACCATCGGCCCGGCCTCGCACGACCCCGAGGTCCTCGTCCGCATGGTCGAGGCGGGCATGGACGTCGCGCGGCTGAACTTCAGTCACGGGAGCCACGAGCAGCACGCCGAGACGGCGCGCCTCGTGCGCGAGGCGGCGGGCCGCGCCGGCCGCCCGGTCGCGATCCTCCAGGACCTGCCGGGCCCGAAGATGCGCATCGGCCCGCTTTCGGGCGAGAAGGCGGTGCTGCGCGGCGGGGACACCGTCACGTTCGTGACCGACACGAGCGGCGACGGGCTCGGCGACGCCGGGCGCATGACGGTCAGCTGGCCCGGGCTGGCCGCGGCGCTCGAGCCCGGCGAGTCGGTCTACCTCGCCGACGGCTCGGTGCGCCTGCGCGTGAGCGACGTGCGCGAGGAGGTGGGCGAGTTCGACTGCGAGGTCGAGCTCGGCGGGATGGTCGCCTCGCGCCAGGGCCTGAACGTCCCGGGCGAGGCGCAGGAGCTGCCGTCGGTTCCCGAGGAGGACATCGAGCACCTGCGCGCCGGCATCAGGATCGGCGTGGACATCGTCGCGCTGAGCTTCGTGCGCCGCCCCGAGGACATCCTGCAGGTGCGCGAGCACACGCGGATCCCGCTGATCGCGAAGGTCGAGAAGCCGCAGGCGGTCGCGCGCGCCGAGGACATCGTGCGCGTCAGCGACGGCATCATGGTCGCGCGCGGCGACCTCGGCATCGAGCTGCCGATCCAGGAGGTGCCGATGGTGCAGAAGCGCCTGCTGCGCCTCTGCGGCGAGCACGCGCGCATCTCGATCACCGCGACCCAGATGCTCGACTCGATGGTCCGCTCGGCGCGCCCCACGCGCGCCGAGGTCGCCGACGTGGCGAACGCGATCCTCGACGGCACGGACGCCGTGATGCTCTCCCAGGAGACGGCGATCGGCGCGTTCCCGGTCGAGGCCGTGGCGATGATGGCCTCGGTCGCGCGCACGACCGAGCGCGAGGCGCCGTACCGCCGCTGGAACGAGGAGCGCGTGCGCCGCGATGCGCGCGACCCGAGCTACACGATCGCCCACTCGGCCGTCGAGTCCGCGCGCGACCTCGAGCTCGACGCGCTGATCGTGCCGACGCTCTCCGGCCGCTCGGCGCGCCTGGTCTCCGCGCACCGCCCGACGGTCCCGATCCTCGCGCTGTCGCCCGGCAAGGAGACCGTGCGCCGTTGCGGGCTCATGTGGGGCGTCCGCGCAGCCTCGATGCGCAAGCACGACGTCACCGAGGAGCTCATCGCCGACGCCGCCGCGCGGGTCGTCGAGCTCGGCTGGTGCGCGCCCGGCCAGCGCGTCGGGATCACCGCGGGACTGCCGAGCGGGCGGCCCGGGTCGACGAGCATGCTCCAGGTCCAGCGCCTGCCGGAGATCGGCTCGCGCCACGACCGCCGCGGGCGCCTCGAGCGCCGCGGGGTCTAGGCGTCGGCCGCGTCCGGGCGCTGCACGAGGTCCTCACCGCCCTCCGGCGCGCGGGCGGCGCGCTCGCGCAGCAGGTCGCGGCGCACGAGCACGAGCCCGATGACGCCCATGCCGATGATGATCCCGAGCGCGATCAGCGCCTCGGGTGAGCCGAAGTCGCCGAACGAGCCGCCGAGCGCGACGTACGCGAACGTCCGCGGCGCGGTGCCGATCGCGGTCGCCGCAGCGAACGTCAGCACGGGGATCGTCGTGAGACCGGCGGCGTAGTTGATGACGTTGTAGGGCATCGCGGGCGCGATCCGCGCGTAGAGGACCGAGACGAACCCGCGCCGGTTCACCCACGTCGCCAGCGAGCGCACCCGCGGGCCGCCGAGCTCCTCGACGGCGTCGCCCGCCACGAAGCGCCCGATGAGGCACGCGAGCGACGCGCCGAGTGTCGCCGAGCAGATCGCGACGGGGGTGCCGAGCGCCGTCCCGAACAGCAGGCCCGCGGCACCGGCGAGGATCGGCCCGGGGAACATCGCGCAGGTCAGCAGCGCGGCCACCACGATGAAGACGAGCGGGGCGACGGCGCCGAAGCCGTCGACCCAGTCGCGCACGTGCTCGGGCGAGAGCGAGCCCGAGAGCCACAGGACGACGAACAGCGAGAGCACGCTGAGCGTGAGCATCGCCAGGCGCGTGCGCGGGCCCGGGCCCCGGCGGGCGGTCCGCCAGCGCCGTCCCCGCCGCGGGGGCGGCGTGGCCGAGCTCATCGGCGGCCGCCGTAGAACGCCGCCTCGGCGCGGCCCAGGTCGGTCGCCGGCGGGTCGTCGTAGAGCCACTCGCGCGCGATCCGAAACCAGTTCCCGCTCGGGCGCAGCTGGCTCATCACGGCGAGGGTCATCATCTCCAGGCGGCGGCCGAAGATGTGCTCGGGCGGCAGGCGCTCCCGGCGCACCTGGTGGAACTCGTCCTGGGTCGGATCGGAGAACTCGAGCACGATCCGCGTCGCGAGACCCGGGTCGAGCTCGAGGATCTCGTCGGTCGTGAACCACCAGGTGTACTTGCGGAACTGGGCGAGCACGCTCTCCGGCGTCACGCCCTCGGGGTGCGGAAGCATCCCCGCCTCGTGCATCGCATCGATCATCTCGGCGCCGCGGCCCTCGACCCCGAGCCGGTGGATCTCGAGCTCGCGGTCGGCGGCGGCGGCGGAGATGCGCTTGAAGAGCCCGAAGTCCAGGAAGGCCATCCGCCCGTCCTCGAGCAGCAGCGAGTTCCCGGGATGCGGGTCGCCCGAGAACTGGTGGTGGCGGTACATGGACCCGAAGTAGAAGCGGAAGATCATCTCGGCGACGCGATCGCGATCGGCCTGCGGGCGCCGCGCGATCTCCTCGTGCGAGGCGCCGTGGACGTAGTCCATGACGATCACGCGGGCGCGGCAGAGGTCGGTGACGACCGCGGGGATCACGATGAAGGGGTGCCCGCGGTGCACGCGTGCGACGGCCCGCTGGTTCGAGGCCTCGAGCTCGTAGTCGAGCTCCTCCTCGATCCGCTCGCGCACCTCGTCGGCGGTCGCCTGGACGTCGAGCCCCGGCGCGAGCTGCTTGGCGATGCGCAGCATCGGGCCGAGGTTCTGCAGGTCGGCGCGGACCGCGGCGTCGATCCCCGGGTACTGGACCTTCACCGCGACCTCGCGCCCGTCGTGCAGGCGCGCGCGGTAGACCTGGCCGATCGAGGCGGCGGCGACCGGCGCGTCGTCGAACTCGGCGAACACGTCGTCGAGGCGCTCGCCGTACTCGCGCTCGATCACGCGGCGCATCTCCGCGAACGAGACCGACGGCGCCGCGTCGCGCAGCTGCGCGAGCGTCGCGCGGACCTCCTCCCGGTACGCCTCCGGCACGGCGTTCAGATCGACGACCGACAGCACCTGCCCGGCCTTCATGGCGACGCCCTTCATGCCGCCCAGGACGCGGACGATCTGGCGCGCGGCGTCCACCTGGCGGCGGCCGAGGGCGTCGGCCGCCTCGTCCGGCGTGCGCCCGAGGTTCGCCGCGTACGTGCCGGCGTACTTGGCCGCCTCGGTGGCGGCGAGCCGCCCGAGCGCGGCCGTGCGCCGCAGCCGGGTGGACGGGACCTCGTGCTCGGCGCCGTCCGCGTCCTCGTCCCGGGGGCGGTCCTGCGGCTCGCGCTCCATCGCGCTCCTAGCCGGTCTCGACCCGGGACCCGGGGACGATGTCGTCCCGGCCGTCGGGCCAGCGCACCCAGGCCTTGTGCCCGCCGTCGTAGTCGTCGCCGAGCAGGACGAGCGTCGCGGGCTCACCGAGCGCGGTGCACGGCGCGGCGCCCTCGGCGTCCAATCCGCGCCAGACGCGGACGAACGCGTTGTGCTCCCACTCCTCGCCGATCGTCGTCGGATCGCTGTGCCCCGGGCGCACGACGGTCTGCGGGGGCAGCGTCATGAGCGTGTCCATGATCGACGCACGCAGGTCCTCGTAGGTCGTGCTGCCCGGGGCGCGGACGCCGCCGACCGAGTTCCTGAACAGCGTGTCGCCGGTGAACACCTCGCCCCCGACGAGCAGTGCGACCATCCCGGCGGTGTGCCCGGGCGTGTGCAGGACGGACACCGTCAGGTCGCCGATCGTGACGTCCTCGCCGGGGATGAGGTCCCCGGTGGCCGCCGGGACCTCGGCCCGCTCGGCCGGGTGGATCAGGACCTCGAGGTCCGGCCAGCGCTCGAGCAGCGCGCCCAGGGCGACGACGTGGTCGTAGTGGTGATGGGTCAGCAGGACGTGCGTCGGGGCCAGCTCGCGGCGCTCGGCGGCCTCGATCAGCGGGGCGACCGGCCCGCCGGCGTCGACGAAGAACGCCGGTCCGCCGGGCTCCCCGACGAGGTAGGTGTTCGTCAGGAAGTCCGGCAGGAGCGCGCGTTCGACGATCATGCCCGCAGGCTACGGCACGGTGCCCGAGCGGCGGTAGGCTTGCGCCATGCCCGAGCTCATCCACACCTGCTACCGGATCGGCGACATCGACCGCTCGGTCGCCTTCTACGAGGCGCTCGGCTTCGAGGAGACCGGGCGCATGCCGATCCGCGACGAGGCGATCAACGTCTTCATGGGCCTTCCCGGCGACGGGCCGCGCCTCGAGCTCACCTACAATTTCGGCGTCGACGGCTACGAGCTCGGCACCGGCTACAACCACATCGCGATCACGGCCGAGGACCTCGACGCGACGCTCGCGAACCTCGCGGGCCAGGGGATCGAGCCCGAGAAGCCCCCGTACCTCGTGCGCGAGGACGGCCCCCGCATCTGCTTCGTGCGCGACCCCGACGGCTACCGCGTCGAGCTCATCGAGCGTGGCGCCTAGCGTCGGGGCCGAGTCGCGGCTCGCGGTCGTCGACCTCGGCTCCAACTCGTTCCGCCTGGTCGTCTTCACGACCCATGCCGATCCCGGGCCGCCGGCGCTCGGCGGGACGTGGAAGCGCACCGACGAGATCTACGAGCCCGTCCGCATCGGCGCGGGCATGGCCGAGAGTGGCGCGCTGAGCGAGGAGGGGATGGATCGTGCGATCGCCGCGCTCGACGTCTTCGGCCACTTCGCACATGCCGCCGGGTTGCGGCCCGAGGAGATCGACGCCGTCGCGACGAGCGCGATCCGCGAGGCATCGAACCGCGACGCGTTCCTCGCGCGCGCCGGCCGGACCTCCGGTCTGGCGATCCGCACGCTGTCCCGCGAGGAGGAGGCGCGTGCGGGCTATCTTGCGGCGGTGAACTCCACGTCGCTGCGCGACGGCGCGGTGCTCGACCTCGGCGGCGGCTCGATGCAGCTCGTGCAGGTGCGCGACCGGCGCGCCGGGGCGCTGGACTCCTGGCGCCTGGGCGCCGTGCGGATGACCGAACGCTTCCTGCCCGGCGACGGGACCGTCTCGCGCAAGGAGCTCGGGCGCCTGCGCGAGCACGTCGCCCGCAAGCTCGAGCGCGCAGGCTGGCTCGCCGGCACCGAGCGCCTCGTCGGCATCGGCGGGACGGTCCGCAACCTCGCCGCGGCGCTGCAGCGCTCGCTCGACCTGCCGGAGTTCGGCGTGCAGGGGTTCGTCATCGAGCGCGATGCGCTCGCGCGGCTCGTCGAGGAACTGGCGGACGTCCCGGTCGCCGAGCGCCGCCGGTTCCCGGGGATCAAGCCGGCGCGCGCGGACATCATCCTCGCGGGCGCCGTCGTCGTCGAGACCGTCCTGGGCGAGGGCGGGCTCGACGGCATCGAGGCGACCGAGGCGGGTCTGCGCGAGGGGATCTTCTTCGAGCGCGCGCTCGGCGACCGGCCGGCGCCGCTGTTCGACGACGTGCGCCGCGCGAGCGTCCTGAACCTCGCCGCCCAGTACGACCTCGCCCCGCGTCACACGCTGCACGTCGCCGGCCTGGCGCTCGGGCTGTTCGACGAGCTCGCGGCCGCGGGGCGGCACGCGGGGGACCTCGAGGAGCGCGAGCTGCTGTGGGCCGCCGCGCTCCTGCACGACATCGGCGTCGCCGTCGACTACGACGACCACCACAAGCACTCGCGCTACCTGATCCTCAGCGCCGGACTCCCCGGGTACTCCCAGCGTGAGACCGCGCTCATCGGCCAGATCGTCCGCTATCACCGCAAGGGCATGCCGGACCTCGGGCCGTTCGCGCCGATCATGCGCGCGGGCGACGCGGCGCTGCTCGACCGCTGCGCTGTGCTGCTGCGCCTCGCGGAGGGCCTCGAGCGCAGCCGCGACCAGCTCGTGCGCGAGGCGCACGTGACCGTGGACGGCGATGTGGCGCGCCTGGACCTCGTCGCCGACGGTGAGGCGCACGTGCCGCGCTGGGCCGCCGCGCGCGAGACCGAGCTCTTCACGCGCGCGTTCGCGCGCGAGCTCGTCGTGAGCGACCCGCAGGCTTAGAACGGCGGGCCGTCGGGGTCGGCCGGGTCCTCGAACGGCTCGTCGTCCTCGCCGGGACCGACCGGCACGACGACCGGCGTCTCGACGGGCTGCTCGCGCACGGCGAAGCCCTCCACCTCGTCCTCGATCCCGAACGCCGACCCGTCGCACTGGATCCGCACGCGCTTCGTCGGCACGCGGTCGTCGGGCAGCACCGGCAGGCCCCAGAGCTCGTCCCAGCCGATGAGCTCCTTGTCGACCGGGTTCAGCAGGATCGCGTTGGCCGGAACCGGGCAGCTCTCGTTGTGGTGGTCGAGCGCCGCGCGGATCGCCGCGAGGTTCTTGGACTCGAAGCCGCTCACGGGCCGGAGGGTAGCGCCCCTCCGGCCCGCGTGGCCGCGGCGTCCCTGAGCCGTGCGTCAGGCCGTGACGGACGCCTCCGCGGCCCCGCCGCGCTCGGGCCGCACCGCGCGTTCGGGCCGCGGCCCGCGACGCCGGCCGGGCACGAACAGCGCCGCGACCGCACCGGCCGCGAGGACCGCGGCGCCGATCGGCAGTGCGGCCGTCATGCCGTCGACGAACGCCTGCGGTGAGAGGTAGCCGCCGGCACTCGAGAACACGCTGGCGAGCACCGCGATCCCCATCACGCCGCCGAGCTCGCGGACGGTGTTCGTCGCGCCGGAGGCCTGGCCGGCCTCCTGCGGGCGCACGGACGAGAGGACCGCGTTCGCCGACGGTGCGAAGACGAGCCCCATGCCCGTGCCGCCGAGGACGAACGCCGGGATCAGCGTCGTGTAGGCGACGTCCACGGTCGTGACCGCGGCGAGCCAGGTGATCGCCAGCGCCTGCAGCGCGAGACCGGCGACCATCAGCGGCCGCGCGCCGATCCGATCCGAGAGCAGCCCGGCGATCGGCGCGACGATCATCGGCATCCCCGTCCACGGCAACGTCCGCAGGCCCGATTCCAGGGCCGTGTAGCCCTGCGCCGTCTGGAAGAACTGCGAGAGGAAGAAGATCGAGCCGAAGACGCCGAAGAACATCGCGAACGCCGTGAGGTTCGTCGCCGAGAACGCGCGGCTGCGGAAGAAGCGCAGCGGCAGCATCGGTTCCGGCGCGCGCCGCTCCCACGCGAGGAACCCCGCGAGCAGCAGGACGCCGGCGGCGAAGCAGCCGACGATCAGCGGGCTCGTCCAGCCGAGCTCGTTCGCGCGCACGATCCCGTAGGTCAGCGCCAGCAGGCCGCTTCCGGCGAGCACGATCCCGCGCGGGTCGAGCCGGCCGTTCGGACCGCGGCTCTCCGTGAGGCGCGCGGCGGCGAACGGGACGAGCGCGAGCCCGATCGGGACGTTCACCCAGAAGATCCAGTGCCACGAGACGCCCTCGACGATCGCCCCGCCGACGACGGGCCCGAGCGCGACGCCGAGCCCGGAC
The DNA here is from genome assembly GCA_963787935.1 of uncultured Actinomycetes bacterium. Taxonomy (GTDB): domain Bacteria; phylum Actinomycetota; class Thermoleophilia; order Solirubrobacterales; family Solirubrobacteraceae; genus F1-60-MAGs163. Next base: position 268,611 of record CAWBEV010000001.1, on the reverse strand, counting down.
ACGCCGGACCACGCGCCGATCGCCAGGCCGCGGCGCCCGTCCGGCACCGCCTCGGCGAGCAGGGTGAGCGAGAGCGGCGTGACGATCGCCGCGCCGAGCCCCTGGAGGGCACGCGCGGCGATCAGCGCGTCGGTGCTCGGCGCGAGCGCCGCCAACGCCGAGGCGGTCGTGAAGATCGCGACGCCGGCGACGAACATCCGGCGCCGGCCGAAGCGGTCGCCGAGCGCCGCGCCGGTGAGCAGGAAGACCGCGTAGGCGAGCGTGTAGGCGTTGACGGTCCACTCGAGCGACTCGAGCGTCGCGCCGAGGTCGGTGCGGATCGCGGGCAGGGCGGTGGTCACGACGAGGTTGTCGAGCGTGACCATGAACAGCGCGATCGAGACGATGGCGAACGTCCACAGTGTGCGTGATCGGTCACTCACACTTGGCGCGTCGGGAGTCGTCGGCGGTGTGCGGTGCATCAGGTCCTCCGAGGGTCAGCAGTCGCCGGCGGGGTCGGGCATCAGCGCCCGCGCCCAGGGCTCGTCGAGCTCATGAGCCCCCATCGCCGCGATGACGTTGATCAGCATGCCGGTTGCGAAGAAGCGATGGATCTCCTCGTCGGGCGCGGCGCTCAGCTCGCGCACGGTCTCGACGAGGCGGCCGTACCCGGTGCGCACGGCCTCGCGCACGGCCGGCTCCTGGCAGGCCGCGTAGGAGTGCAGCTGCGAGAGCAGCATGTCGGTGTTCTCGAGCAGCTCGCCGTAGCGGCCGCCCATCGCCTTGAGCGCCGCCTCGGGATCGCCCGCATGCGGCGCCGCGGCGCGCGCGAACTCGAGCCGCGTGTTCTCGAAGCAGCGCCGGGTGCAGGCGACGAACAGCTCCTCCTTCGTGGGAAAGAGCCGGAAGAGGTAGGCCTGCGAGATGCCGGCGGCCTTCGCGATGTCGGTCGTCGGGGTGCCGTAGTAGCCGCGCTGGGCGAACTCGTGCATCGCGGCGACGACGAGGTCCTCGCGCCGGTCCGCGGCGTTCGAGAGCTTGCGCGGTGTTCCGGCGGCGGTCGTCATGCGGGTGTGAGTATCCACTCACTCACTTGTCCTGTCAAGGGCACGGACTAGGGTGCCCGCCGTGAGCCCCGCTCCACGCACGCGCCACGAGGGCCGGCGCTATGCGGTCGGTTCGATCCTGTTCGCGCTCGGTGCGACGCCGGGCTACATCGGGCTCGTCAGCCCGACGGTCGACGCGGCGACGTACTTCATCGGCTCGATCTTCTTCACCTGGGCCGCGACGATGCAGCTGCGCGACGTGCGCGCGATGCGCGCGGGCCGCCTCGACCTGTGGGCCGACGCGATCCTCTGGGTCGGCACGCTGTGCTTCAACGCCAGCACGATCTTCGCGATCGCGCAGAACCTCACCGCCGCACAGGAGAACCGCTTCGTCTGGCGCCCGGACGCCGTCGGATCCGCGCTGTTCCTCGTCTCGAGCATCCTCGCGGTCGTCGCGATCTCACGCAGCGCCGCGACGTGGGCGCCGCACGTGCGCGACTGGCGCATCGCGTGGTGGAACCTCCTGGGGTCGGTCGCGTTCGGCATCTCGGCGCTCGGGGCGTACGTCGTCCCGAGCTCCGGGGAGGTCGCGAACGCGAACCTCGCGAACCTCGGGACGTTCCTCGGCGCGCTGTGCTTCCTGTGGGCCTCGCTGCAGCTCGAGGGCCACCGCGCGGTCGTCGCCGACCGCGGCGGCTGAGCGGCCGCTATCCGAGGAGCACGCCGGGGTTCAGCAGACCCGCTGGGTCGACCGCCGCCTTCGCGCCGGTCAGCGCGGCGGCGAACACGTCGGGGCGCTGCACGTCATACCAGGGACGATGGTCGCGCCCGACCGCATGATGATGGGTGATCGTGCCGCCGGCTGTGATGATCGCGTCGCTCGCGGCGCGCTTCAGCTCGTGCCACTGGGCGATCTCGTCGCCGCGGCGCGCGGGCGCCATGACCGTGATGTACGGCGCGGGCCCGTCGGGGTACACGTGCGTGAAGCGGCAGGTGACGCGGCTCGGCTCGCCCAGCGCCGCGCGCGCGGCGCCCATGACGGCCGCGTGGAACGCCGGAAAGCGCTCCCACGTGATGGCCGTCTCGAAGGTGTCGGCGAGGATCCCCAGGCGCAGGAGCATGTCGCGCAGGTAGGGCATCCGCAGGAACGCCTCGCGCCAGGCCCCGACGGCGCCGCCGCCCGCGGAGGCCGACGGCTCGGTCCACGCTCCGCCGTGCTCGCCGCACAGGCGCAGCCCCTGCTCGAGGTCGTGATCGACCGGGTGGCCGGCCGACTCGAAGCCGAGCACGAGCACCGCGCACGAGCCGTCGCCGGCGCCGGTCTGCTGGGCCTCGAGCTCGTCGATGAGCCGGCAGTTCGCCGGGTCGAGGCCCGACTGGGCGAGCGCGCGCACCGCGTCGGCGCCCGCGAGGAACGACCGGAAGCGGACCGCGCGCGAGGCGCGGTGCAGCGGGCGCGGGCGCACGCGCAGCCACGCCTCGGTGATGACGCCGAGCGTTCCCTCCGAGCCGAGCAGCATCCGGTCCGGCGACGGGCCGGCGCCCGAGCCGGGCAGCCGGCGCGAGTCCCACGTGCCCACGGGCGTGATCGCACGCACCGACTCGACGAGGTCGTCGATGTGGGTGAGCTTCGTCGCGAAGTGCCCGCCGGCCCGGGTCGCCACCCAGCCGCCGACCGTCGAGAGCTCGAACGACTGCGGGAAGAACCGCAGCGTCAGGCCGTGTGCGCCGAGCAGCTCCTCGACGCGCGGGCCGCTCGCCCCGGCGCCCAGGCGCGCGGCGCCCGAGACCTCGTCGAGCTCGAGCAGCCCGTCGAGCGCCCCGAGGTCGAGCGACAGCGCACCGTCGAACGAGGTGGGGATCCGCGGCTCCACGCCGCCGACGACGCTCGTGCCGCCGCCGTACGGGATCACCGCGACGTTCGCACCCGCCGCCCACGCGAGCAGCTCCTCGACCTCGTGCTCGTCGCGCGGGCGCGCGACGACGTCGGGCACGTGCTCGTAGACGCCGCGCAGCGCGCGGATCGTGTCGAGGTAGGACTTGCCGTGGGCGTGCGTCGCCCGCGCGAGCCGCTGCTGCGAGCAGACGGCCGCCAGTGCCCCGTCGGGCGGCGCGACGCGCGGGTCCGGGAGCGCGACCTGCTCGAGCGCCACGGGATCCTCGAGCTCCCGCGGGGCCGGGAACCCGAGCAGCGCGGGCACACCCGGCGCCGCGGCCAGCGCCTCCTCGCGCGTGACCACGGCGTCCTCGAAGCCCCAACCCCAGCGGTTGCGCGCACGCCCGGCCATGGGCGCCACCGTACCCTGTGCAGGGATGAGCACGGCTCCAGGACTGCTGGCGGTCGGGCCCTGGTCGAGCGACCAGGTCACCGTCCGCTGGAGCGACGAGCCCTACGTCGCCACGCGCGAGGCGCAGGCCGCCGCAGACGCGGCGGTCGCCGCACTCGCCGAGCGCGGCTCGCCGAGCCACGACGGCGTGGCCGCGCGGCTCGTCGCCCACGAGGTCACCCCCGACGGGTCGCTGGTCCTCGACCTGCAGCCGGCGCGCTGGGCGCTGCGCCTCGTCGAGGCGGATGCCTGCGCGTCGGTCGCGGCGCTCTGCGCCGTGCGTGACGCCGAGGGTCGCTGGCTCGCGGGGCGGCGCGCCGCCTGGCTCGCCTCATGGCCCGGGCGCTGGGCGCTCGGCGCCGGGGGCGCCGTGGATGTCGGCGAGAACCCGGCGGACACGCTCGTGCGCGAGCTGCGCGAGGAGTGGTCGGTCGCGCCCGCACGCGTGCGCGGGGAGGCGCTCGTGCTGCTCCCGCACCGCCTCGTGATGTTCATCGGGCAGGCCTGGCTCACCGAGGGGGCCGCGGTGACGATGGACCACGAGCACGATGCCCACGCCTGGTGGCCCGCCGACGTGGACGACTGGCCCGAGGAGGCCGACGAGCCGCTGCGCCGGATGGCGACGCTGCTCGCCGCGAACGGCGCATGAGCCCGGCGCGCCGCGCCCCGAGCCTCTCGTTCACGACGCTCAAGCGCCTGTCGTTCACGCACTCCACGATCTACGCCTGTCTGCTCGTCGTGTGGCTCGTCCCGGGGCTCGCGGGCGCCGAGACGGTGTTCGGGTTCGCCCACGGCATCGGCTGGATCGTCATGGTGATTCTGATCCTCGCCGCGCTCAGCGCGCGCGTCGTGCCGATGCGCACGGCGTTCGCCGTCAGCGTGCTCGGTGGGCTGGCGCCGTTCTTCGGCTCCTACGAGTTCGTGCGCGAGGGCCGGCGGCGCGCGGCAGCCGGCGCGGACGCCGCGGGCGCCGACCGCGGCGCTGGCGGCGCCGTTGCGCCGTCCACCCCTGCCGGCCGCGCGCGCTAGAGTCCGCGGGACGCGCGGCAGTACGCGACGGCCGGCCTCGGAGGCGAGGCGGCACCAGCCGGCGGCGCGCACTCCGATGGCGGTCTCCACCACAGTCCAGGTCACCCTCCCGGCGATGGGAGAGTCGGTGACCGAGGGCACCGTCCTGGAGTGGCACAAGGCCGAGGGCGACCGGGTCGAGGCCGACGAGACGCTCGTCGAGATCTCGACCGACAAGGTCGACGCCGAGGTGCCCGCCCCGGTCGCGGGAACCGTCGTGAAGATCCACGCCCAGGACGGCGAGACCGTCACCGTGGGCGCCGTGCTCGCCGAGATCCAGCCCGACGGCGCCGCGGCGCCGGCCGCGGCGAACGGCGCATCCGGGAACGGCGCGGCGACCGCGCCGCCCACGGCCGAAGCGCCCGCCGCCGAGGAGGCGGGCGAGATCATCGACATCGTCACGCCCGGTGCCGGCGAGTCGGTCACCGAGGGCACGCTGCTCGAGTGGCACGCGGAGGTCGGCGGCTTCATCGCCGACGGCGACACGCTCGTCGAGATCTCCACCGACAAGGTGGACGTCGAGCTGCCCGCTCCGGCGGACGGCACCGTCACCGAGCTGCTCGCCGCCGAGGGCGAGACGGTCACCGTCGGGCAGGTCATCGCACGCATGCGCGTCGGTGCCGGCGCCGCCCCGGCGGACGCGCAGGCGCCCGCCGCGCCGGACGGCGTCTCGTCCCCCGGCCCGCCGGCTCCGCCGGCCGCAGCCCCCGAGGGCATGAAGGTCAGCCCCGTCGCCGCGCGCGTCGCCGCCGCCGAGGGCGTCAGCCTCGGCGCGCTCAGCGGTTCGGGCCTCGGCGGCCGCGTCACGAAGGCCGACGTGCTCGCCGCGAAGGACGGCACGAGCGCCCCGCTCGCCGCGCCCGCAGGTTCCGCGACCGCGATCCGCGGCGGCGCGGCGATGCTCGCGAAGTACATGGACGAGAGCCGCGCGATCCCGACCGCCACCTCGTTCCGCACCGTCACGGTCACCCAGATGGACGGGCGGCGCAAGCAGCTCAAGGAGGCCGGTCAGAAGGTCTCGTTCACGCACCTGATCGCCTACGCGATCGCACGCGCCGGGACCGACGACCTGCCGGTCATGGCCCAGCACTTCGAGGACGTGGACGGCAGGCCGCACCGCGTCGACGACGGCGGCGTGAACCTCGGGATCGCGGTGGACGTCGAGAAGAAGGACGGCTCGCGCACGCTGATGGTGCCCGTGATCCGTGACGCCGGGCGCAAGAGTTTCGCCGAGTTCAAGGCCGCCTTCGACGAGCTGATCGAGAAGGCGCGGACGAACACGCTCTCGGCCGACGACCTCGTCGGGGCGAACATCTCGCTGACGAACCCGGGCGGCATCGGCACGGTCGCCTCGGTGCCGCGCCTCATGGTCGGCCAGGGCACGATCGTCGCGACCGGCTCGATCGCCTACCCGGCCGGCCTCGGGAACGTCGGCGCGCAGCTCGGCGCAGAGAAGGTCATGACGATGACCTCGACATACGACCACCGGATCATCCAGGGCGCCGAGTCCGGCCGCTTCCTGCAGGCGATCGAGGCCTACCTCCAGGGCGACAAGGACTTCTACGAGGACGTCTTCGCCGCGCTCGGCGCGCCACTCGGCGCCGCCCCGCAGGTCCCCGCCCCGCAGCTCGCGGTCGCCGAGACCGCCGCGGCCGCGGCGCCGCCGCCGGCCGCCGGCGACGACCTCGAGCTCATGCAGGCCGTCCAGGCCGCGACGGCGCTCGTCAAGGCCTACCGCACGCACGGACACCTCGCGGCGCGCCTGGACCCGCTCGGGACCGAGCCGATCGGCGACCCGGCGCTCGACCCGGACACCGTGCACCTCACGCCGGAGCTCATGCGGCGGATCCCGTCGAAGATCCTGCGCACGTACGTCCCCGGCGAGACGCTCGAGGAGTCGCTCCCCTACCTGCGCGAGGTCTACACCGGGACGATCGCCTACGAGATCGAGCACATCTCGAGCCACCGTCAGCGCGTCTGGCTGCGTGAGCACATCGAGGGCGGCGCGTTCCGCGGCGCGCTCGACGCCGAGACCCAGCGCTGGTACCTGCGCCGGCTGATCGCCGTGGATGCGCTCGAGCGCTTCCTCCACAAGGCGTACCTCGGCCAGAAGCAGTTCTCGATCGAGGGCCTCGACATGACGGTCCCGATGATCGACGAGGTCATCGAGCTCGCCGCGCGCGACGGCGCGCGCGAGGTCGTGATCGGCATGGCCCACCGCGGCCGCCTGAACGTGCTCGCCCACAACCTCGGTCGCCCGTACGAGACGATCTTCGGCGAGTTCGAGGGCACGTCGACGGTCGAGGTCGTGAAGGCGGTCACGGAGATCCCGCAGGGCGGCACCGGTGACGTGAAGTACCACCACGGCTACCAGCGCGACTACGGCCTGCGCGAGAGCGGCAGCGTGCTCGTGAACCTCGAGTCGAATCCCTCGCACCTGGAGTTCGTCGACCCCGTCGTGCTCGGCGCGACGCGCGCGGCGCAGACCGACCGCCGCCAGGCGATCCCCGAGCGCGATGCGCGCGCCGCCGTCCCGGTGATCCTCCACGGCGACGCGGCGTTCCCCGGCCAGGGGGTCGTCGCCGAGACGCTGAACCTCCAGGCGCTCGACGGGTACAAGGTCGGCGGTGGCCTGCACCTCGTCCAGAACAACCAGGTCGGGTTCACCACGGACTATGAGGACGCGCGCTCGACGCAGTGGGCCTCGGACCTCGCGAAGGGCTTCGACGTCCCGATCATCCACGTGAACGCCGACGACGTCGAGTCCTGCATCTCGGCCGTGCGCCTGGCCATGGCCTTCCGCGCCGAGTTCGGCCACGACGTGCTGATCGACCTCATCGGCTACCGGCGCTTCGGCCACAACGAGGCCGACGAGCCTGCCTACACGCAGCCCGAGATGTACGCGCAGATCAAGCGGCACGAGCGGGTCGCGAACCTCTACGCGGCGAAGCTCACCGAGGACGGCGTCGTCACGAAGGAGGACGTGGACGGCTGGCAGCAGGAGATCTGGGACAACCTCACGAGCCGCCACCAGGAGCTCAAGACCCAGATCCGCGACGCGCAGGAGGCCGGCACCGTCGAGCAGCCGACTGGCGAGTACCAGCTCGACCGCTCGCCGAGCCCGAGCGTGCCGACGGCCGTGCCCGCTGACGAGCTGCACGCGCTGAACGAGGAGCTCCTCACCGCGCCCGAGGGCTTCACGATCCACCCGAAGCTCGTCAAGCAGCTCGAGAAGAAGCGCGAGGCGGTGGGCCCGGACGGCGGCATCGACTGGTCGCAGGCCGAGGCGCTGGCGCTCGGCTCACTGCTCGTTGACGGCGTGCCCGTGCGGCTCACCGGTCAGGACGTCGAGCGCGGGACGTTCAGCCAGCGCCACATGGTCCTCCACGACGCGAAGACCGGCCGGCGGTTCTCGCCCATCCAGCACCTCGCGAATGCGAAGGCCCCGCTCGAGCTCCACAACAGCCCGCTGTCGGAGACCGCGTGCCTGGGCTTCGAGTACGGCTACTCGCAGGAGGCGCCGGAGACACTCGTCGCCTGGGAGGCGCAGTTCGGCGACTTCGCCAACGGCGCCCAGGTGATCATCGACCAGTTCATCGCCAGCGGCCTGGCGAAGTGGGGCCAGAGCTCGCGCCTGACGCTCCTGCTGCCCCACGGGTACGAGGGCTCGGGCCCCGAGCACTCCTCGGCACGCCTCGAGCGCTTCCTGCAGCTCGCCGCCGAGGGGAACATCCGCGTCGCGAACCTCACGACGCCGGCCCAGTACTTCCACCTGATCCGCCGCCAGGCGCTGATCGCCAAGCAGCGCCCGCTCGTGATCATGACGCCGAAGTCGCTCCTGCGGCTGCCACAGGCGACGAACCGCATCGAGCACCTCTCCGAGACCCGCTTCTTCCCGGTCCTCGGCGAGCCGCGCGTGCCGCTGGAGAAGGTCACGCGCCTGATCCTCTGCACCGGCAAGGTCTACTACGACCTCGTCGGCCACGAGCTGCGCGAGGGGAACGAGCGCGTCGCGATCGGCCGTGTCGAGCTGCTGTACCCGTTCCCGGAGCTCGATATCCAGGAGCTGATCGCCTCCTACCCGAACCTCGAGGAGGTCCTCTGGGTCCAGGAGGAGCCGCGGAACATGGGCGCCCGCGCGCACATGTCACCGCGGCTGCTGCAGATGCTGCCCGACCATCTCGAGTTCGGCTACGTCGGGCGGCCCGAGCGCGCCTCACCGGGCGAGGGGTATCCGGCGGCCCACAACCTCGAGCAGCACCGGATCCTCTCGACGGCGCTCGACACCGGGATCTCGGTCAGCGCCTACCCGAAGAAGACTCCGGGCGAGCGCTGAGCCGCGCGCCCGGGCTCCGGGCGCGCGCTCCGCTCAGGCGGCCTGGCGCAGCTCGAGGCTCGTCAGCGCCGCGGCGCACAGCTCGTCGACATGCTCGGCGACCAGCGCCTGCAGCTCGGCGTCGAGGATCTCCCCCTCGGGCGTGAACGCCTCGCCGGCGGCGGGAACGGGAAGCTCGCGGTCCACGACGCGCGCGCCTGCGGCGGCGAGCACCTTGCGCAGCTCGGCCTGGGCCCAGACCGCACCGAACATCCCGGTGCTTGCGCCCATGACGGCGACGTCCTTGCCCTTCAGCACGCTCGTGGCGAACGGGCGTGAGAGCCAGTCCACCGCGTTCTTCAGGAAGCCGGGGATCGAGCTGTTGTACTCGGGCGTGACGAACAGGAGGGCGTCAGCGCCGGCGACCGCCTCGCGAAGCTCGGCGACCGGGGCCGGCTCGGGGGCCTCGAGGTCTTCGTCGAAGGCGGGCAGCGCCCGCAGGATCTCGGGATCGAGCAGCTCGAGCTCCACCCCGGGCGACGACACGGATGCCGCCGCCCGCAGGAGCGTCGAGTTGTGCGAATCCCGCCGGAGACTTCCGGAGATGCCGAGGATCCGCATGACGACTACGCTCCCGCGACGAACTCGAGGCGGACGTTCAGCGTGACGTCGTTCGCCACGGCGAAGCCGCCCTTGGGCAGCGGGGCGTTCCAGTTGAGACCGTAGGCCGTGCGGTCGATCGTCGTCGCGAGCTCGACGCCGATCCGCGCGTTTCCGAAGGCGTCCTCGGTCGGCTCGGTGATCGTGCCGGTGGCGGTGACGGGCTTCGTGACGCCCTTGACGGTCAGGTCGCCGTCGACCTCGATCGCGCCGTCGTCGCGGAGACGAACGCCCGTGGAGGCGAAGCTCACGTTCGGGGTGCGCTCGGCGTCGAAGAAGTCCGGCGACTGGAGGTGCCCGTAGAGGTTCTCGTCCTTGACGACGACGCCGGCGACCGGGACGGTGCCGGTCAGTCGCGGCTGGTCACCGTCGAACGACAGCGTGGCGTCGAGGTCGTTGAAGGTGCCGCGGAAGGTCGCGACGACCATGTGCTTGACGGCGAAGTCGGCCGTCGAGTGGACCGGGTCGAAGGTCCAGGTCGTGATCGCGGTCGGCTGCTCGATGGTGCTCATTGGGACTCCTGTGCTCGGAGGTGGTTGCGTGTGCAACAACAGTAGCACAGATGATTGCTTGCGCAAGCAATTCTTACAGCTGGCGCCCACCCACTCACCGATCCGCGGCCGCGAGCGCCTCCCGGACGGCGGCGGCGGACGGCGCGACGTCGGGCCCGAGGCGCTCGAGCAGCTCGCGCCAGGCCGGGCGCAGCTCGATCGCCCGGCGGATCCGCTCGAGCGCGAGCGGCAGGTCCCCCGCCTGCGCCGCCGCGAGCCCCGCCCAGAACAGCAGTTCCTGGTTGCCCGGGGCCAGCGCGCTCGCGCGCGCGTAGGCCTCACCCGCCGCGTCGTGGCGCCCGGCGCCGGTGAGATCGTCCCCGAGCGTCGCGAGCTCGTAGGCATCGGAGAGGTCGAGCAGCCGGCTGAGCTCGTCGAGCGGCTCGGCATCGTCGTCGACCCGCAGATCCGCGAGCGCCTGCCACGGCTCGGCCTCGGCCGGCACGACGAGCAGCGCCGCGGACTGGCGCCCGCGCACGTCGCCGCCGTGCGCCTCGGCCGCGTGCAGCGCCGCCATCAGCCGCCGCGGCAGGGGGCCGGCGGCCGCCTCGAAGGCGCGGGCCATCGCGGGCCACACGTCGGGCGTGGCCATCATGTTCGCCTGGGCGCTGAACTGCTCGCCCGCTGCGTCGCCGGCGAACGCGATGCAGCGTTCGCCCGTGTGGACGCCGACGCGACCATCGGCGTCCACGACCGCGACCTGCCGGTAGGCGGCCTGCGGGTCCGCGGCGAGCAGCCGCGCGAGCGCGTCGGGCGCGCTCTGCCCGGCGGCGAGCAGGTCGAGCAGGCGCGGGCCGTAGGCCGGCTCGGCGATCGACTGCGTGGCCACCGCACCGACCCCGGCGCGTGCCCACGGAACGACCGGGCCGACCGCGAACCAGTGCGACTGCACGGCGACTCCCAGGTCGCCGGTCTGCGGGTCACGGGCGACGATCGAATAGGTGCCGTTGCGCATGGGCGCGAGCGTATCCCGCCGCGTTAGGGTCGTCGGCGATGCCCGACGCGGCCTGCACACCCAGCGCGACCGCCGACGCGATCCTGCGGCGCGTGCGCGCGGTGCCCGAGGGGTTCGTCGCGACCTACGGCGACGTCTCACCGGGCGCACCGCGCTTCGCGGGCACGGTCCTCTCGGCGTGCGCGGACCCGTCGGTTCCGTGGCAGCGGATCGTGCGCGCCGACGGGTCGCTCGCGCGCGGCGAGCGCCAGCGTGCGCTGCTCGACGCCGAGGGCGTCGCCTTTCGCCGCGGGCGCACCGACCGCGTGGACCTGCGCGTGGCACGATGGGCCGGCGATGTGGATCCAGCGTGAGATCGTCCTCGAGCCGCGCCCGCGCGGCTTCCACCTCGTCACGCGCGAGGTCGTCGCCGGCCTCCCGGAGCTCGGCACCCTGCGCGTCGGGCTGTGCCACCTGCTCCTGCAGCACACGAGCGCGTCGCTGACGCTCAACGAGAACGCCTCGCCGGACGTGCGCCGCGACCTGCGGGCGTGGATGGACGCGGCGGCGCCCGAGGAGTTCGCCTGGACCCACACGCTCGAGGGCGCCGACGACATGCCCGCGCACGTCAAGACGCTGCTGAGCGGCCCGGAGCTCACGCTCCCGGTCCGCGCCGGGCGGCTCGCCCTCGGGACCTGGCAGGGCATCCAGCTCGGCGAGCATCGTGACCGCGGGGGCGCGCGCAGGCTGCTCGCGACGCTCCACGGCGACTGACCGCCCGCGCGCTGGACGAACAGCGGATCGTTCTCGCCGGGGCCGCCGCCGACACCACAGGCGTGAGCTGGTCCCAGCGGCTGTCCGTGTTCGCGCTGCTCGTGCTCGTCGTGTTCGCCCTTCCCGCGCCGGCGCTGGCGGGAACGTCGTTCGGCGGCGACGCGTCGCTGAGCGCCGACGCGGCAGCGACGTGCCCCGAGGTGAGCGCGTGCTCGTTCGTCCCGACGGTCGCCGGGGGCGGTCGGCCCACCGCCGCGCCGACCGACGGCGTGATCACCGCGTGGAGCGCCGTCGGTGCGGGCGCCGCAGCGCTGCGCGTCGTCCACCGGGCGGCCGGCGGCACGTTCGCCTTCCTCGGGACCGGTCCCGTGGCCATGCTGAGCGACGCGCGCGGCGCGCAGCTCGTCCGCCTGCCGGTCCAGGCGGGGGACCTCATCGGTCTCAGCCTCGAGGCCGGCGCCATCCTGCGCACCGCCGGGCCGGCGCAGGCCGGCGCCGCCGCGTACGCCGCATTCCCGTCCGCGCCGTACCCGGGCCTCGCGATCGCCCCGGCGGCCTCGGGCACCGGGGCGCTGCTGCTCGAGGCGCTGCTCGAGCCCGACACCGACCGTGACGGCTACGGCGACCTCTCGCAGGACGGCTGCCCCGGGGACGCCCTGACGCACGGTGCCTGCGGGGCACCCGGAACAGGGTCCGTCACGGTGCCGGTCCCCGACCGCAGCCCACCGATCCTCAGCGGACTGCGCCTGGCCGTCGACACGCTGCGCTTCAACGCCTCCGAGGCCGGCACGCTGCTCGTGTGGATCTCGCGACTGGCGGACGGCCGGCGGGTGCACGGACGCTGCGTGCGCGAGACGCGCCGCAACCGTCGCGCGCGGCGCTGCACGCGGCATCTCGAGGGCCGCGGCCTCGACGTGGCGGTCGTGCGCGGGCCCGGCGCTGCGGTGATCGGGCGGCGCACGCTGCGCGCGGGGCGCTACGCGGTCACGGTGCGCCTGCGCGATGCGGCCGGCAACACCGGCACCCCGACGACGGTCCGCACGACCGTGCGCCGCTGAACGCGCCGGGTCGCCGAGGTCGGCGTCAGACCGCGATCTCGTCCTGCGCGAGGATCCGCTCGGCGCGCAGCCGGCAGAGCCACTCGCCGGCGACCGCGTTGCGCTCGCCGAACTCGCTCTCGCGACCGGCCGGGACGTAGCGAGCGGCGATGCGCGTGGACCACGCGAGCATGTCGGGGGCGGACTCCTCGATCGTGACCGGCCCCCGCACGAGGACGAAGCCGAACGGAAACGTCTCGTCGTCGACGACGAGCGCTGCGCGCGGGTCGCGGCGCAGGTTGCGGGCCTTCGCGCTCTCGTGCCACGTCGTGAACACGAGTTCCTCCTCGTCCACGGCGAACCAGATCGGCACGACGGTCGGCGCACCGTCCGCGGCGACCGTCGCGAGCTTGCCGGTGCGCACACCCGCCGCGAGCCGCGCCAGCGCCTCCGCACGATCGAGGCGGCGCATCGCTCAGCGGCCCTTCCAGACCGGGTCGCGCTTCTCGGAGAACGCGATCGCGCCCTCGCGCGCGTCCTCGGAGACGAACACGGGACCCGACAGCTCGCCCTGGCGGGCCCAGAACTCCTCGTCGCTCCAGCCCCACTGGGCCTCGAGGATCGTCTTCGTCGCCGCAAGCGCGAGCGGGCCGTTCTTCGCGATCGCGCCGGCGAGCTCGAGCGCGACGTCCACGGCGCCGCCGGACTCGGCGACCCGGTTGACGAGCCCGAGCTCGAGGCCGCGCTCGGCGCTGATCGGATCGCCCGTGAGCGCGAGCTCCATCGCGACGCCGTACGGCAGCTTGCGCGGCAGGCGCCGCAGCGCGCCGCCCGCGGCGACGAGCGAGCGCTTGACCTCCGGGATCCCGAGCTTCGCGCCGGCCGAGGCCACGAGCAGGTCGCACGCGAGCGCGACCTCGAGCCCGCCGGCCACCGCGAACCCCTCGACGGCCGCGATGATCGGCTTGGCCGGCGGCTGCTGCACGATGCCGGCGAAGCCGCGCGTCTCGTGCCACGGCGTCTCGCCGGCGGCGAACGCCTTGAGGTCCATGCCGGCACAGAAGCCGCCGCCCGCGCCGGTGAGCACGGCGATCGCGAGCGCGTCGTCGCCGTCGAGCTCGTCGAGGGCGGCGGCGACGCCGTTCGCGAGCTCGCGGTTCACCGCGTTGCGCACCTGCGGGCGGTTGAGGGTGATGAGCAGGACGTTGTCACGGCGCTCGGTGAGGACCGGCGCCGCGCTGGTCTGATCGGACATGGCCGGGACCCTACCCACGGCGCGCCGCCCGTGGAGACGACGCCCGCCCGCCCGCGGATAGGGTGGCGCGCATGGAGCAGCTCGCCGACGCGGTCTGGCAGATCCCACTCGTCCCGCGCGATGGGATCAACGCCTACCTCCTGGGCGACGTGCTCGTGGACGCCGGGCTGCCCGTCCACGGACGCAGGATCGTCGGGGAGCTCAGTGGCCGGGCCGTGCGCGCACACGCCCTCACCCACGTCCACAACGACCACGCGGGCGGCTCCAAGCACGTCCACGAGGCGCTCGGGATTCCCGTGTGGGTCGGCGCGGGCGACGCGCAGGCGCTGCGCAGCGGTCGCGCCGCGATCGCCCCCGGCCGCCGCGGCGGATCGCTCATGGCGCGCTACGGCGGATCGCCGCGCGTCGAGCCGGATCGCGAGCTGCGCGAGGGCGACGAGCTCGGCAACGGGTTCGTCGTGCTCGAGACGCCGGGGCACAGCCCCGGCCACGTGTCGTTCTGGCGCGAGGCCGATCGCACGCTCGTCTGCGGCGACGTCTTCTTCAACATGAACATCCTCACGACGGTCCCGGGCCTGCACCAGCCGCCGGATCTGTTCACGTACGACCCGCCGACGAACCGCGCGAGCGAGCGCCGCCTCGCCGTCCTGCAGCCCGCGCTCGCGCTGTTCGGGCACGGCCCGCCAGTGCGCGATCCCGCCGCCCTCGCGGCGTTCACCGCTCAGCTGCCGGCCGGCTGAGACGGTGCTCGGTGCTCAGCGGCGGCTGAGCGTGAGCTGCGCGTCGGCCACCTCGCCGCCGAGCGATGCCCGGTCCGGCCCGACGCGCGCGCGCAGGACGTAGGACCCCGGTGCGAACCGCCGGACGACCGTCGCCCCGGGCTTCCAGCGGAACTCGAGCGCCCCGCCGCGCCGCATCGTGAAGATCGTGCGGCGCACCTTCACGAGCTTGCGGCCGCTGCGGCGGTAGAGCGTGAGCTCGAGCGCCTTCGTCGCGTTCGGGGTGCTGACCTCGATCCGCAGGCCACGCCGCGCGAACTCGGCGAGCGTGACGCGGCGCTTCGCGCGCAGCTCGCGCGGCCCCGTCGGCTCGGTCGTCGTGGAGCCGCCGCCCTTCCCGGCGGCCGGACGCACGATCGTCGCCCCGGGCGTGACCGCGAACGGCTCCGGCGCCGGTGCCTCGATCGGGTTGACCGCGGGGTCGCCCGGGCGCTGCCCGACCGGCAGCGTGCCGTTGAGGATCGGGGCCTGGCCCGTGCAGGTCAGGCCGTCGAGCGGGCGGATCGGGCACGACCCGTCGCGCATCACGCGCATGATGCCCCACATGCCGGTTTCGGTGAACGGGCGCCGCAGGTCGCCGTAGAAGTAGTCGCCCTCGCTGCGCGAGACGCCGCCGGCCCCGCCGATGAGCTCGGCGTCGAAGCCCTCCCAGGCGGAGATGCCCTGGCTCGCGACCGCGTTCGAGTTCGTGATCTCCGGGTCGAACGGCCACGACTGGCCGCCGAGGCTGAAGACGTGCCCCTGCTCACTGCCCGGGGCGACCATGAAGTGCGTGTTCACCGGGTCGCCCGCGTAGGCGCGCAGGAGCGGCGTCGACGGGTCCCCGTTGCCGATCGAGCTGAACGCGTTCGCGGGGTTCGCGCCGCGCGCGCCGGTGAGCGGCGTGCTGCGCTGGTTCAGGAACGACTGCCCGGCGACCGCGATCGGGTAGGGCATGAAGTTGCCGCCGATGATCGGATCGTCGTCGGCCATGATCGACGTGAAGTCGCGGTACCCGTTGGAGCCCGCCAGATGCACGTCGACCTGATCGCCGTAGAGCACGTCGGCCCCGCTCTGCGGGTCGGTGAACGTCGCGCCGGCCGGCGAGATGACGAGCGCGCCGTAGAGGCCCTTGGTGCCCGTGTCCAGGCCGCCGAAGTCCGCGATCGGGGTGATCCCGAGCTTGCGCGTGTCGGCGTAGTAGCGGTACGTGCGGGTCTCGCCCGGCGCGACCGTCTGCTCGGGCCCGTAGCCGACGTCCACGCCGGAGGACTCCGGCGTGCGGTCGACCTCGCCGACGTGGAACGAGGCGCGGGCGCCGGCGCGCTGGTTCGTGAAGGACACCTCGATGCAACGCCCGGCGGACGCGTGCATGACGATCGGCTTGGGCGTCACGGTGCCGTTCTTGACCCCCGCGGCGCTCGCCGTCGGAACGAATGCGGCCGTGCGGCCCGGAACGACCCCTGGAACGTCCACGGCGCTGACATCGAACTGCGAGGTCGGGACGCCGTCCGGGCAGACGTCACCCGCGGAGCCGGCCTCGGGCGGGCGCCCGCCGGTCTGCGTGGGCTGCTGGAACGGGCCGGTCGGCGGCGCGTGACCGGGAAGCGGCTGCAGGTCCCCGACCTGACGCGGGAGCACCCGCAGGAGGCCCCAGGCACCCTGACGGAACCGGCGCCCGACGCCGTTGTGGTAGAGGTAGTCGCCCGGCTGCTGATGCTTCCCGCCGGCCCCGCCGTCGAGGATCAGCGTGTACTTCTCCGAGACGCCGTAGTGCACGGAGTCCGTCGGCGTCCCGGCCGCGCGGCCCTGGGCGTCGGTGAAGCGCGGATCGCGGTAGACGCGGTGTCCGTCGATCCGCAGCGTGTCGAACTGCGGGCTGACGCTGATCGTGCGGATCACGAACGGGTCGCCGGCGTACGCGCGTGGCAGCGGCGTGTTCGGATCGCCGTGCGTGTAGGAGCTGAACAGGAGTGACGGATCCGGGTTCGCGGCGAGCCGGTCCGCCCACGGTGCGGCGCGCAGGTTCAGCGTCGAGTCGGTGACCGGGTTCTCGTCGATCGTCCAGAGCGCCAGCTCGCGGAACGAGCCGTCCACCTGCCCCTCGGCGAGCGGGTTGTTCGTGTGGATGTCGACGTACGTCCCCGACTCGACCGTGTCACCGGTGACGGGGTCGTGGTACGTGGAGCCCTGCGGTTCGACGATGAACTGGCCGACGAGGCCCTGGCCCCAGGTGTGGATCCCGTCCACATGGTTGTGCCAGAAGATGTTGTCGAGCTCGACGTCCGGGTACCAGCGCGACTGCACGTACTCGGTTCCGGCGTAGTCGCCGGACGTGTGCGCCTTCTCGAGCGCCTTCTCGAGCGTCACGGTCTTCGTGGCCGTGTCGATCGAGGCGATCTTGCGGATCTCGATGTCCGCGGTGCCCATCCCGACCGCGATCCCGATGCCCTCGTGGAGCTTGCCGACGTTCGCCAGCTTGATCGTCGTGTCGCCCGCCGCGGTGTCGGCGGTCAGCGGGGAGTCGTCGACCTTGTACGGGCGGACGGTCTGCTCGAACGAGTACCCCGACACGACGCCGTCCGAGGCCTGCGTGTCGAACTGCACGTGGTGGATGTGCATGTTGATCTTCGAGAATCCGCCGACCGCGCCGGCGTCGGTCATGCGGCTCACGAGCGTCACGGCGATGCAGTCGCCGATGTTGCCGCGGATCGCCAGCGGCTGCGCGGGCTTGCGCCCGGCGAGCACGTCGTCGACGTCCTTGGCGAGCACGTAGATCTTCCCGAACTGGTCGGTGCCGCCCGAGGCCGTGACCTTGATCGGCAGCTCGAGGCCGACGACGTTGAACGTCCGCACCGGCGCTCCGGCGGGGCAGATGCCGTCGGGCCGGCCGGCCCAGGGCTGTGGCCCGGTGCCGGTGCTCGGGGTGTCGCCGCGTTCGCCGAGCCATGGCGCGCCGGAGTGCAGGTTCGGGGAGAACGGCGGGCGGTCGCCGACGTGCGTGCGCATCAGCGGGAACGCGGGCCGGCCGTTCTTCGGGTTGAACAGGATCTTCGGGCGGTCGTCCGCGCCGACGGGCTGGTCGACGGGCAGCAGGCTCGGGTGGCCGGGCAGGCGCGCGTCGTCATCGGCCGTCGTGTAGTTCTCGTACGCGCTCTTCTCCTCGGGCTCGCCGAGGAACAGCGGGCCGTCCGGGGTGCTCTGCGTCTTCCAGTCCCACACGGTGGCGTCGTACGTGAAGCCGTCCGCGTCGCGGGCTCGCGCGCCCTGCGGCGGGATCTGCGGCGTCACCCAGTCGGCGAGGTTGTCCTTCGTGATCGTCGTGCCGTCGGGCATCGTCTTGCCGACGAGCCCGGTCGACGGAACCGCGGCCGGCGGCGCGGGCCGGTCGGGCAGCGGCTTGAGATCGGGCTGCAGCGTGTCGTACACGCGCCAGAAGCTCCACATGCCCGCGAGGTAGTGCTCGCCGATGTGGCAGTGCTGCAGGAACTCGCCCGCGCCCTGCTGCACGCCGCCGGCGCCGCCCTCGATCTCGAGGCTGTAGGACTCGCCCGGGCCGATCGACTGGGAGTCCAGCCGCGAGGACGGCGAGCGCTGCGTCTTGGGGTGCTTGTTCAGGCCGGTGTCGTCGTAGGTGAACGTCGGGTCCGCGGCGGGGTTCAGGCGCCAGCGGATGCCGCCCCCGTGCAGGTGGTAGACGTGGAACATCTCCGAGCCGGTGTGCATGACCCGGAACTTCGTGGGGTCGCCGAGGTAGCCGCGCGGGATGCCGACGGGCGGGTCGCCGAACGTGTAGGAGCCGTAGGCGTTCGAGTCGCCCTTCGGGTTCCTGTTGAGCCGGTT
Organism: uncultured Actinomycetes bacterium; assembly: GCA_963787935.1. Classification (GTDB taxonomy): domain Bacteria; phylum Actinomycetota; class Thermoleophilia; order Solirubrobacterales; family Solirubrobacteraceae; genus F1-60-MAGs163. The sequence goes on along the minus strand of CAWBEV010000001.1, from coordinate 250,064 downwards.
GAAGAACGGCTCGGAGCGGTAGTTCATCGCCCGCGAACCCGGGCGGTAGGCCGTCGTGTGCGGGTCGACCGTCGGCAGCTTTCCGCCGCCGCGGAAGGGGATGTCGAACTTCTCGTTGCCGATCTCGTGGTACATCTGGACGTACTCGCGGAACGCCATGCCGCTCGCGGGCTTGATCGAGGCCATCCAGCCCGACTCGATCGGATCGCCGGTGATCATGTTCGTGTACGTCGAGCCCGGCGGCTCGACCGCCAGGGCGCCGAACAGGCCGTGCGCGACCTGCTCGCGATGGCCCGGGCCGGGCCGCATGTAGTGTGCGCCCTCGAGCCGCTTGTCGTTCGGGATGTAGTAGCGATACGTACGGCTGGCGCCGTTCGCGACCGCGGACGACGGGTTGTTGCCGATCGCATCGCCCGAGGACGCCATGTCGAAGGCGAGGCCGTCGATGTGCACGCCGTAGGCGCCGCCCGTGGCGTTGTTCGTGAAGTTGATCTCGACGCAGTCGCCCATGTTCGCGCGGATCGCCAGCGGCTGGATCGCGTCGTTGCGCAGGCCGAGCGAGACGTGGCCGCTCTGCTCCTGCGCGCGCACCCGCGCGACCTCGGAGCTCAGGACGTACATCTTGCCGTTCGGGTCGTGGTTGCCGAAGCGATTCAGCGGGATGTCGACGTCGATCGCCTGGACGTCGAACGTCTTCAGCGGCGCGTTCGCCGGGCACGGTGACCCGGCCCCGGCGCCCGCGGTCGCGATCCCGGCTCCCTCCCGGCCGGCGACCGCCAGCGGCGCGAGCAGCACGAGCGCGACGGCGCCCTGCAGCGCGAAGCGGCGCGCGCTGCCCTTCGGTGCGCGCCAGGACTTCACCTGCGGCGGCGCCCACGGCCGCATCCGCAGGAGCGCCGCGGCGACGACGAGCGCGATCACGAGGTTCGCGCTCAGGGCGAGCAGCGCGTCGCGGGCCATGTGCGCGACGAACCCCGGCTCGTGGCCACCGTGGCTCGCACCGAACATCGAGTTGTGGATCGGGTTCATGAGCCCCATCAGCGTGCTGTCCACGTACGCGACGACCGCGGCGAGCACGGCGCCCGCGAGCAGCGGCGAGCGCTCGGCGCCCGAGCGCACGATGAAGCGCCGCGCCAGCAGGATCCCGCCCCAGACCGCGAGGACGGTCATCGGCAGCGCGAGCGTGCTGTCGCGCAGCCAGTGCACGACGAGGCCGGGCTCGTTGCGCTCGTGACCGCCCTCGACGTGATGCATCACGACGAGCCACAGCCCGCCGAGGTACGCGAGCGCGACCGCGAACGCCAGGACGGCGCTCGGCCGCGCGAGGCGGCGGAGCGGGTAGCGCGAGACGGTGCGGATCAGGAACTCGGTCATCGGGCTAGTTGTGGTTCCCGTGGGTGAAGCCCTTGAGCGCGCCGGGCGGCGTCTTGCCCGTGCGGCCGAGGTCGATGAGGATCGGGGCCTTGCGGCCCGGGTCGTCGAACGCGAGCCAGAGCCGCGAGCCGTCGCGCGGGACGATGTAGCTCAGCTGGCCCTCGATCGCGGCGTCCGGCTGCAGCGTTCCGGGCTGGATCGCCGAGCGCACCTCGCTCACCTGCTTGCGGTCCTTGCCGACGAGCAGCCGGAACTGCGTCGGGCTGTAGGCGACCGTGCCGTGCGTGAGGTTCGTGATCGTCACGTCGGCGCGCACGAGCATCTGGTTGGCCTTGACGAGGTTCTGGATGCCGTGTGTCATGCCCGCGAGCTCCTTCGCCCGCAGGCCCTTGACCTTCTCGGCGAACTCGACGGCGACGACGCCGAAGCTCGTCGGGATGTCCTGCGCCGTGCCGAACGGCCCCTTGGGCAGCGCGGGGCCTGCCGGCTGGTCACCGGAGCGCCCGATGATGCCGACGGCGAACGTGCCGCCGACGACCGCCAGCGCGACGATCGACGCGACGATCGCCAGCAGCGGGACGACCGCGACCGGGCGCTTGGGGTGCCGGGCTGGAACAGTGCTCATCTCGTGGCCTTTCGGGTGCGCCCGGTGGCCCGGGTCGCGCTGTCGCTCGCCCACTGCCAGCCGCCGACCGAGGTCCGGCAGGTGCCGTATGCGAGTGCGATGCGGTGCTTGCCGCGGCGGATCCGGGTCCGCTGGCCGTGGGTGAGCGCGATGCTCGCGCTGTGCGAGTCGCCCCCGACCTTCACGTACCCGAGCGTCGCGACGACCGGGGCGCGCTTCGTCGCGGCGCGCAGCGTGACCTTCGCGAGCGTCGCCCCCGCCGGCGGGTCCAGCTGCAGGATCGCCCACTTGCCGGAGAGGCGCAGCTTCGCGCTCGCCCCGAGCGGCGCGACGCTCACGCAGGCGGTGGCGACCTTCGCGCTGGGCTCGGCCGGGGCGTCGATGAACGTCGGGGCCGCGACCGGGGCGCGGCCGACGGCGAAGCGGACCGTGACGGGCGCCGAGACGTTGCCGGCGCGGTCGGTGCCGCGCACGACCGCGGTGTACCAGCCCGGCGCGCCGCCGTAGCGCCGCGGGCTCGCGCAGCGCGCGGCGGGCCCGCCGTTGATCGAGCACGTGAACGACGTGCCCGGCTCGTCGGAGTCGAAGCGCAGGTCGAACGCCGGCCCCGGCAGCTCGGCGCCGCCCGCCGGCGCGACGATCCGCACCTGCGGTCCGGTCCGGTCCGTGGTGAACGCATAGCGGGTCGGAACGCCGATGTTCGTCGGGTCGAGGTCGTCGATCCCGCGCGCTTCGAACCAGTGCATGCCCTCGGTGAGGCCCGCGGCGGTCCAGGTCGCGTTGCACGCGGCCCACGGAGACCCGTCGAAGCGGCACTCGGTGTGGGCGCCGGCGCGCGTGCCGAACGCGAACACCGCGTCCATCGCGCGGTCCTGGAAGTGCGGTCCGCCGCCGATCGTCACCCGCGGGCGGTCCAGCGGCCCGCGCGGCTCGGAGAAGATGCGCGTCCGGCCGATCGAGTCCTGGCCGAAGGCGCCGCTCAGCGGATCGTCCGAGACGAACAGCGTGCCGCCGGCTCCGACGTGCATCGCGGTGATGTTCGAGTAGCCCTGGTCGTAGTCGTGGAACACGCCGTCCTTCAGGACGGCCACGTCGTCGGCCTCGAGGTCGTTGAACGAGCCGAGGTACAGGCGCCCGTCGGCCGGGTCGCTCGCGATCGCGGTCGGGTTGAAGCTCGAGCGCAGGCCCGGGACGACGGTCGCCGGCCCCGGCGTCGTCGGCGACGGGAGGAGCCGGCTCAGAGCACCCTGCGTCGAGGTGACCTCCGTCTCGGCCTGCGAGGGCTCGGCGAGGTAGAGCGCGCCCCCGAGATAGGCGAGCGACGTCGCGCCCTTCGCGCGGCTGAACCCGACGACGATCGGGTCGTCCGGCGTGGCGGTGTCCGGCGCGCCGATGCGGCGGATGACCACGTCGCGCAGGTTGGTGAAGTCGACGTCGCCGTCGGGCGTCACGGCGAGGCCCTGGACGCGGGCGCCGGTCGTCCCGGCGTCGTAGATCTTCGCGACCGCGTCGATCGTCCCGGTCGCGGCATCCCAGTGCATGCGCCAGACGCCGCCGCCGGTCGACTTGTTGTCCGCGACGTAGAAGTTCTCGCTCACCGGATCGAAGTCGACCTGCCCCGCGGAGTCCGGAACGTTCTTCGGGCCGCAGGTCGGTGCCTCGGCGGGGATCCCGGGCGCGCCGGGCAGGAGTCCGACGCGGCACAGACCGAGCTCGGCGTCCGCCTCCCAGAGCGCGCCGTCGGGCGTCGTCGTCATCCCGGACGGCAGCGTGACGCCGGAGCCCGAAGGGACGACGAGCGTGGCGGCCCGGGCGGGCGCGGCGACGAGCGCCAGCAGCGCTGCGGCGGCGAGCGCCGCCGCAATGAGACCGGCGTGCATGCGCCGACCGGCGCTGACGTGATTCCTTCCCCCCACAGCCCGAGGGATCGTGGCCATCGGCCGCGGGTCGTACACCCGCAGTTCCCGCCGACTGCACTGCGAGATCCCGCAAAGCCCGCAACCGGTGGGCGCCGGGCGGCATCCGTCAAACGTCCAGAGTCGACCGCTCGTCGGAGCGCTCGTCTTGACAGGGATGCGTATTCCGGCATACTCCTGTCGCAGTTCGTTGGTCGGACGGGCTAGGAAGTGACCAGTTCACCACCGCTCGGGGGGGCAAGTGGGGACACTCAGGAGCAGTTCAGGCGCCGACGCCGGATTGGACGCCACCAGCCAGACCGACGCCGAGGCACTTCGTGCCCATCTGCGCTCGACGACGTTGGTGCAGATCTCACGCGCGCTGAGCGCGGACCTGCAGAGCGCTCGTGAGATCGCCGCCGCCGCGGCCGATCGCCTGCGGGCCGACATCGCGCAGCTCACCGAGCCCGGTGGGCGAGCGGGGGAGCTCGGCCTGCACGCCGGTGCTGCGCTGCATGACGCGACGCTGCAGCTGCTCGACTACGTCGGCGGCGACGCCTACGGCGAGGGCCTGAGCGAGGCCGACGCGCGCCGCATCCTGCTGCGCGCCCGCGCCGAGCTGCGGCGCACGATCCGCACGCTCGGGGACGACGGGGACGGCGACCTGCTGGCGGGCCTGCGGGCGATGGTCGAGGAGACGCGCCATCACCGCGCCGCGGTCCTCCTGGACACGAGCGGGTTCGTCGGCGAGCTGAACATGCCGCACGCCGGCGCGCTCATCGGCGCGACGCGCGAGGCCCTGAACAACGTGCACAAGCACGCCAAAGCGAACGCGGTGTCCGTCAGGCTCCGGCGTCTCGGCGGCGGCGTGCAGGTCGTCGTCAGCGACGACGGGGTCGGGTTCGACCCGGAGGCGACGCGGCCCGGCCTGGGCATGCGCACGAGCATCGGAGCGCGGCTCTCGCGGCGTGGCGGCACGGCCGTCGTGCGCGCGCGTCCCGGACGCGGCACCCGCGTCACGCTCGACCTCCCGCACGGACGACAGGCATGAAGATCCGCGTCCTGGTCGTCGACGACTTCCCGCTCGTGCGAACCGGGATCGCACGCGCGCTCGATCGCGATCCCGGGATCGAGGTCGTCGGCGAGGCCGAGAACGGCGAGGAGGGCCTGCGGCTCGTCGAGGAGCTCGCGCCCGATGTCGTGGTGCTCGATCTGCGGATGCCGGTCATGGGCGGCACGCGGATGCTCGAGCGCCTGCGCGCCGAGCACCCGACCGTGCGCGCGCTCGTGACGACGGCCTCCGAGAACCCGGAGACGCTCGTCGAGGCGGTCACCGCCGGCGCCGCCGGCTACCTGTCGAAGCGCGCGACCGGCGAGACGCTGCGCCAGGCGGTCATCACGACCTACGGCGGCGGCTCGGTCGTCTCGCCGGAGCTCGCCGGCCACCTGCTGCGCGAGATGTCGGCGGTTGCCAATGGCGAGTCGCGGTCGGTCCGCGCCTCGCTGTCGGACCGCGAGCTCGCGATCCTGAAGATGGTCGCCGAGGGCAGCACCGACGACGAGATCGCCGCGGCGCTCTACATCTCACCGCGCACGGTGCAGAACCACCTGACACGCATCCGCGAGAAGACCGGCGTGCGCCGGCGCCGAGCTGGCACGCTGGGCCGTCGAGCACTCGGTCTCCGGTCGGGCGCGGATGCAGAATGCGGGATGCATCGACGGCTGGGGATGCGCCCGCAGACTGCGTGCGAACGAACGATTCACGCACTAGCCGAACAGCACGAGGTCGGGCTCGCGCTCGCCGCGCACGACCGCGAGGTCGACCTCGACGCAGCGCAGCCCGCGGCTCTCGGCGAGCGTGCGCGCCTGGGGCTTGATCTGCTGGGCGGCGAGCACACCGGTGCAGCTCGCCATCGCCGGATCGCGCCGGATGAACTCGAGGTAGCGCGTGAGCTGCTCGACGGCCTCGATGGTCGCGACGCGCTTGATCTCGACGGCGACCCATGCGTCCTCGGAGTCCCGGCACATGAGGTCCACGGGGCCGATGTCCGTCGCCCACTCGCGGCGCACGAGCCGGAACCCTTCGCCACAGAAGTGCGGCGCGTCCGCGAGCGCCTCCTGCAGGTGGCGCTCGACGCCGTCCTTCTCGAGGTCGGCCGCCTCGCCCATGTCGTGCATGACGTCCGAGAGCACCTCGGCGATCCGGATGTCGAGCCGGTCCTCGCTCGCGCCGGCGTGCTTGCGCACGATGATCAGACCGTCGTGCTCCTCGATCACCGTCGGCGGAGTCATCCAGTTCTGGGGCTTGTACCCCCCGGTGTCGGCGTGCACCATGACCGACCCGTCGGCCTTGATCATGACCAGGCGCAGCGCCTCGGGAAGGACGGCGGTCAGCCGGCCCGTGTAGGTGACCTCGCAGCGGGCGACGATCAGGCGCATGCAGGAACAGGCTAGATCGCCGGGCGGACGGTGCTTCGGGGCCGAACGACCGCCGGCTCAGCGCGCGCGGAAGCGCTTGGCGCTCGCGCGCGCGTTCAGGAACGGCCGCTCGCCGGAGTAGTCGGCGACGACGCGCCAGCGGCCCGCCTTGCGCAGGCGCTGGGTGTACGTGAAGCGCTTGCGGGCGTTCTTGCCGCGCTTGTGGAGCGTCACCCAGGTGTTCCCGCGCTGGTACTGCCAGGAGAGCAGCACGCGACCGGTCAGCGGAAGCGCGCTGGCGGCGACCGGCCTGACGCTGCCGCGGACGGTGCGCACGAGCCCGTGGCCGGAGACCCGCAGCGTGACGCGCGTCTTCTGGGCCGGGAGCGTGCGCGGGTTCACGCGGCGGACCACGACGTCGCTGCGCGTCGTGTTGCCGAAGTCGTCGAGCGCCTCGATCGTGATCGTGACCGGGCCGTAGGGCAGGTTGCGCGCGCGCATCCACTCGAGCCCGACCTTCGCGCCGTCGCGCGGCGGCGCGTAGGCGCGGATCTTCGTGCCGTTCGCGTAGAGCGTGATCTTCTTGACGTTGTTCGAGGCGTCGCTGGCGGCGACCTTGATCTTCAGGCTCTGGTCATAGATCTGACCGGCCCGCGGCGCCATGATCGAGACCGACGGCGGCGAGAAGTCACCGCACCCGCCCGACCCCCCGCCCTGCCCGCGGGCGACGGCGGAGAGCGCGTCGAAGGCGGGGCGGCGCGAGCCGTCGTAGCGCAGCAGGCCGTAGCGGTTCAGCTCGGTGTCGGCGCGCTCCGACGTCGCGCAGCGTGAACCACAGCGCGGCGCGCACGTAGGGGTAGTAGTTCAGGCAGTGGTAGGCGAGCTTCAGGAACGACGCCTGCTGGGCCTCGCTGACCCCGGCGGCCTTCTTGCCGGCCCACATGCCGCGGGCGCAGCGCGTGGAGGTCGCCGACCAGCCGAGCTCGGTCATGAGGATCGGGCGCTCGCCGTGACCGTGCTCGGCGAGCACCGCGTGGACCTCGCGGAAGCCGAGGAAGCTGAAACGCCCGACGCGCCCGTTCTCGCGGTAGTAGGAGTCCGGCGATGCGACGCTGCAGGCCGTGTCGGTGTGGACGGCCACGCCGTCGAACGCGTCGCCCGCACCGGCCGCATACAGCCCCTCGACGAACGGATAGTCGTTCCCGGTCGAGGCCGCGGCGAGCACGAGCGCCTGCGGGTCAGCGGCCGCGACCGCGTTGTGCACGGCGCGCAGCAGCGGCGCGTAGCTTGCGGCGCTCGGTGTCGACTGCCATGCCAGAAGGTCGACTCGTCCGGCTCGTTCCAGACCTCCCAGGCCGCGACGCGACCCTTGTAGCGCGCAGCGAACGCGCCCATGAAGCGGCCCATAGTCGGCGGGATTGCGCGGTGGCACGAACGGATCGGCTGCCGCCATTGGCCCACGACGGCGCGCCGATGCACGACGGCGCCGACCTTCATCCCGCGCGCGTGCGCACCGTTGACGAGCTGGTCGAACGCCACTCACGGCATCGCCGTCCCAGCGTCCCGGCGCGACGGGCTCGACCTGGTCCCAGCGCACGAAGGCGCGCATCCATCGCACGCCGATGGTGGCCGACTGATCGACCGCCTGCTGCGGCGCCACGTCGACCGCGTTCACGCCGACCTCGGCCGCGCAGGCGCTCCCGGCGCCGGCGGCGAGTGCGATCGCGGTGAGTGTCAGGAGCAGGACTGGGCGCATGCGGGAACGATGCCTCGAACGGACCTCTGTGGAACCCATCGGCGGGCGGCGCATCGAGCTGAAGCCCCGCTGCGTCGAATGGCCATCCCTCATGCCGCCGGCAGGACCCGCGGCTGGGCCGAGCGCAGGTGGTCGAGCAGCTCGGCGACCTCGGTGTCGGCGCCGTCGAGCCGCAGCGCATGCTCGGCAGCGGCGATCGCCTCGCTGACACGATCGGTGCGCGCCAGCGCGTGGGCCAGGCGCGACCACGCGGCGGCGTTCTCGGGCGCGAGCAGCGTCGCCTGCTCGCAGGCCGTGACCTCGCCGCCGACGTCGCCGACGAGTTGCAGCGCGAGGGCGAGGTCGAGCAGACCCGCGGCGCTCGGGCCCTCGCGCCGCGCACGCTCGAGCGCCTCGATCGCCCCGGCGCGGTCGCCGAGTCGCAGCCGCAGCCGCCCGACGCGCTCCCAGGCGTCGGCGTCCGCCGGGGCCCGCTCGACCGCGCGCACGGCGGCCTCCTCGGCGAGCGCGATCGCGTTCATGTCCTCGTAGATGCGCGCGGCGAACCGGTGCGGCGCCGGCCGCTCGCCCTCGACGCGCGCCCAGTCGCGCACGGCGCGCCCCGCGGCGGCAAGGTCGCCGCCCTGCCAGAACGCGAGCGTCATGAGCCGCAGCACGGCGGCGTTCGACGGCTCGGCGTCGCGCGCGTAGACCAGGCGCTTGGCCGCGAGCGTGAAGTCGCCATCGGCCATCGCGTGCTGGGCCGCCGTCATGAACCGCTGCACGCGCTCGGCGCCGGGGTCGGGCTTGCTGAAGTCCACGAACTGCAGCGAGCCGGCCGGCACCGTCCGAACACCCGGCTGGAAGCGCACGCGGGCCCACTGCTGGATGTCGTCGCCCTCGCCGGTGAAGTAGATCCCGCTCACCGTCCCGACGCCCCATTCGGGGTAGGAGAGGCACCGGGCGTAGCGGTGGACCACCGAGTGATCGGGCACCTGGGCGCCGAACGGGTCGTTCGCGGCGCGGTCGGTCTCGGCGGCGCGCCGGCGCTGCTCGGCCTCGTAGGCACGCCGGCCCTCCTCCTCGCGGGCGGCGCGCGCCGCGGCGGCGCTGACCTTCACGGCGCTGCGGCTGACCTTGCCCCCGCGCGAGCCCTCGGCGATCCGCTCGAGCTGGTCGGCGGCCTCGTTGATCGCCTTCAGGTGCCGCTCATGCGCGAGCTGCCGGCCGGGCGGCGCGAGATCCGGGTGCCAGACCTTCGCCTGGCGGCGGCGTGCGAGCTGCACGTCGCGCTTCTGGAACGGCGGTTCGAGCTCCAGGAGGAGGAGCGCCTGCTCGATGTCCAGCACCGTCGCCACGACAGGCGAGGGTACCGCGGGCGCCCGGGCGCCAGGATCGGATCTAGTCCACGAGCTTGCGTGTCATCGCGCCGATCGACAGGCGCCAGGTGAGCAGCCCGAACCCGGTGACGTAGGCGAGGTGCCACAGATCCACGAGGCCGAGGTCGGTGAAGACCGCGTCGCGCACGAGCTGCACGCAGTGGTAGAGCGGGTTGAGCTGTGCGATCACCTGCGCCCACTCAGGCAGGTTCGAGATCGGGAAGAACGTCCCGGCGAACAGGAACAGCGGCGTGAGCACGGCGCTCGTGACGTAGTTGAAGTTCTCGATGCCCTTCAGGAGCCCCGCGATGAGGATCCCGAAGCACGCCCAGCCGAAGCCGCAGATGAAGTTGATGAACGGCACGAGCAGCATGCCCCACGAGGGGTTCAGGCCGAACGCCATCGAGACGAGCAGCGGCGCGCAGCCGTAGACCGACGCGCGCATCGCGAGCCACAGCGCCTCGCCCGTGACGAGCTCCTCGGTGTCCACCGGCGCCGCGAGGATCGCGTCGTACGTGCGCTGGAACTGGTACTTCACGAACGTCCCGAACATCGCCGGGAACACGCTCGAGAAGAGGACGGCGGTGGCGACCGTTCCGGTGCCGACGAACTCGACGTAGTCGAGCCCGTTGACCGCCGTGACGAGCGTGCCGACGCCGAGCCCGAACGCGACGAGGTAGATCGTCGGCTCGACGGTCGAGGAGAACGTCGTCGAGCGCCAGTACGAGCTGAAGTTGATGATCTCGCGCGCCAGCACGCCGCCGATCGCCGAGCGCTCCAGGCGCCCGGGCTCCGGGCGCGCCGCCGGCGGGGTCGCGGGGCGCGTGGCGGCGGCCTCGGTCGTCATGCGATCTCCTCTCCGGTCAGCAGCACGAAGACGTCCTCGAGGTTCGCCGGGCGCCGCTCGCCCGCGGGCGCGCGGCCGTCGGCGTCGTCGGTCTTCAGCACGGCGATGGACGTGCCCGTGCGGCGCGTCGCGAAGCCCTCGGCGGCCATCTCGCGCTCGGCCTCCTCGAGGCGCGCGGGCGAGCCGTAGATCTCGATCGCCTCGCGCCCGGCATGCTCGGCGACGAGGTCGGACGGGCGCCCGACGGCGACGGCCTGGCCCAGCGACATGATCGTCACGGTGTCGCAGAGGCGCTCGGCCTCCTCGATGTAGTGCGTGGACATGAGGATCGAGGTGCCCTCGCTGCGCAGGCGGTCGATGAGCGCCCAGAGCTCCTGGCGCACCTGCGGGTCCAGGCCGACGGTCGGCTCGTCGAGGAGCACGAGGCGCGGGCGATGGATCAGCGCGCGACCGATGAGCAAGCGGCGGCGCATCCCGCCGGAGAGCTCGTCGACCTTCGCATCACGCCGGTCGCCGAGCCGGGCGATCTCGATCACCCGGTCGATCGCCGCCTGGCGCTCGGCGCGCGGGACGCGGTAGAGGTGCGAGAAGACGATCAGGTTCTGCTCGACCGTGAGCGTCGTGTCGAGGTTGTCGAGCTGCGGGACGACGCCCATCTCCGCGCGCGCCGCCTTCGAGTCCCCGGGCAGCCGGTGCCCGAGGACGACGACCTCGCCGTCGTCCGCGATCGACTGCGCGGTGAGGATGCGCATCGTCGTGGACTTCCCGGCCCCGTTCGGACCGAGCAGGCCGACGCAGAGGCCCTCGGGCACCGTGAGGTCCAGACCGGCGACCGCCGTGATCTCGCCGTAGCGCTTGACGACGCCGCGCAGGCTCAGGGCTGTCCGGACGGGAGGCACCCGCTGCAGGATATGGCCCGCCTCTATCGTCATTGGCATGGCTCCCCAGTACATCTTCACGATGCATCAGCTCACGAAGGTCTACCCGCCGGACAAGACCGTGCTGAAGGACGTGAACCTCGCCTTCTATCCCGGTGCGAAGATCGGCGTGCTCGGCTACAACGGCGCGGGCAAGTCGAGCGTGCTGCGCATCATGGCCGGCCTCGACCACGAGTTCCGCGGCGATGCGCAGCTCGCGCCGAACGCGACCGTCGGCCTGCTCGAGCAGGAGCCGCAGCTCGACGAGGCCAAGGACGTGCGCGGGAACGTCGAGGACGGCGTCGCCGACACGAAGGCGCTGCTCGATCGCTTCAACGACCTCGCCGCGAACTACTCCGAGGAGACCGCCGTGGAGTTCGGGGAGCTGCAGGCGAAGATCGACGCGGCCGACGCCTGGAACCTCGACACGCAGCTCGAGTACGCGATGGACGCGCTGCGCCTGCCGCCGGCGGACGCCGACGTGACGAAGCTCTCGGGCGGCGAGCGCCGCCGCGTGGCGCTCTGCCGCCTGCTGCTGCGCAACCCCGACCTGCTGCTGCTCGACGAGCCGACGAACCACCTCGACGCCGAGTCGGTCGCGTGGCTCGAGCGTCACCTCGCCGAGTACCGCGGAGCGGTGGTCGCGGTGACCCACGATCGCTACTTCCTCGACAACGTCGCGGGCTGGATCCTCGAGCTCGACCGCGGGCGCGGGCTGCCCTACGAGGGGAACTACACGAGCTGGCTCGAGCAGAAGCAGGCGCGCCTGGCCCTCGAGGAGAAGCAGGAGGTCGCACGCCAGCGGACGATCGCCTCGGAGCTCGAATGGGTGCGCGAGAACCCCAAGGGCCGGCGCAAGAAGGCGAAGGCGCGCATCGCGAACTACGAGTCGCTGCTCGCCGAGGAGGCGAACGTCAAGCTCGACCAGGTCCAGATCCACATCCCCGCCGGCCCGCGGCTGGGCGACGTCGTCGTCGAGGCCGAGCACCTGCGCAAGGGGTTCGGCGACCGGCTGCTGATCGAGGACCTCTCGTTCTCGCTGCCGCGCGGCGGCATCGTCGGGGTCATCGGCGCCAACGGCGCAGGCAAGACGACGCTCTTCCGGATGATCACCGGGCAGGAGGAGCCGGACTCCGGCAGCCTGCGGATCGGCGACACCGTCGAGCTGGCCTACGTGGACCAGAGCCGCGACGCGCTCGACCCCGAGAAGACCGTCTGGGAGGAGATCTCCGGCGGCCAGGACCAGATCAAGGTCGGCGAGCAGTGGATGAACTCGCGTCAGTACACGGGCTCGTTCAACTTCAAGGGCTCCGACCAGCAGAAGGCCGTCGGCAGGCTCTCGGGCGGGGAGCGCAACCGGCTGCACCTCGCGAAGCTCCTGCGCGAGGGCGGCAACGTGCTGCTGCTCGACGAGCCGACGAACGACCTCGACGTGGACACGCTGCGCGCGCTCGAGGAGGCCGTGCTGAGCTTCGCGGGCTGCGCGGTGATCATCTCCCACGATCGCTGGTTCCTCGATCGCGTCGCGACCCATGTGCTGGCGTTCGAGGGCGACTCCCAGGTCACGTGGTTCGAGGGCAACTTCGAGGCCTACGAAGAGCACCGTCACGAGCTGCTCGGGGCCGAGGCCGACCGGCCGCACCGCATCTCCTACAAGCGCCTCACGCGGAGCTGACCGGGCGCCCGTAGGCAGCAACCCATGGCCGCCCCCGCCGACGTCGTCATCTGGGAGTTCACGGACCCCGGCTGCCCGTGGGCGTTCTCGGCCGAGCCGTTCCGCCGGCGGATCAACTGGCTCTACGGCGAGCACGTGGAGTGGCGCACGGTCATGGTCGGGCTCGCCGCATCGCCGGAGGAGTACCTCGCGAAGGGCTTCACGGTCGAGCGCCACGCGGCCTCGCTGCAGAGGATCGCGCACGACCACGGGATGCCGATCGACACGGCGCCGCGCCCGCGGATGGCGGCCACGCTCCCGGCCTGCCGCGCGGTGATCGCCGCGCGCCTGCACCTGCCCGACCGCGAGCGCCTCGTCCTGCGGCGCCTGCGCGTGCGCACCTTCGCGGGCGAGCTGCTCGACGAGCCCGGGACGATCGCCGCCGCCGCCGCCGATGCGGGCGTCGACCCTGACGAGCTCCTGCGCCTGGCACAGGGGGACGACGTGACCGCGGCGCTCGCGGCCGACATGGCACGCGCGCGCGAGCCGCTGCCCGCCGCGCGGGTGCTCGACGCGAAGCTCGCCAACTGGTCCGGCGGGCGCCGCTACACGTGCCCCTCGTACGAGATCTGCCGCGTATCCGACGGCGTGCGGATCGCGGTCCCGGGCTTCCAGCCGTTCGCGGCCTACGACGTGGTGCTCGCGAACCTCGTGCCGGGCACCGAGCGCCGCGAGCCGCCGGACGACGTCGCGGACGTGCTCGGGTGGACCGGGACCCCGCTCGCCTCGCGCGAGGTCGCCGTCGTCTGCGACATCTCCCAGGAGGCCGCCCGTGAGCGTCTCGGGCGCGTCGCGGTCGAGCAGCACGTCGGGTTCGACGGCTTCTGGACTCTGCCCCAGATCAGCGCGCGTCGAGCCCCGCGAGCGCGGCCGGGAGCCCGCGGAGGTCCTCGAGCAGGGCGTCGGCCGTGACGAGGTCGGCGGCGGCGAACGGGCCGGTCGGCACGGCGACGACGTGCACGCCGTCCGCGCGCGCGCAGGCGATGTCGCGCGGCGTGTCGCCGACGACCACGGTGCGCTCGCGCGGCCACGGGGACCCGCCGTTCCAGGCCCGGCCCGCGCGGGCGCGGGCGATGCCCGGAAGATCGGACCGGTCGTCGCTGTCGGAGCCGAAGCCGCCCTGGCCCGCGGGGAACCACGGCCCGATGCCGGCGGCGCGGAGCTTCAGGCGGGCGATCGGCTCGAGGTTGCCGGTGACGAGCGAGAGCCGCATCGCCGCCGCGTCGAGCTCGGCGAGGACGTCCGCGGCGTGCGGCGCGAGGTGCGAGGACAGATCGTCCGGGACGAGCTCGGCATAGCGGCGCACGGCCGCCTCGCGGAACGCCGGGAGCCCGTCGTCGATCTCGCGCGCGTCGACCCCGCCGCTCAGCAGGAGGTCGCGCGCGATGTCGGGGTCGGTCCGCCCGCCGGTCTCGACGCGCACGCCGCGCAGGTCCACGCTCCAGACATCGCCGATCGCCGCATGGATCGCGTCGCGGTGGGCATCGGCGGCGCCCACGAGGAGCGTGCCGTCGATGTCCAGCAGGACGAGCAACGCCCGCTCAGCGCTCCAGGATGAGGTCAGCCGGCAGCCGCGCCGCGAACGCAGCGATCAGCCGCGCCGCGTTGCCGACGTCGTCGAGCTCGATCATCTCGACCGGCGAGTGCATGTAGCGCAGCGGCAGGCTGACGAGGCCGGTCGCGACGCCGCCGCGTGAGAGATGGATCGCGTCGGCGTCGGTCCCCGTGGAGCGCGCGCTGGCCGCCAGCGTGTACGGGATGCTCTCGGCCTCGGCGGCGGCGATCAGCAGCTCGCTGACGACCGGATGGATGTTCGTGCCGCGTTCGATCACCGGCCCTGAGCCGAACGGATGCGCACCGATCTCGGCCGGGTCGATCCCGGGCGCGTCGGTCGCGTGCGTGACGTCCACGACGATCGCGACGTCGGGGCGCAGCGAGTGGGCGATCGTCGTCGAGCCGCCGAACGCCGTCTCCTCCTGCACGGCCGCGACGGCGATCACGTCGCCGGGGGCACCGCCGGCCTCGCTGACGAGCCGCGCCGCCTCGTAGGCGACGTAACAGCCGAGGCGGTTGTCCATCGAGCGCGACACGGCGCGCCCGTTCGGCAGCTCGACCGGCTCGGCGGCGATCACGGCGACGTCGCCGACCCGCACGAGCTCGCGCGCCTGGTCAGCGTCCTTCGCGCCGATGTCGATGTGCATGTCGGTGAGCTTGGCGGCCTTCGAGCGCTCGTCCTCCTTGAGCAGGTGGATCGGCTTCTTCCCGATCACCCCGAGGATCGGGCCGGCGTTCGTGGCGACCTCGACACGCTGGCCGATGAGGACCGGCGGATCCCAGCCGCCGACGCCGACGAACCGCAGATAGCCGGCGTCGTCGATGTGGGTGACGATCAGGCCGATCTCGTCGATGTGCCCGACGATCGCGAGCGACGGACCGTCGCCCGTTCCCGGGACGCGGGCGGTCGAGCTCCCCATCACGTCCCCGCGCACGTCGGAGGAGAACGACGCGGCCGCCTCACGCCAGACGGCGGCGGGCGTGGCCTCGTACCCGGACGGGCCGGTCGCGGTGAGCAGTGAGCGCAGGACGGGTGGGATCGACATTGCAGCGGACCCTACTGCGACGGACGGTGCAGTTTCGCCGCCGAGCGGTGGGTGTCACGCCGGCGTGGTCTCCGGCGAGCGCAGGATCGAGTGCCCGGAGTGGCCCGGCTTCCCGTCCGCACGCTCGATCGAGACGTCCATGATCGGGAAGTCCGCGGGGTCGGCGGTCACCGGGAGCGTCACGAGCGCCCGCCCGCCCGCGCCGACCGTGAACGTGCCGAGGCTCACCATGTGCTCGGGGTCGCGGATCATCCAGACCTCGTAGTGCGTGCCGGCGGCGTTCGGTGCCAGGCCCCCGGCGTCGATCGTCACCTCGCGCGTGCCGCCCACGTCGGCGACCGTCGCACGGCCGCCCGCGCCCTGCGGGCCGTCGCCGAAGCGGTCGAGCGCGACGACCTGGCCCTGCGGCGCGGCCGGCTCGCCGGACCCGCCGCCGAGCAGCAGGCCCCCGGCGACCCCGAGGCCGACGAGCAGCAGCGAGGCGGCGAGTGCGAGGCCTGGACGCAGGCGCAGCGTCGGCGCGCCGAGAAGCTCGCGCAGGCGCGGGCGACGGGCCGTCCGGGCTGCCGGGACGATCGCTTCGACACGCAACGGTGGTGGCGGCTCAGGCTCCCACGCGTCGGCATCGAGCGCGTCGAGGCGCGCGGCGACCGCGCGCAGCTCGCGGACCTCGGCGGCGAATCGCGGGTCCTCGCGCTCATGGCGCCGCGCCTGCTCGGCCTCGGTCGGCGCCAGGAGGCCCGCGACATACGCGGCGGGATCGATGCGACCGCTCACCGGACGAGCCCCTCCTCGGCCTCGATCGCCTCGCGCAGGCGCGTGAGACCCCGGACCATCCGGGCCTTGATGGTTCCGAGCGCGATCCCGGTCCGCTCGGCGATCTCGGTCTGGCTGAGCTCCTCGTAGAAGCGCATCCGCAGGAGCGCGCGCTCGTCCTCGGGCAGGTGCGACAGGTAGTGGGCCATCCGCCAGCGATCGACGAGCGCGTCGCCCTCGGCCGAGGTGTCCTGTGCGGCCTCGAGGGTCCGCGCGGCGACGTCCGGATCGCGCGGCTCGGGAACCCGGCGCCTCAGGTGGTCGATCGCGCGGCTGCGGGCGATCGTCAGGATCCAGGTCAGCAGGCCGGCCCGCTCGGCGTCGTACTCGCGCGCGCGGCGCCAGACCTCGGTGAACACCTGCTGCTGGACGTCCTCGGCGGCGCTGCGATCACTGAGGGTGCGCACGAGGAAGCCGAACGTCGGCGCGCCGTAGGTCGCGTAGATCGCCGTCAGTGCGTCGGGATCGCCGTCGCGCAGGCGCGCGGCCAGGCGCCGCTCGGCGCGATCGGGCGCACGGCGTCGCGCGCGTGCGCCGGGCTGGCGCCGCGCTGCGGGCCGGGCTCGGCGCGACCGCGATCGGCGGCGCGAAGACGTCGGTCGTCATCTCCCCCATCTCTACGGGGTACGGGCCGTCGTCGGTTGCGGCGCACATCGGGTCCGCGGATCCTGGCGCAACGGGGCGCGGGTGGCAACCGGATGCGGGGGCGCCAGGATCGCGTCGGCTCAGCCGAGCGCCGCGCGCACGAGCCCGATGACCGCGTCGGCCTCCTCGTCGCTGAGCGTCAGCGGGGGCAGGAGCTGCGTGACCGACGGATCGTTGGCGGCGAACACGCACCAGATCCCGGCGTCGAAGAGCGCGCGCGCCGCCGCGATGCCGTCCGCTTCACCGGGGAGCTTGAGCCCCATGAACATGCCGCGGCGGCGCAGCTCGAGCGGCAGGCCGTCGAGCCCTGCCGCGAAGCGCGCGCCGAGCTCCGCCACGCGCTCGAGGAACCCGGGTGCCTCGACGATGTCCAGCACCGCGAGCGCGGCCGCGCACCCGGGCTCCGCGCCGCCGAACGTCGAGATGTGCACGAACGGATCCTCGTCGAACAGCGCGAAGACGTCCGGGCGCATGAGCGTCGCGGCGATCGGGTAGATCCCGCCGCTCAGGCCCTTTCCGGTGACGAGCAGGTCCGGGCGGACCGCGTCCTGCTCGTGCGCCCAGAGCGTGCCGCAGCGCCCGAGGCCGGTCTGGACCTCGTCGAGGACGAGCAGCGCCCCGCGGTCCCGGCACAGGCGCTCGACGGCGGCGAGGTACCCCGGCGCCGCGGTCGGCATGCCCAGCGTCGCGGGGATCGTCTCGAGGATCACCGCGGCGGTGTCGTCGCCCACCGCCACCTCGAGTGCCACGAGATCATCGAACGGGACCTGCGCGAACCCCGGCAGTTCGTGGTGGAAGCGCGCGCGCCAGCGCGGGTCGCCGGTCGCCATCGCCAGTCCCGTGTGCCCGTGGTAGCCGCCGCGGGCCGAGACGATGCCCGTGCGCCCGGTGTGTGCGCGCGCGAACTTCAGGGCGACGTCGACGGCCTCGCCGCCGGACGGCGAGAACACGACGCCGCCGAGCCGGCCGCCGGTCGTCGCCGCCAGGCGCTCGGCCAGCGCCCGGCGCAGCGGGGCCTCGAGATAGTGGTTGCCGATGTCGGCGTGCCCGAGCGCCGCCGTGACCGCGGCGAGCACCTGCGGGTTGCGATGCCCGAGGTTGTAGACGCCGCCGTTGACGTGGCAGTTCCAGTACCACCGGCCGGTCGCCGCGTTCTCGAAGCGCGCCCCCTCGCGCCGGCCCCAGACGAGCGGCGTGCCGAGGAACGCTTCGATCGCCGCGCTGCGCGCGGGGTTCGCGCTCATGCGAGCGCCCCGGTGCGCGGCGGGCGGATCGCCCCGGGCGGCGCGAGCAGCATCGGATACGGCCGCCGCCGCACACGGCGCTGCCACCAGCGCTCCGCGCGGCGCAGCCGCTCGGTCATGCCCCACAGCCGCGTGTCCGAGCGGTAGTAGGCGCGCACGTCGTCGAGCACGATCGCGGGGTGCACGTGCGTCGCGGCGGCCTCGAGCAGCACCGGCACCCACGCGTCGAGGTTCTGGCGCAGGAGGTTCGAGCCGGCGTCCGTGAGGATCGTGCGCGGATCATGGAACCCGCGCATCACCCCGGGGGCGACGAAGCGCCGCAGCGCCGCCCGCAGCACCCACGGGTAGACGGCCGTGAACAGCGCGGTGTCGATCCGCTCGCGCCCGCTCGCGTCGCACAGCAGCGGCGTCGTGAGGTCCACGAGCCGCAGGTCGCCGTCGTCGCCGATCGCCCAGTTCGAGACCTGGCCGTCGAGGCCGACGCGAGCGTCGGCCGCGCCGGCGACGATCGCCGCCAGCCGCTCGAGGGCCGCGCGGCCGTCGGCGGCGCCCGCCGTCCGCAGGTGGACGTCCAGCATCCGCCCCGGCGCCGCCAGCGGCTGGACGAGGTAGGCGCACCACGTGCCGTGCGGACCGGCGACCGCGTCCACGCGGGTCGGCACCGTCCGGACCCCGCGCTCCCCGAGTGCGGCGACGTAGTCGTAGACGAGCGTGACGTACCCGTCGAGGCGCGCCCGGCTCGTGAACGGCGGCAGACGCTTCACGGCGTGCGTGGGCGCCGCCGTGGGCCACCCGATCACGAGGGTCATCTCACCGAACCCCAGGACATCGAGCCCGGCCGGCGCGCCGGCCCGGATCGCGCCCTGAACGGCGGCGTGGGCCGCGTCGATGTCCGGCAGGAAGTCGGTGCTCATCGTCGCTGGCGAGCCTATGCGGCGGCCGTCAGACTGTGCACCGTAGCCCGCCGCAGCCCGAAAACCTCGTTGTCGGTCGGGATTCGGCTATTTTCTGCCTCCCGACCAGTCGCAAGGAGCCTTCGACACCCATGAGCGAGCAGCAGCTTCGTCCCGAGACCATCGCCCTGCACGGCGGGCAGGAGCCCGATCCGACCACCAACGCGCGTGCGGTCCCGATCTACCAGACGACCTCGTACGTCTTCGACGACACCCAGCACGCCGCGGACCTGTTCGCGCTCGCGGTCCCGGGCAACATCTACACGCGGATCATGAACCCGACGTGGGGCGTGCTCGAGCAGCGCCTCGCGGACCTCGAGGGCGGCGTCGCCGCGGTCGTCACGGCGTCCGGTCAGGCCGCCGTCACGTACTCGGTCCTGAACGTCGCGCGCGCCGGCGACAACATCATCTCGGTCAGCCAGCTCTACGGCGGCACGTACAACCTCTTCGCGCACACGCTGCCGCAGTACGGCATCGAGGTCCGCTGGGCCGACGCCGACGACCCGGGTGCCGTCGAGCGCCTCACCGACGAGAACACGAGGCTCGTCTTCGGCGAGACGATCGGCAACCCGCGCCTGAACGTCATGGACATCCCCGCGTGGGCCGAGGCGGCCCACGCGCAGGGGCTCCCGCTGATCCTCGACAACACGGTGCCGACGCCCGTCGGAACGCGCGCCTTCGACCTCGGCGCCGACATCGTCGTGCACTCGCTGACGAAGTTCATCGGCGGGCACGGGACGTCGATCGGCGGGGCCGTCGTGGACTCCGGCACGTTCGACTGGGTCGCGAACGCCGCGCGCTTCCCCGGGCTCACGCAGCCGGACCCGAGCTACCACGGCGTCGTGTGGTCCGACGCGCTCGGGCCCGCCGCATACATCGGCCGCGTGCGCACCGTCCTGCTGCGCAACACGGGCGCCGCGCTCTCACCGTTCAATGCGTTCCTGTTCCTGCAGGGCATCGAGACGCTGCCGCTGCGCATGGAGCGCCACAACGCGAACGCGCTGGCCGTCGCGCGGCACCTCGAGCACCACGAGGACGTCGAGTGGGTCTACTACCCCGGCCTCGACGCGAGCGACTACAAGGCCGTCGCCGACCGCGTGCTCACCGGCGGCTACGGCGCGCTCGTGACGTTCGGGATCAGGGGCGGCGCGCCCGCGGGCAAGAAGTTCATCGAGAGCCTGCAGCTGTTCAGCCACCTGGCGAACATCGGCGACGCGAAGTCGCTGGCGATCCACAATGCCTCGACGACGCACTCGCAGCTCAACGAGGACGAGCTCGCCGCCGCCGGCGTCACGCAGGAGACCGTGCGCCTGTCGGTCGGGATCGAGCACATCGACGACATCCTCGCCGACCTCGATCAGGCCCTCGCGGCCACGAAGCAGGCGGCCGCCTCGGCATGAGCGCCGGCGGCCTCGGCCGCACCGAGACACAGGGGGTCGTCCTCTTCACCGAGGACGACCCGCTCGTGCTCGAGTCGGGCACGCGGCTCGCGCCGGTCGAGGTCGCATACGAGACCTACGGCGCCCTCGACGCCGCGCGCTCGAACGCCGTCTTCGTCCACCATGCGCTCACCGGCGACGCGCACGCCGCCGGGCACCACGGCGACCCGGCTCGCCGCGGCTGGTGGGACCGCCTGATCGGACCCGGGCAGCCGATCGACACCGACCGCTTCTTCGTCATCTCGCCGAACCTCCTGGGCGGCTGCCGCGGGACGACCGGCCCATCCTCGGTGGACCCGGCCACCGGGCGCCGGCGCGGCATGGAGTTCCCGATGTTCAGCGTGCGGGACCTGAACACCGTCCACGTGCGACTGCTCGAGCACCTCGGGATCGAGCGCCTGCACGCGGCGATCGGCGGCTCGCTCGGCGGGATGCAGGCGCTGCAATGGGCGATCGACGAACCCGGGCGGATGGCGTCGTGCGTGCCGATCTGCGCCAGCGCGCGGCTGTCCCCGATGAACATCGCCTTCTCGACGGTCGCCCGCGAGGCGATCCTGCGCGACCCCGGCTTCCAGGGTGGTGCCTACCACGACACCGGCTGGGGCCCGAACATCGGGCTCGCCGTCGCCCGCATGATGGCGCACATCACGTACCTGTCCGAGGCCTCCTTCGAGCACAAGTTCGGCCGCGCGCGGCGCGTCGAGGACGCCCCGCCGGGCCTCGGCCCGGACTTCGAGGTCGAGCACTACCTGCACCATCAGGGCGCGAGCTTCCTGCAGCGCTTCGACGCGCTGACCTACCTCTACCTCACGCGCACGATGGACTACTTCACGCCGTTCGAGGAGCCGGGCGTGCGCGAGCGGCTCGCCGGGAACCCGACGCGCTTCCTGGCGATCTCGTTCACGAGCGACTGGCGCTTCTCCGCCGAGCACTCGGTGCACCTCGTGCGCGAGCTGCAGCTCGCCGGCTGCAGCGCCGACCACGCGAACATCGATTCACCGTGGGGGCACGACTCGTTCCTGCTCGACGTGCCCGAGTACCACGACGCGGTCCGCGCGTTCCTGGCGCAGTCCGCCGCCGGGCGCGCCGCAGCCTGACCGGCCGGGCGCGCCCGTGACGGCGTCGAGCTAGGAGGCCGAGCCGGCGAGCGCCTTGGCCTTCAGGTGATCGAACTCCTCCTGCGTGATCGCGCCGCTCGCGAGCAGCTTCTGCGCCTTGTCGATCTCGTCGGCGGCGCTCGTGGGCCCGGCGGCCTCGCGGACACGGGCGTCGAAGGCCTGCTGTGCCTGCTGCTGCTCCTTCGCGCTGCGCTCGGCGACGCCGTTGTGGTAGGCGAGGAGGTAGATCAGGACGCCGAAGATCGGGATGAGGATCACGATGAGGATCCAGATCGCCTTCAGGAAGCCGCCGATGTCGTGACGGCGGAAGATGTCGATGAACACCATGATGGCGAGCCAGATCCACATGACGAATCCGACGAACACGAGCATGGACCAGATGACGTCGAGCAGCGGATAGTCGCTGGCGAGCGGGAGGGACACGAACGGACTCCTTGGTTGGATGACGGGGACCGGGTGAACGTCAGTCGAACGTCAGCACCGTGCGGATCCCGTCCTGGCGGTGCATGAGCTCGAAGGCCTCGTTGACCTGGTCGAGCGGCAGATGATGGCTGATGAAGGCGTCGAGCGGCAGCCTGCCCTCGAGGTAGAGCTGCGCGAGCTGCGGGACGTCGTCGCGACCGTGGGCTCCGCCGAACGACGCGCCGGCGATCCGCCGGCCGGTGATGAGGTAGCGCGGGATGACGTTCAGGGTCTCCCCCTTGCCCGCGACGCCGGCGATCACGCACTGTCCCCAGCCCATCCGCGCGGCCTCGACGGCCTCGCGCATGACGTTCACCAGGCCGGTCGCCTCGAACGTGTAGTCCGTGCCGAAGCCGCCGGTCATCTCGATGATCCGCTCGACGGTGTCCTCGCCGCCCTCGAGCTCGTCGGTGGCCCCCAGCTCGACAGCCTTCGCGCGGCGGTCGGCGCTCGGGTCCACGATGATGATCCGCTCGGCGCCCGCGAGCTTCGCGCCCGCGACCGCCCCGAGCCCCACGAGGCCCGCGCCGAAGACGGCGACGGTCGCCCCCGGCTCGACGTGCGCGATGTAGAGCGCCGCGCCGATCCCGGTCGTCGCGCCGCAGGCGAGCGTGCACAGGACGTCGAGCGGTGCCTCCGCCGGGACCTTCGCGAGCGCGATCTCGGGCATCACGGTCGCCTCGGCGAACGTGCTCGTGCCCATGAAGTGCCGGATGCGCTCGTCGCCGCGGTGCAGGCGCGTCGTGTGGTCGGGCAGGTAGCCCTGGTTCTGCTCGTCGCGGATCGCCAGGCAGATGTTCGTCTTGCCGGACGTGCAGTGCACGCACGCTCGGCACTGCGGTGAGAACAAGGTCAGGACGTGGTCGCCGGGCTCCAGCGACGTGACGCCCTCGCCCACCGCCTCGACGACGCCCGCGCCCTCGTGCCCGAGCACCGTCGGGGCGTACCCGGAGGGGTCCACACCGCTGGCGGTGTACATGTCCGTGTGACAGACCCCGCACGCGGCGACGCGCACGAGGACCTCCCCCGCCTTCGGCCCGTCGAGCTCGACGGTCTGGACGACCAGGGGCTTGCCGAATTCCTCGAGCACGGCGGCACGGATCTCCATGCGCCGGACGCTATCCGTGCGCGCCGCCGGCTGTCGAGCGGGCGCTCAGACCGGCTCGGGCGGCGGCTCGAACGTGGCGAGCCGGCGTCGGTGAGTGCGCTCGCGAAGGCGATCGTCGTGCGGTCCTCGAGGTACGGGCCGATGATCTGCACGCCGACCGGAAGGCCGGCGGCGGTGCCCGCCGGCGCCACGGTCGCCGGCATCGCGGTGGCGACCGCGACCGCCACACCGCCGCTCGAGCCGCCGCTCGTGCGCGCGGTGCCCGACGGGTTGTTCGTCGTCCCGTAGACCGCGTTGAACGTCTGCACGTCACCGGCCATCAGCGGCGCGTTCGTCTTGCCGAAGACGACCGCGCCGGCCGCCTTCAGGTGCGCGACCGCGTCCGCGTCGCGCGCGGGGACGTGCCTCGCGAGCTCCTGGGCGCCGCACGCCGTGACGAGGCCGGCGGTCTCCCAGGAATCGTTGATCGTCATCGGCACGCCGTGCAGCGGGCCCGTCGGCGCGCCCGAGGCGAGCGCCGCGTCGGCGCCGCGGCGGCCGCGCGCGCGGCGTCCTCGTCGAGCGCCACGACCGGCGTCAGCGGCCCGTTGCGCTCGGCGACCCGGGCGAGATGGGCGTCGAGCGCCTCGACCGCGCTGATCCGGCGCTCGCGGATTTCCGCGGCCAGGGAGGCGGCCGAGGCGGGGAGTTCCATCGGCCGTCCGTACCCGACTAGGGTCGGACCCCGTGGGGGATCCGGCGAGCGCGATCGAGGTCCGCGACCTGCGCGTCGAGCGCGGCGGGCGCCTCGTCCTGCCCGGCATCAGCCTCGACGTCGCAGCCGGGCGGATCACCGGCCTCGTGGGCCCCAGCGGGGGCGGGAAGTCCACGCTGATCCGCGCGATCGTCGGCGTCCAGATCGTCGCCGGCGGTGACGTGCGGGTGCTCGGCGCACCCGCGGGCTCACCGGGCCTGCGCTCGCGCGTGGCCTACGTGACGCAGTCCGACTCGGTCTATCGCGACCTCACCGTCATCGAGAACGTGCGCTACACCGCGCGGATCCTCGCAGCGCCGCCCGAGGACGTCGCACGCGTGATCGCGACGGTCGATCTCGAGGCCTGCGCCGAGGAGCGCGTCGACCGCCTCTCCGGTGGCCAGCAGCACCGCGTTTCGCTCGCCTGCGCGCTGCTGGGATCGCCGGAGCTGCTCGTGCTCGACGAGCCGACGGTCGGGCTCGACCCGCTGCTGCGCCGCGACCTCTGGGAGCTGTTCGCGCGCCTGCGCGACGCGGGCCGCACGCTGCTCGTCTCGACGCACGTGCTCGACGAGGCCGGCAACTGCGACACGGTGCTCCTGCTGCGCGAGGGCCGGATCCTCGCGGCGCAGACCCCCGACGAGCTGCGCCGCGACGCGGGCACGGACGACCTCGACGCCGCGTTCCTGCGACTGATCGAGCGCGAGGCGGCCGCGGAGCCGCCGCGATGAGCGCGCGCGCGACGCGCGCGACCGCGCGGCGGATCCTCGCCCAGCTGCGCGGCGATCCGCGCACGATCGCCCTGATCCTCGTGGTGCCGCTCGTCCTGCTCGGCCTGTTGAAGCTCCTGCTCGCCGACGACGCGGCGACCTTCCAGCGCGTCGGCGCGCCGCTGCTCGGCATCTTCCCGCTGATCGTCATGTTCCTCGTGACGTCGGTGACGATGCTGCGCGAGCGCACGAGCGGGACGCTCGAGCGGCTGATGACGCTGCCGCTCGGGCGCGGGGACCTCATCGCCGGCTACGCGCTCGCGTTCGCCGTCGTGGCCGCCGTCCAGGCGATCATCGCGGCGACGTTCACCGTGCTCGTGCTCGGCCTCGACGTGCAGGGCTCCACGGCGGCGCTCGTCGGGATCGCGATCCTGAACGCCGAGCTCGGCATGGCGTTCGGCCTCGGCCTCAGCTCGTTCGCGACGAGCGAGTTCCAGGCCGTCCAGTTCATGCCGGCGTTCATCCTCCCCCAGTTCCTGCTGTGCGGACTGCTCGTGCCGCGCAGCGCGATGAGCCCCGCGCTCGACACGCTCGCGGGGATCCTCCCGATGACCTACGCCTACGAGGCGCTCGCCGACGTGACCAGCGGCGACGCCGCGGGCGCGGCGCGCGCCGCCGCGATCACGTTCGGCTTCTGCCTGCTCGCGCTCGCGCTCGGGGCGCTCACGCTGCGGCGCCGCACGCCCTGAGCGGCCTGCTGCGGTAGCGTCCCCGCCAGGCCGTGCCCACGCGGCGATCCGCATCCTGGAGGGAGTGACACATGCGCGCACGTCTCGCCATCGCGGCGGCGATCCTCGCCACCGTCCCGCTGTCCGCCGCGCCCGCGTTCGCGATCACCGGAGGTGAGCTCGACGGCGACGGCCACCCGAACGTCGGCCTGCACTACTTCACGCAGCCGGATGGCACGTTCCGCTGCTCGAACACGCTCATCGCGCCGCGACTGGTCCTGACCGCAGCACACTGCACGGAGAACGTCCAGGGTCCCGCGCTCGTGACCTTCGACAACCCGGCGCCGCTGCGCCCGGCCAGCGGCGGCGATCCGAGCCGCTTCATCACCGGGACCGCCTTCGCGAGCCCGAAGTGGACCGGCAAGCTCCAGAACACGAAGCTCAACGACATCGGCGTCATCGTGCTCGACAGGCCGGCCCGCTCGCTGTGGCCGATCTCGCCGGTCTCGCTCGCGTCGCTCGGGCTGCTCGATCAGCTCGGGGCGAAGGGCGGCCTCAAGAAGACCGCGTTCACGCTCGTCGGCTACGGCGTGTTCTTCGAGAAGCCCGCCGCCGGCCCGCAGAAGAAGGAGGCGGTGAGCGACCGCACGCGACGCGTCACGACCGTCGGGATCCAGAACATCACGACCGACGTCATCAAGTTCCTCGAGAACGACAGCAACAGCACGTTCGGCGGCGGTTCGTGCTTCGGCGACTCCGGCGGACCGGCGTTCCTCGGCACGACCCAGGTCGGGATCACGAGCTTCGGCGGCGCGCAGTTCTGCACGGGGATGGGCGGCTACCAGCGCACCGAGAACCAGGACGCCCGGGACTTCCTGCAGCCGTTCCTGAAGGCGTTCCCCGACTGATGCTCCGCGCGCCCCGGCCGCTTCCGGGGCGCGCCGCGCCTCACGGCGCGGCGAGCTGGCGCAGCACGTAGGGCAGGATCCCGCCGTGGCGGAAGTAGTCCGCCTCCTTCGGCGTGTCGATCCGCACGATCGCCTGAAACTCCTTGTTCCCCGTGTTCACGGTCACGTGGCGCGGCAGTTCACCCGCGTTCAGCGGAGCGGCGAAGCCGGTGATCTCGAAGATCTCCTGCCCGGAGAGCCCCAGCGAGGCGGCGCTCTGCCCCTCGCAGAACTGCAGCGGGAGCACGCCCATCCCGACGAGGTTCGAGCGGTGGATGCGCTCGAAGCTCTCCGCGATCACGGCGCGCACGCCGAGCAGCGTCGTGCCCTTCGCGGCCCAGTCGCGCGAGGAGCCCGACCCGTATTCCTTGCCGCCGAGGACGATCAGCGGCGTGTGCTCGGCGCGGTAGCGCTCGGCCGCGTCGTAGATGCTCATCGCCTCACCGCGCGGCAGGTGGCGCGTGACGCCGCCCTCGGTGCCCGGAGCGAGCAGGTTGCGCAGGCGGATGTTCGCGAAGGTGCCGCGGACCATGACCTCGTGGTTGCCGCGCCGCGCGCCGTACGAGTTGAACTCGCGCGGCGTGACGCCGCGCTCCTGCAGGTGCAGGCCGGCGGGGCTGTCGCGCTTGATCGCCCCGGCGGGGGAGATGTGGTCGGTCGTCACGCTGTCGCCGAGCTTCGCGAGCACCCGCGCGCCGAGCACGTCCTCGACGGGTGCGGGCTCCATCGTCATCCCGTCGAAGTACGGCGGGCGCTGCACGTACGTGGACTCCTCGCTCCAGGCGTACCGGTCGCCGGTCGGCACCTCGAGCCCGTTCCAGTTCACGTCGCCGTCGAAGACCTGGCCGTAGCTCTTGCGGAACATGTCCGACTGGACGGCGAGCTCGACGGTCTCGGCGATCTCCTGCGTGGCCGGCCAGATGTCGCGCAGGAACACGTCGGCGCCGGCCTCGTCCTGGCCGATCGGGTCGGTCGCGAAGTCGATGTCCATCGTCCCCGCGAGGGCGTAGGCCACGACGAGCGGCGGCGAGGCGAGGTAGTTCATCTTCACGTCCGGGTTGATGCGCCCCTCGAAGTTGCGGTTGCCCGAGAGCACCGAGCACACGGTGAGGTCGTGCTCGTTGACCGCGGCGCTGATCTCCTCGGGCAGCGGCCCGGAGTTCCCGATGCAGGTCGTGCAGCCGTAGCCGACGAGGTGGAAGCCGAGCGCGTCGAGGTCGTCCTGCAGGTCGGCGCGCGCGAGGTAGTCGGTGACGACCTTCGACCCGGGCGCCAGCGAGGTCTTCACCCACGGCCGCGTCGTCAGGCCGCGGGCGCGCGCGTTGCGCGCCAGCAGGCCGGCGCCGAGCATGACGGACGGGTTCGACGTGTTCGTGCAGCTCGTGATCGCGGCGATCACGACGTCGCCGTGGCCGAGCCGCGTCTCGGTCCCGTCCGCGAGCGTCACCGGGAAGACGCCGTTGCCGTGCACGGCCGTCGTCAGCGCGCCGCGGTCCTCGGTCGTGATGCCGGCCGGCCGGCGGGCCCCCGGTGCCTCGGTGGAGGGCGGGTCGCTTGCCGGGAAGCTCTCGGCGAGCGCCTCGTCCACCGCGGTCGCCTCGCCGAGGTAGCCGTCGAGCTCGGCGCGGAACGCCTGCTTGGCGTCGGTCAGCGCCACGCGATCCTGTGGCCGCCGCGGGCCCGCGATCGAGGGCACGACGTCGCCGAGATCGAGCGCGAGCGTGTCGGAGAAGGTCGGCTCCTCGCTCGACTCGTCGTGCCAGAGGCCCTGCTCCTTCGCGTAGGCCTCCACGAGCTGCACGAGCTCGGGCGGGCGCCCGGTGAACTCGAGATAGCGCAGGGTCTCCGCGTCGATCGGGAAGATCGCGCAGGTCGAGCCGAACTCCGGGCTCATGTTGCCGAGCGTCGCGCGGTCGGCGAGCGGCAGACGCGCGATCCCCGGGCCGTAGAACTCGACGAACTTCCCGACGACGCCCTTCTCGCGCAGCAGCTCGGTGACGGTCAGCACGAGGTCGGTCGCGGTCGCGCCCTCGGGGAGCGCGCCGTCGAGATGCACGCCGACGACCTGCGGGATGAGCATCGACATCGGCTGACCGAGCATCGCGGCCTCGGCCTCGATCCCTCCGACGCCCCAGCCGAGCAGGCCGAGCCCGTTGACCATCGTCGTGTGCGAGTCCGTGCCGACGAGCGTGTCCGGGTACGCGCGGTTCGTGCGGTCGTCGACGAACACGACGCGTGCGAGGTACTCGAGGTTCACCTGGTGGACGATCCCCGTGTCCGGCGGCACGACCTTGAAGGTCTCGAAGGCCTCCTGGCCCCACTTCAGGAACTCGTAGCGCTCCTGGTTGCGCTCGAACTCGCGCTCGGCGTTGATCGCGAAGGCGTCGCTGCTCCCGAAGGCGTCGACCTGCACGGAGTGGTCGATGACGAGCTCGGCCGGCACGAGCGGCTCGATCCTCGCCGGGTCGCCGCCGAGCGCGGCCATCGCGTCACGCATCGCCGCGAGGTCGACGACCGCCGGCACGCCCGTGAAGTCCTGCATGACCACGCGGGCGGGCGTGAAGGCGATCTCCTGGCTCGGCGCCGCGTTCGCATCCCAGCGCGCGAGCGCCTCGATGTCCGCGGCGGTGACCGCGCCGTTCCCCTCGGTCCGCAGCAGATTCTCGAGCAGGATCTTCAGCGAGAACGGGAGCCGCGCGACGTCGAAGCGGGACTGGAGCGCATCGAGCCGGAAGATCTCCAGCTCACGGTCACCGACGCGCAGAGTTCCCTGGGCGTCGAAGCTGTTCTGGGACAAGTCGGGACTCCTCGGAGGCGATTCAGGTGGAATCTCCATCCTACGGGTGACATCGGCCTCGAAAGGCGCGATGCCTGCGCCCACGACATGCCTCTGCGCGACCTCCGCGCCCACGAGCAGCCTCCCGGCGCGCTGCGCCGCGCCGCCCCGAGCCGAGAGCCTCTCCGGCGCGGCTGCGCCGCGCCGGCCCTTTCGAGGGCGACGTTACCTGAGTGCGTCGATCGCCGCCTTGAACCCGTCGGCCGTGCTGGTGTCGACCTCGAGCTTCTCGTACGGCCCGCCGGTCTTGCCGATCACGAACGACGGCGTGCTCACGACGCCGTACTTCTCCGCCTCGCTCGTCGCCTGGTCGATCGGCTTCTTCGCGGCGGCGCTGTTGGCGAACGCGGTCGCCTTCGCGACGTCCACGCCGGCCGCCTTGTAGATCTTCTCGATGAACGCGTCGGTGGCGTAGCCGGAGTTCTCCTGGCCCTGGTTCCAGTACCAGAGCTGCGTGAAGTACGACTCGCGGTTCTGCGCGCCGGCGGCCGCGGCGGCGCGGGCGGCCTTCTCGGAATCCGGGCCGATGAAGGTGAGGGTGCGGAACTCGATCCGGAGCTTGCCGGTTCGCACGTAGTCGTTCACGAGCACCGGGTACGTCCCGAGCGCGAACTCCTTGCAGAACGGGCACTGGAGGTCGGCGAACTCGAGCATCGTGATCGGCGCGTCGGGCTTGCCGAGCGCCGAGTTCCGTTCCGGGATGCCGTTCAGGAGCTCGTCGGTCTCGGTGACGCCGGCGACCGTCCCGGTCGAGCCCGAGCCCCCGCTGCCGCCGTCGTTCCCGCCCGAGCTCAGGAGGATCACCGCGGCGACGGCCACGACCGCGACGGCGGCCAGGCTGGCGAGGATGATGTTCCGGCGCTTGTTCGGCTCCGGCTGCTGGGTCGGCTTCTTCTTGGCGGTCTTCGAGCTCATGGTGGCGTGATTCTGGCAGCACGGGCCGAGTCCTCGCGTCGCCGGGGAATCCGCCGACCCTCCGAGCGCGTATCGCAGAGCATGGAGAACGTCTGGGACTACCCGCGCCCGCCCGCGCTCGAACCCTGCTCGCGGCGGGTGCGGGTCGAGCTCGGGGGCGTGACGATCGCGGACTCCGAGGCGGCGCTGCGGGTCCTCGAGACGAGCCACCCGCCGGCGGTCTACATCCCGCCCGGCGACGTCGCCGCCGACGCGTTGCGCGTCAGCGGCGCGCCGCGCACGTTCTGCGAGTTCAAGGGCATGGCGTCGTACTTCGACGTCGTTGTCGGTGAGCGCATCGCCGCGGCGGCTGCGTGGACGTACCCCGACCCGGTGTCGCGCTACGCCGCGCTGCGCGACCACATCGCGTTCTATCCCGGTCGCATGGATGCCTGCTTCCTGGGCGACGAGCGGGTGCGCGCGCAGGACGGGGACTTCTACGGCGGCTGGATCACCGCGGACCTCCGCGGGCCGTTCAAGGGCGGGGCGGGCACCACGGGCTGGTGAGCGCAGGGCTCAGGAGCGCCGGTCGAGCGCCCGCAGCGTGCCGTGAGCGACGCGCGCACAGCGGCCGACCGAGTCCCAGTCGACGAACTCCGGCAGGTCGCTGGGGTGGTGGTAGTGCGGGTAGTAGCCGGGACCGATCGAGAGGATCGAGACGGCCGGGATCCCGGCGTTCAGCGCGAGCAGCGGGTCGGTCCAGGCGCCGATCCGCCAGCGCTGCGGCGCCGGCTCACCGGCGAGCGCGGCGCCCTCGTCGGTGAGCGCGAGGTCGGTCTCGCGGTAGCGGTGCGTGGCGACCGCCCCCTCGGCGGACGCCACGATCGTCGTCCCGCAGCCGAGCGTGTCGAGACCGAGCACGAACGTCCGCGCCGGCTCGAGCTCGCCGCGGCGCCGGTCCAGGAACGCGTGGAAGCCGCCCATGCCCGACTCCTCGCATCCGACGAGCGCG
This sequence comes from uncultured Actinomycetes bacterium, assembly GCA_963787935.1. Taxonomy (GTDB): domain Bacteria; phylum Actinomycetota; class Thermoleophilia; order Solirubrobacterales; family Solirubrobacteraceae; genus F1-60-MAGs163. The sequence continues at coordinate 218,915 of CAWBEV010000001.1, read as the reverse complement.
ACGAGCACCTCGACATGCTCGAGCGGGTCGGCCGCGAGCGCCCGCGCGAGGTCGAGCGCCGCCGCGACGCCGGTCGCGTTGTCGTTCGCGCCGGGCACCGTCGGCGAGCGCGCGATGTCGAGGTTGAGCGCGATCGCGAGCCCGTTCAGCAGGCCGGACTGCAGCGCCAGGATCCGCCGCAGCGACGATCCGCGCGGGGCGAGCGCAGCGCCCGCGGCGATCGCGAGCGCCAGCCCCTGCGCGGCCATCACCGGCTCCACCCGGCGCGTGCGCAGGTGCCGCTGCGCGCCGCTCTGCGTGACCGCGGGGCTCCACGCCCAGCCGGTCTTCGCCGCGTCGATGTGTGCGACGAGCACCGCCGTCGCGCGGCGCTCACCGCCTGCCGGGATGCGCGCGATCGCGTTCGCGCCGCGACCACCGCCCATCACGCGCCGGCGCCACGGCGCGCGCCCGCTCGCGTCGCGTTCGAGCGAGACGGCCGCCGCGAGCGCGAGCGCGGCGCCCGCGAGCCGCGGGAGGCGCAGCGCGGCGAGCCCGGCCGCGGAGTGCGCGGCGAAGCTCCAGCTGTTCGTGGCCCGACCGCGGTAGGGCTCGCTCGCGGCATCCGCGGCGCCCGCCCCGGCGAGTCGCTCGCATGCCCAGCCCGCGGCCGCGCGCTCGCCCGCCCCGGCCGAGTCGCGCGTCATCGCCGCGAGCGCCTCGACGTCGGCGCGGATCGCCGCGAGGTCCGGCTCGTACGGCGCGCTCATGCGAGCTGGCGGTCGACGGCCGCGGCCGCGCGCTCGCCGGAGCGCACGGCGCCGTCCATGTACCCGGCCCAGACCGTGGCGGTCTCCGCGCCGGCCCAGTGGATCCGCCCGATCGGCGCCGACAGCCAGCGGCCGTGCGCGGTCCAGGCGCCCGGTGGCAGATAGCACCCGTAGCAGCCGCGGGTCCATTCCTCGTCGGCCCAGAGCTTCTCGACGTAGTCCAGCGGCTCGCCGGCCTCCGGCCCGAAGACGCGCGCGAAGGCATCCAGCACGGCGGCCCGCCGGGCCGCCGGATCCCACTCGCCGAGGTCGCGGGCGGTGCGCCCTTCGAGGAACCCGAGCAGCACGCCGCGGCTCGCGTCCGGCGGCGAGTTGTCGAACAGGATCCGCGTCGGGCCCTGGACGCTCAGCGCCTGGCCGCTGAGGCCCTGCTCGCGCCAGAACGGGCGCGCGTAGACCGCCATGCACTTCGCGACCGTGCCCTGCGGCATCCGCTGCACGAGCTGGTCGCGCTGGGCCGGGAGCGCGGGCCGCCAGTCGATCCGCCCGGTGAGCGTCGGCGGCAGCGCGACCACGACCGCACCGGCGCGCACCTCGTGGCCGTCGGCGAACACGGTGACCGCGCCCGTCCCGTGATCGATGCGCCGGACGGGCGCCGCCAGCACGAGCGTGCCCTGGACCCGCTCGGCGAGGCGCAGCGGCACGAGCTGCGAGCCGCCCACGAAACGGTCCTGCTGGGCGCCGCCCTCGGTCGCGATCAGGTTGTCGAACGACCCGGCGGCCGCCGTGTAGAAGAGGACGTGCAGGAGCGAGAGATCGGCGGGCTCGGCCGCCCAGACCGCCTCGGTCGCGATCTCGAGCAACGTCGCGGCGCCCTTCGTGACCGTCGCGCGGCGGATCCACGAGTCGAAGCTCTGGGCGTCCCAGGCGGCCGCCTTCGGCGTCTGCCATGGCGCCTGCGGATCGACCGCCCGCGCCATGCGCTCCAGGCGCGCCTGGGCCTGGGCGACGTCGGCGAGGATCGCCGGGCTGATGCGCGGGATCGTGCCGCGGTAGCGGATCAGCCGGCCGCTCCAGTCGACGAGGTTCTCGCCCGCGGCGTGGGAGGGATGGGTCGCCACGCCGAGCTCGCGCGCGAGCGCGAGGATCCGGTCCTGCGTCGGACCGACCCACTGCCCACCGACCTCGACGACGTGCTCGGTGCCCGCCAGCGGGTGGTTCAGGAGCCGCCCGCCGACGCGATCGCGGGCCTCCAGCACGACGACCGACCGGCCGCGCCGCTCGAGCTCGCGCGCCGCGACGAGCCCCGCGAGGCCCGCGCCGACGATCGCCACGTCGCATCGGTGCTCGGTCATGGCGCGCCACGCTATCGCGCCGCGCCGCGCACTCAGATGCCGGGCTCGGCCTCGACGTCGCCGCGGTTGATCGCCGCGTCGAGCGCCGACATGTTCGACCTGACGAAGGACGACTTCATCGACCAGGTCGAGGACATCATCACCGTCGGCGAGTTCTACGGACTCGCCGCGGGCGGTCAGATCATCTTCACGTGACCCGCGTGATGCGGCTCGATGTGAATCAGCACGTCGAGCTCAGTCGGGGCGAACTTGTCGATGTGCTCCTGCACGCGACTCATGCGCGGCTTGAACTCAGGTGAGTTCTTCCAGTTGCGGACGGCGTCGATGCTGTCCCAGGCGGCGAAGCTCACGAAGCGCTCGGGGTCGCGTTCGTCTCGGGCAAGCACGGCCTCCCCTGCGCCTGGAAGCCGCGTCGCCCAGGTCATGAAGTCCTGCCAGGCGTCGAGGAACGCGGCTTCATGTCCGGGGAAGGGCTTCCAGGATCCGGTGGTGTAGATCGGCTGCGCCATGGTCGCTCCTCTCATCGGGTGCCGGCTGCGGGCGCGGGTCGGTGCAGACGGGCGAGTAGCGCTTCGGAAGTGCTGACAGACAGGTTGGCGAGGGTCATCGCGCGTGCGGTGGCTTCGACGGCGGCAAGCTCGCTTGGTGTCAGGCTCGCCTGCGCGGCTGCGGCGACATCGTCGTGCATGGGTCCGCGGAAGCGCGACTCGGCGCGCGCGGTCGCGTAGACCACCGCGGCCCGGCTGCGGGGATCCAGTCGCTGAAGCTCACCGAGCTCCAGCGCTCGGAGCTCGTCGTCGCTGACGCCCGCGCGCAGCGCCCAGCGCTCGTGGACGAACGTGCAGCCCGCGCAGGCGTTCACCCTGCTGACTGCCACCGTGACGAGCTCGCGCTCGCGTGCGCTGAGGCGCCCGCGCAGGAAGGCATCGCGCAGCGGCCGGGCGTGTCGGATGACGCCGGCGAGCTCGCGCGCGGCGTCCGCTGGGGAGCTGAACACCCTGGGCGTCACTCGTGACCGGCTGACGCGACGGGTTCAGCGATGCTGATGCGCTCCTCGAAGCTGAACTCGCCTTCGAGGGCGCGGCGGACGGGGCAGGTGTTGGCGACGCGCTTCAGGCGCGTGACCTGGTCATCGGTGAGGCCGTCCGGCAGGTGGACGGTGACGTCGAAGCGCCGCGGCTCGGACTCGTAGTCGTAGTCGACGTCGACACGGACATCTCCCAGCTCCCACTCCTTGCGCTGCGCGTAGAGCACGATCATGCTCGAGATGCAGGAGGCGAGCGTGGCGGGCAGCAGCTCGTGGGGCGCGGGGCCGGTGTCGGTGCCGCCGAGGCTCTCGGGCTCGTCGGTGATGATGGTGTGACGGCCGTTGACGTCGACTTCGTGTCGCAGGGTGCCGTCGATGCTGCGGGCGCTGGCGGTGAAGCTCATCGTGTGCTCCGTTCGTGGTCCTAGGTGCTCTTGGGGTTTCCGTGCAGGTCGCTGCCGAGCAGTGGGCCGAACAGGCAGACGTTGGCGACGCCGGCGCCGAGCGGGACGAGGCCGACGACGGCGAGGACGATCCCGCCGGTCCCGCCGACGACGGCGAGGCCGATGACGATCAGTGCCAGTCCGGCGATGATCCGCAGCGCGCGGCCTGCGGTGCTGCTCATGAAGCTCGTGAAGGCCATGATGGCTCTCCTTCTCGGGTCGGGGTCAGGCCGTCGCGGTGACGGCGAGGTGGGTGTGCAGGTCGATGGGGTTGCGGATGCAGTACGCGCCGGGGCAGTGGTCGTCGGCGAGCCGCTTGATCGCCTCGAGCTGTTCGGATGTGGCGTCGGCTTCGACCTCGAGCTGCCAGTCGATGCGCTCGACCGGCGGGGTGTCGCGCACGCCGAGTGCGCGGCTCATATCGACCTGCGCCTCGACGCGGGCGCGCAGCGAGCGCAGCGCGACGCCTTCCCGTGCGGCCTCCTGCGCGTAGCTCATCGCGTAGCAGGCCAGGCCGCCCCAGAAGCAGTAGGCGAGCGGGTTGGGCGCCGCGCCTGTGCCGCCCATCGGCGGCGGGAAGTCCGCCTCGAAGGTCACGCTGTCGCCGTTGGGCAGTGGGATCTCGGTGCGGAACTGCGCGGCGCCGGGGGTCGTCTGCCACTCGCCGTCGAAGGAGACTTGCTGCACGACCGCTGTCGGGTCGCCGGCGGCTGCCGCGGCGGTCCGTTCGACAGCGTCGACGTTCACGTTGTGCATGAGGGCTCCTTCGGTGCGGGGTTCGGCCGGCGCGCTCATCGCGGCCGCCGGCTGGATCGGGATGCGGGACAGTCGGCGGTGGGCAGGCCGGCGGCCAGCCAGGCGTTGAGGCCGCCGGTCACGTTCAGAACATCGGGACGCTGCTTCGCGGCGCGCCGCGCCGCGACCGCGCTGCGGTGTCCGGAGCGGCAGAGGAACGCAACCGCATGATCGGTGCGCAGCTCGGCGACCCGCCCGCGGACTTCGTGCAGCGGGATGTGCACCGCCCCGGGCACGCGCACCCGCTCGTACTCCTGGTGGCTGCGGACGTCGACGAGCACGAGCTCACCGCTGAAGAACCGGTCCGACGCGGCGCGCGCCGTGATCGTCTCGATGCGAAGCCGGCCGAACATGATCACGCGTGCCCGAAGCGCACGTCGGGGAGGATGCGCCGCAGCGGCTTCGGCAGCCACCAGGCCCAGCGTCCGAGCAGCCGCAGGATCACGGGGACGAGCAGCAGCCGCACGAGGAACGCGTCGAGCAGGACGGCGACGCCGAGGATGACGCCCATCTCCTTGGGCGGCAGCGGCCCGGACAGGGCGAACGTGAAGAACACGGCGACCATGACGCCGGCCGCGGCGAAGATCACGCGGCCGCTGTGCGCGACGCCGCCGACCATCGCGTCCTTGGGGTCGTGGGTGCGGTCCCAGTGCTCCTTCGCCGAGGACAGCAGGAACACCGTGTAGTCCATCGAGATCGCGAAGATCATCGCGAAGAAGAACACGGGTCCCCAGGCGTCGAGGAAGCCCTGCGGCTCGAAGCCCAGGAAGCCGCTGCCGTGGCCCTCCTGGAAGACGAGCCGGGCGACGCCGAACGCGGCGCCGGTCGCGAGCAGGCTCGTGATGACGCCGAGCGCCGCGATGATCGGCGCCTGCAGCGCGATCAGCAGCAGCAGGAAGCCGAGGATCAGCACGACACCGATGACGAGCGGCGTCTTCGCCGACAGCAGCGCCTCGAGGTCGTGGTTCTCGGCGACCGAGCCGCCGACGAGCGTGCCCGGTGGCAGCGCCGAGCGCAGCCGGTCGATCGTCGCGCCGGTCGTCTTCGAGGAGGGGTCGGTGTTCGGCACGACCTGCACGAGTGCCCTGCCGCCCTGCCCGGGCACGGCGGGCATGACCTGCGCGACGCCCGGGTCGGCCTTGGCGACCACGGTGACGCGGGCGGCGTCACCCTGGGCGGTGACGATCTGCACCGCGCCGGGTGCGCCCTTGCCGAAGGACTGCTGCACCTGGTTGTAGCCGACACGCGAGCTGTCCTGGTCGGGCACGACCTTGATCGACGGCATGCCGGTCTTCAGGCCGAACACGGGGACGATCAGCGCGACGAGCACGATCAGCGCCAGTGAGCCGAACGCGTACGGGTGGCGCCAGAGGCGCTCGGCCCAGGCGGCGAACTTCGGTGAGCGGTGCTCACCCTGGTGGACCCACGGGAGCGCGAGCTTGTCGACCTTCGGGCCGAGCTTGCCGAGCACCGCCGGGAGCAACGTCAGCGTTGCGGCCAGGATGAAGACGACGGAGATCATGATCCCGAGCGCCATCGAGCGGAACGCGGGCGAGGGCACGAGCATCACGGCCATCAGCGAGATCAGCACGGTGACGCCGCTGAAGAGGACGGCCTTGCCGGCGGTGTCCATCGTCTCGGCCACGGCGTGCTCGACCGGCTCGTGCGAGCCGAAGAGGGCGCCGCGGAAGCGGTAGACGATGAAGAGCGCGTAGTCGATGCCGAGCGCGAGCGCGAACATCAGCGCGAAGTTCATCGCCCAGATCGAGATGTCGAGCAGCTGGGTGCCGAGGTAGAGCGACCCTGCCGACGCCATCAGGCCGAGGATCGTGAGCATCAGCGGGAGGCCCGCCGCGACGAGCGAGCCGAAGGCCAGGACGAGGATGATGAGCGTGACCGGCCAGGAGATGAGCTCGCTCTTCATCATCGCCTCGCGGTTGGCGGTGTTGAAGTCCGACCACATCCCGCTGGCACCGGTCAGGGAGACCTGCACGCCGTCGCCCTGCAGCTTGCGGAGCTGCACCTTGAGGTCGTCGGCGGCGCGGACCATGGTGTTGGAGTCCGCGGCGGCGCCGGCCTGGATGATCGCCGTGTGCCCGTCACGCGAGATCGACATGCCGGCCTGCGGCGGGACCACGGACTTCACGCGCGAGTCCGACTTGAGCGTCTGCGACGCGCGGGCGACCGCCGCCTTGAAGGCGGGGTCGGAGACGGTCTTCGTGCTGGAGTGCACGACGACCATCAGCGCGCTCGAGGAGAGTCCGCCGAAGTTCTGGTCGATCGTCTTGCGCGCCTGCACCGACTGGGAGCCGGTGGCTTCCCAGCCGGCGCCCGACAGCGCCTTCTCGACCTTCGGCGCGAAGAATCCGAGCACGACGGCGACGAGCGCCCAGGCGATCGCGACGGTGCGGAAGTGCGTGGCGGTGTAGCGGCCGAGCCGGCCGATCGGACCGAACTGGGTCATCGGGGCGACTCCGAGGGGTAGAGGACCGACCGCAGGTGGAAGACCCGCTTGAGGATCAACGAGGCGCCACACGCGCCGAAGGCCACGTAGAGCCACTGGTTGACGCCGACGAAGGCGGTCAGCAGCAGGAACCACGGCGAGACGGTCGCCGCGAGCAGCGCGCTGAGCAGCGTCATCGTGCCCGCCATCGCGAACAGCACGCGCTCGAGCGGCCAGCCGCGCGATTCGGTGGAACAGGACGTGGCCGTGGTGGTGCTCGTGGTCATGCGATGCCTCCGGTGAGGATCTGGTCGAGTTCGTGGATCTGCTGCTGCAGCCCGCCGCAGACCTGTTCGCAGATCGCGAACACGCCGCCGTCGGCGATGGCGTAGTAGGCGAACGTCCCCCGCTTGCTGCGGCTGACGATGCCCGCCTGGTGCAGCACGCCGAGGTGCTTGGAGACGTTCTGCTGCGAGGCGCCGAGCCGCTCGGTCAGCTCGCCGACCGTGGCCTCGCCGTCACGCAGCGCGTCGAGCAGCTTGATGCGCATCGGCTCGCCGAGGACGCGGAAGCGCTGGGCGATCAGCTCCGCGAGCTGATCCGGGACAGGGTGCGGGACGTCCATGCGAGGAGTGTACCACCATATCGTTGTATGTGAGTATGATGGTGGACTACGGATCCGGTGCGTACAAAGCGCTGATGCCGTGCGGGGCCCCGCCGGAGCATGCTCGTGAGCCACCCTGCGTCCCTGAAAGGAGGGCGGCGCCGTGTCCGCCTCGAGTTCCAAGCGTGTCGTCGTCGTCGGCTCCAGCTTCGCGGGCATGACCGCCGCGCTCGAACTGCGCAGGCGCCTCGACGCCCGGCACGAGGTCGTCGTCCTCGACCCGCACGCAGACTTCACGTTCATCCCGTCGCTGATCTGGCTGCCGTTCGGGATGCGCGAGGCGAAGGACGTGACGTTTCCGCTGGCCCCCATGTACGCCAAGCAGGGCATCCGCTTCATCAACGAGGCGGCCAGCCGGCTTCGATCTCGATGCCCACACGGTCAAGACGAGCTCAGGGCAGGAGCTCAGCTACGACCGGCCTGATGCTCGCCACCGGCCCGCGGCTGGCCTTCGAGAAGGTCCCCGGCCTCGGCCCGGTCGACGGGCACACCCAGTCGGTCTGCAACCTCGAGCACGCGCTGCTCACGCGCGACGCCTGGCAGCGCTTCCTGGAGAACCCCGGCCCGGTCGTCGTCGGCACCGCCCAGGGCGGCTCCTGCTTCGGCGCCTCCTACGAGTTCCTGCTCAACACCCACCACCAGATCAAGAAGGCCGGCCTCCAGGACGTCGCGCCGATGACCTTCATCACCGCCGAGCCGTTCCTCGGCCACTTCGGCCTCGGCGGCGTCTCCGACTCCCAGAAGCGGGTTGAGAAGTTCTTCGACAAGCTCGGCATCGAGGGCATCCCGAACAACGTCATCAAGGAGGTCCGCGACGGTGAGATTGAGCTCGACGGCGGCCGCGTCCTCCCGTTCGCCTTCTCCATGATCGTGCCGCCGTTCACCGGCGTCGACGCGATCCGCGAGACCGAGGGCCTGGGCAACCCGATGGGCTTCCTGCCCGTCACCGACGAGTTCCGCCACACCGACATCGAAGACGTCTACGGCGCCGGCGTCGACATCGCCATCGCCCCGCCGCAGCAGACCCTCGTCCCCGCCGGCGTCCCCAAGACCGGCCAGATGAGCGAGGTCATGGCGAAGGTCGCAGCCCAGAACATCACCGCCGACCTGCAGGGCGGAGAGCGCCGCTCCATGCCGATGTCCGAGATGGAGGCGATCTGCATCCTCGACGCCGGCAACAACGGGATCATCTTCAAGGCCGACCACGTCCTCGGCGACTCCGAACACCCCCACGTCATGACCGGCCCACAGGCCCACTGGGCCAAGATCGCGTTCGAGCGGATCTTCCTGGCGAGCCGCAAGCGCGGACACCTCGTGCTATGACCAGTGCCGACCTGCTCAGCGAGCGGGTTCCAGGGTGTGGTTGAAGAAGGCGATCACGCGTCGCCGGCACTCGGTGGCGCGGCGCGCTGGGCGCCGGTGTGGCCTCCGGTGGCTCGTCGGCTTTTCCGTCGTCTGCTGAGATGGGAAGACCGCGTGTGGGGCGATGTGCGGCATGAGCGCCGTCAGTCTCGCTGGTGGGAGGGCGTTGGAGAGCACGCTCGTTGCGAGGGTCTGGGTGGCCCACGGCGTGAAGGGTCTGCGCCAGCCGGCGAGGTCCGGCGTGTCGCGCTGCTCGGCGTACGACCGCGCACCGGCGCCCTCGGAGATGACGGCCTTGAGCGCAGGGTTGCGCGCAGCGGTCTGCAGCAGCAGCTCGCCGCCGACAGCGAGCCCGAGCCCGCCGATACGGCCGGGGTCGAGCGGGCGGGGTCAACGGGCACGCGTGCGCGATGCGTGCTGACGATTGCGACGCCGACCGGCATGACGAGGAACACCCCGCAGAACACGACCACGAGACCGGCGACGCTCCGGCGCACCCAGCGGCGGAGCGACCGCCCTCCAGGCGCTGGATCCTCCACGCACTGCGATCCCGGAAACGACCAGGACCGCGCCCGCCAGTGCCGAGAGGAGGCCGATGACACTCGACAGGTCAACCCCTACGAGCACCGCTGGGCGCACCGCAACCACGATCCCGGCGACCAACGCCAAGACTCCGCACGCGACCGAAAGCCACCCACGCACGACACCCGGAAGCCGCGGATAGACCGCCGCGATCACCGCCGCAGCCGCGACCGGAACCAGACCACTGACCACGTGGTCGGAAGCCGACGTGCCCGGCTCGGGGTGCACGAACGCGCCGGCGAGAACGGCCACCGGGCCACACTACTCGCGGCCCCCGCCTCAGCCAGGCCGACACTCCCGCGCGGGACGAAAGCAGGAGCGGCGCCTCACCGTCGCGCGCAGCGGACCCGACGCCGGGGCGGCGTGGGCGGCTGTCGCGGCCCCGCCCGACGGCCGACCCAGCCCGGACTCTTGACTTCTGCCCAAGTGCTTATATAGTCATCATAGTTATGTACAACGACAAGTATCTAACCGAGACCACACGCCGAGCGGCGCTCCGGTGGCGATCGACGAACTCGGTCGCAACCGCAGGATCGGCGTCCTGCTCATCTCCTGCATGAGCCTCTTCATCGTCGGGCTCGACATCACCGCCGTGAATCTCGCCCTGCCATCCATCGGCGGAGAGCTGCATACGAGCATCTCCGGGCTGCAATGGACGGTCGGCGCCTACACCGTCGTGATGGCGAGCCTGCTCATGCTCTCCGGCTCCACGGCCGACCGGTTCGGTCGCAAGCGCACCTTCATCACCGGTCTCACCGTGTTCTCGGTGGCATCGCTCCTGTGCGCCCTGGCACCGAGCGTCGGCCTCCTCGTGGTGTTCCGTGTGCTTCAGGCGGTCGGCGCGTCAATGATGAATCCGGTCGCCATGTCGATCATCACCAACACCTTCACGGACCCGCGCGAGCGCGCTCAGGCGGTCGGTGTGTGGGGCGCCGTGTTCGGCATCTCGATGGCGCTGGGGCCGATCGTCGGAGGCACGCTCGTCTCCTCGCTCGGCTGGCGGTCGATCTTCCTGATCAACATTCCCATCGGGCTCGCCGCGATCATCCTCACGCTGCGCTTCATTCCCGAGTCCAGGGCGCCGAGGCCGCGCCGGTTCGATCCCGTCGGCCAAGCACTGGTGATCGTGCTGCTGTCCACGCTCACGTACGGCATCATCGAAGCCCCGAGCCGGGGATGGTCCTCGACGATCATCCTGGCCGCATTCACGGCCGCTGGGCTTGCGCTTCTCGGACTGCTCCTCTACGAGCCCCGTCGGGAGGAGCCGCTCATCGACCTGCGCTTCTTCCGGTCGATTCCGTTCACGTCGGCGACCATCATCTCCGTGGCCGCGTTCGGCGCGTTCGGGGGGTTCCTCTTCCTGAACACGCTCTACCTCCAGGAGGTACGCGACCTCTCGCCGATCCAGGCTGGGCTCGCCACCGTGCCCATGGCGATCATGACGATGATCGCGTCCCCGCTGTCGGGCCGCATCGTCGGCCGCCGCGGCCCGCGCGTGCCGCTCGTGATCTCCGGCGTGTGCCTGATGACCGGATGCGCCATGCTCATCGGCATCGACCCGGCCACCCCCCTCGCGCAGCTGATCGCGGCGTACATCATCTTCGGGCTGGGCTTCGGGTTCGTGAACGCACCGATCACGAACGCAGCCGTGTCCGGGATGCCGCGCGCCCAGGCGGGCGTCGCCTCGGCGATCGCCACGACCTCCCGGCAGTTCGGCCAGACACTCGGCGTCGCGGTCGTCGGAGCCATCGTCACCTCCCACGTCGGCGCGTCAGTACACGCAAACCTGTCGTCCGCGAGCCCCCCGGGCTGGTGGACGCTCACCGCCTGCGGTGCTGTCGTACTTCTCCTCGCTGTCACGGCCACCACCAGCAGGGCCAACGCATCGGCCCGACGCACCGCCGCAAAGCTCAACCCGGAAGCCCTCGCTGAAACCAGGCTGGTGGCGGCATGACCGGGCGCCCCACCGACGAGTCCGCCCGCGAGGTCTGGCTGCTGATCAGCGACCTCGTGCTCGACAACCAGCGCAGGCGCGAGGTCTCCGAGACACTCGGCATCAGCTTCGCCCGCGCACGGGCAGTCCGCCGACTGGCGCGCAAGCCGATGTCGATGGGCGAGCTTGCCGCTGCACTGGGAATCGACCCCGCCAACGCGACCGGGGTCGTCGACGACCTCGAATCCCAGAAGCTCGCCCGCCGGCGCCCGCATCCCACCGACCGCCGGGCCAAGCTCGTCGAGGCCACGCGCAAAGGCAAGGACATGGCCAGGCGAGCCGACACGATCCTCAGCACACCGCCCCCGGCGCTCACCGCCCTCAGCACAGAAGACCTCGAAACGCTCCGACGAATTCTCACGAGCGTCACACCCCCGACCACGAAGGACCCACGATGACCACTTCATTGCCGGAGCAGACGCCACAGCAGCGAAGGATCGCCCTGATCGCGGGGGTGTTCTTCGCGATCACCTTCATCGCCTCGATCCCCGCGCTGTTTCTGTACGAGCCGCTGCTGAAGCACCACGACTACATCCTCGGCGGGGGTGCGGACACCCGCGTGGCCTTGGGAGCGTCGCTGGAGGTCATCCTCGCGATCGCCAACATCGCCACCGCAGTCGTGCTGTACCCGATCCTCAAGCGCCAGAGCCAGAGCATCAGCCTCGGCTACGTCGCGAGCCGCACCCTTGAATCAACGGTGATCGTCATCGGCATCGTCAGCGTCCTGTCCCTCATGACCCTGCAGCAGGACGTCGGGGGACCGGGAGCAGCAGACGGTGCCTCACTCGTGATCGCCGGACGCTCGCTGGTCGCCTTCCATGACTGGACGTTCCTGCTCGGCCCCGCCTTCTGCGCGGGCTTCGGAAACGGGATCCTGCTCGGCTACCTGATGTACAAGTCCGGCCTCGTGCCACGGGGCATGGCCATGCTGGGTCTCGTCGGCGGCCCCCTGCTCTTCGCGTCGGGGATCGCAATCATCTTCGGCGCCTACGACAACGGCTCCACGGTCTCGTCCCTCCTCACCCTGCCGGAGATCGCCTGGGAGGCGTCGCTCACCATCTACCTCATCGTCAAAGGGTTCAAGCCGTCTCCCATCCTTGCTTGAGCAGCGCCCGCATCTCACGTGGGGGTAGCGCCCGGCCGCTGTCGCGTGGATGAAATGCAGGCCATGGCCCGCCGACCGAGACGTCGGCTCGCACCGCAGATCTCCCCCATCCTTGCTTGAGCATCGCCCGCATCTCACGTGGAGGTAGCGCCCGGCCGCTATCGCGTGGATGAATTGCAGGCCATGGCCCGCCGATCGAGACGTCGGCTCGCACCGCAGATCGCGCACCTCGCGCAGATCCGACCCTGATGCGGTACCCGCGCACGAAATTGTGGTCGCCGTTCGCGTCCGGAACGACCGAAGGCCCCGCAGTGGCAGGGCCTTCGTGGGACGGGAGCGACGGGACTCGAACCCGCGACCTCCGGCGTGACAGGGTGGTACTGCCCTACCTCATGCCCTATACTTCGAGGCATGCGCAAGACGAGCGTCTACCTCGATGACGCGCAGGCCGCACGCCTGAGCCGACTCGCCCTCGAGGAGGGCCGCTCGCAGGCGGAGATCCTCCGAGCGGCCGTCGACGCCTACGAGCCGCAGGCTTCCCAAGACCGGAACTTCGCGCTCGCGGCGGGCTTTCGCCGGCTCGACGACGATCCGCGTCCGATCTCGCAGATCCCCGAGCACGAACTGCTCGACGACTTCGGCACGTGACGCTCCTCATCGACGCCGCGCCGCTCGTCGCGCTCGCCGACCCGGCAGAGCCACAACGCGAAGCGATCCTCGACGCCCTCACCAACGAAACGGGAACCCTCGTCATCCCCGCACCGACGACCGCCGAGATCGACTACCTCCTCGGGCGACGCTTCGGACCCGGAGCGCGACGGGCGTTCCTCGCCGACCTGGCCGCCGGACGGTTCTCTGTCGGGAACCTCGAGCGTGCCGACTACGCCACGATCATCGACCTCGACACACGCTACGCCGATCTCGATCTCGGCCTCGCCGACTGCGCGCTCGTCACCCTCGCTGCACGACACCGCACCACCCGCATCCTCAGCTTCGACGAACGACACTTCCGCACCGTCGCGCCGCTCCATGGCAAGGCGTTCACGCTTCTGCCGGCCGACGCGTGAGGCCGGTTCCGTCGTGTCCGGCGCGTAGCGTCGAGCACTCGATCCACGAGAGGAGCGTCATGGCGAGCCAGGCATACGTGTTCAACGCCCAGCTGGACGGCTTCCGAGACGTGCGGCGCACGATCGCGGTGCGAAGTGACCAGACGCTCGTCGACCTTCACGGCGCGCTTCGATCAGCGTTCGGGTGGGACGACGATCATCTCTACTCGTTCTGGCTCGGCGGGAAGTTCTGGGCGCGCGACGGCACCGAGTACACCCATCCGTTCGCGCTCGAGAGCGATCCGTTCGCGGGTTGGGATCTGCCGATCGCCAAGCCCGGGCGCAAGAGCGCCGAGCGGCGGCTCGACCGTCTGCGGGTGACCAAGGGCCAGCGCATCGCCTACCTCTTTGATTTCGGCGACGAGTGGCGGGTGCGGTTGACGGTGCGAGCGATCACCGCCGACGACGGTGGCGACTATCCGCGCCTGCTCGACTCGGTCGGCGAGGCCCCGCCGCAATACCCCGACTACGCAGATGAGGAGGACGCCGCCTGACGCAACGTGTGCCCGCGCGTGGCGAAGACATCCAGTACGACGGACAGCGAACCCGCAGCGGCCGACTCCGTGTTCAGACGACGGATCCGCTCGATCACGCTCGCTCGCTCGAGCTCAAGGGCGGCCAGCCGCTCGCGCTCCCGTTCCAACTGCATATCGACGGACAGCGTCATCGCTCGCGCGATGGTCCCGCATCGTCCGGACCGTCACGCCATGAGCAGCCGCTCGACGCCGCAGGGCGGATCAATCAGCATGCGGTACCCGCTTGCGGTACCCGCCCGGGCCCTCGGCGTCGCCGCTCGCGCCGCTGAACGACCGAAGGCCCCGCAGTGGCAGGGGCCTTCGTGGGACGGGAGCGACGGGACTCGAACCCGCGACCTCCGGCGTGACAGGCCGGCGCTCTAACCAACTGAGCTACGCCCCCGGGCGCGGCAGCCAGTATTGCAACCTCGCGCGATTTCCGTTCCTGTGCCGCAACTCACCCGAACACCTGGTGTTTCGGCGGCTGGAACCGTTCGTCCAATCATCACCAGGGAGTAGAGGACACATGCGTACCACGCGCGTCAGCACGACCCTCATCGCGGCGATCGCGATGCTCATGCTCACGGCGGCCGTCGCGATGGCCGCCACCATCACCGGCGACGCCGGGAACAACCGCCTCATCGGCACGAAAGACGCGGACACGATCGACGCCCTCGCCGGGAACGATCGCGTCCGGGCGCTCGGCGGCGACGACTCGATCAAGGGAGGCCCCGGATTCGACCTGCTCATCGCCGGCAAGGGCGATGACACCGTCCAGGGCGGCGATCAGGGCGACCTCGTGCGCGGCGGCGCCGGGAACGACGACATCGACGGCGGCCAGGGCCGCGACCGCCTCTGGGGCGATGCCGGCAACGACCGCATCCGCGGCGTGCAGGGCAACGACCGCATTCACGGCGGCGCCGGCGACGACCATCTGCAGGGCGACGTCCCGGGCACCGGCGACCTGTTCTCCCGCGACCGGATCTTCGGCGGGACCGGCAACGACACGATCTCCGGCGGCGACGCGCGCGACGCGCTGGCCGGCGGCGACGGCAACGACATCGTGAGCGGCGACGCAGGCAACGACTTCCTGTCGGGCGGCAGCGGCGACGACACGCAGGACGGCGGTGCGGGCAACGACCGCATCTACGCGAACCTCGGTGTGGACGTCTCGAACGGCGGCGACGGCAATGACGACCTGTGGGCGCTGGCCCGCGGCGACGTGACGCCCGGCCCGAACGGCGAGACCGACAGCGTCGGCGACACGCTCAACGGCGGCGGCGGCAACGACCGCATCCGCACGCGTGACGGCGAGGTCGACACGATCACGTGCGGCGCCGGGAACGACCGCGCGTTCCTCGACCTCGTGGACGTCATCGACGACGCGACGCCGGCGAGCCCCAACGGCACGTGCGAGCGCGTCGAGCGGCGCGCTCCGCGCTCGCTGGACCCCGAGGCCCGCTCCGAGGACAGGGTCAACCGCGACGCCCAGAACGACGAGCAGGCCAAGCCCCAGAACGTGACGGCGTAACGAGCCCGGTGCGGCGATGCGTGCGGCGGCCGCGCCGCCGCACGCATCGTGCGCGACCTCAAACGGGCGGGGCCCTGCAGGGATGCGGGCCGCGTTCGCGTTCGCCGGACGCTCGTCCACGACGAACCTGACGCCACGGTCAGCTTCTGTACGCTTGCCCGATGCTCCAGCAGCCCGCGTCACCACCGTCGAATTTCGTGGCGGTGATGGCCGACGACCTGCGTGCCGAGCGCGCCCGGACCGTCCCCTACCCGCCCGGTGACACGTCGTTCAGCCTGAAGCGCACGAACGACTTCATGCGCGAGCCGCTGCGCGTCATGCTCGACGGCTACGAGCGCTACGGACCGATCTTCACGCTGCGGATCTTCCACCACAACGTGATCCTCATGCTCGGGCCCGAGGCCAATCACCACATCCTCGTCTCCCACGCGAGGAACTTCTCCTGGCGCGACGGGCACCTGCGCGACCTGATCCCGCTGCTCGGCGACGGCCTGCTGACGACCGACGGCGAGTACCACCGCACCCACCGCCGGATGATGCTGCCCGCCTTCCACCGCGAGCGGATCCGCGCCTCGATCGCGATCGTGCAGGACGAGATCGCGCGCGCCGCCGACGCGTTGGTCCCGGGCGCGGTCATCGACCTCTACGACTGGACGCGCAACGTCGCGCTGCGCGTCGCGATGCGCGCACTCTTCGGCCTCGACCCGGACATCGCCCGCGCGGGCGACTTCGACGCCGCCGACGAGTTCGAGGCGGCGCTCTCGTTCCACGCCCGCGGCCTGCTCGGCCAGCTCGCGCGCGGGCCCGGCTCCCCGTACGCGCAGCTGCTGACCTCGCGCGCGCGCCTCGACGAGCTCGTCTACGAGGAGATCGACCGCCGCCGGGCCGCGGAGGTCAAGGGCGAGGACATCCTCTCGATGCTCGTCGAGGCGACCGACGAGGACGGCGACCCGCTGCCGCGCCAGCAGATCCGCGACGAGGTCATGACCCTCCTGTTCGCCGGCCACGACACGACGACCTCGACCGTCGCGTTCCTGTTCTACGAGCTCGCCCGCAACCCCGCGCTCGCCGACGAGCCGGGGATCACGACCGAGATGCTGATCGACGAGACGCTGCGCAAGTACCCGCCGGCCTACGTCGGGCCGCGACGCTCGATCGAGCCGTTCGAGTTCCAGGGCGTCCCGGTTCCCGCGCGCGCACACATCCAGTACTCCTCGTTCGGCAGCCACCACCTCGCCGACGTCTGGCCCGACCCCGAGCGCTTCGATCCCCACCGCTTCACGCCCGAGGCCCAGGCGCAGTTCCGCAAGGGCCAGTACGTGCCGTTCGGCGGCGGCTCGCGCACATGCATCGGGATGCGCTTCGGCCAGGCAGAGATCGCGATCATCATGCGCACGATCCTCGAGCGCTGCCGGCTCGAGCTGCTCCCCGGCCACACGCTGCGGATCCGCACCGCGCCGACGATCTCGCCGATCGGCGGCCTGCCCGTGACGGTGCGGCGCGCGGCGCCCGCCGCGGTGCTCGCCTCACAGGCCGCGGTCGCCGCCTAGGGCGGCGACGGACCGCCGTAGTTTCAGCGGATGCCGGACGCGGGTCGCTGCCGTTGGCGCAACTTCCGGCCGGGCGTAGCGTCGTGAACGCGTATGCGCCACCTCCCGGAAGGAGTTGTCATGTCCAGCCGTCGCACCCTCGCTGCCGTGCTCGCGCTCACCGCCGTGGTGGTCGCGCTCGGTGCGGCAGGCGCCACGGGTGCGGTGCGCACCCCGCTGTCGGGCTGGCTGTGGGGCAACCCCACGCCGCAGGGCGGCGCACTCACGGCGATCGACTTCATCGGCGACCGCGGCTACGCGATCGGTGACGGCGGCACCGCGCTGCGCAGCGACGACGCGGGCACGACGTGGGCCGGCCTCGCCACCGGCACGTCCGCACAGCTCGTCCGCCAGCAGGTGATCGACGCCGACTCGGTCGTCGCCCTCGGCGGCGACGGCTGCGTCCTGCGCCGCAGCGATGACGGCGGGACGACGTTCGACCGCATCTACACGGTGCAGGAGCGCGGGTGCCCGGACCCGATCGCCGCGTTCTGGTTCGTCGACGAGACGACGGGCTACCTCGTCCTGACCGACGGATCGGTGCTGCGCACGACGGACAAGGGCCAGACGTTCTCCAAGCAGACCGCGGTGCCCGGGACCGCCGCGAGCGCGACCGGTGGGAACGGCCGCGTCGTGGACATCGTCTTCCCCGAGCCCGGACGCGGGATCGTCGTCCTGGCGGGCGGGCCGCCGATCACCGCCTACGACACGACCGACGCCGGCGTCTCCTGGAAGCCGCTCGCGGTCGCGCCGCCCGGGAACGTCACGCGGCTCTACCGCTTCGACGCGGCGACGCTCTGGGCGATCGGCCCGCAGACGCTGCTGCGCAGCACCGACGGCGGCCTGACGTTCACCCCCCGTGCGGCCGGTGCCGGTCACACGCTGACGGGCGTCCGCTGCGCCTCCGCCGACCTGTGCCTGCTGACGACCGACAAGGGCGAACTGCTGCGCACCACCGACGGCGGTGACTCGGCGACCGCCATCACCGCGGCGAGCGTGCCGCTGGCGGCCGCCGCGTTCGTCTCGCCGACGCGCGCGATCGCGGTCGGCACCGCCGGCCAGATGGTCGTCTCGTCCGACGCCGGCGTGAACTGGGTGCCACTGGGCACCGATGTCGGCGGCAGCTACGCGCGCCTGCGGCTCGGCGCCGCACCGACCTCGGTCTACGCGGCCGGCGCCAAGGGGCAGATCGCGCTCTCGACCGACGGCGGCGCGCTCTGGAAGAGCGTCTTCGTCACGACCTCGGCGGACCTTCTCGACACGTCGTGGTCGAGCGCGACGACCGGCTACGCGATCGACGTTCGCGGCAGCCTGTTCCGCACGCAGAACGCCGGCACGAGCTGGCAGACGCTGAGCCCCGGGTCCGGCGGCACGGCGGGCGCCGTGCTCGCGCTGACCGACAACTCGACCGTGCTGCTCGCCGGCCCGCGCGGCATCCGTCGCTCGAAGGGCGGCGGCCCGTTCGATGGCGTGGCGGGCAAGACGGTCTCGCGTGCCGCGCTCGGGGAGCTCGCTCCGGCCGGCGCCGCGGTCCTCGCCTGGGGGCGGGGCGGCAAGGCGCTCCTGGTCTCGACGACGAAGGGCGCGTCGTGGAAGGCCGTGAGGCTCCCGAGCAAGAAGACGCGGGTCGCGGACGTCTCGTTCGTCAGTGCCGGCACCGGCTGGCTCCTTGACACGTCCGGGCGTCTGTGGTCGACACGCAACGGCGGGCGCAGGTGGAGCGAGTCGCTCGCCATCGGGGCGAGCGACGGCGTCGACGTCGCCTTCGGCTCGGCGTCGAGCGGCTTCCTCTCGATCCGCGCGTACGGCAGCGGCGCGAAGGGCGCGTACGTCCTGCGCACGAGCGACGGCGGGAGGACGTGGCGCCCGCAGGCGATCCAGTCCGGACTCGTCTCCGATCTCGTCGCCGCCGACGCACAGCGCGCCTACGCGCTCGTCGACGCGTTCAGGTCGGACGCACCGCGCTGGATGTTCGCGACGACGACCGGCGGCGACGCCGGCAGCGCCTCGTCGCTGAAGATCAAGGCGAAGCCCGGCTCGTTCACGAAGAAGGCGCTGAAGAAGGCCAAGGGCCGCGTGACGATCAGCGGCACGCTGCCCGGAGCGCGGGGCGGCGAGGAGGTCGTCGTGTCGGCGCGTGCGCGCAAGGGCGGCGCGTGGTCGCACCGCACGGCGGTCGCCGGCGCGAACGGCGGCGCGTTCTCCGCGCAGTTCACGATCAAGAGCTCGTCGGTCGTCGTCGCGCAGTGGCGCGGCGACAGCGGCCGCCGCGGCGTCGGCACGCCGCCGCTGTCGGTGAACGTCCGGTAGCGGACGCGCGGTTCCACGACGCCGCGGCCCTCGCTCCTCGGGGCCGCGGCGTCGCGCTGCGGCGCTAGGGGCCGGTGTAGCCGGGCGGCGGGGTGCTGCCGCCGTGCGATGGCGGCGGGTCATCGCCGGCGGGCGGCGTGGGCGGCTCGGTGGCGCTCGGGGGCTCGGTGGCGCTCGGGGGCTCGGGCGTGCTCGGCGGCTCGGGCGGCTCGGCGGCTCGGGCGTGCTCGGCGGCTCGGGCGCGCTGGACGGAGCCGGCGCGTCGGGCGCCACGAGGTTCCCGAACGCGTCGGTGTCGGTCTTCTCCTCGGGGACCGCCGGCGCCGCGGGGCTCTCCGGAGCCGCGGGCGGGGCGGGCGCCGCCACCGCGGGCGCCGCCGCTTCGGGTGCCGCCGGCGGAGCGAACCCGCCACCGGCCTCGCCGCCGCCGAACACGTCCATCGACGAGCTCAGCGCGGGCTCGCCGTGCGCCTCGCGCAGCGAGAAGTACAGGACGGCCTGGGCGAGCGCCTGGATCGGTGCGATCGCCAGCGACAGCAGCAGGATCACGATGAAGAAGACGACCGCCGAGTCGCCGATCGCCCCGATCGATCCGATCACGATCGCCGCGACGAAGACGATCGCGAAGATCGCGACGAGTACGCCGAAGACCTGCCAGCCGTTGCCCTTGACGAGCTTCTGGCTGCGGCCGAGCGCGTCGAACACTCCGGGGTTCTCGAGCACGACGACCGGCGCGGCGACCGCCCAGATCGTGATCAGGAAGAGGCCCGGGATGATGCAGAGGACCAGGCCGATCGCGATCCCGATGCCGGCGACGATGCCGACGAGGAACAACGGGAACAGCACCGGGATGACGACGCGGAACAGCTCGCCGGCCGACGCGTCGAGGCGCCCGTCCTCCTGGACGTCCTGCACGGCCTTCACGACGATGCCCGCGAACCAGAGGCTCGCGATGATCGACAGGATGTTCGCGATGAGACTGCCGGCGGCGTTGCCGGAGAACACCGCGCTGATCAGCGCGACGGGAATGAACAGCGCGAGCGCGATCGGGATGAGCTTGCCGATCGTCTTGCCATAGATGTCGAACAGGCGACCGAGGACGCCGGCGATGTCGATCTTGCGGACGGTCATGGATCCTCTCCGGATCGGTTCGGGGTTCGGGCGCGACGCGCGGAACGCTAACCGACGCACCCGTCGGCAGACCGGATCCGGGACCGGCGTGAGCGGCTCAGGCGATCGAGGGCAGGCCGTCGGGGATCGCCTCGAGCGCCTGGTCCATGTCCGACTGGGAGAACTCGGGGTCCTCGAGCGTCCCGGCGAGGTAGGCGTCGTAGGCCGACATGTCGAAGTTGCCGTGGCCGCAGAGCCCGAAGAGGATCACGCGCGCCTCACCGGCCTGCTTGGCCGCCTCGGCCTCCTCGATCACCGCACGGATCGCGTGCGTCGGCTCCGGCGCCGCGATGATCCCCTCGGTGCGGGCGAACTGCACGCCGGCCTCGAAGGTCTCGCTCTGCCGGTAGGCGCGCGCCTCGACGAGACCCTGGTGCACGAGCGCCGAGACGAGCGGCGAGTCGCCGTGGTAGCGCAGGCCGCCGGCGTGCACGGGCGGCGGGACGAAGTCGTGCCCGAGCGTGTACATCGGCATCAGCGGCGTGAGCCCCGCCGTGTCGCCGAAGTCGTACGCATAGTGGCCCTTGGTCAGCGTCGGGCAGGCTGCGGGCTCGGCGCCGATGAAGCGCGTCGTCGCGCCCTCGCGCAGGTTGCGCCGCAGCCACGGGAACGCGAGCCCGCCGAAGTTCGAGCCGCCGCCGACGCACGCGATGACGATGTCCGGCGCCTCGCCCGCCAGCTCCATCTGGGCGATCGTCTCCTGGCCGATGACCGTCTGGTGCAGCAGGACGTGGTTCAGCACCGAGCCGAGCGCGTAGTTCGTGTCCTCGCGCTGGGCGGCGATCTCGACCGCCTCGGAGATCGCGATGCCCAGTGAGCCCGTGCCGTGGCCGGAGTTCGCGCGCCCGGCGTCCGTCAGCTGCGAGGGCGAGCGGTGCACCGTCGCGCCCCAGGTCTCCATCATCGAGCGCCGGTAGGGCTTCTGGTCATACGAGGAACCGACCATGAAGACCTCGCACTCGAGCCCGTAGAGCCCGCACGCGAAGGCCAGCGAGGAGCCCCACTGCCCGGCGCCCGTCTCCGTCGTGATCTTGCGGATCCCCGCCTGCGCGTTCGCGTAGGCCTGCGGCACGGCGGTGTTCGGCTTGTGCGAGCCCGACGGCGAGACGCCCTCGTACTTGTAGTAGATGTGCGCCGGAGTATCGAGCGCGCGCTCGAGGCGCCGCGCGCGGTAGAGCGGCGTCGGGCGCCAGAGCTTGTAGGCCTCGCGGACCTCCTCGGGGATCTCGATCTGCGGCTCGGCCGAGACCTCCTGGAGGATCAGCGACTCGGGGAAGATCGCCGCGAGGTCGGCGGGGCCCGCGGGCTCCCTCGTGGCCGGGCTCAGCGGCGGGAGCGGCTCACCGGGGAGATCCGCCATGAGGTTCACCCAGTGCGTCGGGATCCGGTCCTCGGTGAGCAGGAACTTCGTGGCCTCGTTCGACATGCGCGTCCTCGGTGGTGTCGCCGGCGGGGGCCGCGATCCTATCGGCGCCCCGCGGGCTACGCTGGCCGCGACATGGCCGATCTCGTCGTGAGCGACCTCGCCTACGCGCACCCCGGCGGCGACTTCCTGTTCGACGACGTCTCGTTCCGCCTGACCGGCGGGCGCCACGCCGGGCTCGTCGGCGCCAACGGCGTCGGCAAGACGACGCTCATGCGGATCCTCGCGGGCGAGCTCGAGGCCACCGACGGGCACGTCGCCCTCGGTGGACGCGCGCTGTACATGGCCCAGGACGTCGGCACCCGCGAGGGCAGCGTGCGCGAGCTGCTGCTCGCCGCCGCGCCCGCGCGGGTCGCCGCGGCCGGGCGCGCGGTGCTCGCCGCCGAACGTGACCTCGCCGCCGGGGACGCGAGCGCCGGGGTTCGGCTCGGCGAGGCGATCGGCGGCTGGTCCGATCTCGGCGGCTACGAGCTCGAGGGCGCCTGGGACGCCGCGTGCCGGCGGATCGTCGGCGCCGGGCTGGCCGAGGTCGGCGACCGCCCGTCCGTGACCCTCTCGGGCGGCGAGCGCAAGCGGCTCGTGCTCGACCTGCTGTTCGCCTCCGACGCGCCGATCCTGCTGCTCGACGAGCCCGACAACTTCCTCGACATCCCGGCCAAGCACGCGCTCGAGGCGCGCATCCGCGCGACGAAGAAGACGCTCCTGGTGATCAGCCACGACCGCGCGCTGCTGAGCGCCGCCTGCGATGCGATCGTGACGCTCGAGGGCTCGGGCGCCTGGGTCCACGGCGCCTCGTACGCGACGTATCCCGAGGCGCGCGAGCATCGCCGCGAGCTCATGGGCGACCGGCTGCAGCGCTGGAACGAGGAGGAGCTGCGCCTGCGCGAGCTCGTGCGGATCTTCAAGGAGCGCGCGCGCTACTCCCCCGTCTGGGCGAAGAAGGCCGACGCGATGGAGAGCCGCTGGAAGCGCTGGCGCGACAGTGGGCCGCCGCCGGCGCCGGTGCAGGACCACACGATCCGCGTGCGCCTGCGCGGGGCGGACTCCGCGCGCCGCGCGGTCGCGCTGCACGACGTCGCGATCGACGGCCTGACCGAGCCGTTCAGCGACGAGTTCCATCTCGGCGAGCGGATCGGCCTCGTCGGGCCGAACGGCACCGGCAAGACCCATCTCATGCACCTGCTGGCCGGTGAGGAGGTGGCGCACCGCGGGCGGGTCGTGCTCGGGCCGCGGGTCTCCCCGGGCCTCTTCACGCAGCTCAACGCCCGCGACGACCTCGATGGGGCGACGCTGCTCGACGTCGTCGTCGCGCAGACGGGCAACGTCGAATCCGCGATGGGCGCCCTTGCGCGCTACGAACTCCAGGACGCCGCGCGGCGCCCGCCGGACACGCTCTCCGGGGGCCAGCGCGCGCGGCTCGACATCCTCTGCCTCGAGCTCGCGGGGCACAACCTGCTGCTGCTCGACGAGCCGACCGACAACCTCGACATCGAGTCCGCGGAGGCCCTCGAGCACGCGATGGACGGGTTCGAGGGCACGATCGTCGCCGTCACCCACGACCGCACGTTCCTCGCGTCGCTCGACCGCTTCCTGCTCGTCGCGGCGGACGGGACCGTCACGGGGCTGCCCGACCCGGATCGCGCGCTCGCGGCGCTGGCGTAAGGTCCCGGCGATGCGCGTGGCGATCATCGGAGCGGGCGTCGCAGGGCTCGCGTGCGCGAGCGACCTCGCCGCCGCCGGGCACGACCCAGTCGTGTTCGAGAAGGCCCGCGGCCCGGGCGGGCGCCTGTCGACGCGCCGCACGCAGGCCGGCGCGTTCGACCACGGGTGCCCGACGCTCGCCCGCGGAGCCTGGCTGCTCGAGTTCGCCGGGACCGGGGTCACGTTCGCCGACTTCGCCGGCCACGAGGTGCCGGTGCCGACGATGAGCACGCTCTGCCGGGCGCTGGCGGCGGACCTCGACGTGCGCCCCGGCGTGCGCATCGCCGGTCTCGCACGCCAGCCGTCGGGCGCCATCGCCCCGCTCGCGGACGACGGGACCGACCTCGGCACGTTCGACGCCGCCGCGGTGACCGCGCCCGCTCCGCAGGCCGCCGAGCTCCTCCACGCGGCGGCCCCGGAGCTCGCGTCGCTCGCCGGGAGCGTCGCCTACGCGCCGTGCTGGGCGGCGATGGCCGCCTGGCCCGAGCGCCTGCCGATCACCTTCGACTTCCGGCACGAGGCGGCGCCGGGCGCGCCGCTGCAGTGGGCGGCCCGCGAGTCGGCGAAGCCCGGGCGCGAGCCGGGTGAGCGCTGGACGCTGCAGGCCGGCCCCGGCTGGACGGCCGGCCGGCTCGAGGACGACGCGGACGCGGTCGCGCGCGACCTCGTCGCCGCGCTCGGGGTCGTCGCCGAGGCCGGGGCGCTCCCGGCTCCGGCGTTCCTGACGGCCCACCGCTGGCGCTACGCCCGCGCCCTCGAGCCGCTGCACGAGCCGTGCCTCGTCAGTGAGGACCGCAGGCTCGGCGCCGCCGGCGACTGGTGTGCCGCCGCACCGCAGGACGGGGAGCCGACCGCGCTCCAGCACGGCGCCGGCGTCGCCGACGCGCTGCACAGCGGCCGCTCGCTGGCGCTCGGGCTCGCGCTGTAAAGCGCGGTGAGACCAGGCGGCCGGTAGTGCTCAGCCGGCGTGAGGGATACCGCTCAGACCGCGCACTCCCCCTCGCCGCGGACGACCTCGAACGGCCCGGAGCGGTTCCAGTCGACGAACATGTTCATCGTGTCGAGGCCGAACTCGACGGGCATCGCCAGGTCGCGCGCGCGGTCCTCGAACGCCGTCGTCCCGACGCGCGTGGCGAACGCGTTGAACTCCTCGCCGCGCTCGCGCTCGTCGAGGTAGAACCGCAGCCAGCGCTCGACGGCGTCGGGCACGCGCTTGGCGGGCAGGCGGATCTTCAGCCGCGCGCCCATCGCGATCTCGCCACCCTCGTACTGGCCGCCGATGTGGGCGACGTAGGCGGGGATCGTGTGCTCGCCGACCTTGATCGACGCGCCGTAGAACCCGATGTTCGCGATGTGGTGCTGGCTGCAGCCGTTCGGGCAGCCGCTCATCTTGATGTGGATGCGGCGGGCGAGCGGGTCGTCGATCGCGAGCGCCTCGACGCGCTCCTGGACGGCCTGGTTGAGTCCCATCGAGGCGGTGATCCCGAGCTTGCAGCTGTCGGTGCCCGGGCAGCTGACGACGTCCACGAGCTCGTCGGCCCCGGCACCGCCGAGGTCGAGCTCCGACAGGCGCTGCCAGAGGTCGTAGAGCGCCTCGTCGCGCACCCAGCGCAGCACGAGGTTCTGCTGGACGCTCGTGCGCGCGTGGCCGCCGGTGAAGTCGCGCATGACCTCGCCGAGCCCGCGGAACTGCTCGGGCGTGAGGTCGCCGCGCGTGATCTTCACGGTCACGGCGGAGAAGCCGGCCTGCTTCTGCTGGACGACGTTCGCCGCGACGAAGCGCTCGAACGCGCTCGTGTCGCCGTTCGGGCTCAGGCCGCCGGTGTAGCTGCCGGGGGCGCCGGACGCCTCGTCGTACTCGAAGAGGTCGGGCGTGAAGTCGCGCTCGGCGACCCAGTCGCCCTCGAGCTCCTCCTCGACCATCCTGCGGACCTCGTCGATCCCGACCTTGTCCACGAGCACCTTGATGCGCGCGCGGGCGCGGTTCACGCGCAGCCAGTCCTGGCGGTCGAAGATCCGGAAGCACGCCTCCGCCACCTTCAGGTACGCGCCGTCGTCGGCGGTGACGAAGTCCACGAGCGTCGGGGCGACGCGCGGCATGATCGACGTGCCGCCGCCGAGGCGCACCTCGAAGCCGCGCACCCCGTCGCGCTCGCGCGCGAGGAAGGCGATGTCGTGGATGCCCGTGATCGCGCGGTCCTCGGCGGTGCCGTCGAAGGCCGTCTTGACCTTGCGCGGCATGAGCTGCGTCGTCGGATGGCGCACGAAGTAGCGCACGTAGGCCCCGACGTACGGCGTCGGGTCGAAGACCTCGCCAGCGCAGACGCCGGCGAACGGGTCGGCCGTCACGTTGCGCACCGTGTTCCCGCAACCCTCGCGCGAGGAGAGCCCGACGTCGGAGATCCTGCGGATCAGGACGGCCATCTGCTCGAGCGGGACGTGGTGGATCTGGATGTTCTGGCGCGTCGTGATGTGCCCCTTGTTCCGCGGGGCGAACTCCTCGACGACATCGGCGAACACGTCCATCTGCTCCGGCGTGATCCCGCCGAAGGGCAGCTTCACCCGGACCATCTGTACGGCCGGCTGGCGCTGGCCGTACACGCCCTGCTTCAGCCGGAAGCCGATGAACTCGTCCTCCGGCGTCTGGCCGTCGAGGAACTTCGCGGCCTCGGAGTCGAAGTCGTCGAACTCGCGCTCGAGGATCGGGATGACGTGGCCGGGGACGTTCTCGACGACCTCGGGATTCGTCAGCGATCCCGCACGACCCGTGGGGCGCGCCGTGGCGTCGGCGCCGGTGGCGGAGGGCTCCATGCGTCGAAAATATACAAATCCCGGTCGGAATATGGGTTTTATCTCCTGGGCACCGCGACCGCACGCGGGTCGTAGGGTCGGGCCATGACCGCCCTGCCGGAGAGCATCGAGATCGCACAGGCCGCGGAGCTCCGGCCGATCGCGGACGTCGCCGCCGACGCCGGCCTGCTGCCGGACGAGATCGTGCCCTGGGGCCGTGCGAAGGCGAAGGTCCTCGCCGGCGCGGTCCGCGCGCGCACCGCCGCAGCCCCGCGCGGCAAGCTCGTGTGCGTCACGTCGGTCACACCGACGCGGTTCGGAGAAGGCAAGACGACGACCGCGATCGGCCTCACGCAGGGCCTCGGCATGATCGGCCGCAACCCGCTGCTGTGCCTGCGCGAGCCGTCGCTCGGGCCCGTCTTCGGCACGAAGGGCGGCGGCGCGGGCGGCGGGTACGCACAGCTCGCGCCGATGGAGGACATCAACCTGCACTTCACGGGCGACCTGCACGCCGTCGGCGCCGCCCACAATCTCCTCGCGGCGATGCTCGACGCCTCGCTGATCCACGAGAACCCGCTCGGCGTGGACCCCGGGACGATCACCTGGCGCCGCGCGCTCGACATGAACGATCGCGTCCTGCGCCGGATCGAGGTCGGGTTCGACCCCGGGACCGGCGCGCTCCCGCGGCCGTCGGGGTTCGACATCACCGCCGCCTCGGAGGTCATGGGGATCCTGTCCGTGGCGACCGACCTCGAGGACCTGCGCCGGCGCTGCGGTGCGATCAGCGTCGCGCACCGCTCGGGCGGCGGGCGCGTGACCGCCGACGACCTGCGCGCGGGCGGCGCGATGGCCGTCCTGCTGCGCGACGCGCTCGAGCCGAACCTCGTGCAGACGCTCGAGGGCCAGCCTGCGCTCGTCCACGCGGGGCCGTTCGCGAACATCGCCCACGGCAACAACTCGCTCGTCGCCGACCTCGTCGCGCTCGCCCTCGGCGAGTACGTGATCACCGAGTCCGGCTTCGGCGCCGACCTCGGGTTCGAGAAGTTCGCCGACATCGTCTGCCGGGCCGGCGGGATCGCCCCGGACGCGGCGGTGCTCGTCGCGAGCGTCGGCACGCTGCGCCTGCACGGCGGAGAGGACGGGGCGCGTGCGAGCCTCGTCGCCGGCGCCGCCAACCTGCGCCGTCACGTCGAGATCGTGCGGAGCTTCGGCGTGCCGGTCGTCGTCGCCCTGAACCGCCGGCCGGAGGACACCGAGCAGGAGCTCGCGCTGGCCTGCGAGCTCGCGCGCGAGGCCGGCGCCCACGCGGCGGTCGTCTCCGACGCGTTCACCCGCGGCGGTGCGGGCGCGACCGAGCTCGCCGAGGCGGTCGTGGACGCCTGTGCGCAGCCGGCCGACTTCCGCCTGCTCTACGACGACGACGTGCCGCTCGCCGAGAAGGTCGCGACCGTCGCGACGCGCGTCTACGGCGCGGCCGCAGTCAGCTACGAGGACATCGCGGGTGAGCGGCTCGCCGAGCTCGAGGCCGAGGGCTTCGGGCACCTGCCCGTCTGCGTGGCGAAGACGCCGCTGTCGCTCTCGGCCGACCCCGCGCTGCTGAACGCGCCCGAGGGATTCACGCTGCCGGTGCGCGACGTGCGCGCCTACACCGGCGCGGGCTGGATCGTCCCGGTCTGCGGCGACGTGCAGCTGATGCCGGGGCTGATCGCCTCCCCGGTCGCCGAGCGCATCGACCTCGACGCTCGGGGCCGGACCGTCGGCCTGTTCTGAGCGGCTCGCTCAGCTCACCGGGGCCGGAGCGGCGGACGTCGCCGGTGCGTCCTGCGGCTCGCTCGCGGTCGCATGACGGGTCGAGGATCACGAGTCGCACGACGTAGGCGACGACGACCGCGACGATGATCAGCGGGCCGCTGCCCGGGCCCGACTTCGCCGTCAGCACGGTCGCGATCACGACGCCCGAGAGCGGCAGGCCGAGGATCGACACGAACCCGGCGGCCAGGCCGACGGCGACCGCCGGCGTGAGCGCGAACCCCGGCAGGTGCGAGGCCATGATGCCTGCGGCGGCGCCGAGGAACAGCGCGGGGAATGTCGGGCCGCCGCGGAAGCTGCCGAGCGACAGGGCATAGGCGAGCCCCTTCGCGGCGATGAGCCCGGCGAGCGCCGCCAGGGACCACGTGCCCGCACCGGAGACGAGGCCCGAGAGCTGATCCTGCCCGGAGAAGAGGACCTCGTCCACGCTCTTGTCCGACGCCTCCGAGAACACGATCGCGAGGCCGGCGACGAGCAGGCCGACGAGCGGCAGCGCCACGAACGGCCGCGGCGTCGCGAACCGCTCGGTGAGCCGCCCGCCGCGCATGATCGCCTGGGTGACGACGGCGATCGCGAGCGCGAACGGGATCGTCCACAGGAAGTCCGCGAGGTCGGGCCGCGCGAACTCCGGCAGCGGGAGCGCGCCGAGCGAGAAGGCACTCGAGCTCAGACCCGTCAGCGAGCCCATTCCGATCGACACGAGCG
Organism: uncultured Actinomycetes bacterium; assembly: GCA_963787935.1. Lineage (GTDB taxonomy): Bacteria > Actinomycetota > Thermoleophilia > Solirubrobacterales > Solirubrobacteraceae > F1-60-MAGs163. The sequence goes on along the minus strand of CAWBEV010000001.1, from coordinate 189,748 downwards.
TGCCGATGCCGGCGCTGAGCAGGCCGGGCAGCAGCACGATCCGCAGCTTCGGCCCGCCGAGCCCGGTCGCCTCGATCAGGATCACCGCGGCGATCATCGGCGAGGTGAAGATGAACGACAACGCCGCGAAGCTCCCGGCCGCGGCGAGCACGATCGGGACCTGCGGCGGGACGTCTCGGCGCGCGAGGCGCAGCGAGAGGATCCCGAGCCCGGCCCCCAGCGCGATCAGCGGCGCCTCCGGACCGAGTACGAGGCCGAGGCCGATCGTGGCGATCCCGGCGAGCACGATGCCGGGGAGGTCGGCCGGCGACGCGGGCCCGCCGGCGACGAGGCCGTGCGCCGGGATGTGCCCGCCCTCGCCGGGGAGCCGGGCGATCGCGAAGGCGACGATGATCCCGGCGATGAACAGGACCGGAAGCGGCCACCAGACGGGCGGCCCGTCGTCGAAGCCGAGCGTCTCCGGCAGGTGCACGAAGACGCCCTGCTGGATCTGGTAGACGCCCTCCAGGAAGCACCAGGCCGCGACCGACACGACGACGCCGACGACCGCCGAGATCAGGAGCAGCACGACGTACGGACGGCTGCGGACGACCGCGTCGACCTGTTCGCCTGTCAGCTCAGCGTCGGTCACGGCGCCGACCCTACCCCGGGAGCGAGGGCTCATGGGCGGTCCCGGGCTCGAACCGGGGACCTCGCGCTTGTAAGGCGCGCGCTCTGACCAGCTGAGCTAACCGCCCGCGACGATGATGCCAGGAGCGCCCCTGTCGTCGCCGGCGCGCCCGAGGCGGCATGATGACGCGATGCGCATCGACACGAACCTCGGGCTGCGCGCCGCCCTCGTCCAGGCGGCCGGCGTGCTCGCCCTCGGGCTCGCGACCGGCCTCACCCTCTCGCACAGCTTCTTCGAGAGCTGGGGCTGGATCGTCGGGCCGGCCGCGTGGATGCTCGCCGCGGCCGTCAGCGCGCGCGTCCTGAAGCTGCCTTGGGGCGCGACGCTCCTCGGGGCGGCGCTCGCCGGCATCCCGAGCGCGGCGGCGACGCTGCTCGGCCTGCACTGGCTCGGCGCGGTGCTCGCGATCGTGCTGTTCGCCCTGTGGTGCGGCGGGATGTCCGCCCGCGGCCTGACGGCGAGGGCCGCCTGATGGACCTCGGGATCAAGGGACGCGTCGCGCTCGTGACCGGCGCCTCGAAGGGCCTGGGCTTCGCCATCGCCAGGGGTCTCGCGGCGGAGGGCGCGAAGGTCGCGATCACCGCGCGCGACGAGGCCCGCGCGAAGGCGTCCGCGAAGGCCTTCGACGGGGTCGGCTTCGCCCACGACAGCGCGAACCTCGAGGGCATCCCGGTGCTCGTCCACGAGGTCGAGCACTTCCTCGGGCCGGTCGACATCCTCATCACGAACACCGGCGGCCCACCGTCGAACCCCAACGCGCTCGCCTTCACGACCGCCGAGTGGCGCTCGGCCTACGAGAGCCTCGTGCTCTCGCCGATGGCGTTCATCGAGGCGACGCTGCCGACGATGCGCAAGCGCCGCTGGGGACGGATCGTGAACGTCGTCTCGGTCGCCGTGCGCGAGCCGATACCGAACCTCATGCTCAGCAACGCGAACCGCTCCGCGACCGTCGCGGCGTTCAAGACGATCTCGCGCCAGGTCGCCGCCGACGGCGTGACGCTGAACAGCGTGCTGCCGGGCCGGATCGCGACAGACCGCCTCTACGAGCTCTACGGCTCACGCGAGGGCGCCGACGAGGCGGCGCGCGAGACGATCCCCGCGGGCCGGCTCGGGAGCCCCGACGAGTTCGCGGCGGCCGCCGTGTTCCTGTGCTCGAGCCAGGCGAGCTACATCACGGGTGCGGCGCTGCCCGTCGACGGCGGGCTGCTGCACTCGGTCTAGCCGCGGCCCAGACCTCGGTCGCGAAGCCGAACCGCCTGCAGCAGCGCTTCCTGCTCGCGCGCTCGCTCAGCGGCGGCGTGCGTACGCGCGGGTGCGCGTCGTCGCGAAGGCGTCGCCGAGCGCCGGCCCGAGCGTCGAGCGGTACGAGCCGGAGTGGCACTCGCCGCCCGCCTCCGAGGTCGCGTTCGCGACGATCTCCGCCCAGACGGCCTGACCGCTCGGGATCAGCCCGGCGTCGGCGTGGGCGACGCGCGCATACGCGCCGCGCAGGCTCACGCGACCCGCCGCGCGCTGGACCCGTGTGACGCGCCAGGCACCCGGTGGGCGCAGGCCGTCGTCGAGCAGGAAGCGCCGACCGGCGACCGGGAGATCCGCGGCGACGTGCTCGGCGGGCGTGCCGGTGGGAGCGACGTGCGCGCGGAGGCCGAACGAGACGACGTAGAAGCAGCCGCGATGCCCCTCGCGGAAGCGCAGCGCGCCGGCCGGAGCGCTGATCCGCTTCCACGACGCCGGCAGGATCACGCGCGCTTCGAGGAACGTCTTCGACCCGCTCACCCCGGGGACGGGCGCCGCGCTGTTCAGCCCGAAGGAGCGGTAGGCCGCCGCGCCGGCGGCCGGGACGAGGCTGAGCAGGGCGCATGCGGCAAGCAGCGGGACGAGCGTGAGTCGGCGGGTCATCCCGTGGATTCTGGCGGTCCGGCGCTCCGCGCGCGCCGCCGGCCGCCGCGCCAAGTACCCCCAGGGGGAATCGAACCCCCGCTACCAGCGTGAAAGGCTGGCGTGCTGACCGCTACACCATGGGGGCGGGCACGCTCGCTGGAGTGTAGTTGCGCGCCGGCGGGCTGCGAGCGATGATCGGCCGCATGAGCGTGACGTTGACGAGGACCCGCGACCGCGCCCTGCGCTCGCTGCGGATCGGAAGCTCGAGCGTCGGAGCCGGATCGATGGGCGCGGGCTCGGCCGGCGCGATCGCGGTCGGCGCGATCGCGGGCGGCGCCGTGGCGATCGGCGCGCTGGCGATCGGCCGGCTCGCCGTCGGCCGCGCGCGCGTCAAACGGCTGCGGATCGACCAGCTCGACATCGGTCGCCTGACGGTCCGCGAGCTGCACGTCACCGAGCAGGCGACGTACCCCGCGGCGCCGGCGCCGGAGTAGTCAGGCTGGGGGCTCGCGCTCCCTCGGGCGCGGGTGTCAGACTCCCGCGGGCGCCCCTAACTCAACGGGTTAGAGTTCCGGTCTTTTAAACCGGCGGTCTGGGTTCGAGTCCCAGGGGGCGCACTAGGATCGGGGAACTCCCGTCGCCGCCGGCTGGAGCGCGTCACCAGGCGTCGCCGGTCCAAAGCACTAAATCCCGAATCTGGATCGGGATTTGCTAGTTTGGCCCCGTGCTGTCCTCCGCCCCCACCGTCGAGGAGCGCGCGGCGACCGAGGGCCTGCGCTCGGCGCACCGCCGCTGGCGTGCCTGGCGTTCACGCCGAGCGGCACTCGATCCGGCGAACCCGCCGGACCTCGAGGCGCTGAGCGCCGAACAGATCGTCGGATGGGCGCTCGATCGCTTCCACCCGGGGATCGCGCTTGCCTGCTCGTTCCAGCAGGAGGAGAGCGTGCTGCTCGACCTGCTGTTCGCCGAGCGCACGGACGCGCGCGTCTTCGCCCTCGACACGCACGTGCTGTTCCCCGAGACCTATGCCCTCTGGGACGTCGTCGAGGCGCGCTACGGGATCACCGTCGAGCGCGCCGAGGGACCGACGCTCGACGAGCAGGCGGCCACGTACGGCGACGCGCTCTGGGAGCGGGACGCGAACCGCTGCTGCGAGCTGCGCAAGGTCACCCCGCTGCGTGACCAGCTCGCCGGGCTCGACGCCTGGATCACCGGCATCCGTCGCGAGCAGTCCCCGACACGTGCCGGCGCGCGCAAGCTCGAGTGGGACGAGCGCCACGGCCTCTGGAAGGTCAACCCGCTCGCCGACTGGACGGAGAAGGACGTCTGGCGGCGCATCAACGAGCGCTCGCTGCCCTACAACCTGCTGCACGACCACGGCTACGCCTCGATCGGCTGCACGCACTGCACGCAGCCGGGCGCCGGGCGCGCCGGGCGCTGGGCCGGCGACGACAAGACCGAGTGCGGGCTGCACGGATGACGCTCGCACCCGCCGACCCCGCCGCCGGCGCCCCCGCGCTGAGCGACCTCGACGCGCTCGAGTCCGAGGCCGTCCACATCCTGCGCGAGCTCGCGGCCGAGCGCGAGCGCCCGGTGCTGCTGTTCTCCGGCGGCAAGGACTCGATCGTGCTGCTGCGTCTCGCCGAGAAGGCGTTCCGCCCGGGGGCGTTCCCGTTTCCCGTGATGCACGTCGACACCGGGCACAACTTCCCGGAGGTCATCGCCTACCGCGACCGCCGCGTCGCCGAGCTCGGCGAGCGGCTCGATCGTCGCCTCCGTCCAGGAGTCGATCGACGCCGGGCGCGTCAGCGACGACACCGGGCCGCGCACCTCGCGCAACCGCCTGCAGACCGTCACGCTGCTCGACGCGATCGCCGAGCACCGCTTCGACGCCTGCATCGGCGGGGCACGCCGCGACGAGGAGCGCTCACGCGCGAAGGAGCGCATCTTCAGCCTGCGCGACGACTTCGGCGGCTGGGACCCGCGCGCGCAGCGCCCGGAGATCTGGGACCTCTACAACGCGCGCGTGCGACCCGGAGAGCACCTGCGCGTCTTCCCGATCTCCAACTGGACCGAGCTCGACGTGTGGCGCTACGTCGAGCGCGAGGAGCTCGAGCTCCCGTCGATCTACTTCGCGCACACGCGCTCGGTCTTCGCACGCGACGGGATGCTCTACGCCGACGACCCGCTGATCGAGCGGCTCCCCGGCGAGGAGCCGTTCAGCGCGAGCGTCCGCTACCGGACCGTCGGCGACATGACCTGCACCGGCGCGGTGCGCAGCGAGGCGACCACGATCGACGAGGTCGTCGCGGAGATCGCCGCCACGCGCGTCACCGAGCGCGGCGAGACGCGGGCGGACGACCGCGCGAGCGAGGCGGCCATGGAGGACCGCAAGCGCGATGGCTACTTCTGCGACCGGGCCGCCGGCGACGCAGGTCCACGGGCTGCTGCGCGTCGCGACCTGCGGATCGGTCGACGACGGCAAGAGCACGCTGATCGGGCGTCTGCTGCACGACACCCGCCAGATCGCCGACGACCAGCTCGACCACGTGCGCGACGTCTCCGAGCGTCGCGGCGCGCGCGCTCGACCTCGCGCTGCTGACCGACGGCCTGCGCGCCGAGCGCGAGCAGGGCATCACGATCGACGTCGCCTACCGCTCCTTCGAGACCGCCGCGGCGGCGCTTCATCCTCGCCGACTGCCCGGGCCACGAGCAGTACACGCGCAACATGGTCACGGGCGCCTCGACCGCGGACGCCGCCGTGCTGCTCGTCGACGCGCGCCACGGCGTCGTCGCGCAGACCCGCCGGCACCTGGCGATCGCCGCGCTGCTGCGCGTCCCGCACGTGCTCGTCGCGGTGAACAAGATGGACCTCGTCGGCTGGGACGCGCGCGCGCTTCGACGAGATCGCCACCGACGTCCGCGTGCTCGCCTCGACGCTCGGCATCGACGACGTCGCACTGCGTGCCGGTCAGCGCGCTCGACGGCGACAACGTCGTCGAGCCCTCAGCGCACACGCCGTGGTACGACGGCGCGCGCCGCTCGTCACGAGCCTCGAGGACCTGCCGCTCGACGGCTCCGGACGCCGACGGCCCGCTGCGCTTCCCGGTGCAGCTGGTCATCCGCCCGGACGGCGAGGCCGGCGGCGGCCGGCGCTACGCCGGGCGGGTCGCGCGCGGCACCGTGCGCCCCGGCGACCCGGTCGTCGTGCTGCCCTCCGGCGCAGGAGGCCGTCGTCGCCGCCGTCGAGCACGCTCGACGTCGAGCTCGACGCGGCCTCCGCCCCGCGGTCGGTCTCGATCCGTCCTGGACCGCGAGCTCGACGTCGCGCGCGGCGACGTCCTCGTGCACGCCGCGCGGCGGCGCCCGTGCCCACCCGCGAGCTCGAGGCGACGCTCTGCTGGATGAGCGACCGCCACCTGCGCCCCGGCGCGCGGCTGCTGCATCAAGCACGGCACGCGCACGACCCGCGCAATCGTCGACGATGTGCGCGAGCGCCTGGACCTCGAGACGCTCTCGCCGGTGCCGGCGCCCGACGGCCTCGCGCTGAACGACCTCGGCCACGTGCGGCTGCGCGTCGCCGACGCGCTCGTCGCCGACCGCTACGCCGACGCCGCGCCGACCGGCGCGTTCGTCCTGATCGACGACGCGACGAACGACACGGTCGCCGCCGGCATGATCAGCGCGACCGCGTAGCGGAGCAGGGCCGAATCGGGCCTACGGCCGCCGCCGCTCGAGCGCCTGCAGCAGCAACTGCGCACGAGCGCTCGAGCTGGTCGAGCGTCGCGTCGTTCACGCGGCTCACGCCGGTCTCGCGGTTCAGCCAGCCGTTGATCTCCGCGTGGCTGCGCCGGTCGCGGCGCGAGAGCTCGGACACCAGGCGCTTGCGCTTGTCGCGCAGCAGCGCGCGCCGCTCGAACGCCGGCAGGCCGGCCGGGTCCGGCTGCGCCGCGACCGCGGGGGCGAACGTCGGGATCGCCACCGTCGGGGCGGGCGCCCCAGCCTCGCCGGGCGCCGGCCCGAACAGCGCCATCTGCGCCGCGACGTCGGCTGCGACGCGGGACGAAGTCGAGCTCGCCGGCGGGCTCGCTCGCGCGGCGCACGACGACGTCGTCGAGCGCGCCCGGATCGTCCTCGCCGGGCGGGCGCAGGACGTGGCGCAGCTCGCGCTCGACGTCGCGCGCGTGTCCGCGCAGCAGCGGGTCGGCGGGGAGGTAGAGCCAGCTCGGCTCGGCCGGGCGCCCCGGAAGCGTGCGCACGAAGCGCCCGACGATCTGGCGGAAGATCAGCGGGGTCTTGGCGGCCGTCGCGTAGACGCCGACCCGCAGGCGCGGGATGTCGACCCCCTCGCTGACCATGTTCACCGCAACGATCCAGCGCTCGCGCGAGCTCCGGAACGCCGCGAGGCTGCTCGGCGGCGCGCGCGTCGGTGTGCAGGACGACGACCGGCGGACGGCCCGTCACCTGCCGCAGGATCGCGGCGATCGCGCGCGCGTGCCCGCCGTCCGCGGCGACGACGAGGCCGCCGGCGTCGCGGTGTCCGGCGCCGCGCAGGCGCTCGAGCCGCTCGTGCGCCTCGCGCAGGATCCGCGGGAGCCCGTCCGGCAGCTCGACGCTGATCGCCGTGCGGTAGCGCCGGCCGGCCTCGCGCCCGGCGAGGACGTCGTCGAAGCTCGCCTCGACGACGTCCTCGCCGCTGCGCCACTTGAGGTGCCCGTCGTAGGGGATGAACGTCACCGGCCGGCAGATGCCGTCGCTGACCGCGTCGGCGTAGGTGTACGAGATGTCCGCCTCGGCCATGCCGTCGGCGTCGTAGCGCACGCCCGGGATCGCGGCCTGATCGGAGCGGAACGGCGTGCCGGAGAGCAGCAGCCAGCGCTCGCGGCTGCCGCCGAAGGCGGCCTCGAACCCGTCCCCCCATGCGAGCTCGTCCCCGAGATGGTGCGCCTCGTCGGCGATCACGAGCGTGTCCCGGGCGACCTTCGGCGCCCAGCGCGCCCCGGCCTGCGCCACGCGCGCGTAGGTGACGGCGATCCCGTGGAAGTCGCGCGTGGCGCGCGGATCATCGGCGTCCGGTTGCAGGTGCAGGCCGAGCTGCGCCGCGGCCTGCGCCCATTGGCGGGTCAGCGGGCCGGTCGGGCAGACGACGGCGACGCGCCGCACGCGGCCGGCGGCGAGCTGTTCGCGGGCGAACTCGAGCGCCGGGCGGGTCTTGCCGGCGCCCGGCGCGGCCGCGATCAGGAACGGCGGGCGGGCGCTCGCGGCGTCCCACGTGCGCATCGCCACGATCGCCCGGCGCTGCCACGCCCTGAGGTTCGAGGCGGTGGTCTGAGCGGCGGGAGCTTCCATGCTGCGGGCGCCGCATCCTGCGGCACGCGCCGGACGGATGCCCGGCGCGCCCGCTGGGACGACTACCGCTGGAGCTTCTCGACCCGGCCGGTCCGCTTCATGACGAAGCCGAAGATCGGCAGCAGGATGATCGTGCCGATGATCGCGCCGATGATGCCGCCCAGGTCGAAGGCGTCGTCATCGCCGATGCCGAGCCACTTCGTGAAGATGAGGAAGCCGAGCGCCGCGCCGGCGAGGCCGAGCACGGTCGAGAGGACCCAGGACTTCCAGCCCTCGACCCTGCTGAAGGCGTCGGGCATGATGAACCGAGCGATGGTGCCGGCGAGGAAGCCGAGGATCAGTGCGCCGATCATGATGGTGCTCCTTGGACGATGGACGCCGGTTTATACGGCACTCCGCCGCTCAGGGATCTGCCGAACGCGGCTCGAGCACGGCCTCGGCCTCGATCTCGACGAGCATCCGCGGGTCGATCAGCGCACCGACCTGCACCATGCTCGTGACCGGCGGATGGGCTCCGAAGGCCTCGCCATGAGCACGGGCGACCGGTTCCCAGGCCGAGATGTCGGTGACGAACATGCGGGTGCGCACGACGTCGGCGAGCGTCGCGCCGGCGAGCTCGAGCGCGGCCTCGATGTTCGCGATCGCCTGGCGTGCCTGCGCCCCCGGATCGCCGAGCCCGGCGATCGCGCCGTCCGGCGTGATCGCGGTCGTGCCCGCGACGAGCACGCGATCCCCGGCGCGCACGACGCGGCAGTAGCCCGCGACCACCTCCCAGGGCGCGCCCGAGCCGTGACGTTCGATCGGCGGCACGGCGGGCCCGTTCAGTGCCGGAAGTGCCGGCGCCGCGTGAAGACCATCGTCGCGCCGCGGTCGTTCACGGCGGCGATGACCTCCTCGTCGCGCACCGAGCCTCCCGGCTGGATGATCGCCTCGACGCCGCCGTCCATCGCCGCCTGCGGCCCGTCGGCGAACGGGAAGAACGCGTCCGAGGCGAGCGTCAGCCCGCTGCGGTCCTCGATCCACTCGCGCCCGAGCGCGATCTTCACGGAGTCCACGCGGCTCATCTGGCCGGCGCCGATGCCGAGCGTCGCCTCGCCGCGCGCGACGACGATCGCGTTGGACTTCACGTGGCGGCACACCCGCCAGGCGAACAGCAGGTCGCGCCACTGCTCGTCGCTGGGCTCGCGGGCGGTCACGACCTCCATGTGCTCGCGGTCGGCGATCACGACGTCGCGATCCTGCACGAGCAGGCCGCCGTCGACCTGGCGGACGTCGAGGTCGCGGCTCCCTGCGCGCCGGCGCTCCTCGTCCTCGAGGATGCGCACGTTCGGCTTCTGCATGAGGATCTCGAGCGCCTCGGGCCGGTAGCTCGGCGCGAACAGGACCTCGATGAACTGCCCCGAGAGCGCCTCGGCGTCCGCCACCTCCACGCGGCGGTTCAGCGCGATGATCCCGCCGAACGCGCTCACCGGATCGCCGGCGAACGCCGTGCGATAGGCGTCGAGCAGGTCCGTCCCGAGCGCCACGCCGCACGGGTTGTTGTGCTTGACGATGACGCACGCCGGATGCTCGTCGCCGAGCTCGGAGAGCACCGCGCGCGCGCCGTCGAGGTCGAGGATGTTGTTGAACGAGAGCTGCTTGCCGTGCAGCTGGCGCACGCGCGAGAGCACGCCGCGGCGGGCACCGACCTGCGTGTAGAACGCCGCCCGCTGGTGCGGGTTCTCCCCGTACGGGAGGTCCATCGCCTTCTCGTAGGCCCGGACGTGGAGATCCGGGAAGTCGTCGCGGCGCTCGGCGAACCAGCGCGAGATCGCCGTGTCGTAGCGGGCGGTGTACGAGAACGCCTCGGCGGCGAGCGACTCGCGCGTCGGCAGCGACAGCGTGCCGCCCGAATTGCGCAGCTCGTCGAGCACGGCGTCGTAGGACTCGGGGCTCGTGACGACCGCGGCGAACCCGAAGTTCTTCGCGGCCGCGCGGAGCATCGTCGGCCCGCCGATGTCGATGTTCTCGATCGCCTCGGCCTCGTCCACGCCCTCGCGCGCCACGGTGCGCTCGAACGGGTAGAGGTTCACGCAGACGAGGTCGACGAACTCGATCTCGTGCTCGGCGGCCTGCGTCAGGTGCTTCTCGTTGTCGCGCAGCGCGAGCAGGCCGGCGTACAGGCGCGGGTTCAGCGTCTTGACGCGCCCGTCCATGATCTCCGGGAACCCCGTGAGATCGTCGATCGAGCGGACCTCGAGGCCGCCGTCGCGCAGCGTCGTCGCCGTGCCGCCCGTCGAGACGAGCTCCACGTCGAGCTCTGCGAGCCCCTGCGCGAACTCGAGGATCCCGCGCTTGTCCGAGACGGACAGCAGCGCGCGCCGGACGCGCACGGCGCCGCGCTCGGTGAGCGGGATGCGAGAGGTGGGGGCGCGGTCGGCGATGGCGGCGAGGCTACCGGTTCGGCATGCGGATCAGCGGTCGAACGAGACGCCCATCGCGGCCTCGGCCGAGTCCGCGTGCACGATCGTGTGCCCGAACGGGCTGAAGACGATCGGAAGCATCTTGAAGCACGCGACGCCGAACGGGATCCCGATGATCGTGATGCACAGCAGCAGCCCGGCGACGAGTCAGCCGATCGTCAGGGACCAGCCCGCGATGATGAGCCAGATGACGTTGCCGATGAGGCGCATTCGCGGGACACTAGTCGAACCCCTGCCCGAGTCCCGGGCCACCCGGAAGGAGCCATCATGGACGACCAGGAGCGCCGGCGCACTGCGGACGACACCGCGGCCGACATGGAGCGGCGCCTGAACGAACTCAGCGCCGAGCTCGCCGCCGCCGAGCGCAGGCTCGCGAAGGATCCCGACGAGCCGATCATCCACCTCGCCGGCGACCAGACCGAGCATCCCGGCCGCGCGCCGGCCGACGAGCACGGCAGCTGACGCGCGCCATGCCCGCCGACGAGCACGTCCCCCACGAGCATCGCCCGCGCGACAGCCCGCACGAGAAGCCGCTGCGTCGCGGCGAGCTCGACGAGGAGCGCTGGTTCGAGGAGGAGGGCGCGGAGATGGCCGAGCGCCTCGGGGCGCTCGATCGCGGCATTCACGACACCGAGCGCCACGTCCACGAGCCCGTCGAGGACGGCCTTTCCGACGCCCTGGAGACCCCGCGCACCGAGCCCGACGAGATCGCCGGCGGCCACACCGGCCGGCCGCCGCTCACCGACGACTAGCCGAGCTCGTCGCCGGGCGCTTCGCCGAGCGCCCCCACGACCAGGCGCCGCGGGTTCGCCGGATCGCGGCGGACCTCGCCGCGCGCCAGCCGGCGAACCGCCTCGGGCAGCAGCTCGTGCTCGATGCCCTGGAGGATCGCGTGGACCTCGCTCGGGTCGGTGATGTCCGGCAGCTCGATCGCCTGCTGGAGCAGGATCGCCCCGGTGTCGACCCCGTCGTCCACGAGGTGCACGGTGATCCCGTAGACGCGCACGCCGTAGGCGACCGCGTCCTCGACGGCGCGCAGACCGGGGAACGCGGGCAGCAACGACGGATGGACGTTCACGACGCGGTCCGGGAAGCGCTGCAGGAACCCCGCGTCGAGGAGCGCCATGTAGCCCGCCAGGACGACGAGCTCGACCTCGCGCTCCTCGAGCCAGCCGGCGATCGCCGCGTCACGGGCGCGCCGGTCGGCGAACGCCCCGAGCGGGAACGTCCGTGTCGGGACGTCCGCGGCGCGGGCGTAGCGCAGCGCCGGGGCGTCGTCGTGGTCGGAGGCGACCGCGACGATCCGCGCATCGTCGCCGTGGACGGTGTCGAGCAGCGCTTGGAGGTTCGAGCCGCGGCCGGAGACGAGCACGCCGACGTTCACGTGGCCGCTCCGGCGCCGACGGCGAGCTTCGGGAAGCGCCCGCCGGTGGAGACGAGCGTCCCCGCCTCGAGCAGCTCGTCCACGCGCCCGAGCACGGTGTCGGCGTGCAGGCCCGCGAACGCGCCATAGGCGGCGAGCTCGTCGTAGCCGTTCTGGGCGATGACCTTCGAGCGCCCGCCGCGCAGGATCTCGACGGTGCGCGTGCGCCCGACGGCAGGCCGCGCCTCGCCGACGACGCCGACGATCGCGGCGTCGAGATCGGACGGGTCGGCGAGCGGGGCGCTCGCTCGCGCCGAGCGGGCCCCGGCACCGCGGCGGCCGCCGGGGCGCACCTCGATCGCGGCGACGTCCGCGATGCACTCGGGAGCGCAGACGTCGCAGCAGGGCACCTCGGGCGCCGGGACGGCGCGGTCGCCGAAGTGCCGCAGCACCGCCGCGCGCCGGCACGTCGCCTCCTCGACGAACGCCCAGACCGCGCGGTACTGACGCCAGCGCGCGCGCGTCGCCTCGGCCGCCGACGTGCGGCAGGCGGCCCGGGCGCGCCCGTCGTAGGGGGCCTCGAGACGCCCGCGCACGCGGTCCAGCGGCGCGGGCGCCGGGCGCAGCACGCCCGCGCGCGCGAGGTGGCCGACGATCGCGCGTACGCGCTCGGGCTCCCGGTCGAGCTCGCCGACGGCGACGTCCACGCGCCCGTCGACGGCCGCGCCCACGAGGCGCCGGGCGATGCGGTCCACATCCTCTTCGGGAACCTCGGCGCGCTCGATGAAGAAGACGTGCAGGCCCTTGTCGCGCGCCTCGGCGAGCAGCAGCGCGCGGGCGGGGAGCCCATCACGGCCGGCACGGCCCGCCTCCTGGTACCAGGCCTCGACCGACGAGGGAACCGAGACGTGCGCGACCGTGCGGACGTTCGCCTTGTCGACGCCCATCCCGAACGCGTTCGTCGCGACGACGACCTCGGCGTCCCCGGCCATGAACCGCCGCTGGACCGTCCGCGCGCCGGTCGCGGGCGAGACCCGCGTGGTAGGCGAGCACCTCGATCCCGAGCGCGGCGCCGAGCCCGGCGGCGACCTCCTCGGTCTGCGCGCGCGTGCCCGCGTAGACGATCGCAGGACGCGACGCCGGGTCGCCGAGCGCCGCGGCCAGGCGCGCGCGGGTCTGCGCGCTGTTCGCCGATCGGGCGACGGCGAACGTCAGGTTCGGGCGATCGAAGCCGGTCGCGACGTGGACCGGATCGCGCAGGCCCAGGCGCCGCTCGACGTCCGCGGCGACCTGCGGCGTCGCCGTCGCCGTCGAGGCCACGAGCGACGCCGCGCCGAGCCAGCGCGCCGCGTCCCCGAGGCGGAAGTAGTCGGGGCGGAAGTCGTGTCCCCACTGCGAGACGCAGTGCGCCTCGTCGACGACGAACAGGCCGACCGGGACCGCGCGCAGCGCCTCGAGGAACCCCGGCGAGGAGAACCGCTCGGGCGCGACGTACAGCAGCCGCAGCGCCCCGTCGCGAGCCCGCTCGAGGACGTCGCGGTTCGCCGCTGCGTCCTGCTGGGCGTTGACGAGCGCGACGCGCTCGCCGACGCGCGGGCGCAGCGCGTCGACCTGGTCCTGCATCAGCGAGACGAGCGGGGAGACCACGATCGAGAGCTCCGGGCGCAGCAGTGCGGGCAGCTGGTAGCAGAGCGACTTCCCGGCCCCCGTCGGCATGACGACGAGCACGTCGCGCCCCGCGAGCGCGCCCGCGACGGCCGCCTCCTGCCCGGGGCGGAAGTCGTCGAAGCCGAAGATGTCGCGGAGCGCCGCGCGCGCGTCGGTCATGGGCGGGCCGAGGGTACCGCCGCGGTCGGCGCGCTTCGGGCGCGCGCCGCAGCGCCGCGGGAAGTCGCCGCGCTTCCGCGACGCTCAGCGCGCCGGTTCGATGCCCTGCGGGAAGCGGAAGACCCGATCAGGATGTAGTTCTGGTAGGCGAACCCCGAGGCGTAGGGGCGCATGTCGGCGTAGATCCCGCGCGCCCACGCGATGTTCTCGCGCGCGACCGGCGCCGTGTCGCGGCGAGCCCGGCCCGCCCGCCGTGGCGCCACCGATCGCCTGTCGTCTCGTGATCCGCTCGCCCGCCACGGGCGAGCGGACCGTACCGGGTCCTCAGGCGGGCGTGAGGCGGTGCTCGAGCAGCCGCAGGCGCCCGAGCGTCCGGTACCCGAGGCGCTGGTAGACCGGCTCGCCCATCGCCGAGCCCTCGAGCGAGGCCGTCGTCGCGCCGGCCTCGCGCGCGCGGCGCAGCGCCTCGCGCATGAGTTCGCCGGCCAGCCCGCGCCCGCGCGCCTCGGGCGCCGTCGCGACGAAGTTCACGGTGCAGTCGCCGTCCGCGCTGACGAGCCAGGCGACGCAGCAGGCGGGCGCGCCCTCCGAGCGCGCGAGCAGCGGCTGCCAGCCGGGTGCCGCGCCGAGCGCGGCACCGAGCGCCCCGATCGGCCGGCCGAACGCGCGGTCGTTGATCTCGCCCATGACCGCCCATTCCGGCGCGGGGTCGAGGTCGAGCGCGCCGCGCGGCTCGAGGTCGAGCTCTGCATACGGGGCGGCCATGAGCGCCGGGCTGCCGTCGAACGCGTGCCCGCGCTCGAGCAGCGCCGCCTCGAGCTCAGCGTCGCCCGGGCGCACCCACACGGTCCAGGCGAGCACGCCCGCCGCGGCGTAGAGCGCGGCGAGCCGCGCGTGGTGGCGGACCACGAGCTCCGGGTCGGCATAGAGGACGCTGTTCGGGATCGAGGCCTGCGGCGTCGCGGGGACGACGCTCGCGAACAGCCCGGGGGCGACGTCCACGGCGCGCGACCCCCGAGCGCCGGCGGCGATCGCCCGGTATCCCGCGAGCTGGCTGCGGCGCTCGCGCTCGGCCAGGTCGCGGTCGTCCATCGGGCCTGCCTCAGGCGGGGGCCTTCACGAGCGGGAGCTCCAGGGCGAACTTGCCCTGGGCGTCCTCGGTGCCGTGCAGCGGGTAGTCGCCGGAGAAGCACGCGTCGCAGTGGCGCTCGCGCCCGCTGCCGATCGCCTCGTAGACGCCCGGGAGCGACAGGTAGGCCAGCGAGTCGGCGCCGAGATGCCTGGCGACCTCGTCGACCGTGCGCCCGTGGGCGACCATCTCCTCGCGCGTATGCATATCCACGCCGTAGAAGCAGGGGTTGCGGATCGGCGGCGCCGAGATCCGCAGGTGGACCTCGAGCGCGCCGGCGTCGCGCAGCATCTGGATGATCTGGCGCGTCGTGTTGCCGCGCACGATCGAGTCGTCCACGACGACGAGCCTGCGACCGCCGACGATCTCCGGGAGCGGATTGAACTTCAGGCGCAGGCCGTGCTTGCGCAGCTCCTGGCCCGGCTGGATGAACGTGCGCGCGACGTAGCGGTTCTTCACGAACCCGTCGTCCTGGGGCAGCCCGCTGGCGCGTGCATACCCGCGGGCGGCCGGGTTGCCGGAGTCGGGGACGGCGATCACGAGGTCGGCGCCGGGCGCCGGCGCCTCGCGCGCCAGGATCTCGCCCATCCGGCCGCGCGCGGCCTGCAGGACCGTGCCGCCCATCTTCGAATCCGGGCGGGCGAAGTAGATGTGCTCGAAGACGCAGAACGCCTCGCGTGAGCCCTCGGCGATGATCTTCGTGCGGATGCCGTCCTCGCCGAGCGAGACGAGCTCGCCGGGCTGCACGTCGCGCAGGTACTCGGCGCCGATGATGTCGAGCGCACACGACTCGCTCGCCACGCAGTAGCGCTCGCCGAGACGGCCGAGCACGAGCGGGCGCACGCCGGCGGGATCGCGGAACGCGTAGACGCGCTCCTTCGTCATGACGACGGTCGAGAACGCGCCCTGCAGGCGCGGGAGCACGCGCGCGATCGCGTCCTCGATCGTCGGGCCCTCGTCGGTCGCGAGCAGCGCCGCGATGATCTCCGAGTCCGACGTCGAGGAGAAGCCGATGCCCTTCTCGCTGAGCTCGGCGTGCAGCTCGACCGCGTTGATGAGGTTGCCGTTGTGCGCCAGCGCCAGCTCGCGCAGGTTCCCGTTGGACCCCGCCGAGCGGTGGACCGGCTGCGAGTTCTCCCACTCGTTCGAGCCCGTCGTCGAGTAGCGGACGTGCCCGATCGCCAGCTCGCCGCTGAGCGCGCGCAGGTCGTGCTCCTTGAAGACCTGGCTCACGAGGCCGAGCGCACGCTGGGTGATGATGTACCCGCCGCGGTCGGCGGCCGCGATCCCGGCCGACTCCTGCCCGCGGTGCTGGAGCGCGTACAGGGCGAAGTACGCGAGCCGCGAGACGTCGTGGCCCGGCGCGTAGATCCCGAAGACCCCGCACTCGTCGCGCGGGCCGTCGCGAAGCTCGATGAGGGGCTCGTGGGCCGTCATGCTTCGCCTCCGCAGCGCCTGAGGAGGCTCGGAGCGAGCGTAGCAGCGGCGGGGGCGGTGGAGCGCTCCTACGCGAAGAACCGCGCGAGCGAGCCGTGGGCCTCGCGCAGCGCGTCGAGCGAGACGTCCACGTCGCCGCCGGCGATCGTGAGGCGCAGGCGCTCCCCGCCGACGACGCCGAAGACGTCGAGCGGGACGCGCTCGGCGAGCTGTGCCAGCGCGGTCGGGTGCCCGGCGACGACGAAGCCGCCGGGGCCCTCGCCGAAGAGGTGGTTCCACGGGTCCTCGGACGCGCCGAGGTCGAGCGTCGCGCCGATCGAGCCCGCAAGACAGCACTCGGCGACGGCGACCGCGAAGCCGCCCTCGGCGATGTCGTGGGCGCTCGAGACGAGCCCATCGCGGACCGCCTCACGGATCGCCTCCTGGGCGGCGCGGACCGCCGCGACGTCCACGGACGGGAGCCCGTCGGGCAGCGCCTCGCCGCGGAGCTTCGCGAGCTCGCTCGCGGCCAGCGACGGGGAGAAGTGCCCGGCGATCCCGATCGCGTCGCCCTCCTGGGCGAAGCCGAGGCGGCCGGCGCGCTCGGCGTCGGGCAGGCGACCGACCATCCCGATCACCGGGGTGGGATAGATCGGCCCGGACGCCGCGCCCTCGTTGTAGAGCGAGACGTTGCCGCCGACGATCGGCGCGTCGAGCGCACGGCAGGCGTCGCCGAGCGCGCGCACGGACTCCGTGAGCTGCCAGGCGATGTGCGGCTTCTCGGGATTGCCGAAGTTCAGGTTGTTCGTCGTGCCGAGCGGCTCGGCGCCGACACAGGCGAGGTTCGAGGCACACTCGAGCACGACGCCGATCGTGCCCCAGTAGGGGTCCGCCGCGACGCGCCGCCCGTTGCCGTCGATGCTCACGCCGAGCGCCCCGCCGTCGGGCAGCAGCAGCACGGCGGCGTCGGCCTCCTCCGGCCGCCGCACGGTGCGCGACTGGACGATCGCGTCGTACTGCTCGAACAGCGGCCGGCGCGAGGCGACGTTCGGGCTGCCGAGCAGCTCGAGCAGCGCCAGGCGCATCGTCGCCTCGGGCGAGAGCGTGGCGATCGGCGGGCCGTAGAGCGGCTCCGCCGGCTTGGCGGGGTCGAGGTCGTAGAGCGGGCAGTCGTCCACGAGCGCCGCGACCGGCATGTCCCCGACGACCTCGTCGCCGCGCAGCACGCGCATGCGCCCGCTGCCGGTGACCTCGCCGATGACCGTGCCGTGGACCTCCCAGCGGTCGGTGATCGCGATCACCGCGTCGGCCTGGGCCGGCGCGACGACGCAGAGCATCCGCTCCTGCGACTCGCTGACCATGATCTCGAACGGCTCCATGTCCGCCTCGCGCAGCGGCACGCGGTCCACGTGCAGGTCGATGCCGACCTGGCCCTTCGACGCCATCTCGCTGGCCGACGAGGTGAGCCCCGCGGCGCCGAGGTCCTGGAGTGCCACCAGCAGTCCCTGCTCGAGCAGTTCGAGCGAGCATTCGACGAGCTTGCTCTCCTCGAACGGGTCCCCGACCTGCACGGTCGGGCGCTTGTCGTCGCCGAGCTCGCCGAGCTCCGCCGAGGCGAGCACGGAGGCGCCGCCGATGCCGTCGCGCCCGGTCGACGCACCGAACAGGATCACGAGGTTGCCGATGCCGGCGGCGGCGCTCGTCGTGAGCCGCTCGGTCCGAGCGAGCCCGAGCGCCATCGCGTTCACGAGGCAGTTCTGCTCGTAGGGCTCCTCGAAGTACACCTCGCCGCCGACCGTCGGCACGCCGATCGAGTTGCCGTAATGGCCGATGCCCGAGACCGCGCCGTCGAGGAGGTAGCGCGAGCGCTCCGAGCGGTCGGGCTCGCCGAAGCGCAGCGAATCGAGCACGGCGATCGGGCGCGCGCCGACGGCGAAGATGTCGCGCAGGATGCCGCCGACGCCGGTGGCCGCGCCCTGGAACGGCTCGACCGCGCTCGGGTGGTTGTGGGACTCGACCTTGAAGACGCACGCCAGGCCGCCCCCGACGTCCACGGCGCCGGCGTTCTCGCCCGGGCCCATGAGCACCGCGGGACCCTCGGTCGGGAGCGTGCGCAGGAGCTTCTTGGAGTGCTTGTAGGCGCAGTGCTCGCTCCACAGCAGCGAGTACATGGCGAGCTCGACCTGGTTCGGCGGGCGTCCCTGCTTCTCGCAGACGAGGTCGTATTCCGTGCGGGTCAGGCCGAGGGCGAGCGCGTCGTCGACCGTCGGGAGCGTCGTCTCAGGCACGGGCGCGCTCCGCGGCGAGCGCCATCGACTCGAAGATCCGCAGCCCGTCGGTGGACCCTGTGAGCGCGTCCACCGCGTGCTCGGGGTGCGGCATGAGCCCGAAGACGTTGCCGGCCGCGTTGCTGACGCCGGCGATGTCGCGCAGCGAGCCGTTGAAGTTCTGCTCGGGTGCGTAGCGGAGCACGACCTGGCCGCGCGCCTCGAGATCGTCGAGCGTCGCCTCCGGCGCGTAGTAGCGGCCGGACTGGTGCTTGGCCGGGATGCTCAGCGTCTCGCCCGGCGTGCACGCGCGCGTGAACGCCGTGTCGCCGTTGACGACCGTGAGGTCCACCTGGCGGAAGGTGAAGCGCCGGTTGGCGTTCTGCAGCAGCGCGCCCGGCAGGAGCCCGGCCTCGCAGAGCACCTGGAAGCCGTTGCAGATCCCGAGCACGAGGCCGCCGTCGTGCGCGAACTCGATCACCGACTCCATCGCCGGCGCGAACCGCGCGATCGCCCCGGCGCGCAGGTAGTCGCCGTAGGAGAACCCGCCGGGGACGATCACCGCGTCCGCGCCCTGAAGGTCGCGATCGCCGTGCCAGAGCAGCACCGACTCGCCGGCGCGCGCGGCGGCGAGCTGTGCGTCGACCTCGTCGCAGGAGCCGGGGAACTGAAGGACGCCGAACCGCACGCTCAGCGCTCGGCGCCGTCGATCAGCACGACCTCGTAGTCCTCGACGAGCGGGTTCGCCAGGAACCGGCGACACATCTCGTCGAGGTGCGCCGGGTCCTCGACGTCGAGCTCGACGAGCCGGCCGACATGGACGTTGCTGACGCCGCCGAAGCCGAGCGCCGGCAGCGCCTGCTCGACGGCGACCCCCTGGGGATCGAGGATCCCCGCCTTCGGGCGGATCAGCACGCGCGCGCGCATCAACGGCCTCCCTGCGATCGGTCGAGCCACGACTGGAACGGCTCCCCGGTGATCCGCTCGTACGCCTCGACGTACCGCGCGCGGGTGCCGGTGACGACCTCGTCCGGGATCGAGGGCGCCGGCGGGCTCTTGTCCCAGCCGCTCTGCGATGCCCAGTCGCGCACGTACTGCTTGTCGAAGCTCGGCTGGCCGCGGCCGATCGCGTAGTCCTCGGCCGGCCAGTAGCGCGAGGAGTCCGGCGTGAGGACCTCGTCGCCGACGGTCAGCACGCCGTTCGCATCGAGCCCGAACTCGAACTTCGTGTCCGCGAGGATCACGCCGTTGGCGCGCGCATGCTCGGCGGCGAAGGCGTAGAGCGCGAGCGACGCGTCGCGCACGCGCTCCATCAGCGCGCGGTCGCCGACGAGCTCGGCCGACTGGTCGAAGTCGATCGCCTCGTCGTGCCCGCTCTCGGCCTTCGTGCTCGGCGTGAAGATCGGCTCGGGCAGCTCCTCGGACTCCTGCAGGCCCGCAGGCAGACGCACGCCGGAGACCGAGCCGGTCGCCTGGTAGTCCTTCCAGCCCGAGCCGGTGATGTACCCGCGCACGACGCACTCGACCGGGAGCATCGCGAGCCGGCGCACGACGAGCCCGCGCCCGCGCGCCTCCGCGGGCACCCCGTCGGCGAACGCGACGAGATGGTTCGGCACGAGGTGGCCGGTGCGGTCGAACCAGTGCACGGACAGGCCGGTGAGCACCTTGCCCTTGTCCGGGATCGGCGTCGGGTGGACGGCGTCGTAGGTCGAGATCCGATCGCTCGCGACCATCAGCAGGTCGTCGCCGAGGTCGTACATCTCGCGGACCTTCCCGCTGGCGATGAGGGGCAGGTCGGCGAGCGCGGTCACGGGCGCAACGCTAGCAACGGCCGCGGCTACTGGCGCGGACGCGTGCCGAGCCGCTTGATGCCCGCCGGCGGGTCCGTGGCATACATCCGCCGCAGCCCGGCGACGAGCGTCCGGCGCTCGGCGCCCGAGAGGCGCGCGTCGGCGTGGTTCGGCAGCAGCCGGTACTTCAGCGGCGGCATCTCACCGTCGCTGATCACCTGGGCGAGATCGTCGACCGCCGGCTGCGGCGTGTCCCAGCGCGAGAAGTTGAGGATCGAGCGCCCGCCGTCCACGTCGGACTGCGCGAACCACGACATCGGGGCGACGCTCGTGTACCACGGCCAGCGCGTGAGGTTGCTGTGGCAGTCGGCGCACGCGACGGTCACGATCCGCTGCGTGGCCGGATCGAGCCGCGCGGCCTGCGTGACGGGCGGGTTCGCGTGGTCACGGCCGTACGGGACGAGCTGGATCACGAGCAGCAGTGCGAGCGCGCCGCCGGTGCCCCAGAGCAGGACGCGGCGCAGCGGCGGGCGGGGGCGGCGCGCGGCGGGCACCCCGGGAGCGTACGCGCGCTCAGCCGCCGCCGCCCTGCTTGATCCCGTTCGGCGGGTCGGTCGCGTAGAGCTTTGCGAACGCCGCCACGAGGAGCTTCTTGTCCTGATCGGAGAGCCGGCCGTTCGCGTGGTTCGGCATGATCGTGTACTTCAGCGGCGGCATCTCCCCGCTGTTGATCTGCTCGGCGATGTCGTCGGCCGACGGCTGGGGCGTGTCCCACTCGGAGAGGTTCAGGACCTGACGCCCGCCGTCGACGTCGGACTGCACGAGCCACGAGGCCGGCGCGACGTTCGTGTACCACGGCCATTTCGTGACGTTGCTGTGGCAGTCCGCGCACGAGTCGGTGATGAGCTGCTGGACCTTCGGGCTCGTGAACGTTGCGGCCTTCGTGACCGGGGGATTCGCGTGGTCGCGCCCGTAGGGGACGAGCTGAATCACCAGGAAGAGCGCGCCGAGCGCCAGGGCACCGCGCAGGATCCACGTCTTCATGCGCTGAACCTACGATCGCGAACGATCCGCGCGAAAGCGCTGAAACCCCATCTCGGGTTCGGGAAACTACGGTGGCGTGAGCGCATGGCCGGGCACCGTAGGTGCGCGCGGGCAAAGACTTCGGAAAGCCGTGTGTCAGCCGAGCGCGTCGAGCCGCGCGACGATCTCGCCGGCATGTCGCGTGTAGTGCCCGAGGTCGAAGACCGCGTCGAGGTCGAGTCCCAGGTCCTGCCCCTCGAGCAGCTCGCGCAGCGGCGTCCCGGTATCCCACGCGCGCTGGGCGCTCTCCTGGGTGATCCGGTAGGCCTCGTCGCGCGCCATGCCGTTCGCGACGAGCGCGAGCAGCACGCGCTGGCTGAACAGCGCGCCGTGGGTCAGGCCGAGGTTCGCGCGCATCCGCTCGGCGTCGACCACGAGGCCCTCGACGACGCGGACCGCGAGGTGCTGGAGGTAGTCCAGGAGGATCAGCGAGTCGGGGATGATCACGCGCTCGGCGCCCGAGTGGCTGATGTCGCGCTCGTGCCAGAGCGCGACGTTCTCGACGGCGGCCTGGGCGTTCCCGCGCAGGACGCGCGCGAGCCCGGTGATCCGCTCGGTCGTGATCGGGTTGCGCTTGTGCGGCATCGCCGAGGAGCCCTTCTGCCCGGCGCGGAACGGCTCGCGCGCCTCGAGCACCTCGGTGCGCTGCAGGTGGCGGATCTCCGTCGCCAGGCGCTCGAGCCCGGCGCCCGCGAGCGCCACCGCCTGCAGCAGCTCGGCGTGGCGATCGCGCGGCACGACCTGCGTCGAGACCGGCTCGGCCTGCAGGCCGAGCCGCGCGAGCACGCGACGCTCGAAGTCGGGGTCGGTCGCCGAGTACGTGCCGACCGCGCCGCTGATCGCTCCGAACGCGACGTCACAGAACGCGCGCCGCAGCCGCTCGCGGTTGCGCGCGGCCTCCATCGCGAAGCCCGCGAGCTTGATGCCGAAGGTCGTCGGCTCGGCGTGGACGCCGTGGGTGCGCCCGACGCAGACGGTGTCCACGTGGGCGCGCGCCTGGGCGACGAGCGCCGCGACGAGCGCGTCGGCCCCGGCGAGGACGATCTCGCCCGCGAGCGCGAGCTGCACGGCGAGCGCGGTGTCGAGCACGTCGCTCGAGGTGAGCCCGTAGTGGATCCAGCGGCCGGCCGGCCCGGCGCTCTCCGACAGGACGTCCACGAACGCCGCCACGTCGTGGTCGGTGACGCGCTCGCGCTCCTGGACGTCGTGGACGGTGAACCTCGCGCCGCGGATCGCCTCCAGATCGTCCGGCGTCGGGCCGTCCATCTCCTCGCAGGCCGCGACCTCGACCGTGCGCCACGCCTCCATGCGCGCGTGGTCGGTCCACAGCGCGCCCATGCCGGGGCGTGTGTAGCGCTCGATCACGCGTTCAGGATCCGCACCGCGAGATGGCCGGCGTTCTTCGCGTTGTCGAGCCCGACGCTCGCGACCGGCACGCCCGGGGGCATCTGGACGACGCTGAGGATCGCGTCGAGCCCGCCGGCGGCGCTGAGACGGCTCGAGAGCGGCACGCCGATGACCGGCAGGTCGGTGTGCGCCGCGGCGACCCCGGGCAGCGCGGCCGACAGGCCGGCCCCGGCGATGATGACCCGCAGGCCGCGCATCCGCGCGTTGCGGCAGTAGTCGGCGACGGTCTCGGGGTCGCGGTGGGCCGACATCACGCGGATCTCGAAGGAGACGCCCTGATCGGCGAGCACCGCGCCCGCCTTCTCCATCTCCTCCATGTCGGACTTCGAGCCCATGATGATGCCGACGCGCGGCGCGTCGACCTCGAGCCCCTCGAAGGCGGTCTCGGCCTCGGCCTGGGTCAGTTCCGCCGGCCGGTCGGTCATGTCGTGCGCCCCACGGCGCGCTGCGCGATGTCGCGGCGCATCTGCCTGCCTTCGAATTCGATCACGTCCGCGGCAGCATAGGCGGCGGCGCGGGCCTCCGCCGCCGTGGCGCCGAGCGCCGTGACGTTCAGGACGCGCCCGCCCGCGGTGACGAGCACGCCGTCGCGCTCCGCCGTCCCGGCGTGCGTGACCTCGATCTCCGGCGCGAGCGCGTCGAGCCCGCTGATCGCGTCCCCGGTGCGCGGCGACTCGGGGTAGCCCGCCGCGGCGAGCACGAGCGTCACGGCCGTGCGCGGGTCCCAGTCGAGCGTCGTACCGTCGAGACCGCCCGTGCGCGCGGCGGACCGCAGGTGGGCGAGCAGGTCGCTGCGCAGGCGCGGGAGCACGGCCTGCGTCTCGGGGTCGCCGAAGCGCGTGTTGAACTCGAGCACCCTCGGGCCATCCGCGGTGAGCATGATGCCCGCGTAGAGCACGCCGTGGAACGGCGTGCCGCGCCGCGCCAGCTCGTCGACGACCGGCTGGTGAACGGTCGCCGCGATCTGCCGCACGAGCGCATCGTCGACGCCCGCGACCGGCGAGTAGGACCCCATGCCGCCGGTGTTCGGCCCGGCATCGCCGTCGAAGATCCGCTTGTAGTCCTGCGCCGGCGCCATCGGCAGCGCCCGCTCGCCGTCGCAGAGCGCGAGCAGTGAGAGCTCCTCGCCTTCGAGATGCTCCTCGACGACGACGCGCCCAGGCCCGAAGCGCCGCTCGAGCAGGAACGCCTCGAGCGCGGCGCGCGCCTGGCCCTCGTCCTCGGCGATCACGACGCCCTTTCCCGCGGCGAGCCCGTCGAACTTCAGGACGACCGGATAGCGCGCGATCGCGGCCATCCCGCCGGCGACGTCGTCGACTGGCGTCCAGGCCGCGGTCGGGACGCCCGCCGCGGCCATGATCTCCTTGGCGAACGCCTTCGAGCCCTCGAGCCGCGCGGCCGCGGCGCTCGGCCCGAAGGCCGCGACGCCGGCCGCCGCGAGCGCGTCCACGAGCCCGGCGACGAGCGGCCCCTCCGGGCCGACGACCACGAGGTCGGCCTGCTCGTCGCGCGCGAGCGCGACGAGCCCGGCGACGTCGTCCACCGCCACCGGATGCAGCGCGGCGTCCCGGGCGATGCCGGGATTGCCGGGCGCGCACAGGAGCTCGGGCGCCTGTGGCGAGCGCGCCAGCGCGCGGACGATCGCGTGCTCGCGACCGCCGCCGCCGACGACGAGGACCTTCATCCGCGCGCCGCCGCGCCGCGGCTCACAGGCTTGCGATGAAGTCGTCCACCGGGAACGCCGCGAGCGTCTCGTAGGTCGCGGTGCCGCGCGAGCCGAG
Source organism: uncultured Actinomycetes bacterium (assembly GCA_963787935.1). Classification (GTDB taxonomy): domain Bacteria; phylum Actinomycetota; class Thermoleophilia; order Solirubrobacterales; family Solirubrobacteraceae; genus F1-60-MAGs163. The sequence continues at coordinate 165,323 of CAWBEV010000001.1, read as the reverse complement.
CTCGAGCGAGACGCGCGCCATCGTGATGTCGTCGGGGGCCTCCACGACGTTCACGAAGTCATACCGGCCGAGCGTCGACCACTGCGCCTTGACGGTCGCGCCGAGCTGCTCCACCTCCTTGTTGACCTCGCGGATCCGCTGCGGGTTGTTCTTGATCGTGGAGACGCCCTCGGGCGTCAGCTTCGACAGCATGATGTAGGTCGGCATCTGGCCTCCGTGATCGCTTGCGCCGGGTTCTACCCGATCCGGCCGTGCCGCGTCCGTCGCGTGAGGCGCTCCGATCCGTCATCCTGCCCGGCCATGAACGCGCGCGCGGCACGGATGGCCATCGCGACGACCGTGCTCGGGGCGACGATCTGCCCCGCCGCGGCCGGCGCGGCGACGGTGAGCACCGATCGCGCCTGCTACGCCGCCGACACGACCCAGCAGGTCCGCGTGAGCGGCAGCGGGTTCGACGCCGGCGCGCCGCTCCTCGTGCTGCTGAACGGCGGGATCATCTCCACGGCGACCGCCGACGCCGCAGGCTCCGTGGACCTCGCGCTCCCGGTCCCGGCGCCGCCCGAGGAGGGCACCGGGGCGAACGAGAGCGGGCACACGCTGCAGCTGAGCCAGGGCGCGATCGCCGCCGAGACGACGTTCCGCGCGGCACGCGTCCGCGGCGACTTCACCCCCGGTTCGGGCGACCCGGCGCGGCTGCGGGTGCGGTTCTCGGCGATCGGGTTCGGCGTCGGAACGCCGGCGGGTTCCGCGGCGCCCGTCGTCTACGTGCACTACGTCGATCCGCGCAAGCGGGTGCGGCGCACCGTCGCCCTCGGTGCCGGAGCCGGCGCGTGCGGCACGATCACGCGCACGGCGAAGCGCAAGCTGTTCCCGTTCCGGCCGCGCAGCGGTCGCTGGACGCTGCAGTTCGACACGAACCGGGCCTACCGGCGCGGCACGTCCAGCAGCCCGTTCCTCTGGGACCGGCTGACGCTGACGATCAGCTGATATGGCGGTTGGTTTGTCAAGTTGGCGTGGGTGATCGCGTCGGCTTGGTGGCCGTCGGCGGGGTGTTGGTCGGTGGGCCGGGACGCTGGGCTCGGTGTCGGCGGTGCCAGTCTGATGATGCGAGGGTTGGGTACCTCAGGGCCCGGTTTCGTGCTGCCGGCTTGTGCTGTCTAGAAGCGAGCGTGACGCCCGCGCTGCGGGTGTTGCTCATAGTGAATCGCGCGTGCCGGCCGCTGATGGCCCGGCGCCCCGGCCCACCGACCGTGGTGCTGTCAGCCGACGGTTAGTCGGCTCGACAGCACCACGCGTCGCGTTGTGCGGCTTGCCGCGCGCTTTCATGCTGCGGTTGACGTGGTGCAGGCGCTCCGGTGCGCGGTTGCTGATCGCGAGGATGTGTTCGGGCTGGCCGGCCTGGCGGTTGGCGAGCGTGGCGCCCAACCGGGGCGGGCGGCTGGAGTGCCAGGCGGACTCGACCAGCAGGCGGCGGGCGAGCATCGAGCCGGTCTTGGTGATCGATCCCTGCCTGGAGGACTCGCCGGACTGGTTCAGCGACGGTGTCAAGCCCAGCCACGCCGAGAGCGCCGAAGCCTTCTCAAAGCGCTTCCAGTCCGCGCCGAGCTCGAGATGCAGCGACAGCGCAGTCAGGGTGTCGATCCCGCGGAACGCGCGCAGGCGCGCGACGGTCGGCCACCACGCAGGGTCGCTCGCCAGCCGCGAGAGCTGCAGCGCGATCTGCGCCTTGCGCACGCTGAGCCCGTCGACGGCGGCCAGCAGGTCGGCGAACACAGCGTCGCTGACCGGCTGATCAAAGCGCTGGGAGGCCAGCCAGCGGCGCTGCTCGACCGTCCAGGTCGTCGGCTTGGGATAGACGCGGCCATGGCGCAGCAGCATCTTGCTGACGCGGTGGCGCGCGTTCATCAGATCACGCCGGCAGGCATCATGGGCGCGGGTCATCTCGCGGGCGGCTTCGACCTCCGGCGCCGGGACCACCACCCGGCGCAGCGACCCGGCAAGCAGCAACCGCGCCAAGAGCTCAGCGTCCTTGCGGTCGGTCTTGACCCTGTCCGACGGCCCCCGCGGCGTCTTGCCCGGCGCGATCACCTGCATCGCGATCCCCGCCGCCGTGGCGGCACGCTAGAGCCCAAACCCTGTCGGCCCGGCCTCATAGCATGCACGGACCGGGCCCCGCAGCTCCTGCAGCCACGCGACCGGCCCCTCGATCCCGGGCCCGAACCGCAGGCTGATCAGCTCACCGGTCATCGAGTCGATCGCCGCGCCGTGCGTCGAGCGCGCATGGACATCAAGACCGACCCACGTCATCGTTCCGGCCATGGCCGGACCTCCTCACAGCTCTGGGGTCAGCCGCAGGCCACTCCTCCAGCCAGACAAACCCCCGCGAGGAGCGTCCGGCCAACTACACCCGGCCGTCAACCCGCGACGGGCCAACGGCCATAGGGTCTAGACGGGCTGCGGCACTCCACTGCGACGACGCCGCGGCCGCGATCGAGTTGCTCGAGCGCGCGTTGGGCTTCACCCGCGGCCTCGCGTGCCTGCGGCCGACGAGGGACGCCTCGCCCACGCCGGGCTCACCTACGACACCGGCATAGTGATGTGCGGCTCGCGCCCCGAGCCCGGCGAGCCGGGACGCCTGCACGTCTCCTACCGGACGACCGGCGTGTACGTCGTCGTCGAGGACCCCGATGCCCACAGCACGGCACCGCTGCCGAACCGCCAGAAGTAGAGGACGATCGCCTGATGGGCCTGGGGCACGTGCCGCCAGGCCCTCAGATACAGCGCGAGCAGCACGACGTGCATCGCCACGTACGAGAGCGCGAGGCGGGCCGACCCGTTGACGCCGTCAGGGTCGCCGATCGCGACGGCGAAGCCGGCGACCGTGAGCATGCCGAGCGAGACCAGCAGGCGGTGGACGACGTCGTCCGTGTCGAAGCGGTTGAGGTAGTAGGTGAACCCCATCCACGCCCGGGCGAGCGCGACGAACAGCCCCGCGAACTGCAGGAACCCGTCCGCCCTGTGGTCCTCTACCAGCCTGGTCGCTCGAGCCGCCGAGGCCCTTGCCGCGCGGCGAGAACAGGTGGCGACCCTCGCAGTGCGGCTCGGGCTCGGTCTCCATCGCCCAGTCGCGCGCGGTCTTGAACTGCTGCGCGAAGGCCGCCGGGGTGATCACGCTCGGATGGCGGTTGCCCCCGCCGGCCTCGAGCAGCAGCACGCGGACGCCCGGGTCCTCCGAGAGGCGGTTCGCGAGCACGCAGCCGGCCGAGCCGGCGCCGACGACGATGTAGTCCGCGTTGGGCATGGTGGGCACCATATGCGGCGGCGACCTGCCGCGCGACCGACGCGGCGGCGCCGATAGCGTCCGGGCCGTGCCCCGCCGGACCCGCTCACCGCGTCGCCTGCTGTGGCCGCCCGACAAGCGCGACCGGCTGACGGTCGTCGCGGGGTGCCTGGGCGGCTGCGCGTCGGTGCTCGACGTCGGCGGCCGCGGCCGCGAGCTGGCGGGGCTGCTGCCCGGCGCGCGCGTCGTCAGCGCGAACCTCGAGGCCGGCGCAGACGTCCTGCTGCGCCCGGACGCCCCGCTGCCGTTCGCCGACGGCGCCTTCGCCGCGGTCGCCAGCTCGGACGTGCTCGAGCACGTGCCGCCCGCGCTGCGCGCGGCGCACGTCGGCGAGCTGGTGCGCGTCGCCCGCGAGCGGATAGTGCTCTGCTGCCCACGCCACACGCCCGCCCACGCCGCCGCCGAGGAGCGGCTCGCGGCGACCCTCGAGCGCGACCTCGGCGTGCGCCTCGGGTTCCTCGACGAGCACCTGCGGTACGGCCTGCCGGCCGACGCGGAGGTCGTTGCGATGTTCCGCGCCGCGGCGCCCGCCGCCGAGCTGCGCCTCGGCTTCCAGGGCGACTACGAGGCGGGCGACCGGCTGCTCCTCGACGGCGCGCGCGCCCGCTGGCGCCGCGACGCCGGCGCGCTGCTGAGCTACCTGCGCGGTGCCTACCTCGACTGGCCGCCCGCGAGCCTCGCGCCGCGCCCGGGACCGGCCTCGGGCCGGCTGTTCGTCATCGCCGACCGGACGCGGCCAGCTCGTCCAGCAGCGCACGCGCGGTCACGTCCGCCGTCCGCTCCCAGCTGAACGTCGCCGCACGGGCGCGCGCCGCCGCGCCCATCGCCTCGCGCCGGGCGGGGTCGCCCAGCAGGTCGCGTATGGCGGCGGCCAGCCCGTCCACGTCCGTCGCGAGCACGCCGGTCCGGCCGTCGACGATCGCCTCGGTCAGCCCGCCGACCGCGAGCGCGGCGGTGGGCGTCGCGCAGGCGCCCGCCTCGGTGACCGTCATCCCCCACCCCTCGGCGGCCGATGCGGTGACGTGGAGCCAGGCGCGCTGGAGCAGCCGCAGGCGGGTCGGCGCGTCCACGAACCCGTGGAAGCGCACGCGGCCCTCGAGCCCGCTTCGGCGGGCGTCGGCCTCGAGCGCCGCGCGCTGATCGCCGTCGCCGGCGACCTCGAGGACCACCCCCGGCAGCTGCTCGAGGACGTCGAGCAGCAGGTGCACGCGCTTGTAGCGACGCAGCCGGCCGAGCGCGAGCAGGGTCGGCTCCGCGGCCCGCTCGCCCGCGGCGAACGCGTCGAGGTCGAGGCCGTTGTGGTTCGCGGTCACGCGCGCGGCGTCCGCCCCCGCCGCGACGAGCGCGTCGGCGACGGGCCGCGACGGCACGAGCATCCGGGCGTGGCGGTAGATAGTGCGCACCGGGACGGTCTCGAGCGCGAAGCCCGCGGTGCGGCCGACGATCGGGCCGTACTGCTCGACGTACTGCTCGCGGTGGACGTGGTGGAGCCAGACCACGCGGGGCGTGCGCGGTCGCCAGAGCGGCGTGAGGAAGAAGACGCCGCTGACGATCTCGAGCACGACGTCCGCGGCCGGCAGGCGGCCCGCGGCGCCGCGGGAAGCCGCGTGGGCGAACACGGTCTCGTCGGTGCCGAGCCGCAGGATCGGCACGCCGTCCACGCGGGCGACCCGGGCGCCGCCGTGGTAGCCGCCCGCGACCACCGCGATCTGCGCGCCGCGCGCGCGCCAGCGCATCGCCTGCTGGAACAGGTTCTCGCCGGAGCCACCGGCCTGGGGGTGCGTCCAGTCGCGTGCGGTGAGCACCAGCACGCGCAGGCCGTCGAGGCTCGCGGGCGCCACGCGCGTCAGATGGCGACCGCGTCGCGCCCGAGCGCCTCACCGGCGGGCGGGGCCTCGATGTCGGCACTGATCGCGACTTCCTTGCGGCGGCCAAGACGCGGCTGGGGCATCTGTTCCCGAGCTGCCCGGTCAGCCTGGCTACTGGAAGCGCCGGCAGCGGTGCACCGCGCGGCGCTCGGGCCTCGCACCGGCCTGCGCGCACCACTACAGCCGCTCGCGTTCACGCTGGTTCTGGGCTGCGCCGCGACAGCGCGACGGACGCCACCCCGCAGCGTGACCTGTCCGCTGACGCGAAGGAACGCGACGTCGCGCTGCGGCTGTTCGCGTGGGCTGCCTCGCCGTCGATCGCCGACGAGGGCGATGCCGGCCGGGACTTCGAACAGGTGGCCCGCGAGCAGTTCGGCGCGAGCGTCGTGCGTCCTCGTCGTAGCGCGCACCTGCGGCAGGCGGCGGACCGGCCCGCCGCGGCCGTCCTGCGGAACGCGGTCCTCCTCGGGCCCGTAGCGGGCGGCGGGACGCCGGAACCCGGGCTGCGCCTCGAGCACCTCGGCCGCGCGCGCGGCGTCGAGGGCGCCGCTGCGCAGGCGGCGCGTGTCCGACCCGACGAGCGTGCGCCCGACCCCGAGCAGCCGCAGCAGCGGCGGCAGCTGCCCGGGCGTCAGGCGACCCTGCTGCACGAGGTCGTCGACCGCGACGAGCAACTCGCTCGAGCGCGGATCGGCCCACGGCAGCAGCGTGCGCTCGACCACGGGCCGGCGCGAGATCGCCGGCGCGATCGGGTCCCACGTGCCGCCCCACGTGTACCAGCCGAAGACCTCGCCAGGCAGGACCGCGATGCGCGTGTTCGGGGGCGTCGCGGTCTGCGCGTCGTCGACCGCGGCGCGCCACGCCTCCGGGACGGCGTCGTAGCTGACCTGGGGATCGATCGCGGTGCCCCGCCACAGCGGCGCGCCCCACAGCATCACCGGGACCGCCAGCACGCCGAGCGCCCAGACGGGCGCGCGCGTGCCGAGCAGCCGCAGGCCGGGATCGCGGGCGCGCGCGATGAGCAGCGCCGCCGCCACGCCCGCCAGGACGGCGACGGCGACGGCGACCAGCGGCGCGGCCTTGTACGTCGTGCGCAGGATCTGCAGCGGGCCGGCCTCGTAGTAGGCGTCGGTGAGCAGGCCGTGCAGGAGCGTGCCGTCCGGGAAGCCCGCGGCCATGACCAGGACCCCGCCCGCCAGCAGCAGCGCGAAGAACCCGGCGTAGGGCCAGCGGCGCGTCCAGGGCAGGCCGGCAAGCGCGGCCAGCGGGATCGCGAGCGACCCGGCGATGACGAGCGGCTGGAAGAGGTACGACCCGATCGCCGGCACGACGGGCTCCAACCCGTCGAAGCCGGTGCCGAAGTACGCGACCCAGTACCCGAGCAGCCGCAGCGACTCGGAGGCGCTGGGCGTCGCGAGGATCGACTCCGGCCGCTCGCTGTAGGAGAGGTAGTCGGTGCCGTAGCGGCCCGCGAGCGCCAGCGGCACGAGCCACCACAGCGACACGAGCACCGCGCACAACGCCCACCGCCACGCGTAGCCCGCGATCGCGCGCGCCTCGCGGCGACCGGCGGCCCATTCCCAGGCGAGCAGCGCGACCGGCCCGGCGAGCACCCAGAAGAGCACGGCCGCGTTGATCCCGCCGCCAGCCGCCGCGACGATCAGCCCGGCCGCGGCGGGCGCGCGCCAGCTCCCCGGCCGGCGGATGCCGTCGTGCGCCAGCACCAGCAGCCAGGGCAGGGCCGCGTAGGCCAGGAGCCACGCGCTCCCCCGGTTCATCACGACGACGACGTAGGGCGAGGCGAGGTAGAGCACGCCCGCGACCAGGTGCGCCACGCCGCGGCGCGGGTCCCAGAGACGGTCGAGCAGCCGCACGACGCCCCACGCGGCGAGCGCCAGGAGCAGCCCGACCCACACACGCTGGGCGACCGCGGGCGGCACGCCGATCGCGTCCGCGAGCGCGAAGTACGGCGCCATCGGGAACAGGTAGCCGGCGAACTGGCTGGCCTGGACGTGGCCGAGATCCCACGTCGAGCTCCACAGGTGCGCGACGCGCTCGAGGAACAGCCCGGGGTCGGCGCCGAGCTCGATGCGGGTGTCCGTGTAGGCCGCGAGCGGCCGCTGCCAGAACGCGAGGGCGAACGCGAGCGCGCCCAGCGCCCACGGCAGGAGTCGCCCATCGGGACGCGCATCGCGGGTCACGGCCGCGCACCCTATCCCGCCCCCGCGCCGCCCGCGTCGGCATGCCGACGTGCACCCGCCCGGCGTGAGAGGGTTCTCCCGATGACGACGACCACGGTGATGGACCGGCCCGCCTCCACCGCGCCACGGCGCCAGGGCCTCGTCCTCGCCGCGCTGATCCTCGTTGCGGCGGTCGCCAACCTCAATCTCGCGGTCGCGAACGTCGGCCTTCCGGCGTCGCACGGCATCTCGGCCCGCATGGCCTACCCCGACGCTCGCGCGCTCACCGCGCCGTCCGGACCCGCCACTGCGCTCGATCGCCCATCACGCGCGCGCGTCGCGCAGGCCCGAGATCTATGCCGCTGACCGACACGGACCACCTGCCGGGCACGCGCTGACCGAGCGCGAGCGGGGCCTACCGCCGCTGAATCACGCCGCCGCTGCGGCCACGTCGACGCGCTCGAGGACGAGCTCGCCCTCGCGGGCGTCGACGCGGACCGTGTCGCCCTCGGCGAACGTGCCGTCGAGAATCCGCAGCGCCAGCGGGTCCACGAGCCGCTTCTGGATCACGCGCTTCAGCGGGCGCGCGCCGTAGGTCGGGTCGTAGCCGAGGTTGCCGATCAGCGTGCGCGCGTCATCGGAGAGCTCGACCGCGATCCCGCGCTCGCGCACCCGGGTGATCAGGCGGGCGACCTGCAGGTCCACGATCGCGCCGATCTGCTCGCGGTCGAGGCGGTCGAACACGACGATGTCGTCGAGGCGGTTGATGAACTCGGGCTTGAACGACTGGCGGATCGCCTCCTCGTAGTCGCCCGTCTGCGAGCCGACGTTCGAGGTCATGATCAGCACGGCGTTCTTGAAGTCCACGGTGCGGCCCTGACCGTCGGTCAGGCGCCCGTCGTCGAGCACCTGCAGCAGCGTGTTGAACACGTCGCCGTGGGCCTTCTCGAGCTCGTCGAGCAGGACGACGGTGTACGGGCGCCGGCGCACGGCCTCGGTGAGCTGGCCGCCCTCCTCGTAGCCGACGTAGCCGGGAGGCGCGCCGACGAGGCGCGAGACGGTGTGCTTCTCGCCGTACTCGCTCATGTCGATCCGGACCATCGCGTCCTGGCTGTCGAACATGAACTCGGCGAGTGCGCGCGCGAGCTCGGTCTTGCCGACGCCGGTCGGCCCGGCGAACAGGAACGTGCCGATCGGGCGGTCCGGATCCTGCAGGCCGGCGCGCGAGCGGCGGATCGCGTTCGCGACTGCGCTGACGGCCTCCTCCTGGCCGACGACGCGCTCGTGCAGGCGGTCCTCGAGGTGCACGAGCTTCGCGGACTCGGACTCCTCGATGCGCGCGACGGGGATGCCGGTCCACCGCGCGACGACCTCGGCGATGTCCTCGGCGTCCACCTGCTCCTTGAAGAACCGGTTCTCGTGGTGCTCGGCGACCTCGCCCTCGACCTCCAGGACGCTCTCGAGCTGGGCCTCGAGCTCGGGGATCGTGCCGTGGCGCAGCTCCGCCGCGCGCTCGAGGTTCCCCTCGCGCGTGGCGATCTCGAGCTCGCGCTCGGCCGTCGCCAGGCGCTCGCGCACGTCGCCGACGCCCGCGATCTTCGCCTTCTCGGCCTGCCACTCGGCCGTCATGCCGGCGGCGCGCTCGCCGAGCTCGGCGAGCTCGCGCTCGAGCGCCTCGAGGCGCGCGGCCGTCGCCTTGTCGTCCTTCTCGCGCTCGAGCGAGGTCTTCTCGATCTCGAGCTGCTGGATGCGACGCTCGACCTCGTCGATCTCCTCGGGGACCGAGTCGATCTCGATCTTCACGCGCGACGCCGACTCATCGATCAGGTCGATCGCCTTGTCGGGCAGGAAGCGGTCGGCGATGTAGCGGTCGCTGAGCGTCGCGGCTGCGATCAGCGCGGAGTCCTGGATCGTGACGTTGTGGTGCTCCTCGTAGCGCCTGCGCAGCCCGCGGAGGATCGCGACCGTGTCCTCGACGCTCGGCTCGCCGACCATGACCGGCTGGAAGCGGCGCTCGAGGGCGGGGTCCTTCTCGATGTGCTTGCGGTACTCGTCGAGCGTCGTGGCGCCGACCGCGCGCAGCTCGCCGCGGGCGAGCATCGGCTTGAGCAGGTTCGCGGCATCCACCGCGCCCTCGGCGGCGCCCGCACCGACGATCGTGTGGAGCTCGTCGATGAAGAGGATGATCTGACCGCCCGCGTCGGCGATCTCCTTGAGGACGGCCTTCAGGCGGTCCTCGAACTCGCCGCGGTACTTCGAGCCGGCGACCATCGCGCCGATGTCGAGCGACATCACGCGGCGGTCCTTGAGCGAGGCCGGGACGTCGCCCGAGACGATCCGCTGCGCGAGGCCCTCGGCGATCGCCGTCTTGCCGACGCCGGGCTCGCCGATGAGGACCGGGTTGTTCTTCGTGCGCCGCGAGAGCACCTGGATCACCCGGCGGATCTCGTCGTCGCGGCCGATCACCGGGTCGAGCTTGCCCTCGGCGGCCCGCTCGGTGAGGTCCACGCCGTACTTCTGCAGCGACTGGAATCGCTCCTCGGCGTTCTGGTCGGTGACGCGGTGCGGGCCGCGGACCTGGGCGATCGCCTCGGCGAGCGCCTCGGGCGTCGCGCCGTGACCGCGCAGCGCCACGCCGGCGGGCGTGTCCTGACCGGCGAGTGCGAGCAGCACGTGCTCCGTGGAGACGTACTCGTCGCCCATCTCGCGCATCGCGTCCTCGGCGCGCTGCAGCACCTGGATGAGCTCGGAGGAGGCGTTCGAGGCCTCGCCGCCGGAGCCCATCGTGGGAAGCGCGTCGAGCGCGGCGTTCACGTCGCGACGGACGGCCGCGGCGTCGACCCCGAGCTTCAGCAGCACGGACGGGACGAGCCCGCCCTCCTGCTCGAGGAGCGCGGCGAGCAGATGCTCGGGCGTCGCCTGCGGGTTGCGGCGCTGGGCGGCGAGTGAGAGTGCCGCCTGGACGGCCTCCTGCGTCTTGATGGTGAAGCGGTCGGCGTTCATGTAGATCTAAGTGTACTCGACTCAGATATGTGGTTCAAGCGCAACCACCCCCGCCAACCTTGCCGGGCCGACTTCTGCAGCATGGCGCTGCGTCATTCGGCCCGGCGCGCGGCACCCGTGTGACCGGCCGAACCGGGCACGACGACCCTGTCACAGTCGGCCCGCGGTGGGGCGGGCGCGCGGCGCGATCGTCGGGCCCGTCCCGTCGCCAGCGCTGCCGCGAGCCGCGCGACGACCGCCTGCGGCTCGTCCTCGAGCTGCCGCCAGGTCACGCGGACGACGCGCAGGCCTGCGGCGACGAGCTCGGCGTCACGGGAGCGATCGCGCTCGAACGCCGCACGGCTGCCGTGGAACGCGAACCCGTCGACCTCGACGACGAGACGCTCTCGGCGCCACACGAGGTCCCGCTCGCGACCGAGCAGCCGGATGTTCACCTCGGGGTCGGGAAGCGCCGCGGCGCGGACGAGCTCGAGGAGCCGGCGCTCGGCGGCGGACCGTGTCAGCCGCGGGGTGCGATCGGACGCGGCGAGGACCTTCGCGAATCGCGCTGCGCCCCGCGCCGCAGGACTGCGTTCGATGGCCGCCCGCGCCGACCGCGGAGACACGAGCCGCATGCGCACCGCCTCCTCGGTGAGCCGCGCGAGGCGCCGGGCCTCGAGGATCGCCGCCAGATCGAGCAGCGTGCGGGCCGGGGTCGTCACGGGCACCCCGTGGCGCCGCGTGCGATCCGCGGGAGTCGGCGGATGTCGTGGCCGGTGGATCCGGATGCCCGGCCGGCGGCGACCGGAACGCTCGGGCACCGTGACATCGACGGCGCCGCGCGTCTCGAGGCTCATCAGACCCCAGAGCGCCGCGGCATCGCGATGGCTCAGGATCGCCCCGGGGCCGCAGGCGAGCACGGCGGCCAGCTCACGGGCGTACGGCGGCGCCACCGGATGACCGACGAGATACACGCCGGCGTGCACGGGATGCAGACGACCGCGAGCGCTCCGGTGGGCTCTCGCCCCGCGGGCGACGCCGATGGCGCGCAGCTGGCCGGCCGTGACGAGCCCGTGCTGGCGCGCAGCGATCCGGGCCACGGCCGGGTCCCCACTGAGCGGGCCGGAAACCGGCTGGTCATCGTGACGTTCTCGGCCCGCGGGGAGCGCCGTTGGTGACGGGTCGGCGGAAGCCTGGTGGTCGTGCATTATTCGGCCCAGGGAGCGTTCGGTGGTGGCGGGGGTCCTCGGCCCGGGAGGGTTGCGCGCGGGGTGTGACCGGTGGGCGCCGCGATCGCGACGTCCGGGGCACGCGGGGAAGCAGGGATCGCGGCGACCGCGACGCGCCGGAGCTCAGCGGTCGCGCTCGACGCGGAGGCGCCGGGTGCGCACGTCCGCGGCGCGGACGACGGCGGTCGACGAGCGACGCACGGGCACGAGCTCGCCGCCGCGCAGCGCGCGGCGCGTCTCCGCGAGCTCGGCGTCCATCTCGGCGCGGGCCTCGCGGCTCTGCGTCCTCGAGGTCGGCGAGACGCCGGCGGGTGGCCTCGAGCTGCTCCTCGAGCGCGAGCACACGCTCGACGCCCGCGAGGTTCAGGCCGAGCTCGCTCGTCATCTCCTGGATGCGGCGCAGCAGCTCGACGTCCGCCTGCGAGTACAGGCGCGTGCCCTTCGGCGAGCGCTGCGGGCAGATCAGCCCGCGCTGCTCGTACATGCGCAGCGTCTGCGGGTGCATCTCGGCGAGCTCGGCGGCGACCGAGATCATGAACACGCCGCGCTCGGCGTCGACGCTCACGCGCGTCGTCGTGCGCCGGCGCGCCGTCACGACGCCCCCCCGCCCGCAGGCCGACCGGCCTGCGCGAAGAGCGTCGCTCGGGGATCGCTGCCGTTCATCGCCTCGGACAGCTTGTCCATCAGCTCGGACTGCTCCTCGCTGAGCGTCCGCGGAACGTCGATCACGAACCGGTAGTGGATGTCGCCGGCGCCCTTGCCGCTCAGCCGCGCCGGGCCTTCGCCGCGCAGGCGCTGGATCGTCCCGTGCTTCGTCCCCGGCGGCACGCGCAGGCGCTTGCGCCCGGTGAGCGTCGGGACCTCGACCTCGGCGCCGCGCACGGCCTCCGGGATCGTCAGCGGGACCTCGACCTGGACGTTGTCGCCCTTGCGCTGGAAGACCGGCGACGGCGCGACCCGCGTGATGACGTAGAGGTCGCCGTTCGGGCCGCCGTTGCGCCCGGGCTCACCCTTGCCGGCGATCCGCACACGTGAGCCGTCCTTGACGCCCGCGGGAACGTTCACGCGCAGGCGCTTTGCCTTCTGCGTCTGGCCGCTGCCCGAGCAGGTCGCGCACGGATCGTCGATGACGGTGCCGGTGCCGTGGCAGCGCGAGCACGGCTGCGAGATCGAGAACAGGCCCTGGCCCTCGGACTCGATGCCGCGGCCCTGGCAGCGCGGGCAGACCTTCGGCGAGGTCCCCGGCTTGGCGCCGGTGCCGTGGCACGTCTCGCACGGCCCGGACATCGTGAGCGTCAGCGGGACCTGGATGCCGGCGATCGACTGGTCGAAGTCGAGGTTCACCTCGGCCTCGACGTCGCGGCCGCGATCGGGGCGCGGCCGGCGTCGCGCCCCGGATCCCGCGCCGCCGGCGCCGGACGGTCCGCCGCCGCCGAAGAGGTTCGAGAGGATGTCGCCGAACGTCGAGGGATCGAAGTTCGCGCCCGCGCCGCCGGGGCCGCCCGGCCCGGGGCCGCCCGCGCCGCCGAAGCCGAACAGGCCGCCGCGGTCGTACTGCTTGCGCTTCTCGGTGTCCGAGAGGACGTCGTAGGCCGCGGAGATCGCCTTGAAGCGCTCCTCGGCCGCCGTGTCGCCGGGGTTCGCGTCCGGGTGATGCTCGCGCGCGAGCTTGCGATAGGCCTTCTTGATGTCGTCCTGCGAGGCCTTCTTGTCGACCCCGAGGATCTTGTAGAGATCCTGCTGCGCCATCGCGCCTCCTAGGCCGCCACGACGACCTTGGCCGCGCGCAGCACCTCGTCGCCGAGGCGGTAGCCGGACTGGTAGACCTCGACGATCGTCCCGGTCGCGGCGCCCTCGACGGGCTGCTGGGCGACGGCCTCGTGCACGTGCGGATCGAACGGCTGGCCGAGCGGCGAGTCCGGCACGATCCCGGCGCGCTCGAGCGCCGCGAGCATCTCGCTCTGGACGAGCCGGATGCCGTCGGTCAGGTGGTGGTCGGCGTTCTCCGGCTGGGCCTCGGCGGCCGCCAGCGCGCGGTCGAGGTTGTCGAGCGCCGGCAGGAACTCGCGCGCCAGGCGCGCCGCCCCGCGCCCCTCGGCGAGCGCGACGTCGCGGCGCGCGCGCTTGCGCACGTTCTCGAGCTCGGCCGCGGCGCGCAGCCACTGATCCTTGTAGTCGGGCTCGTCGGCCGGCGGCGCTGCGGGCTCGGCTCGGGCTCGGGCTCGGCCGGGACCTCGGGCGCGGGCGCGCGCGGAGGCCGCCGCGCCGGCGACCTCCGTCTCGTCGACGGTCGTGGGGTTCTCGCCGTCGGCCATCACTTGCCCTCGTCCACGACCTCGGCGTCGACGACCTCCTCCTCGGACTCGCCGGCGGCGTCGGAGGCCGCGCCGTTGCCGGAGGCCTGGGCCTCCTGCTGGGCGCGCTCGTACATCGCCTCGGAGACCTTGTGGAAGGCGACCTGGAGCGCCTCGGCGCGCGCGTTGATCGCCGCCGCGTCGTCGAGCTCGGCGGCCTCGCGGGCCTCCTTGATCGCGGCCTCGATCTCGGTCTTCGACGCGTCGTCCACCTGATCGCCGAGCTCCTTGAGCTGGCGCTCGGCCTGGTAGGCGGCGTTCTCGGCGTTGTTGCGCGCCTCGGCGAGCTCGCGCGCCTTGCGGTCCTCGTCGGCGTGCGCCTCGGCGTCCTGGACCATGCCCTTGATCTCGTCCTCGGAGAGGCCCGAGCCGGACTTGATCTCGATCTTCTGCTCCTTGCCCGTGCCCAGGTCCTTTGCGGACACGTGAAGGATGCCGTTGGCGTCGATGTCGAAGGCGACCTCGATCTGCGGGATGCCGCGCGGGGCCGGCGGGATGCCGGTCAGCTGGAACTTGCCGAGCGACTTGTTGTTGCTCGCCATCTCGCGCTCGCCCTGCAGGACGTGGATCTCGACCGACGGCTGGTTGTCCTCGGCGGTCGAGAAGACCTCCGACTTCTTCGTCGGGATCGTCGTGTTGCGCTCGATGAGGCGCGTCATCACGCCGCCCTTCGTCTCGATGCCCAGCGTGAGCGGCGTCACGTCGAGCAGCAGGACGTCCTTGACGTCGCCTGCCAGGACGCCGGCCTGGATGGCTGCGCCGACGGCCACGACCTCGTCCGGGTTGACGCCGCGGTGCGGCTCCTTGCCGGTGAGCTCCTTGACCTTCTCCTGGACGGCGGGCATGCGGGTCATGCCGCCGACGAGCACGACGTGGTCGATCGTCGCCGCGCCCTTGTCCTTGGCGTCGTCGAGCGCCTGGCGAACCGGCGCGACCACGCGGTCGAGCAGGTCGGCCGTGAGCTCGCCGAGCTTCGAGCGGGTCAGGCGCGTGTCGAGATGCTTCGGACCGGACTGGTCGGCCGTGATGAACGGCAGGTTGATCTGCGTCTCCTGCGCGGTCGACAGCTCGATCTTCGCCTTCTCGGCGGCCTCGTAGAGGCGCTGCAGGGCCATCGGGTCCTGCGTGAGGTCGATGCCCTGGTCCTTCTTGAACTCGCCAGCGAGCCAGTCCACGATCGCCTTGTCGAAGTTGTCGCCGCCGAGGTGGTTGTCGCCGGCGGTGGACTTCACCTCGAAGACGCCGTCGCCGATCTCGAGCACCGACACGTCGAACGTGCCGCCGCCGAGATCGAAGACGAGGATCGTCTGGTCGGACTCCTTGTCGAGCCCATAGGCGAGCGACGCGGCGGTCGGCTCGTTGATGATGCGCTTGACGTCGAGGCCGGCGACCTTGCCGGCGTCCTTCGTCGCCTGGCGCTGGTCGTCGTTGAAGTACGCGGGCACCGTGACGACGGCGCCGTCGACCGGCTCGCCGAGGTAGGCCTCGGCGTCGGCCTTGATCTTCGCGAGGATCATCGCGCTGATCTCCGGCGGGCTGAACTGCTTGCCGCCCGCCTCGACGCGCGCGTCGCCGTTGGGGCCGGAGACGACCTTGTACGGGACGATCGACTCCTCCTCCTTGACCTCGGCCTCCTTGCGCCCCATGAAGCGCTTGATGGAGAAGACGGTGTTCGTGGGGTTCGTGACCGCCTGGCGCTTGGCGACGGTGCCGACGAGGCGCTCGCCGGACGGGGTGAAGGCGACGACGGAGGGCGTCGTGCGCCCGCCCTCGGCGTTCTCGATCACGGTCGGCTCGCCGCCCTCAAGGACGGCCATCGCCGAGTTCGTCGTGCCGAGGTCGATGCCGATGATCTTGCCCATGTGCGTGTGGTGCTCCTTCGGATGGGACGGCAGGGTGCCGCCGCAGCTTTCCCGGCGCACCTGAGGCTTCGCTCAAGACGCGCCCAAAATCTAAGTGGCAGTCTAGCAGATTCCCGCGCGGGCTCAGAGCAGCGCCGCGACCGCCGCGGCGAACCGGTCCGCGGCGCCCGGGCTCGTCCCGAGGAACAGCGAGGGCTCGGCGAGCTCGCACTCGAGCACCACGGGAACGCCGTCCGGGCCCGGCACCACGTCAACCCGCGCGTAGGGCAGCGGCCCGAAGCGCCCGGCGAGCCAGGCGAGGACCGCGCTCGCCCAGCGCGCGCTCGGCGGGGCGTCGGCTCACGCGCGCTGATGTTCTCCGACTGGAACAGCCCGGAGGGGCGCACGACGCCCTGCGCCGGGAGCATCGGGCCCTTGTGGATCGCGTGCGAGAACGCCCCGCCGAGAAACAGCAGCGCGGTCTCCCCGCGCGCCTCGACCCCGGGCAGGAACGGCTGCACGAGCGCGACGTGCCCGGCCGCGTGCAGGTCGGCGACGTGGGCGGCGGCCGCCGCCGCGTCACGATGGCGGCCCGCGTGAACCGTGCCGACGCCGACCGCGGGCTTCACGACGACGTCCGCGCCGATCCCCTCCGGCAACGCCTCCCCGGGCGCGGCGAACGCGCTCGGGACGACCGGCAGTCCCGCGGCGGCGAGGTCGGCGAGGTAGCGCTTGTCGGTCGTCCAGCGAAGGACCTCGGGGCGGTTGGCGACCCGCGGGAGGTGCTCGGACCAGGCGAGGAATTCCGCGCGCCGCGCGGGGTAGTCCCACGTGTTGCGCACGAGCACGAGGTCGAACGCGTCCCAGCGCGCCTGCGGGTCGTCCCAGGCGACGACCGTCGCGCCGATCCCGAGCCGCCGGAGCGCGGGCGCCACCAGCCGGTCGTCCGGATCGAGGTCCGGCAGCTCCGCGCAGGTGGCGATCGCCACGCGGCTCACGCCTCGCGCCCCGGGCACATCCGCCGCAGCGCGCACGACCGGCACGCCGGCGCACGCGCGTGGCACGTGCGCCGTCCGTGGCGCAGGAGGTTCACGTGGAACTCGAGCTCCTGCCCGGGTGGCGTCATCCGCAGGAGCTCGTCGTGCAGCTCGTCGAACGGCGCGCCGGGCCGGAACAGCCCGAGGCGCGTCCCGACGCGTGCGACGTGCGTGTCCACCGGGATGTCGCGCAGCCCCCAGGAGAAGAGCAGCACGCATGCCGCGGTCTTGCGGCCGACTCCGGGCAGCGTGCAGAGGAACGCGCGCGCGTCCTCGACGGGGACCGTGCGCAGCCAGTCGAGGTCCAGATCCGGCGCGAGCGCCGCGAGGATCTCCGCGATCCGCCGCGACTTCTGGACGTGCAGGCCGCCGGGCTGGATCGCCGCCTCGATCTCCGCGACGGGCGCATCGCGGACCGCCTCCCAGGTCGGGAAGCGCTCGCGCAGGCGCAGGAACGCCACGTCGCGGTTGCGGTCGTTCGTCGACTGGGAGAGGACCGTGAGCACGAGCTCGCCGAGCGGATCGCCGTGCGGGGCCATCGTGCGGGATCCCGTACATCGCGCGCAGGCGGTCGCGGATCGCGCGCACCCGCCGGGCGGTCGGCCGCGTCCACGCGCTGCGGGGGATGGTGGCGGGCCGGGCGCTCACGGGTCCGGCGGACGCTATCGTGCCGCCGTCCGATGGCCGAGGTGACCGAGCACACCGAAGAGATCGACGGGCAGCCGATCTTCTGGCGCTCGGCCGCGGGCCCGGAGGGCGCTGCGCCGGTCCTCTACCTGCACGGCGTTCCGACGAGCAGCGACGACTGGCCGGCGTTCCTGGAGCGCACCGGCGGCCTCGCACCGGACCTGCCGGGCTTCGGCCGCAGCTCCAAGCGCGGTGACGGCGACTTCACGATGGACGGCTACGACCGCTTCGTCGCGTGGTTCCTGGAGCACCACGGCATCGACCGCGTGCGGCTCGTCGTCCACGACTGGGGCGCGGTCGGGCTCCTCTGGGCACAGCGCTTCCCCGAACGCGTCGAGCGTCTCGTGATCATGAACGCGGTCCCGTTCCTCCCGGGGTACCGCTGGCACCGGATCGCACGCGTCTGGCGCACGCGCGGCGCGGGCGAGCTCGCGATGGGGGCGACGACCCGCGTCGGCCTGAAGCTCACCTCCCGCGAGGCGAACGCGACCCCCGGTCCGCTGCCCGAGGCATTCCTCGACGCGACGATCTCGCACTTCGACGTCGGCACGCAGCGCGCGATCCTGCGCCTGTACCGCTCGGCCCCGAGGACCGGCTCGCCGCCGCGGGTGAGCGCCTCGGAGCGATCACCTGCCCGGCGCTCGTCGTCTGGGGTGACGCAGGACCCCTACATCCCGCCGCGGTTCGCCGGCGCGTACGCGCAGGCGCTCGGCGGGCCGGCCGACGGTCGACCTCCTGCCGGACGCCGGCCACTGGCCGTGGCTCGACCGGCCCGACGTCGTCGACCGCGTCGCCGGCTTCCTCGCCGGATGACCCGACTGGCACCGCCTCCCCGCCTGGCCGCTGACCGCGGTGGCGGCGCTGCGCGTCGGGTGCTCGTGAACCCGCCGACGCCGGACCTCGCCGCCCACGAGTACCGCGCCGCGCTCGTGCGCGAATCGGGCTTCAGCGTCTGGGAGCAGGGCTGGTACGCCGGGCCACCATCTTCCCGGCTACAGCGTCCTCATGCCGCCGCTCGCGGCGCTCCTCTCACCGCAGATCGTGGCCGCCGTCGCGGCCGTGATCGCCGCCTGGTGCTTCGAGCGGATCGCGCGCGCACACTGGGCGCCGGACGCGGCGGCGGCCGCGAGCCTGTGGTTCGCGGTCGGCGTCGTCTCGACCCTCGTCGGTGGCCAGCTGGCGTTCGCCGCGGGCCTCGCGCCGGCGCTCGCCGCGCTGCTCGCGGCGCAGCGCGGGCACCGCGCGGGTGCTGCCGCGCTCGGCGCGATCACGACGCTCACGAGCCCGGTGTCGGCAGCGTTCCTCGTGCTCGCGACGGCGGCGTGGTGGCTGGCCGAGCGCGATCGTGCCGCGCTCTGGACCGCGGCCGGCGCGATCGTGCCGGGTCTGCTGATCGTGGTCGCGTTCCCCCAGGGCGGGACGCAGCCGTTCAGCCCGTCGTCGTTCGTGTGGGCGTTCGGGGTCGCCGTCGCGCTGCTCGTCCTGGCGCCCCGCGACGAGCGCGCCCTGCGCTGGGGCGCAGGGCTCTACGCGCTCGTGCTCGTCGTCGGCGTGCTGCTCGACACGCCGCTCGGCGGCAACCTCGTGCGGCTCGCGGCCGTCTTCGGCGGGCCGCTCGCCGCCGGCGCGCTCTGGCACCGGCGCATGACCGCGCTGGCGATCCTGGCCCCGTTCCTCCTCTACTGGCAGTGGCTCGCGCCCGTCCGCTCGGTCGTCCGCGGCGCCGGTGATGCGTCGAGCGTGCGCGCCTACCACGCGCCGCTCGTGGCCGAGCTCGACCGGCGCACGTGCGCTCGAGGGACCGTTCCGCACGGAGATCCCGTTCACCGCGAACCACTGGGAGACCCGCTGGGTCGCCGCCGGGGCAACCGCTCGCGCGCGGCTGGGAGCGCCAGCTCGACGTCAAGCTGAACGGGCTCTTCTACGACGACGCGACGCTGACGCCG
The DNA here is from genome assembly GCA_963787935.1 of uncultured Actinomycetes bacterium. GTDB lineage: Bacteria > Actinomycetota > Thermoleophilia > Solirubrobacterales > Solirubrobacteraceae > F1-60-MAGs163. Next base: position 145,859 of record CAWBEV010000001.1, on the reverse strand, counting down.
GCCCGCTACCGGGCGCTGGCTCGACGATCTCGCGGTCGCGCTACGTCGCGCTGCCCGACGTCGAACTCGACCCCGCCGGCGCGGCAGAGGGCCGGCTCGTGCGCTCCGGGCGCGTCCCCGGGCTGCGCCAGGTCTGGCGCAGCGCGCACTGGCGCCTCTTCCGGGTGACCGGCGCACGCCCGCTCGCAGGCCGTCCGCTGCGCGTCACCGCGATCGGGAATCGACGAGCGTCGGCCTCGAGGCCGAACGCCCCGGCAGCGACCGTCGTGCGCGTGCGGTTCACGCCGTACTGGGCGCTGTGCAGGGGGCGCGGGCTGCGTCGGCGCGCGCACCCGGCGGCTGGACGCGCGTGCGGCTCGACCGCGCCGGGCCCGGCGCGCCTGGTGATCGCGCTTCGCGCCCGAGCGGATCCGTGCGACGAGGACCGCGCTGCGAGCGCTGAACGGGGGATCCCCGCCTATCGCGCCGCCGCGGGCGAGCGTTAAGATCGCCGTTCTCGATGTGCGCCCGTGTCCGACTGCTCTACGGCCGGGTCGATCGTCTCTTCCCGCACGGCGTTCCTCGACGTCGTGCTCCAGGTCGCGCTCTTCGCAGGTCACGCTACATGGTCTACCGCGTCGTCCGCGGGTGGATCGACGAACCCCAGGGCGCGGCCGTCGCGTTCCAGAACGGGCGCGCGATCATCGACCTCGAGCAGTCGCTCGGGATCTTCATCGAGCCGAAGATCCAGGGCTTCGTCGGGCCGACGGCTTCGTCGGCGACGCCGCGTCGTGGATCTACCTCAACGCGCAGGTCACGGTCACGCTCGCCGCGCTCGCCTACCTCTACCTGCGCCACAACCGCAGCTTCTACTTCGTGCGCAACATGTTCATGGTGGCGTGGACCGATCGCGCTGATCGGCTACATCGTGTATCCCGACCGCGCCGCCGCGCTTCTTCCCCGAGTGGGGCTTCGTCGACAGCGTCGCGGACTTCACCGGCGTCGACCCGACGAGCGCGACGGCGCGAACGCGCTCTTCAACCCGTACGCCGCCGTGCCGTCGATGCACGTCGCGTTCGCGCTGATGATCGGCGTGCCGCTCGCGATGCTCGCCAAGCACCGCGGCCGTGCGCTGGTTCTGGACCGCGCTACCCGCTGCTCGTGACGTTCGTGATCGTCATGACGGCCAACCACTTCGTCTTCGACGCGATCCTCGGTGCGCTGACCGCCGCTGCGCGGCCACGGCCGCCGCGCTCGGCTCGCCCGGGCCCGCCCGCGTCTGGGCCTTCCAGGCGTGCAGCCGCGCGCGATCCGGCACCCGCGCGCCACCGCCTGATGGCCGACGACACGCCGGCCCCGGCGAGCGCCGCGAGGCGGTGCGCAACGCGCTGATCGAGTCGCGCCTGACGCCGAACGCGATCTCGATCACCGGCCTCGCTGCTCGTGCGTCGCTCGGCGCCGGTGCTGATCTGGGCCGAGCTCGCTGATCCTCGGCGGCGTCGCGTTCGCGATCGGCTCGATCTGCGACACGCTCGACGGGCGCTACTCGCGCATGTCCGGCAAGGGCACGCAGTTCGGCGCGTTCCTGGACTCGACGCTCGACCGCATCGGCGAGGGCCTCGCGCTCGTTCGCGGTCTGCTACCTCTTCGCCGAGCACGACCAGCCCGTGAACGCGGCGCTCTGCGCGTTCGCGATCCTCGCGTCGGTGATGGTGAGCTACACCCGCGCGCGCGCCGAGGCGCTGCACGCCGACGCGAGCGTCGGCTTCGGCAGCCGCGCGACGCGCGTGGTGATCCTCTCCGCCGGCCTGATCCTCGCGCGGGATCTTCGGCTACGACGACCCGGTCAGCGCCCTCTCGATCTCCGTCTGGGTGCTCGCCGCGATCAGCACTGATCACCACCGTCCAGCGCATCGTCGCACGTGCGCACGGCCTGCTGAACGCGCGTCGCGCGGCCGCCGCCGACGACCTGTAACCCGGCGTACCGCGCGGGGTGCTTCCCCCCGGAACGTCTGTGAAGAAGGGAACCCCTGTGAGCACCAACGGCAAGGCGGCGACGCGAACGGCGCCGCCGACGAACGGCAAGGCCCGCTACCAGAAGCGACAAGGTCCGCGTCGCGATCATCGGCGTCGGCAACTGCGCGAGCGCATTCGTGCAGGGCGTCGAGTACTACAAGAACGCCGAGCGCGAAGCGAGCCCGTGCCCGGGCCTCATGCACGTCGACCTCGGCGGCTACCACGTCAGCGACATCGAGTTCACCTGCGCCTTCGACATCAACGCGCACGAAGGTCGGCAAGGACCTCGGCCAGGCCATCTGGGCCGACCCGAACAACACGATGAAGTTCGCGAAGGTCCCGAAGCAAGCTCGGCGCCCCCGTCTACCGCGGCATGACGCTCGACGGCATCGGCAAGTACGCCAAGGAGCGCATCACGAAGGCGCCGGGCGAGACCGCCGACATCGTCACGATCCTGCGCGAGACGAACACCGACGTCGTCGTCTCCTACCTCCCGGTCGGGCTCCGAGGACGCGACCCGCTGGTACGTCGAGCAGGTCCTCGAGGCCGGCTGCGGCTTCGTCAACTGCATCCCGGTGTTCATCGCCAGCGAGGACTACTGGGACAAGCAAGTTCAAGAAGGCCGGCCTCCCGATCATCGGCGACGACATCAAGAGCCAGGTCGGCGCGACGATCGTGCACCGCACGCTCGCCCGCCTGTTCCATGACCGCGGCGTGAAGATGCTGCGCACCTCGCAGCTGAACGTCGGCGGCAACATGGACTTCTACAACATGCTCGAGCGCGAGCGCCTGGAGTCCAAGAAGATCTCCAAGACGCAGGCCGTGACCTCGATCATGGGCCACGACGCTGCCCAAGGACGACGTCTACATCGGCCCGTCGGACTACGTGCCGTGGCTCACCGACCGCAAGTGGGCGCACATCCGCGTCGAGGGCCAGGCCTTCGGCGACGTGCCGCTGAACGTCGAGATGAAGCTCGAGGTCTGGGACTCGCCGAACTCGGCGGGCATCGTCATCGACGCCGTGCGCCTGTGCAAGCTCGCGCTGAACCACGGCGTCGGCGGGCCAGCTCGACGGCCCGAGCTCGTACCTCATGAAGTCGCCGAAGAACCAGCGCCCGGACGACGACGCGCGCAAGGACACGGACACGTTCATCGCCAAGTACGCCGGCAAGGGCGGCCCGAAGAGCACGAGCCCAAGGGCCGCACGCGCCGCGCAAGGCCGCCGCAAGAAGGCCGCCGCCGAAGGCCGCAGCCAAGGCCTAGCCGCACCGCGCTCAGCGCTCCGACGGCCCGCCCACCGGCGGGCCGTCGTCGTTCCTGCCGGCTCCGACTCGTATCCTCGAGCCCACCGTGCCCGAGCCGCTTCTCGATCGCCCAGGTCACGCCCGTACGCGTGGGAGCGCCCGCACGAGGTCAACGACGCACGTGCGCGCGCGTGAGCGACGAGCTCGCCGCGCGCGGGCACCGCGTGCTGATCGTCGCGCCGTCGTCCTCGTCCGCAGCTCGTGCGCGAGGGCCGTCGGCTCGTGCGCGCCGGCGCCGCGTCGCTGCTCGACGCGCGCCGACGGCGCGCCGCTGCTCCTGCGCGGTCGGCGAGGCGCTGCAGCCGCCGCTGCCGGGCCGCCGCCGCGCCGCGCTGCCGATGGACGTCACGCGCACGCTGACCGATCTCTTCGAGCAGCGTGCCGCTCGACGTCTGCCACGTCCACGAGCCGTTCGCGCCGAGCATCGCGAGCGCCGCGCTGCGCGCCTCGCGCGCGCTGAACGTCGGCTCGCTTCCACGCGCCGACCGAGCGCCTCGTCAGCACCCAGGTCGCGCGCAAGGTCGTGCAGCTCGTCTTCGGGCGCCTCGACGCGCGCACCGCGAGCTACGCGTCGACGGCCGCGGTCATGGAGCGCCACTTCCCGGCGACCTACCGCCTGCTGCGCCCGGGCGCTCCGGCGCTCGAGCGCTGCGAGCGCGCACCGCGGCGCGCCGCTGCGGATCGCGTTCGTCGACGAGGAGGAGCGCCCGGCGCTGCGCCTGCTGCTGCGCGCCCTGCGTCACGTGGAGAGCGCGCAGCCGTGGGAGGCTCGTGGTGCTGAGCGCGCGCGGCCCGTCGTCCACGCCGCTGCGCGCCGAGCTGCGCGAGCGCGTGCGCTACGCTCGCGCCGGGTGAGCTGACCGAGGACGAGCTGCTCGCCGAGCGCCGACATCCTCGTCGCCGCCTCGGCGGGCGACCGAGCCGCAGCCGGCGCTCGTCGCCCGCGCGAGCGCCGCGGGCGCCGTGCCGCTCGCCGCGCGCCTGGACGTCTACGCCGAGGTCGCTCGGCGAGGGCGAGCGCGGGCTGCTGTTCACGCCCGCGGACCCCGCGACGCTCGGCGCACAGCTCACGCGGCTGCTGGGCGACGCGGCGCTGCGCGAGCGCCTGCGGTCGGCCGCCGCCCCGCGCCCCTGGAGCGCCGTCGCCGACGAGGTCGAGGACGCTCTACGCCGAGCATCGCCGCGCGCCGCAAGGACCCGCGCGGCCGACCCCGCGCTGCGCCGGCGGATCGAGCGCCGGCCGGTCATCGACGTCGACCTGCACATGCACACCGACCACAGCCACGACTGCGCGACGCCGGTCGAGGTGCTGATGGCGACGGCGCGCGAGAAGGGGCTCGGCGCGATCGCCGTCACCGAGCACAACGAGATCTCCGGCGCGAAGGCCGCGCCGGCGCTGTCGGACGAGTACGGCGTCAAGGTCATCCTCGCCGAGGAGGTCAAGACCGCCGAGCCAGGGCGAGGTGATCGGCCTCTTCATCACCGAGAAGATCCCGCGCGGGATGACGCTCGAGGAGACCGTCGCCGAGATCAAGCGCCAGGGCGGGCTCGTCTACGTGCCGCACCCGTTCGACCGCATGCACGCCGTCCCCGACTACGAGCACCTGCTGACGATCATCGAGGACATCGACGCGATCGAGGTCTTCAACCCGCGCGTCGCGATCAGCGTCGTTCAACGAGGAGGCCGTCCGCTTCGCCGCGAAGTACCGCATCCCGGCGGCGCGCGGGATCGGACGCGCACGTCGCCCAGGGGCTCGGCACCGCGCGCGTGCGGATGCGCGACTTCGACGGGCCCGCAGGAGTTCCTCGAGTCGCTGCGCGACGCCGAGATCTCACCGCTGCCGACGAACTACGTGTACGTGCAGGCGCTGAAGTTCCTGCAGACGAAGGCGACGCCCGCGGGCGCGCGCCGGGCGTGAAGCAGCGGCGCGTGCGGCGGGCCGCGCGCAAGGCCTGATGCACGGCGAGGGAGACGCGCCGGGGCCGTCGAATCCCGGTGGACCCGTGCCCGCCACCGACGACGAGATCCGCGAGAAGTACCTCGAGCGCGCCATCCGCGAGATGAACGCGCTGACGCGCGACATCCAGGGCTGCCGCCACTGCCCGCGCGGCAACCTGATGCCCGGTGCTCGGCTCCGGGCACCCGCAGGCCGACGTCATGCTCCTGAAGTACGCGCCCGGTCGTCTCGGAGATCGAGGAGGGCGTCGCGTTCTACGGCCGCTCCGGCACCGCGCTGCGCAAGTCGCTCGGGCGCCTCGACGTCGACCCGCTCGCCGTCTACGGCACGCTCTGCGTGAAGTGCCCGGTCGGCGACGCCGCGCTCGCCGACCCGGCCTGCGTCGCGCGCGTCACCGAGGAGATCGCGATCGTGCAGCCGCGGATCATCGTCGTGATGGGCGAGGACGCGCTCGCCGTGCTGAACGACCTCGAGCTGCCGCTCGCGCGGCCGGTCGACGTGGGAGCCCGGCGTGATCCAGCAGCTCACGCCCGTCGATCGACGCGCTCGTCACCCCGAACATCGACGAGCTCGCTCGACGAGGAGGACGCCAAGCGCGCCTTCTGGGCGGCGTTCCGCGCGCTCGGCGAGTGGTGGGCGAACTGCCGCCGTACTAGGCCGCGGCGCGCCCGCGGAGCACTACTCGGCGGTGTCGTCGACCTCGACGACCTCGTGCTCCTGGGCGCGGCGCAGGTAGTCGGCTCCGGCCCCTGGGCGGGACCTCCTCCTCGAGATCCGCGTCCTCGAGCTCGAGCTCTCGTGGACGAGCTCGTCGGGATCGGATCGGGATGTTCGTCTGCCGGAACCATGGTTCCCATCGTACTCCCGCGCGGTCCTAGAGGTCTTCCAGCAGCCGCCCGGCGCCGTGCACGATCCAGATCTCGTCGATGACCTCGATCAGGCCCTCGCGCAGCTCGTAGAAGCCGGCGCAGTGCAGCGTCGCGTGCGGGCGCAGCACGGTCGCCGCGACGGCGATCTCCAGGCCGCGCCCGGTGACGACGCGCTCGACGGTCGTCTCGCCGTCGTAGTGCACGAGCCGCATGAACGTCAGGTACTCCTCGCGGCTGGGCTCGCGGTCCTGGTGGGGCATCCGGATTCGCACGCCGGGCCGCAGGTTCGCGGCGACCGAGTCCCAATCGCCGCGGCAGCGCGCGCGCCAGAAGCGGTCGACCGCGTTCGCGCTCATCCGAGCTCGAGCACGATCTTGCCGAGCTTGCCGCCGGCGGCGAACCGCTCGTAGGCCTCGCGCGACGGCGTCGAGCGGATAGCGTCGCCGCGACCGGCACCCGCAGCGCGCCGCGGTCGAACAGCGGCAGGACCTCGCGCTCCATCGCGCGGGCGGTCGCAGCCTTCTCCTCCAGCGGCCGCGCGCGCAGCGTCGAGCCGCCGATGCCGCAGGCGCTGGCCCATCACCGCCAGCAGGTTCACCTCGGCCTTGAAGCCCGCGCCGACGCCGATCACGACGACGCGGCCAAGCCGGTCGCATCGCCGCGGAGGTTCGCCTCGAGGTCCGGCGCGCCGACGAGCTCGAGCAGCACGTCGTAGGGCCCGCCCTCGCGGAGTCTCCGCGGGTCGAGCACGACGTCGCGCGCCGAGCGCGCGCACGCCGTCGCGCAGCGCCGCGTCGCGCACCGAGGCGGTCACGTGCGCGCCGGCCGCCGCTGCGAGCTGGACGGCCGCCGTGCCGACGCCGCCGGCCGCGCCGCTGATCGAGCACGCGCTCGCCCATCCGCAGGCCCGCCTGCGTGAAGAGCGCGTCGTGCGCGGTCGTGAAGACCTCCGGCGAGCCCGCCGGCCTGACGCCGGTCGACGGCCGTCCGGGACCGGCATCGCCTGGCGCTCGTGCACGACGCACAGCTCGGCCTGGCCGCCGCCGCCGACGATCGCCATCACGCGGTCGCCCTCGGCGAACCGCTCGGCGCCCGGGCCGAGCGCCGGCGACGTCGCCGGCGAGCTCGAGTCCCGGGATGTCCGCGCGGCGAGCCGGGCGGGCGCGGGGTAGGCGCCGCGGCGCTGGAGCATGTCGGCGCCGTTGAGCCCGGCGGCGTGCACGCGGACGAGCACCTCGCCGTGCCCGGGCTGCGGGATCGGGATGGTCGGCGACGAGCACCTCGCCGTCGCGGATCGTGGCGGCGCGCATGGCGGCGAAGGCTACGTGGTCTCCGCCGCCGCGGGCGGGTCCGGCCGCGCCGCGTCGATCTCGCCCTCGAGCCCGGCATCGCGCGATCGCCGCGGCGGCCGCGCGCGGCGCGCCTCGTCCTCGTCGTCGGCCGCGCGGATCTCGCGCGCGCGCCTCGTCGAGCGAGCATGCCCGTCGCGCGCAGGAGGTCGTGGGCGGTCATCCGCGCCTGGCCCGACGACGAGGCTCACCGAGAGGTTGCGCGTGCGGTCGAGGCCGGCGGTCGCCGCGAGCGCCGCCTGCAGCGCCGCCTCGCTGGACGCGTCGCGCTCGTCCGGGTCGGCGAACGCCGTCGGCAGGTGCCGCGCCGCGTCGGCGAGATCGCGCAGACCGGCGATCACGTCGGGCGGCACGCGGTCGCCCGCGCGCGACCGCGCGGTCGGCGCCGCGCGCGAGGCCCGCGACGTCGCGCTGGGCGCGCGCGACCTGGTCGAGCGCGCGCGTGTAGCGGGCGACCGTCGTCGCGCTGGCCGCGGCGCAGCGAGCGCCAGGCGCGCGGTCTCGCCGCTCGTCGCGATCGCGACGCGCATGTCGTCGAGGTGGCCCTCGAGCGGCGCGCGCGCGGCGCAGCGCGCGCGGTCGCGGCGTCGTCGTCCTCGCGACTCGAGCGCGTCGGCGACCGCGTCGAGCACGTCGGCCGAGGCGCCGCGACGGCCGGGTCGAGCGCGCCCGCCGCGAGCTTCAGCGGGTTGACCGGGAACAGCACGAGGTTGAAGACGAGCGCCATGCCCGCGCCGATCAGCGCGTCGACGAAGCGCGGCCGAGCCCGAACGCGTCGCCCGGGATGCGCGAGCACGTCGCGATCAGGACGCCCGCGTTCGCCGCCTGGTTGACGACGAGCTGGTCGCCGCCGAGCGAACACGACGACGCACATCGCCGGCGAACACGATCACCGCGAGCTGCCACGCGCCGGTGCCGATGAGCTGGACGACGAGGTCGGCGACGAGGATGCCGCCGGCGACGCCGACCGCGAGCTGGATCGCCCGCTGGGTCGCGCTGGCCGAGCGTGATGCCGAGGACGATCGACGGTCGCGATCGGGGCGAAGAACGGCCGCGGGTGGCCGACGACGTAGCGGGCGATGAGGTACGAGACGCCGTCGCGGCCGCCGCGACCATCGCGACGCGCGGCGCCGTCCGGCGCACCGCAGCACCGCTCGCGCAGCGAGACGCGGTCGACGCGGGTCGAGCAGCTCCTCGCACCAGCTCGCGATCGTCCGCGGTCGATGGTCCGAGCATCGCGGCAGCAGCGCTACGCGGCGATGCGTAGGCTTGCGTCCGTGGACCTCACACCCGAAGAGCAGCGCGTCCTGGGCTGCCTGCTCGAGAAGCAGCGCACGACGCCCGGACGCCTACCCGCTGACGCTCAACGCGCTGCGGCTGGCCTGCAACCAGGCGACGAACCGCGACCCGGTCGTCGACTACGACGACGCGACCCTGCGCGACGCGCTCGAGCGGCTCAGCCGCCGGCGCTGGACGCGCTACGCGAGCGGCCAGGGCAGCCGCGCGTCGAAGTACCGCCACCTGCTCGACGAGACGCTCGCGGTCACGCCCGACGAGCAGGCGCGTCCTCGCCGTCCTGCTGCTGCGCGGGCCGCAGACGCCCGGGCGAGCTCAAGACGCGCACCGAGCGCCTGCACCGCTTCGCCACGCTCGACGAGCTGCACGACGACGCTCGACCGGCTCGCCGACCGCGGCCTCGTGCGCGAGCATCGGGCGGCGGCCCGGGCAGAAGGAGGAGCGCTGGCAGCACATGCTCGGCGACGACGAGCCGATCGACCTGCGCGAGCCTCCCGCCCTACCAGGAGACGACGCCCGCGCCCTCGCCGGCGGCGCTGGCGGCGAGCGCGGACGACGCGATCGCGCGCGCCGGGGTCGGCGACGGCGCGGATCGCCGCGCTCGAGGCGGAGGTCCGCGGGCTGCGCGACGAGGTCGACGCGCTGCGCGCGGCGACCTCGAGGCTCGACGCCTGACGGGCTAGGCGTCGAAGCGCTCGGCGAGCCGGAAGCGCTCGCAGACGACGAGCGTCTCGTCGTCCACCACGACGTCGGGGACGAACCGCGCCCAGAAGCGCTCGTGGCCGGTCCGCCACTGGGCGGCGTCCTCGTCACCCTCACCCTCGTCGCGGGCGAACGCGTCGTCCACGTCGGCGAGGCGCAGGACGCGGATCTCGGTCGTCTCGACGACCCCCACCTCGCGCCCGCCGGCGTCGATCAGCGCCCAGCGGCTCCCCACCTCGGGGAGCGGCGCGCCGTCGGCCTTCCACTCGGCCAGCAGGCTCCCGGTCGCGGTCTTCACCCCCGCGAGCACGAGCGCGACGAGGCGCTCGGTCAACGGGCCGCCACCGTCACCGAGCTCGAAGTCCTCGAGCCCGCTGCGCGCGCCGCGCCGCTTCGCGCGCGCGATCGGCTGCTCCTCAGCGCTCATCGTCCGGACATGATGACCGCCCCGCCCGCGTGTGCGGACGAGGCGGCCGGATGCGCGGCTGAGCGCGGGCAGGTCAGCTGCCGAAGCTCGGGCGGCCGTGCCGAGCGGTTCGACGGCGGCGCAGCAGGAGGAACCCTCCCGCGGCGAGCAGCATCGCTGCGAGCTCACCGAGCCCGATCGTGAGCCACGGCACATCATCGCCGGGCGACGCCGGCGTGGAGGCGCGCGACGCGGGCGTCCGGATCTCGGACGGACGGAGCCCGAATCGGCGCAGGACCCCGCGGTCGGCGTTGTTCACGGCGGCGGTCGAGGCGCGGTCGGCGGGCCGGTCGCCGGGCACGACGGTGTACTTCGGCGCGGCGCTCGTGGTCGAGCCGAAGTCGCCGGGCTGATCGCCGTACGACGGTGTACTTCGGCGCGGCGCTCGTGGTCGAGCCGAAGTCGCCGGGCTGATCGCCCTGCACGACGGTGTACTTCGGCGCCGAGGTGTCGGCGCTCGTGCCGGTGATGGGCGGACGGACGGGCATCGCGAGGGCGGGGCTCGCGAGGGCGCAGGCCGCCGTTGCGGCGACGGCTGCGGCGGTGGCGGTGGATCGCAGCGTGGTGGTGAACGGGACGAACATGATGGCCTCCTCCAGGCTCGGGAACTGATGGACACCACCGTCCCAGCGACGGCCAACGGCGACCACGCCATCGTCACGCTCGGTCCGTGACGTTTGCACGGACGCGGACGAGCTACCCGGCGTACGAGCGCAGCGCCGCGAGGTCCAGCACGACGATCCTGCGCCGCCGCGTCTCGATCCATCCGAGGGCGCGCAGCGTCGTCAGCGCGCGGCTCACGGCCTCACGCGAGGCGGCGGTCCACGCCGCGAGCTCATCGTGCGAGAGCGCGAGGTCCAGCACGACGGCACCGTCGGCCGCCTCCTGCTCGTCGGCGAGCTCGACAAGCCGGCGCGCCACGCGGCCGGTCACGTCGTAGGCCGCGAACTCGAGCAGCTGGAGGTCGGCGCCCCGCAGGCGCGCGGCGGCGGCCTGCCACATCACGAGCGCCATCCGCGGCTGCTCCTCGAGGAACCGGCGGAACGCGGAGCCCGGGATGGACAGCCCCTCGAGGTCCTCCATCGCGGACACCGTGGCCAGCCGCGGCTCCTCGTCGATCGCCGACAGTTCGCCCACGAGCTCGCCGGGGCCCGGGAAGTTCAGGACGACCTCGTGCCCGTCGGCGCTCAGCACGCTCGTCTTCGCCCGGCCGCTGAGGATCACGAGCACCGCACCGGGATCGTCACGCTCGTGGAAGACGATCGCGCCCTGCCGGTAGCGCCGCCGAGCACCTGCGCGCTCGAGCGCGTCGCGTTCGGCCGGCTGGAGCGCGGCCAGGAAGTCGAAGGGCCGGACCATCGCGCGCGCCGAGCGTACGCCCCGGTGCCCGGCACGGGCAAGTGATGGGCCTAGCGGCGCGCTCGAGCAGCGCCACGCACTCGATGTGCGGCGTCTGCGGGAACATGTCGACCGGGCGCACGCGGACGAGCCGGTAGCCCGGCCTCGACGAGCTGCGCCGCGTTCGGCGCGAGCGTCGTCGGGTTGCAGGAGACGTAGACGATGCGCTTCGGCGCGGCCTCGGCGATCCGCGCGACGACCTTCTTCGAGAGCCCGGCGCGCGGCGGGTCCACGACGACGACGTCCGGGCGGCGCGACCGCCCTCGACGAGGTCCTTCAGCACGACGCGCACGTCGCCGGCGACGAAGCTGCGCGTTCGTGATCTCGTTCGCGCGCGCGTTGAGCGCCGCGTCCTCGACGGCCTCGCGCGACGATCTCGACGCCGAGCGACCTCGGCGGCGCGCGAGGCGAGCGTCAGGCCGATCGTGCCGATGCCGCAGCAGAGGTCGTAGACGCGCTCCCAGCCCTTGCAGCGCCGCGTACTCGCGCGACGACGCCGTAGAGCTGCTCGGCCATCTCGGTGTTCGTCTGGAAGAACGCCTCGGAGCTGAGCGCGAAGCGCAGGCCGCCGAGCTCCTCCTCGATCCGCGGCGGCGCCGGTGAGCAGCTCGTCGCGGCCGCCCTGCGTCGTCTCGGCGACGCCCGCGGCCTGCGTCCAGATCGACGCTCTGCACGCGGCGCCGAGCGCGGCGACGAACGCCTCGGCGTCGAACGTCGCCGGGCGAGGTGACGAGGCGCACCTGCACCTGCGCCGGTCCGGCGGCCCTCGCGCACGACGAGGTTGCGCAGGAAGCCCGGTCTGCGTGCGGCGGTCGTAGGCGCCGAGGCCCTGCTCGCGCACGCCGTCGAGCGCGCGGCGGCGCAGCGTCGTTGCCGCGCTCGGAGGCGAGCAGGCAGTCCTCGATCGTGGTCGATCCGCGCCCACGAGCCGGGCGCGTGGAACCCGCAGACGAGCTGCGCCGGCCGCGTCCATCCCGAACGAGTACTCGAGCTTGTTGCGGTAGCGCCACTGCTCGACGCGCGGGCACGATCGGCTCGAGCTCGAACCCGTCGAGCCGGCCGAGGCGCCGCAGCGCCTCGTCGACCTGCTGCTGCTTGACCTCGAGCTGCCGCTCGTAGGGCAGCACCTGCCACGGCGCGCCGGGATGGTCGGCGACGCGGCGTCGATCCGGTCGGGGCCCGGCTCGAGCACCTCGAGCGTGCGCGCCTCGGCGTAGTCGCGCTTGCGCTTGGTGACGACGGCGCGCACGCGGTCGCCGGGGATCGCGTCGCGCACGAACACGACGTAGCCGCGGTCGCCGAGCGGCAGCCGGGCGACGCCGTTGCCGCCGAAGGCGAGCGACGTCGACGCGCAGCTCGAGCTCGTCGCCGCGCTCGGGGCGCTTGGCGGCGAGCGGTCGTCGGGGCGACGGCGGTCGGCGGAGGTCACCGACTCCAGGCTAGCTTGGACCCGCGCCGAGCGCCGGTCGAACTCGGCGAGCAGCTCCTCGAGCTGTCGGCGCCCGCTGCTCGCCAGGCGCTCGGCGAGCTCCTGGGCGTCGTCGGGGAGCATCCGCCCGCGGCGGACGGCGTCGTCGAGCGTCTCCTGCAGGCGCTCCGTCGTGAGGACGAGGTGCTCGGCGAGCAGCGTCGCGGAGCGCGACGAGGTTGTCGAACAGCGCGACGTCGCGCGCGGCCTCGCGCCTGCGTAGCGCGCGGCGGCGGTGCGCTTGCTGCGCCGCTGCGGCGGGCTTCGCGGCGACGCGCGGCGGCCGGCGCTTCGCGGCGCGCGGCTTCGCGGCGGCCTTGCCGGCCTTCGCGGCCGGCTTCTTCGCGCGCGGCCTTCTTCGCGGCGGCCGGCGCTTCGCGGCGGCGCGGCTTCGCGGCGGCGGCTGGCTTCTTGGCGGGCGGCATCGTCGGTCTCTCCGTCAGGCTCGGCGGCCAGGAGCCACTCGAGCAGCGCCTTCTGCGCGTGGCGGCGGTTCTCCGCCTGGTCCCAGATCCGCTGGCGCTCGCCGTAGAGCACCTCGGCGGTGATCTCCTCGCCCGGGTGCGCGGGCAGGCAGTGCAGCGCGATCGCGCCGGGCGCGGCGCGCGTCGAGCAGCGCGTCGTCGATCCGGTAGGGCGCGAGCGCGCGCGGCGCTCGTCGGCCGTCTCCTCGTCGCCCATCGACACCCAGACGTCGGTGTAGACGGCGTGCGCGCCGGCGACCGCCTCGCGCGGGTCGTTCGTGCGCGTGCCGCCCGCCTCGGGCTCGAGCTCGTAGCCCGGCGGCGAGGCGACGGCGACGTCGACGCCGGCGATCCCGCCCGACGAGCGCGAGCGAGCGCGCGACGTTGTTGCCGTCGCCGACGTAGGCGAGCTTCAGCTCGCTCGAGCGGCGTCCGGGAAGCGCCTCCCGCAGCGTCAGCAGGTCGGCGAGCGCCTGCGAGGGATGGTGGCCCGCCGGTGAGCATGTTGAAGACCGGGATCGTGCCCGTCGGCGGCGAGCTCCTCGAGCTCCGCGTCGGGCCCGGTCCGCACGCCGATCGCCTGGACGTGCCGCGAGAGCATCGCGCGCCGTGTCGCCGACCGACTCGCCGCGCGAGAGCTGCATCTCGCCGGGCCGCAGGACCAGCGGGTGACCGCCGAGCTCGACGACGCCCGCCTCGTAGGAGAGGCGCGTGCGCGTGCTCGGCCGCTCGAACAGCAGCGCGACGACCGTGTCCGCGCAGCGCGCGGACGAGCGCGGCGCCGCCTTCAGCTCGTGCGCGCGGGCGAGCAGCGCGATCGAGCTCGGTCGCGGACAGCTCGGTGCCGGTGAGGAAGTGGCGCGGCAAGCGCGGGAAGATACCGCGGTGCTGCGCGATCCTCACCTGGAACCTCTTTCACGGGCGCGCCGTGCCGGACGTGCCGCGCGGCCGCTCGGCGACGAGTTCGCCGCGATGCTCGCCGGCTGGGACGTGGGACGTCGCGCTGCTGCAGGAGGTGCCGCCGTGGTGGCCGCCGCTGCTCGCCGCGCGCGTGCGGCGCCCAGGCGTTCACGGCCCCGACCTCGCGCAACCAGGCTGCTGCCGCTCGCCGCGGTCGCTCGCGGTGCGCCGGCCGGACCTCGTGAAGTCCTGGGGCGGCGGCGCGAACGCGATCCTCGTGCGCGGCGCAGGCGGTGACCGAGCACGCGCGGCTGCGCCTGCGCGCTGCGGCCCGAGCGGCGCGTCCTGCACGCCGTGCGCCGCGACGACGGCCTGTGGATCGCGCAACCTGCACGCGACGCGCCCACGACGAGGCGCGCGGCGCAGGTCGACCTCGACGCGGCGGCCGCGGCGCGTGCTGCGCTGGTCCGGCGGCGAGCCGGCGATGATCGGCGGCGACATGAACACGCGCACGCCGAGCTTCCCCGGGTTCGACGCCACGCTCGGCGGGCACGTGCTCGATCACGTCTTCGCCCGCGGGTTCCACGCGGTCGCCCCGGCCCAGGTGCTGCCGCGCCACGACGCACGCCTCGACGCGAACCTCTCCGACCACGCGCCGGTGCTCGTGCGGGCCGCGCTCGGCTGATCGCCCTCAGCGCGTCGCCGGCGGACCGCCGTCGACCGCGCCGGGCCGGCGGCGGCGCACGCCGAAGCCGCGCACGAGCGAGCAGCGCCCGCTCGCGCGAGCGAGCCGCGCTGGGGCAGCACGCCGACCTGCACCGCGGCGTCGTAGCCGTCGAAGAACGCGCGCACGCGCCAGAGCTGCTCGCGCGGCGGGTCGAGCTCGCAGTAGAGGACCGCGTGGACGACGACGCACGCGGCCGGTCGGCGGGAGGCCCTCGGCAGCTCGCCGAGCGTGCGTCCCGGTGATGCGCACCGGCGCGGCGATGAAGCGCCCGTCGCCGAGCCGCTGCCCCGGCCGACTCGACCCGCGCGTCGGGGAACGCCTCCCACAGCCGCGCGGCGTGGTCGGCCGATCGCCTCGGGCCGTAGAGCGGCTCCTCGCAGAACGGGTCCTTCCAGTGCAGGTCGGGCGCGCACATGTCGCGGAACGCGCCGCGGCGGCGGCCCTGCCAGGCCTCCTGGAGCGCGTCGACGCAGCTCGTCGGCGTCACGGCGTCGCGCAGATCGGCCGCCTCGAGCTCGGCCAGCCCGTCGATCGGCGAGGACGCCTGCGCGTGCGTGCGCCGCGGGATCCGGCCCGCCAGCCGCGCGAGGCGCCCGCCCTCGACGCCCGCGCGGATCGCGCGCGCCATCGCCGACGGGGTCCTCGCGCGCGCGAGATCGCGCTCGCGCAGAGCACGGCGTCGCAGCCGAGCTCCATCGCGAGCGCCGCGTCCGAGGCCGTGCCGACGCCCGCGTCGAGGATCACCGGGCACGCCGGCCTGCTCGACGATCAGCGTCAGGTTGTACGGGTTGCGGATCCCCATGCCCGAGCCGATCGGCGAGCCGAGCGGCATCACCGCGGCGCAGCCGACGTCCTCGAGCCGGCGTGCGAGCACCGGATCGTCGGTCGTGTACGGCAGCACGACGAACCCGTCGGCGACGAGCTGCTCGGCGGCGACCAGCAGCTCGGGCGCGTCCGGCAGCAGCGTGCGCTCGTCGCCGATCACCTCGAGCTTCACCCAGTCGGTCTCGAACGCCTCGCGCGCGAGCTGCGCGGTCAGCACGGCGTCGCGCGCGGTGAAGCAGCCGGCGGTGTTCGGCAGCACGCGCACGCCGCAGCCTGCGCAGCACGTCGATGAGCGAGTGCCGCGCCTGCGGGTCGATGCGCCGCAGCGCGACGGTGACCATCGTCGCTGCCGCTCGCCTCGATCGCGTCGGCGAGCGTCTCCATGCGCGGGAAGCCGCCCGTGCCGAGGATCAGCCGCGAGCCGAGCTCGGCGCCCGGCGATGCAGCGAGCGGATCGCTCATCCGCCCTGCACCGCGGTCACGGCCTCCACCCGCGCGCCCGCGGGCGACGGTGAGCGTCGCCCACGTCGCCGCGCGGGACGACCTCGCCGTCGACGGCGACCGCGACGCCGCGTGCGTCCGGCTCGACGCCGAGGTCGGCGAGCAGCGTCGGCGACGCTCGCCCCGTCGCGCTCCCGACCTCGCGGCCGTTCACGCGGATCATGCGGCCACCTCCGCGAAGCGGCTCGGGCGCGAACGCCGGGCGCCGGCTCGCGCTCGCCGGCAGACGTCCGCGACGCAGGTCGCCGGTCACGGCGGCGAGCAGGATGCCGTTGCGGTGGTGGCCGGTCGCCCAGAGCAGCCCGGGCGAGCGCGGCGCTGCGCGCCGAGCACCGGCGCGTTGTCGGGCGTCCCGGGGCGCAGGCCGGCGAGCAGCTCCTCGACCTCGAGCTCGAGCACGCCCGGGCACGAGCTCGCTGCGCGTCGCGCAGCAGCTCGTAGCAGCGCCGAGCGCGGTGACGCGTCGTGTCGAAGCCGCGCTCCTCGACCGTCGCGCCGAGCACGTAGCGCCCGTCGCCGCGCGGGCACGAGGTAGCCGCCCTCGTAGCGCACGACGCGCGTGCAGCAGCGGCGCGCGCGGGTCGTGCGCGCGGTCGCGCAGGCGCAGGATCTGGCCCTTCACCGGGCGCACCGGAACCCGCGCGGCCGGCGGGCACGCCCGTCGAGCGCGCCGCGACCACGGCCCGGCGGCGACGACGACCTGCCCGGCCGCGACGCGCTCGCCGCCCGCGAGCGCGACGCCGCTGACGCGCACCGTCCCGGACGAGTCAGCGCGCGCGACGTCGACGTCCGGGCGCAGCGTCGCGCCGGCACGCTCGGCGGCCGCCGCGAGCGCCGCGCACGAGCGCGCGCGGGTCGACGGCGTGGTCGCTCGGGCACCTCGAGCGCGGCGCGCAGGCCCGGCGCCAGCGCGGGCTCGCAGCGCGCGCGCCTGCGAGGGCAGCAGCGACTCGCGTCTCCAGGCCGAGGCGCTCGCGCAGCGCGAGCTCGCGCTCGAGCGCCTCGGCCTCGTCGCGGTCGCGGGCCACGAGCAGCGTGCCCGTCGTCGCGGTAGCCGACGTCGATGCCGGTGACGTCCTGCAGCTCGGCGGCGAACGCCGGCCAGCGCCGCGCGCTCTCGAGCCCGAGCGCGACGAGCGCGCGCTCGCCGCGCGTCGGCCTCGCTGACCGGCGCGAGCATCCCGGCGGCGACGCGCGAGGCGTCCCGCGCCGAGCGGCCCGCGGTCGAGCACGCAGACGCGTCAGGCCCGCGCGCCCGCGCGCGCCAGGCGACCGCCAGGCCGCAGGCCCCGCCGCCGACGATCGACGACGTCGTAGCTCGTGTGCTGGGTGTGGTGACAGAACGGCGCTCCTCGCTTCGCCGGCATGACCCGGATCAGCTGTTGACGGTCGGCGCCGGCGCGGCGCCCTCTCAGCCCCGGCTCCCCGGGGCTCCCGTTGCGAACAGCGTACCCCGCCGCGGCGCGGCGCGAACCGCCTGGGGCGGGTCGGCCGCCGCGTCCTGCGAGAATCGCCGCGTGACGCAGCCCGCCGACCGCCGCGCACGCCTCGCAGGCGCGCGCCTGTACCTCGTCGCCGGGACGTCCCCCGGCGGGCGGTCGCTCGCCGAGGTGCTCGCGCCCGGCGCTCGCGGGCGGCGTCGACGTCTTCCAGCTGCGCGAGAAGGACGCGGCCGATGACGAGCTGCTCGCCGCGGCACGCGTCGCGCGCGAGCTGTGCGCGGCCGCGGGTGCGCTGTTCGTCCTCAACGACCGCCCGGACCTCGTGGCCGCCGCGGGCGCCGACGGCGCCCACGTCGGGCAGGACGACATGCCCGTCGCGCGCGCGCGCGAGCTCGCGGGGCCCGGAGCGCTGATCGGACTCTCGACCCACGCGCCCGCGCAGGTGGACGCCGCCCACGACGCCGGCGCCGACTACCTCGGCGTCGGCCCGGTGCACGCGACGCCGACGAAGCCGGGGCGCGCCGCGGTCGGCCTCGAGCTCGTGCAGTACGCGGCCGGGGCGGCGACGCGCCCGTGGTTTGCGATCGGCGGGATCGACGCCCGCGAACGTCGCGCAGGTCGTCGCCGCCGGCGCGCCGCGCGCCGCGGTCGTGCGCGCCGTCGCGGAGGCGGGCGACCCCGCGGCCGTCGCGCGGAGCCTGCGCGCCGCGCTCGAGCGGCGGCCGCTGCCCGTCCTCGAGGGTGCGCATGGGCCGGCGTAGCCGCAAGCGCTCCGTCGGCGACGCCGCACCGCGCCCGTCGGCGCCCGCTCCGGCCCCCGCGGCCGAGACCCCTCCGGCGCGCGCTGCGCGGCGCCGAGCGCGACGCGGCCGTGCGCGCGAAGCTCGAGCCGCTCGAGCCCGGCGAGCGCCCGCTCCCGCTGAAGGTCGCCGCGGCGACGGCGACGCTGCTCGCGCTCGCGAACGTCGGCTTCTCGCTCGCCGGCGTCGAGGTCGAGGGCGAGGCGCCCGCGCTCAGCGGCGTCCTGCTGTTCGCGGCGATCATGCTGCTCGCCGCCTGGGGCATGTGGACCCAGCGCTACTGGGCGGTGCTCGGCTTCCAGGCGCTGCTCGCGATCACGCTCGTCGTCGCAGCGCTCTCGCTGCTCGTCGCCGAGCAATCTCTGGGCGGTCGTGCTGTGCGTCTGCGATCCTCGCGCTCGGCGGCTGGCTCTTCTGGAGCCTCGTGCGCGTCCTCGGGCGCATGAAGGTGCCCATCGGCCGTCGTGCATAGACTCGCAGGCATGGCTACCGCTTCGTACGACTGCATCGTCATCGGCTCGGGCCCCGGCGGCTACGTGGCCGCGATCCGCGCCGCCCAGCTGGGCCTGAAGACCGCGATGCGTCGAGAAGGACCGGATCGGCGGCCGCTGCCTGAACTATGCGTGCATCCCCGCGAAGGCCGTGCTGCGCTCGGCCGACGTCGCTGCAGGAGATCCGCGAGGCCGGCGAGTTCGGCCTCAAGGTCGGCGAGCCGAGCGTCGACTTCGCGAAGGTCATGGAGCGCCGCGGCGAGGTCGTCGCGACGCTGACCGGCGGCGTCGGGATGCTGCTGAAGAAGCACGACGTCGACGTCTACGAGGGCCTCGGCGACGCTGACCGCGAACGGGCACGGTCACGGTCGGCGATCAGGAGCTCGAGGCGATCAGGGCGATCGTCCTCGCGACCGGCTCGGTGAAGCGGCCGATCCCGGGCACGGAGTTCGCCGGGCGCGTGATCGGGACCGAGGAGGCGTGGGCGCTCGAGGAGCTGCCCGGGACGCTCGCGGTCGTCGGCGCGGGCGCGTCCGGCACCGAGATCGCGAGCGCCTACGTGCGCCTGGGCGTCGAAGGTCCAGCTGTTCGAGGGCCTCGACCGCGTGCTGCCGGTCGAGGACGTGGACGTCAGCAAGGTCGCCGCGCGCGGCTTCAAGAAGCAGGGCATCGACGTGCACACCAAGACGTTCGTCACCGACGTCCGGAGCGACGACGACAAGGTCACGTTCACCTTCGGCGAGCGAGCAGGGCGAGGCCGACTGGCTCGTCATCGCCACCGGCCGCGGGCCCGGACGTCGAGGGACTCGGGCTGGACGGCGCCGGCGTCGACGCTCGACGAGCAGGGCCTGATCGCCGTCGACGGGATGCATGCGCACGAACGTCGCGAAGGTCTACGCGATCGGCGACCTCGTCGCACGGCCCCGCGCTGGCGCACAAGGCCAGCGAGGAGGGCGTGATCGCCGTCGAGCACGCCGCCGGCCGCGAGCCCCACCCGCTCGACTACCCGGACATCCCGCGCGCGACGTTCTGCCAGCCGAACGTCGGCGAGCTTCGGCCTGACCGAGGCGCAGGCCAAGGAGGCCGGGCACGACGTCGTCGTCGGCAAGGTCCCCTACGGCGTCGCCGGGCGCGACGACCGTCTACGGCGACCGCACCGGCATGGTGAAGATCGTCGGCGACAAGCAGTACGGCGAGATCCTCGGCGCGCACATCGTCGGCTCCAAGGCGACCGACATGATCCAGGAGCTCGTGAACGCGAAGCTCCTGGAGGGCGGCTACCCCGAGATCGCCACGATGATCCACGGCCACCCGACGTTCAGCGAGGCGGTCCTCGAGGCGGCCCGCGCCGCCGACGGCTGGCTCATCCACGGGTGAGTGCCCGGTGGCCGGGCTCGACCTCACGCGCCGCGCGCCCGACGGCGAGCCCGCGGCCGCGCCGGCGTTCTACTTCGACCTCGGCGAGCCCCGAGGCGTACCTCGCGGCCGAGCGCGTGCTGCAGCGTCATGCCGGTCGCGACCGAGTGGATTCCGGTGCGCGCCCGCGACCTCCCGGCGCCCGCGCCCACCGCCGGGCCCGAGCGGCGCGCGCACTGGGAGGCGCTCGGCGCCGAGCGCGGCCTGCAGCCCCTGCGCTGGCCCGCGTCACTGCCGTTCGACAGCGAGCTCGGCGCTGCGCGCGACGACCTACGCCAAGCAGATCGGACGCGTCGTCGCGTTCGCGCTCGCCGCATTCCGCCAGGCGTATGCCGGCGGGCGGGCGCTCGACGACGCCGATGCCGTCGTGATCGCGGGCGCCGGCATGCGAGATGCACCCGGCCGCCTGCTGAAGGCGTGCGCCCTGCGCGTCCACCGCCGCGGCGCTCGACGCCGCGACCGCGCTCGCCGTGGCGCGCGGCGTGCGCGACGTCCCGGCGATCTGCGTCCCGGGCGCCGGCGGCGCGCCGGACCGCGTCTTCCACGGCGACGCGCGGCTCGAGACGGCCGCCGCCGCGCTCGCGGAGCACGTCGCATGAGGGCGCGCAGCGCCTACGAGCTGACGCGTCACGCGCACCGGGCGCGCACCGTCGCCGCCTGGCCTCGCCCGATCGCGTCGACCAGATCGAGGTCGTCGGTCTCGACGACCTCGAGGTCGCGCTCTTCTGGGACGTCCCCGCGCGCGCGACGCTGCGAATGGAGGAGGCGCTGCGCGCCGACCTCGACACGCTCGAGGTCGAGGAGTTCCTCGCGCGCTGGAGCGCGGTCGAAGCGCCCGAGGATCTCTACGGGATCTAGCCTCCGCGCGCCTCGGTGGCCTCGGCGGTGCGCGCAAGGCGCTCGACGAGCTGCCCGACGACCGGCCCGTAGGTCCTGGCGATCGCCGCCTCGAGCGGACCGGGTGCCGCGATCGTCACGGTGACGATCGCGCCGTCCTCACCGGGCAGCGCGGTCGACGACGTGGTCCATCGTCACGAGCCCGATCTGCCACGCCCACGACTCGCCCGGGTTCACGCGCACGATCCGCGCGGGCACGGGCACGACCCCGAACAGGCGCACCGCGCCGACGGCGCCCTCGCGCACCTGCGGCCAGCCCGAGGCCCCAGCGCGCCGCGCACATGTGGCGCCCACTCCGACCAGCGCGTCGGGCAGGCGACGAGCGCCCACGCGGTCTCGGGCGGCGCCTCGGTCCGGGCCTCGTAGCGAAGCATCCGTGAAGCGTGACCGATGCCCGCTCGGAGCGCCCTCCCGGCTGCGGTAGGGTCAGCCGAGGATGGCCGATCACCCGCTTCCCGATCACGCGACGGCCCGTGAGTGGTTCGAGACGATGCTCGCTGATCCGGCGCTTCGAGGAGCGTGCCGGCGAGCAGTACGCGCGCGCGAAGATCGGCGGGTTCCTGCACCTCGCGATCGGCGAGGAGGCGACGATCGTCGGCTCGGTCGCGCGCGATGCGCGACACCGACTACCTGATCGGGACCTACCGCACGCACGGGCATGCGCTCGCACGCGGCAGCGAGCCGCGGCGCGTCATGGCCGAGCTCTTCGGCCGCGTCGACGGCCTCTGCCACGGTCGCGGCGGCTCGATGCACATGTTCGACCTGCCGCGGCGCTTCATGGGCGGCTACGGCATCGTCGGCGGGAACCTGCCGATCGCCGCGGGGTTCGGGCTCGCGGCGGACTACCTCGGCACGACGGACGCGACGCTCTGCCAGTTCGGCGACGGCGCGTCGAACCAGGGCACGTTCGGCGAGACGATGAACCTCGCCGCGCTGTGGAGCCTGCCCGTCGTCTTCATGGTCACGAACAACCGCTTCGGCATGGGCACGGCGCTCGAGCGCCACTCCGCGGAGACCGACCTGCAGAAGAAGGGCGAGGGCTTCGGCGTCCCGGGGATGGAGTGCGACGGGATGGACATCGTCGACACCTACAACGTCACGACCGAGGCGCTGCGGATCGCGCGCGAGGAGCGCCGGCCGGTGCTCGTCGAGGCGCTGACCTACCGCTTCCGCGGGCACTCGATGGCCGACCCGGAGGAGTACCGCACGAAGGAGGAGGTCGAGGAGTGGCGCAAGCGCGACCCGATCGTCACGTTCGGCGACCGGCTCGTCGCCGAGAACGTCCTCAGCGAGGACGAGCGCGCCGAGATCGACGCCGCGGCGCTCGCGCCCGCCGACGACGCGGTCGCCTTCGCCGACGCCTCGCCCGTGCCCGAGCCGACCTCGCTCTACGACGACGTGTACGTCCTCGGCGGCCAGATCCAGGGCTGGTACTCGGTCGACGAGCGCGGCGCCGGCGTGCGCAAGGGCGAGGAGATCCGCTGATGGCGACGTTGCGCTACCGCGAGGCGCTGAACCAGGCGCTGCGCGAGGAGATGACGCGCGACGAGCACGTGTTCCTCATGGGCGAGGACATCGGCGTCTTCAACGGCGCCTACAAGGTCACGAACGGACTGCTCGAGGAGTTCGGCGAGCAGCGCGTGCGCGACACGCCGATCTCCGAGAACACGATCGTCGGCATGGGCGTCGGCGCCGCGATGCTCGGGCTGCGCCCGGTCGTCGAGCTCATGACGATCAACTTCTCGCTGCTCGCCCTGGACCAGATCGTCAACCACGCCGCGCACATCCGCTACATGTTCGGCGGCCAGGTGAGCGTGCCGCTCGTCGTGCGGATGCCGCAGGGCGCCGGGCACCAGCTCGGCCCGACGCACTCGCACTCGTGGGAGGCGATCTACCTCCACGTGCCGGGGATCCTCGTCGCGGTGCCGAGCACGGCCGCCGACGCGAAGGGCCTGCTGAAGTCCGCGATCCGCGACGACAACCCGGTCGTCTTCATCGAGCACGAGTTCCTCTACGGCCAGCGCGGCGAGGTCCCCGAGGACGCGGACCACCTCGTGCCGTTCGGGCAGGCGGCGATCCGCCGCGAGGGCTCGGACGTCACGATCATCGGCATCTCGCGGATGGCCGTCACGGCGGAGAAGGCCGCGGCGCAGCTCGCGAGCCGACCACGAGGTCGAGGCCGAGGTCATCGATCCGCGCACGCTGCGGCCGCTCGACCTCGACACGATCCTCGCGAGCGTCCGCAAGACGAACCGCTGCGTGATCGTCGAGGAGGGCTGGCCGCACGGCGGTGTCGGCGCGAACCTCGCGGCGCTCATCCAGGAACAGGCCTTCGACTTCCTCGACGCGCCGATCGGGCGCGTCACCGGCGCGGACGTGCCGATGCCGTACGCGAAGAACCTCGAGCAGATCGCATTCCCGCACGAGCCCGACGTCGATCGCGGCGGTGCTCGCGACCTTCAAGGACCTCTAGGAGCCATGCCCGAGATCGTCATGCCGCGGCTGTCCGACTCGATGGAGGAGGGGACGATCATCCGCTGGCTCAAGGCCGACGGCGAGCACGTGGGCGCGGCGAGGAGCTCGTCGAGATCGAGACCGACAAGGCCACGATGACCTACGAGTCCGACGCCGAGGGTGTGCTGGCGATCGCCGCCCAGGAGGGCGACACGCTGCCGATCGGCGCGGTGATCGCGACGATCGGCGAGGGCGCTCCCGCCGCGGCGAAGCCCGCCGAGGAGCCCGCCGCCGAGGACCCGCCGACGAGCCGCCGGCGGCGGATGCCGCCGAGCTGCCGGTCTCCGGCGAGGCGATGACCTCCCCCGTCGCGCTCGTCCCCGACCCCGACGCCGACGGGGCCGACGGAGCTCCGACGCAGCCGCCCGCGCCCGCGGTCGGCGCCGACGGCGGACGTCTGCGGGCGTCGCCGGTCGCGCGGCGGATTGCGCGCGAGCGTGGGGTGGCGCTCGAGGGCCTGGCGGGGAGTGGGCCCGGTGGGCGGATCGTGAAGGCCGATGTGGAGGCGGTCGCGGCGCGCTCAGGCGCGGCGAGCGCGGCGCAGCCCGCGCCCGCGCCGGCCGCTGCGCCGGCGCGCCGGCGCCGCCGGCGGCTGCGGTCGCGGGTGCCGGTGATCCGGGGACGGCGAAGGGCGAGGTCACCGTCACCGAGCTGACGCGCACCCAGGCGCTGATCGCCCGGCGGATGAGCGAGTCGCGCGCGACCGTCCCGCGTTCACGCTGCGGGCGAGCATCGACATGAGCGACTGCGTGCAGCTGCGCGCGACGCTGAAGGCGACCGCCGAGCGCTCCGGCGACCCGCTGCCGTCGTTCAACGACCTCGTCGTCAAGGCCTGCGCGCTGGCGCTGGCCGAGCACCCGAAGGCCAACGGCGCCTACAAGGACGGGCACTTCGAGCGCTACAGCCGCGTCAACGTCGGCGTCGCGGTCGCGACCGACGGCGCGCTCGTCGTCCCGACGATCTTCGACGCCGACCACAAGGGCCTCGCGCAGATCGCCACCGAGACACGCGCGCTCGCCGAACGCGTGCGCAGCGGGCAGATCACCCCACCGGAGCTCTCCGGCGGCACGTTCAGCGTCTCGAACCTCGGCATGTACGGCGTGCGCAGCTTCGAAGCGGTGATCAACCCCCCACAAGCCGCGATCCTCGCCGTCGGCGCACTCCAACCACGCCCCACGATCCACAACAGCGAGATCACGATCCGCCAGCTGATGGACGTCGAACTGGCCTGCGACCACCGCATCCTCTACGGCGCCGAAGCCGCCGAATTCCTCGCCCGCATCACCCAGATCCTCCAAACACCACTCCTGCTCGCACGCTGAGCACCCAGCGACCCGACCGGCGCGTCGGCTACGCGCCGAACACCGGCGGGCGCTTCTCGAGAAACGCGGCGACGCCCTCGCGGCCGTCGGCCGTCGCGGCGAGCGCGCCGATGTGGTGCGCCTCCGCCTCGAGCTGTTCGGCGAGCGTCGCGCGCTCCCCGTCGCGCAGCAGCCGCCCCACGGCGCCGAACGCGTGCGTCGCCCCCGCCGCGAGGCGCGCAGCGAGCTCGTCCACGGCAGCGTCGAGCTCCCCGTCCGGGACGACGCGCGTCAGCAGCCCGAGCGCGAGCGCCTCGTCGGCGTCCAGGCGCCGGTTCGTCAGCGCGAGCTCGGCCGTGCGGCGCATCCCGATCGCCCGCGGCAGGAACCACGTCGTCCCGCAGTCCGGCGAGAGGCCGGCGGCCGTGTAGGCCATCGTGAAGCGGGCCGACGCTGCGGCGACCGCGAGGTCCGCGCCGGCGACGAGCCCGAGGCCGCCGCCCGCCGCAACCCCCTGGACCGCCGCGATCACGGGCGCGTCGAGCTCGGCGAGCGTCAGCATCGCAGCGTGGACGTCCTCGGCGAGCGCGGTGACCGCCGGACCGACGTCGTCGCCCGCGCCGGCCATGAAGCCGAGGTCGCCGCCGACGCAGAAGGCCTTCCCGGCCGCGCCGAAGACGACGACGCGCAGACCCGGCCGGCCGGCGAGCTGCGAGGCGTGCTCGCGCAGCGCGGCGGCGAGCGGCGGGTTCAGGGCGTTCCCGGCCTCGGGGCGGTTCAGGGTGAGACGCGCGATGCCGTCGCTGACGGCGAGGGTGACGAGCTCATCGGTCATGCGCCCATCCTGACGACCGCGCGCCGCGGACGCGGTGTGCGAGCATCCCGCACCGCATGTTCAAGCGCTATGTCGCGATCGGCGACAGCACCACCGAGGGTCTGGACGACCCGCGCCCCGACGGGAGCTACCGCGGCTGGGCCGACCGCCTGGCCGACGACCTGGCCCGCGCGAACCCGGACGTGCGCTACGCGAACCTCGCGATTCGGGGGCGTCTGGCCCAGCAGGTGCACGACGAGCAGCTCCCGGTCCAGCTCCCCGACCCGTCTCCGACGAGGTGACCCCATGCCCGGCCCGCTCGACGGCAGGACCCTGTTCATCTCCGGCGCCAGCCGCGGAATCGGCCTGGCGATCGCCCTGCGCGCCGCGCGCGACGGCGCGAACGTCGCGCTGATCGCCAAGACCGCCGAACCGCACCCGAAGCTCGAGGGCACCGTCCACACGGCCGCCGCGGAGATCGAGGCGGCCGGCGGCCGGGCACTGCCGATCGTCGGCGACATCCGCGACGAGGCGCAGGTCGAGGCGGCGGTCGCTCAGGCGGTCGAGCGCTTCGGCGGGATCGACGTGTGCGTGAACAACGCCAGCGCGATCAACCTCTCGCGCACCGAGGACCTCGAACTCAAGCGCTACGACCTGATGCAGGACATCAACGTCCGCGGGACGTTCGCCGTCTCACGGGCCTGCATCCCGCACCTGCGCGCAGCCGCGAACCCGCACATCCTCACGCTCTCGCCCCCGATCGACCTGCGGCCCGAGTGGCTCGGGCCGCACATCGGCTACACGCTCGCGAAGTACGGCATGACGCTCTGCGCGCTGGGCTTCGCCGCCGAGCTCGCCGAGGACGGCATCGCCTCGAACGCCCTGTGGCCGCGCACGCTCGTCGCGACCGCCGCCGTGCGCAACCTGCTCGGCGGCGAGGCCGCGCTGTCGCGCTCGCGCCGCCCCGAGGTCTACGCGGATGCCGCGTACGCGGTGATCACGCGCCCGAGCCGCGAGTGCACCGGCAACACGTTCCTCTGCGAGGACGTGCTCCTGCAGGAGGGCGTGACGGACTTCAGCGTCTATGCGTTCGGCGGCTCCGGACACCGACCTCCAGGCCGACCTGTTCGTCGACGGGGTGGACCCGCAGCCGATCTGATCAGGAGCCGGCGCGCGCCTGCTGGACGGCGCGGGCGACGGCGGCCGCCGCCTCGCCCTCGCCGCGCTCGGCGCGGAAGCGCCGCTCGCCGACCTCCAGCACGCCGGGGTGGGCGTGCTGCTCGCCGAGCGGCTGCCAGGCGACGAACGACGCCCCGAGCGGCTCCTGCGTCCAGGCGCCCGAGTCGGCGTCCACCTGGTCGTGGCGGTGCTTCTTCGTCGTGAAGAGGTAGAGGCTCGACGGGCTGGCGGCGATGACGTAGACGCCGACGGTGTGCGCGCGCTCGACGAGCGCCTCGCCCCCCTGCGGGCCGCCGGTGCCCAGGCCGTCGTTCGCCGTCTCGATCGCGACCGACTCCGGCGTGGCCGCGACCGGCGCCGTCGGGTCGCCGCTCACGCTCACGGCGGCCAGCAGGTCGCACAGGACCGCGGCGACGAACTCCTCGCCCTCGGGAACGAGGCCGTGTTCGCGCACACCTTCGAGGATTCTGCGCTTGCGCTCCGCCGGTTCGTGGGCCATGACGCGATCCTACGCGCCCGGCGCCCTCAGCGGACGCGCACGAGCGGCGCGGTCGGCCCGGCGAGCACCTCGTTGGGCTCCTGGCTGTCGTCGAGCCGCACGCCGGGCGGCGACTGGTCGGTCGCGACGTAGACGCACAGCTGGCGCCGCGCGTCCGGCCCCGGCACGCACGTGCGGTAGAGGTCCTCGCCGGCCTTCCACGTCGTCATCGCCCCGAGGTGCGCGCGGAAGCGGGCGGGCGCCTGCGACGCGAAGTAGCGCTGCGCGGCGCGCGCCTGGGCCTGCAGCGCATCGCGCTCGCCGCGCACCGCCGGGCGATGCAGGAGGCCGCCGATCACGAGCAGGACGCAGAGCGCCGCGAGCGCGGCGACGCCGGTGCGGTCCTTCGCCGCGAACAGCGGCAGCCGCGGATCGCGGCGGCTGAGCCACAGGCCGAAGAGCGGCCCGATCACCGCGATCACGAGCAGGTTCAGGAACCCGGCGATGAGGAACGTCGCGACGTACCCGGGCCCGCGATCGCCGGTGAACGGCAGGAGCTGCAGGATCACCGTGTCGGCGAGCGTGAACGCGACGAACGCCGGGACGAGCCACGCACCGCGCAGCCGCCAGCGCAGGCGGCGCAGCCAGACGTGCCGGTCCTCGGATGCCTCCACGAGGTGAGGGTACGCTTGCGCTCTATGCCGGACGCGCCACGCGAGCTGTGGGTCGTGCACCTCGGCCGGGTGCCCTACCGCGAGGGCCTCGCGCTCCAGGAGCGTGTCCGCGACGCGCGCGAACGCGACGCGCTGCCCGACACGCTGCTCCTGCTCGAGCACGACCCGGTCTACACGCGCGGGCGGCGCAGCGCGCCGGGCGAGCTCCCGTTCGGCGCCGCGTGGTACGCCGCGCGCGGCATCGAGCTCGTGGACGTCGACCGCGGTGGGCGCGTCACCTACCACGGTCCCGGCCAGCTCGTGGGGTACCCGATCGTGCGGACCGGCGACGTCGTCGCCCACGTGCGCACGATGGAGCGCGCGATGATCGCCGCGCTCGCCGCGGAGGGCCTCGCCGCGCGCTCGCGCGCCGACGAGGGACCGGACTTCACCGGCGTCTGGGTCGGCGGGCGCAAGATCGGCTCGATCGGCGTCCACGTGCGCCGCGGCGTCACGACGCACGGGTTCGCGCTGAACGTCGACATGGACCTCGAGCCGCTGGAGCTGGATCGTCCCGTGCGGGCTCGACGTGCCGATGACCTCGCTGTCCGCCGAGACCGGGCGCGGCGGCCCGCTCGTGCCGTGCCTGCGGAGGCGCGTCGCGCACGCGTTCGCGCGCGAGGCCGGCGCCGCGCCAGCGGCTCGTGCCGGCGGCGCGCCTCGAGCGGGTGCTCGCCGGGAGCGCCGATCCGCTCGCGCTAGGGTTGACCGGGTGAGCACCGCGCCGACCGAGCGCGAGCACAAGACGCGCTCCCGGGCCAACCCCGGGCGGGATGGACGTCCTCGAGGTTCTCGGCCCCGACGTCCAGCCGATCCGCGCGCGCAAGCCCCCGTGGTTCAAGGTGCCGGCACCCGGCGGCGAGCAGCTACCGCGAGCTCTCGCAGCTCATCGAGGACGAGAACCTCCACACGGTCTGCCAGGAGGCCGCCTGCCCGAACGTCGGCGAGTGCTGGGAGCGCGGCACCGCGACGTTCATGATCCTCGGTGACACCTGCACGCGGCGCTGCGGCTTCTGCAACGTCACGACCGGCAAGCCGACCTGGAACGACCCGCTCGAGCCGGCGCGCGTCGCGCGCTCGATCGCGCGGATGGGCCTGCGTCACGCGGTGATCACGAGCGTCGACCGCGACGACCTGCCCGACTACGGCGCCGGCATCTGGGCCGCGACGATCCGCCAGTGCCGCCGGCAGGCGCCCGAGTGCCAGGTCGAGGTCCTGACGCCCGACTTCCGCGGCCAGGAGATGCCGCTCGCGAAGGTCCTCGCCGAGCGCCCGGACGTCTTCAACCACAACGTCGAGGTCGTGCCGCGCCTGTACCCGCTCGCGCGCCGCGGCTCGCGCTGGGAGCGCTCGCTGCGCGTGCTGCGCAACGCGAAGGCGATGGGCGCCGGCGCGGTCGTGACGAAGTCCGGCCTGATGGTCGGCCTCGGCGAGACCCACGACGAGATGGTCGCCGCGTTCGAGGACCTGCGTGCCGCGGGCGTCCAGGTGCTGACCGTCGGGCAGTACCTGCGCCCGACCGAGCGCCACCTGCCCGTCGTGCGCTACTGGCACCCGGACGAGTTCACGGCGCTCGAGTCGGCCGCCTACGCGCTCGGGTTCGACCACATCGCGGCGGGCCCGCTCGTGCGCTCGCTGCTACCACGCCGACCAGCACGTGCCCCAGCCCCGCTCGGGCGTCGGCCCGCTGGCGGCGGCGAGCGCGTAGCACCCGCTCAGCCGAACTCGAGCTCGAGCGTCAGCGCGTGGCCGCCGTCCGCGTCACGCGAGATCTCGCCCGTCCCGCGTACTCCGGCGAGGTCGCCGGCGCCCGCGAGGACCTCGACGGGGACGGTCGCACCCGGCGGGGGCGTGCCGGCGGCGACCGCGCCGTGCAGCAGCAGGCAGCCTCCGGTGCGTCCGCCGATCGTGCCGCTGAACCGGTCGATCGCGCTGTAGGCCTGTGTGCCGTCGGCACCCTGCGCGAGCGCGAGCACCGCGACGCTCGTGCCGTCGACGTCGCCGCGGAACGTCTTCTCCACCCGCGCGCGCGCGAGCGTCGCTCCGTCGCCCTCGTCGACGGGCTCCTGCTCCCACCCGGTCACCTCGAACGTCGCCGTGAGTCGTTCCATGTCGCGACGCTACCCGCCGGGCGGGCCGCCCGCACACGGCGCCGGGTACGCTCGGCGATCGTGCTGCCGGCCCGCGACGACCTCGAGCATCAGCGCGCGCCGGTCGCGACCGGCGCGCTCACGGCGACGGCCGTCCTGGGCGCGCTCGCGCTGCTGGTCGGCGGCGACGGGGCGGCGGCCGCGCTGCTCGCGCTCGTGAGCGCCATCGCGATCTGGGTCTTCGGCGCAGGCGTCGAGGGCGCCGTCGGCCGGCTGTGGCTCGCCGCCGTCGCCCTCATGGGCGCCGCCGGCGGCGCCGCGCTGACGGTCGCGTTCGGCGGCGAGGGCCGCTGGATCGCCGGCGCCGCGGCCGGCGCCGCGCTCGAGGTCGTGGCGACGCACCTGCTGCGCTTCCCCAGCGCCCGCATCATGGGCCTCAGCCTGATCCCGCCGTTCGCCGGCCTCGTCGAGGCGCCGGCCTGGATCTGGGCCCTCGGGTGGGCGCTGATCACGGCGCTGCTGATCGCGCTCGGAGCGCTCGCATGACCCGCACGGCGATGCTCGCGATCGTGCTCGTCAGCCTCGTCGGGTTCGCCGCGATCACGATCTCGGCCGCCGCCGACCGCGGCTTCACGATCCTGACGGTCCTCTCGCTGCTGATCGTCGGCTTCCTGGGCATCGGGATCATCGGCGCGCTGCTGCAGCAGCCGCCCGACGACGACTGACCTCGACGCGGGGTCGCCGGAGGAGTAGCGTCCACGTGCCCGGTGCGCCGGCGCGAAGCGAACTGCCACGCTGCGGCGTGAGCGGACCAGCAGGGTGGACCGACGGGGCGGCGTACGGACACGCCGCCCCCACCCCGGTCGCGCGTCGCCGGTGCCCGGCGGCGCTTGACACCCTGTCGTCCCCGCCCTCCGGTGCTCCGTATCATCCCCGCGGCAGTTCGACCGGCGAGTCAGCCAAAGGAGCGAAGGGTGGATCTGAACGACACCCCCGAGCAGGCGCAGTACCGGGCGGCGATCCGGGCCTGGCTCGAGGAGCACAAGGACGAGGCGCCCGGTCATCGCAGGGCGACGGGCGCGCTCACCGACCCCGACGAGATCCTCGCCGCGCGCCGCGCCTGGCAGGGCAAGCTCGCCGAGGGCGGCCTCGCCGGTGCGACATGGCCGAAGGAGTACGGCGGCCAGGGCGTCGGCCCGATCGAGGGCGTCATCATCAGCCAGGAGATGCGCGCGTGCCCGGCGTTCCGGGCATCCTCGACGTGATCGGCGTCGGCATGCTCGGCCCGACGATCATCGCCCACGGCACCGACGAGCAGAAGGGCCGCTACCTCGGCGCGATGCTCCACGGCGACGAGGTCTGGTGCCAGCTCTTCAGCGAGCCCGCGGCCGGCTCGGACCTCGCGGCCGTCCAGACCCGCGCCAAGCAGAACGACGACGGCAGCTGGACGCTCAACGGCCAGAAGGTGTGGACGACCAACGCGCAGTTCGCCGCCTACGGCCTGCTGCTCGCGCGCACGAACGCCGACGTGCCCAAGCACAAGGGCATGACGATGTTCATCGTCCCGATGGACGGCGAGGGCGTCACCGTGCGCGGCCTGCGCCAGATCTCCGGCGAGGCCGAGTTCAACGAGGTCTTCTTCGACGACGTGACGATCGACGCCGACAGCGTCGTCGGCGGCGTCGACAACGGCTGGGGCGTCGGGTCTGACGACGCTCATGTTCGAGCGCCTGACGATCGGCCTGGGCATGCGGCGGGTTCGGCTACCGCGGCGACCGCTTCGCCCGCGCGATCGCCGAGCGACCCCGCGGCCGTCGACGGACTCGGGCGTCCGCCACGAGCTCGGCGAGCTCAGCGCCGAGCTCGAGGCGATCCGCTGGACCGGCTACCGCTCGATCAGCGCGCTGCAGAGCGGCCAGATCCCCGGACCGGAGTTCGGCCTGGCGAAGGTCACGACCGTCAACTGCGCCGTCAAGGCCGGGCGACCTCATCGCCGACGTGCTCGGGCCGCGAGGTGCTCGCCGAGGACAACGAGTGGGCGTACATGATCTCGTTCCTGCCGGGCCTGAAGTCCGCCGGCGGCACCGAGGAGATCCTGCGCAACACGATCGGCGAGCGCGTGCTGGGGCTGCCGCCCGAGCCGCGCCTGGACAAGGGCATCCCGTTCAGCGAGCTGCGGGCCAAGGAGAAGGAAGGGGCCGCGGCATGAACCTGAACCTGTCCGACGAGCAGGAGTTCCTGCGCGAGGCGGCGCGCGGCGCGCTCTCGCGCTTCAAGACCGTCGAGGCCGCCCGCGAGGCGCTCGAGGACGACGCCGCGCTGCCCGACCTCTGGCCGACCGCGATCGAGGCCGGCTGGCCCGGCCTGCTGGTCGAGCGAGGAGAACGGCGGCGCGGGCCTCGGGCGCCTACGACGCGATGCTCGTCGCGCAGGAGGCCGGCCGCGTGCTGGCGCGGCGCGCCGCTGCTCGGTCCGCTGCCCGCATCGCTGCTGCTGGACCGCGGCGGCGTACGCGCGGATCGCCGAGGTCGCCGCCGGCGAGCTGAAGGCCGCCTGGCTGCCGGCGCGCCCGCCGAGCGCGCTCGAGGAGGACTGGACCGTCGACCCGGTGGCGGGCATGACCCGCCCGCCGGCGCCGGCGGCGACCGTCGACGGTGACGCCGTGACGTTCAACGGCACGGTCGCGTGGGCTCCGGACGCCGGCGAGGCCGACGTGCTCGTCGTCGATCGGCCGCACGGCGTCGGGCGAGCCCGTCGCCGCGCCGTCGAGGCGACGCCGAGCGGCGTCGGCATCGAGCGCACCTGGCGCTACGACGCGACGCGCCGCCTCGGCACCGTCACGCTCGCGAACGCGACGGGCACGAAGCTCGACGTGTCGGCCGAGCGACATCGCAGAGGCGTGGTACCTCACGCAGGCGCTGATCGCGGCCGAGTCGCGTCGGCACGGTCGAGACCGCGCTCGAGGTGTCCGTCCAGTACGCGAAGGAGCGCTTCACGTTCGGCCGCGCGATCGGCTCCTACCAGGCGATCAAGCACGGGCTCGTCGAGATGCTGCGCCGTCAGGAGAACGCGCCGCTCGCTGCTGATCTACGCGGGGTTCGCGTTCAGCGACCACCCGGCGGAGATCGCCTACGCGGCGAGCGCGGCGCGCTCGGTCGCGGGCGGCGCGCTCGACTTCGCCGCGCGCCAGCAGATCGCCACGCACGGCGGCATCGGTGCGACGTGGGAGCACGACGCACCGCTCACGTTCCGCCGCGCGCAGCTCAGCCGGCGCCTGGTCGGCGGCACGCGCGACGCGACCGATCGGGTCGCCGAGGAGCTGCTCGCCGGTCGCGGCCCGGCAGTCCGAGGCCGGCCTGAGCCCGTGCAACGTCCGCGCGTCGCGCTATCCGCGCGTCGCGCGGTTGGCGACCGGCAGCAGGATCGATCGCGGCGCGTAGCGCCCGCCGAGCGCGACGAGCTTCGTCTGCGGTCCCGGGATCACCGAGCGCTTGCCCGTGACCATCCCGCGCACGGCCTGGCGCGCGACCTCCTCGGCGGGGACCTTCAGCATCTCGGGAAGCATGCCCTCCGCCTCGTCGAGGCCCGCCGACCTCGCCGAACTCGGTGTCGCACCGGCCCCGGGCAGAGCGACGTGACCGACACGCCGGTGCCGGCGAGCTCGGCGTGCACCGCCTCCGAGAACGACTGGACGAACGCCTTCGTCGCCGCGTACGTCGCCATTCCGGGCACCGGTTGGAACGCGGCGACGCTCGCGACGTTCAGCACCGCGCCGGCGCGGCGGCGAACCATCTCCGGGAGCACGGCGAGCGTCAGGTGGTGCAGCGCCTCGACGTTCAGGCGCACCTCGCCCTCCTCGCTATCGAGGTCGAGCTCCCAGGCGCGCCCGTAGGAACCGTGCCCGGCGTTGTTCGCCAACCCGACGATGTTCTTGCCGGAATCGGCGAGCGCACCGAGCAGCGCCACGCGCGCGTCACGCTCGCGCAGGTCGGCGGCGTGGACCGTGACCGCCACCCCGTGCCGGCCGCGGATCTCCTCGGCGAGCTCGGTGAGGCGGTCCTCGCGCCGCGCGACGATCACGAGGTCGTGGCCGACCGCGGCGAGCTGACGGGCGAGATCGGCGCCGATGCCGGAGGACGCACCGGTGACGACGATGACCGCGTCCTGGCTGGGAACGGGGAGGCTCATGCGGCCGGATGCTGTCATGCCGGGCGCCCGCCCCGCCGCGCGGGCCCGGGTAGGGTCGCGCGCATGACGCAGCCGAAGGACGCGACGCCTGCCACCCGCGAGCTGCTCGCAGCAGCGCTCGCGGCCCTTCCACCCGACGACGGGAGCGCGGCGCGCGACGCCGCCCGCGGGCTCGTCGCTGCGGCGCCGGACCCGCTCGTGATCACGGCCGCCGGCGGTGCGGTCGTCTGGCGTCTGGACGACTACGGGTTCCTCGCCGGCGAGCAGGCTCCCGACACGGTCCATCCCGCGCTCTGGCGGATGGCGCGGCTGAACCTCGGTGCCGGGCTCTACGAGGTCGCCCCCGGCGTCTACCAGGTGCGCGGGTACGACCTCTCGAACATGACCCTCGTCGAGGGCGAGCACGGCGTGATCGTCGTGGATCCGCTGATCTCGACCGAGTGCGCGGCCGCCGCGCTCGCGCTCTACCGCACAGCGCGCGGCGAGCGCGCGGTCACCGCCGTGCTCTACACCCACTCGCACGTGGACCACTTCGGCGGCGTGCGCGGTGTCGTGGACGAGGCCGACGTGCGCAGCGGCGCCGTGCCGGTCTGGGCGCCGGCGAGGTTCCTCGAGCACGCGGTGAGCGAGAACGTGCTCGCGGGGATCGCGATGAGCCGGCGGGCCGCGTACATGTACGGCGCCGGGCTGGAGCGCGGGCCGCGCGGACAGGTCGACGCGGGGATCGGCAAGACGACGTCGACCGGGACCGTGACGCTCATCGCGCCGACGCGCGAGGTCACGGACACCGGGCAGGAGGAGCTGCTCGACGGCGTGCGGTTCGTCTTCCAGATGGTGCCCGACACCGAGGCGCCGGCCGAGCTGAACTTCCTCCTGCCCGAGCGCCGCGCGCTGTGCGTCGTCGAGACGGCCACGCAGACGCTGCACAACGTGCTGACGATCCGCGGCGCCCAGGTGCGCGACGCGCTGTGGTGGTCGCAGTGCCTGAACGAGACGATCGAGCGCTTCGCCGGGGAGGCGGACGTGCTGTTTGCCGGGCACCACTGGCCGACCTGGGGCGCCGAGCAGATCGTGGCGTTCCTGCGCGTGCAGCGCGACCTCTACCGCGTGCTGCACGACCAGACGCTGCAGCTCAGCTCACGCGGGCTCACCGGCCCGGAGATCGCCGAGGCGCTGGAGCTGCCTGCGGAGCTCGCCGAGCACTGGAGCACGCGCGGGCACTACGGCAGCCTGCGCCACAACGCGCGCGGCGTCTACCAGCGCTACTTCGGCGTCTACGACGGCAATCCCGTGAACCTCGACCCGCTGCCGCCGGAGGCGGCGGGCGCGCGGTACGTCGAGGCGCTCGGCGGCGCGGAGGCGACCCTGCGCCTGGCGCGGGAGGCGCACGAGCGCGGCGAGGACCGCTGGGCCGCGACGCTCGCCTCGCACGTGGTGTTCGCCGATCCCGCGAACGCCGACGCGCGCGCGCTCGAGGCCGACGCGCTCGAGCAGCTCGGCTACCGCACGGAGAACGCGACCTGGCGCAACGCCTACCTCGTCGGGGCGCGCGAGCTGCGCAGCGGCACGGTCGAGGGCACGCCGACCGACAGCGGCGGCGATGTCGGCCGCGCACTGCCGACCGGGCTGCTGTTCGACGCGATGGGCGTGCGCCTCGACGGCCCCGGCGCCGCCGAGCAGCGGATCGTCCTGAACTGGGACTTCACCGACACCGGCGAGCAGTGGGTCGTGACCGTCGAGCACGGGGCGCTCAGCACCGTGCAGGGGCGGCTCGATCCCGCCGCGCAGGCGACCCTGACGCTCGAGCGCGCCGCGCTCGACCGCGTGCTGCTCGGCGAGTCCGACGTGATGGCCGAGCTCACCGCCGGCACGATCGTGGTCGGCGGCGACGGGATGGCGCTCGGCGCGTTCCTCGGGCTGCTCGACCAGGGCGACCCGCGGTTCGCGATCGTCACGCCCTGAGAGTCAGTGCGCCCAGGCCTCGCGGAGCAGCTCTGCGAGGTGCTCGAGCAGCGCCCACCCCACCGCGGGGCGCGCCTCGACGAACGGGCGGAACGCGAACACGGGGAGCGACCAGACGCGCATGTCGCTCTCGGCGCGGATCGTCGCCGCCCGCCGCGAGCCCTTGTCGAACAGCGCCAGCTCGCCGAACGACTCGCCCGCGCCGAGGCGCGCGACCGCCTCGCCGTGCGTCGTGATCGACGCGTCGCCCTCCTCGACGATGAAGAAGCTCATCCCCTGCTGGCCCTCGCCGGTGATGACCTCGCCGGCGCCATAGAAGCGCTCGACGAAGTCCGCGGCGAGCTGCTCGGCGTCGGCGTCGCTCAGCTGTGCGAAGAACGGGACGCTGCGGATCAGGGCGAGGGGAGGACCGGGCATGGGGGCGATCCTTCCACGGGCGCATGGGCGGGTGCAAGCGGCGCCTCGCCCGCGGTCAGTCGCCGCGCAGGACGCGCGGGCTGCCGGAGCTCGAGTAGACGTCCTTGCGCGCCAGGCGTCCCTCGGAGATCGGGAAGACGTCGATGCCGTCCCACTCGATCCGCCGGCCGTCGGGCGTCGTCGCCGTCGCCGTCCACTCGCTCACCGCGAGATCCTCGCGCGCGTACAGGCGCCGGCGCCGGAAGCGCATGTCGGGCCAGCGCTCGAAGATCCGCGCGACGTGCTCGTGGACCGCCGCGCGGCCCGAGATCGCCTGCTCGTCGGCCGTGTGGTTGTGGAACACGATCCCGGGCGCATGGCACCCGTCGATGACGTCGAGGTCCTGGGCGTTCCATGCCGCGTCGTAGCGGTCGATCAGGTCCTGCACCTCAGGGGCGTCCATGCGCGCAAGCTTGACGTCGAGCCTCCGGCCCGTATAGTTAAGCAGGTGCTTAACCAAGACGTGCCACTCGATCGGGTCTTCCACGCGCTCGCCGATCCGAGCCGGCGCGCGATGCTCGAGCGCCTCAGCTGCGGACCGGCCTCGGTGAGCGAGCTTGCGCGGCCGCTCGCAATGTCGCTCCCCGCGGTGATCCAGCACGTGCGCGTGCTCGAGGACAGCGGCCTCGTGCGTTCCGAGAAGTCCGGGCGGGTACGGACCTGTCAGGTCGAGCCCGCGGCGCTGCGCACCGCCGAGGGCTGGATCAGCGACCGGCGCACGACGTCGGCGCGCGAGCGCGGCACCGCGAATGCGCTCGCCGCGGAGCTGCGTGACGTATCGGCGGAGGCCTGACGAGCGCTCCGGTTCACCCCTCCACGTACGTCCGCTCGAGCTCGGCGAAATCGACAGGTCCCTGCGCCGCGGCCGCAGCGCAGCGCTGCGGCCTGGCCCGCGTCCGCCCAGATCTCCCAGCGGCCCGACTGCGACTCGCGGTCGCCGTGGAGGCGGTACGGCCGGCGTGTGTCCGGCGTGGTCGCCAGCTCGTCGAGGAGCGCCGCCATGAAGTCACTGCAGCGGTCACGGAAGCGCTCGATCTCGCCGGGATCGAGCATCGCGTTGCGCGGGGCGTGCTCCATCGCCGGTCGCTCCTCGCAGCCCAGCATCAGCCGCCGTCGAGGTGCAGGTCCATGAGCTCGACGTCCACGAGGCGCCCGAACTTCTCGCCGCAGCGCCGCTGCCCTCGTGGTTGTAGATCTCGAAGATCGCGCCGAGGTCGCCGGCTCGGGCATCGCGCACGGCTGGGCGCTGTGCGGCCATCGCCGACAATCCAGGCGGCCCGGTTTCCGGCCGCATCGGTGACGGCGAGCGCCGCTGCCGTGGGTGAGTCCGCGCACCATCGCCTGTCAGGCTGGCGGGATGCTGATCGTCGACACCGGGGAGACCTGGACTGCCATCACCCAGCCGGCCCACGCCTGGCTCGCCGGCCAGCTCGCACGTGTGTGGGGCACGGACGAGATCGCGCCGCCGGAGCCCGGCGCCGACGTGTGCCTCGGCATCGAGCAGCACGACGTCGCGTGGGCGGACTACGACCTGCGGCCGCCGCTGCACGCCGAGACCGGTCGCGCGGCGAGCTTCCTCGAGGCGCCGCTGCGCGAGCGGCACCTCATCTGGCACGACGCGCCCGGACGCGTGCTCGCGCAGAGCCCGTGGGCCGCGCTGCTCGTCTCGCTGCACGGCACGAACATCCATACGCGCTACGTGAGCGTCGACCACCTGCCCGCCGAGGAGGCCGACATCGTGCGCGGCTATCTCGCCGGCCAGCGCGCGCTCCAGGACCGGCTGATCGCCCTGACCGGGACGACGCGCGCCGTCGCCGAGCGCCAAGCGGAGCTGCTCTTCGCACTCGACGCTCTGTCGCTGAGCCTCTGCCACGGCTGGCCGGAGCGTGAGCTGCCAGCGCTCGATGGACTCACCGTGCGCTACCTGCCGACCGATGACGCCGCGGCGACCCTCGACCCGTGGCCGTTCGCGGCACCCGTCGTGCAGGCGAGCCTCAACGCGCGCACGCTGAAGGCGCGCTTCACCGACGAGGCGTCGCTGCACGCCGCGCTCGCCGCGACCCCGGTCGAGCGCCGCTCGTACACGCTTCGTGCGCCGTGAGCGGCGCAGCGCGTCTCTCAGGGTCGTCTCAGGGAAAGCACAAGCGCGCCTCAGAGTCGGCGGTGAACCTGTCGGTCGAACCCGGTCACCAACCCGGACGACACGAAGGAGACATGCAGATGTCACAGCGAATCAGTCAGGTCCTCATGGGGCTCGCGGCGATCGCCGCGCTCGCGCTCGGCGGGTCGGCCCTCGCCGGCGCGGCGACGAACTCATCGTCGTCGAACACGCCGAGCGGGACCACAACGCCCGCGCAGCAGCCGCCTGCCGGGACGGCCCAGGGGCAGCCTCCGGCGGGTGCGCACGTCGGCGCCAACGGCAAGCAGGAGCAGTCGCTCTCCGGCGACGTCGCCGCGAAGGTCGAGAAGGCCGCGCTGGCGAAGGTCGCCGGCGGCACGGTCGAGCGCGTCGAGACCGACGTCGACCACGGCTCGCCCTACGAGGCGCACGTCCGCAAGGCCGACGGCACCGAGCTCGAGGTCCTCGTCAACAAGGACTTCGAGGTCACCGCCGTCAACACGATGCAACACCCGTAGGACCTCGCCTGCGGGCCCGGCTGCGGCCGGGCCCGGTGGGCGCGGATGGAGCCGGCCCGTCGGATCAGTCCCGTGAGGTGCGGTAGACGACCGCCGGTTCGCCGGCGTGGACGAGGCGCCGCTGCTGCGCCATCCCGAGCTTCTGCGCGACGCGCCGCGAGGCGCGATTGTCCGGGTGGACGATCGCCGCCAGGCCGGGCAGCCCGAACCGGTCGAAGCCGAGCTGCATCGACGTGCGCGCGGCCTCTGTCGCGAGCCCCCGGTGCCAGTGCGTCCTCCTGACGTGCCAGGCCAACTCGACCTCCGGCCGGCCCTCCAGCAGCAGCGGGCGAATCCCGCAGTACCCGACGAACCCGTCGTCGAGCACCGACTCCAGGTACCACGTGCCGAAGCCGTGCCGCTCGTAGAGCGTGAGGTTCCTGGCCAGCCACGCTACGACCTCGTCTCTGCTCTTCGGGCGCGGGTAGAAGCGCATCTGGTCCGGGTCGGCCACCATCGCCGCCACCGCGTCCAGGTCGCTCAGCCGCAGGCGCCGGAGCCGCAGGCGCGGCGTCTCGCCGACGATCTCGTCCCCATCCGCCACGACGCGTCAGTCAAGCAGCTGCCGAGTGCTGCGCCTCGCCCGCGCCGACATCACCCACCGAGCGTTTCGCTCGGGCGCGCCTGCAAGTCCATTGACGGGGGATCCTCCGTGCTCAGCCGCGTCGCAGGAGGCCGATGCCGGCGCGTCCGCGCAGCCCCCCGACGGTCCCGCCGGTCACGCTCGCGCGAGCGCCGTCCGTCCGCTGCACGCTGCGGACGACGACGCGCCGACGGGTCGCCGTCGTCGTCGTCTGAACGACACGGCCATCGGTGAACCGGACGCGGACGGTGTACCGCGCGACGCCCGCGACACGCGGCCACGTCACGACAGCCGCACCGGACCTGCGGGCGATCCGGACTCTCGGCCGGCCGGGGCGTGCCGGGGGTGGCGCGGTGTAGCTCGCGAGTGTTCGCGCGGCCCGCGGGAGACCTGCCTGCTCGACGAGCGCGACGATCCGCCTGATGCCGCGCGGTCCCTCGGTGGGGGCGAAGCGCAGGGTCCCGGACGCCGCCTTCGCGCTGCCGATACGCGCGAGGGCGCGGGTCGAGCGCTCGAAGAAGGTCACCCGCTGTCCCTTGATCGCGCGCAACCGGTACCGCAGCGAGCGCTCGCGGCCGAGACCTGTGACGCGTCCGCTCATGCGCAACGCCGGCAGACCACGCGCGGAGCGAACCTCGGTGACCTGGGGAGAGCCGACCTGCGGTGTGATGGTCCACCGCCCGGCGGACGGCTGCGCGATCTGGATCACCGTGAGGTTTGCTTCCGGGACGGTGTAGCTGACGAACGGGGGCTGCACGACCGCCTGACGCGCCGGATCGACGGTCAGGGTCTCGCCCTTCGGACCCGCGATGGCGACGATCGGAGGTCCGCTCTCGCCGCGCAACTTGATCGCGGCCTGTGGGAGACCGGCGGGGAACGTGACACCCGACTGCCCGGACTGCGTGAGGCGCGCCGCGCCGCCCGCGGACACCTGGTAGTCCCCCAGACCGCAGCCGCCGTCGGCAAAGACATCGAAACCCTGACCCCACAGCACGCCGGCCCCGATCCCGACGCCGCCCACCGAGACGCATCCGGCGGCGCCGTTCGAAGAGACCACGAACGTGCCGGTGCCCTGGAGCGGCGTCGGCGTGAGGACACCCGCGATCTTGACGAAACAGCTCGTCGGCGCGCAGATCTTGACCTTCGACGACGAATTGAACGCTCCTGTGGCGACGTTCAGGACACCGTCCACGTTGCCCGTAACGCCAACGAGCTCGCTGAAGTTCAGCGCCAGTCCGCCGCCCCAGGACAGCAGGCCCGTCGTGCGGTACTTCACAAGGCCGCCGGCCAGTGCGATGTCGACGAGCTTCAGCTTCCCGGCCACCGAGAGATCCGCGTAGCCCTTGCCGGCCGGGAAGTCGAACACGAACCCACCGGGCGGCAGCGCGTCGATGCTGACGATGCCTGTGCCCTTGAACGCGGGGCCGAGGGTCAGCGCGGCGCCGCCGGCGACGCGCAGCCCGTCCTGCGCTGAGGCCGCGATGCCGATGCGCTGCAGGAACAGTGGACCAGGCGGTGCAGTCAGGGGGAGCGGGAACGGCGGGAGCGGCGGGCCGGCCTCCGCCTCGGCGTGTGCGAACTGCCCGTCCTTGAGCCCGAAGGCCACGCCCACGCCCTTCGTGGTCTGGGGCGGGAAGACGAGGTCCGCGCTGCCCTCGAACGTGTTGAAGCTGCTCTCGTAGGAGACCTTGAGGTTGCGCACGATGAGCGCGCCGATGTTCGCCTCCGGCATCGCGATCGCGATGCCGTCGAGCTCGAGGCCGAGCGGGTCGGCCGTCTTCGTGCGCAGCGCCGTCCGGCCCGTGACGCCGCCGAAGTAGGCGGGCAGCCGGAGGTTCGCGTCGATGCGGGCCCCGTCGGCGAGAAACGTCACGTCCGCCTCTCCGATGATCGGGAAGCCGAGCAGCTTCACCTTGAAGGAGTCGAGCTTGGTGAACTTCACCGGCTGATCCACGTCCCAGGTCAGCGCGCCGCGGTGGAGCACGACGTTGCCCGCCCTGGCGTCCACCTGACCGGTGACCCTGATCACGTCGGCCTTGGGATCGACGACGACCTGGCCGGCAGCGGCGCTGCGCGCCCGCGCTGCGCGGGCTCCCGCCGCACCGGAGGGCTGGAAGTCGATGCCGTTGACCCGCACCTCTCCGGACGAGACGTAGGTGCCGTCGGCGCGCTTCTTCAGGCACCCGCCGCGGGCGCGGGCATCGACCTTCGCCGTGAGCTTCACGGTCACCGGGCAACCGGGCCCTGCGGTCCCCCCTCCGGCGGCCCCGGCGACCGGGATCACCGCGGCGCGGATCGGACCGTGGCCGTTGCCATCCCAGACCGCCCAGCCGCCGCCATCGGGAGCGCTGGCCGCACGGACGCCGAACTTGCCGCCCGCGGTCGCGTCGAGCGTGCGCGCGGCACTCCACCCGCCGCCGGCGGCCGAGGTGCGGTAGCGCAGCGCATCGTCCGCATTGCGCTCCCAGACCGCGTGGAGGCGCCCGGCGGCGTCCTCGAAGAGGTCGGGCGCGAGCGGATCCCCGACCTCGCTCACGGTGACGGGCGTTCCGAAGGCCCGCGTGCCCGGATCCATCCGGCGCACGACGACGCTGACCGACCCCGGCTTGCCGGTGCGGTACAGGACGTAGACGCCGGACTGACCGGACGCGAGCCGTGTGTCGGACCCGGGTCCCAATGACGTCGTCGGCCCCCAGGTCGCGGTCTGGTTGTAGTCGCCGCTGCCGCCCCAGATGCGATAGAACGACTCGTTGAGGTCGGAGAATGCGACGACCGGCGTCGAGGGATCAACGAAGGCGACCGTGCCGTCGTAGCCCTGGATCTTCTCCGAGGTCACCTGGCCGAGACCGGCGCCGACGTCGGCGAACCCCGGCGTCCCACCGCCGATCGGCGCGGCCTGGAAGTCCACGCCGTCGGTCTTCGTGTCGTCGACGAGTGAGACGCTGAAGGGGCCCGGCCCGAGCGCCGCCTCGTACGGCTGGAGCGTTCCGATCGTGCGCGGTCCGCTCCACGAGGAACCCGCGTCCGTGGACTCGTAGAGGACCGTCCTCTGGTTGCAGCAGCGGTGCTGGATCAGGAACACGCGGCCCGGCGAGGGGATCAGGACCTGAACCGGCCCGAAGGACGCGAGCGTGTCGGGGATCAGGGTCTGCGTCTGCGCGCAGGCTGTGGCGCCGCGCGGCAGCTTGCACCACACGAGCCTGTCGCCTCCGGCCGCGCCTTCGGTCCACGCGACGTGCGCCGTGCCGTCGGCGTCGACCGCGATCCCTGCACCACCGGTGCGCGAGGGGGAGCCCAACGTGATCGCCGCACCGGCGGGAACGGCGCCGACGAGTCCGGCGAGCACGAGGACGACGATG
The DNA here is from genome assembly GCA_963787935.1 of uncultured Actinomycetes bacterium. Classification (GTDB taxonomy): domain Bacteria; phylum Actinomycetota; class Thermoleophilia; order Solirubrobacterales; family Solirubrobacteraceae; genus F1-60-MAGs163. Next base: position 102,278 of record CAWBEV010000001.1, on the reverse strand, counting down.
CACCACGGGACTGCGGACCGGCGACGCACCGATCGAACGTAGGCCGCCCGGAACGCGAGCGCATCCGCAGTCCGCACGGAGGTCCTGCCGTAGACGAACCGGAGCCGGCGCCAAGCCGACGAACACGACAATTGCGGGGGACGCCGCCCGGCTGGGACCGTGACGGACCCCAGCCGGACATGTCGGCGATCAGGTGCGTGCCGCCTCTGCGTGGGAGGTGAGCCCGTAGATGATCAGCACGTCGATGCCGATGATCACGAGCGACCAGATCGGGAGCACGGGCAGCGCGAACAGCCAGAAGATCGCGCTGAGCATCGCCATGATGATGCCCAGGCCGACCCCGAACTCCGAGCGCGTCAGCAGCAGGTATGACGCCCCGAAGGCCAGCAGCGCCCAGAGGATCGAGACCCAGCCCCAGAAGGTCAGGCTGCTGAACAGCAGACCGGCCTCCGGCAGGTACTCCTTGCTGTCCAGGGCGGCGATACCCCACAACAGATTGGAGACGGCGGCGATGATGAACATCACACCGGCGAAGGTGAACCAGCCGGCTCCCACGGGCTTGGACGGGGAGGTGGTCATGATGCGCTCCTTTCGGGCTGTGACCGCGCCGGAGCTCGGACGGCAGAGCACCGAGCACTCCGGCGTTCCAGCTCGAACGTAGAGCGCCTGCCCCTGAGGCACATCCGGGCACAGTACGCCCCGCTCGATGCCCAAACTGCTGACCTCGGCGCCGCTGACTCTGCAACGCATGAGTGAGCGGAGCGCGACGCACCGCGCTGGCGAGAACTCGGGACGTACCGCCACGAAGCCCCGCGAACGGTTCGCTCCTGCTGCGCGTCGCGCGCAGGAGGTATCTCGAAGCCGAAGCGCAGGCCGGGTAGCCGCGACGGCCACCGAGCAACCGCTTGCGGGCTTGTACCGATGCCCGCAGGACTGAAACGCGCTGGTGTCTGCGTTGCAGACGGCAATCGATCGAAGGAGGACGTGATGACCCGTGACGCGTCGAGAGTGACCGGCTGGTGGATCTTCGCCGCGATCATCTTGGGGATCGCCGGGGTGCTCGATGTCATCTGGGGCATCGCCGCGGTCAGCGACTCGAAGTTCTTCGTCGCAAATCAGAAATACATCATCAGCAGCCTCAACACCTGGGGCTGGGTGGCGATCATCCTCGGTGTCGGACAGCTCTTCGCGGCCTTCTCGCTGTTCGTGGGTGGCGGCTTCGGACGCTGGGTCGGGATCCTCTTCGCGAGCCTCAGCGCGATCTACGCGCTGCTGGCGATCCCCGCCTACCCGTTCTGGTCGCTGTGCATCTTCGCGCTGGCAGTCATCGTCGTCTACGAGCTCGCAAAGCCGCGCGACGACTACAGCGCCACCTGACCGTCCCTCAATCAGCACACCAAGCACGAAGGCCCCGGGCAGCTCACCGGGGCCTTCGCAGATGGAAGGGACGCAATGGGACGCGCCGCGCGGGCGTTCCGCGGCCTTGGGCCGGCGCGCGCTCGGCGGTGGCCGGCTGCGCGGCCGTCGCCCCGGCCGAACCGCCGTCACAGCCTCGCGTGCGGGAAGGACGGCGAGCGGGATTGGAAGGAGAGGATCCTGGGGTTCTGCACCACGCCCGCGCGGATCTCGATCGCGCGGCGGATCGTCTGGTCGGCATCCCAGGCATCGGCGCCGGACATCACGGTCGCGACGAACGGGATCAGCGCCTCGCTGATCTCCCACGTCGCTGAGTTCCACAGGTACGACGGGCTGTGGTCGACCGCGTAGTAGCGCACCCCGGGTGCCACGCTGAACATCGGATCGGCGAACGACGTCGGGCGCGCCCATTCAAAGCCCATGCCCTCGTCACAGGAGACGTCGATGAGCAGGCTCCCGGGCGCGAAACCGTCGACCTCGTCGCCTCCCACGAACGTGAGCGGCTCCTCCGTGTCCTGCAGGATGCAGTTGACGACGATGTCGTGCTCGGCGAGGAACGCCGCGACCGAAGCGGGCCCCGACCGGCTGACCACCAGCGCCCGGCCCGGGTGCTCGGGGTCGCGTTCGTAGTGGACCAGCCGCGCCGGAGCGATCGGCGCGGCGACCGCCGCGACGCTGCGGTGCGTCAGCACGGTCACGTCATGGACGCCGAGCGCGAAGAGCGCGGTCACCGCTCCGCGAGCGGTGGCGCCGAAGCTGATCACGGCGGCCCGCAGGCGCCGGCCGTAGGCCCCAGTGGTACCCGCCAACTGCAACGCGTGCAGGACCGAGCAGTAGCCCGCCAGCTCGTTGTTCTTGTGAAAGACGTGAAGGCTGAAGCTGCCCTCGCTGGTCCAGTGGTTCATCGCCTCCCATGCGATCATCGTCAGGCGGCGGTCGATCGCGAGCTGGGTGACCACCTCGTCCTGGACGCAATGCGGCCAGCCCCACAGCACCTTCCCGGAAGGCAGGGCCGCCAGGTCTTCCGCCAGCGGCTTCGGAAGCACGACGACATCGCAGTCCTCGAGGAGTTGCTCGCGCGAGCGCAGGCCGCCGACCATGGGCGCAAGCAGCGCGTCGGAGACGCCGAAGCGCTGGCCATAACCGCGCTCGAGGAAGATGCGACGCCGCAGCTCGGCGTCGATGCGTCCAAGGTGCCCCGGGTGGATCGGCAGCCGGTGCTCGTCCGGCTTGCGCGACGTCCCGACGATCCCCAGGCTCAGCGGCTCCATGCGTCGTCCTGTTCGAAGATCGCACGATTGTGACCGCCGAGCACGTACGCGTCACGGTCCGGCACGAGCCGGTCAGCACAGCCGAGCGCTGCGTCGCCTGGGTTTGTGAGCGGGCTGGCGGTGTTCATGCGAACGAGCGGCGCGGAGCGTTGTCGTGCGGGACCTGACGCAGCGGACACCGCCGAAGGGCACACGCTGCCGGAGGCGGCCCAACAAGCAGAACCCCCGCACGAGCAGGGGTTCCTCCAGTATGCCAGTCGAGCCGAACCGGCGACCTCCTGCTTGCAGAGCCGGAACGAGCACCGCACCACGACTGGGAGCCCCAGGCCCCGGCGGGGACTCGGGCCACACGGATGTGCTCGGATTCTTCGGATGTGGCCGGACATGGGTCCGGGGGACGCCAGCCTCGCGCAACAGCACCTTGGCGCGCCGGTGCGTCCGCTCCCCTCCCGCGCCCGTACCTCGAGAACATGCCCGATCCCGCGCCACCCCCGCTTGACCCCGCGGCGGCCTTCCGGCTGCGCCGCCTGAACGTCATCGTCGGCTCGGCGCATGCGCTGCAGGCGGTCGTCCTGCTCGCGATCGCGACTGCCGCCTCGCTCCCGATCACGGCGTCGTTCCTGGTCGGCCCACCCGGCGCCGGCGACTACGGCGCAGCGAACCTCGGCAGCGTGCGGATCGACTGGCTGGTCGCCGCGTTCCTGTTGCTCGCCGCCGTCGACCACCTCACGCTGAGCGGCGGGCGACCGCGCCGTTGGTATGAGGCGAACGTCGCGCGCGGGATCAATCCGGCGCGCTGGTGGGAGTACTCGGTCAGCGCGTCGCTGATGGTCGTGCTGATCGCGATGCTCGCCGGGGTCAGCGAACTGGTCGCACTGATCGCCCTGTTCGGGGCGAACGCGGCGATGATCCTCTTCGGGCTGGTGCAGGAGCAGGTGAACGTCGGCCGCGACGACGTCGACTGGCGGCCGTTCCTGTACGGGTGTGTCATCGGGGGCGTCCCGTGGATCGCGATCACAGCGCAGCTCATCGTCTCGACCACAGACGGCGACGGCGTCCCCGGATTCGTCGTCGCGATCTTCATCACCCTCTTCCTGCTCTTCAACACGTTCGCGGTGAACATGTGGCTGCAGTACCGCGGGCGCGGCCGCTGGGCCGACCCCGCATTCGCCGAGCGCGTCTACCTGATCCTCAGCCTCGTCGCCAAGAGCGCGCTGGCCTGGCAGGTCTACGCCGGCGCGCTGGCCGGAGGCTGAGCGACGGCGCGCAGCGCAACCAGCCGGTCCTATCCTCGCCGCCATGCCGTCAGTGGCCCGCCGGTTTCCGGAGATCCAGGCGCGGAGCCTGGAACGCGAGCGCTACGACCTCCCCGGCGAGTTCGAGGGCCGGCGAAACGTCGCCGTGGTCGCCTTCCGCCGCGAGCAGCAGCAGCTGGTCAACACCTGGCTGCCGTTCCTGCTCGCCCTCGAGGCCGATCATGACGGCCTGCGGGTCTACGAGATCCCGACGATCTCCCGGCGCTGGGCCCCCGCGCGCTGGTTCATCGATGGCGGGATGGCGGTGGGCATCGCCGATCGCGAGGCCTGTGCGCGCACCCTGACCAGCTACACCGACGTCGGCCTCGTCCAGCGGGCCCTCGGCCTGCGCGACGACGCGACGATCGCCACCGTGCTCACCGGCCGCGACGGCCGGATCACGTGGATGGCTACGGGGGCGTTCACCGAGCGGGCCGGCGAGGACCTCAGCGCGGTGCTCGCGACCGCAGGGCGCTGAGCAACAGCGGTGATCGCCTCGCCTCGGCGTCGGGCGAAGATGCGCCAACGCCGTTCGTTCTCGTGCGCGAGGGTCGCGCGCTGGGCCACGAGGTCGGCGACGGACGCGGAAGGGGCGGGCCGTGTGGCCCGCCCCATCGCTTCGGCTCGCGTTCCGCCGGGCGACCTCGCCGGACCGGCGCTACGAGCCGGGGAACGTCTGCACCTGCGGTGCGAAGGAGCCGTCGAAGAAGCTGCCCACTGCGTAGACGGCGGTGGTGGTGCCCGCAGCGAACGTCAGGTTCGCCGGACCGAAGGCGCTGATCGCGTTGTTCGCGTCGGCCACGACCTGGATCGGGTAGGTGCCGGCCGGCACGACGGCCGCGGCGGAGCCCGGGTTGGCGAGTGCGTCGATCAGCGTGCCGCCGCCGGCGAGCACGTCAACCGCCGGCGCGTCGGCGAGGTGGCGGACGATCACGCGCGCCTTGCCGGCGCCGGGCGACGAGACGTTGTTCGTGAAGATCCCGAGCTGCGGAGCCGGCTTGCCGGCCGGGTTCCCGAGCCGCCCGGAGTCCGTGAGGTAGGCCACGGCCGAGACGTTCTCGCCGGGCGAGAGGTAGGTCCAGCGGGTCAGGACGAGCGGCGTCCCAGTGACGCGCACCTGGATGCGGTAGACGCCGGGCTTCACGCTCAGCGGGCCGGCGACGGTCGGGAAGGTCACGCCGTCGAACACCTTGGTGCCGTCGAACAGCCGGTGGACGCGGACCTGCACCGGCAGGGCGCGGGCCGCGCCGAGCGAGTCGCCCGGAATGCCGTGGACGAGGGTCAGGGAGGCGTTGCGGTTCTTGCTCCAGCGGCCGTCCGCCTGGGCGGCCGGGGCAAGCGCAGCGGCGGTCAGCGCGACGATCGCGATGAGCGCGGCGAGCAGGTGCCTGGGACGTCGAGTTGCTGATGTCACGGGGATCCTCCTGAAGGGGTGGGTTGCCGTCGCGACCGTCTACGCGGCGATCCGCGGCAGCGGTTGCGCCAGCCACCTGGCGTGTGCGCACCTGGCGCGGGCGCGCTCAGCTGAGGGAAAACCCGGGCGAGATGTGCGCGAGTCCCGACTACGCTTGGCCGGTGCCGCGATTCCCGGGGATCCTCGATCGGTTCAGGCGGGTTCTGGCGCCCCCCGGCCGGCCCGCTCAGGCGCTCGGTGTGCCGGCCTCCGGCGCCGATCTCGAGGCGGAGCTCGGCCCGCTGTTCGCGCGGCTGGAGGCCGCGGACGCCCAGGCCACAACGATCGAGGATGACGCTCGCGCGGAGGCCGCGGAGCGCCGCGAGCGCGCGGCGCGTGAGGCCGCGGCGGTGCTCGAGCAGGCGCGCTCGGCCGCTGACGCCGAGCGTGTGCGCGCGGCCGACGAGCGCCGCAGCCGGGCGCGCCGCGACACGCAGGAGGTGCGCGCTGAAGCCCGGCGTGCGGCAGAGCGCATCGACGCCGCGCGCGATGCGGCGATCGACGAGCTGCTGGCGGAGGTGCTCGCATGCGTGCGGCGAACCGGCCGCTGACCCCCGGGTGGGTGGCGGGCAGCATCCGCGCCCGCGCCATGCTGAGCCGTCGCCTGGGACGTCACGGGGCGCTCGAGCTCGCCGGCCGTGCGTCGCTCGAGGATGCCCTGGCGGCGCTGTCGGCCACGGCCTACGGGCGCGCGCTGCGCCCGGGAGTCGATCTGGCCGGTGCCCAGCGCGCGGTGGCCGAGACGGTTCTCTGGCATGTCCGCGTGCTCGCGGGGTGGGTGCTGCCGAGCGCCCTGGAGCCGATTCGCGCGCTCGCGGCATGGTTCGAGCTGGTCAACGTCGACGGGCGGGTCGCCTACCTGGCCGGCGGAGCGCCGAGCGCCCCGTTCGCGCTCGGGGGCCTGGCGACGGCCTGGCCGCGGCTCGCGGATGCGCAGAGTCTGCCGGAGCTGCGGGCGCGGCTGGCGGCCTCGACGTGGGGAGATCCTGGGGGCGAGGATCGCGCCGCGATCCGCGTCGGGCTGCGGTTCGCGTGGGCGCGCCGCGTGCTGGGGTCGGTTGACGCGGCCACCGAGTGGGTGGCCGGCGGCGTCGCGCTGCTGCTGGCCCGTGAGCTGCTGCTGGCGGGGCGCCCGGCGCCGTCCCTGGCGGCGCTGCGCCCACCGGGTGCCGGCTCGGCCTGGGCGCGGGCCGGGAGCGTCGGCGCGCTGCGCGCTGCGTTGCCCGCCGCCGCGGCGTGGGCGCTTGAGGGGATCGACGAGCCGCCGCAGCTCTGGCGCGGCGAGGCGGCGTGGTGGCGCCGGGTTGAGCGGGACGCCGAGCGGCTCGCGCGTGACGTGCAGCTCGGCGGCCCGACGGTCGTCGGGAGCGTCGTGCTCCTGGCGGTGGATGGCTGGCGCACGGCCGGGGCACTCGAAGCCGCTGCCCGGGGCGGCGGCCGGGACGCGATGGAGGTCTTCGAGGAGATTGCCTGAGCTCGTCCCCGCACCGATGAGCCGCGTCGCGCTCGTGGCCCCGGTCGCGCGGCTGCGAGCGATGCTCGTCATCCTCGCGGATGCCGGGGTGGCGGAGCTCGTCGGTCCGCTGCCGGCGCCGCACGGTGAGGCGGTCGAGGCCGTGCGGCGCCTGGAGCGCTCTGCCGCTCAGCCCGGGCCCGAGACGCCGGCGATCACTCCGCTGGTCCCTGACCTCGCTGAGCTCGAGCGCGACGGCCGCCGCGACCTGCTCGGCGGCGAGGTCGAGCTCGGCCGCCGCCTCGAGGCGGCGCTCCGCCGCGGACGCTTCGGTGCGCTCGTGGCTTGGGTGCCGAGCGGCGAGCTCCCGGCGCTCACCGAGCGCCTGGCGGCCGCCGGGGCGGCCGCCGTCGAGCTGCCGTCGCCCGCGTTCGTCGAGCCGCCGACGCTGCTGAGCGCGGGGCGCGTGACGGAACGCTTCCGCCCGCTCGTGGACACCTACGGCCCCGCCCGCTACGCCGACGTGGACCCGACGCCGTTCGCGGCAGCGTCGTTCGTCCTCATGTTCGGGATGATGTTCGGCGACCTCGGCCAGGGCCTGCTTCTCGCCGCGCTGGGGCTCTACCTGCGCACCGCGCAGTCGCCGCGGCTTCAGGGCCTGCGCCCGTTGTGGGCCTTCCCGTTCGCGGGCGGGCTGGCCGCTGCGGTGTTCGGCCTGCTCTACGGAGAGTTCTTCGGCCCGACGGGCATCGTGCCGGCGCTGTGGCTGCAGCCGCTGGAGGACTACCTCAGGCTGCTGGTGGCCGCGGTCGGGGTGGGCGCGGTGCTGCTGGGCATCGGCTACGGGCTGGGCATCGTCAATCGCTGGCGCGAAGCGGGACCGCGGGCGGCGCTCCTGGCTCCGTCGGGGATCGCCGGCTTCACGACGTTCGCCGGCGGCGGCCTGCTCGCGCTCGGCCTCTACCTCCCCAGCAGTGCCCTGACCGCGGGGGGCGCGGCGATCGCCGTGGCCGGGGCCGGGCTGCTGTTCACCGGGTTCCTGGCCACGGCCGGTCTCTCCGGCGCCGGCGTCACGCAGTCGCTCGTGGAGCTGCTCGACGCGGTGCTGCGGATCGCGTCGAACGTGTTCTCGTTCGTGCGGCTGGCCGCCTTCGGCCTGATGCACGCCGCGCTCGGCGCGATCGTCCTGGACGGAACGACGTCCCTGTGGGACCAGGGGACGGGTGGAAAGGTCGCTGCCGTCGTCGTGTTCGCGGTCGGCACGAGCGCCGCGTTCGCGCTCGAGGCGCTGGTCGCGATGATCCAGGCAATGCGGCTGGAATACTACGAGTTGTTCTCGCGCGTCTACGCGGGCGAGGGCGAACGCTTCCGGCCCTGGAGGATGCCCGTCGTGGGAGAGGTTCGGCATACGTGATGGTCTCGTTGCTCCTGGGGGTCGCCGCTCGCGCTGGCCACCGGCGCGGGGCTCGCCGCGTGGGCGCGGCGCTCGCCGCGCCGAGCGCTGCGCGGCCTGGTCGCGGTCAACGCCGCCGTGGCGCTCGGGGCGCTCGGCATCACCATCCTGGCGGCGCTCGGCGTCGCCGAGCCCGCGCAGGCCGCGGCCGACGCCACCGCGAGCTCGGGCGATGCGTTCATCGCGGCGGGGATCGCCATCGCCGGCTCGACGATCGGTGCCGCGATCGCCGTGGCGTACACGGGTGCGGCCGCGCTCGCGACGATCAGCGAGAAGCCCGAGCTGTTCGGCCGCGCGATGGTCATCGTCGGGCTCGCCGAGGGGATCGCGATCTACGGTCTGGTGATCGCGATCGTGCTCATCGGAAAGGCGTGAGCCGCGCCGCCGCCATCGGCGAGGACGTGCGCGTCGCCGGCTACGCCCTCGCGGGGGTGGAGGTCCATGCCGCCGAGGACGCGGAGGGCTTCAGGGCGGCGTTCGACGAACTGCCCGAGGACCTCGCGTGCCTGATCCTCACGCCGAGCGCGCGCACCGCGCTCAGCGCGCGGCTGCTGGAGCGCCCGTCGCTGCTCTGGGTCGAGGTGCCCACGTGACGCTCGACCCGGCGTGCGAGGCGCTGCTCAGCGACGCTCGCACAGCAGGCACGGCGGGTGCTCGCGGAGGCCGACGGAGAGTGCAGGGAGCGCCTGGCCGATGCGCGCCGGCACGCAGACGAGCTGGTCGCCCGCGCCCGCGGGCAGGGCGAGGCCGAGGGCCGCGTCGAGGCCGAGCGCGAGCAGGCGCTCGAGGGGCTCCTCGCGCGGACGGACGTCCTCGCCGCTCAGCGCAGGGCCTACGAGGAGCTGCAGCGCCGCGCCCGCGTTGCGGTGCTCGGTCTTCGCGGGGAGCCCGGCTACCCCGAGCTGCTCGAGCGCCTGGCCGCGGCGGCGCGCCGCGATCTCGGCGACGGGACGCGGCTCGAGATCGACCCACCGGACGCGGGCGGCGTGCGCGGGACGGCGGGGAGCCTGAGCGTGGACTACACCCTCGTGACGCTCGCCGACCGCTGCATCCGCGAGCTCGGGCCGGGACTGCGTCGGCTGTGGACGTGAGCGGCGGAACGGTCGTTCGCGTCAGCGGCCCGGTCGTCGAGGTCGCCGGGATGCGCCGCGCGCGGCTCCTCGATCTCGTCGAGCTGGGCGATGAGCGGCTGGCGGGCGAGGTCATCTCGCTGCGCGGCGACATCGCTGTCGTGCAGGCCCACGAGTACACCGGTGGCCTGGGGCCGGGGGCGGCCGCGCGGCTGGGCGACGGGCCGCTGAGCGCGGACCTGGGCCCGGGGCTCCTCGGCGGCGTCTTCGACGGCATGCTGCGCCGTCTGGAGAACCTCGACGAGCGCCTGGGCCCGGGGGCGCGAGCCGGCACGCTCCTCGCGGACCGCCGCTGGCCGTTTCGCCCGGCCGTTCGCGCCGGTGACACCGTGGCGGGGGGCGCGAGCCTGGGGACCGTGACCGAGACGCCGGCGATCGAGGCGCACGCGCTCGTGCCGCCGGACGTCACGGGCGTGGTCGATTGGGTCGCCGACGAGGGGACGTACACCGTCACCGAGCCCGTCGCCGTGATCGGCGGCCGGGAGGTGCGGCTGGCGCACCGCTGGCCGCTGCGCCGCCCCCGCCCGTCGGGCATGCGCATCCAGGCGTCCGTGCCGCTCGGCACCGGCCAGCGCGCGCTCGATCTCCTGTTCCCCGTCGCGCGCGGATCGACCGCCGCTGTGCCCGGCGGCTTCGGCACGGGCAAGACGCTGCTCCTGCAGCAGATCGCCAAGTGGTGCGACGCGGACGTCATCGTCTACGTGAGCTGCGGCGAGCGCGGCAACGAACTGGCGGACGTGCTGCACGAGATCACGACGCTCGAGGACCCGCGCACCGGACGCGCGCTGCGCGAGCGCACGGTGCTCATCGCCAACACCTCGAACATGCCGCTGATGGCGCGCGAGGTCAGCGTGCACGCGGGCGTGACCGTCGCCGAGCTCTACCGCGACATGGGCTACGACGCCCTCGTGATCGCCGACTCCACCTCACGCTGGGCCGAGGCGCTCCGGGAGATCGCCTCGCGGATGGGGGAGCTGCCCGCCGAGGAGGGCTACCCGGCGAGCCTGGCCCCGTCGCTCGCAGCCTTCTACGAGCGGGCCGCGCGCGTGCAGACACTCGCCGGCGACGCGGGCTCCGTCACGATCCTGGGGGCGGTCTCTCCGCCCGGGGGCGACATGGCCGAGCCGGTCACGGCGCACACCGAGCGGTTCGTGCGCACCGTCTGGTCGCTGGATCGCGACCTCGCCTACGCCCGTCACCATCCGGCGATCAGCTGGACGGCGTCTTCCGCGCGCGACGCACCGTCCGTCGCGCGCTGGCAGATCGAGCACGGTGACCCGGGCTGGGGCGAGCAGCCGCGCGAAGGCGATCGGGCTGCTCGTTGAGGCCGACCGCGTGCAGGCGGTCGCCGAGCTCGTCGGCGCCGCGTCGCTGCCGGACAACGAGCGCATCGTGCTGCGCACCGGCCGCCTCCTGCGCGAGTCGGTGCTGCAGCAGAGCGCCCTCAGCGCGAACGACGTCTGGTGCGCTCCCGCCAAGCAGACGGCACTGCTGGCGATGGTGCTGGACCTGCACGACCGCGCGATCGACCTGGTCCGCCGCGGAGTGCCGGCCGAGCAGATCGAAGAGCTCGACCTCTCGGACGCGGCACGTGCCCGCGATCGCGTCGGACCGGAGGACGCCGCCGGCGTCGCGGCGATCCGCGACGCGCTGGTCGGGCAGCTGGAGGCGCTGGCGTGAGCGCGGCGATCGGGCACACCCGGCTCGAGGCGATCGCAGGCCCGTTGATGGTCGTCGGGGACGTGGCCGGCGTCGGGTGGGATGAGGTCGCCGAGATCCGGCTGGAGTCCGGCGAGATACGCCACGGCGTCGTCGTCGACGTACACGACGACCTTGCGGTCGTCGAGGTCTTCGAGGGCACCGGCGGGATCGGCATCGAGGGCGCGAGCGTGTCGTTCAGCGGCTCGCCGATGCGGATCCCCGTCGGATCCGGGTGGCTGGGGCGCGTCTGCAACGGCCGCGGCGAGCCGCTCGACGGAGGGCCGCCGATCCTCGGCGAGGAGACCCGCGAGGTGGCGGGCGAGCCGATAAATCCCGCGCGCCGCGAGCGGCCGGCGGATCCGGTGCTCACCGGCATCTCGGCGATCGACGCAATGGCGACGCTCGTTCGCGGCCAGAAGCTGCCGATCTTCTCGGTCGGAGGGCTGCCGCACCTCGAGCTCGCCGCACAGATCGCCGCGCAGGCGCAGACCGGCGACGAGCCGTTCGCCGTCGTGTTCGCAGCGATCGGCATGACCCACGCTGACGCGGCCGACGTCGGGTCCGCCCTGGCCGCGCGCGGATCGGCGGGTGACCTCGTCGTGCTGCTCAACACGGCCGAGGACCCCGTCGTCGAACGGCTCGTCACCCCGCGGCTGGCGCTGACGATCGCCGAGCACCTGGCCTTTGCGGAGGGCCGCCACGTCCTGGTCGTCATGGCCGACCTGACGAGCTACTGCGAGGCGCTGCGCGAAGTGTCCTCGGCACGCGGGGAGATCCCCTCACGGCGCGGCTACCCCGGCCACCTCTACAGCGACCTCGCCTCGCTGCTCGAGCGCGCGGGCCGGATCGAGGGGGTGGACGGATCGGTCACGCAGGTGCCCGTGCTGACGATGCCGGCCGGTGACATCACCCATCCGGTGCCCGACACCGTCGGCTACATCACCGAGGGTCAGATCCTCCTCTCGCCGGAGCTGCACGCGCAGGGCCTCTACCCGCCGTTCGACCCGCTCGGATCGCTGTCGCGGCTCATGCGCCTGGGCGCCGGGCCCGGCCGCACGCGCGACGATCACCTCGAGCTGGCGGCGCAGCTCTACGCGCTCAGCGCCGAGGCCCGCCGCGCCCGCGAACTGGCCGAGGTCCTGGGCGAGGAGGCGCTCTCGGCCGGCGAGCGCCGCCGGCTGGAGTTCGCCGCAGCGATGAACGACGAGTTCCTCGCCCAGGACCGCGACGAGAACCGTCCGCTGCTGGAGACGCTCGACCGCGCCTGGCGTGTGCTCGCGCGCCTTCCGCGCGCAGAACTGACGATGCTCTCCGACGCCACGCTCGCGGCCCACTACCGCGAGCCGCGGTGAGGGCGGCGCCGCCGTGAAGATTCGCCACCCTCCCGGCCGTGCCGGTCGTCCCTGGCTCGCCCACCGCCTCGAGGTGGCGCGCCGCGGAGCGGAGCTGCTCGATGAGAAGTGCCGCGCGCTCGCCCACGAGCGCCGCCTGCTCGAGCCGCTCGCCGCTGACGCTCGCCGCGCCTGGGACCGCGCAGCACGGGATGCTGAGCGGGGCCTCGCGCGCGCGGCGGTCCTCGGCGGTCAGCAGCAGATCGAGCTGGCGCGCGCGACGTCCCGGACCGCGGACGTCGACGTGCACTGGCGCACGATTCTCGGCGTCCGCTGCCCGGTGGATGCACACCTCGCGCCGCCGGCGGCGGACGAGCCTGTCGCACCGGGGGGGAGCGCGGCGCTGCTGGCGGCTGCCGGCGCGCACCGCATCGCGCTCGAGGCCGCCGCGCGCCTCGCCGTCCTCGATGCGGCGCTGCGGCAGATCGACCAGGAGCTGCGCGCCACCGCGCTGCGGCGCAACGCGATCCAGCACCGCTGGATCCCGGCGCACGAGGCCGCCGCCACCGCGCTGGCCCTCGCGCTGGAGGAGCTGGAGCGCGAGGACGGCATGCGTGTGCGCTGGGCGACCGGCGGCGGGAAGGACGGGGTGCACACGGGTCCGCGGTGAGCCGTACATTCACGCGAACGGGAGAGCGAACGGTGCAGACGCGCGCTGCGGCGGCGGTTGAAGCTCTGGCGTTTCGGGGTGCGGCGCGGTCCGAACCGTCGACGGCTCTGGTGTCCGCCGCAACTCGGAGATATGTTCGCTCGATGCGGGGCTGCAGGAACTCGTGACGCCGCCGCCGCCAACGACGCGGAATCCGGCATTGAGCGCGAAGACGTTCGGCGTCCTCGCGGTCGTCGGTCTGGTGATCGCCTTCTCGCTGAGCTCGACCCTCGTGAAGCGCGCTGAGTCGCCCGGCGTCCTCATCGCGTTCTGGCGGATGGTCACGGTCAGCGTCGTGTGGAACGTCGTGCTCTGGAGCACCGGCCGGCGGGTCACGGCTGCGCGACGTGCGCCAGGTGTTCCTGCCCGGCGTCTTCTTCGGTCTGAACCTGGCCGTCTTCTTCGCCGGGGCGACGCACAACAGCGTCGCGAACGCCGCGCTGATCGGGTCGCTCGCGCCGTTCCTCATCGTGCCGGTCGGGCGCCTGGCTCTTCAGCGAGTACATCCATCCGCGGGCGCTGCTGTTCGCCGCCGCTCGCGTTCGGCGGCGTGGCCCTCGTGCTTGCTCAGCGCGCCCGCCAACGGTGACGCATCGCTCGAGGGGAACGTGTTCGGCGTGATCGCGATGCTGCTCCTGGTGGCGTACGTCGTGTCGACGAGGCACTTCCGCCGGGACATGGACGTGACGACCTTCATGGCGACGATCTGCCCGATCGCGGCCGTGGCGGTGCTCCCGCTGGCGATCGCCCACGGCGACGTGTTCGGACTGAGCGGCACCGGCTGGACGTACATGCTGATCCTCACCTTCACCAGCGGGGTCGCGGCGCAGGGCCTGAACGTCTTCGCGCAGAAGTCGATCCAGATCGGCACGATCGGGATCGCCCAGGTGGCCCAGCCCGCCCTCGCGGTCGTGTGGTCGTTCCTGCTGCTCGGCGAGGTGGTCAATCAGCCGCCAGATCGCCGGCATCGCGATCGTCGTCACCGGGTTGCTGGCCTTCGTCGTGCTCAACCAGCGCGGCGATCGGATACGCCGGATGCAGGAAGCCCGAGGCACGCTCACGCCGATCTGCCTGACCGCGCGAGCGTCGGTTCGGTCGAGCTCGGTGATGAAGTGCGACGCGGCTCCCATGCGCCGGTCGGCTGCCTCGCACAGGTCCCGTGCGGTGGCGATGTCGCCCGCTTCGGCGGCGATGCGCGCGAGCGCGTCGAGGGCGAAGACCTCGACCGGGGCGTCGTCGTCGACGCGGGCGTCGTCGAGGAGCGCGGCGAGCCGCTGCTCGGCGCCGGGCGCTCCATCCTCGGCGTCGAGCGCCGCGAGCAGGCACTCGCCGAGCGCGGCCTGCTCGCCGCCCGCCGGCGGCGCGGTGCCAGCGCGGTCGCCGCCTCGAGCGCCGCGCGCGCCGCTGCGTCCTGCCCGAGCGCGCGCAGGACGCGCCCGAGATGCACGCGGGCGAGCGCGGCCAGGCGGACGTCGCCGGTGGCCTCGGCCTTCTCGATCGCGAGCGCCAGCGTGGCGGCACCGGTCTCGTAGTCACCGGCCTGGCACTGCGCGCGACCGAGGCTGGAGACCTGGTAGGCCTCGGTCTGCAGGAAGCCGAGGCGCCCGGACGTCTCCGCGGCGCGACCGATGTGGACGACGGCGTCGTCGAAGCGCTGCTCGAGGCGGGCCAGCTCGCCGAGCATCGCCTCGCGGCGGACGTGGAGCCACGGGTCGTCCACCGATTGCAGCCAGTGCTCGACCTGGTCGCGAGCGTCGACGGCGCGCGCGCGGTCACCGGCCGAGATCGCGGCCCGGGCGGCGAAGAGCCAGTTCGCGGCCTGATCCCACGGTCGGTCGAGCCCGGCGTAGAGCGCGCCGCTGCGCTCGGTCAGCTCCAGCGCCTGAGCGAACTCGCCGTCGTGCGACACGACGTAGGCGAGGTAGTAGCCGCAGCGCGCCTGCAGATCGACGTCGTCGATCGCGTCGGCGAGCTCGGCCGGCCGCGGCGACGTGCTCGCGGGCGAGCTCGAGCTGGTCCGTCGACGCCTCGATCCACGCCGCGAGCAGCAGCGCGCCGGCGCGGTCGCCGGATCGGCGGCCGCGTCGCCGGCGGCGTCGAGCGCCGCGAGGATCCGCTGCGCGCCGCGGCTGTCGCCGAGGACGATCCAGGCCCAGCCGAACCCGTTGACGATCCGGAGCCCGAGCAGCGGGTCGTGCGCCGCGCTCCAGGCCAGCGCGGCGTCGATGTTGGCGCGCTCGGCGCGGGCGAAGGCGAGGTGCTCGGCCTGGCGACTGCTGCGCACACCCTCGGTGGACGATCCGGCGGCGTCGGCGAACCACGCGGCGTGCGCGGCGAGGGCGCGCTCGGTCAGCCCGGCCTCGGCCATCGCCTCGAGCGCGAACGCGCGGATGCTGTCGAGCAGCCGGTAGCGAACGGGTCGGGCCCTCGTCGTCGACGATGACGAGCGAGCGGCTCGCGAGCCGGCCGACGACGTCGATCGCCGCCGACGCGGGCACGTCGAGCGCCTCGAGCACGGGCTCGACCGCGGCGAGGGGCGCGCCGCCGGCGAACGTGGCGAGCGCCCACAGGCCCCGCTGGTCGTCGGGGAAGAGCAGCTCGTAGCTCCACCCGATCGTCGCCTTCAGTGCGCGGCGGCGCTCCGGCCTGCGGCTGGTCGGGTCGCTCAGCACGCTGAAGCGGTCGTCGAGGCGGCGGCTGATCTCCTCGATCGACAGCGTCTTCGTGCGCGCCGCGGCGAGCTCGATCGCCAGCGGCAGGCCGTCGAGCGAGCGGCACAGCTCGTGCGTCGCACCGGCGGCTCCGCCGGTGCTCGCGTCCCGGGCGCGGGCAGCGGCTCGGCGGGTGAACAGCTCCACGGCGTCCGGCAGGGCCAAGCGGAGCGAGCTCGAACACGGCCTCGCCGTCGACGTCGAGCGGGACCTGGCTGGTGCACAGGATCCGCAGCGCCGGAGCGGCGTCGAGCAGGCGGACCGCGAGCGCCGCGGCGGCGTCGAGGACGTGCTCGCAGTTGTCGAGGATCACCACCGCGGCGGCGGTCTTGAGCCGCTCGAGCAGCGCCGCCTCGCCGCCCGTGACGTGGAGCGCGGCGATCACCGTGTCGAGGACGTCGTCCGCCGTCGTCGCGGTTTCGAGCCTGGCCAGCCAGACCCCGCCAGGAGCGACGCTGCCCGGCTCCGCCAGCTTGCGACCGGCGGCGATCGCGACGGCCGTCTTCCCGATCCCGCCCGGTCCGACGATCTCGACGAGCCGGTGGCTCGCGAGCAGGTCCGACACGGCCGCGATCTCCGTCTCGCGTCCGACGAGCTCGGCCGACAGTGACGGCAGGTTCCCGGCGCGCGCGTGAGCTTCGAGCGCCCGCAGCGCGCGATCGCCGATGCCGAGGGCCGAGTCGTGGACCAGGATCCGTCGCTCGAGCTCCTGCAGTCGCGGGCCCGGAGCGAGGCCGAGCTCGTCCGCGAGCAGGGTCCGGACCCGCTGGTAGGTCGCCAGTGCGTCGGCCTGGCGTCCCGCCCGGTACAGCGCCGTGATCAGCAGCTCCCACAGGCCTTCCTGGTAGCCGTAGGCCGCCACCGCGGCCTCCAGGTCGCCGATCAGGTCGCCCGCCCCTCCGAGCCCCAGGCGCGCCGCGAACTGCGTCTCCATGAGCTCCATGCGTGCCTCGTCGAGCCGGGCCCGATGCGGGGCGGCCCAGTCGCCGGCGCCGGCGCCCTGAAGGAGGTCGCCGCGGTACCGCTCCAACGCCGACGCGCTCAGGTCGGCAGCGCCGCGATCGTCGCCGGCGTCGAGCAGCTCAGCGGCGATGACGCGCTCGCGCAGCACGGCGAGCGCGTCGACGTCGGACGGCTCGACGGCGAGCGTGTACCCGCCGTCGCGACGCAGCGATCACCTGCGGATCCCCGAACGCTCGGCGCAGCTTGGCGATCTTCGACTGCAGCGTGTTGCGGCGCGTGTTGATCGCGTCCTCGGCCCACACGTCCTCGACCAGCCGGTCCGCGCGCACGAACGTGCCGGCGTCGAGCGCGAGGCGCACCAGCAACTCCGACGTCTTGCCGCCCGGCACCGGCACGGGCTCGCCGTCGCGCCTGACCTCGACGGGCCCCAGCACCGAGATCTGGAACACGGCGGAAGTGTACGGCCTGGTCTGCGCGGTGTCAGCGCGGTGTCAGCGCCGCTCTCGATGGTGGCCGCATGCCGTCGACGCTCCCCGAGCAACTGCTTCATCGACTCGTGGTCGGTGACGCCGCGGCGATCGCCGCGATCGTCGAGGCCTCGCGCACCAGCGACGACCCGATGATCCTCGTCGCGGCGGCGCTGTTCGCGCCCGACGGCGACGGGCCTCATGGCCCGGGCCGGGGGCATCGCGGCGACGACCCGCGACCGTCAGCTCGTGGCCATCGCCGCCGCGCACCTGCGCGGCGAGCGTGACCTCGTCGACGCGCTCGCCCGCGACCACCTCGTCGACCACCCCGACAACGTCCTCGTCGCCTGGATCGCCGGCGAGAGCCACCGGGCCACGACCTCGCACAACGCAACCTCGAATCAGGAGCTCTCATGACCCCAAGACGCACCGCATCCCTGCTGATCCTCGCCGCCGTCCTGGCCAACGTGGGCTTCACCGCCCTCGGCTCGATCTTCAACTACCCCGACGTGCTCGACGAGCCGGCCGGCAGCGTGCTCGCGGACTTCCGCGATCACCAGGGTGCCGTCAGCGCCTGGTTCGCCGTCCTGGCGCTCTCGGCGGCGCTGCTCGCTCCGATCGCGATCGGCGTCGGGCGCCTGTCGTCGGCGCGCGCCATGCGGATCGCGGTGCCGGTCGGGATCGCCGCGGCGGTCGTGCAGGTCATCGGCCTGCTGCGCTGGCCGATCCTCGTTCCCGGCTACGCGTCCGACGCGGCCAGCAGCAACGCCGGCGTCGCGGCGGCCGGCCGCGACTCGTTCACGACCGCGAGCGACATCCTCGGCACCGCGATCGGCGAGACGCTCGGCTACCTGCTCACCGCCACGTGGACGGTGCTCGTCGTCGTCGCGCTCGGTCGGCGCTTCGCCGGACGCTGGTTCCCGGTGCTGGGCGCGGTGTCCGCGGGGCTCGTCCTCGTCGGCGTGCTCTCGCCGCTCGGGCTGCCGGTGATCGACACCGCGAACTTCCTCGGCTACGTCCTCTGGAGCGTCTGGCTGATCGCGTTCGGCGTCGTCATCCTGGTCCGCGAGCGACGCACCGCGACGTCAGAGTCCGTCGGCGGCGGAGCTTCAGAGCGCGTCATGAGCGGTCCGCGTGAGCGATGGCCGGCCCTCGGCGTGCTCTGCCTGAGCCTGCTCGCCATCGTCATCGACAACACGATCGTCAACGTCGCGCTCCCGACGCTCGTGCGCGATCTCGACGCGGACGTGAGCGAGCTCCAGTGGGTGGTCGATGCGTACACGCTCGTGTTCGCGGGACTGCTGCTGCGTGGCCGGCGCGCTCGGGGATCGCTTCGGACGCCGGCGCACGCTGCTCTGCGGGCTCGTGGTGTTCGGCGTCGCGTCCGCGTGGGCCGCCTACGCGGGCGGAGTCGACGAGCTCATCCTCGCCCGGGCGGTCATGGGCGCCGGGGCCGCGTTCATCATGCCGGCGACGCTGTCGCTGCTGATCAGCGTCTTCACCGACGCGCGCGAGCGCGCGATGGCGATCGGCATCTGGGCGGCGACCGCCGGCCTCGGTGTCGCGCTCGGCCCGGTGGTCGGCGGCTTCCTGCTCGACCACTTCTGGTGGGGATCGATCTTCATCGTCAACGTCCCGCTGACGGCGATCGCGGTCGTCGCCGGGCGCAGGCTGCTCCCCGAGTCGCGCGACCCCGTCGCACGGCGCATCGACTGGACGGGCGCAGGACTCTCCGGCGCCGGCCTCGTCGCGTTCGTCTGGGCGGTCATCGAAGCGCCCGCGAAGGGCTGGACTCTCCGCTCCGGTGCTCGCGGCCGGCGGCTTCGCCGTCGTCGCGCTGATCGCGTTCGTCGTGTGGCAGCGTCGCGTCGATGAGCCGCTGCTCGACGTCGGCCTCTTCAAGGATCCGCGGTTCAGCGCGGCCAGCGCCACGATCATGGTGCTGTTCTTCGCCCTCTTCGGGTTCCTCTTCCTGTCGACGCAGTACCTGCAGTTCGTCCTCGGCTACGGACCGTCGGCCGCCGGCGTGCGGGTGCTGCCCTACGCCGCAGCGATGATCGTGTGCGCGCCGCTCTCCTCGAGGCTCGTCGCGCAGCTTCGGCACCAAGCGCGTCGCCAGCGCCGGGATGCTGCTCTTCGCGGCGGGGCTCGCCGTCGCGGCGACGATCACGGTGAGCACGGGATACGGCCGGCTCGCGATCGCGCTGCTGCTCATGGGCGCGGGCATGGGGCTCGCGGGCGCTCCGGCGACCGAGTCCATCATGGGCTCGCTCCCGCCGGCGCGAGCGAACATCGGGTCGGCCGTCAACGACACGACGCGCGAGCTCGGAGGCGCGCTCGGCGTCGCCATCGTGGGGAGCATCATGTCGTCGCTCTACGCGACGCAGCTCTCCGATGCGCTCCCGGACGACCTCCCTGCGTCCGTCTCCGCGGCTGCCCGCGAGTCCCTCGGCGCCGCCGTCCAGACCAGCGGCAGCCTTGGCCCCGACGTCGCCGAGGCGGCGCGAGAGGCGTTCGTCCACGCGATGTCGCGCGCGTCGATCGTCGTCGCCCTCGCGGCCGCGCTCGGCGCCGTCATCGCCTGGCGCCACCTGCCGGCCCAACACGGCGCGTCGCTCACCGAGACCGATCCATCCAACGATGTCGACACGGCGGTCGCAGCGGCGAACTCCTGACAGCACCATCACGGCGCAGCCTGTCTGCGGTGGCGCGATACTGGTTCGGTGACCGATCGCAACGTGCTGGGCGGCGAACTGGAGTCCTGTGGCACCGACCCTGTCACGGGCTTCTACCGCGACGGGTGCTGCCGCACCAGCGTTGAGGACCTGGGGAGCCACACGATCTGCGCGGTGGTGACCTCGGAGTTCCTCGAGCACCAGCGCGGGATCGGCAACGATCTGGTTACGCCGATGCCGCACTACGAGTTCCCCGGGCTCGTACCCGGCGACCGCTGGTGCGTGACCGCGGTGAACTGGCTGCGCGCCCACCAGGACGGCGCAGCCGCCTACGTGGTGCTGGCGTCGACGAACGAGCGCGCGCTCGAGGTCGTTCCGCTCGACGCCCTGCAGCAGCACGCGGTCGATGTCCCATCGGATCCCGGACCGCTGCGCGACTGACCTCCGGGGGATCGAACCCCTGACCACCTGCCTGCAAACGCCGTAGAGGCCGGCGAAGCGGGTGGCGTTGCGCGCGGCCCAGAGTGTCGAACCAGACGTCGCCAGGTGCGGTCAATGGTGCTTGCGCGCGGCGCAGGTCTTGTATGTGCGGCTGGCCGTCAGGCGTCGGCCCGACCGCGTGATCGCCGTGATGCTGACCTTGACCTTGCCCTTCGGGAGGCCACGCAGGTCGACGGGCGCCGTGAGGCGGGACTTCTTGACGACCTGGACCTTGCGCCCGTTGACGCGCACCTCGGCCTTGGCGAGCGGGTCGCCGGCCGGCCGCGCCAGGCGGATCTTGGAGCTGCGCCGGCTGACGCAGCGCCGATTGGACGGGAGCGTCGCGGCGATCGCGGGACCGGGTGCCGGCGCCGGCTGGGGGCTCTTCAGCGTCGAGCCTGAAACGCCGCCTTCGGGCGGCAAGCCCGGCGGGAGCGTTCCCGCGGGGGGCGGAACCCGAGACGGGATCTCACGGCCGGCTTTCCACGTCAACGTTGGGAACCACCCCGCACAACCAGCCTCCCGATCCCGTGGCGCTCGCGCATCCGCCGAAGCGACCGACGACCTCCGTAGAAGCCACCAACCCGGCCGCGGCGCGCTGTCAGCCCCAGTGGCGAAAACTGCAACGACCCCCGCGTTCTCATGCGCGGGGAGCGTGCGTTCCTCGCGGCGCTGCATCGAGGCGCACCTCCGTCAGGCATACCGGGGCCGGGGTGCTTCAGGGCGTCGTCGGGCAGGTCGTGTCTTCGGTGATCGGTGGGCTGACCGGGCTGTTCGTTGGCGTGTCCTTGTAGGTGATGTAGGAGATCGCGGGCGACGGTGTTTCCGGCACCGCGCCGCGGGCAACGAGAACGGTGGGCTGGTCGCCGGTTTGGCGCTGCATGGTGATCGGCGGGCCCTTGCTGAGGTCGGTGTTCACGATGACAGTCTGTCCGTCCGGGAGCGCGAGGTCAGCGGCGAACTTCGTCGAGGCGATCAGCTCGCGTTCCCAGGGCGCGAGCGGGGAGGTGAGCATCCCGGAGATCTGCCAGCTGATCGGCTGGGCCGCGGCGTCGGGCGGGCGTACCGTCGGGCCGCAGATGCGCCCGGCCCACTCCTCCACGCCGGTGCCCGTGTTCACGACCGCCGAGTCGCCTTCTTCGCCGTAGTTCGTGCGTGTCCAGTTGAACGTCGGGACGGCGCGGAAGCGGTAGCCCCGTGCGCGGTGATAGCCGATGAGGTAGCGGAACGAGACCGACTTGAACGGCATGGCGTCCCAGAACGCCCGTGTGCCGGGCATCTCGGCGATCTCGTCGACCTTCACGGTCGCGCGCACGTGGCCCATCGCGTCACAGCGGGTGCCGACGCCCATGATGAGCTCGTTGTTGGGCACCAGCTCGAAGAACGCGTCGCCCTTGTCGTCGGTGTTGGGGTAGGCGTATCGGCGGCCGTGCTCGTCGATCGGCACGACAGGGTCCCTGGACGTTGCACCGTTCGCGCCATAGCAGATGGCGAGCCGGTCGCCGGGCTGATCCTCCCAGGAGATGGGCGCCCCGGTGATCACACCGGTCTTGGGGTCCTGGTCAGGGAACTTGACATCGACACCCGACAGGTACCCGCACTTCGCCAACATCTCGGGCACGGCCGGCATGGTCACATGGATCCCGTAGGAGAGCGTGGTACCGCCCGTAGCTCCCCCGGTGTGCGACGACCGGCCGTAGTGCGTCGTGGCCACCTCGCTGAAGCCGAACGGGTCCGCGTGCGCGACCTCGATGAGCTGCTGCAGCTGGGTGTAGTTCAGCATCCCGACGGTCAGGATCTTGAGAACCTCCGCGCTGACCTTCACCGTCGCGCTGGCGAGAGTCTTGGCGGTGACGATCTCCTTGCCGAGCTTGACGTTCTCGTACCGGTCATAGAGGGGCTTGAACTCCTCGCACGGGTGCGCGGCGACCCTGGCGCTCGCGGGCGTGGCGAGGCTGCGCCGCGCGCTACGGCGGGCCGTCACCAGCGCGGCGGCGACATCGGCCGGGATCAGGAACTCCTGAAGCCTGCGACGCCCCAGTCGCGCAGCAGCAGCCGCCGCGAGCGCCTGCCTCGCGCGCGGGTTGTGCTGCGCCCAGCTTGAGCGGGCCGATGGCGGCCTGGAGCTCGGGAGCAGCGTCGCCAGGGAGGTCGTCTGCCGCTTTCCGAGCGCGCGCCGCCAGGTACTTCAGCGTCGAAGTTTAGACGTAGAGATCCTTCGCTGCGCTCGGCACCCCGGACGACCGGTCGGCCTCCGGTAGATCCGATGCAGCGCGCGCATCACCACACGAGCGCCGCGTACCGCGCTTTGCGGTCCGTGCGGCTTTGACCCTTCCTGCGAGGTGCGCCACTCGCGCCTGCGAAGGCGATCGCGCAGCGGCCGAAGCGTCCTGCCAACCGATCCACGAGGACCCGCTCACGACGATGCCAAGCGCGAGGAAGACCGCGACGTGGACCTGCCTGCACGCTACGCGCCCCGGCCAGTTGCACCATCCGCTCGGACTACCAGCCAGGGCGGCTCAGACTGCGGACCCGTCCCCGCCGGTCATGAGGCTCGGGACGGCCTGAACGCAGACCCATGAACCGGACGGGTGCACGCATCGGGCGGCCCGTCCGCCCAGCACACCTGCGAGTTGCGATGGCAGTAGTTCACCGCGGTCGCGGCCAGTTGAACGCACCGTTGCCGGAGGCGCGCGGGGCTGGGAGCGTTGCGATCGCGCACTCCGCGTCTGCGTCGCAGGCGCTTGTCCAGTCCAGAGGTGACGCTTCGTGTCGCTGATAGCCGTAAGCCTGACGTCGGTGAAGGACATTTCGACCGGCCTCGCGTTCGTGTTGTTCCCCGCGCTCTTCGCATTCGGGTTCGCCGTGCACCCGGGTCTCCGACGTCCGCACGTGATCACCGACCCGGCCGAGATGGTCGCGCGCGCACACGGGAACCGGCTGCTCCACGTCGGGCATGTCGCGGTGCTCGCGTGTTGCCCGCTGCTGATCGTCATCGTGATCCACTACATGGGCGTGCTCGCCGGCTCATCGGCCGAGTGGGCCGGGCTGATCGGAGCGGGCCTGGCGGTGATCGGGGTGATCGCCCTCGCCGCCGACAAGGGGGCGCTGTGCCTGACCATGAGCGCATTCGACACGTTGCCCGAGCCCGAGTTCGCCCAGCTCGCGCCGGGCTTGCGAGCGCTCTACGCGAAGGCCGGGTTCATGTGGCTGCTCTGGGCGGTCCTGCTCTTACCGCTCGGTTTCGCGATCCTCGCGGTCGCGCTGCTTGCTTCGGATGCCCTTCCGGGCTGGCAGGGCATCGCGCTGCTCGTGGGCAGCTTGCTGCTGATGGTGCCCGACGGGCTCGAGCTCGTCAGCCTCGCCGGCTGCGCCGCGCTCGCAATCGCGATGATCCCGACCGGTGTCGAGCTGCTGGGAGGCTGACCCGGGGCTGAGGATTCCCTGATTCTCGGTCCCGACCGGGAAACCCGCTCCGGGGTGGTCGTGCTGGAGCGCACCCTGGGCCCCTTGGTTATGTGAGACCTCTGGCTGCCTACGGCCCGGGCCGTGGCTCGCGAGCTCATGGGCATGCCCCCGGCCGGCAGGAGCGTCGACGTGCAGCTCATCGACCTCATCAGGTTCGACGACGACGGTCTCGCGCACGAGCACTCGGGCATCTTCGACCTGATGGCGATGATGCAGCAGCTCGGTGCGGTCCCCGACGGCCCGCCCGGCGTGAACTGAACGCTGGAGGCCTGCGGAATGCGGGCTCCCCCTGGGCCTGGCGGGCGAGCTGGCGTTCGGCCTGGGCCATCGCCTTGTTGACCGACCAGATGTTGCGCGCGCCCTGGCGTGGTGGGCGCCAGCGGTCAGCTCGAGCCGGCGCATCTTCTTGCGCGTCAGCGATGGCTGGCCGTAGGCGTTGTCCTCGCCGCGGCGCAGCTGCACCAGAACAGGCACGCGAGTTTGCGGGCGCTGGCGACGATCGCGACCTGGCAGCCGCGACGGACCCTGACACGCTCATAGAACGCGTGCAACGGGCCGGGGGCGCGGACCGCGCTCCAGGACGCCTCGACGAGCACATGGCGCGCTGCGCTGGACCGCCGCTTGGAGATCCGGCCGTGGCTGGCCGGTGCGGCCCCGGACTGGCGGACCTTGGGGTGAAGGCCCAGGTGGCCGACGAGCTTTGCCGAACTGGGAATTCGGCGGATGTCGCCGACCGCGGCCAGAGCCCAGGAACGCGATGTGACGCAGCGCGGCATCGACCGTCTCGCGCTCCTCGACGGGCAGTTGCTGCTCAGTCGGCCACACGCGGCCTTTGACCCGAACAGGTCGCTGGCCGGCGGCGGCCCTTGAGCCGGCGCACGAGCACCGCGTGCACTTCGTTCGTGCATCACCCGGGTTCGCTGATCGGGCATCCAGATCGCGTCCCACGACCTCGCCGCCAGCAGCTTGGCCAACGCGAGCGCGTCGAGTCGGTCGGTCTTCGCGCGCGCCTGGCGGATCCCGGTGCCTGCCCGACTGACGACCACCACCCGCGCGACGTGCGGTTCAAGGATCCGCGCGATCTCCCACGCGTTTGCCGGTCACCTCCAACGCCACGATTCAGGACGACCGGCCTGATGGGACAACCATTCATCGTCGCGGGTACGCGCGTCCTTAGCGCCCAGCGTGACTTTTCCCGGTGCGAGCACCCTTTCGGGCTGCGGTGACGCGGGCTTCGTGGTGGCGCTTGCGGGTCTTGGCGGCCTTCTGCGCGGCGGCTTTGCGTTTGGCCGATCCGCCGGAGAGGCGGCCTTCGATCTCGCCGGTTACCGCTCGAAGTTCGCTGACGAGCTTGGTGACCTGCGGCGGCGGTTTGCGGCCGGCGTGGACCGCATCGCTGACTTTGCGGGCGGTCTTCTTGCGTAGACCGGCACCGGTCAGCCGGTCGAACAGGTCGTTCTCATGCTTCGGCATTGTGCTCATGTCCTCTGCTTGTGGTGATGTCCGTCCCGGTGCCGTCGAGCTGGCGCTGTCTTGCTGAACCCGTTGCGGTGACGGCTGCCGGGGCGTGATCGCTGTTCGATCCCGTTTCGCCGCTCATGCGCGGGCTTCGCGCGCGGACTGGAGCCCGCTCAACGACCGGCGATGTGTCGTCGTCGGGTCGTCGTGATCGGTCGCGCTCCGCGCGGCGTTCGCCGACACTCGTTTCGTTGGTCTTCGCACCGACTCGCGGGAGCAACGCGAGGACCAGGAGCACGACGGCTGCTGCGCCCCAGGCGAGCTTTGTGGGGCCGTTGGCGGCGAAGATGCCGAAGACGTCCTGTTTGTCGTAGGCGGCGATCAGCGCGGCCGCGCCAAGGACGAGGCCGACGAACAGCGACGTCGCCTTCGCGCTCCAATGGCCCGGAGCACCGAAGAGGAGGAGGAGCCCGGATCCGATGAACAGCAGGCTGCTCCAGGAGTTGACTTCAAGGCCGAGCCAGGTCTTGCCCTGGACGGTGCCGCTGATCGGATCGGCTGCGAACGAGTGTCCGCCGAAGATGAACGCGCTGACGCCGTAGGCGAGCAACGCGAAGCCGACGAGCGCGACGGGCCCTTTCGCCAGTGAGACGCCCTTCTTACGTTTTGTGCGGTCCTGGGACATGGTTGTTCCTTGATCTGATGGTGGGCGCGCTCAACCTCGCGCACAGGAGACGTACCCACGCGAGCCGATTTCAACCCTGAGCGAGAAGACGCGTTGCATTCCCGCTGAGCGGATGGATGTCTGGGCCTGCTGGTTGCCGCTCATGAACCCGATCACCCGTCGGCCCGTCCTCGATCACCCCTCGGAGCGCGCGCGCATCAGGTCTTGGAAGTCCATGCGCTGTTGGATCACCGAGGCGCTGCACGCGCCCTCGAACAGGGTCTGCTCCACGCGCGAGAAGCCGCCGCGCAGCAAGCAGACCACGAGATCGTCCGGCGTAGTAGGACTTCACGCCGGTCGGCCGCGCCCGTGGAACTCCTTCAGCAAAGCAACCATTCGGCCGTCAGAACACCGCCGGGCTTGACGAGCTGACCTCGACGCGGTTTGAAGCCCAGCCCGCTTGGGCAGACCAGATGTACACGTCCTAGCCCTGCCTCTCGGGGGAGGTGAACCCATGCTCACGATTCTCCTCATCATCGTTCTCGTTCTTCTGCTCACCGGCGGCGGAATTGGCCTCAGCCGCCGCGGCCGCCGCGGCGTGTAGGTCAGACCACAGAACCCCCGTCGGCTTGCCCGACAGCATTGCCTGAGCAGCGTCCAGGCGACGTACGCCCTGCCTCTCGACCACGGTCGAAGGCGTGAAGGGGCGAGCGTCAGCGGCGCGCAGCCAGGGCGCAGTGATCTTCCGGGTGTGGCGGTTCGCCGCTCCCGGGCCCCCTCTATTTCGAAATGGATGTCGTATGACTGCTGAACAACAGAAGGTCGTGCAGTACCTCAACGAGGCGTATGCGAGTGAGCGCGCGCTGGTGCGCGTGCTGCAGGCGCAGATCGCCATGACTCCGCAGGGCTCCTACCGCTCCCTGCTCGACGCGCACCTCGGGCAGACGCGTGACCATGCAGAGCGCGTCGAGCGTCGTCTGGACGCGCTGGGCGAGGGCGCCGGCCCGCTGACGGCTGTCGTTGGCGTTGCCGAGAACGTCGTCGGCCAGGCGCTCGCGCTGGGCAAGGCGCCGTTTGACCTCGTGCGCGGTACTGGTGGCGAGGAGAAGGTGCTCAAGAACGCCAAGGACGCGTGCGCCACGGAGGCACTTGAGGTCGCCACGTACACGGCACTCGAGCGCCTCGCAAGCGCGGTCGACGACGGGCAGACCGCGACGTTGGCCGCCTCAATCCTCGTCGACGAGCAGAAGATGCTTGACCGGGTTCTACGCGAGATTCCCAAGCTCACGGACGCCGTGGTTCGTGCCGAGCTCAAGGGCAAGCCCTCCTACGACGTGACGAGCACCGGTGCAGCCGACGCGGTCCGCGACGCCGGCGAGGCGACCAAGAAGGCCGCCCGCAAGACGAGCGCTGCGACCAAGCGCACCGCCCGGACGGCGCGCAAGGTTCCGCGCGTCGCGCAGGTCGAGGGTCAGGTCAAGGGCGCCGTCGCCTCCGAAACCGACCTTGCGATCAGCCAGTACGACACGCTGACGGTGCAGGAGATCACCGGGCGCCTGCCCGGGCTCTCACAGATCGACCTGGCGAAGATCGACTCCTACGAGCGCCGCAACCAGAAGCGCACGACGATCCTGAGCCGCATCAGCTCGCTGCGCGGCAACGAGCCGTGGCCCGGCTACGACGAGCTGACCGCCGCCGACGTGCAGGCGCTGCTCGCCGAGGGCGACGAGGACCGCGCCGAGCAGGTCCGCTCATACGAGCGCTCCCACAAGAACCGCGCCGGCGTCCTGAGCGCCACCGAGCGTGAGCACAGCAACGCCTGACCCACCACTCCGTGCAGGGTCATCGACCCCGCCCAATCGCCCCAACCAGAGGAGCAGAACAACATGAGCATCACTGACAAGGCCCGCAAGATCCCCGGAGTCGCCGCCGCAGAAGGAGCCGTCACCGGCGCCCTCGCCAACGAGAGCGACCTGCCGATCGCCGACTACGACAAGCAGACCGCCGACGACATCGCCGCCAAGCTCAAGGGCTTCAGCCAGCGCGAGCTGCGGATGATCGGCGCCTACGAGGCCAAGCACCAGAACCGCACCACCATCACCGACAAGATCAGGCAGCTGACCGGTGAAGAGCCCTGGTCCGGCTACGACGAGCAGACCGTCGAGCAGATCACCGGCGCCCTGGCCCAGGCCAACGCCCAGAGCGCCCAGAAGGTGCTCGCGTACGAGCGCGATCACAAGGACCGCGACGGCGTCATTGACACCGCCAGCCGCCGCGTCGCCGCCTAGCGATTACGGACCCTGGGGGCGCGGCAACAGCCGCGCCCCCAGGTCCATCGTCGGCCGCGTGGCCGGCTTGGCCTGTGCTTCAGGCGTTGGTGCCGGCGTCGCTGGTTCGCGACCTCGGCGGGCCGCCGTGCCAGTCCAGGCACATGATCGTCGCGTCGTCCTGAAGCTGGCCGCCGGTGAGCTCCAGCACGGCTCGGATGATGTGCTGCACGGCTTCGCGTGGGTGCATGTCCGCGCTTTGCGTAACGAGAGCGTCGAGGTCCAGGTTCGCGGCGTGACGCTCCAGCACGCCGTCAGTGAGGAAGATCAACCGGTCACCTGGCTCAAGCGGCAGCGACTGCACCTGGTAGCTGTCGCGGAGGCCGACCCCGAGCGGCTCGTCAGCCTTCAGGACGACCGGCGCCACTTGCCCGTCGCGGAGGCGCACTGGCGGCGGGTGACCGGCGTTGACGATGGTGGCCGTCCCCGCGCTCAGGTCGACGCGCACGAGCTGCCCAGTGACGAACTCGCCGTCGCCGAAGTTCTCGACGAGTGCGGCACTCGCCAACTGCGCCTGCTCGGCGAGCGGCAGGCCGGCGCGTCGGCCGTTGCGCAGCGCACCGACGACCACGGTCGCCAGGAGCGCGGCTTCGACCGAGTGGCCCATCGCATCGGTCATCGACAGATGCAACGTGTCGCGTTCCAACGCGAAGTCGAAGGTGTCGCCGGCGATCTCGCCCGCCGGCTCAAGCCAGCCCGCCACGGTGCACTGGCCCGCCTCGCACGTGAAGGCGCCCGGTAGCAGGCGGTGCTGGATCTCGGCGGCGAGCGACAGCGGAACCGAGCGCTGACCCCACGCGAAAAGGTCCGTGAAGCGGCGATTGGCGATCACGATGTACGCGAGCGCGTGCGCGGCCAGTGCAACGTCGGCCAAACACTGCTCATCGGGCGCCCGGTGCAGGCGTACTTCGAGCACGCCAATCGCTTCCCCCCGATTGCTGACCGGAGCAAACACGCGGCAACCGTCGGCGACGTTCACAACCTCGACCGCCTGCGAGCTGAGCACCCGCCCGTGCGACGTCCCTGCCAACGGCACACGGTCGGCCGTCTCACGGCCTTGCGTTCTGGTCGCAGCGCGACCAGCATGACCAAGCCGGATGAGTGATCTTCCGCTGAGGTCCGCGATCAGGAAGGCAACCTCCGACGCACCGACCACCTCAGCAAGCAGGCCGCCCACCACATCGGTAGCCGCCACCGGCGGGGCGTCCTCCACGGCGGCCAGCAGCTGACCCACGTCTAATCCAGCCACACGACGCTCAACCACACTCTCAACCTAGTCGACGGGGCGCCTCACACACCACACAATGCCGACTTCGATGGAGTCGGGTTGCGGATCGCACCTGCCTGGTCGGCCACACGCCTGGCTCTCTTGCCAGGGTTCTCTGTCGAGGCGCCGCGTAATGACTTCGCACGCTGCCGCGTAGTCCGCGGCCGGTACGTCGAGATGCCAGCGCCCGGAGTCCTGCGGTGATGCTGGCGGTCACCTTGAGTTTCGTGGGCAGACTGCGTGCTTGGCAGCGAGGTGCCTGACCTCCCTCACTGAGCGACCGGCAGGATCATCCGGAAGAGCGCACCGCCGCCGGGCGCGTCCGCGACGGTCACGGACCCGCCGTGGCTCTCGGCGACCTGCCGGACGATTGCGAGGCCCAGGCCGGAGCCGGGCCGGGCGCGCGCGTCGGCGCCGCGCCAGAAGCGATCGAAGACGTGGCCGCGCTCCGTCGCCGGGATCCCCGGCCCGTGGTCGCGGACGGCCACCGAGCCGTCGGCGCCCACCCGCACCTCGACCGGCCCGGACGCCGGACCGTGCTTGACGGCGTTGTCGAGCAGGTTGTTGACCGCCCGGCTCAGGCGTTCGCGATGCGCCTCGACCACCACGGGCTCGGCGTCGAGCGCGACGTCCGCGCCCGGGGTCAGCCGGCGCGCACGGCGAACGGCCTCCTCCACCAGCTCGTCAAGGCGCACGTCCTCGCGTTCGGCCGCGTTCGGCGGTTCGCCGTCGCGTGCGAGCTCGATGAGGTCTGCGACGAGCAGGCCCAGCTCGTCGGCCTGCGCGACGACGTCATCGAGGATCTCGTTCCGCTGCTCGGCGGAGAGGTCGGGCCGCTCGCGCAGGACCTCGGCGTTTGTGCGCACGCTCGTCACCGGCGTCCGCAACTCGTGCGAGGCGTCGGTGACGAGCCGGCGCTGGGCGTCGACGGAGGCGTCCAGCTCCGCGCGCGAGGTCTGCAGCCGGCCGAGCATCGCGTTGAACCGGGCCGCCAGGCGGCCGACCTCGTCGCGCTCGCTGCGCTCGTCGACGGCGATCCGCGGGGTGAGGTCGCCGGTGAGCTCGACGTGCTCGACGGCGTCGGTCAGCTCAGCGACCGGACGCAGCGCGCGGTTGGCGAACAGGCGCCCGAGCAGCCCGCCTGCGAGCACGGAAAGGAGCAGCGCGAGGCCGAGGACGAGTCGCAGCCGGTGCAGCGTGCTGTCGACGCCGTCGAGCGAGCGTGCGAGCTGGACCGCCACGCCCGCGCGCGGACTGAACGTGTAGACGCGCAGGCTGGTCCCGTCGGCCTCGCGCTCGCTGAAGAACGCCGCCGACCCGTTCCTCACCGCGCGATCGGCGGCGGTCACGGGCACGTTGACCTGGGACGTCGGCACGCGCACGACGCCGCCGTCGGGTCCGAGGATCTGGATCGCCGTCGGGGCGCCGAAGGACGGGGGCGGGAGGGGCACACGCGTCGCCTGGCCGCTCGGCGGGGGAGGGGCGGGAGAGCCGAGGCTGCGCTGTGCGGCGCGGCGTGCGAGATCAGCCTGCGCAGTGAGCGCCGAGTCCACCTGGTCGCGCAACTCGGCGCGAACCACCAGATACGTCACGACGCTCGCCGCGAGAACCGTGATCCCCACCGCCAGCGCCGTCAGCAGGCCGATGCGCCGCCGCAGCGGCACTAGATCTCCCTGAGGGCGTATCCGACGCCGCGCACCGTGTGCACGAGCCGCGGCTCGTCCGCCTCCTCGGTCTTGCGGCGCAGGTACCCGATGTAGACGCCGAGGGCGTTGGAGCTCGCGCCGAAGTCGTAGCCCCACACCTGCTCGAAGATCTGTGAGCGCGAGAGCACCTGACGGGGATGCTCCAGGAAGAGGCTGAGCAGCTCGAACTCGGTCCGCGTCAGCTCGATCGCGCGGTCGCCGCGGTGCACCTCGCGCGTCGCGGGGTCGAGCGTCAGGTCCGCGAAGCGCAGCACGCCGGCGCCGGGCGCATCGTCGGTGCGCCGCAGCAGCGCGCGCAGCCGGGCCTGCAGCTCGCGCAGCGCGAACGGCTTGACGAGGTAGTCGTCGGCGCCGGCATCCAGGCCGGCGACGCGGTCGTCGACGGTCTCGCGCGCCGTGAGCATGAGCACCGGGGTGCGGTCGCCCGCGTCGCGCAGGCGCCGGCAGACCTCGAGGCCGTCGATCCCGGGCATCGCCACGTCGAGGACGATCGCGTCGGCGGGCTCCTCGGCGAGCTGGGTCAGCGCGTCGGCGCCGTCGCCCGCGAGCCGCACGTCGTAGCGCTCCAGTCGCAGCGCGCGGTCGAGCGCGTTGCGCACGGCGGGCTCGTCGTCGACCACGAGGATCTTCACCGTGCCGATGCTCGCACGCCGCGTGGCGGTGCGGGCGCTCATCAGGAGGAGGCCGGGGGCGCGCCCATCCCGGGAGGGCCGCCCTGGGGCAGGTACTTCGAGCACGCCTGCATCGCGTCCTGGTCGATCTGCGGCGGCCCGCCCGTGCCACCGGGAGCGCCGCCGGGACCGCCCGCCGGAAGGTCGACGCCCTGCCTCTTCAGACAGGCGCGCAGCTTCTCGAACTGCGCCTGCCGCTCTGCGCTCATCTGCGGCGCTCCGCTGGGAGGCGCGGGCGCCGCGGCGGTCGCGCCGGCGGAGGACGAGTCCGATCCGCAGCCGGCGAGGGCCGCCGCCGCGAGGGCGACGGCGAGCATCGGCCCGATGGCCCGGCGAGCCGCGGGCATCACGCGACCTCCGCCGTCTCGAGCGCGTCCGCGACCCGCCCGTCCCGCAGGCGCACGACGCGCCCTGCGGACCCCGCGATCGACGGATCGTGCGTGATCAGCACGAGCGTCAGGCCGTCGGCGTTGAGGTCGTGCAGGAGCGACATGATCTCGGCGCCGGTCGCCGAATCAAGATTGCCGGTCGGCTCGTCCGCGAGCAGCACGTCGGGGCGGTTGGCGAGCGAGCGTGCGATCGCCACACGCTGCTGTTCGCCGCCCGAGAGCTGCGAGGGGAGATGCGACGTGCGCTCGCCGAGCCCGACGCGCTCCAGGAGCTCCGCCGAGCGTGCCAGGCGTTCGGGCGTCTTCATGCCGGTGGGCGCGAGCGCCGCCTCGACGTTCTGCTGCGCGGTCAGCGTGGGGATCAGGTTGAACTGCTGGAAGACGAACCCGATCCGCCGCAGGCGCAGCTTCGTCAGGTCGCCGTCAGCGCGGCTCGCGAGGTCGTCTCCCTCGAAGCGCAGCTCCCCGGAGGTGGGCCGGTCGAGCGCGCCGAGCAGCTGCAGCAACGTCGTCTTGCCCGAACCGGACGGCCCGGCCACGACGACGAACTCGCCGCGGTCGATCCGCACGTCGATCCCGTCGATCGCATTGAGGATCGTGTCGCCCGACGGGTAGCTGCGCGTGAGATCGCGCAGCTCGTACACCGGTGCGTCGCTGGTCGTGGTGTCCATGTCGTGCTCCTTGCTCATGCGGAGGATCAGTCGAGGTTGCGCAGGGCTTCCGCCGGGCGCAGGCGGGCGGCGCGCAGGCCGCCGGCCGAGCCCGCGAGCAGTCCCGCGAGGATCGAGAGGGCGATGGCCAGGACGACGAGCCCGAAGCTCACCGGGGCCTTGAGGACCACGTCCGTCGTGCCGGAGACGACCTGCCCCTGCCCGAAGGCGCCGCCGAACGGGCCTCCCGGGGGCCCGCCGCCGGGACCTGTGCCCCCGCCGCTCGCGCCGGCGACCGACGCCTGCAGCGTCAGGCCCAGCGCGCTCACGATCGCCGCGGCCCCGATGCCCAGGACGGCGCCGACGACCCCGCCGAGGGCCCCCTGCACGAGCGACTCGCCGCTGACCTGCCGCACGACCTTGCTCTGCGGCCAGCCGATCGCCTTCAGCGTGCCGAGCTCCCTCGTGCGCTTGGCGACGGACGAGAGCGTCAGGAGCATCGCGATGAGGATCGAGGCCGCGAGTGCGACGATCGCCAGCGCGGTGCCGAGCTTGTTCGCCAGGTTCTTCGCGTCGACGAGCGAGCCGCCGACGCGGTCTGCGAGATCCTTTGTCGTGGTGACGGTCGCGCCGTCGAGGATCGACGTGATCTCCTTGGAGACCGAGCCCACGGCGTTCGTGTCGGTCGCGCGGACGTAGACGGCGTTGACGCGGCTTCTCGCGATCGGACGCCTTCTGGAGCTGGTCGAGCTTCACATACACGTCCGACGACGAGCCGCCGAGCGGGGGGTTCGCGATGCCGACGACCTTGTAGCTGCCGCCCTTGAGCTTGACCTTGTCGCCGAGGCTCAGGTTCTTGCGCTTGGCGTAGCCGACGCTGAGGATCGCCTCCTTGGCGTCGCCCGCCGAGAGGTACCGGCCGGAGCTGACCTGTCCCTGCGTGACCGCGCCGAGATCGGGGGCCGACTGGTCCACGCCGCTCACCGTGAGGTTCTGGATGTCGATGTTGTCGGGCGGTCCGCCCGCGCCCGGAGAGCCGCCGGCGGGCGGTCCACCCGGGGTCTGGCTCGCGTTCTCGGGGACGGTGCCCGAGATGTGGATGGCGTTCAGCGTGAGGCCGCCCGCGGCCGTCGCGACCCCGTCGAGCGCCGCGATCTGCTGCTCCTTGCGCTCGGAGAAGCTCAGCTGCTGCGTCACGAAGTTGTCGGTCGAGAACTTCTCGCCCGGGTCGCCCTGGTTCGCCAGGCCGACGCGGGCGCCGCCGTTCTCGGCGCGCAGCTGCTCGCGCTCCTTGGCCGACAGGTTGGCGAACGGATCCCCACCGCCACCGCCCTGGATGTTCAGCGGACGCGTGACCGTCATGTCGGTGCCGACGCCGGTGAGCGGCTCCAGCACCTCGTCCTGGGCGTTGCTGAGGCCCTGCGAGAGGGAGGTGACGGCGACGACAAGCGCGACGCCGACGCCGAGGCCCAGCGCGGTGAGGATCGTGCGGCCGCGCCTGCGGCGCAGCTCGGCGAGGACGTAACGGGCGTAGAACACGTGCGGCTCCGGATGATGGATGGCAACTTGACGCTCCAGCCACGACCGTCCGTGGTTGTGCCCGAGGCATGTTCCATCTCAGGGGGCGAAATGAAGGGCCAGATGTGTGAATCCGAAGAAGTGGGTAAGAGCGCCCTCGGATCTGGTCATGCCCCGTCGCGCCCGCACGCCGCGTGCGCCGCTCCTGGATTCCATGCCGAACAGCAGTGCCGATCCTCGTCCATGGCAACAGTCCCTCGCTCAGCACAGGACGACGCTCGCAGACGAAGGCAGGAGTGTGACCAGCCGGGGGTACGGATGCGACGAGCGGCGGTTGGCGGCCTACGATTCGGCGGTGAGTTCCTCGCTGGCTGTTCGCCCCGCTCGGGTCGAGGACGTCGCGCAGATGGCGCACGTGAATGTGCGGTGCTGGCAGGAGACGTATCGGGGACTCATGTCGGACGCGGTGCTCGATGACCCGGGCTTCCTGGTTGCTCGGGAGCGGTTCTGGACTGCCGCGTTGACCGACGAGCGCTATCGCGAGAACCGCGTGGCTGTCGCCGAGCGGGACGGCGAGATGGTCGGGATCGCCATGTCAGGGCCGCCCTTGGACGCCGCGGCGGCGTGGGCGAGGCAGCTGTATGTGCTCTATGTGTATGCAGCCCATCACGGCACGGGTGCTGGGGCCGGCGCTGCTGGAGGCGGTCGTCGATCCGGAGGAGTCGGTGGCGCTGTGGGTGGCCGACCCGAACCCTCGTGCGCAGGCGTTCTACCGTAAGCACGGCTTCGTTGCCGACGGGACGGTCCAGGTCGAGGACGGGGTGCGGGAGATCCGCATGGTCCGCGGCATGCAGCACAGTCGGCAGTCCAGTTCGGCGGTGGGCTCCTGCCAGGCGCCGTCGCCCTGATGCGCCTCAGCGGCGCGCCGCGGGCGTCGAACTTGCCCGCCTCGAAGTACGGAGGACGGACCCATTCGATCGTCAGCGCATGGCGTCGTGGGCGAGGCTGGTTCGGAGGAAGTAGCGGCATGAACGTTTCATGAGGCGTCATAGAGCCGCCTCGCGATCTCCTTGCTCCGCGGTCAGAAACACGCGCCGAACCGCGCCGCTTGCGAGCGAGGGACGTCCTTGCTGAAGGTTGCGCTCGTACTGGTCAGGCGCCGGCGACGGCGAACCCTGCGCGCGTGTCAAGAGCATCGGGACCCGGCGGCTGGGCGCGCTGCTCCTTCCATGCAAAGGGACCCGGGCGGGTCGTCAGAGGACACCGATGGTCAGGGACGCCTGTTCTGATGCGGGTTCCCGTGTTGCCGGTGACGCGCGGAAACGCCTCGCGACCGAGCTGACGTTCCCTCTCAGTTTCCTCGATCTGACGTCGAGTCTTTCGGCCGCGGCGCGTACGCGCGCCCGCTCAGTAGCTAAGACCGTTCCCGGCTGGTCGCCGAGCCATTCCCACATCGGCGCCCCCGGCCGTGAACTGCTCGAACAGTCGCTCCAGGGGTGGGGCATCCGTCGCACACGCCGCCTTCGGCGTGGTCAGGAAGCGCGAGGTGGACGGCGTCCTTGGTCAGGGACTCTGCGACGTCGCGGCCGCGTTCCAGTGCGGCGCCGGCGACGAGGAACGCGATCATGACGCGCTCGCCTTCCTCCATGCCGGTGGCGAGGTCGATCAGCACCTTGTCAGCCATCGTGTTCTCCGTTCTCTCGTGTTGGCGCCGGGACGGGCCGCGGCCAGCCATTCGCTCGTGCGGGGCTGGGCGCGCTGACACGCCGTCGCTCTAGGAGTGAACCGCCCGGGTGGGGTGTGCGGGTTTGTGCCGATGCGCCGTGCCCGGGTTGGGCGCAAGGTCTGGTGTATGAGTTGGCGTTCCCTTCCCGTCGTGGCGTGCGCTGTGATGGTTGTTTGGGGTGCGGCCGCGGTCGCGTCGGCGAAGACGCCGGCGCCGATCACCGGCAAGTTGACCAAGGCGGGGTACACGGTGGTAGCCCTCGCTTCGAACGGCAAGGCCGCATCGGTTCGGGCGAAGACCGGTAGCTTCAAGCTGCGCCCGCCGGCTTCGAGGGGGACGCTCCACCTCAGGGCGCCGAACGGCACGTATGCCGGGCCGATCGTCGTCGGCAGGAAGCGCAGGGACGCCATCCTCGGCGTGACGGCGGGAGCCAGGCTTGGGACCATCAGGGTTCGCGACGGCTACGCCACGCCCGGCCGGCGTCTGGCCAAGAAGTGGGTGGTGGCCGCGTATCTCGCCCGGGCGAGGAACGGGGTCCCGATCGGTGCCGGGAAGACCGGACTGGTGCGCTCGAAGTCGACGCGCAGCGGTACCGCCATCAACGACAACGATCTCGACGGGGTCCCCAACAGCCTCGACATCGACGACGACGGCGATCTGATCCTCGACGACTACGACCAGTCCACCTACCGGAAGAAGACCGCGTCGGCGTCCTCCGTGGCCGACCCGACGTTCCCTGGCGGCAGCCGCATGAGCGCCTTCACGTCCCTGAACACCCGCGGGACGGGTGTCCAGTCCCCCGTGAACGTCAACGGCGGCTCCAGCGACGAGCAGATCGCGGCGGCCCAGCAGGAATACGGGGTGCTCACCCTCGGGTGGTGGGCCGGCTCCAGCGCCGAAGAACTGGACTGCGGAGCACTCGTCTACTGCTCGCTGGGCGGCACCGGAAGACTCCAGACGAACTCAACGACCTTCCGGGCCGACGCACCGCCGTTTCCCGCCTGCTGCGACGGCAACCACAACGGCCTCGGCTCGTTGACGGCGACCAGGACTACTGTGACGGGGTTCTCCATGGACCTCTTCCCCGGCGCTACGACCGAGCAGATGCGCGCCGGCGACGTGCTGATCGAGCGCGCCACAGTCAACGGCGCGGCGGTGCAATCCGCCGTGTCCCTGGGGTTCGTCTTCGCCACCCACTCCGTGCTCGCCTCCTACGACGACGGGCAGGGCGACTCCCGCACGTTCTCCTACCCGCAGGCGAATGAGTGCACACCGCCGAACTGCGGCGGCGTGTACTGCATACCGCCGAACTGCGCGCTTCCCGTCCCTGTGCGGGCGGGTCCCAACGGAGACGTGGTGGTACGGCTGAGGTTCTGGCGACCCCAACGCCCGCACACCACCGGCGACGCCGGCACCGGCAAATGGATGGACGTCGGCAACCTGGTGTACGGGACGCGGGCGTCGCCTCTCGTCTTCGTCCCGGGCGGCGGGGCCCCCCACGGCAATTGCCCGCAGAGCAGCTACTCAGACATCGACCCCAACCTGACCCCCGACACGCTCTCCGACCTGGCGGGCGGTCCGCCCTGGAAGCTCGACCGGATCTGGTACCTGGACCACCGCGGTGATCAGCCATCAAACCCGGCGAACACCTTCAGCTACACGCTGAACCTGACGCAATGCCTCGCCGCGGACGGACTCGCCATGAACACGAACGGACTGACGACGGTCTACTTCAACTCGTTCGCCGTCCATGATTCCACTTCAGGGTTCTCAGGGGAGATTCCCGTACGAACCATCGAGGCGGAAACAACTTCCAGCGTCACGTTCCGGCTCCAGCCGTAGGAGCGAGAGGACCGGCACATCGACCAGCAGGCTCGCCTTCGCACGGCAGTGAGCGCGTTCGCTCCCAGCGCATTCCAAAGGGTGACGCCCCGCCCCGAACGCAACCGTGCAGTACCGCATTGCCCAGAGGTTGTTGCGCAAAGCCGCGAAATCCGCTTACTTCGTAGATGGTGGGACAGGGCGGCACGAGAGCCCCCGAACCGGGGCGGCTGTCCCACCACTTGGACGTCTTGAGACATCCAGATCTACCGGTGTCCCAAGGTGCATGACGCATCGGTCTTCTGAGCGGTTTGTGCAACGGCCTCCGCGAGAAGCTTGGAGATCTACTCCAAGCCGATGCGCCTCGGCGACCACGAACGAGCCGCACTCCGCGCGCTCACCGAAGGCGCAGCATGAAACCACCGTGACACCTGGCCCTCGGCACAACAGCCGAGCGGTGACATGCACTAGCGAATCCACCCGCCGCGCTCCCCTTGCATGGGTAGAGACACGCGGGCGGGGCGTCATGGGATGCCGTAGCATCGGGTTCGTGCGGCGGTTCGTCGTCAGGCCGATGCGTTCGGACGACGCCCAGGTGATCGGGGCGTGGCGTTACCCGGCTCCGTATTCGTTCTACGACTGGGCTCGCGACCCCGACGATCTTGCCGAGTTGCTCGATCCCTCCGAATGGGGTCGCCGGTACTTCGCGGCTGACGACGACGATCGTCAACTGGCGGGCTTCTTCGTGTTCAAGTTGGCTCACAGGGTTGCGGAGATCGGGCTCGGGCTGCGCCCGCCGCTGACCGGCGTCGGCATCGGAGGCTCGTTTCTGCGCGCCGGACTCGAGTATGCCGCAGTGACGCTCGGGGCGAGGAGCTTTGCGCTGGCAGTGGCGGCGTTCAACCAGCGCGCGATCACCGTGTATGAGCGTGCGGGCTTTCGGGAGGCCAAGCGCTATACGCGTGCCACCGGTGGCGGTCTCCACGAGTTCGTCTGGATGACGCGAGAGGGCATTACGCGTCCTTCGCAGTACTAGTGGCGGGGAACCCCGTCGTGCCGTAACGCAAGCGTAGGGCGGCTAGACCGGCTCTCGCTGTCGCATTGGACAAGAAGCAGGAGCGCGGCTCCACGGAGACGGCCACAGGCGGGAGCGGTACGCCACCTGAGCGAAATGGGCGGTATGGGGGCTGCGCTGCTTTGCATGGGAGCAGGAGTGCTGCGAAACTCTCGCCATGCGTTCGACCCTCCGGGTCTGCTCGGTCGTCCCCATGTTGATCGCGCTGCTGGCTGGGTCCGCGGGAGTCGCACCTGCGCAGTTGCCGCCGCCACCGCCAAACATCCCCAAGTTGCCGAAAGGGAAGCCGACAAGTTGCACGACGAAAGGACCTAAGTGGGTCGCTGGACCCGGGCACGGGGAGACGGAGGGACCCACTCGCGAGGGCCACCTGTACACGGTGCATGCCTGGGGGATCACGTGTGGCCATGCGAGGGATCTGCTGCGGGTGTTCTTTCCAAAGATGCCTGACCATCCGACTGGCAAGCTCCGCGGGGGACCCAAGGGGTACCGGTGCACCGC
This sequence comes from uncultured Actinomycetes bacterium, assembly GCA_963787935.1. GTDB lineage: Bacteria > Actinomycetota > Thermoleophilia > Solirubrobacterales > Solirubrobacteraceae > F1-60-MAGs163. The sequence continues at coordinate 62,529 of CAWBEV010000001.1, read as the reverse complement.
CGTCGACGCGCCCGGTACGAAGTCGATCACGAACCTCCACGATGGCAAGTGCGTGCGCATGGACCCCGCCGCGACCTTCGACTGGGGACCAAAGGGACGGGGCAAGCCGGGACCGTACGTCGTTCTGCACTGAGCTTGCTCACGCGAGCTAACGCACTGCGCCCCTGCTTGGGACTGCGATGAAGGAGGGCCTCCTCGGTGGCACGCTCCGCGTGTCATCCGAGGAGCGAGTCGAGGAGGCCCCGTTGTCATGTTGCACGTTGGACTGGATCTGAGTCGCAAGCGTCTTGACGTTTGCTTGTTGAGCGATGAGGGAGAGCTGGTCGGCGAGCTGGCGGTGCCGCCGGATCTGGACGGGTTGCGCGGGCTTGTGCGGCGCGTCGGTCTGAGTCGCGGTGAGCGGGTGCGCGCGGTGATTGAGTCGATGACCGGCGCGCGGTTTGTGCACGATCAGCTGGAGCAGCTTGGGTGGGAGGTGCTGATCGCTGACGCGCAGAAGGTCAAGGGCCTTGCGCCATTGGCGTGCAAGACCGACCGGATCGACGCGCGTGTTCTGGCGGTGCTCTCGCAGCGCGACTTGATCCCGGAGATCTGGCTGCCCGATCCGCGCGTTCGCCAGGAGCGTGAGCAGGCGCGCTTCAGGCTGCATCTGGTCAAGCACAAGTCGATGCTCAAGCAGCGCGTCCACGCGACGCTGATCACGTTCGGCAAGCCGTGCCCGGTCACCGATTTGTTCGGTGTCGCCGGCCGCCAGCTGCTCGACGAGCTGCAGGTCCCTCAGCCCTGGCGCGGCACCATCGACGCGAGCCTTGAGCTGATCGACGACCTGGAAGCGCAGATCGACCAGGTCAACCGCGAGTTGCGCACGACCGGCGCTGATCATCCCTACGTCCCGCTGCTGATGAGCGCGCCCGGCGTCGGCTGGGTGCTCGCGTTCACGATCGCCGCGGAGATCGGTGAGATCGACAGGTTCAGCTCACCCAAGAAGCTCGTCGGCTACACCGGGCTCTGCCCGCGCGTCTACCAGTCCGGTGAGAAGGACCGCCGCGGCCCGCTGACCAAACAGGGGCCCAAGTACCTGCGCTGGGCGATGCTCGAAGCCACGATGCACGCCCTGCGCCACCCCGCCTACGCCGAGCGCTACCAGCGCACCAAGCGCCGCCTCGGCCGCCAGCGCGGCGCGAAGGTCGCGCAGATCGACATCGCCCGCCGTTTGACCGAAGCGATCTGGCAGATGCTCACCCGAAACGAACCCTTCAACCCAACTCCCGCTGCGGGAGGCGCCGCTTTTCGTCTGGCCGCCTGACGGCCCGCTTGGACTTGCGCCCCCGCGGCCGGCCTCCCATCTCGCCTGGTCCTCCCGCAGAGGAGGCAATAGAGACATGAGCGCCGCTCCACCCACAACACCAAGGAGCACGACCACCACCAACCCCAGTTGACACCCACCCCTCTTTCATAGAGACGAAAAGCAGCAGCCGGAGCCCGGCGACGAGGAACCTTGGAGGGCGAGCCCGCCTGGCGGCGTTGGGGTCTCGCCCTTACGGGTGGCATCGCGGTCGGAGCTCGGCAGCCAGAGTGCGGCGGTCAGCGGGATGCGGAGGGGCGCCGGTCGGTGGCCTGGCTTAGGACGGTCATACATGCGAAGATCGACGGTATGGACAGCTTGCGTCTGCGCGTGAACAGCTTCGTGGCACGTCACCCGATGGCTGGGAAGGTGCTGCGGTGGATGAACGTTTACAACCCCGGGACGAGCATCAACCCCTGATCATCGCTGGGCGCGCGCTGTCGCTTTGGACTGCTGTGAAAGGAGGGCCTCCCTGAGACGCTCCGAGTGTCATCCACGCAGCGACCCGAGGAGGCCCGTTCGCAATGTTGCACGCTGGCTTGGATTTGAGTCGGAGGAAGCTTGACGTCTGTCTGTTGAGCGATTCCGGGGAGATCGTCGATGAGTTCGCCGTCCCGCCGGATGCCGATGGTCTTGTGGGCCTGGTGGGGAGGGTCGGGCCGCAGGCGCCGCAGGCGGTGATCGAGTCGATGACCGGTGCGCGGTTCGTGCACGATCGGCTTGAGGAGCTCGGCTGGGATGTGCGGATCGCTGACGCGGCCAAGGTCAAGGGCATTGGCTCGTTGGCGGCCAAGACGGACAAGATCGACGCGCGCGTGCTGGCGATCCTCTCGCAGCGCGATTTGGTGCCCGAGATCTGGCTGCCGAGCTTGGAGATCCGCCAAGAGCGCGAGCTGGCTCGGTTTCGGCTGCACTTGGTCAAGCACCGCTCGATGCTCAAGCACCGCGTTCACGCGACGCTGGTGAGTTTCGGGAAGCCGTGCATGGTCACCGACCTCTTCGGGGTCGCCGGCCGGCGGATGCTCGCCGCGCTCAACGTGCCCGAGCCGTGGCGCTCGACCCTGCAGGCCAGTGTGCTGGCCATCGATCAGCTCGAGGCGCAGATCGACCACTGCAACCGGCAGCTGCGGGCGATGCGCCCCGACCACAAGTACCTGCCGCTGTTGATGAGCGCCGGGGATCGGCTGGGTGCTCGGTTACACGATCGCCGCCGAGATCGGCGAGATCGAGCGGTTCGCGACGGCCGACAAGCTCGTCGGCTACACCGGCCTGTGTCCGCGCGTGATCCAGTCCGGCGACAGCGACCGCCGCGGCCCGTTGACGAAGTCCGGCCCCAAGTTCCTGCGCTGGGCGATGCTCGAAGCCACGATGCACGCCCTGCGCCACGAGGCCTACGCCGAGCGCTATCAGCGCACCAAGCGCCGGCTGGGCAAGCAGCGCGGCGCGAAGGTCGCCCAGATCGACATCGCCCGCCGGCTCACCAAGAGCCTGTGGCACATGCTCACCTACGACGCGCCCTTCTCCCCACAGCCCGCTGCCGCAGGCGCCGCTTTTCGTCTGGCCGCTTAGACGGCCCTTTTGGACTTGCGCCCACGCAGCCGACCTCCAACACCGCCTGGTCCTCCCACAGAGGAGGCGATAGAGACATGAGCGTCGCTCCCATCCAACCCCGACCCGGCCAGCCCGCCGGCACCACCACCAACGCCCATTGACAACAACAGCCCTTTGATAGAGACGAAAGGCGCGCGTGCCGCACCGCATGGAACGCGACGGCGTGGTCCGGCGGCCAGGACTACGTGAGTGGTGGGAGGCCCTTGGCGATGAGGTCGGCGCCGAAAATGAGGAACACGACAGCTGTGACCGCCGCGTTGTGCATGGTCAGCCAGTCCTTCATGTCAGTCAGCCGGGTCTTGGCGTCGTCGCCACCTGCGAGGTAGTAGAGGACCGGTGCGGCGATGGTGAGGCTCCCGACGATGATGAAGACGAGCAGGGAGCCGAGCGCATCGCCAGTGGAAAGCGCGAGCGTCGCGAGTCCCGCCCCGGCGGCGACCGAGAGCATGAGGTTCTTGGGATTGACGCCCGCCAGCAGCACGCCGAGGCCGAGTGCCTTCCCCGGCGTCATCGCGTTGAGCCCACCCATCCACTTGGGCATCTCCGATGGGGTGCCGGTCGGCGGGCGCTTGCGCCAGGTGCGCACAGCGAGCAGGAGAAACAGCACGCCGAAGACGATCTTGCCCCAAGCGATGGCGTCCGACGCAGACGTGCTCGCGGAGGCGTTGCCCTGGTCGGCCAGGACGTAGGCCAGTCCACTGACGACCGCCAGTCCCAGCACCCACCCCAGCAGGAACACGGGGCCATTCACCCGTGCCCGCTCCGAGAACAGCATCAGGATCACGGCGATGATCGCGCTCAGGGTGATCGCCACGCCGACCGCGTACACGAGAACTTCGCTGATCCCTTGACCCATCAGGACCGCATCGTCTCAACTCCGAAACGGCGCCTCTTCACCCCAACCGGACGACTGTCGCAACGGACGATCGAACCCCTGGCCTCCTGCTTGCAAAGCCGGAACGAGCATCGCTCCACGACAGCGAATTCCAGTCCCCGGCGGGGAATCGGGCCAAACGTATGTGTTCGGATGTGCTCGGATATAGCCGGATGTGGGCACCAGAAACGCCCTGGTGCCCAATGACCGACGCTCGGGTCGAACGGCGAGCGGCCGTCCGGCGCACGCCTGCTTGTCGTCCGTTGCGGAAGCCCCGTTAGCGCTCGGCGTACCATGGGCTTGTGAGCGTCCAGAAAGTGCCCGGTGGGGTGGTGCACAAGTTGCCCCCGGACCTGCGCAAGGCGCTGATCGCCAACGCCACGACACTCGATGCCTGGAACGACATCACGCCCTTGGCCCGCAACGAGTTCATCTGCTGGGTCGAGGATGCCAAGCAGCAGACGACCCGAGAGCGCCGCATTCGGCGGACCCAGGAGGAGCTCGAGGAAGGCCAGCGCCGACCCTGCTGCTGGCCGGGCTGCAAGCACCGCGACCGTACCGGCCGGTAGCTGCCCGCGTCGGCGGTCGCACCGATCCCGGGTGGGCCCTCGAGTCGCCAGCAGCCAACCGGCCACGAGTCGCGGCGTCGTCCGAAGCGACAGCGCGCGTTCCAGGTAAGAAGCAACAGAGGGCGCAATCGGGCGGCCACGACCTGCGGTCGTACAGCTGGGGGCGAGCGTCCTTCCTGTCGCCCCTGGGCCGGTCGGGTTCGCGGATTCGGCGCGGCGTCCCAACGAGTCGCTGAGCGATGGACCAGAGGCCTGGCGGCGAACCCAGCTGACCCGGCACGCTGTGGTGCACTGGGTCGCCAACCGCGACGATGGGCTGACACCGGTAGCGGCGAACCGGTGCTGCTTCCGACTACTGGACGCTGCTCGCTTCTACCTGGACGGAGTTGACCTGGGAGGTCGGGTCGACTGCACTCAGGCCGCTGGCCTTGATCCTGACGGTTCGCGGCTTGGCCAGACCGCGTAGTGAGCCAGAACCGAGCCGAGCACGAGCCCGAGTCAGCCGCCGATCCGTGATTCTCGCTTCGGCGGCTTAGCGCTCCACGCGATATCGCACATGCGTCGCGTGCGGTGAGTGCAGGGTCTCCACTGGCGTCAACCGGAGCTCGGCGATCCCGTCGAGCAGCCGCTCGCCGTCCCCGAGAAGCACCGGGGCGATGTCGAGCGTCAGCTCGTCCACGACCCCGGCCACGAGCGCCTGACGCACAGTCGAGGCGCCGCCCGCGACGTCGACGCCGCGGTCGCCGGCTGCCGCCGTGGCCTGCTCGAATGCCGCTTCGAAGCCGCCGGTGACAAAGTGAAACGTCGTGCCGCCCTGCATCTGGATCGGGTCGTGGGCGTGGTGGGTGAGGACGAAGACGGGGGCGTGATATGGCGGCTCGTCGCCCCACCAGCCGCGCCAGTCCTCGTCCCAGGGGCCGCGGATCGGGCCGAACATGTTGCGGCCCATGACGTAGGCGCCGCGAGGCCGTAGCAACCAGCTCTGGGCGATCAGGTCCGCCTCGTCGGTCACCTCGCCGAGATGCCAGCCGTGGACCTGAATGCCGCCGACGCCGAGCGGGTTCTCCCGGCTCTGGCTCGGCCCGGCGACGAAGCCGTCGAGCGATATGGACATGTGGCAGGTAGTCGCGGCCATGGCATCTCAGACTGACACAAGCCACGGAACTCATCGGCGATGCGGCGATGCCAACTAACGCGTCGGCGGGTAGGCCCCTTACCGCCAGGCCCGGCCAGCGGCGTCCTCGCGAGTCGGGGTTGCAGCTTCAGCTCGTGACGGACAACGCCACGCCCAGAAGCGCGCTGTCGCTTTCCATGCAAAGCAGCAGCGCCGGTGCGCGCTTCTGCTTTTCGTCCGGCGCTGGAGCGACGGTCACTGACCCCACGGTGCGAGGTGGTGTCGTTCGTGAGGCCGCGCTCGTGCTCTACTCCAACCAGGCGAGTGGCCGGCTAGAGGCCAAGTCCGCCGCTACCCAGTTCGCTCATCCCGCTCCTGCACGCCTTCGTCGATCGGCCGAGTGCGAATACCAGCACCCAGTTCCCGCGATCCCTGCTCGATAGCCGCGCGCTCACCTCCAAGCCGGTGACACCACTTCGGTTCCGGGAGCCTACGGCCCGCGCTCGGCCCTCTGGTACGGTCGATCCATGAGCTGGGCTGGCGCGGCGGTTCTGGTCGCGATGCTCGCCGCGCTGCCGGCATCGCCGGCCCACGGCGCGGACCGGTCGATCGACGTGTTGATCAGCGCGCACCTGCGCTCTGACTATCGGTTCACGTACGACTACGTCGACACGAGCGATCCGCAGTGCCCGCAGACGATCCGCGCGTCGAGTCGCGTCGTCACCGACATGCCGACGGTGCGGCCGGCGCAGTTCCGGATCACGCGCTTGTCCGGCGATCGCGGATACGCGTTCTCCAAGCGCCTCGGCGGGGCGCAGCGGGCCGTCCGCGCGATCGACATGCGCGCCGACATGACGCGCTCGACGCAGGGCGGGTCGTCGACGCCGTGCACGGGCCACCAGCCGTATCCGACCGTGCACTGCGGTTCGCGCAGCTGGGCGCTCGACGGCCGGCTCGGCATCGGCCGCGGCCAGCTCGTCGTCAGCATCGCCGACCTCCCGGTGTACCCGAACATCCAGCAGGTGATGAAGGACGACGAATGGCGCGACGGCGGCTGCGGCTACGACAGCACGCAGGCCGACGAGTACATCACCCAGACGCGCGGCAACGCCGGAACCGTGAAGTCGCCGTACAGCGCCCCGATCGCGGTCGGCCGGCTCTTCCGCCCGGGACGACGCACGCTGCGCCTGCGTTCCTCGCACACGTTCAGCTCGGGCCGGCCGAACCAGATCACGGGGGGGGACACGGAGGTCCGGACCGTTGAGGTGAAAATCCGCAAGCTGCGGTGAGCGGCCAACGGTTCCCCGGTCGCGGATCAGCGTCCTCCACCACCATCGAGGCCCGCGCCACCGGCGGCCGCGCGACACCCCCGCCATCGTCGTCTGAAACATCTGAAGCACCGCCCCCACACCGCCCTCCTGCCCTCGCGCAGCGCGTCGCCGATGGCGAGCAGGGGATCGCTGTCGCCGACCTCCGTGTCGCCCTCGGCGTCCTGCGCCGTCTGCGCGGCGACAGTCCGGGCTTCCTCGATCGTCCTCAGAGTCGAGCGGGACGCTCGTCACGAGCAGCTCGCGGCTTGGCCTTGGTGCGTGAGGCATGGTCATGCACCAGGGCCGCCCCGCCGGGCGACCGGGCGGATCACCCGTCAGCCGAAGGCGCGTCCGGCGGCCTCCAGGCGCCGGCGCTCGAGCGTCTGACGCTGCTCCTCGGCGCGGATGACGAGCTCCTTCAGGTCGACCTGCCGCAGCGCCGGGGCGCCGTCCACGCCCTGCTCCAGCGCCGTCCACAGTGAGCGCTTCCCCTCCACCCCGAGCGACATCGTCTCGAGCGCGAGGTACCGCCCGAGCTCGCGCTTGCCGGAGGCGACACCACGGAACTTCAAGCGGCCGGCCTTCTCGGTCGCCCACGCTGCGGCGCGCTTCACCGGGCTCGGGCGCGCGCCGACGCTGTCCATCAAGCGCAGCAGCGTCGCCTTGTCCTCCCGGACCTCGGCGGCGATGCGGGCGAGCTCACCCGCCGACGCGGTGCCCGAATACATCTGCGCTAGCTGCCTCGCGTGATCGCAACCGAGCGTCGCGCCGGCCAAGTGATCGTTGAGGTAGGTCTTGAGCGCTGCGTCGTCCATGACCGACGAGCTACCCGTGCTCCGGCGCCTCAAACACCGTGACACCACCCGGCACAGCGTCGAGCGACCGATCTGCGCTTCGAAGCGGAGCAGTCCCGGAGTTGGAGATGTGGCCGGGTCTCACGTTGAGGCTCGCGGCGAGCAGTTCGCGCAGCTGGATCACCGTCGTAGCCGGCAGACATGCCATCGCGGCCTCCCGTGAGGAGCGACTCGGCCTGCTCGCCGAGCTGGTCCGGCACGGCGAATGGATCATCGAACAGCACTACGAGGAGGAGCGACGACGTCGCGCCGCACGTGGGCAAGGGTTCCGCAACGCGGACCGCATCGTGGAGGTCTTCGGTGGCTGGGGGCGCGCGATACGCGCGACGATGCGCCTGTACTTCATCGGTACCGCGGCGCGCGTCCCACGCCACACCAAACATGCCGGCCCTCGCGCGAGCTACTCACGCGAAGAGGCCATCACCGCGATCAAGCTCGCACACCAAGCACTGGGCGATTGGCCGACCCAGTAGGAGTACCACGACTGGGCGCGCCAGCAGCGGCAGCTCGCGCGCGCGAACCAGGGCCGCAAGACGCAGTTCAAGATGTCCGCCAACATGAAGCCCGCGTACATCACGCGACGTCCTTGGGGCCCAGCATTCGCGGGGGCCTCTCCTATGCGAAGCGCGAGCGCGCTAGCAGTTACCGGGCCAGATCCGCGCCAAACACGGCATCCGGCCCACGAGTTACCGGGGCGGCGATCGCCATCCGGCGCGCAAGACGCCGAAACCCCAGCATTCAACCGACCTACCGGGGCGACAACCCCCGACTTACCGGGTCGCCCTAGTGGAGCCCAGGGCGACCGAACCCCTGACCTCCTGCTTGCAAACTCAGCGCGCTCTGCTGCCGTCTGCTGCCGTTTGTCACTGATTCCAGCGTTCTGGCTGCTCGGGGCGTCACTGGGGCGACGACCTGCTGCCGTCTGCTTCGGTCTGCCGCTTCCATAAAGCTTCCACGCGCGACGGCTCACCGGGAGGACCGTGCCGCGACGTCGAAGAAGACGAGAATGATGGGCGCGTAACCCGGGAGGCCCAGAGAGCGCCGGCGTGATGCCTTAGACGGTGCGGGGTCGCCACGGCTCGTGCTCGTGCGCGAGCCAGACCAGCTCGGGGTCGAGCGCGCGCACTCGCAGCTGGCCTTCGGTGTGCGGCTCGTCGAGCTCGCCGAACCAAACCGCCACGTCGCCGCCGACGACGACCGGACGCCCGCCAGTTTCGACGACGACCACCTGCATGCCGCGTGTGTGGCCCGGCGCCGGGACGAGCCGGAGCCCGGGAAGCAGCTCGAGCTCGCCGTCGACCGGCACGTACCGCACGCCGGGCGCCTCGACCCACTCGCGAATGGTGTAGTCGTCCTCGCTGCGCGCGTCGTCGAGCTCCCGACGCTGGACGTAGATCGGCCTGCCGGCGAAGAGGTGGTTGCCGCCGCAGTGGTCGAAGTGCAGGTGTGTGTTGACGACGATGTCGATGCCGGCGAGGTCGAAGTCCTGCTTGCTCAGTGGACGGAGGCGGGGATCGAGGTCGGCCACCGCCGGGTGCAGCTCCGTCATGCCGGTGTCGACCAGCACGCGCGCATCGGGATGGTCGATGACGTGCACGTAGACCGGCATCCGCTCGCCCTCGGCGAGCAGGTCGGCAACGCGGACTGGCGTGATGGTGATTGAGGCGGGGGCGCTCATCGTGTACCGACCGCCGCGGTGGTGGTCGATATGGGAGTCATGATGACCTCCTTTACTGGTTACTGGCTGACGCGCGGCCGGCCGCACTGCCTCCGCGCGCTGGAGGAGCAGCTCTTTCAGTCCGTTGGCCGGTAGAGCAGTGAGCCGGGCATTGGATCCGGTTCAAGCACTTCGACTTCGCGATGCGACCTCGCGACGCTGAGAGTCTGACACCCGGGCGATTTGGCCGACGAGCCGCGCGTTTCTGGCCATCAGATTGCTCTCAGGGAGTTGTCGGAGGCCGTTAGACGGCCGTACTCGCAGTCGATCTTTCGGGCACTTCGCTCAAGAATGGGTTTATGCAACACACTCCATGCAAAGCAGGAGCCGGTCCTCCTCTGGCGGATCGTGTTGGTCAGCGTCGTCCTGATGGTCGGCGCCTTCGCGCTCTTCGAATGGGAGCAGAACCGCGGCGCTGGCGTGGCGGAGGCCAGGACAGCGACGGTGAACGTCTTCGTGATGGTCGAGCTGCTCTACCTCCTCAGCTGCCGATCACTGGACCGGTCGGCGCTCACCCTCGGCTTCTTCTCGAACCCCTGGCTGCTCGCAGGAATCATCACCATGGTCGCGGCCCAACTGCTCTTCACCTACGCGCCGTTCATGCAGGACGTCTTCGAATCCGCCTCGATCGACCCGGACGTCTGGGCGCGCGTCCTCGTGATCGCGCTGGCAGGCTGGGCGATCGTCGGCATCGACAAGGCCGCCGCCGCGCGCTGGTCCGCCCGCCGCGTCCGCGCGACGACGGCCTAGGGGTGGCGCGCACTGCTCTGACTCGCGGAGCGTCGGTGGTGCGTCGGGCGTAGTCTGCGCCGGGGCATGAGGGACGCACTTGCGGAGTTGGGCTGGGATGAGCGGTGCCAGGCGCTGTTTGAGCCGTATGCCTTGCGGGGATTGACGCCGGCGCGCGTGATCCGCAGCGACCGCGGCAGCGCGTTGGTGGCGACGCCCGTCGGAATCACGCGGGCTGCACCGTCGGCTCGTCTTCTGAAGGTCGCTCGTGGCGCGGTGGATCTGGCCGTTGTCGGTGACTGGGTGGCCGTGATGGACGCGGAGGCGATCGACGTCCCACTGATCGAGGCGGTGCTGCCGCGCACCAGCGCCATCACACGAGGGGATCCCGGCGAGGGCTCGGACGTTCAGGTGCTCGCCGCCAACGTCGACACGGTGTTCGTCGTTCACCCGATCGCCGAGCCGCCCAACGTGCGCCGCATTGAGCGCGAGCTGGCGCTGGCATGGGACTCGGGCGCCGTTCCCGTCGTCGTCCTCACCAAGGCCGATCTGTCGGCTCGACCCGGACGCTGCCCGCGTGGCCGTCGAGTCGATCGCGCTCGGCGTTGACGTCCTGGCGATGAACGCGCTCGCGGGCGAGACCGTCGCGCCCCTGCTCGACTACATGTCCGGGCGCCGCACCGCCGTCCTGCTCGGGCCCTCCGGAGCAGGGAAGTCAACGATCGTGAACGCTCTGCTGGGGCGTCAGCGGCAGGAAACCCGCGCGGTCCGCGTCAGCGACCAGCGCGGGCGTCACACCACGGTCGCGCGTGAGCTGATCGGGTTGCCCGACGGCGGCGTGCTGATCGACACCCCCGGACTTCGCGCGCTCGGCCTCACCGGATCCGAGGAGGGCATCACCCTCACGTTCTCGGACATCGAGCAGCTCTCCGACGCGTGCCGGTTTCGCGACTGCGCACACCAGGACGAACCCGGCTGCGCGGTCCGGGCGGCCATCGACTCCGGAACGCTTCCGGCGGCGCGCCTGGCCAGCTACCAGAAGCTCATGCGCGAGGCCGAGGTCGCCGCCGCCCGAACGGACACACGCCTGCGCGCCGAGGAAGACCGCAAGACAAAGATCATCCACAGAGCGGCCAAGGACTACTACCGAACCCACCCACGATGACCCAGGTAGCCGTCATAGCGGGAGTGACGCCCTGGCGGGGCCGGCTCTGTCGAGGGTCGCCTACTGAGACGCGGGAGCGGCTCCATACGCCCAGAACGTCACGGAGGCGCGCGGGCGGTCGAGAGCGGCGCGACGATCAAGCCCGCCGGCACGACGGCGCCGACGGCGCACGCGACGATCACGCCTGGGGCGGCGCTGGGCGCGTCAGGAGCTCTAACCGGTTGCCCCACGGGTCCTGCGTGTAGAACCGGCTCACATCTGGCAGCGCCTCGTCCCAGACAACCGGCGCTCCGGCATCGGCGAGCCGGCGCGCGATCGCGTCCAGGTCTGCCGCTGAGGCGACACGCAGCGCCGGGTGAGCCTTGCGCGCGGGCTCGAAGGGCTCCTCGACACCGATGTGCAACTGCTGCCCGCCGAGCCCGAACCACGCGCCGCCCCGCCCCTGCAACGACCTGGGTTTCTCCACCTCGGCGAGCCCAAGAACCTCCGAGAAGAAACGCCGCGCCTCTGCCTCACAGCCGGCAGGAGCCGAGAGCTGAACATGATCAAGCCCGACCACTCCGCCGCCGGCGGACCGTACTTCGGCGCTCATGCGTTGAACTTACTTGCGCAACGGCCGCTCCTGCAGGAGCGGCCGTGTGCAAGCGACGCGATGACCAGTGTCCGGGGATATACGGACCGCCAGGAAGGATCCTCGCAGGCTGGCGTCCTTCCAGGCACCACGACCATACTTGGAGGCCTGCCATGACACACAACCCCCTGCTCGTCTTCGCATCGCTCGCGGTGACGGCACTCGCCGCCGCCGGCTGCGGAGGGACAGCGTCGGGCAACGGTCCGTCCGCGGCGAATGCCGGCATGAAGCCCGCGTCCTCGAGTGCCGCGCCGAAGGTGAGCACGGCCCAGACCTCCGTCGGGACCGTCGTCGTCAACGGCGAAGGGCGCACGCTCTACCTGTTTGCCAAGGACACCGGGCCGACGAGCACCTGCTCGGGCGCCTGCGCGGCCAATTGGCCGCCGTTCACCGCGCCGTCGACACCCACTGCGGCCGGGGGCGTGCCGGCGTCCGCGCTCTCGCTCGTCAAGCGCAGCGACGGCCGGCGACAGGTCGTGCTCGACGGCCACCCGCTCTACTCGTACACGGGCGACCAGGCCGCCGGTCAACTCACCGGCCAGAGCCTGGATGCTTTCGGCGCGAAGTGGTTCACCGTCTCGCCGGCGGGCAAGCGCATCACCGCGTCGGCACCGTCGGGCGGCGCCTCCACTACGCGCTACGGCTACGGCTACTGAGGCGAGCGGCGTCTCGTACGGGGATCGTCGTATGGCACGCTGCGTTCGACCGGCCGTCGGGCGGCGCCTCCATTACGCGCAGCCGCTACGGCTACTGAGGCGCTCTGCGGATCAGTACCGAGGCCGCGCAGCACGGTTCCCGGCCCGCCCAGGAGAGTCCGCCACAGCAGCTGAGCGAAAGGCCCGCACCGGCGGGCCTTTCACCTGCGTGAGTCGTCCGGGAGGCAGGACGTGAACCCGCGATCCCCCAGCTCCAGCCGGGTCTTCGCGGCACTCGCTTCAGTGGCGAATGGCACGTGAGCGACGGGAGGGATGTCCGCGGGTGCGCGTCTCTCGGGACTCGCGAGCAGGTCGAGCGCCACCGGGGTCGCTTCGTCAAGTCGTTGGGCGACGGCGTGCTCGCCACGTCGATCGACCCAGCCGCGCGATCAGCAGCGCGCTCGCCATCCGCGACGGCATCCGCAACCTCGGCCTGGAAATCCGCGCCGGGTTACACGCCGGCGAGTGCGAACTCCTCGCGATGAGGACGTCGGAGGCCTCGCGATACACGTCGGCGCCCGGATCAGCAGCATCGCCAGACCGGGCGAAGTCCTCGTCAGAAGCACCGTCCGCGAGCTCAGCATCGGCTCCGGACAGACCTTCACTGATTGCGGAGAACTCGACCTCAAAGGCGTCCCCGGACCCTGGCGGATCCTCGCGGTCGAGACATGGGGCACTCCGCCACTCCTGCTTCCCATGCAAAGCAGGGGCGCGGGTCCCGGGCACGCCGCGGTGGAGTTGCGTCATCGCGCGGAACGGACCCAAGCGACCCGCCGCACGAGCGTCAACCGACCCCAGACACGACGAAATCCCCGAGTTACCAGAGGTTCCGTGCAGTGGAGCCAGCCGGGATCGAACCGGCGACCTCCTGCTTGCAAAGCCGGAACGCGCACCGCTCCACGACTGGGAATTCCAGTTCCCGACGGGGAATCGAGCCAAACGGATGTGCTCGGATGTGCTCGGATGTAGCCGGATGTGGGCACCAGAAACGTGCTGGTGCCCAATGGCTTCAACGCTCGGGGGACGGGTCGTGGCTCATCGGCGGCCGCTCCTGCTTTTCGTCCCAGGCGGGAATGGTTGAGCAGCATCGAGATCCTCCCGGGCAACAAGACACTGACGACCTCATCGGTGCCACCGCTGGTGAGGGCGGAGCCTGAGTCCATTGACTCATGGCTGACCCCTCGGGGCCAGCGCCAAGGCACCGCAAGCCCCGGCCGGACATCTTCCGACAGGGGCCCGCCGCCGTTACGGCCCCGCCGATCCCCCGCGGCGTCGCGGCTGGCGCGCCCTCAGCGCCCGGCGCGACGCACCGGGAACAGCGCCGGGGACTTCCGGCTTCCGAGCCCCGTCCCGCACGGGGCGACGGTGCTGCCCCAGCGGAGGATGTGGCGCGCGCGGTCGCCGGGAGCCGCCGTAACCGGCTTGCCGATCCCGACGCGCGTGAAGCCGCGGCGCCGGGCGAGCCGTTGCGCCTCAGCGGCGCTGCGCAGCCGAGCGGCCTCGCCGCGGGTGATCACGCGGCAGAACGCGCTGTGCGCGTCCAGCGGGCCGGCGACGCGCAGGTCGACCTCCATCTTCGTCCTCCCGGTGGCGCCCTGCGCGCCCGTGACATTCGCCGTCGCGGTGCGCCGGATCCGCAGGCCGCCGTTCGCCGTGGCGGTGAGCGGGATATCGTCGATCCCGTCGGTGAGCGCCACGAGCGCGTCGAACCCCATGAGTCCGGCTCCGGTCGCCGTGCGCTCGGCGTCGGGGGCGGAGCGCGGCGTGGTGACCGGGACCTCGGCGTCGTTGTACTCACACTGCGTCCCCGTCTCGCGCACCCCGAACGAGCCCGTCCCGAGGACGGCCTGCCCGAGCCGGAAGACCCCGTCCCGCCGGACGACGAACGGTGGGTCGACGTCTATGCGACCGGTGCGGCGCACCGCGTCGACCTCCGGCTCGTCGGTCATCAGGAGCGCGTGCGAGGGGCCCGCGCCGGTCAGCTCGATCGTTCGCACGGCGGGAGTCCCGTCGCCGCACGGCTCGGTCCGCGTCTCGCGATAGCGCTCCGCCTGCGCCTGCGCGCGCAGGAAGAAGCCCGGCAGGCGCTGCGGCTCGGTCGCCCACGCCGGGAACTCGCCCGGAACCCACGCCAGCAGTGCGCTCGTGCCCGGCGCACGATCGCGCACGTCGAACCGGATGGAACCCTCCGAAGCCGTGGCCACCTCCCCCGGGGCGCCGGACGACCACGTCCAGCTGAGGCGCACCGAGCCCTCGACCGCGCTCGTGGGCTTGAGCCAGGTACCGGCGGCGGCCTGCGCCGGGCTGATCACGAGCGCGGCGAGCGAGAGCACGCTGAGCGTGAGTGCCGCGCGGTTGTGCGCTGGGACAAGACGTCTCATGGGTTGCACGCGACCGGGCCGCGCCGTCAGCCGGGCAGCACGACAGCGGGCGGAAGCGGCATCGCGCCGTTCCACGCGACCTTGAACGAAACGGTGCGACCGGTGCGCCGGCAGGTCACGCTCGCGCGGGTGGTCGCGGTGAAGCGCTCCTTGCAGGTGCAGTCCGCGGGGGCGACCCGGGTGCGGGCGAACGCCTTGGCCGTGGTCTTCGCCGTGATGAACGACCCGCTCGACGTGGCCACGCTCTTCACGACGGTGCCGTCGCCGACGCCCTTCGCCTCGCCGCACGATCTTCGCCGCGACCGACGCGGGAAACGCCGCCGCGGCGGCCGTGAGCGCGACGACGAGCATGACGGTCCTTCCTGACCTGAGCACGACGCTCCCCCCCTTGGCGACGGCTGGACCCTACGGACGCGCATGGTTGCATCCCGCCTCAGCGAGCGCAACCGGCAGCCGCGGGGCCTCACCGGTCCCGGCCACGCCGCGGCCGGCCGCGCGAGCCGGACCAGCCCGCCACTTGCCTGAGCGCCGAGCCTCAGCGCGGCGGCGCGTGCTCGACCCAACGGGCGCCAAGCGGCCCTTGGCGCTGTCAGCACAAGAAACCGCGGACTTCCAGGCGATTCCTCCAGTGGAGCCAGGGGGATCGAACCCCTGACCTCCTGCTTGCAAAGCAGGCGCTCTCCCAGCTGAGCTATGGCCCCTGGAGTCGCCGAGTCTAGCGGCGGCCTGGCGGTCCGCCGGCACGGCGACGGGTGCGTTCCCGTCGCGTCGGCGATGCGGGAACGCACCCGCAGCGTCCTTGCCCTCCAGTGGCAAGTGCCGTGATGGCGCACCGTCGTTCCCCGACGATGCGGTGCGCGCTCGTGATGCCCGAAAGGCGTCGGCGCGCGCGGACCCCGGCTGTAGAGCGAACGGACGGCGCTGGACGCTCGTACGGCGCCCGGGGCGCCGCTCAGAGGTGGACGTCGCCCTCGCCGACGACGACGACGTCCCCCGCGACGCGCACGCGGTCGCCCGTCGATCTCCGCCTCCAGGCGGCTCGGGCGGCCCATCGTGACGCCCTGGTCGACGATCACCCGTTCCGTGCCGATCCGCTGGTTCAGGTACGCGCACAGCGGCCCGACCGCCGAACCGGTGGCCGGGTCCTCGGCGGCGTGCCCGAGATCGTCGAAGAACGCGCGCGCCTGGGCGAAGCCGAGCTCCGGCTCGACCGCGCAGACGTAGAGCGTCGCGACGTCGGGACCCGCGAGCAGCCGCTCGAGGAGGTCCAGGCGCGGGCGGCAGCGTTCGAGCACGTGGGCGTCGCGGACCGGCAGCAGCACCTGGCCGACGCCCGTCGAGACCCGCTGGGGAGGAAGATCCGGGTGGAGGTCCGCCTCCGTCAGGCCGACGGCACCCGCCACCGCGCCGCCGTCGAGCTCGTCGCCGAAGACCGCCGGCTCCTGGAGCATCGACGCGCGCGCGAGCCGGTCCTCGGCGAACGCCACCTCGATCGGCTGCAGGCCGGCGGGCGTCTGCTGGACGTACTGCGCCTCGCGCTCGCCGCGGCGCAGCGCGACGGCGACCGCGGTCCCGAGCGACGGGTGGCCGGCGAACGGCATCTCGCCCTTGGACCACCAGATGCGATTGCGGTACTCGGCGCCCCCGGCGGTCGGCCGTCTGCACGAACGTCGTCTCCGACAGCCGCGTCTCACGCGCGAACGCGAGCATCGTCGTCGTCGCCCAGCGTCGTCGGCGTCGTGGACGACCGCGAGCTGGTTGCCCGACAGCGGCTCCGTCGTGAAGACGTCGAGCCAGGTGAGCGGGAGCGCCATCGGGCGCCTAGAAGTCGAAGTCCTTCGGCGGCTTCTGCTCGAACCAGAGCCGGTCGTGCTCGGGCGTCTCCTGCGAGGAACTCGGGCGTCTCCTCGAGCTCGTCGAGCGGCTCGGGGGACTCGGTCGGCGGCTGCGCGATGGGCTCGTACTCCGGCTCGCCCTCGGGCTCCGCGGCGGGCTCGGACGCGGCCGGCGGCTCCGGCTCGGTGGGTGCCCGCGGCTCGGGTTCGGGCGCGCGCGGCGCGGCACGCTCGGCCTCCTCGACCTCCTCGAGCGTGAACTGCCGGGTGGGCTGATCGGGCTCGGGGAGCGGCTCCGGCACGGCCTCCGAATCCGGCTCGAACGGCCGCGTGGGCTCGTAGGGCGCGGGCTCGGGCGCCTCCGGCGGCGCGGCGTCGACGACCTCCTGGACGATCAGCTCCTCCTCGGTCGGCGGCGCATCCGCCGGCGCGTCCGGCGGTGCAACGGCGGCAGCGGCGTCCGCGGCCTCCTGCGACCCGAACGCCTCGTCCTCGAGGCGGGCGATGTCGGAGGGATCGGCGCCGGCGCGGCGCTTCAGCTCGAGGTGCTCACGGATCGCGTCGTCCAGGAGTCCCATACCTGAGACGGAACCCTACTCCGGACCGGGCGGCGGTGGCGGCGCGTGCGCGCTTCGTCCGGTTCTTGCCCGTGCGCTTGGCCCGGTAGAGCGCGGCGTCGGCCGCGGCCACGAGCCCCGCGCGCATCGGGCGCGGCGTCGCCGAGCGCCGCGACGCCGACGCTCACCGTCACGCGCACCGCAGCGCCATCGGCGTCCCGCACGGGCTGATCGAGCTTCTCGATCGCCTCGCGCACGCGCTCGCCGACCCGAAAGGCGCCGTCGAGGTCGGCGCCGGGCAGGATCAGCGTGAGCTCCTCGCCGCCGTAGCGCGCCGCCAGGTCGATGTCGCGGGCGGCCTCGCGCAGCGTCCGCGCGACGACGCGCAGCACCTCGTCGCCGGCGATGTGGCCGAAGCGGTCGTTGACGAGCTTGAAGTCGTCGATGTCGAGCATCAGCAGGCTGAGCGGCTCCGGGAAGCGGCGGGCACGCTCGACCTCCTCGTCCAGGCGCTCCTCGAACCGCCGCCGGTTGGCCAGCCCGGTGAGGACGTCGGTGACCGCCTGGCGCTCGACGCGCTCGTGGAGCTCGACGTTCTCGATCGACGTCGCGGCCTGACCTGCGAGGTAGTCGAACAGCTCGCGCTCGGCGGGCGTGAACGGCGCGGTCGGCGCGCGCGAGCGTGACGAGTCGCGGTCGTCGCGCCGTCGTGGGCGAGCAGCGGCAGCGCGAGCGCGTAGCGCCCGTCGCCCCCGGCGTCGGAGGCGATCCCGGTCGCGAAGGTGCGCTGCTCGGCCTCGGCCAGCAGGCTCGGCGAACGCCGCGACGTCGCCGGTCTCGGCGACCGCGACGATCGGCTCCGCCGGCGTGCCGGCGCACCGAGGCGCGCCCCGCATCCGCGCCGACGCCGTCGGCCGCGCCCGTGACGACGACCTCGAGCAGCGCGTCGCGGTCGAGGTTCGAGGCGAACGCCTCGCCGATCCGGCGGATCGCCGCGCGCAGGCGCTCGCGCTCGACGCCGAGGTCGTGCACCCGGCCCTCGAGCTGCCCGGCCATCTGTTGAACTCGCCGCCGAGCGCCGCGAAGTCGTCGTTGCCGACGGTCGGCACGCGCGCGTCGAAGTCGCCGGCGCCGATCCGCCGCGCCGCCTGCAGGAAGCGATCGAGCTGCCCGTGCAGCGAGCGGGCGACGAACCACGCGAGCGTCATGGCGATGAGGAAGAAGCCGCCGAGCAGCGCCGCCGATCAGCAGCCGGCTGCGGCGCCGGTCGTTCGCGGAGATCGAGGCCGGCTCGAGCACCGTGACGCGCGCGACCTCACCGGAGAAGCCGGGCGCCGTGAAGCTCCCGGCGCGGTAGTCCTCGCCGGCGATCGCGATCCTTCCCTGCCCTTGCGGCAGCGCGTCGGCGACGACACCCTCGATGGTCGACGCCGAGACGCGGTTCGCGAGCGTCACCGACGTCTCCATGCCGGTGAACTGCGCCACCTGGCGGGCGTACGCGGCGGCGGTGCCGGTCGCGACCTCGAGCCGCCCCTCCCGATTGTCGCCGGAGTCCACGAGGTCGCGGGCCGCGGCGAACACGGCGTCGGGGTCGCCGCTGTCCGCGCGCGTCGTGCCGCCGCGGACGATGACGATGCGCGTGGCGCCGTTCTCGCGGCGCAGGCGGGCGACCCAGCGCTGCACGGCCACGTCGTTCTCCGAGCGCAGCGCGGTCGCCAGGCGCGGGTCGCTCGCGATGCTGCGCGGCGACCCGCCCGGCCTGGGCGCGCAGCTCGCGCGTGAGGTTGCACGGCGACCGTCCTGGTTGGCTCGCCAGCCGCGCGTCGGCCTTGCTCGTCGCGTTGTCGTCGCACGAGCCGGAACAGCACGAAGGCGACCGACGACCATCGGCACGACGACGACGAGCAGGAAGAAGAACGCGAGCTTGTTGCGGAAGCTCATGGGCGAGCGCCTCCGGGTACACTGGAGCGCCGCTGCGGGGCTATAGCTCAGTTGGGAGAGCGCCTGGATCGCACCCAGGAGGTCGGGGGTTCGAGTCCCCCTAGCTCCATGCAGCACCGGACCCCGCGACGCGGGGTCCGCGTCGCGCAGGGGGTTGACGGCGTGCCGGGCGGCGGGCCTGAGCTGCATCACCCAAGTATCGGCAGATGTACGACCGGTCGGTAGCCCCTGACAGGGTTCGTGCGCCGTGACGTCAGCCCAGCAGCGTCTTGACGCGGTCGACGACGGCCTCGGGCGTGATCCCGAGCTTCTCGAGCACCTGGCCGCCCGGGCGCCGAAGCGCCGAAGCGGTCGATCGCGACGACCGTGTCGACCCAGCGCTCCCAGCCCATCGAGATCCCCGCCTCGACGGAGACCGACGGCAGCTCGGCCGGGATCGTGGCCTCCTGGTAGGCCTCGTCCTGGGCCGCGAACAGCTCCCAGCTCGGGCATCGAGACGACCCGCGTCGGGATGCCTTCGGCGCTGAGCAGGTCGGCGGCGTCCGACCGCCACGCCGACCTCGGTGCCGGTTCCGATGACGCTCGCGCGCGCGTTCTCGGCGTCGCGCAGCACGTAGGCCCCGCGCGCGAGGCCCGCCGCCGACGCGACGCCGTTCGCCCCGCGGCCGAGGACCGTCGTCCCCTGGCGGCTGAGCGCCATCGCGACCGGCCCGTCGAGCTGCTCGATCGTCACGCGCCAGGCCTCGGCGGTCTCGTCGGGATCGCCGGGGCGGATGACCGTCAGCTGCGGGATCGCGCGCAGCGCGGCGAGATGCTCGACCGGCTGGTGGGTCGGGCCGTCCTCGCCGAGACCGACGGAGTCGTGCGTGTAGACCCACGTGACGGACAGGCCCATGAGCGCCGACGAGGCGGATCGAGCCGCGCATGTAGTCCGGCGAACTGCAGGAAGGTCGAGCCGTAGGGCCGCACGATCCCGCCGTGGGCGGCGAGGCCGTTGACGGCGCCGCCCATCCCGTGCTCGCGGACGCCGAAGTAGACGTTGCGCCCGGCCTGCGTGCGCGGTGTAGTGCTCGCTCTCGCCGCCGGGGAAGAGCGTGTTCGTCGAGCTCGACAGGTCGGCCGCGCCGCCGACCATCGTCGGCACGAACGGCGCGAAGGCCGCCATCGCCTCCTTGCCGGCCACGCGCGTGGCGAGCCCGTCCTTCGACCACTGCGGCGGCAGCGCCGCGTCGATGCCCGGCAGCGGCTTCCCGGCCCACGCGGCGATCCCACTCCTCGGCCCGCGGCGGGTTCTCGTCGCGCCAGGCGCGCATGCGCTGCTCCCACTCGGCCTGCAGCGCCGCGCCGCGCGCGACCTGGCTCGAGGTGCTCGGCGACGTCGGCCGGCACGTCGAAGTGCGCGTCCGGATCGAGGCCCATCGCCTCCTTCGTGAGGCGCACCTCGTCCTCGCCGAGCGGCGCGCCGTGGGCGCCGCTCGTGCCCTGCTTGTTCGGCGACGGGTAGCCGATGATCGAGCGCACGCGCACGAGCGACGGGCGCTCCTCGTCCCGCATCGCGCGGTCGATCGCCTGCTCGAGCGCGACGAGGTCGTTGACGTCCGCGACCTCCTCGACATGCCAGCCGTAGGCCTCGAAGCGCTTCGTCGACGTCCTCCTTGAAGCGAGAGCGACGTCGGCCCGTCGAGCGAGATGTCGTTGTCGTCGTAGAGGTAGACGAGCCGCCCGAGGCGCAGGTGCCCGGCGAGCGAGGCGGCCTCCGAGGCGACGCCCTCCATGAGGTCGCCGTCGGAGACGATCGCGAAGATGTGGTGGTCCTGGACCGTCGCTGCCGAAGCGCTCGCGCAGGAAGCGCTCGGCCATCGCCATGCCGACGCCGTTGGCGAAGCCCTGGCCGAGCGGGCCGGTCGTGACCTCGACGCCCGGCGTGACGTGGACCGTGTCGCGCTCGGGGTGGCCCGGCGTGATCGAGCCCCACTGGCGGAAGGCCTTCAGGTCCTCGAGCGAGACGTCGTACCCGCGACAGGTGCAGCATCACGTAGAGCAGCGCCGAGCCGTGGCCGGCGCTGAGCACGAAGCGGTCGCGGTCCGGCCAGTGCGGATCGCGCGGGTTGAAGCGCATGATCCGCTGGAACAGCAGGTAGGCGGCGGGCGCCATCCCGAGCGGCAGCCCGGGATGCCCGGAGTTCGCCTTCTGCACCGTGTCCATGGACAGCGCGCGGATCGTGTCGATGCAGCGGCGGGCGATGATCGTCGAGTCACAGCCGCGTAGTATCGCCGCTCGTCATGACCCACTGCCTCGTCGAGATCCCGAAGGGCTCGCGCAACAAGTACGAGTGGGACGAGGAGCTGCAGGCGATCAAGCTCGACCGCTTCCTGTTCTCCTCGGTCGTCTACCCGACCGACTACGGGTTCATCCCGCGACACGCTCGGCGAGGACGGCGACCCGCTCGACGCGATGGTCTGCGTCAGCGAGCCGACGTTCCCGGGCTGCGTCATCCCGGTCAAGGTCATCGCGCTGTTCCGGATGCGCGACGACAAGGGCGTCGACGACAAGGTCTGCTGCGTCCCGCAGTCGAGACCCGAACTGGAACCACATGGAGATCCTCGACGACCTCCCGCTGCCGCTGCGCGACGAGATCTCGCACTTCTTCTCGATCTACAAGCAGCCCGAGGGCAAGCACGTGATGGTCGACGGGTGGTTCCCGCGCGAGGACGCGCTGCGCGCGATCGATGAGGCGCGCGAGCGCTGGGCGCAGGCGCGTCGTCACGAGATGGGGCCGTAGCGGGGCTCGGGTCGACCTCGGGCGGAGCGGGCCCACCCAGCGGGCCCGCGGGCAAGTACGTGATGGTCGACGAGTGGTTTCCCGCGCGATGACGCGCGCTGCGGGCGCGTGATGAATGCGGTGGCTGGTGTTGGCGCGTAGTAGTGGCGGCGGGCGTCGGGTGACCTGCTTGACCGGCCCGGTGCCCCGAATTTCAGCCTCGCGCGAGTCGAAGCGCGCATCGATCGCAGCCTTGGACTGCCGGCAGCCGCGCGCCTGTCGGTCGGCGAGAGCGCGCGGGTGACGCTTCACGCCGGAAGGAACGGGCGAGTGGGCGCGTTGATCGACTGCGCGCCCCTGAATCCGGCGCGATCGTCACGGAGAGGGCTGACCGATTACGTCTATGACCAGGGGACGACCGCCTCGGCGCGACGGCATGAATGCCGCCGCGCTCGACAGCGCACTCGTACACGCCGTGGGCGCACGCCCGAACTTCGTGAAGATGGCCCCGCTCATCGATGCGCTGCGCCGGCGCGGGGTCGGCCGCCAGGTCGTGGTCCACACGGGTCAGCACTACGACCGCAGGATGTCCGAGGAGATCCTCGAGGACCTGCGGTTCCCGACGCCCGACTACTCCTTGGGAGTCGGCTCGGGCACGCATGCCGAGCAGACGGGCAAGGTCCTGATCGCGTTCGAGCAGATCCTCATGTCCCACCGGCCTGCAGTGGTCATCGTCGCCGGAGACGTCAACTCCACACTCGCCTGCGCGCTGGCGGCGTCGAAGCTCCAGATCCCGGTCGCGCACCTCGAGTCGGGGCTGCGCTCCGGAGACTGGAGCATGCCCGAGGAGATCAACCGCGTCCTCACCGATCGCCTCTCCGATCTGCTGCTGACACACAGCCCCGAGGCCGAGGAGAACCTGGCGCTCGAGGGCGTCGACACCGACCGCGTGCGCTACGTCGGCAACACGATGATCGACTCGCTGCGCCGGTTCGAGGGCACGGCGCGCGCGCGAGCAACCTGGCGGCGCTACGGCCTGGAGGCGGGCGACTACATGCTCGTCACCCTGCACCGTCCGTCGAACGTCGACGACCCGGCCCGACTCGGCGGGATCGTCGACGCCCTCTGCACGCTGGCGTCGGACGCGCCGATCGTGTTCCCGGTCCATCCGCGCACGCGCGCACGGCTCGGCGCGGGCGCGGATCTCGAGCGCCTCGAGACGGCGGGGGTGCGCTGCACCGAGCCGGTGGGCTACCTCGACTTCCTCTCGCTGCAAGCTGGCGCGGGAACGATCGTGACCGATTCCGGTGGCGTGCAGGAGGAGGCCTCCGCGCTCGGCGTTCCGTGCTACACGCTGCGCGCGAACACCGAGCGGCCGGTCACGATCAGCCACGGAACGAACGTCCTGCTCGGCGACGACCCCGCCGCCCTACTGGGCGTGCGGCTGTCGCGGCGCCCCCCGGCGCCGTGCGCCATCCCGCTGTGGGACGGGCACGCGGCCGAGCGAGCCGCCGACGCCGTCCTGACCGCCTTTCCCGACGTGGCCCAGGCCCCAGCCGCCGCGCTCGCATGAAGGACAGGGCCGACATCCTGGGCTGCTCGATCGACCGCCTGGACCTCCCGGAGACCCTGGCGGCGATCGAGCGCGTGATCGCCACGCGCCGCTACACGCAGCACATGGCGATCAACGCCGCCAAGCTCGTGACGATGCACGACGACCCGAAGCTGTGCGAGATCGTCGACGGCTGCGGGCTGGTCAGCGCCGACGGCCAGAGCGTGGTGTGGGCGTCGAGGCTGCTCGGCGATCCGCTTCCCGAGCGCGTGGCGGGCATCGACCTGATGGACGCGCTGCTCGCGCTCGCGGAGCATCGTGGCTATCGCATCTACTTCCTGGGCGCCCGCCCCGACGTGCTCGCGCGCGCCGTCGAGCGGCTCCGCGAGAAGCATCCACGGCTCGAAGTCGCCGGCGCGCGTGACGGCTACTTTGCCGACGACGAGGCACCCGCCGTCTGCGCCGAGATCCGGGCGAGCCGCCCGGACGTCCTGTTCGTCGCGATGAGCAGCCCGCGCAAGGAGTACTTCCTGGGCGAGCACGGACCCGTCCTGGGCGCGCCGTTCGTGATGGGAGTCGGCGGCTCGATCGACGTCATCGCCGGCGTCACGCGGCGCGCGCCGGTCGTCTGGCAGCGCCTGGGCCTCGAGTGGCTGTTCCGCCTGCTCCAGGAGCCCAGGCGGATGTTCCGCCGCTATGCGGTCACGAACGCGCGCTTCGTCGGGCTCGTCGGCCGCGCGCTCCTGACCCGCGAGGGCGGCCGGAGATACGACGCACAGGGGGAGCTCACATGACCGCGTCGGCCATGTCCGCAGCCGTCACCCCGCGCGGTGTGACGGAGCTCATCGACTTCGCGCTGCAGGCGCTGCCGGCGATGCGCCTGGACGACGGCATCTTCTGCTTCGAGCGCCGCATCGGCGAGCGCGCGGCGCTCGGCCGCTCCCCTCGGTACACGCTGATGGTGGAGCTGGGTCTCCTCAGGGCGCAGGCGGCCGGCTACGCGCCGCCGTTCGACGTCGACGAGTTCGAGTCGGCGGCCTGGCGAGCGATCGAGGGGGCGGAACTCACGCCCGGGGACATCGGGCTGATGCTGTGGGTTGACGCGCGCCGGGACGGAGGGCGGGGCGAGGAGCTGGCTGGCCGCCTGGAGGCGGCCCTTGCCGCCGAGGGCGGCTTCGGCGCGCGCCTCGGCATGGAGCTTGGCTGGATCGTCACCGGGCTGGCGCACCACGTCGCCGCGGACGGCAGCGACACGGGGGCGCGGCTCCTCTCAGAGTCGCTCGATCAGCTCCTGCTCTGCAATCGCGCGCCGAGCGACCTGTTCCGCCACTTCGGGGCACCCGGATGGCGACGGCGATTCCCGAACTTCGCCACCCAGATCTACTCCGTGCTGGCGCTCGCGGTCGTCGCCCGGCACGACCTCGACCACCGGGCGCTGGCCGCTGCTCGCGCAACGGCAGACCGGCTGCTCGACGCGCAGCTGCCGGACGGCGGCTGGCCCTGGCTGTTCGACGCCGAGCGTGGCACGGTCGTGGAACGCTACGAGGTCTACTCGGTGCATCAGGACGCCATGGCTCCGATGGCACTGCTCGAGCTGTGGGAGGCGTGTGGCGACCAGCGATACCTCGACGCCGTCGCGCGGGGGCTGCGCTGGGTCTACGGCGACAACGAGCTCGGCACGAACATGATCGACCGCGAGAACGGCCTCGTGCTGCGCTCCATCCGCCGGCGCCGGGGAGCCGACCGGTTGTGGCTCGCCGCCAAGACCGGCGCCTCGCTCGCAGGCCTGCCTGCGCACGGCTCGACCGCTCGACTGACGGAGACCAATCCCAGCGATCGCCCGTACCACTTCGGCTGGGTGCTCGAGGCGTGGTGCGGACGCGAAGACGCCCTCGGCGGAAGCGGCTGAGCGCGATGGGTCGGTCCGGCAACGACACGGCGAGGACGGTCGACGTCGTCGTCGTCGCATACAACAGCCGCGCGACGCTGCGAGCGTGCGTCGAGCCGCTGGCACAGCTGCCCTGGGTCGGTGTGACCGTGGTCGACAACGCGTCGCCGGACGACTCGGCGAGCGCCGTCGCGGACCTTTCCGTGCACGTGATCAGGGCGCCGCGCAACGGTGGCTTCGCGTACGGATGCAACCTGGGGATGACCGGCGGATCGGCCGAGTTCGTCCTGCTCTTGAACCCGGATGCGCAGATCGATGCGGCGAGCCTCGCGGTGCTCGCGGACGCACTGCGTGCCGATCCCCGGCTCGCGGGTGTCGGCCCGCGCACCGTCGACGAGTCCGGCCGGCTCGCGTTCACCCAGCGGCGATTCCCGCGGCTGCGCTCGACATACGCCCAGGGCGTCTTCCTGCACCGCGCCGCGCCGCTCGCGACGTGGTCGGACGACGCCATCCGGGACCCGGACGCTTACGAGCGACCCGGCTCGCCGGACTGGATCTCCGGCTGCTGCGTCCTGCTGCGCCGAGAGGCGGTCGAGGCGGTCGGCGGGCTCGACGAGGGCTTCTTCCTCTTCGCGGAGGAGACCGACCTCTTCCGGCGCCTGGCCGCGGCGGGCTGGCGCGTGGGGTTCGAGCCGCGTGCGACGGCGTGCCATGTCGGCGACGGCTCCGGCTCGCCGGACGCCACCGAGCACATCCGGGCCTTCAGCCGCGTCCGCTATGCGCGCAAGCATCACGGGCCCGTCGTCGCGCTGTTCGAGGCCACCGGGCTTGCCCTCGGCGGCGTGACGCATCGCCGCGATGTGGATCCACCGTCCAGCTCGTGCCCGAGGCCATCTGCACGCGGCCCGCGCCGCGCTGCGCGCCACGCGCTCGGTGGGAGCCACCGTATGAGCTCCCTCAGCTACGCCCTCGTCACGCCTGCGCGCAACGAGCGCGACAACCTGCAGCGCGTCGCGGACTCGATCATCGCGCAGGATCATCGGCCTGCGTGGTGGGTCATCGTCGACGACGGCTCCGACGACGGTATGGACGCCGTCGCACGCGAGCTCGCGCGCGTGCACGACTGGATCCTCGTCGTCGGGACGGGCGAGGGCGGGGCCGACTTGGCGAAAGGCCGTCGCCGTGGCCGCGATCTGCTGGCCTTCCGCCGCGGGTTGAGCGTCCTGCCGGCTGCGGTCGACGTGTTCGTGAAGGTGGACGCCGACACCTCGTTCGAGCCCGACTACTTCGCCCGCCTGCTCGAGCGCTTCGCGGAGCAGCCCGACCTCGGGATCGCGGGCGGCAGCTGCTACGAGCTCGTCGACGGCGACTGGGAGCGGATCAAGGTCTCGGGCTCACATCCCCGCGGCGCCTCGCGGGCCTACCGGTGGGCGCTGCGCGACGATGTCTTCGCGCTCGAGCCGGAGCTCGGCTGGGACGGCGTCGACGAGGTGATGGCCGAGCTGCGCGGCTATCGCACGGCCGGCTTCCTGGACCTCGGCTTCCGCCATCACCGCAAGGTCGGCGAACGCGATGGGCGCCTGAGAGCGGGGACCGCGCTGGGCCGCCAGGCCTGGTACATGGGCTACCGGCCCAGCTACCTCGTGCTGCGCGCGCTCTACCGGGCGCGCGAGAACCTCGCCGCGCTCACGATGGTCGGGGGATACACATGGGCCGCCGTCAGCGGCGCCCCGCAGTGCCCCAACCCGACCGTCACCGACCGGGTCCGTGAGAGCCAGCGACTGCGCGTCGTCATGCGGCGGGGCGGCTGGACCTGAACCGCCGCGCCTAGACAGTCCGCTTGCGCTTGATGAGCACGTTGCAGTCGCAGCCGCTCGACCAGTGACGGATGCGCAGCGAGTAGCGCCAGCTGTCAACCGCGACGCGCTCGACGGTGACGGTGCCCGAGTAGCGGCGGGCCAGGCGGCTCTTCCACTTGACGCGGCATGCGATCGTGGAGCGCGCGCTGCGGTGGCACTTGAGGCGCATCCCCTTGGTGCGACGCGTGTACCGGCGACCCAGCTCCCGCTTCAGCGCGGCGCGCGCGACCCGGTTGGCCCGGGGTTTCGAGAGCAGATAGGTGGCGCCGGACGCCTTAGTGCTCGGGGCACTGGGCCCGCTGCCCGTGCTGCCGCTGCCCGTGCTGCCGCTGCCCGTGCTGCCGCTGCCCGTGCTGCCACCGCTGCCGCTACCGCTGGCGGTCTGTCCTGTGTCGTCCCAGACGTTGCCGGTGAGTGTGTCGGCGTACTCGCAGTACGCGGTCGGCCCCCAGTAGCCGCCGCGCGGGAAGTACGTGCGAGCGAACCTGTTGTTGACCGCGACGATGTGGTCGACGCTGCTCCGAACCTTCATCCCTGCGCAGTAGAGCGAGTAGCCGCCGCCCGCGAGCAGGTTGTTGTCGATCGTGACGTTGCTGATGTGGGAGGTATTCGAGCTGAGCAGGATGTTGCTCGTCTGATCGCACGGGTTGCGCAGCGTGTTGTGCCGCAGCGTGATGTTGTTGCCGCCGTCGGACTGGAAGCCGTCGAAGTGATCGGGTCCGCGTTGCAGAACGCGTTGCCGTCCGGCCAGCCGTCGCTGTTGGTGTCCGGGCCATCGACGCACAGCGAGTCTTCGATGACGACGTTCTCGCCGAAGTGCGCGCAGTCCGCGCCGTTGTGGAAGAAGACGTTGCGGGCGGTGTAGCCGTTGAACGCGATGCCCTTGATGTCCACGTGGCCGCCCATGTTGATCTCGACATGATCGAGCGTAAGGTTCGCGTCGCTGCGATCCCAGTTACCGCCGGGCTTGACGCTGATCGCGTAGTAGGGATCGGTGTTGATCAGCCGGACGTTGCGGATCGTCACGTTCAGCCGCCGTGACGATGATGCCGCCGGTTACGACCTTGTTCTCGTAGACCTGGCCGGCTTGGCTGAGCGTCACGACACCGTTGACCGGGGTCAGCGCAGTGCCGGGCGTGACGCCCGTGTTGGTCACGTCCGGGAAACCACACGCAGACGGATTCGGCATGCAGTTCAGCTGTTGGGTCGGCGCTGCCGACGCTTCCTGGCGCCCCGTTGCGACCGATCCGCACCCGCAGGCAACGACCAGGACCGCAAGCGACGACACCAGCCTTAGGACACTCCGCGGGCGGCGCATTGGCAATCACTGTACAAGGGTCCCGGACTCGTGCGCCGCGCCGCGCTGGGCCCGAGCTACGCCGGCAGCCCGAGGAGACCCGCGAAGTTCTTGGCCCGCTCCGCCCAGCTGTGGCGCAAGGCGAACTCACGGCGAAGGCGGACGAGCTCGGGATCGCGCGCCAGCGGCGCATCGCGAGCCACGGACGCGGCGAAGGCCTCCGGAGTGTCCGCGAGCGTGACGAGATCGGTGTCGAGCCACCGCACGGCCGGCAGCGAGGTGGCGACGACGGGTCGGCCGGCGGCCAGGTACTCGAGGGTCTTCATCGGGAAGCTGTGGCGGTTGAACTCGGTGGGTCCGTAGGGGACCAGTCCGACGTCGATCAGCTTCAGGTAGGAGGGCAGGTCGTCGAACGGCCGTGCCCCGACGTAGGCCACGTTGCGGCGCTCGACGAGTCGATCGAAGCGCGCCGGCTCGAAGGACGGCTCCTTGGGTCCGATCAGCAGCAGCGAGATGCCGGCGTCAGCGACCGCCTCGAGCAGCGCCAGGTCCGTTCGGCTGTTGATGTGGCCGACGAAGCCGGCGACGGGCGCGGGGAGGCTGACGTCATCGGCGGCGTCGACGTCGTCCACGCCGGCGAAGAACGGAGCATCGCAGCCGTTGGGGACGTACGCAGCCGGGAGGCCGCGATCCTGCCAGCGGCGCGGTCGCACCCTCGTTGACCGCGACGATCAGGTCGGACGAGCGGGCGAGCCGTTCCTCGGCGCGGCTGAGGCGGTCGGCGTCGGCGCCCCAATGCGCGGCGCCACCGACGGGATCGTCCTGCCACCAGTACACGCGGCGCTGCTCGCCGCAGACGCCATAGACGTCGAGAAACAGCCAGGTCGAGACGACGGCATGGACGTCTCCTCCGAGTCGGCGCACGGCCCCGCGCAGCTGGCGACGCACCATCCGTGTCGTCAGAGCGATCATCGCCGGGTGCATCGGCTTCGGGGCCACCACCGGCGTGTAGCGCGCGACGCGGGGCGCGACCGATCCGCAGGTGCGGCCGCCGGATCGACGCGGCGATCGCCGGTTTGTTGAGCCGCGTCAGGTGCGACATGGGGGGGTCGACATAGAGCACCGGGCTGTGCGCGGCCAGCCGCTCGGCCATGTGCCGGTCGGCGAGCTTCACGTCATCCCAGTTGTTCGCCGCGCACAGAGGACGAGCCTCACGAGGTTCCCTCCCACTCCGAGCGTCCTTCATGCATGTGCGTGCCGCTGCCTCAGTCGGCGGGCCGCCGAGAGCAGCGACTGCTCGGTTTCACGCCGCGCCCGCTGTCGCCGTGGATCGTGGGCGTCGAGCTCGAGCCGCGCCGCGCGCCGCGCGGCGGTGACCGCGTCGGCAGAGCTCGTGCGCCGCCCGCGGGCGAGCACCTCGCGGTAGATCTCGAGCTGACACGCCACGGCGCGCGAGAGCGAGAAGCGCTCCTGAACCGTACGGCGCCCGAAGGCTCCGAGCTCCGCGCGGCGCTTTGGATCGGAGAGCAGGGTGTGAAGCTGCTCGGCAAGCCGTTGGACGGTCCAACCCTCCTCCGCGCGGCCCCAGAAGCCGTGGCGCAGGAAGTACGGCAGCGTCTCTGGCTCGAACGGCTTCGAGAAGCCCTGCTCGCCCTGGACGACCACCGGTCGACCGGTCGACAGCGCGCGCAGGGCGGAGCTCCCCATGCCGACGACGACGTCGGCAGCCGCATACGCCGGACGCGGATCGGCCATGGGGCCGGTGAAGCTCACGACCTCCCGCCCCCAGCGGCGGTTGACCTCCGCCGCGCGCTCCTCGAGGGCGCCCGCCGCCGGCCCGCCGCCGACGATCGCGAGCCGCACCGGGAGACGTCCGGCGAGGAGGTCGGCGGCATCGATGGCCTGGACGAGCGCGTCGAGCTTGAGGTCGATGGCGAGCCGCGAGACGGTCACCACGAGCAGGGACCCGTCGGCGAGGCCGCAGGCCCGGCGAAACGACGCGCCGTCGATCGCCGGATGGTCGGCGTTCACGTCGATCGGCGGCTCCAGGACCCACACCGGTGCCCGATGGGTCTCACGCGCTTCATCGCCCAGTGCCTCGGTGCCCATCACCAGCGGGATCGAGCGCGGGACCAACGGAGAGACCGACATCGAGAGAACCGTGCACACGAGCGGCACGCCGAGCGCGAGATGCGCGCCGTAATAGGCGTCGAGGCAGGGCGGCCACTCGTAGGCGTGGATGAGGTCGAGCCGGTGGCGCCTCGACAACGCAACGAGCTGCGCGATGCGCGAGGGAGCGGGCCTGTAGCGCAGCGGCCGCGCGGGGACGAACTCGAGGCCGAGCGACCTGACGCGTTCGACGAGCGGCCCGGGAACGCCATAGACGATGACGTCGTGACCGGCCCCGGCCGCGCCGGCGGCCAGGTCGAGCGCGTTGATCTGGCTGCCCCCGATCGCGAGGTCATGCGGGGCGACCAGCAGCCTCATCGTGATCGTTTCTCCTGCACGGACAGACAACGCGTTCCTGTCACGCGATCTTCCACAGCGACGCGCTCGCAGCAGTTTGTGCAAGATCGCCACGCCGCGGCGCGTTGACTGTTCATGAGCGATTTCCTCTCCATCTCGACGTGCCTGGAGCGCCCGTGAGTCGCTTCGGCAAGGTTCTCGTGACCGGCGGCGCCGGCGCCATCGGGTCGAACCTCACGGACGAGCTGGTGATCGCCGGCGCGGAGCAGATCGTGGTCCTCGACAACTTCGTCCGCGGCCGGCGCGAGAACCTCGCCTGGGCGCAGGCGAACGGACCTGTCGAGATCCTGGACGGCGACATCCGCGACGCCGACCTCGTGCGCCGCCTGATGGCGGGCGTCGACGTGGTGTTCCACCAGGCGGCGATCCGCATCACCCAGTGCGCGGAGGAGCCGCGCCTCGCGCTCGAGGTCCTCGTCGACGGCACGTACAACGTGTTCGAGGCCGCCGCGCAGGAAGGCGTCCGCAAGGTGATCGCCTCGTCCTCCGCCTCGGTGTACGGGCTCGCGGAGGCATTCCCGACGAACGAGAACCATCACCCGTACGCGAACGACACGCTCTACGGCGCGGCGAAGGCCTTCAACGAAGGGCTGCTGCGCAGCCTGCACGCGATGTACGGGCTCGACTACGTGGCGCTGCGGTACTTCAACGTGTACGGCCCGCGCATGGACGTGCACGGGCTCTACACCGAGGTGCTGGTGCGCTGGATGGAGCGCATCGCCGCCGGCGAGCCGCCGCTGATCCTCGGCGACGGCCTGCAGACGATGGACTTCGTCTACATCGGAGACGTCGCCCGCTCCAACCTCGCAGCCGCGCAGAGCGACGTGACCGACGCCGTGTTCAACGTCGCCAGCGGCACGGAGACGAGCCTGCTGCAGCTCGCCCAGATGCTGCTCCGCGTCATGGGCTCGGAGCTCAGCGTGGAGCACGGGCCCGAGCGCGCCGTCAACGGCGTCACGCGTCGCCTGGCCTCCACCAGCCTCGCCCGCGAGCAGCTCGGATTCGAGGCCGAGGTCGATCTGGAGGAGGGCCTCACACGCCTCGTGGAGTGGTGGCGCGCGGAGCGCGCCGGCGCTCCAGCCCAGCCCGTTCGCGCGCTGGCGAGGGCGGCATAATGGAGGTGCCCTTCACCCGCCCGTTCTTCCGCGGAGACGAGGGAGCGGCCGTGGCCGAGGCGATCGCCTCGGGCTGGGTCTCCCAGGGACCGCGCGTGCGCGCGTTCGAGCAGGCGTTCGCGGCGCGGGTGGGCGCTGCGGACGCGGTGGCGACGACGAACTGCACGACGGCGCTCCAGCTGGCGCTGTTCGTATCGGGCGTCGGTCCGGGCGACGAGGTGATCGTCCCATCGCTCTCGTTCATCGCGACGGCCAACGCCGTCTGGCAGAACGGTGCGACGCCCGTCTTCGCGGATGTCGACCCGCTCACGGGCAACATCGACGCCGCGACCGTCGAGCCCGTCCTGACCGAGCGCACGAAGGCGATCATGCCCGTGCACCAGCTCGGACTGCCCGCCGACATGGACGCCCTGCTCGAGCTCGCCCGCCGCCGCGGGCTCGTGGTCGTCGAGGACGCCGCGTGCGCGATCGGCGCCCGCTACCGGTCCCGGCCGATCGGCTCGCTCGGGCCGCTTGCCTGCTTCTCGCTGCACCCGCGCAAGGTGATCACCACGGGGGAGGGCGGCATGGTCACCGTCGAGGATCCCGAGGTCGCCGAGCGGCTGCGCCGGCTGCGCCAGCACGCCATGGACGTCTCGGACGTCGCCCGACACGCGGCGCACGACATCGTCATCGAGCGCTACCCCGAGCGCGGCTGGAACGCGCGCATGACCGACATGCAGGCGGCGCTGGGGCTCACCCAGCTCGAGCTGCTCGACGACATCCGGGCCGAGCGCCGGCGACTGGCTGAGCGCTATACCGCGGCCCTCGAGCGCGACCCGTACCTGACTGCCCCGCACGAGCCCGAGTACGCCGAGCGCACATGGCAGTCCTACTCCGTGCATCTCTCTCCGGCCGCCCCTGTGAGCCGGACCGAGTTGATGCGCCGTCTCCTCCACGACGGCATCGCGACGCGACGCGGCGTGATGGCCATCCACCAGGAGCCGGCGTACGCCGGCCTCGACGTGAAGCTCCCGAACACCGAGATGCTCACTGCCGAGACGCTGATGCTGCCCCTCTTCCCGGGGCTCACGGATGAGCAGCAGGACTACGTCATCGACCGCGTCTCGTCGCATGTGACGGCGTTGGCGGCGTGACACGGACACCCCTGCTTCTGGTCGGTGCCGGTGGCTTCGCGCGCGAGACGCTCGAGCTCGTCCGCGCCGTCAACGCTCAGGTCCCGACGTGGCGCGTGATCGGGCTGCTCGACGACGACCCGCACATGCAGGGCCGCAGGATCCACGACGCGCAGGTGATCGGGCCGCCCGATGCCGTCCACGACCATCCGGATGCGCTGGTGGCCGCCTGCGTGGCCTCCCCCCACAACCCGGGGGGGCGCCTGGCGCTCGCAGCCCGCCTCGGGCTCGGCACGGAGCGCTATGCCACCCTCGTCCACCCCTCCGCCGTGGTGCCGCGGTCCGCGTCGATCGGCGCCGGCTCGGTCCTGCACGCCGCGACCGTGCTCACCGCCGACATCACATTGGGAGCCCACGTCGCCGTCATGCCGACCGTGGTGCTCACGCACGACGATCACGTCGGGGATGGGGTCACGTTCGGGGCGGGCGTGCGCGTCGCCGGGAGCGTGACCATCGAGGACGCGGCCTACCTGGGTTCGGGCGCGCTGGTGCGTGAGCATGTGGTGGTGGGCAGCGGAGCGGTCGTCGGCATGGGTGCAGTCGTGACGCAGTCGGTGCCCCCCGGCGAGGTCTGGACGGGCGTGCCGGCGCGGCCGTTGCGCGCGGTGAGCACGCTGGTGGCTCGGTCATGAGCCCGCCGACGCTCGCCACACGGGCCGGTCGCGCGCTCACCGTGAACGTGGTCAACACCTTGGCCTCACGGCTGGGCACGTTGGCGATCGGGGTCGCGCTCGCGCGGATCCTCGGGCCGGATGAGTTCGGGACGTTCGCCGTCGGCCTGCTCGCGCTCCTGGCCGTCCTCAGCTTCAACGAGCTCGGAGTGAGCCTCGCGATCGTGCGATGGCCGGGGTCGCCGAAGGAGATCGCGCCGACTGTGGCGACCCTCTCCATGCTCTCGAGCGTGGCGCTCGCCATCGTTGCGGTGGCGGCAGCCCCGGCCTTCTGTGCTGCTATGGGCGCCCCGGATGCGACGATCATCGTGCGCGTGCTCGCCGCGAGCGTCGTGCTCGACGGCATCGTCGCGGCGCCGGCTGCGCTGCTGCAGCGCGAGTTCCGCGCCGGGCGGCGGATGATGATCGACCAGACTGTCAGCTGGGTCGGAGCGCTCGCGGCGATCGCCACGGCCCTCGCCGGGATGGGTGCGATGAGCCTGGCGGTAGGTCGCATCGCCGGTGCGCTCGTCGGGGCAGTGCTCTTCCTGCGCGCCGAGCCGGTCCGCCTCGGGTTCGATCGTGCCGTCGCGCGACGGCTGTTGCGGTTCGGGCTCCCGCTGGCCGCATCGAGCATCGTCGTGTTCGCGGTGATGTTCGTGGACCAGTTCGTCGTCGGCAGCCTCCTCGGACCCGTGGCGCTCGGGTTCTACGTGCTCGCGTTCAACCTCTCCAACTGGCCCGTCAGCGTCTTCTCACGACCGGTTCGGGACGTGTCGCCGGCGGCGTTCGCGCGCCTGCAGGGCGATCCCCCCGCGCTTCGCAAAGCGCTGGTGTCCTCGGTCGGCCTGCTCACCGCGGTCACGCTTCCGGTCTGCCTGGTCCTGAGCGGAGCGGCGGAGCCGATCATCTCGGTTGTCTACGGCGCGGCGTGGACGCCGGCCGCCTCGGTGCTCTGCTGGCTCGGGCTGCTCGCCGGGCTGCGGATCCTCTTCGAGCTCTTCTACGACTACTTCGTCGTGCTCGGCAGCACGCGCGTCGTCTTCACGGTTCAACTCATCTGGTTCCTGGCGCTCGTTCCCGCCCTCTATGCCGGTGCGGAGCTGGCCGGGATGGCCGGCGCCGCGGCGGCCCACGTGGTCGTGGCCGCCGCCGTCGTCCTTCCCCTCTACCTCCTCGAACTGCATCGCGCGGGGATCGCGTGGCTCTCGCTGGCCAACGGCGTCGCCGTCCCTGTGGCGTGCGGAGCCGGGGTCGCGGTCGTCTCACTGGCCGCGCAGCGGCTCATCTCGCTCGACCTGATCGCCCTCTCCGTGGCGGGCGCCGCGATGTTGGCCGCCCTCGGCATGGAGTCACGGCGCATGCGGGCCACGGCGCGCACGCTCCGAACTGTCATGTCGACCGCCCCGGGATAGCCGGTGCTGCGGAAGGAAACCGCGAGAGCTCGCGTTGATTCGGTGGCGGGGGGCGCATCCGCGTTCCCCGCCCAATGAAACCGCCGTGGACTCCGTCACGATCCTTCGCGCGCTCTGGCGCCGCCGCATTCAGGTCTGCCTCGTCGCGTTGGTGGCGATCACCACCGGCTGGATGCTTGCCTACCGCATCTCGTTCCCGCCCGAGCGCCGCAGCTACGACGTCGGGGTGGCCACGGCCAGCATCCTCGTTGACACGCCCAAGTCGCAACTCGTCGCGATCGACCCGAAGGGATCTGACACACTCGCATCACGCGCGAACGTGCTCGTCAACCTGATGGTGGACGGCGAGATCAAAGACGCCATCGCGCGGCGCGTCGGCCTGCCGCCCAAGCAGCTCATCGCGAGCACACAGTCCAACGGCGATGCAGGGCCCGTGACGCCGCTGAACGCGCGCTCCCACGCCTTCACGACGAGCGTGGCGCTCACGTCCGACATGGCCGAGCTTCCGATCATCAGGGTGCAGACCCAGGCACCCGACGTACAGCAGGCGATCAAGCTCGCGAACGCCGCCGTCGCAGGCCTCGGCGACTACCTCGACTCCAAGGCGGCCGACGAGACCGTCGCGTACAAGCGCCGGCTGCGCGTACGTGCCCTTGGGACAGCGTTGGGCAAGGAGGCCGCACGCGGTCCAGGTCGCATGATGGCGCTGGCCGTCGCGGTCTTCGTCTTCCTGGCCGGCTGCGCCTTGATGCTCGCCGTGTCTGCGCTGGTCCGCGGATGGCGTGCGGCGGCCGCCTCCGAGCAGGAGCTCGGCGACGACGAGGCCACGACCGACGCGTTCTCGGATGACGAGGCGGCCGAGGAGCCGGCGTGGTCCGCGCGGCGCAGAGCGGCAGCCAAGCTGCGCGCGTGGTAGCTCAGGACGGCGCGACCATGGGCTTCGGCATACGCATCAGGGGGCTCTGGCAGATTCGCGGCTGGGTGGCAGCGTGCGCGGCGTTCGCCCTCGTGGCCGCCGTGTGGAGCGTGGCGAGCGTCGGCGTGCTCCCTCCACGACTGGGGTCGCGCTCGCTTGAGATGGCGACCGCGACCACGCAGGTGCTGGTCGACACGCCGAAGTCGACGCTGGTCGACATCCGGCAGGACACGCAGGGCATCGATGCGCTGACCAACCGGGCCCTCCTCCTGGGGAACGTCATGGCCAGTCCGCAGGTCCGCGCCGACATCGCGCGCCGCGCGCACGTGCCCTTCGATTCCCTCCAGGTCGTCCCTCCGCTCACCGCGAAGCAACCGCGGGTGCTCGCAGAGGCCGGCAACGAGCGACACGCCAGCGACATCCGGAAGCTCAACGGCCAGTACCGCCTGTACATCAGGGCCAACCCGACCGTCCCGTTCCTGCAGATCTACGCGCAGACGCCGACCGCCGAGAGCGCGGGAGCCCTGGCGAATGCGGCCATCGGGGGCATGCAGTCCTACCTCACCGAGCTCGCCCAGTCCACGCAGACGCCGGAGACGCAGCAGGTCCGGCTGATTCAGCTGGGGCGGGCGCACGGCGCGGTCATCAACAAGGGCATCCAGTGGCGCGTCGCCTTCCTGGCGTTCCTCCTCGCCTTTGCCGTGTCGTTCGCGACCGTGATCTGGGTTCGCCGCGTCCGTGAGGGTTGGCGACTCGCCGCGCTGTCCGACCAGGCGACGGCCTGACCAGCTATGGAACTCGTAGCACTCCTGCGGGTGCTCTGGCGCTTTCGGATCGCGGTCGCTGTCGGCGCCATCGTGGCCATCGGCGTGGGCCTCATGCTCACGAGGGGCGCCACGTCGCGCTTCGGGGTCGCCTCGATGCGGGTGATGCTCGACACGCCGCAGTCGCAGA
The DNA here is from genome assembly GCA_963787935.1 of uncultured Actinomycetes bacterium. Classification (GTDB taxonomy): domain Bacteria; phylum Actinomycetota; class Thermoleophilia; order Solirubrobacterales; family Solirubrobacteraceae; genus F1-60-MAGs163. The sequence continues at coordinate 25,092 of CAWBEV010000001.1, read as the reverse complement.
CGGTCGACGCGAATCCGACCGGCGCCGCGACGCTCGAGTGGCGGGCCGGTCTGTTGGCGGACCTGATGGGCAGCGACGCACTCCGGCTGCGCATCGCTCGTCAGATGGGCATCCCCGCGGACAGCCTCGTCGTCACCGCGCCGTACCTGTCGGTGCCGGTGGTCCCGGTTCCGCTGCCTCGTCATGCGCTCGACGTCGCCGCCGTGATCCCTCAGCCCTACCAGCTCGCCATCCAGGCCGCGAGCTGGCTCCCGATCATCAGGATCGACGCGCGCGCTCCGAGCCGCGCCGCAGGCCTCGCGACTCGCCACCGTCGCCGCGCAGGGGCTGAAGGCGGCGGCGTCCGCGACCGAGGTCACGCCCGATGTGCAGCAGTTCGTCGTCGAGGACGTCGCTCCGGTTCGAGCCAAGGAGATCGTCGACGGCCCGCGGCGGAGGACCGCGGCGGTCGCCGCCATCGTCGTGTTCGGCCTCTGGTGCGCGTGCATCACACTCATGGCCGGCGTCTCGCGCGCTCGCCGCACGTCGTCCCGGACGGAAACGGCCAACGTCGGCTGGCCGTAACTGATGGACGCTTGGTACTAGCCCTAGCAGTGCCCGCGACTGGCGCGGGCATCCTGGTCGGTCAAAGGGCGCGGCGGGTCCGGCGTGTTGCGCGACGCGCGGTCAGGCTGATTTGCACGGATCCGGGTGCCGTTGGACCGGGTCTCGTCGTGAGAGATCGCGTCTTGGATCGAGCGCAGCCGTCGAAACGATTGCTCGTTCTGCATTGAACGCTGGTGTCCTCGTGCGTGGGTGCCGAATCGTTCCCGGCGCCCGACCGGGTGGCGTCGAGCTCGGTCGGCGTCGACGGTCTCCCAGAAGAAGCTCGCGTGCGACGGGCGACCAACACGATCGTGCGGCGCTTGCCGCGCTGGTGATCCAATCGCTTCCCGGGTGTGTCAGCCGGGGAGTCGACGCAGGTGCCTGAGGCCTGGAGCGCCTCCGATTCATTAGTGGCCCTTCTCGGAACGTTTGACGGAGATTGGCGTGGACCCCCACTCTTGGCCGTTGGGGTTAGTTGGTCGTCGTGATCCTTCCAGGTGGCCGCGACCTCGCGCGGCGTGCGGTAGGTCAGCCGCGAGTGCGGCCGGTGGTGGTAGCGGTCGACGTAGTCGTCACGCGTCCACGCGAAAGTTCCACGACTTCGTCGCCGTTGAGTCCGCTGATGGCAATCTTCAATTTCCGAGGTGTGGGCGCGCTCGCTGAGCCCTGGCTGTCGCCCCGCGACGTCCTCGTCGCGTAGCGAATGACGACATCGAAGGCTTCGCTCGCGAACGTCCACCGCACCCGTCGCTTCGAGGCCTTCGCGCGGCTCGTCGACGAGATGCGGCTCAGCGCTCGCGGCCGCTTCCGCATCCTCGACATCGGCGGCGCGAACGCCTTCTGGGAGACGCGCGCGCTGGGCCGGGCGCAACGACGTCGAGGTGGTTCTCGTTAACCTTGAAGCTGAAGCGCGCATGCACGCGAACCTCGACCTTGCCAAGGGGACGCCACGGACCTGAGCGCCTTCCCCGACCAGTCGTTCGACGTGGTCTTCAGCAACTCGGTCATCGAGCACCTCGAAACGTACGAGCGGCAGGCCGCAATGGCCCAGGAGGTCCGCCGCCTGGCGCCGGTCTACTGGGTCCAGACACCGAACTTCTGGTTCCCTGTCGAGCCGCATTTCCTTGCGCCCGCCTGGCACTGGCTGCCGGTCGCGCTCCGTGTCCGCCTGATCCAACGACGTCGGTCGGGTAGGCGTCGTGCGTGCCCAGACGTCGGCAGCGCTGAGGCCGCGGACGCGTGGAGATCCGGCTGATGCGTAAGCATGAACTCAGGCGACTGTTCCCTCGATGCGCGCGTTGACCACGAACGCATCGGACCGCTCGTCAAGTCGCTGACCGTCGTCCGGGCCTGAACTACTCCCGCTGCCCGGCCGTACGTTTGCGGCGGAGGACGACAGGCGCTTGTGCCTTCACGACGTTGGCCGGCCGCACCAGTGCGCCCGCGGCGACTGCGAGCCCGTACCGTCGGAGCGCCCCGGGGATGAAGCTCCATGGTCGGTCAGGAGCCGGCCGTCTGTCCGGAGACCGCCCCTACGCCGGCATCTCTGACGCACGAATCCAGATCACGGTGGTGATCGATGATCAGCCGCGCCCGGTCGTTCCCACCGTCCCGGTCGTCCGGGCGGGGGCTTGGCCCGGAGGATGTCCATCAGGGCCGGGAGCAACATCAAGGCGCAGGCCCGTGTGACCCGACCGGGAGCCGCAAGAGCCATCACCACGCGTCGACGATGCGAAAGTTCCACGACTGCGTCGCCGTTGAATCTGCTGATGGCAACCTTCAATTTCCGGAGCGCGCTCGCTGAGCCCTGGCAGACAATGGACGCTGCTCAGTCCGCAGACACGCGCGTGCGCGCGTCCTGCGGGCGCCGAGGACATCGGCGCGCTGCGCTCGGCGTTGCTGACCAACGGCCTGGCCCGTTTCGAGGCCGACATCGACATCTTCCGGGCAATCGTGCGCTCACGGCCCGAGGTGATCAGCCCGCACGTGCTCCTCCTGGAGCGCGCGGGCGGATCGACGCGATGGTCCTCGCGCGGCTCGAGCAGTACGAGATGGCGGCGAAGTTCGGCTACGCGACCTTGTATCGCCCTTCCCTGCGATGCCTGACCGTCGTCAGCGGAGGCGCGGCCGGTTCCGACGCCGACCAGGATCTGCTCGCCGAAGAGCTCCTACCGCAGCTTGCGCTCGCGCGACGCGGATGTCGTGCTGTTGCAGCACTTCCCCGTCGATTCGGTCCTTCACGCCGCGATAGTGAGGCGCGCTCCGCGCTACTCGCGACAGCGCTTCCTCCCAGAGACGCCGCACTGGGTGCTGGACGTACCAGACTCCGCCGAGGAGCTGCACGCGCAGCTACCCAAGGGCGTTCGCGACAACCTGCGCCGCTACAGCCGCAAGCTCGAGCGCGAGTTCGGCGAGCGGCTCGAGATCCGCAGCTACGACGCGCCCGAGGACTTCGACGTCATCCTGCGCGACATCGAGGCGGTCGCGGCGACCACATACCAGCGCGGGCTGGGCGCAGGCTTTGACGCCGAGTCCGACGCGCCGCTCGCGCGAATCGCGCTCGGCCGGCGGATGGTTCCGAGCTTGGGTGCTCTATCTCGATGGCACGCCGTGTGCCTTCGAGACCGGCTACGTCCGCAGCGGTAGCGTCGTGATCGCCGCGAAGGGCTTCGATCCGGCATTCAGCCGGCACCACGCCGGCAAGGTGTTGCAGCTGCGCATCCTCGAGGAGCTCTGCTCGGACCCGATGGTCAACACCGTCGACTTCGGATTCGGCGACGCCGAGTACAAGCAGCGGCTGTCGACCCGCGGATGGGCCGACGCCGACGTCGTGATCTACGGCCGTACGTGGCGGGGGCTTACGGCCAACGCCGGCCGGACTGCCATCCTCGGCGCGGACCGGCTCGCGCGCCGGGTAGTCGGCAAGGATCGCATCGCTCGCATCAAGCGCCGCTGGCGCGATCGGCGGACGCCCGCAAAGTAGCGAAGGGTAGAGCGTCGCCGCCGAGGCCGCACCGCGAATCAACCGAACGAGCTCAATGTAGCGTCTTCCGTGTCCGGCCCACTTTATGTCCGGCCTTGACAGCCCGGACATCTCTCTTAACCGTTCACCAAGAACGGAGGCAGCTCATCAGCCCGCCGCAGCGCCTTGCCTTGCCTTGGGCAACTTCCTCGGCGATGCGTGCGAGATTCGCGGCACACCCCAGGTACCAATCCGTGGAGGATCTCGCGGTCGCCACCATGCGATCGGTCGACGATCCCTCACTCCCTGCGCCGGCCCGTCAGCGGGGGCCGACTTCGCGGTGGGGGCACGGTGGAGCAGCGCCAGGCGCTGCTAGGGCGACCTGCTCCTGACCCGGTCGGGCGCACGCGAACTCGTCACGGGCCGTTTCGCTTCAAGCGGGCCTCTACCGCGGGGTATCAAGGGTGCCCCCGGATCAGGCGTCGAGGACAAGCGCATGCGGCGCTCGGTCTCGAAGCGGCCCTCGTCCTTGCGGTGCGAGGCGACCGCGGCGACCAGGCCGGCCATGCAGAGAAAGATGTACACGGCGTGGGCGAAGGACATCACGTCAAAGAGCGTCGAGACTACTGCGAACGAAACCGCGGCGGCAGTGCCGATGAGCGCAAGCGGCGCCCACGTGCGATCGCGCTCGGCGATCGCAGCGCGAGCGGTCCAGATCACCGACCCAATCATGAACAGGTATGCGAGCGTGCCGAGCACGCCCATCTCGATCAGCCGGCGTAGGATCTCGGAGTCGAGGACGCGGTACGTCACATGATCGTAGCTGCCGAAACCTCTCCCCAAGAGCAGGTGACTCCAGACTTCTGGGCGGACGGCGTCGTAGTCCGCGGTGCGATCACTCACAGTCGCCACGCCCAGCCGACCCGGCTCGAACTGCGTAGTGGTCATCGCGACGGCACCCGGTGCCAGGACGGGGATGAGCACGACCAGTGACCAGCGCCATCGGCGCGAGCTTGAGCAGTTCGCTGCGCCGGAAGTACGCGATCGTGCCGACGACGGAGAGTGGCGCGAGCAGCGCGCTCTTGCGGAACGTCGCGAACGTTGCGGCGAAGAGCAGGCAGGCGACGAAGCCGTACAGCAGCCGATCACGCCAGCGCTCGGACTGCGTGAGGCGCACGAGGGGGATCGGCAGCGCCATCGCGAGCATCGCCACGGTCTCCAGCGGCACGTTGGCCGGGCCCCGAACCATACGCCGACCGAGGTCGTCGACGGCCGCGGAGTCGACCTTCCCGACCTCGAAGATGCCCGGAAACAGCTTGTCGGACCACTCGTAGAAGAGGTTCTGCTTGAAGCGATACTCCCAGAGGACGCCAATGGCGCAGATCACCGCGAGCACGAGCGTGTAGGTGAGGAAGGCGCGGCACCTCGCTGCTCCGCACGGCGGTGGACGCGATGACGAACACGAACACGTAGGAGACCAAGAGCGGGAGCTGCTTCAGCGCGCCGTCCAGCTCCAGGGTCTGGTTGAGCGAGTCGGCGTTGAGGATCACGCTCACGAACGCGCAGAGCACGAACGCGCCGACCGCGACATGGATCCGTGTCAGCCGCAGTCGCGGCGCCGCGCTCCCCCCCATCAGCAACGCGAGCATCCACATCGCGACGACGATGGGGAGCACCAGCCGGTCGAAGGTGAGGTCGATCGGCGACGGTATGTTCAAGCGGATCTCGTCGAACGGCACCAGCCAGACGATCGCCAGGAAGAGCGCGAACATCCACGGCATGAGCCGTGTCGTGTGCGGCCACGCGTCCTGCGCCCCGAATCCGAGGCGCGATGGCTGGGCCGGCGCGGTCGGCTCGCGGGTCAGGTAGCGCAGGGCGACGAACGCCAGCGCGAACACGACGAGGAACGTGATCACGGCAATGGCGCCCGCCATGCCGGCGTTCACCACCCCTCCACGGGCCGCTCCGAGCTGACGCAGCACGACCTGGTCGCGCTCGGGGAGTCGCTCGTCGGCGGCGAGCGCGCGCAGGCGCTGCTCCAGGCCGTCGACCGCGGCATCCGCGAGCCGCACAGCCGAGGCAGTCGACGGCGCATGCGTGTAGATGTCCAGGACCGGGGTCGACTGCCGCGCCTCGACCTCGATGCGATACGGGCGGTCGGACATCAGGATCGCGCTCGCCCGCTCCTCGCTCCCCGGCTCCGTGAACGCCGCTGGCACGGGGCGGTGGTGCGAGCCTCAGCCGCGATCTGGTCCCGGCCGGCACGTCGGCGCGGCGCGCGATCTGCTCGACCACCGGCGGGCTCGTCATGACGCGGCCGAGCAGCTCGGCGCGCTGGATCAGCGCGGAGACGGGATAGTCGGGACGGTGCACGACCGACGGAGACGCCGTGTCGACGAAGACGTGCGTCGACGCCGCGGCGACCGGCTTGACCGTTCCGTACGCGAGCACCGCTGAAACGAGCGCCACGACGATGCTGATGGCCACGACGCCTAGGGGCCACAACCGCGCCCGGGATGGATGTATCGCCCTCTGCATGTGAACGAGAGGCATGTCGCCTCCGCCCAAGCAACGCAGCTCGCGGGCCAGGACTTCCTATCGACGCGACGCTGGCCAGAACGTCTTTGATCCGTGCGCGAGTTCTGCGCGTCGAGCGCCCGTTGATCGGGTGCATGCATCTCGCGCCGGCGATCCGCCCAGCCTCATGCCGACCGTTCTTCATCGGACTGCTCGCGATCCTGGCCGCGCTCGCGAGCCTCGCGATCGCTCCCGCCGCATCCCGCGCGGCGGCCTGCACGCCGCCGGTCGTCAACAAGGTCGCGTGCGAGAACACGCTGCCGGGGGCGGACCCCAGCACGTGGGAGGTCGACGGCAACGGCGACGCCGACATCCAGGGCTTCGCCACGGCGATGAGCGTCAACGTCGGCGACACGGTCGGCTTCAAGATCAAGTCGACCTCGTCGAACTATCCACATCGACATCCTGCGCCTCGGCTATTACGGCGGTGACGGTGCGCGGCTCATCGCGTCGAACCTCGCGCCGACGGGCCCTTCGACCCAGCCGCCGTGCCAGACGTTCCAGAGCACCGGCCTGATCGACTGCGGCAACTGGTCGGTGTCGCGATCGTGGAGCGTCCCCACGACAGCCGTCGCGGGCGTCTACATCGCGCACCTCGTGCGCGCCGATGGCGCCGAGAGCCAGATCATCTTCGTCGTGCGCGACGACTCCAGCCATTCCGACGTCGTCGTGCAGACCTCCGACGCAACGTGGCAGGCCTACAACACCTACGGTGGCAACAGCCTCTACCAGTGCACCATCGCCGCCTGCCCTGACCCGCAGCAAAAGGCTTACAACGGCGCGTACAAGGTCTCCTACAACCGGCCGCTGCAGACCGAAGGGCCGTCCAGTCTCTTCGGGGGCGCCGAGTACTCGATGATCCGCTTCCTCGAGGCGAACGGGTTCGACGCGAGCTACGTGAGCAACGTCGACGTCAACCGCCGTGGCTCGCTGCTCAAGAACCACAAGCTGTTCATCTCCAGCGGCCACGACGAGTACTGGTCGGCGACGCAGCGATCGAGCATGGAAGCCGCCCGCGACGCGGGCGTCAACCTCGCCTTCTTCAGTGGAAACGAGGGCTTCTGGAAGACCCGCTGGGAGCCGAGTGCGGACGGGACCAACACGCCGGACCGCACGCTCGTGTCCTACAAGGACACCCACTTCGACGCGCGCGCGGACCCGGTCGAGTGGACAGGCACCTGGCGCGACCCGCGCTTCACCACGGCGGCTGATGGGACCAGTCCCGAGAACGCCCTCACAGGCCAGTCCTTCGTGGTCAACTCCGGGACGACCCGCATCACCGTTCCGTACGCGTACCGCCAGCTGCGGATGTGGCGCAACACGGCGGCGACGAGCCTCGGCCCGGGCCAGAGTCTGCAGCTCGCGCCCGACACGCTCGGCTATGAGTGGGACGCCGACGCGGACAACGGCTTCCGGCCGGCGGGAGCGTTCGACCTGTCGTCCACGACGGCCAGCAACCTCGAGGTCTTCAAGGACTACGGCACCACGACGCAACTCGGCCAGAGCGCGACCCACAACATGACGATGTACCGCGCCTCGAGCGGGGCGCGCGTCTTCGGCGCGGGTACCGTCCAGTGGGCGTGGGGCCTGAGCGACGCGAACCCGGGAGGCAACCCGGTCGACCGCAACATGCAACAGGCGACGGTCAACCTGTTCGCCGACATGGGCTCGCAGCCCGCGACGCTACAGACCGGCCTCGTCGCGGCGTCCGCGACGACGGACACGACCGCGCCCACGGCGACGATCACGTCCCCGCCCAGCACCGTCGCCGACGGATCGAAGGTCACGCTGACCGGCACGGCGTCCGACACCGGGGGCGTCGTCGCCGGCATCGAGGTCTCGACCGATGGCGGCAGCACGTGGCACCCCGCGACCGGCACCACGAGCTGGACGTACACGTGGACCGCACACGGCTCCCCGTCGACGACGCTCAAGGTCCGCGCAACGGACGACAGCGGCAACATCCAGACGCCGGGCGCAGGCGCGACCGTCAACGTGACGTGCCCGTGCTCGCTGTGGGGCTCGAACGTGACGCCGGGCGTCGCGGACGCCGGTGATGGATCGCCCGTCGAGGTGGGCGTCAAGTTCACCTCCACGACCTACGGCACCATCAGCGGGATCCGCTTCTACAAGGCCGCGACGAACATCGGCACCCACAGCGGCAGCCTGTGGACCACAGATGGCCAGCGGCTTGCGCAGACGACGTTCACATCGGAGACGGCATCGGGCTGGCAGACCGCGACGTTCTCGACTCCCGTCGACATCCAGCCGAACACCACCTATGTGGCGTCGTACTACGCGCCCAACGGTCACTACGCCGCCACACAGGACTACTTCTACCGGGCGCCCTCGCCCGGACCCAACGGCGGCGCGACGCTCGACAGCCCGCCGCTGCACGCGGTGCGCAACACCGGCTCCACGGTGAACGGCATCTATTCCTATGGCTCCTCGAGCACGTTCCCGGCCAACTCGTTCGGTGCCTCGAACTACTGGGTCGACGTGATGTTCACCCCGACCCCAGTGCCCGGACCGGTTCCGAGCGTGAGCGCCGTCGAGGGGGGCGGAACGTCGGCGAACGTGACCTGGACCGCTCCATCGACCGGCGGCACCCCCACCTCATACAAGATCACCCCGTACATCGGCTCCACGCCGCAGACACCGAAGACGGTGCCAGCGCCCGCCACCGTGACCACCGTCACCGGTCTCACGACAGGCACGACCTACCGCTTCACCGTGCAGGCGTCGAACCCGAACGGCTCCGGGCCCGAATCTCCCCCGTCCAACACCGTGACGCCGACGGGCCCCGTCGCCCCATCAGCGCCGACCGGAGTGACGGCGCAGCCCGCGACCTCGTCCGCAAAGGTGACGTGGACCGGGGCCGTCCTCCAACGGGGACAGCTCGATCACCGGGCAGACCGTGACACCGTACATCGGCACAACGGCGCAGACGCCCATGTCGGTCAGCGCCACCGCCACCACCGCCACGATCACCGGCCTCACGAACGGAGCGAGCTACACCTTCAAGGTGTCGGCGACGAACTCCGTCGGTACGGGCCCCGCGTCTGCCGCCTCCAATGCGGTCGTCCCGCAGGCCACGATCTTCGACTTCGCGAACCCGGGAGGCACGGACTACGTCGACGGCGTAGGCGTCGAGCTGGGCGTGAAGTTCACCGCCGACTTCAGCGGATCGATCACGGGCATCCGCTTCTACAAGGGCAGCGGCAACACCGGCACGCACGTCGGCAGCCTGTGGACGGCATCGGGCACGCGGCTTGCCCAGGCAACCTTCTCCAACGAGACGGCCGAGCGGCTGGCAGACGGTGACGTTTGCCAGCCCGATCTCCGTGACTGCCAACACCACGTACGTCGCGTCGTACTTCTCGCCCAACGGCGCGTACACGGCGACGGGCGGCGGCCTCACCTCCGCCGTTGACAACGGGCCGCTGCACGCGCTGGGCAACACCACGAGCACCAACGGCGTCTACGCCTATGGCGCGACGAGCAGCTTCCCGTCCAGCACGTACAACGCCGCCAACTACTGGGTCGACGTGCTCTACGCCCTCCCGACGCCCGGCCAGGTCACGGGCGCGAGCGCGACGGAGGCCGGCCCGACCTCGGCGAATATCACGTGGACGGCGCCCTCGAGCGGCGGCCCGGTCGCCTCCTACCGGGTCACTCCCTACGTCGGCTCGACCGCGCAGACGCCGAAGACCGTCGCGGCGCCGGCCACCAGCACGTCGATCTCGGGCCTGCAACTCGGGGACCACGTACACGTTCCGGGTGACGGCCGTCAACGCGAACGGCAGCGGACCCGACTCGGCGCCGTCGAACTCTGTCACGCCGGTGTCCGCCGTCGTCCCGATGGCGCCCACCAACGTGACCGCCACGCCCGCCACGCAGTCCGCCCGCGTGACGTGGACTCCGCCCACCAGCGACGGTGGCAGCGCGATCACCGGCCAGACCGTGACCCCCTACAACGGCACGACCGCGCAGACGCCCGTACAGGTCTCCGCGTCCGCGGTGAGCGCGACCGTCACCGGACTGGCCAACGGCACGAGCTACACGTTCAAGGTCACGGCGACCAACGGCGTCGGCACGAGCGCACCATCGGCGGTCTCCAACGCCGTGACCCCACAGGCGACGGTCTTCGACTTCGCCACGCCGACGATCACCGACTCCGGCGACACCTCGCCGGTCGAGCTGGGGGTCAAGTTCAAGGCCGACTTCAACGGCTCCGTGACCGGCATCCGGTTCTACAAGGCAGCCGGCAACACGGGCACGCACATCGGCAGCCTGTGGACCGCCTCCGGGACACGGCTGGCGCAGGCCACGTTCACCGGCGAGGCCGCCAGCGGCTGGCAGACCGCGACCTTCTCGAGCCCCGTGTCCATCACACCTGACACGACGTATGTCGCCTCCTACTTCGCGCCGAACGGGCACTACTCCGTCACGTCCAGCGGCCTTGCCTCCGCCGTCGACAACCCGCCGTTGCACGCGATTGGCAACTCCACCAGCCCCAACGGCCTCTACGCCTACGGCACCTCGAGCCAGTTCCCGAACGGGACGTACAACGCGAGCAACTACATGGTTGACGTGCTCTTCGCGCCCGCGCCAGCTCCCGGCTCGCCGACAAGCGTTTCGGCCACGGCCGGGCAGACCTCCGCGACCGTGTCGTGGACGGCGCCCTCGTCCGGTGGGCCCGCCACATCCTACAAGATCACCCCGTACATCGGCTCGGCCGCCCAGCCGTCGAAGACGATCACCGGAACGCCGCCGGCGACGAGCACGACGGTCACCGGGCTGACCGGCGGCACGGCGTACACGTTCACGGTTCAGGCCGCGAACCCCAGCGGCCTCGGGCCCGAGTCGGCGCATTCCAACTCCGTGACGCCGACGACGGCCAATCCGCCGGGCGCGCCCACCGCAGTCTCGTCGCAGGCCGACTCGAAGTCCGCGAGCGTGACCTGGACGGCACCGAGTAACGACGGCGGGAGCGCGCTCACGGGTTACACGGTCACGCCGTTCATCGGCTCGACGGCGCAGACGCCGGTGCTGGTGAGCGACGGATCGGCCACCAGCGCGCGGGTCACCGGCCTGACGGTCGGGACGAGCTACACGTTCACGGTCAAGGCGTCGAACGTCGCCGGCACCGGCCCGGCCTCGAGCGCAACGGCCGCTGTGACGCCGCAGAACTCGATCTTCGAGCTCGCCACGCCGGCCACGGTCGACAGTGGCGACCCGGGCTCCGTCGTGCTCGGCGTGAAGTTCAGGTCCGACGTCGCGGGCGTCGGTGACGGGCATCCGCTTCCACAAGGCCGCAGCCAACACCGGTGCCCACGTCGGCAGCTTGTGGTCCGCCGACGGCCAGCTGCTGGCACAGGGGCCGTTCAGCAACGAGACCGCGTCCGGCTGGCAGGCCGTGACGTTCGCTGCCCCGGTGACGATCGCGGCGAACACGACCTACGTGGCCGCCTACCTGGCGCCCAACGGCCACTACTCGGTCACCAGCGCAGCGTTCGCCTCCGGCCCGTTCGACAACTCGCCGCTGCACGCGCTCCCCAGCGCCAGCAGCGCTAACGGCGTGTACGCGTACAGCGCTACGTCCGTCTTCCCGTTCGACAGCTTCAACGCCGCCAACTACTGGGTGGACGTCCTGTTCGCCCCCGGGACCTAGCGATGACGCCCATCCGCCACCGGCTCCTGATGCTGCCCACGATCAGCGTGCTCGCGCTGATCGTCGCTTCTCTTGCCGCGTGCGGCGGTCACGAGGCGGCGCGCCCGGCGCCCGGCAGCCCACAGAACCCGCTCGTCGCCGAGCCCTCCGCGCCGGAGGTGGCCGGCGCGCCGCGCGAGCCGAGCGCGTCCAGCGATCACGCGAAGCAAGCTGCGGCCCCCGTCCGTTCGAAGGGCCGCTGGATCGGGTCGGCGCCGGTCGGAGTCAGGCGAGCATCCCGCGCGCCCGAGCCGGCACCCGGACGCCGTCGTCCCCCAGACCGGTGGTCGATCGAACTACCAGCAACTGCTCGACAGTCAGACGAGCCACCCCGGCAACCGCTTCAGCCCATGCAATCTGGTCACCGCCAGCGAGGCGCACCGAATCGTCGGCGCGCCCATACAGGAGCCGGTCGAAGCGCCCCAGGGGCCGACCTGCATCTACCGGACGCAGACGGGCAAGTCGCTCATCGCGGTCGCCGTGCAGACGACGAACTTCGAAAAGATCAAGCCGCAGATCCGAAAGCGGCAGCCGGTGGCAGTCTCCGGCCGTGCCGCATTCTGCGGAACCTACGGCCAGCCGATGCTCTACGTACCGCTCTCGCGGGGCCGAGTGCTGAGCATCTCGGCGCCCTGCGCGGTGGCCAAGGACTTCGCGCTGAAGGCTCTGCCTCACCTCTGATCTGAGCCTCACTCCGGCGTGGCGCCGGAAATGCGCCGTCGAAGGTCGGTATCCAACCGTTCGTCGCACAGGACGTCTTCTTGGTCGTACGCGGAGCTAGGCAGAAGAGGCCGGCGTCCGCCCGTACAGATGTCCAGTCGGGACGGAAAGCACTCACGCAACGCACGACGGCAGGCGATGCGTTGCCGGCCAGACGTCCTCTCCCACGCGTAACCGGCTTTCTCGCGGTGGGCCGCGTGCTCACCGATCGGTCCGGCCGTAAGCGCTTGCTAGGGGCGGCGGCATCTCCCCCCAACGAGGAGGTCTCCCCACCATGCCCCTGCTCGGAAGGGCCGGCTGCTCGCGCGCCGGCACAGGCCGGTCAGCGCTCACGATCGCGCTGGCCGCCACCGCGCTTGCCCTTCCGGCAGCAGCAGCCGCCGCCCCCGTCGGTTCCGAGGCGGTGCAGTCCACGCGCGACACGAACCCCGCCGGCGTGGCCGAGGCGTTCAAGGCGGTCGCATCCGCCTCGACATCGGTCAACCGCGTGAAGGTCTATCTCGACGCGTCGAGCACCGCCGGCCGCGTCGAGCTCGGCCTGTATTCGGGGTCGACGAAACCGGGCACGAAGCTGGGCGGCTGCGTGGTCTCAGCGCCAAAGACCGGCTGGAACTCGTGCGGGCTGACCTCCGCAATCCGCGTGACCGTGGGCACCAGCTACTGGACGACCGTGCTTCAACCACGCGGCACTCGCAGGAACGATCCGCTTCCGCGACAAGGGAAGCGCCGGTGGCACAAGCTACCGGTCGTCGTCGTCGTCCCTGCGCTCGCTGCCCGGCTCGTATCGCACGGGCTCCAAGCACGCAAGCTCCCCGGCGTCGATCTACGCCGACAGCTCGACCAGCACTTCCGGTGGCGCCGCCCCCGCCGCCGCCCGCTCCGCCCTCGTCGGCGTCACCGTCGCCCCCGCCCCGCCCCCGCCCGCAGACATGGACGGGGACGGTCTCGCCGACAGCTCGGATCAATGCCCGTCGCAGGCCGGTCCGGCTCCGTCGGGTTGCCCGGCGCCTCCAGCCGATTCCGATGGCGACGGCGTTCCCGATGACAGCGACCGCTGCCCGAGTGCGGCAGGCGTCGCGTCCAATGACGGCTGCCCTGCTCCCGCTCCTACCCCGCCCTCGTCCGGAACGAACTGCATGCCGAATCCGTCTGCGTGTGGTTTCCCGGACGTGACCAACACCGGCGTCACGCCCGGCACTGCGCTGACCCCGGTCAACGGTGTCGTGACGCTGAGCAAGCCGGCCAGGTGTACGAGAACAAGGTCGTAACGGGCGGCGATCATCGTCACGGCGCTGAACGTGACGATCCGCAACGTCCGGCTGATCAACACCGACTCCCTACTACGCGATCAGCGTCAAGAACGGCGGTAACTGGGATCGCACGACGCCAACCTGCGCTCGATCATGTCGAGATCAACATGGGCGGCCACGTGGACATCAAGGGCATCGCGTTCAACGGCTACACCGCCCGCAACGTCTTTTCCACAACGGCGCGGACTGCGCGCACTTCAGCGAGAACGTCGATCATCGAAGACTCGATGTGCATCACGGCCCGGACGCCAACAACGACGGATGGCCGACAGCAACGCGTTCTGTAACGTCGGCACCGAACCACTTCGACGGGTTCCAGTTCAGCGGCGGACCAACATCACGATGCAACACAACACGGTTCGCAACCCGTGCTCGCAGACCTCCAACATCCTGCTAACGATCGACCCGGGCGTACCTCCCACATCGCAACGTCAGGTCACAACAACCTGCTCGCTGGTGGCGGCTACTCGCTCTACTGCGCAGGGATGCCAAGGTTCGGAGCAGCGTCGACCGCGTCGGTGGTCGGCAACGGTTCGCCGACCTACTTCGCCGCGGGCGGCTACTGGGGGCCGACGCGAACTGCGAGTACGCCACACCTCGCCGGCAACGTCTGGGACGACACGGGACAGACCGTCCGTAGCTCGAGGCCTGACATAAGCTGCGCCGTCGGGCGGGTGGCATTGAGGTAAAGCGCAGCGTCTCGCGTCCGGCAACCTCGTGATTGAAGCGCGAGATGTCCGCATCGCTGGAGACCCTTGGTCATTGCAGCGTACGTTCGTGCAACGTCGCTTTGAATCCCACGGCTCGGCCCGCCGGGGAGGTCCTGGCGGGTTGCGCAGGCGATCATCGGTCTGGCTCGGATCGTCGTTCCTGACCAGATCAGCCGGCTGCTGCCGATGGTTCCCAGCGCTGCCCGACACTCGCAATCCCACCGCCTGGTCGACCGGACACTGATCGGGTGCGCCAACTACCCCGGCTGCGCGCACCGCAGCGAGTTCGCCGGCCGCGCGGGCTTCGGCTACTGCCCATCCAAGAGCCGGTACGTCGTCCGCGACATGACTGCCAGCGCCTCCGTTGGGCGATGTGGAGTGGCGAGGCCCGCGTCGCGGGGGCCTGGCCCACGCGGCAGGAATTGTAGTCGACGCGTTGCAGACCCAAGCAGCTTCGACCACCGAATGCGCGTTAACCATCTGTGGGCGCGAAAGACCCGTCTTCCGGAGCCCGGCGGCGGCGAGCTTGACCACGTCGAGGCTCAGCGGAGCGTGCGGACCTGGGTGAAGTCGCGAGCTCCGGGAAGCCCCACCGGGCGACCCGAAGAGGTGAGCGAGGCGTGCGCAGCCTCGAGGATGCGCACGATCTCCAAGCCGAGCGTCGCGCTCGATCGCGGTCGTGCTCCGGTGTTGATCGCGCGGGCGAAGTCCTCGAGCTCGAGGCCGAGTGGCTCCGCCGCGTCCAGGCGCGGAACCAGCATGTCGCCGGAGCGGTAGGTCAACTGGTATTCGCCGAAGTTCGAAGGCTCCGTGAAGTCGAACCCGCGGTCGTAGATGCGAACCGCACCGTCGCTGGCGGCGTCGTCGTAGACCACCATTCGCTTGCTGCCAACGATGATGGTCTGGCGCACCTTGTGCGGCGCCAGCCAGGACAGTTGCACGTTCGCCGTCGGACCGTCCTCGAAGCACAGCGTCAGGAACGCCGTCTCGGGCACGCCGTTCTGGAACACGGTCGAGCCTGACGCCGAAACGATCGAAACGGGCTGCTCGAGCCAGTAGAGCAGAATCGACAGGTCGTGCGGAGCGAGGTCGTTGACCACGCCGTCCGGCTGGTAGATGCCGAGGTTCATCCGCGACGAGGTGATGAAATAGACCTCGCCGAGATCGCCGGCCTCGATCAGCTCACGAACCTTGTTCACCGCGGGGCTGTAGAGGAACGTGTGACCGGGCATGAGCACGAGACCCTTGCGGTCGGCAATGTCGACGAGCGACTCGGCTTCGACGGAGCTCGTTGCGAGCGGCTTCTCGACGAGTACGTGCTTCCCTGCCTCAAGCGCCTGTCGGACGAGCGCGTAATGCGTGCTCGGCGGCGTGGCGATCGACACCGCGTCGACCGCCGGATCGGCGAGCACGTCTTCGAAGCTGGCGGTGGTGTGCGCGCCCGGGTAACGGCTGCTGAACTTCGCGACCCGCTCGGAGTTCATCTCGCACAGACCCCAGAGCGCCAACTCTGGGCGATCCATGACATTCCGCACGATATTCGGACCCCAGTAGCCGTACCCCACGACGGCAAGGTTGATCATCGCGTCATCCTTGTCTGAGTTGAGCGGCTGCACGCTGATAGAACGGGACGTGGAGCCTCGTGCTTTCGCGGCTCCAACGCTGACCGCGTAGACGACGCACCCGCATTTCATGCTCGCTCGGAGACCGGCCGCGGATGTACCGGCATCCATCAGCCGTTACTGACATATGGAGATCGCGAAGGCGCTCATCCTGGCCGGACGGTCAGGCGACGATTGCGGGTCTCCTGCTGACGTTCGTGGCAGTGCCCACCTGTTCCCGATCGCGAATCGCCCTGTCCTGTTCCACAATCTCGAGGCGCTGCGCGCCGCGGGCGTGCTGGAAGCGGCGATACTGACCGAGGAGGAGCCTGACGAACCGATTCGGCGGGCGGTCGGCGACGGGGGCCGCTGGCAGCTCAGTGCTCGGTTCATGGACTGGAAACCCTCCGCCGGCCTCACCGGTGCGCTCGCAGCGGTTGAGGAGTTCCTCGGCGGTGAGCCGGTCCTCGTGCAGCATGGCAGCGCGCTCCTGCTCGAGCGCATGCACTCCCACATCTCGACCTTCGCCCGGGAGCGACTCGACGCGCTCGCGCTGCGGCTCCCGGGGCCCGCGGATCCGCTCATCGGAGCGAGCACGCCGGGCTACCTACTGAGCCCGCAAGCGATTGCGATTCTTCTTGCCAACCCCGGGGCCGGACACGATCCGGTGGCCGGGGTACGCGCCCTCGGGGGCCGCGCACGCGTACAGCAGGTCGACGGCTGTCTCCTGTCAGCCGGCCACCTCGACACGCTGCTCGAGGGCAACCGTCGCGCCCTCGAGGGCTTGAGGGCCGACTTCGACCCCACGTTGTTCGAAGACTGCACCGTTCAGGGGCCGGTAAGCGTGCATCCCACCGCTCGACTGGAGCGCACGCTGCTGCGCGGCCCCGTCATCATCGGACCCGGAGCACGACTGAAGGACGCCTATGTTGGTCCGTTCACCTCGATCGGCGCCGGCGTGACGATCGAAGGCGCGCAGATCGAGCATTCGATCGTTCTGGCGGAGGCCGAGCTGCGCTTCGTCGGCACACGGCTTGAGTCGAGCCTGATCGGGCGCGGCGCACGCGTCGTCCGCGGCTTCCAGCTCCCAGGAGCGATCCGGGTGTCGATCGGAGACGGCGCCGAGATCGTCCTCAGCTGAGCGCCGTCGCCGCCACGCTTCGGGCCTCACGGGCGCGGGAGCGTCGAGGTCCCGGGACTTCAAGGTCGAACTCTGTCGTCACCGGAGACCGGCGAGCACGGCGGTCGGCTGTGCCGGTTAGACGTTCCCGTGGCGTAGCACGTGCCGGGCCGTACGCACGAGCAGTTTCAGGTCGAGCCACAGCGACCAGTTGGCTACGTAGAGGTAGTCCATCCCGACCATCTCCTGCATCGGGACGCGGACCCCCAGCACCTGCCAGGGACCGGTCATCCCCGGGGTGAGGTGGAGCCGGCTGCGGTCGAGCCCCACCACTTGGGCGTCCTCGTCTGTCACGAGCGGCCGCGGGCCAACGAGACTCATCTCGCCGCGCAGGACGTTGAAGAGCTGCGGCAACTCGTCGAGCGATGTGCCCCGCAGAAGCCTGCCGACGCGCGTCACGCGTGGGTCGTCGCTGATCTTGAACATCCCGTCGCCGACTTCGTTGAGGTCGCGCAGCAGATCCTTCTGTGCGTCGGCACCGACCACCATCGAGCGGAACTTGTAGATCCGGAAGTGTCGCCCGTCACGCCCGACCCGGACCTGGCGGAAGAAGACGGGCCCCTTGGTGTCCAGACGGATGGCGACCGCGATGGCCGCGACAACGGGACCCGCCACCAGCAGCCCGAGCGATGTCGCGACGAAGTCGAAGCCGCGCTTGAGCATGCGGGAGGAACGGGGCAGACCGAACGGCCGAACCGCCATCACGGTCATGCCGTCGACATCCTCGAACTCGACGGCAGAGCCGACGACCTCGAGCATCCGCGGAAGCACGCTGACCTGTACGCCGGCCGCCTTGGCAAGCCGGATCAACTCGACGACATCTGAGGAGTCCGTCGTCGTCGGAGCGATGATGATGCGGTGGACTCGCAGTTCCTCGACGATGCGACGTACGCTCCGGGGATCAAGCAGATCCAGGTTGTCGCCACCCCAGGGCAGAGTGGCTATTACGCTCGCGCGGGCGTGACTGGCCGCGAGCTTGCTCCGGATCCGGTCGGCGCGCTCGCGCTCGCCGATGATCAGGCACCGCTCTGGGCTGAAGGTGCGTCCAACAATGCCCCGGGCCACCATCCGGGCCCCAGCCACGGCCGCGAACGTCGCCAGCCACAGGACGGCGATCTCTCGGCCCCCAAGGGCCGTGCCCAACACGAGCGGCTCGAGGATGGCGACCCCCAGCGTGTAGAGACCGGTCAGCTGGAGGAGCAGAGGCGCTTCATCCAAGGTCGAATGCGCAAGGCGCAGCTGGTCGCGGTCATAGAGCCCGGCGACCTTGAACAGGATGATCACGAGAGGCATTCCCGCGATCACGGCGAGCCTGCGTTCTCCGGAACTCACCAAGGACGAGACGAGCAGCAACGACGCAGTCGCGGCAAGGGCGTCTGCACTCGCCAGCAGTCTCCGATGTCGTGACTCGCGCTGGGCCAGCGTGGGCAAGGCCCTCTGCTCGGCGTGCGCCTGCGAGCGCGGGACTCGCATTGGGAGCCGCGCGCCGGCCACGACGCGCCGGCCGCCAAGCGCACTGTCAAGCACCTTCTCCTCGTGGATCGTGAGCGTGGCGGCGAGTTCGGGCGTCATCGTGTTCGCGGTCGACGGACGAGCCAGGGATCCGAACTTCCCGGTGAACTCCAACGCTCGATCAACGTCGGATCCCGACGAAGACTCGTTACGAGGAGGCTGGTGCTTTGGCCACGTCGCTGCATCCCGATACCCGCCGCACGGACGCCCTAAGGTGCCTCGGGTCCTTGCCAGGTGCGAATGACGGCAGCGATCGCTTCGACCTCCGCGTCGCTCATTCCGGGAAACATCGGGAGCGAACAGATTCGTGCGGCGGTGTGCTCGACCACCGGAAGGCTCCCCTCGTCGTAGCCCAGGTGGGCGTACGCCTGCGTACGATGGATCGGCACCGGATAGTGCACTGCGGATGCAACGCCATGCGCGGTGAGATGCTCGCGCAGGCTGTCGCGATCTTCGCTCCGGACGACGAAGAGGTGGTACACGTGGTCCACACCCGGGGACGGCGCGTGCGGGAGCGCGACGTCGGCGCCCTCCAGTGCATGCAGCAGCCGGGACGCGTTAACTCGGCGCTGGTCGTTCCACTGGTCGAGTCGCGCCAACTTCACGCGCAGGAGTGCTGCCTGCAGTGCGTCAAGCCGCGCCGTCGTGCCGATCGTCAGGTGGTGGTAGCGAGGCCGCTCGCCGTGCGAGCGGAGCAGGCGGACGGTGTCGGCGACCGCTCGGTCGTTCGTCACGACCGCACCCCCATCGCCCCAGGCGCCGAGGTTCTTGGTTGGGTAGAAGCTGAAGCAGCCGGCATCCCCGATCGTGCCGACGCGACGGCCTCTGTACCAGGCGCCGTGGGCCTGGCAGGCGTCCTCCACGACCGCAATACCTGAGGCGCGCGTGACCTCCATGATCGGGTCAAGGTCGACCGTCGCCCCGTAGAGATGCACCGGAATGACTGCGCGCACCGTCGGCCCGATGGCGCGTTCGAGCAGTTCGGCTGTGAGCAGATGCGTTTCCGCGTCGACGTCGACGAATCGTGGTGTAGCGCCGACCGCGCTGACCGCCTCCGCGGTCGCCACGAACGAGTTCGCCGGAACGACGACCTCGTCGCCGACGCCGACGCCGAGAGCGCGCAGCGCGAGTGCGAGCGCCTCGGTGCCCGAGGAGACGCCGATCGCGTGCTCCACCTCGCAATACGAGGCGAAGTCGACCTCGAACTGGTCGAGGTGGCGCCCCATTGAGAACGCGGCCTCAGAGGCGACGTCGCGTACGACGCCCAGGAGCTCCTCGAGCAGCGCGGGGTCGGCGTTGTCAAGGCGCACGAACGGAACGCCGGGAGACGCCGCCCGTGCAGAGGTCAATGGCTGGATGCTCATGCCGGCGCAAGTTCCGCCGTCGACGGAGCCGAGTCCTGGCGGAGGAGCTCGGCCTGCAGCGCGCGACGGCCCCGATGATGCAGACCGTGGATGGAGCTCTCCGAGCGACCCATCTGGATCGCTATCTCGCCCGGGGTCAATCCGCATACATGGCGCATGAGCACGACGCTGCGCTGCTCGTCGGGCAGCGCAGCGAGTGCCTCGTGCAGCGCGATTGAACGGTCGCCGGCGCCGTCGTCGACGCGCGTGTCAGGTCCGTAGATCTCCTCCGCCGGGACGGCTCGGCGCGCACGTAGGTGGTCGATGGACGCGTTGTGCGCGAGCCGCAGGAGCCAGCCGAGGAAAGGCACGCTCCGCTGGTCGTACTTCACGAGGACTGTCATCAGCTTCGCAAAGACGTGCTGCGTGACGTCCTCGGCGTCGTGATGGTCTCGGACGATGCTCCGGACGTAGCCGTAGACGTTGTCCGAGTACCTCAGATACAGCACACGGAGAGCCTCTTGGTCACCCTCCTTCGCGCGGGCCACCGCACGACGGATGACGCGATCAACGTGATCCGACTCCCGAGCAGTCGTGCGTGGATGAAATGAGCTCTTCGTGCCCTCGTCGCCGAGCGCGAGTTCGCCGATCATCGGCGGGCGCTCCGTGCCGCGGCTCGACACACTTTCCTCGCCCGAAGCAAGCGTCGGTGCTGCCTTCGGGCCATACGTTCCTGTCATCAGATTCCCCCCGGTTTCCGTGCCTTGGTCCAGTGGGGATCGTCCAGCACTGCGCCGGCAACGCGAATGGGAGATGAACCCCCTCGACAGGGTGCAATGTCCTCGCCGCCGAGGTCACGCATCTGCCGCGGTTGGGTAGGTATCTCCCCGAGGAGCCGTCGCATTCTTCGTCGTGCCCGGCTCCGATCGCGCGGTGATGCGCCGTCATGGGCGGCGAAGACCAGCATTGCGGTGCCCCGAATCCGCATCGCAACTCGCGCTTCGGCCTCCGTCAAGAACCGATCGCCGCTGCTCGCGCGAAGAAATCGCTCCCCGCGCCGTTAATCGGTCGACGTCCATCCGCCACCAGGAGGTTCTGACTCAAATGCATCAGGCCGAGACCGGCATAAGCGTCGGCATCATCGGACTCGGCTACGTCGGGCTCCCACTGGCCGTGGAGTTCGCCGAGTCCGGTCACCGAGTGGTGGGGCTGGACGTCGACGCGTCCAAGGTGCAGGCGCTCACCGCGTCGCGCAGCTACATCGAGGACGTCTCCTCCGAACGGCTTGCGGCGGTTCGCGATCGATTCGAGGTGACGACCCGTTACGCGAACCTCGCGAAGGTCGACGCGGTCATCATCGCCGTGCCGACGCCGCTCACCGCCAACCGCGAGCCCGACCTGCAGCCGTTGATCTCCGCCGGCACGTCGCTGGCGGGCGTGCTTCAACACGGACAGCTCGTCGTCCTCGAGTCGACGACCTACCCCGGTACCACGCGAGAGCGACTTGCACCGCTGCTCGAGGAGTCGGGCCTGCGGGCGGGCGACACCTTCAACCTCGCCTTCTCGCCCGAGCGGATCGATCCCGGGCGAACCGACTTCACGCTGCGCACGACCCCCAAGGTCGTCGGAGGCCTGACCCCGCGTTGCCTCGAGCGTGCCACGGAGCTCTACAGCAACATCTGCGACGTCGTCGTGCCGGTCTCGACTCCCGATGCGGCCGAGATGACCAAACTGCTCGAGAACATCTTCCGCACGGTCAACATCGCGCTCGTGAACGAGCTGGCGATGCTCTGCGATCGCATGAGCATCGATGTCTGGGAGGTCGTCGAGGCGGCTGCCACCAAGCCCTACGGCTTCATGTCCTTCCGCCCTGGTCCCGGGATGGGCGGCCACTGCCTCCCCGTCGACCCGTTCTACCTCGCCTGGAAGGCGCGCGAGTACGACATGTCGACCGAGTTCATCGAGCTCGCCGGCGAGGTCAACTGGGCGATGCCGTACTTCTGCGCGGAGAAGGTCGCGCGGACGCTCAACGACGAGGAGAAGCCGGTTCGAGGCTCCCGCGTGGCGATCATCGGCGTCTCGTACAAGGCCGGCGTCGGCGACGTGCGCGCATCGCCGGCGCTCAAGATCATGAGCCTCCTCGCCGAGCGCGGGGCACAGCTGGAGTACCACGATCCCTATGTCCCGAGGCTGCCCGCGTTCGGGCTCGAGTCGCGGCCACTGGCGGACGTTCTCGCGGACGCCGACGTGACCGTGATCGTCACCGTTCACCCGGACCTGGACGCCGAGCAACTCGTGCGCGAGGCGAGCATGGTCGTGGACTTCCGCGGCGTGACCAGGAACGTCGCGACCGAGCGCAAGCGCGTCGTCACGCTCTGACGGCAGAAGCCGCTCGACGGCTGAGCCCGCAGAACACGTCGTGTACCAGGTCTCCAGCTCGACGTCGCTCCTCCGGGCCCGTCGTCGGCTGCTGGACGCGTGAGCGCTCGGGCCCGCGCGTCGCGCGCACCGTCTTCCTGCTGGGTCTCACGAGCCTGTTCACCGACATCTCCTCGGAGATGGTGGTCACGATCCTGCCGCTGTACCTCGTCGTACGTCGGCGGCTTCTCGCCGCTGGCGTTCGGCGTCATCGACGGGCTCTACAACGGCGCGCAGTCGCTGGTCGCGCCTGGCGAGCGGCTTCATCGGCGACCGCTGGCACAGCGCACAAGGAGGTCGCGGTCGACCGGATACGGCCTCTCGGCGTCTGCAAGCTCCTGCTGGCGACCGTGGGCACCGCGGTCTCGGCGATCGGCGCGATCGTGCTGATCGACCGGACCGGCAAGGGCATCCGCACCGCGCCGCGCGACGCGATGATCTCGCTGTCGACGCCCGAGACGCGATCTCGGCGCGGCGTTCGGCGTGCACCGGGCGCTCGACACGACGGGCGCGATGCTCGGCCCGCTGATCGCCTTCGCGATCCTCGCGGCCGCGCCGCTGGCCTTCAACTCGATCTTCGTCGTCAGCTTCTGCCTGGCGCTCGTCGGCCTCGCGATCCTCGTGCTGTTCGTGCCGCCCAAGGAGATCGCTCCCGGACGCCGGTCGCGCCCGCGCGGTCGCCCTCGCTGCGCGGCGCGTTCGCGCTGCTGCGCGATCCCGCGCTACCGGGCGCTGCTGCTCGCCGGCGGCGCCCTGAGCCTCGCGACGGTCAGCGACGCCTTCGTGTTCCTCGCCCTGCAGGAGAAGCTCGACCTCGGAACGTCGCTGTTCCCGCTGCTGTTCGTCGGCAGCGCCAGCACCTACATGCTGCTCGCCGTCCCGATGGGCAAGCTCGCCGACCGCGTCGGCCGCGGGCGCGTGCTCCTCGGCGGCTACGCGCTGCTGCTCGTCGTGTACGCCGCTGATCCTGGCTCCGGCGACGGGCTGGATCGTGCTGCTGGCGCGCGCTCGGGCTGCTCGGCGCCTACTACGCCGCGACCGACGGCGTGCTGATGGCGTTCGGCAGCGCGATCGTGCCCGACGAGGTGCGCGGCAGCGGCCTGGCGCTGGTCGGTACCGTGACGAGCATCGGCCAGCCTGATCGCCTCCATCGCCTTCGGTGCGCTGTGGACCGTCTGGGGGATCCACGCCGCCGTCGTCTGCTTCGGCGCCGCGCTCGTCCTGATGATGACGCTGGCGGCGCTGGCTGCTCGTGCGCAGCCGGGAGCCGGCGCATTCCTGACCGGCGGCGTCGTCGCGCTGTTCGGGCTGCTCGTCGCGGCCTGCCTGATCGCCGCCGTCGCGGCGATCGCGTCCGGCATCCGCGGCAGCGACAAGCCGCAGGCGGTCTCGCGCCAGCCGCACGAGACGCGCTCCCCGCCGCCAAGGCCGCGCGTCGTCCGGCCGTCGTCTTCCGCAACCCGCGGCGCACCGCGGCCAGGTCGGCATCTCGACGACCTCCGGCGGCCAGGTCAGCGCGCCGACGCGTACGCCGCTGAACTGTGATCGCGTCTACTTCGCCGCCGGCCGCGGCATCTGTCTCGCCCGCGGCACGCGGCTTCGCCGCCGGCTACCAGGTCGAGGTGTTCGACGCCGACCTGCAGGTCCGCCACGAGCTCGCCGGTCGACGGGATTCCCAGCCGGGCGCGGGTGTCGCCCGACGGGCGGTACGGGGCGGTGACGCTCTTCGTGACCGGGCACGCGTACGCCGACGCCGGGAGCTTCTCCACCCAGACCACGCTGATCGACCTCGCGCGCGGGAGAAGATCGCCGACCTCGAGCAGTTCACGCTGCTGAAGGGCAGCCGGCAGGTGACGGCGGTCGACGTCAACGTCTGGGGCGTCACGTTCGCGCGCGACAGCGACGTCTTCTACGCGACGCTGGCGACCGGCGGCAAGACGTACCTCATCCGCGGGTCGGTCAGCGCCCGGACCGCGCGGGTCATCCACGAGAACGTCGAATGCCCCTCGCTGTCGCCGGACGGCACACGGATCGCCTACAAGAAGCGGACCGACTCGAAGTCCGAGCCCTGGCGCCTGACTGTCCTCGACCTCGCCACGATGCGCGAGACGCCCGCTCGCCGAGACGCGCTCGGTCGACGACCAGGCCGAGTGGCTCGACGACGATCACGTGCTGTACGGCGTCGACGGGGCGATCTGGATGGTGCACGCCGACGGCACCGGACGCACCGCGCCGGTTCATCGCCGACGGCGACTCGCCCGCCGTGGTGCGCCCGTAGTGGGCGCTCGCGCTCCGCACGCGAGAAACGAGTCGCGCCAGACCGTTCCTCGGCATCGTCGGACAGCGTGCGCCCTCGCGGCCAGCCCGCAGAGCCTGAGCTCCTCCCCCGCCGACACAACCGAGCGTGCCGACGCGCTTTCCGCGGCGTCGCGCGTGGGAGGCTCAGTCCATCGACAACCCG